>JACKPW010000008.1 GCA_024233215.1 Verrucomicrobiales bacterium | reverse complement strand
TGTTCGGGTCCGACCGGATCGTGAAGATCATGGAGCGGGTGGGAGTGGAGGAGGGCCAGGAACTGGAGCATCCGTTCCTGAACCGCTCCATCGGCCAGGCCCAGAAACGCGTCGAGCAGCACAACTTCCAGATCCGCAAACGCACGCTGGAGTATGACGATGTCATGAACCGCCAGCGTGAGATCGTCTACGGCTTCCGTAACGAGATCATCCATGCCGACGATGTTCGCGACCGCCTGATGGACATCATCGAGGAGGTCGTGGTCGAGAAGGTGCGCCAGACCACCTCGTCAACCGCCGACGCGTTGGAATGGGACAAGCGCGCGTTGTCGGACTGGGTCAACCTGAACTTCCCGCTGGGGATTCCGGAGGAGAAGATGGTCGAGGTGGCGAACGCCGGCAGCGAGGATCCCGTTCAGGGCTCGTTGTTCGAGGGGCTCAGTGCGGCCCAGTTCGCGCTCGCGCAGTTTCTCATCGAAAGCGTCCGCCACGCCTACGAAATCAAGGTCAAGTACGAGGAACCGGAGGGGCTCAAGACCGTCGAGCGCTACACCATCCTCAGTGCCATCGACCGCCTCTGGCAGGAACACCTCTACAGCATCGACAGCCTGCGGTACAGCATCGGCCTTCGGGCCCATGGCCAGCGCGATCCGCTCATCGAGTACAAGATCGAGGCGTTCAAGCTTTTCGACGACTTGATGATCAACATCAAGACGGAGATCTGCCATAACGTCTTCCGCAGCGCTTCGAGCATGATGGCGTTCGAGAACTTCCTGCGAAACCTGCCGCAGCGCACCCAGCATGCCCAGGCCCAGACGCTCGGTGGCGGTGGCGCCACGGCGGCGCCCGACGGCACCGCCGCCAGTGACATGGTGTCCGAAGCCACCGAGGCGGTCACCAAGGCGCGTCCCGTCCGCACCGGGCCCAAGGTGGGCCGCAACGATCCGTGCCCCTGCGGCAGTGGCAAGAAGTACAAGCAGTGCTGCGGGAAATAGGGCCGCGACCGGGAACGGGCTGTAGCCCCGACCGGAAACCGCAGATGAACGCAGATGGACGCGGATAAGCGCCGGGAGACTCTTTGGCGTGAGTCCGCAATGCCCGTCAGATGCGCTGAGCCCACCGGCAAGAGCGGATGACTGTGCAGGCTGTTCGCTGGATCCAGGCAGCAGCAATGGGGAGCGCGGCCGGCCCGGCTGCTCCAATCAGCGGCTCCCCGACTGGTTCCCGGCGGCATGGCACAGTCAGCGAACCGTGACCTCAGGACGGTTCGGATTTGCCCGGCGGGCCGCCGGGCACGGCACGCGAGCCGCGTGCGCTCCCCGGTTTGACAGCACCGTTACGGCGCTGTCAGAGGTCAACCCGCCCGTCCTGATTCCGTCCCGGCTGCGCGGTCCTTTGCGGAACGGGATTCCAGGAACGCTTTGAGGTCCGCGGCGGTCTTCCCGCCGAAACCGGGGACCGTGGCGATCTCCTCGACGCTTGCCTGGCGGAGGCGTTGGATCGAACCGAACCGCTTGAACAACGCCTTCTTACGGGCCTCACCGATGCCGGGGAACTCGTCCAGCAGGCTCTCGGAAATGCGGCGCAGACGGAGTTGGGCGTTATAGGTGTTCGCCAGGCGATGGGATTCGTCGCGCACCCGTTGGAGCAGTTTCAGTGCGCCGGTGTCATGACTCAATCGCAATGGCGTCGTCTGGCCGGGACGGTGAATCTCCTCGAACTCCTTCGCGAGGCCGATGACCGGGATCTGCTCGAGTCCCAGCTTTGCCAGTTCGCCCACCGCCGCGTTCAGTTGTCCCTTGCCGCCGTCGATGAGGATCAGGTCGGGCAGTCGGCGGTTCGGATTCTCCGCCTGTTCCGAGGCTTTCACCGGACCACGTTTCGCCGCCGCGGCAACCTCGTCCACCAGTTGCTGGAAATCCTGTGGCGAAGGCTGGCCCCCGCCCGCACCGGGGGTCGGTTGGGCCCCCTTGCCCTTCATCTCGCGGAGCACCCGCGTGTACCGCCGCCGGATGGTCTCCGCCATGCAGGCGAAATCATCCTGGCCGGCCACGTCCTTGATGCGGAAGCGCCGATAGGCCGCGCGATCCGGTCGGCCGTTGCGAAAACAGACCATCGACGACACCATGAACGTGCCACTGATGTTCGAGATGTCGAAGCCTTCGATACGCGCGGGCGGAGCGGGCAGGTCGAGCAGTTCCGCGAGTTCCTCCAGGTCCTTGGTCGGATTGACCGCAACCGGCAGGTTGTAGGGCACCCGCTCGAACTTCTCGGTGCGTTGGGTGGTCCGGCGGATGTCGTCGAGCAGGTCGCGCAACTGGGCGGCTTTCTCGAACTCCAGGTTCGCAGCGGCCCGGCGCATGTCGGCTTCGAGTTGCCCCGCCATTTCGGCGCACTGCCCGTCCAGGAAGTCGCAGGCTGCCTGCACCTGCATCCGGTACTGTTCGAGCGTGACGTTGCCGATGCAGGGCGCCGTGCAGACCTTCAGATGCGCGTAGAGGCAGTGCTTGTAGTCCGCCTCGCCGGGGGTGAGCGGCCGGCAGCCGCGCAGGTTGAACTTGTGGCGGACCAGATTGAGGGTCCGCTTCAAGGCACCCGAACTGACGAACGGCCCGAAATAACGCGCCTGTTCGTCGTTCCGCAACCGGGTGAAGGTGAAGCGCGGGATGGGGTCGTTCAGGTTGACCTTGAGCAGGAGGAAGTTCTTGTCATCGCGGAAGCTGATGTTGTAGCGCGGCCGGAACTCCTTGATCAACCGGCCCTCGAGCAGGAGCGCCTCCGCATCGCTGCGCACCACATGCACGTCGAAATCGTGAATGGCCTCGATGAGCGCGTTCAACTTGAGATCCCAGCCCTGGCGCCGCGACGGATGGAAATACTGGCTGACGCGCCGCCGCAGGTCGCGCGCCTTGCCGACATAGATCACCGTACCGAAGCGGTCCTTCATCAGGTACACGCCCGGTTTGTGCGGCACCGTGCTGAGTTTGCCACGGGTCTGATCGGTCGCCGGCATGACGGGTCAATCCAAGTGCGCCGCAGGCAATGTGCCAGACCCGCGAAGGGGTCAGTCAATAGTATCATGCCCTTTTGCCTTCCGGACGCCGCTTGCCCCGGGATGCCGGTCTCGGTCAGCCGGTCGCGACTGCACCGCCATGCCGGGACCTACGGCCGGGCCATGACTACAATACTCGGGACTGACCCCGGGGCGCACTTGCGTCGGGCGCGGGGCGCGGTAACTTGCGGGCCATGGGACAGCTCGACTGCTTGACATTATTGGTTGGGATGATGGCCTCGCTCTCGGCCTGCCGCCCTGCCGCCACGACGCGTATGGAAGCCTATCGACAACCGCCTCCGCCACCGACGAACAAGGTCGTCAAGACCGATGCCGAATGGCGGGCGCAACTCAGCCAGGAGCAGTACCAGGTGTTGCGCCACGCCGCCACAGAACGGCCTTTCGGCCCGGTTTACGAGCAGTTCAGACGCCAGGGCCAGGGGACTTACTACTGTGCGGGATGCGGTGCCGAGCTGTTTTCGTCGAACCAGAAGTTCGATTCGCACTGCGGTTGGCCGTCCTTCTACGATCCCGCCGACGCGAAGAACGTCATCACGCGGGATGATTTCGCGATGGGCATGGTTCGTACCGAGGTGCTGTGCGCGGTGTGTGGCGGACACCTGGGGCACGTGTTCAAGGGGGAAGGTTTCCCCACCCCCACCAATTTGCGCTACTGCATCAACGGTGTGGCGCTGAAGTTTGTGCCCGGGCCGGCGGGGGGCGGAGCGGGGGGCGGGCAGACGCCGCCCAAGTCTGACCGGTCCGACCGGTGAAGCCGGCGCGAGGGAGGCCTGGCCCGGTTCCGGCGGGGGGGGGCATGGTGGGGGTCACGCTTTTCCCGCGTGACCCCACCCGGTGCTGCGTGGCACTTTTCCGGCTGTGCTAACTGCTGAGGCCATTGCCCTGCTTGAGGAGTTCAGAGCCGGGAAGGTGGACATTGCCCGAGTGCTTCGCGCTTTCCGTGCCGCGCCCGTGGCGGATCTCGGCTTTGCCCAGGTGGACGTCCATCGGGGATTGCGGCAGGGCTTTCCGGAGGTGATCTTCGGCGCGGGCAAGACCCCGCAACAGGTCACGCAGATTGCCGCCCGGCTCTGGAAACACGAAGGTCGGGTGCTGATCACGCGTGTCACGGCGAAGCATGCGGTGGCGGTCCAACGCCGGTTGGGCAAGGCGGTCCACCACGAGGCGGCCCGCTGCATCACGATTGAGAGGAAGCCGCTGGCGAAACGCCCCGGGTCGGTCGCGGTCGTCTGCGCCGGCACCAGCGATTTGCCGGTGGCGGAGGAGGCCGCGGTGACCGCGGACGTCATGGGCAACCGGGTGGAGCGAATCTACGACGTCGGCGTGGCGGGGCTGCACCGTTTGTTGGGGCGACTCGACACCGTCCAGGCGGCCAATGTCATCGTGGTGGTGGCGGGAATGGAGGGGGCGTTGCCGAGTGTCGTGGCGGGCTTGGTGTCGCGGCCGGTGATCGCGGTTCCGACCAGCATTGGCTATGGCGCGAGCTTTGGCGGCGTGGCGGCTTTGCTTGGGATGCTGAACAGTTGCGGCAGCGGGGTGACGGTGGTGAACATTGACAACGGGTTTGGCGCCGGCTTTGCGGCCAGCCAGATCAACGCCCTCGCGGCGGAGTCCGGGCGGGGTGACACCGCAGAGGAACACAGATGAACGCGGATAGGGAATCCCAGGCGAGAAAGCCGAAGCTCACCTTCTGTCCGGGGCGGAGTGGATGCCCCGCGGAGGTGGCGGAACGACTCGGGTTCATCTGCGTGCATTTGCGTGCATCCGCGGCTGGACTCGTTCTGCCAGCATGAACACGCTCTATCTCGATCTCAGCAGTGGCATCAGCGGCGACATGTTTGTGGGGGCGCTGCTCGATCTGGGCGTGGAATTCCGGCAACTCCAGGATGCGCTGGCCACGTTGAACGTCGGGGGATTTCATCTGCATTCAGCCAAACGTCAACAGGGCGGGATCAGCGGCACGAAGTTTGACGTCCACCTGGAACACGGGGCCCACGGCCACCATTCGCACCGTGCCGCCGCCGCCCAGGATCATCCCCACCACGGGGGGCATGAACACGGCCAGGTTCACGGGCATCATCACGGGCACGAGGCCGGTGCGAACACCGCTCATCATCACGACGAGGCGCGGAACTTCCGGGACATTCGCGAACTCATCGCTGCCAGTCCGTTGAGCGAGTGGGTGAAGGAGCGGTCGACGGCCGTGTTTGCCCGGTTGGCGGAGGCTGAAGGCAAGGTGCATGGATTGCCGGCGGACGAGGTTCATTTCCACGAGGTGGGGGCGGTGGACTCGATCGTGGATATCGTGGGCGCTTGCATTGGGCTGGAATTGCTCGGCAAACCGCGGCTGCTGGCGTCGGCGGTGACCGAGGGGACCGGTTTCGTGGATTGCGCGCACGGCCGGTTGCCGGTGCCGGTGCCGGCGACGGTCGAGTTGTTCGCGCAACGGGGGGTGCCGTATTCTCAGTGCGAGGAACCGGGCGAGTTGGTGACGCCGACCGGGGCGGCCTTGCTCGTGGAATTCGCCGAGTCGTTCGGTCCCGCGAGCGGTCTGCGGCCGGTGAAAGTGGGGTATGGCCTGGGCACGCGGGAGAATCGCACCCGGCCGAACGTGTTGCGGGCGGTTCTGGGGGGGGCGGTGGCTCAGGGCGAGTTCGCTTCGGACTGGGAACAGGACCGGGTGGCCGTGCTGGAGACGAATCTGGACGACGTTTCCGGAGAAGTACTGGGCGACTTCCTGGAGCGGGCGCTGGCGGCGGGGGCCTTGGACGCCTTTTGCACCCCGGTCCAGATGAAGAAACAACGTCCCGGCGTGCTGGTGACGTTGCTCTGTCCGGTGGAACGGGCGGATGAGTTTGCCCGGCGAATACTGACAGAAACGACGGCGTTCGGCCTGCGGCAGACGGTGGCGGAACGGCGCAAACTGCGTCGTCGTTTCCTCGAGGTTTCCACGCGTTTCGGTCCTGTGACCGTGAAGGAGGGGCGGTTGGACGGCCGGCGGGTGCAGTGGGCGCCGGAGTACGAGAGTTGCCGGAAACTGGCGGAACGGTCGGGGGTGCCGGTGCAGGAGGTGTTTGCGGCGGCGGGAGAGGTGCGGGATTCCGCGGGGTGACGGGGGTCGGGACAGGCAAAGTGGCCTGGATCTTGAATGCTCCGGGTACCACGGGCGTCCAAAGCCGGAGCTTGGTCTGGTCGGGAGATTTGGAGACGCCGGTCCGCGTTGGGGCGGGGCGCGGCGCCTCCTGTGTTTTGGAAGTGACGAAAGAGACATGAAGAAGCTGATCCTTCTGGTGGTGGTGCTGGGACTGGCCGGTGCGGCGTGGTGGTACCGCGGGAAACTGAAACCCGCAACCGCGGACACCGCCCTGAGCGCCCTGCCCACCCTGGCGACGGCCATTCAGACCAACATCAACTTCGCCGTGAACGCCGCCGGGGAGATCACTCCGGCGGAGCAGGTGTCGGTTCGGCCGGAAATCAACGGTCGGATCGAGACGCTGCCCGTCGACCTGGGGGACGACGTCAAGAAGGGCGAACTCCTCTTCAAGCTGGACGACAAGGAGCTTCGCAAGGATTTCGATTCGATCAACGTGGCCGTGGAACGGGCCCGGTTGCAGCTCGAGAAGAGCCAGCGCGATTACCAGCGGGCCCAGGAACTTCTGCAGGAGAAGCTGATTTCCCAGGAGATGTACGACGACGCCAAGACGACCTTCGAGCTGGCCCAGAACTCGCTGGAAAGTGCCCAGGCGTCACTGGCCAAGGTGCAGGAACAGCTGACCAAGACGGAGGTGCGGGCGCCCTTTGACTGCACGGTGCTGACCCGGCCGGTGTCCATCGGCCAGGCCGTTTCGGGGTCCGGCGGCTTCAACAGCGGCACGGAGGTGCTCACCATCGCCGACCTCAACAACCTGGTGATCAACGCCCATGTGAACCAGGCGGACGTGCCCCGGCTGAAAGTCAGCCAGGAGGTCGAAATCGCCGTGGAGGCCGTTGCCGGCTTGAGCGTGACCGGCGTGGTGGAACGGATCGCCCCGCAGGCGACCTTCAAGAACAACCTGAAAGGGTTTGCCGCCCGCATCCTGCTCCAAAACCCCGACCGTCGCGTGCGTCCCGGCATGACGGCAAACGTGAAGATCCCGGTCGATTCCGCGGCCAACGTGGTGGCCGTCCCGGTGGTGGCGGTCTTCACCGAGAAGAACGAGGAGACCGGCGAACGCGAGCGCTTTGTCTACGTGAAGGCGGGCGAGATGTATGAGCGGCGCCTCATCACGCTGGGGGTTTCGGACAACTTCCTTGCCGAGATTCAGGCCGGGCTGAAGCCGGGCGACGTCGTGGCCCTGCAGATGCCCGACGAGAAGCTGGTCCGCAAGAACGAGACCGCGAAGGCCGCGTCGCCGGGCGGTCAGACCGGGGCCTCCACCGCGGTTCCCACGGCAACGCGCAACGCCTGAGCGCAAGCGAACCCGGCTTATGGCGCTCGTTGAGCTTCGCAACGTCAGCAAGATCTACCACCTCGGCGGCGAGGAAATTCGCGCGCTGGACGATGTGTCGCTGGACATCGACGAGGGTGAGTTCATCTCGATCATCGGCCCGTCGGGCAGCGGCAAGTCCACGTTGATGCACATCCTGGGGTGCCTGGATTCGCCGTCGCACGGTTCGATCCGCCTCGATGGCACGATGATTCAGTCCGCGACGACCCGGCAGTTGGCCACCATTCGCAACCGCAAGATCGGGTTCGTGTTTCAGTTCTTCAATCTGCTGCCGAAGTTGAGCGTGTTGCAGAATGTCGAGTTGCCGATGGTCTACAGCGGGATCTCCGGGAGGCAACGGCGGGAGCGCGCGATGGCGGCGCTCGAGCAGGTGGACATGGCCAATCGTTGCAAGCACCGTCCCAGCCAGCTTTCCGGCGGACAGCAGCAGCGCACGGCCATCGCCCGGGCCCTGGTCAACAATCCCCGGATCATCTTTGCGGACGAACCGACCGGCAACCTCGACACCCACACGGGCGAGGCGATCCTGGACCTCTTCCGCCACCTCAGCACGGAAGGCCGGACCATTGTGCTGGTGACACACGATCCGGAAATTGCGGCCGTGACGCCGCGGCGCATTGAGATTCGCGATGGCAAGATCGCTGAGAAACTGGACCTGACGCTGGCCGGGTTGAGCCCCAAGGGGGCGCGGGTGCCACATGAGGCCGGGGGCGCGGAGACCCAGGGATCGTGAGTGCACCCGACGACAGAACCTCCGTGGCGCATCATGCCTCCGCGAATCTGGGGGTGACACTGGGTGTCGGCTTCCGCGAGATCTGGGCGCACAAGTTCCGGTCCCTGCTGACCATGCTCGGCATCATTCTGGGCGTGTCGAGTCTCGTCGCGATGTCGGCGCTGGTGAAGGGGATCGAGCGGGGGGCCAAGGAGGCGTTGATCGCCATCGGCGGGTTGGAGAAGATCCGGATCGAACCGCAGGAGGTGCCGGTGGAACAACGGCACCTGGCGGACCAGGCCAGGGGCGTGACCCTGAGTGACGTCCATGCCATCCGGGCCGGGGCGGAGCACATTGGGATCATCTCGCCGGAGATGTACCTGCGGGTCACCCTGACCGCCAATGGCAAGCGCTTTCGCCCCTACAACTGCTGCGGTGGCTGGCCCGTCGTGCGGGAGATGGATGAGCACGTCATCCAATACGGACGGATGTTCAACGAGATCGACAACGAGATGGCCCGCAACGTGTGCGTGATTGGCACCGCCACCCGTGACGAACTCTGGGGTTCCCCCGAGGAAACCGGCGAGCCGGTGATCCCCATCGGTCGCACCGTCTACATCAACCAGGTTCCCTTCACGATCATCGGCATGTTCGAGCATTACGAGGGCGAGCAGGAACGGAAGGAACGGGAGTTGGCGGCCAGACAACCGAAGGAGAAACAGACCGGACCGAGTCGCGAGCGTGGACACTCGCACGGGGGGAACTTCGTATACCGCCTCAAGAACGCCACCGTCCTCATGCCGCTGAACACCATGTGGATGAAGTTCCGGATGTCGGGTCAGCAGGATACCGAGTTTGACTGGCGCGGTCCCAGCGGGATTCCCGACAGCCCCTCGGGCTCGCCGCCCCTCTCCAGTCTCGAGGTCAAGCTCCAGAACGTGGACACCCTGGCCACCACCCTGCAGCAGATCCGGAACATCCTCATGACGACCCACCGCGGTATCGAGGACTTCTCCTTCCGGACCCAGGAGGAATGGGCGGAGAACATCGACCGGTTCGTGCGGAACGCGCAGATGAGCGGCGGTCTGATCGCCGGGATCGCGCTGCTGGTCGGGGGGATTGGGATCATGAACATCATGCTGGCCAGCATCTCCGAACGGGTCCGGGAAATCGGGATAAGAAAATCCATCGGCGCCTCAAACGCCGACATCTTCACCCAGATCCTGGTGGAAAGTGTGGTGATCGCGGTGATCGGCGGGCTCGCGGGACTGGCCACCTCGTTTGGCCTGCTCGGTCTCATCGGGTCATTTTCTCCCACCGAAAACACCCCCATCATCACGGTTGGCGCGATGGCCCTCGCCTTCGGTTTCAGCGTGGCGGTGGGCGTGCTGGCCGGGTTGTTCCCGGCGCTCAAGGCCGCCCGGCTCCACCCGATTCAAGCGCTGCGCTATGACTGACTGATCCCGAACCGATGCAGCTGCTCAACACCATCGTCGCGGGGTTCAAGGAGATCTGGGCGCACAAGGCCCGGTCGCTCCTCACGATGCTGGGGATCGTCCTCGGCGTCGCCAGTCTGGTGGGCATGTCCGCCCTGATCAAGGGCATGGAGAACGGCATGAAGGAGTCCATGATCGCGATGGGCGGCGCCGACAAGGTGCTGATCCGCGAGGAGGATGTGCCGCCGGACCAGGAGCATCTGGCCGACCAGGCCCCGGGACGCACGATGTATGACGTGATCGGCCTCCGGGAGAGCGCGCCCCTGCTGCGGTTGGTGTCGCCGGAAATGCGGGTCAACGGCGCCATGATCACCCGGGGCGACAAGGCCACCTGGCCCAGCGAATGCGTCGGCGTCTGGCCGGCCGTCCTGGAGATGAACCTGCACACCATGGGGCACGGACGCTTCTTCTCGGACATCGACGAGGAGGAGGCGCGTGCGGTGTGCGTCATCGGCACGGGAATCCGAGACGAGTTGTTCGGTTCGCCGGAGGAGGTGGGTCACGAGATCATCCCGATTGGGGAGACCATCCAGATTCGCGGTCAGCCCTTCACCATCGTGGGGATGCTGACCCACTACGAAAGCGAGGAGGAACGTCGCGAACGCGAGGCGCGCGCGAACGCCCCGAAACAGGAACAGGCCGGCCCCCAGCGGCGGCGCGGTTGGGGTCGCGGCAACTGGGCCTTCTGGCGCAAGAACACCACGGTCTACATGCCGTTGAACACCTCCTACATCCGCTTCCGGGCGGCCGGGGATCGCGACGGCATCCCCGACTGGCGGCTGAGCGACATCGACATCAAGGTGCGCGACATGGGGGTGCTGGAGCCCGCGCTGCAGCAGGCCCGGAATGTCATGATGGTTTCCCATCGCGGCATCGAGGATTTCACCTTTCAGACCCAGGAAAACAACCTTGACCAGATCAACACGCAGATCCGCAACACCCGCATCAGCGGCGGCACCATCGCTGGCATCAGCCTGCTGGTGGGGGGGATTGGCATCATGAACATCATGCTGGCCAGCATCAACGAGCGGATCCGCGAGATCGGCATCCGCAAGGCGGTGGGCGCCTCCGGGTTTGCGATCTTCTCCCAGGTGCTGGTGGAAAGCCTCGTGATCGCGCTGCTTGGGGCCGCGGCGGGAGTGGTGGCTTCGTACGGCATGGTCTGGCTCCTGGCCCACATCACCCCCACGGGAAACCTGCCCGTCATCACGCCGTTCGCCCTGATCGTGGCGGTCTGCTTCAGCGCGTTTGTGGGTGTGGTCGCCGGCCTGTTCCCGGGGCTCAAGGCGGCCCGGCTGAACCCGATTGAGGCATTGCGGTACGAGTAATCGGGAACTCCATTGTCGGCAGCCCGGATTTCGGACTTCAAGCGGCTCGACTTGCCTGACCCGGCGTCCTGCCCGCACTATGGCGACTTCGTCTGGCCCGTTGCCCTGAAGCAGCGAGTCCCGGCGATGAGACCGACATGACCGTCAATCCAGCCAAGTTGCTCCGAGAACTCATCGCGCTTCCCAGCGTGAACCCTTCGCTTGCCCCGATCGGCGATCCTCTCGCGGGCGAAGCGCGGGTGGCCGACCACCTCGAGTCGCTCGGCCGCAAGCACAGGTTGGATGTCGAATCCATGGAGGTGCTCCCGGGTCGCCGCAACGTGCTTCTGCGCCTGGTTCCCTCCGGGCGGCCCAACCGGCGAATCGTCCTCGCCCCCCATATTGACACCGTGGGCGCAACCCCGGCCCAACTGAAGCCAAGGACAAACGGCGACCGCCTGTACGGGCGCGGCGCCTGTGATACGAAAGGCAGCGTGGCTGCGATGTTGTCTGCCTTGCTGGCACTTGCCCGGAGCGGACGGCGACCGGAGAACACCGAGATCGTTTTCGCCGGTCTGGTGGACGAGGAATACAAGCAACTGGGCTCGCGCCGGCTTGCGGCGTCCCGGTTCACGGCCGACCTCGCCATCGTGGGGGAACCCACCCGGCTCAAAGTTGTCACCGCGCACAAGGGCGACGTCTGGCTGCGCTTGTTCACCCGCGGGAAAGCCGCTCACGGGGCGACGCCTCACCTGGGGCGCAACGCCGTGCATGTTGCGGCCAGGGTGGTGGAATTGCTGGAGGGGCCGTACGCCGAATCGCTCCGACAGCGCTCGCATCCGCTGCTGGGACCGCCGACCATCAACGTGGGCGCAATCGCCGGGGGCACGCAGCCGAACATTGTGCCGGACGCCTGCGAAATCCAGGTGGACCGTCGAACCTTGCCGGGCGAATCGTGCGCCGGCGTGATGCGGGAACTGCGCGCCGTCTTCCGGGAGGCGGGCCTGGGGGTGCGACTGGTGGATCAGAAAGGCGTGAACTGCGATCCGCTGCAAACCGATCCGACGACTCCGCTGGTCAGCGAGTTGATGCGGGCGGCCGGGGCTCGGAAACCGGTCGGCGTGCACTATTTCTGCGACGCCGCGGTGCTGGCGGAGGGCGGCATTCCCAGCGTGGTCTTCGGTCCCGGCGACATTGCCCAGGCCCACACGGCCGACGAATGGATCAGCCTGCGTTCGCTCGAATCCGCGACGGCGATTCTTGGCCGGTTCCTGCGGGCGCAGCCTTGATTCCCTCATGCGCCTGGCCTTCCTCACCCATGAGCCGTTTCACCCGCCGACGGGGGGCGGGTCGGCGGAGGCCCGGTATCTCGTCGAGGAGTTGCGTCGACGCGGTCATGGCGTGCACGTCTTTGCGCCGGAAGCCCCGGATCGACGCGAGGTGAGCCACCGGCTCGGCATTGCCTGGACCCCGTTTCTGGCCTGGAAGATGGGCCGTTACACGCGAATGCGAACCGTGAAGTACCTGCTCTATCCGCACGCCTTGACGCGGCTCGTGGGGGTGGTGGCGGCGCGCGTTCGCAGCTTTGACGCAATCATTGCGCAACACACGATTTCGGCGGTGGCGGCGGGGTGCCTCAAACGCCGGCTGCGGGTCCCGGTGATTTTCAACTACCTCGACTTCCTGACCGGCTTCATGGAGTCATGGCCCGCATGGTTGATGCCCCGTCCGGTGCTGAGGCGTTTGAACCGGTTTGAAATGGCGTTGCCGTCCCGGGCGTCCGCGGACGGGGTGTTGACCGTGTCAGAAGTGCTGGCCGGACGGATTGCGGCCACCGGTTATCCGCGCGAGCGGCTGTGCCCGATCAACTACGGTTACGACGCGAGCCGGTTTCAGTTCGAGGAATCCGTTGTGCCGGGGCGCTTCGAGGGGCCGCCCGTCGTGGTGATGCATGGCTCCTTCGATCATCACCACCTGGGCCCGATTGCGGAGGAGGCCTTCGCCCGGGTTCATGAGGCGCGGCCGGAAGTGCGGTTTCGGCTGGTCGGTCGGCGGACCGCGGCGTTGGGACGGTTTCTTGCTGTGGCGGCGCGCCGCGGGTTCGCTGCCGCCGTTGAGCACGTGGACTTCGTTCCCTACGACCAGGTGGCGGGAGAACTTTCGCGCTGCCGACTGGGGCTTGTGCCTTACGAGGGGACGGGTGGGACGCATTGCGCGTTTGTGGCGAAGGCGGTGGAGTATCTGGCGTTGGGGTTGCCGGTGGTCTCGACCGCATTGGAGGCAATTCAACTTTACTTCCGTGACGAACCCCTGATTCGCTTCGCGGGATTCGACGGCGCGGCGTTCGCAAAGGCGATCATCGAGCGGTTGGATGAGCCGGCGGAGAACGTCGCTTCACCGGCACGGGCGGCATCCGCGGGGGTGGCCCGGGAGTTGGACTGGCCGGTCGTGACCGGGCGGGCCGTGGATTTCATCGAGGGCACCCTGCGTGATGCGAAGGGGGGGGGAGGGGCGTGAGCGGGACATGACAACCGAGCATTCGAGCAAGCTGACCTTTTTCCGCCAGAGCGGTTGGATGGTGATTGCCACCACGCTCGGGGGGTGCTTCATGTGGCTGGTTCACAAACCGGCGGCCGCGGGCATGAGCGAGGGGCAGTACGGGGTGTTTGGCACGATGCTACAGGTGATGAACCTGATGATGATCCCGGCGATCGGTCTGCAGACCGTCTTTGCCAACGAGGCCGCCGCCGCCGTGACCCCGGAGAAGCAGCACGAACTCTCGGCCCTGGTCCGGTGGGGTCTGGGGGCGATGACCCTGGTTTGGCTGGGGTTGGCGCTGGTCGTGCTGGCCTTCCAGGGACCTCTACTGGACTACTGGAAAATCACCCAGCCTTCCTTGCTGTGGATCACGCTTTTGATCGGTCTGGCGATGGTCTGGTGGCCGATTCTTCAAGGCGTTCTGCAGGGAGAACAGGACTTCCTCTGGCTGGGCTGGCTGCAGGTGTTCAACGGGCTGGGGCGTTTCCTGATGGTGCTCCTGCTGGTGACCGTGCTGGGCTGGCAGGCCGTGGGGGCGGTTACCGCGGCCCTGATCGGCTTCTGGGTCTGTGTCTGGGTTGCCTTGTGGCAGACCCGACGCGTGGTCACGGGCCACGGGACGACGGTGAACTGGCGTGGGTGGCTGCGACGCGTCGTGCCGTTGAGTCTGGGGCTGGGGGCGAGCCAGTTTGTCATGGCCGCCGACATGCTCGTGGTGAAGGGCGTCTGGCCCGAGGAGGTGGTGGGTTACTATGCCGCCCCGGGAATGCTGGGGCGGGCGCTGGTGTTCTTCACCGTGCCGCTGGTGGCGGTGATGTTCCCCAAGGTGGTTCGCAGCGCGTCCCTCTCGCAGGAGACCCGGGTGATGTTCCTGGCGTTGGGCGCGACGGCGCTCATGGGAGGTGCGGCCGCCGTGGCCTGCACGGTCCTGCCGGAGTTGCCGTTGCGGATCATCTACAAGCCGGAGTATCTGCGGGTGGCGCCGTTGGTGCCATGGTTTGCCTGGTGCATGCTGCCGTTGACGCTGGCGAATGTGCTGATCGGCAACCTGCTGGCCCGGGGACGCTTCGCCGCGGTGCCCTGGCTGGTGTTGGTGGCTCTGGGCTACGGCGCGACCCTGGTGCTGCGGGTGCCGGCGTTCAAGGCCGCGGAGCAGGAGGCGGCTTTCCGGATGGTGATCCAGACCCTGGGCGGTTTCAGCTTGCTGCTGCTGCTGGTTGCCGCGTGGTTCACCTGGGTGCGGCCGGGAAGGCTGCCGGCTCTCTCCAACGGGCAGAACCCCGGTTGATCCCCAAGGGGGGAGAGGGTGGTGGGCTGGCTCGGATTCGAACCGAGAACCAACGGCTTAAAAGGCCGCTGCTCTACCGTTGAGCTACCAACCCAGGGACTCCCTGTAACGCCGCTGTCCCGCGACGGCCCGGCATTATGGGATCCTGACAAGGGGTCGCAAGCAGTTTTGCCACACCCCGGCGGCGGCGGCGGCCACGAATCCGCGACCGTAGCATTCGACGGTCTTGCTCATTCCCAGGCGCACAGACCCTCGACGTATGCCGCGGAACCATCGCGCAGCCAGCCGTCGAGTTGCGCCTGGTCCTTGAGTTGCTGACCCCGCAACCGGGGTACCACCAGGAACCGGCTGTCCACCTCGGCGAGCGTGGTCATGTCGCCCCAGAGCTTCTCGAATTGCGTGACGGGGAAGACGTCCTCCTGACCGTGGCCCCATCGCTTCTTCACATCCTTGACCGTGATGTAGGTGGGCAGGTGTCCGGCGACCGACCGGATACCGGCCAGCACCCTCGCTTCGTCGGCGAGGTCTTCACGGTTCAGACCGAAAGTCCGGAGCAAGCCATCCACCTGGATCCAGGTGGTCATCGAGTTGTAGTAGCTCAGCCGGAACTCATCCTCCTCGCGCGGCATGGCCAGACCTTCGACCAGACGCGTCCGACCGTTCACTCGGGCCAGGCCGCCGCCGCGATCCTCGAGTCGCCGCGTGATCACCTCGAAGGTCAACGTGGCGCCGCTCCGGATGTGTTCCCCGAGCAATGTGGCATCCACGTCCGCCCCGAGCGTGTCGATGTTATGGAGCAGCAGGTGGCTCAGGGCGGGGCGTTCCCGGAGCAGGTCGCGCAGGACGCCGTTGCGCAGCAGGTTCGGCACCTCGAACCAGTGTCCCACCGGATGCAGGCATTGCGACGGCACGTTGTCGGTGTAGTCCGATGCCTCGCCGGTGGAGCGGGCCCAGTTGATCAGCGCCGTGTGCAGGCTCTCGCGCACCTTCTGCTGCTGTTCATCGAGCACCTGCTGCGGCATCTCCTCCCAGAGAAACCGGAGGTCGCGCACGGTCGGCACCAACCGCAAACCCACGGCGCGGCCCGCTGACAGCACCAGTGGTCCGGCGTAGCCGTAGTTCCCCTGGCCCTTGAGGAAGTCTGCGATGGGATCGTGCGTGAGGTAACTGGTGGTGAAGACGTGGGGAATCCATGCACCCGATTCCTGCGAGACCCGGCGGCTCTTGGCCAGGTGGGTTTCGACGAAGGTCCGGTGCTTCCCGCCAAGCCGGCAGAAGGGATGCAACGCCTTGACCACACCCGCGCCCTGTGTCCACCGGCTGCCCGCCCCGGCAGCCAGCGAAACCACCGCGACCTGTCCCGCTGCCAGGGCCTGACGACCGATCTCGCGCCGGTCATCGCCCTCGGCGGAACCCCCGCGGAACCAAGGCCGTGTGTCCACGACATCCTCCGGCCGGACGTCCTCGATCACCGCCGTCGAGGGCAGCCGGTTCTGGGAAAGCCCGATGCGGCCTTCCGCCAGGTCGCGTCGGATCACCTCGTGCTGGGCCCGATCGAAACCAAGGTCCTCCAACATCTGGCGCAGGCTGCGGTCCGCCGCGCCGTCGGTCGCCCCCCGCGGCAACATGACGTCGAACAGCGTTTTGACCATGTGGCCGAGTTCCGGCCGGGTGCGGCAGGCGGCGCCGAACTTGTCGAGTTCGGTTCGCTGGGCGGATGGCAGATCCTGTCGGCTCTGACGCAACAAATCCGGCAGGACAAGGGTATAGTAACCGGCGGGCATCAGGGCGTCCGCCCCGGACAACCGGTCCGCGCACGTGCCGTGATCATTGATGGCGAAGTCGTACACCACCGGCTCCATGGCGAAGGGCAACGCTCGCTCCAACTCCCGCTTGGCGGTGCTCATGATTTCCTGCATCCGGGCCTGTGCCTCGGCGTGGCGCTCGGGCGCGAAAATGAAACCCATCCCGCCACCACTCATGCCGCCGAGCATCCAGAAGCCGTGGAAGTCGCCGCCAAAGGCCGCGCGCGCCCGCGCGATCAACGTCTCCGTGAAGTAGTTCGAGGCCCACGGAATGATGGTCTGGATCGGGCCCGCGAAGTTGCGCGTGGTGGCGTCGCCGATCGCGGGGATGTCGCCGTTCCGCAGCGCGTCCAGAATCTCCTCCAGGATGCCCAGCGCGCCCAGCCGGGCCTGCCATTCCTTCGCGGAACGCAGCAGGTATTTCTCGGTCACCATCTCGAGAATCGGCCCGACATTCTGCGCCATCCCGCCGTGGACGAGGACAAGGCACTGCTGGAGTCGCTTGCGGGTCGCCGCCGAGGCGTCGTCCCCGCCGAGGATCCGATGTCGCGGCATGAGGCAACCCCGGCTGATGCCGTGTTCGGGATCCCCCTCCTCCGCGAGCACGCCGGTGATCAGCTTGATGCCGGGCCAGACGCCGCCGCTGTCCTGCCAGCCACCACCGCTGCCTCCCAGCCATTCGCCAAGCAGCGCCCGTGCGAGGACCAGTCGCCGCTCCGGTTCCTCCAGGCCGCCGGTCAGCGACGCCGTCTGGCCGGTCGCCCGCATGCAGACCGCCACCAGCGCCGCCAGCAGGTTCGTGGAGACCGCAAGCCGCGAGCCCTTCGGGATGTCATTCACGCGGCTGACCAGCTCGAGTCCCCGTCCCGGACCGCAGATTTGCGCCAGCAGGTCCTCCAATCTGTGCCCGCTTCCTTCGATGCCGGGCGGAACAATTCCTGCCGCAATCACCGCCGCTTTCAGCAACCCAAGGTAGTCGCGGGCGAAATCGAACACCTCTGCCAGGCTGGTCACATCGGCGCGAGCCCCGAGATCCACGCTGACCAGGCGCAGGACTGGTTCGTCGATCACCCGCAGGTAGGCTTCTACCGGCGGTTGCGGGGCGGCGTCACGCCCGTGAACCCCCAGATCGATGGAGACGTTCAGCACGCGCGCCCCCTCGGGAAAATCCATGCCGAGAAAGAAGATGTCGCTCCAGCCGCAATGACTCAGGTCCATGCGGACGGGCGTGCGCTCCCGCAGGATCGGCAGGGTGCCGTCGTCCGTGCGTCGCAGCAACTCGGGCCGGATGCGCAACGGATGATCGAGCGGATGGCCCATGCGGAACATCCACTGGTTGCCGCGCACGGAGCGCACGCTGCGGCGCACCTGGTCGGCCAGGGTCTGAAAGGCCAGCCGGTGATAGGCGGCGGCCAGGGCGCTCGACCCGGCATCGCCGGGGCCCGCCTCCCGTTGCAGTTCCAGGAAGCTCTGCACGGCCTCCTCAAAACGCCGGTTGAGCAGGTGTTCGTAGCCGGCGAACGGGAGCAAGGCTCCGCCGCTCAACTCCTCCCGCGCCGGCAGGTGGAACCGGTGAATCGCGTACAGAAAGAACAGGGCCCGCACCCGGTCGTAGAGGCTGTCGCTCTGGTGACGAAACCGCTCCAGGGCGTCCGCCTCCGCCAGAAGGGCCGGCAGGGTGAGACGCGCGCAGACCTGGTCCAGGGAGCGGTTGCGAATGTCCGCGTCCGGGCTGGTGATGATCGCGACGAGTTGGGAATTGATCATGGTGGGCTGGGGCTGCACTGACAACGACCGCCTACCGTCGGGGTTCGCGCGCCAGCAGTTCCACCAGGCCGGTCAGCACCTCGTCCCGGTCCCGGCCTTCGAGAGCCAGGGCGAGTTGGGCGGTGAGCAGCCCGTACCGGGCCCCGATGTCATGGCGTCGGCCTTTGAGCTCACAGGCCAGGTGACGTTCCCGGCCGGCCAGGGTGCGCAGGGCGTCCGAGAGATGCACCTGGCGCGGATCCTCGGTGGAGCGGGCCAGTTCGCCGAGCACCTCCATCAAGGTGGGTGTCATCACGTGCATGCCGAAGAAGCAAAGGTAGTAACCGGCGCGGAGGCCCGGCACCATGAGGCGCTGCTCCGCCACCGTCGGGGTGGGTTTTTCCATGACCGTGTCGACGGTGAAGAACCCGGCGCGGCCGGCCAGGGGATTTCCGCCAATCGCCCCGTAGTCCGGCAGGTGGCTTTCGTGGGTGGCCTGCACGGCGGAGACCGCGCATTCCTCGGCCGCCGCCACCCGGACGAGTTGCGCCGCGCACGAGAGTGCGTCCTGGCTCAGATACAGGTGGTCCGCCACCATCAGCAGAAAGGGATCCTCCCCCGTGAACTCCCCGCCCAGGGACACGGCGTGCCCGTACCCCAGCGGTTGCGGTTGCTCCACGAAGCTCACCCGCCCCACGTGATCCCCGGCGGCCTTACGATAGAGTTCGGTGTCCCCGGCATGCACGACCGCGCAGATCTCCTCGATGTCGGCGGAAACCAGTTCCTCGATCAGGATGGTGAGGGCGGTCTTTTGCACCCCGTCGCGATCGATGAGGGTCTGGAGGGGAAGCGTCCGCTGATTGGGACCGGCGGCGGTGATGATGGCCTTCTTGACGTTCACAGAAATCCTTTGCTCGGACGTTGTTTGCGCGCGGAGGCTACGTGGACCGGCCGGTGGGGTCAACGCGTCAGAACCCGGCTGGTGGCGGAACTCGAGGGGCGCGTGATTGGCCACATCGCATTCTCGCCCGTGACCCTGTCCGACGGCACCCCGGATTGGTGTGGACTGGGGCCGGTGTCGGTTCAGCCCGAACACCAGCGGCAGGGGGTCGGCTCGGCGTTGATCCGCGAAGGCCTGGGCCGACTGAAGGCAATGGACGCCCGCGGATGCTGTCTCGTGGGACATCCGGAGTACTACCGGAGGTTTGGGTTCGAGAACGCCCCGGGACTGGTCCTCGATGGGGTGCCCCCGGAGGTCTCCTTCGTGCTTTCGTTTGGCGGCCCGGTCCCCGCGGGCCGGGTGTTCTTCCACGAGGCCTTCAGAGCGGACGGCCCATCGCGTAGCGCGCCGGAATGAGGCCTCCCCAGCCCGGTGGAGCGACGTTGCATCCCCGAAACGCAACCGACGCAAGGTGGCTCCTTCCAACCGGGACAGAGAGTTCCGGAACCGCCTCAGACCGGCTGCTGCGGTGTTTCTGGAACCACCGGACTGCTGTTGCGTTTGCCCGGGTGTCCGGCTATGGTGCGGCCATGAAACAGCCCCGGCCGGTCGTGCGCTCCGCATTCACGCTGATCGAACTTCTCGTGGTCATTGCCATCATCGCGATCCTCGCGGGAATGCTGCTGCCGGCGCTCGCCAAGGCCAAGGAGAAGGGGAACCGGATCGCCTGTCTCAACAACCTGCGTCAGGTCGCGCTGTTCATGCAGCTCTACACCGACGACATGCAGGACACGTTCCCGGCGCATCGCAACCAGGGTTTCAACACCACGGACGAGTCCATTTCCCTCACCAATTGGTGGGGGACCGCCATCGTCGGTTACGGTTCCGGCCAGTCCAACCTGTTCCGGTGTCCCTCCATCAAGGGCCGGCGCACGGACAAGGGGATCCTCTGGGAATGGGCGTTCGACGCGCACCGGGTCGGCTACGGCTACAACGCGTTCTTCCTGGGCTTGCACCCTTACACCGCGCATTCGATTACTGCGGGGGGAAGGAGCTACGCCACGGCACCCTGGTTCAAGCGCACGGCGATCCGCAGCCCCACCAGCACGCTGGTGGTCGGAGATGGCATGCCCAAGAGCGACCTCAAATGGAGCAGCAGCCTCTGGTGGCCCACGTCCTGCATGGACCCGGACAGGAGCGGTTCGCGGGCGTTTGAGGGCATCGACAACGGCCGGCACGGCGACGGCGGGGTGGCGGTGTTTGCCGATGGCCATGCCGAGGCGCGGTCCAGTTCGTCGATCAACCCGCCGGTGGACCCGATCAACAGCCCGGCGATCGGTCTGACGCACTCCCAGTACTGGGATCCCCTGCAGCGGGCGGGCCAGCTTTGAATTCAGTGCCCGCGAACCACGGGAAAGGACGCGAAAGAAACGGCTCTGGAAGGCCTTCGATCCGCGCCGTTTGGAAGCAAGCGGTGAGTCCGGAGCCGATTCCCGGGCCGAGGTGATCCAGCTTGAACCCGATGTTGGCGGGCGGTGGCAGCGTGCCCTTGGCCACTTCGCACAAGCCAACGAAATGGGCCTCCCCGATTTGGCAGGCGAAGGTGAGGAGTGAACCGTCGCAGGCGGTTTCCGGTTGACGCGGCGTTCCGGCGGGGCAGTCTGCGAGGCGTGAACGCTTGGATTGCATCGGACCGGAAGCCGGAAGCCGCAAAGAGGAGGTTGGCGCGGTGGGTCAGGGTCCCCTGCCTCCTGCTCGGGGTCGGCACTCTCACCGCCTTCGGCCAGGGACGCCTCTGCGTGGACGATGACAACCTCAGCGGCATCGAGGACGGCACGGCGCGGTATCCCTTTCGGAGCGTGACTGCCGCGATCGCGGCTGCCTCGGACGGGGTGGAGTTGGCAGTGGCGGCTGGTGAATACGCCGGGTTCAGCGTGGTCGATCACTGGTACGTCTTCCGCGGCGGGTATTTTGGCGGCACCGCGGCAGAGTACGCATCCGGTGGTGCCGGGGGTGATTTCGCCACCCGCGATCCCGAGGTCCACGTGACCGTGCTCCGGGGCACCCCGACCCAACCGGTGATCGCGCTGGACTACGACGCCTCCGGCACGGTCATCGAGGGGTTCCACATCACGGGAGGACTGCAGGGGATTCGGTTGGATGGCTGGCCCGGCTCCGCCGACGTCACGATTCGCGGCAACCTCATCGAGGACAACGGGGAGCTAGTGGAGACCCGCGACCTGATGGGTGGAGGCATCGGCGTGCTCGAGGGCAGCAACATCCTGATCGAGGGCAACGTGATTCGCGGCAACCGATCGGGATTGGCCGGCGGGATCGGCACCTCGATGGAAGGGACGGGCCTGGTGATTCGCGGCAACGTGATCGAGGACAACGAGGCGGGATCCGATCATGGCGGTGGCCTGTTCGTGGGGGGGCAGGGGGTGATCGAGAACAACGTCATTCAGCGCAATTCCGTCGGCATGCTGACCGGCTACGGCTGGGGCGGGGGCGCCATTGTGGTGGGGGAGGGGACCGACTTTGTGGTGTCCGGCAACGTGATTCTGGGGAATTTCGCCCCCAGCTACGCTGGCGGCCTCTACCTCGATGAGGGCGCCCACGCCCGGTTGATCGGCAACGTGATCGCCCACAACCGATGCGAAGGCCTTTTCGGCGCGGGGATCGGGGTCGATGGCGCCAACCAGTCCCGGCTCGAGTTGGTCAACTGCACCGTGGCGTTCAACACCGGCGGCAGCGAGGGCGGCAACGGGCTGTTCGTCGAGGCGGAAGCCGATGCCTTCGTCACCAACTGCATCTTCTGGGGCAACAGCGGCGGACCCGTCGGTACGGATTTTCACGTGGCAGAACCCGCGAGCGCGTCGATCCAGGCGCGCTTCACCCTCTCCGCCGAGCCCATCGCCGGGGAAGGCAACTTCCAGGTCGATCCGGCTTTCGCGGATCCCGACGGGGACGACTTCCACCTGCGCTCCACCGGCGGACGCTGGGATTCGCGCGCCGGGCTCTGGGTGGTTGATTCGAGCAACAGTTATGGGATCGACGCCGGCGATCCCCTGTCCGGATCGGACCTGGAGCCTGTTCCCAACGGTGGACGAGTCAACCTCGGTGCCTATGGCAACACCCCGCAGGCGAGCAAGACCCCGGTCACCCCGGAGGTCCCGGGGGCGCCCGGCGACGTGTCGGCGACGGACGGCGATCCCCGTCTGCCCGGCCGGGTGCGGATCACCTGGGCGGCGGTTCCCGGGCCGGTCACCTACACCGTCGAGCGCAGTCCCGTCGGAGCGGTCGAGGGATCCGTCATTGCCAGTGGTCTGACGGTGTTGGTGCACGAGGATGTGGGGGTGACGGGAACCCACCGTTACCGGGTGCGGGCGGAGACCTCGCTGGTGACGGGGCCGTGGAGTGAACCGGACGAGGGCCACGCCTACGTCGAGCCGGTCAGCGGCCCGCGCTCCATCGTGCTGCAGCAGGGTTACGCCGGGACCACGACTGCCGTCGATACCTGGATCAGTGACGCCGACTGGGGAAGTCCGCCAGGGCGGCTGCTCAATCATGGACGCGACCCGACGCTCTTCGCGAGTGACCGGGGGACCGACAAGCCCCTGTTCCGCTTCGATCTCTCCGCCATTCCCCCGCACAGCCGGATCGATGCCGCGGAACTCCGGTTGTTCAACCTGCTCGATACCGGGGGGTGGCAACGACGGTTCAATCTGCACTCCGTTCGCCGGTCCTGGAGCGATGGCAACCAGGTCAATGACCCGGTGGACGCCCCCGGCGACTACGGGGCCACCGGCGTCCTTTCCTTTCAGGACGCCTCAAATCCCACCCTGAACCAGCCCTGGGATGCGATCGGCATGCAGGCGGGCACGGATTACGACGACGCCCCGCTCGACGGCGTCGGGGTGCGCGACTCGGGTTGGTATGCGTGGGAGCTCACGTCCGCCGTCCGCGGGTGGGTTCGCGGGGAGACCGCCAACGAGGGGGTGGTTCTCATCGATGCCACCGGATGGGAGGAGGCGAACCCGTATTATCGGGAGTTCGCGTCCGCGGAGCATCCCGATGAGGAACGGCGTCCCGCGCTGTACGTCACCTACAACCCCGACGTTCCCTTCGTGGATGCGGGACCGGACGGGGAGGACCTGGCGTGGGGGGGATCAGCGGTGACCCTTGACGGCAGCGCCAGCCATGATCGTCCCGGGGGCGATGACACGTCCTTGCAGTACGAATGGCGCATCGTGCAGCCGGCCTTTGGTTCGGCGATGAGCGGCGTGATCGGGACCCACGCCACGGAGACCTTCCTGCCCGATCGCCCGGGGGAATGGGTGTTGGAATTGACCGTGCGCAACGGTCTGGATCAAGCGGCCTCCGATCAGGTGCGCTGGCGGTTGCTAAGCGTGCCGGTGGATCATCCGCGGATTTACCTGACCGCCGAACAGCGCGCAACCCTCGCGGCCCGGGCCAGTCCGGACAACCCGGTGTGGGCGGCCCTCGTCGAGGAGGCCGAGGCTTCGGACGGGGACATGGCGGCATGCGCCCTTGTCTGGCAAATAACCGGCGATCCCAGTGACGCGCGTGCCGCGGTGTCGCGGGCGCTGGCGGTGTTGGCGGGCCCCGAATATCCGACCAAGGGCGGGGACCTGGCCGTGATCTACGACTGGTGCCATGCAGCCCTGCAACCCGCGGAGCGCACGGCGTTTCTGGACTACTTCGCGGCGGCCTACGAAACCTGGCGCACGAGTCCCGACCCTGATGACGTGCCGGGCTGGGGGAACTACTGGCCCCGCTACAGCTACAGTCTTGCCTTGATGGGCCTGGCCACGCACGGCGAACTGCCCGGAGCCGTCGCGATGATGGACGCCTTTCGGCGGGATCGTTACGGCGACATCGACCTGCCGTTGCTCGAGCGCATCGCCGACGGCGGGGCCTGGCCCGAGGGATTCGTCTATGACAGCATTGCGAACCGGCCCCGGCTCAAGACGATCGAGGCCTGGCGGACCGCCACCGGCGAGGATCTCTTTGCCAGTTCGCCGTGGTATCGCGAACGCCTGGGGTTCTTCCTCATGAACCGCCTGCCCGGGGTGGCTTGGAACTGGTCCTACGCCTTCCATCCCTACGAAGGCGACGGCGACAGCGAGCGCGGCCGGGGGAGCATCGTCAACTATCGTCGCATCATGGCCCTGATCCTGCTCTCACGCTTCCCTGACGACCCGGCGGCCCGGCAACTCCAGGCCCTGCTCGCCACGGGGCCGACCGCGGGATCGATGGGGTTCCTTGCGCACGAGGAGTTCCTCTGGTTCAACCCGGAGCAACCGGCCGATGCGCCGTCGCAAACCACCCATTTCGCGCGCGGCACCGGATGGATCAATGCCCGTTCCGGCTGGCCCTCCGGCGCGGCCGACACCAACGCCGGGCTTGCCGTGCTCACCTTCCGTTGCGGGGATCACTTCAGCTACCATCAGCACTACGACCAGAACAGTATCACCCTGTTCCGGGGTGAACCGCTCCTGGTCGACAGCGGCGTCTACAGCCAGGAAGGGCTGTCGGTTCACGACCAGAACTATTACGTCCGCACCATCGCGCATAACACGCTCGTCGTTTACCACCCCGACGAGGATTTCAGTGCCGCCCGCCCCGACGCGTACTCGAACGACGGCGGTCAACGCACGATGTACCCGGCCAGTCGCGCGCCCCTGACTATTGCCTACGCCGACGAGCACGCTGCTCAATATCACACCGGAAGCATCGAGCGTTACGCTGACCTGCCGGGCCGGCTCTACGTCGTGGGTGATGCCACCGCGGCGTACAACAACCCCGCCTACAACCAGGCCATGGACGGCCTGACGGGCAACGTCGCCAAGGTGTCGCGCTTCGAGCGCGAAGTGGTTTACCTGCGGCCGACGACTCCGGGGGGGCGGGAATGCGTGGTGCTCTGTGACCGCGTCGGTGTGACGGAACCCCGCTTTAGCGGCGCCAACACGAAGCTGCTGTTTCACGCCTTGACCGAGCCGGTCGTGGAGGGCGCACCGGTCCCGGTTTCCGCCGGGGAGACCTGGTATGCCGATGCCTCGTCCGCCGAGGTTGTCGGTGACGCCGCACGTCTCCACCTGACCTTTCTTTCGCCGGGAGGGCAGAACGTGCGCAAGGTGGGCGGGCGCGGCGTGAAGTCGTTTTGGGTGTTCGGTGAGAACCTCGACTACCACTGGGACCCCGCGGAACCACAACCCCGGCCCGTCAACGACTTTGAAACCGAGCCGTACGGCGAATGGCGGCTGGAACTGGAACCTCCGGATGATGCCCTGGAACATGCTTTTCTGACGGTCCTCCAACCTTCCGGGTTGACCGCGCTGCCGTTGCCGGTGAGCCGCATCGAGGGCACCGGGGTATGCGGCGTGTCCGTGCGTGACGGCGCCCGCGATCGGGCGGTCGTTTTCGCCCGCGAGGACCGGCCCGGACAGCTGACCCACCTGGCCTATGAGACCTTGCCCCTGGGTTCCGCCGAACACCTGATCGTCGATCTGGTGCCGGACACCGCGTACGCCCTGTCGGCCACCTGGCAGGACGCCGTGTTGCAGGTGACCCTCACCGCGGATCCCGAGGGGGCCTGGCAGGCAAGTGGCCAGGGTGTCCTCCAACTCGGGGATGCCGATGGCGACGGGTTGTTCGATGCCTGGGAAGTGGCGGTCGGTTTGAACGCTGACCTGGCTTCCGGACGCGACGGGGCGGACGGTGATCCGGATGGCGACCGGTTGTCCAACGCCGACGAACAACGCGCGGGCACTCATCCGCTGGATCCGGCGTCGCGATTTGCCCTGATGCCGTCAACGCAAGCGGGTGAGACTGCGGTGCTGCGCTGGACGAGTGCCCCCGGACGTCGCTACCGGGTGGAGCGAACTTCGGCGTTGGGGGCTGACGACTGGATCCCGGTCGAGACTCGCATCGAAGCGACGCCGCCGGTGAACACGCTCACTGTCCCATCTCCAGTGGGTCTCTTGAAGTCATTTTATAGAGTTACAGTTGAGGAGATTCATTTGTAGTTACCGGTGTCCCAGGCGGGCACATGAGGCCCCGGCGTGGCAGGAAAACGGGGGCATGAATCAGTTCGATGAGAGGTTTCGGTGCGTTCGGTGCCCGGGTGCCCCGCCGTGCGCCAGAGGCAACTGACATCGAGAAGGGGCAGGAGGCAGGGTCCGCCGCGTGTTCGCAGTTGAACACAGCGAGGTTTTCGAGGATGATGGACGCTGCCGTGGCAGGAGTATGGCAGGAACAGCCAGGTATCGGCGGGCGGATGGGTTTGGAGCCTGTCTGCCCCCTCCGTCTGGAGCCACGGCTTCAGGTGGCTTGGCACCCCAGCCGCCTGGAGGGGGAACTCCAGGCCCTGGGCTGCCCCGTTCGGACACTTCTTCAGACGGGCTCTCAGTCGCTTGGTTGGACCGGGTTTTCGCGATCCCGATGAATTCGCCTGAGAAGCTCGGAGAGACCAGAAAGCTGGAAAGCCGGCGGCTTCCGGCGTCGGGACGCATCGTTACCTCGTCCGCCGAAGGAGGTGCACCATCGCCCGCGGCACTGGGTGAAATCAAGCACCGCATGGATTGTGTCCGTCGGGAACTTGACCGGGACATTTCCCCCGTATTTGCCGAACTCACCGGGCTGCCAGTGTACCTCCTGACGGTGGTGGAATCCCCGGAGTTAGCTCTGGTGGGGCCGGAGTTCTGGTGTCCGGGAGCCCGGCGGGGCGGATCGGATGGTGCCCCGACGCGGCGGCTCTGCGTGGAGTGCGTGGAGCGGATCTGGTGCAAGCAGGGCGATGGCGGCGGGAACGGCGGCGTGTTTGTCGGTGCGTGTGGACGACGCTGTTGCTCCCTGAGCCTCACAACGGAGCGTGGGAGTGACTTGCGGTTGGTGATCCAGTCGCCGCGGCCGGTTTGTCGGGGGGGGGGCGGGGCGGGGACCCGCGCGTTCCGGCGGGCGGTTGCCCTCCTGCGGGTGGTGGCCCGCGGGCTCGAATCGATGCTGAGGGCGGAAGATTTTCGGTCCAGACTACGCCATGCGCTACTGATCGAGCAGGCGATCCTGGCGCGGGGTGGCCGGTTGCAGGAACTGCTCGATCGGCGTCTGCCCGGGGTGAAGGGGGAGTCCTGGGTTCCAGAGACAACCCCGCAAAGCACGCGGTTGGTGGAGCAGGTGCGGCGATACCTGCGGGCGAACTACCACCGGCCAATTGGGCTGGGGGAGGTGGCGGCCCATGTGCGGCGCTCGCCGGCGTATGTTTCCGGCCTGTTTACGCGCGTCACCTCCATCCCGTTGCACGTCTACCTCCAGGAACTCCGGCTCGGCAAAGCCCGGGAGTTGCTGCGCGATCCTTGCCTGACCGTGGCGGAAGTCGCCGCGGCAACCGGTTATGCCAGCGCCGCCTGGTTTCGGCACGCCTTCAAGAAGCACACGGGATTGTCCCCCTCCGGGTGGCGCCGGTCCCATCAGCAGAACCGCGCCCCCGGGGCCGTCACGCCCGGTCTGGGCTGAACCGCCGACGGACTGCCGTTCCCAGACGTTCCTGATCGCAAGGATCCTCCGCCATTCGCAAGGAACCGCCTCTTGCCGGTTGGGTGAGAGGATCGAGAGTGACCGTACCGGGTTGATGGCAACCAGCGGAGAGCGTAGGGCGTGGGAGGGGAGACCTGCCCGGTGGCCTCCGGCTGTCGCCGGCGGTCAGGAACCATGAGCAAACCCCAATCAAAGAAGGCGTTGCCCGGGGCGGCAAAGCGCCGCTCAAGGGCATCCCGAGGAGATACATCCATGACCGTAAAACCAAGTAGACACATGCCCGCCATGGCGGTGGGAATGGCGGCCCTGTTGGCGGCGGCTTCCCCCGGAGCCCTGGCAGCCACGCAGTCGCAAATCGATCAGGCCATCCAGGACGGGCTTGCCTGGCTGGCGACACAGCAGAATGGCAGTGGTTCATTCGGCGCATCCGGCGGGGCGTTCCCCCTCGCCTGGACGGCTGCCGCCGTGCTCGCCTTTGAAAACGAAGGACACTTCCCTGGCGGCGGGACCCTCTACTCCGGCAACGTTGAACGGGGCCTTGACTTCATCCTCTCCAATGCCCGTCTGATGGCCATCGGTCCTCAGCCAGCGGGTGATCCGGATTCGGACGGTGACGGAATTGGAGTCAGTTGGTGGGATCAGACCAACAGCAGGGAGGTGTACGAGACGGGCATGATCATGCAGGCCCTGATTGCCAGCAGCACCCCAAACCGGGTGGTCACGTCCGGCGGACCCTGCCACGGATGGACCTACCGCCAAGTGATGGAGGACGTGGTGGACTGGGCGGCGTTCGGACAAGTCGATGCCGGGGCGGGAAGGGGCGGTTGGCGTTACTGGGCCAACTACGGGAACTCCGACAATTCCACCGCCCAATGGCCGGTACTCGGACTCGTGGCGGCGGAACAATGGGGCATCCACGCGCCGCAATTCGTGAAGGACGAGTTGAACCTCTGGATCGACTACATCCAGAACGATGCGAGCGGCGGCTCCGGCTATGACCAACCCGATTATCTCGTCAACGAATCGAAGACCGGGGGGCTGCTGGTCCAGATGATGTACGTGGGGGATGACCGGAACACCGCCCGCGCGCAGGCGGCCATCGGGTATCTCAATGCGCACTGGGCGATGCCACCCAACAGCTGGGATGGTAACAAGGGACAGCCCTACGCGATGTTCAGCATCTTCAAGGGGCTTGAACTCATGGGGGTGACGACGATCCCCAACGCTCCGGCTCCACCCCAGACCACCCCGGCCGGCGACTGGTACGGGGACTACACCGACCACCTCGTGCAGGCACAGAACGCGGACGGATCGTGGTCGGGCTATTCCAGTTGGGACCAGTGGCTCGCGACCGGGTGGTACATTGTCATCCTCCAGGCCACCGTCTTCCCGGTGGAGGTGGATCTCGACCTTCCTGACTGCGCTTGCGACGGCGGGTATGCATTCGATGTGACCTGGTCCGTTGAGCGGTTCCCGGCGGACGGAACCCTCACGGTGCTGGAGGACGGGGTCGCGGTAGCGGCGGTGACCCTGGATGATTTCCAGGGTACGGCCACGCAGACCTTTCTGGTTGAGGAGGACACACCGGGCGCCCATGCATGGCGTGCGGTGCTGGTCGTGACCAGCGAGGGGGGGGCGGAAGCCTCTGCGGAGGACCAGGGCATGATCAACGTGTGCGAAACCCCACAGGTGGCCGGAATTCCCGACCAAGTGGCCCCTTTCCAGACCTTCGATCTCGACGACTACCTGACCTATGGAGGCGGGCTTCCCATCTCCTGGGCGGTCAGCGGTGTTCCGCCGGACTGGAGCGTCTCGGTTGACGCGGCGAATGAGGTCGCGATCACCGCACCTCCTGGTGCCTCCGATCCCGTGAATCTGACCTTCACTGTCAGTGTCGCTTGCTGTGCCGGGGTGGTTTGTGCCTCCAGTGATATCGCCACCTTTGTGCCCAATCAGCCGCCGGACTGTTCCGGGGCGTTTGCCAGCACGGCAATTCTCTGGCCACCCAATCACAGATGGGTGCCCATCGAAGTGCTGGGAGTGGTCGATCCCGACGGGGATGCGGTGGTGATCACGGTCAACGCGATCTGGCAGGACGAGCCGGTGGACACCAGCGGAGACCCCGGCGGGGACGGCAGCTTCACGCCCGATGGCGCCGGGGTGGGCGGGTCGGTTGTCCTGGTGCGTGCCGAGCGTTGCGGCTCCAAGCAGGTGCCCGGCAACGGGCGCGTGTATCACCTCGCGTTCACCGCGGATGATGGTCGTGGCGGCATCTGCCAAGGCGAGGTACTCGTCGGGGTACCGCATGACGTGAGGGATATTCCTGTTGACGACGGCGCCTTGTTCGATTCGACAGCCCTCCTGCCGTAGCGTTCTTTGGACCAGGGCAGGCGATCTCTCCAGAAGCGCGGGATGAAGGGCTGTTCCAAGGGAGCCCGGCAAGGGCTCCCTTCGGCCCGACCGCTCCGGCCTTCATGAGGATCGGCTCCGGCGAATCGGTAGCCGGGCCGTTGCTCCCCGGCGCTGCCCGGTCCGATTCCCGTGCTCATCAAGCGATGTCAGACCTTGCCCGCCTTGCGCCAGCGGAAGAGCGTGGTGGGATGCACGCCGGTCCGGGCGGCGATCTCGCTCTGCGAGTGGGTGCCTTCCTGGAGCAATTGCCGCGCGAGGGCCACCCGTTCGGAACGGCCCGCGAGCCGCGGCGGCGCCGGGGCTGGCTGCGGGGACTCGAGCGGCTTCGCCCGGGCGGGCGGGGCGGTCATCGGCGGGGCAGGGGGGCGCGGTGCCTCCCAGCAGCCCTGGCGCAACAACGGACCGTCGAACAGCAACACCAACCGGTCGATCACGCTCTTCAATTCCCGCACGTTCCCCGGCCAGTCGTAGTTCTGGAACTGGAGCAACAGCCCCGGTTCCACCCCCTCGACGTTCTTGCCGAAGCGTTCATTCGCCAACCCGAGGAATCGCCGGACCAGCAGCGGGATGTCCGAGGTTCGTTCCCGAAGGGGCGGCACGGGCACAATCATCTCCGCCAGGCGGTAGTAGAGGTCGCTGCGGAATCCTCCCTCCGTCGCGGATGCCAGCAGGTCGCGATTCGTTGCCGCCACCACCCGCGTTTCCACCCGGTAGTCCTTCGTCCCGCCCACGCGGCGGGCGGTCCGCGTTTCCAGAAAGCGCAGCAGCTTGGGCTGAAGGGCCAGGTCCAGTTCGCCGATCTCGTCGAGAAACAAGGTCCCGCGATCGGCCTGCTCCACCAGTCCGGGGCGGCTCTTTATAGCCCCCGTGAACGCGCCTTTCTCGGCCCCGAACAGCTCCGCCTCGATCAGGTCCTTCGGGATGGCCGCGCAGTTCAACGCCACGAACGGCCGATCCGACTGCCCCGTTCCCCCTGCCTCCATGCACCGCCCGGGCCACCAGCTCCTTTCCCACGCCCGATTCCCCCAGGATCAGTACCCGCACGTCAAAGGTCCCGACCCGTGCCAGAGTCTGCCTCAACTCCCGCATGGGGGGCGAGTCGCCGATCATCACTCCCGCCGCATCGAGCGGGGTGCCGCCGTAGAGCCGCAGCCACAGGCGCTGGGCTTCCGCGGTACGTTCCAGTGCCCGCAGCCAACGGTCATCCGGATCGCTCAGGTCCAGCACCTCATAGGCCCCATCCCGGGCCGCGCGCATCACGGCTTCCGTGGTGCAACCCTTCCCCGCAACGACGTAGAACCTCCCCGCCTGACTCAACTCCACCCGCGTGCGCGCCCACACCGGTTCGTCCAGCAGCGTCCCGGGCACGACATAGATATGGCCCGCGGAAGTTTGATCCAGATTCGGAATCCGTTCCGAAGGAGAGACGCTCGCCACCCGGGGAGCAACGCATCCGAGGCGTGCGGTCAGTTCCGGTACGCCCCGGGATTGCATCAGCACGACGTGGAACATGAAACGCATGATGGCGCGCAACGTTCGGTATTGCAAATGCAATGCGCGATGCAATCTCCGGGGCTCAAGGCTTGCCTTCACCGTCGGAAATATAGTATCAATCCCCTGTTTTCACCGGTTGTGAGGCGTTGGCACGCTTCGTGCATTGGAGGTGATTCGACTATGAAAGACACTGGCTGCAACTACAACCGCACAAGCGCACTGATTGCCTCGGCCACCCTCACGCTGGCCGCACTCTCAACTCCGGCCAACGCCTGGGTGGTTCCCACCGACATGTCCGGCGAGGGCCGGTTGGGGCTGACCGCCGCGGGCGAGATCATGGACGCCGGTTCCGACGAGGCCTCGCTCGCCTTTCAAAAGGAAGTGCTGCCCGACCTCACCGCCTTCCTGAACACCCAACTGAGCGAGTACCAAAAGGTGGATCCCTCGACGATGCTGCTCGATTCCTCCCAATTGGAACTGAAGAATGCCTCGGATGTCCGGGTCTATTTCGTAGGGGAAGGTGCCTCCTACCACAACACCCTCGGTTACACCACGGATGGCAGCGGCAGCCTCGACAGCGGGACCGCCTCCGTGATCTTCCCCGATGCCTCCACCTCGGTGTCCACCTTCGACCTCACGGACTTCGTCAAACGCACCGGTAACGCCCCTCTGGCGCCCGGTGACTTCGTCGACCTCGGCACCCTGGATGCCGGTACCTTGCTCGACTTCTTCCTGATCGCGGATGGGGCGCGGGGCGGCGACGATGTCTATTCCACCGAGACCTCGGTGAACCCGGACGGAATCAACCACGTGGTCGCCTTCTCTTATGTCCTGCCGGACTCGCCCTATCTCATCATCGGTTTCGAGGACATGTATGGCGGCGGGGACGGGGACTACAACGACCTGCTGTTCGCGGTGGACATCGGGGTCGCCAACATCAAGGCCCTCACCGCGAACTCCGAACCGGGCTTTGCGTTCATTCTGGGCGGGTTCGGGGCCGCCGCCTGGTGGCGTCGCCGGCGGGCGGCTTCGCAGAGCTGACCGCTCCGCTTGCAGGGAGACGAGTTGGCAGAGCACCGGCGGTGGGAGTTCTCACCGCCGGTTCGGCTTTGTGGGCGCACCGCTTTCAAACACGTTGTAGCTGTCTGCCAACTGGCGAGGGCACGGTCGATTGGCGCAGTGCCCCAGGACCGCAGATGCACTGCATTTGCAGTGCACCGTGCCTTCGGAGGCATGGCAATGGTTTCCAGCGTTGGTTCTGCGCTTGCATTTCCCTCGGAGGACGGAGTATTCCTGACCCGTTCTCACTGGCTGCGAAACGATGGCATGGTTCCTGCGCCAGGGCTTCTAGAATGAACACGACTGGTTCCACCTGGTATCGCTCAAGAACGCTGATCCCGGCTGTCATGCTGACCCTTGCCGGTTTCCTTCCCTCCGTACCCTCCTGGCTGGTTCCTCATATGGCCGCCCAATCCACCCCGTTCGGACTGGACTTGGTGGCGCCCGTGAACCTCGCCGGCTCCGACGACGCTTCGGCGTCCTTCCAACAAAACGTGCTTCCCGCGGTCACGGACTTTCTCAACACCCAGCTCAGCGAAAGCCAGAGTGTGGATGCCTCGGCAATGTTGCTGGATCCCACCAGGCTGGAACTTCAGACGGCTTCAGACGTGCGGGTCTATTTCATTGGGGAGGGCGCCGGTTACCACAACACTCTCGGATTCACGACCGACGGCAGCGGCAGCGTCACCAGTGACACGGCCGCGCTCATCTTCCCCGACGCCTCCAGCTCGGTGTCCACCTATGACCCTGCCTCGACGCCGTTGCGCACGACCTCCGCGCCGTTGCTGCCTGGCGACTTTGTGGACCTCGGCACCTTGGATGCCGGCACGCTGTTGGACTTCTTCCTGATCGCCAACGGCGCGAGCGGAGGAAGCAACGTCTATTCCACGGAGACCTCCCTGAACCCCGACGGGATCAATCACGTCGTGGCTTTCTCCTATGCCATTCCGGATTCGCCCTACCTGATCATCGGCTTTGAGGATCTCTACGGCGGTGGGGACAAGGACTACAACGACCTGTTGTTTGCCGTGGACATCGGGGCTGCCAACATCAAGGCCCTCACCGCGAATTCCGAGCCGGCTTTCCTCTTCATCCTGGGCGGATTTGGGGCCTTCGTCTGGTCGCGTCGCCGGCCGGGACCGGTCCAGGGCCGGCCCGCCTGAACCCGCATTTTCGCTCATGAGTTCTCCCGCCATCCTTCGCCGAACGCTCCTGGGCCTGGCCGTCCTGGTAATCCTCGTGGCGGCGGGTGGGTGGGGTATCCTGCGTTGGATGGAGCATCGAGCAGGGCGGGCGGACGACCGGCTTTTCCAGCAGGTCAGCGCCGAACTTCTGGCGGGCCGTTCGGGGGCGGCGCTGGACTTGATTGACCGTCGCGTGCCGGGCCGCCGGGAGGCCCCGTGGCGGATCCGTCGCTGGCTTGACGTGGAAATCGAGGCGGCCACCGTGGCCGGCGGACTCTCGCGGCTCGATGCCCTGCAGCAGCGGGTTCCGGCGGTTTTTCAGGACCACGAGGAAGCCTGCCTGTTGCTGGCTCGCGCGGGTTTGCACACCGGCCAGGCGGATCGCCTCGACGACCTTGCGACCGCCTGGCGGGACCGCACCACCAACGCCCACCGTTGGTTTGCCCTGCAGGTGGACCGCTGGCTGCTTGCGGGGCATCGGGACGAGGCCTGCGCCGCGCTGTCTGCCACGAATTTTGCCGGGGCGAACGACGTGCCCCGGCTCACGCGCCTCGCCCTCCTGACGGCGCCAACCAATCTGCTCGCGAGTTGGGAGTTGTTGGACCAGGCCCATCATCTGTCGCCGCGCTCGCCGGATGTCCGGCTGTTCCGGGCCCAGATTCTCGAGGGAATCCGCAAGCCACAGCGGGCGCGGGTGGAGTATGTGGCTGCCTGGCTGGCGGATCCCACCACCCCCTGGCTGGCGGATCAACTCGCCGAGTTCTACCGGCGCCGCGGCAACCATGCCGCCGCCGTCGAGGTCTGGGCTCAGTCCCTCACCAACAACCCGGTGGATTTCATCGCGCTCAAGTGGGCCTTCTGGCGACGGGTGACTGCGGGGGACACGTCCGTCCCCGACTTGGACGACCTTGCCGGAACGCTTGCGCCGCTGGTGCACCGGATTCTCGCACTGCCGGCGGACCGGTTTTGGGACGACGAAGTCGCGATGTTCCCGGGAGTGACGGACCGGTTGCTTCGTTCCCGGCAGGAGGTCTTCTGGCTGCGCCTGCTGGAGGCCTTGCGCCGGCAGGAGTTTCCCGAGGCTCTCGACCTGCTCCGGCACCACCCGTTTACCCTCCATTCCTGGGCACCGGAACTCGAACGGGCTTTGCTGCGGCTCCTGGCTCTGCGTCAACTTGACACGCTCAACCCGGTGGGTTTGCCCCCCTTCCCGGCCGACCGGAGCCTGACCAATCTCCATTCCTTCTTTGCCCGGTTGGAGTCTGCTGCGGCGGCCGAGACCCCGGCCACGGAGGGCGCGCCAAGGGCACGGACGTTCTGGGATCGTCCGCAGGCGGTGGCGTTGACGTGGGTTGCCGCGGGTTGGTTGCGGGCGGGGTTGCATCTGGTGCCCGACCCGGTTCACCCGGGTGAGTTCGAGCCGGCCGATGCCTACACCTGGGCCCAGGCGCTCCGCTACAGCGAAGGGCCGGAGCCCGCCCTGGCCTTCCTGCAGGCGCGCCCGGCCGGCAGCGTGCGGTCCCCCGAGCTGACCTTGCTTCAGGGGGAACTGCTGCTCGCGCTGGGGCGGTTGGAGGAGGCGGTGGCGTTGCTTGAACCGCTGGCCGCCGGGGAATTCACCGCCGGGATCCATGCGGCCTGGCTGTTGGGAACGTTGGCTGTCGATCAGTCTCAACCCGCCCGGGCCGCCGCCGTGCTGGACGCCAACCCTGCCTTTGCCGCCAGCGTGCCGGGGCGCGAACTCGCGGCGCGCGTCGCCCTGCTGAACCAGGACACCAACACCGCGCGCACCCTCTATACGGAACTGGCGACCGACTCGATCGAGGGCCGGATGTTCCGTGCCCGGGAGGCCTTTGCGCAAGCGGACTGGGCCAGCGCCCGGCAACTGATCGAGGATTTGCTCGTCGATGTCCCGGACTCGATCCAGCTTCGGTCCGATCTTGAGACCATTCGCCAGGCGGAGGCCGGGACCGCGCCATGACCACGACTTCCGTCCCCCAGCCGGCCTCGCCCGACGCCGGCCAGGCTCCGCAGCGTTGGAGCTTCAACCGGCTGGATGGTGATCTGGGCTGGCTGCTTGGCCTGGCCGGCACCGCCGTCTGGATCTGGTTGCGGGACCGGACCTGGATGGACTCGGCGGCGGCAACGCTTCCCGCCCTGGCGGCGCTGCCGTTGTTCGGCTGGTTGGGCCGACCCTGGCGACGCTGCGGCCTGGCCGCTCCCGTCCTGGTTCCGCTGGTCTGGCTGGCGGCAGGCTGCTGGCTCTTGGGATTCCTGCTCAACCTCACCCTGCTTCTGACCCTGGCCTGGACCGCCACGCTTTCGGCTTGGTTGCGATCCCGCGTTTCCGCCGGCGACTGGGTGCGGCGCCGTCCGTTGCTGTTGCTGCCATTCCTGGCATTTCCGTGGGTGACGCTCGACGCCGTGCAGGTGGGGTGGTGGTTCCGCCTCAGTGCCGCGACCCTGACCCAGGGCGTGTTTGGGGTCCTCGGGTGCGAGGTGGAGCGACGTGGCACCCTGCTGCTGATCGATGGCACCTCCGTGGCCGTGGACGCCTCCTGTGCGGGGCTCAATGTGTTGCAGGCGCTGCTGATCGGCGGAGCGCTGGCCGCCTTTCTGCTGCCCGGTGCGCGGCTGCCCCTGCGGTGGTTGGCGCCCCTGCTGGTTGCACTCGCCTGGGTGTCGAATACCCTCCGCGTGCTCGTGCTGACGGGAGTGGCGGTCTTGCTGGGACCGGAACTGGCTTCCGGGTGGTACCATTCGGTGGGCGGCTGGCTGGTGTTGATGGTGATGTTCGGGCTGACGCTGCAAATCCTCAAGTGGCTTCAGCGCCTGCGCCCCGGGGAATCGGCCGGCGGGGGTGGAAGGGAGGCTGTCGCGATGTCATGAAGGGCTTCTGGTCATTGCCTCTCGTGGAATGGGGGACGCTGGCATTCTGCGTCTGGGCGGCCCGAAACCTGCCCAACGCCTGGCTGGTTTCGCCCATGGACCAGGGCGGCTGGGTGGCTCTGACGCTCTGGCTTGTGCCGTTGGTGTGGCATCGGTGGCGTCACCCACGCACCGCCGGGGCGGTGCGCGGCGTCTTCCTGGTCGCCGGCCTGGGAGGTGCCCTGTTGAGCCGCCTGACCGAACTGAATGCGGCCGGCTACGCCGGGTTGGCGGTTGCCCTGGCGGCCTGGATGCCTCCCGGTTGGCGCACTTGGTGGTGGCTGGCCGGAGCCATTTCCTGGATGCCCGTGCTGGGCTGGATGCTGGCCGGCCTCACCGCGGTCTGGGTGCTTCCCATCCGCGTCCTGCTCGCGGTCGCGATGTCGGTTCCGGCCTGCCGATCCTCCCCTCTCCACGTTCCGATGGCCCCTTCGCCTGCCGAATCATGAGCCCGCGCAAACGTCAACTCCTTCTCGCCGCCCTGGTCCTTGTCGCCATCCTGGCCGTTGTCTGGGACCGCCACCAACTGCCGACCGCCACGCTACGGCTCGGCCGTTTGCCCACGGAGGGTGTCGGGTATTCCAGCCGTGAACTTGAGATGAGCGACATCGAACGCGAGGCGTTCGGGGCCGCGGACGTGGTGAAGCGGCTCTATGCGTCCGGTGCGGGGCAGTTTGTGGTGACGGTCGTGGACGGATCACGCAACCGGCACGCGGTGCATGATCCAACCTACTGCTTCCGGGGCGCGGGATGGCGGATTGCGGCGCGCCAGGCGGCGCCGCTGCCGGGGGGCGAGGCGGCGTGGTTGAGCCTGACCCAGGGCGACGAACATCAGGAGGCGGCCTTCTGGTTCACTGACGGCCGGGTCCGCCACGCCAGCGCGTTGCGTTGCTGGACCCAGACCACCCTCCGGCGTCTGACTTTCGGTCGCTCGGGTGAGGAACCCCTGCTGGTCCTCGTGCAACCGCTCGACAATCCGGGCGTCGTCCATCCCGGCCTGGCCGAAACCCTGCCCTGGCTGTTCGGACTGTAGCATGGAGAGCCCCCTCTCGCGATCGCGCCTGCAACGGGACCATGAACTCCTCGGAGGCACGAGTTCCACGAGTCCCTGGAATCAGATCAAATCAGGGCCTCGTGTAACTCGGCCCTCCGTTGGCGGTTGACGGTTTACCGAGACGGTTCAGCCCCGGATGAAGATCCCTTGACCGGCCAGTTTGCGGCGCAGTTTGGGGTCGAGCTTGGCGCCACGCCATTCAACCAGGGCCTTGCCCAGCAGCGCCGATTCCGGACCCAGCAGCTTCTGCACACGCAGGGCGGTCTCCTCGTCGCCAGCCTCCAGCAGGATCGCCCGCCGGGTGACCAGGGTGCGGCAGGAGGCAAACCACGCCCGTAGCTCCGCTTCGACATTCGCGGGCACCGGACTGGAAACATGCCGCACAAGCATGGCCAGCACGGTCTCCACCGTCATGCCTTCCTCCGCCGCGCGCCACGTCTGGGGGCGGGTCAGGCGGAACAGCGTCCCCACCCCGTGGCCGCAGCGCTCCGCGAAGGGCGTGAAGTCGATCTCGGCCGCCAGATTTGGATTCAGAAAGACGATCTCGAAGTTCGGCTGCACCACGATCCGGGCATCCTGAACCGGTTGGCCGTATTCCAGTTCCGGTGCCATCCCAACAAAACAACGGCCGGCGCTGGAAAGCCGAAAGAGCGTGTGGTCAGCCTCGTCGGCCAAAGTCTCTACACAGCCCAGCGGCACCAGGCGCTCCCAGAAGAACAAGGCGAGCAACTCGCGCGTGATTTCCTCAACATTCTGGGTGCGGAGCCGGCAGTCGTCCCGATCGTACCGGAAACACTGCCCGGGCCGGTCCTCTTCAGGGATCGCCGGGCTGATCAACGGGTGACTGACCCGGGCGTGGTGCTCGAGAAACTCGTCGAGACAAAACGCGGCCTCCCCGGCGGCTTCACGCCAGATGGAATCCAGCCACGGGCGGGCATCGAAGTCATCCCCCATCCGGGTCCGCAGGGTGAGTTTTCGGGACAGCAGTCGAGCCCGACTGTCCCTGTCATCTCCCTGTCCGTCGTCCTTGCGGAACTCGCGCAGCAATTCATGCAGGCGACCGGCCGGCGACCGGGCCAGCCACTGTCGCCCGACGGCGGTGGGGAGGAGGAACCGCCCCTCCTTGCCCTTGGATGACTGGGAGGCAAACCCGCATTCCAGAACGGTCTCCAGGGCCTGCTGCAGGCGTTTTGGGGCAGCGTGACGACACTCGATCCAGGGCGGCAGGGCGACGAGTTGCTCGAGCAGACGGTCCGCGTCCCTTTGGTAGAGGTCCGCGTAATGGGACGATTGCTTCAAGCGGCATTCCCCGGCGGCTGCCATCGCGAGCAGGCGGGTCATGTCCTCCATCAGCGACGCCGGTCTGAGGAGACCGTCCGCCGGTCGCGGAACGGGCGGAACCGCGGGCGGGCGGTTGCGCTGATACAACGCCACCGGGCACAGGCCCACCACCACGTCCAGACTGTCCTTTCGCAGGGCCGCGTAGAGCAGCAGATAGCGGAGACACGCCTTCAGCGCCCCGGCGGTTCGGGGTCGGAGGTCAGCCGGCAACAGTCCCGGCAGCGCGCTCAACGGCAGCGGTGACCCCGAATCCACCGCGGCCCGGACCAGCGCCTTCGCGGCGGTGAATGTCTCCGGGTCCGGAAACCAGGTTTTTGGCTGCGCCGGGAGGTGGGCCCGGTCCCACCGCCAGATGCGGTGATCATGGCCCTGTCGCTCCTGGGAAGTCAGCCGGTCCGCCTCCCATCGTCGGGGTTGCTTTGCCCGCAGGAAGGCCTGGGTCCATTCCTCGGAATCCCAGCCCGTCTCGGTCCAACCGCCGCGGATCGTAAACAGCTCTTCGCTGGCATAGTACTTCTGCAGGTACTCCTCCAGGCCCCTCGCGGTCGGCTTCTGGTCGAAAAGCGGGAACTCGGCCAAATGGCGCACGAGGCGCCAGAAGCGCTGGGCGTCAGGCGCGGGTCGGATGGCTCCCGTCGTGAGCCGCGTGGCCAGGCCCGATTCGAGCACCCGGGGAAGGTCCGTCCCGTAGCCTTCCTCCGGGACTCCCACCAAGTTTGCGGACGACAGGTTTAGGAAGTGCCGCCGCGACGGCACGGTCAACTGGCTCCAGACGCCCAGCCAATGAAGGACCGACTCCCAGTCTGTGTCCAAGCACTTCATATGGGCTGGTTCGGTTCGCGCGAGTCGAAGACCAGTTCATTCTGTGCCGGGCGCACCTCCACCTCCGAGGTGTCCGGCGCGATACCTTCGCGGATGACGCGCTCGGTTACTTCCTTCAGGTAACTGCCCAGGGTGCGGTCCAGTTCCTCGAACTCCGGCCAGAGCGTGTGGTCGAGAAACTGCCGGGGCACCCGGGCCATCACCGTCGTTCGTCGCTGCCGGGGGTAGCGGTATGGTCGGAGGTCGTATCGGCGCAGCAAAGCGATGAACAAGCGGCGCGACCATGGATCCGGCAGACTGAAGCTGAACTCCTCCGGCGGATCGTTGTCCCGTTCTCGGGCCAAGCGGGCACGAATCCGCTCGCGCGCCTGGGCTGCGGCTTCCCGTTCGCCGTGGGTTGCCGCGCCGGCATGCAGCGCTTCAATCCGCAGCAGCTTCTCAATGAGGCGTTGTTCGTCAGTCATGAGGTTGGGGACAGAGAACCGGCTTTTGCCGGGAGCAGTTCCCCGGGCCGGTCCAGGGTGAGGATGCGGTATTCGTAGCCCTGTTCGCACAGGAACAACTGGCGTTTCAGGGCAAAGTCCTGTTCCACGGTGTCCCGCGAGACAATGGAATAGAAGTGTGCCTGGTTGTCGCCCGGCTTCGGCCGCAGGATGCGGCCCAGCCGTTGCGCCTCCTCCTGTCGCGATCCGAACATGCCGGAAACCTGGATCGCCACCGCCGCATCGGGCAGGTCCACGGAGAAGTTCGCGATCTTCGAAACCACCAGCGCACGCAGGTCGCCGTGGCGAAACCGTTCGTAGACCTCGTCGCGCTTGCGCTGGGTCGTTGCGCCGGTCAGCAACGGCAGATTCAACTCCTCCGCGAAGCTTCGCACCTGGTCGACGTACATCCCGATGACCAGCACCGGCACGTCCCGATGCCGGTCGATCAACTGCCGCACGAGCCGCAGTTTGTCCGGGTTCTCCGACGCGATGCGGAATTTGTGCCGCGCCTCCGCCACGGCGTATTCCATCCGCCGCGTTTCGGTCATGGGCAGCCGGATTTCGGTGCAGGTGGCGGTCGCGATCCACCCCTGCTTCTCCATTTCTTTCCACGGCACGTCGTATTTCTTCGGTCCGATCAACGCAAAGACGTCGTCCTCTTTGCCATCCTCCCGGACGAGCGTGGCGGTGAGCCCCAGGCGGCGGCGGGCCTGCAAGGTGGCCGTGATCTGAAAAACCGGTGCCGGCAACAGATGGACCTCGTCGTAGATGATCAATCCCCAGTTGCGCTCGTCGAACAGGGCGAAGTGGGTGAACTCCGCGGTCTGGTTCCGGCGGTGGGTGAGGATTTGGTAGGTCGCGATGGTAACCGGCCGGACCTCCTTGGTGTTGCCCGTGTACTCGCCAATGTCCTCCTCCCTCAGCGTGGTCTTGTCGAGCAGTTCCTCCCGCCACTGCCGGGCCGCCGTGACGTTCGTGGCCAGGATCAGGGCGGAAGCCTGAACTTCCGCCATGCAGGCCATTCCCACAATGGTCTTCCCCGCCCCGCAGGGCAGCACAATGACACCTGATCCGCCCCGCACTTCGCCGCCCGCGTGGAACACCCCGGCCGCTTCCCGCTGATAGTCCCGGGGTGCGAAGGGATGTCCTCCCCGGCTCACCGCCCGCAGCGCCATGGCGAATGCGTCACCCGCGACGTAGCCCGCCAGGTCCTCGGTGGGGAAGCCCAGCTTGATCAACGTCTGCTTCAGCCGGCCCCGGTTGGCGGCAGCGACGAGGAATTCCAGCGACCCGACCCGCTCGCCCAACAGCGGAAGCAGCGCGCGTTGGTGGGCGAGTTCCTCCGCCAGGGGCAGGTCGCGCGCCGCAAGGCACAGGGTGGCGTCGTCGTGCCGGGAGAGCTTCAGGCATCCGTAACGGGCGGCGGAATCCCGCACACTGGTGGCGACATGGCCCGGCAACGGGTATTTCGACAGCCCGCGCAGCGCCTCGACGATGCGATCCGCCGTCTGGCCGGCGGCACAGGCGTTCCAGATCGAAAGGGGCGTGATCCGGTAGGTGTGGACATGCTCCGGCGACTTCACCAATTCGGCGAATCGCGCGAGAGCGTCCCGCGCCAAGGTGTACCGCGGATTGTCCACTTCGAGCAGGACGGTGTGGTCGCCTTGCACGATCAGCGGATTGTCCGGGTGCGGTTCCAGGGACTGAGTCATCGGGGCCTCAAGTGTCGATCACGATTCCGATTGTGCACACGCCCGCGGACCGCGAGTTTGCCCCCCGGCGCAAGCGCGCTCCAGCGTTGCAGCCGGCGCCTGCCTCGTCGACTGGAAACCTCACCGGCACGCCGCCCCGCCTCGGGGTGCGCGCGCGCTCTCGCGTGCTGTTCCCGGTACCTTTCCATGAACCAAGCGACGGGGTCAGTTCTGCAGCTATTGGCGGCGCTTTCTCCGCCAATAGTGAGGACTGACCCCGAGCGGCCGCACCGAATTCCAGGTCCCATTGCATGACAAAGCGTTTGTCATTGGGGCTTTCCATGAACCGAGCGACGGGGTCAGTTCTGCAGCTATTGACGGCGCCCTCTCCGTCAATAGTGAGAACTGATCCCCAGAGCAGCCGCGCCTTGCGGCAGCCCTTCCTCGCAGGCTTGTCGCACCGGCCCATCTCTGGCTGCATTGCGCGATGGACGATTCGCTCCGCGAACATCTGCTTTCGCTGAACGCCGACCTCCTCAAGGGCTGGCTCAAACACATGGATGTGTCGCTCAAAGGCGTGACCCGCAAGGACCAGTTCGTCCGGCTCATCGAGCAGCAGATCACCCTCAACCTGCCGGCCGTGCTCAACCGTCTGAGCCCGGCGGAGCACCGATTACTGGCCGATTCCGCCCACCAGGGCCGGTTGCTTTCCCCACGGGAATTCTCCGCACGGTACGACCTCAAATACCCGAAGATCTCCCAATACGCGCGATGGAACGAGCCCGTGTCGTTACTCGTCCCCTTCATCAGCTTCACGGCGCGCTGGTCGGATGGGGGTGCCGGTTTGGTCTTCGCGCTCATCGAACCGCTCCGAGCCCGGCTGCCCGAGCCGCCCGGTCTCACGGTGACCCCCGTGGAGTTGCTGCCCACGCAATGGCATCCCGAAGGCAAGGCCCCGAGCGGCAGCCCCGCCCGCTTGTTGCAGGTCTTCGAGGGCGAACGCGTCGTCCCGGTGGAGCTCGGTCGCGTGTTGCGCCTGATCCAAGGAGGCAAGGTGAAGGTCACCCCCAAGGGCGGCCGCCCGACCGACGCCGCCACCCGCCTGGTGGCCCAGACCCTCGTGGTGCCGGACTTCGATCTCGAAAAGCCGGTCGAACAACGGCGAGATCCCTGGGACACCAAATACTACAAGGCCGCCGGGGCCGTGCGGGCCCATGCGTGGCCGGTGCTGGGCCAGCAATGCGGTTGGGCCCGGCAGAAGGGGGGCGCCCTGGTCCTCACCAATGCTGGCCGGGACATCCTCCAGCAGTTCACGCCGGAGAAGTATCGTGCCGGTGTGCAGCGTTGCCTGCAGGACAATGGCTTCGACGAACTCAATCGCATCAACAACATTCGCGGCCAGGGCGGCAGGGCGAAGCGGTGGCTGTCGAATCCCTCGCTGCGCCGGCTCGAGATTGTCGAGGCGATGGGAGCCTACCCGGTCGGCCAGTGGCTGAAGTTCGAGGAAGCCCGGCGGGTGGTGGAAGCCACGTCCGGCGAATGGGATGTCCTGCCGGAGAACGTGGGGGTGCTCTACTTTTGCGAGTTGCAGTACGGTTGCATTCAGAGCAGCACCGGGCTGAACCGTCAGTACCTGCGCGCTTTTCTCATGGAGACGCTGGGAACGCTCGGCCTGCTGGACGTTGCCTGCGTCTTCCCCCACGACTTGTGGCCGGACCTCGGTGGCGGATGGGGCACGGATGATCTGTCGTTTTGTGGACGCTACGACGGCCTGCTCTTTGTGCGGCTGAATGCGCTGGGCGCCTACGCGTTGGGATTGGCCGACGACTACGAGATGACCGAAGAGGAATCCCCCGGCTTGTTCCGGGTCCTCCCCAATCACGACCTGGTGCTCACGCAGGCGGCGTTGAACCCGGCCGACCAGGCGATGCTTGAGTTGCTGGCGGTGCCGCAGAGCGACCTGGTCTGGCGGCTCGATCCCGGACGAATGCTGGGGCATGTGGAATCCGGTGCCTCTTTCGGCGAACTGACCGAATACCTCGATGGCCGCGTCGTCGGCGGGATTCCCGAGAACGTCCGGACCTTCCTGGCCGAAACGGAGGGTCGCCTGGACGCATGCCGGTCCCGGCAGGATGCCGTCTTGTTGGAATGGCAGGATGAGACCCTCGCCCGGCTCATCGCCACCAGCACCGGCACGAGGAAATACTGTCACCACGCCGGCGACAACCGTATCGTTGTACCCGCAAAGAACCTGGCCGCCTTCACCCGTGCCTTGAAACAGCTCGGCTACGTCCTGCTACCGGGAAGGTGACCGACAGCCGGACCTGCCGGATCGCCGGCCGCCCGACCGGGAGTCCATTACCGGTTTGCGGGCGGCGAAAGTCGAAGCCCCTCCCGCCGGCCGGATGTTCCTCCCACCGCCCGGCCTGCGGTGCGCCGTTGACCCGCCGGCGGCGCGGTTTCACACTCCCGTCATGCGAGAGCAGTCAGGGCAGGATAACGGCGGCGCCGCTGAAACGGACGGTGAGGCCGTGCTGGTTCGCCGGGCCAGGGCCGGCGAGCTGGCTGCTTTTGAGGAGTTGGTCTCCCGCCATGAGGGCAAGGTCTTTTCGCTCGCCTGGCGCATGTTGCGGAACCGTCACGATGCCGAGGATATCACCCAGCAGACCTTCATGAAGGCCGTGGAGCACCTCGACACCTATCGTGGGGAAGCCGCCTTCGGGACGTGGTTGATGCGGATCGCCACCTATGCGGCCCTGAAGATCATCCGCAAACGTGGGGGGCTGGAGATGGTCTCTCTCGAGGCTTCCACCGAGCCGGATGACCAGGGGACCATCGCCCGTCCCGACTACGTCGCCGACTGGCGGGAATCCCCGGATCGCCTCGTCCGGAATCGCGAGACCGGCCGGGTGATCGAGGATGCGCTGGGCGAGCTCGACGAGAAGCACCGGTTGGTGTTCCTCCTGCGCGATGTGGAGGGACTCTCCGTCCGGGAGACCGCGGGGGCGCTCGGAATCTCCGAGGCGAACGTCAAGGTGCGGCTGCTCCGCGCCCGACTGCAGCTGCGTGAGAAACTCACCCGCCTGTTTGGGGATCCGGCCACTCAGGTGCGACCCCACGCATTGGCCAAGGGACCCCACACCGCTTCCGGCGGGCGCCCTGAACCCGCGTGACCCGGCCCGGATGCGGGGATCAAGTCGGATTATCCTTTTGGCGATCAACTCCCTGTCCCGACCGTCGGGCACCCGGGAGATCCGACGACGGTTTGAGTGAGTTCCGGCAGTGGTGGTTGGCGTGCTGACAGTTGTTTTACTAAGGTGTATCAGAACGATTAACCAATCGTTGACGGATGCCTGTGAGGATCGCCGATTCTAAGCCGTCGCCGGCCTTCAGCCCGCGAGATTCCTCATAATTGCAGTTGCATCAAAGAAGTTGCTCGGCTGAAATGGCGCCGGTGCGAGTTTCCATCGAGCTAATCCTTGCGGCCGCCGGGTTTTACCTTGTGGCGGTGGCGGTGCTGCTCTGGTGGCTTGGGGTCCGGGCGTTTCTCCGGAGATTCTGGGAGCATCCCTCGGCGCGACTCTGGGGGCCGGCCATCGTCGACGATTACCTGCTCGCCCGTGCCGTTGCCCGCAAGCTCCGCTGGACTCCGCTTCGCCTGCGGGTCTTCGAGCTGCTTTCAGCGATTGGATTCCTGTTGCTCGTCGCCGCGGCGGTTCTCCGCTATTCCCAGACCGAGGCTGGGGCGCAGCCGGATAACGGGGACGCGTCCGGAGGCAGACCGGAGGAGTTGTGTCAGTCCTCCATCCGGGCGGGGGGAGTCGCCAGCTTGCCATGCGCCCGCAAGCGCTCTTCCCCAACCCTTCCCAGCTTTTCTCTTGGATTGGAGTAATGCCCATCTTAGCCTTGCCTCATGACGAATAATCGGTCGAAAGGAAAGCGGCGGGCGGTGCTGCTCGGGGTCGGGCTCGACGGCGACGGTCACAAGCGGGTGACCACCGGGCCGAACTTTGCCCTGGTGGGTGGTTCCAAGGAGACCCACGAGGAGATGACCGAGAAGGCCATTCGTATCAACGAGAAGCTGGACGAACGGGGCAAGCGTCTCGAGGATCTCGAACGCCGTGAATTCGAGGATATCGCCCACTCCGTGGGTCTGCGCCGGCAGTGTCCGGCGGAGAACTGAACCGGGGGACGATCCGGGCCGACCGAGACATGGAAAACCATCCCTACCTCTTCCTCGCCGTGCTGGGCGCCATCGCGGTGGCGTTTTGCATCACGCCGCTCGCCATCGCGCGCCTCTGGGCGATCCTGGTGTCACCGCCACGCCCCGGGGATATCAAGAACGCGACCTACGAATGCGGTCTCGAGACCAAGGGGGATGCCTGGGGCAGGTTCCATTCCGGCTACTACATCTACGCGATCATCTTCCTCGTCTTCGATGTGGAAGCGATCTTCCTGCTGCCCTTCGCGGTCGCCTTCGGGAAACTGCCGGCGGGGGCATTTGTGGCGATGATGGTGTTCCTGCTCTTGCTGGTGGAAGGACTGGTCTGGGCCTGGCGCAGGGGTTTCCTGCAGTGGCGATGATCCTGACCGACTGGATGGCTGACGCATGATCGATCCGGGACTGCAAAACGAACTGAGGAAGCGCGGGGTGTTCACCACCACGCTCCAGGGGTTGCTGGAATTCGGCTACAACTGGGGCCGCCGCAACTCCATCTGGCCGCTCAACTTCGGACTCGCCTGCTGCGCCATCGAGATGATCGCCGCGTCGATGTCCCGTTTCGACATCGCCCGCTTCGGGGCCGAGGTGTTCCGGCCCTCGCCGCGGCAGGCGGACCTGATGATTGTCGCGGGCACGGTGACCAAGAAGATGGCCCCGCTGGTGGTGCGGCTTTACAACCAGATGCCCGAGCCGAAGTACGTGATTGCGATGGGCGCCTGTGCGATTTCCGGCGGGCCATTCCGCCAGGGCTACAATGTCCTGAAGGGCATTGATCGCTACCTGCCGGTGGACGTGCACATTCCCGGTTGCCCACCGCGTCCCGAGGCCCTGCTGCACGGGATTCTCGAACTGCAAAAGAAGATCGCGGGCGAGAAGATGTCCGGCCCCGATCGGGCCCGGCACCTGCAGGAGGTGTCGCCGGCCGAGTACCCCGTGCCGGACTATGGGCGCTTCGACCTCGATCCACCCAAGAACACCGAGGTCTGGACCGGCCGGGCTTTGAAGCGGGAGGATGCCGGAGGGAAGCGATGAGCAAGGCGAAGGGCAAATCCAAGGGCAGGGCCAAAACCACTGCGTCCGCCGCGGCGCCCCGTTCGACGTCCACCGATGCTCCCACCGGTTCCCCTCCGGTGTCGGACCGGCTGGCTCCCGGGCAACTGAAGGCTCAAATCGAGGCGGCCGTGGAAGGCGCCCGGATCGAGGTGGTGCTCAATCCCGCAGTGCCCGGGCAATCCTCCCTGGTGGTCGATCCCGCACATGCCGTGGCCGTGGCGCGGTTCCTGCGGGATGCGGAGGATCTCAAGCTGGACTATTGCTCCAACGTCACCGGGGTCGACTGGCCTGACAGCGTGGTGGAGGAGAAGGTGGTGCATCCGGAGCGCGTTGAGGGGGGGGAACGGACGGTCGAGGAGACGATCCGGCACCGCCACCCCGGCTATCTGGAAGTGGTCTACCATCTCTACTCCATACCTCTGAGACACGGGCCGGTGATTCTTCGACAGCGGACGGCGAACCGTGTGGATGACACCCGGGTGGCGTCGCTGACTCCCGTCTACCGGTCGGCGGAGTTCCAGGAACGCGAGGTATACGACCTGTATGGCGTGCACTTCACCGGCCATCCGGACCCCCGGAGGATCCTCATGTGGCCCGAGTTCGAGGATCATCCGATGCGCAAGGACTATGTGGAGCCGGACGACTACGAGTATGAGCCGACGCCCAACGCCGAGGTGCTGGGCAAGGCCCGGCGGCATTATCCGATGGAGGGCACGGAATGAGCAAGGTGACGCCGTTTCCAGGTCAGGCCGAGAGCGGGGGAGGGGCGGACCAAGCCCCCGGCGGCATGCAGTATGAGGTCTCGCGGCGGCCCGGCGTGACGGACGAGGATGAAGTCCTTGAAGTGGCCGTTGGGCCGCATCATCCGTCCACGCACGGCGTCTTCAGGATGGACGTGAAGCTTGACGGAGAGCGGATCGTAAGCCTCAAGCCGGTGCTGGGCTACCTGCACCGGAACCATGAGAAACTGGGCGAGCAAACCTCCTATCTGGGTATGATGCCCTATACGGACCGGCTGGACTACTTCTGCTCGCTGACCAACAACTGGGCGTATGCGATCGCCGTCGAAAAACTCGCCGGGTTGCAGGTGCCGGAACGGGCGGAATACATCCGGATCATCACCGGGGAGTTGACCCGCCTGTTCAACCACGCCTGCCTGGTGGGCTTTCTGCTCCACGACATGGGGACGATGGGGACGCCGCTGATGTATGCCTTTCGTGAGCGCGAGAAGGTCCTTGACCTGTTCGAGTCCCTGACCGGCGCACGCATGATGTGCAATTACCAGCGTTTCGGCGGCTGCCGGAACGACCTCCCCGACGGCTGGCTGGACGAGGTTTCCAAGCTGGTCGCTGAATTCCCGCGGTGGCTTGACGAGATGGAGCAGTTGTTGACCGGCAACGAAATCCTGATCGCCCGCACCGAGGGGGTCGGCGTGCTGTCCCCGGAACTCGCCGTCAGTGCGGGAGTCACCGGGCCCTCCCTGCGCGCCAGCGGAGTGAACTACGATCTGCGCAAGGTGGACCGGTATGGCATTTACGACCGCTTTCAGTTCCGGGTGCCGCTGGGGGAGAAGGGGGATGTGTTCGACCGTTACATGGTCCGGGTGCTGGAAATGCGGGAATCCGTGGGGATCCTGCAGCAGGCGATTCGGGACCTGCCGGGCGGTCCGGTGATTGACCCGCGGGCCCGACAACGCAATTTCATGCCGCCCGTGGGCGAGGCCTATGGCCGGATCGAGGCGCCCAAGGGCGAACTCGGATTCTATCTCATCAGTGACGGGTCGCGCCGGCCTTCGCGATTCCGGGTGCGGGCACCGAGCTTTGTCAACCTCACCATCCTGGAGGACCTGTGCCTGGGACACACCCTCGCGGATGCCGTCGCCATCCTTGGGGCGGTGGACATCGTGCTGGGGGAGGTGGACCGGTGAGGTGGTTCGGCCAGGATAACCGTGCCGGGCTCCGGTCCGCGACTCCAAATAAGAACTCCGGATGCAAAAAGTCCGCAAATGCTGTGACTGACTCTTGCGTTCCCCACGAGTTCACTGACAGAATCCCGCTGTGCTAGGTCTTGGCATCATCAAAGGAATGGTCGTAACCGCCCGCAATTTCGTCGGGAGTTACTACGATCCCGACCGGTTGCCGACCATCGAGTACCCCGAGAAACGACAGAAGCTGCCGGAGAACAGCCGCTCGTTTCCGATGTTGATTTTCGACGGCGAGGATCCCGAGGCGGGGCTGCGTTGTGTGGCCTGCAAGATCTGTGAGAAGGAGTGTCCCCCGCAGTGCATTTATATCGTTGCCGAGCGTGACTCGCGGGGCAGGGCGGTCCGTCACCCCAAGATCTTCGATCTCGACATCTCCGTATGCATGGCCTGCCAGATCTGTGTGGAAGTGTGTCCGTTTGATTCGATCAAGATGGACACGGCCTTCGAGATGGCCGGCCGGGACCGGTTTGGCGCCATGCTTCTGCACAAGTCGGAGCTGGCGAAGTCGGACGCCTATTTCCACTCCATCCACCCATCGGAAGCGGTGGGGTCCGACGCCCGGGTGGAGCACATCAAGAAACCGGCCGGGCGCTCCCAGGCCGCGCCTGCAGAAGCCACGCGCAAGGCTGCCTAGAACCGCCTGGTGAACGCTCTCGACCAACTCTTCGTCTCCCTGAAACAGTGGCTGGTAGGCCTGTTTCCCACGAGCCTTCAACTCGGGGTGTCCGTGTTCGTTTCGGCCGCGGCCATTGTGGGGGTGTACGCCGGCCTGTTCGCCATCACCACCTGGCTTGAGCGCAAGGGGTTGGCCCGGTTGCAGAACCGGATGGGACCCAACCGGGTGGGGCCGTTCGGCCTGCTGCAGCCCATGGCCGACGGGATCAAGGCGTTGATCAAGGAGGACATCATTCCGCAGCGGGCGGACCGGTTGGTGCACACGCTGGCGCCGATTGTCGCCGTGGTTCCTGCCATTCTGGCCCTCGCGGTGATTCCGGTCGGCCAGAACATGGTGGCGGTGGATTTGGCGGCGGGAATGGTCTTCTTCTTCGCCATGGGTGGCGTCAAGGAGATCGGGGTGTTCATGGCCGGGTGGGGCAGCCGGAATACCTACAGTCTGTTGGGATCCATGCGGGGCATCGCCCAGATGATCAGTTATGAAATGCCGCTGGTGCTCTCGGCGCTGGTGGTGGTGATGGCTGTGGGGTCACTTTCCCTGGTGGATATTGTGAACGCCCAGGCCGGATACCATGCGGGGATACTGGCCCGGTGGAACGTATTTACCCCGTGGGGCCTGGGAGGCTTTCTGCTGTTCATGGTGGCGGCGACGGCGGAATCGAACCGGACACCGTTCGACCTGCCAGAGGGTGAATCGGAGATCATCGCCGGTCACATGCTGGAGTACAGCGGCTTCAAGTACGCACTCTTCTTTCTCGGGGAATACATGGGGCTCTTTGCCGTCAGCGGTCTGGCGATCACGCTGTTCCTGGGCGGCTGGCACGCGCCTTTCTCCTTCCTGGCGTGGATCCCCTCCTGGATGTGGTTCTTTGGCAAGCTGGTGTGTTTCATCGCGCTCTTTATCTGGCTGCGCGGAACCCTGCCGCGGCTGCGCGCGGACCAGCTCATGGAGTTTGCCTACAAGTTCATGGTGCCGATGGTGCTCGTGAACCTGGTCGCCGTGGCACTGTGGCACTTCACCGCCGGCTGGACCTTCCTTGGTGGCGGCCTGCTGCGGTGGGTGCTCTGCGCCGCATTGCTGTTCCTCCCGTTTCTGGGGCTGGCCCGACTGGTTTCCAAGCGGCCGCACCGAATCCAGCGAGTCTATCGGTTTGCCGAGTAAGCCATGGGATTTGTGTTTCCATTGATTGCGACGCTGACGGTCCTGGGGGCTGTCGGGGCGATGTCGTTTCGCAAGTCCATTCATGCCGCGCTCAGCCTGGTGGTGGCGCTGCTGGGTATCGCGGTCACCTACCTGGGTCTTGGGGCCGAGTTCATTGCCCTGGTGCAGGTGCTGGTCTACGTGGGGGCGGTGGCGATTCTGGTGGTGTTCGTGATGCAGTTGACCCGCAGCGAGGGGGGGCAGGGGGAGGGGATGGCAGTGCGACCCGCGGCGCTGGGGGTTGGCACGGCCGGATTGGTCTGTGGCGGTCTGATTTCCTGCGTCGTGCTGCTGCCGGATTTCCGAACCCCCTGGCCGGAGAAGGCGGACGTGGGACTGGCCCGGCTGGGCGAGGCGCTGACCGGGGACTATGTCGTTGCGCTGGAGGGGATCGGACTGCTGCTCACCGTGGCGATCATCGGCGCGGTGTTGATCGCACTGAAACGACCGAACAAGGAGGAAACCCCGGAATAATGGCCCCGCTCCACCAATACCTGCTGCTCTCGGCGCTCCTCTTCGGGATCGGTCTGGCCGGCGTGCTGACCCGCCGCAACGGGCTCATCACCCTCATGGGGATCGAGCTGATGCTCAATGCCGCGAACCTCAACTTCATTGCCTTCTGGCGGCACAGCCCGAATCCGGAGGCAATTGAAGGGGTGCTCCTGACGATGTTCGCCATCGGGGTGGCGGCGGCGGAGGTCGCGGTGGGACTGGCGCTCGTGATCGCCATTTACCGGCGTTACCGGAGCGTGAATCTGGATGAAGTGGACCAACTGAAGGGATGATCGAGAAGCTCGCCAGTCTTCTGGTGCTGGTGCCGGTGCTGCCGCTGCTGGCGGCGGCGGCCATTGCCGTCACGAAACGGCCGCATCGGCAGCGGGCGTCCACCCTGGCGATCGGGGCGATGGGGTTGTCCTGCCTCATCGCGGTGTCCGCCTTCCTCGCCATTGCGGGGGCGCCCGAGGAGCGGTTGGTGCGCAACTTCGACTGGTTGCATATCGGGAACACGACGATCCAACTCGGCTGGATGCTGGACCCGTTGTCGGCGGCCATGGCGGCCATGGTCAGCTTTGTGGGCCTGTTGATCTTCATCTTCAGCAAGGGCTACATGGCCCACGACGAAAACTACACGCGGTTCTTCGGGTTCCTCGCGTTGTTCGGAGCGGCCATGCTGGGTCTGGTGATCGCGAACAGCCTGCTCCTCCTGTTCATCTGCTGGGAACTCGTCGGCCTGGCGTCCTACCTGCTCATCGGCTTCTGGTTCCACAAGCCGGAGGCGGCCGCGGCGGCCAAGAAGGCGTTCATCACCACCCGCGTGGGGGACATGGGTCTGCTGCTTGGGATGGTGTGGCTGCACGCCGCCACCGGGACCCTCACGTTTTACACCGAGGGTGGTGAGGGTTGCCTGCAGGCGGGTGCCCTCGACAGTTTGGGAGCCGCCGGTCTGACCGCACGGCTGATCGCGCCCGCCACCCTGATCGCGTTGTTGCTGTTCTGTGGAGCGGCGGGCAAATCGGGTCAGGTGCCCCTGCACGTGTGGTTGCCGGACGCGATGGAAGGTCCCACCCCGGTCAGTGCCCTGATTCACGCTGCGACCATGGTGGCGGCGGGCGTCTTCCTGATGGCGAGAGTCTTTCCCCTGCTTGAAGTGGGCGCGGCCATGCATGGCGAATCCCACAGTGTCGTCACCCCCGCGTTGACGGTGATCACGTGGGTGGGGGCATTCACGGCTCTGTTTGCGGCGTTCATCGCCGTGGCCCAGAACGACATCAAGCGCATTCTGGCCTATTCCACCGTGTCGCAGCTCGGCTACATGTTCCTTGGGTTGGGCGCCGGTGGTGTGGCGGTGGGGATGTTCCATTTGCTGACCCACGCGTTCTTCAAGGCCCTGCTCTTCCTGGGGGCCGGCTCCGTGATTCACGGGTGTCACGAGGAGCAGGACATCCGTTACATGGGCGGGGTCCGGCGGTGGATGCCCGTTACGTTTGCGACCTATGCGGTGGGCATGATGGCGCTTTCGGGGGTTCCGCTGTTCTTTTCCGGATTCTGGAGCAAGGACGAGATTCTCCATGCCGCCCACGGTTGGCCGGTGTCGCACATTCCGTTCCTGATGGGCTCCCTGGGGGCCGTGCTGACGGCCTTCTACATGACCCGGCAGGTCTGCTACGTCTTCTTTGGACCGCAACGCTCCCGCGAAGGGGCGGATCACGGCAAGGCGGCCCATCCTCATGAAAGCCCGCGGGTGATGACCATGCCGTTGGTGATTCTGGCAACTTTCGCGGTGGGTCTCGGCATCTTTGGCACGCCCGCCTGGCCGTGGGCTCAGAGCTTCCTGGAAGGAGAGCATGCGCACCTTGCGTTCGGCCACCTGTTCTCCGGCGAGGTCCTGGCGGTGATGGGAACGTCCCTGGTCTGTGTCGCGTTCGGGATCGGGGCGGGATGGTGGTTCTACGGCCGGCAGCCGATCTCGTCCGCCGCCCGACCGGACGCGCTGGAGGAACGGTTTACGCCCGTGTTTGTCGCGTTGAAGAACCGGCTCTATGTGGACGAGCTGTATGAGGCCACGGTGATCCGGTTCAACGCGCTGGCCGCCCGGTTCTTCGATGTGGTGGACCGCTGGATTCTTGGGGGAGCGGTTGCGGTGATCGGCTATCTGGTGGTGGGGTTCGCGTGGATCGGCCGTTTCCTCGAGGACCACGGGGTCAATGCGGGGTTTGACCTGGGGTGCCGGGGGATCCGCCGGGGTGCCGGGGCGGGCGCGGCACTGCAGGATGGCCGCGTGCACAACTACCTCCGCGCACTGGGGATCGGCTTCGCGACGTTGCTGCTGCTGATGACCTGGGGGTGCCACTGATGAACGATTTGCCTGCCATCACGCTTTTGACTCTGCTGCCCGTCGTGGCGGGAATGCTGCTGTTGGTCATGCGGCCCGATGGGGTGCTGGCCCGGCGGATTGCCGTGGGCACGGGATTCCTGTTGTTGCTGGGGACGCTTGGTTTGTGGCTCGGCTTTCCCCATGGAAGCGCGGGGCTGGCTTTTCAGGAGCGGCATGATTGGGCGCCCGCACTGGGTATTCAGTATTTTGTCGCGGTGGACGGCATCAGTCTGATGCTGGTGTTATTGACCGGGTTATTGATCCCGATGTCGCTGTTGACCGGGAAAGTGCCCGAGGACCGGCCGGTGTTGTATTACGCGTTCGTGTTGTTCCTGGGGGGTGGCTTGATCGGGACGTTCACCGCGCTGAACTTCTTTCACTGGTTCATCTTCTGGGAGCTGAGCCTCATCCCGGCGTTCTTCCTGATCAAGTTGTGGGGGGGCAAGGGGCGTGATGCCGCCGCCACGCAGTTCTTCATCTACACCATGGTGGGGAGCATCGCGATGCTGCTGGCGTTCCTGGCCCTGTTCCTGGCCACGGGGAAATTCGATTTTCTGTCGCTCGCGGAAATGGGGCAGGCGGGGGCGTTGGAAGGCGCCCTGGCCGGTGCCGTCGGTTGGAGCGGCATCAGTGGCAGCGGGTTGGCGATGCTGGTGTTCCTTGGCGTGTTCCTGGGTTTTGCCGTGAAGGTGCCCTGCATGCCGTTTCACACCTGGCTGCCGTCCACCTACGCCACCGCGCCGACGCCGGTCACGATGCTGCTGACCGGAGCGATGTCGAAGATGGGTGTCTACGGCCTGGTGCGTATCCTCCTGCCGATCTTTCCGGATCAACTGCGGGCAGTTTCGCCGCTCCTGCTGGGGCTGGCCCTGGCGACCATCGTGTTCGCCGCCTGGTCGGCTTTCGCCCAGACCGAGCTGAAGCGGATGTTTGCCTACTCCTCCGTGAACCACCTGGGCTATTGCCTGCTGGGGGTGTTTCTGGTGGTTCGCCTGGACCCGGGTATCGGGGACAACGCCGTGAGCCAGGCGGCCCTGATGAACGGGGTGGTGCTGCAGATGTTCAATCACGGACTTACCGCCGCCACCTTGTTCTGCCTGTTGGGCATGCTGGAACAGCGGGCGGGCGGTCACGAGTCCATGGGCGACTTCGGCGGGCTGCGGACGGCGGTGCCCGTCTACGCCGGGTTCGTGGGGATTGCGACCTTTGCCTCGCTGGGGTTGCCCGGGCTCAACGGCTTTGTCGGCGAGTTCCTGATCTTCCGTGGCGCGTTCGGGCTCAGCCCCTGGGTGGCGGTGCTGGCGACTCCCGGTTTGCTGATCACCGCGATCTTCCTGCTGACCTTCTTCCAGCGAGTGTTTCTTGGACGACTCGATGAGCGTTGGCAGGGCATGGCGGATCTGTCGACCGCGGAGCGCTGGTTGATTGCGCCGGCGCTCCTGCTGATGCTGGTGCTGGGGGTGGCTCCTCAGTTGGTGCTCACCACGATCAATCCTGCCGTCCAACACCTCATTGCCGCCGTGACCCACTGAGCGTGAGACCAACCCATTTCAACTGCGAACGGATGTTGCTTCGAACGGTCCCCGGGCCGTTCGAGAGGAAGGGAGGCCGGCCATGAGTCTGCCTGCCTGGACCATCTACCTGCCATTTCTTGGCATGTTGGTTCTGTTGCTGTGGCCGGGCGCCACGTCCCGGGACGCGCGCCGGGTGGCCCTGGTGACAATGCTGCTGGCAGGCGGGGCGGCTTTCCTCTCCGTCCTTCGCTACAACCCGGACGCAGGCTGGCAGGAGATCGTGCGGTTGCCGTGGATTCCGCAGTTCGGGATCGAATACCATCTCGCGATGGATGGCATCAGCGCCTGTTTGCTGCTGCTGACGGCGGTGGCCTCGGTGGTGGGGGTGCTGTTCTCGTGGAACATCGAGCACCGGACCCGGGCTTACTTCGCCTTTTATCTCGCGCTCATCGGGGGGGTGTACGGGGTCTTCCTGAGCCGCGATCTCTTCCTGCTCTTTGTGTTCTACGAGATTGCGATCATTCCGAAGTACTTCCTGATCGCGATCTGGGGTTCCACGCGGCGCGAATACGGCGCCATGAAGCTGGTGCTCTACTCGTTCGTCGGCAGCGCGGTCGCGCTCGTGGGGATGCTGGCGATCCTGGCAATGGGCTGGCGCGAGACCGGGACCCCGACGATGGACCTTGGCCTGCTGGCGAGAATTCCCTGGTCTGGTGGATTTCAGGCCTGGGTGTTTCCTCTGGTGTTTGTGGGGTTCGGTTTCCTCGCCGGCATGTGGCCGTTTCACAGTTGGGCTCCCACCGGCCACGTGGCCGCGCCCACACCGGTCTCGATGTTGCTGGCGGGGGTGATCATGAAGCTGGGGGCCTACGGCGCCCTGCGGGTGGGTGTGGGACTGTTCCCGGCCGGGGTCCAGATGTGGCAGGGCACCATCGCGCTGCTGGCCGTGTGCGGCATCCTCTACGGGGCGCTGGTGGCCCTGGTGCAACAGGATTTCAAGTTCGTCATCGGTTTCTCGAGCGTCAGCCACATGGGCTTTGTGATTCTCGGCCTGGTGACGCTGAACCGGTATGGTCTGGGGGGCGCGGTGGTCCAGATGTTCTCGCACGGCATTCTTGCCGGGCTGCTGTTCGGTGTGGTCGGACGCATGGTGTATGACCGCACTCACACGCGTCAATTGCCGGACCTGGAGCGGATGCACCTGAATCGCGTGCTGCCGTTTGCGGCGTGGACGTTTGTGCTGGCGGGCGTGGCTTCGATGGGGTTGCCCGGCTTCAGCGGCTTTGTGGCTGAGATGTTCGTGCTGGTTGGGGCGTGGAGCGCCTTTCCGCTGTATGCGATCGCCACCGGTGTGGGGATTCTGGTGGGCGTGGCCTATACCCTGCGGGCGGTCCGACGGGCGTTCTTTGCCGACGCAGGGCGGGCCGTGGCCGAGGCGGTGGCGCTGGAACATCCCCTCCCGCCGATCACCTGGCCGGAGAAGATCGGGGCAGTGGTGTTGCTGGCGGCCTCCCTCATGGTGGGATTGAATCCGGACCTGCTCTTCCGATACGTGCTTCCGGGAGTGGATGGAATGCTGGGCGTGATGGCGAAAGGAGGTGGCCTGTGATGGCTGCCGTGACTTATCTCGAACTGCTCAAGCTGGGCGGTTCGGAAGTGCTCCTGGTCCTCGCGGGCTTGGTGGTGTTGCTGGTGGACCTCGCGGTCATGCGGGATGAACCCCGGCAGAACCGGATGCTTCTGGCGGGCGCCATCAGCGCGGTGGGCTGCTTCGCCGCGGGGCTTTGGGCCCTGCAGGACGGGATAACCGGTCGGGCGTTTGCGGGGATGCTCGTCATCGACCGCGCCAGTCAACTCGTCAAGGTGGTCCTGTTGATGATGACGGCTGCGACGGTGGCGCTTTCCGTCCAGGGACGCTTCACCCGGCATGTGGGGGAGTACTTTTCGCTGCTGCTCTTCAGCACGGTTGGCATGATGCTGATGGTCAGCACCGAGAACATCCTGCTCCTGTTCGTGGCCCTGGAGATTGCGAGTCTTTCGCTATACATTCTCACCGCGTTCAACGAGGAAAACCCGCAGGCGGATGAAGCCGCCCTGAAGTATTTCCTCTTCGGCGGGGTGGCGGCCGCCTTTTTGCTGTTCGGTCTCAGCGTGCTCTACGGGTTGACCGGCAGTTTGGACCTGCGCGAAATCGGTGCCGTTCTCGGCCAGCGGGGCGTGGATGCCGGGGTGGCCGTCGCGGTGGTGTTGGTGCTGGTCGGCTTCGGCTTCAAAGTGGCCGCCGTCCCGTTTCATCTCTGGGCCCCGGATGCCTACGTGGGAGCGCCGACCCCGGTGGCCGCCCTGGTGGCCTCGGGATCCAAGGTGGCGGCGTTCTTTCTGCTCGGGAAGGTTCTGTCGACCGGTTTCGCGGAGGTGGCGGGAAGCGCGGCGTGGCACGGGGTCCTGAGCGGTTGGGCACCGGTGCTTGCGGTCATGGCGTGTTTCTCCCTGCTGTTGGGGAACCTGGCGGCCATCGCCCAGAAACGCCTCAAGCGGTTGCTGGCGTACTCGGCCGTCGGGCACGCAGGCTACATGCTGGTCGGCGCCATGGCACTGGCCGGTGCGACCGACCGGGGGCGGGCCCTCGCGATGGTGGTGTTCTATGCCGCCACTTATGGCTTTACCACCATCGGCGCGTTCGGGGTGGCAGCGGCGATGGAACGGGCCGGGGAGTCCGACCGCATCGACGGATTTGCGGGGTTGTCGTCAAGGGCGCCCGTGATGAGCTTCTGCCTGATGATCTTCCTCCTTTCGCTGGCGGGCATTCCGCCCTTGGTGGGCTTCGCCGGCAAGTTCTTCCTGTTCGGTTCCGCGCTGGCGGCCGGTCCGGGCCTGGGCCTGGTCTGGCTCGTCGGGTTTGCCATCGCGATGAGTGCCGTGGCGCTCTTCTACTATCTCGGCGTGCTCAAGCAGGCGTACGTGGTGCCGGCGGGTGAGCGCGCGGGCACCCTCACCGTCCAGGTTTCAGTCATCCTGACGCTGGCGGTGCTGACCGCCGTGGTGCTGCTCCTGGGACTGTATCCCGGGCTGCTGCTGGACCCGTTGACCCGGGCGCTTGCGGTCGGGATGTGAGGCCGTGCCGGGTGGGGCTCGCGGCGGCGGATGGGGGTGTGCCTCCGTTGGCGGATCGTGAATCCCCGAACTCGAAATCTGCTGGAAGTCAACGCCGCGGTCCTGCTCTGGGGCGGTACGGCACTCTTTGCCAAACTCATCCCCCTGCCAGTGCCGGCAATCATCCTCGGGCGGTCCATCATGGCGGTGCTGGCCCTCGGGGTGTTCCTGCGGTTGACCGGTCAGCGATGCCGCTTCCACGGGCGCCGTGACACCGCGGGGGTCCTGCTGATCGGTGCCCTGCTGGGCATCCACTGGCTGACCTATTTCCACGCCATCCGCATTTCAACCGTCGCCGTCGGCATCATCGCACTCCACACCTATCCGATCCTGACGATCCTGCTTGAACCCCTGTTCTTCCGGGAGCGGTTGCATCGGGTCGACTGCCTGTGCGGGGTGTTGGTGTTGGTGGGGATCGTGATTCTGGTGCCTGAGTTCCGGTTGGGCAGCGACATCACGCTGGGGGTCCTTTGGGGGGTGTTGTCGGCGGTGTTCTTCGCCCTGCGCAACATTCTTACCCGGGCCTATGTCCGGCGGTATTCCAGTTCGGTCCTGATGTTCTACCAGGCACTGGTGATCGCCGTCCTGATGGTGCCCTACGGCATGGCCCGGCCGCCCGTTGTGGACACGCGGTCGGTCGGGCTGCTGGCACTCCTGGGGGTGCTCTTCACCGCCCTGCCGCAGACTCTCTTCACCAGCGGGCACGCGCACTTGAAGGCGAAGACCGTCAGCATCATCGCCACCATGCTGCCGGTCTACGGGGCCACAACCGCGTTCCTGCTGCTGGGGGAGGTGCCTACGATGCGGACCCTCGCGGGCGGCGCGATCGTGGTGGGCACGGTGGTCGTGGAGACCTTTCGGAGCGTGGGGGCCCAACCTGGCGCGGACCGCGATTCCTGAGCCAGGCCGCCGGTCCTTTCAGGCTGCCAAGATCACGGGTCCGCTCGCGACTGGCATGGTTCAGCCGCAGGTGGAGGAAACCATCGGCGCCGGCATTGCAGCCGACCCGGCCTCCCGCGACCCCGCCCCCACCCACGAGACGAGGTCATTTTGGTGGGGAGCAGATGCGAGAACACACCGAAAGGGGCGAGGGGAGGGCCTACGCGTTGAACTCGCCGGTTTCGAGCCGGCGGCGGTCCACTTTGCCGCTGACGCTGCGGGGCAGGGCTTCGAGGAACACCACTTTGTCGGGGCGGCCTCGGTCACCCAGTTGGCTGCTGACGTGGGTCTGCAACTCGCTCGCATCGCAGGCATTGCCCCGCGGCACAACAAAGGCCACCACCTGCCGACCGCCATCCGGCAGGCGACACGGTACCACACTGGCTTCCGCCACCGCCGGGTGACCGACGAGTGCCAGGGTGATTTCCTGAATGGTGACCTCGGGTTCACTCCCGGGGGTGCTGGCATGGCCGCTGTCCATCGTGCCGGTAAGCCTAGACCATGCTTGCCGGCCTGAACAGCGGCAATGACAACACCCCGGGGAGCGCTGTGGAACGTTACCCCGGTTGCTCCTTCAAGGGAGCTGCGTCCCCAAGTCAGGCTCCCTGCTTCCTGGCGGCCTCGATCCTCTTGATCAGCGTCTCCGGACCACCTCCGCCGTAGCCGACCTGGCGGTCAAGTTCCTTGCCGTCCTTTCCCAGGAAGACCAGGGTCGGATAACCCCGCACTTTGTATTGGTCGCGGAGCTTGTTGTTTGCCTCCTGTTGAGCGGCGGGAAGCGGGTTGCGCCGCGGGAAGTCCACCTTGAGCAGGACGAGGTTCTGCTATGCAACGCCGGGAATTATATCACCGAGTGTGCCATCGCGCCACACGACGTCCCCCGCGACAATCGTCGCCACCGCCCGTCCCTCCAGCGGCCAGCCGTAGAAGGGACTGTTGAACGACCGGCTCGCCGTGCCTTCCCGACAGAACTGCCAGGCGAGCTCCGGATCGATCACCGTGACATCCCCATCCGCGCCCCCGGTCAGTGTGCCCTTGCCCGCGAGCCCGAGCAGTCCGGCGGGACCGGTGGTAAACCGGGCGAGCAGGTCAATGAGTTTCATGCCGCGCCGCCGGTGCAACTGCATCAGCGAAAGCGCCAGTTCCGTCTCCAGACCGGTGATGCCGAAGGGCGCGTAATCGAACTCCACCTGCTTTTCGTAACCCGTATGCGGCGCATGATCACTGGCGATCACGGATAACACGCCGTCGACCACCCCCTGCAGGACCGCCTCGCGATCCCGGGCGCTGCGCAATGGGGGGTTCATCTTGAAGTTCGTGTCGAACGCCGGCCACTGCGGGAGGGAGGAGGGGCGGAGTTCCGGGTAGACCGCGGTTCCGTCCTCCCGCCAGAACACCTCGGAGCCCGCCACGGCCGCATCGGTGAGGGTGAAGTGGTGCGGACAGGCCTCTCCGGTGATCGCCACTCCGCGCGCCTGTGCCTCTCGCAGCAATCGCACACTCCCGGCACTGCTCATGTGCTGGCAATGCACCCGCGCGCCGGTCCGCTCCGCCAACAGGATGTTTCGGGCCACGATCAGTTCCTCCCCTTCTGCAGGCCAACCGCGCAATCCCAGCACCGCGCTGTAGCGCCCGTCGTGCATCACGCCCTCACTGACCATCGAGTAGTCCTGGCAATGGTCCATTACCGGGAGGCCGAACATCGAGGAGTACTCCAGCACCCGGCACATCAACTCGTTGTTCTGGATGCACCGGCCGTCATCCGTCAACGCCACCACCCCGGCCTTGTGCATCGCGCCGATGGGGGCCAGATCCTCGCCGGCGATGTCTTTCGTCAGGGCGCCCGCCACCAGCACGTTCACCGGGCTCTCGTCCCGGGCGCGGTCCTGAATCCAGCGCACCGTGCCGGGGCTGTCCACTGACGGGGAGGTGTTTGGCATGCAGACGATCGTCGTGAATCCACCCCGGGCCGCCGCACACGCACCGGTGCCGATGGTTTCCTTGGCCGATTGCCCCGGTTCCCTCAGATGCACGTGCAAATCGATCAGACCCGGACAGACAATCCGGCCTCCCACATCCAGACGCGACACGGTTTTCGGGGCGTTGGACGCGACGCCCGGACCGGCGTCCGCCACCTTGCCGTCGAGAATCAAAACGTCACCCGTCTGATCGATCCCCCGGGAAGGATCGATGATCCGGGCATTCGCCAGCAGCAATGAACTCATCTGGGGTCTCGCATATACCGCCTGGCGCCCCCTGCCGCGAGCAAAAAACCCGGGGAATGGGCGCACCGCCTGCGAGCCACTGGTCCTGCCGGCGAACCGGCGTCCGCCGAGCCGCCACTCTCCGCCCGCCAACTCGCTGTCCCGCGTGGGCCCGCCTGCGTGCTTCAGTATTTCTGATCCACCACAAAAGTTGACACAGGCTTCGACTTCATATGAAACTTGCTCATGCATCATTCCATCAGGGATGTTGCCTCCTTCGAGGCGCTTCGGACGGGGCATCGTCGTGCTGGCACGGCGCCCGCCGGCGTTGATCGTGCGGGGCCCGGCCCCGGAGGCGCGGCGTCGGAACCCATCCACCACACCTGAATGCAGACGACCAGCTCTCCCATCCATTGCATCGTCCTGGTCAAACAAGTCCCGGACATTTCCGACCTTCGTCCCGACGCGTGGGACACCGACAAGGGCACCCTCCGACGGGGGGTGCTGGACAGCATCCTGAATCCCCTGGATGCCCATGCCCTGAACCTGGCGAACCGTATCCGGCGTGATGGGGGACGTATCATTGCGTTGACCATGGGACCGCCCCAGGCCGAGGAAATGCTGCTGGACTGCCTGGCTCGTTGCGCGGATGACGCCGTGCTGCTGACCGACCGTTTCTTTGCGGGGGCCGATACCTGCGCCACCGCCTATGCCCTGGCCAGTGCCATCCGACGGATCGTTCGAGATTTTGAACTGGGCTCAAACTATGTCGTCCTGACGGGCATGCAGAGCACGGACGGCGACACCGCCCAAGTGCCCGCCCAAGTGGCGGAGGAACTGGGGATGGGGCAGATCGCCTACGCGGAAAGGGCGGAGTGGCAGGATCGCCTGCTCGTCCACCGGATCGGGCCCCGGGGCAAGGAAACGGTCGCTCCCCGGGAATTCCCAATCCTTGTCACGGTCACCTCGAGTGACGTACCGGTGCACCGTTCCTTTCACCGGGCGCGGGCGGCCCTGCTGCAACCCGTGCCCCGTTGGTCCGCCAAGGACCTCGATCTGCCCACCGAACGGCTCGGCCTGTCCGGCTCGCGCACCCAGGTGGTGCGCATCTTTTCCCCCGACGCGGCCAAGGAAGGCCAGTGTCGCCTCCTGACCGACGCGGCTCAGTTGGTGAAGGAAATTCGTTCGGCATGGGGTCGCGGGGCGCGGAAGATCTCGAAGAGCGATTGCCCGGAGTATGAACTGCAGGGGCGGGAACCCGCCCACACCGGCGAGGTGTGGGTCTTTGCCGAGCAGGAGGAAGGCAGTCTGCACCCGGTTTCCCTCGAACTTCTCGGGACGGCACGGTGCCTGGCCAAACCCCTGGGGGCCGCGGTGGGGGCGGTGTTGCTCGGGGACACTCCCGGCGAACTCGGGGCGACGTTGATCGCCCACGGCGCGGATCGCGTGTATGTGGCGGCCAATCCGCTGCTGACGGATTTTCGTCCGGTGCCCTACAAGACGGCCCTGACCACCGCCATCGCGCGGTATCGCCCTCAGATCGTCCTGTTCGGTGCCACACCACTTGGCCGCGAACTGGCCCCCCGTGTGGCCTACGCCGCCGGAGCGGGGCTTACCGCGGACTGCACGCAACTTGAAATCGGCGACTTCGAGCGGGATGGCAAGACCCACGTTGCTGTCCTCAAGCAGACCCGTCCCGCGCTGGGTGGCAATATCATGGCCACCATCGTGACCCGGAACTCCGACACGCAAATGGCCACGGTCCGTCCGGCGGTGATGAAGGCCCTGCCTGCCGACCCCGACCGGCGGGGTGAGATCGTGGCATTTGACTCCGGCGTGAACGAGACCCACGTGAAAATGGACGTTCTTGATCGCCAGCCACTCTCGAACGACACCCGGCTCTCGGAGGCGGACATTGTGGTTTCGGGGGGCAAGGGGCTGGGTTGCAAGGAGGCTTTTGCCCGTTTCATTCCGCCCCTGGCCAAGGCGTTCGGTGCGCTGCTGAAGGCGGAAAGCGAAGTGGGCGCCTCGCGGGCCGCGGTGGAGGAGGGCTTCATCGACCGCCACCATCAGGTGGGCCAGACCGGCTTGACCGTCCAACCCCGGCTCTATGTGGCGGTCGCCATTTCCGGCGCCATCCAGCACATCTCCGGCATGCAGAATGCCGACCTGATCGTCGCCATCAACAAGGATCCCCATGCCCCGATCTTTCGCCACGCGGATCTTGGCATGGTGGGCGAACTCGACACCCTGGTTCCCGCCCTGCTCAAAGCCCTTCAGCAGCCTGATTCCGTCGCATCATGACCAAGCCCCTCGATGTTCTCATTGCCGGCGCCGGCCCCGCGGGCCTGGCCACCGCCATTCGCCTGCGCCAGCGCCTGCGTGAGGCCAACCGCGAAGCCTCGGTCGTGGTGATCGACAAGGCGCCCAAGCTCGGCTACCACAATCTCTCAGGGGCCGTCTTTGAGAGTGGCTGCCTCGATGCCCTGGTGCCCGGCTGGCGCGAGGAGAAGGATCCGTTCATCCAGGGCATGGTGCCCGTGCAACGGGATGAGATGTTCTTCCTGACCCAGACCGGCGCGCGCCAGGTCCCGGTCGCCCTGGTCCCCAAAGCCATGCACCATACGGGGGATCACGCCATTTCCATCAACCGGCTGGTGCGCTGGCTGGGGGCGGTGGCCAAACGCGAGGGAGCAGAGATCCACCTCGGGTTCTCGGGCCGGGAACCGATCCTCGATGGCGAGGCGGTAAGGGGCTTGCGCCTTGCCGATCAAGGCCGCAGCACGCACGGAGACCATCCCCCGGGCATGCTGGCCGGCGAGACCATCGAAGCCCGGGTCACGGTGTTCTGCGACGGTTCCCGCGGCGTCCTCTCCCGCCAACTCGGTGAGCGCCTGCGCCCCTCGCGCAATCCCCAGGTCTACTCCATCGGGGTGAAACAGCTGATCAAACTCCCGAAGGACAATGACTTCGGCGAAGGCCGGGTCATCCACACCCTCGGCTACCCGTGCCCGTCCGATGTTTTCGGCGGCGGCTTTCTCTATGACATGGGCAATAACGAGGTTGCCGTGGGGCTGATCCTGGGCCTTGACTGGCGTTACCCGGACCTGAACCCCCAACGCGAGCTGGAGCGACTCAGGGAGCATCCGGTCATTGCCGAGTTGTTGAAGGGCGGGGAGGTGACGGCCACCGGCGTGAAGACCATTCCGGAGGGCGGTTTTTATTCGCTGCCCAGCCTGGTCACCGAGGGCGCCCTGCTGGCGGGGGACGCTGCGGGCTTCGTCAACATGCGCAAGATCAAGGGCATTCACTATGCCATCCTGTCCGGGATCGCAGCGGCGGACACCATCTTCGACGCCCTGGAGCGTGACGACTTTTCCGAGCAAGCCCTGCTTCCCTACAAGAAGGCGCTGGGGCGGACCGTGCTGGAGCCGCTGCGTTCCGCGCGCAACTTCCGGCAGGTCTTCCAACTCGGGCTGCATCTCGGCGCCCCGTTGTCCGCCGTCCAGCATCTGCTGCCGTTCGGACTCCCCACCAAGCCGGATCACGAGGCGCTCCGGCCCGGCCTCCGCCTCCATCACGACGACGCCACGGGCATGGACAAGGCCACGTTCGTGAATCTGTCGGGGGCGAACCATCGCGAGGACGAACCGTCGCACATCGTCATTCGTGATCCGGCGCTCTGTGAAAGCTGCGAGAAGGAATACGGCGCCCCCTGCGTCCAGCTTTGTCCCGGCGAGGTCTACCGGATGCGCGACCATCGGATCCTGCTCAGCCCGAGCAACTGCATGCACGACGGTTCCTGCTCCGTGAAGTGCCCCCACCAAAACGTGATCTGGACCGCCCCCGAAGGCGGCGAAGGCCCGCGGTATCGGAAGATGTAGGGGAGGAGACGCGGGGCTGGCGCTACGTCAGCAGCGCGATCCTCTGGCTGCTGCTCTGCGGGTGCCTTGCACTGGGTCACTACGGGTTGTATGCCCTGCCTTCGGGAAGTGACTCGTCGTGGCACCGGAGCCTGCAGATCTCCGGCATCCTGTTTGCCTTCGGCGTGTGGCTAGGCGTGGTCGTCTTCGGGGAACAAGAGGCGTGGTTTCCCAGGTTTCGACGTGCCCTGAACGCGGTCTTGTTTGCTGGGCTCGCCGTATTCGGTGTGTGGTTGTTCGCATCACCCGGCATCACGCTTCTTTCGTCCGTCGCCGTCGCATCTGTCGTGCTGGGCTACTTTGCCGAGAAGTGGTTGGCATATCTCCAGTGAGGGTCAGATTCCGGCTGCAGCACCCGAACGCAACGGACCTTCTGGAGGCCCATCGTCGCGGCGAGTTTCCGCGCCGAAGGCGCAACGACTCTCCAGCCCAGGGCATCGCCCTGGGAACGCCTGCCCAAACCAACCCTCCGCCCTGAAGGGGCGAAACTCAGCGGACATACACCAAGGATTCCGGCATGGCGGGTGTCGCCCTTTCAGGGCGGATGAGGTCAGGGGGGTGAGTTCCCATGGCGTTGCCCTGGCTGATGGGTGGAGGTGGCGTTGGCGCGTTGTTGGCGTGAGAATATCCGCCCTTTCGTTCTGCCGCATTCGTGGCAGAGGCCCTACTGGGCGAGTTCCGCCCGGACGGTCACCATGTCCCATGGTTGCATCTCCACCGGAACCGGGAGTGGTTGAAGCGGCTTCTCGGAGTTGTCACTCAGGGAGACTGTTGTTGGCTCAGGCTTGCTCCAGGTGAATTTGGCCTGCGTTGCCTTGTCGGTGTTGTTGAACAAACGGAGAATCCAAGCCTTGCCGTCTTCGCTGGGTTTGAAGGCCGTGACTTGGGCACCGGCAACACCGCCCAGGGGCGATTGGCTCAGTTCTTCGCCCCGCGCGGGCAGGACCAGCAGCGGTTGGGCAAGTTCCAAGGCCACGCGCGCGGCGCGGTCAGAGTTCTGCTTGTCATGAGGAATGATGAAGTAGCGGAACACCGTCGGGCCTTCCTGCTCGGCGCGGTAGTTGGTGTGCCAGTGATTGTTCATGGCCCAGGAATAGACCGTCGTGGACGGCTCCAAGTGATCGAGCCAGAGATTGGGATTGTTGAGCCCGCCGATGAGATTGGCGGTGATGCCGCCGACTTCCACCAACGGCGCGTCGGGCGTCAGCCAAGTGACGCCGAGATCCTCGTTTGAAATGTCCACAAAGCGCTGGACGCTGAACCAGTGCTTGCAGGCGCCGGGAAGCTGGTCGGTCTCCGGTCGCACGACCCCCCACGGCACGTCCATGCGCACGGTGCCGCCGGGCACATTGAAGCCGAAACCGAAGTGGACGCCTTCCTTGGCCCGCACGGCTTCCTTGTCCACGGTGTTGATGATCTCGATGTAGTTACGAAGCGCGTGGAGGCGGTATTCGCGCGTCAGTTTGTGGCAGCCGGGAGCATCGGACTCGACAAGCAGCGAGGCCAGGAGCGGTCCTTTCTCCTTCACGGAGATCTTCACCGGGCCATTCCGCTGAAGTCCCTTGAGGTCGCTGCCGGGGAGGTAGAAATAGTCGTTCAGGCCAGTCGGAGAATTCGTGTCCACGAGTTCGTGGCCGTCGTAAACCAGGCTGGCGATGCCGCCGGTCTTTTCGTCGAGGCGCAGTGTCAGGCCGTGGGCTACAGCGGAATTGCGAATGGTCAGCGCGGTTCCTTCGACACAGGCGGCGGGGAAAGAGTCACGAAGTTCCCCGGCCTTCTTAGCAGTGACGTACCAGCGGTGGGCATAAAAGCCGCCGACGCACGGGCGGAAGATCAACTCGCCAGTGGTGAGCCGCTGGGAAGTCCCACGCCCGCTGTTGGTCGGCGAGTAGGAGATGCCGTCGCCGATGGTGGACAGTTCAGCCGGCACCGTGACCAACGCGTAGGGATAGCCGGAGCCGGTGGTGTTGATGACATCAATGGCTTGGAATCCGGACGACGTGGACGAGTCCCCCGTATTGCCGACCCACGGTTCACCGCGGGCGTCATTGGCAGCCGCGAGCAGCTTGCGCGATAGCGCGTCGGCATCCACCGCGAACTGCCGCTTGATGGCCCACTGGCTCTTTACGAACGGATGATCGGGCTGGCTGATACTGTTGTGCGCGCCCCAGGTGTGCTCGTCGTAGAGAATCACGTTGCGCCAGGCCTGGTAGAAATCCTCCGCCGGATACGCCTGCGGATTGAACATGGCAAAGAGCGTCTCGGCCTGCGTGAGGCGATCGGAGGAGGCGCGGTTCATCGCCGTTTCCAGCGCGGATGACGCGGCGCCGTCTTCCCAGTAAGGGGTGAAGTCACCGGTGGCCATCGGCAACTGGTCGCCGTAACGCTGCTCGAAATCGCGGAACATATCGTCGGTGGTGGCGATAACGAGTCTGGGGTAGGCGTGGGTGTCGTTCCATTCCTTGACGGTGTCGGCGAAGTCCACGTCCGGCGCGCCGTTGTCGCCGAGGCAATGGCGGACTTGGACGAAGTCGTAGGGGTAACCTTTCTCTTCGAGGCTACCGAGGTAGCGCAACAGGTTCTCGGCGGAACTGAAGACGCGGTAGTAGCCGGTGCCGGTCATCCAGAACAGGACCTTGTCCCGGCCGTTCGGACCGACCCACCAGAACGGCTTGTCCCCCCACGCCGCGGCCGTACGGCCGATGCGGTCGCCGCCGTTGGGGCCGACCGAGAAATACTTCACCCCGCTGTGGGCGAACGCGGGAACGATTCCCCAAGTGTAACCCGGCACGTCGGTGATCATCGCGGAGGTGACTGGCGTTTCGCAGAGCTGCCCGATGCGCTGGGCGGCACCGACGAGACGGAGCAATTCCTCCGGTCGGCAGAGGCCGGTGAGTTCGTTGCCGTAGAGTGCCTGAAGGCCGATCTGCCCGGCTTTCACGGCCTCGATGAACAGCTGGCGTTTCTCCGGCGTGGCTTCTCTGAGGTAACTGTCCACGGCCCAGAGGACTTCCACGTTCCACTTAAAGCGCGAGCCGGGCGGATAATCGGCCGACTTCTTCGCGGCATCCATCGCCATCTCGAGATACTTCCATTGCGCCTGCTCCACGTCGGTCTGGACGTGGGTATAGCCGATGTCCACATGCGAATGCGGCAGCAGATAGACCACCCACTTGCGAACCGGCCTCAGGGTGACCGTCTGTACGGCCAGCGTCTTGCCGGCGACTTCGACGGCGATCTCCAGCGGCGTCTCCTTCTCCACAGCGGGCACGGGCACTTCGAGACGTTGGGCGCCGGGTACTAATGCGAGTCTGACATCGGCGGCGCCGGCGATCTTCACCGTGGCATCCACGGGATCGCCGAAGTGGCGGATGCTCAGTTGGACCGTCTGCATGAGCCCGCCATCGCGATCGACCAGGACGGGCTCGGACCGGAACCCTCCCACAACCGTGCCGGTCACCTCCGCGAGTACCAAACTGCCGGGCGCTTCCAATCGAATCGCGTCATAGAGCAGCCAACTCCCGGAAAGCGTGGTCAGGCTGATCTCGTTTGCGCCTGCGCGGAGCAACGTTGCCGGAAACTCGATCTCGAAATGGTACGGTTTGCCCTTCTTCGGCTCGCCAAACACCGAGGCATCGCCGGCACCGGCGGGCAGCTTCTGTCTGAACTGCCGGCCATTGATCTCAATTCGTAACTCCGGCGGCGCGCCACTGTGGGTGTCGAGCAGGTCCACCCGCAGCTTGCAGTTGCCCTGCGCCACTGCCTCCTTCAGGCCGAACGCAATGCTGAAGGCATGCTGCCGCCCGCCCGCCCAGGCATCAGACGGACCCGGATGGACATAGGGCCAGTCACGCATGGCCTCCGAGCGGCCGACGACGAAGAACCCGTCGTCGTGGAACTTGCCGTACCCATTCGGCGCGAGCGCGAACTCGGCGTTGTTTGCGTCGGGCTGCCCGATCTGCCAGAGGGGCTTGGTCTCGGAGGCTGCTCCAACCGGCCCGGAAAGCAGCGTCAGGCAAAGCAGGCAGCCGGACCCACGCAGAGTTGGCGCAAGCGACAGGCGGAGGCCTCCCGAGACGAGGCGACGGTGGTTCTTCATAAAGCCGGTAACTGCTAGGACTGGATGCCATTCAACGGTCTCACCGTCAGGGTTGGCAATGCTGGAATGTCACCAGGCCTCGTCGCCTCGTCGCGTCGATTCATTTCAACCGGACCATCCGTCGCAGCCGAGTTCCGCGCCAAGGGCGCAACGACTCTCCAGCCCAGGGCAACGCCCTGGGAACCCGGTCCAAACCAACTTCCCCGCCCTGAAGGGGCGAACCTCGGCGGACATACCAGGCCCGAGGGATTCCGGCATGGCGGGTGTCGCCCTTTCAGGGCGGATGAATGTGCGGGGGACGAGTTCCCAGGGCGTTGCCCTGGGCTGATGGGTTGATGCGCCGTTGGCGCGTTGGGAAAGGGGTCCTAAAGAATGACACAGTGCCTTTCCTCCAGTAAGACTGTCCATCCACAGGTCACCCACCGTCGTCTGCGCGCGCCACCACACCGCCACGCGCACCTCCGCCCTTGTCGTTTCACTCAGCCTTCCCAAGCACCACAACCCAATCGTGGTCGATCCCCGGGGGCGGCAGGCACTGCCACGATCCGTCGGACTCTGCTTCGACCCCTCCCCGCTCGGTGCGAGCGCCGGTTACGGGATCGAAATACGCAACGTTGTAGGTTTCGCCCGCTTCCAACCCTTGAAGCAGGATCGGTTCGTTCTCCGGCGCGTAGATGAGTCGCACGCGTCCGGGAATGCCACACGCCTGGGGCGCACTTGAGCCCGCGCGCGGATCGGCGATCGCGCCCCAGGGCAACATGCCGTGCGGCCCCAGATCCATGGCCTGGGGCCATGCGGAGTCGTCGAAAGCCGCCGCTTCCCAGCCGGGCACTTCGGCCCCTGCAGAATGCCAAGTCGCGTCGGAATCAACCCGAACCAACGCGCCATCGGAGAACCGTATTTCCAACGCCGCAATGACGCCCGCCGGGTTGAGTGCCACGTTTGCCGTGCCGTTTGCCGCAGTGATCGCGAGGACGTTCGTGCCGGGCTTGAGCCAGGGGGACAACGGATCGAACTGCCGGCCCACTCGCCAGTCACCGGCCGTGCCCAGCGGATGCCCGTTCAGTTGCGCGTCGAACCAGTCGTCAGCCGACACCCGCAACCGTGCCTGTGCGATCGAGTTTCCCTGGGGCAACACGAACGACCGGCGGAAGAACCGTTTGGCGACGGGTGCATCGCGGGAGGGCTCGCCTTCCGGAAACCAAATCCAGCGGGCCCCATCGAGGCTGACGGGAGGGATGTCGATTCCCGAAACCCACTCCGGATGCGGCTCAAAGCGCCACCACGGGTATTGCCGGAAGAGGCTTGCACCGAAACCGACCTGCTCCGAGCCGGGCAAGTGCATGGCGTCGTCCCAAGGGATGACGCCATAGCCGGTGGGCGGGCTGCCCGCCGTGGGGGAGGGCCCATGCGGTTGACCGCGGCGGTTGAGCTGCCAGATGCCGTTGGCGCCATAGGTGTGGCCGGCGGCGCCGTTCATGAGGCACAGCCAGAACATCCGGCGGGTCCACTCCGTCGGCAGGCTGTCCCCGAGCATCTCGTAGCTGGCTTCGCCGTTGATGACCGGCATGACGGGCGTTGCGGCTCGGGATTCCCGCACGGCCTTCAGCGTGACCGGCACCGCCTCCTGCCGCCCGTGCGGGGTCTGCAGCATGTCGAAATCCAGCAGCGCCGGGTCGTCCGTGGCGTGGCGCGCGGTGTACTGGTTGATGGCGGTGGGGTGAATCGTGAGCGGGCGACGGAACGGGTCGGTGGCGCGGATGAAGCGCAGCACTTCCGTCCAGCCATGTACCTGCTCCCGGTCATCGTAAGGGAAGTGCTCCGCCCGATACCACGGGAGGTTTGCCTCGCCCGCGGTGCACCAGACGACGGGCCAGGCGCCGTAGCGCGCAATGAGGTTCCGCCAGTGCGCCTTCATTTTGGCTTCGCCCATCCACGGCAGGAAATAGCCCCACGCGCCGACCAGGCATGGGGTGATTCCTTGGTCGACGAGATACCGCAACCGTTTGTCCGCGGCATCGAAGTACTCGGGCCGGAGGCGGGTGTAGTTGGTCTTCCACGGGTAGCCGGCTTCGTTGGCGCCGCGGGGATCGAACGGGGACATGTCGGGGTAAAGTCCCGCGACGATTTGCACGACGTTGAACCCCTTTGCCTTCCGGTCTGCGGTCAACTGCCGGAACTCATCGGGCCAGTGCAGGCGGTGGCATAGCCCCATCCACCAGGTGTCCCCGAGCCAGAAGAAGGGTGTCCCATCCGCGTGCTCGAAATGCCGGCGGTCTGCCGCCACGCGCACCGGGCCATGCTTGAACAACGGGTTGTCCCCGGTGTAGGGCGTCACCTCCACGACCCCCGCAACGTCATGCAGGCCGGCATCCTGCGCATCACTGCATTCGGTCTGCCAGCGATGGGTGCCGGTCAGCGGCGACGCGTAGCGCACCTTCCAGCGGTTCGCGCCGGCCCAGAAGGCGGGCACTTTGAGCACGGGACCGGAGGGGGGCGTGAAGGTGACATCCAGCGTGACTTCATTGAAGGGGTCCAGGACCGGGCGTTGCGCAGTGAAGGTGATTTCCACCGGGACATTCGCCTGGGTGCGCTGCGGCGGTCCCGGCTGAGCCCGGACGGTGGGACCGACACAGACGACCCCCGCAACCATGACCGCTACCAACAGCCTTCTCATGACCGCACCGTAGATGGCGCCGTGCCGCGCCAGAAGTCAAAAAGGTGGACATGGCTGGCTGCGGAAGAGGAACTCCTTTCGGATGAACCGGCGACCTGACGAGAGACGGCGCGGAAGAACCTCCCTGCATCCTCATTCGCGATCCCCAGAGACTCCTCACGGCTACTGGCCCTGGTCGGCGGACTGACCTTCGGGCTGAAGATCGGAATACTGGGACGTTCCACTTGCGTCGATCAGGGGCTCGTCATACCATCCCCGCATCGATATGGACACAGTGACAGTCTCCCCGAAGTACCAAGTCGTCATCCCTCTGGCGGTCCGAGAGGAATTGGCATTGCGACCTGGGGAAAAACTGCGGGTGCTTCGATACCAGGACCGGGTTGAGTTGATTCGGGTGCGACCGTTGCGGTCCTTGCGAGGGTTTCTCAAGGGAATCGACACCACCATTGTCAGAGAGGCGGACCGACTGTGACGCATCACAACGTAGTGGATTCGTCCGCGTGGCTGGAGTACCTCGCGGATTCCGACCAGGCGGCGCATTTCGAGGCAGCCCTTGAGGACACGGAGAACCTGATCATACCGGTTGTGACGATCTACGAAGTGTTCAAGAAGGTACTGCGGGAACGGGGCGAGAACGAAGCGCTTCAGGTGGTCGGGCAGATGCAGTCCGGCACGGTTGTCGATGTCACCGTGTCCTTGGTACTCGAGGCCGCCCGGCATCGTTTGCCGCTCGCGGACAGCATCATCTATGCCACCGCGCTGCAATGGGAGGCCACGCTTTGGACGCAGGATGCTGATTTCGAGGGTCTTCCGAACGTGCGCTTCTTCCCGAAGTTGTAGAATGCCTCCGACCCACCCCTCCCCATGGCGTGGGCAACACTGTCTCTGAATGTCGTCAGCGGCACCGCGAAGGTCTTCACGATCTGCCCGCCCGGGTGGCGCTGTCTTTCCGGATCGTTGGGCTGTGGAGGAACGGGAGCCGGCCAGATCCTTGTCCCCAGAAGGACTCCCGAGGCCCGATGAACATCAGTGGACTGCAAGCTGGCGGCGCAGTATGTCGACCCCTGTGAAGATTCCCATTCGCTCAGAGTTCACGATGGCAGTCCTCGGCTGCGTCCTGGTTGGCGCGGTGTTTGCGGCCGACGCTTTGGCCCCGGTGACGGTCAGGGTGGTGGACGAACTCGGCGGAGGGGTGATCACGAACTTCTCCTACACCTGGTGGTTTGCCGCCCCTGGCGCATCATCCACAGCGCACGAGGGGACCGCCTCGAATGGACAGTTCGTCGTCCTGGCGCCCGAGCGGTGTGAGTTGAACTGCCGCATAAGCGCCCCGGACTTGGTTGCCGGCCATGGTCAGAATCGCGGCTCCTTTGTCGTCAACAAGACCAACCGGGAATTCGTGCTTCAGGCCAACCGCGGGGTACGGGTGCGAGGAACGGTGGTCGAGGCAGCTACTGGAATCCCGATAGCCGGAGCCGAGGTCAGCCCCATCATTTTCCGCCCCCCCCTCTTTGCGCCGGATCGCAGCCGGTCTGCAATCACTGATGCAGAAGGACGATTCGAGCTGGGCGGTGTGGAGGCGAGCCTGGGCGTTGGCGTGCTGCATCCGCGCTTTCAGGAGGAAGAGCATGGGTTCAATCTTGACCAGGCCAAGGTGAACACGGACGGCAGCCTCGAAGTCCGAATCAAGCTGGGACGCGGAACGACCTTGGAAGGCGTGGTCACGGACTCCACCGGAAACAGCCTGGCCGGCGCCACTGTTGAGACCGGCGAAGGCAAGGAAGCCACAACCGACAGCAACGGGCGGTTCCACTTCGAGGGACTCCCCTCACAGGGGCCGTCGATGCTCATTGTCAGGAAATCCGGTTTCGTGGAGAGATGGCTGTTCAATAATCCGGCAAAGAACGGTCGGATTGAAATCGTGCTCGAGACTCGGCCTGAACTCAAAGGACGGGTCATTGACCCCGAAGGAAGGCGCGTGACCAACTTCACCGTCTGGGCCGGCCCGGAGGCTGAACCTGGAGAGTATTCCTGCAGCCGGACCAATGGAGGTCCGGAGGGTGTGTTTCGGCTTTCCATCGAGGAACAAAGTGAAACCAACTGGATCGGCGTTGCGGCCCCCGGTTTCGCGCCGTGGTTCGGCCATGTCGGGCTCACCGATCTGCAGCGTGAAGTGCTCTGTCCTCTGGAACCTGGCACCGAAGTGCGGCTGAGAGCGATACGCGAAGGACCGCCATCGGCTGGCCTGCACGCGAAACTGCGGCTGCTGCGGACGACCCCGCCATCGATGGTCAACCCGGACGATCCGTCGATGCAGCAGCTTCTCGCCACATCCGAGGCACAGGCCGATGCCCGGGGCGTCATGCACTTTGAACATCTGAGGCCGGGCCGCTACCGACTGGCGATTCGCGGCGCAGGTATCTCACCCCTTGGCATGGACGTCACGGTTGGCAACACCCCACTCGATCTCGGGAACATCCGACTGCAGGGCACCGGCACAATCGCCGGCCGCATTTACCCATCGGAGGAGAGCCATGTGCCGCCGGCCTATGCGCGAGGCGAAATCTACCACGTCGGAGCCGGGTTGAACGATGATGACGACCGGGAGCTGACCTTCACCGCCGATGCCGAGGGGCGTTTTCAGGTGGGAAACGTCCCCGTCGGTGAGGTCCAGGTACACTTGCCTTACTGGGCCAGCGCGGACATTCTGGACGCGATCGTTCGCCACGCCCGCGTTGTCGATGGAAGGGCCACGGAAGTGACGTTCTTTGAACCGGAGCAACGCCAGGATTTGAGAATCCGCTTCAGGATCGGCGATGGTTCGCCCGGCGAATTCGATTCGGGCAGCGGCAGGGAAGTCAATCCGCCGGTGGACAACGTGACGACGCGGTCGCCCATGTTCTGGTGCATGCTACACCCGCTTGGAACGGAGCCCATTTCGTGGGACCCCGGCGACTGGGAGGAAATGGATGCCGAACACACCCTCGTGCTGCACGACGTCAAGCCCGGCGCGTATCACCTGCAAGTCCTGGACTGGCACGGCTCAACTGGCTTGCAGGCAACGCTGCTCGAAACAAACGTCGAAATGCAAACCGGGCCCCAGAACCTGCAACTTCAGCTCGGCGCTGGGTCCATCGGCGGAACGGTTGAAGGCCCTGAGGAAGACGTGCGGTTCGTTCACATCCTTGCCGCCAACACAGCGACTCCTCGTCTCGTCCGCGAAACCTGGAGCGACTCGCGCGGCCATTTCTGCCTCCGCTTCCTGGAAGCGGGTAGCTACGCGGTCTTCGCGCACGACCATGAGAGTGGGTGGTGCGACCTCGGCATGGTCAGCGTATCGAACAAGCTGGCGCGCTGCAGCAGCGGGCGCCTGCAGCATGGCGGAAGTCTGGAAGTCGAACTGGCAGATGCGACGAAGCCCGTGGTCGCGCGTGATGAAGGCGGCCGGCGTCTTGAGCCGGATTGGAGAAGCACCGCGCCACGCCTGTTCTTCCATCATCTGTGGCCGGGACGCTGGACGATCGAGAGCGCCGAAGACCACCGCTCGCTGACGAATGTGGTCCTAAGGACCGACACCACCACGCACATCGCACTGCCCCCGATCACGCGGTGACTGGACCTGCTTGCTGAGGGCTTGCGTTACGCACAATTCACCTGGCGCCGGATACGAGAACGCCGCTTGCGAACGGGAGGAGAGCAAGTAAGCTCCCCTCAAATGACAGACCGTGATTTGGCGCTCTCGACCATCCAACGCCTCCCCGAGGATGTGTCGCTCGAGGACGTCTCGGATGAAATCGCATTGCTCGCTGCACTTCGGGACGGAATCCGCGAGGCCGACGAGGGCAGGAAGAGGAGCCACGAGGACGTCAAGCAAATGCTCAAGTCATGGCTTTCTCGATAGAATGGACTGAATTGGCGATCGAGGACTTGGAGGGAGCAGTCTCGTTCATCGCGGCAGACAACCCGGCTGCGGCCGAAGCCGTGGGGAATGAGATCATCCGGTGTGTCGAACTCCTGAAGGATTTCCCGTGCCTCGGTCCCTCCTATCCGCGCAGAGCCAGGACCAACATTCACGAGATCATCGCAAGGAAGCATTACAGGGTCTTCTATCGCGTGTTCGAGGAGCGCCGCCTGATTGAAGTGCTTCGAGTTTGGCACACGTCGAGAGACGAACCGGACTTGGCCTGACTTTCCTGGGTCAGGAGCAACCTCGGGGGGGGCGGGCCAGAACCGGTGAGGTTTGCCCAAGCCTGCCGCCTGCTTCTGCGTTCGACGCCGCGTCTCAGTTCCGTTGTCACCGCAACCTGTAAGTAATGATCACCGCGCCCGATTGCTCGGGAGATTCCGCGAGTAAACCCTGCTCCATCAACTCCGCTCCGGTCGCCTCGGTGGTCCCCGGTTCGTCGAAGTTCCTCAGCTCGTAACGCCCCTTCAGATCGAGCCCACGCAGTCGGAAGCGGGCGCCTTCGTAGGGGCTTTGCGGACGGCGGAAGGCCTGCACGACGCCCTGGCCGCTTTCCGGACGGTCAAACTGCCACGCAATCCAGACGTCCTGCGCGGCGCTCCACGCGGTCAGCGGGTAGTAGTCGCCGTAGTAGTTTGGCACAACCTTGTCCCTTTGCGCGACCAACTTGCGCAGCAGCGCGTAATCGAGGTCCTTTCGCCGCGAGTCGTAGCCGAGGCCGGTCAACATCGAGATGCCGGAACGGAAGCCATAGACGTCCACGCGATCGGCCGGGTAAACCGGGGCGCCGAAGTAGGGTTCCCAGAAGGCGAGGCCGTAGAACTGGGTCTGTTTGGACGTCAGGTTCGGATACTCCATGTCGCTCTTGTGGAGGGGCACGGAGCGCCGCAGCGTCTCGAGATCGTTCCGGCGTCCCCCCGACGCGCAGGTGTCGATGAGCAGGCCGGGGTGGCGTCGACGCAGTTCATCCCAGAACGCCAGGTAACCGGTGACGTGTTTGATCTCGGTGATGCCCTGGCGGTCGGAAGTGTCGTTTGCCCGCCAGTAGCCGAGGGGTGGCATGTTGAAATCCTGGCGGTAGATGTCGATGCCCTGTTCGCGCATCACCTGGTCGGTGTGCTCGATGACCCAGGTGCGCGCGTCGTCGTTGCCGAGGTCGAGGAGTTTCTGGTCGCCGTCCTTGCCGAGGAGCCACTCCGGGTGGTTTTGATACAACCACGTTCCCGGTTGGACGCGTTCAGGTTCAAACCAGACGAGCGCCTTCACGCCGCGGGCATGGGCGTGGTCCGTGATGGCGCGCAGACCGTTGGGAAAGCGCTTCGGGTCCGGTTCCCAGGTGCCGGTGTTCCACCAACCGTCCTTGAAGGGATACCAACCCGCGTCCATCCACCAGAAGGTGATCGGAATCCCTTGGTCGAGGTAGCCGTCGATGAACTCGATCTGGTTCGCCTCGTTGGCGTTCATCATCTCGTTCATCTGGTTGGAACTGCCCCCCGGCATCAACGGCGGCGGAAGTTCGCCGTTCAACCGCGGGACGTTGTGTGCCAGCATCCAGCGTCGCCACACGTTCTGCGCCTTGATCCAGTCGCCTTCCCAGAACTGCACGACCATGAGCGGGCTGCGGACCTCTTCGCCGGGCCGCAGTTTGAAATGGGTTTGCTCCTGTCCGGCCCGGATGCGCAGGCCGCTTCCGCTGTCACGGGCAAAGGTCGCGGCCCATTGCCCCGGCCAGCCCACGGCGATGATGGTGCCCTCCTCGCCCTGATCGAGGTTGAAGTAGGGCCAGCACCCGTCGCTGCCCCGCCCGCCGACCGAGGCAAGGCGGAAGTCCGGGCCGGGAGCCAACGGGGTTGCATGCGGTCGGTAGTCATCCATCGTGGCCGTGCTGCCCGACCAATGATGAAGCAGGCAATCCCCCTGACCGCCGCGGCCGAATCCCGCGTCGAGCGGGAGGATGTCCGAGAGAATCGGTGTTTCCTGGGTGCCGTTGTTCCTGAAGTGCAGCGTCCACTCGACGGTCGGGAAGTCTGCGTAGGCGACGGTCACGCAACGCACTTCCAGGCCGGTTTGGGCGTCGACCCAAGTGATCGCGCGTTGCGTGCGAGCGGCATCCAACGGGGTTGTTGTGTTCCTTCGCGCCCAGGTGGGCAAGAAATCGGAGGATGTCCGACCGTCATACTGGAACGAGAACGGCAGGCCGATTTCGGGTGCTTCGCCGACAAACGGCAGATCGGCCAGCCAAATCTCCCGTCCGTCCGCCAGCACCACCTTGGCCTCGGCCCAGTCGCTCTGATCGCAGGAAATCCCATCGCCGGCATCGCTGATTTCGAGGCTGAACGCGGTGGTGTCCTTCAGATCCACCTGAATGGGGATACCCGCCATTCCCTCACGCATCACCGGCGACTTGAACGCCTCCTTCCCATCCACGCCGACGGTGAACACCACGCTGCCCCGACCGCCGCTGGTCTGCTCATTGCTGTCCACGCCGGCGATGGCGGTGAAGGTCCGGCAGGGCGATGGCAGGCGCACGATGACCTTGCTGACGGCGTGGCAGTAGAGGCCGCGGGAGTGAAGGGTGCCGGCGATGTTGAGGGGTTTGCCGCCGCGATTGTTCTTGATGACCGGGTCGTTGTTGGCGAGCACGATCAGGCCGGACGGAGGCAGGGCAGGGGAGCGCTCCTCGAACCTCGCCTGCACCCAGGCATCCCGGCGGTCCAGTTCGTTCGGAGTGATGTGGGGGGCAGTTTGCGGGAGGGCGGTGATCGCCAGCGTCAATGCGCCACCGACCGCCAGGGAGGCTTTGAGAGACATTGAATTCATGGGGCTCTGATCGCCACAGGATGACGAAACGCCACTGCCGATCAAGCCGGACGTTGTGCGGCGTCGTTCAGACGCCTGTTCAGACAGGCTATGAGGCTTCCGTCAGGGTCGGACGGGCTGGGCTGCGCCCCAACCTGGGCCGTAGACGATGGCGTTGAGATAGATGCGGGCGGTGGCCTGACTGGTGCCCCGAAAAGTGGGTGAGGTGGCGAACAGGATGATCTGGCCTCGCCCGTAACGCTCGCGGGTGCACCAGGCGGCGTTCGCGATCCGGTGCGCGGCTTCGGGCCAGAGCAATCCACTGAGTCGCAGGCGCAGGGTGGTGTCCGGAGGCAACGCGGCCCAACCGACGCGGGATTTGGGGCCGGACTTCGAGACCTCGTCGTCCTTATCCCCGGCCTCAGGTGCGGGGGAGTCCTTCTCCTCCGCCGGGTCGGCGGCCCGGGCGCAACCGTTGTTCTCGAAGACCCCGTAGCGGATGGGTGCTTCCACTCCGCCTTTCGCCATGAGCATGGGGGCGTCACCCACGAGCACCGGGAGCCACTCGCCACAACCGAACGTGAGCCAGTGGTTGGTGTTGCACCGGGCTGCCACAAAGGCGCCCTGGGGCATGAAGAGGGATTGCCAGGCGTCACGGCGCTTCAATTCCTTCTCGTCGGGGCGTCCGCCCCCCAGCGTTTGCCACGGGTATTTCAGCTCGCTGTCCGGCGCGTGGGCCCAGATGGCTGCGGTGGTCGGCAGGGGGGACTGCCGGGCCAGCCATTCCCGGAACACCGCCAGTTCGTAGTCATCGAGCTGGCCCAGGACGTCACCGAGCACCCGGGCCTGGCCCCATCCGGCATCCCCGTCCGCCAGCGCGCCGGCAGCGCTGCTGGTGGCGATGAGGGTTCCCCCGGCGCGTATCCATTCCTTCAGTGAAGCCGGCAGATCGGGCCGGCCGCCCGGCAGGATGATCACGTTGTATCGACCGAGATCCCCCCGTCCGAGACCGGCGAGTTGGGAGTGGCGGACCCCCAGTTGATGGTCCAGCAGATGCCAGGTCGAGCCGTAGTCGTAGGGGCTGCTTTCCTCGCGTCCCAGGAGTGCGATGCGGGGAGGTTCCATCCGCTGGAAGTGTTCCCCGCCGAGATCGGGCAGGTCTCCCTCCCCCAGCCCGCCCGCCACGCCGACGGCCGTGACGTTCGCTTCGGAGGCCGACAGTGCCACCGTCTGCTGCAGTTCACCCTCGAACTCCCGGTTGTCCAGGGCGGTCACAACGACCGAACCCCGTGCGAACGGCCGGTCATCAAACACGAATGCCTTGTCTGCCACCCGGATTTCCACCCCCCGCTCCATCAAGCGGGCGGCGACGGTCACCGATGCGTCATCGGCGCCGTCGATCACCCAGGCAACCGGGGCTTGCGTTGCTCCGCCAATCGCCGAAGCGGTCTCTTCCAGACTGACCAGGGGGCGGACTCCCGGGGGCAGGGGGCTCTTGAGCATCAGCGAGGCAAGGCCATGGAACAGGGTGAGGTTCCACGCGGTGGTGTCGTAGATCTTCGAACCGCCCTTCAGCAGCAACTCGCGGCGTTCGTCGGCCAGCACGTTGGTGGTGAAGCGGGGATCGAACTCCAGCATGGCGGCGAGCAGGTGGGCGAGTGGCTGCCGGTTCGGCAGGAGCACGGTGCCCGCCGGCACGGTGATGTCGGTCTGGTCGTGCCCGAGTTGATCGACCGCCACGGCGACGGTGAGTGGTTCGGCGACCTCGAACATTTGGAAGCCCTGCAGGCGCATCAACCCGAGGAACGCCTCGCGGCGGGAACGGTTGGGGTCGGGCAGAATGGCAAAGGTCCGGTTGGCGTAGGGCCCCTCCTCCGCCACGGCCTCCCGGCGGATCGAAAGGAAGTTGCGCAGCAGATCTGCCCGGTGGTTGGCGGCGGTGGTGAGGTTGGCGAGTTCGCCGATGACATGATGCTGTACGGACTCCCGGTAGCTCAGGATGCGACCTTCGGGCCGCCGCACGCCGTCCTCCGCGATGCGTGCCTGTTCATACAGGATTCCAACGGCACCACGGAGCGAGGCGTAGCCGTCGGTGTAACCCGGATACCATTCCTCGTTCCACTCGCCGGTGTAGTACACCAAGTGATGCCGGTCGAAGGCCCGGGCCTGGTCGGCGGCAAAGAGTCGTGCCCAGCGGGGTTTCGAGGCGGGGTGGTTCGGGTTGACCGGCTCCCGGGGTGGCGAGAACAGATGAGTGTCCTGCGCCCCCATCCCGTGGGCGTCCACCAGCAGGACCGGATTCCATTCGGCAATCGCTCGGATGCGGCCGCGCGTTTCGGGATGCACGCCCAGGATGGCGTCCCGGTTGAGGTCGAACAAGTAGTGGTTGCCGCGGCCCCGTGGCCAGTAACCGGTGTGCAGGAGCGACTGGTCATCCACGTTCGGCGAAGTGCCCCGGTGTTCCGCCACCATCTTCAGGAAGCGCCCCCGCCCGTCCGGATTCATCAACGGATCGACGATGACCACGAGTTGTTCGCGGAGCCGGCGGGCCTCCGGGTCGTCCGACCCAATCAGATAATGGAGCGTGGCGAGTGCGGCGTCGGAACCCTCCGTCTCGTCCCCGTGAATCGTGTGACCGAGCCAGGCCACGGCGGGGAGATCCGCAATCAGGCGCTCGGCCTCGGTGTCGCCGAGCCCCCAAGGGTCGGCCAAACGCCTCGTTCCCGCCTGGATTTCGTCGAGCCGGGCGAGGTTGGCGGGGGAGGTGACCAGCATGTAGTGAAGCGGCCGGTCTTCATGGCTGCGGGCATATTCCACCAGCCGGCAGCGATCCGGGGCGGCGGCGGCCCAGAGCTTCAGACACTCGACCACTTGTTCCGGTGTGGCGGCCCGCTCCGCCAGGGGGAAACCCAGCACGCTCTCGGCGGCGGGAACCGTGGGATTCCACTCCGCCTGCGGGTAAAACGACTCCGTCTGGCGGAGCCCGCGAAGCTCCGTCGGAGGCAGTTGGCTGGGGGTGGCGGCCGGCGGTGTCACCGCAAGGATCAACGCGCCCAAGCAGGCGGGAAGCGGACCAATCGTCAGAGTCATGATGGGGGGGAGGCTAGGAGGAGCCGGCATTGCTGACAAGCGTGGGCTGACAGCGTGGGCTGATGGCAGGGGAACGCCATGGGAATGGCTTCAAGCTGGTGCGGCACGGCGTCCGGGGGGCGTGCCAGGTTAGTCCGGCACGACTGCTTGGGTTGGTCCCGGCCGCCGGGCTCGGGCCGGAGCAGAATCGCGTCGGTTTCGGCATGTAAAATGCTTGGAACGGTGCATTCACGGGCCTGACGCCGGCTCGCGGATTGGTGAACCAATGCGGTTGCCGGCGGCAAACCGGGCGGGGACCGCGGTCACCGCGGGCGAAACCGGAGCCAAACGAGCGTTGACACGGCCGCGACCGGCTCATTAGCTTGGTCCGGTTCGCGAACACTAAGTCAGAATCATGCTAACCCGAATCAGTTTGATTGTCGCCATTCTGGCCAGCATTGGCAGTTTGCTGGTCAGCCATCTACAGCTCTCGAAGAAGATCACCGGTCTCGAGAGTGATCTGGCCAGCACCAGGGCCCAGCTTGGCCAGACCCAGAGCGAACTCACTGAGGCCAACTCGAAACTGGCGGAGACCACCGAGTTGGTTGACAAGACGCAACGGCAGCTCGACCAGACCAACCAGCGGCTCGCGGACATGACCAACCGGGCCAAGCAGCAGCAGGACCGCGCGGATCGGGCCGAGAAGGATCTTAACGAGACCAAGACCGAGCTGACCGCCAACCAGCGGGAACTCGCTGCCTGGAAGGCACTCGACATCCCGGTGGATGAGGTCCGCAACCGTTTGCAGGACCTGATCAAGGTCAACAATGCCTTTGTTGCCCAGCAGGATGAGAATGGCATTCTGCTCCGCAAGGTGAACGAGCTCAAAGGCCGCCTGGACGACATTCTGGGGGTCGACGAGACACCGCCGCCGGCCATGCCCGGCGTGTCGGGCAAGGTGGTCGCCGTGGATCCGCAGTGGGACTTTGTGGTGCTGGACGTGGGAGGCAAGGGTGGTGCGCTGCAGCGCGGGGAGATGTTGATCAACCGCGATGGCCGGCTGGTGGCGAAGGTTCGGATCACCCGGGTCGAGGCGGATTACTGCTTTGCCAACGTCATGTCCAACTGGAAACAGGCGGACGTTGTGGTGGGCGACGAAGCCATCTCCCGCGAGCAATGACCGTTTCGGGCCGACGATTCCTTCAGGCCATCCTGCTGCTGGGCGCGGCGTGGTTGCTGGTGGGATGCTCGACCACCGATGATTCGGGAAACCGGTCTGAGCGCCCGTGGAACTCTCCGCACAGCTGGGAACACGGTGTTCCTGCCAGCATGATGGAAGGCCGCTGAGGCCGCTGGGACCAGTCAGTGCAGGACACGATGCGCCCGGGACGTTCCCGGGCGCTTTCGTTTACGGATTTGCCTGTTGGTCCGCGTTCCTTCATGCTCGCTCCGTTCATAGAGTCTGACACCTGTTGGAGCATACCAATGAGAACTCTCGTCGTCGGCATCGACAGCGGCACCCAGTCCACCAAGGCCCTCGTTCTCGACGTGACCCGGAAACGCGTCGTGGGAAACGCCTCCCAGCCCCATGGCCTGATCGCGGGCCTGCCACCGGGGGCCAAGGAGCAGCATCCCCATACCTGGCGCGACGCCATGGCGAAGGTGATCAAGACCGCCCTGAAGGAGGCAAAGGCCTCCGCCACCGAGGTCAAAGCCATTGGGGTGAGCGGTCAGCAGCACGGCTTTGTCCCCCTGGATGCCAGGGGAGAGGTCATTCGTCCCGCGAAGCTCTGGTGTGACACCACCACCGCGGCGGAATGCGACGAAATCACCGCTGCCATCGGAGGACCGAAGGCCACACTGAAGGCGCTGGGCAACGCGGTCCTGCCGGGCTTCACGGCCTCCAAGATCCTCTGGCTCAAGAAGCACGAGCCGGAAAACTTCCGTCGGCTCGCGACCGTTCTCCTGCCGCATGATTACCTGAACTGGTGGCTGACCGGGCGGGCGGTGATGGAGTACGGCGATGCCAGCGGGACGGCCTTGCTGGATGTCAGGAAGCGCCGCTGGTCCGCCAAGGCTCTGAACGCGATCGACTCGGGGTTGGCGGACAAGCTGCCCCCCCTGATATCCAGCGATCAGCCGGTCGGGACTCTCCAGACGGCAACCGCCCGGGCGCTTGGGCTGGGTACGGACGTGTTGGTGAGCGCCGGCGGCGGCGACAACATGATGGGGGCCATCGGCACCGGCAACACCAGTCCCGGCCTGGTGACCGCGAGCTTTGGGACGAGCGGAACCATCTACGCCTGCGCGGACAAGCCGGTGGTTGATCCGCTCGGCGAGATTGCTGCCTTCTGCGATTCGACCAACCGCTGGCTGCCGTTGCTTTGCACCATGAACGTCACCGTGGCGACGGAGATGGTCCGCCAGGATTTCAAGCTCGATCATGCCGCCTTCGGCAAACTGCTTGGCCGGGTCGGCCCCGGCAGTGATGGCCTGGTGCTGGTGCCCTACCTGGAAGGGGAACGCACTCCGAATGTGCCTGACGGTACGGGCGTGTTCTTCGGCGTGAGCCAGCGCACGTTTACGGCCGCGCATTTTGCCCGGGCGGCGACCGAAGGGGTGACGCTGGGAATGAACTATGGCTTGCGGCGGCTGGCGGAACTCGGCGTGCAGGCCCGGCAGATCCGCGCCACCGGTGGCGGCGCGAATTCGAAACCCTGGCGCCAGATCATGGCGGACGTGTTCAACGCGGAGGTGGTCACCCTCAAGGTCGGGGAGGGCGCGGCTTACGGGGCGGCGTTGCAGGCCCTTTGGTGCTGGCGCCGGCAGCGGGGTGAGGCGGCCAAGATCGAGGACATCAGCGCCGAGTACGTGACCCTGAACCGAGCCCAATCCACCCAACCGAAGCCCGCCAACGTGAAGCGCTACGCCGAGTTGCAGGCCCTTCAAGACGAGGTTTCCCGGTCGCTCCGGGGCGCCTTCCAGCAGCACCGGGCCTTCACCACCGGTGATTCCGCCTAGTCGTCAGCCGGCTCCCGTCCCCCGTGCATACCATCCGTTCCCTCAAGGCGATGCAGCGCCAGGCGCGGCAATGGCGTCGGGACGGCGTGGCCGTCGGCCTTGTCCCGACCATGGGCTATCTCCATGCCGGCCACCTCAGTCTGGTGGCGCGTGCCCGGCGGAGCGTGGGGGCCCGGGGCAAGGTGGTGGTCAGCCTCTACGTCAACCCGACGCAGTTTGGCCCGGGCGAGGATCTTTCGCGTTATCCGCGGGATTTGTCGCGGGATCGCACGCTGTGTCGTGAGGCCGGGGTGGATGCGCTGTTCCTGCCGACGGACGCCGCCATGTATCCGGGCCGGGAGCAGGGGGACTACAGCACCTTCGTGGTGGAGGAGGCGTTGTCGCAGGGCATGGAGGGGGCGTCGCGGCCCACTCATTTTCGTGGGGTGACCACCATTGTGGCAAAGCTCTTCAATCTGGTGTTGCCGGAGGTGGCGGTGTTTGGCGCCAAGGACTTCCAGCAGGCGGCGGTGATTCGCCGGATGACGCGGGACCTGAACTTCCCGCTGCGGGTGATCGTGGCGCCAACCATTCGAGAGCCCGACGGGCTCGCCCTGAGTTCCCGCAACGCCTATCTGTCCCCGGAGGAACGCGCCCAGGCGGGGGTTCTGCGGGAGGCCTGTCTGCTGGCCCGACAGGCGGTGAAGGAGGCCGGCGATGCCGGGCTGCCCGCGGCGCAGTTGAAGCGCCGGGTGTCCGCATGCATCGGGCGCAAACCGGCCGCCCATCTCGACTACGTGGAATTCTTCGATCCGGAAACACTGCGGCCACGGCGTCGGGTGGAGCGCGGGTCGCACATGGCGCTGGCGGTCCGGGTGGGCTCCACGCGCCTGATCGACAACGCCAGCATGAACGAGGACTGAACCATGAACGGTGAGATCCGGCAGTATGATTACGTGGTGGTGGGCAGCGGCGTGGCGGGGTTGATGTTTGCCCTGAAGGCCTCCCGTCACGGTTCCGTGGTGATCGTGACGAAGAAGTCCAGCGTGGAGTCGAGCACGAACTACGCCCAGGGCGGCATTGCTTCGGTCACGAGTGACGAGGATTCCTTCGATCTGCATGTGCGGGACACCTTGAAGGCGGGCGCGGGCCTGTGCCGGGAGGACTCGGTTCGCTCGATTGTGCAGGAGGGACCGGCGCGCATTCAGGAACTGATCGAGTTGGGAATCCGGTTTTCGGAACGGGAGGTGCCGGGGCACCCGGGTGCGCGGGAGCTGGATCTCGGTCGGGAAGGGGGGCACAGCAAGCGGCGGATCCTCCACGCCCAGGACATGACCGGGCGCGAGATTGAGCGGGCGTTGCTCGCGGCCGCCCATGCCGAGGAGCAGATCACGATCCTGGAGGACCACATCGCGGTGGACCTGATCACGTCCGCCAAACTCGGCCGGCCCGGTCCGAACCGTTGTCTCGGGGTTTACGTCCTGGAGAAGGCCGCCGCGGCCGTTCACACTTACGCGGCACGGGCGGTGATCCTCGCGACCGGTGGCTGCGGGAAGGTGTATCTCTACACGACGAACCCGGACATCGCCACTGGCGACGGGGTGGCGATGGCGTGGCGGGCCGGGGTTCCCGTGGCCAACATGGAGTTCATCCAGTTCCATCCCACCTGCCTGTATCATCCCAAGGCCAAGTCCTTCCTGATCAGTGAGGCGGTCCGCGGTGAGGGCGCCGTCCTGCGCGCGCTCGACGGCCGGGAGTTCATGGAAGGACAGCACGAACTCAAGTCCCTGGCTCCCCGTGATGTGGTCGCCCGGGCCATCGATGCCGAGATGAAGCGCAGCGGCAGTGACCATGTCTCACTGGATATCACCCACAAGCCGGCCCCGTTCATCATCCGCCGGTTTCCCAACATCTACCGCACCTGCCTCGAATACGGCCTCGACATCACGAAGGAGCCGATTCCCGTGGTCCCGGCGGCCCACTACCAGTGCGGCGGGGTGGTCACCGATCTCGACGGGCGCACCGCCCTGCCGGGCCTGTTCGCCATCGGCGAGGTGGCCTGCACCGGACTCCACGGCGCCAACCGGCTGGCCAGTAATTCATTGTTGGAGGCGGTGGTCGGCGCCCACCGCGCGGCCGCCAGTCTGGAGAGGGACCGGCCCGAGGCTGATCGGACCCTGGTGCCGCGCTGGGAATCGGGGGATGCCCAGGATCCGGATGAACTGGTGGTCATAGCGCATCTCTGGGACGAGATCCGCCGCCTGATGTGGGATTACGTGGGCATCGTGCGCACCACCCGCCGGCTGCGTCGGGCGCAGACCCGGATCAAGAACATCCTCGAGGAAATCCAGGAGTATTACTGGGATTTCGTGGTGACGGCGGATCTGCTGGAACTGCGCAACATCGCGACGGTGGCCGACCTGATTGTCCGGTGCGCCACGGCGCGTCCCGAAAGCCGGGGTCTGCACTACACGCTGGACCATCCGGAACCGGATCCCGCCTGGGCTCAGCGGGACACCGTGCTCACTCCCGAAAGGTAGACCGCGCGTCCGCAACGTGGCGGCAGACCGGCGTTTTGCCGACTGCAGTTCGGAACGTGCGCGTGCGATGGCGGCAGCGGGGTCTCCGCCGGGGGGCGCCGATTCTCGTGCGTCACGGGGTCGGCACTCGCCGGGTCGCCGCTCCGGGGATTCCGGGATTCATGGGTCTGCCCGGACTAAAATCGAATGGACAAGGGGGTGCGGTTGTCTGTCAAGTAGACCTTCTTTCGCGGCCTGGACGAGGATTCGGGCCTTCGATCATGGGCAAGCAAAAGTATCGACGTTCCAAAACGCGGACGGACGCCTCGGGTGAGGAAACCTCCTACCCGCAGCCGTCCCCCGCCCCTGCCGCTACGATGTTGGAGGGCGGGGCCGGGAGCGGGCAGCCCCAGGAGCCGGCCCTTGCGGCTCCGGGTTTCCGCCCCTCCAGAACTCTGCGGCAGTGGTTGTGGCCGAAATCGGATCGACCCCCGCTGTTCCGCAAAGTGGACTGGTGGTGCTTCCTGGGGACTTCGATCATCACGTTGCTGGCCTACCTGATCACCATTGCACCGGACCTGACGCTGGAGGACTGCGGTGAGCTGGCGGTGGCTTCCTACTACGCCGGCGTGCCGCACGCCCCCGGCTATCCCATCTGGACGCTCTACACGTGGGTCTTTGCGAACCTGCTGCCGATTGCCAACGTGGCCTTCCGGGTGGCGGTTTCCTCGGCAGTCGCGGCGGCGCTCGCGAACGGGTTGCTGGGACTGATCGTCTCCCGTGGCAGCAGCATGATCCTGGAGGGCATTCCGATGTTCCGCGGGATGGAACGGCGCCTGGAGGATTCGATCTGTCTCGTTGCCGGCTCGGTGGCGGCATTGCTCATCGGGTTTAACGGCTTCATGTGGAGCCAGGCGGTGATCGTGGAGGTGTACACCCTGAGCGTATTGTCACTGGTGGGCGTGATGGTCTGTCTGCTGCACTGGACGTATGCGCCGACCGGCCGGCGCTATCTCTATCTCGCCGCCTTCCTGTTCGGCATCTGTTTCAACAACCACCAGACGCTGATCCTGGCGGCAATGGGGCTCGAGGTGCTCGTTGCCATGGTGCAGCCGCGGCTCGGGCGGGATGCCTTCATCGCCAACAGCGTGATCTACATCGTGCTCGCGCTCGCGATGTGGCAGGGGGTCTTCACGTCGTTCGACCAGAACAACATGCTGCTGGCCATCTTTCACGGTGTCGGCATTGCCTCGCTGGTGGCGGCAGGCTGGATCACGTATGGCACGGGCGGACTGGCCTACGAGCCGCGGCCGGGATATGAGGGCTGTGCGTGGTTGAACCGGGTGACTTTGGGGTTGCTGGGGCGGCGCGGTTACCGCTACGTCGGGCCGGGATCCGAGTGGCGGGCGGTGCTGGCGGCGCTCTGTGCCTGGCTCTTCGGCGCCTCCTTCTACTTCCTGATGCCGCTGCTTTCGGTGACGAACCCGCCGATGAACTGGGCCTACCCGCGAACCTGGGATGGGTTCTGGCACGCGTTCAGCCGGGGGCAGTATGAAAAGACCAATCCGACGGACCTGTTTGCCGAGGGGGGGATCGCGCGACTGGGCTATCAGTTGCTGATGTACTTCGAGGGGGCGGCGGAGGAGTTCCATCCCGTGTTCCTCATGCTGGCCGTCATACCCTTCGTGTTCCTGGGGCAGATGCAGCGGCGCGAGCGTGCCTGGATCATTGGCAACACCGCCATTTACGCCTGCCTCGCGTTCCTCCTGCTGGTGCTGCTCAACCCCACGCCGGACAAGCAAAGCCGCGACCTGACCAAGGTGTTCTTCACGGCCTCGCACGTGACCATCGCCATGTTTGCCGGTTTCGGGCTGACCCTGGTTTCCGCGTTGCTCCTGCGATATTACCGCGAGGTGCGCCTGACTGCCCTGGCGGTCGGAGCCACGGCGGTGGCGCTGGCGATGGTGTCCCTCGGAACGGCGGTGGAGGACATCTGGGGCGACCCCTTGCAGGTCGGGGACCAGTCCGGGGTGATCGCCGGGCTGCTTGAGGGCCTGCGCCATCTGAAGGTGCTCTGGAGCGGCTTTTGGAGCACCCTGCTGCATCCCTCCGCCACATCCCCCGTGTTCGGGGTCCTGGCCACCGCGTTCGTGCTGGCCTTCGCCGTGGCTTTCGTCGCGATCATCCTGGTTCAGCGCGACTCGCTCAAACCCCGTACTCTGCTCGGGTTCTTCGCTGTCATCCCGCTGTTCTCCATCATCTCCCACTGGCCGGAAAACGAACAGCGCGGGCATCTCTTTGGATTCTGGTTCGGGCACGACATGTTCACCCCGCCGTTCGAGCTGTACGAACCGATGACGAAGGATGCGGTGCTCTTCGGCGGCACCGATCCCGGCCGGTTCTGCCCGACTTACATGATCTTCTGCGAGAGCTTCATCAAGCCCTCGCGCCGGCGGGACCCGGACTTCGACCGGCGGGATGTCTACATCATCACCCAGAACGCCCTGGCGGACGGGACGTATCTCGATTACATCAGGGCACACTACAACCGCAGCACCCAGGTGGACCCGCCCTTCCTGCGGGACGGTTTGATGCGTCTGAGCGACCGTTTGCTGCCGGCGAAGGAAAGGCAGTTGAAGGAGCTTGGCAAACCCTATCAGAGCACTGCCCTGTCCCGCTTCGCGCTGAGCCTCACGAACCTGACCGCGCCGTTCGACCGGATGTATCTGGCCTTCGGCGCGGCGGTCGAGCGCGGTCGACGTGAGCGGGGCGTGTATCCCGCCGAGGAGATCACCACGCCCAGCCCGCTCGACCTGCAACAGTCCTTTGACACATACATGGCTGATGCCGCGCGCCGGTACGAGCACGACGCGCAGTTCCCCAACGAGCCGCCCCAGGTGCGCCAGGGGGAGGTGTTCAACATCACCCCCGACGGCCGCATCCAGGTGCAGGGGCAGGCGGCCGTGATGGCGATCAATGCGCTGTTGACCAAGGACATCTTCGACGCGAACCCGGACCACGAGTTCTATGTCGAGGAGAGCTTTCCGCTCGACTGGATGTTTCCCCACCTGTCGCCCTATGGGATCATCATGAAGATCAACCGGGAACCGGTGACGGAACTCACGGAGGAGGACCTCCAGCGCAACCATGAGTTCTGGACCCGTTACTCGGAGCGTCTTTGTGGCAACTGGATCACCTACGACACCCCGGTGGCCGAGCTGTGCGACTTTGTGGAGCGCGTTTACCGTCGCGGGGACCTGCGCGGCTACACCGGGGATCCCAAGTTCGTGCGCGACCTCGACGCCCAGAAGAGCTTCGCCAAGCTGCGGGGTTCGCAGGCCGGATTGCTGGACTGGCGCATGCGCTTCACGACCAACGCCGCCGAGCGTGAGCGGTTGACGCGTGAGGCCGAGTTCGCCTGCAAACAGACCTTCGCATTCTGCCCCTTCAGTCCCGAGAGCGTGGCCCGATACGTGCAATTGCTGGCCGGAATGAACCGGATGGAGGACGCCCTGTTGCTGGCCCAGACCGCCCTGCGGTTCGACACCGAAAGCAGCTACCTGCAGCTGGTCATCCGGCAGTTGACCGGCTTCGTGCAAACCACCGTCAACAGCGGTGAGGCACAGAAGCTGCTGGCGCAGTACGAACAGGCCTATCAGGCCGCCCCGACCAACCTGAACGTGGCCCTGACGCTCGTGTCCGCCTACGCGACCCTGGGGCGCACCAATGACGCGTTCGCCGTGCTCGACCGGATTGTGGACCGCCCCGGTACGGAGCCCTCGGTGCTTATGGCGGTGGCGGATGCCTACATGCAGCTGGGCCAGTATGGCCGGACCGAGGCCGCGCTGCGCCGTTTGGTGTTGCTGATGCCGGAGACTCCCGAACTTTGGTATGACCTTGCCGGGGCGCAGGTGGCGCTCGGAAGCAACGCCGCGGCCATGGCGTCGCTCCGGGCCTGCTTCACCGTCAATGAGGTGCGCAAGACGGCCAACACCAACGCTGCGGACCTCCGTCGGTTGGCCGAGACGGACAGTCGGTTTCGTCCGTTGCGCAGCCTGAAGGAATTCCAGCAGTTGCTCCGGGGCGAAACGCTGGGATCACCCCAATGAGCGACGGGATGGCCTGCCGCAGTGGTCGGGTGGGCGTTGAGACGCCCACTGTCGTGGCGCGCCGGCGTTCCTATCATCGCTGACGGTGACATGACCACGTGACCAGCAAAGGATAGATGTTCGGGCTTCGCACACGCCAAACCGACGCGGAGGGGCACCTGGCTCCGGGACCGTTCGGCCGCTTTTCGCTCCACGAACTGATCAACAGCGGGGGCATGGCCGACATCTGGCTGGCCACCGACGAGAACAATCAGCCCCTGGCGGTACGCTGTCTCTTCAGCGGCCGGCGGGCCGACGCCACCGCCCGCAAACGGTTCGTGCGGGGCTGCAAGGTGCTCTCCGAAATCGACAATCACGAGTTCATCATCGGCTACAAGGAGCACGGTCGCATCGAGGGGATCCACTACCTGGCGATGGAATACGTGGAGGGCACGAATCTGAAGCTCCTCATGGGGTCCGGGGATTCCCTGCTCGAGGAACAACTCGGCAACCTTGTGATCGATTCCGCCATCGCTCTGGAGCACGTGCACGAAAGCGGCTACATGCACCTCGATTTCAAGCCGGAGAACGTGATGGTGACGCGTAACGGTAATGTGCGGCTGGTGGATTTCGATCTCGCACTGCCCCGGCCCGAGTTTGCCAGGAGACTCTCCAGCTATCCCGGCACTGCCGCCTATATGGCGCCGGAACAACTGCAGCGGGCGGAAGTGGATCACCGGGCCGACATCTTCGCGTTCGGGGTCGCCGCGTATGAGTTGGTGACCTTCCAGAAACCGTTCCCGGCCGAAACCGCCGCGGAGGTGCTCCGACGCCAGTTGGACCGGGGCAACGACTTTGTGCCGCCCCGCAGCCATAACGAGGCCGTGCCCATCGCCCTGGAACGGATCATCCTGAAGTGCCTCGAAACGGATCCCGACCAGCGCTACCCCTTCATGAGCGTCCTGGTCCGCGACCTCCAGCGCGCCCTCTACCTCTGAGCACCTTCCCGGTAGCGGCGGACTGGCGTTCGCCGACCGGGTTCCTCCCGGGGGAGTTCGCCTCCACGCTGGTTCTACGCGATTCGCTTCAGCAACGCCGACGTCGATCTCCCCGCCAACTCCGCCACGAGCACCACCCGGCCTCCCTGCGACTCCACCATTCGCCGTTCCTCCTGGTTCATCGTTTCCAGCGTGTAGTCACCGCCCTTGACGTAGATGTCGGGTCGGGCCTGTTCGAGAAACCGCACTGCCGTGGTTTCCGGGAAAACGCATACGGCATCGACGGCGCGCAACGCGGTGAGGATGCAAACCCGATCCGCTTCGGATGTCCACGGACGGCCCGGCCCCTTCAACGCGGCAACGGATTCATCGCTGTTCAGTCCAACCAACAGGCTGTCGCCCAGGGCACGAGCGGCCTCCAGGCTGGCCACATGGCCGCGATGCAACAGGTCAAAACAACCGTTCGTCGCGACCAGACGCAGACCCCTTCGTCGGAGACCTTCGCGCCAGGCGGGCAATTCGGTCATGCGGAGGATGCAACGGTCGAAATCCACGCGGTCAGAGTGGCACCAAAGACCTGTGCGGGGAAGTCCCCCCCGATGCTGTCCCGCGTGATGAAGCCCTGTCGGTTCAGTGGAGCCGGCCACGAAACGAGGAAGCCGAAGAACGCGGAGGCAGACGGGCAGGGGGAGAGCGAGCAACTTCGTGTTGCACCTGCAACACGAAGTTGCTCGTCGGTCGGGAGTCACAGCGTGTATTTCATGGTTCCAACGACTCGCATCCGTCAAGATGCTCTTCATGTCGCAGCATGAGCACCAGTTCGCCCGACTCCTGCCCCGGATGCGTGTCATTGGTTGGGGTCTGGCGGTCGGGATTCCCGTGGGGGTGGTGCTGGGTGCAGATGTGGCGGAGAAAGCCCTTCCGGCGGCTGTAACCCCAACGACGGACCACCCCATCCGCGTGCTCATCGTCGATGGCTTCAGCAACCACGACTGGCGCCGGACGACCGAACTGGTCCGGGGCATCCTCGATCCCACGGGTCTGTTCGAGATCTCTGTCGGTACCGCCCCGGTGAGTCTGAACGAACCCGGTGCCTCCGACTGGTGTCCGGATTTCGCCGCTTCCCAGGTGGTCATCCAAAACTGCAACAGCCTGGGGGGCGGTTCCTCCTGGCCGGCAGGGGCGCGCGAGGCCTTCGAACGGTTTGTGACGAACGGCGGCGGCGTGTTCATCCTGCATTCCGCCAACAACGCCTTCCGCGACTGGCCGGCCTACGACCGGTTCATCGGGCTCGGGTGGCGATCGAAGGAGCAGGGTTGGGCGCTTGAGGTCCGGCCCGACGGCACGCTCCATCGTATCCCGCCCGGGGAGGGCGGCGGAACTTCGCATGGCGCGCGAACGAACCGCCTCATCCATCGCTTGGGCAACCACCCGATCCACGAGGGTCTGCCCCGGGAATGGATGACCCCGGAGATTGAGGTCTACACCCACGCTCGCGGTCCAGCCGAGGGCCTGACAGTGCTGTCGTGGACGACCGACCCGGAGACCGGTACCGGTTGGCCGATTGAATGGGTGGTCAGCGCCGGCAAGGGGCGGGTCTACAACTCCACCTTCGGCCATGTCTGGCGGGACGAACCGAATCCGTCCAACCTGCGTTGCGCGGGATTTCAGACCCTCATGGTCCGGGCGTTGCAGTGGCTGGCGAAGCGGCCCGTGACGTTGCCGGTGCCGGACGACTTTCCTGGCCGGGAGGCGCCGGTGCTGCGTCCCTTGCCTCTGCCCGAATTACCGACCGGCACTCTGGAGAATCGCTGGCGGATTGAGGCTCCGCTGTTGGAACCGGGTCCGCCGGGAGCGTTCGATGAAACGGCCGTGAAAGATCCCTCAATCGTGCGCGCCGACGGCCGTTGGCACCTCTTCTACACCGCGCGGGGTCGAGGGGAATACACCACCGGTTACGTGTCGGCAGCGGAATTGGGCGATCTGCCCCGGTCGGAACGGCATGAGCTGACCACGATCCGCGGAAAGGCCAGCCGGTACGGCTGCGCCCCCCAGGTCTTTTGCTTCGCGCCGCAAGGGCTGTGGTATCTGGTCTTCCAGACACGCGACGCGAATTACCAGCCGGCGTTCGCGACCACGTCGGACCTGGCCGACCCCGATTCGTGGTCAGAGCCACGGCCGCTTCTGGCAAAGGACGACACCGCCAAGTGGATTGATTTCTGGATCCTCTGCGATGAGGCCCGGGCGTATCTGTTCTACACGCGGGCGCATCGCGCGGTCTGGATGCGAACCACCGCCCTGGAGGATTTCCCAGAGGGATGGGGACCGGCGCAGGAGGTTTTCCCCGGCGTGCACGAAGCCGTGCACGTCTATCGGGTGAAGGATCGTCCGCTTTACCACCTCATCTATGAACTGAACACCGACGGCGTCCGTTCGTTCGGCGTGGCGGAGGCATCCGCATTGGGCGGGCCGTGGCGCAAGGTGACGGACACCTATGCCACCGGTGAAGGGCTGCAGACGTCCGGCGGGCCGGCGTGGACGGAGATGGTCTCGCACGTTGAACTCCTTCGCAGTAGCAGCGACCAGCGCCTGGAATACGATCCGGAGAATGTCCGATGGCTGATCCAAGGATTGCGCAGGTCGGAGTACAAAGGCGACTACGCGGAACTGCCGTGGAAGTTGGGGGTGATGGAGAAGTGAGCCGGCTGGGACCAGGGGGAGAATCCCAAAGGGATTTCGTCCCAAAGCCCAGGGTCGCGCGGTAGGCGCTACCCTGGGTTGCCGGCCAGACAGATCTCGTCAACCGCAACGCGGTTGCATCCATCCGGTCCGCGCCGGGAGTTACGCCATGTGCCGGGCCCCACCCGGAGGCGCAACCCCGTTGGGGTTGGCGGGCATTGGTACCCGCGCCACCCAAGGTAGCCCCGTGAGGGCAACCTCGGGCTTTGGGGCGCAGCCTCGCTGAGGCTGGAGGAACCGAATATGCCGCCCCGAATGGGGCTTGGGGGTTGGTGGGGAGGCGTCGTTTCTACGGAGATGTCGCGCCTACGGCGCTGGGGAAAGGAAGATCACGCCGCGAAGCCGGACCGGGGTGTTGCCAGACGGTGACAAGTGTCCTATTCACTGCTTGCCGTACCGGCAGGCGAACGACTCATGGCAAACAGCCAGGCAATAATCGTGATCACGACCAGCCACATCTGGTTTTCCTGCTTCCAGGAACTCTGTTCGCCGGTGATTGAGATTGACGGTGAGCCACACAAAGGTGTGTGGGGCATCAACAGTTTCTGTGTGACCGCCGGTCAACATGAGGTGACTGCCTATCATCGCTGGGCCGTTTTCGCCCATGCATACAAGAGCAGCGTTTCAGTCGATGTCAGGGATGGTGAGGTGCTTCGACTCGATTGGCGCACGGGATGGTACGTGAAGTCCCCTGGCCGATGGACGGCGTCGTCAAGGAACGGCGTGGCGGACGTCTTGCCGGGGCATACAGGCGCATCGACCAACCCCACCAGCCGAAATGCCTGAAACATGGATGCCTTGCCAAAACGCCTCGGGTTTCACACAGGAATGGCGTGCCTGTTGCTGCAGGTTCCGGATGAACTGAAGCAGATGCTGATCTTGCCGGGCGGCCCTGCTTTCACCGACAGCCCCAAGGGGCGGTACGGATTCGCCCTGGCTTTCGTGGTCAGTCCCGACCGGTTGTGCCCAATCGCTCAAACAGCCATCAAGCACACGACCCCGATGGCGACCCTTTGGCTGGCGCATTCGCGTGCGGCCGTGCAGGTGGCGGCGGCATTTCAGGCCAAGGCGTTTGACGACTTCCTGAAGGAGCATCGGAAGCGGAGGAAGTCCCAGATTCGGATTGGCAGGGCGGGGGCTGAAGCCGAGTGGCTTGCCATCCGCCTCGCTCACTTCTAGAACCACCCATGGCGTTCATCCTGTCAGCCCAGCGGGAACCGGACTTCTTGGGGGCGGCTTTCGAGCACTACCGGGCCTATCTTGCCGCCCATGCCGAGGCATTTCCTGCGGGGGCCTTTGCGCTGGCGACTTCGGATTGGTATTTCGATTTCCGGGATCATCGATGTCCGCACGACGCGTGGTTGGAGAGCCTCTCAGTGAACGAACCGGCAAGCGGTGAACGGAACGAGTGCCGAGCCACGGAGATCCGAGTGAGGTTGCTGGGGGCCTATCACGATGGGTTCATCGAGTTCCGATATTCGCGCGTCTTCCGTTACACCATGGCTGCTCCTGCCGCGGAACGAGGTCTGGGCGACTGGCTCTACGACGAGTTCCGAGTTTCGCCGGATGGAAGGGTGATCCATGAGATCGAGTGGGCTGGCTTTGGGGAGGGCCCGGAGTCGCGCTGGCTGATCGAGGCATCAGACGTTGAGTTCGAGTGGATTCCAAGCTGATCTCTCTCGGTTCCTTCGCAGCAGAGCGAGACGCGCCCTCGTCCCGACTCCTCCACCGTTTCTCCTTTGCCCGCTCACCGGGTTTCGGTAGAGCAGGGGGCAGATGAAACCCTTGCTTCACCGGCTTGATCGCGCGGCAGGCGGCCACCGGTCCCGGCGGTCGTTAATCCTGTTGTCAGGCATTCTTGTCACCTGCTTTCTGACGGCCGCTGTCCCGGATGCCCGGGCGGTCGAACGCTCCTATGCCTTCGACGGGCCCATGCCGCGGAACGTGCTCGACAGCTATCTTTCACGGGCGGTTACGTTCTCCGAGTTCCTCAACGGTCGCGGCGATTTCGAGGACAACCTCCGCTTTCTTACGAACACCGGCGTCCGGTTCGTGGGGCGGTCGATCTATCGCTGGGGGGGCGAGGCGGTGTTGCCGGGTTTATTGGAACGTGGGCGCGGGTTGGCGAAGCGCGCTCATGCGGCCGATCCCAACCTGATCCTGCAGGCAGCGTGTTTCGAGATCGTCACGCGCCAGGTCGATCAACTGGAGGTCCCGGTGCGGGTCCTGCGAGCCTTTGGTCAGCCGGAGGAATCCCGGCGGTTCCGTTACGAGGAGATGCTCTACCCGGCCGGCGAATGGGGGCGCGATCACTGGAGTCCTGGGGCGTCGGTGCCGGACATCAGCCGCTTGGAGACACGTCTCTGGTTCTATTACCTCGCCACCGCCTACATGAACATCGGCGTCGAGGCGATCCACTTCGGGCAGGTCGAGATCATGGACAATCGCGATCCCGACCATGCCTTCTGGGCCGAGGTATTGGACAAGGTGCGGGCCTACGCCCGCGAGCATGCCCGCCGGCACTGGGTGTTGTGCGACGCGCATGTTCCGGGTGGTGGCATTGCCCGGGACGGCCGGTTGCTGCTGGATTTTCACTCCTTCCCACTGCGCATTGCCGAGGTGCCTGAGGAACCGGGACATGGTGTGCTTCGCATGGGGCATCTGGACACGATTTACGGTCGAAGCCTGGGTGGGATCACGCCGGCGGGTTGGTCCTGCGAACATCTGCCCTACCTGGTGGAACTGGACAACTACGGCGTCAGCGCGCGGCCCGGCGAACCCGGCACACCGTATTACACCTGGGGCTACGACGAGATCAGTTGGTTTGCGCACCAACCGGCGGCGTATCGCAACGAATGGCTGGGGTATGCCTGGGATTGGTTGCGAAAGAACGACCCGAACGGCTGGCTGCAGATGCCCGGCAGCCGCGTGCTGCACGCGCCCGTTCAAGGGCGGCATTGGTATTGGGCGCAGAACGCCAGTGCGGGCACGCCGGACGGCTTCAATCAGGAGGATGCCATCAAGGCGATCTGGGCCGACGACACCCTGGGCGAGACGGTTTCCGCGAGCATTGCGCCCGTGGAGTTGTTCGTCAGTCCGGACGGGGATGATGCGAATGCGGGGACTCGCGAACGTCCTCTGGCCACGGTTGATGCCGCGCGCAAGGCGGTGCGGCCGTTCGCAGGTCGGCGACCGGTGACGGTCACGCTTCAGTCGGGCACGTATTACCTGCCGAAAACCGTGGTGTTCGAGCCGGAGGATTCCGGCGCGCCGGGGGCCCCCGTTCGTTATCAGGCTGAGTTGGGCGCGGAGGTTGTTGTGAGTGGCGGGATGCGGTTGATGCCCGGGTGGACTCCTTACCGCGACGGCATCTGGAAGGCGGAACTCAATCTCCCTGCGGACGAGGCTGCCATTGACCAGTTGTTCATCAATGGCGAGCGGCAACCGATGGCGCGGTATCCGAACTTCGATCCCGGCGTGCAACCCTACAACGGCTTTGCCGCCGACGCCTTCAGTCCGGAGCGCGCGGCCCGGTGGCAGCATCCGACCGGCGGCTATATCCACGCCATGCATCGCGCACATTGGGGTGGTTACCACTACCGCATCACCGGCAAGGACGCCGACGGCAACGTCACCTACGAGGGTGGCTGGCAGAACAATCGCCAGATGGGGATGCACCCCGAGCACCGCTTCGTGGAGAACCTCTTCGAGGAACTCGACGCGCCCGGGGAATGGTTCTATGACGCAACCAACAGCACGCTCTATTACCAACCGCCCGAGGGAGTCGATCTCGCCACTGCCAAGGTCGAGGTCGTGCGACTGCGGCATTTACTCGAATTCCATGGCAGCCGGGATCGGCCGGTGCGTCACTTGAGTTTCGCTGGGGTCACCTTCCGCCACGCGGCCCGGACGTTCATGGACACCCGCGAGCCGTTGCTGCGCAGCGACTGGACGATCTATCGTGGAGGCGCGGTGGTGTTCGAGGGCGCCGAAGATTGCGCGCTCGACGATTGCACCTTCGATCAGGTGGGCGGCAACACCGTGTTCGTGAACCACTACAACCGCCGTGTTGCCATCCGGCGCTGCGTGATCCGCGACAGTGGCGGCAACGGTGTGGCCTTCGTCGGCGATCCCGATGCCGTGCGCAACCCGCTCTTCGAATACAACCAGCGCCAGTCCTTGGCGGATATCGAACGGACCCGCGGGCCGAAAACCGACAACCATCCGGCGGATTGTCTGGTGGAGGATTGCCTGATCACGCGGATCGGTCGGGTCGAGAAGCAGGCGGCGGCGGTGCAGATTTCGATGGCGCGGCGGATCACGGTCCGGCATTGCTCGATCTACGAACTGCCGCGGGCCGGGATCAACATCAGCGAGGGCACGTGGGGCGGCCACTTGATCGAGGGTTGCGACGTGTTCGACACCGTACTGGAGACCGGCGATCACGGCAGTTTCAACTCCTGGGGTCGCGACCGTTACTGGGGCTTGAGGGATGTCGATCTGAACACGGTCACGACGAATGAACTCAGCGATCTGCCGTTGCTCGACGCGGTGGAAACCACGGTGTTGCGAGACAATCGCTGGCGTTGTGATCACGGCTGGGACATCGACCTGGACGACGGTTCCTCGAACTACGAAATCCGCAACAACCTCTGCCTGCACGGCGGGTTGAAGCTGCGCGAGGGTTTCCATCGGTTGGCCGAGAACAACGTCATCGTGGACAACTCGTTCCACCCGCACGTCTGGTATCGCAACAGCCAGGACGTCTTCCGGCATAACATCGTCTTCGGTAACTACCGCCCGATCCGGGTGCCGAAACCGTGGGGGGCGGAGTGTGACTACAACCTGTTGCACACCCCCGGGTTGGATGTGCCCCGCCCCGCGGAAGCGCTTGCGAAGGAGAGTGGATACGACACGCATTCGATCGAGGCGGATGCGCGTTTTGTGGATTCGGCCGCCGGCGATTACCGGGTGCGTGAGGGTTCAGCGGCGTTGAGGCTGGGGTTCCGGAACTTCCCGATGGATCGGTTTGGGGTGCGTCCGGAGCGGTTGCGCGAGCAGGCTCGTCAGCCGCGGTTGCCGGCGGTGAAGACCTCCCTGGAAGGGACGGGAGGGACCGGAGGGACAAAAGCCGTCGAGTGGCGGGGCGCGACCTTGCGGGATTTGGCGGGGGACGATTTCTCGGCGTTGGGGGTGGCGCGGGAGGCGAAAGGGGCGTTGGTGGTGGCCGTCCCACCGGAATCCGCGGCGGCCAAGCTGGGCTTGAAAGCGAACGATCTGGTGCAACGCGTGGGCCCGACGCCGGTGAGTTCGGTTGCGGAGTTCCTCAAGGCGGTCAGGCAGGTGGCGGAGGGAGAGCGGTTCAAGTTCCAGGTCGTGCGGGAGCAAAGGGAGTTGGAGGTGGGGGGCGAATGATGGACTCCCAAACCCAAAGCGGCAACCAGGCTCCGCGCAATCCGCGAGGTCTTGGAGTGCGGTGAAAAACGGAGCTTTCACCGCTTACACGGCGGCAACGGAAGGCTCAAGAACAACGGTTTCCTGCCAATCGCAATCCTCCTCCCCCTCGTTCGTGGTGGCATGCTGATGTTGACGGACCTGACCCGGAGGAGGTCGTTCCCCTGTGAGGGGAAGCCTCCGACACTCGGTGTGTCGGTGTAACGGTGCGGAGTAATCCGTGGGGGGAATGAGGGAACGGTGAGGAAATGGATTGTGGAGGAGGTCACGGGGTCACGGGAGCAATTCGGGATTGCCGACTGGGACGGCGTGCTGTTTCTGAGGGCGCCATTCAAATCCGGGCGGACAGCTTTGTTGGGGAACGGCCGCCGTGTCCTCGTGAGTGCCCCGGGCGGCTGCATCGCCACGGCTTCTATCGTCGCTATGCCGCACCCGCGGGCTCGGAGTTCCTCACCATCGCCCGTTACCTCTGCCGGCGCTGCGGTCTGACCGTTTCGGTATTGCCGGTGGAACATCTTCCCTACCGACCGGTGAAAGTCCCGCGACTGGAGGCTTTCCTGGATGGCCAGGCGGGGGTGGGAACGGGTCCCGATCCCCCGCCTGGTCTGCTCGAGGCAGGGTGCCTGCGTCGGGCTTGGGCTCGGTTTCAGACCAGAGGTTCCCACTTACAAAAGGCCTTTGATCTGCGGCTGCCGAGTGTGATCGATTCCGCGCGGGATCTGTGGTTACAGATGCGCCGCGCCAAGCGGTCACTGGCCGGGATCCTCGACTTCCTGGCCCGGGTCGGCAAGCAATCCCTGCTGGGGGACTATCGTTGTCTGCGGCTGCCGGCTTGAGCGCGTTTTCTCCGGGAGGGTGTCGTCACGGGAACCTCGGAGCCGATCCCACACAACCGTTGGTTTGGCCCGGCCCAACACCCCGGCTGATCCTCGCGGCCATGACAACGACACCCTCGTCAGACCGGGCCGAGGCGGTGGCCCTGGCCCGGTTCGCCCTCATCAGCAAACTCCAGGAGCTGCTCCGGCGGCCGATGCCCTTGAGGCTGGCCCTGGAAACCGTCGCCGCTGCCTCCAAGGTCTCCTCCGACCCGGCCGAAGGTATCGGTCCGGTCGCCCTCCGCACCTTGGAAGACTGGTGGTATGCCTATCAACACGGCGGCTTTGCCGCCCTCCGTCCCAAGACCCGTTCTGATCGGGGCGTGCCCCGCACCCTCACCCCGGAGCAGGAACAGTTCATTCTCACCCAGGTCCGCATTCATCCCGCCATCCCCATCAAGGTCCTCCACCGACTCTGGCGCCAGCAGGACCCCAAACTGCCCGCCTTGAGTGCCATCTACCGCGCCTTGCAGCGTCACGACTTGGGCCATCGCTCCCGCCGCAACCTCCTGCGCCAAAGCGTCAGCGGCCCCACCAAGGCCTTCGAAGCCCCGGTGGTCAACGACCTTTGGATGGCCGACTTCTCCCCCGGTCCCTTCCTCCACCTTCCCGGTCACAAGAAAGCCGTCCCCACCCATCTGTGTGTCCTCCTCGACGATCACTCCCGCGTCGTCGTCCACGCCGCCTATTACTTCCAAGCCAACACCCGCTGCTTCCACCAGAGCTTCAAGGAGGCCCTCCGTCGCCGCGGCCTGCCCCGCAAGCTCTACACCGACCAGGGCGGACCCTTCACCAATGACCACACCCGCCTCATCTGTGCCAACCTCGGCATCCGCCTGCTCCACGCCAAACCCTATCACGCCTGGAGCAAGGGAAAGATCGAACGGTTCTTCGGCACCCTCCAACGGGACTTTGAAGTGAGCTTGCGCCTGCCGGACCAGGTTCCCGCCTCCCTGGAGGAACTCAACGCCAAGCTCGCCGACTGGATCGCCGGCGTCTATCACCCCCGTCACCATGAGGGCATCGCCATGAGCCCTCATGAACGCTTCACCCGCGGCAGCGCCCACCTCCGCCTGCTCGACCCCCACCAGAATCTCGACCGGCTCTTCTATGCCCAGAAGACGCGGGTCGTTCGCAAGGACGGTACCGTGCGCCTGGAGAGTCGACTTTACGAGGTCGACCTCGCCCTCCGGGGCCTGGAAGTACGCCTCTGCTTCGATCCCTGGACCTTTGCCCGGGTCGAAGTCGATTACCGGGGCCAGTCCTTCGGCCTGGCCCGCCTGGTTGACCGCCACCTCAACAGCCGCCTGCCCCGCAAAGGAAACGATCATGAAACCTCCCACTGACCTCAACCTGCTCGCCCGCCAATGGGGCGCCAGCGCCGTTCCCTTCAGTCTGGCCAACCCCGAGGACTGGCTCGAAACCCCGGCCATGCACGCCGCCACCGATGCCCTCACCCAAACCGCCACGCTCCGTTCGGTCATGCTCCTGACCGGTCCCAACGGCGTCGGCAAGAGCGCCCTGGCCGGTCGTTGGCTCCGCGCCCTCGACTCCCGCCTCTTCGCCCCCCTCTGCCTCACCCACGCCACCTTGAGCGGCTGCGGCATCCTCGCCTCCCTCGCCACCAAACTCGGCAAACCGGTCTCCTTCCGCCGCGAACGCAACCTCCAGTTCATCGAGGACGCCTTCGCTCAACTCGAACACCGCATCCCCGTGGTCCTGGTCGATGAGGCCCAGAACCTCAGCGCTTCGAGTCTCGAGGAGATCCGCCTCCTCCTGGGCCTGAACCTGCCCCAGCATCCCTCCTTCGCCCTCATCCTCCTGGGTGACGAGTTCCTCTTGAGCACCCTCCAGCTCCGGAGTCAACGGGCCCTTTACTCCCGTCTGGGCTGCCACCGGAATCTTGCCCCTTGGACTCCGGAACAATGCGCCCAATACCTCACTACCGCTCTCACCGCCGTCGGCTTGAGTGCTGCCTCCTTGGAACCCGCCGCCTCCGAGTTGCTCGTCAACGCCAGCGGTGGCATCCCCCGCAGCCTCTCGCTGCTCGCCCGTTCGGCCTGGATCCTCGCCGCCACCGGGCAGGCCCAACGCATCACTCCCGACCACGTCAACGGTGCGCTCCAATCGGTTCCCTGCGTGCCGGGACTGGCTCGACCTCCGCAGGAGGTGCTCCCGGCCTGACCCGCTTATGCCTTCCCCCGTCGGTCCCAACCACATCCTCGCCGCCCACCAGCTCTATTGCCGTCTCACCGGCCAGAGCCTGAGTCTGCGTTACGACCGCGAGCGCCAGTGGTTCGAGCTGTTGCGCGCCGGCTTCAACCTCGAGGACCTGCGCCGCGTGATCACTTACCTCCAGGGGGAAATCCGCCAACAACGCCGCAACGTCGGCGCCCTCAAGCTCTCCAACCTCCTCCAACCCGACCGCTTCGAGGAAGACCTCAACATCGCCCGCGTCCGCCTCCGGCCCCCGCCCAAACCTCAACCCCCTCCTCCGCCGCCTCCACCCGCTCTGTCCCCGGAACAAGCCCAAGCGCGTCGCGCCCACGCGTTACGTCAGATCCGCCACATCAAGCAACGACTCGGCCTCCCGTAAGCCGCCGCCACCCAACCCGGCATCTTCCCATCGCTTCCACGAAGCGCTCCCTCGTCTCCCTTATCCACGGAATATCCCGCCACCCCACGGCGCTTCCCCACGGACCATTCCTCACAGCTCCTCCACGAAATATCGCGTTACGCCACATGTCGGTGTCGCACCCCCGGGTCAGCATGCCGCTGCCGTCGCACCCCTCGAGGGCTCCAGAACCGTGCGTCACGGGACACCGTTCTGCGACCCTTCCAGGGTCGGGATCGGTTCTTGCGGGGCCACCGGGGGTCTTCGCGGTGCTGCGACCCCCGGCTAATCGCTGGCAACCCCCCGGGTTGCGGGACTGACTTCTTCCTTGCCGAACGCGAGAGTTGCCGGACCGCCTCCTCCGTCGGGGAAGGCGCGGGAATGCCCCCCCCTCCCGCGTGCTTGTCTTTCCGGCTGTTGGTCCTAGACTTGCGGCATGAAGAATCAGGTCATTCCGGTCGAAATCCGCGCGTTGGTCCCGACAAACCACGGGTGCGCGGTGTTCGTCGGCAATGAGGAAAAGGTGTTCGTCATCCAGGTCGAGAACAACATGGGCGCGATCATCGGCATGTTCATGCAGGGGGCGCCCAAGGAACGGCCGTTGACGCACGACCTGATCAACGAGTTGCTCGAAGCCCTCGGGGTGACCATCCAGCGGGTGCTCATCACCGAACTCAAGAACTCCACCTACTTCGCGCGCTTGTTCCTGGAGCAGAAGAACGAGTTGGGGCGGAAGATTGTCGAACTTGACGCCCGTCCCAGCGATTCCATCGCCCTCGCCACCGCCCACAAGAAGCCGATTTACGTCACGCGCAAGCTCTTCGATCAGGTGGAGGACATGTCCGCGGTCCTGGCCCAGGCGCAAAGCGATGCCGGGGAAAGCGGGGGAGACGAGGAAGATTCGGATTGAACGGGCGATTCCCACGACCTGCCGTCAGGTGGGAAACCCCGCTCCACTGCCCAACCAACCGCAGATCCACGTGGATGAACGCAGATAGGCTTCACCGCCCGATCCTTGACGACCCGGTGGATGGGTTTGCCTGGTTGGCCAGGCGGGCGGGCGGCGCTTGTTTCCGGCGAACTGCGTCCTCCCACTTTCGGCTTCGGTTCAACTGCTTCTCCCAGGACCATGCCTCCTCCCCGTAAACGCGCCGCTGCCCCGGCAAAGAGCCTGTCGGTGGAATCCACACCGCTGCTGCTTGTCTGCGGCGATGACGATTATGGGGTGAAGCAGCGGGCCCGGCAGGTTTTTGGCGCCTGGTGCGAGGCGGCGGGCGGCATGGATCACGAAACCGTCGATGGCACCGCGGACACGGTCGATCAGGTCCAGCGGGTGCTGCGTCAGGTCCGGGAGGCCTTGCAGACGCTGCCGTTCTTTGGCGGGGCGAAGGTGGTCTGGCTCAAGGATTGCACCTTTCTGGGCGAGGGCCGCGTTTCGGAGGGCAAGGCCGTGCTTCAGGCGGTGTCGGATTTCGCGGGCGAACTGCAAGGGTTCGGCTGGGAGAAGGTCCGGCTCCTGATCAGCGCGGGCAAGGTGGACCGACGCCGAAGCTTCTACAAGACCGCCCAGAGCGTGGGGGTGGTGGAACTTCACGCGGGGCTGGCGGAGGACCGGGACTGGGTCCATCGGGCAGAGGCTTTTGTGCGGGGCGAGTTCGACCGGCACGGTCAATCCATTGAACCGGCCGCGTTGGTGCAGTTGGTGAGCAACGTGGGACCGAACCTGCGGGGCTTGGCGACCGAGGCGGAGAAACTCTCGTTGTATGTCGACGGTCGCAAACAGATCACAGCGGCGGATGTCTCGGCGGTGGTGGTGCCGGCCCGGCAGGCGGAGGCGTTTGCCCTGGCGGAGGCGGTGGCCGATCGCGACCTGCCGCGGGCACTGCAGAACTTGGAGCAAGAACTCTGGCAGGTGAAGCTGTCCTCGGATCGTTCGGCCATCGGGCTGGTGGGGGGGCTGGTCAGCAAGATGCGCCTGTTGCTGCTGGTGAAGGAACTCGTGCGACTGAAGCACCTTCCGGCGAATGCGGACTACTACGGATTGAAGGATGCGCTCACCCGGCTCCCGGAGGGATTGCTGCCCGAGGAGAAGAAGTTCAATCCGGCGGTGATGCATCCGTTTCCGGTCTCGAAGGCGGTGGGCCAGTGCGCGAACTACTCGGTGGACGAACTGCGGGCCGCGATGGAGGCCCTGCTCACCGCGAATCTTCGGCTCGTTTCCTCGAGCCTTGACCACGGTCTGGTGCTGCAGGAGGCCATCGTCCGCATCATCGGTGAAGGCCGGACCGCCGGCCGGGCGGGCGTGGGAGGCCGAGGCTTGCGCTGAGCCGGCTGGCGGGAAATCCGAAGGCCCGAAATCCGAAATCCGAAGCAAGGCCGAAGTCCAATGCCCCAGGGCCGGTTTCGGAGGTCAGGTGTCACGACTCAACACACGAGGGGGGGCTGAGCGTTGATGCCTCAGCCAACCTTCTCGCCGTTCCCGCCGCTGAAGCGCAGTCCCTTCTCAACTGCCGCACTCACCGATACACCACCGCCCCCCAGATCGACACCTGGGTTCCCCTGGAACGGTTGTCCGCGATGCCGGTGAGAACGATGCGGAGGGTGTGGTTGCCGGGCTTCAAGCCGTAGGCCTGCCAGAGCACGTTGTCGTGGGTGTTGGGGACGATGTAAGCATCGAGGGGCAGTTTCTGTCGTTTGCCGTCCAGATAGACGTCTGCCCGGCCTCCCGACTGATCCAGTCGCCCGACGACGGCCAACGCCACGCCCTCGAACTCCAGGCTGGCCTCGCTGCCCGCGCGTTCGGCGACCTCCTGCTCGCGGTCGGTTCGCCAGTCACCGGCCCAGGTCCAGGCCGGTTCCTTCGCGGTGATCCGGCGATCCGGAATGCCGGGGGACCATTGCTCGAGTTTCGGTGCTTTCGGTTGCTGGGCCTGGATCACCACCGCTTCGTCGGAGACCTTGCCGCCGGTCATGGCGATGATCCTGAGCGCGCGGGCCTCGGTTGATTTGACGATGTCGTTGAAGGAGTAATCGGTGAAGTCGAACTTGCGGCTCTCCAGCGTGGGGATGGCGGCCTTGAACTTCGCGGGGATGCGATCATACCCCACCATCACGCCGAGAACCCCGGCCGCGCTTGACGGGTTGCAGTCGGAGTCCTGGCCGCAACGGGTCGAGATTTCCAGGGTCTTCTCGAAGTCGCCACCGCCGAAGAGCAGGCCGAACGCGATGTAGGCGCCGTTGAGTTTGGCGTCGATGTTGAACGGCCGGAGGAAACCGTCGGGGCAGGGATCATGCTTGTCCCACTTATCCTCCACCATCTGCCAGACACCGCGCCAATCCTCAGGGTGGGCGGCGCTCCAGTCGAGCAGGTCGCGGATGATCTGGCCGTATTCGCTCTCTGCCGGAATGCACGCGAGGCCCGCCTCGACCACTTTGCGCGGGTCACTCTCGAGGTAGCCCGCCGCATACATGCCGCAGACGAACATGCCGCCGTAGAGGCCGTCGCCGTAATTCATCACGCGGCCGACGCGGTCGCAGTACTTGTTCGATTCACGCGGCAGACCCGGGCACATCAGCCCGATGAAGTCGGCCTCGATCTGAAAATCGATGTCGTTGGCGTGGAAGTTGTATTTGGGATGCCCGGACCACGGCGCCTGGATGCCCTGGTTGAGTGCGCGGCGGGCGCCGGCGTTGGCGTGCCACAGGTGATACTTGGATTCGCGAAAAGCGTTGCCGTAATCCTTGCAGGTGGCGTCGAGGCCGAGGTCGTCCATCACCTTCGCGAACGTCATCTCCACGTAGAGGTCATCCTGATGGATGGTGTTCTCCAGCATGTCGTCCCTCCACTGCAGATCCCAGTCGCCGATCTTCCCAAGCGAACGAAACTCGGTGGGTGCCCCGTATGCCACGCCGATCATCTGACCCGCCCAACCGCCACGGATGCGGTCGAGCAATTCCGCGCGGCTGAGGGTGACGGTTTGGGCGGTCGACGTGGACGGCGTGGCGAGAGTCACGAGCAAGGAACCGGCGATGGCGCCGAGGGAAGACCTGAATGATCGGGTGGCTTGCATGGGGGCGAGTCTGTTGATGGGAGGGATTGTTAGCAGTCGTCGGGAAGGCAGGCAAGGTCTCACACGTGTTGGAGCGCGCCGACAGAGCGGGGCGGCGGCGGCGTTTTCGGCGGGGGCTTGCGGGGGTGTCCAAGCCTGGGAGAACCCAAAGCGGTGTCGTGCTTCGCGTGCCACCGCACTCCAGAGGCGGTTACAAAGCGAGTGGGGCGCTGCAAATGCGTCCGGACGCGTTCCGTGGGAATCTGTGCGCCATGAAGCGTTTGACGCCTGAATTCGATCACGGTCTCGCGGCCTTCGCGGTGGAAGATCTCTGCCGACCCGGTCGCCTCACGGAAGCGGTGCTGCAGAAACTGAACCAAATCCCACCCGGCAAGTTCGCGCATCAACGACTCGAGCAGGAGGTGCGCCTGTTGCTGGGAATGGTCCGGGATGCGGTCTGCGGGGACTACCGGGGGTTGCCGTTGACCACCCTGGCCGATGTTCTCAACAGCCTGCATTACTTCCTGAAGTGGCGGGATCGTTGCCCGGACACGTGGCAGGACGGTTATCTCGACGATCTGGAGGAGGTGCTTCAGGTGACCCGCCAGCATCAGTTGGTGGTGGAGGACCACAAGCGATGGCTGGCCGCCCGGGCCGGTGCGGCTTATCCCTCGTCGCAGTCCGGGACCGGGGGGCGAATCCTGGTGTTGTCGGCGGCGACTGACGGCGAAGGCGGGAGCCTCGCACGGGCGGCGAACTGAGTTGCCCGGGAATGCCCGGTCCCGGGGGTGTGAGGCTGGGCAGGGCGGGGTTGCAGCGCGTGCTCCTGCCGCTACAGTTGCCGGCGTGATTCGGAACATCATTTTCGACTGGTCGGGGACCTTGGTGGATGACCTGCCCGCGGTGCTGTTGGCGAGCAACGCGGTGTTCCGGCAGGCTGGCGTGCCCGAGATGAGCCTGGACGAGTTCCGGCGCGAGTTCTGTCTGCCTTTCAAGCGGTTCTACGATCGTTACGTTCCGCACGTATCACTGGAGCAGTTGGAGGTCTGGTTTCACGCGGCGTTTCGCGGGGCACAGGACCGGGTGACGCCGTTGCCCCATGCGGAGGAGTTTCTGGGCTTTTGCCGGGCCCGCGGGTTCCGGACGTTTCTCCTGAGCAGCGTGCATCCGCATCACTACACGGCGCAGGCGGCGGCGACCGGGTTTGGGGAGTTCATTGACACCCCCTACCTCGCGGTCTGGGACAAGCGCGAACGGATCGGGACGCTGTTGGAGGAGCAGGGATTGGAGCCGACGGAAACGCTCTTCATCGGCGACATGGAACACGACATCGAGACGGCGCGGCACGGGGGCGTTCATTCCTGCGCCGTGCTGACCGGCTACAACGACCTGGACCAACTGCGGGCCGCGGAACCCGATCTCATCGTGGAGCATCTGGGCGAACTCCGGCGGTTACTGGAGCAGAACGCCGCTTTGTTCGGTGGTTCCCGAGGGGTGGTACACCGGTGGAACGGGGAGATGCTGGAAGGCGTGGTTTGCGGGCCACCGGTGGCGACGGTGGGGGCGCTCGTTTTCAATCCGCGTGGTGACGTGTTGATGGTGCGGACGCGGAAGTGGTCGAATCTCTGGGGAATTCCGGGGGGCAAGATCAAGGGCGGCGAGACGTCGGAGGCGGCGCTGCGTCGCGAACTTTTGGAGGAAACCGGCCTGGAGGTGACGGACATCCGGTTCGTGATGGTGCAGGATTGCATCTCCTCGACTGAATTCTACCGGGACGCCCATTTCCTGCTGTTGAACTACACCTGCCGCTGCACCGGTTCGGAGGCGGATGCTGCGGCCGCGGTGCGATTGAACGACGAGGCTCAGGCGTATCGTTGGGTCGACCTGGATGAGGCGCTGGGGCTGGCGTTGAACACGCCCACCCGCGTGCTGATCGAGGCGGTCAGGAAGGGCGCGAGTGGATCGGTGACGGCCGGCCCAACCGGCAGACTAGTGGGATGATGGACACGATCTGCATTGAGGAACTGGAAGTGTTCTACCGGGTGGGCGTTCCGGATGAGGAGCGTGCACGGCCGCAGCGGTTGCTGGTTTCCGTTTATTTGGAAACGGACTTCGCGGGCGCGGTGGCCGGGGACGATCTTGCGGGGACGATCGATTACTTTGCCGTGTGTCAGCGGTTGCTCGGGCTGGGGGAAGGGCGGAGCTGGCGGCTGATCGAGACCCTGGCCGTGGAGATTGCGGATCTGGTGTTGGAGGAGTTCCGCGCGCCCCGGGTGACGGTGGAGATCAAGAAGTTCATCATCCCGGAAACCCGCCACGTCGGCGTGCGTGTGACCCGTCCGATGGCGTGAGCTGATTCGTTCAGGGTGTCGTGGAGGGCTGGAAGACGCCCGCCCGGATTGCCTGTTCCAATGCCGCGCCGCGCAGACCCTGGGTCACGATGAGGTTGGCGGCCTGTCCGGTGGTGTTGGCGGCCGCCGCGGAGGTGCCCATGACGTAGTAGCGCTGTCCCTGGAAGGGAACGAAGCTCAAGCCCGGCGCGACCAGATCCACGAAATCCCCGTAGTTCGCGTACGGCGCCACATTGCCCGACCGATCCATCGCGGTGACCGCCACGACTTCGGGAAAGGCGGCGGGGTAGGTGGGGGTGGTGACGGGTTCGTTGCCGGCGGCCGCAATGAAGACCACCCCCTGTGCCTGGCCCGCCCGGATCAGTTCCTCCACCAGCGGGCTGGCGCCGTCGCCGCCCAGACTCAGATTCACCAGGTCTGCGCCGCCGAGAATCGCCGCCTGAATGCCCTGGGCGACCGCGAAGCTGGAGCTGCTTTCGTTGCTGCCATAAACGTCCACCGGGAGGATTCGGACCGCCGTGCCACCGGCGGCATCCGCGGATGCGGCAACGCCGTTCAGGATGGTGGTGGCCATGCTGGTTCCGTGCGACAGCGTGTCGGCTGACACATTGGATTCGCCTGCCACGGAAATCCCCGGCAGCAGGAAGTCCTTCAGGACCGTGCCTTCGGATTGGACCGGCGTATCGACGACCGCCACCACGATCTGGTCGTCATTGCCGACCGGCCGGGCAGTGAGGCCCAGGGAAGGGATCGCAAGCGGGGACTGACTGTCAATGTCGTTGGGCAGGCTGATGCGGTAATTGTCCTGGATTTGAAGATCCCGCTGGGTGGCCAGCCGGTTGCGGGCGGATTGGGCGGCCTCGGCGCTGGCGAACTTGAGGCGGTAGGCATTCTGCTCCTCGAGTTTCCCGATGATCGTGGCTCCCAGGCTGCGGGCCAGTTCCTCGATGTCGCCCTGATACCCGGGTTTCACGCGGAGGATCAGTTCGTCCTCGATGCGGGTGGGCCCGGCGCCGATCGCCGGGGCGATGGTCGGAACCAGGCTGGTGGCGGCCTTGGCGTCCGAACTGAACACCAGCAGCTTCACGGCCCCCGCGGTGCCCGGCACATAGGCGAAGCTGAGTGGGCCGAAGAGGCGCCGCAAACCCTCCCCCACCGGGACATCCCGGAATTTGACCCTGACCTTCCGTTCGATTTCGGGTTCGACCAGGATTTGCCAGTGAGTGGTTTGAGCCAGCCGCTCCAGGACCTGGTCCAGCGGCCAGTCCGGGATGTCAGCCGTCAACTGCTCCGACAGGTGTTCGTAATGCAGTTCACCGGTCTGCCCGGCTGCCCGGCCGGCCAGACCGCAAAGGACGACGGCAAGGATGCCGGGAAGCAGCCTTGGGATCATCCGCAATCGAAAAAGTCGGCCGGTCACGCGCACAACCTACAGGGAAACACCGGGGACCCGCAACCGTTGCGCACGATCGCCGCCGACCTTGCTACTTCTTGCGCAGCCCGATGCCGAGTCCGGCGAGCGTCATGCCGGAGGCCGGAATGGCGCCGGTGAGGAACGCCTTCAGCGAGGTCAGTTGGGCGCCGAGCGTCGACGCGAAATGGGAGAACTGGTCGCTGATCAGGTCCCATCGCACCTCCACCCAGCCCGCGTAGGCCATCATCACCAGAAGGAGCAGGTAGAATCCGGCAATGATCACCGCCAGACGAAGAAACGCCCGCACGGCAAAGCCGATGGCAAAACCGAGAAACAAGCCGAACCCGCCCTTGAGCATGAAAGGGGAAAGATCGTGGAGACCCAGTGGATCGTTCTCCCCGGTGTCGGAGGTGGGCTCGGGAGAATCGGCCTCCGGGGCGCCGGTTCCCGGTCGGCTTTCCACGAAGCCGCTCCCCAGCAGGCCCGTGGAGGTGGCGGAGGAGTCCCTTGCGTTGCTGGTTGACGTCGCCTCCGTTTCCCCGGAGGACCGTTCCGGGGGCGGTGCTTTCAGGGCCAATCCGGTTCCCAGTGCCATCATCAACGCGGCCACGACCAAGGCGATGACCTTGCCCCGGGTCAGGGGATGACGTTCCAGGCCGAGGGATTCGCGGACGGACGGCGCGCGCCGGGTGTTGTTGGCATCAACCATGTCGGCGATCCTAGCGCAAAGGCCTGCGGATGCCCAGTGTCGCCATGCCGATTCCGGTCGTCCCTACCAGGGTAGCGCCAACGGCGGCGGTTTGGTTTGCGTTCTGGCGGGGGAGCGCGGCATAATATGCGCATGACAGGTAACTTGCTTTGGATTCAAGAACGGCGTCGGAGCCCGCTTGCCGGGAGCCGCCAGGGCGGGGGAGCGAGTGCATGAAGCTGTCGGTGAAGAGCGACTACGCGGCGCGTGCGGTGCTGGCGTTGGCCCGGTCGCGGGAGGGCAACCGTTCGCGGAAGATCGAGGAACTCGCGGCGGGGCAGGGAATCCCGCCGAACTATCTGGTTCAGATCCTCATCGAACTGAAGACCCGCGGCCTGGTCCAGAGCCACCGGGGCAAGGAGGGGGGCTATTCGCTGGCCAAGCCCCCTGCGGAGATCACCCTGGGGGAGGTGCTGCGTGCCATTCACGGGCATGTGTATGAACCGCCGGCGATCGATGATCCCCAATGCCCCCCCGAGTTGCGTGAGGCCTGGATCGGGCTGAAGCAGAGTGCGGAGGCCGCGGCGGATGCCATCAATTTTCAGACCTTGCTGGACGAGGGCGAACGGCGCGCCAGCATGTATTACATCTAGCGCACGCCGGGTGCCACGGGTCGTACGTGACCGCCACGCTTCAATCCAGGGCTTCAGCAACCGCCGCCACGCGGGTCGTCGATGAGATCCGGCGGTCGGGGCCGATGCGGTTTGACCGGTTCATGGACCGGGCTCTGTACGATCCCCGGGACGGTTACTACGAGCGGACCGTGGAACAGATCGGGCGGAAGGGGGACTTCTACACCAGTGTGAGTGTCGGGTCGCTGTTCGGTGAGTTGCTCGCCTTCATCTTCGCCGCAAGGCTGGAGGAGATTCGTGCCGGGAAGGCGCGGCTCTGGCTGGTTGAAGCGGGAGCCCATGACGGGCGGTTGGCGGCGGATATCCTGGGCTGGTTTCGTCTTTGGCGGCCGGCGGATTGGTCGGGGCTGGACTATGGAATTGTGGAGCCTTCTCCGGCGAGGCGGGCGATTCAGCGGAGGCGGTTGGGCGCGTTCGCGGGAAAGGTGCATTGGTTTGGATCGTTGGCGGAACTGAAGGGAGCGCGTCCCTCAGGAGTTCTTTTCTCGAATGAACTGCTGGACGCGCTTCCGCTGCGGCGTTTCGTCTGGCGACGCGCCGGGGGTGCGGGATGTTGGCGGGAATCCGGGGTGGGGTTGGCGGCGGACGATACCTCGTTCATCTGGTCCGAGTCGGAAGTGCCGATTGAGGAATGGGAGGCCAGTCCATGGCTGGCAGTGGGGCGCGAACGTTTGCGTGAGCTGGAGCCGGTGTTGCCCACGGGATTCGTCTGGGAGCATCCGGCCGGGGCGGTCGGATGGTGGGCGGAGGCTGCCAACTGTCTCTCGCAAGGGTGGGTGGTGGCCCTCGATTTCGGGCGCGCCGATGGTCTGCCCGCGTTACCGGAGCGTGGGGAGGGTAGTCTGCGGGCGTTTCGCGGGCACCATCAGGTCGCCGATGTGCTGGCGAATCCCGGGGGGCAGGACCTGACGGCGGATGTGGACTTCGATCTCATTCGGCGGGTGGGGGAGGCTGCGGGTCTGAGGACGGCGGCACTTTGCCCGCAGGGAAGGTGGTTCGGCGAATGGTTGGCCCGGGTGGAGGCAGCCGTTCAACGCGGCGCGTTTCCGGTGTGGGACGCGGTCCGGCGGCGGGGCTTGTTGACGCTGGTTCATCCCGAGCATTTGGGGTCCCGTTTCCAGGTGCTTATTCAGGAGAGGACATCCTGTTCTGAGCCATGACCGTTGCTGCCACCATGACCCAGACGTGGATTTGCTTTGCGGTGAAGGAGGAACTGCGTCCGTTTGCACGACGGGTGGCGGGGCGGGGAGGATTGCGTTTGCTGCTCACGGGCATGGGGGCACCCAACGCCCGGTGTGCCCTGGAGCAGGCGTTGGATTCGGCTCCGGCGTTGCCGGACTTGGTGATCAGCAGCGGCTTTGCCGGCGGGTTGAATCCGACTTTGCAGCGGGGACAGGTGATCTTTGAACTGCCGGAGGTCGGGGCGCTGCCGGAGGGAATCCAGCGGGAGCCTCGCTGTCCCGGTCCTGGCCAGGAAACCCTTGGGATACTGGCGGCCGGGCTGGTCCAATCGGGTGCGGTGGCAGGCCGGTTTGTGCAGAGTCACCGGGTGGCGGTGACGGTGGAAGAGAAGCAGTCACTCCATCGGTCAAGCGGAGCGGATGCGGTGGAGATGGAGTCGGGTGCCCTGCGCGAAATCTGCACGGCCCGGGGGATTCCCTGCGTGGTGGTGCGGGTGATTTCCGACGCAGCGGACGAACCGCTCCCATTGGATTTCAACGCGCTGATGACGCCCGATGGCCGGATGGATTTCCGGCGGCTGGCCGGGCGGCTGTTGCGTCGCCCGGGGCTGGTGCCCGAGTTGCTCGGGTTTCAACGGCGGGTGGCGACGGCGGCGGAACGATTGGCGGTCGTGCTGGAGGCGGTTACGGCTGCGCCGCCGGCGGCGAATCCCCGGTCGAAACGCTGACAGGCGTCGTCGGCTTGGCCTGCTCCGTCCAGGTGATCAGGCCGGCCCCGAGGACGATGCAGCAGACCCCGATCCACCGCAGGGGGACGACCGGCTCATGGAGGATGAAGCGGGCGGCGAGCGTTGTCAGGACGAAGCCAAGGGAGGTCAGCGGCCAGATGAAGCTGATGTCGCTCCGACTCATGAGGATGAGGAGGCAGGCGAAGAACAGGGCTTCGAAGAAGACGCCGGTCACGAGCGATGGGTTGGTCACTCCGGACTTGATGACGCGAATGATCTCGCCGGCGTTGATCTGCTGGACCTCGCCGATCTGCTTGAGGCCCTTGCTGAGGTAGACGACTCCAATGGCCTCGAAGACCAGGCCGGTGATGAGGATTGCCAGGAGTTTTGCCATGTCTGCGGTTTCTTCGTCAGAGGTCTTGATGGCGGATCAGCCGGATGGAATGCAGCTTGAGGGCGGCGCGCACGCGCGGGCTGATCAACGCCTCGAATTCGTGGCGAGCGTCCGTGAGCGAGGGATGCGAGTAAAGCTCGGAATCACCCGGGGGCAACCGTTCCAGCAGTCCCAGCACGAACGCCTCGTCCACCCGGGCGTTCTGCAGCAATCCGAACACGCTGTCGGTGTGGCGCCAGGCCGTTTTCCGCAACTCCGGCGCGGCGCGGGCACACAACAAGCCGAAGATCACCGCGTGGCTCAGGCGATAGGGCCAATTGCCGCGCGCCAGGCGGGCGTTCAGTCGAAAGCGGTCGCGTGTTAGCCGGAAGCCGGTGGGTCGGGTGGTCTGTCCGCTGCCGAGCAGCAGGCCGAAAACCACCGGGTGCAGGTGCACGTTCAGGTGGCCGTTGATGTGGTCGAGTGGGAGGCCGGTGGCCTCAAAGCGAAGGAACTGGGCCGCAATCTCGGCTCGAAGTTCCTGGCGCAGCCCGCGGATGAAGAAGTAGCGCAAGCCGGCCCGGACGGGGTTCGGGTCCAACTGGCCTGCGGTGTCCACCAATCCGGGCGCTTCGGCATGGGATTGTGCGGCCCCCCCGCATACCAGCGCCAGGTGCAGGCCCACCCCCAGGCCGGGGAGCGTCCGGGCCGCGGTCACGGCCTCCTGCACTGCCGGTTCATTTACCATCAGGCTGGCGGTGGTGAGGATGCCGTCGCGATGGGCGATGGCCACCGCCTCGTTGATTTCCGGGGTGCGCCCGAAATCGTCGGCATTAACGATCAACCGGCGCGGTGGTTCAGCCCTGCCCATAGGGGGAGGTGGCTCCGCCGAATCGCAACTGCAGCCAGCCCCCCAGGATCAACACCGCCTTGTGGGGTTTGCTCAGGCGGACCCGCGGGTGCGTGAACACGTCGAAGCGGCACCCGCGGAGCCGGTTGAGGAGCCGCCAGTAAACCGCTCCCATCAATTCGGCGGCAATCATCGACCGACGATCCTCCGCCGGCAGCAGTCGACGGGCCTCGTTGTAGAAGGTGGTTGCCCGTTCGGCGATGGCCTCCGCCAGCTCCCGGTAGCGTTCGCTGTAGGTCCCCTCGAGGATCTCGGCCTCGGTCACCTGATGCCGGTGCAGGGCGTCGAGCGGGAGGTAGATGCGCCCACGCTGCGCGTCGGTGTGAACATCGCGCAGGATGTTCGTGAGTTGCAGGGCCTTGCCCAACGCGATGGCGTAACTGCGGCAGTCCGGGTGCCGGTAGCCAAAGACCTCAATGCTCAGCAGGCCGACCACCGAGGCCACGCGATGACAGTAGGTGTCGAGCTCGGCGGAGTCCGCGAACCGTTCCTGCTGCAGGTCCGTTTCACAGCCACGGATCAGCTCGTCGAAGAGTTGGAACGGCAGGTGGAAACGATCGATGACGGGCTTGAGTTCGCGATTGACCGGGAAGCGCGGTTCCCCTCCGTCCTCACACGCGGTCCGGATGTCTTCCCGCCATGCAGCGAGCCGGGCGCGCCGTTCCGCCACCGGCCGGGTGTCCTCGTCGGCAACGTCGTCCACCTCGCGGCAAAATGCGTAGAGTGCAGACATGGCCCGGCGTTTGTCCGCCGGCAGCAGGATGAACGCGAGTGCCAGGTTTGAAGCACTGCGACGGGTGATGGATTCACTGACGGCCGGGGGGGTCAAGCGGCGGTCGGGGGCTGGTCGCCGTCGCGGCGAGGGGGCAGGCCGCCGGTTTCTGCGAGCGTGGGATTCCGGGGGCGATGGTCCTTGCGGCGGCGGCGGCGGCGGCTGTGGCTGGAACCGGAATCGGCGCTGCCGGAATCGGAGTCGGATTCGCTTCCGGCTTCATCCCCGGCCTGCTCCGGGGATTCCCCGGCCCGCTCTGAAGCCGCTGAGGGTTCGCTGGGGGGGGCACTGCCTGTGGTGGTCTCCACCTCGTGGCGGAGGGGACGACGATGGTGATGATGCTTGCGTTTGCGCTTGCGCTTCTTGCGGCGGAGGAAGCGCGCCCACAGCATGAGGAGCAGCAGGAGCACCAGACCGGCGACGATTTGCAGGAGAATGTCGCTGGCGAGCCCGGGGGCGGTGGGGAGCAGCGGATCGGCACCGGCCGCGATGAGGGGCAGGGTGCCGGTCCAGGTTCCTGAGAGCAACGGGTCCATCCGCCGGGCAGCCTACCGGGTTGGGGGGGCGGTCGGCAACTGCGGTTCGCGGGGTTCGAGTCCCAGGGATTCCAGGCGCTGGCGGAACTCCGGCTGGGTGAGGCCGAGTTGTTCGGCGGTGCGGGGCAGGCTTCCGGCATTCCGCTCGAGGGTCTGGCGGACCAGTCGCCGTTCGTAGGCCCGGAGATGGTCGTCCAGTGAGTCTTCGCCGGCGGCGAAGTGGAACTCCGCGTCCCCTCGGCGCAGCCGGGCCTCGAGGTTGAAGTTGGGGAGACTGGCGACCCGCACCTCGGGTTGGGTTTCGAGGATGGCGGCCCGCTCCATGACGTTGCGGAGTTCGCGCACGTTCCCCGGCCAGGTATGTTCCAGCAGGCGGTTGCGGGCCTCCGCGGACAGACCACGGATCGGCTTGTTCATCGCCAGGGCGAATTGTCGCAGGAAATGGTCCGCCAGCAGGAGGGTGTCCTCGCCGCGTTCACGCAGGGGCGGCGGCTGGAACTGAACCACGTTCAACCGGTGGAACAGGTCCTCGCGGAACGACTCCTGGCGGATTGCCGCCACGATGTCACGGTTGGTGGCGGCGATCAGCCGGACGTCGACCCGAAGCTCCTCGTTGCCGCCGACCCGGGTGAAGCTGCCGTCCTCCAGAAACCGCAACAGCTTCGCCTGCAGGGGCCGGCTCATGTCCCCGATTTCGTCCAGGAAGATGGTGCCGCCGTCGGCCTCCTCGACCCGGCCGGGCTTCTGTTTCACGGCCCCCGTGAAGGCACCCTTCTCGTGACCGAACAGCTCGCTTTCCAGCAGGGTTTCCGGGATGGCGGCGCAATTGATGCGGATGTAGCGTCGCTGCCGCCGTTTGCTCAGGCTGTGGAGGGCCCCCGCAATCAGCTCCTTTCCCGTGCCGCTTTCCCCAAGGATGAGCACGGTGGCATCGGTCGGTGCAACCGTGCGGATGAGCCCGCGCAATTCGAGGATCGGGGGTGACTCGCCGATGATCTGGTCGAGCGTGTGGAGGCCGTCTCCCCGGGCACGGAGGGCGGCGTTTTCCTGGAGGAGCTTGTGCCGTTCGGCGCAGCGGGCCACGGCATGGAGCAGTTCCTCCGGGGCGAAGGGTTTCGCCAGATAATCGATGGCACCGGCCTTGATCGCCTCCACCGCGAGTTTGGGGGTGGCGTACGCCGTGATCATCACCACCGGCAGGTCCGTGTGCGCCTTGCGAATGTGACGCAGCAGATCGTAACCGCTCATGCCACCCAGCCGGGCATCGGTGATCACCATGAAGAACTCCCCCTGCTTGAGTTGTTCCTGGGCGTCCTCGGCCGACTCCACCGTGACGACGTCGTATCCCTCCTGGGCCATGATGGCCTCAAAGGAACGCCGCATGTTTCGTTCGTCGTCGACGAACAGCAGAGGTGGGAGGCCCTCGCTCATTTTCGCAGTCTCATCATCGATTTGAAGGGGAACTCTAGGGTGAAGCTGGACCCGCGTCCAACTTCGGATTCAACCGAGACGTTGCCACCGTAGATGCCGACGTTGTGGGTCACGATGGCAAGGCCCAGCCCGCTCCCCTTGTCGCGCGTGGTGAAATACGGTTCAAAGATGCGGTTGAGGTTCTCCGGGGGGATTCCGGGTCCGTCGTCGGTCACGTTGATGCGGACGAGTTGATCCGCGGTGGCCCGGGTGCTGATCCAGATGTTGCCGCGTCCGCCCATGACCTCGCGGGCGTTGTGCAGCAGGTTGACCAGGGCCTCGGTGAGGTGCTGGCGCTGCAGTGTCAACGGAGGAACCCCGGCGCCGTAGTCGCGGTGAATCCGGACCTGAAATTTCAGGGCGGGCGGGAACACCTGTTGGATCGCCCGTTCGATTTCCTCCTTGACGTCCACCCGTTCGACCCGGCCCTCGGCCAGTTGCGCGAATCCCATCAACTCGGTGATCAGGCGATCGGAACGATCCACCTCCTCCCGGATGATCTGGATTTGCTGGGTGATCGTGCCCTTTCCCTCCTTGACCGTGCGTTGCAGGGTGTAGGAGGCATTGTTGATGATGGCGAGGGGGTTCTTGAGTTTGTGGGCGATCTCGGCGGCAAGCCGGGCGGTGGCGTCCATCTGGCCGCGCCGGAACGTCATCTCGGTTTGTTCCTCCTCGCGGCGGAGTTCGCGCTCCAACAGGGTGCGGATGCCCCAGAGCCAGAGCATCACCATGATCAGCAGTCCCATTCGTAGCCAGAATCCCAGTCCAAGGTCCAGGGCCGGCGGACCCGCCGCCTGGGTTTGCCCTGTGATCAAGGCAACCGCATCCAGGATCGCGTCCTGCTGGTCGGCGGTCAGGGTTGGCTCCTCCCACAGGGGCTCCAACAGGTTTTTCAGGATTGCCACCTGTCGTTGTTTGTCGGGAAAGCCGGCTTCCGAGGCGTCGATGAGAGCGCGTGCTTCACGATCGAACACCCTGAAGTGCAGCGTGTGGTTGGTGCGGTTCTGTCCGATGAGGACCAGGCCAATACCGGAATCGGGCAATTCCGACAGGCTCGCGAAAGGCATCAGCCGGATCGTGGCGTAGGAGGTGTCCTCGGCCTGTTGGATGTAGGCGGCCCCGATGGTAGCCGCGGCGCAGGCGCCGCAGGTCAGGAGGTTCAACAGGATCTGCCGGGTGGTGGGACTCAGCACCAGGGCGTTGCGGGCAATCAGCAGCGGAAAGACCCAGAACAGGGAGCTTTCCACCCCTCCGGTCACGAGCACCATCCCGGCGAGGAAGGCCGCGTCCAGGAAAGCGATGGCGGCCACCAGCAGGCGGGTGACGCGCGGGGTCAGTTCCCGGGAGCCCAGCATGACGAACGCCAGGGCGATGTTGATGGCGGTGTACAGGAGGAAGCTGTATTGCACCACCCGCTGAGCCATCCGTCGCGCGGTCTCCAGAAAAATCTCCTGGTGGGCGATGGGGGGGTCCTCCATCCAGTTCGTCAGGAACAGGTAATAGAACAGGATGACCAGCAGGATCCCCTTGACGATCAGGACGATGTCGCGCTCGAAACGGAAGACGCGCCACTGCTCCGACCCCGGGTCCGTGGCAAAACGCAGAAATGCCGGCAACTGGGATTCGCGGGATTCCCGGGTTCCGGTGCTGTTTCTGGGTCCGTGCAAGCGCCCTGGCACGTTGCTCTACGCAAGCAGGTCTGATGCCCGTTGCGCAATTTTGTTGATGTCCCAGAGCCGGCCGGCCCCCTCGTAGCCGCACGCAAGCTGACCTTCCTCCGGGCCGATGAACTCCGCCCCGCGGGACTTGAGCTGCGCGACGTTGGCCTGTGTGGCGGGATGAAGCCACATTTTGCCGTTCATCGCCGGGGCGACCAGCACCCGTGCTTCCGGCCGCAGGGCCAGGGCAATGCAGGTCAGGGCGTCATCGGCGATTCCGTGGGCCAGCTTCGCAATCAGGTTCGCCGTGGCGGGGGCGACCAGCAGGAGGTCTGCCTCGTCCGCCAGTCGGATGTGCGTGGGTTGCCAGCCATCCGTCTCCTCATAGAGATCCGTGGTCACCGGATTTCGCGAAAGCGTGCGGAATGGCACCGGGGTGACGAAACGTTGTGCGTCGGCGGTCATCACGACGTGCACGGCACAGCCCTGTTTGGTGAGGAGGCTCGCCAGGTCCACTGCCCGATGTGCCGCGATGGACCCGGTGACCCCCAGGACAATCGTGCGTGTGGTGCTCACGGGAGTGGTGGATTGGACGAGCGTTTTCGCCGGGGTGGCGGGGAGGGTCGCTCCCCGGGCCTACTCGTCGAAATCGAACGTCACCTGGTGACGTTCCAGGGTGGAACCCTCCGACTGGGCCAGCCGGGCCAACGCGGCGTTGTACTGGGTCACCGCGTCGATGTTGCGGGACTCGCTGGCGGTCAGGTCGCGTTGCAGCTGCAGCACCTGGAAGCTGGTGCTCTTGCCGTTCGCCAGCTTCTTCTGTTCCGCGTCCAGGGCTTGCTGCGCGTAATCGACGCTGGCCCGGGTGGCATCCACCCGCTCGTAACTGCTGCGGGCGGTGGAGACGGCGTCATGGATCTCCACCATGATCTGCTGCTCGAGTTGCTTGAGGTCGAGCAGCGCCTCCTCGACGGAGACCTGGGCGGCCCGGCGTCGGTTGCGGGCGGCCTGGTTGGTGATGGGCACGCGGAATACCACCCCGACCGAGTAGCTGTCCCCGCCGGCCTGGCGCAGCCGGTCGAGTGCGCCGCTGACCTCGAAGGCATTGCCGGTCAGCCCGTAGGAGCCGACCAGGTCCAGTTGCGGAAACACCTGGTTCTTCGCGTATTTCAGACTGACGTTCTGATCCTCCAGCGCGCTGGTGGCCTGTTGCAGGTCCGGCCGGAGGATCATTCCCTTGGACCAGCTGTCCTGGAGACTGAACGTCTGGGGCAGAGCGGCCAGCCGTTCCGCCGGGATGATCTCGGTGTCCATCCAGGCCGGGAAATTGTCGTCCAGCAACCGCTTCAGGGCGTTCTGGCGGAGTTGCATGCTGTTGCGGGCGCTGAGGAGGTCGGCCCGACTGGCGGCGAGTTGGGATTCGGCCTGCTTCTCGTCGAGTGGCGCCATGACGCCCACCGCCACGCGCTTCTTGTTCTCCACCCACAGTTGCTCCGCGAGTTGCACGGCCTTTTCCTGGACCTTGACGGTTTCCCGCGCGGCGATCAGGTCCAGATAGCCCAGTTCCACCTGGGTGATGGTGGCGATCAACTGCTGTTGCAGGGTCAACCGTGAGCGGTGCAGGGCGCTACGTCCCAGGACGATGTTCAGGCGGGTGCCGTCGATCCAGAAGTTGCGCAGCAACGGCTGGGTCAGCCGGAAGCCGGTGAACCCCCGGGCGTTGCTGAAGGGAAAGCCGGCCGTGGTGTATTCCTCATCCGCCACGCTTCCGGTGAGACTGTACTCGAGTCCTGTGGGGAGCAGTCCTCCGAAACCGACACTGCCGCTGACCGTGGAGGAGGAACTGCCGGCATAAGGGCGGCCCTCCGTGTCCACGCCGCCCGGCTGGTTGGCCCGGCCCACATCGAAGCTCCCCTGGAAGTTGGGGTCGTAGGCCGCGGTGGTGGCATTCAGATTGAATCGGTACCGCTTCGGGAGCAACCGCGTGGTCCGGATGTCGAGGTTCTTCTCCAGGGCCATCTGGATGCAGTCATCCAGCGTGACTTCCTTGGAGACCTGGGCGGTCGCGGGCGTTGCTGTTGCCAGACCGACAGCCAAAAGGATCAGGGTGGAGAGTGTCCGTCGTCGCATGAGCCAAGGATCGTTAATGATTTTCCGTGAACCGTCAATCCGGGGAAGGGGATTTGCGTACTTCCGTACTTCCGCCCCGGGCACCCTGCAGGACGGGAGCGTGGAACGGCGGGTTCGCCGGCAAGGTGCCCTGCGCGGAGCCGCCCGGCAGGTGGGGCGTCGTCGGGACCTCATCGCTGCGACACCGGCTCACTACAGCAGCGCGTGTCTTCGCCCGGTCCCCCGCGGACGAGGCGCTTGTGACTCGATCGCCCGGGTGCCGGCCAGTGACGGTGGATGCGGATCTCCCACCACGCCGTCCTGTGGGAAAGGGCTTTCCTTCATTGGGGCTTCGGAGCCGTGAGGCCGATCCCTCGTCGGGGCCAGTTCTGAGGAGGTGTCCTGTCGGACGTGCCGGGCGTGCCATGTCCGATCGGGGAGCTGCTGCCTCGTCGGGAGGGCTTCCCGGCTCGGGGATACCACTGGACTCGTGGGCAAAGTGCCGGTGAAACGAACCTGCTCCGCGAGATTCGAGGCCGTCCAGATCAGCAGGGCCGTCAGCACCAGGGCCGCGGTCGCGAAGGCCGCAGCGGCGACCCGGGCCGGGCGGGCCAACGGTCTGGTCTGAGGATGTTGCGGCGGAGCCATGTCTTCGGGGTGTCCGGCCACCGTTCCCACGGGGTGCCGGCACCTGCCTCAAAAGACCCGGCAATTGGGTGCCGGGTTACAGCAATCGCCACTCGCTCGCTGCCATGGAGGGAACCGAAACGTCTTGGGTGATCCCCGAGGTGCGAGGCAGCCGTTTGTGGCGGCGTCAGACGCCACCCGGACCACCTGCCCGGAAGGGGGCTGCTTCGGAGGCCTTGCCTTCGGGTCCGGTTCACCCATCGGTGAGGAATGGCGGGGATGCGAAACGGCTGGTCTGGGTTCGTGCTGATGAGATACCTTCCCGCCATGAACACGCTGCTTTGTGGCTCAATTCTTGGCGGACTTCTGATAGGTGTTCCGATGGCGCAGGCGCAACCCCGGACCTTGACCGCGCACGCGGAACCGGGCGCCATCGTCATCGCGGTCGGCGGGCAGGAGTTTGCGCGTTACCTGATCGCAGACGACCAGAAGTACCCGTACTTCTTTCCCGTGAACGCGCCGGGTACGGTTCGGAGTCTGACCACCCACAAGACCGAACCCTACCCGCACCACAGTTCGCTGTTCTTCGGCTGCGACCGCGTCAACGGTGGCAACTACTGGCAGGAGGGCCTGGAGCGGGGGCGGATCGTTCCGCAGGAAACGAAGATCGTGGAAGCTCAGGGGCGGCGCGTGGTGATCGGGCAGCACTGTCGCTGGGAACGACCCGGTGCCCCGGCTCCGTTTGAGGATGACCGTCGGATTGTCATCGAGGCACCCTCTCCGGATCTCTACACCATCGATTTCTCGATCACCCTGCGACCGCTGATCGACGTGAAGATCGACCGTACCAATCATTCGCTCTTCTCCGCCCGCATGGCGCCGGACCTGTCGGTGAACGGGGGCGGCAAGCTGGTGAATGCGGCGGGTGAAAGCGGCGAGAAGGCGACGTTTGGCAAGGTGTCGCCGTGGATGGATTACGCCGGCGAGCGCGACGGCAAGGCGCAGGGCCTGGCCATCCTGAGTCATCCGGACAATCGCTGGCATCCGCCGCAGTGGTTTACCCGCGATTATGGCTTCTTTTCGCCGACACCGATGAACTGGCTGCCCGACGGTGGATTGCAGCTCAAGCCGGGGGAATCGCTGCGGCTGCGCTACCTGGCCGTCGCGCACACGGGCGGCCTGGATGCGGATGCCCTCAACGATCTGCTGGAGAAATGGGTGGCCGGCAGCCGCCGTTAGACCGGAGGTTTCCCGCCTTGTTTCATCGCGCGTGCAGCCCTGATCGGGGGCCGGGGATCGCGGCTGGCGGGAGCGGGCGCATGCGCGCAGTTTCTCTTCCAGCGATGGAACCGGCCATCAACATCGAGGAGACGCCCGGCAAGGTCGTGGGCCGGCGGCGCGGGGTGCGGAACACCCTGTCCCTGGAGGGGAACCGCAAGCAGGACGCGATCGACTGGAATCGCGTGTTCCCGATTTGATCGATTCCCAAAGGGGTGTATCGGTTCAAGACGCACGAGGAGGCAGATGAATGGCTCTGGAGGATGATCGCAAGGCCCCGGAAGGGTTGGAACCGCGGCAACCGGTTCTGGAGGATCTGGCGGATCTGTGCCGTCACTTGAATGCGTTGAATGCCCGGTTGCCCAGGATGCGCCGGACCTGGTCTTTCTTCGGCAGTGGTTTGAAGCGGAGGGCGAGACGCCTCCCGAATAGGCCGCGTGTCCGGAGGGAGGCTGACCGATTGAAAGCCCCGCAGGTCTGTCGAATGGAATTCGGCGATCGAGCAGATTGGAATCCGCGCCCGGAGAGGCTCCCACCGCCGTTTTCGTCACCGCCGCAGACGCGGCGCGCCTGGGTGGGGGGACTGATCGGTTCCGGGAGTTGAAGTGCACCGACTGACGTCGTCGGCTACCTACGCGCCGATCTGGCGTTGGATGCTGCCGCAGATCTCGGTGCTCCAGTATTCCATCAACTCCTCGTCCCGGGCCTCGATGAGCAGCCGGGCTTTCGGCTCGGTGCCGGAGTAGCGGAGAAAGACCCGTCCGCCTTGGGCGGCCACCGCCTGTTCCGCCTGCGCGACGAGTTCCATGACGCCATCGAGTTCCTCGAACGCGACCCTGGATCGCACCTGAACGTTCGCGAGTTTCTGGGGAAAACGGGTCCAGCAATGGACCAGTTGCGAGAGCAGGGCGTTGCGGGATTTCATGATGCGCAACAACTGCAACGCCGCCACGAGCCCGTCGCCGGTGGTGGCGTACTCGCGAAAGATGAGGTGCCCGCTCTGCTCGCCGCCGAGGTCGTAGCCCCCCTTGATCATCTCCTCGATGACGTGCTTGTCCCCGACATTCGTGCGCACGACGCGTCCTCCGGCCTCCTCGATCGCGGCTTCTAGACCCACATTGCTCATCACGGTGGCGACCAATGTCCGGTCCTTCAGGTGCCCCTGCCGGATCAGATCCAGACCGGTGATCGCCAGCACGTCATCGCCGTCGAGGATGCTGCCGTTTTCATCGCTGAGGATGAGGCGGTCGGCGTCCCCGTCGTGGGCAATCCCGAGTTGGGCGCGGTGTTCGAGCACCAGTCGTCCGAGGTGTTCCGGATGCATGGCCCCGCAGCCTTCGTTGATGTTGGTGCCGTCCGGCGTGCCGCCATGAAGGATGACCTCCGCACCGAGTTCGCGCAGCACGCAGGGGGTGGACTTGTAAGCGGCGCCGTTGGCGGCATCGACCACGATGCGCAGCCCGTCGAGGGTCATCCCTTTCGGAAAGGAGGCCTTGGCATACTCGATGTACCGGCCCAGGGCGTCGTCGATGCGAATGGCCTTGCCGATTTCGCCGGCGGTGGGGCGGATGTTCCGGATGCGGCCGCTAAAGACGAGATCCTCAATCTCCTGCTCGATCAGGTCGGCCAGCTTGTAACCGTCGGCCTGGAAGAATTTGATGCCGTTGTCGTGATAGGGATTGTGTGAGGCAGTGATGACGATCCCGGCGTCGGCGCGCAGGCTGCGGGTGACGTAGGCGACGCCGGGTGTGGGAAGGGGACCGATGAACAGCACGTCGAGTCCCATGGACAGGATGCCGGAGGAGATGGCGTTTTCGAGCATGTAGCCCGAGAGCCGGGTGTCCTTGCCGATGACGATCCGATGCCGGCCCTTGCCGCGGGCATGGCTTTCGAGGGTCTTGAAGACGTGCGCTGCGGCGCGGCCGAGTTCCAGGGCGGTTTCGGCGGTGACGGGTTCGATGTTGGCCACGCCGCGCACGCCGTCCGTGCCGAAGATGCGTCGTGGCCCAGCGGGGGGCCTGGTCATTGGGGATTCAGTGCCGGCGAATTGGTGACCGAGAGCGGGAGGTCGCTGCGCACCAGGACATCGCCGGGCACCAGCATGTAGATGGTCACGCCGGGAGGCAGGTGAACCTCGACCGTCTTCCGCAACTCCCGCGCCTCGGTGATGCCAACCAGGTTGACGAAGACGGAGAGGTCGGATGGTTGGAGGCTCTCCAGCAGGGCTTCGTCGCCCCGCAGCGTCAGGGTGACCTCGGAGGGTTGCACGAAGAAGTGACGCGGCTCGTTGGCCGCGGTCAGGATGGTGATGGGGAGACTCTTGAAGGTCCGTCGGCCACGCAGGGGGGAGTCCGGCGAGGGGAAGGCGGTCCGGCGCATGGCATAGTCCGCGGCGAACCACACCACCGCCGCGAGCACGACCGAGGTCAGCTTCCATCCGAGGTTGTGCGTGAGACCCTTCATGTGTCGGGCGTCGGTTCGGACGGTTTCTTGGGGAGCGCGGTCGGCTTGGCAGGGTGTTGCTGCCGGCCCCGCCACCGCAGCCAGGCGCGATTTCGGCGGGACTGCCGGGTTCCCAGCAGGGCGGAGCTGAGATGGGCGCGCAGTTCCTCCGCGCTGACCCCGCGCACGAGCCGGCCGCGGTCCGTGTAGGAGATCATGCCGGTTTCCTCGGAGACCACCACGACCACGGCGTCGCTTTCCTCGCTCAGGCCGATGGCGGCCCGGTGCCGGGTACCGAGCGACTTCTGCAGGTCCTGCTTCTGCGTCAGGGGGAAGATGCAGGCCGCGTGGGTGATGCGGTCCCCGTTGATCAGCACGCCCCCGTCGTGGATGGCGTTGTTGGGAAAGAAAATGGTCTCCAGCATCTCGGGGGTGGCCTCGCAGTCCACTTCGATGCCGGCGTCGACGATCTCGCGGAGCGAGATGGTGCGTTCAATGGCGATCAGCATGCCCATGCGCACGTCCGATGCCCGTTCGGCGGCCTCGACGATGACCTCGATGTTCTCGCGCTGTTCGCGCGCGTTGACGAAGAGCGGGAGTCGTCCGAGTTCACCCAGAATGCGTCGGAGCTCCGGTTGGAACAGCACAATCACCGCCACGGCGATGAAGGCAAAGAAGTTCTCGAGCAGCATGCGCAGGACGCGCAATTCGAGGGCGATGGTGATCATCGTCAAAGCCAGCGTCAGGAGAACGAAGCCGACGACGACCGGTGCGCCCCGGGTGCCGCGGATGAACATGACGAGGTGGTAGATGAGAATCGAGAGGATCCCGATTTCCACCAGCGCACGCCAGTTCTCCATCAACCATTCCACAACCACCATCAAGACCGGGGTTCCGACTGTTTCAGTTCCAGCGCCTGCCTCAGCGCCTGCTTCAGTTTCGTGCTCATCGCTTCATGCATCCGTATGGCTTGGTGAGTGGCCGCCACGTCGTGGATCCGAAGAATCTGCACCCCTTGCTCCACGGCCCAGACCGCACACGCCAGGGATCCGGGCAACCGATCCTCCGGCTTCACACCGAGCAAATTGCTGATGAACGACTTGCGAGACGCCCCCAGAAGCAATGGGCGCCCTGACGAGCCAACCATTTTCAATGCCGCGAGCAAAGCCAAATTATGTTCCAACGTCTTCCCAAAACCGATGCCGGGATCGACCACCACCTGATCCGTTCGAATCCCCGCCGCCGTCAACCGACGGAGTCGCTCAGCCAGAAACGCGCGGACCTCCGCCACCACGTCCCGGTAACGGGGGGCGGCCTGCATGGTGTCCGGGCTGCCCTGCATGTGCATGCAGACGTAGCCCACGCCGGTGGTCGCCACCAGGTCCAGCATGTCCGTTCCCGCCGATGCCGCCCCGACGTCATTGACGATGCTTGCCCCGGCCAGGACGGCGGCCCGGGCCACGGTCGCCTTGCGGGTGTCGATGGAAATCGCCGCTTTCAACCTCCCGGCGAGCCCCTCGATGACCGGCAGGACCCGCCGAAGTTCCTCCGCCTCCGTGACAGGGGCCGCGCCGGGGCGCGTCGATTCCCCGCCGATGTCGATGATTTCGGCACCTTCCGCCTCCAGGGTCAGCGCGTGACGGATGGCGTCGGCGGGCGACAGGAAGCAGCCGCCGTCGGAGAAGGAATCCGGCGTGACGTTGACGATTCCCATGAGCAGTGCCGGCCTGGGGAACGTCCATTCGTGGTTGAGCGCCTTCCAACGCATGGTCATTCGGTTCGTCCATGGCCGACCTTCGCGGCGGTCGCTTCATCCGGCAGGCCGATTCCATGGTGCGCCCATTATCCGGTGCCGGGTTCGCCGGTGTCAACGGCGGGTCGGCGCCCGCCGCGGTGAAGAATGGCAGGATGTCCTTGGCTGAGTTCGATATTGAGCGGCGCGGGGAGAGTCTGCTAACAGACGGGGACATGAGACCTTCTCCACGCCCGATCACGGGTGCGTGGTTCGGGCTTTGGACAGAATGAACAGGATTTGCAGGCTGGGGGCCGGGAGTTCGGGCCCCTGGTCCGGCCCTCCAGCGGGCTTTCCCCCCCGATCCTGTGCATCCTGCAATCCTGTCCTGGGCGTCTTCGGGTATTCCGCTGGCGCCTCAGGACTGCTCCCGGGGCAAAGCGACGCCGAGGGTTCGCGAACCGTTGAATCCGGGGTCTCGGGTGGCGAATGGCAAAGGTCTCTCGGTTTCCCACACGGCGGAGCAGACCACGGGACAACTGGAGGAAAAGCTCGCCGGCCTTCGCGAAGCTGCGGCAGATGAGTCGCGGCAGACCGAATTGCTGCAACTCCGTGCCGAGGTGACCCGGTTGCATCAGCGGGAACAGGAATTGGAGGGGGAGATCGGGCGGTTGCAGCAGGCGGTCCGGCAGCAGGCGACGGCGCTGGAGCAGCGGCAGGCACTGGTGGCGGAGGATACCGCCCTACAGGCCGTCAGGGAACAGCAGAAGCAGGTTGGCATCGCAAAGATGAACTACGCGAGGCGCTGGACGCTGGCGTTCCTCATGTACGCCGGGGACCATGACGAGCAGTTCCCTTCCACCCTGGCAGCGGCGGCGGATTACTTCGTCACGGTTGACCCTCCCGAGGCTGCCGATCCGGCCATCTACGCCGCCCTGCAGCCCGGGCAGTACGAGGTCATGTATCATGGTTCCACTGCCGAGGTGACGAGTCCGGCAACGACGATCCTGCTGCGCGAGCAGGAGGCCTGGCCTGACTGGACGGGGAGCGGTGCCAACCGCGTGTATGGCTTCGTCGATGGCCACAGCGAGGTCCACCACGCCTCCGATGGCGATTTCACCGCCTGGGAGGCGGAGCGAATGGGCCAGCGTCAACCAAGGTGAGCGGGGATTGTCGGAGTGGTCACGCCGGGCCGCGCGCCAGCTCGTGCCGCCCTCACCACGGAGTGGTGATAGACATTAGCCAGGGGTCGCAGTGCAGCGGAGACCCCCGGAACCCTCGAAGACAAGCCTCGCACCCCGGAGGGGTGCCAGAACTCGGACACGACGCCTGCTGGCACCCCTCCAGGGTGCGGGCATCTTCGCGGGTGCCTTTCCCGGGGGTGTCGCTCGCGCTCAACCCCCGGCTAATGTCTGGCAACCCTCCGGGTTGCCGGTGCTTGGACCGACTCAGGTCGGCGCACCGCATCTCGTAGCGCAGATTTTCAATCTGCCGTGTCGCCGAAATCCGTTCGGCAGGCCGTCCGGGCGTCGCATCGCGGTGCAGGTCGGATAACAGCGCTGCAGATTGTGGCACGCTCACCACGAGCCGGGTGCGGACTGTCCGGGTTGGCGCGGAACGCTGCTGACGGTTGCATCGCCATTGGCAAAGGCCTCCGGTCGTGGCAGGGTGCGCAGCATGAAATCGAGATTTGCTGCCGGTGTTCTGGCGTTTGGATTGTTCACGTCACTGACTCCCGATGCGGTGGTGTCTGCCGCCGAGGGCACGGGCGGTTCCGGCGCGGAGGCGTTACCGCCGTTGCGGGTCATGTCCTTCAACATCCGTTACGGGGCCGCCAGTGATGGTGACAACAGTTGGACGCGGCGGCGGGACCTGGTCGTCAAGACCATCCGCGACACCAACCCGGACCTGCTGGGGATGCAGGAGGTGCTCGTGTTTCAGGCGGACTTCGTGAAGCGAGGCCTGCCTGAATACGCCTTTCACGGCGTGGGACGGGATGACGGCAAGGAGGCCGGTGAGTTCTCGCCCGTGATGTGGCGCAAGGACCGGTTTGAGTTGCTGGACAGCGGCCACTTCTGGTTGAGCGAGACGCCGGAGATTCCGGGCAGCATGGGCTGGGACACCTCGATTACGCGGATGGTGTCGTGGGTCGCCCTGCGCGACCTGCGTGCCGGTGGGCGGGAGTTGGTGTATGCCAACACGCACTTCGACCATCGCGGTCCACAGGCCCGGTTGGAGTCGGCGAAGCTGATCCAACGAAAGGCCGGCGACGTGCCCCCGGGCATGCCGATCATCCTGACCGGCGACTTCAACACCACCGAGGACGATCCGCCGTACGCGGTGCTGGTGAAGGGGGCGGGCGAAACGGGCGGTGTCCGTTTTCACGATTCGTACCGGGTCGTGCATCCGGAACGGAGCCCGGACGAGGTTTCCTTCAATGGTTGGAAACCGGTCGTCAAGGGCAGTCGCATCGACTGGGTCCTTTACACGGACGGATTCACGACGGTGGAGGCCCATATCAATCGCGTTCGCGAGAACGGCCGGGTGCCGTCGGATCACTATCCCGTGGACGCGCTGCTGCGCTGGGAATGAGCCACTGATCCCGGCGTTGATCGATTGGAGACGGAAGCGTCAACCGTGCTGCCGGAGTGGGCGGGGATCCGGGCGCGCTCGCGTCAGGAGGCGATGGACTGGAGCCTGGTGCTCGCGAGTCAGGGGATTGAACCGACGATCCAGTATCAACCGGCCGCCGGCGGCTGGGTGTTGCTGGTGCGCCGGGCGGATTTCGAGCCGGGCGTCGCGGCGATCCGGCAATTTCATCGCGAGAACCGGGGCTGGCACTGGCGGCACCACGTGGCGTCGTCCGAGTTCACCTTTCATTGGGGGGCGCTGGTGTGGTGTTGGGCGCTGATCCTGTTTCACTGGTGGGGCTGGGCGTGGGGGGGAGGACTGGAGATCGCCGGGACGATGAACAATCGCGTCCCGCAGACCGGCGAATGGTATCGCCTCTGGACGGCGACGACGCTCCATGCGGACCTCGGTCATCTGGCGGCGAACGCCACCACGGGCCTGGTGGTGCTGGGGTTGGCGATGGGGCGATACGGCGCGGGCTGGGCGTTGCTTGGGGCCACCCTGGCGGGGGTGTTGGGGAACGTGCTGGGTTTGGTGTTCCGGCAGGGCGCGTACGTGGGGTTGGGGGCTTCCGGCGTGGTGATGGGAGCTTTGGGGATGCTGGCGGTTTACAGCGTGGGATTGTATCGGGGTGTGCCGGGGTCGAAACGTCAGGCCATCGCCGGGCTGGGAGCCGGAGTGCTGCTGTTTGTGCTGCTCGGGGTGGGACCCCGCAGCGACATGCTGGCGCACGCCGGTGGTTTCGCCGGGGGCCTTGCCGCCGGCCTGGCGTTGGGAAGCCTTCCTGCACGAAGCCGGACCAGTTTCCGGGCGAACCTGATTGCCGGCATGATCTGTGGCGTGAGCGTCGTCGCTGCCTGGCTTTTCGCGCTGGTGTAGAGCACATCGACAGCCTCCGTGGCGGCGGACATCCGTCCGCGCACTGGGATTCCCGTTCGGATTGATATGCGCCGACTGACGTCGGCTACGGCAGTCTGGCCTCCGACGCGCCGTTGATGCGGCGTTCGAGGTCCTGTCGCCATTCGTCACCGAGTTCCGGCAGGGTCTTGCCGGTGACTTCCTCCCAGGCTGCCTCGGTGTATTTCCCCTCGCGGGCCAGGGCGTTGAGCTGCTTCACCAGGTCCTTGTCGTAGCGTCGGGTGACCCAGTCCAGGAAATTGCCGGTGACGCGGTAACTGGCGTCGTAGCGGGCCCGGGACAGGTTGCGCGCCGAGATCTCGGCCCCCCTGGTTTCCGGTTCGTAGAGAAACCAGCGGATGTAGTCGGCGATTCCCTCCACCAGCCAGCCCGGGGTGCGGGTGGCGTTGCGGTTGGTGCGCCGTGCCCGGCCGTAGTCCTGCACCACGTGGACCATCTCATGCACGACGGCGCCCCGGGCTTCACGTTTGAGTTCTCCGCGAAACCACTGGCTGTTCAGGTTGATCCGGCCGCCGCCGGCGGACGCGGGCGTGCCCCCCATGTTGTCGCGAAAAACCAGCGTGAGATCCGTTCGGGCGGAAAAGCCCTCGCTCGGCAGCATCGCCACCAGCTTCGGGTACCACTCCTGCACGACCGGTTTCAGCTCGGTGCGGACCCAGTCGGCCAGGTCCGTTGCGGCAGTGGCATCGATGGTGAAGTGGTAGGCACCGTCCCCGGCATCAAAGGTCACGAGCACGGGCTCATTGCCGGCCGGAGCGGGGGCAGCCGTCGGCGGGGGGCCGTCGGCGTCGATGACATCGATCTCGGAGTAGAAGGTGTTGCCGAAGGCGTCCTCGGCTTCCGTTCGGGAGATGTCGAACAGCAGGTAACGGAACCGGCCCAACAGGCGGCCTTCCTTGTCCGCCAGGGTCACCAGGTACTGGCCCCCTTGTTCCTCCCCCTGCGTGGGACGCGTATCCACCTTCGCAATCAACTGCCAGCCACAGCTCTCCGGCTTGAGATCGCGGCCTGGGGCGGGCGCGAAGTCGCTCCCAGCGCCGTCGGATCCGAATACTTCATAGACCTGCGGACCGCGCGTGGTGGGATGCCACGAGTAAGTGCGGATGCGCTGCACGGCAATCACCTTGTCCAGGTCCAACTGCAGCCGTCCGCCGTCCGTGCCGGCCTGGAAGAAGAAGTTCGCGGAAGGTTGATCCGCGTCGGTGGGAAGTCGGCCGTCATGAAGCACGGCGAGATCACCGCCATTGCGGTCGCGCTGGCCGGCGACCAGGGTGAACCTCGCCTTGGCTGCGGCATCGTTCAGTGCGGGCGCGGGCACCGGGTGGAGTCGCGGATCCATGGTGGTTGGATGTTGCTCCTCAGTGACGATGGTCTGGGCGAGGCTGACGCCGGGCACTGCCACCATCAGGATGGCTGCAGCGATCAACAGGCTGGAAGTCTTCATGTAACGGATCGTGTGAACGTGCGGAGGGAACGATAGGAACCCTGACGTGGGGCACAAGCCATTCCTGCCGGGCATCGCTTGGACCGAGTGCGTCGGCAGAGCGAAGCGGCGACGGCGCTGTTGACCGGCAGACAAGCGTTCGACGGATCGATCACCGCGTTTGGGTAACCTCGGCCAAAGCGGCGTCGTGCTTCGCGTGCCGCCGCAGTCCATACGGGGGTGCCCCTGCCTACTTCCACCGTTTTACCCAGGCGCGAGCGTCGACGGACAGTTTGTTCCCGTTGAACTCCACTTCCGCCGGCTCGTCGTTGAAATTCTCGATCACCCAACTGCCGTCAACGAAGAGGTACAAACCCACCTTGTTCGGAGCGCGGAGGGTTGCGTTGAACGGCTTGAGCAAGGGCTCACGCAAGTTGTCCAAAGTCGGCTGTGGAAGCTGCAGCAACGATTTTGGATTACCGCCCACCTTCAGGACCTGCACGTTTGGCACCGCCAAGTTGAGTCTGGCCTTCAAGCCCGCCACCAAGCCGTCGGTGACGAGCACCGGCTTCCCGTCCGCGATGAAACGCCCGAGTTTCTCCACCAGGTTCGGGTCCTTCAACGCGTGCACGGAAAAGAACCCCGCGGACGCCTGCCCCGGAAACTCATGGCAGGGCACCAGGGGCAGGCCCAGCATCCCCACGAAATCGAACACGCGGTCCTCCTTTTCCGGATGGCTGTTGGCCGGTTTGTAGGCGGCGAGCCCTGCGGGGTTCCGTCGGACAACTTCGCGCGCGACGGCGAACAGATCCGGCATTTCCGCTCGCAGGGCTGCCACATTCTTCGGCCCCGTCCCGTTCAACAGGCTGCCATAACAGAACAACAACGATTCGCGCGCGCCGCCCAGAATGGTCTGGCGGGCCTGCTCGACGTAGGTGGCTTCCGTCGTCCCATACGGATCGAACCAGCCCCCGCCACATTTTGCGCCCCCGATCCCGCCCAGCCAGCGCATGATGAAGTAAGCCTCATACTGAACCGTGCCGCCCCAGCGCGGATCGGCGTAGTCGCGCGTTTCCGTCCCCACCCAGATGCGGTCGAAATCCTCCGTCTCGCGCACCACCTCATAGCCCCGTTCGTGAAAACGGTCGTACCACTGCGGATACTTGATGATCAGTCGGGCGTTCGGGTTGACCTGTTCCGCCGCGCCAAGCACGTGCGCCCGGGAAACCTGGACCATCAACTCGCAGTGGTAATCCTCCCAGGTGTTCCCGTTCACCGGAAACGTGCGTTCGCCGACCCGGACTTCTCGGGCCTTTCGCGCTGCGTCACACGCGTCGCACTGGCAGTCGGTGAACCAGAAATCGTCGATCATGATCTCGTCCGACAGGCTGGCGGCGAACTCGAAGATGGCCTTGACCCGCTCCTGCGTGGCGGGGTCGGTGTAGCAGGAGATCAGGTTCCAGCCGGTGGATGCCTTCCCGACGCGGGTCGGCGTCACACAGCCCGACACCTCGATGCCTTCCTGGCGGAACCGGGCCATGGCGGCAGCCAACGGCGTCCGTTCCGCCTGGTAACCGTCACGAAAGCACTCGATGAAGGCGTGGGTGACCCCGGTGTGCCGGCACCAGTCGATGGCGGCGGCGAGTCCCGTTTCGTTGGCGAGCCGGTCGCGCACGTCCTGGGCCGTGAACAGGGTGGCGTAGCGGTGGATGTCCGACTGTTCCCGGGCAAGCGGCCAGAGGTCGGGAGTCGGTGAACCGGCATGGGCGAGCAATCCGGGCAAAGCCAGGGTGCCGACGAGAAACGCCGCGGAGAGGAGAGCTTTCACAGGGGCGAGTGTGGCACCGTCGGCGAAGCGTTTCCAGACATGTCGGTTCCACCGGAAGGGCGCGGCCGAGATTGGCTGGGCTGGTGAACCCCGGGTCCTGGCATTCCCCGCGCCAGGTCCCGTAGCGGTGAACTGGCGTTCGCGGAGCCTTCCCTTGCACTCTCCGGCGCCGGCCGGGAACGCCCGTTCGCCGCTACGGCGGAGGGCTTGTTTGCGGGCTTCGTTGGGGATAGCATCCCGGGACTTTCTTCGTGACGCCGTTGCAATGAACTCAGTCCGTCCATCGAACGAAACGCCATGACCTCGCGTGAACGCATTCTCGCCGCCCTGAACCACCGTCAACCGGACCGGGTGCCGATCGATCTCTCCGGCCACCGTTCTTCCGGCATCAGCGCCATGGCCTACGCGCGGCTTCGGCGCCACCTCGAACTGCCGGATCGACCCATCCGGGTGTATGACCCCGTCCAGCAGCTTGCGATTGTGGACGAGGATGTGCTGGAGCGGTTTCAGGTGGACACCATCGAACTGGGTCGGGCTTTCGCCCTCGATGACAAGTGGTGGCGCGAATGGGTGTTGCCCGACGGCACGCCCTGCCTGATGCCATCCTGGGCCAGCCCGGAGCGCGATGGGGATGACTGGATCCTGCGTTCCCAATCGGGACGGATCCTTGCCCGCATGCCCGCCGGGTGCCTCTACTTCGAGCAGACCCACTACCCTTTCGCGGAAAGGGACGACCTGGAGCATGTGCCCGAAGCGATGGGCGAGAGCATGTGGACGGCGGTGGCCAGCCCGCCCGGACCCGAGATCGCCGGGGAGGACGGCATGGAACGTTTCGCCGCCGGCGCCCGTCAACTCCGCGCCTCCACCAACCGGGCCATCATCGGGTTGTTTGGCGGGAACCTGCTCGAACTCGGCCAGTTCCTCTATCGCAACGACGGCTTCTTCCTGCTGCTGGCCGGCGATCCCCATCGGGCCCATGCCTTCCTGGACCGGGCGGTCGAGATTCATCTCGCAAACCTGGAACGGTTCCTTGCCGCGGTCGGCGAACACATCGACATCATCCTGTTCGGCGACGATCTGGGAATGCAAAACGGCCCGCAGGTCTCCCCGAAGATGTATCGCGAGTTCTTCTTCCCGCGCGAGCAGGTCCTGTGGCGGCGGGTCAAGGAACTGGCCGATGTGAAGATCATGCTGCACTGCTGTGGGGGTGTCTACGAACTTCTGCCGGGACTGATCGAGGCGGGGCTCGACGCCATCAACCCGGTCCAGATCAGTTGTCGGGGCATGGATCCGACCGTGCTGAAGCGCGAGTTCGGCGACCGATTGACCTTCTGGGGTGGGGGGTGCGACACGCGCGACCTCCTGAGTCACGGCACGCCGGCGCAAATCCGTGAGCACGTGGCGGAGTTGATGCAAACCTGGTCGCCGGGTGGCGGCTACGTCTTCCAGCAGGTCCACAACATCCAGGCCGACGTGCCCCCGGAGAACGTCGTGGCGATGTTTGACGCGGTGATCGGTTACGCCCCGTAGCGGCGGATTGGCATCCACCGGGCATCGGCTTGCACCGCGGGCATACGGCGAGCGCCAGTTCGCCCCGACGGCGCGATCCGGTGACCGGCATGTTTCCAGTTTCTTTGGCGGCGGGGGTTCGGCATGATCCGCCCAGTCAGCTATGCAACACGACATGCGGTCCTTCTCGAAACCTCTGCGAACCCGCCACGCTTGCCGTCTCGCGGGCCTGCTGGGTGGCTTACTGGTTGCTGCCGTCCCGGCGGGTTGGGGCGCCGAACTCGTCCCGCTATGGAGCATCGGGCAGGTGGATGGGAACAACGCCGAACTTGCCCTCGCCCCCGATGGCTACGCGCGGTTCAAGGAGGATCCGTTCTTCATTGTCGGCGTTTCCGATCCGAAACGGGAATGGCCCTACGCCCAGCCGGGTCCCTCGGATTCCTGGGCGGGGCAGCGACGACACACCTTCACCATTCGGTTCGGGCTGGCCGAACTGCCCGCCGAAGGCACCTGCCGGTTGGAACTCCGGTTGCTGGACACGCATTCGGGCGGGGCGCCTCGACTCCGGGTGGATGTCAACGGTCAGGTCACCGAACACGCCCTCCCGCGCGGCGGTGGGGACGGTTCCATTCAGGGACATCCTGACCAGGGCAACCGCACTGCGGTGAACGTCGAGTTCCCCGTGACGCAACTCCACGTGGGTGACAACGACATCCAACTCACCACCCTGAGCGGAAGCTGGTTGCTCTACGACGCGGTCGTTCTGCTCGCTCCCGAAGGTGCGCAAGTGACCGTGCCGACGGGGCAGACGGCGGTACTTCGCGCCGATGTCGTTCGGGCCTTGCGGCGGGGTGCGGCGGGGAGTCCTACCCAACCCTTGAAGGTCGTCCTGCGGCACCTCGGCGAGCCGGCGGGCGGCTCGCTCGAGATCGATGGAGCGGTGGCGCGGTCGATCCAACTCCAACGCGGCGACCAGGAGTTTCAGTTGCTGCTTCCCGAGGTGCAGGAGACCCGAACCCGCCGGTTGATTCTGCGTGTCGGTGGCGAAGTGGTCGCCCGTCGCGAGATCGCTCAACAGCCGGTTCGTCATCTCACGATCCATGTGCTGCCGCATTCGCACACGGACATCGGCTACACCGAACTGCAGACCGCCATCGAAGAGAAGCAGGTCAACAACCTCCTCCGCGGGATGGAACTTGCGGAGGCCACGGCGGATTACCCGGATGGGGCGCGGTTTGTCTGGAACGTGGAGGTGCTGTGGGCGGCGGACCTGTATCTGCACCGGCTCGGTCCGGCGCAGCGCGAACGGTTTCTCGAGGCTGTGCGCACGGGGAAGGTCGCCTTGAACGGGCTGTATCTCAACGAACTCACCGGTCTGTGCCGACCGGAGGAACTCCTGCGGCTTTGTCGGCTCGCGACGCAGTTGGGCGACACCACCGGTGTGTCCGTGGACGCCGCGATGATCAGCGATGTTCCGGGTTACACCTGGGGCACGGTGACTGCCATGGCCCAGGCGGGCATTCGCTACTTCTCCGTGGCGCCGAATTACTTCGACCGCATTGGCGACATCCTCGTGCAATGGGAGAACAAGCCGTTCTACTGGGTGGGCCCGTCGGGTCGCGACAAGGTGCTCGTGTGGATTCCGTGGCGCGGCTATGCGATGTCGCACATCATCCACCGGCTCACGCCCGAGTTTGTCACCGAATACCAGGAACAGCTCGAACGCAGCGGGTTTCCGTATGACATCGCCTACATGCGCTGGGCCGGTCATGGGGACAACGCCGTGCCGGACCCGGCGATCTGTGAGTTCATTCGCGACTGGAACACCGAATACGCCTGGCCGCATTTCAACATCACGTCCACGAGCGCGGCGTTCCGCGACTTCGAGGAGCGTTACGGGGATCGACTGCCGGAAGTGGCCGGCGACTGGACACCTTACTGGGAGGACGGTGCGGGTTCGTCCGCCCTGGAGACGGGGTTGAACCGCGCGAGTTCGGATCGGCTCGCCCAGGCGGAAACCCTCTGGGCCCTGCGAGGGCCGGGACCCTATCCGGTTGCGGACTTTTCGACGGCCTGGCGCGATACGCTGCTCTACTCCGAACACACCTGGGGCGCCTGGTGCAGCGTGAGTGAACCGGCCCGGCAGGAGACCCTGGACCAATGGGCGATCAAGAGCAGCTACGCCGCGGCCGCGGACCGGGAATCGCGTGACCTGCTGGACCGCGCCGGGGCCCCGGCGCCGGGGCCGGAGGCGGAGCAGGGGATCGATCTCTACAACACCACCTCCTGGGCTCGCACCGAGTTGGCGAATGTGCCGCATGATTTCTGGGATGGACGCGGCCGCGTGCTCGATTCCGCCGGGAACCCGGTCCCCTCCCAACGACTGGCCAACGGCGACTTGGTGATGCTTGTCCGCGATGCGCCGCCCCTGGCCGCACGCCGGTATCGGTTTGTCAACGGGGCGCCTCATGCCGGCGAAGCGAAGGCGGAGGCTGATGCCGCGGAGGCCGTGTTGCGCAATGAGCGGTTGACCGTGCGGCTGGATCCCACGACCGGCGCGATCATCGACCTGCGCGTCACGGGGTATGATCACAACCTGGTCGACACCTCCGATGGCGAGGGCTTGGGCGACTGTCGCTATCTGATCGGCGACGACCTCGCGAATCTCGAACGCAACGGTCCGGTGCGGATTCGGGTGAAGGAGAACGGTCCGTTGGTGGCGTCCCTCCTGGTTGAGTCGGAAGCGCCCGGCTGCCGCCAACTCGTGCGCGAGGTCCGCGTGGTGGCGGGATTGGGACGGGTGGAATTGTTCAACCTGGTCGACAAGGAGCGGCTCGTGGCGTCGAGCTATCACGCCGACGAGGGCAAGGAGAGCCTCAACCTCTCCTTCCCCTTCGATGTGCCTGACGGGGTGCTGCGGCTGGGCCTGCCGCTGGCGGTGATGCGCCCGGATCAGGACCAGCTTCCGAGCGGCTGCAAGAACTGGTTCACGGTGGGCCGTTGGGCCGATGTGTCGAACGACCGCTTTGGCGTGAGTTGGGCGACCTTGGACGCGCCGCTGGTGGAAGTGGGGGGGATCACGGCGCGCCTGCTGAACTCCCAGACCGATCCGACGGTCTGGCGGCAGGACGTCGAGCCGACGCAGAAGTTCTACTCGTGGGCGATGAACAACCACTGGGGCACGAACTACCGGGCCTACCAGGAAGGGCCCGTGATGTTCCGTTACGTGCTCCAGCCGCATGGCCGGTTCGATGCCGCGACGGCGGCCCGATTCGGCATCGCGAGCGGGCAACCGTTGATTCCGCTGCGTGCTCGGGGTCCCGCCCCGGACGAAACACCGCGGTTCACGCTGACCCACCCGGATGTGGTTGTCACCGGCCTGAAGCCGGCGGATGAGGGGCAGGCGTGGATCGTTCGACTCTGGGCGCCCGGCGATCAGGATGTCTCGACGGGCCTGCGATGGAACGGCCGGCAACCGGCTGCTGCCTGGCTGAGCGATCTGAGTGAACGTCGTGCGGCCGAAGCGGGCGAGGAGATCACGGTGCCCGGCATGGGGTTGGTGACGCTGCGCGTGGAGTTTGAGGAGTCCGTGGCTGCGCGATGAACAAGCCCGGTTCCAGTTGCGGAGTGGACCGTTCATGGCGGTCCAGGACGTCGGTGAACCCCCGTTCGCCCCTGAGGTTCCCCTCCGTAGCGGCGGATTGGCATCCGCCGGGTTCTTGCGGACATCCCAGGCATTCGGCGAACACCGGTTCGCCGCACCGATCATGAAACACCCCTACAATCCGGGCTACCTCCTGCGGCTCACCCTGACCGGTGCGCTGGGCGGCTTCCTGTTTGGCTATGACACGGCCGTCATCAACGGGGCCAACCAGTTCCTCAAGGCTTATTTCGAATTGGATTCGGTGGGCGAAGGACTGGCCAGTTCAAGCGCGATCATCGGCTGCATTCCGGGCGCGTTGGTGGCCGGCTTCCTGAGCGACCGCTTCGGGCGGAAACGCATCCTGCTCCTCGCCGCCGCGCTCTATGCCATATCCGCCCTCTGCTCGGCCATCCCGCGCACGTTTGACCAATTCCTGGTGGCGCGATTCGTTGGCGGGCTCGGCATCGGGGTCTCCTCGATGGTCTGCCCGATCTACATCGCCGAGGTGGCGCCGGGGCCATGGCGCGGGCGGCTGGGGTCGCTTTTCCAACTGGGCATTGTGACCGGCATCTTCGTGACGCTCTTCGTCAACGCCCGGATTCAAGCCGCGGGCGACGAGGCCTGGAACATCGCATCCGGGTGGCGCTGGATGTTGGGCGCGGAACTCGTGCCGGCACTGATGCTGGCGGCAATGCAACTCGTCGTGCCCGAAAGTCCCCGCTGGCTTGCGGCGGCGGGACGCGAGTCCGAGGCCGGCGCGATTCTCGAGAAAGTGGGTGGACCGACCCACGCCGCGAGCGAGATGGCCGCCGTCCGCGAGGTGCTGAAGCAGGAGGAAGGGCGCTTCATCGAATTGTTCCGGGGCGCCTGCCGGCGGCCGTTGCTGATTGCCGTGATGTTGATGGCCTTCTCCCAATTCAGCGGGATCAACGCGATCATGTATTACTCCACAAACATCTTCACCGGCGCCGGCGTCGGGGTGAAGGACGCCTTCACCGCCAGCGTTTGGATCGGCCTGGTCAATGTCGCGTTCACCTTCGTCGCCATTGCGTTCGTGGACCGCCTGGGCCGGCGCGCTTTGCTGCTGGTGGGTTCGGCGGTGCAGGTGGTCGCGTTGGGGGCGGTGGGGGTGATGCTCCTGACCGGCGCCTCGGGACCGGCTCTGCTCGCGACGATCCTTCTGTTCATCGCCGCGTTCGCGGTGGCGCTGGGCCCCATCCCATGGATTGTCTGTTCGGAGATCTTCCCCACCCGCACGCGCGGTCGCGCGATGTCCGTCGCCGCATTCACCATCTGGACCGCCTGCTACCTGGTTGCCCAGACGTTTCCGGTGTTGCGTGACAGCGCCTGGATCGGGCCGGCGCGGACGTTCTGGATCTACGGATTCTGCAGCCTTGCGGCGTTTGTCTTCGTCTTCCGGAGCGTGCCGGAAACCAAGGGGCGCACGCTGGAGGAAATCGAGACCTCGTGGCATCGTCCCCCCGGCCCGACCCGGCCCGACCCGGCATGAAACTCGGATTCGGACTCTACCGTCATCAACTCGACGCCGACCATTTCCGCTTCGCGCGGCAATGCGGTTGCACCCACCTGGTCGTTCATCTGGTGGACTATTTCCGTTCCTCGCGGAGCAACCGGCCGGGCGATCAACCGGTGGGGGACGATTCCGGTTGGGGCCTGGCCGGCGATCCCGAACGACTCTGGACTTTCGAGGAACTGCGCGACCTGAAACGGGCGATCAACGACGCCGGGCTCGAACTGGAAGCCATCGAGAACTTCGATCCGGCGCACTGGCATGACGTGCTGCTGGACGGCCCCCGCAAAGCCGCGCAGTTGGAGAACCTCAAGACCATCGTCCGGAATGTCGGCCGCGCCGGCATCCCGATCATCGGCTACAATTTCTCGATTGCCGGGGTGGCCGGGCGAATCAAGGGAACCTTCGCCCGCGGCGAAGCCGAGGCGGTCGGCATGGACGGGCCCTACGACAAGCCAATGCCCCGCGGCATGGCCTGGAACATGGTCTACGACCGGGAAGCCGGGCAGGGGATCGAACCACCCGCCACGTCCGAACAACTCTGGTCCCGGGCAAAGGACTTCCTCGATTCGCTGATTCCCGTGGCGGAGGAAGCCGGGGTCACGTTGGCCGCGCATCCCGACGATCCGCCGATGCCGACGGTGCGGGGGCAGCCGAGGTTGGTGTATCAACCGGCGTTGTATGACCGGCTCTACCGGCTGCGCCCCAGCCCGCGGAATGCCTGCGAGTTCTGCCTCGGCACCCTGGCGGAGATGACCGAGGGCGACGTCTATGAGGCGGTGGATGCCGCCAGCCGGACCCGGCGGATCGGTTATGTCCATTGCCGGAATGTCCGGGGCAAAGTGCCGGATTATCGCGAGACCTTCATCGATGAGGGCGACATCGATGTGCTGCGGGTGCTGCGGATTCTGAAGCGGAACGGCTACGAAGGCGTCATCATCCCGGATCACGCTCCGCAGATGACCTGCGCCGCCCCGTGGCACGCCGGCATGGCATACGCCCTGGGTTACCTGCGGGCGGCGATGCAGGTGGTGGAATCGGAGTAGGGGCGAGGGCGTCTGTAAAGCGGCTCGGGAGTCTTGAGGCATCCGGACAAGTCGGTGCGAGCCCCTTCCTTCCGGAACTCCCTCCCCAAAGCGCCAGAGGACTGGCGGCCAAAACCTGGCGGATTCGCGAAGCGTCTTGGACTGCGTGCGATCTCAATCGCCGCTTTCAGTTCGCAGGCAGATCTCAGCTTCACGGCTTCAGCAGACAGGTAGTGAACTGTCGGCTTCGGGCAACCCGGCCCAAAGCGGTGAAGGCTGGCGCTTTTCACCGCACTCCAAAACGCTCGCGGAGCGTCTTGCGGTGATCCTCTACCGCTTTCGCTCCATCAGGTACGAGGTATGCGAATCCTGAGCCCAAGCGAAAGGGCATCCGCGCTTGGCTCAGCGGGAGCTTCGTCCGCCCCGTAATGGGCTGATGCATCGGTATGGGAGGGCGAGCCTCCCGTCGAGCCACGACGCCGGGATGGCCGGCTCACGCCCCTGGTTTGTCGGCGAGGATCAACGGTGAAACGGCCGGCACTTCCAGCAGGCGGGGTCGGACAAAACCCACTTCGGCCAACCAGCCGGAAATCTCCGCGAACGTGTAGGTCCCGCCGGCTTCCGTGTTCACCAGCATGTTCACGGCGAACAGCAACGGCAACGGCGGGCCGGTTCGTTCGTCATTGGGCAGGAATTCCTGGATGGCCAGAACTCCGCCGGGCCGCAACGCCGCGAACGTTCTGGCGAGCAATTGCCGGATGCGATCCGGCCCCTCGCTGTGCAGGATGTGGCCCAGGATGGCAACGTGGTGATCCTGTCCGTAATCGGCCTGGAACAGGTCGCCCGGCACGCAGGTGAGGCGGTCCTCCAGTTGATGGCGTTTGGCGATCTGCCGGGTGATCTCCAATACCTCCGGCCAGTCCACCGCCCGGACCAGCACCTGCGACGAAGCCTCCGCCAGTGCGATCCCCCACACGCCGGAGCCGGCACCAAGATCCACCACGCTGACGGGTGTGGTCGCTTCCGCCAGTTGGAGATGGGCGGCCAGTGCTTTCGCGGCCGGGTAGCTGCCGGGGAACAACGATTCCACAAACCCGGCGAAGTGGGCGCCGCCGTCGGTCTCGCGGTTGGTGCGGGCAGTGGGTTTGCCGGTGCGTACGACCTGGGTCAACTCCATCCACTGCGGCAGCAGTTGGGTGCTGTGATGCAGGAAGAACCCGCCCCGATAGCCAGGCCTGCCACGGACCAGGAAGGCAGCGCTCTCGGCGGTCAACGTGTAATGCTCTCCTTCGCGCTGGAGCAGGCTCTGGCCGACCAAAGCATCCAGCAAAATGCGCAGTCCGCGATCCGAAGCCCCGGTCGCGGCGACAAGTCCCGCGCGGGTCTTCGGCCCGTCCGCCAGTTGATCAAACACGCCGTGCTCGACGGCAGCACCGATGACCAGCACCGGGGCGTATCCCCACGCCAGTTGCATGAGCCGTTCCGGGGTGGGTGTGGGTGATCGCGAATCTTGCGACGGCGACGATGTCATGGCCGAGCTTGTTATCGCATCATCCGGCCTGCTGCAAGCGCTGTGGGTAGGGCTCGACTGCCAGGCGCGCCGCGGGCCCCCAGAGAGGCAACTTGACGGGGTGAACCCCGGCCAGCCCAGCGGGCCGGCCCTACCAACCGGATCTCATGCAGGTTCCAAGGAACTCAGGGCGCATTCAACCGATAGAACCGCCTCGGCGCGGTCGCCGCAGTCGGATCGTCGAAACGCCCCCGACCATCGCTCAGAGTGATCGTCTCCAGGGGCGTCCAATCCGGACCGGCGGGATCATCGGACGCCTCCACGATGACCACCCTTTCCCCGGCCCACTCCATGTCGAAACTGAAGGCTGCAGGTCCCGATCCGAAGCCGTCGTCTTCCGCAGCGATTCGGGGCCGCCAGATATCCGTGGGGAGTCCGCCAAATGAGACGTCCCAGCCTGGGGCGTCCGGCAGGTGGAAGACGGTTGCGTTGGCTGCACCAATATCTTGTCTCCCAACAATTACTGGAGGGCTGCCAGGGAAATAGAGGGCTTTCAAGTGGTCGCACTCACTGAACGCCGAAGCCCCAAGGCTGCCGAGGCTGGGGGGCAGGTACACCCGGGTTAGCCCGCTGCAGCTTCGAAAGGCGTTGTATTGGATGGTATGCACGCTGGGCGGCATGCTGACGCTGAGCAGATTGGCGCAGCCCTTGAAAGCCAGTTCACCGATCACCGTGACCCCGTTGGGGATGTCCACGACGCTGAGGCTGCCGCAATCCACAAACGTCTCCTTGTAAATCTTGGTGACCCCCACAGGAATCCAGACACCGGTCAGACTCCCACACCCGAAGAAAGCACCGGATTCAATGCGGGTGACGCCCTCAGGGATCATGTAAGCGCCTTCGCGGGTGGCCGGACACTGGATGAGGGTACTCATGTCCTGATTGAACAGGACCCCGTCAAAACTCCGGTAACCAGCGTTCCGTTCATCCACGACGAACGCCTGCATAGCGGCGCAGCCACGAAACGCCCATGTGTCGATACTCACGACATTCTCGGGGATCCGGACAGTGGACAGGCTTTCGCACCCGGTGAAAGCCTCCCGTTCGATTGACGTGAGACTGGACGGCAGCGTGATGGCAGCCAGGTTACGGCAACAGCAAAATGCCTGCGGGTCAATCGTGGTCACCCCTTCGGCGATTGTGACATCGGTGAGATTGTCGCATCCGGCGAAGGTCTCCTCCCCGATTGTAATTACTCCGCTTGGGATGCTGACACTGGCCAGACTGCTACAACCGTAGAATGCCGCCTCATCTAGGCGGATGACGCCGGCGGGGATTGAGCAATCAGCGAGACGGTTGCATCCGGAGAATGCATACTGCCCGATGTACATGACGCCCGGATGAAGGGTCACGCTCATGAGTGCGGTACACCCGCTGAACATCTTGGAGGAGATTGAGAACACGCCTGTGGGTATGGTTACTGCCGTCAACGCGGTACAGTCGCGGAATACACCGTCGCCGACGAACGTGACGCCTTCGGGAATGAGGACGTTGGACAGGCTACTGCAGTTCGCGAGCGCTTCACTCCAGATTCCGGTGACGGTGCCGGGAATCGCAACGCCAGTTAGGCTGGCATTGTCCTTGAAGGCGCGGCTGCCGATGATGCGAACCGGCAGACCGTCGATGGTCTCGGGAATGACGACCTGTCCGCCCGGCCCGGTGTAGCCCGTGATCGTGATTGAGGTTCCATCGCTCGTGTAGCTGAACTGGGCATGCGTTACCGTCGCGAACAGGAACGACAGGCAGAGGAGGATGGCGCTCTTCCGGGTGCGGTGGTCGGTCGGCCCAACGGCCTCACAGCACGGCGCTAGCCGTCGGTGCCCGGCGATGCGACAGCGAAAGGAACGAGGGCACCAGTCGGTCTTGCTTCTGCAACAGGCGTTCATGAGAAGGGACTCTATGCAGTTGCCGGGCCATCTGGCAATGGGCGATGGGGGGGGCGCTCAGCAATTCTCCCGATGCCGGAGCGCCGATCTCTGATCCGTTTGCCTCGAACGAGAACCTTGGTGTGCTGTTCGCCTCCCATGCTCAAAGCCGGCGGGACGCCGGCACGCCGTGCCGAAATGAGCACTTCGGTTGCGGGTTCCGGGTCTCATGCAGCGGGACTTCGCATCCCAAAGCGATGACAGAGATTCGCTGGGGGTAAGCCTCGACTGCGTCGAGGCGCACCCTCGGTTGAGGGGCGCATGGCGGCAGCACCCTGGAGGGGTGCTAGGGGCACTCGTCTCCACCAGCGGCACCGTGGTTCTGCGACCCCGCCGGGGTCGGGTCGGGTGGCACGGCCACCGGGGGTCTCCGCCGGGCTTCGACCCCCGGCTAATGTCTGGCAGCCCTTCGGGCTGCGGGGTCGGCTACGGCTTTCGGCGGCGCTTCACCTTCGCCGGTTGGTCGTAGCGGACGCGGGACCCTTTTTCGTCGCTGCCTCCAGTTTCCAGGCCGTAGGTGCGTCTGAGTTCCTTGATCTGGTCGCGGAGCAGGGCGGCCTTCTCGAATTCCAGATTGTTGGCGGCCTCCACCATGTCGGCTTCCAACTCGCGCAGGGTTTCCACGACGTCGAAGTCGCCGACCGCATCCCGCAACGCATGATCCGCCTGGTTGTCGCGGGTCTTCTCGGAGGCGAGCCCCTCCTCGATGGCGCGGCTGACACTGCGCGGGGTGATGTGGTGTTCGGCGTTGTAGGCGAGCTGCTTTTGGCGACGGTATTCCGAGACCTTCAGGAAGGCGCGGATGCTGCGGGTCATCTCGTCGGCGTAGAGGATCACTTCGCCGTTCAGGTGACGGGCCGCGCGACCGGCGGTCTGCACGAGGCTCGTCTCGCTGCGGAGGAAGCCTTCCTTGTCGGCGTCGAGGATTGCGACCAGTGAGACCTCCGGGAGGTCGAGGCCTTCACGGAGGAGGTTGATCCCGACCAGCACATCGAAGTCGCCCTTGCGCAGGGCGCGCAGGATTTCGACGCGTTCGATGGCATCGATTTCGCTGTGCAGGTAGCGGACGTTGATGCCGATGTCGCGCAGGTAATCGGTGAGTTCCTCGGCGGTGCGTTTGGTGAGCGTGGTGACCAGGGTGCGTTCCCCTTGATCGACGCGCTGACGGACCTCCTCGATCAGGTCGTCGATCTGACCCTTGAGCGGCTTGAGCGTGATCCTGGGATCGACGAGACCGGTCGGGCGGACGATGAGTTCGATGACCTGACCCTGGGCGAGGGCGAGTTCGCGGTCTGCCGGGGTGGCGCTGGCGTAGATGGTCTGCCGTTGGAACTCGCGGAACTCGTCGAAGCTGAGCGGGCGATTGTCCAGGGCGCTGGGCAGGCGGAAGCCATGTTCCACGAGCACCTTCTTGCGCGACATGTCCCCGGCGTGCATCCCGCCGATTTGTGGCAGCGTGGCGTGGGATTCGTCGATGACCAGCAGGTAATCGTCCGGCAGGAAATCGAGGAGCGTACAGGGACGCGATCCCGGCGGACGACCGCCGATGTGGCGGGAGTAATTCTCGATGCCGGAGCAGAAGCCCATTTCCTCCATCATCTCGAGGTCGTATTCGGTGCGCATCTTGATGCGTTGGGCCTCGATCAGTTTGCCGCGTTGCTCGAACCAGGCGATGCGTTCGCCGAGTTCCTCGCGAATGGTCAGGATGGCGTTCTTGATCTTGTCCATCGGCGTCACGAACTGGGCGCCGGGATAGATCGTGATGGCGGCCAACGGCTCGATCGTGCGGCCGGTCAGGGGATCGAAGCGAGTGATCCGGTCGATCTCCTCGCCGAAGAACTCGATGCGCAATGCCTCTTCCGAATAGCCGGGAATCAACTCCACGACGTCACCGCGGGCGCGAAAGTAGCCGCGTTGCAGCGAGACATCGTTGCGGCTGTATTGCAGGGAGACCAGGCGGCTCAGGAGTTGGTCCCGCGGGAGGGTGTCGCCGACCTTCATCGGGATCACCATCTCCTCGTAATCCTCCCTGCTGCCGATGCCGTAGATGCAGGAGACGCTTGCCACGACCACGACGTCGCGTCGGGCGAACAGGCTGCTCATGGTGGAGAGGCGCAGTCGCTCGATCTCCTCGTTCCGGCTGGAGTCCTTTTCGATGAAGGTGTCGGTGCGCGGGATGTAGGCCTCGGGCTGGTAGTAATCGAAGTAGCTGACGAAGTACTCGACCGCGTTGTGGGGGAAGAAGCCCTTGAATTCGGAGTAGAGCTGCGCGGCGAGGGTCTTGTTGTGGGAGATGACGAGGGTGGGGCGGTTCAGGCGGGCGATGACGTTGGCGATGGTGAACGTCTTGCCGGAACCGGTGACGCCGAGGAGGACCTGATGTTCAAGTCCCCGCGTGAGCCCGGCCGCGAGGCGGTCGATGGCCTTCGGTTGGTCACCGGCGGGTTGATAGGGGGCGACGAGGTCGAACATCTGGCGTTTCCTGGATTTCGGTCATGCCGCTCATACGTCCACTATGAACCGGCGAGCCAACCGAGACAATGCGCCTTTTCTCCCCATGAGCTTCGGCAGTCTGGCTGGAAGGGGGGTGCCTGACTTGGCCTGGATATTTCACGCCGTCTTTCGTAGCGCAGATGTCTGATCTGCTGTATCGCGGGTATCCGACCCGCAGACCGTGGGGAAGTCCGGCCGCTCTGCCGAATGGAATTCGGCGATACAGCAGATCAGATCTCTGCGCTAACAGCGGTTGCGCGTTCAGCCCGCATCGGTGTACCGCTGTCCGTTCATTTCTTCTCCTCTTGCGGAGGACTTCACGAGACCGGTCTTGGTTGCGGCTTTGCCGCGCTAAGAAATATCCACGTGAGAGCATTGCGGCGAACTGGCGTCCGCCGGGTCTCAGGATGCTTCAGGAGATTCGGTGGAGGCCGATCCGCCGCGAGGGGCCTTCGGCTCGGGTGATTCGGCGGACTCCGGTTCTTTCTTCCCCGCAGCCCGGAGGCTGCGGAGTTTCGCCACGTCACCAAACCAAGCAATCGCTCCACATTTCGGGCACATCCAGGCGGTTGTCTTCACGTTCGCGGTGGCGAAGGACCAGAACTTCGTCTCTGCCGGGCGGAAATAGTTCACGCCGGTTCCCTGCACCACCCCCTCCACCAGCTGATCGTGGTGGCAGGCCGGACAGAAACGGGTTACCCGCTCCGCGTCCTTCTCGCTCGGATGCACCTCCACCATCGCGTCCAAGTCGTTGCGCAGGAAGCGGGTGGAATCGCCGACCTTGCGGAAAGTGATCCGTCCTTCGCGCATCCAGCGGTAGAGGGTGGGTTCGCCAACATTCAGGTAATCAGCCGCTTCCTTGATTGAGTACCAGTTCGGGGATTGTTGTTTCATGTCGTTCATAGATTTGCTTTGTTGTTCATAGAATGTCATGCGATTTCAAATAGTCAATTATCTATCGTGTAATAATTGGATGTGCCACTAAACAGACTGAATGATCAACCGCCATGAGTGTGCCTGTGGGCGGTCTTTCGGACTATAAAGCACTTGTGAACAGCATGTTATGTTGAAATTTATGCAGAGTTATTGGGGTTGATTGGGCGCAATGCAGGTTGATGTGATCTGAAATGCTATAAAAAAGTAGTTAAGGATAGTTAAACGCCTTTTGTTTTTCATCAAACACCGTCACTAGATCGTCCGATTGTTCTCCATGCGCCGTTTAACCCGATGTCTGTGAGGTGCCTGGTGGAGAAGTGCTTCCTGTCCGCAACGAACCTTGGCGGTGCAGGCGACTCTTGCGAAAAGGCTTTCGCCTGCCCGGAACAGGTGCTAGTTCGTGCCGCCACGCAACGATCTCGTGCCATGAAATCCCGCCATCTCGCTGCCGTTCTGGTCGTCACGGGCACAACCGTTCTCTCCGTCGCGGCTGGCCAATTGAAACCGGTCCTGAGCACATCACAGCTGGAGTTCCGTCTCGATGCCGGTACCGGACAGTATGAAATCCTGGATCGTGCCGGTGAAACCGTCTGGGGTTCCAACCCGTTTGACACCCGGTTTGGTGGGGCAACCTTGCGACTGGACAGTGGTTCGCGGCAGGTTGTGCTCGGCGCGTGCGAGGTGGAAACCGGGGATGCCGGCCTGCGACTGACCTTTCACCCGTTGCCGGAGAACCTGCAAGTGGTGGTTGTGGTCCGGTTCTCACCGGCGGAGGAAGGTCGGGCGCTGGACTGCAGTTGGAGCATCGCGGGCCCGGCGACGGTGGAGGGCATCCGACTCCTGGACCACGCGCTTTGGGGCACGGATGCGGAGCGGGGCCAGGTTGCCGTTCCGGTGCGGGAGGGGTTGCTCATCCCGTCCGTCCGGGGCCACGACTTCACCCATACCTTTGACACCTACGCCTACGAGGGCTGCCACATGGCGATGCTTGGCCTGATCAAGGGCGGTTCGGCGGCGTTGCTCACGTGGGACGATCCATACGGGTTGCCGGAGGTCTCCAGCCGATCCGGTCCGGACGGGGCCCAGGTGCTCGCAACGAGCCTGACCTTGCGCGATACGGCGGGATCGTTCCGGCTCACCCTGTTGGGGAAGGGCGACCATGTGACCGTTGCCAAAGCCTATCGCAAAGTGGCGCAGCAAAAGGGCTGGATGATGCCGTGGTCGGAGAAGCTCGGGGGGCACCCGGATCGCGCGAAGCTCTTTGGGGCGGTGAACTACAAGCTCTGGAGCACGCTCGACCGGCGGATGAACGAGGACAGCACGGAGGAACTTTCCGTCCGGGTGAACTGGACATTCGACGAAGCGGCTCAAGTGGCGGAACACCTGAAGCGCGATCTCGATCTCGACAAGGTGCTCTTCCTGATGGGCGGCTGGATCCACCGCGGCTATGACAACCAGCATCCGGACATCCTCCCTGCCGCGCCCGAGTGCGGAGGCGACGAGGCCTTCGCTGACTGTGCCCACCGGGTGCGGGACCAGGGCTATCTGTTCGGCCTGCACGACAACTATCAGGACATCTACCGCGATTCGCCGTCCTGGGACGAGGACTTGATCATGAAGCGCGAGGACGGTTCGCTGGCGGTGGGAGGGCATTGGGCCGGGGGCCGTGCCTACCTCACCTGTTCGGCGAAGGCGCTGGAACTGGCCCGGCGGCCGCAGAACCTCCCGGCGGTACGCGAGCTTTCGAAGGCCGACGCCTACTTCATTGACACAACGTATGCGGCCGGATTGCAGGAGTGCTTTGATCCCGATCATCCGCTGAAGCGGCAGGACGATCTGCATTGGAAGCAGGCGCTGTCCGACTATGCCCGCGACGTGTTTGGCATCTTCGGCAGTGAGTGCGGTCGCGAGTGGGCCATACCGCACAGTGATTTCTTCGAGGGACTCACCGGAGTCAGCGGGCATCCCTATCACAACGAGGAGTTGCTCCGGAAGGTCGGCGGTATTCCGATCCCGCTGTTTGAACTGGTCTATCACGACTGCATCGCGATGTATGGCAAGTATGGCTACGACACCGGCCAGGCGGCGGGCTATGTGCTGCAACACGCGCTCTACGGACGCCCGCTGCATCATCACAACGTGCCGCCGCATCTCTACTGGCAGAGCGGCAGAGCGGCAGATGACCGGGTGGCGGTGCGACCGATTGTGCCCGAGGCCAGGCCTGTGGAGCCGCGCGCTCTACGGTTCACCTGGCATTGGCAGGTGCTGGAGCAACCGGCGAACGACTGGCGGGTGTTCGTTCATTTCACCGATGCCAGCGGGAAGATCCGGTTCCAGAACGATCACGCGCCGGGTACCCCGACCTCGCGATGGCGCCCGGGGGAGGTTGAGTCCGGGACTTTCACGGTGCGAATACCGGACGACTTGACCGGCCCGTTTGATGTGCGGGTCGGGTTGTTTACTGCGCCCTCGCTGCAACGCGCGCGGTTGGCGGGAACGGACGATGGCGAGCGCCGGGTGATTGTTGGTCGACTGGATTTCGATGGGGGGAGGATCCGGTTCACTCCGGCCGAACCCGGCGAGGAGTTGAGTGCGCCGGACGCGGGCTGTTTCGTTCGGGGCGACGGCGGTTGGACGGAGGACATGCACCCTTACGACCGGTTCGTGAAGAACTGTTACGAATTGCTTTCGCCGCTGAATGAGCTGAGCGCACAACTGCCGATGACCGGCCACCGGTTTCTCACGGCGGACCGCGCCGTCCAGGAAACGACGTTTGGCGAAGGGGCGGACCTGGTCCGCGTTGTGGCCAACTTCGGTCCATCGCCGTTCCACGTCGGGAGCCGGTCCGGTGGGGAGGTCCTGCTTCCTCAATTTGGGTTGCTGGTGGAGTCATCGACGTTCGCGGCCTTTCACGCGCTGAGCTGGAATGGGGTCCACGTTGAGACGCCGTTCCTCTTCACACTCCGGAGTCTTGATCGCAGGCCGCTGGATGTCTCCCGGCGGATCCGCGTATTCCACGGATTCGGAGCCGAGTCGGTGCGTCTCCCCTCCCATCGCACGGTCCGGGTGCCGCGCGAGGAGGTGGTGGAGGTGGATCGCTGACCGGTGTCAGGTGAGTCACGCCGGGCGCGGAAAGCGGCGATTGAGATCGCCGCAGTCCACGACGCTTCGCGAGGTTTTGGAGTGCGGTGAAAAGCGTCAGCCTTCACCGCTTTGGCGGCGGTATGCCAGGATGCCCCACGCGCCCGGCACTACCCCCCGCAGCTCCGGGCGGAATCCGGAACCCCGAGCCATCGGCCGGTGCTGCGCCCGAGGACGGGGGGGGGCACCCCGGAGACACTCTCTCATCCACCCCTCACGGCGCCCTCTCCACCGCCCGGAAGAATCTCAGCGGGAACTCGGCGCTGGTCTGGTCGGTGAGGGTGAAGATGGCTTCCTCGGCCAGGAACTCCCGCAGGTCGATCCAGGTCCGCAGGTCCACCGAGGCCTGCAGCACGTAGGTCCGGCCCGCCACCCCCTTGAACCGGAATGACACGTCCCCGTTCCCATGCCGCTCCGGCCGGTTCAATCCCGGCTTCAACGCCATCGTCGTCACCCGGAACGTCCGGCTCGCCTCCCGCACCGGCACCCCGTTGTCGCTCACCCGCACCGTGATCGGATGCACGCCCGGCGCCTGATCCTCCACCGGCACCCAGCTGAACGCCCCGCTCTCCGCCCCGATCTCCGCCCCCTCCGGCGCCCCCGCATCCAGCGAAAACACCAGCACGTCCACCGGCACGTCACTGTCCCGCGCCACCGCCGTGAAGCTCAACCAGTCCCCCTCCCACACCTCCCGGTCGGCAATCGGCTCCAGCGTCGGCGCACTGTTCACGTCCACCACACTCACCGTCACGTGCCTCGTGTCCGTATACTCCGGCGTCCCGCCATCGCTCACGCTCACGTCAAACCCGACACTGCTCCCTCCCAGCGTCTCCCCCGGCACCCATGTCAACTGGCCGGACACCGTGTTGATCGTCAACCCGGCCGGCACCGATCCCGTCAACCGGTAGCGCAGCGCCTGCTTCGGCAGGTCCGGATCGGTCGCCCCCAGTCCCAGCGTCCAGAGCTGCCCCTCCAGGGCGGGGGGAATGACCGCCGGGATTTCCAGGCTTACCGGTTGGTTCACTTCCCGCACCGTCACCAGCAGGGTCCGGTCGGCGCTCAGCGCCGGGTCCCCGTTGTCGGTCACCCGCACGGTGATGGAATGCGTCCTGGGACCGTCGTTCTCCCCGGTCGGCCAGCTCAACCCCCCGCTGGTGGGCCCGATCCGGGCTCCCGGGGGGGCGGCCACCAGGCTGTAGGTCAGGGTGTCCCCGGGCAGATCCGCATCGGTCGCCTCCACCGTCACTTCCACCGTCTGCCCCTCATCCACACTCACCGAGGGGGCCGAGAGGATCTGCGGGGCGGAGTTGCCCGTGGTCAGGGTCGTCGCCTCCGGTGCCAGGGGTGCGCTCTCCACGTTCCCCGCCACGTCCCGCGCAATGGCATAGAACGCATACCGCCGGCCGGCGGCCCCGGGGTAGATGGCGCTGGTGTTCCTCGTGTTCTGCAGCCAGCGGACAAAGGGCCCGTTGTCCGTCGACACAAACAGGTCAAACCCGGCGATCCCACTGCCCAGGGCGTCGTCCGAACCGGTCCAGCTCAACGGAATCTGCGCCGGACTGGTCGGAGGCAGGGCGGCCACCCGGCTGACGGGGGCGATGGTGTCGGGCACCTGTTCGTCATGGGCGTAGATCAGGGTGTACTGCCCGGTGCTGTCGTGATCGAAGAGGTGCAGCCGCGGTTCCAGCCGGGGCGGCCGCGATTGCCCGATGAAGGTGCGGTCGGTGGTCCAGGCATTGACGCCGACCTCCAGCACCCGCCCGTCCGAACGCCGCACCCCGGTGAGCCGGAAGTTGCCTTCGGCCGGGTCCGGCACCCAGAGGTAGGCGAACCCCGCCGGCAGGGGGGCGGTGAGTTCGATCTCCAGGTCGCTGGAACTCGGGACGCCGTCGGCCGTGGCCGAGCGGACCACGGTGACCGGGGCCCGGGTGGCATCGCTCAAATGGACCGTGTCGGCCAGGTCCTCGTCGTCGGGTTCATCGTTGACGAGGAAGTCGGGCCGGCCGTCGTCGTAGGGGCCCGGAGCCTCGACCTGGTGGATCATCTCATGAATCTCGACCCCCTCGAAGACGGAGGCCCCGCGTTCGCCGAACCGGTCCTCGTGTTCAAGGGTGGCCTGGTAATCGAGGAAGAGCCCCTGGAGGGTGGATTTGAGATACCAGCGACCGATGGCGGTGCTGTGGGGGGCGACATCGCCAAAGTTGGCGGTCAGGGATGGGGTGAGCTCTTTGCCCTCGACCTCGGTGGCGAGGATGTGGAAGTCGATGAGCAGGCCCTTGACGTTGTCGACGATCTCGGGCTGGCCGGAGGTGATGGAGAGGTTCCGGGCGAGGCCGTTGCCGCGGTTCTCGATCATCACACCGAGCAGGAAGGGGATCGAGGGCTCGATTGCGTCGGTGAAGGGGTCATCGGCGAAGACGTCGCGTTGGTGGAAGTATTTGAGATAGAGCTTCGCGTTGGGATAAACGGTGACCTGGCCGGGGACCAGTTCGGCCGAACCGGGGACGCCGTCGGCGGTGTAGGCGAGGATGCCGCCGACGAAGTAGTCCTGAGGCTCCTCGGGAGCGGCCTCGTCCCGGGGGAGGATGACCCAGCGGGCGGAGCCGGTGGTGGCGGGGGCGAGCTGGAAGGGCTTGCCGTTGAGGATGAAGGCGTCGGTGGTGGGCGCATCCATCAGGGAGAGGCGGGTGAGTTCGGGATCGAGGATGAGGAAGCGGTCATTGGCGAGGTTGCCGGCGGCGTCATAGAGGTTGAGGGTGACCCCGAGGTTCTCGATGGGGGTGTCGTCCGATTCGTTGATGACCTCGAGGGTGGCACCGATGGCCTTGCGGGTGACGACGGCCTCCTGCTCGAGGACGAGGCGCACCTGGGCGCAGACGCCGGGATCGGGGGCGCCGGCGAGGCCGTGGGCGCGGGACCAGCGGGAGAGGGCATCGCGTTCGCGGGCCTCATCGGCGGAGAGGGTCTCGGCCTCGTAGGAGACCTGTTGGGTGGCGGCCGCTGAAGGGGCCGGGGAGGTGGTGAGGACGGTGTCCCCGGCGGCGACCCGGGACGAATCGGGCAGGCCGCTCATGAGGACCCGGGAAAGCTCGGGACCGGAGGGATGCTCGCCCAGGGCGGCGAGATCGGCATCGGGGGCGACGGCGGCCACCAGGGCGGCCGGCGAGTCGTACCCCATCCAGTCCGCCACCACCTCCCCGTCCGTGCCGGCGGGGTCCTCCGGAAGGATCAGGCGGGCCTCCCCGGAACACTGACGTGCCCAGACCTCCTTTTCGCCACCGACGGAGAATGCGACGTACCTGCCCGTCGCCACGTCCTGATAACCGCCCTTGAGGGTGGCGGAGGCGACGCCGGCTTCAAGGCAGAGGCCGGAGCTGCCGGGAGGCGCGCCGCGGCCGATGCACTTCCGGGCGTTGTAGCTGACGCCGCTGGAAAAGCCGGCGGAACCTTCGGCGGAAGCGGCGATGGCGGTGCCGCTGGGGAGCTTGCCGGAAATCTCTCCGCTGATCTTCCCCCCGACAAACACAGGGATGGAAACGCCGCCTTCCAGACAGATTTGCGGGTTCTGGAGGAGGCACTCGGTGGTGGCCTTGAGAGTGCCGTAACCGGTGATGCCGACCTCGGCGCCGATGCCTCCGAAGAACGTGCCCTTGGCCTCGGTGAGACCGGGAACACTCACGTCCTGCTCCCAGTTCAGGCTGGGGCCGATCCAGACCTTGCCGCTGATCGAGGCGTTCAACGAAGCCTCTGCCTTGAGTCCCTGCACCCCCTGGCCTTCAACGTCGGCGCAGCACTTGCAGATTTTGCCGATGCCATTGACGTTCACCTCCACGCCGAGCAACCGGGTGTAGGCCAGCGAGGCGAGGGCCGAGTTCACGAGTTCCTGGGCGAAGCCCTTGAGCTGGCCCTTGTAACCCGCTTCACCGGTGACACAGACGTCGGCGCTGCCGATCCTACACTCGCACTTGTTCCGGCGTTCGTAGGTGGTCGGGGTTCGGGTTCCGACGCGCACGTCGACCAGGAGGTCGCGTCGGCCCCCCGTGCGTCCGCCCCCGCCGCCACCGGGCGCGGAGGGGATGCCAAACCATCCACCGCCGCCGCCCCCACCGCCCCCCCCACCGCCGCCGCCGCCACCGGCGCAGAGGCCGAGGTCAACGACGGGCACGGGCACCCAGTACGCGACGTCGAAGGGACCGCAGATCAGCCGCCAGTCGATCCCGACCGTGGGCGGACGACAGCGACTGAAGGCGGAGCCACGGGGGGCGGGGTTGCCGTCCAGTCCTCGAGCCGCTTCGGGTTCCGCAATGCGCCGGAAGATGACCGGGACGGTGATGCTGCTTTTCGCGGGGATGATGCCGATTTCATCCACCAGCGGATGCACGCTCCAGTAGGTGCCGTCCTCGAAATTCATGACGACGTCCTGGGCGGCGATCAATCCCTGGTTGGTGAACTTCAGTTCGTATTGCACCTCATCCGCCGTGACCTCGCTGAGATCGATCAACCCGGGGTCCACCGTGACCACCGGGGTTGGCACGACGGTTTCGAAGATGGTCTCGAGTTTGACGGTGGCGCGCTCCTCGATTTCGATTTCCTCGACGATCCAGTTGTAGCGAAGCAGTTGGGTGCGCAGGAACACCGTGTGGTCGTTTTGCTGTCCGGGTTTGAGCGGGATGGTCTGGAGCCAGGTGTCGTGCTTGGGCGCGGTGACCTCGAGGTTGTAGGTGCCCTCGGGCAGGTCGGTGGCCCGCAACACACCGGTTTCGTCACTGACGCCGGTGAAGACGGATTCCCCCGAGATGGCATCCCGCAGGTTGACCTGGGCGCCGGCCAGATTGGCCCCGTCCCCGTAGTAGGTGTTTTCGTCCGTGACCGTCACACTCAGATCACCCGTGGCGTCGGACACATGCCGGAAGACGAAGGGTACGAGCACGCCGACATCCGGATTGCTGATGGCGAGTCGGCCGTCGTATTCCTGCAAGGGCATGGTGGCGTCCGGCTGTAGAACCAACGTGACCGTTGTTGCTTCGCCTGGTTTCAGGGACGGCATCGGGCTGGGGGTCAGTGCCGACATCCAGGGGGCGTCGGGGAGGGTGAGATTCAGCAGGCCGGTCTCGGCCCCGCCGGTGTTCGTGATTTCGAACTCCACCCAGGTCTGGTGGTCGCGGACCATGCCCCCCTTCAAGGCGTGCGGAGTGGCGGCGAGTCGGGGCACCGGCAGTTCCACGAGATAATCGATGGTCGCCTCGGCCCGGGCGCCCTCCACGCTCTCCAGCATGACCAGGAACCGGCCGGCGGCATCGCGGGGTTCGGGCACGGTCGAGGTCACCCGGACGCGGGCGGTGGCGCCGGGTCCCAGTTGGGTGGGGGCGTCGACGTGAACCTGAAGTCCCTCGACCGCCCCGGTACTGCTGACGATGCCGGTGAGCGGTTCCTCGCTGAGATTGGTGAGGTCGAATTCCGACACTGCGGCTCCGCCGGGCAGGATGACCTGGCTGGCGTAGTTCGGGGTCAACCGCAGGGCGAGGATGCTGAACGTGTCCTGGACCGGCGCGGTGTTCACCCCGGGATGGACGGCGCCGATGGTGTAGGTGCCGCCCTCCGAGGGCAGCGGTTGGAAGTTGGCCGTGAACCGGCCGTTCAGGTCCGTGAGGGCGGAGAGGATGCGGCGGGCGTCCCGGACGATGACGTGGATGTTGACAAGTTCACCGGCCGCCGGTTGTCCGTCCGGACGCATGGCGGAACCATACAGCGGGATGACGGTGCCGGCCGGGGCCGAGTTGATGTCGGTCTGAACCGTCGCGGTGTAGGCCGCATCGACGCGCAATGGCGCGCCGGACCGGGCGGTGTTGTTGTCCTCGAGCGTTTCGTTGACGACGTCGTCGGCGTCCGTTGTGACAAAGACCCACCAATTGCCGGTTTCGCCGGGAAGGAACAGCGAAAGCTCCCGACTGAAGGATTGACCGGGAGGCAGGTTCACTGCGAACGGCGTTTCATCGATCACCCGGTCACCGGCATCCAGGACCGGATCCCGTGAAAGCACGACACGCTGGAGCGGGCTGCCACCGGTGGTGTCGAAACCCTGGTTGGTGATGCGATAGGAGAGTTGGAAAAGATCGCGCGTGAGCCCGGACGAGGGAACTGCCAGTTCACTGACCACCAGGTCAGGGAGGTCACCATCCGACACCGTGAACTGTCGCACGGCCGGAGAATAGCCCTCCGCCGTCGCGGTCAGAGTAACCCGCTGGTTGCCGTCCACGACGCCGTCCTCCAGGGTGGCGACGGGGAATGTTGCCGAGGTCTCACCGGCGGGGATGATGACCTCGGCGGGGACGGTGGCCTCGGTGAGGTCGTCCGACACCAGGGCGACGGTGAGCGGTTCATCGGGCGTGCTGTTTCGCGTGACGACCCCGGTCAGGGCCGGGTTTCGGCCCTCGCGGGCGAGCGTGCCGCCAAGGGCGAGTCGGAGTGACGGACCGTCATCGTCGGTCACCGTCAACTCGACGGGCACAGCCTCCGCCACCGGTGCGCTGGAGCCGGGATCATTGACGAAGGCGCGCAGCAGGATCGTCTGGTCGCCGTCCAGCAGGGTGTCATTGACGGCACTGACGAAGAACTCCGTCGAGGCCTGGCCTCCGCGGATGAGGACCTGGGGCAGCAGAACCGCTTCAGTGTCGTCGCTGACCTGCAATTGCACCACCAGGGAACGCGGGGTGACGTGGGCGCGGGTGACCCGACCCATCGCCGCGAGGCCGCCGGCCGATTCACTGAATGTCGTTGGATCCACTTCCACCGTGAGGCCGGGATCGTCGTTGTCGCGGATCTCCACCGTCGTCCGCGCCAGCGTGTGGCCCTCCGCCAACGCCGTAAGTTCCGCTTCCCGCGCGAGCCCGATCACGTCGTCGTCCGCCACGATGGCCTCGAAGGTGGCTTCCGCCTCTCCCGCCGGAATCACCACTGTGTCCGGCAGCACCAGGGCCACATCGGTGGTCGCCAGCGAGACCGACAGCGCAGCCGGATCGGCCGTCGGTCGGGTCACCACCACATCGACGCCTTCTCCCTCGCGGATGAACGGTGCCATCGGGGTGAGGGTCAGCGCCGGGCGATCCACATCCTGCACGGTGACCGTTGCTTCGCCGTCCGCCAGGTCGGGAGCGGTGGCCGCGAGGGTGACGACCTTGACGCCGTCAACCACGCCATCCGCGACGATTCCGAAGACGACATCGATCACGGATGCCCCGGCAGGGAAGGTGGTGCTTTCAGGCGTGGTCAGCTCGTTCGGATCGCTGCTGGTCAGGCTGACCAGGAGCGGGTCGGTGTTGGGGCCGGATCGGATGAGGCGACCGCGGAGGGTGGGGGGGGCGGCGTCCTCGCGGACGTTGAGCGTGGCGAGATCCAGCGTCAGTTTGGCAGGCAGAACCGCGGGGTTGCCCGATCCCAGGAGGTTGTTGGATTTGTCCGGTTCGATGACTTGATCCTCGGGGTCGACGTGCGCGATGAACCAGTACTCGCCGGCGAGATCGGCGGGCAGCCGCACGCGCAGGCTTCGGGTGAGATCCGCTCCGGGCCCCAGGGGTTCCTCGATCAGCAGACTGCCGAGCACCCGGTCACCACCCGGCAGGTAGTCATTCGAAATGGCGAGGGTTTCCACCCACGGCGACAGGGCGGGGGCGGAGCCGCGGTTCACCACGGTCCAGATCAAGTCAACCTCTGCGCCGGGCCGCGGGTTTTCCGGGGCGACCACCTCGACGACCTCCAGATCCGGCAGGGGCGGTAAGGTGATGGCGATGGTGGCGCTTTCGAAGCGGTTATCGGTCTCGTCTGCCTCTGCCACATCCCCGGCCGCATCGGTGAGCAGGGTCAGCGTGCAGGGGGCGGGCGCCAACCCGGACACCAGTGGCAGACGAATCGTGGCTTCCCCTTCGTAGACGCCGTCGGGCGGCAACAGGGCGACGTTCGCACGGATCGCCGCGATCTGGAGAATTGCGCTGGTGGGACTTTCGAAGAACATCCGGTCAAGCCAGGCCGACGGAACGGGCGCGGTTCCGGCGTTGCGCACGGTCCAGGAGACTTCGATCTCCTCACCCGCCATCGCGTTGGGCGGCACGGTCAGCGACTCGATGACGAGATTTGGCGCCGTGACAAGGGATGCTTCCGGAGCGGCTCCCAGGTTGTTCCCCACCTCATCGTCCTCGCGGAGTTGGTTTGCGATGTCGGCGCGGACCCGGACGAAATGACTTCCCGCGAGGACCGGCGGCACCAGCACGAGGTTGGAGCGAACCAGGGTTACGCCGGGGGCAATGCGTCCGGTGAAGGGGACGCGGGTCATTTCGAAGGAATCCGGGGAATCGGCGGCTTCTGCGAGTTGCAGGCCGTCGGACCAGGGGCCGATGGCATCGGCGACGCCGTCATTGCGCACGCTCCACTGCACCCAGATTGGGAGTCCCGCCGGGATCTCCGCGGGCGCGACCACGGAGGTGACCACCAGATCCGCGGGGGGAGGCAGTGCCGCCGGGACGGGGTTGCTGACGCCACTGTTGTTGGCGTCACTTTCCTCCGGCACCGCACCGCCGAAGTCGGTGTCGACGATGAAATAGCGGTTGCCGGCCTGGTCGGCGGGGGCGTAGGGGAGCAGGACCTCCACCGTGTTGACGTAGTGCTCGCCCGGCGCGAGCGGCCCGGCAATCGGGGCCGGGGTGGTCGCGATCGCGGAGCCGCCGGAAGGACCGGTGCTGAACCGCACGCGATCCACCCACGGCCCGACGGCCGGGACCAGACCGGTGTTTTCGACCTGGTATTCGAGCGTGACGGCAGAGCCCAGGGTGATGGCCTCCGGCACAGTGATCGCAACGACCTGCAAATCGGCGATGCGCAGTTCCACCGGGGTGGCGGAGGCGGTGGTGTTATTGGCTTCCCATTGCTCCTCGTTGACCTGCAGCGCGGAATCCACCCGGACCACCGCATACACACCACCCCGCAGGTCGGAAGGCACTTCCACCGTGAGCCGCCGTTCCGCCCCGGCCCCGGCCGGCAGGTCCTCCAGTTGATGCACCGTGCCGACGACGCGACCGCGGAAGCCGCTGGGATACGCCGACAACAACAGGGTTTCCGTCCAGGGCGCCGTCGCCGGGGAATCGCCGTCATTGCGCGTGGTCCAACTGAGTTCGAAGCTGCCTCCGACCGCCGCTTCCGGCGGGGCCTGCAGATCGACGGCGATCAGGTCCGGTGGACCCGACAGCACGCGTGGCAGGAGCGTGAAATCAACCGTCACCGGATCCGCGCCGCCCACCACGGTGACCGGTTCGACCTCTGCGAAGCCGGGTGCCTCCAGACCCACGGGCTGCACCTGCCAGTCTCCGGGTGGCAGAAGCACCGAGTAGCGGCCATCGGGGCCGGTGACGGCGTTCACCAGGAGGATGTTGGTGAGGGGAACCCGCGAGAGATCCTCCGGCAACCGCAGGACATTTTCCGGAATGATCCCGTCCACGCCCGGACCGGTCCACTCCAACGCCATCAAGGCCGTGCCGCTGGATTCGAAGAACTCCACCCGCAGGTCACGGGGGATGCCGGCTTCCAGCGTCACGGTGACCTCGTTCACCGCCTCCGACTGGATCTCCCAATCATCGATGAGGAGTGCTTCATCGAGCCACAGCCGTACGCCGTCGTTGGAGCGGGTGCGCAGGGTGTAGTCGCCGCTCTCCGGCGCGACGAGGCGTCCGGTCCAGCGGGCCACGAAATGGTCGGCGTCCACGCGGTAGTCGGGCGCGTTACCGGCCCAGTTGTAGTTGATCTCCGAAGTGATCCGGCGGGCAACGGGTTCCTCCGCGGGAACGGAGTCGCCGTTCCAGAATTCGGCCAGTAATCCATTGGGGGGCGTCTGGGTTGCCTGGATGACCACGCCGGCGGCGGGTTGACCGTTCTCATCCGAGAGGGTGCCGCCGAGCGGGCGGGTGGCATCGGAGGCCTGGATGACCAGGGTGATGGCAGTGGTGAATTCGGTGGCCCACCGCAGGTCCGGAGGCAGGGTGGGAAGCTCGAACCGGACGCCTTCGCCGCCCAGTGCCGAGGCCCGCGCGACTTCGAACCGAGTGCCGGCGGCCGGCTCGAAGTCCTCGGGGAACCGGGCCCGGACAAGTCCGTTGAAAGCGAGCGGGCCGTTCACGGTGAGCTTGCCCGTGCCGAGGAGGACGTCGAGGACCGTGCCGGTTCCCACGTTCATCGTGCCGTTCACGACCAGGTTGCCGGTGGGCTGGATCCGACCCGAAGGGGCCTCGACCTCGCCGGAGATCGAGCCGTCGCCGGTGATCTCACCGCCGGCGTTCATGAGGGGGCCCCGGAGGGTGGCCGTGGCCAGTGTCTCGAAGCGTCCCTGGTTGAGCAGGGTTTCCCCGGGCAATCCCAGGGTGGCGGTTTGTCGCACACGCAGGCTGCCGCGATTGACGATGGCCGCCTCCAGTTCGCGCGGGCCCCCGCTCCCCACGGCGATGTCCACCAGCCCGGACCAGTCGTTGACCAGGGGAGCCCCCTCAACACTCAAGGAACTGCGGTAAGCGGCATTGATGGATGCCAGTCGCAGGGTGCCCCGGTTGATGAACCCTTCGGGGGCCCTGACGGTGGTATTGCTGTCGTCGTTGCTCCCCTGAATCGTCACCGTGACCCCGGGCGTCGACTCGCCGTACAGCCTTGCAGTCGATTTGCCCAATGTGAACGAGCCCCCGAGTCCGGCGCGGCTCAGGTCCAGTCGGGAACCGGGCAGATAGACGCCGCCCTCGACCAGGCCACCCTGAAAATCGAAGCGCCCGTCCCGGAGGGTGAACGCTCCGTCGATGTCCACCAGACCGTCCACCTGGGTCCAGGTCTGGCCGTCGGTCAGGGTCACGCTTCCCGCCGCGTCGATCAGCACGTCCCCCTGATTGACATGGCTGGCCCCGGCGCGTCCCAGATTGAGTCCCCAGTTGACGTCGAGCAGCCCGCGATTGTCCAGGTTGAGCCGGAGGTTGCGCGGGCCGGCGTTACCCCGGCCGAGCCGGATCACGCCGGTGGGCAGGTTGGTGAGGTCCCCTTCATCGACCTGCAGGGCGGAGGTGTAGGAGCTGTCGACGGATTGCAGGAGCAGCAGACCCCCGTTGGCGAAGCCCTGTTCCGCCACCACGGTGGTGTGGCTGCCCCGACTGCCGCCCTGGATCCAGACCGACTGACCCTCGCGCAGATCGCCCACCAACCGGCTGCCGCTGCCAACGAGGGTGAATGCCGCGGGTTCGGTCCCCCCCGGACCGAAGCGAAGCGTGGAGTTCTCCAAGTAGGGTTGCCCGGTGATCGTGCCGCCCTGGTAATCGAACATGATGCCGGTGCCATCGAAACCTCCCGCCACATTCAGGAGGCCGGCCTCCTGTCGAAATGTCTGGCCATTGTTGAGCGACAGGGTGATGCCCGGTTCCATGTCCCAGGTTCCACGATTGCGGAAAAGCGCGCCTGCGGGGGCCAGCGACAACGGCCAGTTCACGTCGATGAGTCCTTCGTTGAGAATCGTGCCGGCGGACAGGATGCGGGGGCCGGCATTCCCCTGGCCGATGCGTATCGTGCCGGAGGGCCGGTTTGTGAGATTGCCCTCGTTCACCTGCAGGGCGGAGCGGAAGCTGCTGTTGACGGATTGCAGCAGCAGCAAGCCCTCGTTCGCGAAGCCTCTCGGGGCTTGCACGGTGGTGTGGCTGCCCCGGTTGCCACCCTGGATCCAGACCGACTGGCCTTCGCGCAGATCCCCCACCAGGCGACTGCCGCTGCCGACCAGGGTGAACGCCACCGGTTCCGTGGCGGCGGGGCCGAGGAGCAGGGTGGAGTTCTCCAGGAACGGTTGTCCGGTGATGGTCCCGCCGCGGTAGTCGAAGGTGATCTGGGTCCCGTCGAAGGCGCCAATGGCCTCCAGAGCTCCGGAGTCCTGTCGGAAGGTCTGGCCACTGGTCAGGGCCAGGGTGTTGCCGCCTTGGATGGTCCACTTCCCCGTGTTCTGGTAGAGGGCGTTCGCCGGGAGCATGGTGGTGGGGTGAGCGATGTCGAGGGTGCCCCGGTTCAGGAGGATTGGAATCGACAGGCTGCGGCTGCCACCATTGCCCCGCCCCGTGCGAATCACGCCGCTGGGCTGGTTGGTCAGGGTGCCCTCGTCCAGGCGGAACGCCGAGGTGAAGCTGCTGTTGACCGACTGCAGCAGGAGCAATCCCGCATTCGCAAAACCCTGAGGGGCGACGCCCGTGGTGTGACTGCCGGTGTTGCTCCCCTGAACCCACACCGACTGCCCGGGCGACAAATCCCCGAGCAGGCGACTGCCATTTCCCGTCAGGGTGAACGCCGCGGGTGCGTTCGTCGTGTCCAGCACCAGCACGCAGTTCACCAGGTAGGGCTGTCCGTTGATGTCGCCGCCGGCGTGGCGAAACACGCCTCCCGTCAGCGTGAAGCCACCCTCGAGGTTGAGGGTTCCCCCCATTTGGTCAAACCGGACGCCGGTGCCGCTCAGGGTCACTGAGTCCGCGGGCACCATCCAGTCGCTGAAGTTGCGCCAGCGCGCGTGGTCACCCCTGAGCGCCAGCGTGTAGTTCTGGTCCCACAACCCGTGGTTCCACACGCTTCCGGTGATGGTTCGAGCACCGCCACTACCCCGGTTCACAACCACCACACCTCCGGGGGCGTTGGTCAGGGCCCCCGATGTGAGGCTGAGCGAGGAGGTGTACGAGCTGTTGGCCGATTGCAGCCGGAGTTGGCCGAACACCGTGAAACCGTCGTGCAGCAGGGTGACGTGACTGTTTTGATTGCTGCCCTGGATCAGCAGTTCATCCCCAACGGCCACATCGTTCGGCTCATCCAGCGGTGGCGGGCACTTGCCCGCGGCCCCCGCCGTGTGAATGGCGGCCACCTCGTCGGCGGTCAACGCCCGGTCATAGAGCGCCAACTCGTCGATCAAACCCAGAAACGACCCCGCCCCGGTGTCGGGTCGACGGCCAATCGAGGCGGTGTCGCCGATTTCGAAGAACGGGTTGATCCGTCCGAGGCCCGCCGGTTGGCCATCGACATAAAACCGAACCTCCCCCAGTCCGACTGTCACCGCCACGTGGTGCAGGTCCACATCACTGATCGGGGCCGCGTCCGCTGCCACTTCCTCCCCGTCCATTCGGGCGAAGGTCAGGTGGCCGTCCGGTTGCAGGCCCAGGCCGAACCCTCCCGCACCCAGAGCGAATACCCAGGCCCGGTTGCCCGCGTCCCCGGCGATCCGGTCGGTTCTGTCTCGCCGCACCCACGCCTCGACACTGAGGTCCGGCGGGAGGAGGGCCTGGGAAACCGGCACGTCGACTCCCTGGCCGGGACCATTGAACCGGAACCCCTGACCGACCTCGCCCGCGTCAAAACCGGCACCCACCAGCGTTCCGCCCGGCCCCCCGGCCAGGTCCGTCCCGTCAGCTTCCGCCGGCCACCATCCGACCAGTCCTCCGGGAGGTGTGACGCACGCTTCCTCGATGGCAAGCGCGTCCGGAATGGGGAGCCCGAGCAGGAAAAAGCCCGGAAGGAAACGAAACAGCGTGGGGCGGCCCATGGTGCGGCAGGGTAGATGTGCAGATTGTCTAATTAACGATATTCGTAGGGGAATTTGGCCGGCAAGCCGGATTCGTCAAGACTCGATTCCCCGAATCGGCCTCCGGAGACCCAGGACGATTGCGGAGGAATGGCAGGGAGGATCCTGCCGGCCGGGGGGGACGGCGCGAGCAGCATCGGCTCCGGGCTCCGCCGAGCCATCGCGGGGTGCTGGCGTTCAACACCGGTTGCCGGACCGCTTCCTGCCGCCGGGCAGCCTGTTTCCTGTTTCTATGTTTCAGATTAGGCCGCTTGACAACCGCTTTGCTTCCGCCGGAGAGTCCGCCTCGTATGCACACGCCACGGTCATCAACCCAGGCCGACCAAGGGATTCGGGGCTGTCGTGCCGTGGTGAAGTCTCACCCGAATTCCGTTTTGCGCAGCGGCCTGTTCCCCGATCGGATCCCGCTGCCCAACCACCCGCCGAAACTTGCATGAACTTTGCTTACCATCTGGCGTTTCCCATGTTCCAATCTCGAAACCGACGCTCCCTTGCCCGGAGACTCCTGGGTTTGTCGTCCTGTCTGTTGCTTGGGGCTCAGGTCGGGCACGCGCAGACCGTGATCCTGTCCGAGGGTTTCGAGTCGACCTTTCCCGGGGCGTGGAGTGTCGGTGACAACAATCCTGCCGGGGCGCCGGCGTATTGGAAGGACGTGAATGCGGATTTCGGCGGCGAAGGGGTGCACGCGGGCAATTGGAAGGGGTACTGCGCCGGCGTGGGATATGCCGGTGAACCCTCCGCACCCGTCTATCAGGACTCAATGTCTGCTTACCTGTCACGGTCGGTCGACCTGTCCGGCTACCAGGGCGCGACCCTGGAGTTCTGGTACAGGATGCCGTCCGTCGAATCCTGCTGCGACGTGGCGGAAGTCTGGGTCGACAGCATCGACAGCGTGCGGGTCTGGTCCGGCAACGAGCCGGTGTCGACCTGGACCGGGGTGACGATTGATCTCTCGTCCTTTGTGGGAGGCACGCGCACGCTGCGGTTCCAGTTCAATTCGGATACCTCGGTGGCGGCGGAAGGAATCTACCTGGATGACATTACGGTGGTCGGGCTCAATCCCCCGTCGAACGACGAGTGTGGCGATGGGATTCCGCTACGGGATGGCGAGCCGTTGACGATGAGCACCCTCGGCGCCACGGACGACGGCCGGACTCCGGCCTGCCAGTCGCAGTTCGGCAAGGGGGTGTGGTTTACCATCACGCCGCAACTGAGTGGAACCGTGGAAGTCGACACTTGCGGCAGCGATTTCGACACCGCGATGCAGGTTTATGAAGGGTTCTCGTGCCGGACCATGACCGAGGTGCCCGGGGGCTGCAACGACGACAACGGTCCGGTTTGCGACACGCGTCAGGCCAGTGTGCGGTTCGCGGTCACGGGAGGAAGGCCCTATCAGATCATGGTCGGGGGCTACAACGGCGCGGCGGGCCTGCTGCAAGTGGTGGCGCGTTGGATCGACGAATCCCCGCGCATCACCGTTCAACCCGCGTCCGTGGCGGTGCCGCTGGGTGCGACCGCCACCTTCACGGTCGTGGCGGAGGGAGCGGAGCCACTGAGTTATCAGTGGTTTCTGGACGGGCAACCCCTCATCGGGGCGGACGGGGCGAGCCTGCAGATTGAGCATGTGCTTCCGGCGGATTTTGGTTTCTACACGGTGGAGATCACCAACCCGTCCGGCGCGACGACCAGCCAGCCGGCCGGGCTTTCCCTCATGGTTGGCGACAAGGTGGATCGATGGGCGGGGGCAGCCATCGGCGGGGCCCTGGCGACGCAGGTCTACGCGGATCTCCGGACAGCGTTGGAGGCGGAACGGTTCCAGCCCGAGGAATGGAAGTCCGTGGTGGGGTGGGGACTGAACCTGCAGGGCAAAGACCCGCAACCGGTCTGCCAGATCGTCAAGATCCCCTGCATTTCCCCGGCCGGCTCGGAACTGGTGGGCATGATCGGGGTCATGTTGGGGATTGGTGACTACGAAGACGGAGCACTCGTCTCACCGCCTCCAATCATCGGCGGAGTGGCTCTCGTGGCAGACCTTCGTGGCGGCCAGCGGGAGGTGTTGCGCATTCTCTGCGACGCCGAAGGCATCGGGCGTCCGTTGGAACGGATGGATGACAACTGCCTGGCGGAATGGCTGGCCGCAGTCGGAGCGGGCGGGGAGGTTCCCGGTTACGCCGAGATCATCGAGGATCTGGTACAGGCAAGCGTGGATTGTGCCCTGGCCCTCGACAACGCAGAGCCCCGCCAGAACGATGCGTGTTCCCACGCCGCGAACGCCATGGGTTGGTTCACGTACTGGGCGATGAGTGTCTGCCTGCCGTCGGACTGGACGCCCCCGTTTGGAGGCTCCGCAGCCGCCACCGCAGCAGGAGGTCTTCCGCTTTCCGGCCAACCCCTGCGGTCCGCCCCGCAGTTTGTCGTGGATGGGACCCGCAGTTGCTGCGGCTACGACCCGAATGTTCAAGGCAAGCTGGGTGGGTTGCTCGGAGGCGAGGAAGGATTCCCGGCGGCGGCTGACTGGGTGGTTACCAAGGTGGGGCAGTTGGTGGCCGCCATCGATGACACCAAGGAATGGTGCCACGTCCTGGCCGAGCCGTACGCGGTGTTGGAAGGCACCCTGGGTGCCATGTCGCCCGGGGGCTTCTGGACCGGCAATGCCGGGAGTCTCCCTACCCACTACTCCGCCGAGGACAGCACTTTCACCCACAGCAGCCTGGATTGGATCATCGACGTGTCCCCGTTTGCGGCAAGTGAGGCCTGGCCCGGCTCGCCTGACTACACGGTCCTGGCGAGCCAGTTCAACAAGGCCGATGCCAACGGTCGGCGAAAGCTCGAGTGCGAGTGGGAGGATCTGAACATCCCCAACTTCGCCCGCACTTTTCCGGGAGACCGGGTCTGGATCCGGGGGCAGTTCATCTTCGACTGCGGCCATCCGGTCGGGCTGGGGAACGTGGACGGATTCCGTTCGGAAATCCACCCCCCGCACGCACTGGTCACCATGCGCCGCGAGGGAGCCCCCCTGACCTCGGACGATTTGTCCATGCCTGCGTATGTGGCCCGCGTCTACATCAGCCCTTGGGGCGGCGAGGCCAACAACCCCGACAACATCAATACCGACGGCCGCGTCTGGTCCTCCGGAGCGGGCGATGCGCCGCGTTTCGATGCGGTTCACACCCCCTATCAGTTCAGGATTCCTATTCCTTACAAGCCCAATCAGAGCGACCTCACCCCGATTTCGGGGGCCGCCCTGGCCGTTCGCCTGGAGCCTGCGGCGGAACTGGCCGGAACCGGTTTGGCCACGAGCTACGGGGGCGGAATGCGGGTCACGAGAAGGGCAACCAGCCATTCCTATCTCGAGAAGGTGATGGATGGCGTCGAGCTGAGTCTCGAACCGAATGCCGCCGAACCGGATTATCTGCTGGTCAAGGTCCCCCTCACGGACGGCCCGATCCCGTCGCTTCACTCGGGAATCAGCCCGATCCAGTTCAAGGTCGCCGTGGGCTGGGATGACACCCCCCTGGCCCTCAAGGTCAGCGCCGCCATGCCGCTCATGGACGATCTGGGTGAGTTCGAGATCGCGGCGGAGAACTCGCCGACGGTCGTCTCCCCGGATCATCCCCTGGCGAACGGTCGGGCCTGGGTTCCACCGGATCGCCGCACGCAGTTGCGGGTCACCGGTCCCGACGCCGCCTGGCAGATCAAGCCGGTCCGGGTCGAAGTGACTGGCTTTCACGTCATGGACGATCACGAAGGGTTGACCTCCGCGGAGTTCCGCGTGGTGGCCGGGGCCAACGGCGAGTGGCGGACGTTGCCGGGCCTCGGAGGCGTCTCCGAGAACGGCGACTACACCATGAACGTCTCTCTGCCCGTCAACGCCTGGCCGGGCTACAACCCGATGCTGGATGTCATGGTGGTCGGCTATGAAGAGGATGCGATGGACTACAGCCTCGATCAGGACGACACCCTCGGACGGCTCTTTGCCCGCCATGAGGGCTCCGCGCTCGGCGTTGCTCCCTCGCCCTATCTGGCGGTGCCCACCACCGACGGGGATTACAATGTCGACTACCGGATTCTGGACGATGAGACCACGTGCAGCACGGACGCGCTGGATCCCGTTGACGATCTTCCGGCCGGCGCCTCAGGCATTGCTGTGCCCGGTTTCCGCGCCTTCTCCGACCTGCACGTCGGACCCCAGGACACCGCGGACTGGTTTGCCTTGGAGACGGACGATTACATGACCCTGAGCGCCACGCTGACGGACCGGACGGCTGTCAGGAGCGATCGGTGCCGGACCTACGATCTCGAGGTCACCGCCGAGCGGGCGGTGATTCCCCCCGACCGGTTCGATGACGGGCTCGTGGCGAACCTCCCCTGTGGTTCCGTGGCGCCTCCCTGGAAGATCCAGGAGTTCGCGGGAAGAAACGACGAGGGGTGGGCGACCAGCCCCATCCTCTATCTCTGTCCTCCTGCGGTGACGGAGTCCGATCTGGACTGCACGACGGCCGCGGCGCCGATGCGGGATTTCTTCCCGGACAATCTCTGGCTCGACACCCTGAACTTCCACCTGCCTTACCCCGGGATCGATTCGACGCCGGACCGTGATTTCTTTCGGATCAAGTTCCCGGAGGTGCCGGAGTCGTGCGACGCACCGTGTCCGGCGATCCTCAGTGGCAAGTTCGATCCGGCGGCGCTGACGATTCTGATCGAGAGCGATCGCGACCGGCCGGTGCTGGTGACCGTGACGAACTTCGTCTCCGGCTTCGTGCTCGACAACGATCCCGTTACCGCCATTCCTGCCACGACCAATGTTGACGGCCGTACGTTCGAGATCTCGCGCAACGGCACTCAGACCCTGATTCAACTTGAATGTCCACGGGGCAGCGGGGTGTTCCCGGACGGCCTGGTTGGCCTGGCCCTGTCCGATCCCGAGGGTCAGCGGAACTTCTACAACCTGCGCGCCACCTACCAGGCCATTGCCTCGTGTGACATTGACAAGCTCCTGGTCAACCCGGGCATGACCGAGTTGATCCTGGGACGTCTCTTCGGCGCGGTGGATCCGCCGCCGGACATCCGGTTCCTGCCGATGATGACCGTGGCCGATCCGGCGAATGCCGCCGCCACCCGAGGTCAGAGCCTGCCCTTCCTGGATGAGCCCGCCGACAACGGCAACTGGTCGGACCAGGACCGCTGGCTGGTGCTGCTGCCGCGCGGCCAGACCTCGCTGGACATCACCGTGGAAGCCCCGCCGGGGGCGGACGCATTCGATGTGGGCATCGAGTTGCGCAACCTCGACGATCAACCGGTGGCACAGGCCGTCGAGGTCGGCAACGCGCTCAACGGCACGCCGGGAGCCGCGATGGCGCTGCGGGCTCCGGCGGGTGAACCGGCGGATGGCAGCAACTCGCGCAGGTATCGGCTGCAAACCCAGCAGCTGGAAGGCTGCTTCTATGTCCTCAAGGTGGATCGCTCCCAACCGGGCGGCCGGTTCTCCTTCGACGCCACGTTCGTCAAGACGCCGGAGATCTCCGTCACACCCGGGGCGCTGTCCTTTGGCAATCGCTGTCAGGGCACGCTTTCCGAGGCGCAGTGGGTGAGTGTGGGCAATACCGGCACGGCCGCCCTGACCCTCACCGGGGTTGACCTCACTGGACCGAACGCCGGCGACTTCGTTCTTTCCAACCTCCCGGGACTGCCGGCGGCAATCCAACCCGGGGCGAGCCTGCTCGTGGGGATCAGCTTCCTGCCAGGCGACAGCGGGACCCGGACCGCGCAACTCGTCCTCAGCAGTGACGATGCCACCGATCCTGTCGTGAGCATCGCCGTCGAAGGCACCGGACAGGCGGGTGATCTCGCCCCGCCGCAGTTGAATTGTCCTGGGGACCTGGTGGTCTGGACCTGCGGCGATGGTGAGATCGTGCACTACACCGTGACCGCCCGGGACGACTGCGATGCCACGCTCGAAGTGGTCTGCCTGCCACCTTCGGGAACCCGGTTCCCACTCGGCAGCACCGAGGTGCATTGCAGTGTCACGGACGACTCCGGCAAACCGGCCGAATGCACCTTTGTCGTGCAGGTGCTTTCGGACACTGAGCCACCCGCGATCGTTTGTCCTGCCGACCGGGTGGTGGACCCGATGGGGCCGGAGGGTGCCCTCGTCTTCTTCACGGTGGAAACGCAGGACAACAGCGGGGGACCGGTTGCGGCGACCTGCACCCCGGCGTCCGGTTCGTGGTTCCCCGTGGGCGAGACCCCGGTGGTTTGCGAGGCGGTCGATCCCTGCGGGAACCGTTCGGAGTGCACCTTTACGGTGACGGTGCGGGAGGCACCCGACAGCCACTATTTCGTGGAACGATTCGATGGTTCCGACTGGAACCCCGCCTGGGAGACGCCCGGTGGCGCCTATTCCCTGGCGGGCGGCGAGGCGGTGCCCAACGGGCCACGGGCCTATGTTCGCACCACCGCCTCCGACTACAACACCCTCGATTTCCAGGCGGAGATCCTGTACTCCATGAACGGTGGTGGCGGCGCCGCCGGGCTTTTCTTCGGCCTGGGCGAGGCGGTCGGCGATCCCGGGTATTTCAACGAACCGTTGCATTCGGTCTACGCCCTGGACCATGCCCAGGACTTCGCTCTGTACCAGGGGACCATGATTCGTTCCCTGGCCTCCTCGGGAGCACCGGTCAACTTCCACGCCTGGCAGGATGCCGCGACGATCTCCGACGGTCAGCACGCGCTGCGCTTGATCAAGCAGGGCGACGTTCTCCGCTGGCAGATGGACCACCAGTACGCGGCCGCTTCCGGGTTTGTCCCAACCTACTCGGGATCGATCACGCTGGGGGATGTGCCCTTCCTCGACACTTCGAACAGCCGGCTCTTCTTTGGTACGGACGCCAGTCCCACCCGGATCCGCGAGTTCAGTGTCGTGCGGCTCGGGCCGGCCTTGTCAATCGGGTTGGCGGGGGATCAGGTGGTGATTTCGTGGCGACACGACGCCGGAGGGGAGTGGCGGCTTGAGCAGGCCTCATCGCTGCCCTTCGCCGGGGCGTGGCAGGAGATCTCCCCGCCGTATTCGGTGGTGGGCGCGGATTACCAGGTGTCCCTGCCGCTGGCAGACCAGACACGGTTCTTCCGGCTCTCCCGCTGAATCGAGAAGATACCGTCCAACAAGGGGAGCGCGCGCGGCCCGCGTGCCGTGGCCGGCGGCCCGCCGGCCACATCCGAAGGGTGCGCAAGCTCCCCTTCCGGTGTCGAGGCGTCTTCCGGAGGACCATTCGGCGAGCCGCCGACTGGAGCAGCCGGGCCGGCCGCGCTCCCCAGGGCTACTGGGGGGATGCCGTCAAGCATGCTCCGGCCCGCGGCGCCATCGGGTTTGACCGTCAAAGTCGCCATGCTAGGCTCGGTGCCATGCGAAGTTCGGCGCGGTTCTTCATCGTTTCCCTCGGGGCAGCGGCAGCGCTTGGGGTGGCTCTTTACCTGCTCCAGCGTCCGAAGCCGGGGGTGGCGGTCGATCAACTCGTGGTCTACTGCGCCGCGGGCTTGAAACCGCCGGTCGAGGAGGTGGCTCGCGCTTACGAGCAGGCCGGTGGCCCGCGGGTGGAACTGCAATATGGCGGGAGTGGTGCGCTGCTCAGCAACCTCCGGGTTGCCGCCCGGGGCGATCTCTTCATCGCCGCGGATGAGAGCTACCTTGAGATCGCCCGCAGCAATCACCTCGTCGCCGAGGTCATCCCGCTCGCCCGGATGACGCCGGTCATCGGCGTTCGTCAGGGCAATCCCAAGCACATTCAGTCGCTCAAGGATCTCCTGCGGGACGATGTGAAGGTGGCGCTCGCCAACCCGGAAGCCGCGGCCATCGGCCGGACCACGCGGGCGCTGCTGCAGTCCGCCGGGCTCTGGGACCCGGTTTCCGCCCACGTTGTGGTGCTCAAGCCGACGGTGAACGATCTCGCCAACGACCTGAAACTCGGCACCGCCGACGCCTCGATCCTCTGGGACGCGGTGGTCAACCAGTATCCCGAACTCGAGGCGGTGTCCGTGCCCGCGGGCCCAGCACACGCCCAGCAGGTGGCCGTGGGCGTGCTGACGGCGAGTGAGCAGCCCACCGCCGCGTTGCGTTTCGCCCGTTACCTCGGGGCACGGGATCGCGGGCTCAAGGTCTTCGAGAAGGACGGGTATCCGCCGGTGGTCGGGGATGTCTGGGCGGAAATCCCCAAGGTGGTGCTTTACAGCGGCGGCGTGAACCGGATCGCCATCGATGAGACGGTCAACCGGTTCGAGGCGCGTGAAGGGGTGCAGGTGACCCGGGTCTACAACGGGTGCGGCATCCTGGTCGCCCAGATCAAGTCGGGTCAGCGCCCGGACGCCTACCTGGCCTGCGACGTCACCTTCCTCGACCAGGTCAACAACCTCTTCGGACCGTCCACTGAACTCTCGGAGACGGACATTGTCCTGCTGGTGCCGAAGGGCAATCCCAAGGGCCTGCACACCCTGTCGGATCTCACGGCCCCCGGGTTGAAGCTGGGCGTGGCCAACGCCCAGCAAAGCACGCTCGGTGATCTTACCGCCCGGCTCCTCCGTGCTCAGGGCATCTACGACGGCGTGATGGCGAATGTCCGGGTTCAAACCCCCACCGCCGACCTCCTCGTCAATGATCTCCGGACCGGTTCGCTCGATGCCGTGGTGGTTTATGAGGCGAATACCAGCCAGGTCCGGGACTCACTTGAGGTGATCCACCTTGATCTGCCCGGGGCGAAGGCGATCCAACCCTATGCGGTTGGTCAAAGCTCGGAGTATCCCCGCTTGATGGAACGACTGCTGAGCGCCATCCGGACGCCGGAATCCCAGCAACGCTACGGCGATGTCGGCTTCCGCTGGCTCGATCGCCCGGGGACCGTCCCGACCCCCAATACCCCGTAGCCGCCGACGTCAGTCGGCGCAAATCCACTGCATGAAAGCCAGAGCCCACAGGCCCACCGATCCGCCGCCGGGACACTCCATTCCGTGGTTGTCCGGACCGGTGTTGACGAATGTCGTTCCGGCGCGGACTGACGTCCGCGGCTACCGGAGGGTGGGGGGTGGATCGTCTCCACCGGGGCTGTTTGCTGGTGGGGGCTGTGGGGGCGGAGAGGTGGGCAGGGGCGAATTTGCGCGAACTGACGTTCGCGGCTACCGGAGGGTGGGGGGTGGATCGTCTCCACCGGGGCTGTTTGCTGGTGGGGGCTGTGGGGGCGGAGAGGTGGGCGGGGGCGAATTTGCGCGGACTGACGTCCGCGGCTACGGCGGCATGGCGTGAGCACTTCGCCGGGAAACAAACCCGTCAGCCTGCCGCTCACCGGCCGGGGGGATCGGTCGTTTCTGGCGGTGCTTTGGGTGATCGGCGGATTCTACCTGTTGATCCTCGGGGCGATGTTGGTGGCGGACCTGCAGTTCACCAGCCCCGGCGAGTTCCTGCGGTCGCTGCGCAGCCCGGAAATCCGTTATGCCATCAAACTCAGCCTGATCTCCTGCACGCTCACGACGATCCTCTCCCTCTGGGTGGCGGTGCCGATCGGGTATCTCATGGCGCGAACCCGGTTCCCGGGCAAGGTGCTCATCGATGCGGTGCTGGACATTCCCATCGTGCTGCCCCCGCTCGTCATTGGGCTGAGCCTGTTGATCCTGTTCCAAACGCCGCCGGGACGGGCGATTGAGCGGATCATCCCGGTGACCTACGCGATCCCGAGCATCATCCTGGCGCAGTTCATGGTGGCGTGTGCGTTTGCGGTGCGGACTCTGCGGGCCACCTTCGAGCAGATCAGCCCGCGCCAGGAACAGGTCGCGCTCACGCTGGGCTGCCGGCGCGGCCAGGCCTTCTGGCTCGTGGTGTTGCCGGAAGCGAGAAGGGGACTGCTGACGGCGGCCACGCTGGCCTGGGCCCGGGCGCTGGGGGAATTCGGCCCCATCCTCGTCTTCTCGGGCGCCACCCGGATGCGCACCGAGGTGCTTCCGACCACCGTGTTCCTCGAACTCAGCGTCGGGAACATCGAGGCCGCCGTGGCCGTGTCCCTGTTGATGGTGGGTGCCGCCGTCGCCGCGCTCGTCATCATCCGGGTGCTCGGTTCCGAACGCATCTTCGAGAAACTCCGCCTCGGATGATCGAGCTGCGCCAACTCGAAGTGCGGGCAGGCACGTTCCGGTTGCGGGACGTAGACCTGGACGTGCCGGCGGGACAACATGCCGTTCTGCTGGGCCGTACCGGCTCGGGAAAGACGACCCTGCTGGAAGCCATTTGCGGGCTGCGACCCGTGGTGGCCGGCACCGTTCGGTTGAACGGTCGCGACGTCACGCGACTGCCTCCCGCCGACCGGGGGGTGGGCCTGGTGCCACAGGATGGGGCACTCTTCCAGCATCTGACCGTGCGCGAACACCTTGCGTTCGCCCTCGAAATCCGGCGGGAAACGCGGGAAGTCGTGGCTGCCCGCGTCGAGGAGGTCGCGGACTGGCTTGGGCTGACGCCTTTGCTGGATCGTCGGCCGCGCGGACTCAGCGGCGGTGAAGCCCAGCGGGTGGCCATCGGCCGAGCACTGTCATTCCGGCCGGGAATCCTCTGTCTTGACGAACCGCTCAGCGCGCTGGACGAGGAGACGCGCGGTGAAATCCGTGAGGTGCTCCGAGGCCTTCGTGCGCATCAACCGGTGACCATCCTCCATATCACCCACAACCTGGGCGACGCCCGCCAACTCGGCGACTGCCTCTTTCGCCTGCGCGACGGCGTCATCGAACCGGTGGCAAAGGACTCGCTGCCCCAGTCCGCGGTCGCATCATGAACGCGCTTTCCCCACTGACACCTGATGAGCGCGAGGTCTACTCCTGGCAACTCGATGTTCCCGGCTTCGGCGAGGAAGGTCAGCGCCGGCTCAAACAAGCCACCGTGCTGGTCTCGCGGGTGGGTGGACTCGGCGGCGTCGTGGCCTACGAATTGGCGGCGGCCGGAGTGGGACGGCTCATTCTCGCACACGGCGGCAACCTCAAACCCTCGGACCTCAACCGGCAGTTGCTCATGACACACGACTGGCTGGGACGTCCGCGCGTGGAATGCGCTGCCCGGCGGTTGCGCGAACTGAATCCCCGACTGGAGGTTGTCGCGGTTCCCGAGAACCTGAATGAATTGAACGCCGAAAGTTGGGTGTCCCAGGCGGACGTGGTGGTCGATTGCGCCCCGCTGTTTGAGGAGCGCTACGCGATGAACGACGCCTGTGTGCGGTTGAGCCGGCCGATGGTGGAATGCGCCATGCGCGAACTCGAGGCCCACATCACCACGTTCATTCCGGGCCGGACCGGATGCCTGCGCTGCCTCTGCCCGGCCCCACCCCAACTGGACCCGTCGCTTTCCCGTGTTCGGTGCCGTCTCGGGCACGGTCGGCTGCATCGCGGCGATGGAGACGATCAAGGTGCTCGCCGGCCTGGGAGAACCTCTGGCCAATCGGTTGCTCCAAATCGACCTGCGCCGCGTGACCTTCCGCGAACTGGCCGTGACGCGCGACCCGAAATGTCCGCTGTGCGGCGAACCGTAGCGGCGAACTGGCGTTCGCCGCTACGGGGGGCGCGGGTCTCAGTTTTCGGGTCTCAGGCTGCCAGGATTCGCCCCTCGCTTGACCTTCGGATTTCGGGCTTCGGCCTTGCTTCGGGCTTCGGATTTCGGATTTCGGATTTGCCCTGGCGGCTCAGCCGGAGCTTCGCCCTTCCCGTCCTGCGACTGGCGCGGTTGAGGTGAACTGCCCACGCTGGACAGAAAGCCACAGCGAGGTCGGGGTCAGGGTGTCCGGTTCCTGCTCAGGAAGGAACAGCAACCAGCGGCATCCGCGGGATCCGCGCGTCTGGCACGGCTGCTGCTCTCAGCAGGCAGCGAGATCGGGAAGGACTTGTGCTTCCCGGTTCGACCGGCGATGCTCAACATGTTAATGAACCTGAAAGACTACGAAGTCGGCGGTTTCTATGATGAGATGTTCACGCCCGAGGGGGAGGCGCGGCCCCAGGCGTCGGCGCTTCTGCATAGGGTCGACTCGCTGCCGGAAGGAGAACTGCAGACACGACAGCAGGCGGCCGAGAGCGCCTTGTTACACTCCGGCGTGACCTTCAGTGTTTACGGAGAAGCGGCGGGCACGGAGAAAATCTTCCCGTTCGACATCATCCCCCGGATCCTCTCCGCGGAGGAATGGGCGACGGTCGAGCACGGTCTCAAGCAACGAATCACGGCCCTCAACCTGTTCATTGACGACGTCTACCACGACCAACGGATCATCCAGGACGGGGTGGTGCCGAAGGAGATTGTGTATTCCTCCAAGGCTTACCGGCAGCAATGCATCGGCTTCAACCCGCCGCGCGGCATCTGGTGTCACATTACCGGGACGGATCTGGTCCGCCACTCCGACGGACAGATGTACGTCCTGGAGGACAACCTGCGCTGTCCCTCCGGTGTCTCCTACGTGCTGGAGAACCGGCGCATCATGCAGAGCCTGTTCCCGCAGGTGTTCGGGGCGCAACGCATCCGTTCCGTGCGCCAGTACACGAGCAAGCTGCGCGATGTGCTCGAGTATCTCGTGCCGGACTCGGTCCGGAATCCTCACGCCGCGCTCCTGACGCCGGGCATCTTCAACTCGGCCTATTTCGAGCACTCCTTCCTGGCCCAGCAGATGGGCATCGAACTGGTGGAGGGCCGCGACCTGATCGTTCATGACGACACGGTGTTCGTGCGCACCACGCGCGGCTTCGAGCGGGTCGATGTGATTTACCGGCGCATTGACGATGACTTCATCGATCCCGAGGTGTTTCGGCCGGATTCGTTGCTGGGGGTTCCCGGTCTCATGCGGGCGTATCAGCGGGGGCGCGTGGCGCTGGTGAACGCGCCGGGGACCGGGGTGGCCGACGACAAGGTGATCTACGCCTACGTCCCGCGCATCATCAAGTACTACCTCGACGAGGACCCCGTCATCCCCAACGTGCCCACCTACATCTGCTCGGAGCCGGAGGGATTGCAGTACACGCTGGAGCACATTGAGGAGTTGGTGGTGAAGGCGGCCAACGAAGCCGGCGGCTACGGGATGTTGGTGGGACCGCATGCCACGAAGGAACAACACGCCGAGTTCCGCGAGAAGGTGAAGGCGAATCCCCGGAACTACATCGCGCAGCCGACGCTTTCCCTGTCGCGCGTGCCCACCCTGATCGGGGATGAACTCGAAGGGCGGCACGTGGATCTCCGGCCGTACATCCTTTACGGGAAGGACATTTTCGTGCTGCCGGGGGGACTGACCCGGGTGGCCCTGCGCAAGGGGTCGCTGGTGGTGAACTCCTCCCAGGGAGGCGGCAGCAAGGACACCTGGGTGCTGGCGGACAATGCCGCGTCGGTCACCGGAAACCAGTAACCCCCGATCACGCCCTATGCTCAGCCGCGTTGCCGAATCGATCTACTGGATCAGCCGCTACATCGAGCGGGCCGAGAATGTGGCCCGCTTCATCGACGTCAATCTGCAGCTCATGGTGGATGCTCCCATGGGCTTCGAACAGCAATGGCTTCCGTTGGTCTACACCACCGGCGACGAGGAGGCTTTCCGCGAGCGCTACCCGGAGGTCAGTCCCGAAGCGGTGGTGCAGTTCCTCACCTTCGATCCGGAGAACCCCAACAGCATCCTTCGCTGCGTCCAGGGGCGCGGGAGAACGCCCGTACCGTGCGGGAGATCATCTCCTCCGAGATGTGGCTCGCCCTGAACCGGTTCAACATGATGGTGGGCACCGCGGCGGCCAGTCGGATTCCCATCATTGACCGGGGCGGTTTCTTCGGAGAGGTCAAGCTGGCCAGTCAAACGTTTGCCGGCATCACCAACTCGACGATGACCCACGGCGAGGCGTGGCACTGGTGCCGCCTGGGACGGCAATTGGAGCGGGCGGACAAGACCTCCCGCATCCTGGACGTGAAGTACTTCATGCTGTTGCGGTCCGTGGAGGACGTCGGCACGGCGTTTGATGATCTGCAATGGGCGGCGGTGTTGCGCTCGGCCAGTGCGTTCGAGATGTATCGCAAGCGATACGGTCGGATCGCGGTCCCCAAGCTGGTGCAGTTCCTGATGCTCGATCGCGAGTTCCCCCGGGCCGTGCTCTATTGCCTGCTGGTCGCCCGCGACGCGCTCCACGCGATCTCCGGAACGCCGTTGGGCACCTTCCGACATCCGCCCGAGAAGCTGCTTGGCCAGGTCTGCTCCGAACTCGCCTATGCCACGGTCGACGAATTGATCGGCAGCGGCCTGCACGAGTTTATCGACGATCTCCAGCAACGCATCAACCGCGTGGGTGATGGCGTGTACGACACGTTCTTTGCGTTGCGGGCGCCGGAGCAGTTCCCGGAATGATCGGGAATCGAGGTGGCAACCCGCGGGCGGTTGTGCCATTTTGCGCGCCGCAAAACCGCGGATGAGCACAATCCCGACCCACTCGGCAGCGCCCGGGTTTCAAAGGCTGACGGCGCATTATCAGCCGCCGGACGACAGCCATGATGAGCTGCTGACGCCCGGGCGCGAGCCGCGGACGCACTGGCGGCCGTTGCTGGATTCCCTCGCCAATCTTGGGCCGGGGGAGATCCGCCGTCGGGAGGAAAGCGCCGTCCGCATCCTGCGCGAGCACGGGGCCACCTATCATGTGCATGGGGAGGACGGGGATCCGGTGCGTCCGTGGGAGCTGGACCTGCTGCCTTTGCTGGTTCCCGCCGCCGAATGGCGGGTGGTCGAGCAGGGCCTGGCGCAGCGGGCACGGTTGTTGAACGCGTTGCTGGAGGACATCTACGGCCCGCAGCGCACCTTGCGGGAGGGGGTGCTGCCCCCGGCGATGGTGCATGCGAACCCGGCGTTTCTACGTTCCTGCCACGGTCTCCGGCCTTCCAAGGGGCTTCACCTCGTCCGTTACGCCGTCGATCTGGCCCGTTCGCCGGACGGCCAGTGGTGGGCGCTTTCCGATCGTTCGCAGGCGCCGTCCGGCGCCGGCTACAGCCTCGAGAACCGCGTGGTGGCGTCGCAGTTGCTTCCCAATGAGTTTTACCTCTCGCAGGTGCGTCAGGTCGCGCCGTTCTTTGACGCGGAACGCCAGGCTCTGCGGCGGTTGGCCCCGCGGCCGGAGGGTGAGCCCCACGTCGTGATGCTCACGCCGGGACCGCGGAGCGAAACCTACTTTGAACATGCCTTTCTCGCGGGGCATCAGGGGTTCACCCTGGTGGAAGGGGAGGATCTCACGGTGCGTGATGAACGGGTCTTCCTCAAGACCCTCGAGGGACTGCGCCCGGTGGATGTCATCGTCCGCCGGGTGGATGAGCACTACTGCGATCCGTTGGAACTCGACGCCACCTCGTGTCTGGGCGTGCCGGGGTTGGTGCATGCCGTGAGGGCCCGCACGGTGGCGGTCGCCAACGCCCTCGGGAGCGGTGCCGTGGAAGGCGCCTCACTGCTGGCTTTCTTCCCGTCGCTCTGCCGCTTTCTCCTCGGCGAACAACTTCTGCTGCCGAGCATTGCCACCTGGTGGTGCGGGCAGGCGCGGGAAATGAGCTACGTGCTGGAGAACCTGGAATCGCTGGTGATCAAGCCGGCCTTTCCCGGGCTCAAACGGCAACCGGTGGCCGGCAGCCGGCTTTCCGCAGCCGATCGCGACAAGTTGCGCGCGAGGATTCAGGACAATCCGAGTGAATTCGTGGGGCAGGAGCAGGTCCGGCTCTCGACGACGCCGGTCTGGGAGCAGGGCGTTTTCGCGCCCCGTCCGCTGGTGCTGCGGGCCTTCGTGGTGTTGGGGGACGCCGGGGCGACGGTGATGCCCGGCGGTCTGACGCGGGTGGCCCCCTCACGGGATGATGCCCTGGTTTCGAGCCGGACCGGCGGGGCGAGCAAGGACACCTGGGTGCTGGCCGATCCGGAACATCCGGAACCCCCCGCATCGCTGCCCCGGGCGCGCCGTCGCTCCGCCCGGGTGCCCCTCCAGGCGGGCGAGGTGGCGAGCCGGGTGGCGGACAACCTCTTCTGGATGGGGCGCTATGCCGAACGGATCGAGGATGGCGGTCGTCTGCTGCGGTGTGCGCTGCAGCGACTGGCGGGGGAGAACTTCCAGACGGACAATCCCGAGTTAAGCGGGCTGACCGCGTTGCTGCGCCATCTGGGGGTGCTGTCGGAGCGGAGCGGGGCCCGGGTTGGAGCCGGTGAACTGGAGCGCGAACTGGTGCATCTCGTGTTCCGGGCAAACACCCTCGGAACGATTCAGGAGCTGCGCTACCGTCTGCGACAGACCGCCTTTGTGGTGCGGGACCGATTGTCGGCGGACACCTGGCGGGTGCTGGAACGGCTGGACACGGAGGCGGGAATCCAGCCCGGTCGCATTCCTTTGGAATCCGCCCTGGCCCTGCTGAATGCCCTCATCATCAATCTCTCCGCCCTCAACGGCATGGAGATGGAGAACATGGTGCGCGGTCACGGCTGGCTGTTCCTCGACCTGGGGCGACGTCTCGAAAGGGCCATGAACCTGATCACCCTGATGGCCGCCGGGCTGGCGGTCGAGTCCTCCCAGCGCTCGATCCTGCAGCCGCTGCTGGAGATCGCGGACAGCACCATCTCCTACCGCCGGTTGCAGTACGCCCGGGCGTTCCTCGGCCCGGTGCTGGAGTTGCTGCTGTTGACCGCACGCAATCCCCGTTCGCTCATCTTCCAGTTGAACGGCATCGCGGAGCACGTCGACCGGTTGCCCGGGGTCGCCCCGGAGGAAGGGGCTTCGGATTCCGCGGAGGTCGTCCGGGCCGCGCTTGCCGGGCTGAACGAGATCGCCGTGGACGATCTGTGGAAGGCAAGCCGGAACCCCTGGCGCGACCGTCTGATTGAGCGGTTGAACGAGATCGGCGAACGCCTCGCCGGTCTGTCCCAGCACGTGACCCGCCAGTATTTCAGCCACGCCGAGACCCGTGTCACCTGAATCACCGTGATCTACCAGGTCGTCCACAGCACCCGTTACGACTACCTCGCCGAGGTGGCGGTGTCGCATCATCTCGCGCACCTGCGACCCCGTTCCATGCCCGGACAGCGCACCCTCGACCATGCGTTGGAAATCGATCCGGCGCCGGCGGTGCTGAAGCATTGGACGGATTACCACGGCAACGAGGCGACCTTCTTCACCCTGGAGGAGAACCATGCATCGCTTGTGGTCGTTTCCCGTGCCCGGGTTGAAGTGCAGCCCAAGCCACGAAGCCAGGCAGAGAGTTCGCCGCCGTGGGAGCAGGTGGCGGCATTGCGGTTTGTCCCCCGGCTTGCCGACGACGGGGAGGGCATGGAATTCGCATTTCCGTCCCCCCTGATCGGGCATCACCGGGAGTTTGGTCGGTACGCGCGCCGGTCCTTCCCCCCGGGCTGCCCGTTGCTGGAGGGTGCCCTTGACCTGATGCGACGGATGGCGGCGGAGTTCGAGTTCGACCAGGCCGCCACCTCGGTGGCGACGCCGGTCCTCGAGGCGCTGCGAAAGCGGCGCGGGGTGTGCCAGGATTTCGCCCAGGTCATGATCGCCTGCCTGCGCTCCCTGGGGTTGCCCGCGCGCTACGTGAGCGGTTATCTGGAGACGCTGCCACCGCCGGGCCAGCCCAAACTGCAGGGTGCGGATGCCTCACACGCCTGGGTCTCCGTCTTCTCTCCCGGGCAGGGTTGGGTGGACTTTGATCCCACCAACAACCTGCTGCCGGGCGAACGCCACATTACCATTGGATGGGGCCGGGATTTCAGCGACGTCAGCCCCATCCGCGGCGTGCTGTTGGGGAGCGGCGACCACGAACTGGAGGTTTCCGTGGATGTGGTCCCGGAGGCTTCCACCGGGAGTCCCGCCTGATCCGGTGGCACCATTCGCCGCCCCGGCGGCTCCACTTGGCCGCTTACCCTCCGGTAGTCCGGGAATCCAGTTTCTGCAACACCGCGCACAGCGCATCCAGCCGGGGGGTGGGCACGCCGGCCTGCCGGGCCCGTCGCTGCGGCTCCAGAAACAGGCTGTCCAGTTCCAGCGGCAGACCGCGCTCGAAGTCCAGCAGGGTGGAGGCGCGATAATCCCCCATGCAGCGCGTCCGTTCCACGTTCTCGGCGGCGTAGCTTCCGGGGATGTCGTGGCCCAAGGCCCGGCCGGTTCGGATGACCTCGTCCATCAACTCGCGGATCAGGCGTTCCCAGCCCGCGTCGGCCAGCAGTTCGTCGGTGGGCAGACAGGTGGCGCGATCGAGGTGGACCGGGACCTCTCCGGTCAGGAGGTTGTCCCTCCCGACGAGTCCGGCGACTCCCACCCCGTTGAACGGAATGTTCCAGACGAGCTTTTCCCAGTGGGCCCGTTCCAGGTTTTCCGCCACCCGGCAGCCCAGGCCCGCCCGGTCGAACACACCCGCCATTTCCTGCACGACTGCGGTCGGTCGCCGCCGGTATTCCCCGACCACCACATGTCCGTGGGCCAGGTGGCGGATCACTCCGGGGGCAATGCGGTTCAGGCAGACGAAGCACAAACCGCCGAACACGCGTTCCGGCCCAAACAACGCCGCCAGCGCCTCCTCGTTGCCAAGCCCGTTTTGCAGGGTCAGCACGCGTGTCCGGGGCCCCACCAAAGGGGGCAACAGCGTCTTGAACGCCGCATTCGCCGTGGTCTTCAGCGCGATGACAACCCAATCGCAGATGCCGATCTCGTCCGGTCTTCCGGCCGCCTGCGGACGCGCGGTGAAGTCCCCGTCGACGCTCAGAATTCGCACCCCGTCCCGGCGGACCGCCTCCAGGTCGCTGCGCAGGAGGCAGTGAACCTGCTCGCCCGCCCGGAGCATGCGCGCACCGTAGAAGCTCCCCACCGCGCCGCATCCCACAATGGCGAGCTTCATCCGTCGGTCTCCCGCTTTCGGTTCATGGTTGGGCGAGCTGCTTCGGCTCAACGAAAAAGGCACTCCGGAAATGCGGAGTGCCTGGCGTAGGAAAGGTGATCCACCGTGCCTACTTCTTGGGCGGCAGGATGGTGTCCTTGCAAGCCTTGGCGATGCGGAACTTCACCACCTTCTTGGCGGGAATCTTGATGCTCTCGCCGGTCTTCGGGTTCCGGCCCATGCGCGCCTTGCGGTTCTGCAGGACAAGCTTCCCGAGCCCGGGCAGGGTGAAGCCGTTCTTGGCATTCTTGCAGGCGAGCGCAGCCAGTTCCTCGAGGAACTGAACGGACTGCTTCTTCGTGATCTCGACCTTTTCAGCGAGCGTCGCGGCGATTTGAGATTTGGTCAGTGCTTTGGCCATGATGTCAGTGTTTGAGTTGTGAATCTCGCGCAAATGTCTTGTGCGAGAGAGTTCGTAGCAGTTCCGCATTGGCAGGCAAGCACAAACACGGGGTTTTGCGCCGGAAAATCGCGGCCGAGGGCACCTGCCCGCCCTCCCTCCGTCAAGCGTTCGGCCTGGCTTGGAGGAACCCTTGAACCCCCAGCCAGTACCGGAGGTCCGCCACCCACGGATGCGGATTCTCGAAGGGCGGCTTTGCGCCCAGCCCCAGCCCGTGGCGACCATGCTGGAAAACGTGCAGGGCAAACGGCACACCCGCCCGGCGGAGGGCGGCGGCAAAGTCCAGGCTGTTTTCCACATCCACGACGGGATCATCCGCCGTGTGCCAGAGGAAACACGGCGGGGTCTGGGAGTTGACCTGCAGTTCGTTCGACAGCAGACGAAGCAGTTCCGCCGGCGGATCGTCCCCCAGCAGGTTTCGGCGCGATCCCGCGTGGGTGTGCTCCCCCATGCTGATCACCGCATAGCAGAGAATCCCCAGGTCCGGCCGGGAACTCTCCCGCTCCACCGGGTCCGCGGCGTCGGCATCGCCGGCATCGTGATGCGTCACCAGGGTCGACGCCAGATGGCCTCCCGCACTCGACCCCATGACCCCGATGCGATGCGGGTCCACGTGCCACTCGGCGGCGTGATGGCGGATGAGGCGCATTCCGCGGGCCGCATCGTTCAACATTGCCGGATGGCGGTAACCCGCCGGACCGAGCCGGTATTTCAACACAAACGCCGAGATGCCTTGTGCGTTCAGCCAGAGCGCGTAGTCGTATCCCTCATGCGAGGCCAGTCCCCCATAGCCTCCGCCGGGGCAAACCAACATGGCCGCCCCGGTCGCCGTTGCCGGGTCGGCGAGGTAGGGCGTCAAGGTGGGCTTGTCCTGGTCCTGGTCTCCCAGCGCGCCGGGTGCTCCGTCGGGCCAGAGCAGGAGCGGTTCGGGAGTGGCGGAATCCTCGGCGAGGCCGGAGCAGAGGGCCAGACTGCCAAGCGCGAGCGAGGCAAGGGTGATGCGAAAGCGGTTCATACGGCCCGCAACCGTAGCCGGTGGCAGGGCGTTCGCCAAGCGTCGGCAAGGATAAACGGCGTCAGCTCAAGGCCGTCTACGATCCTTGCGCCGCCAGCAATGCCTCCTCACCCGTAACCAGAATGCGAGGATCGCAGCGAGATCAATCACGCAGATCAACACCCCGAGGATCGGTTCGGCGTCCTCACCCAAAACCAGAAAGGTGCCGAAAGCCAGCAACGCCGCGAAGAAGAAGGACAGCGCGACCCACAGGTAGACGGCCTTTCGTGAGATTCGATATTCCGCCTTCATCGTCGCAACCGCCCTCGTAATCCGAATCTGATTCCCTTTGACTGTCTCGGTGCCAGGGGGCTTGGTGGACGGGGGGGATTACGAGCGGGAATCAAGCGCAACCGCCTCCAGCCTCCACGAAGGGTCCGCTTCCAGGTCGAATCCCGCGGGGGCTTTCCCGTGAAGCAACCTGCGTTCCCCCACCACCGCGATCATGGCGGCGTTGTCCGTCGCGAAGGCCGGTTCCACCAGGCGGAGGGTCAGTTCATGCCGCTGGCAGGCTTCGGCAAGCTGCCGGCGGAGGGCCCGGTTGCAACTCACCCCGCCGGACGCCGTCACGCAACACCGGCCCAACCGCCTTGCCGCTCGAACGGTCTTGGTCACCAGCACCTCCACGATGGCGGCTCGGACGCTCGCACACAGGTCTCTCAAGCCCTGGCCGTCGGTCAGGATCTCGGGATGATCCCGCAGGAAATAGCGGACGGAAGTCTTCAGTCCGCTGAAGCTGAAGTCATCGCCACGGTCGTGGAGCAGGGGACGGGGAAACTCAAAGACCGCCGCGTTTCCCTCCTCCGCAAGTCGATCCAGGCGCGGTCCACCGGGGTAGGGGAGGCCGATGAGCTTCGCGGTCTTGTCGAAGCATTCGCCCGCCGCATCGTCGATGGTCCCGCCCAGGACGCGGAACGAATCCGCCGTGGGGACGTCCACGAGCATGCTGTGACCGCCGCTGGTGATCAGCGACACGTTTGGCTCGAAGGCGCCGAAATCCACCTGTGGTGGTGCGCCCTGAATCCACGGGGAGAAGAGGTGCGCCTCATGGTGATGTACCGGCACACAGGGTCGACCGCGCGCAAACGCCGCGGCCTGGGCGAATCGCCAGCCCACCAGGAGGGCCATTGGCAACCCCGGCCCGCGTGTCGCGGCAAAGCCGTCGATGGCTTCGATGTCCAGGTCCGCCTGTTCCAGCGCCAGTCGGGCAACCGGCAGGAGGTTTTGCAGGTGCGCCCGGGCAGCCAGTTCCGGCACCACGCCCCCGTAGTCGGCATGCAGCCGGATCTGGGACGCGACGATGTTCGCCAACACCCGGCCGTCACGAACGATGGCGACGCTCGTTTCGTCGCAGGAACTCTCGACGCCGAGAACCGTCATGCGGGCGTGGGCTGTCGAACCTAGCCGACGGACGCGGTCTTCACCCCGCCTGTGTCCCGGTCGTGGCGTTCGCTGTAGAGGAGGATTCCCTTCAGGAGGTCATGGGCCCGATCGAGTTGCACGTCGGTGACGGCCTCGATTTGCTCGCGCTGGTCCTTTCGCAGGGTCTCCACCGCACCCGGGACCCGTTTCATGGCGAGTGCCCCGATATCCTCGGTTGGCACGGGGACCACGATGTCCGGCGTGATCCCCTGTTCGTGGATGACGCGGTGGCTCGGGGTGTAGTACTTCGCGGTGGTGAGGCGCAGGGCGGCCCCGTCCTCCAATGGGATGATGCTCTGGACCGAGCCCTTGCCGAAGGTCTGTTCGCCCACCAGCACCGCCCGTTTGAGGTCCTGCAGACAGCCCGCCACGATTTCCGAGGCGCTGGCGCTGCCGCCGTTGACCAGCAGCACCATCGGTGTGTTGATGTGCTTGCCACCCCGGGGCACCAGGAACTCGCGGCGTTCCTTCGGGTCGGGCCCCTCGGTGCTCACGACGAGGGTCTTCGGAGGCAGGAACCGACCGCAGACCTTGGCGGCCTGATCGAGCAGGCCGCCGGGATTATCCCGCAAATCCAGGATCAATCCCTTCATCCCCGCCTCGCCCAGCGCGGCCAGGGCGCGGTCGAGTTCGTCGCTGGTCTGTTCCCCGAACTGGTTGATCCGGATGTAACCGATGCCGTCGTCGCCCAACGGAAAACGGGTGCTGCCGTTGGTGTCCTTGACGCTGTCCACCTTGATGTCGGCCCGGGTGACGGTGACGTCGCGGGTCGCGCCCGTGGCGGGGCGCAGCGTGGTGAAGGTGACCTCCGTGCCGGGATCGCCGCGGAGCAGGTCCACCGCATCCGCCGGCGTGAAACCCTCCGTGCTCTTGTCCCCGATACGGATGATCTGGTCGCCGGAAAGCACGCCGGCCTCGTAGGCGGGGGTTCCCTCGATGGGGGCGATTACGGTCAACACGCCCTGGCGCGTCCCAAGCTGGATGCCGATGCCGCCGAACTTGCCCTCCGTATCGCTGCGGAGATCTTCATACTTGCGGGGCTCGAGGAACTCACTGTGCGGGTCCAGCGAGTTGAGCATGCCGCGGAGTGCGCCGCGAATGAGGGCCTCGTAGGAAACCTTGTCGCGGTCCACGTAGTCCTCGGACACGCGGGCCAGCACCTGCGCAAACAGGTGGAGCTGGTCATAGACGTCGTTCTGTCGCGAGACCTCCTCGGAATGCAGATACACCCGCGCCCCGAAGAAGAGATTCACGCCGAGCGCCGTCAGGAGAGCCGTGTAAGCCAGTCGCCGTTTCATCACGCCTTTCAATCAATTCCGAGGCGCAACTTAACGGGGCGCATCCCGGACCGCAAGCGCGGCCCATCGGAGGGCGAAGCGCCGGCTGAGCCTCCGCCTGCCGTAACCTTGGGACGCCCCGGGTTCTTGAGTTCGAGGGCGGAGAACCTTGCCCGTGCCGGACGCTTTCGGCTGCCGCTTTGCGGTTGGACTTCGGCAGCTCTTTCTGCCAGCGTTCGCGGCGTCAATCACAAGCACAATCACAGACCATGAATCCGTTTTGCGCTGAACTCATCGGCACGATGATTCTCGTCATTCTGGGCGACGGGGTCGTCGCGAACGTCGTGTTGAACCGGTCCAAGGGGCAGAACGGCGGCTGGATCGTGGTCACGGCCGGGTGGGGTTTTGCGGTGGCGGTGGCGGTCTACTGCGTGAATGCCTACAGCGGCGCGCACATCAATCCGGCGGTGACGATTGCGATGGCCGCCCTGGGCAAGTTGGCTTGGGGGCAGGTACCGGTGTATCTGGCCGCCCAGTTGGTCGGTGCGATTATCGGGGCGGTGGTGGTCTGGCTGGCTTACCTGCCCCATTGGGCGGTGACCGAGGACAAGGCCGCCAAGCTCGGGGTTTTCGCGACCGCACCGGCCATCCGCAAGCCGGCGGCAAATGTGCTGGCGGAAGCCATCGGCACGTTCGTTCTGGTGCTCGGCGTGCTGGCGATTCTGTCCCCCAAGAACCTCGTGCCAAACTCGGGCTTCGACACCGGCTTGGCCCCGCTGCTGGTCGGCATTCTGGTCTGGGCCCTCGGGCTCTCGCTGGGCGGACCGACCGGTTACGCGATCAATCCCGCGCGCGACCTCGGGCCGCGGATCGCCCACGCGATCCTGCCGATTGCGGGGAAGGGTGGGTCCGATTGGTCGTACGCCTGGGTGCCAATTGTCGGGCCGATCCTCGGAGGGCTGGCGGGAGCGGGGTTCTACCGGTTGTTCTGGGGGGCATGAAAAGAGGCTTCGCCGATGAAATACATTCTCGCACTTGACCAGGGCACCACGAGTTCGCGTGCCATCGTCTTCGACCGTCGCGGCCGCATCAAGGCGGTTGCCCAAAAGGAGTTCCGGCAGATTTTTCCGAAACCGGGCTGGGTCGAGCACGACCCCAACGAAATCTGGTCCTCGCAGGTGGGCGTGGCCGCCGAGGCGCTGGCGAAGGCCGGTCTCACGCCCAGGGACATTGCCGCCATCGGCATCACCAACCAGCGCGAAACCGTGGTGGTGTGGGATCGCCGGACCGGTGAGCCGATTGGCAATGCCATCGTCTGGCAGGACCGCCGCACTTCCACCGCGTGCGACCGGCTCAAGGCGGAGGGCCATGCCGCCACCATCCGCCGCAAGACCGGTCTGGTGATTGATGCCTATTTCTCCGCGACCAAGCTCCAGTGGATTCTCCAGCACGTGAAGGGCGCCCGGAAACGCGCTGCCGCGGGTGAACTGGCGTTCGGCACGATCGATTCCTGGCTGGTCTGGAAGTTGACCAACGGCCGGTGCCACGTCACGGATGCGAGTAATGCGGCGCGGACGATGCTTTACAACATCCGGACGGGCGACTGGGATCCGGCGCTCCTCAAGCTGCTGGAGATTCCGCCGGCCATGCTGCCGGAGGTGCGCTCGTGCAGCGAGGTGTATGCGGAGGCGGAGGTGCTCGGGGCGCCCATCCCGATTGCCGGGATGGCGGGTGATCAGCAGGCGGCGTTGTTCGGCCAGGCCTGTCTCAAACCGGGGCTCGTGAAGAACACCTACGGCACGGGATGCTTCATGGTGATGAACACCGGCCCCAAGCCGATCACCTCCCGGAACAACCTGCTGACCACGGTCGCGTGGCGGATCGGGGACCGGACGGAATACGCGTTGGAGGGCAGCATCTTCATCGCCGGCGCCGTGGTGCAGTGGTTGCGGGACGGCCTCGGGTTGATCAAGTCCTCCGCGGATGTCGAGGCGTTGGCCGCGCAGGTCCCCGATACCGGTGGCGTCTATCTGGTCCCGGCTTTCGCCGGTCTTGGGGCGCCGCATTGGGATCAATACGCGCGTGGACTCGTGGCCGGACTGACCCGGGGAACCACCGCGGCGCACCTCGCCCGGGCGGCCTTGGAAGGCATCGCATACCAGGTGGCCGATGTGCTTCGCGCGATGCAGGCGGATGCCGGGTTGAAGTTGAAGGAACTCCGGGTCGATGGCGGCGCCTGCGCGAACAACCTGCTCATGCAATTCCAGGCCGACCTGCTCGGCGTGCCGGTGGTGCGACCGATGGTGACCGAAACCACCGCGTTGGGCGCGGCGTATCTGGCGGGTTTGGCGGTGGGTTACTGGAAGGACCAGAAGGAGATCGCCGCCCAGTGGCAGGTGGACCGACGGTTCAAGCCGGCGATGAAACCCGCGCAGCGCAGGGTGCTGCAAGCCGGGTGGAACAAGGCGTTGGGTCGGGCGACGGGGTGGGAAGCGCGAGGATGAGCTCGGCGCCATCAATTCTCGCCATGAACCGAGCGACGGGGTCAGTCCTGCATCTGTGGGCGCGGAACATGGACCCCAGAGCGGTCCCCAGGTTCAAAGGCACCGTGCGCGCGAGCAGGTTGCCGGGCAGTCTCATTTTGGCACCGGAGCAACGACGTCCCGCCGCCTTTGGGCCCGGGCCCCCTTGTAGACGTCCACGTTGACGTTTGGGGCAGCCCGATCGTAGATCGGCGCTCCGCCACAATGGGAATCGCTGCGGGCTTTGGCAACGGGATTGACCGGGGCTGGAGCCAGGGCTAGTTTCTCCTCCAAGAGCATGAGTGCGGCCTTGGCAAGAATCGAGCAGGAGGCGTTGGCACTGCCGGCCGAAGAGCGCGTCCAGTTGGCAGACCGGCTTTGGGAAAGCGTGCAGGGGGGAACACCGACGGAACTGGTCATGACTCCTGAATTGGAGCGTATGCTCGACGAAGGCCTGGAGGGCTTGGAAGAGTCGAAATCCACGGACCAAATACGCCGGGGCTCATGAGCCGTGCCTGCTTCAGCCCGCGCGCGCAACGGGACCTGGAGGATATTTGGCGTTTCATCGCGAACGACAACCCTGCTGCCGCAGAGACAGTCCGGGGAGCGATTCTGGATTTGGCGGACCGGTTGCAGACCAACCCGGAGGTCGGGTGCATGATTCGCGGAACAGCGAAACGGCATGACAATATCCGCTGGGTGGTGATCCCACGGTTCCGGAACTACCTGCTCTTCTACCGTCCGTTTCGTGCCGGGATCGTTGTCGTCCGCGTGCTGCATGCGGCGCGGGACTGGACCCGCTTCTTTCCGAGGAGGGACTCGCGGTCTCAGTGAGCTCGGCGCTTGCCCTTCGCGGATTTGAGGGCAAGCTCTGGGGCGATGGACACGTCCGTTCTCCTCGTTTACATCGTGTTGCTCCTGGTCGGCGGATACCTGGGATTCGCCAAAGCCGGGAGCAAGGTCTCGCTGATCACGTCGGCGGTCTCGGCGGCGTTGCTGTTGCTGTTCTTGTTCGCCCCCATACCGTTTGCTGCGGAGGCGATCTACGTCGTGCTCGGCCTGTTGTTGATCGCCTTCATCATGCGATTGAAGAAGACCCGCAAATTCATGCCTTCCGGTCTGCTGTGCTGCCTCACGGCCGTCACCCTGCTGCTCGTGATTCTCTTCTGAGCCGGCCTTTCATTCCCCAGCCATGAGTGAGTCCCAGTCCCAGCCACCGGCGGTGCTCCAGGTGTCGTGCGTGCAAATGCATTGGGCGCGATCGCTCGAGTTCAATCTCGACCGCACGCTGTTTCATCTGCAGGAAGCGGCGCGGGAAGGCAGTCGGGTGGTGTGTTTCCCGGAGACCAGCCTTACCGGCTACTACTTTCCCGACATCCTGAAGCTCACTTCCGCCCAAATCGAGGCCGCCCTGGAACGGGCCCGGGAAGCCACGGCGACCGCCGGTCTCTGGGCGATTGTGGGGTTGTTACGCCCCACGCCCGACCGGTTTCTGAACCTCGCGATTGTGATCAATCCCCGCGGCGAGATCGTTCATGAATACGCGAAGGTGCACCTGGCGGGCGCGACGAGCAGCGCTATTGCCGGGCCGGCGACAAGCTCTCGCTGTTCGAGATCGACGGTGTGAAATGCACCCTGGGGATCTGCCGCGACGGACGGCATCCGGAGGTCTACCGGGTACCGGCCATGGCCGGGGCCCAAGTCTATTTCCAGCCCTCGTGCAGCTCCGATGAGGTGGAGGCGGTGACCTGGAAGCGAACCTCGGGTCGGGCCCAACTGCCGGCCGGACCGACCACCACGGTCTTCCATTGCGTGGCGAACACCATCGGTGGGACACCCGACGGGAGGCAGATCTCCAGCGGGCAGTCATTCATCCGGGAGCCGAATGGCCTCCCCCTGGTGGAAGCCGGCCGGCACGCCGAGGAGCGGATCACCGCCGTGCTCGATCTGGCTCGGGCCGACCGGCGTTACGCTCTCGACAGTCTCAACGATCCCCCCTTCCTGCGGCCTCATTGGGAGCGGATGATCGGGGACATGCTTGCCCGCAAGGACACGCGGCCCGAGTAGCCTCATCCGTAACGATTCCGTGTGCTCGCGAAAGAAGTGAAGGGAACGGTCGCCAAGGGGACGGGGAATCAGGCTCCCGTCCGGTCGAACCTTGCGCTATTGTGCCGGCGATGAAGACGCTGGCTGAAGCCCGCCTCTACGCCTTTGTGGACACCGGCTACCTGGGGGGGCGTCGACCGGCGGACCTGGCCGCCTCCCTTTGTGCCGGCGGCGCGGACGTGATCCAACTCCGCGCCAAGGACCACTCCAGGGCGGACGTTGCCGCCATGGCCCGGCAAATCCTGCCGGTGACACGTGCAGCCGGGGTGCCGCTCGTCGTGAACGATTATCTCGATGTCGCACTCGAAGTCGGCGCGGAGGTCTGTCACCTCGGGCAGGAGGATTTCTTCGACGCGGGCCATACCCACGTCTCCCAACTTCCCCTCGCGGGCCAACGCATTCGGATCGGCTTGAGTTCCCACGCACCGGACCAGGCGGAACGGGCGGTGCTCGCCGGGGCGGATTACGTCGCGATCGGCCCGGTGTTTGCCACCCCCACCAAACCCGGTCGACCGCCGGTGACCCTGGACTACGTGCGCTGGGCAGCCAGGCACCTCACGGTCCCGTGGTTTGCCATCGGCGGGATTACGCTGGAGAACCTGGACGATGTCCTGGCCACGGGCGCGCGCCGCATTTGTGTCGTTTCGGCCATCCTGAAGGCGGCGGACGTCGCGGGAGCTTGTCAGGCGTTTCGTCACCGCCTAGCTTCGGCGCCTCGGAGCGTGGCTTGAGAATCGTGGCAATCGACTCGAGGCGGCTCGTTCTTTGTGTCGGGGTCCTCCTCCGTGGCGGGGCGGGGCCTCCCGAAGTCGGTTGCCGCTTGATCGGGGGAATCTCCCCGGACACGCTCGTGGCAGGCTGGCAGGTAATCCTGGGACAAACATGAGTGTACTGGTCGTCGGATCCACCGCGTTGGATTCCATCAAAACCCCGAACGCCGAGAACCCCCGTCTCCTGGGAGGCTCGGCCAGTCATGCCGCGGTCGCGGTGAGTTTCTTCGCGCCCGTCCGGTTGGTGGGCGTCGTGGGCGATGACTTCCCGCGCCGCTACGTGAAGCTCTACGAGCGACACGGCATCGATCTGGAGGGATTGCAGTTTGCCAGGGGGAGGACCTTTCACTGGGCCGGGGAGTACGAGGTGAACATGAACAACCGCCGCACGCTGACCACCGAGTTGGGCGTGTTCGAGCACTTCACCCCGACCCTGCCCGAGAGTTGCAAGCGCACCCCGTTCGTCCTCCTGGCGAACATCGCCCCCGGACTCCAGCACCATGTGCTCGACCAGATGCAGCGTCCGAAGTTCGTGGTGGCGGACACGATGGACCTTTGGCTGAACATTGCGTTGCCGGACCTGTTGCGCCTGCTGAAGCGGGTGGACGCGCTGGTGCTGAACGACAGCGAGGCGCGGCAATTAACCGGCGAGGACAACGTGGTGGTGGCGGCCCGGCGAATCCACCGGCTCGGTCCGCGCTACGTCATCGTGAAGAAGGGGGAGCACGGCTCCTTGCTGTCGGGGCCGGGAGGTCGTTTCGTCTGTCCGGCCTACCCGTTGGAGAAAGTGGTGGATCCGACCGGAGCCGGCGACTCCTTCGTGGGCGGCCTGATGGGATGCCTGGCGTCCGGTCGGGGCAGCGTGGAGCAGAACCTGCGCCGCGGCATGCTCCATGGGGCGGTGGTGGCGTCGTTTTGCTGTGAGGGCTTCGGACTCAAGCGCACCACCCGCGTCACCCGCCAGGACATCGAGGCTCGCGTGACCGAGCTGAAGTCCATGACCCGGGTCTGAGGGCCTGTCTGAGACCTCCGCTCGGAGCCCCGCCTGAACGCAACACTCCGAACCCGGCGCTGCATCCGCTTCTGCCGCCCTTCAGGGGAGCGCGCGCGGCCCGCGTGCCGTGGCCGGCGGCCCGGCGGCCACATCCGAAGTGCGCCGAAGCTCACCCTGCGGTGACGAGGCATGTTCCCGAGGGCCAGTCGGCGAGCCGCCGACCGGAGCAGCCGGGCCGGCCGTGCTCCCCGTGGCGACTGCCAGGCCACTGCTCGGCGGCGCACTATCTTGCGGCAGGTCTGGGTAAGCGCTTGACAAGTCTGCGACTACCATGGATAAGAATGCTCAATCAAGCACACCTCGCGGTCTCCCGGTCTGCCCGGCCTTGTGGGCTCGGCATGGGGTGGTGGGGGGCTTTCGGCTTGCCGTGGCCGGCCCGAAACTGCAGGGGTGGCCGAATGCCTTGTAACGAAACCGACGCAGGGTTCGTCAATGAACCCCGGATCAGACACTTATGAACGCAAGAACACACTCATTCCGATTGGCGGCGGCCGCGCTTGCGCTGGCCGGTTCCTTCACCCTTGGCCGGGCGGCCGAGGACGTTCTCTGGACCTGGGATGACGCCCAGGGCACTTGGGGCACTGCCTGGGGGCAGGCCCAGACCTCGTGGGATTCCACGCAGGACAACACTGGAAATGGCGGCGGATCCCTGCACATTGTTTCCGACTTCGGCACGCCTCCGGCCGGGGAGGAGTACAAGCAGAATGTCATCACGGTCATGGGGAACTTCGGGGGTGGGTCTGGAACGGCGACGTGCGGACCAACCTGCTTGAATTCGAGACGCTCGAGTTCGATCTCAAATGGGACACCGGCAACGCCACCCTGGCCATCGACGCCTTCAACAACACCGGGGGCGACAATGGCCTGGCAGTGCTCTCCGCCCGCTACGTCGCCCCGGACTGGGACTGGAGCGTCTATCTCTCCAACGTCCTGGTCCCAGGAGGCCGCCGCCGACGGTTGGCAGCACATCGTCATTCCGATCAACCCGTTGACCCCAAACCTCGATGAGTGCGCGGGGTTGATGTTCAAGAAGTGGGTGCCGGAGGAAATCTCCAATGCCGGGGGGACCGCGGCGTTCTGGATCGACAACGTGCATCTCGTGGCAAAGGCGGGGGAGATTCCGCCCCCGACGATGTCCGCGCCCACGCCGGCGACCCCGGGCCTGAACCTCCTCACCCTGGCCGGCAGCCAGTGGCAGCGGCAGGGCATCCGCACGGTGGGCGACAACTTCTCCTGGGTGGGCTCCGGTGGCCCCACCACGTACGAATTCACGGTCCGGAGCTTCCTTCCGCGGGTTACGCGGGCTTCCAGACGCACATGTTCCTGGTGGCGCGAGATCCCCGGACGGGAGCCGGTCCGGACTGGAGTCAGCCGGATGTGGTCTTCTTCGACATGCGTGTCGCGGACGATGGCACCTTCAACGCCACTTTTCGTTACAAGACGGACATGCCGGACTCCAACAGTTTCATGTTCGGCGGCGCCGGCGAACTCGGATCTGTCGCCAGTTCCACCGCCGTCGGGGTCTGGGGCATGACCTTCAACGACGACACGAGCATCACGATCTTCTCACCCGAGGCGTCCACGGACTTGGTCTTGCCGGCTGCGGCTGCAGAGAAGTTCAACGACGCAGTGACGGTCTACTTTGGCGCCCAACCCAATGTAACGTCCTATATCGGCCAGAAGACCGTTCTGGCACGGGCACGAATCTCGGGGGCCGTCGGGGGCACCGACATCACGGATGACTTCCCGGGTCCGCTCGACACGGATACCTGGGAACTCGCCGCCGAGAATCCCGCGGGCATCATGATCCTGAATGACGACGCGGCCTTCTGGCTCGGTTGGAGTCTGCCGGACACCGGGTTCGGGCTGCAGGCGACGACCGACGTTGTGGCCGGCGAATGGAATCCTTATGCGGGAGCCACGAGCATCCTGCCGACCGGTGCCACGAAATCCGTCCTGATCGCGAAGTCCGGTCTGCCGGGCGAAGACATGGGTTACTGGCGGCTGGCGAAGCGGATGTTCACGCAGCTGCAAATCCTCTGGCCCGGCGAAAGCAATGCTCCGGGCACGCCCACCGGCAAGACCGGGACCCCGGACCCTGTGCCGCTCTTCTCGGAGGTCACCGTGACGATCAACGCGGTCGCGCAGGACTACGCGGTGATGCGCAGCGTCACGGATACCGTGCACTTCGCCTCATCCGACCCGAACGCGTTCCTGCCAGAGGACCTGGCCTTGGTGAGCGGCACGGCCACGGCGCAGATCATCTTCTTCACGGAAGGGCCGCAGACCATCACGGTGTCGGATGTGACCGACCCGGGCATCGATCCGGGGACGAGTACCGAAGTGGTGCCGACCCAGTAGGGCAAAGGCGGCGACAGTCCGCATCGTCCCGTCTCATGCCAGCAGGGCGCCGGAGAACCCGGCGCCCCTTTCTTTGTCCGGAGGGGACCGCCACGTCATCGGGATGGACACCCAGGGCCACGCAGTCATCGGTTGGTTCTCCGATGGACAATTCAATTCGCCCGCCCCACCGAACCTGGCGGACTTGGAATTCCTTTGTCACTGACCCTGCTTGACCATCACTAACGACAGTTGTAAACGTTGTGTCGTTTACAGCCGTAGTTAATTAGCGCCATGCCCGTTGTTCCACGCATTTCCGAGGCCGAGTGGGAGGTCATGAAGATCCTCTGGGTTTCCGCCCCCCAATCCGCCAGTGACATCATCGAGGCCCTCCGCGTCGCCGATCGCTCCTGGCATCCCAATACGGTCAAGACCTTGCTGACTCGGTTGGTCAAGAAGGGCGCTTTGGGATTCGAGCGCGATGGCCGGGCCTACCTCTATTCGCCGCGGGTCAGCGAGGCCGATTGCGTCGCCGAGGTCAGCGAGTCGTTTCTCGAACGCGTCTTCGGCGGTTCACTCGCGCCGTTGCTCGCCCATTTCGTGGACAAACAACAACTGTCCGATACCGAACTCGCCGCCCTGCGTCGCATCCTCGAGCGCCGTCGTTGAACCCTCAGGCATGCAAAGGAACCACGAATGAACACGAATGGACACGAATTCGGATGGCCACGGGACGGATCACCTGGGAGAGCGATCCGGGTGCCATTCGGCGTCAAGTCAGACTGCCAACCTCCGCCACCGGACTTTCGAGCCACCCCCCATTCGTGTGAATTCGTGTCCATTCGTGGTTGATTCCCTCGCGTCACCTGGAACGTCCCATGTCCCCCTCTCTCACCATCCTCGACTGGCTCTTTCGCGTGGGCTGGCAATCGGCGGTCCTGGTCCTGCTCGTGCTTGCTCGCGCAACGCCTGTTCCGTCGGCGCCTGAGCGCCGGTTGGCGACATGCGCTCTGGCTCGTCGTGGTGGTGCGACTGCTCCTGCCCGTGACGTTCACGAGTGCCTTCAGCCTGCTCAACCTCGTTTCGCCATCGCTGCCACAGGCCGCCTTGGTGACGACGCCTGTCGCTCCACGGCCCGCTGAAACGAGCCCGCCTTGGTTGCCCCGGCCGGCAAACCGGGAGTTCGCGCCCCACCGCCACTGACGAAGCCGACTTCCCTGCGACCGCGACCGAGGTCCTCCCGGCCGATCCGTCTCTCGCTGTCCCGGCGGGAATGATCGTTCCTCCCGCGCCGGCCTCCGGTTCCTTCGACGGGATCGGATTCGCCTTCCTCGTGTGGTTGCTCGGTGTGTTCGGTTTCAGCCTGCTGGCAACCGGGTTGGTGATTCGCGCCCGACGACGATTGGCCGGAGCCACCCCGGTCGTGGACCAACCGGTGCGGTCGATTCTGCAATCCTGCTGCCGGGCGATGGCCATCCGGTCCCAACCCGCCCTGGCCCAAACCTCCGGCCTGGCTACGCCGGCGCTTTGCGGTTGGTGGCGGCCGCGCATTCTCCTGCCCGCAGGTTTCGCCGACCGCTTTTCGCCGCAGGAACTGCGTTTTGTCTTCCTGCACGAACTCGCCCATCTCAAGCGCGGCGACCTCTTCCTGAACTGGCTGATGACGGCGCTGCAGATCGTGCATTGGTGGAATCCGCTGATCTGGCTGGCCTTCGCCCGGATGCGGGCGGACCGCGAACTGGCCTGCGACGAACTGGCCCTGGCGGTCACGGGCGAAGGGCAACGCCACGCCTACGGCGAGACCATCCTGCACCTGCTGGAAAGTGTCCGACGCCCGGTGGCCATTCCCGGGTTGGTCGGCATCCTCGAGGACAAACGCCGGCTGAAGGAACGCCTCGAACGCATCGCCGGCTTTCGCAAACCCTCCCGTTGGTCAGCCCTGGCGGTGGTGCTTCTGGGAGCCCTGGCGGTGGTGGGATTGACGGATCCGCAATCGCCGGCGTCGGAAGATGCCAGTGCGGACGCCGCAGCTGCGGAGAGCGCTGAATACAAACCCGAAAAAGGGGAATCGCATCGGGCCACGTTGACGGCAAGGGTCGTGGACCCGGATGGGAGCCCGGTCGTGGGCGCTGAGGTGCAGTTGTTGGTCGCTTCACCATCAAGGGACCTGGGGCGCCTCGGCACGGACCAATCGGGTGAATTCCCGATACCGACGGGTTGTGGCGTGGTCTCGTTCCTCGTGGAAGCTCAGGGCTGGGTTCCCAAAGGCGGCAAGGTTGATCCCGCCGAAGCCGAGGACCCGGTGATAATCCGCCTCGAAAAGGGGCGAACCGTCAGCGGGCGCGTTCTCAACGACGACGGCAAACCGGTGGAAGGCGCTTGGGTCGATGTTGCTGATTTGCCCAAGGTGGGCTACCCGGTGGCCTCGTGGGAGCAATGGCGGGCTCGGACGGACGCGGCGGGGAGATTCACGCTGAAAGGGGTGCCGAAGGGGGAAGTCGTGTTGGGGGTCTCCCCCACCAATGAACACCGGTTCTATAGCTGCTCAGCCTACCACCCAGTGGCGGCAGGTGGTGACGTGGAGTTAAGAATATCCACCCAGGGTGACTTCCTTTTCACGGGGCACGTGAGGGATGCCGACACTGGTGAACCGATTACCCATTTTGAGATCATTCATGGGCAGGCCTTGGGGCCGCCAGAGAAAGGGCGCGTGATCTGGCAACCGCGGTGGTTGCGGGTTGTCGATGCCGAGGGCGCCTATCACGTCGGTCCCGATCAGGTCTTCGCCGCGGAAGTCAGATTCCTGGTCACGGCCGGGGGCTACCAACCCGCACTCTCTCCCGTGTTCCTTGCCTACGGATCCCATCAGTATGAATTCAGACTGACCAAGGGTGAAGAACCGTACGGGGTTGTTGTCGATTCAACAGGCGATCCGGTGAGCGATGCCGAGGTGGCAATGCTGGACTGTGGGATGGTCATCCTGGGCCGGGGCGAGTTGACCGCGCACGGGTCCATGCCACCCGGAACTGACGGTGAAGAGGCCTACACGAGAACTGACGCCGAAGGCCACTTCTCCCTGCGCGCGATGCGGCCCAATCCGACCTTGATTGCGGTGCATCGCGCGTATGGATTTGCCCGGATCACAGGAGAGGAACTGGCAAAGACCCGGACGATCAGACTGCTGCCCTTCGGGAAAATCGAAGGGGTGGTCGAGCTTCGTGGTAACCCGGTACAGGGACAGGAAGTGAGGATTACCCAGGGCGCCGGGGCCGACCTCATTCTTCTCAATTATTTCGTCTGGGCGGAACGGACAGATGCAGAGGGTCGTTTCACCTTCGTCGGTGTCCCCGCTGGAATCTGGAGTATCCAACTCGACGTGCCCTACGAACCTCATCCGAGTCGGGACGGGAGTCGCCCCAGGGTTGTGCGTGCCGGTGAGGGGAGCCAACGCAGGTGGGTGACTGTGAAGGCGGGCGAGACCACCGAGGCATTCTGGCGGAATGAAGGCCGGGTGGTGACCGGCCGGGTGTTGCTCGGTCCGGGACTGGAGGATACGGCTTTCGGGGATGTGGTTTGTGATCTCTACGAGGCATGGGATCAAACTGCAGCCGCAACCGATCCCATCGCAATTCCCTACGGCTATACGGTCTTCTGCGATGAGAACGGGCAGTTTCGGTTCGAGGCCGTGGCGGCAGGGCGGTATCGACTCCATCCGCGGCGAATGCACCGTTTCGAAGAGCTGTTCGAGAATCCCGCCCTTGAGTATGATCGGATCCCGGTCGTAATCGAACCGACAGCCGAGGGCGGGACGAACGAGCCTTTGGATGTCGGTGTTTTGACCCTACGCTTGCGTCACCCGCCAGGGGGAGAGGAAACGAAAGCGGCTCCGCCCGCTCAGCCATCGATTGAGGAATCGAGTCAAGCAACGCCCACGAACACGGCTTCCGCCGCGGAGGCCGGCAAACCTCACTTCCGGATTCGCGCGGTGGACGCCGATGGGGGAGGCGCCATCACGAACGCCGTGCTGTTCCAGGGCGACTATTATTGGGGGGATCGCGGTCCGTTTGACTGGCATCAGAGCGATGCGCCGCGCGAGGAGGACGGTGCTTTCGCAGTCACCCGCAAGTCGTCAGTTTGGTTTCCGATTGCCTATGGGGTGGCGGCCCCCGGGTACGGGCCGCAGATCACTCCGATGCTCGCTGAGGCCAGCGTTCAGGACATTACCTTCACCCTGAAGCGGGGAAACGCCACGTCCGGCGTGGTGGTAGACGCCGGCGGCAATCCGGTGAGCGGAGCCGAAGTTGCCGAATTGTGGCCAAGTGGGTCGGGGGAGGTCGCGCTTTTCGGGGCGAGACTGTCCGCGAGCGAACGGACCGTGAGCGATTCATACGGTCGCTTCTCGTTGCCCTTGCGCACGCCCAACCTCCGCTTTGTGGCGGTGCATCCCGACCTTGGTTACGGGGAGGTGAGCGGAGAGGATCTCGCGACCTCGGGCCGGCTCGCCCTTCACCCGTGGGGCCGTGTCGAGGGAACTCTGCGGTTTGAGGATTGGGTTGGCGCGGACAAGGGGGTCTGGATCAAGCCGGCCGAGCGGGCGGAGCCACTCGCCCTGACCCCCTTCTTTTCTCCCGGCGCCACCTCGGATGCGGAGGGGCGATTCGTGATCGAGCGCGTTCCGCCGGTCGAGGTCCAGTTTATCTTGGGATCCAGCTTCCCGCTGCCGCTCAAGGTCAAGGCGGGCGAGCCCACGGTGGTCACGCTTCCGTTTCCCGGAAGCGGCCGCCCGGTGATGGGTCGGGTGGTCTTGCGGCTTCCCGGAACGCACGACCATCTGCCAGGCCGGGTTGGGGATACGAACCGAGCGACCGCGCCGTCCCTCGATTGGACGCAGGCCCATGTCGGATTACGTGGACTGAAGTCCGGGGCCCCTGGGCGCTACGTGCACTTGCAGGCCTGGACGCGCGACGATGGTCGGTTCCTGTTTCCGTTCGTCGAGCCCGGCGATCACACCCTTGAGGCGGAAGTCTATGCCAGCCTCGATGGAGAGATGTACTCCGGCGGCAGCGGCACCGTCGCCTTCTCCGTGACTGCGGATCTCGCAACCAACGGCGGAGCCTCTGGACCTGGGCGAGATACCGGTGATGCCGGATGAACCGGGGGAGGACGTTGGGTCGGCGAGGGGAAGTGATCGTGCGGAGGGGAGCAGCATGTTCAGCAAAGGACGAACGATCCGAGGCAGGGTTGTGGACGAGGTCGGTCAGCCGGTGAAAGGGGCGTCCGTGACGGTGCCGGGCTGGCGCGGGTTGAAGTCCCTGCAATGGCGCGCCGAAACCGATGCCGAAGGGCGGTTTTCCTGGGACGCGGCGCCGGCGGATCCGTTCGAGGTTTCAGTCTCCAAGCCGGGTGTGGAGGCGATGACCCACCGCATCGATCCGGCGCTGTCGAAGGAGTATTCGCTCTATCTGCCGGTCCGCACGATCATGATTGAAGGTCGGGTGGTGGATGCCGGGACGGGGGAACCGATACGCGACTACTTCCTTTTCTCGGATGAACACCACAGTCGCTCGGATTGGGATTACCCGGTCTGGCAAATGGTGTTTCAGGTGAACCGAGCGGGGGACCGATTCAAGGCTGCCACGAGCCGGAACAACGTCAGTTCCGCGGCGTTCATGGTGAGGGCGGAAGGCTACCTGCCTGCCGAAACCGGGATCATCACGACCAAGGGACGGCACGAATTCACCTTTGCGCTGAGACGCGGCGGAGATCTCTCGGGAACGGTGGTGACCGCTCAAGGGACGAGAGTGGAGGGGGCGCAAGTGGCGTGCCTTGGAACCGGCAGACTCTCGCTTGGCGCGGGTCGCATCGTTCACAACGACGGCGACAGCAAGGCCCTGACGGAGACCGATGCGAAAGGACACTTCGCGGTGCCTGCGCTGGTGACCGAGCCGCGCTTGGTGGCGATTCACGAAGAGCATGGTTACGCCGAAACAACTGAGGAGGACCTGGCGAGCGGGAACCCGCTTGTGTTACGTCCTTGGGGTGGGGTGGAGGGCACACTTCGGATTGGGAACGCGCCGGGCACCAACGTGCTCGTGGGATTGAGGTCAGAGATGGGGCCGGAACGGTGGCTCGAGCTGGACTTTGAGAAATTCCAGCAAACCACGGACGCAGAGGGCCACTTCTCGTTTTCGAAGGTGCCGCGGGGAAGATATCAATTGGTGCGGTGGATCAAGGTCTCACGGTCGCGTTTCACGCCCAGTCACCCTCAATCCGTCACGGTTGAACCCGGCCAGACAACACACGTCGCCTACGGAGGCGTCGGCAGAACGGTTGTGGGGCGGCTGGAGTTGAAGGACGCCAAGGTGCGGCCGGACTGGTCGCAGTCGGGGGATCGTGGTTTCGGAAGTCGTGCTCCCTACCCTCCAGAGGATGCCAGGACGCGAGCGGAGATCCGGGAATGGAGGACTTCCGCCGCCTACCGGGCCGCCGCGGAGAGCCACCGCAACTACTCGTGGGACGTTGCCAAGGACGGCAGCTTCCGGGTGGAGGACGTTGCCCCGGGTGACTATGCGCTCACGATGCGAGTGCCTCAGCATGAGGTGACGGGTGAGAATGGGCAGCAAGTTCGCATCCCGAACTGCACGGCCCACATGACTTTCTCGTTGCCGGAAGTTTCCGGTGCTGACAGTGAAGTCCCTTTTGACTTGGGAACGGTGCAACTCTGGCCAATCCGGGCACTTGATGCGTATGGCAGGGAAGTGAACCCAGCGTTGCCTCTCCCTCCCCAAGCGGGCAGTCAAGCTGTTGCGGTTGGCGACCGAGTGGACTTAAGCAAGGCGGAGCGGAATGTTCTGGAGGACAACCGTCTCTGGTTCACGGTCACGTTCGAAGGCAAGCCGGTGGCCGGGGCGGAGGTGCAGTTGGCGCGGGAGACCCGAACTGGGGATGGGGTGAAACTAAGTGCGGTGGCGAAGACCGACGAGAAAGGACGGATGTTCGTGCATTCGGATGCGAACGCCGAATCGGTGGTGATCCGGGATGGCAACCGGTTTGCCGAAGTCCCGTTCGCAAGCCTGACGAACCACAGCGTGGTGGCACTCCAAGCGGAGGCCCAGTTGAGTGGGACCTTGCGGATCGGTGGATCTCCCTGGCCCCACCAGCAGCTGCGAATCGAGCCGCGCTACAGAAAGCCGACATCTCCGGGAGAGAACAGGCCGCCAATCCAGGTCACCACGGATGCCGAAGGCCGGTTCGGATTCCCGGCCCTGGCGGCCGGTCCGGCGGAAGTCCTTCTTGTCACACCGCCCTTTGCCACGCGTAATCCGCCGCCCCGGTTCGGTGGGGTATTGCATGGCTACAGCGGCGTTTCCCAGCGGCTCGCGAGCATCAACCTGCCCGGCGGAAAGTCGAGCCGACTGGACCTGGACTCGATGGCCGGTCCGTCAAGGCACGCGCAGTCTGGCCGGACGAATCGCTTCAACCGGACTGGATGGCGATGGAGGTGTTGCTGGTCGATCGCAGCAGGACACCGCCGGTCATGGCTGCGGGACTACCGGCTCCGGATGGTTCGATCTTGGTCCCCTATGCCGAACCACGCTCTTATCAACTCGTCCTCGAACTCTATCGCGATCCCAGCAGGCACGAGTTGATCGGCGGTACGGCGGTTCCCGTGACGATCACCACGAACCTCACCGACGCCGCCGCGCCTTTGGACTTGGGCGTGATTCCGCTGAAGTCACGCCTGTCACAGGCCACCCCGAACGGAGTCCCCGCGCAACGGGCCGCGTCTGCGGGCGAGCCCCTCAACGTCAAACCGCTGCCTGGCATCCACGGCGTGCTGACGTTGGGCGGGCAGGCCTGGACGAATCAGTTGCTGGGACTCTGTCGCGGCAGCGAAACGGTGCAGAAGCCGTCGTTCGAGTGGAGCGCTCAGACGCGCACGGACAAGGAGGGCCGTTACCACTTTCCAGGGCCTGCTCAGGGCGAATGGGAAATCTGGCTGCGCACGCCGCGTCTGCCCGAGTTACCACCGGAAATCCCCGGCAGAATCGTTCCTCCCCCGGTGGAATACCCCTTCGGCCGGCGGTTGGCCCGGGTGGAGGTCTTTGATCGTGAGACGGTGGAGACCAACATCCACAGTCAGGGACGAATCATCACGGGTCGGGCGGTGGTAGCGAACCCGGTTCGGTCGGTGGACCTGAGGGCGTCCTTCCTAACGATGAGGTTTCGCGATTCCAACCAACTTGACGGCCTGACGGGGGCGTGGGTATCGAAGGATGGTTCCTGTATGAGGCCACCTGGGCGCCTGATTTCATCCTGCTGGATGCCCAGGGCAGGGTGATGGCGCGGGATTACCGCTTCGACGAAATCCGGCCGGCCATTGAGCGTTTGATGACTGACGTTCCCGCTACCGGCACGGGGAAGCAGGAGACGGTGGCCTGCCAGGAAGCCCTGGACTTCGACGTCTTCTGGCCGCCGCATGATCCGGGCCTGCCAGATCAGCGTCGTCGTCATCCGATCCTCAAGGGCGCCATTGAGACGCGGATGATTGTGCCTTCGGAAGAACCGGCCTTCGCCGCGGTTTCCATCACCTTGACCCGGCCGCGGGATGAGATGTCGCGGGAGTTCTGGAACAACCGTCTCGCGTTTCCGGATTACGCCTGGATGAGTCAGGTTCGCGTGTGGGACGCGAACGAACGCTGGCTTTGGCCAAACCTGCCTTGCCTGCTGCGGTTGCCCGGCAAGGAGCGGGTGGAACGCTATGGCGGCGTCGATCCCGGCAAGGGCGTCGATAACGATTTCGCCGCGGTGCTCATCCGCAGCTACGACGCCGAGGGAAACGAGACCGGAGCCACGCGCGCGGCTCCGTTCGTTTCGGCCGAGTGGCATCCGGGGGATGTTCGGGGTGCGGTGGATGGGCATACGGTGGTGCACGTGGCGCGGTCGGATGATTTGAAAATCCCGCTTGGCGAGGGGCAGCCTGGTTCGGCGGGCAAGTTCGCGGTCTGGCTGATCTACGCGGATTTCATGGGGTTTGACCTGCCGTCGTCGTGGCCGCAGGAACCCGAGTACGCGGGGGGCGCGCTGGCGTGGTTCGAGTTCGAGTGGGAGCGGAAAGCGGATGGCACCTGGCAGACGAAGCTGCGGAACGCCGCACCACCGGGCAACACTGGGTTTGACTGGGAGAACTGGGTGGCGGGGGTGAAACGCCCGTAGCGGCGAACTGGTGTTCACCGAACCCTGCCGCTCAAACCGAGAGCCCCACGGATGCCAATCCGCCGCCACCCCCTACTGAAACACGGGCGGAGCAATCTCCCGGCCGAGCTTCTGCGCCAGCAAATCCGGCACTTCATAGCTCCCGTAGTACGGCGCATTCGCGTCCAGCCAGAGATAGATCGTGCGGAGTTCCGCATCGGGCAGTTCGATATACTTGCGATGCGCCTCGTCGGTCAGGACGCCGGCCAGCTTGCTGCGGTCGGCGCCGATCTGGCCGGGGAGGCTGACGGTGGGCATGTGCAGGCCGAGATACGGTTCCAGGTTCTTGTAGGACCGGTTCCACGCGAGCGCGCCCTTGCCGGATGGTTCTCCGCTGAGGACGAGTTCGCTCTTGTCGGGTCCGGAAGAACCGTCGTGGCAGCGCACGCAGTGCCGGTCGAGGATCGGTTGGATCAACCGCGGATAGCCGAACGGCAGGGTCCCGTCCGGACCCGGTTCCAGCGTGGAAGGCGGTCGGGCGAATGCCAGCGTCTGGTGCGGTGCGGACACGGTCCCTGGTCGTTCATGACAACCCACGCAACTCCGGCGTTCCCCCGGCTGCAGATACACCAGGGAACGCATGCTCTGCACCGCGCGCCCATCATTGTCCACCGCCTGGAAATACAGCGGTTTTCCCGCCGGCGCGCGGAAGTAGGCCGATCCATCCGATTCCACCGGAACCGTGCCCAGCAGCATCCGGGCATTGGGACCGTAAGCGAACTGATGGCTGATCGGCGGATCGCTCTGGTTGTCGGTCCGGGATTTGGGCAGGAGTTGAAAGACGCGCAGTTGGACGATGGGCCGGTTCACCGGCATTGGATAAAGGCTCTCATTCACGTTTGAGAGCAGGAACTCGCCTTCATCCCCGAGGTCCGGGTTGGCCGGGCTGACCCGGTTCGGCGGACACGCCCGTGGCGCGAAGGGAATCGGGTAAGCGGCCGAGATGCCTTCGCGGCGGAACAACAGCTCCAGGTTGCCGAACCGGTCGTAGTAGTACAAGCCGGTCTCTCCCTCCTTGGCGGTGCCGGTGTATTGACCGCTCAACGGTTCATGGCTGAAGGCCACGAGGTAATGGTTCTCCGACAGCGGCCAGGGACTGTAGAAATAACTCTTTGGCCAGCCCTGGGCCTCGGGGAAGCAGACCCCCGGCGTCAGGCACTCGAACGCTTCCCGACGATCCTCCCCCGTCTGGGAATCCAGCTCCACGCGGTCCGGATCGAGCAGACACAGCGTGCCGCCCACGATGGAATGATGTCCGCCGCCGACGAACAGGATCTTGCGTGAACCCGGGATGGGCTTCGGTTGGTAACAGGCCCACGGCAGGCGGGTGTAGTTGCCGAACAGGATCGCCGGAGTGCTGCCGTCGGGGTTGCAGGTCCACAGGCCGTGGAAACAGGCGGCATCGCGGTCCACGTAATCCCATCGTGTGTAGATGAGGCGGCCGTCGTTCAGGACAAAGGGATGCCACTCGTTGGTTTCGTGGAACGACAGTGTCCGGATGTTGTTGCCGTCCGCATCCATGCGGTGCAGGACATGGATGGCCTCGGGATTTCCACCGCCGCACCGGTTCTTGCCGCCCCGCCGCGTGGACATGAACGCAATGCCGCCGTCCGGTAGCGGGCAGGGATCGAAGTCGTCGCGCGGGCCGTCAGTCAACTGCCGCAGCTGCGAACCGTCGGCATTCACCGCCATGAGGTGAAACGACCCGTACTTCACGCCGGGTTCTTCCGGGACCGGGACGAAGCCGGGACCGTAGCTTGGTTTTCCCGAGGGATCGGCGAAGGCGAAGTAGACCTTCTGTGCATCGTAGGAGAGGGACAGGGTCACGAAATGGCCCTGCAACGCCGAGTTCGGCACCAGGGTGCGGGTCTTCATGCTGCGCCCGGGTTCCTCGAGGACATACACTCCGGCGTCAGACCGGGGCGGCCCGTTGCGATAAAACCAGCCCACATACTCATAGAGCATCTGGCCGTGGCCGGCATAACGCGGGCGCATCAGGAACAGGATCGGCTGCGAGATCAGCAGGGGATTCTTGAGCGCCAGTTCCCGACCGACCCGTCGGATCCTGAGATAGAGCGCCTGGGCGGCATCGGCATCCGCAGCGTCCACTCCGCTGACTTCCGCCCGCAGCGCCTGCAACGCCGCTGCTTCCGCGTGGAGGTCAGGGACACCGGGCGTGCCGCTCAGGTCGACCCGCAGTTGCTCCGCCCGGTTGAGTGCCTTCGTCGCCTCCACCTTCACCGCTTCGGGGCGTAAGCCCGGTTGCCAGTCCGCCGGTGCGGTGGACCACTTGCTGACGCTGCTTTGGGTGGCCCGTTTTCCGAGGGCCAGGTTCCGATCCGGATCTCCTGCCGCGTAGACCTCCACCTCGTTCAAGTGCAGGTATTCGGTGTCGGGCAAAGTCACCCGGACGAACCGCGCAGCCTTGTCCTGAAGTGGGACCACCAACGGGTTGCCGTCGGTTGCTCCTCCGAAGACCCGGCCGTCCTGGCGATGGACTTCCTGCCAGGTGTTGCCTTCTTCCGAAACGAGGATTCGCAGGTTGCGCGCGCGCTCCCGACAGTCGCGGGCGTTGTGCAAAACAATGCGAGTGAGTGGCGCGGACTTGCCGAGGTCCACCTGCCACCAGGGGTTCTCCTGTCGGTCCGTATGAAATCCGGTTTCCTCGTCCTTCACACCGTCGCAGGCCCCGGCGGCATCCATCTCCGGGGTGATGCGTGATCCGTCATTGTTGGAGCAGGCCCGGGCGAGCTGCTGGAGCCAGTCGGCCTCGATGACCTGCCGGTACTCGGTCTCGGGCGAAGGCGGGTGGGGATCGGTCCCGAGGTCCGCCGCCGTTGCGAGTGGCAGGCTGCCGCAGACGGCCGCGATTGCGAGTCGATGGCGGAGGATCGTGGTCCGCGGTCGCGGGGGCTTCTTCATGGCCGGTTCCGTCGTCATGGTTGTGGTCGGCATTATTAGCCGTTGGGCGCCGGCCTGTCTCGCTTCTTTCACAGGTGCATCAGACACGGATTCGCGCGGATCGTGTGTTGGGGTCTGAGGGCAAGGGCCCGACCGCTGACGTCACCTTGCTTGAACGCCCGGAAACGCGCGATCTCCGCGAGGTCGTGGAGTGCGGCGAAAAGCGCCAGCCTTCGCCGCTTTCCTCTTCCGTCGCTCCGAACCAGCCGACGACACCCCACGCTTCGGCGGGGTTGGAGTTCTCCCTCCGGCAAACGCAGGATTCAGGCTGAGCACTCAATCTCGACCCCCGCTTTCGCCTGAGCCGTCACGATGCAGTCCCGCCATGGGAGCGCGCTCGGGTCCCGTGCCGTGGCCGGCGGCACGCCGGTCACTGCCGAGTTGTGCGGAGGCTCAGCATCCGGTGACAGCGCACCTTCCGGAGGGCCCCTCGGCGAGCCGCCGACGGGAGCAGCCGGGCCGGCCGCGCTCCCCAATGCCACGGGCATGGATACCGCTGGGAGAGAAAGCGGCGATTGGGATCGCGCGCAGTCCACGACGCTCCGCGGGATCCGCAGGCCCGGCTGCCTTCGCGCTGCCTACTGCGACTTCAGCCTTGCTGCCAGGGCTTCGGTGGACAGGAGTTCCGCGTGGCCGTCGGCGAAGGCGGCGCCGACCCTGCCGTCGATGGCGGTTTCCGGCTTCTGGTGAACCAGAATGGTGGAGGCGGGATCCTTGATTGACTTCAGCGAGGTGCCGCCGAATCGGAGCACGAAGGGTGTGTGGTTGTTGATCCAGGTTTCGCGTGCCGTCTCGTCCTGTTGCATCAGGTCTGCCGGCGGCTGCTCCGGGGACTCCGGGAGCAGGAGGACGGCGGGTGCTCCCACATACGGCAGGATTTGCCCCAGACGCTCCGGCAGTTGTTCCTTGTGATCGTTGGCGTACATGATCAGCCCCAGCGCGATCTGTTTGAGCTGGTTCAGAACCATGATTCGCGTGGCCTTCTGACGGGCCTCGGCCAGCGCCGGCACCAGCAATTGATTGGCGATGGTGGTGAGCTGTTGCTGGTTGATCTGCAAGTGGAGGCGGTTGCCGTCTGCGGTCGGGGTCAGTGCTGCCTGGATTACCGGCCAGCCGGGCAGGTTCTTCCGAACATCCGGGATCGCTCCAAGCGCGTTCAACCCGCGGGTGCAAACGTCGCGCAAAGCCGAAGCGGACTCTGCGTCCTTGGATTGCACCACCAGGTCGAGGCCGATCGCCGGAGGGGCCTGCAGGGAGACACCGGCCCAGCGCAGCCCCTGGCTCAGCGCGGTGACGGAGCCGCCGCCCACCACGGCCGGCAACCGGGGCATCATTTCCTCGAGCACCCGGGCGGCCTCGGGGTAGGGGGCAAAGGCAACCTGGACCAGGCCCGCCGAGGTGTTCTCGAGGGCGGCTTCCAGGTTCGGGGAAGCGGGTCGCAGGGATGCGGTCTCGCGGATGTTCCACACGCCGGCGGGTGCCGCCACCACGCAGTTGTCAAGAATGCGGCATTCGCCTTTGAAGCCGCCGGTGATGGGGGTCAGGAGACTCTGCAGTTGCGCCGCATTGCCTCCCGCGGCCACCGGGGCAATCACGAGGATGGGCGGCTCCATGCCGAGGTAACTCAGGCTGAGCAGGACGTAGACCTCGCGTCCACCGGCCGCGCGGAAACCGTCCAGCCAGCCCTGGGCGCCCTGCGTGAACTGCCCGAGCGGGACGGTCAACGTCTCCCGTTGGTTGGGCACGGCTTGCAGGATGGCGTCGCTCCAAGCCTGGGGTACGAAAGCCCCCAGGTTGATGCGGGCGGCACAGACGGTGTATTCGTCGGCGAACCGGGCGACCGGTGCCGGAATCTCGCCGGCCGAGGCGAGGCGCGGTGCCAGGCCTGCGGTGAGGGACAACAGGATCGAGAGGGAGAGCGTTTTCATGGTGTTAGCGGGATTTGCCGGAAGCAGATGGATTGGGAACGGTGAGTTCATGGCCGCAACGTGATCTCGTAACTCAACGCGCCGGGACGGTTGCCGTCCGAGATCTTGACGCCCTCGATCCGGGCGACGCCGTTGTTCAGCTCGTATTCGAATGCCGCACCGGTGACCGGATCCTGGGGGATGGGCAGGAGACCGGCGTCTGACAGGGATGTTGGCAATCGCCGGTTGGAGGCCGCTCCGAAAGCGCGGAGGGCTTCGACACAGCGCAGCGCGGCGATGCGTCGATCCAGTTCCACGAAGCGTTCCTGCACCCGGGTCAACGCGGGCAGCAGAAGACGGGGCAGCAGACATCCGATGGGGTCGTTGATCGCTGCGGTCCGGAGGTCTTCCTCCGCCTGCTGCATGCCTTTGCGTGCCTGGGGGAAGGGCAGGGCGAACCACTTGAACAGGTTGTCACGCTGGATGGCATAGGCTTCGCCAAGGTAGACGGCCAACGCCTGGGACACGGGCATCCGGTCCACCTCCTCCGGGGATCTTCCGCCGGCGATGAGTTGTTCCCGCGCCTTGGGGTAGGCGACCAGGGCGAGTCCCGCGACCATCACCGATTGTTCCTCGTTTTCGGGCAGCCAGCCAAGTTGCGGCCCGCCGATGTTCTGCAGGTCGTGGATTGCGCGACGGAGGTCCCCCGGGGTCACCGGCTGGCCGGTTGGATCGCGCAGCACCGGAAACTCGACATAGACGCAACTCCGCTCCCAACGGGTGGATTGCCAGGCGTTGAGGTAGCCGGGGGGGAGGTCGGTAAGGGCCCAGTAGAGATTCGGCGCGCCCGGTTGGCTGATCATTTCCTGAACGCGATCCAGCATGGTGTTGGCGACCGCGACTCCCACGAGACCTTCAATCAGGAGTTCTCCCTGGGCCACGTGCCTGGCCAGCGTCATTCCGGCGCGCAGCCGAGCCATGGCCTCGTCGTAGTGCCCATCGTGTACGAGCACCCGGATCTGCAGGGACAACAGACGGGCGACGTCGCGCATTTCCGAGAGGTGCGGCAGCAGGGCGCTGAATCCCTCTTCGCGGACGGGGATCTCCCAGTCGCATTGCTCGAACCGGGTGGCCTTCACCAGTTGGTCGAGGTTGTTTTCCTGCCCGGCGAGCAGCTTGCGCAGATCCTCCGGGGGAAACTGGTCCAGCGGCAGTTCCAGCCAGTCACGACACTGGTCCTTCTGCTCACTCCACGTCTTGTCCGACGCGAGCATTCGGGTGACGCGCTGATAGGCGAGCGCGGCGTTGCCGGGGGTCTGGTCGATCTTCTCGTCCAGCAGCGTGTAGCGGAGCGCGGGAACCGGCTCGGGCATTGGATCCACCGTGAACCGGACCGGGCCGTTGTCGGCGGCCATCGCGCGGTTCGGGGTCAGCATTGCCAGAAGCGCCAGCCCGAGCCCAAGCCCACACAACGCAGATTGGAAGTCCGTGTTACGGCTCTCGGTGTGGGGTGTTTCGGCCGGGAACCGTCCTCCCGGATGTGATGAAGTTCTCATGATTGTTTCGTCTTGTTGTTTTGGTTGTCCTGCCAAGATGAGTGGTCCCCAGGCTCTCCGGCGGAGGGGCGGGGTCGCCAGGATCCCGCCGTGAGTCCCGTGGTTTCCGGGAGGGGAGCCCAGCGCACCGCCGGTAACGCTTCCACCCCGAGTCGGATAACCTGTTCCCGCAGGCGCAGGTATTCGGTCGTGGCGACAGGGGATGAGCCAAGCCTGGATGTGGCGGGTCCGCTGCCGGTGGGCACGGGCGCAAGCGGGCGGCGAAGCGCCGGGAGGGTGGTGTCACCGGCGAGTTGGGGTGCCGGATTCCCGCGATGGATGCCCGCCCACGGCGCCAACGAAACGAGGCCAAGCACCAGCGTTCCCATGCTGGTAAGGGTTGTGAACGTGGCCGTCCGCCATCGTCGGGCGGCTCGCTGACCGGCGGCCTGCCCGGCCCGGAACATCGTTTCGTCGCGGTTGATCCGACGGCGTGCCGGGCTGAGGCCGCCGAGTCGGGCCTCGAGTTCGCGCTCAAGCGCGGTCAATGGGGGCAGGTCGGGCATGAGGTTGGCGGTTCGAGCAGGTTTCGGAGTTCGGCGAGTCCGTCCCGGTAACGGCGAAAGACCGTGGCGACGGAGGTCTCCGTGATGGCGGCGATTTCCTCGAGCTTGAGGCCGCCCCAGATACGGAGCGTGATGACCTCGCGTTCCCCGGGATCCAACCCCGCCAGGGCGAGACCGGCTTCCCGCGCATCAAGGGCCTGCGCCGCCGTTCCTTCCAGGCACGGTTCGGCCTCACCGGCCGCCAGGGCTTCGCGACGCGACCGCCGTTGGCCGGTGCGGAGCGACTTGAGTGCCCGGAATCGCACGGCCTGGTAAAGCCAGGGCTTCGGATGGTCGGGTTGTCGCCGGCAGTTCATGAGATCGATGAAAGCGTCTTGCACGACGTCCTCCGCGGCATGGGGATCGAGCCATTGCCGGGCATAGAGCACCAGGGCATCCGCCTCCTGCTCAAACCATCCGCCCAGCTCGCTAATCCGGTTTGGTTCCATCGTTGCATTCCACGGGATACAAACCCGCCGGCCGCGCTTCTTTTCACAAAAACTGTCTGAGCCCACCAGACCAGGTTGCATCGCGGGATCTTGTCCTGGTTTGGACCAGGACAAGTCCGCAAAGAATCAAGGCAAATCTGGGCAAAACTCCTCAACAACTAGTCCGCCAATCTAGTGAGAACCAATCTCGAGAAACTCTGACGCATATGCGTCAGAGTTTTGTACCCCCCCTCAAGTGTGTGCTGGGTGAGATTCCCGTTCCGCTTTCCTTCTCAGGACACTAGAATTGCGGCATGAAGTCCATGCGCTGTCCTGTGGCACCGGGCCTTTCGGCGATGGTGTTGGCGGGTTCGTTCCTGGCGGCAGGGGTGGAGGCTGCCGCTCCGTCGACGGGGTTGTCCGGCAATGAACGAGTCCTGGTGCTGGGCGACAGCATCACCTACGCCGGCCAGTACGTGGAGTATTTCGAGGCGTTCCTGCGCCTGCAGAATCCCCATTGGCAGGGCGAGTTGCTGAATCTCGGGTTGCCGAGCGAGACGGTGTCCGGGCTTTCCGAGGAGGGTCACGCCGGCGGGCAGTTTCCCCGGCCTGACGTCCACGAGCGCCTTGGGCGGGTCTTGGCGCAGACGAAGCCGGACCTGGTCATCGCCTGCTACGGCATGAACGACGGCATCTACCAACCGCTCGACGAGACCCGGTTCGCCGCCTTTCGTTCCGGAATCGAGTGGTTGCGCGAACAGGCGCTCACCAACGGGGCGCGGATCATCCACCTCACGCCACCGACCTTCGATCCGAAGAACGGCCGGGCCGACATGCCACCGGGCGAGAACTACAACAGCGTGCTGGATCGTTACTCGGACTGGTTGTTGGAACAGCGGGAGCACGGCTGGGACGTCGTGGATTTGCACGGCCCGATGAACCGTTTCCTGGCGGAACAGCGTGCCGTCAACCCGGACTACCGGTTGGCGGGTGACGGTGTGCATCCAAACGAAACCGGGCACTGGCTGATGGCGGCGCCGCTCATGGTTCGATTTGGTGCACCGGCGGAGATTGCCGGGTGGGATTCCGTGCAACCGCTGTTGGCGGGACTTCCGCAGGGCGAGGACCTCCTCCGTTTGGTGCGGCAACGACAGCGCCTGCTGAAGGACGCCTGGTTGACCGCCACGGGCCACAAACGGCCGGGCATGAGCCGGGGGGTGTCGCTGGCGGACGCGCAGGCGCAGTCGGCGCAGCTGGACGCCCGAGTTCGGGCCCTTTACTGGCCCCTGTTTGCGAAGCGGGGTGCCTGGAACGGTTTTGATCGTTACGACTTCCCCGTGGCGGGTCGCTCGCTCAGCATCATCGCGCCCAAGGAGCCGTTGCCCGGGAGGTTGTGGGCGTGGAAGGGCGAGTTTCTCGATGCGTTTCCCGCAACCGAAATCGACCTGCTGAACCGGGGCGTGCACGTTATCTATTTGTCCGCCCCGGATCTCCTGGGATGTCCGGAAGCAGTGCGATTGTGGAACGCGGCCTACGCGGAATTGACCGGGGCCTATGCGTTCGCGCCCAAGCCGGCACTCATCGCTCTGAGCCGCGCAGGGCTGTATTGCTACAACTGGGCGGCGGCGAACCCTGAAGAGGTGGCCTGCGTCTATGCCGATGCGGCGGTGTGCGATTTCAAGAGCTGGCCGGGCGGGCGGGGCAGCGGGAAGGGGAGTGCCCGCGACTGGCAACTCGTGCTCAAGGATTACGGTTTCGCTTCCGATGCCGAGGCCCTGGCGTATCACGGTAACCCGGTCGACAACCTCGAGCCGCTGGCGAAGGCGGGCGTGCTCCTGCTGCATGTCTACGGCGAAGCCGACGACGTGGTTCCGTGGCAGGAGAACACGGGCGTGGTGGCGGAGCGCTACCGGACACTTGGCGGCGAGATCACGCTGATCGGCAAACCCGGCATCGGCCATCACCCGCACGGTTTGCCGGACCCCACACCGGTGGTGGAGTTTATTCTGAAGAATCTCAAGGCAGCGAACCCCGACCAGACCGCCCCATGACATCAGCGTGCCAACTCCGCCCCGTGGCGCAGATTTCCAATCTGCTGTATCGCCGAACTCCATCCGGCTGGACGCTCGAACTTCTCAAGCCGCTGCGGGTTGCTCTTGTCGCCTCCACTCTCCTCGCGGTCGCCCAGGCCATGCCGGAAGCAGTTCCGCGGATCGATCCCGCTTCGGTCCGGATTGAGCCGGGGATGACCTTCGGCTTTCAGTTCCAGTCCCTTGGCCAGGACCCGGGAGCTTTTGTCGCGGAGGTGGCCTCGGATCTCGGGGTGTCCGCGGGGTGGAATGAGGCTGTGGACGCGGTCATTGCCGCCGAGTCCGAAGGGCACTTTCGAGTCACCCTGCCGATGGACGGAGACCGGTTGTTCTGCCGCATTCGCGCCTTGGATTCCGGCGGCCCCGGTCCGGTGGTCCTGATCAACGAGGTGATGAGCGACAACGAAACCGCCTTCGCCGACAACGAGGGGAACTTCTGGGACTGGATCGAACTCTACAACCCGAACGACGAGGCGGTCGACCTGACGGGCTACGCGCTCAGCGACGAGGCGGCTGCGCCTGGCAAATGGCGGTTTCCCGCTGTACTGATCCAGCCCCACGGGTTCCTGCTCGTATACGCTTCCAACCTGGATCGAACGGATCCTGAGCAACCGTTGCACGCCAGCTTCCGGCTCAGTGCCTCGGGCGAGACGGTGCTCGTCAGCGACAGCGGATTGCGTCCGCTCGACCAATGGCAGGTTCCGTCGCTGGCGTCGGATCAATCCATTGGGCGGATGCCGGATGGCGCCGCTGAACGGCACCTCTACGGCAAGGACGCGGTCAGTCCGGGCGGGGAAAACGCGGTGATCGGCAACGCACCGGTGGTGCTGGCACCGACATTTGCCCCTGACGGCGGATTCTTCAGCGGTCCGGTGGAAGTGACCATTGAGCCGGCGCAACCGGATCATGAGGTGCGATACACAATCGATGGCATGCCGCCCACGCCGGCTTCCCCCGTGTGGACCGGCTCCCTCAATCTGGAGACCTCGACCGTGGTGCGAGTGGTTGCCATCGATGCCGAGGGGCGGCTCAGCGAGCCGGAGTCCCGCAGCTTCTTCATCGGTGTGGAGCACGAATTGCCCGTTGTCTCGCTCGCCACCGCACCGTCGCATTTGGCGTTCCGGAACGGTTACCTCTACGGCTTGGGATCGAGCGTGTTGTCGAGTCAGAACCAGGTGCTCAAGAACTTCCCCTATTACGGCTCCAATGCCTGGCAGGATCGCGAGATCGAGGTGGCCCTGGAGTTCTTTGAACCGGATGGTCGGGTTGGCCTGCGGCAACGCGCGGGCGCAAAGATGTTTGGCGGGTGGGGTTCCCGCGGGTATCCGCAGAAGTCCTTTGCCCTCTTCGCACGGCGATCTTACGGCGCGGGCAAGTTCGATCACCGCATCTTTCCCGACCAGAGCATCACGGAGTTCGAGGCGTTCGTTCTACGAAACTCGGGCAACGACAACCAGAGCACGCACCAGACCCCGCCACGCCCGCCGATCAGCGAGTTTGGTTCAACGCTCTCCTACGGCAGCTACTTTGTGAACGGCGAGTTCACACTGATGCGCGACGCGCTCATGCAACGACTCGTGGAGGACACCACCCTGGACACCCAGGCGTATCGGCCGGCCGTGGTCTACATCAACGGGGAATACTGGGGCATCTACAATCTGCGCGAGAAGATGAACGAGTCCTACGTGTTGTCGCACCACGACCGCGCGGCAGGCAGCGTGGACCTGATCGAGGGGTTGGGGAGTGTGAAGGCCGGGAGCAGCACCTACTACAACCAGATGCGCAACTACCTCTCCACCCAGAACCTCGCCGATGATGCACGCTATGATTTCGTGGCGGAGCAGTACCTCGATATCGACAACTTCATCGACTACCAACTGACGATTCTCTACGGCGGCAACTTCGACATCGGCAACGTGAAATGCTGGCGGCCGCGTGCCGCCCGGGGGCGGTTTCGTTGGTTGGTCTACGATCAGGACTATGCCTTCGACCTCTGGCCGGCGGACATCTATCAGTCCGCCATGGCGCGGGACTATGCGGATTACCGCAACATGTTCCGCTTCTACACCACGGGTACCAATCCGAGTGTCGGCTGGCCCAACGGCGCCGGGCAGACCCTGATCTTCCGCAGCCTGCTGAAGAACGAACGGTTCAAGCAACGCTTCATCCGGCGCTGCACGGACCTCTTGAACAGCCTGTTCCGGCAGACGCAGGTGGATCAGACCATCACGGACATGGCGGCGGTCATCCGTCCGGAAATCGGCGCGCACCTCCAACGCTGGAGCTGGGACGAGATCGCGGCACGCGGTTTCGGGGTACCGCACAAGCCGGAATACCAGCCGTTCGTCCCGGCCACGTGGGAGGCGAACATCAACGGGCTCTACGAATTCGCCGCGAACCGGGCCGCCAAGACCCGGCAGGATTGTGCCCAGGAATTCGGTTTGACCGGCGGGGAAGGCGTTCTGGAAGTTCGGGTGGAGCCGCAGGGCACGGGAAAGGTCGTGGTCAACACCCTGACCCCGGACGCTTTGCCCTGGCAGGGCATCTACTTTGCCGATCTCGCGAACACGCTGCGTCCGGTTCCGAATCCCGGGTATCGCTTCGTGGAATGGACCACGCCCGGCGGCCCCGTTGGCAGTCGGACGCTGGACTTCAACGTCGAGCGCGACACCACCAGCCCGGTGGTGGCACGAATGGAACCGGCTCCGACCGATCCGACCGATCCGCCGGAACTCATCATCAGCGAGATCATGTACCATCCCTCCGCGGAGCATGATTCCGGCGACTGGGTGGAGCTCTGTAATCCCGGGGAATCGCCCGTGGATCTCACCGGCTGGATCTTCCGTGACGAGGATGACGACCATTTCTTCCTGCTGCCGGAGCGCACCCTCGAACCGGGGGCCTGCCTGGTGTTGGTCCAGGACGATGCCAGGTTCCGCCTGCTGCACGCGCCGATTGTGGATTCCATCGGCGATTTCGGTTTCGGCCTCGGCAACGGCGGCGACACACTCCGGCTGTTCCGCCCCGACGGAACCCGGGCGTTGGCATTTCGCTACGACGACGCCGCCCCCTGGCCCGAGGAAGCTGATGGTGACGGTTTCACGCTGGAGTTGACGACGCTCGAAGCTGATCCAGCCTTGCCGGGTTCATGGAAGGCATCGATGGATGTGGGGGGCACTCCGGGGGAGCGCTGAGCGGGGTCCGCAGAAGGCGGGAGGCCCCTATCATGCGTGAAGTTGCTTCAGCGTGTTTGGCGGGCATAGTGAGTCGTTCCGGTTGGCACTGTGCGCTCACATGCCCACCTCCAAACCGCGGACTTCGGCTCGCCTTGAAGACACACAAGCGTCACAATTGGCCTCTCGTCCAGTTCATCCGATTGACGATCACATGACGCTTCTCGACACGACCATCATGATGCCAGATTCGTCGGCCCACCGCCGAATTCCCGTCCTGCCGTTCCTGTGCACCTGCCTCGGGTTGGCTTTCCTGACCGCGAACACTGTCGCGGCGCCACTGGAAAGCGGGGTGGTCATCTCGGAGTTCATGGCCCGGAACTCCACCTCCCTTGCCGATGAGGACGGTGACCAGAGCGATTGGATCGAGCTGCAGAACCTGGGATTGCAGGCGGTTTCGCTGGAGGGTTGGTACCTGACGGATTCGGCTGCGGACCTGACTCGATGGAGGATTCCGGCCCGCACGCTGGAGCCTGGCGGCTATCTGGTCGTCTTTGCCAGCGGCAAGGATCGGAGGCCGGCCACCGGGGAACTGCACACCAACTTCCAGTTGGCCGGCGATGGCGAATACCTCGGGCTCATTGGTCCGGACGGCATCACGGTGATCGACGAGATTGCCCCGGCCTATCCCGAGCAGTTGAACGACGTCTCCTACGGATTGACCCGTTGGACCACGGAGTTCGTCGGGGCTGACTCCGACCTGTCTTACCACGTGCCCACGGCGGCGGATGTCGGGCGGCAGGATTCGTGGATGGCCGCTGACTCATCGACTGCGGGTTGGTCGACCGGCAAACCCGGCCTGGGCTTCAGCGAAGCGGCCGGTGGCACCGACTTCGAGGTCACCTGCATTCGCGCGACCACCAGGGTGCGGAACACCACTGCTGCGTGGGCGGTCGTCACCGATCCGTGGCGACAAATGTCCTCGGAGACGACCACGAGCCCATTCATCGACTACTACAACAGCGCGGAGCGGGGCAACTACGCCAACGACCTGCCGTTTCCCGGTTTGCCGGAGGGGGACGTGGACGACTTCGTGGTCCTGGTGACGGGTACGGTGGTGATTCCGGAAGCCGGGGCCTGGAGCTTCGGTGTCAACAGCGATGACGGGTTTGAACTCGAACTGACCAACGGCAGCGCGACGTTCAATCTGGCCTATCCCAATGCCCGGAGTGCCAGCGATTCCATCGGCGTGTTCGAGATTGTCCAGCCCGGTCCGTACGAGGTGACGCTGCTCTTCTTCGAACGCAGTGGCGGTTCGGAACTTGAGTTCTTCGCGGCGAAGGGAAATCACCCGAGTTACGATCCCGACGTGTTCCGGTTGGTGGGGGACGCTGAGAACGGGGGCCTCGGGGGAGGCGGACTCGGTAAAGCCATCGCGACGGATGTGGGCGACGTCATGCGGGGAATCAACGCCTCCGTCTGGACGCGGGCGGAGTTCGATGTCGCGGCTCCGGATGACCTCGGGCGGTTGACCCTGAACGTCCAGTACGAGGACGGTTTCATCGCCTGGCTCAATGGCGAGAAGGTGGCGGCGCGCAACGCGCCGGAGACTCCGGTCTGGGATTCCCACGCAACCGCCGACCGACCGGTGGACGAAGCGTTGGTGATGGAAGCAATCGACCTCAGCGGTCTTCTTTCTCTGCTGCAAACGGGGAGGAATGTGCTGGCGATTCAGGGACTGAACGACACCGCGGCGGACGGTGACTTTTTGCTGTCGCCGCGATTGGTTGGCGCGGGCAAGGAGGCCCGGCGGCAATACCTGCCGGAACCCACTCCCGGTGAGGCCAACCTCGATGGGGTTGGCGGCTTTGTCCGTGACGTGCAGTTTGGTGTGGAGCACGGGTTCTTCGATGCCGGCTTCCCGCTGGCCCTCTTGACCGAAACCGAAGGCGCCGAGATCCGGTATACGCTCGACGGCTCCGTGCCCTCCAGGTCCAACGGCCTGGACTACACCGCACCGATCGCGATCAACGGAACCTCCTGCGTGCGCGCCGTCGCGTTGAAGGCGGATCACATTGACTCGGCGGTCGGCACGCAGACCTACTTCTTCATCGAGGACATCATCCGGCAGTCCGCCAACGGCCAGGCGCCGGGCCCGGGTTGGCCCACCGGCAGTGTGAATGGTCAGGTGATCGACTACGGGATGGATCCTGACGTGGTGAACAGCGGTTCCTGGGCCGGATCGATTCGCGACGCCTTGCGCGACATTCCGTCGCTGTCGTTGGTGACCGATGTGGACAACCTGTTCGGCTCGGCCAACGGCATCTACGTCAATGCCGGCAATGACGGTCGGGCCTGGGAACGCGAGACCTCGGTGGAACTGATCAACCCCAACGGCACGCCCGGCTTCACGGTGAATGCCGGGCTGCGGATCCGCGGGGCGTTCAGTCGAAGCGACAGCAACCCCAAGCACTCCTTCCGCCTCTTCTTCCGGAGCGAATACGGGGCCGGGCGGCTGCATTATCCCCTGTTCGGCGATGAGGGTGTGGATGAGTTCGACAACGTCGATTTGCGCACCAGCCAGAACTACTCGTGGGCCTTTGAAGGGAGCGAGAAGAACACCATGCTGCGCGATGTCTTTTCCCGCGATGTCCAGCGCGAGATGGGGCAGCCCTACACGCGCAGTCGGTACTATCACCTGTATCTGAACGGCCAGTACTGGGGCATTTATCAGACCCAGGAACGGGTGGATGCGGACTACGCCGAGTCTTATCTGGGCGGTGACAAGGACGCGTATGACATCATCAAGAACAACTCGTCCGGATCGCGCGCCCTGGAGGCATCCGCCGGGACGATGGATGCCTACGAGCGGCTCTACAACGCGGCGGTGGCCGGCTTTGCCTCGGATGCGTCGTATCGCAAGGTGATGGGTCTTCTGCCCGACGGCTCGCCGGACCCTGCCGGGGAGATGCTGCTTAATCCCGGGAACCTGATGGATTACATGATCTGCACCTACTACACCGGGGATCCGGACGCCCCCGTGAGTTGCTGGGCGCACTTCTCCAACAACGTTTTCGCCAGCTACAACCGGGAGGAGCCGGCCGGGTTCCTCTGGTACCGGCATGATGCGGAGCATTCCCTGGGTGCCAATGGGGGCGCCTCCGAAGGACGCCTGCTCACCGACCCCATCGACCGTTCCATCGGTCAGAACTGGCAGGACTTCAACCCGGCCTGGCTGCACGTTCAGCTTGCGGCCAATGAGGAGTACCGATTGCAGTTCGCCGATCGCGTCGTGAGGTGCTTCTTCAACGACGGGCTGCTGACCGCGCCAAAGAACATCGAGCGCTGGATGAAGCGGTCAGCGCAGATCGATCTCGCCATCATTGCCGAATCCGCCCGATGGGGGGATGCGAAACGCACTGCGCCACGCACGAAAACCGACTGGCTGGCGGAGCAGGACTACATGATCAACCAGTTCTTCCCCGGGCGGAACCAGACGGTCATCAACCAGATGCGGTCGGTCGGCATGTTTCCGAACCAGGCCATTGTCTTCCTCAGCCAACCGCCTGGCGACGTGGAGCGTGGATCCACCCTGACGTTGTCCCAATCGAACGGCACCCAGGGCACCCTCTATTACACGCTGGATGGAACCGACCCGCGGCAATGGGGCGGCAGTCTGAATCCGGGATCGTCCATCTATCAGACCGGAGTGAGCACGATTGCGCTGAATGCCGCCACCCTTGTGAAAGCCCGGGTGCTGGCGGGCGGTGTCTGGGGCGCGTTGACCGAGGCACGTTACACGGTCGGCTTGAGCAGCCTGGTCATCAACGAACTCATGGCCAGCAACCAGACCACTCTCGAAGACGCCGATGAAGCCGGGGAATACCCCGACTGGATCGAACTGTACAACGGCTCCGATGCCGCCATCGATTTGGGCGGCATGTATCTGTCGGATGACCCGTTGGAACCGAACAAGTGGCAGTTTGCCACGGGAACGACCATCGCGGCCGGGGGTTACGTGGTGATCCTGGCCGATGACGACGGCACCCAGGGACCCTTGCATACCAACTTCCAACTCAGTCGCAACGGGGAGACGCTTGTCCTGGTGGATCGTGACGGTCAGACGGTGCTCGATTCGGTGACTTTCGGCACCCAGTTGGAGGATGTCTCCTTCGGCCGATACCCCAACGGCGGTGCGACTTGGGGCTTTCATGCAGCCGCGACGCCCGGCCTGTCGAACGTCGAGCACCTGGGCTCGGGGGCAGGGGGAGTCCAGATCGTCGGGTTCGAGGTCAGCGGTCCCGGAACCGTGACGCTTCAGTGGGTGGGCTGCGAGGATTGTGCTTACGAGGTCCAGTGGAAGGCGGATCTGGTCGATGGCGACTGGGAGGTGCTGAAGACTGTGCCGGCTTCGGCGGGGGCGCTGCAGGTGGAGGTGGTGATTCCGACGGGTGCGTCACAGGCCTATTTCCGCATCGTGGGGCTGGAGTGAGTGAACCGGTGAGGCGGGGCCTCAGCCCGTTGAGACGTGGTGGCACGTCGCCGACGTGAGGAGGTTGATTCCCTCTGCTCCATCCATGCTAGTTCCAGAGATCTGACATTCCTCTGCCTCCTTGTCCTTTCAGGTTCGGCCTGACTGGCAGGACGATCCGTTCCAAAGGGTCCCTTCCCAAGATGCAGGAGTTGGCGTCGGGCGATACTCTGCCGGCACGAGCGTGACCGCTGAAATGGTTGCTCAAGTGCTGGCTTTGCCGGCGCGGGGTCGGGCCTGGCTGGCGCGTGAACTCATTGCCAGCATTGGCGACACCGTTCCTGATCTTACCACGCTCCACGCGGGCTATTCGAGGTTGAGCGAGGAGCGGTAGGGATCGGAACCGGCTGCGGAGGCAGCTGCGGTCTTCTCTGGCGCATCGTCAACCGCCTTGGCCAGTTCCTCCTCGGATATCCGGACGGGGCCGCGGGCCAGTTCGGGGGCGTTGAAGTTGTCGAGGCAGGTCCCGTAATACTCGGGGTCCTCCTGGGGCAGCAGCACGGGTTTCGAGAATTGTCCCTCCGGGTCGACATGAGTGATGAACAGTCGGGCGAAAACCCCGTCGACCCGCCGGCTGCCGAACAGAAGCCAACGTCCGTTGCTTGACCAGGAATGCCAGGTCTCAGCATGCGGACTGTTTAGCATCGGCAGCGGCTTCAACTCGCGCGTGTCCAGCCGCAGCAGCCAGAGGTCGCTGTCGGAACGAAAGAGAGGGAAGCTGCCGAACTCGCTGACCGTGAGCACCAGAAAACGCCCATCGGGAGACACCCGGGGTTGATGAAAGCTCAGATGGTGCTCCGCAGCGGACAGCAGGACCTCCGGTTCGCCCCACTGGTTTCGGTCGGGGTCGTAGGGAATCCGGAGAAGGTCGTAGCGAAAACCGGCCACGTCTTCGAATGCAACCGTCGGACTGCTGCAAAAGTAGAGGTGGCGGCCGTCGGGTGCCCAGGAAGGCCAGTTCTCGTTGTGATCGGGTCGGGCGATGGCCGGCGGCTTCTCGATGGTTTGATCCTCCAGATGCAGGACGCCGAGATCGGAGTGGGCGTCGAAGACGTCGCGGTTGTTCGGCCCGGCGATGTGAAAGAACTGGGTGATCTTGTTGTCGCCGAACGCCAGCATTTTGCCATTCGGATGCCAGGCGAGGTAGCCGAGTTTGGCATCGATTCGGGTGATGTGGTTGCTCTCGATCAGCAACGTGGGGGTTCCAAACCGGCCGCGGAAGCTGATGGCAAAACGATCCGGCGAACCCTGATGCGGCGTGTGACAGTTCACGCATCCACCGGCGATGGCGTCGTTGCGCAGAATCGGTTGCTCGTCGAAAGTCTCGAGGTGGCGCTGGTAGATCCCCAGGTGTTTGTAGGTGGAATAGAGCGGTTTGAGCCGGCGATAGGTGACGTAGGGATCGATCGCCTCGTCGGCGACCGGGGTTTCGAAGGGGGTGTAGGAAGTCCAGGCACCTGCGGCGGTTCGAACGGCGATTTCCCATCGAAGCGGGTTCCCGCGGTTGGCGCCGAGCAACGCCTTCCACTCGTGGATCGGGAAGCGAACCTGGGGACCCGCCTGCCGGATGTCCAAGGCCTGGCCTTGGGGGGCGCTGACGCGCAGGTGGTACTCGTTGCCCGGTTCCTGGATCGTCAGGTTCAGCGGTGCCAAGTTGGGGGGAATCACCACCCCGACATAATCCGGCGCCAGGTGCGCAGGTCTTGGCTCTACGTTCGGCGCCGCGGTTTCGGGCGCGGTGTCGAATGGCACGGCCGGGCCGGCGAGGATCCGGCTTCCGGCAACGATGAGGCACAGGCCGGCGAGCCAATGGCGCCAGGTGCTGCCCGGGCCCCCGGCGTTCTTCCGGCGGAGCTGGGAATCGAGGTTATCCATGGGTTCCGGAACCGTCCGAGGTGGGGGAGGGACTGGCGGGATGACGCGGTCCGAAGAAGTAGTAGTACCAGTAGGTGTTGCCAAACTCGGGCCACACCCTTGCCCGGGCTTCGTTAACATCACCCTTGGCCTGGGCGAGGAGTTCCCGGAGCCGCTGGAAATCCGTCACCACCTTCGGAGGTACCCGCTCCAGCAGTGCCTCCATGGGGATTCCCGGATACAGGGTCCGGTGGAGCAGCACGGCCTCGGCATAGTGCCGGGGGAGGGGGCCTGCGGTGGGTTGTGGGGAGTTGGCCAGGGTCTGTCGCACGCGGAGCAGGTCGCGCGCCTGGAGTTGTTGGGCCACCAGAAACTGGAAGGCCATGCGGTTTTCAGGGTTCTCTTGCAGGGCCAGGCGCAGCAGGCGTTCCGTCGTCAGACCCGCTGCAATCTGGTCGCGCGTGACGCGGTTCCTTTGGATGCGGGGCACGGCCGGATCGTCCGCGTCGGGTGCCTCTTGGGAGAGGCCGGCCCGCTGCGTGGCGACCCAGGTGCGGTGGTCCGGGCAGGCTTGAAGCCGGTTGAGGAAGATGGCGGCCGCGTTGGTCAGCCCGCGGGCCACGTGCAGACGGACCAGGGTGCGGAGCGCCGGCGCGTTTTCCCCTTCCATTTCCAGGGAATCAAAGGCCAACCGTTCCGCCGCATAGATGAAACCCAGTTGAAGCAGGGCATCCGCCAGGAACGCCGCCCCGGCATAGTCGTTCAGGTCGCCGGTGGAAAGCAGATCGGGGCCCGGGGAGTGCATCCACGAGAATTGTTCGTCGGGCAGTTGCCCCGTCTCAAAGAGCGCCCTCACCGCCACGAGCCGGTGGACGGAATTGGTCAGCGGGTCGCCCGCCAGACCGTTCAGAACCGCCGGCCAATTCTCCAGTTCAAGCGGGCGTTGAACGTGCGTGGGAAACAGAGGGGGCGCATCCGAGGCAAGACTTGGTGCCGGACCGCAAACGGTCAGCGACAGGACTGTCCCGGCGATCCAAGCTCCGCAAGGGTGGCCCGGCCGCCGAGCCCCAGGCCCACAGTTTCTCTGGATGGGTTGCCGTCTCATGGTTGCCCGCCGGTTGACGGGTTCCAGCATGATCAAGCCCACGGGACTGATCAAGGTCGATCAGCCCGGTCCTCCAGCCCTTGGATTGGAGGGACGAGTTCCACGAGTCCCTTGCCAACGCGAGGGCGGGCTGGGAGCGAAAGTGCCAACCCCGCGATGGGTCTCGTTTCAGCGGTCCGGTGGCCGGTTTTGTTCCTCGAAGAAGCGAGTTCCTTCCCGGAGTGCGGCGCGGGCAAGCGCTTCGGCATCCTGTCGATTCGCGTACTTCTCCTCGCGCCACTGGTCGATTTTGGCCGGCTCGAAACCAGGCAGGTCGGCATCCGGACGCGCCGCCAGTTGCCTCGCGCCGGCGCGGATGATTTCCAGCGCTTCACCATAAGCAGGTGAACCGTCATGCCCGATCGCGGTCAGGCACGGGCTGAGTTCGGGGCGATCGAAGCTGACCTGTGGGCCGCGATTGCCACTGTGGCTGGCCTGCTGCCGCAGCGGGATGCCGGTGATTTCCTCCAGGCGCGCAAGCTGGGCGTTGGTCAAGGGGGCTCTTCCGGCAAGGTTGTCCGGGTAGGCGCTGGCGTAGGTGGGATAGTAGGGCGCATTGAGGTCGATCCACGTCACGATGCGGTCGAATTCCTCCCGGCTCAGCTTGTCACGGTATTTGCTGAGAAGAACCTGACCCAGCTTGCTGGCATGGGATCCCCACGCGCGTGCGTCCTGCGTGCTAGCCGGGCCCGCGCCGGGCACCTTGATGAAGCCTTTGCGCCAGAGTTCGTTGTAGGCCGTGTTGAAGACGAGGTCGCGGTCGGGGGCGAGATTGAGCACCTCGCCGGCCGGCTTGCCGTAGTCGTGACACTCGACGCAGTGCCGGTTGAACACCGGCTGCACCTCAGCCAGAAAGTTGAATTCGCGCGGCGGACCATACCATCCGGCGAGCTTGCCTGGCTCCCGCCGCAACGCCTCCGGCATGAGCGAATGAACCGGGGCTGATCGCCGATCTTCGTGGCAGCCGACACAACCGGCCTTTTCCCCGGATTGCACCAGGGTTCCGCTCCGCATCGATTGCACCATCATCCCGTTTTCGTCCAGCAACTGGAAATAGACGAAGCGGTCGCTCGGCACGGCGAAGTACGCGGACCCGTCCGCTTCGACCGGCACGGTTCCGAGGATGCGTTTGTTGTTGAAGTCGTGCCAGTTCATGGCCGGGCCTTCGATACCCTGGCCTCCCCAGGTGGGCTCGGTCCAGAAGCGCTTCTCCGGCGATTCCACCACGCGCAGCCACTTGACGGAACCCGGTTCCTCCCCCTGCATGTGCGTGCCGGCATAGACGTTCTGCACCAGAAAGACCCCGGGCGCATTCTCGAAGTCACGACGTTCCGGGATGACCGGCGGGCTTTCGCGAGGCGCCAGCGGCATTGGATCGAAACAGCCAGGTTCTTCAGCGTGAAGGAGGATTTCGTTGCCGAAGGTGTCCACGAGGAACAGGCCCATTTCCTCCCCCTTGCCGGTCATCCGGGAACAAAGGAAGAAGTGGTCGTCCAGCGGGTAGGGGTCCTCGTAACGCAGGGGAACCTGCTTGAAGGCGTCGAACTTCTCCCAGCCATCCTGCTGGATCAGGCGTCGGGCGTCGGGCGGCCAGACCTGCACCACCGGATCCGCACCATCGAGTCCGAGCCGGCGGTCCACCAGCGCCAGCGCCCCCCACGGGCGGTCGTGGCATGAGCCAAAAATGCAAAGCACCCGGTCGCCCGAGGGAAGCACGCGGCCATCAATCACACCCCCGGGCGACGCGGTATTGTTCCCCCAATAGATCGCGTGGCCGGTACCGTCGGGGTTGACCGTCCAGAGCGCCTGCGCATCGCCGAAGTTGCGGTCCACGTATTCCCAGCGGTCGTAGAGGATGCGGCCGTCGGGCATCAGGGCCCCGTGTCCCTCGAACAGCGTGCTCTTGCCGATCTGGTGGATGTTCGCCCCGTCGCCGTCCATCCGGTGCAGGTTGGCCATGATGTGCCGGTTGCACATGCAGTACTTGGGTTCCCGGGTGGAACTGAACACGATGTCGCCGTTGGGCAGGTAGAGCGGATCGAGATCGTCCACGTCCCGGGCGAAGGTCAGTTGCCGGAGATCGGACCCGTCGGCCTGGATTTCGTACAGGTGATAGCTGTCGGCCAGGTCGCGTCGCATGGAGAAAAGCACCTTGTGTCCGTCGAACGAGACCTCGGGATCGCGGATAAGTCCCGTGTCCGTTTCAAGCAGGGTGCTGACTTTACCCGAGGGCAGGTGGATGGTCTTGAGGGCGCCGCCCGGGGTGAACTGACCATTGTTATACTCATGCTGGGCGGAGGGGAAGAAGGTGGCGGTGTTGTGGTGGTCCGGAGCGTACTGGCGGCGGACCACGAAGAGCAGGGGAGTCTCCCGCAGCAGGGGGTGGTTGAGGAGGACTCCTCGGCGAAGGGATTCAAGCTCCCGGGACGCCTGGTCGTTGGTGACAGGGGCGGTCTCCAGGGCGTCCAGTCGAGCGCGGAACCGGTCATGCTCCGGCGCGCTCAGAGCCGCCATGCGCCGCAAATGGTCGAGCGCGGAATGCAACGGTTCATCGGTCCGGGCGATCTGGGTCGCGGCGACGCAGGTCAGGGCGATTACGACGGGCGTCCAGCGGGCCCTCCGCGTTCGGTTTTCGTGGGCACTCGGTTCCAGTTCCCGGGCATGCATGGGGTGAACCTAGCGACACCGGAGCGATCTGACCAGTCGCAGGTTATGGTTGAGGTGGCGGTGAGAACCTTCCGGTTCCGGGTGGACCAAACGGCGTCATGTGTGAAGGCAGGCTGGGCTCCGGCCAGCCGGGAGGAGCAAGACCGTTCCGTGCGGGAACTGAGAGGATGCGGTATGGGGGCAGGGAGTAGTGGTGCTGTGGGTGAAATCCACGGGCTGCTGCCGTGCAACTTCATGTTGCAGGTGCAACACGAAGTTGCACGTGCGGTTCAGCCCCGCGCCAGGGCACGCCTCGGACCGTCGGACTCCCGTGATTCCGCCAGCGCATGGATTGTCCGAGCCAACCGTCTTTCCAGGTGCAAACGGGGGTTGCCCGGACTATGCTCGCCCACCAGTCATAATCCATGCCATCCCTCATGCCCGCCTCCCACCCACTCGCCCTCTCCCTCGTAATCCTGACGCAGGCCTCGGCGGTCGCCCTGGCGGCGGATGACGGTTTCGTTGATCTCTTCGACGGCCGGACCCTCGCCGGTTGGAAGGCTGCGGACATGAGCTTCTGGTCGGTCGCGGATGGCGCCATTACCGCCCGGATTACCGCGGAGCATCCGCTGAAAGAGAATCTCTACCTCATCTGGCAGGGCGGCGACCTGGCCGACTTCGAGTTGACGCTCAAGCACCGGGTCTTTGGCTCGGAGGGCATCAATTGCGGGTTCCAGTTCCGGAGTCGGGAAATGCCGAACCACGACGTGGCCGGCTACCAGGTCGACAACAACCTCAATACCGACTGGCTGGTGCGCCTCTACGATGAACATGGTCGCCACACGCTGGCCTGGCGCGGGGAACGCACGGTGTTCGACGAGGATGGCGCGGCGCACCAGGCTGCCATCGCTGAGGCCAAAGGGCCGGCCTGGTTTCGGTTGGAAGACTGGCACGAGTACCGGTTGCGCTGTCAGGGGCCTCACCTGACCCTTTACGTCGACGATCGGTTGGCGGCGGAGGTCGTGGATCACGATCCCAAACAGCAGGACTTCAGTGGCATTCTCGCACTGCAACTCCACACCGGCCCGCCGACGATCGCGCAGTTCAAGGACATCCGCTTGAAACTGCTCGAACCCGGCAGCGCGCCGACGGATGAAGCGGCCGTGCTCGATGAGCAACCCTCGTCCTCGCGTTTGACGGACAAGACGCTGGTGGCCTGGGTGTCGCCCGCGACTCTCGACCAGCATGGCGGCAGTGTCCTGACGCTCGACGATCTCGAATCGCACTTTGACGGGATTGTTTTTGGGGAACTGGCCCCGCGAAGGTGGATGCCGGGCAGCGATTTCTGGCGGCGGACGGACAAGGAGCAATCGGACTGGGCCGAGGAGACCGCGGACAGCATGACGTTCGTCCAAGTGGCGATCGTTTATCAGGGCTCGGAGGTGACGCTGTTGCGCAATGCCGAGGTGGTTGCGCACTACACCATGCCAAATGCGCCCCAGGCCTTTGGCCCGGCAGCCGCGGTGGTGCTGGGTCGACGCCACCTCGACGCGGGTGATCCGGGAAACTCGTTTGAAGGACGTATCCGGGACGCGCGGATCTACGATCAGGCGCTGAAGGTGGAGACGCTGAGGGCGCTTCGACCGGGCCAGGCGTCGGGCGGGAGCGAACCGACCCCATGGGCCTGGTGGTCCTTTGCGGACGAAGGCCTGCGGGAGAAAACGGGTCGGTTCACCGAGATCAAACTGCTGGGCGATGTGCGGATCGACGCAGGGTGCCTGGTCTTGGCAGGGCAGGGGGCCACGGTGATCTGCACAAGTTCCGGGGAGGACGATGGGACCAGGGTTTCCGTTCCGAAAACGTGGTCCGTTGGCAGCGCGGTTCCGGACGAGGTCGTGCGTTCGACGCGGCTGTTGCGGGAGCGCCTGCTGGCGGATCCCCATCGACCCCGCTACCACTTCTGCGTGCCGGAGGACATGGGGCAACCGGGCGATCCCAACGGGGCGTTCTTCGCGAACGGACGTTATCACCTCATGTATCTCTACAACCGCAGTGGTGTCGGTTTCTGCTGGGGACACATTTCCAGCGCCGACCTGCTCCACTGGCGGCATCATCCCGATGCCATTGGACCCGGTGCCGGCGATGAAGGCTGCTTCAGCGGCGGTGCCTTCGTCGATGGCGACGGCTCGGCGGTCCTGTCGTATTGGATGTTGTGGGGGGCGCGTGGTATTGGCCTGGCGCGAAGCCAGGGACCCGAGTTCTCGGAATGGACGAAGTTCTCAGGGAACCCGGTGATTACCTCGACCGAATGGGGTGTCACCGAGGCGAAGGACTTAGACGGGAATACGTTCTTCCACGGCTCGGCCGATCCGTCGAACATCTGGAAGCAGGACGGTCGCTACCACATTTTGACCGGCAATCTGCTCGTGTTGAACAAACTGGGTCGGGCACCGGAATCGCCGCCGTCGGAGCAAGGGGACCGGCTTTATCTGCTCACCTCCGCCGATCTGAAGTCGTGGGACTATCAGGGCGTGTTCTACGAGCGGAATCCGGAATGGACGGGACGCGATGAGGACAACATGTGCCCCAGCTTCCTGCCGTTGCCATCCAGCCCGGATGGTGGCGGGCCAAGCGGCAAGCATCTCCTGCTCTTCATCAGCCACAATCGCGGTTGTCAGTATTACATCGGCGACTATCGGGACAACCGCTTCCTGCCCGAGCGCCACGGACGGATGACCTGGGTGGACAACACATTCTTCGCCCCGGAGGCGTTGGTGGACGACCGGGGCCGACAGATCATGTGGGCGTGGCTGACGGACAATCCGCCAGGCGAGAAGGAGCAGGGCTGGTCCGGTGTGTATGGGCTGCCCCGCCTGCTTTGGCTCGGCGCGGACGGGACCCTGCGGATGCGGCCGGTCGATGAACTTCAGAACCTGCGGGGCGCCGGCAGCCTCCGTACGGGTCTTTCCGTGTCCGCGCAACGACCGCGGAGGCTTGAGGGGCTGCCAGGGCGTTCGTGTGAACTGGGATTGACCATCGATCCGGCGACTTCCGGTCGCTGCGGCGTGAAGGTGAGGACGTCACCGGATGGGACCGAGGAGACGCTCCTTTACTACGACGCCGAAGCGGGGGAGTTGGTCTTTGACGCGACCCGCAGTGGCGAGGCCGGTCGGAGGGTTGTCGAGCGTGCCCCGTTCTCGTTGTCGCCGAATGAACCGTTGGAACTGCGCGTCTTTGTGGATCAATCCGTGATCGAGGTGTTTGCCAATGAGCGTCAGGCCATCACCCGCCGGGTTTATCCCGCCCGGCCGGACAGCGACGGCATTGTGCTGTTCGCCGAGGGCGGCGAGGCGCTGTTTCGAAGGGTGCAGGCCTGGCCGATGATGCCCGCGAACCCGTTCTGAGCCGGATGCCAGGACGGCGCCAGGCTCGGCGGGTCGCGAAAGGGCGCGATCGCGGACCGGTGCCGGTCAGCCGATCCGCCATCAGCAGCAACCACCGCCCGCACAGCCGCAGGACTGTCCCGGCTTCCGCGCGGTCACCTCGATGCTGGCGATGAAGTCGGCCGGCTTGGTCCCCGAAGGCAGGGCCGTGACGATCTGTTGATAAAGGGGATCCTCGAAGCTCTCCATGGCCTCGACGTAACCCGGCTTGATCTTCACCTCCACGTTCGCCAGACCGGCGGCGCGGGCGAAGCTCTCCGTTTCCTGCACCAGCACGGCGCCCGCCACGCAACCGATCAGGGCTTCCACCATCCTCAGCACCTCCGCCGGCAGCGGTCGAAGCAGGGCCATGTCGGAAACCGCCACCCGACCTCCGGGTTTCAGCACGCGCGCCATCTCCCGCCAGACCTGCGGTTTGTCGGGCGACAGGTTGATGACGCAGTTCGAGATGATCGCGTCCACCGAGTTGTCCGCCACCGGCAGGTGTTCGATTTCGCCGAGGCGGAACTCGGCGTTGTTCAGGCTGGTCTGATCGCGGTAGGCGGCCACGTTGGCTCGGGCCTTGCCGAGCATCTCGGGGGTCATGTCCACGCCGATGGCACGACCGGTCGGGCCAACCTTTCGACCGGCAATGAACACGTCGAAACCGCCGCCGCTGCCGAGATCCAATACCACCTCGCCCGGTTTCAACGCCGCGAGTGCCGCGGGGTTGCCGCACGACAACCCCATGTTCGCGCCTTCCGGCAGTGACTCGAGTTCCTCGACGCTGTAGCCCAGTTCGCGGGCGAGTTTCTCCGCCTCCTGCGGCGTGGAACCGCAGCATGAAACGCCGGGGCCACAGCAGCCGCTGGAGGTTTCCGTGGCGATCTTCGCATACCCGTCGCGGACGGTGTTGCGGACTTTTTCCTGTTCGGAGATGAGGGTGTTGTTGCTCATGGTGGAAGCTGTCTCAGCTGTGACAATTGGACTTTCTACAGAAGGAAACGAAGAAAACGAAGAAGAGCAGGCCCTCGGGGGCGCAATACCGGACGTGCCGCCATTCCACTGAATGACCGGCTGTTGACCGGCGGTAGCGTGCTTTTGCTTCCGCCCCGTCTTCGTTTGCTTCGTTTTCCTCTGTGGGCTCTGAACAGACACGGCTCAGGTTGCGTTCAGTGAGCCAGGCAGGGTCTCGACGAACCGGCGGATTTCGTCCCGCACCCGGCGATAAACCGCCAGCTTCGCCTCGCCGTCGGGGAGGTGCTTCGTGAGGGTGGGAGGATCTTCGAAGCCGACGTGGACGACCTTCGTTTTCGCCGGGAACACCGGGCAGTTCTCATCGGCGTGGCCACATACCGTGATGACATAATCGAACCGGGTCGGGCCGATGTCCGCGGGGGTCTTGGAACGATGCCCCGAGATGTCGACGCCGGCCTCCGCCATGACTGCGACGGCGTGGGCATTCAGTCCGTGCGTTTCAAGGCCGGCGGAGAAAGCGTCGATGACGTCTCCCTTGAGGTGCCGGGTCCAGCCCTCGGCCATCTGGCTGCGACAGGAGTTGCCGGTGCAGAGAAAGAGAAGCCTGGTCTTCATCATCGTTGGCACTGGCGTTTGCATAGCGCGCTGGGGTCTTCCCGGAGAATCGTCTTCATGCGTCGGGCATCCTCCTTGACCTGGGGATTGTCGGTCAGGGTGTGGTTCAGCCAGTTCAGGGCCAGTGCCGCGGGGCTGTCTGCCGGTGTGGCGGCCAGCCGGTAGTAGACCCAGCGCTCGTCCTTGCGCGAATCGACGAGGCCGGCATTCAACAACACGGAGAGATGCTTCGACACCGTGGACCCGGCCAGTCCCAGCAGTTCGATCAACTGACAGACACAGCGTTCACCGCCGCGCAGCACCATGAGCAACCGGACCCGGTTCGGGTCGGCCAGGGCCTTGGTGATCGTGAGGATCGTCCGCACAGGACGGACAATATTTCGATGTATGGCGAAATGTCAAGGCACGACCTCAATCCGGTAGAGGCCGGTCTTCGTGCGGACGATCAGCGCGTCCCCGTCCACTGCCGGCGAGGCCATGAAGCCGTCCTCCAGCGTGTTGGTTGCGAGGAGTTCGAACTCCCGGGCGGCCCGGACGACGCGGGTTTCCCCTTCCTCGTTGAAAACGTAGACCCGGTCGCCGGCGGCCAGGAGCGAGGCGGAGTAGTTGCCGCCAATTCGTTTCCGCCACACCGTCTCGCCGGTTCGCCACTCCAGGCAACTCCCCACGCCGCCGTCGTCCACGAGGAAGATCAGGTCGCCCACAATCACCGGTGAAGGCTTGCTCGGTGCGTTGCGGGCAAGCGTCCAGGCCGTTTCCGGCGGGTGATCCCAACCGGCTTCCGCCACTTTCAAGGCGGAGACTTCACCGCGGGAAAACCCCCAGCCGATGATGGCGAGTCCTCCGGCGTAAAGCGGCCGGCAGGTGCCGGAGAAGCAGTTTTCGTAGCGGACCTGCCAGGCTTCCCGGCCAGTGGCGGGTTCGTAGAGGTAAAGCGCCCGGGAACCCAGGCTCAGCAAGGCGGGGCGGCCCGCGAGTTCGATGACCAGGGGCGTTGAAAACGCCTTACGCAAATCCCCTTCCAGCGTGACCCGGCCCTGGTCGTCGAGGTCACCGAAATCCACCGTGCGATCCGTCTTCCAGAAAGTCCGGCCGGTGTGCTTGTCCAGGGCCACCACATACTGATGGTCGGAGCCGTCGTAATGCAGGAGGAACAGGTCGCGCCAGAGGATCGGGGAGGAACCCGCGCCGCGAAAGTGGTTGCAGGGCAGGTCGCGACGGGTCCAGAGCGCCTCGCCCGTGGCGGTGTCCAGACAGGCGGTCCCCGGTGAGCCGAAAGTCACATAGACGCGACCCGGCTCGATGACCGGGGTGGGGGAGGCGTAGCTGTTAAACTTGTGGGCGAACTGCGGTTCCTCGACCTCGAACAACTTCTTGTCGAGGGTCACGCGACCGGTCTTTGCGTCCACCCGGAGAACCGATAACTCCGTGCCGTCCTCGGTGGCGGTGGTCAGCCAAACCTGGTCGTCCAGAACCACCGGAGAAGACCAAGCCTTGCCATGGATCGGCGTTTTCCAGACGACGTTGTTCGTCTCGCTCCACTCCAGTGGCAGACGTGTCGAATTGGCGATCCCCTGGCCGGTCGGGCCGCGGAACTCGGTCCAGCCCACATCTTCCGCAGCCGCGCTGCTGAGGGAAAGCCACAGGGCTGCCCCGATCCAAAACACTCTGTTCATGCGGCCCCAACGCTACCGGGCCGGCGGGGCGGAGGCAATGCCGGGAGGGGCGGTGTCCTTCCCTGTCTGCCAAGCCCAGTAGCGTCGCAGCGCAGCCTTCCAATCCTCCAGGAGCAGGTAGTTGATCGGGACGAGCAGTAGCGTGACAAAGGTCGCCAACATGACGCCCCAGCCCAGTGAGATGCCCATCGGAATCAGGAATTGGGCCTGGGTGCTCTTCTCGAACATCAACGGCAGAAGACCGCAGAAGGTGGTGAGTGAGGTCAGCATGATGGCCCGAAACCGCGCCACCCCCGCCACCCGCACGGCTTCGTTCACCGACATTCCCTCGCTGCGGCGGCGGTTGATGTAGTCCACCATGACGAGGCTGTCGTTCACCACCACCCCCGCGAGCGCGAGCATGCCGAACACACTCATGATGCTGAGACTGAAGCCCATGATCAGGTGCCCGACAATCGCCCCCGCCAGGCCGAAGGGGATGACCGACATGACGATGGCCGGCTGGGCGTAGGAGCGGAAGGGAATCGCCAGCATGGCGTAGATGGCGAACAGCACGAAGATGCCGCCAACCGCCACGGCGCCGAACGACTCCGCCTGCTCGCGCGCCTCGCCTTCCATCGAGAAGCTCATCCCCGGGTATTGCGCGACCAGGTCGGGCAGGAATTCCGTGAGGTCGCGCTTGATGAGCTCCAGGTTGGCCTTCTCCTTGTCCGCGTCGGCTGTCACGTTGACCGTGCGGTTCCGGTCGATCCGGTTGATCGTCGAGAAGCTCCGCCCCATCTCGACCTCCGCCACGCTCGCGAACGGGACCTCGGCGCCCCCGGCGGTGCGGATGCGCATGTTTTCCAGGCTGTCGAGGGAGGAACGTTCCTCGAGCGGATAACGCACCATCACGCGCACGTCCTCCCGTCCGCGTTGGATCCGCTGGGCTTCCGCCCCGAAGAACGCCTCCCGCGACTGTTGGGCCAGGTCGCGCATCGTCAATCCCAGCGCCTCGGCCTCGGGCTTGATGCGCAGTTTGATCTCCGGTTTCCCGTCCTGATAGGAGTCCGTGATGTCGAACAAGTCCGGGTACTCGGCCAACCGTTCCTTCACCAGGTCAGCGGCGGCGGAGAGGTCCTCGAAGTCCGGGCCGGAAAGCTGCACGTCGATGGGCGACGAACCGCGGCCGATTTCAGCCCGGAAGTTCAAGTCCTGTGCACCGGGCACGGGGCCGATCATCCGGCGCCATTCGTTCACAATGTCCATGCTGCTCACGCTCAGGGTTCGCTCCTCGGGGGCCGTGAGTTGCAGAGAGACCTCACCGATGTGCGACTGGCCGCTGGCCCCGCGTCCACGCCCTCCGGTGACTCCCTGGCCGCCTACCACCGACATAATGTCCTCGATGATGTTCCGGCCGGTGGCGGGGTCGACGTACTTCGGGTCGGCCTGCAGTTCCCGGGCCGCCGCCTCCATGCGGCGGATGAACCGGGCGGTCACTTCGGTCGGGGTTCCCTGGGCCATGGTGAGGGCAGCGGTGGCGCGCTCGCTTTGCACGCGTGGGAAGAAGACGAACAGGATGCGGTTGCTGGCAACGAACGCGAAGATGACCGCCACGGTTCCCACAAAGAGGCACAGGGTGAGGATTCTCCGCCGCAACGCGATCTCGAGCGTGGGTTGGTAGACCCGCCGGGCAAACCACTCCATGCCGTCAGCAAAGCGGCGTTGAATCCGGAGCACGGGATTGAGCTGCCCGCGGTCGCGCTTGCCAACCGACAGGTGTTTCAGGTGCGCCGGCAGAATGAACTTCGATTCCAGCAGGGAGAACAACAGGACCGGGATTACGATCAGCGGGATCTGCCCGAAGATCTTGCCCATGAACCCCTCGATCATCATCAGCGGCGTGAACGCGGCCACCGTTGTCAGCACGCCGAACACCACCGGCGTGGAAACCTCCTGCGCGCCCGTGATGGCGGCCTCGGTCGAGTCCTCCCCCTGCTGCAGATGGGTGAAGATGTTCTCCCCGGTGACAATGGCGTCATCGACCACGATGCCAAGGACCAGGATGAAAGCGAACAGGCTGATGACGTTGATCGTGACTCCCAGCGACGGCATGAACAGGATGGCTCCCATGAACGCGACCGGGATCCCGGCGAAGACCCAGAGCGCCACCGCCGGTCGCAGGAACAGCGCCAGCACCAGCAAGACCAGGATGCCTCCCTGCCAGGCACTGGAGGTCAGCGTGTTCAGGCGGTTGATCACGACCTGGGAACGGTCGTTCCAGTAGCTCAACTCCACTCCCGGCGGCAACGATTGCCGGCGTTCGGCCAGGAACTTCTTCACCGAGCGCGCGAGTGTGATGGCGTTCTGATCGCCCACCCGCGCCACCGAAATCAGCACGCACGGCTGCCCGTTGAACCGCGCATACAACGGCGTCTCCTCGAAGTCGTCCTTGATCGTCGCAATGTCCCCCAGGGTGATCCGGCTGCCGTCAGGGCGCGTGATCAGCACGATGTCCGCGAACTCCTGGCCCACGTAGGCCTGACCCTTCGTTCGCAGCAGGATTTCGCCTCCGGACGACTTGATCACCCCGGCCGGCAGGTCGACCGACGTCCGGCGGATGGCGTTCGCCACCGCGGTCAGGGTCAGCCCGTACTGCTGGAGCGTCTTCTCCGAAACCTCGATCGCAATCTCGTAAGGCCGCACGCCGCCGAGCCCGACCTGGGTGATGTCCGGCAGGTTCACGATCTCGTCGCGGATCTGTTCCCCGAGCAGTCGGAGGTCGTGCTCGCTCATGTCGGCGGCCAGCACCGCGGTGATGACCTCCCCGCGCGGTTGGACCAGGCTGATGACCGGTTTCTCGGTTTCCACCGGAAACGTGTTGATCGCGTCCACGCGGTTCTTGATGTCATCGAGCACCTCGCGCGAGTCATACCCCTTGTCCACCTCCACCCGCACCGATCCCATGCCCTCGGAGGCCGTGGAGAGGATCTTCTTGATGCCCTGCAAATCCTGGATGGCTTCCTCGATTCGGATCACCACCGATTCCTCGACCTCGGCCGGGGTGGATCCTCGGTAGGGTACGGAGACGTTGACCAGGTCCAGTTGGAACTCGGGGAAGACCTCCGTGGGAATGCCGGTGAACAGCGTGACCGTCCCCGCAATGAGGATGCCCATCATGAGCAGGTTCGCGGCGACGCCGTTCCGGGCAAACCAGGCGATGATTCCGTGCATGGCGGGGGGCGGTTCAGTTGGTGGCGGTCTCAGGGCGACCCGGAACCGCGGCTTCCGGACCCGGACCGGGGCGGGCAGGGTTTCCTGGAGTCCCCGCGGACGATTTTCCTTCCCGGGCGAGTCCGGCGCCACCGGACATGCCGGGTGGCCCCTTGCGGACCGGTGCCACGCCGTCGATGGTCGGCGAAACCTCGGCCCCGTCCGCCGCGAAGATCAGCGGCGTCACGCAGAGCACCTCCCCCGGTTTCAACCCGTCGGCAATGACGATCCGGTCCGGGTCCCTCCATAATACCGCCACCTGCCGGCGTTGGATTTCATTCTTGGGGCTGACGATCAGGACCTCGCCGTTGTCGCGCAATGCTGTTCGCGGCAGCACGAACACGTCCTTCAGTTCCTCGCCGTAGACCTCCGCACTCACAAACTGTCCCACCTTCAACGGGGGATGATCCGCGCCCCGATGGGCATAGGGATCGTCCACCTGGGCGACCACGAACAACTCGCGGGTGCGTTCGTCGTAAGCCCCTTCAGCACGGACGATCCGGCCTTCCCAGGTGACGTCCCGCGTGCCGTACCGTCCGTGCAACACCACCCGCGGATGCACCGTGGCTCCGTCGGCGGCTTCACCACGGTATTCCTCCGGCAACCGGATGAAGTCGAGTTGCTCGTTGCGCAACGGGACGCGCACTTCGACGAAGTCGATGGCGAAGATCGTCGCCAGTTCGTTGCCCGGGGAAACGACCTGGCCGACGTCAACGGACTTCCGTTTGATCCGGCCGGCGAAGGGGGCCCGGATCTGGGTGCGCTGCAGGTCGCGTTGCGCCTGTTCCAGCCGGGCACGGGCTGAGGCCACGGCAGCCCGGGCCTCGGCGAGTTGGGGTTCCCGCAGCGTGAGCGGGCTGGGGTCCGTGCCGTCGCCGAGCAACCGCCAGTTCTCCACCGCCTGCTCGTGCTGGGCCTTTTCCATTTCCAGTTCGCTCTCCCGCAGTTTCAGGGTCGCGTCCGCCACCACCACCGCGGTCTGATAGTCGTTGGTGTCGATGGTCAGCAACAGGTCGCCCTGCTCGAAGAAACCACCCTCGCGAAACGCCGGTTCCACGCGCATCACCCGGCCGCTGACTTCCGGCTTCAGGGTGCTCAACGTCCGCGGCTGCACGATGCCCTGCGAACGCAGGATCACCTGGTAGTTCGTCCGCACCAGCCGGCTGGCATCGACCGCCTGAATCGACGGCGGCGGCTGGCGCAGCTCCGCCTCGGGTCGCGTGGCCAGCATCCACCAGACGATCAGCGCGGCCACACCAAGCACCGCGACGGGAAGCAGGAGACGCAACGGGTGTTTCATCATGTCAGGGAGCGAGTGCGGCCAGTGGCCGGGATGCGGCGGGCGCCGGGAGCGTGGAGCCGGTTTCGGTGTCCTCGACGGGTGGGGGCGCGGTGAAGTCCCCGCCGAGCGCGAGGTGCAGGTTGATCCGGTTCTGCAGGCGGTCGTTGATCACATTCAACAGGCTGCTGCGGGCGTTGAAGGCGCGCCGTTGTGACTCGAGCACCGTGATGATGTCCACCAGCCCGCGTTGATACTGCTGCCACGCGAGTTGCTCGCCGCCGATGGATTCCACCGCCGCGTTTTCCAGGGCCGCCTCCTCCCGCCGCAGGAAATCCTCGGCGGCCAGAAACGTCTCCACTTCACGGAAAGCGTTCAACACGGTCTGGGAAAACGTGGCGACCGCCTGCCGGCTGTTCGCATTCGCCAGATCCACTCCGGCCCGCAACCGTCCGCCCTGGAAGAGCGGCTGCGCGAGATTGCCCGCCACGTTCCAGAACACGCGGTCGCTGTCCAGCAGGTCCCGCAGCTCGCTGCTCGCCGTGCCGCCGCTGGCACTCAGGCTCACCGTGGGCAGCAGATCCTTGCGGGCGACCTTCACCCGCTCCAGGCTCGCCGCCAGGCGGCGTTCCGCGGCGAGGATGTCCGGGCGGCGATGGAGCAGGTCCGCCGGCAACCCCGGCGGCACCTCGTGGAGCAGGGGAGGCAGGTTGGTGACCAGCACAATCGCATCGCCCGGATAGCGTCCGAGCAGGACCTCCAGCGAGCGGCCCGCCGCGTCCCGTTGCCGGCGTCGCGCCTCCACCGTGCTGCGGGCGGCCTCGACGTTGGCGCGGGTGAGCCGCACATCCAGGGCGCGATTGGGTAGACCGCGTTTGTAGCTGCCCTCCACCACCGTCAGGTTCTTTTCGAAGATGTCGAGCGTCTCCCGGGCCAGTGCCAGTTGGAGTTCCAATTCCACCGCGTTGAACCAGGCCTTCAGCGTGGTGGCCGCCAGCGACAGCCGGGCGGCGTGCAGCACATTGGTTTCCGCCTCGTAATCCGCGATGGCCGCCTGCGTACGGTTCTTCAACTTGCCCCACAAATCGATCTCCCAAGCGAGATTCAAACCGAGGCTGAGCGTGTCCAGGGTGTCGTGGCTGATGTCCCCGTTCGCCAGTTCTGTGGCGGTGCCGCGTCGGGAGGCCCCGGCGGTGGCCCCGAGTTGTGGCAGCCTCGAGGCGGCTGCGATGCGCTGGTTGGCGACCGCGGCTTCCACACGGGCCGCGGCGGCCTGAAGATCAAAGTTCCGCGCCAACGCTTCCCGGACCACGTCCCGGACCTGGGGGTCGGTGAAATCCGTCAGCCAGGCGGTGGCGGGGAAACTGTCCGTGCGGCCCGTGGCCTCAAAGCGATCCGGCGTTTCGACGGGGACGCGCGCCATTTGCGAATCCGGCGAGGTGGCGCAACCGGCGGCCAGCAGGGGCAGGAGCAGCAGGAAACGGCCCGCGGTTCCGGCGAAGAACCGGGCCGGAACGAGGGCGTTCATCAGGCGCACTGCGAGATTTGCGTTCAAGGGGCGATGACCGTTCCGGTATAGTTTGCCCAGCCAGGATTCCTTGGGGCAATGCGGAAAAGCGGGAGGAAACGCCGCCGGCAGTTCGCAGAAATGACAGAAACCGCTTGCACCCGCGCCGAAGAATCGCAGAATCGCGGTCCTACCGGGTGCCTCGGTAGCTCAGTTGGTAGAGCAGTTGACTCTTAATCAATTGGTCCTAGGTTCGAGTCCTAGCCGGGGTACCATTCCCTTCACCTGCCCCGGAGTGCCTGGCTGTGCCAGTTCGTGACTTTGCCCAACGAAAACGGCGCTTTCGCTGACGCATTCCATCGTGCCCACCGTGCCACCAGGTGCCAGGTCGAGCCCATCCGCGCCTGATTTAGGTGAGTGTATTGGTGTGTCGTTCCCACCGAACCTGGGAAGCTTCTCGACCGCCTCCGCCAAGGGAAGCAGGAGCACGTCAGTGTAGGTCGTGTTCGTCAACCTCATGTCGCTGTGCCGCAGCATTTCCATGGCGACCCGTGGCGCCACTCCCGCACGAGCGAGGTTTGTTGCGTACGTATACCGCAGCGCGTGAAAGTCTAGGCGCCGGCCATCCGCATCCTCCGCTTCGATGCCCGCCTTCTTGAGGTCAGAACGCAGCTTCTCGATGGAGGGCACGTAATCGAAAGCAGCTTCCGAGGCGAGGGCCGCCGTCGGAATCGTCAACCGCATGGCCTCTGCCGTCTCCGCGTTCAACCACTGCCGGGCTTCCTTCCGGTTCTTGGTGGTCGAAGCCCTCGCGGTGACGTAAGGCCGGTCTCCGGTGAGATGGAAGTCGCCCTTGCGCAGTGCCACGATCTCGCCCCGTCTCAGCCCGGTGTTCGCCGCCAGCAGGTAAACCGGCCCTCGAGTTCCTGCCACGGCGAGCAACGCCCGCATCTCCGCATCCGTGAACGCCCGACGCTTGCGGCGCTCGCGCCCGCGAGTCTCCACCTTGCCCACACAGGCCAGCGGATCGGCAGCCAGCTTGCCGTTCCGCACGAGCCAGCCCAGTAGCCCGCGAATCGTGTCGAGGTACTGATTGAGCGTCTTGGCGGCCTTCTGCTGATTCCGCGACCGCCACGCTTGGAACGAGTCCGCGCTGATCTCCTTCAAATGCTTCCATTCGCACTCCACGAACAGCCGGCGGCAGCGGTGATCGACATTGTAGCAGTACATCCCCGCCCGGCCTTTGACTTCCAGTTCACGCAGGTAGGCGCACAGGTGTTTCTCGAGGTCCACCTCTGCGGCCTTTCGCTGTGTCACAGGCACGCCAATTCCGGCTGCCGCCTGCTCCGCCCTGCGGACAATCTCCCGTAGCCTCGTTTCAGCAACCTGCTTGTCGGTCACGCCCAAGGCGACGGTGATGGTCCGGCTGTCTCGCTCAATGCGGTATCGCCCGCTGTAAAGGCGCGAGACCTTCGTCCGGCCCTTCAGCTTGCGCCTCGGTTTGAAGACGAACGCTGTCATCGGCGTTCCTCCTCGAGCTTCCTCCTCTCGCGAAGCCTTGTGAGCGTCTCGTCGATTTCCGACCGGAACCACCGTGCCAGTCGCCCCACACGGACCGGTTGCGGGACAAGCCCGCTCGACACCATCCGCCAGAAGGTGCGAACGCTCACACAGAACCTCCCGGCTGCGGTCGGCGCATCAATCAGGCCATCGTCGACTTCGTCTCTTCTCCCCACCATTTCACGCTTCCCTTCCCTTCAGTCGTTCCCTCGCGAACCTGCTGTTGTAGTCGTACAGCCACCACGCGTGCCAATCCGGTTTCTGTCCCTCCAACTCCTCCCGTGTGATGATTCCCTTCTCCACCGCGCGTTCCTCCAGTTCCTTCCCCCAGGCGATTGCCTCGGTTCGTGGGATGTAGCCGTAGTGGAGGGTTCGTTCGATCTTGGTCTTCCCGAACCAAGTCTTGTAAGGCTCGCTCACGTAGTAGAAGAAGCCCGTGAGCTTCCCTGCCTTGAGCCGTTGGTGAACTGAGGCCCTCGTAACCGGCGCATAAATCGCGACTCCGCCTGGCGATACGAGCCCGTCGAACTCGGCAAACAACGCCTCGCTCCAGTACTTCGCCTCTTCAAAAGGCCCGTCCTTGCGGTAAATCCGCGTGCCGGGGAGGGGGTCTCCGAGAATTCTGCGCAGCTCATCGCGCACTTCGACGAATGGAAACTCATCGGCCATAACTTACGACCGTCAGTTTACGTTCGTTAGGTAAATCGTCAAGTGGTCTTTTCTGAGAATCTCCAGGGATGCAACCTCGTCCTATCGGCACAGCTCCGCCAGCCGAAGGTGCGCGTCACGGGGGTTCGACGAATCGTTAAGAGCGGCACCCCGGACCGAACGGTTTGCGAACCATTCCGGTTGGCTTCCCGCGGGAGCAGTCCGGCAGCGCGGACACCCGGCAGTCCGCTCAATCCCCGTCGATCCCGACCATCCGGTAGAACCGATAGGGACTGGTGCCGGCGTCGGGATCGTTCAGTTCGCCCGGCCCCTCCGTGCGACTCACGGTTTGCCAGTCCTCCCAGTCGCGCAGGTTGGTGCTGCGTTGGAAGCGAAGTTCCGCCGGGGCTGGGGTTCCGCTGCGGAGCCTCAGCGGCGCGGCCAGAGGTTCCGACGGATGCCCCAAGCTTAATGGTATCCACAACGCCGTGGGCCTGCCAGCAGTCCAATCATGCCAGTTCAGCGAGCCGGGCCGGAAGAAGAGCATGACGGCATCCGCCCCCGAGAAGACCGGGTTGGAGAACTCCGGCCTGTCGCCTTCGAAGTACATCTCGGTCAGGCTCGTGCAGCCCTCGAACACAGCTTTCGCAATGCTGGTCACGCTGTCGGGGATCGTCACCTTAGTCAGACTTGTGCAGCCGTCGAACGCGCGGTCCCCGATGCTGGTCAGGCCCTCGGCGATTGTCACGTCAGTCAGGCTCGTGCAGCCGGCGAACATGCTTTGCCCGATGCCTGTTACGCCCGCGGCAATCGTCACGGCTCTCAGGCTCGTACAGCCGCCGAACGCCTTCCACCCGATGCTGGTCACGCTGCCGGGGATCGTCGCGTCAGTCAGTCCCGTACAGTTGGAGAAGGTCAACTGCCCGATGCTGGTCACGCTCTTGGGAATCGCCACGCCAATCAGGCTTGTGCAGCCGTCGAACGCGTGGGCCCCGATGCTGGTGACGCCCTCGGCAATCGTCACGGCAGCCATGCTTCTACAGTTGTAGAACGCTGAATGCCCGATGCTGGTCACACTGGCGGGAATAGTTGCTTCAACCAGGCTCGTACAGCCGTAGAACGCCTTCCACCCGATGCTGCTCACGCTGTCGGGGATCGTCACGTCAGTCAGGCTCGTGCAACCTTCGAACGCGAATTCCCCGATGCCAGTGACACCGTCGGGGATCGTAATGCTCGTCAGCCCAGTGCACTCGTAAAACATGCTTACCCCGATGCTGGTCACGCTCTCGCCAATCGTCACGGCACTCAGGCCGGTACAGCCGTAGAACGCGGCGTTCCCGATGCTGGTCACGCTGTCAGGAATCGTCACGGCAGTCAGGTTGTAGCAGAAGAAGAACGCCTCGTCTCCGATGCTAGTGACGCTCTCAGGAATCGTCAGGGCAGTCAGGTTGTAGCAGGCGTAGAAAGCCCTGTTTCCGATGCTGGTCACGCCGGCGGGAATCGTCACGGTAATCAGGCCCCCGCATCCCCGAAAGGCCGAATTCCCGATGCTGGTGACACCATCGCGGATCGTAATGCTCGTCAGCCCAGTGCAACCTGCGAACGCCTCGTCACCAACGCTGGTGACGCCGGCGGGAACGACGTAATCTCCCATCTTGTTCCCAGGACACCGGATAAGGGTGGTTTGGCTCTTGTTGAACAGTACCCCTTCCTGGCTGCTGTAGGCCGGGTTCCCCGCGCCAACCTCGATGGTCTCCAACCTGGAACATCCGTAGAACGCCGCGTCCCCGATGCTGGTGACGCTGTCAGGAATCGTCACGGCAGTCAGGTTGTAGCAGGCGTAGAACGCCTCGTCCCCGATGGTGATCACGCTGTCGGGAATCGTCACGGTAATCAGGCCCCTGCATCCCCGGAAGGCCGAATTCCCGATGCTGGTGACACCATCGCGGATCGTAATGCTCGTCAGCCCAGTGCAACCTGCGAACGCCTCGTCACCAACGCTGGTGACGCTGGCGGGAATCGTAATGCTCGTCAGCCCAGTGCAGTCTCCGAACGACCCGTTCCCGATGCTCGTCACGCTGTCAGGAATGGTCACGCTGACCAAGCTCCAGCATTCCGCAAACGCCGATTCTCCGATGCTGGTCACGCTGTCCGGAATCGTCAGATTTCTGAGGCCCCTACAGCGCTCGAACGCATGATCCCCGATGCGGGTAACACTGCCGGGGATCGTAATGCTCCTCAGCCAAGTGCAGCCTCCGAACGACCCGTTCCCGATGCTCGTCACGCTGTCAGGAATGGTCACGCTCACCAGGCTCCAGCAATCCGCAAACGCCGATTCTCCGAGGTTGGTCACGCTGTCAGGAATCGTCAGGCTGCTGAGGCTCCCACATTGCTCGAACGCCCAGTCCCCGATGGTGGTCACGCTGTCAGGAATCGTCAGACTGGTGAGGTGCCCGCATTTCGCAAACGCCGATTCTCCGATGCTGGTCACGCTGTCGGGAATTGCGTAAACGCCCACCCTGCCCTCAGGACAGCGGATGAGGGTTGTTTGGGCCTTGTTGAACAGCACTCCTTCCTGACTGCTGTACTCCGGGTTTTCCGCACCAACTTCGATGCTCCCCAAGCTCCAACAGCCGGCGAACGCCCCGTCCCCGATGCTGGTGACGCTGTCGGGGATCGTAATGCTCGTCAGCCAACCGCAGCCTCCGAACGTCCCGTTCCCGATGCTCCTCACGCTGTCAGGAATGGTCACGCTCATCAGGCGCCGGCATTCTGCAAACGCGGATTCTCCGATGCTGGTCACGCTGTCGGGAATTGCGTAAACGCCCACCCTGCCCTCAGGACAGAGGATGAGGGTTGTTTGGGCCTTGTTGAACAGCACTCCTTCCTGACTGCTGTACTCCGGGTTTTCCGCGCCAGCTTCGATGCTCCCCAGGCTCGTGCAGCCGTAGAACGCGCGGAACCCGATGCTGGTGACGCTGTCGGAAATCGTCACCTCAGTCAGGCTCGTGCAACCTTCGAACGCGAATTCCCCGATGCGGGTGACGGAGTAGCCTTCAATGGTATCCGGGATCGTAAGCGTGCTGGCCGAACCGGTGTAGCCCGTCAGCGTGACTGCCCCGCCACTGAGTGTGTATCGGAAGTCCCCGTAAACCCCGGCTTCCACGATCACCGAAGCTCCCATGAGAACCACCCCCAAGAACGCCGAGGCTTGCCCCAAGCGTTTCAGTCCCCCGAACATCGATCTCGCCCCGCTCGTTGCCGTCATGCCACATCTCGTTTTGCTGCGTACTGTCTGCTTGTCCTGACCTGCGGTGAGAACATGTGCTTCTAGCCCGTTGCCCACCCGCCGTGCAAGCAGTTTGACCCATTCCGGGCTTCAGCCGTGCCGCCTTTGGACAGTTATTGTTTGGTCGAACAAGGAAAAGGAACAGGCCGGGGCGCTCGCGCGCCTCCGGCCTGTTCCACCTTCCCACGCCTCAGGCCACCCGTTCCGCCCGCTTGATGACCATCTGGCCGTTCTGGTCTTTCCAGCCGAGCACCTTCAGCGTCACCGTTTCGAGCTTCGGCAGCGCTGGGAACGCCACCACCGTGTCGCCTTCGAGCTTCACCTGGCCCCCAGCCGGGTCGGGATACTCTTCGTAAACCGCCAGCCCCGGATCGAGCGCCAGTTCATGCCGTACGCAGACGAACTTGCCACTGCCGTCCTTCCGGTTGAACACTCGCGCGGAGCTGGACACCACCACGCCCCGCACGAACAGGCCGTTCAACACCGGGCTGCCATGAGCACTTGTTGCATTCTGAGCCATTCCATCACACCTCCTTTCCGGGAGAGCTTGATCAGTCCGTTTCCCAGGTAGCGACCTTCCCGTGCAACGGACAGCACGAGATGGTCAAAGAGTTCTCGAAACCGACACAGAAAACGGATCGTCCGCACCCTTTTGCCGTCGATCAGCGTTCCCTGCCGCTGCCAGCGCTCCCACCGCTCGCCCAACGTGCTGGTCGCACGTCGGATTGACTCGCGGCGGGGATCGCTGGCCGGCTTCTCCGGCTTGGCCCCTTCCGGCTTGAGGAATCCCCGGCTGGTCTGGAACATCCGAAGCCGTTTCCGCTGCTTCACCCACTCCGGCATGTCGTCGGGCTTGGTCACGTATTTCAACAAATACTCGAAGTCCTCGGTCTTGATTCGGGCGATGTGCACACGCCCCAGTCCCCACAGCTCCTTCAGCAGTTCCACCGGCACAAAACGTCGGGTCAGGAAGACCGCGTGGTAATGGACCCAGCCGCTCTCGTGGAACTCGACCTTGATGCAGTAGGGCGCGTCGATGACGTGGACCTTGCCCTCATGTTCCGCCCCACCGCGAAGCCGGTGGAATACCCGCCGGAGGCGATCCCGCGAGTGCGTGAACGCGGACTCCTCATCCCGGAAGAGCTTCGGATCGACGGTGAAGGTCAAGAAGAGCTTCCCCGACACGTCCGGCAGCCGGTGCCAGAACCGTTTTAGCACCTTGTGCACACCCACGGGATGAAACCACGACGCTGGCACGAACTCCTTGAGCATGGCGTCACCCCCTGCCTCACGCTCCGCACCCTCAGGCTCAACCTGCTTTCGAGCGTCGGGGGGCCTCAGGACGTAAGTCCGGCGCCGGGATTGATTTGCGCTTCCCGCCTCCGGGCTAGTCGCCCTCCGGCCCCACCGGGAAGCGGGGTGTTTGGCCCCTCCTCCTTGGCTTACGTTTCTTTGCATGGGTTCCCCTGTTCCTTGGGGGGGCTTGGGACTTCGGGGCTGAGGGTGGGCGCCTCCGGCGCGGGAGCTGCAGAGACTCTTCGGGCGCCCCGCAGCAGGACGCACCGAAGGCAGCAGGCTGGGCGCGGAACAACTCACGCCGCCCCTCCTTCAGACCTCTTATGCGACTCCACGATGGCCAGCACAGCAGCCCTCAGGGCAGGGGGAAGCGTGGGCCAAGCGCCTGCAACCTTGGCGAGGGCTGAATCAGAGTGAGTGTATGAGTGAGTCGAGGGGAGAGAACGCCCGTCTGTATTGGCCAAATCGCTAGGTTCGAGTCCTAGCCGGGGTACCATTCCAACCCAACGACTTACGAAACTCCCCTCGCTTGCTCGAAATCCAGCTTGGCCACTGCTTGGCCACTTATTCGGTCTGGGTCCGGGCCTTGTCCACGGCCGGCGGAGATGGCAGCTTCGGGCGTGCTCGTCTCGGTCGGAGTGTTTCCAGCACTCCAAACTCGTCGTAGTTTCATACACCCGTGGCGAGCACACTCTCCCCATTGACGGTGCGGCAGGCAGGGTGCAGCATTCCCCCGGTTGCCCGCTCCCGTCCCCCACACAAGACGCTTCTGAGGTCGTCATACGGAGGCAACCAACGGGGGCGGGCACCTTTCTCTTTCACCGCTCTGTCGGGACGGTGGAATCTTCCCGCGGTGCCCGCCCGCCTGTTCTGGTTGCGCACACGGCACGCCTGGGTTCCCTGGTTCCAGGGCGGGCACTGCCCCACTTCCCCCTTGCCTCCCGACGCCGGTTCTGCTATCGGGATGTTCACGTCGAAAGCACCGCGAACCGCGATATACGAACCACGAGTCGAATAATCAACGTTAGCCGCACATGGAATCCGACGACCAACTGAAAGCGAATATCTTCGAGCACTGCTTGGGCACTGGGAATCCGAGCACTGAGTTGTTGGAGCGAGGCTCATTTCCAGTGAACTGGGTCAGTCGTTACGTCGCGCTGGTTGAGGGTGCCACCCACGTTTGGCGAGAGCAGGCCGATTGGCCCAAGGAGGTCGTTGCTGCTATTCACTTCGCATCCCTTTATCTGGATATACGCTATCAGGCTTGGCAGCACGGCTCGGCCAGAGACAATCCGGTGACTCGAAAGGCACTTGGAGAGGTTCGGCGTCACAGTGAGCTTTCTCTCTTGAGCCCAGCAACCGACAGGATTGGAGATGAGACGAAAAGCGGCTAACAAAATCGATGCAGCGAAGGAGCGGCAAGCGCGTCAGCTTACAATTCGAGCATCACTGTGTGCCGCTCCTCGGTGATCTCGTCGTTGGGTCTTGTGATATGCGCCGACCGATCACATCGCTCCTTGCCGCCATCGGGCTTGCTGTGCTGGGTATGTCCCTGATGGCACCAGTGTCAGGATCGAAGGCCGTCATTAGGGCCGACGGACAGGTGGTTCGTCGCGACGACGGCCGGCCGATGATGGTTGCAGACCCCTACCAAGGATCGCGCACCAACTGGCCCGCCTACCTCATTCTTGCCGCCGGTGCAGCCTCGTTCGCGTGGACACTCTTCCTAGTTGGTTATGGGATCGTTGCGGTCGCCACCGGAAAGACCCAACCAGGCGCTTCACCGAATTGCGGCCCGGCAGCGCCTTTTGACAACCCGAATATCACCGAGCGGCCGCCATCGGTGAGCTGATCGTTGGACTATGATGTGAGCCATTCCCGCAAACAGCCCGAGACGGATAAAGAGTATCTCGTTCGGAGGCTCACGGCACGGAAGAGAAAACGGCCACTCCCGGTAGAACTGGCGTTTGATCTGCTCCCTGCCCTTCTGGCTATTGGTGCCTGGATCGCCTTGTCCATGCTGATTTTTCGCCTTCCACCGGACGGTACGCACATGGAGGTGGTGCTACTGAACCCGCAAGGCAAGCTGCTGGAGCCATCCAACGAGTTGCTTTCCAAAGTGATGATTCTCGGATTGCTGCTATTGCTTTGGATATCGTGTTTTCTCTTCATGCAGGCCTATGTTCTAAGGCGATCAGATGAACGCTGGCTTCGCATTTGCCGAAGCTTCGTCGAGAGATTTCAGGGCAACGAAGGCGGAAGCGTCCAAGCAGACGCTTCACCCAACAGCCGCCCGCCGTGTCAGTTTCCAGCGTCGGGAGAGATTCCGTCGTCCGATTCGCTGCGGACATCTGCCTCTGGCAGCTGTGGGTGAGCTGGTCGTTCGGTGAAATGGGCGAGCGGTGGGAGCGCTGGCAGCGGCAGGGAACCCTGATCCGAGGGAAACGGGTGCGAACGATCCGGTTTCTGTGCCGGTTTCGTGAACTCTTTGACCATCTCGTGCTGTCCGTTGCGCGGGAAGGTCGCTATCTGGGAAACGGACTGATCAAGCTCTCCCGGAAAGGAGGTGTGATGGAATGGCTCAGAATGCAGCAAGTGCTCATGGCAGCCCGGTGTTGAACGGCCTGTTCGTGCGCGGGGTGGTGGTTTCCAGTTCCGCGCGGGTCTTCAACCGGAAGGACGGCAGCGGCAAGTTCGTCTGCGTGCGGCATGAACTGGCGCTCGATCCGGGGTTGGCGGTTTACGAAGAGTATCCCGACCCGGCTGGGGGCCAGGTGAAGCTCGAAGGCGACAAGGCGGTGGCGTTTCCGACCCTGCCGAAACTCGAAACGGTGACGTTGAAGGTCCTCGGTTGGAAGGAGCAAAACGGCCAGATGGTCATCAAGCGGCCAGAACGGATGGCCTGAGGCGCAGGAAGGTGGAACAGGCCGGAGGCGCGCGAGCGCCCCGGCCTGTTCCTTTTCCTTGTTTCACCAGTCAATAACTGTCCGGTGCGTGACGGTGCCCTTCATGGATCACCGGGGACAGGTGGTGAGTCTTGGCGAATGTCAGCCAAGGAAGCGCTTGGGGCGGCGAAAACGAGGGCCAGAAGGTACGGAAGATGCTCCATAATCTCCATACCATGAAGCCCAAGCCACATGGAAAACCCGAGCCATGAGAAAGGTCTCGTCACTCGATCTCCGCCCCACTGTTGCGCGTTTCCCCGGGGGGAAAGCGCGCTTCGCGACCGCACTCCTCCTGGCCGGGGTGACGGTAGTGCAGGCAGGACAGTACGGCGACTTCCTGTATCGGCTGAGCGGAGAACACGCAACCATCACGGGCTACCAGGGTTCAGGCACCGAGGTGGTGATTCCGGAGAGCATCGAGGGTTACCCCGTCACCGAGATCGGGGACTGGGCTTTTTGGCAGTGCGAGAGCCTGACGAATCTTTTCATTCCGGGCTTTGTCACCCGGATCGGGGTGGGCAGCTTCAAAGCCTGTACCGGCCTGGTTCGGGTCACCCTACGTGCCGGTCTTAAGACCATCGGGGACAGCGTGTTCAGCGATTGCACCAAGTTGGGGAGCATGACCATCCCCGACACCGCGACCAGCCTTGGAAAAGGAGCGTTTGAAGCCTGCACGAGCCTGACCAGCGTTTGGATGGCAGCCGGGATCCGGACGATCGAGCCGGGGACATTCGCGGGTTGCAGCAGTCTGACCAGCGTGACGGTCCCCGAAGGTATCACCAGGATCGGGAGCCGGGCGTTCGAAGGCTGCACCGGCCTGACACGTGTCACGATACCCGACAGCGTCAGATCACTCGACACTGGAGCGTTTCGCGGTTGCACCAAGCTAACGAGCCTCACGATGCCAACCGGCATACCGAGCGTCCCTCCGGAGGCATTCGCGGGTTGCAGCAGTCTGACCACTGTGACGTTCCCTGCTAGGGTAACGATGATCGCCAGCAGGGCCTTCGCATGCTGCAACAGCTTGGCCAGTGTCTACTTCGAGGCCGGTGTGCCGGGTTGTCAAAGCGATGCCTTCGAGTGTTCGAATGCCGTCGTAATCTACGTCCGGCCGGGCTTCGGAGGGTGGGGCCTGACCGTGGCGGGGCGACCCACGGCGCTGTGGATACCGCTGAGCTTGGGGGAATTGACGAAGCCGCTGTCCGCGCCGCTGAGGCTCTGCAGCGGAAGTCCGGCCCCGGCGGGATTCCGCGTCCAACGTTGCACCAACCTGCGCGACTGGGAGGACTGGCAAACCGTGAGCCGCACGGACGGGCCAGGTGAACTGAACGATCCCGACGTCAGCGTCAGCCCCTATCGGTTCTACCGGGTGGTCGAAGTCGACGGCGAATGACCGGACCGCGGAGTGGTGGCTTTGTAGGACTGCTCTCGCGGCAGAACGACGGGCAAGGTTCGCAAACCGTTCAGCCCGGGGTACCAATCCAGCCCAACGACTTACGTTGAGATCCTTCGGCTCGCTGAAAAGCGTCTTTCTCACTTTCAAAGGCTGACGCCATCTTTCTCGCTGTCTTTCTCACTTCGGTTGAAGCCGGTCTGACCGGCGAATCCCAGGCCACGGGTCGAGGTTAGCTGCGTGTCTGCCCCGGTCTTGTCTTCGTTCAAGGCCGTCTGGGCCAACCAACCAGTGCTGACCGGGACAGGCACTTTCCTTTGACCACCCCTCCCGACTCGCTCAATTTGGGTGCGGTGTCCGCCCCCCGTCTGCTTCAACAAGTCGCCCGGCATGGTCCACAGCAGGCAACCACCCACCGCAGGGCGGGCACTTTCTTCATTGAACTCCTGACGACCGGAGCACAGCCTACCCACTGTCCGCCTTGGCTGCCGGCAGTATGTTGTCGCTGGCACGCCTTGAGAACCCGAGTCAAGGCGGGCTTCATCTCAACTGGTTTGTTCATTGTGGCTATAGCTTGTGTTGACACGCTCCAGCTCTCACGGCGCCCGGCATGCGGGACAGGAGCATCCCTTCAGCGCTGCCTGTCGGCGAAGGCCACGTGGTTCCACCTTAGCCGGCTCGGAAAACCTGCCTCGCACCGGTTCTCGCGCGGTCTCGGGCCGCTCGCGGGCGCAGGTCTGGACACGAAAATGCCCCCCGGTTGCCCGAGGGGCTTGGTGGCGGTGCAGAACGCCTGCCGAGGGGCGTGGTGGCGGGGCGGGATGCCTACTTCGCGGCCATCAACTGGAAAACGTGCTGGAAGAGCTGCGTCCGGCCGGTGATCCAGCGGACGATCTTCGCGGCCTGCCACTGCGTCAACCGCTCATCGATGACCTGGAGCGGAAAGGACCGATTGGGCGGTGGGCGCAGGCAGCACGTGTCTCCTTGACGGAGTCGCGGTTGCAGCGGGGGGGGATTGGTCATTGCAGGGGTCGGAGGCGAACGACCTGGTCCCGGGACGGCTCGGAACCGTTGCCCGACCTGGCGAAGTGGATTAGTCTCCGACATGAAGGCGATAAGCAACTTCACCTGTGACCCCCGAGGGGCTTTCCGCGGTCTCTGCGGGCAGGGGCGCAGGCCCGTTGGCGCGCGTAGCGTTTTGCGAGCGTCTTGGAGCCTCGTGATCGCCGCTGGTCCGGCGGTTTCCGGGGCCGACTATCCGGAGTCGGTTGCCGCCAAGGCGTTCTTCTCCGAGCACCGGATGTTCCCGCTGCTTGAAGCGGAGGTGCCGGGGGTGCTGTACTGGAACGCGCCGACGGCGGGCGACACCAGTGACTGGTATCCTGACGCCACGGCCACGGATCCGAGTGAGTGGTATCCGATGTTGGGGGTGCTGGAGTCGGTGCGGGCGGAACTTGAGGTGAGGTTGGTTACCCTGACGGCGCCCTTCACGATTGACCAGGCGGCCCAGCGTTATGAATGTCTCGGGGGGCCGCCGACGACTGGGGTGGCGGCGTTGGACTTCAACTTCGAGATCCGGGAGAGCGATATGCCTCATGGCCTTGGGGCCTGGGTTTGGAACGAACCGCAGGGCGGGTGGGCAAACTCGGGCTCGCTGGCCCGACGCTGGTTGGGGGCGCTGCCGGCGACGGGGTCAGGATCGCCGGTCGTGGAAGGGGGCAGTCTGATCTATGCGGGGCGGGCGGATGCGAACCACGGGCTTTCTCCGGACCTGCCGGATCCGGAGCAACGACCGCTGCCGGTGGCGCAGTTGACGGGCTGGTATGAGCCCGAGGTGAAGGTTCAGGAGAGCAACCAACCGAGCGGGAATGCGGCGGAGGCCATTCCCTACCGGTTTTCGGCGATCGGCGTTTCGCAATACGACTTCCTCCGTAATCCGGACCGCCCGTGTGATCCGGACAACTTCGTGGCGGCAAACCAGTATCCCATCGGCCGGGTGACCGGCGGTGAGGTGGAGGTGTTTGCCGTAATGACCCTGCAGCAGAACTATCGGCCGAAGACCCCGGCGCGCTACGTGCTGGATCGTATGGACGACCTGGTGGCCAGCGGTTTGGTGCCGGACACGTCCACCACCGAGCAGCGCAAGCGTTTTGCGGACCAGGGATGGGATGCGACGATCCGGTTGCGCTCGACCACGGCGGAGACCAGTTCGCGGAACCTGGCGTTGCGGGATTGCGAGTACTTCTTTCGGGGGTTGGCCGGCGGCTATGCCAATCACTTTGTGTTCCTCGAGGATTTCAATGATTTGGCCAATAACACGGTGCTGATCAGCACGCCGATCTACAATGCGGTCAAGGCGTTGAACTTGGCGCTGGGTTTCAAACGGGGTGTGCCATTGGAGGACGCGGAGATTGTCGCCCGCCTGTTCAACGGGCAAGTCGGCTACCCGTTGCCCGGCACGCCGAGCGACGGGTTGCTTACCGGTTACGGGGCGGCGACGCTGGGTTACGCGCTGGGCATGAAGGATGCGGAGATGACCGAGGTTCGCTCAACGGTTGCGGCGCAGGACGATCTGGATGGGATTCTCGACGTGCCGCCGGATTTCACCCTGCAGAGGTCCTTGCGCCGGCCGGGCCCGTCGGCAGTACCGGCAGACGGGGTGCTGATGAAGCTGCTGGAGGCGCGGGATCCGTTGCCGCCTCCCCCGGCGACCAGTCCCGAGCAACCCCTCGCGGCGATGGAATCATACCATGCACAGGACGCCTCCCATCGCATCGACCAGGATTACTTTGGGTATGCCGCCACTGCGGGGGCGCGGGTTTGGCTGGCGCTGGATCTGGACAGCGGCGGGATTGCGGTCGAGGACGAAGAAGGAGGCCCCCAGGCCTTGGCGGGGCCGACGGGACGGCGGGTGGTGGCGCCAACGGCCATGGGGAACGGGCCGGTGGTGGGCGCACGGTTCGCGGTCGTGGCGGCGCCGGGAAACCGGCTGTTGTCGGTCACGGTCGAGGGTCCGTTTGAGGGATTTGGCGGCACTCCCAGCCTTTATGCGGCGGGCCAACGACGGGTGATCGAGCCGGGCGCGGTGATGGATTTGACGCAATTTGCTTCAAGTGGCACGGATGGGTTTGTGATCGAGGGGGTGTGGGGTGATGGCTGGGTGGGGCAGGTCCTGCGACTGGGGATTGTGGCGGTGCCGACGGAGTCGTTGTTGATTGGGGTCACGAGCTGGTACCACGCGATGAATTGGCCGTCATCGTGGGCGGATCTGGACCAGGACCTGTTGCCGGATTGGTGGGAACTGCTGTACTCGGGATCGACCGTCGGTCTGATGCCGGACGAGGACGATGATGGAGACGGGCTCACCGGCCTGGGAGAGCTTGCGTTTGGGGGCATTCCGGGACGGGCGGACGCGGCGGGGCTGCGGTTGTACCGGGTGGCGAAGGCGGGGGAGTTGGTGCTCGAATACCCAATGGGGGATCGGCTCCGATTGGCCTATCGGGTGGAGACGGCGACAACGATTGCGGGCCCCTGGAACGACGTGACCGGGGAACCCTTGGAGGCGGATGACCAGTCGGGTTTGCCGGTCGGTTACCGCCGAATGCAACTGCGCCTGACCCCGGGACAATCGCCGGGGGAGATGCGCGGGTTCTACCGGGTCGTGTCGGAGCCGACACCCTGATGACCCTGCGGCAACCGGCTCCTCGGAAACCGGTGGAACGGCGTGTTGATCAGGGGAATTCCAGACGACAGTAGCAGTCCGCCCGGCGGGGATGAGTGTGGTCCTGGACGCTGAAGGTTCGAGCGTCAAAGGTTCTCTCGGTGGGCACCGACAGGGATCGACCTCAGCGACTGCAACGCGCCGTCCGCAAGCTCATTCCAATCCACCGGTAGAAAGGGAGTCTGTTCCTCGGGAGCGGCGATGCTACATTTCAGGCGCCCCGGGTTCTGGACTTGGGGCCGGCACCGCACAGCCCGGTTCTGGGGGATCCGAACCATGACGGCGCGCCGGACTTGATCGTGGCGAATCCGGGCCTGGATGAGACCGGACGTTCCATCAGCGCGTTGTTCGGACGGAGTGATGGAACGCTGAGTGGCAGAACCTCCACCACGCATCTCTACGTCGAAGGGGAACTGGAGATCAAGCGTCGCACCGAGGAACGTATCACGCCTCCCCGCACGTGCCGGCGGGCCTCGCGTACGACTGACCTGCTCCTGCGCGTTCTGAAGCACGGCAGATCATGCTGAGTTCACCCCGTCCAGCTCCAACAAGCGACCAAATGCTATGCCGGCGCCTTGGAACACTTGAATCCGCGTGAGGATCGGCCCGTCGGTCAACGGCCGCCCCTCCGGAGCCGATCAATCCCACTCAGTTCGGATCGTCCCCGCCCGCGGGGGGAGTGTTGCCCCGGGAGTGCAAACTGGCAAAACCCCCGGTCAAACGCCGCTTCCGACCGGCTCTTACGTCTCACAGGACCGTGAGGTTACTCGACAGTCTTCAGGTCCATCCCACACTTGCATTTGCCTGATTGTGCGGAAACCCAATTGCAGGAGCAAGCCCCCCCACAATTACAGAAGTAGATTCCAGAACCCGCAAGGTTGACTCGCTTTACCGGTGTGCCGCAGACGCATTGTGACGCGTTCTCCGGGTTGAGGCCAACACACTGACAGCCCTCACCACATTGACATAGAAGGGCTTCATTCCCCTCCACCTTGAGAACATGCCCCCACTTCAACGGAACCCCGCAGGTGCATTTCCCGGGCTTTGTGGCAAGCGTGTTGCATTCGCACGAAGGGCCACAATCGCAGCTGTACAATACGTCGGTCCGGCCACTGTGAACGTGGGTCTGTTTGGTGGCACAGCCTGCAAGGACAAGCAACAGGCACGAGTGTGCCAGCATGATGTTTAGAACTCTCATTGACTCTGTCTCCTTGTGGTAAGCATACGCTCCAGGTTGTCACTTCTGCCTGGGGCATGCTGCCAGGCAGGGTGAGGGGGCCTCAAGGCGGTCCCCCGAAACGGGTGGTAATCTACCAGCGGGTTTTCGGGCCACGTTTGCTGGTCGGTCTGGCGACCTGTGATCCCGCCCGGACCGGGGCCAGACGGATTTGTGATGTGGCGCCACACATCGCCACCCTCGGGTCTGCTCCGGCCGAGGGCCCAGGGGTCGGTGGATGGCAGAACAAGTCGATATCGATGCGGCTGGTCCACGGCCTTAGACTAGCCTTGATAAGCCAGTGCTGGCAATTGGTTTGTGCCGGGAGCGAGTTGCCTTGGCCCCGGGCAGCGGGACAGCGCGTCGGGAGTTCACACATAAAGGCTGTCCCCTTTTCGCCCCCATTTTCGCATGCTCTACCACACAGAGGTGCGTGCCCTTGCCGGAAGTTCAGTGGGAGTCTGATTCACCTGGGCACGGGGAGCATCTGCATCTGCTTTTGCGACGGCTGACCGGGAGTCTGTTCCGGTCGCACTCAAAACACCAACATTCCACGGGAGGTCTGCCATGAATCCTGCGATCAAAGTCGCATTCCCTTCAACCCACCTGGTGTGTCGTCTGCTGCTGCTGGCACTGATCGTGAGCTGCTACGGGTTGGCTGACGACCGCACCACACATCCGTCCTGCAAACATTGTGGGATGAACCGCCAGACGTTTGGTCATTCGCGGGTCCTGATCATCTATGCCAATGATGCTGGCAGTGCGTTGTGTTCACTGCATTGTGCGGCGATCGATTTGGCGATGAACCAGGGAAGGCTCCCCGCGGAGATCCGGGTTGGCGAGTTCAACACGCGGGAACTGATCGCCGCAGACCAGGCCGAATGGGTGATTGGCGGAGATCGTCAGGGCGTCATGACTCGGCGCGCCAAGTGGGCCTTTGCGGATGCCGCCGCGGCCGACAAGTTCATCGAGGAACATGGGGGCGCCCGGAGCGATTTCTCCACGGCGCTGAAGGCGGCCTACAGCGATCTTTGTGACGAGGTCGAGAGCAGGCGGCGAAAGGCCCCGGCGCGTCCTTGACGCGGTCGCGGTCCGGTGCCCTTCGCCGTCCGGATGCGGATGGGGACTGCAATCGTCATGATCACCCACTTCAAGCCGGTCGCTGCATCGCTCGTGCTCGTGCTTGTGCTCGTGGCTGTCTGCGTTGGGATGGGTCAACGCCAGCGCTCGGTGGATCGTCCCCGGCAATGCCCCGTTTGCGGGATGTTCGTGGCCCCGTATCCGGCGTGGACGTGTCACGCCGGTCTGTACGACGGAAACCACTTTGTCTTCGACGGATGCAAGGACTTGTTCCGCTTTTGCCAACATGTTTCCCGCTACGCGCCGAGTTATCGGGAGGCGGATGTGGCCGGCATCAAGGTCACCGATTACTACACCGGCACGCTGATTGACGGACGCGCGGCGTTCTATGTGATCGGAAGCGACGTCCTCGGCCCGATGGGGCAAGAGGCCATTCCGTTTGCCACGAGGGACTCTGCGGAGGAATTCCGGGTGGACCATCATGGTGACCGGGTGCTCGCGTTCGGGGAGATCACCGCCGACCTAATCTCCGATCTTGATTGACTGTTGCTGGAGGTCGCTACCCCCCAATGCCATGATCTCGCTGACCGCCGTCTCCAAAACCTACAATGCCGGCGAGCCGGGCTGTTGTCGGGCACTCCATGATGTCGACCTGACGCTCCCGGACGGGCAGGTGACCGTGATCCAGGGGCCCAGCGGTTCTGGCAAGACGACGCTGCTCGGCCTGCTGGGCGCCATGAGCCGTCCGACCACGGGACGCATTCGGATTGGTGACCTGGAGATCAGCGGGTTGCCGGAGCCCCTGCTGGCAGGGCTGCGGGGCGAGCGGTTTGGGTTCCTCTTCCAGGACTTCCAGTTGATCGAAAGCGTCTCCGTGCTCACCAACGTGCTACTTCCGGTCTACGTGCTGAATCACCGCATGAGGGAAGCGACGGCGCGCGCCAGGGCACTCCTGGCATCGTTGGGTGTCGGACAAAAGGCGGGTCAAGCGGTTCGCAATCTCTCCGGCGGCGAGAAACAACGCGTTGCCCTCGCCCGGGCGCTGATCCGGGATCCAGAGTTCCTTTTGGCTGATGAACCGACTGCGCATCTGGACACAGCCTTGACGCACGGCTTTCTCGATTTGCTGGCCGGTCTCAAGTTGCGGAACAAGACCATGATCGTGGCGAGCCACGACCCCCTGGTGTGCGATGCGGACGCGGTCGACCAAATCGTGTATCTGCGGGACGGTACCATCGTCGGCATCGAGTCCCGTGCTTCGGCGTCGGAAGGGGCGGTGGGTGGTCGGGGGGGGGGCACAGGCGGGGAATGGTCAGAGCGGAACGGGCGGCGAACCGCCATGCACGGTGGCTCGACCGTGCCGGTATGGAAGGGAGGGGAGGCATGATGCTTTCTCCGATGGTGCTGGGCTTGGTCGCCGCGGAAGCCCTCGTGGCGTGGTACGCCGTCTACGCCGCCATCACAGGCACTGCGATTCTGATCCGGTGGGAGCCGGGGAGCCCGAAGGAAGATCAGTTGAAACGGGAGCGCCGGACGGCCTTGGTGTCGAGCATTCTCGGTCACCTGATGTTCCTGGAGATCCTGCTGCTCGGAGTCTTCGTGGCCATCGCCGACGAACTTCACTCGCTGCTGACCGGTGCGATGTGCGCGGCTGGAACACTGAATGCAAGTGGCCTTGGCTATCCCGCCCTGTTGGTGATGCTTGCCGGGAGCGTCCTCAGCGGGTTGTGGTTGGTCCTGAATCGGCTGGATGCCCGGGCCCCTGACTTCCCGCTCATCCGGGTGAAGTATGGGGTTTTGCCACTGCTGGCGTTGGTGTTCGTCGCGCAGGCGGTGCTCGTCATCAGGTTCCTCGCGGAATTGGATCCCGAGTTCTCGACCTCGTGTTGCGCGAGCGTGTTTGACAGTGACCGCGGGGGATTCGGGAGCGAGGTCGCCCATCTTTCGGCCGGCTTGATCCAGCCGCTCTTCTGGGGAGGGCTCGTGGTTACCGTACTCTCGGGAGTGTTGAGTCCAACTCGACGTGGGTTACGATGGCTCTTCACGGGGCTAAGCGCCCTGATGCTGCCGGTGGCGCTGGCGGGAGTGATCGGCTTCATTTCCCTGGCTTACTATCAACTTCCGACGCACCACTGTCCGTTCTGTCTCCTGCACGCCGAGTACGGGCGGGTGGGCTATCTGCTCTATACCAGTCTTCTGGTCGCCACGACCGCCGGCATGGCGACTGGCATGGTGTCCTGGTGCGGCCGAAGCAACTCGCTGCAACCGCGCATTCCCGCCGTGCTCCGCAGCCTGCGCCGCTGGTCCCTGGCAGGCTACGCGACGTTTGTCGGAGCAGCGGCGTGGCCATTTATCACCAGTGGATTTCGCCTGAGTTACTGAAACAAGGATCAGCCAACTACTGCCAAAACCATGAAGAACTCCTGTCTCACTTCTGGTGCCGGTCGGTTCTGCCTGCTGCTCGTTGCAGCCCAAGCCTGGCTTGAAGGGGTTGCCACGCCGGCGTTCACCCGCAAGTACGGAACAAGCTGCGTGACCTGTCACGAGGCGTTTCCCCGGCGAAACATCGTCGGAGAGGCGTTTCGTTTGAACGGATATCACTTCATTGATGATGAACTCTATGTGAAGGCTCCGCTCGTGGAACTGGGCGATGAGGCCTATGAACGGCTTTGGCCGAAGGCCATCTGGCCAACCACTCTTTCCACCCAACTGCCCTTCTCCCTGATCAACCGGTTCCTGCTGGAAGTGGACTCGGACGGTAGTCGGGATGCCGAGGTGCTCTTCCTGTTTCCCGAGGAGATTGAGCTGGTCTGGACCGGCACCATCGGCAAGACGTTCTCCTACTATGGCGACCTCATCTTCATCCAAAAGGACTTTGGAGGAAACGACATCCAGTCGTGGGCGCAGCTCAAGGCGAGGGTCGGGATCCATGACATCGTCGGACCGGAGAACCTAATCAACCTGAACATCGGCACGGTTGGCACGCAGACCATGGGGCTCTATCCCGCGCTCGATCACAACAATTACACCACGCACTACTATCAGTATTCGAGTTGGATCATGCCCACGGTCAACATGGCTCGGAGCGGGCTGAGTGAGTTCCGGGGCAACCCCTTTTCACTCCAGCCCCAGATTGGCCTCGAGTTGTATGGGTTCGGGCCGCGCTGGAAGTACGCAATCGGGGTCGTGAGCGGGGATGTGCTCTATCCGGCGGATGTTGCGCCCGACGATGACATCACGTTTGTCGGCACGGGGCGAAACCGCGGAGCGAAGGACGGCTATGCCCAGGTGTGCTACAAGATCGGCGGCCTAGGTTTCGATGGCTCGGATTCGAAAGTCGAGGATCCCACCCAGGCCAGCGCGGACTACTGGCGGGACGACAGCCTTATCATGTCGGCCTTCGGATACGCGGGCTCCGCCCAGATCACCACCGTCGACAACGCGGGAGCCGAATGGGAGGGCGACGATGCGTTCTGGCGCGCGGGATTCGGTCTGCAACAGAAGTACAAGAATCTTACGGTCGCCGTGGGCTACATGTACGGCTATGATGACCGTCCGTACGGCAACCTGAGCCCCGATTTCGTGCCTTCGCACACTTGGTTTGCGGAGGCCACCTACTACGTCTTCCCCTGGCTTCTGCCTTACGGGAGGTATGAAGGACTGCTGCTCGATCTGCCCGAGAATATTGCCGGCCTGAACCCCGATCAGGACACGCAGCGGGTGGTGCTTGGCGCCAAGGCACTCGTGCGCGCCAATGTGTCCGTGAACCTCGAGACCACGCTCTATACCCAGGGGGCGGATCTGCAGAGCGGATTCGACAAGACGATATTCCTGCTCTTCAACCTGTCGTTTTGACGTCAACGCCCGGAGGTGCTGCATGAGACACAAAGCTTACAAAGTGACCCCGCTCCTGGCTTTGCTGGCCTTTGCGGTCCCCGCATCCGGCCAGGAAAGCGTCGTGGAGGGAGTCGTCCGTGTCGAGCGGGCCAAGGTGCTGACCACCGGCGCGAAGAGCGACAAGGAGGTGGTGGTCTCCCTGGAACCCCTGGAAACGAAACCGATCCCCCCGCCGCAGAAACGGGTGGAGATGGACCAGCGCGGCATGGTCTTCCTTCCGCACGTCATGACGGTGCAGGTGGGTCGCACGGTGGCCTTCTTGAACAGCGACAACGACCGGCACAACGTCTACTTCCTCTTCGAGAAAACGGGGGACACGCTCGACATCGGCACCTGGGGCCCAGGCCAGACGGTCACCCATGTGTTCAAGGAGCCGGGGGTCGTCGTGACGCTGTGTCAACTGCATCTGGAGATGGCCGCGTACATCCTGGTCTTTGACCACCCGTTCCACACCGTGGCCGAGATCAGGGCGGACACCCAGACGGCAACCTTCAAGATCCCCAACGTGCCCCCCGGCCGGTACCAGGTGAACGCCTGGCACAAGAGACTCAAGTTGAAGGGCCAACCGGTGCCGCTGGTCGTCCAGGGGGATCGGGTCGCCGTCCCGGATCTCGTGATCACCAAGAAGCAATATGCGAAGTAGCCCCACACACGGTCGTTCGCCGCCGGCGCGCACCCTCTGGCGACGTCGCCTGCTGGCCACGGGCATGACCCTCGCGGGCGCCGTGATCGGTGCCCTGCTGACCCCGGGGCCAACCGATTCACCGGAGACGCATCAGCTCGACATTCTGGCCCACCAGTATGCCTATGCGCCCCATCGGGTCATCGTGGATCAGGGGGACAACATTCGGCTGCATGTCGCCTCGGACGACGTGGTTCACGGCCTGTATCTTGAAGGTGAGGAACTGAATGCGGTGGCATATCCGGGCCGCCTGGATTTCGAACTGCGCCAGCCGGGGCGAAGCGCGGACTTCGCCCCGGTTCAGGAGGTGGAGTTTACCGCCAAGCGGTGGGGCAAGTACCGCTACCGGTGCTCGATCACCTGTGGCCCGCTGCATCCGTTCATGCTGGGGGAGTTGGTGGTCCGGCCCAATTACCCCTACTGGACGGCCTCCGGCGCGGTTGTGGGAATGCTGGTCGGCGCGATCGTCCTAATGTGGACGCGCCCTGCGGGGGAGCCGCTGAGACTCACTCCTGCCTGGCGTCTGGATCTGCTGGCGCGGTTCCCGCGGGTGAAATGGTATGTGACCCGTCGGTGGTTCCAGTTCGCTTTTGTGGTCCCGGCATTGTTCTTCTTCACGGTGCTGTTGGTCGCCGGCTTCTGGGGCTCCCCGATCGGCAGCCGCAACATCATCATCACCTTTGTCTGGATTCTCTGGTGGTTCGTCCTGATCACCGTGCTGGTTCCGTTTGGAGGACGCATCTGGTGCGCCCTCTGCCCGTTTCCGTTCTTTGGGGAATGGTTCCAACGGGGTCGGCTCATGGTCGTGCGCCAGGATGTCCGTCGAATGTGGCAGGGCTTCCGGCACTGGCCAAAGCGGCTCTCGAACATCTGGCTGCAGAATGTGCTCTTCCTCCTGCTATGCACCTTCAGCGCGGTCCTGGTCACCCGGCCGGTCGTCAGTGCCTTCGTGCTGGGGGGGCTCATCCTCGGTGCCACCGTGATCGCGGTGTTCTATCGGTACCGGGCCTTCTGCAACTATCTCTGCCCCGTCAGCGGTTTTCTCAGCCTTTACTCCATGGCTTCCGCGGTGGAGGTGCGTGCCAAGGACCCGCAGCGATGCGCACAGTGTGAGACCAAGGCATGCCGTCTCGGTTCCGAAAACGGCTGGGGATGCCCGTGGGCGCAGACCCCGGGCCGGATGTTGCGTAACAACTACTGCGGCATGTGCATGGAATGCATCAAGACCTGCCCCAGCGGGAACATGACGCTTCGCGCCCGCCCGTTCTGCACCGACGTGCAACTGAAGGGATATGACGAGGCCTGGAAGGCCTTCATCATGGTGGCCCTGGCAGTTCTCTATTCCGTGACGCTCCTGGGGCCCTGGGGCACGGTGAAAGCGTGGGCGAACGTGGCGGAGGTTGGAGACTGGGGTGGCTTTCTCCTCTACGCTGGCCTGATCTGGACCGTGGCCCTGGGCGTGCTACCCGCCGTGTGGTTCCTGCTGGCATGGCTGGGCCGCCTGCTCAGCGGGCGGCCCGAAGTCCCGGCGAAAGCGCTGTTCCTGGGTTTTGCGTATGTCCTCGTGCCCGTCGGGCTCGCTGCCTGGATCGCGTTCAGCTTTCCCCTCATCTTCGTCAACGTGTCCCATATCCTTGCGACCGCATCGGACCCGATGGGCTGGGGCTGGGACCTGGTGGGGCTGGCGCACGTCCCGTGGCGTCCGGTGTGGCCGGAGTACATGGGGTACATCCAGATTACGATGCTGCTCGTGGGTTTGGCGTATGGCTTGGATCGCGGGTACCGGCTGGCAGTGGCGCGTTACGGACAAGCTCATACCGCCACGCGCGGGTTCCTCCCGACGGCCGTGGGCATTGCTCTGCTCACCCTGGTGTTCCTACGGCTCTTTACCGGCTAGACGATCATGAAAGAGAAAACCGCAACGCTGCTCGTCCTTGCTGCGGTGCTGGGAGCTCCGGCGCTGATGGCCTGGTACGCCTGCGGAATCAGGCCGGCGCAATACCCTCCGGAGGCAAGGGTACTGAACCTTACCGGGGTGGCCTCCCGAGGGCTGTGGACGCTCGAACCCGTCAACAACCTGAACTATTGGTGGAAAGCGTTTCCACCCGCCACCCTGCGACTGACACTCCATGAGCGCGTGGTCCTCCGCTTGCACAGTGCGGATGTGATGCACCGATTCTATGTCCCGGCCCTGGCTCTCGGGCCGTATGAAGTCGAGCCCGGCCATGTCACCGAGGTCACTTTCAACGTCGATGAGGAGGGGGTTTTTCAATACTACTGCACGTCGCTGTGCGGAAACTGTCATTTCTACATGACAGGATGGATCGTGGTGGCACGGGCGGGAGAGGAGCCGCCCGAACCGCCTCCGATCACCTGTCCGCTCTGTCTGCCGGAGCCCCCTCCCCCGGCCGCCCAAGGAGTCGTGGCACAGGGCGAGTATCTTTACCGGCGGATGGCCTGCGCGGTCTGCCATGGCCCCGAGGGTCGCGGCGGTGTCCGAAACTACAACTACCTCCACGACGAGATCGCCGGGCATGTGACCACGGCCGCCAAGCTCTTTCTGCGGTCCCGGGAAGACGCGGACACTCTGCTGGAGTGGATGGAGACCACGACTCACCCGCTGGACCCGGCCGACGAGGGGCCGGACGTGGGGGGGCGACGTATTGTAAAGGCACGGCTGGACGCGGCTCTGAGTCTGATTCTGGACGGAAAGAACGCGGCCAAGGCCGATCGGTCGGGTCCTGAGCCACCTCTCCAGATGCCGGCCTGGAAGACCCGGCTCACGGAGTGGCAGGCGCTGGCGATCCTCGGTTACTTCGTCTCCCTCTACTCCTGGGATGAATCTTCGGATGGCAGTTGATCCAGCCGGGCGCACATACTGGGCCGCCCTCGGGTTTCTCAGCCTGACAGGGCTGGGTTTTGGGGCGCTGCTCGGTTTGATCGTCTGGGAGGGCTTCCCGGATCCTCGGGAGGAACGAGCCCTGAGGGAGAAGATCCGGCTGGTGCACGCGCTGCAGCTCACCGATCCGGCCCTTTGGACGGAGTCGCGTTACACTCGGCATCCCACGCAAGCGGATCGCTTCGCGCCTTTTCAGGATGGCCCGTCCTGGCCGGATCGTTTTCCGGCAGCTCTCTGGATACCGGTTTCCCACGCCGGTTTGCCTGTCAACGCGCCATGCGGCGTCCGTCCCGAGTTGCCATGATCCGTCAATTGCGGATACTTGATTTTGCGTTGCAGGAACTGTGGCGCCAGAAGGGACGAAACGCCGCCGTGTTCGTGGTGCACGCCTCCTTGGTATTCGTCCTGGCCTCGGTTCTGCTCATGGCGTCCGCGCTGCGACACGAGGCCGGTTTGGTCCTGGCCGCGAGTCCCGAGTTGATCGTGCAACGGCTCTGTGCCGGGCGCCACAGCATGATTCCCTTGAGCTATCGAGAACCCATCGAAACCATCCGCGGCGTCCGCGCCGTGAAGCCACGTTATTGGGGTTACTACTACGATCCCCCTCCGGGAACGACTTACACCCTAATGGCATCGGATGAAGAATCGCCCTTCGCGAAGGCGTTCAGCGATGCGGTGCAGGAGCAGGATGACAATCCTTGGACCTGTGTCGTGGGCGCGGGAATCGCGGAGGCCCGAATGCTCGAACCCGGCGACCTGCTCCCGGTGAAGGCCGCGGATGGCGGATTGCGGGCACTAAGGGTGATCGGGGTGTTTACCGCAGAGAGCCAGTTGATGACGCACGACCTGATCCTGTTGCGCGCGTCGGCCTGGCGATCCGTCTTTGACATTCAGGAGGCGGTTGCCACCGACCTGGCGGTTGAGGTGGCGAATCCTGAGGAGGCGGACACCGTGTCGCGCAAGATCCTGGAACGCCTCCCGGACGTGCGGGTGATCAGTCGACAGGCGATGTTACGAACCTACGACGCCCTGTTTCAGTGGCGGAGCGGCATGGTCCTGCTGGTCCTCTGTGGAGCCCTCGTGGCCTTCGGCATCCTCGCCTGGGGCCAGGCCACCGCGGCGGGGGCGGACGAACGCCGCCACCTGGGGGTGCTCAAGGCGCTGGGTTGGAGTGTCTCCGACCTGATGACGTTGAAATGGTGGGAGGGATTCAGTCCCGCGATTGCCGCGTTTCTGGTCGGTGCGCTGGCGGCTCACCTGCACGTTGTGCTGGGCGGATGCGCTTTGCTGCGGCCGTTCCTGCAGGGATGGTCCGTCCTGTTTCCCAAGTTCGATCTGCAGCCCCATGGGGAGTTGCTGCGATTGACCACCGTGTTGCTCTTGACGGTCGTGCCCTATCTGCTCGTCATCCTCGGTCCGGCATGGCGCGCCGCGATCACCGACCCCGAGGAGGTCCTGCGACGCTGACCCCCTCATTTTCGCATCCGCATGCACAAGTCGCACCAATGGATTCCCTTGATCATGCTGGGCCTGACCGCCAGCGTCGGCTGTCGCCGTTCGCCGCCCCAGTATGAACGCGTGCAAAGTGCCGGCCCGGTGGTGCTCATCTCCCTGGCCACCCTGTCCGACCGAGACGCCCATTTCTACACCTACCGGGCCGGCAACAAGATTGTGAATTTCTTCGCTCGAACCGACGCGGACGGAGTGCCCCGTTGCCACTTCGACGCCTGCTATAGCTGCTTCAAATACAGGCTGGGCTACGTGCAGCAAGGAAGAGAGGTTATCTGCCGCGCCTGCCGGATCGGATACGATCTGGCAATTCCGGTGTGGGACTATGTGGGGCCCTGCGTGCCGATCACCCTGCACAGCCGCATCGAGCCGCCCTATCTGGCCATACCGGCCGAGAGTCTGGACAAGGGCGCCCGGTTCTTTTGAGTGGGGCAAACGCTCGTTCGGGCAAGACGGCAACCTCGAGATACAGATGCTCGGTGTGGCGGGAGAGGATCACCTTGCGACCGTCGTCGGTGGGCAGGCGGAACGGATTGACTGAACGCAGGAAACAGGGAGGAGGCCGGAGGCGCGCGAGCGCCCCGGCCTGTTCCTTTTCCCTGTTCTACCACGCAATAACTGTCCGTCTGGCAGCACGGGTGAAGCGGTGCACGGATAAAGCGGCTTGCGTGGGGGTGAGCAACAGGCTAGAAGCAGATGTTTCATTCTTGGGCGATGAGACGGAAACGGTACGCAGAAGGACGAGATGTCATGAAAGTAGTGAGCGGGTTAACGTCGATGTTCGGAGGACTGAAGTGCTTGGGACGGACTACGGTACTCTTGGGGGCCATTCTCCTGGGAGCGTCGATGATCGTCGAAGCAGGGGTTTCCGGTGACTTCCGATACAGTTTAAGCGGCGGGGCAGTCACGCTGACGGACTACACCGGTTCAGCCAGCGTGCTTACGATCCCGGATACCATTGAAGGCAACCCCGTCACCCGCATCGGGGAATGGGCGTTCATGTCCTGTCGCAGCCTCACAAGTGTGACGATTCCCGACAGTGTGGCGAGCATCGGGATGCTAGCGTTTGACCACTGTACCAGCCTGACAAGTGTGACGATTCCCAACAGCGTGACCAGCATCGGGCAAGGGGTGTTCTATGGGTGCAACCGTCTGACTGACGTGACGATTCCCAATAGCGTGACCAGCATCGGGGACGCGGTGTTCGCCGGCTGCTCGAGTCTGACTGGGGTGACGATTTCCGACAGCATCAGCAGCATCGGGGAGAATTGGTTCGAGGGATGCAGCAGCCTGACTGGGGTGGCGATTCCCGAGGGCGTGACCACGATTGGGGTCCACGCGTTCCTCTCATGCAGCAGCCTGACCGAGGTGCTGATTCCTGACAGCTTGACCAGCATCGAGGGCGGGGCTTTTGCCTTTTGCGAGAGCCTGACTGACGTGACGATTCCTGAGAGCGTGTCTGAAAAATGCATGACGCCCGGGTTTACTCATGCCAGCCGTCTCAACTGGATGCGGATCAGGGCAAGCTGAATCCACGCTTCCGCGCTCGAATCGCTCCGTTCAAAGTCCCGCACCAACCGGCGATGTCTCATCAACCAGCCGAAGGTCCGCTCCACCACCCACCGGCGCGGCAACACCTTGAAGCCTCTGATGTCTTGGCAACGTTTCACCACCTCTACTTCCAGTTGCTCCCATCTCTCCTTGACCCACTCCCGGAAAGCGTCCCCGGTGTAGCCGCCGTCGACCCACAGTCGGCGCAATCGCCCATACCAGTTGGCCACCCGCTCCAGAACCAACTTTGCACCATCCCGCTCGGTGCAATTGGCTGGACTGACTACCGTGCCCAGCAACAAGCCGAGGGTATCGACCAGCATGTGTCGCTTCCGGCCTTTGATGCACTTGGCGGCGTCAAAGCCGACTGCGCCTCCGTGCCCGTCGGACTTGACGCTCTGACTGTCCAGGATCGCTGCGCTGGGTTCATCGTGGCGGCCCGAGGTTCGGCGCAAACACACACGCAGGGCGTCGTTGAGCGCCGCCCAAGTGTGATTGAGCGTCCACTGACGGAACACATGGTAGACCGTCTGCCAGGGCGGGAAGCTGGTGGGCAACAGTCGCCAAGGAATCCCACCTTTCAGAACGTAGAGGATGGCATCAAGAATCACCCGTCGGTTTGTGGGAGGCCTGCCACGTCGATGCCGTTTCGGAAGCATAGGTTCGATATAGGCCCATTGGGCGTCAGTCAGGTCGGTATAGTACTTGAGCGTTTTCACCGCCCAACTGGCGGCGTTGCCGCGAATGTGGCCACCCCCTCAACCGTCGCATGTCAAGACACAATCTCACATCATGTCACATTTCTTTGCGATATCACTCTGAGACCCAGTTCCAGAGGCCGAGTCTTCATTTTTCAAACACGCTCTGACAGCGTCACCCGCATCGTGGAAGGGGCGTTCGTGCCCTGTACGAACTTGGGGACGATCGAGGTTGGTGTGGAAAACCCGGTCTATAGCAGCCGGGAAGGGGTGATGTTCAACAAGAGCCAGACGACCCTCATCCAGTGCCCTGGGGGCAAGATGGGTGCTTACGCCATTCCCGACAGCGTCATCGAGATCGGGGGCTGGGCGTTCTGCGCCTGCAACAGCCTGACCAGGGTGACGATTCCCGAGGGTGTGACCAGCATCGAGGGCGGAACGTTTTCCTACTGCGAGAGCCTGACTGACCTGACAATTCCCGGCAGCGTGATGAACATCGGAGACGGGGCGTTCAGGTCCTGCACGAGCCTCTCCGGGGTGTATTTCGAAGGCGACGGTCCGGATATTCCCAGCGGGGTCTTCTCAGGGGCGAACGCCGTTTCCCTCTACTTCCGGCCCGGCTCGCTGAACTGGCCGGATACGGTGGCAGGCCGGCCCACGGCGCTGTGGATCCCACTCAGCTTGGGCAACCCGTCGGAACCTCTGGCCGCGCCGCTGAGGCTCCGTAGCGGAACCCCGGCCCCGGCGGAACTCCTCGTCCAACGCAGCACCAACCTGCGCGACTGGGAGGACTGGCAAACCGTGAGCCGCACCGAGGGGCCAGGGGAACTGAACGATCCCGACGCCGGGGCGAGCCCCTATCGGTTCTACCGGGTGGTCGAGATTGACGGGAATTGACCGGACCGTCGGGTGTCGACGTTCCGCGACCGCCCTCGTGGGGACGTAACCGGAACTGTTCGCGAGCCGTTCAGTCCCGGGGGGCCATTTCAGCCCAAGGACGTACGCGAGAATTCTCGCCACCCCTCGAAAGCGTCTTGCTCACTGCGCTGCTATTTCCAGCCATTCTCAAGCGCGTGTCGGGCCTGAACTCCGTCAACGCGGCCATCCGTGTCGGATGCCATGAATTCCAGAAACTGACGCACGACACTTCGCTGTTCAGTCGTGAGGAGGCGGTTCAGGTCGTCATCCCGGGTGCCCAGGGCGTAGATGGTCGAGTCAATGCTCGCGGAGGCCGAATCGCTGTAGCGCCGGAGCGCGAAGCACATGTAAGCCGGAAGGTGGAATCGCATGCCCTTGGCGTCGAAGAACGACAGACACCAGTAGTAACGAGCAATCGCCGCTTCGGGAATGTTCCTCCAGTCCCGATGCTCGTCCTGAGCGCGGGCCGCCTGTCGTTGCTCCCGGGTGCCGTAATCATCGATGACATCGGCCTCGCGCAACGACACGCCATCCTCCAGGGTGACGTCCGCAAACGCCCGTTCGATGGACTCGATCAGGGCCTGGGCCTTGTCACCCATGTTGAGGGCTTCATCAGGGGCGTTCATTCCACCTTGCCTGCTTGACGTTCCTCCTCGGTGTTCTGCTGCTTCCTCCACGAGCGGATGGAGTCGATGCTGAAGGTCGAGGGGAGATTGTCCGTTGATGGGAGTGCAGATGCCTTCACTTGCTGGATCACGGTGGGAGAGTAGCCAGTCATGGGGGAGGGTCAACCCATCACCCCTGCAGCCATCTGTGGAAGGAAGGGCTGCGGGCATCCAGACCCCGGTTGTCACGCAGCCTCCGGGTACGCATGATGTCGCCATGAATCGACGTCGCTTCATCCGCAACACCGCTCTGGCACTGCCGCTCGGAGTCTGCCGGGGTCGGCTCCACGCCCAGGAACGCAGTAGATCAGCCGAGTTCAATGCCGACGTCGTCATCATCGGCGGCGGCTTTGGCGGCTGTGCGGCAGCGCTGGCCCTCTGCCGGGCCGGGCGGCGTGTCATCCTGACTGAGGAAACCGACTGGATTGGTGGGCAGGTCACCTCCCAGGCTGTGCCGCCCGATGAGCACCCGTGGATCGAGCGTTTTGGCTGCACCCGCAGTTACCGGCAGTTCCGGGACGGCGTACGGACGTTCTATCGGGATCACTACCCCCTGACGGCGCAGGCACGGGCGAACCTGTGGTTGAACCCCGGCAACGGATCGGTGTCCCGACTCTGCCATGAACCCCGTGTGGCCCTGGCTGTGCTGGAGCAGATGCTCGCCCCTTTCCTGAGTGGGAACCTGCTGCGAATCCTGCTGAACACCGGCCCGGTCAGCGCTGAAGTGGTGTCGGACCGGGTTCGCACCGTGACGGTGAAGGACTCCCGAGCCGGTCGCTTGCGGGCCCTCAGCGCACCATATTTCATCGATGCCACCGAACTCGGCGACCTGCTTCCGCTGACCGGAACCGAGTACGTGACGGGCGCCGAATCCAGGAACGACACCGGTGAGGAACACGCCCCGGAGGAGGCGCAGCCAGGCAATCAACAGGCCTTCACCTGGTGTTTCGCAGTGGACCACTGTGACGGCGAGGACCACACCATCGATCGTCCGGAGGAGTACGCTTTCTGGCGTGACTACGTACCGGTCATGACGCCGCCCTGGCCGGGCCGACTCCTGAGTTGGGAGATGAGCCATCCGGTTACCCTGAAGCCGCGCAGCCTGAACTTCGATCCCACCGGCCCGGGAAGCGGCGGCTTGAATCTCTTCACCTACCGCCGCCTTGCCGACCCCGCCAACTTCACTCCCGGCACCTACCGCAGCGGGATTTCGCTGATCAACTGGCCGCAGAACGACTATTGGCTGGGACCGCTCGTGGGCGACCCGACGGTGGCTGCGGCCGTGCCTCTGCGGCGCAGCCGTCAGCTCAGCCGGTCGCTGCTGTATTGGATGCAGACCGAGGCTCCCCGTCCGGACGGCGGCACCGGTTGGCCGGGCTTGCGATTGCGCGCGGATCTTCTGGACGGACCGGACGGCCTGGCCAAGGCGCCCTACATCCGGGAGTCGCGTCGAATCCTCGCGGAATTCACCGTGCGGGAGGAACACGTCAGTGCGGAAACCCGGGGCAACGGCGGCGAAGGTGGCACCTTGGTCGCGGAACCGTTTCCCGACAGCGTGGGCGTGGGCGCCTATCGGATCGATTTGCATCCCAGCACGGGCGGCAACAACTACATCGACCTGGGCTGTCTGCCGTTTCAGATCCCGTTGGGCGCCCTGCTGCCCCGGCGGATCGAGAACCTGCTGCCCGCCTGCAAGAACCTGGGAACCACTCACATCACCAACGGAAGCTACCGACTGCATCCGGTCGAATGGAACATCGGGGAAGCCGCCGGAGCGCTGGCCGCCCGCGCCCTGGCCATCGGGGAACCGCCCCGCCAAATCCGGCGCGATCCGACGCAACTCGCGGAGTTCCAGCGCATCCTGCGCGATCAGGGACTGGAACTCGAATGGCCCCGGCTGCGGGCGCTGTAACAAGACCGGCCCAAGGTCCAGCCTGCAATCCTCTCCTTGGTTCCTTCGGGCACTCAGTGGGCAGCATGGCTGTCGCGTCGCGTGGATGAACCGGCTTGCCTGGTGGGTGAGAAACGAGCTATAAGCAAAAGTACCAACCGCGGGTGAGGACAAGTGCATGGTGTGCGGAAAGACGAGGTGTGGCATGCAGGCGACGAGCGGGGTGAAGTTGGTGTTCGGGGGGCTGCCCCGCTTGGGGCGGGCCCTAGTGCTCCTGGGGGTCGTTCTCTGGGGAGCTCCGATCAGCGTCGAGGC
>JACKPW010000007.1 GCA_024233215.1 Verrucomicrobiales bacterium | reverse complement strand
GCGCCGCCGAACCCTGCGGAATCGCATCAACTCTGAAACAGCAAGCAGGCGTCCTCCGATTCCGCCTCACACCTGAGACCGTTCTGCAGCACGTCACGGCACAGAACGCGAATGTTCGCGAGGCCCGACGCGGTGGCGCGTTGCCGGGAACGCTCGACCATCCGCGGTTCGATACCCAGGGTGGTGAGCGTGCCGGAAATCCGCCGGGCCACGGGCAGCGTGAAGGTCCCGTAACCGCAGCCCAGCTCCACGACGTCGCGCAAGCCCTGTTCCACGCCGAGCCGGTCAAGAATCAGCGACACATCGAACAGCGCCTCCCAAAGCGCTTCGTCCGGCATAGCTTCACGCGCTAGGGGTCGAATTGGCAGTGGGCGCCGGGGGACTGTGCTTGGCGCCTAGTTCCCCATCCTCCATCTCGTAGGTCCGGTCGAAGACGTCGAGAGAACGATGATCGTGGGTGACGACGATGACCGCCGAGCCGTGTTCGTGCGCGACCTGGCGGAAAAGCTCCATCACCTGCCGGCCGCGATGACTGTCCAGCGCGGCGGTGGGTTCGTCGGCGAGAATCAGGCTGGGTTGGTTGGCGAGTGCGCGAGCCACCGCCACACGTTGTTGCTGGCCGCCCGACAACGCGTCGGGCAGGTTCCGGGCGCGGTCGCCCACCCCCAGATAATCGAGCAACTCGAGGGCGCGTTTCCGGGCGGCGCGCGGGCTGACATCGTTGATCTCCATAGCGATGGCGACGTTTTCAACGGCCTTGAGAAAGGGAATCAGGTTCGCCTTCTGAAAGACGAAGCCGAGGTGGCGGCGGCGGAAAGCGCGGAGATCCACCAGGGCGCGTGGTCCGTCCATCACGGCTTCGCCGCCGATGACGATGCGTCCGGCGGTGGGCGGATTAATCAGGCCGATGGCCGTGAGGAAGGTGGATTTACCCGCGCCGCTCGGGCCGAGCAACGCCACCACTTCGCCACGCGCGAGGCTCAACGACACCTCCTTCATCGCGATCACTTCGGTGTTGCCGGAACCGTAGATCTTGGTCAGGCCGAGCGCCTCGACGGCGGCGGGCTTCTTTGAGGTCTGCGTCATGCCAACACCTTGTTGGGTTCCACGCGCATGGCTTTCCAGATGCCTAGCAGGCTGGCGAAGACGGAAATGATCGCCACCACGACGGCCAGGGCCCACAGGTCTTCCGACGTAATCAACACCCGGCGTGGGAAGCGGGGAAAGACCCAGCCGCCCAGCACCCAGGCGATGCCGTAGCCCAGCGCGCCCAGCAACAACGCCTGTTGCAGAATGAGCCCAGCAATCATCGGGTTGCGCGCGCCCATGAGCTTGAGCATCGCGATGTCGTGAATCTTGTCGAGGGTGAGCGTGTAGAGGATGAGCGCCATGATGATGGTCGAGATGACAACCAGCAGGACACGGAACAAGCCGATCTGGCGGCGCGCCTTGTCAATCATGCCACGGACCAGCAAGGCCTCCTGATCATCACGGGTATGCACCGACACATCGGGCCATGCCGCAATGGTGGCGGCGACCTGAGCCGCATCCACGCCTTCGGCGACGCGCACGGTGATGGCGCTGACCATCGGCGGGCCGAGCGCCGGGATGCCCGAGGCCATTCCGGCGCCGCGTTCGAGCAACAGCGGCTGAACTTGTCCGAGGTCCTGGGCCACCGCCCGCTGCACACGCGCGGCACGTTCCAAACGGAGGGCGTCCCCGGGCAGATCGACTTGAATCGCCAGGGCGTCTTGCGTGGTGAAGAACGCGAGGCCATCACCGCCGGAGGACACCATGCCTTTGGCAATGCCCACCACGGTGTAAGTGTCTTTGCCGAGTTTCAGCTTTTCGCCCAGGGCCAGTCCCAGCGAGGCATCCGCGATCAACTCGTAATGCGCCTGGCCCAGTGGCCGCCCGGCGGTCAACGTCACCCAGGCCCCGTTGTCTTCCGGCCAGGCCAGACCGTGGACATTCATCCGCAACGGCTCGTCGCGGTGTTCGCGCTGGACGTTGTGGGAAACGAAGCTCCGCGCGCTGGCGACGCCCGGCACGGCGCGCACCCGGTGTTCGAGATTGGCGGGCACGCGGGAAATCTCTGCGAACGGTCCGCGGGTATCGTGTTGCACCACCCACAAGTCGGCGCCGATGCGATCCACCACCACCATCGCGTCGTCAACCATGCCCCGGTAGATCCCACTCATGCCCAACACCGTCATCAACAGCAAACCGATGCCGATGGCCGTGAGCACGAAGCGGCCGAGGTTGTGGCGAATGTCTTTGGCGGCAAGATTCATTTCGCAGCAACGCGTTGGCCGGCTTTCAGCGGTGACTGTTTTGGACCGGCGGGCATCACCACCTGATCGCCGCTGGAGAGCCCTTCCACTATCTCCACTACACCTTGTCCGTGCAGCCCCGGTCTCACATCAGTCCACCTTGCCCTCCCGTCGGTAGCTACGAATACCCCTGGCTGGCCGTTGCGCCAGTGAAGAAAGCGTTGCGGCAGGGCCAAAATGTCCGCCTTGCGCCCCGTTTCGATATACACTTCGGCGCGCTGACCGACGGTCCAGTTTGGCGGCAGCCCCTGCACCCGCACGTCCACCAGAAACTCGCGGGTTTCGCGGTCCGTCTCGCGCCCGAGTCGCGCGACTTCGCCGGGATAATCCCGGTCCGGTTCGGAGCGAAATACCACGCTGGCGGGTTGCCCTAGGGCCAGGGCACTGGCGGCTGTTTCGTCCACCCACGCCGAGATCCACAGTTCGTTGGTTGAGACGAGTTGGAGCAGCGAACTGCCGGGAACCACCACACCGCCCGGGTCGCGGTCGCGCCGGGTGATCAGACCGTCGTAGGGGCTCAGGATGGTCGCGAACCCGAGGCGCTCCTGTTGGTAGGCCAGGTTTTTTTCCGCCGTGACGACCTGTTGGCGGGCCTCAAGGGTCGCCGCCCGGGCGCGTTGCAGGTCGGATTCCGCCACGCGCAACAGCTCGATGGCTTTGTCCCTTTCAGCCGTGGAACTAACCTGCTGAACGGCCAACTCCATCACCCTTTGATGATTTTGCCGGGCTTGCTCCTCTACCGCCTCGGCGCGAAGTTCATCTACTCGCACGCGCTCGGCGGTAGCCCTGGCACCGGCGAGCATGGCCTCCGCCACCTCGACTTGCAGTCGGAGTTCCCCGTCATCGAGCCGGGCCAGCAATTGCCCGGCTGCCACAGCATCTCCCTGCTCCACGAGAACCTCGGTTAGGCGCTCCTGGATGCGCGTGCTAATGATGGTGCTGATCCGCGCTTCGAGCGTGCCTGTGCCCATCACCTCACCAACCACGACGTTCCGCTTCACTTCAAACGTGTCCACGGGCACGGACGCAAACTTCATGTGGTAAATGCCGGCGGCCGCAATAACGACAAGCAGCAGCCACTTGACCGACTTGCGGATGGCGGCGGTGTAGGTAGAGGAGTTCATGGCGCGCTCCTCTACTGTGAGTGCCCGTGTTCCTGTGCGGGATTCGCCGGTCCGGTGGCTTCTTCCACGTGCTGGTGTGCCGACGCCAACCGGATAGCGGTCGAGTGTAATGCCTCGACGTAGTGGACGAACTCGACGTAGGCGGCGACGTATTCGCGCCCAGCTTCCACACTGTCCTCGGCATGTTGTTTCTTGTGGACCGCCTCCTCAAATCGCTGTCGGATGCCGGCGACAGCTTCTTCAGTCACAGTCTCGATCAGTGCGCCAGGATTACCACTTTCGAGCGCCTCGTCGGCAGCGGCGACGGTGGGATCCACTTCTGTGCCTGCGGGCTTGAGACCGGTGAATGGCGCACCTTCACCGGCGCGATGCAGACGGACAAGCGTCTCGAAGAAGAACTGATCCGCGAGTTCGCGGGCTTCCCTGCTTTGAGTGCGGACCACGAGCGTTCGGGTAAAGGCCGTTCGCAGCTGTGCTTCGTGCTCCGGCTTGATCCATTTCAACACGGCCGTGATTTCCCTCTTCTCCAAGGCGACTTTGGCGGCCACGACGACTGGCCCATCCAATGTATCGCAATGGGCAAGAGCCGGAGTGGCCGTCCACAGCCAAGCCGCGGTGAACATTCCAGCGGCCAGGAGTTTCTTGCGATTGCTTGTCATATCATTGTCCTTTCGGTTTCTGGCTGGTTTCAAGGCAAGTTGTCGCCTCAGGTCCTGTCCGCCTGACGGCTTCAACAAACAGTCCCCATGCGGCTTCGGCGTGCGAGGCAATGTCAAATTCACCGGCGCTCATGGCCCAGAGGACCACGGACGGCTGGATCAATCCGAGGAACAACGAGGAGGCGGCCTCCGGGTCCACGCCGGAACGAATGACGCCTTCGCGCTGCCCTACGCGGATGAGGCTTTCCACGTGACACAAGTAGTCGCGGATGATGTTATACATCCGGAGCCGATGCGGAGGCCGACCGTGCAACAGCTCCTCGGATAATACCACCCGCGGAATGGCGGAGTTGCATCGAACGAGTTCGACGTGGCGCGTGAGCATGCCATGAAGTCGATCCAGGGCGTTGCCGCTGCTCTGACGTGCCTGTGTGACATTGGCCTCGATGCGCTCGGCGATCAAATCGAGCACCGTATCCAGCACCGCGTCTTTGCTGGAGAAATGCCGGTAAAGTCCCGACGGCACGACACCGACGGCCTTTGCCACTCGGGCCACATTCAGACCACGCAATCCGTGGCGATCCACGACATTCAACGCCGCTTCAGCAATTTGCACCCTTCGGATTTCCGTTTTGGTCTTTCTGGCTCGCATATTGTGAATACGTCTTCACAATATGCACGCACGTCGGCCGTTCGGAATTGACTCAAGTCAAGAAAACCGCTGATGGCGGCAACTGGAATCCTCGACACCACCCTGGCACTGTGAGGAAGGGACGTGACAGAAACCTTCCTGTAGCAGCCTGGATCACAGGCACGCCGTGGCCGGATACCTGAGGTTGCTGGTGGATTCGTAGATCTCGGCGCACCGCGCACAAAGGGATCCCTCCCCATGCCAGTTCGGGAAGTCGGCGTGGATACGCTTCCGGGCCGCGGACTGCAACGTGGTCACCTCCACCCATTGAAACGCGGCAAAACCGCAAATCGGACACGGCGCGCCGGGCACCGGGGCGTATTGCTCGTGCAGGCCGCGTGGATCGGAAGCAATCGCCAGCAGGTCCTCGTGCCCGGCGGTGTGTCCACCCCACAGATTGTCAAAGACCGCCTGACGCCGAGCGTCCTCCAGAAAAGCGAACCCGCGATTGAATTCACCCCGCCGGCGGGTTTCATCCGCCACGGTGCCCAGGCCGCGCCGGGTCAGCCGCCCGTCCACGCTGACGTTCCACAACAGACGGTAGCGATCCCGCACCAGACGTTGTTGCGACGCGGTTTGGGCGGTGCCGTCGAGGACCGGCGAGTAACCGAAGTTCTCGTCCACCATGTCGGCGAGGTGGGCCAGTTCGTGATGGAGAAAGCGGGTGAGGTCGGAATCGGAGGCGAAACGGTTGGGATTCAAGGCGACAATGCCTTGCTGCGCTCCGTCCGGGTTACGATAAAGCTCCGCGCCCTCGTCATTCCGGCCACGCGCCTGGCGAAACGCCAGCGCAGCCAAACCGGATTTCAAGGCGGGGAACCGGCTGACGGTCGCTCGAAGTGCTCCCTCCAGCCGCCATTCCTGAAACCAGACGAGCTGGACCCGGGCGAAGGCCGCCGCCCGGTCATCAGGATCAGGAATGGCGTAGCATCGCTCACGTTCGGCGTGGAACCGGCGAATCTGCAGGAGCGGAATACCAGGTCGTTTCCCGGACGCGCAGAGAAAGACGGCGCCCTCGACCAGATCGTCCTCAAACAAGAAGGTCATTTCCGTGAACTCCGCTTTGGTTCAGGCCGCCTGAGGTGGTCCGTGATGGCCAGCATTTCCCGGGCGCTAAAGGCGCGCATGCTCTCGGTGCGCACATACCCGTGGGCGGCCAGCTTGCTCAGGGCGCCCAGCACGGCTTCCTCACTTCGACCAGTCAGGATGAGCACCCCGTCGTACGCGCCGGTGGTCCACCACTGCGACTCGACCATAACGCCCATCGGGGCGGCAAGTTCAACGAAGCCGGCGGCGCGGCGGGGGGACTTCTCCATCTCCCGTGCTCCGTGTTCTGTGAACTTCAGCAAGGAAACGTAGCGAAACATGGCCAGGTGCGCCCTGATCAGGCGCCGGATTCCACCGCGTCGATCCCGGGCAGTTTCTGGGAAAGGCCGCAACCCTCGCACAAGGCGGCGCCTGCATCGGCGGGGCGCAGCAGCAGGTCCTCGCTTCCCGGCTTCACGCCGAATCGATGGCATTCACTCTCGACGAACGCGAGGGCGAACCGCCCCAACGCGCTGAGCGCTCGTTCGCCGGCGACCCGGGCGAGGCGCCGCGTGAAGGCGGGCGTCCACCGTCCCAAATGTTCGCGTAGGAATTTGCTCTGGGCATCCTGACAAATCCCCAGCCCTGATGAATTCACCGGCGGGGTCAGGGCGGTGGCTTCCTGGGCGGCGAGCACGCCCATGAACTCGAGTTCCACCGAAAGGTGGTCCGGTCGTTCATCCGCCTCGGGGCCGAGTTCCAAGCCGAAGGCCTGGTAGAAAGCCGCCAGGTCCGCCAGCCGATGCGGTTGGAAGAGCGGGTCGGCCTTGAGATCGCCATACTCGATCTCATTCACGGGACACGACCCGCGGGCCGCGTGTCCGATGGCGATGATGTAATCCTCGTGGAACGGCCCGAAAGCCTCCGCAGTGCAAACTGCCCGCAGCGAGGCAAAGGCGGTGTGGAGCGATGCCGTGACCCGGGGGGCGACGCCGCTGACTGCGGCGCCCAGGGTGGCCAGAACGCGCGGTGCGCACAGCCAACTCCAGGTCTCCTGCGCGGGATAACCGAAGGCGCGGGCAAGCCACTGGTGAACGAACGACCGGGCCAGAGCCGTGGCGGGGTTGCCGGCGGGAAGGGACGGCGCATCCGCCGGGACCGCCGGCGAGGCGTTCCCCCCCGACGGAAGGTAGTTGCCGAAAACGGAGCGGCGGCGGTCGGGTTCGGGCTGGACCAGGACCTGGTTCGGTGGGGTTGTCATATCAGATGGAGTTGGCATATCGCCGGTCGCGGACATGCAACGGTTCCTCGACCTTGGTCTCGATGATCTTCGTGCCGTCCCGGGCGTAACCGACGATAGTGTCATCGTAGATTTCGAAGGGTTTGCCGCGAATGACGGTCTCGAACACCTTTGGCCCGGGCTTGATTTCGTAACGGAAACACATCCGCGCGTCCTTGCCGAACAGTTGCAGGACCGCCAGCAATTCGCGGTCCGGATGGGCATACTTCTCGACCGCCGCCTCGGCGCCGGGACCGAACATCTGCTTCAGATAAGGCCGGGGCACCCAGCGGGGTGGGATGTAGTAGCCGTTGGGTTCGGTGCCGAACTGGGGATAGAGCGGCAGCGCCACCTTGGCTACATGCACCAGGTAGTAGAGGGGATGTTGCCGGTCTTCCTTCCAGGTGCCGTCCTGATTCATCTGCACCAGCCCGTGCAGGCGGATGTGCCCAACGCAGGCCGCCATGCAGCGGGTCTGCATGGGAAGCCCGCCGCCCTGCGGATCGCGGCCTTCGACGCGCGGAAAACAACCGATGCACTTTTCAGTCACGCGGGTCGTGCCTCGGTAATGAGTCTTCTTGTAGGGACAGGCCTCCATGCACTTGCGATAGCCACGGCATCGCTCCTGATCCAACAGCACGATGCCATCCTCGGGCCGCTTGTAGATGGCGTTGCGCGGACAGGCCGCCAGGCAGGCGGGATAACTGCAGTGATTGCACAGCCGCGCCAGGTAGAAGAACCACGTCTTGTGCTGCGGCACCAACTCCCCTCCACTGAACGCCATCTGCCCCTTGTGTCCCTTCTCGGAGGCTGACGGATTGTCCTCAAAACGATTGGGCGAAGCCCACTCCGCGTCCGCGGGCAGGTAGCCCAGTGCCCGCTGGGCGCCCTCCGGGCTGATGTTCTTCTCCGCCACTTCAAAGATGGTCTTGCCCTGGAATTGACCGTAAGGCCCCTTGAGCGCCTGGGGCGTGCCGTTCCAGGTTTGCCCGCCCGGATTGGCCTGATCCAACAGGTTCAGGAGTTTCACGTCCCAGTGGTGGGGGTAACCCCCGTACGGCTTGGTCTCGACGTTGTTCCACCACATCGCCTCCTGCCCCTTGTTGAAGGTCCAGGTCGACTTGCAGGCCATGGTGCAACTCTGACAGCCGATGCACCGGTTGAGATTGAACACGAAGGCAAACTGCCGGTCGGGATACGCCGCCTCATAGGGATACTCCATCTCGCGGCCGAGTTGCCAGTTGTAGACGCTGCTCATGATTTGATCAACGGGGGTAGAAGGTTTAGTCCAGGGATGGCATGGGATTGCCCATCGGGTCTCTCAACGGTTGGGTGTGGCGCTGTTCTTCAACCCCTTCATGGGGGTCGCCCGCAACCGGCAACCGGGACTCGTCGCCGGCGGGAGGAGGAGTCTCCTCGCTCGCTTCTTCCCAGGAGACCGGGCGTTTCCACCAGCCGAAGACCTCGGTGATCTTCGCCCTGACGAAATCCTCCCCGCGGTTCTGGAAAACCATGTTCATGCCGGTGTAGTGGCGGTTGCGGAACAAGGCCAGAACCTGCCGGGCGTCGTGGCCAAGCCGCAGGAATTCATCGATGAAACACTCCGTCATCGCTTCGCTCGTGTCCTCTTCGGTCAGGAGCCCCACTCCACAGAGTTCCAGCGGATCCTCGGGATCGTATTCGTCTTTGGGCATGATGGGTAAGCGTATGGTTGCCGGGCGGGTCGGCCGTTGCGGCCAGGCTGGGCGAGTGGGTTTTTGCAGCAGTCCAGGACGGGGTGTTCGCGGCCCGGTTCATTCGAATCCCAAGCTGGCGGCACCGCCCTTGCCAGTGGCGAAATCACCCGCCAGATAGGTCTTCATGACGTCGTTCTCGGCGTCGGGCGACATGCCATCCGCGCCACCGCGCCAGGCCCCCTTGCCGCCCAGACCGCCGTCCTCCGCCTTGGTGATCCGCACCAGGCACTCCTTGGGCACCGTGTTGATGGCGTGGTTATCGGCCTCGCCACCGAACAGGAAGCTCATGAAGACCTTGCTCTTGTGAAAAAGGGTGTCGGTCTGGTGCATCGGCATGTGCCAGTTCCGGTTGATCGATTGTTGCGATCCGAAGCGGAAGTTGGCGATGTAACCGTTCTCGGTCAGAGACAATCCGTCCGGCCGGGTTTGTTGCGCTTTGACGGTCTTCTCGGTGGCGATGAAGGTGCCGTGCTTCATCATCACGACGTGATAGGGATAGGCGCCGTTGAAGGTCACGCGCAGCATCAGGCGGCTGACCTTGTAGAACGGATCGCTCGGTGTCGCGCCGAGGTAGGGCCGATCGGCGGGATTGGCGTCCACATAGACATAGTCGCCGTCGTTCAACCCATGGTCGCGGGCGGCCTGCGGGTTCATGTGGAGCTGATGCTCGCTGACGTTCGGGAGACGCTTGTCGATGCGGTAGGGGTCGCCGAAGTTCGAGTTGTAGATCAGGTGCCAGTCCACGTTGGCCCAGGAGGAATGGACGCTGTGGCGGGACTTCGGGGTGAGGCAATAGAACTGGTAGCCCTTCTCCCACAGAAAATTCTTCGACTCCTTGACCTTGTCCCACCCGAGTTTCACGTTTCGGATTGTGCGTTCGTCCCAATGCTCGGCGTTGAGGGGGATGCCAAAATCATTCGGTCGCACCCAGGGGTTTGAACTGACGATGACGTTGGGCAGATAAGGGGTGGCCTCCGGGCCCTCCCGATGCACGATGAAGTTCTCACCGCATTCAATGGCCGTGGGATCGTCGCTGTAGGAATGCAGACGGCCGGTGTCCGTGTAAAAGGGCCAGCTGTCGTGGATTTGCTCGTAGAACGGAATGCGCGGATAGGTTCGAAAATTCAGCAGCGCCCCCCCGGGCGGGCCGTATTTGCCGGCCATGATGTCCTCGACCGTGTATCCGGTCGTGGTGGTGCAGGTGTCAAGCAACCGTTGGATGTAAACCCGGCGCTTGCCCTCGTGCTCGAATTTGAAGTAGTCGCGAAACCGCTGGTCGCCGGTGACCCGGCTCAACCCCGCGGCAATCCCTGCCAGGATCGACAGGTCGTCCTTGGTATCGTAGAGGGGCTTGATGCCGCCCTTCCACAACTGGAGGAACGGATTCGAGCAGCTCGCGGTGATTTCCAGGTCCTCGAACTCGCACCAGGAATTCGCCGGCAGGGCGAAATCGGAATACTCGACCGACGCGGTGGCCTGGATGTCGATGCTGACGATCAACTCGACCCGCGGGTTGACGTTCTTGATCACACCATAGGCCCACTTGGCGTTGTTGATGAGGTTCACGTTGGTGAACAGGAGCGCCTTGGTCGGCGTGGGCATGTGGCTCTGGCCGGTGAAGCACCGACGGCCTTCCTTCGGCGTGTCGACGATCAAGGGAAGGTCCCCGTGGTTCCAATAGGCCGGTTCCTCGTCCTTCGTGAAGGCATGGGCGACCACCTCGCGTCCGTGCGCCGCCTCGTCGAGATTGGGGTGGAACGGGTCTTCGGCGACCCACCCCTTGAACCCGGGACCGGTCAGTTTCGAGCCCTGGAACAAGGCGGCCTTGTAGTTGCCCGCCCAGCCGTGGCATCCGGCGCCGGGCTTCCCGATGTTGCCGGTCAACATCACCGGCAGATAGGCCGCACGATTGGCCTCGGTGGCGTGAAACCAGTGGTTGATGCCTTCGCCTTGATGAATCGACGCCGGTTTGATGGTGGCGATGTCCTGCGCGAGGCGCTGGACCAACTCGCGGGGCGCACCCGTGATCTCGGCAACGCTGTCCAGGTCGTAGTCCTCGAGATGCACCTGGTATTGCGCCCAGGCGGTCTTCACCTCGACCTCGCTGCCGTCGGCCAGTCTGACCTTGCCCGTCCAATCGAGCACCGGATCGACGCCGGCCTGGATCAGTTTCTGACCGACCAGGTCGCGGTGGATCGCCTTCGGGGCATTCGTCCGGGCATCCCAAACCACGTAGTCGCCCAGTTGGGCATGCTGCTCATCCGTGATTCCCTGGACCTGCTTGCTGGCGCCATCGAGCGCCAGCGTGTTCTGGTAGTCCGGAAAGACCTCGTGCGCGCGCAACCGCCGGAGGTTGTCGGCCCGCAGCAGCAGGGGGAAGTCCGTGAACTGCTTCACGAAATCCGCATCATACCACCGGTTGTCCATCAAAAGGCGCGTAACGCCCAGCCAGAGGGCGGCGTCAGTGGACGGGCGGACCGGCACCCAGTAATCGGACTTGGTGGACGGGGCGCCATACTCGGGGGCGATCACCACGATCTTGGCGCCGCGCTCCATGCATTCGATGAACCAATGCGAATCGGTGATCTTGTTCTCCACCAGATTCTTCCCGTTCATGATGATGAGCTTGGAGAACCGGTGATCGTTGAAGTCGCACTCGGAGTTCTGGAGTCCATGAACCCACGGCTGCCCGGGCGCCTGGTCGCCGTGCCAGGTGTAGTTTGACCAGTTGCGACCGCCGCGCGCCTGGTCCTCACCCACGCCTCGCACCTGCACGTCGAGCAGCGCCAGCGAGTTGCTCAGGCGATACATGCCGTACTTGCCCATGACTCCCAGCAGGCCCATGCCGCCGCGACACTTCATGGTGCGGGTGCCGGCGCCGCCCATGTCCTCGATCATCTCCGGCGGGTATCCCTGTTCGGCCAGCCGCTGCGCGCCCTCCTCGCCGCTGTAGCGGGAGGCGATCGCCCGGAGTCCCTTGGCGATGTATTCGAAGGCGTCGTCCCAGGAGAGCCGCTCGAACCGGTCAGTGCCGCGCGAATCGAACTGGTACTTCGCGCGCAGCTCCTTGGTGAGATAGGGAAAGCCGTCATCGGCCCAGCGCTTCCACCCCCGGCGTACGATGGGGTGTTTGAGCCGGTAGGGACCGTAGATGACGCGGTGAAAGGTGTAGCCCTTGGCGCAATGACGGTTGCCCCAGTTCCAGGAGGCCTTGTTGCCCTCGAGGTCCGCGTAGGTACCGACGTCGAACTGCTCGCCCATCCGGGTGATGACCCCGTTGCGGACGTGCGCGGTCACGCGGCAGTTGTGGGTGTCATTCGGGGCGCAGACCCAGGAGAAGGTCGAATCGTAGGCGTACTGGTTGCGGTAGATGCGCTCCCAATCACGGTTGGGATAGTGGGCCAACGGGTTCGGGATCGCTTGTTGGGCCTGGAGGAAACGGAGGGGCAGCATTTGCGCCGCCGCCACGCCGGCGCCGATCAGGCCGCTGCGCTGGATGAAATCGCGTCGGGAGAGGTGCTCGTTGCTCATGATGAAATCCCTTATTCGGCCAGGATGAGTTGATGCCAGTTGCTGATGACTTTGCGCCCGTTCCGGTCGCGTTGGGCGCCGTTCCAAACGGCAAAGGCCACCGGCACGGGCTCGCCGCCGGGCTTGAGTTGCACGTCGCCGTCGTCCTTCGACTGGAGTTCCCGAAGGAACAGCACGCTCCAGAAGTTGTCGCGCCAGACACCCCGGCCGCCGACATTCTGAGCCCGGGGCGGCTGGGAGGTCATCGTGCCAAATCCGGTGGCGTTGGCGTCCTCGACGGACGACTTCAGAGTGGTGGTCGCCAGCAGATTGCCCGCGGTTTCCGCCGTGCGATAGAGCGCATGCTGACCGGGCTCGGGATAAAGATCCACATGCAGGGAGGCGTAGGTGAGTTCGACATCCGGGCGCTGACCGTCCAACTCCTGCTGCCAGCCGGCTTTCCACTGCCACATGTTGACCGGATTCGCCGGGTCGCCCATGGCAATGAACGGCGTCCGGCCACTCAATGAAAACTGCAGGGCGGCGGCGTCCTGGAAATCCTGGACACGAATCGGGGCACCGTCGAAGACCTCGTCGCGCCATTGAAGAAGGATGGCAATGCGTTTCCCGTCATGCACGGCCCGCACAGCCATGCCCGGGATGGGATAAGGTTCCGGCCAGAGCGGGTTCAAGGGAATGCGCGCGCTTTCGATGCGCTCCCACGCCGGATCCGTCGGCTGATCCGGCAACTCTCCCTCGACCCGCGACACCATCAACCGGCCGTCCGAGGACAGAATGTCGCTGACCTCGATGTCCTTTCGCCGCAGCGACTGGATGAAATGGACGAGCGACCAGCGATCCTCCGGAAGCAGGACCTCATCGGGGTAGGCCACCATGGGCGTGCCCCCGAGGCCGACGGCGATGCGGGTGTACAGATCCGGCCCCGTCGACCCGCCCCGAAACGCGCCGGTGTTGAAATCGCGCGGCGGAATGGGGACACCGAAACTGTCCTTGAGAGTCGGCGCTGAGAACCCATCCCCGGCGCCGGTCTCGCCGTGGCAGGATTGACACTGCAGCTGTCCGTAAAGCTCCCGTCCCCGCGTGATCGAGGCAAAGGTCAGTGGCGGCTCCGGCGGGACGGTGATGGGCTCGGGCAGGGTCCCGTCCGCACGGGCCTGATCGAACAGGTTTACCCGGGTTCCGTCGGCGCCAATGGTGGCGGTCAAGTGCTTCACATACTGAACCACGTCCCGCAATTCGGCCTCGGCAAGATAGCTGAAGGAGGGCATCGAACTTCCCCCCAACCCATCGCGGATGCTGCGGTACAGATCCTCATCCGTTGGCAGGAACCCCGAGGGAGTCGAGCGGATCTTGTAGAGACCGGCGCTGAAATCGCGGGGCTTGGGGAACAGCCACACCGCCGCCGGCCCATTGCCGTTGCCCTCTGCGCCGTGACAGGCGGCGCAGTGTTGGCCGTAAACCCGCCTGCCGGAGGTCAGACTGTCCGGCTCGGTCGGCGCTGCGGCGGCCGGATTCAGGCACAACGCCAACACGAGGGCACCCAAACCGCCGGTCTTGAAAACGGCACTCATGAGATGCATAACCTGGCGACGTTAGACCGACGGCCCACGCAGGGAATTGACCTGCGTCAAGACACCGCTTGGTTCCGCGGGTTTTTCGCCCCCGGCCGGCGCGGCGGTTCCCTGCCGGCGGGAATTGATCTGCATCAATGAAAAGGGTCGGCTCAACCGGCAAAGTCGCCTTGAGCGAGGGGAGGACGGGGAGGGTTGGCGGCCGGCAGTCTCAGGAAGAACGCAAGAGCAACATGAATCTCAGCTTCAAGGAACGGGGAGGGCGGGTGGCGTTGCTGGCGACAGCAATGGCCTGCCTGGTCACGGGCATCTGGGGCGGGCTGTTGCGCTTGCCGCTTCCCCTGCCCCTGCCAACCGAGCACGCCAACTGGGTCAGCTTCCACGGCCCGCTGATGGTGGGCGGCTTTCTGGGCACGCTGATTGGGCTTGAGCGTGCCGTGGGGCTGCGGGCGATCTGGGCGTATGCGGCGCCGTTGCTGACGGGCGTTGGGTTGGTGACTGTCGCAGTCGGCGTGCTCGATGCCTGGCCACGCTGGGTGCTGGCCGGGGGCAACGGGGTGTTCGTGCTGGTGTCGGCACGGGTCATCGCCCTGCAGCGTGCGTTGCACAACGTGGTCATGGGCGCAGGCGCCCTGGCTTGGTTGGGCGGCAACGTGGGGTGGGCACTCGGTCATCCACTCCCCCAAGTGGCGCCCTGGTGGCTCAGTTTTCTGCTCCTCACCATCGTGGGCGAACGACTCGAACTGACGCGGTTCCAGCGGCCCTCCCGCTGGTCCCGACCTTGGTTGTTGACGGCGGCGGGGGTGTTGGGAGCCGGTTTGATTACCGGCTGGGTGACACCCCGGGTCGGCGGTTGGATTCTGGGCGCCGCGCTGTTGGGGATGGCGGTGTGGTTGCTCACTTTCGACATCGCGCGGCGCACCATTCGTGGAGACGGCCTGCCGCGGTTCATGGCGGTTTGCCTGCTGACGGGTTACGGCTGGCTGTTGCTCACCGCCCTGTTGCTGCCGCTCCATTGGCCGCAGTCCGCAGGCTATGGCTACGACGCGGCGTTGCACGCGTTCTTCGTCGGGTTCGTCTTTTCGATGATCTTCGGACACGCCCCGGTGATCTTTCCCGCGGTGCTGGGATTGCCCCTTCACTTTCGGGCGACCTCTTACGTGCCACTGGCGGTGTTGCACGGTTCATTGCTGCTCCGGGTCCTGGGTGATCTGACCGACTGGCCCGAAGGCCGCATCTGGGGCGGTGCCGGCAACGGTCTGGCGGTGGCGCTGTTTCTGATCAACACGGTGACCCTGATCGCGCTGACGCCGCGGGCGCCGTCACGGACTTCGCGTGCGAAGGCGGCCTGCGAACCGGGCCGGGGAAAAAACGAATGATGGACCAACGCGACACAGCGACCCGGGCGGTCGGTTTGGCGGATCTTGGCCGTGAACCGTTCCGGATCTTCTTTCCGGCAGGAATTGCCGCCGGGCTGGTGGGCGTGGCCCTGTGGCCACTTCACTTCGGCGGCTGGGTTGAGACCTATCCGGGACAGGCCCACGCCCGGCTGCTGGCGCACGGATTTCTGGGCGGCTTCATCCTCGGCTTCCTGGGGACCGCCGGGCCGCGGTTGCTGGGCGCCGCGCCGCTTGGAACCCGCAATGTTGGCATCCTGGTCCTGTTGCACGCGATCATGACCGGATGCTGGGCGGGCAACTGGTTACTGGCCGGGGACGTCCTCTTCCTGGGGCTGTTACTGGTGTTCCTCGGCCTGCTGGTCCGGCGGGTGTGGCGGCGCCAGGACCTGCCGCCGCCCGGCTTTCTGTTGGCGGGTCTGGGGTTGTTCTCCGGAGTCGCCGGGGCGGTGCTGGCCGTGTGGCATCAATGCCAGACGGAGCCCGACAGCGCGTGGGTCTTTCTCGAACGCCTGCTGAGCTATCAGAGCTTCGTCCTGCTGCCCATCCTCGGGGTGGGACCGTTCCTTCTGCCCCGCTTCTTCGGCTGGCCCAGCAGGCATGATTACCCCTCCATGCTTCACCCCAACCGCCCGTGGCGGTGGCAGGCCATGGGTGCCATGGCCGTGGGTGGCGCGGTCCTCGCCTCGTTCGGAATCGAGGCGGCCGGTCACTACCGGCTGGCACACGGACTTCGGTTCGCGGTCGCGTCAGCCTATCCACTGGCACAACAGGCCGGGTTGCACGCCCCCCGTGCGGGCGGCCCCTTTTCCTTCTCCGTGCGGCTCGCGCTGACCGCGGTGGCGGCCGGGTACCTGGCGGTGACGCTGTTTCCCCCGTTTCGGGTGGCGCTGCTGCACGTGACGTTCATGGGCGGTTTTGCCTTGCTCACCCTGGTCGTTGCGACCCGCGTCGTCTTCGGCCATGGCGGCCATGCCGCCGCTTTCCAGGCCCGCAATCGTTGGCTTTACGTGACGGTCGGCGTGCTGGTGTTGGCGATGGCCACCCGGGTCAGCGGGGATTTCTGGCCGGCCATCCTGATCTCGCACTATGTCTACGGGGCCTTGTGCTGGATCGCCGCAGTCCTGTTCTGGGGCGTCCGGGTGTTGCCCAAGGTCCTGCGGACCGACCCGGATTAGCCCTCGGACGCGCTCAGCCACCGGCCGGAGAATCCCCGACAGGCCGGTCCGGCGCGTGAGGGTCCCGGCCCTGGAGGTGGGCAAGGCCTTCGCGAATCGCCTCTACCAACAGCGTCAAGCATTCGGCCACCGCCGCCGGCTTGCCGGGCAGGTTGATGATGAGCGAACGACCACGGACCCCGGCCGTGGCGCGCGACAGGATCGCCGTCCGCACCCGGTCGAACGATCGCATCCGCATGAGTTCGCCGAACCCCGGCAGCTCCTTTTCCAGCACCAACCGGGTGGCCTCGGGAGTCACATCCCGCAACCCGACTCCCGTGCCGCCCGTGGTCACAATCAGATCGCATCGATCCGTGTCGGCCAGGGAACGCAGACGTGCGGCGATGGCCGGCACGGCATCCGGGACGATCGCCACCAGAAAGACCGCGTCAGCCCCGAATACGCCGCGCAGCACCCGCTCGATCTCGGGCCCGCTGGCGTCGACGTAAACGCCCTCACTGGCACGATCGCTGATGGTGAGCCGTCCGATTTTCATTGTTTGGACTTCTCCACAACGCGGATGGCCTCGATGCGCATGGTCTTGTCGACGGCCTTGCACATGTCGTAGAGCGTCAGGCACGCGACCGCCACGCCGGTGAGGGCCTCCATCTCGACGCCGGTCTGGGCCGCGGTTTCGGTGGCACACCGCACCACCACGGCGTTGCGAAGCAGCCTGAAGTTCAACTCGACATGGCACAGGGCAATCGGGTGGCAAAGAGGAATCAGTTCGGCGGTTCGTTTGGCCGCCTGAATTCCCGCGATCTGCGCCACGGTCAACACGTCTCCCTTGGGCAGAGCATGGTCCCGCAACGCCCGCAAGGTGCTTGGGGCGCAAACCAGCCGGCCTTCCGCCAGCGCGCGCCGGCGCTGCATCGGTTTGGCGCCGACATTCACCATGCGTGCCTCGCCCTGGGCGTTCAGGTGCGAGAACTTCCCACCGGAAGGCTGGAGGTCGGCCGTTCGAGCGGTTCGCTTCATGGTTGCAGCGAGGTTGGCATGAACCGGACCGGGGAGCCGACGGGCAGGAGGTCGGTTCCGGGCGGGATGCGAACCAGGGCGTTGGCGGTTGCCAGTGGGGTCAAGTCGCCTGAACTGCGCCATGACAGGGGCCTCAAACCCACCCCCTCGCCGGTGATTTCCAGCCGGGCGGGCCAGAGCGTCTCCCGGGCGTTGGGGGTATCGTTGAACCGGGCGGTCAGCCGGCCGGAGCGGAAAGCGCCGCCCTGGGCCACCCCGCTCATGCCCTCGATGGCCTGCCGCACGTAGAGGTTCAGGCAGACGAAATGCGCCAGCGGGTTGCCCGGCAGCCCAAAGGCCAGGGTGGCGCCGCGGGTGCCGAAGAGCAGGGGCCTGCCCGGCCGGGTCGCGGTACGGCGGATGTGCAGGACAAAGCCCAGCCGCACCAGCAAGTCCGCGGTGAAATCGTGCGGCCCCACGCTGGCGCCTCCGGAAATCAGCAGCAGATCGAGCGTGCCCAGTCCGCTGGCCGCCTCCTCGATGGCGCGGTGGGCCACTGCCTCCGCTTCTGCCACGCGCAGTTGTCGCAGCGTCACGCCCCACTGCCCGAGGAACGTCCGCACCAGGGTCGAGTTTGAATCCCGGATCTGCCCGTCTGCCGGAACCAGATCCGGCGACACGAGTTCGTTGCCGGTCGCGACATGCAGGACGCGCGGTTGACGCGTCACCAGCGGATCAGCATGACCAAGACTCGCCAACAGGCCCAACGCGCCGGGACTCAAGCGGACGCCAGGTTCAAGCAAGGTTTCCCCGGCCCGGGCATCTTCACCCCGAAACCGGATACAGCGCTCGGGACCCCGCTCGCGCACGGTCAACCATTCTCCCTCGACTTCCGTCGCCTCGCGGATTACCACCTGCAACTCTGGACAGGGCAACGCCCCCCCCGTGGCAATCTGCACAGCCTCGCCTATGGACAACCCGCGCGGCTTCCAGTCCCCGGCCCGGATGCGATCCACAATGCGGAACCGGGTCGAAGCGTCGTCCAGGCGCACCGCAAATCCGTCCATCGAGGACCGGTCGAAGGGCGGCTGATCCTCTCGAGCCGCGACGGACTCGCGGAGAACCCGCCCGCAAGCCTGGTCCAGCGCCACCCGTTCAACGGCGAGGACCTGCGTGCAGCCCCTGACTCGCGCGATCGTCTCTTCGATGCTGGAGGCGGTGGGCCCGGAGGAACGGTCTGTCATGACTGATGCGGGCGCTGGGCTTCGAAGGGAATCGAGCGCGTTTTCCAAATGGGAACCTCCTGCTTGAGTTGATCCATGAACTCGGCCAGCAGCGCGAACGCCTCGCGGCGATGAGACGCGGTAATCCCCAGCCAAATGGCCGCCTCGCCCACGGGAATGATCCCAACCCGATGAATCACCCGGGCGCTGAGGCACCGGTGGCGTTGCCCCAGACGTGCCAACAACGCCTGCATGACGCGCCGGGCCATGTCAGGATAGGCCTCGTATTCCAGCGCCGCAATTCGTTGCTCCTTCTCCTCCCCACGCACCACCCCCGTGAACTCGACGCAAGCCCCGGCCCGGCCGGCATGGTCCGGTTCAATCAATCGGCACGGCACAATGGGCTCGGCAGTCAACTGCACCTCAACGCGCATGGCAGAAGTCCCCCGGCTGGATGGGGACCGGCTTCCCTGAACGGGAGACTCGTGGCTTGAAGCGGTCATGGCCGTCCATCTGCCGCCCGGGTCATCCTCCGGAAACCGGCGGGATGAGCGCGATCTCATCGCCCGGGTGGAAAACCTCGTCCCCCATCGTGTACTCACCGTTGCAGGCCAGCCGGGTGGCCTGACGATGGACGGCCAAGGCCGGCCACTCCCGCGTCAACCGGTCCCAGAGATCCGGTGTCTTCAACGGCGGGGAATTTGGCCACTCGAGCTCCGCCTGACCGGTCACGTTCTTCAGATGCGCAAAAAACAGAATTCGCATGATCAACCTCTCAATCCCGGGGTCCCCCCGCGGTTCCCCTGCCCCCCCGGCTCCCCTGCCCGCCCCCATCCACGTCCGCGGGACGATTCCAGTTGGCAAACCAAACCCGCGCCTCAGGAGGCATCTCCAGCGTTCGGACCAAACCGCACCGCAGACAGGCTAGCGCAAAATCCCGAGCGCTGTTTTGACCTGCGTCAAGCCGTTCCACCGCGATCGGATGCGCCGCCTTGGGATAGCATGCGGCCAGTGGCTCCAATTCACCGGCGACCGTTGGCACCACGCCGGTGGACCCACGGCACGCCCGCAACACCTGCTCCAACAGGGCAACGGTCATCTCCGGCAGATCGACGGCCAGCACCAGGACGAGTGAACCGCGGGCAAGGCACAAGGCACGCTCCACACCCGCCACGGGACCTTGGCCTGCGAACCGATCCGCCAATACCCGCGTTCCCAGGTCGGCATAATCAGCCTCCGTTCGCGCGGAGATGAACACCTCTTCCGGAGCCAGTTCCCGCAGAAGCCGCAATTGCCGCACGATGAGCGGCAGCCCGCCGCGGCTGATTCGGGCCTTGTCCCGGCCCATGCGGCGCGACCGCCCGCCGGCCAGCACCACCGCACTGAACGCCGGCGCCGTCCCGCGGGCGGACGCCGACTCTGCAGCAAGCGGCTGGGCGGTCAGACGTTGCATGCAACCACGCGGCCTGGGTCTCGCCGGAGCACCCCGTCAGTCAGGATACGGGCCCGCAACCCGCCGTTTCCCTTCATCCATTCCTCCGCCCGGGGATCGCGGAAGGCCTCGTTCATCCAATAACAGGGACGGCACTCCTCGGAACCCAGGAACCGGATGCCCTGAATCTCGAATTCCTGGTGGATCATCGCGTTCAAATTCAGCCCTTCCGTGATCACATTGCGGCGGAAGCCGGTGGGCGATACCTCCGGCAGGGCCAGTTCCCGCCGCATCCGCTCGCAGACCTCCCAGGCAAAAAACGTGATCTGCCCTTTGAAATCCACGGCGTGATCGAAGTACCGGTCTCCGCGAAGGCCCCTTCCGGCCACGCATTCGATCTCGTTCACCTCGATGATCGGATGCGTCCCGGCAGCCTGGCCGTGGTGGCCTCGATAATTGTGGCCCGGGGAGATGAAGATATGGCGCACGGCCAACATGGATGAAGTTACTGCCCAACCTGCTGACCTGCCGCAAGCCATTAATCACAACGAAGCGAATCGCTTGAGCAACTGCTGCGCTGGCACCAGCGCATCGAGCGCGGCGACCTTCTTACGCGCACGGGCTGGTTGCCACGTTGAGATGCGCGAAGATTGCGTCGCGAACGCACCAGATCGGGCATTCCGGAGTGGTTTTGCCAGCGCGCTTCTCAACGCGGCATGCCCGAAGCCCTATCCTGTGAACTGGACTACGTCTCGGAATTGAGCGACGTCCTCACATGACTGCGACTTCGCCAGAAGTCCGCGCTGCCACGAGGAAAACCCGGCCGGGAGAGCGGGCGGGCGGCACCGCGGAGGCTGTACGCTTCAGGGTTTGATGCCATCGGGCTGCTGGGGAAACCGGACCGCGTCTCGAAACTGAGCCACGTCCTCAACCCGTTCCCGCTGGTAGATCTTGTGGACGAGTTCGGACGCGTGGTTCACCAGGCGCATGGCGGCCTCCCGAGGGACCCCTGCCCGGCGAAGTCGGTTCACGTAGGTCACTCGAAGGCAATGGAAGCAAAGGTGAGGCATCTTCACTCTGATGAAGAAGAGCTGCCACTGCCGCGACGGCTGGAAAGGAAGCTCCAAGGTCCATCTTCGCTCTTCTGCCTTGAGCCTCCGAAACAACGGCTCCAAGGCGCTTGGCATCGGAATGGAGAACGCCCGGTCCTCCCCACCCTTCGGGCTGGGGAAGGTTATCTTGCGTTCCTTGAAATCAATGCAGTCCAATGGGATGCGCGTCTCGCGCAACCGGCAACCGGTGTGCAAGGCAATCGAGAAGGACACCTGCATCCATTCGGGCTCTTTCTTCAGCGCCGCCTGAATCCGGGTCACTTCTTGGTCGGTGATCTCCGGCTTCTTCGGCGGACGATCACGTCTTAGTTTGAGGCTCGCCAAGGGGTTCGCGTCGGCGTACCCCATCCGAACGGCTTCGCCCATGATCATGGACAGGCACTTCAGTTCGAGAATCGCCGTGTTGCGTCCAACCGTCCTTCCGGTCTTCTTCTTGTAGGACGTCCTCCAATCGAGGTATTCGAGGGCGTTACGATAGGTGATGTCCCTGGGGGAGTGTAGCTTGCGCTCTTGGAGCCAGAGAGCGAGCCACGTCCACCCGCTCACGTACCGATCGTAGGTGCGCCGGCTCTGACAGTGTCGCTCGAAATACTGTGGCACCCAACGGTCCCAGCTACCCCCCTCCGGAACCGCATCCCGTCGGAACTCCTTCGCCTCCAGTTCCGCCCGGAGCGCCCGAGCCTTGGCCGTTCCGCCGGGATCGTCGGTACGGAGCCCTGTGGATTTGTTGCGGCGCTTGCCGTCGCCATCGGTGAACTGGATGAACCAGTGGGGCGATCTCTTCTTGCGGTAGAGCGAGGCCATTTCGAGAGTGCAGTTAGTGCAGTAAACCTACTGCACTCAGACGAGAAATCGCAATGTTTTCTGCGCTTTCCCAACACTATCAACCGCTATGCCTGTAGCGTCGGTTCGATTCCGACCTCCGCCTCCAAGTCATGTGCTATCAATGACTTGTAATTCTATTGCCTATCCGGATTTCCACTTGTCCCTGGTCTTTCGATCCGCCCCCGCGGTTGCCCCCCCATTCCCGAGTACTCGGGGAGTACGGACTAGTATTCACGAGTAGTGGGCGAGTAACGCCAAGCAGGCCGTTTCCGTCATCGCGCGACGTGAAGACCTTACGAGTGGCAAGCACAGGTGCAACACGTGTCAGGAGAATGCTTTAAGTCGATTCTGGCGTCAGCGTCTAGCACAAGGCGTAGGTTCAAAACCGACCTCCGGTATGAAGCTTCCTGGACAACCAGACAAACAAGGCAAGCAAGCGAGAGCGGTGCCCGCCCGCCCACTACTCACGCGCTCTCGAGAACACCCAAGTAACTAAACCGCACGCACTTGGTGGCTATTGGGGTGTCCGGACACTACGGGCAAGCACGAGGTGACACAGTCGGAATACCTGGCTGTGATCTGGCATGGCAGGAGCGCGTTCTCGAGCACGGTGAAATCCGGCAGGAGGCAGTGAAAAGGAGAATTCAGTGCTTGGTCAATCGGCCGTCCGGTTAGTGCAGAAAGACACGGTAGTAGCGCTGGTTGCCCAAGTATCCATCCGGATCCAACAACACGCATGAGCCATTGCTGAGGGCGTTGGTGTCGACGTCGATCCAGTTGCCTTCGACCAAGTTGGTGCATACTTGCAGGGTGATGGTCCCTTCGCCACCCCATTCCGCCGTGATCAACACGTCATCCTCCGCCCGGGTCATGTCGACAATCCGCGGTGCCCACACCACCACGGGTGCACCGGCAAATGTCAATCCCCAGCTGGAGGGGTTGGCAATGTAGTAGACCGTGACGTTGTTGCTGCCGATAAACAGATCGGCGCCGGTGTCGAGGGTGGGGACATCGCACTTGAAATAGAGCGCGGTCAACCTTTCGTCCTGTCCAAACACCGCATCGCTCAGAACGTTGACGCCGCCGTTGAAATAGAGGGAGGCAAGCGCGTCGCAACCGTAGAACGCCTCGTCGCCGACCCGGGTTAGTGTTCCACCAAAGACCAGCGAGATCAGGCTGGAGCAGCCTTCAAAGGCCCCATCATCGATCGCCGTCACGGAGGAGGGGACGTGGAGCGATTCCATCGACTGGCAGTCGTAGAAGGCCCGGTAGCCGATGTGGGCGGCGTTGTCCGGCAGGGTAAGTTCGCCCAGCGAGCGGCACTCGTAGCAGAGCTGGCCGGGAATGTTGGTGATGGTGCCGGGAATGTGGAGCGAAGCCAGGCTGCGGCAGTTCAGGAACACCGATCTACCCAGCGAGGCCAGTCCTTCGGGAAGCTCGGCGGAAACCAGTGCGCGGCAGTTGGCGAACGCGCTGTTTCCAATCGACACCACCCCGGGGGGAATGGTGACCGACCCGAGGTCGGTGCAGCCGTAGAAGAGGCCGTCCGGAATCGCGGTCAATCCGGCGGGCAGGACCGCCGATCGCAGCGAGGTGCAACCCTGGAAGGCATTGACACCGATGTTGGTGACGGCGGCCCCGTTGACAAACGAGAGGCTGGTGATGTTCGTGCAATAGGCGCCGGCTGTGCGGGCGATTTCCGTTACGGGCGACCCCCCGAGTGCGGAAGGAATAATCAATGCCCCGCTGGCATCCTCCGCAATATCGGTAATGGTGACCTGACCATCCTTGGTCGCATAGCCGAACGTGGCGTCGCCAGATGCTCCCTGCGATAGGGTGAGGTTGTTGAAATAGACGGCGCGATAATCGGCATAGGCATCGTTGGTGATTCCGTTGCCATAAAAGCGGATGCCAGCAATATAGCTCGCTTGGGAGAGTACAAGGCTCCCGGTATATTTTTCCGACTCGCCACCACGACCCGTTGCATAGACCGTGATCTCCGTCGCGCTGTTTTGCGTGAACGTCCAATACATGGTTGCGGTGCCATAGTTCGTTAGCACAGCAGTTCCGTTCATTGTGATATTCATGGAATTGCCTTGATTGACCACTACGATCTCCCGGTCATCGGCCGTGTAGAGCACAAAGCCCTTGCTGCCGGTTTCGCCGGCGTCGTAGTTGATGCCCAGATCCAGCTTGAACACATCGCCGGCGGCGAGTGCGGTTGTGAAATCGCGGGAGAGTCTGATCGATGCATCCGTTCCCAGCGCCGTGAAGCCGAATGCCTCACCCATCTGCAGGTCGGCGTCCGGGCTGTCCCAGATGCCGTAGTCCACCGTTCCCGAACCGGCGTTGGCTTCGATGCTCCACGCCTTGAATCCGCCGCCTCCATTGGAGCCATCCGTCCAGCCGCCCGCGTAGTTGGAGGCCGAATCCATGTTCACGGTGGTGGCGTTGACTGCCGGCGCCGTTATGCAGAGAAGAAGCAGAATGGATAGACCGGTTCTCTTCATGATGTGCTCCTTATTGGACTTGGGTTAGGCCCGTCGATGTGATGGTAAAGGTTTTTACCTGCGATGCGCCGGATACGGTGGCTCCCCTGTAGTAGCCGTGCCATTCGGTTCCCCCGCTGACGGTTCCGCCGGTCCAGATCGACACGGATGAGCCGACGGTCAGGCTGGAATCGCTGAACACCAGGTATGTGCCACCACCGCCGCCGGGAGGACCACCGCCAGGTCGACCGCCGCCGCCTGAGCTGTAGGTGCGCGGAATTGTGTAAACCAATTCGGCGGTGCCGTTTACTTTGACTTGGACAATGCTGCCGACGGTCAGTGTCGAGGAGTTGTAAAGTATGGTGCAATAGCCGGTATCCGATCCCACGGTATTGATAAACATAAAGCCGCTGCCGGCGGTTCCGACTGCGGTTCCGCCGTTGAAGCGCGTGGCCGTGTCGGAGTCGAAGCTTTCTTCCGGAGCTCCGGTTCCAGATGAGATGATAAGGCCGCCGTTGATGTACATCCTGCCGTTGCAGTCGATCCCGTCATTGTTCGAGCTGTAGCAGTAGATGGTACCGTCGTTGATCGTGAGCATTCCCGCCCCGTTGCCCCGAGTGGCATTGATGCAGTCGTCGCCGGCTGTGATTTCAATGTGGCCGCCATTGATCACGATGTCGCCCTTGCTTTCAATCCCTTCGCCGTTGCCCGATGCCGTGCAAAAGATCGTTCCACCGTTAATGGTAATCAGGGAGGTGAGGGAGGCAGAGTCAGCCTGAATGCAGTCGTCGTAGGCCGAAATGTCAAGCGTGCCGCCATTGATCGTAATGTTGGCTTTGCTTTCCAGCCCTTCGCCGCCGTCGTTTGCCGTGGCCAGAATGATGTTGCCGCCGTTAATGGTGACATTCCCCACGCTTGTGACGGCTTTGGGGTTGGCGTAGTCCGAACCGGAGACATAGACTTTCCGCCCGGTTGTTTCGGCACTGATGCACGGCTGGTTGGTGACTCCGACAACACCGATAACCAGCGATCCTCCGCAGCTAAGGCAATCGCCGGCATTGCCGGTGCTCAACAGCCTGATGCTACCGCCAAGGATAGAGATCGAGCCATCCACCTTGAAGCAGTCCGTCGCCGCGATATCACTAACGCCATCTTCGTTGATGAACGTGGCGGAACTGGCGCCGCTGGCGGTGATATCCATTGTTCCGCCCGTCATCATCATGCTGCCGTCCACGGATATGCCCTTACCGGCCAGGCCGGTGTGGGTCATTACGATGCTTCCGGAATTAAATGTCATATCGCCGTCGCACGAAATGCCGGCGCAGTATTTTGCATCGTACAGATTGTTTGTGACCGGTTTTAGGTAGACATCGCCGGAGAGGATGAAGGAGAAGTCTCCTGTGTCGATCTGCAGGTTACCGCCGCAACCAATTCCTTTTGATCGGGCGCCCGTTGTGCGCACATTGATGCTGCCGCCTCTGACGACCATGTTGCCATCGCATTTAATTCCTTCGGTATTGTCCACAAGGCTGTCGATCTGGATGCTTCCACCGTTGAGAAGGACCCGGTCGGCATCGATGGCATCGCTTTGGGAGGTCAGCTTCAGTGTGCCGTTATCCATTTGGAAGGTTCCGCCGACATGCAACGCATCCTTGGGTGATCCGGACACCGTGATATCGCCTCCGCGGACCGTGACGTTGGTTGGGCTGTAGATGCCATGTTCCTTTTGGACCGTCAGGTTCAGGCGTCCGTTTCCGCTGATGGCGAGTGGGCCGGAGGAATAGACCGCCCCGGGAATGTCCTCCAGATAGAGCATGCCGTCGGTGAGTGAATTATCGGTGTTGTCTGCCAAAAACAGATAGCAGCCGTTGGTGGTGGAGACGCTGATGGCAGGATAATCAGTGGCCGCGAGATCAATTCCGCCAAGCGTGACTTTGCAGGCGGGGACTCCGACCAGCTTGAACGACCCAACAGGTGAACTCCCGGAGAGAATGTACTCAACGCCCTCAGCGTCCGATTCAATCGATACATTGGCTCCGTTTGTCGAAATCGAAACCCCCGAACCCGCGCCATTGTCAACGGTTGCCGTCGATCCTGAGAACGTGATTCTTACCGTATTTGAAAAGGCCAGGTTCTCCACATAGTCGAAGGCTGCAGCCAGCGCATTTCCAGGCGCGAAAAGCAGGCAGGTCAATCCAATGGTCGCCTTGTTCATGATGTGCTCCGTCTTCATCTCCGTCAGTTGTGCAATTCGGATTGGTGTCGTGATGGGACGCTATGGGTTTGAGTGTTGTGCGGGAAGCAGCGTGCCGGCGCCGGACAGTTTCCAAGTCTTCCCGCACAGCCATTGGTTTGGGGTCGAGTCTGCTCCGTATAGGACGGTATGACCGTTGCCGTGGGTGTCCTCAATGGCCTCGCCGGGAACAGCGTCGTGGTCCGGCAAGCGGGTCAGTGTGGAATCGGCCGTGACGCTGCATTCGCTCGTGGTGTCCAACGATGGCGCAGTGTTGCCACCACCGCGGTGCGTGGCCACGGCACCGCCGTGGATGCGCTCCGTCGTTCTACGCGATGAGCGAATCCCGGCGCCTGACGGGGAGGCACCGAATCCTCCACCGGGCGGAGGGCTCGGTGGCGGGTTCTGAGCCGGCAGCGACAGGTTCAAAGTGTCGCTGGCCAATAACAGCGCACTAACGACAGACAACCGGCGGAGGGCCATCATCCGTTTCATGTGCTGACCTTACCAAGGAGAGCATTAAGGTGACATTAAGGTGGCGCAGTTCCAGTGGCATCTCGTGCGTGAGCAACTCGAGCGCACGGTTGGTCCCGACACCCGGGGCGGAGCAAGCGGTGAGGCCTTCGTGCAAACGACAGGCCAGGCTGTAACCGCCTGCCATGGCAACCGTCTACATCCTCGATGTGCAGGGGTCGGTGAAGGACAGCCGTCACCCCCGTGCGGTGCAGGTCTAGCGTAATCAGGAAGAGTACAAACACACTCCTGGGAATCACGATGCTGAGCCTTCTGCTGGGCAGTGGAGTTGGGCGCCTGGACGCTGGGAATATGTTCGCCGTGAACGAGGTGACCAAGCTGAAGGACGCCGGGATGGGCGATGACCTCATCCTGAGTTTCATCAACAGCAAGGAATACGATTACGACCTTTCGGCCAACGACATCCTGGTGCTGCAGAAGCAGGGATTCTCGCCGGCGGTGATCAACGCGATGCTCATCAGCGGTCGAGCCACGATCCGCGGGCGCATCGCCTCAGCGGGGTTGCCGGTCACGCGGGCCCGTCCTCGACTGCCGAAGACCTGGGCGTGCAGCCGTGATCCCGCCGGGAGAGGTCGCTCTTGCCAAGAAACCAAGACATCCTACGATTCCCTTCATGATTCCAGCCCGATCTGCCGGAGCCTTGATTTCTGCCGGGGTATTGCTTGGTGCCACCGTGATGGCCGGTGACTCCACCATCCTCAATATCGGGTTGGCGCGAACCGACATCACGCCCGAGCAGCCCGTGACCATGGCCGGCTACGCCAGCCGAAAGGACCTCTCGCAAGGCGTTCACGATCCGCTGTCGGCCCGGGCGATTGCCTTCGAGCACGGTTCCGAGCGGTTGGTTGTGGTGAGCACCGATCTCATCGGGTTCTACGACGGCACCTGCGAACCGATCAGGGATGCGATTCTCAGCGAGTGTGGCTTGCGACCGGAGCAGCTCTTCTTGAGCGCGGTCCACACCCACGCCGGCCCATCGCTTGGGTTGAGTTCGGGACGGGCTCACCCTAACAACGTGGCTTACACCAAGCGGCTCAAGCGGCAACTGGTTCAGGTAACCAAGACCGCGCTGGCCGAACTGCAGCCGGCGAACCTGACGGCAGCCCGCGGCTCCTCCCCAGTGGGGGTCAACCGCCGGGAGCAGATCACCACCCGAGATGGCGGCACCGAGATTCGGCTGGGGCGTAATCCCTCCGGCCCGATGGACCGAGAGGTTCAGGTGTTGGTGGTGCGGCGTCCTGACGATGCGGCTCCGAGAGGCATCCTGTTCGGCTACGGCACCCACAGCACCGCGCTGGGCCCGCGCAACCACGTCATCAGCGGTGATGTCCACGGGCTGGCTGAGCAATTCGTGGAGCGGTATTTCGGCGAGGGGACGATTGCGCCGGGCTTCGCCGGTGCCTCGGGCAATGTGGACCCTTGGTATCGGGTGGTGCCGGAATTCCGGACGGAACGGGGGTGGATTCCTGAACCGGTGCTGCTGGGGACAATGCTCGGTGAGGAGATCGTCCAGGTTGTGGCAGGCGCGGGTTCGAAGGATCTAGGCGGCTCGATTGCAGCTGATCTGCAGATCTTGGAACTCCCCGGCAACAGGAACGACACTGGTGAAAGCACCGTGCCGGTGGGCCTGGTCGTGACCGCAGCGCGGGTTGGTGAGGCCGCCTTCGTCGGGTTGGGTGGCGAAGTGTTCAACCAGATTGGGCGGGCGATCAAGGAGGCGTCTCCTTTCGCCCACACCCTGATCATCACCCACTGCAACGGGACAGCCGGCTACCTGCCCATCCTGGAAGCCTATCCTGAAGGCGGCTACGAAGTGCGGACCAGCCCGTTCGGACCAGAAGCCGCCGGTCTCGTGGTCGCCGAGGTCACCCGAATCCTCCACGAACTGCATGACGATGCCTCGCGAGTCGCGAGCGCCTCTCGCTGAACGGCTCAGTCCCACTGCGGTTTCGTCTCTCGCCGCAGGAAGATCCGGCAGGAGCGGTGCGACCTGTCCGCCACCGATTGTCCACGGTCGTAGTCAATCGGCGGTTCAGCGGTTGGTCCCACCGGGACGGTGTGCGGCAGGTAGCGGAGGCGTGGTGAATCGGACGGGTTCCGCACCACCGGAGGATGTCGGGAAACAGCGCTTCTCGCGGCCGGCCGGTATCGGTGATGCCCCGAGGGCCGCATTCGCGCCTCTGGCTTGCTGCCCGTCGGATGTTGTCCTAGTCTGGCTTTCATGACTGAGCACACAACATCTGTCCCCAATGGCAATTGCCTGAAACCGCGTAGAGAAACCGGCTTCCATGGGGAGCGAGGGGGCGACCATTCCGTCCAGGGTGTTCTCGGATGATGCAACTCGAAGCAACTGCTGCAATTGGCAGCCCGAACGGCTGCCGATAAGGCGTAGCGACCCGGCGCTTGAACCAGCATTCCACAGCCGCGGAGAAGATCGCCTTGTTCCGGTCCTTGTTCCAGGGCCGCGAGGATGTCTATCCGCGGCGTTTTGAGAGCCGGAAGACGGGGCGGGCGGGTTACCAACCGGCGTGCGCAAACGAGTGGATTCGGGGCGTGTGCGAAAAGCCCCGCGTCAAGTGCTCCAATTGCCTCCAGCAACGGTGGCTCCCCGTGACAGACGAGGTTGTCCGCTGGCATCTGTCTGGTCGGGACGACCGGGACCACCCGTTCGTCATGGGGGTCTATCCGATGTTGCGGGATGAGTCCTGCCAGTTCCTCGCGGTCGATTTCGATCGGGACCACTGGGATGAAGATGCGTTGGCCTATCTGGAAACGTGTCGGGCATTCCAGGTTCCTGCCGCCTTGGAACGGTCACGGTCCGGCAACGGCGGGCACGTCTGGTTGTTCTTCGAGGAGGTAGTGCCCGCGATCCTCGCACGCAAACTGGGATCGTTTCTGTTGACGGAGACCATGGAGCGAAGGCCCGAACTCGGCCTGCGTTCCTATGACCGGCTTTTCCCGAACCAGGACACGCTACCTCAAGGCGGCTTCGGCAACTTGATCGCGTTGCCCCTCCAGCGTCTGCCCAGGAACCAAGGCAACAGTGTGTTCGTGGGGGAGGATCTCCAACCTCACGCCGATCAGTGGGCGTTCCTCGCATCGATGCAGCGCCTCGCCGCGACATGGGTTCGCGAACTTGCCCAGCAGGCTGAACAGCGCGGCCGGATTGTAGGTGTCAGGGTAGTGGCCACGGAGGAGGACAGCGAAGCTCCGTGGACGGCTCCGCCCTCCCGCACCCGCAAGGAACTGCCGATCCAAGGCCCGCTTCCGTCCCAGTTGGATCTGGTCCTGGCGGATCAGATCTACGTTCCGAAGCGCGATCTGCCTCCCGGCCTGCGGAATCGCCTCATCCGAGTGGCCGCCTTTCAGAATCCGGAATTCTATCGGGCGCAGGCAATGCGGCTTCCGACCTACGACAAGCCGAGGGTAATCTCCTGCGCGGAGGATCTGGATCATCACATCGGGCTGCCGAGAGGCTGCCTGGATGAGATCAAGGCGCTGCTCATGGGCCTCACAATACGGTTCACCCTGCGGGACGAACGCGTCGCGGGAACCGAGTTGCCCGTAACGTTCCAGGGCCAACTTAGACCGGAGCAGCAAGAGGTGGCGGAGGCAGTGTTCGCCCACGACAACGGGGTTCTGGCAGCCACCACAGCTTTTGGAAAGACGGTGATCGCCGCCTGGCTCATTGCGCGACGCCACGTCAACACGCTGATCCTCGTCCACCGGCAACAACTCCTTGAGCAGTGGGTTGAGCGGTTGGCCGCCCTCCTCGGGTTGTGCTCCAAGCAAGTCGGTCGGCTGGGTGGCGGGCGTAAGAAGCTGACCGGAGCCGTCGATGTGGCCCTCATTCAAAGCCTCGTGCGCAAGGGCGTGGTCGATGATCGGGTGGCGGACTATGGCCACTTGGTGATCGACGAGTGTCACCATCTGTCGGCCCGCAGTTTTGAGTTGGTGGCGCGACGGGCAAAGGCGCGGTTCGTGACCGGACTCTCGGCTACGGTTGTTCGCAAGGACGGCCATCATCCGATCATCTTCATGCAGTGCGGGCCCGTGCGTTGTCGGATCGACGCAAAACGCCAGGCGGCGGTGCGACCGTTTACTCACCAAGTCATCGTCCGTCCGACCGCATTCCGGGCGCCGCCCTCAAGCGGGGAGGATGCGAGGGTGGAGTATCAGGCGTTGTTGCAGGCGCTCTCCCAATGCGAGAGCCGCAATCGGATGATTTGCGACGACGTCCTGGGCGCATTGCACAAAGGGCGGTGGCCTCTGGTGCTCACCGAGAGAAAGGAACATCTGGAAGAACTGGGGCGCCGCCTGGAGACGCAGGGCGCCCGCGTCATCCGGTTGCAGGGTGGAATGCGCAAGCAGGCCCTGAAGGAAGCACTGGCTGACATCGGCCAGGCGGAGGATCAAGGTCAGCGAGTTCTGCTGGCCACCGGCAGGTTCGTCGGCGAAGGGTTTGACGACGCGCGACTGGACACGCTGTTCGTGGGACTTCCGATCTCCTGGCGTGGGACGGTGGCCCAATATGTGGGGAGGCTGCATCGGTTGCACGAAGGCAAGCGGGAGGTGGTGGTGTTCGATTACGCCGACCTGGAAGTACCCATGCTATCGCGCATGTTCGACCGTCGTTGCCAGGGTTATGAAGCCGTGGGCTACACCGTCCTCCTGCCGGCCAGTGCGCTGCCCGGTTGGCCCACGGACGTGCCGCTCCCGGTGGATCCCCAGTGGAAGCGGGACTACGCAGCGAGCGTAAAACGACTGATCCGCGATGGAGTCGACACCCCGCTGGCCAATCTCTTCGTGCGCGCCGCCCGTCCGGATTCCACTGAAACCGAGGGCGTCGCCCGGGCGCGGAGTGCTTCGGAGGCCTTTCTCTTCACGCGGTTGGAGACCCTCGCGGAGACTGCCGGCCGCTTCCGGTTGAACGCCTCCCTGCCCATTCCCTTCGACGCCAAGGGCTGCATGGAAGTGGACTTTCTCTGCGCCGAGGCCGCGCTGGTCATCGAGTTGGACGGCGCGCAACACCTCGCCGACGCCGTGGCCTACCGGCGGGATCGACGCAAGGATGCGTTGCTGCAGGAGCACGGGATGCACGTCCTGCGGTTTCTCGCCGCCGACCTCGCCTCGGATTTGAACTCGGTGCTCGATACCATTCTGCGAGCGCTCGCCCGTTGGCTGGGACCACCTTCGGTCTGACCCTTGGAGGAATACAGGCGAGCCATCAATCGGCTTCGTTCGCTTCGATTTGCCAGTTGATTCCTTCACGGTGGGACCGTGCGAATCTCCTGGCGTTGGCGAGGTCTTCGGCTGCCTTCAGAACGCTCATGATCGTTAGACCGGCTTACCCAGAACGCAAGGGTCTGCAAGTTCAGAGCCGAGCGAGTGCCGGTCCGGGAACACCTGGAATACCGCAAGACAGACCCGGGCCGTCGCCGGGTCGTTGAGGCAGACTGCGCCCGAGCGGATTCGTGGCTTCGGTTCGCCCACCTGCACAATCGGCGCTTCCTCCGCCAACCGTTGCGACAGCGATGGATAATCCGCCAGTCCGTGCCGTCGTAACAAGGCCCGGTTCCACAGCCACAGCAATCCGTGGCTTCCGGGTGCAACCTGCCGCATCAACTCGACGGTCAGGCGGCCCATCGTGTAACGCGGGTTGATCTCGACCACCGGCTTCAGTCGCGGAACGCCCCGGGCGTCGCGGTAGACGAACGCGTCAATGCCCACTGGACCGATGTAACCCGCTGCGCTCAGCTTCGCTTCGAGAGCCATCGCAACCGCTTCGAAGACGCCCTGCAGCCACGCGAACTTCCCCGGGTGATCGGGCAACGCGCGGCTCACCGTCTCCGGCAGCGACCGCGCGTGGTTTGGCGCGGCGTGGTTGCCCAGGAACTGGCCACGGTGATCGTTGATCAAGCCCGTGCATCCGCACTTTCGCAGACCGTCCGGTCCCATGTCGTATTGCAGCGAGAAATCCAGCAATCGATCGAGCCACGGCTCGATGATCAGCGACTGTCCCCGCTCCAGTACTCCTGCCATCCAGCGCCGCTGGGATTCGAGCAGTTCCGGTTCCCACAGCCGGATCGCGTTGCTCCCCGCCAGTCCCAACGCCTCCTTCGCCACAAGCCGGTGGTGGCCCCGGCCCCGGCATTCCGCGATCACCGCCAGGGCTTCGTCAAGCGATCGCACTTCCCGACCGGCATCCTGTGGGTCGCACAGCCACGTTTCGCCCGGGCCCTGCGAAGGGGCGGTCCTGAACGGACACCGCGGCGACCGATCCAGGACTTCGTTCAACAACGCCACCCCCGAGGCCTTCGAGTAGAGGGCGGCGATCGCAGGGGTAAACCGACCCTCAAGGCCCGCCTCCCCCTGGCTGGAACGGGCGGCAAACGGTTGGAGTAACCCCACGCTGTCAGGTCCCCAGGCCCAGGGCCGGAGTTGCCCGAATCTCCGGTCCTTCGGCACCGCTTCACTCGGGAGATCGGCTTTCTCCCGCGGGCGGGCCGTCGGTCGGATCGATGGCTCACGGGGACCGCCCCCGGCCTCGATGAACTCCGGGAGCACGAAGCCGGCCCGCTTGAGCCCGGCGAGGAAGGTCACCGACGGTCGCCGTTCCACCAGGACGAGATCATCCTGGCGGGAGAGAAACTGCGGGAGGTTCTCGAGATCCGCGTGGAAATCCCGCTGCCGTTGATCCGGCGTGAAGGCCCTGCCGTATGCGATGTGGGCCTCGGTGAAGGGGTTGAACAGGAAGACGCCGGGCGTGCGACCCCGCGATTGCGCATACACCTCGAGTTCGGCAATGAACGACGGGTCCAGTCCGGCCAACCGGCGACCCTCGACGTTCACCGTGAATCCCTTGGCGCGTTGCGGAGACAACGGAAAGCGGAGCACCCGGCAAAACGCCGCCCAATCGCATTCATCCGGCTGCTTCCAACGGCGGAACCAGCGCAAACCGTAGGCGACATGCCGGATTTCGTCATGGTAGATGCGGTCGAGCAACCCGGCGGTTGGGGCGTCGCCGACCGTGGAAAAGCAGGCCGCGTAGTGGCGGGAGAAGTCCAGGTTGGCCTGCTCGAACGTCAGGCTCAGGCCGGCCACGTAGTCGATGGGGTTCTCCATGCCGGAGATCATGCGCCAGAAATAGCCGCTGACCGGCAGTTCGCCGAACTGCACCCCGCACGCGGCCATGCGCTCAACATAGAGGCGGGTGTGATCCTGTTCGTCACGCAGGGTCTGCAGCACGCCGCGACGGAAGGCCGGTGGGGCATCAGGGAACCGGAGCAGCACCAGGGCCATCAACTCGGTGGCCAGCAGTTCGTGGTTGGCGAAGAAATGGAGCAGGCGACCGCGTTCGGTTTCGCGCTCGAGCTGATGCACACGCGGGAACTCCGCCGATTGACCCCGGTCCGCCTTGAACTGCAATTCCCGCGGACGCCCCGGCGCCGATGGGGCGACGATTGCCGGTCCGGGATTCTCGTCCGTAACAACTTCGGGACGCCACAGCTTCTCCTCAAGAGACCTGGCGAACAACACCTGCTCGGCAAACGCGCGCAATTCCATCGGCGACTTGGCACTCTATCGCACGTCGCTCCACGAAGCGAGCCAGTCCGATGCCGGCAGATCCGTCGGAGGCGTGGCAAGGCGAGGTGGAGGCCGGAGCGGGTCTCGCGTGAGCAGGGATGGAAGCACCAGCGTCCCTCATTCGGTCATTCTGAGGCGCGGGTGGGAAGGCATGGGGGTATGGCGCACTACGGGGCGGAACGACGGGCGAAGCCACGGGCCCTGGCCGAGCGGATCGTGGCGGAAGAAGTGGAGGCTCGGGAATGGGGGCGGCAGGATCGGGCGCAATGGGGCGAAGGGGATCCGGGAAACCTGGTTCAGGGCTTGTCACGTGTGAGGGGCGCACGTTCCCAGGGCGCTCCCCAGGGCTGATGAGTGAATGCGCCTTTGGCGCGTTGCTGTCGTGTCGTGCATCTCGATCCCCTCAAGGCTGCCTTCCGGAAGGGCAGTCCGGTGGTGGGGAGGACTTTTCGGTCGGATGAGTCCCTCCAAGCGTGGGGGGATCCTCCGGGATCTCCTGCGGATGGCTCGTGGGGACGTTCTTCAGCCTCCCGTGATCCTCTCTCCTCCTCCCCCTCGCCGGGCTTGTTCAACCAAGGGCGTATTTGTTGGCTCCGCTTCGCGCCAGAGCAATACACCCCCTATTGTTCGGTTGTGAACTCATTGGACAGGTCGCTCCTCGGCAGGATGTCGGGAATCCCGCAGCTCTCGCTCCAGCGCACCGATGCGCGTGAAAAGAAACCCGGCCTGCACGATGAAGATGACCATGGACGATATAAGCCCGTGGACTTCGCCGAGGAGGTGGATCAGGAGCAGCATGGCTCCCACTCCCACTGCGCTATAGCCGACGAAGTTCAGAATGTCCTTCGGTTTCATAAATCAGGTTTTGGCCACCGCCGAACATCTGAATTGAGCGGCCTCGCGCGGCTTTTGCCGCGAGGTCCGATCGGATGATGGGTTATGCGCCGCCGCGAACACGCTACCTATTCCGTAAGTCTTTCTTTGCCGACTTGATGAATCGACCAAAGTCCCGGTCCCTTTTTCTCTTTTCGACATAGGACATGTCATTGAAGGCGGACTCTTCTTTGAGCTTGAGAAAGCCATCAAGAGCTTCCTGAGTGATTTCGTCCGCATCCACGGCAGCACGGACAGCGCAGCCGGGTTCGCTGGTGTGGCTACAGTCTTGATAACGACATAGGCTCGACAGGGCAGTGATGTCTGCATAGCTGCTGGCGATACCGCTTTCCGCTCCGAGGATGCCGAATTCGCGCATACCTGGGTTGTCGATAACCAGTGCCCCTCCGTCGAGACGCAGCAACTCACGACGAACGGTCGTGTGGCGCCCTTCGCCAGTACCGCTGATCTGGCCTGTTTCCATCCTTGCTCGGCCGACCAGCCGATTAATCAAGGTGCTCTTGCCTACCCCCGATGAACCGACGAAGCAATAGGTCTTTCCCGGCTGTGGCAGGCGTTTGACATCCTCCAGGCCATCCCCCGTTAAGTTGCTCAAAGGTATGATCGGTGCGGTGATACCGAGGGATTGAATTTCATCCAACTGTGTTGCCAGAACTGCGGGATTCACCAAATCCGTCTTGGTCAGCAGGATGTACGGCTCGGCGCCGCCCTCCATTACCATGACGAGATAGCGTTCCAAGCGCTTCGGATTGAAATCGAAGTGGCACGACTGAACGATCAGCACGTAGTCCAGGTTCGCCGCGATCATCTGGTACTCTGTAGCATTACCGGCTGACTTGCGTCGCAGGAATGTTCTCCGTTCGAGCAAGGCGTGTATCACCCCAAGGTCGCTCTGGGGAGGCTTCTCAACGCAAACCCAATCGCCTACGCACGGCAGTTCTTGGCTTAGGTGATGGTGATGCAAATACCGCCCCGCCAGCTTCGCCCGAAAGTGGCCGCTTTGATCTACTAGCAACAATTGATCGCGATCCACCGCCGCAACGCGGGCGACGGTCTCTAAAGGTTGGCGGCTTGCCCGCTGTTCAATCCAGTCGTTCCAGCCTAACTCAGACAATTCACAGTACTGATTCTTCATCTTCTGGATTACTCAATATCCGCTTCCGTAACGGCGCATAACGCCAGAACTGAGCGACAGCCACCCCGCCGTGATAACGCCGGTGACCCTCGACAACAAGAGCGCCTCGCCGAAACCCGCGACTCTCGAACGGCAAAGCGGGGCGGGGGTTCGCTCCAGTGATCTTTGTTCGGCATTAGTTCTTTTGGACAAATCGTTTGATGCACTCCGCAAAGTTTGCGGCGAATGGTTCCAGATCATTCTCCTCGTGTCTATACCAGTAGATCGAACAATCGCTAGCCTTGGCGGAGACATCGAATACAAAACAGTCACCACTATCGATCTCGGCGAACATCACACCGTCAACCTCTGCTTGCTCGCCTTCCAGATAAGGCATCATGCCGCGACGATAGTTTTTGAAATCGAGCCTGTGTGGCAACAAAACCGTCGTGGTGGAGCCTTCCATACCACAGACGTCCGCAAATGATTTAGAGCCCACAGCAGAGATGAAGTCCTTGTAAGCCTGCGGCAACGTGATGCTCTGCTTTTGCTCCACTGCGGCAAAGCGTACAGACTTCTGGCCTGTGGTCGCGTTGCGCTTGAGAAACTGCTGGAACCAACTCTGGATTCCGCCCGCCTTCTGTGTGGGCTTCACGGCACCGGTCAGACCTTTGTCGGCCAGAAGACGCAACTTTTCCTCGATCCATTTCTCATCTTCAGAAGATGGCTGCACCTCTTTGAAGGCGTAGGACCTGACAAGCTGCCCCTTGACCTTGGCACGCTTGAGGAGTTGCTCCAGGCGAATGGAAAAGAAGAGGTTCCGGCTGAGATGTCGCCTGGTCCACCGCTGCGGGTGCGTTGGTGGCTCGAGACCCGGAATAGCCCATTGGATATGCTCCTTCCAGGACTGCGGGGGCATGCCCGATTTCTTGCGCTCACGATTAACACTCACAAAATCGTCCTCCGCCGTGCCACTAGAATCCCAGTCCTGCGATTTGAAAACGTCAACCCTTTGGCTATCGAACTGTCTAAGTTGTGCGATGTATCTGGCGTGGTCCTCAAATGCGTAGCCAGATTTAGGCTCGTGGCATTTCGGACAACTGGGCTGCTTGTCAGCCTTGCGGCCAGGCATGGCTAGAATGGCTTTCGGCACTGCAAGCGACCAGTCCGTCGGCTTCTTGGTCTTCTTCTCGATGGTAGGGTAAAACGCACATGCTTGCGGCACTACAATCTCGAAGATCTGCCGGGCGCGTTTGCGCACCAGGAAATTCCCCATTTGTGCCGGAGACATCTCTGAAGGAGACACAACCCCTTTGGTCAACAAGTATGGCTGCGGCACAAAGTCCAGGTAGGGAAAGGAGCAGTGCTGACATTTGGCTGGCAGGCGGTTCGCAGGATCGTATGAACTGCCGTGCTGGTCCATCTGCACATCCGGTCCCACCATCTCCACACAACAGGTTTTCGGGGATTTCGTGTTCATGTCTATCCTTGCAGGCGGCTCGCTATTGACGATTTGCCGAACAAGTGATTATGCGAGTCCTGGTATCACGCCAATTGGGATGATATCCGACAAAGCCGGGTTTTTGCTGTCGGTCCTCGGGCCTATTCTTATGATGCGACGACCCGGTAGCACCCCTTGCGCGGGAAGTCAACGTTCCAGTGTGACCGTGAGAGGCTGCCAGCACATCGTCGGATATCACTCTTGATTGGGTGGGTATCCGATGTGTTGCGGTCGATGCAGCCAGGGTCCAAGTGCCCGAGGGCGCCGTCCGAATATTCGAGCAGAGCTTGCGGAGGGCGGCGGTTCATACTGCGCCCCGACTGCAGATGGACACCGCGGGTCCCCTGCAGCCTCTGCTCTACCGGCGGCGCCCATCAGACAAGGCCGGATACAACCTCAACAACTGACCCCGTTCGACCCGTTTACGTGAGGCTTGCCGATTCTGGGAGGGAGATGGGAGAGTGCGGGGTGCCAGAGCGGTGTCCCTTGGGAATCATGTGATGCGCTTGTTCCGAACCCATTCCAACAGGAAGCGGTGGGCGTTCGCTGCCGTGGTCCTCGGCATGGCGCTGCTGACTCTGCAAACCCTGAATGCCGAGGCCCCACGGGTCGGCTTCCTCTCCGGCGAGGCAGCTGCTCACGAGATGGGGCCGCATGATCAGGCCGCCTGGCGGGTGGCTGACGGGGTGGGGCCGGCAACCCTGCTTCTGCTGCAGCAGAACGGCTCATTCGCCGATTCTTCGGGGAACACCCGCAGGCTGAGCGACTTCGATGTTGTGTGGTATCATCAAGGGGATTCCATCGAACGGAATGCAATGTATGGGGGGGCGGGCCTCGCGGAGATCCGGCGGTTCGCGGAGAACGGCGGCGGGGTGCTGCTGTCGGGCGGTGCGCTCGCACTGGTCGCTCCGCTCGGGTTGGAGACGGAGATACGGCCCCAGCGCCACCAACTGGACCAGTGGCGTGAACCCGCCGGCATGCTGCCGGTCGAGAAGAGGCATCCGGCGTTCAACGGCCTGGATGAGACCGGGGGCGTGGTCTGGCTCAGTCAAGGGGGCTGCCCGGCGGTGGCGGACTTTTACTGGGGTGGGCCGGCCCATGGCATGATCCTGGCCGGTACGCCTGCGGGTCCGGAGAATCCACTGGTGGAATATCGGCTGGGGGAAGGGCGCGTGATCGTGTTCGGCTGGCATTGGCCCGATTACGCCGACACCGAGAACCCCTTTCGCGGCAATCTGAGTCGTCTGACATCGAACCTGCTGACCTACCTGGGGGATCGGGAGGTGTGGTGTCCGGTCGTCCTTCGCTCCGCATATCCGCCCGTGGTCTCGAGCGATGCGCCCGGCGTGTCGTCCGAACGATGGCGGGCGTTAAGGATGGCCATTGAGGACCTGTCGGCGACCTTCCCGGATCGGTATCGGGGGGGCGCTTCTTACCAGGAACGTCTGGAGGCGCTTCGCGCCCGCCACGACCGTCTCCTTGCTGAAGGCGACTCCCCCAGGCCAGCGATGGCGGAGAGCCCCGTTTCGCCGCTCGGGGATCAGTCCTCACTATTGGCGGAGGGAGTGCCGCCAATAGCTGCAGGACTGACCTCGTCGCTTCGGATCTTGGAGAACGAGTTCGAGGCGTTGAAGGACGAAGCCCTGCTGGCCAACCCCCTGCTTGATTTCGAGCCGTTGCTGATGATCCGGCGTCGCGCCGACCGGATGGGCCTGCCGAACAACTTCAACGGGAATCCGGACATTGCCCCCACCGGGTACGGGAACACGCTCGTGGTGCTTTCGCCGGTTCGCCAGGGCGGGGAAGTGGCGACGATCTTCAAGCCGGAAGGCGACCGGTTTATTGGCGACCTCGATCTGCATCCTGATGCGAACCGGATGTTGTTCTCGATGCCAGACGAGGTGGGGCGATGGGGCGTTGTCGAATTGAACCTGGAGAGCGGTGGGCTGACTCCGCTTCCCCTGATCGACGAGCCGGACGTGCACAACTACGATGCCTGCTATCTGCCGGACGACCGGCTCGTTTTCACGTCGACGGCGCCGTTTGTCGGTGTGCCCTGCGTGGGAGGGCAGTCGAAAGTGGGAAACCTCTACCTCCTGGAACGCGATGGCAGCATCCGTCGCCTGACGAACGACCAGGACCACAACTGGTGCCCGACCGTGCTCAACAACGGGCGGATTCTGTATCAGCGCTGGGAGTACGCCGACATTGCGCATGCGTTCATGAGGTTGCTCTTCCACGCCAATCCGGACGGCAGCCAACAGATGGAGTACTACGGCAGCAACTCGTTCTGGCCGACGGCGATCTTCTTCGCGCGTCCGGTTCCAGATCATCCGACGAAGGTGGTCGCCATCGTGGGTGGACACCATGATCTCCCGCGCCAGGGGGAACTCGTCATCGTTGATCCCGCCCAGGGGCGCCATGAGGCAGGCGGGGTCGTGCAGCGCATCCCCGGTTTCGGGGAGAAGGTGGAGCCGGTCATTCTGGACGGCCTGGTGGGTGCCAGTTGGCCTCGGTTCCTGCACCCGTATCCGCTGAGTGAGAAATACTTCCTGGTGTCTTGTCGGCCCACGGAGTCAGCCGCCTGGGGGGTGTACCTCGTGGATGTGTTCGACAACTTCGTGCTGCTTCACGAGGAACCGGGCTGGGCGATGCTGGAACCGACGCCGCTGCGAAGGACCCGGCGGCAGCCGGTCGTGCCGGACATCCGCCAGCCGGGTGAACCGGAGGCCACCGTGCTGATGGTGGACGTTTATCGGGGGCCCGGGCTGCTGGGGGTGCCGCGCGGAACCGTGAAATCGCTTCGGGTGATCGGGTATGAATTCACCTTCCACGGCTTTGGCGGGGAACCGGACCGCGTCGGGTTTGACGGTCCCTGGGATGTGAGGCGGATTCTCGGGACCGTACCGGTGGAGCCGGATGGGTCGGCCCTGTTTTGGGTGCCCGCCCACACCCCGGTGGCGGTGCAGCCGTTGGATGCGGAGGGAAAGGCCCTGGCCCTGATGCGCAGTTGGTTCACCGCCATGCCCGGGGAAGTGCTTTCGTGCGTTGGCTGTCACGAGTCGCAGAACTCCACGCCCCCGGCTGATTCGCGACCGGCGGCCGTCCTGCGGGAACCTTCGGTGATCCAGCCGTGGTACGGTCCGGCCCGTGGGTTCTCGTTCGTGCGCGAGGTTCAGCCCGTGTTGGATGCGTATTGCATCCGGTGCCACCACGGACGCCCACTCGACGACGGGCAGGCGACGTTCGATTTGACCGCCCGCCCCGCCCGACAGGTTCCGTCGGCGTTCCAGATGCACTTCACCCCGTCGTATCTCGCGCTGCGACGATATGTCCACACGCCCACCTTGGAGAGTGACGCGCACCTGCTGTCCGCCCGGGATTTCCACGTGGACACGAGCGAGCTGATCCAGATTCTGCGTGACGGCCATCATGGCGTGGAACTCAGCGCCGAGGCCTGGGACCGGTTGATCACCTGGATTGATCTCAATGCCCCGGCCCACGGAACCTGGAACGAGGTCGTCGGTCATCTTCCCGCCAAGGCCGCGCTGGTGGCTCCGGGCGCCGCCCGTCGACGCGAACTGCAACGTCGCCATGCCGGGGTTGACGAGGATTCCGAGGCGGTCCATCCGGCAGCGGTTCTGAAGGCCGCTGCTCCCGTCGCCACGCTGCCGGCAAAGTCGGCCATCGCGCCGCAGGAAGCGCTGGGGAGCGTGCCGGCGGTGTCTCGAGAGCCAACCGAGATCCGGCGCATCGCGTTGGGTGACGGTGTCCAGTTGGAGCTGGTGCGGGTTCCCGCCGGGCGTTTCCTCATGGGCAGTGACGAGGGTTATGTCAACGAGGCGCCCGCGCATTGGGTGGAGGTGGAGGATGGCTTCTGGATGGGGCGTCTTGAGGTCAGCAATCGTCAATACGCCTGCTTCGACCCCGAACACCGCAGCGGGTTGGAGACCGGTGAACAGTATCAGTTCGGCGATTACGAGCGGGGCCATCCCCTGGGGCGCCCCGAGCAGCCGGTGGTACGGGTTTCCTGGCACCAGGCCATGGCTTTCTGTGGGTGGTTGTCGGAGCGAACGGGCATGCGCTTCAGCCTGCCCACCGAGGCGCAGTGGGAATACGCCTGTCGCAGCGGCAGCACCAGCCCGCTCTGGTACGGTTCGCTGGACACGGACTTCGGCACCGCGGCCAATCTCTCCGACGCCACCCATTACACGGTCGATTATCCCCATGTTCCGTCGGCGCTTCCGCCCTGGCGCCCGGCGGACACACGGTTCGATGATGGTTGGCGGGTCTCCGCGGCTGTGGGGTCCTTTCGCCCCAATGCCTGGGGACTCCATGACATGCACGGCAACGTCGCCGAATGGACCCGGTCAACCTATCGCCCGTATCCTCTCAGCGCCGCGGCCGAACCTGGCTCCGGGACGGGGGGCGGGCACAAGACGGTGCGCGGGGGTTCCTGGATGGACCGGCCGCGCCGCGCGCGGTCGGCGTTCCGGTTGCCTTACGATCCCTCACAAGCCGTGCACGACGTCGGATTCCGCGTGGTGTGCGCGGAAGAATGAACCTCCCCGCATCGGCTGAGATTTCTCCGGTACGCTTACCGGAGGCCACGGTGGCGCATCCGCCGCGTTGCAGTATTACGCGATCACCGCCGAACGACGCCTCGCGCACCCGGCGGTGGGGGTGCTGATGGAGAATGCCCCCAACCAGCTCTTTGTCGCACCTCCTGTCGGGCCGTCGCGACAGAGCACAAGGACGGGAAAAGCAGGCCCGGTCGCAGGCGAGGCAACGTTGTGACCGGTTTCAGCCGATCAGCCGTCATGCCGGTTCCCGGGCGCGTCGTAGAATCCGAAGCCCCCCACGGACCGCAGTTCCGCCAGGGTGGTCACGCCTTCGCCCACCTTGGCGAGATCGTCCTCGAGCAGTGAGGACATTCCCCGTTTTCGCAGACGTCGTCGCAGCGTGTGTTCGTCGGTGTGACGGAGGATCAAGTCCGCCTCCTCCTCGTTCAGGCGCCAGACCTCGAAGATGCCGATCCGACCCCGGTAACCGGTCCTGCTGCACTCCGGACACCCCACGGCGTGCCAGCATTCCTTGGGGACGGGCTGACCCAGTTGCTCCAGCCACCGCGACTCCCAATCGTCAGTCCGTTCAAGCCGCCGACACTTCCGGCACAAGCGTCGTACGAGCCGCTCGGCGATGATCAGGTCGACCGAGGCCGCGATTTCAAAATCCGCCAGGCCGAAGTTTCTCAGGGCGGAGATGGTGGCGACGGCGTCCCGCGCATGGAGGCTGCTCAGGAAGAGGTGTCCGGTGTCCGCGATGTCCAAGGCCACCCGGGCGGATTCGGCCTCCCGCAGTTCGCCCATCAGAATGGCATCCGGGTCCAACCGCAGAATGCCCCGGGCGCCCTCGGCAAAGGTGAGGCCCTGCCGCTTCTGGACCTGAATCTGGGTGATGCCATCGATGATGTACTCAACCGGATCCTCGATCGTTACGATGGAGCGCCCGGTGTCGCGCAGTTCGTGCAGGAGAGCATAGAGGGCGGTGGTCTTTCCACTGCCGGTTGGACCGCTCAGCAGAATCATGCCCCGCGCGTCCTGTAGACTCTGGCAAACCAGCGCATAGTCCTGGGGGCTCAGACCGAGTTCATCCAGTCCGAGATGGAACAACTCATGGGGAAGGAGGCGCACGGCCAGCTTTTCCCCGCTGACAGCCGGAGCCGTGGCCACCCGCAACCCCAGGGACCGATCACCCAGCATGACATGCGCCCGCCCGTCGCGCGGCACGCGGGCCGCCGCCGGTTCGAGATCGGCCAGGCTCTTGAGCGAACGCACCAGCCTTGTTCCCTGGTCTTTCGGCAAACTGAGAACAGGAACGATCACCCCGTCGATGCGGAACTGTAGTCGGTAGCCGCTGGAATCGGGGTCCAGGTGAATGTCCGAAGCGCGTTCCCGGTGCGCATCCTGCACCAGCGCCTGAACGAGGTCTCCCCCGCGCGTCCCCTGGTCCTGCTGCTCCAGGAGTGCCAGCACCTCCTGCAACAATCGGGCCAGCAGCGGAGTCTGAGTATCAGGTTCTCGTCTCTTCATGTCGGTCAATCCTTCCAACGCCATTCGGTCAAACGGTCCAGTGATCGGACGAACAACTGGCCCTCCGTCACCGCCAGGTGGGCCCAGGTTTCGGACTCGGACACCCGCCTCGAATCCAGGAGTTCGAAGCCCTCCGGTGTGGCTCTGAGCAGGAAAAGCTCCCCCTTCTGATCCAGCGCGAGGATGCGATCCCCCTGGGCCACCATGCTCCAGTATTTGCCGAAAGACCGGGGACTGGTCCATGCCTCCTCCCCGGATCGCAGGTCCAGGCACATTACCCGCTGGCTCCGGAGGTGATGATAGGCATGAGTGCCCACCACCACGGGCGTGGACATGTAGCCCTGAGACTTGTGCTGCCAGGCTTCCTCCACCCTGAAGTCGTCCTGCTCACGCTCGACCCGGTAGCCGATCGTGCGCCCGCCGTACGTGCTCGTGAGCAGAATGTTCCCGTGGACCACCGGGGTGAGGATGTTCATTCCCCGGAAGGCCTTCACCGGCTGACTCCACAGCGTCGCTCCCGATGAAAGGTCCAGGCCCGCCAGAGTTGACCGGGATTGCACCACCAGCTGCCTCCTGTCGCCGAGAGTCGCGATGACCGGCGAGGAAAAGGCACTCCCCATCATGCCGCCCCCGTCGTTCAGGGCGCGCCACTCCACCCGGCCGGACCTCGCGTCGACCCGCGCCACCCCGCCGCCGGCCTGCACAAACACGGACCCGTCGGCCACCAGCGGCGAGGACACAAAGCCGAAGTCCGGAAGGGGCGATCCGAACGCCGCCACAAAATCCAACCGCCAAAGCTCGGCCCCGTCAGCGACCGCAAGGCAGACCAATACGTCCCGCATACCGGCCACGTAGAGCCGGTCCCCGTCACAGGCCGGAGTGGATCGAATCCAATCGCCGTTGCTCCTGGCAAAGAAGGGCACGCTCAGTGCCCCCGCCCAACGGCTCTGCCACAGCTTGGCGCCGCTGGATCGGTCAAGGGCGGTGACCACCTCCTCCCGTCGGTCGAGCGTCTCGGTCACGAACACCCGACTGTCGTGGATGACGGGGCCGGAGTAGCCGGGCCCCAGGGGTACCTCCCAACCTGCGCGCAGACGCGACGCATCCAGTCGGTCAGGCCACGCTGCACCGGACACCAGCCCGTCGCGGGTGGGGCCTCGCCATTGGGGCCAGCCCTCGTCCGCACGGGACGGTTCGGAGCCGCCGGCTGCGTTGAGGTGAAGCAGGCTGGCGGCCACCCAGGCTGCTGCCAGGCGGCGTGGCGAGCGGTTTCTGACTGCGGCATTCACACGGATCAACCTCATGTCGGGCGAAGGATAGACCACCGCGGAAGCCTGTCAAAAAGCGTGCCGGTTCCCGTGCCAGCCCGAAACCACCCCGTCCGTCGAGCTGGGGAAGGAGAGGCAGGAACCTGGCCTGGTCCTGGCAGCGTGGCTCAGGGGGCGTGCTCCCAGATGGCAAAGCCGGGGGAGAGTCGGCCGCCGGCGTGCGTGTACTGACCCACGGCGAAGACCCTCCGTCCGGCGACGAGCATCCGATTCACCTGGCCGGGGACGCGGGATCCTGCCGGACTGCCGTCCAGGGTCTGCGCTCCTTCAGGTTTTCCGATGTCTGCAATCGTCCAGCTACACATCGTTCTTCGCTTCCCAACCCTGCCGGCCTTCAGGCAGGCTGATGCCGATGACAGGACAGGTTCATGGACATGAGGTGATGCGGATGATGGTCGAGGCGGGTCGGGGATTCACCCGGGACACCCTGCGCGCGGCCATCGTGGAACGTTTCGGCGAAGGCATGCGCTTCTTCACCTGCTCCGCGGAGGGGATGACGCCGGACGAATTGATCGACTTCCTCGCGCAACGCGGGAAGTTCGTCGAGGCGGGGGACGGCTTTACCACCGAACCCGAGAAGATCTGCAACCACTGAGGAATTCGCTCAGATCACGAAGTCCGTGTATTCCGGTTTGTACGCCTCGGCAGGGGCTTCCAGCATGCCGGCGGCGACCGTCTGGTTGGTGCCGGGCTCGATCAGGATGAAGGCGCCGGTGAGCCGGTTCTGTCGGTAACCGTCGTACACCAGTGGACTGGCGGTCTTGATACGGACCTCGCCAATCTGGTTCAAGGCCAGGCCTTCCCCGGCGGGTTCCTCGTCGTAGGTCGAGATGTTCACCCGATGGTCGATGCTGGTAACCATGGCCTGCACGGTGCGGGTGGCGTGTTTCAGGAAGAACTTCCGTCCCGGTTGCAGCGGCTTGGGATGCATCCAACAGACCCGCGCCCGCAGGTTGGCCGCCATTCCCGGAAGGTCGTCCGTGCCCACGATGGCGTCGCCCCGACTCACGTCGATGTCGTCCTTCAGAAGCAGGGTGACGGACTGCGGGCAGAACGCCTCCTGCAGGAGGCCGTCGTCGGTGTGAATGGACTGGATGGAGGTCTCGATGCCGCTGGGCAGGACCAGGACCTTCTGTCCAACCCGGACGATGCCGCCCGCCACCTGCCCGCTGAGGCCGCGGAAGTCGTGCAGGGCCGGGTCGCGCGGGTTGTTCGGGCGGTTGACCCATTGCACCGGGAAACGCAGGGCGCCGAGGTTCCAGTCGCTGGCGATGTGGACGGTTTCCAGGTGGCCCAACAGGGAGGGCCCCTGGTACCACGGCATGTGCTGCGAGGGTTCCACCACGTTGTCGCCGAGCAGCGCGCTGATCGGGACGAACTTCACATCCTGAAGCACGTCGAGACGCGGCAGGAACTTCTCGAATTCCTCGCGAATCTCCAGGAACCGGTCCTCGCTCCAATCGACGAGATCCATCTTGTTCACCGCGATGAGCAGGTGCGGGATGCCCAGCAGGGCGGCGAGGTAGGTGTGGCGCCGGCTTTGCTCGATGACGCCCTGCCGGGCATCGACGAGCACGATGGAGAGGTTTGCCGTCGAGGCGCCGGTGACCATGTTGCGCGTGTACTGCACATGACCCGGGGTGTCCGCGACGATGAACTTGCGCCGCGGCGTGGCGAAGTAGCGATAGGCGACGTCGATGGTGATGCCCTGTTCGCGTTCTGCGCGGAGGCCGTCGGTGAGGTTGGCCAGGTTGATCTGGCCGCCGCCGGTGATGTCGGCACTGCGCTCCAGCGCCTCGATCTGGTCCTCCATCAGGTTCTTGGAGTCATAGAGCAACCGGCCGATGAGGGTGGACTTGCCGTCGTCGACAGAGCCGCAGGTATTGAAGCGGAGGATTTCTATGGGATGAGACGTCATGATCTGAAGGTCCTGGAGGATCTCATGTTTCCGGAGGGAGGACCGTCGGAATCACCTCCCGTTTGTTGCGCCGATAGACCTGGAAGTCATCACGATCCGTCCTGATGACCGAATGCGTGGGATACAGTTCGCTCATGCGGATGACGCAGAGATCGGCAAGGTCAGGATGTCGGTCGGCATAGCGTTCTGCCAGTGCGCCAAGTGGGGTTAGGTGGTCGCGGCTCTCGAACGCGAGCACGATGAGACCGTCTTCGAGCATACCGAGGGCGATGCGCACGTCCCCGACCAAGAAGGCCGTTTCGGCCAGCACGGGTTCACACGTCAGCAACGGTTCGGAGAACTGAGCCGCCAGTTGGGTTGCCCACTCGTGATGCTCGTCCGTACGGTTGGCAAGGGCCACGAGGAAGCCGGTATCCGCGATGCCCCTCATTTCCCAGGAAACCCCTCGCGGCAGGACAGATCTGAAGGCCCGTCAATGACACCTGCCCAACGCATCCACGGCTTTTCCTCGCTGGCGGCCCGTGCTTTCTCCAACTGGATCCTAATCAGTTCGCCCTGAGGTTGACCGGTGCGCTTGGACGTTTCCCTCAACCACCGGACGAGGTCGTCAGGCAACCGTATGCTAAGTGTGCTGCTCATGGTGTCGGAGTGTAATACGCCGTAACTTGCTCAGTAATCTCGGTGTGTCTAGAAATACCCCGCCTTCTTTCGATCCTCCATCGCCGCTTCGCTGGACTTGTCGTCGGCGCGGGAGCCGCGTTCGGTGACCCGGGCGGCCGCGATTTCGGCAATGATGTCATCGACGCAATTCGCCGGGCTTTCGACCATGCCGGTGCTGATGATGTCGCCGATGGTGCGCACGCGGACGATGAGTTCGCGGACCTCTTCCCTGTCCTTCGGCGGCAGGAGGTCGGTCACCGGCAGCCATTGGTTGTGTCGGCGCACGCACTGTCGCTGGTGACTGAAGTAGATGTTGGGAACCTCCAGTTGCTCGCGCTTGATGTATTCCCAGACGTCCATTTCGGTCCAGTTCGAGAGCGGGAACGCGCGCATGTTTTCGCCGGGATTGAGTCGGGCGTTGTAGAGGTTCCAGATTTCCGGGCGCTGGTTCTTGGGGTCCCATTGGCCGAAGGCGTCGCGGAAACTGAGAAACCGTTCCTTGGCGCGCGCCTTTTCCTCGTCGCGACGTGCCCCGCCGATGCAGCAGTCGAATTGGAACTCCTCAATGGCGGCGAGCAGGGTGGGGATCTGGAGCCGGTTGCGACTGACCTCGCCGGGGCTGGGGGTGGCGATGCCCTGGGCGATCGCGTCTTCCACCTTGCGAATGATCAGCCTGCTGCCGAGTTCGGCGGCGCGGCGGTCGCGGAACTCGTTCAACTCCGGGAAGTGATGGCCGGTGTCGACGTTGAGCAGTGGCATGGGAATGTCCGACGGGCGGAACGCCTTTTCCGCGAGGCGCAGGAGGCAGATGGAATCCTTACCCCCGGAGAAGAGCAGGGCAGGTCGCTCGAATTCCGCAGCCACCTCGCGCATGAGGTAAATGGCCTCGGTTTCCAACTGGCCCAGGTGATCGAGGTGGTAGCTGCTCATGAAGACACGGATTTCACGGATTCACACGGATTCTAGGGGGGAGGATGGATGACGACGCGTTTCCATTCGAGGGAGTCGGTGCCGAAGTTGACCGGGGCGGCCAGGCAGGGTCTAGAGACACGGATTTCACGGATTCACACGGATTGGATGAGGAGGTTGGATGATGACGTGTCTCCATTCGAGGGAGTCGGTGCTGAAGTTGACCGGGGCGGCCAGGCATAGTCTAGAGACACGGATTTCACGGATTCACACGGACTATTCGGGGTTTGGTGTGGGGTCAGAGGATGACCCGTTTCCATTCCAGGGAGTCGGCTCCAAAGTTGACCAGCAATCCAAGCTGCAGCTTGGAGGCAGCGAGGTAGTTGAGGACTTGCTTGACGTGTGAAGAGGTCAAGCCCTCGACGGCTTTGGCTTCGAAGATGATCTTGTCCCACACGACGAAGTCGGCGTAGTAGGGATGAGCCAACACGACGCCCTTGTAAGTGACCTCGAACTGCTTCTCGCGTTCGAAGGCAATCCCTGCCTGACGCAACTCAACCACCACGGCGTCCTTGTAGATGATCTCGACATGCCCCTTCCCAAGGCCACGGTGAATTTCCATGCAAAGCCCAATCAGGCGGTGGGTTTCCTGACTATACAGAAGCTCGCTCATGCTCACTAATCCGTGTGAATCCGTGAAATCCGTGTCTCGTGACTTTCAAATTCCGTCTCCGCCGGTGCCCACCACTTGTCCGCCCCACGCGGCGTGCAGGCCGCATTCGCGTTTGTCATCGGCCTTCGCGGGATCGAAGTAATCCCATTCGTTCGGGAGGTCGTGTTCCTTCAGATAGGTCTCCATCCGGGCATCGGTCCAGTGGAACAACGGACTGACCTTGAGCGCCCCGAAATTGCGATCCTCGGTGACGATGTCGAGCCCGGCACGATTGGGGTTCTGCACGCGACGGAGCGCGGTGAGCCACACGATGGGGGACAACTCCTGCATCCCGCGCTTGAAGGGTTCGAGTTTCATTCGCGCGCTGAAGTCCTTGAGGGCCGGTTCATCCTCCGTGGAGGGGAGGGAACCGTGCACGGCTTCGTAGTGGGCGGCGGTGATCCGCGGCAGGTAGGGACGAAGATTCAATCCCAGGCGCCTGGTCAGATCCTCGGCGTGCCGGTAGGTGGCGGGACGGTTGAACCCGTGATCCACCCAAAGCACCGGGATGTCCGGCTCCACTTGCACGCACAGGTGCAGGAGCACGGCCTCGTAGGGGCGGAAGTTGGTGGACACGATGGCCCGGTCAGGCGCGAGCACGATGGCTTCGCGGACGATGTCCAAGGGTTCCCGCTTGGCCATGCGGGCGTTCATTGCAGGGAGGTCGACAGGGATCATGGGGTGTGTTGCAGGTGTAGCCTGGTCACGCAATGGGACCCTGCCCCCCCTCGGAGGGACGAGTTCCAGGAGTCCCAGGAATCAAGTCAGGGCCTCTTGTAACTCTGCCCTCCGTTGGCGGTTGACGGTTCATCGCAAGGTGTAGCGGCAAGGTCATCGGTCAGATCACGTAGTCTTCCGGCGCCTTTTCGCGGCCAAAGGACAGCCGGTTCCAGACCCGTTCGTGGACGTAGTAGAGCGCCATCTTGGTGAACAGCTCCACGGCGCCGATGGACAGGGCGAACTCCAGTTTGCGGGTGATCAGGAGGGAAATTACGATGGTGTCGACCGTGCCGGTGGCGCGCCACGACACCGCCTTGACCAGGCTGCGATACGGTTTCTCGCTCATACTGTGCGCTACGACGGGGCGTCGCGTGGTTGCGAAGGACTTCTCAGGATGGAACCGGCGCGGGTTGCGGGGGGCGCTTCAGTTCGTGTCGGTTTCCGGCCAGACCACCCGGGCCACCCAGTCGCCGAACCGTTCGCGGTCCTGACGTTCCGCGGCGAAACGCGTCAGCAGGGGCCGGAGTTCGTCGATGATCTCGGGATCCTTGACCATCTCCTTGTAGACCCGGTTCAGCCGGGTGCCGGTGGCATTGCCCCCCAGCCAGAGCTGGTAACGTCCCGGCCCCTTGCCCACGAAGCCAATTTCTGCGGCGTAGGGGCGGGCGCAACCGTTCGGGCAGCCGGTCATTCGCACGGTGATTTCCTCATCCTTGAGCCCGACCTCCTCCAGGAGCGATTCCATCCGGGTGAGGAGATCCGGCAGGTAGCGCTCGCTTTCCGCCAGGGCCAGCCCGCAGGTGGGCAGTGCCACACAAGCCATCGAGGCCCGGCGCACCGGGCTGAATTGCTCCGGCCCCAGGATGCCGTGTTCCGCCAGGATCCGTTCGATGGCCGCTTTGTCGCCATCGGCGATGTTCGCCAGGAGCAGGGTCTCGACCGGGGTGAGTCGGAACTCGATGTCAAACCGGGTTGCGATTTCCCGCAACGCGCTCTTGAGTCGCCAGTCGCCCTCATCCTTGATCCGGCCGTTCTCGATGAACAAGCCGAGAAACCAACGCCCGTCGCCTTGTTCATGCCAGCCGTACGGAGGCCGTTCGTGCTCGAACGCAAACGGTCGGGCCGGTTCCAGCGCGAAACCCGCACGACGCGTAAATTCCTCCCGGAACCATTCGATGCCCCGGTCGGCAATGACATACTTCAGCCGCGCATGCTTGCGGTCCGCCCGGTCCCCGAAGTCGCGGTGGATGGTCACCACCACTCTCGAGGCCTCGACCACCCGGTCGGGCGGGAGAAAGCCGGCGACATCCCCCAGGCGCGGGAACGTGGCGTCGTTGTTGTGACTGCGCCCCATGCCGCCGCCGACGGTGAGGTTGTAACCCGCCAGGTTGCCCTGGTCATCGGCGATGGCTATGAAGCCAAGGCACTGCGTGAAGATGTCGACGTCGTTCACCGGAGGCAGCGCAAAGCCGATCTTGAATTTCCGGGGCAGGTAGGTCCGGCCGTAGAGCGGGTCGGTGAAGCCCTTTTGCTCGGGGGCGCCGAGGTCGAGTTGGACGCCGTCCAACCAGATGGCGTGATACGCCGGGGTGCCGGGGGTGAGGGCCTGGGAAATGGCCACGGCATCCTGTTGAATCCGCCGTTCGAGATCGGTCCGGGGCGGCGTGCAGGGGGCCATGACATTGCGGGCGACATCCCCGCAGGCGGCCTGGGTGGTGAGCAGGGCCTCGTTGAGCGACTTCATGAGCGGACCCAGTTGGCGCTTCACCACGCCGTGAAACTGGAGGCTCTGGCGGGTGGTGATCCGCAGGGTCTGGTTGCCGTGACGCTCACTGAGTTCGTCGTAGACCCGGTATTGGGCGGAGGACAGCACGCCGGCGGGAATCCGGCCGCGGATCATCATGATGTACTTCTTGCCGGTCTTGCGCAGGTCGCGATCGTCCTGCTGATAGATCCCGTGGAACTTGAGGAATTGATTGTCGTCGTCAGAGAAGCGATCCGCCTCGGGATCCGCCAGGGTGGCGGCGATGCTGCCCGCGAGCGTGGGATCATTGGCTTTCAGGATCTCGTTCGCCGAAACCTGGGCCTTGGACTGTGCGTTGCTGTCGTTAATCATAAGTAAGTTACTTAAGATGATTTTGATTATGGTCCATCCCCGTCCGATGTCAACCTGGAAAGCGGCCGTTCCCCGCCGTCTCTTGTCACCGCTTTCACGGAGGCAGTATTTCACTTAAGTGCCGGCTTTCAACCCACTTCCCGCTTGCCCGTCCGGGGGGCGATCCTAGACTCCGGTTCATCCGGCGGTTTGCGTCCGGCGGGCGGTTCCCATGAGCGAGTCCAGACACACCATCTATTTCGACAACAACGCCACCACGCGCGTGGCGCCCGAGGTCATCGAAGTCCTGCTGCCCATGCTGGAGCGGCATTGGGGCAATCCCAGCAGCGCCTACGGCATCGCGCGGGAGATCGCCGGGCACGTGGAAAACGCCCGTGAAAAGGTGGCGGCGCTCATCGGGGCTGAACCGCGGGAGATCGTTTTCACCAGTTGCGGCACCGAAAGCAACAACGCCGCCATCGCCAGCGCCCTTCGGGCCGCCCCCGAAAAGCGTCACGTGATCACCACCGCCGTCGAGCACTCGGCGAACATCGCGTTCGGACGCGAATTGGAACGGCGCGGCTGCGAGGTGACCTTCCTGCCGGTGTCTCCGGATGGTTCCCTGGACCTCGGGTTGCTGGATCAGTCCATCCGACCGGACACCGCCATCGTCTCGGTCATGTGGGCCAACAACGAGACCGGTGTGCTCTTCCCGATTCCGGAGATCGCCGCCTTCTGTCGCAGCAAGGGCGTGCCGTTCCACACCGATGCCGTCCAGACACCCGGCAAGTTGAAGATCGACGTGAAGGAACTGGGCTGCGACATGCTGTCGTTGTCGGGACACAAACTTCATGCGCCCAAGGGGATTGGCCTGCTTTACGTGCGGCGGCGGTTCAAGTTCCACCCGTACGTCATCGGTGGTCATCAGGAGCGGGGGCGGCGGGGGGGGACCGAGAACGTGCCATACATCGTCGGTTTCGGGCGGGCGGCCGAACTCGCCCTGGAACGGCTGGACGACGAGCAGGGTCGGGTCAGGGCACTCCGGGACAAGTTGGAGGATGGCTTGCTGAAGGCCGTGCCGCACACGACACGCAACGGGGCCAAGGAACCGCGGCTTCCGAACACGTCCAACCTGGCGTTCGATTTCGTGGAGGCTGAGGCCATCCTGATGTTGCTGGACCGGGCCGGTATTTGCGCCTCGAGCGGTTCCGCGTGCACGACCGGGTCGCTCGATCCCTCGCATGTGCTCACGGCCATGGGGCTGAGTCCGATGCGGGCCCGGGGCAGCGTGCGTTTCAGCCTCAGCCACGACAACACGGAGGCGGAGATCGACACTGCGCTGGAACAGATCCCGCCGATCATCGCGAAGCTGCGCGCCATTTCACCGCTGAACCCGGGACATCCGGACAACGAGAACTACGACATCGAAGCCGCGCGCGTGCGGCATGAAGAGGAAACGGCGCGGGCAACCGGGGCTGAGTGATTTCGCCACGGGCGGACATGAACCCGATCCTCAGACGTCCCGGTGTCCAGGTGCTCCTGGCGGCGGGCGTCTTCGTGCGTCGGTTTCCGTGAAGCCCTCGCTGCGTCCCACGCGTCACCCTTCTGGACGCCCGGGCGGAGCGTGATAGAGTCCTCGCATATGGTATCGCCAACGGCATCCGCCGGAAAACGCGTCAACCTCCGCCGTCCTGACATCATGCAGGCGGTGGAGGCGCTTACCGTCTCGCACTATCGCAGCTCGCTGGTGGACCGTATCCGTCGCCAGGGCGGGGTCCTCGCCGCGGGCGACCTGATCGTGCGGTTGGCGAAGGAATTCGGGTTTTGTTACGGCGTCGAGCGGGCCATTGACCTGGCCTATGCGGCCCGGAACTACTTTCCCGAGCCGACGCGCATCTTTCTCCTTGGGGAGATCATTCACAACCCGGAGGTGAACGACCAGATTCGGGCGATGGGCATTGTCAGCATTTCCCCGCGACCGACCGATGAGGAACTGGCCCACATTTCCGCGGAGGACGTGGTGATCATCCCGGCCTTCGGCACGGAAGTGGACACGCGACGCAAGCTGGAGGCGAAGGGGTGCATCCTGGTGGACACCACCTGCGGTGACGTGATGAGCGTGTGGAAGCGGGTGCGGCAGTACTCGAAGGAGTCCGTGACCAGCATCATTCATGGGAAGGCCCGGCACGAGGAGACCAAGGCCACCACCTCGCAGGCGACGGCCTACGGTGCGGGGCATTACCTGGTGGTCTATGACCTGGTCGAGACCGATGCGGTATGCGACTACATCCTTCACGGTGGGGACAAGGACGCCTTTTTGCAGAGGTTCCAGGGCAGCTACTCCCACGGCTTCGATCCCGAGGTGCACCTGCAAACCGTTGGGGTGGCCAACCAGACCACCATGTTGCGGGGGGAGACCGAGGAGGTGCAGCGGCGCATCCGACGGGCGATGGAGGAACGTTACGGGGCGCCGGAAATCGGCAGTCACTTTCGGGTCTTCGACACCATCTGTGGCGCCACGCAGGAACGGCAGGACGCGCTCCAACACCTGCTTCAGGAACCGATGGATCTGCTGATCGTGGTGGGGGGCTACAACTCGTCGAATACCTCGCACCTGGCGGAAATGGGGGAGAAGCAGTTGCCCACCTACTTCATCAAGAACGCCGCGATGATGGAATCCGCGGGACTCATCCGGCACTGGAACCAGCACAGCGGCCGTGAGGTGGAGACCACGGACTGGCTGCCGAACCGGCCCTTGACCGTGGGGATCACCGCCGGGGCGTCCTGTCCGAACAACCTGATTGAGGACGCAATCCACCGGTTGTTCGAATTGCGCGGGGTTTCGCTCCAGGGCGTGCTTGCCGACGCACCGGCGGCCTGAGGACATGGGCAAGGTGATGTTCTGCACCCGGGAGGAACTTGAGGCGCGGGAGCGGACGGTGCTCGCGCGGTGGGCCCAATTCAGCGCCGATTCGCGTGGTCGACATCATCCCGATCCCGCCCCGGAATGGCGCACCCAGTACCAGCGGGACCGCGACCGGGTGATCCATTCGCGGGCGTTTCGCCGGCTCGAATACAAGACCCAGGTCTTCCTGAACGGCACGGGCGACCATCTGCGCACGCGGTTGACCCACACGATGGAGGTCGCGGCGATTGCGCGGAACATTGCCCGGGCCCTGCGGTTGAACGAGGATCTGGCGGAGGCGATTGCGCTGGCTCATGATCTGGGCCATCCGCCGTTCGGCCACACCGGCGAGCAGGTGCTCGACCGTTTGATGCGACCGTGGGGTGGCTTCGAGCACAACGTGCAGAGCCTCCGCATCGTCGACGAGCTGGAGCGCAAGTACCCGCGTTTTGCCGGGCTGAACCTGTCCTGGGAAGTGCGGGAGGGACTCGCGAAGCACCGAACGCCCTGCGACGATCCTGCCGAGCAACAGGAGTTTCGCACGCCGTCCTCCTCGCTCGAGGCGCAGATTGCCAACCTGGCGGACGAGATCGCCTACTACAGCCACGATCTGGACGACGGTCTGGAAGCCGGGTTGCTGGTGGAGGACGAACTGGTCGCGCATGTCGAGACCTGGCGCCGCACGGCGGAAAAGGTCCGGCGGGAAGCGGGGCGGCTGTCCGCGGAGCGGCGTCGCTACTACACCATCCGTTGTCTCATCGATGATCAGGTCCGCGATGTGGTGGCCACGACCGCTGAGGCTTTGAACCGGGCGGGGTTGGCGAATGGGGAGGCCGTTCGGGCCCGGGCCCGCTCCCTGGTGCGTTACAGTCCGGAGCGACGGAAGCTGAACCTGCAGCTTCGGCGCTACCTGTACGCCAACCTCTACCTCAATCCCGAGGTGCGGGAGCCCAATCAACGTGCCGCCCTGATGCTGGGGGATCTCTTCGCCTGCTACCTCAAGCGCCCCGCGGAAATCGGGGACTCCGTCCTGCGGCGCCAGGCCGGTCAGCAACCGGAACGCGCGGTGTGTGACTATCTGGCAGGCATGACCGACCGTTTCGTGATGCTGGAATACGAACGCCTCATCGGCCCCCCCCCCGAGGTGCGGCATCGGGGGGTCTCCGCAGTCTGAGCAGCCGGCGCCCGTCCCGGGCGCTTCTGTCCGACTTGTCCCACCCGTCCGAGTATCCGAACCCCGCGGCTACTCGCTGTTACGCGGTTCGATGGTGATCCGGTCGTCCGCCACCGTGATGCTGGCGAGCTTCCTCAGGACCTTCATGCCTTCCTCGTTCTTGTAGAAGTCGCGGGCCAGGTTCTGCTGGCGCAGGCCGGTCATCACCTGTTCGGGCAGCGGTTTCCCCTTCACTTCCAGGGATTGCAGGGTCACCTGAAACACGCCGTTGCTCAGGGAGGCATTCAACTCGGCGGCTCCGTTCAGGTAACGGCCCTTGTGCTTCTGAAGCCACTTGAATGGAATCGTCTCCACGGGCAGGCTGATGGCCCCTTTCACCCGGTCTCCTTCAATGTCGAAGTGGATTTTGTCCCGAATCGTGGCGAGGTCCGGCACGGTGGCAATGAGCATGTTCAGTTCCTTGCCGGTGAGCACGAGCGGTTCGCTCGGTTCGTTCGCCTCCACCGCCTTGTCGAAGCGGTCCACCCGCTGGCGAACGGCATCGGCCTCCGCCTGGCTGAATTCCACCGTCGGCAATGCCATCGGTCGCGTGTCCGTCAGGGCAATCACCTGTTTGTTGAACCACCAGCGCACGCCGACGTAGCCGCCGACGGCCACCAGGATGACCAGGATGATGCTGGTGAGGCAGCCGTAGAAGAAACAGCCGCGACCGGATTTGCGGGGTGCAGTCGTCATGAGGATTCAGTTTCCCGATACCATGCCCGAATGTGCCCCCCGGCTCAATCCCGGAAACTCACCCGATCACGTCGCGGCGAGCGGGCGGTGGAAGCTGCCACCCGACCGCATCGGCGAAAGGGTGTTCGCCGAAAGTGCGCGGACGCCAGTCCGCTGCTGCGGGGGAGTGAGAGTGGAAGATCACCGATGCCAGTCCGGTGCGCTGGCGCTGATGGCTTCGGCGAAGGTCGGGCGCCGACGGAAATCCGCCACTTGGTAGGCCGGTTGTCCGGGGTCCGGTTCGGCCCAGACCGCGTTCTGCCGGCCGTAGTAGGTGCCGTAGAACTGGTAATTCGAGTCCACCCAGCGGGCGAGGACCATCCGCTCCATTTCGGAAAGCAGGCCGGTATGATCCTCCGCCGCGTTCGCGCGGTGGGTGGGATCGGAAAGCACGGCCATCAACGCGCTCGCCGGCGACCCCAGGGTGCGCGGTGCCACGGTGATGCCGTTGTAGTTGCCCTGGTCGCCCTTCGCGAACGAAGTGAATTCCGAGATGAGCGGCCCGGCCAGTTCCTTCCGACAGAGTTCCTCGTAGGAGGTGTTGTAGAAGGGCGTCAGTTCCCCGGTCAGACGCAAACCACCTCCGGGCTCGGCTCCCCCGTGGCACGAGACGCACTTCGCATCGAAGATTGGCTGGATGTCCGTCGGATAATGGATCACCTGACGTGGGCTGCCGTCGCCGCCGTTCTCAACGAGGTCGCACGGTTGCGGTTGCAGCGTTCTGGGAGGCCGTTGCAGGGCGAGACGGGTGCCTTCGGGGCGGGTGGGTGACACCTGATGATTCCGTCCATGGCAGCCGGTGCAGGAACGCACCTCGCCGGGTTGGTAGTTCACGTAGGTGCGCTCGCGCTGGACTTCACGGAAGTTCTCGTCCAGCGCCTGGAAGAACAGGTTGCGGCCGGCCGGCACGGTGAAGTGAGCAGAACCATCGGCCTCAACCGGGACCACCCCCCACTGGACGCGCGGCCACAATGCCGCCTTCCAGCCGGAGCTGCTGTTTCCTTTCGGCCAGCGTCGGCCGGTGTCCCAATAACGGGGGACCACTTCGTTGACGCGGATCCAGCGGACCGATCCCCGTTCCACCCCGGGCATGCCTTCATACACGTCCTGCACAAAGCAAACCGCCTCGCCGTGCGCCGCCAGTTCCGGATTGCGGGCGGGTTGGAGGACGGGCGGGACGCCGCGCGGCTTCACGGGGAGCGGATGCCAGCACGACAGTGCCGCGTCCCGGTGCACCGCCCGCAGGCCGCCGTCCGCCTCCAGCAGGCAGAGCGCGTAGGCATCCGGATCATTCTGGAAGTGATCCGCCGGATCGATCTTGCAGGAGACCAGAAACTCCGTCGTGCTGACCGGGAATGGCTGGGTGAACAGCCGGCCGCTTTGCCCGGAGCGATCGTGGGTGAAACCGCCGGCGGGGGTGCGGAAATGCCAGCCGGGTTCGGTCCGCCGCTCGACGAAGACCTCGGGCGTCAGGTTCCGGACGGCGTAGGCCTGATCCTCCGTGCCGAAGCCCGGTTCGTCCGGGTCGGGACCGCGCCGTTGAATCTCGGCGTTCAGATCGATCCGCATGATGGCGCCCACGCAGCCACCCTGCGGGTAATGGCAGGTGCCGACGCAGACGAGTTGTTCCGTCGAGCCGGGCAGCGGTTGGGGGTACATGTAGACCGTGGTGGTGTCGTCCGAGACCCCGTAGAGCTCCTGCGCCTTCGAACCGTCGGGGTTCATTGACCAGATCGTCTTGCAGACGCGGGCGCCCTTGTCCACGTACTCCCAGCGGTGATACATCACCCGGCCGTCATCCAGCACCACCGGGCAGAACTCACTCACCGGGCTCTGCGTCAGTTGCACGAGGTTCCCGCCATCGGCATCCATCCGATGGAGCAACGGCGCCACCAACGCGGCCGAACCCCCGCACAGAATCGTCCGCTCGCAGCGGGTCGAACTGAAGATGATTCCGCCGTCGGGCAGGTAACACGGATGGATGTCATCCGTGTGCCAGGGCCGGCCAAGGCGGGCGACCTTTTCCCCCTCGTCCGCCGGTGGAAACGTGAGTTGCCGCAACCCTGTGCCGTCGAGGTTCACCTCCCAAATGCGAAAACCCGACTGCGCGTCCTGCCGGAAATCGAAGATCACCGTCCGCGCGTCAAACGACAGGCTGAGCTTGCCGATCAGGCCGCTGCCGCCAGGCATTTGAGCGGCGGTGACCACCGGGTGCTCCCGGCCACTCCGCAGGTCCAGCAGGTAGATGCCGTTCTCCGGCACGAAGCGGTCGGGCGAGGTGCCGTTGTCGATGTCGGTGTAGTAATGGTCCGACGAGAAGGGCTTGCGTTTGACGAAGACAATCTCGCTGAAGCCGGCGTTTGCCAGGGCGGCGGGCAGGGGTGGTGCGGCCTCCGGCGCTGCCGGGGCGGAACGGGCGAGCATCGGTGCGGCTCCGGCCAGGAGCATCCCGGCTATCAGGAATCCCGTGTTGCGTCGGTGCGACTTCATCTCGGCAGCCATCATGGTTTGCCGCTGATTGTGGTGTTTGGCCACGGCACATCAAGGGAAACCTCCCGGAGCGTGCTTCTGCTCCCCCCCGCCTTCGTTGCCTTCTGTGATCTCGGAATCGACACGGCTGAGGCATTCCACCCGCCGCCAATCGGAAAACGGAGCTCTGCGACACCCTGATCTGCCTTCGGATTTCGGGCTTCGGGTTCGGATTTCGACGTTGAGTTATGGGACTCGTGGAACTCGTCCCTCCAGGTCGGCGACGCCCACTTCACTCCAGCCGCACCCGGTAGAAGCGCCCGGGGAATTGCTCCCACTCGGGATCGTTAAACCGCCACGGGGCATCCCCCATCGTGTGGGTTTCGAGCGGCAGCCATTGCTGGAGATCGATCGAGCCCTCCACGATGACCGTTTTGCCGGCCCGTCCGCCGACGCTGAAGCCGAACTCACTCCCGATGACACCGAAGTTGTCGCGGTCGGTCAGGATGGCCGGGAACGGTAACTCCAGGATGACCAGGCCGTTCTCGCCGTCCGCCACATACGCCAGGTTTCCGACGATTTGCACGTCATAGGCCGTTCCGTCCGTGTCGTAGCCACCCGCCGGGCTGAGTTGGCGGGGATCGCTCACGTCAACGACCAGCAAGCCGCCCTCATCACTCGCGACATAAGCCAGGTTCCCCACCACCTGAACGCCACGAGCGGTTCTGAAGTAGGGGTCATAGCGGTTATGGGGGTAGAGCCAGTCCGGCTTGGTTGGATCGCTGACATCATAAACCGTCAAGCCATAGTAGGTCGCCACATAGGCCAGGCTGCCGACCACCTCGACGTCCCTCGCGATGCCACCGTACCCCTCGCCCAGCAATACCGGGCTGGCCGGGGCGGTCACGTCGAGAATCTCCAAGCCGCCCGCCCCAACGTAGGCTCGATTTCCTGCCACGCTGACACTGATAGCGGGGAATCCTGGGTTGTATCTCCCGGTCGACGTCGGATTTGCCGGATCGCTTACGTCAAGGATATACAAGCCCGACCCGAACGACGCGACATAAGCGAGGTTCCCCGCGACGCAAACGTCCATATGTTCGAACCCGAAGTATTGCTGACTAACCAGCTTTGGTGAACTCGGATCGCTCACGTCCACGATCTGCAGGCCGGCCAGGAAGGCCGCGAGATAAGCGGTATTTCCCACCACTTGAACCGCATAAGGGCCCCACGCCGTGTTGAAAGTGCCCAGCCATTCCGGATGGTCCGGGTCGCTGACGTCGATGATCTGCAGTCCGATTCCGTCATCCGCCAGGTAGGCCAGATCCCCGACGACCTGGACCCGCCGCGCAAAGCCTTCGTTCTCCCCGCGTAGGAAGCCCGGCCAGCTCCCGCGTTGCACGATGGGCGGTGTCTCGCTTGGTCCATCCCCGGTATCACCGCTTTCCTGGGCCGATCCGGTGCCGAGGCACGCGATTGCCAGCGCAACGCCATCGACCCACAGTCGCAGGAGTGGTCTGCTGCTCCGAAACCCGCTTTCCGGTCGACTGGCTTGCGTGCAGGCGAAGCCTCGGGCTGTCCTTGCGACCAGAGCTTCACTTGATTGCCAGGGCAGTGCGGGTGGCTTCATGACGCAGGTTGTCCGATTTCGGAAACGCTTGACCAGACATTAGGCGGTTGACGAGTCAACAGAGAAAGCACGAAACATGCCATCAGGGCGGCTGACCTGTCACCATGCAGCAGAAATGGGGAGCGCGGCCGGCCCGGCTGCTCCGGTCGGCGGCTCGCCGGCCGGTCCCTGGGCAAATGCACTGTCACCGAATGGTGGCGGCAGGTTGCTGCCGATGTGCCCGGCGAGCCGCCGGCCACCGCACGCGGGCCGCGCGCGCTCCCCATTCCTGCCGAATTGTTGCGGTTTGGTGGCCTTCTCCACTGGCCAACCAGAAGCCAGTCGTCGCCGGGCATGAGACTCCCTTGGAGACTGCTTCACCTTGCTCCGATCACACGCGGCCGTTGCCGGAGGGCCACGCGATTTTCGCGAAACCGAGATATCCCCGGGCTTTCGTCCGGCGCCCACCGGGGTTGGAGTGGCGACCATGTGTGCATGCCGCGGACGGAATCGAGCCTGGCTGCCCGGGGGGGGTGCTGACCCTCACGCTGGCCGCCGCGGCGGCGCATGCCTGCAAGTACAACGTGCGGGATGCCGGATTCGTGGACTTTGAACCCGCCCCAGTACCGGTTGGTGGTGGTGACGAATGAGACCACGCCCACTGCGTGGTGTGAACAGTTGCGCCGTGTGGCCGCCGTGAGCCTGCTCGACTCGAGATGTGGAACTGGTGTTCGGGGACTCCGCCGACATTCGTTCCCTCACCCCCACCCTCTCCCCCGCGGGGGAGAGGGTGGGGGTGAGGGGGAACGGGCGACGGCAACCCAGGGCAAGCCAACCGCCTTCCTCCCGCGTCCGGACGGAACCCGCCTGCCAAGACCACTGCCGCCGGAATTGGATCAGGCCGCCGGCATGCTCGAGGCAAAGTTCCCCGCCACGCCTGGAGGTCGTGCGAAGCTTCACCGATGTCAAACCTGCACGGTCCGCGACCGGTTCCGGTAGCGCTACGCCGATCCACGCCGAGCGGCGCAGGAGGATCTTCCGGAAGCACAGGCCTATTCTCTCGCGTGGGCCTCAATGTACGCAAAGGAAGGCGCACGGAACCGAACGAGCCCGTCCAAGGTGACCACCTCCAGGATATTGGTGTCGCGGAAGATCAGGTACATCCCGGCCGGTGCATCCCCTTGTAGGTTGGCAATCTCCCTTCCGGTGGCAACATCCCAGATCTGGAGGTCGAGCATGCTCGAAGTGATCAACCGCCGACCATCCGGGCTGAAGGCTGCAGCAAGCAGCGGCGTCGCCGATCTACCCCATGTCAGGATCGGACGGCGGGATTCGACATCCCACAATTGCACTGTCCCGGCCCAACTGACCGTCGCGATCGTCCTCCCATCAGGAGAAATGGTCGCATTGAACAACTCCGAATGCTCTCCGTCGAAGCGCGTGAGCTCGCCCGAGTTGGCGAAGTCCCACAAGAAGAGTTCCCCGGTATATCTGCCAAGTAGCAGCACCTGGGGCGCTGGAGAGTCGTCCGTCAAGACTGGCAAGTAAAGGGGCGACTCCCACAACCGATCGCAGGAGGCGGTTTGCTCCCCGTTCTCGACCTTCCAGACCCAAATCCCCTGCCCGGCCCAAACTGACCCAAACAGCCATCGGTTGTCAGCTGAGAAGTGAAGGGTATCGACAAGGGCGGAAACCTTGGCCCGCCATCGTTCGATTCCCACGACGGGATCCCAAACGGCCACCGTTCGGTCGCGCAACCCAAAGGCCAGCAACTTGCCGCCGGCACCGGCATTTGCTGTGAGGATGTTGGTGGCGGCATAAGGCAGGGGGCTGGGACGGGCCAGCTCGCCTTCAACCACTTTCCAGAGGCTGTACGTGCCTTGGCTCCCATCGACATACACCGCTGCCTCCAGGTTGGGGCCCGCGTGCATCGGGAAACCCTCCAGAGGCCAGGTAATCAGACGGGGATCTTCCTGCGGCTCAGTCGGTCGCCATAAACGAACGGTTCCGTCCGCGTTGGCGCTCGCCAGCAACACCTGGTTCGATCTGGGAGAGAACGCGAGATCCGTCATCCAGCCCTCGTGCCCCTCGAGTTTGCCGGTCTTCTGCCAGTTGGAGGTATCCCACAACTCGATGCGTCCCCGCCAGTCGCCGGCGGCGACCAGGCCCCAGTCGGGAGAAGACGCGAGCGCATGGACATCTGCAGTGTCGAGGACTCGCGGCTCGATCTCGGCATCGAAGCGCTCGTGCAACGCTTGAAGATCGTAGAGTAAGAGGGGGCTCGTCCGGGGGGCGACGAGCAACCAGCGACCGTCCGGGGAGAGGCACGTCGTCGTCACGGTACGGGTCGGCGACTCCCAAAGGCGTCGTTTCGCGCCGGTCTGGCAGTCCCTCAGGGTCAAACGGGTGATGGACGGATGCCTCGACCTGGTCACGACCGCCGCCCATCTTCCGTCCGCGGAAACCGAGCTGCGGTGTTGTCCGGGGGAAATATGCTCTTCCCGCTTGAGGAGCTCGATCGGTTCGAGGTCCTGCGCCACCTGCCATATCCCCATACCGCTCGCATTTGCGGCAAACAGCCGCGTGCCATCAGGAGAAAACTGAACCGAGTCCACGCGCACCCCGTTGGTCACCACAAGCAAATCGTCCGCACGCCAGGCCCGGGTATCCACCAGAGACAGGTAACGGTGCGCCCCAACCGCAAGCTGACGGCCATCGGGCGAGAAGGCCAACGAGGAAATCCCCCCGCCGAGAAACAGCCCGTGAACCTGGGTCGAGGAGTCGATATCCCATATCTTCAACGACCCGTCCAACCCTCCCGATGCCAGCCATCGGCCGTCCGGCGAGAACGCGACCGCGCCGGCACCGTCCTGGTGCGTCCCAAGACGCCTAAACTCATCGCCGCGACATCGCTGCCAAAGGTATCGCCATTCCCAATTCGCCTCATTCGCCGAAGTGGGCTGCTCCGGCCGGGGCCAGTAGTTGGTCAGTTGATGCCGAGCCTCGCGCAGCCGGCCATCGGCCAGCGCGTCAAACGCCGCTTTCATGTCGGCAGCGTACAGCAACCGCTCCGTCCATTGACGCCCCGCCTCCGCCTCCTTTTGCGCGGTTTCGGCTGCCCGCCCTTCTTCCACCGCCTCCTCTCGCGCGGCTTCCGCCTCACGCCACTGCCAGGTCACCCCGGCCAAGCCGAGCAGAAGTACGCCAACCAGTGCCGCGGCCAAACCCGCCAGGACCGGCTGCCGCCGGCACCAACGCCAGAGTTTCTCCGGTTTGCTCACCGGCCGGGCCAGGATCGTCCTGCCTTCGACAACCCGGCCCAGTTCCCCGGCCAACGCTTCCGCGGATTCATACCGTTGGGCCGGTTCCTTCTCGAGACACTTCAGACAAATTGTCTCCAGGTCCCGCGGCACACTGGGATTGAGCAACCGCGGCGAAACCACCTCCGTTTCCCGCACCTGTCGCAGGACCTCGGTCAATGTCTCCGCCTGAAACGGCGCCCGGCCGGTCAGCAGGTGATAGAGCAAAGCGCCCAAGGCGTAGACATCGCTGCGCGGCCCGACCGCGGCCGTTCTGCCGGCCGCCTGTTCCGGCGCCATGTAACCCGGGGAGCCCAGCGGTTGCCCGGTCAGTGTCAAATCCGAGTCGCCGGTCAGGACCTTCGCCAGGCCGAAATCGGTGATGCGCGGTTGCCCGAACGGATCGATCAGGACGTTCGACGGCTTCAGATCCCGATGCAGGACCCCTTGTTGATGGGCATGATGGATCGCTTGGGCCAGGATCCGGGTCAGATCGGCGGCCGCTTTGGGCGCCATCGGCCCTTTCCGCACCCATTCCTCGAGCGTGGGACCGTCCAAGTAATCCATCGCGAAGTAGGGTTGCCCCTCATGTTCGCCGACCTCGTAGATCGCGATGATGTTGGGATGCTGCAGGCGGGCGGCCGTCTCGGCCTCGAGGCGGAAACGCTGGATGAACTCCGGGCTCGCGAATTCACCGCCCTGAATCAACTTGAGCGCCACCAGGCGGTTGAGGCTGATCTGGCGGGCCTTGTACACCACTCCCATGCCGCCATGGCCCCGTTCCTTGAGCAATTCATAGTCGCCAAAATACCGGATCCGCACGCCGGGCGATGGCCCGGAACCCGGCGGGGGTTCGTCCGAAGCCGACTCGGGCCCGAGGGCATCCCGGAGCAGACAGCGTGGACAGAGGCCGCCCGGACCGTATTCGGCCAAGGCAGCCCCGCAGCGCGGACAAGTGTTCCTGGCAGGCATGGGATCGGGAATGGTGTTGGACAATGATGGGCTTCCAAGATGGCCGCTGCAACTTTTCCTGATCTCTGACCTATCTCGCCGGTCTGATTGAAAGCGGGTGAGAAGGCCTTTGTAGCGGCGGATTGGCATCCGCCGGGCAACTGCGGCGGCCTGAGGTTTTCGGCGAACACCAGTTCGCCGCTACGTTTCAAAGGCGGACGGCATTCCTGCCCTCACCCGGATTCAATCATACGCCTTTCTCGCTGATCCCGCCCCGGTTGGCGTCGATCACGACGGCGATCATCCATTCCATTGTCGCGCCGCCTCTACCCACTAACCACTAACCGGGTCTGTTCGCGTCGTGCCGCCCTCGGACTTGACCGGGTCGACGCGGGGTAGCCTGCCGAGTCGGATACGACGGCTTGCCCCGGCGGATTGTGACAGCACCCAGCCTACTCGGACGTCGTGCCGACCGCGATGAAATTGTCCACCCTGAAGTCCACCGTCGGGTCGTGGTCCACCACGTAGAAGCCGACCAAGCCACTGTCTCGCTTGTTGTAATGCTCCTGGAACTCATGAACCAGTCGGCCGGAGCCCAACTCGAACAGACGGAGAGTCAGTTTGTTGCCGACCCCCGTGAACTCGATCCGGTAATCCTTGGCGGCGTCGGTTCTTTCGAATGGCGAGTAGTCCCAGTCGTCCGGGTATTTGGTGTAGAAGCCCAGATTCGACTTCCGCCGATCCTGGTTGTCGCTCATGACTAAACAGCCGAAATAGGCTTGTGGATCTACGCGGCTGGACGGATCGAATGCCGGATCCAACCGGGCGATCATCGCGAGGTTGGCGCCCGCCCCGTCCTCGTGCGCCCAATCCAGGATATCGAGGGAGAGGCCGAAATCCGCCAGGGCACGATCCGTTCGGTACAGGGCGATGAGAGGGCTGTCGAATCCGGCGTTTGGACCGTGGATGCGCAATGCTCCACAGGAGACTTCCGGGATGATGATGCCCTCCGTCGCGGGATCCCAATGCAGCACGGTCCACCCCTCCAGATCTGTTGCTTCAAAACCCTCCGTGAAGCACAGGCCTTTGGCCAACCGGAAGTACTTCTGCTGATCCGAGCACCTCACCACAGCGTGGTGCTGGCCATCAACCTCCCGGATCGGGACCGGAACGGGGGTCCAAGGGCCGTCCGGCGATTCGGCACAGACGACGATGCATTCTTCACCGGTCGGCGCCCAGGTCAGGCAGACAGAATCGACGCCGATGTTCAGGTCGGGCAGTTGCGCGTGGATCGACGCCATCACGATTGAGCCGAGCAACAGCCCGGCGGGTGGGGCGAAACGGATTCGGCGCGTTTGAGGGTCAGGCAGATGTGTCTTCATAGTGGTTTACCTTTGATGGATACACGACGCCGGTCAGAGCGGTTCGGCGTCTGGTGGGTACTGCGCGAAATCGCCGCAAAAGTGACGCCAACGGCCACACTTTTTGGTGCGCCTATCGGTCCGAGGAACCGATGGATGGCAGGATCGTCGGTGTCGCGGCGAGGCACCTTGGGCTGTGTCTTCGTTGCGCGCTGAAGGCGCAACCACTCTCCAGCCTAGGGCAACGCCCCATAAGCGTTAACTTGTTTATTGACACCACGCTGCTCCACGGTATCCTGCAGGCCATGCAAGTCGACAACGCCGCCGCCGAGGATTGGGAGTTGCTCACGACTTTCTTTCCCGCTGCATGGAGAGATCTGGCTCGCACCACAGGGGCTTTGAAAGGGCTGCGCCAAGACAAAGGTGAGGAGAATTATCTGCGGGTGCTCATGCTCCACTTTGGCTGCGGGCTTTCGATGCGAGAGACCGTCGCGCGGGCGAAGCAGGCCAAGCTGGCGGAGATTTCGCCTGTCGCTCTGTTCAAGCGGTTGCGCAAGAGCCGGGAATGGCTCTACCAGTTGTGTTGCGAGCTCTTTGCGGAACGCGGGGTCGCACCGACGCCCATCACCGGGCGCCCCTTGCGCATCATCGATGCGACGATTGTCAAAGAACCCGGGCCGACCGGGACGCAGTGGAGAATTCACTACAGCCTGTGCTGGCCAACGCTGCGCTGCGATTACTTCAAGCTCAGCGCGGTCGAGGGCGAGGGAACCGGCGAATCGTTGCGCCAGTTTCCCATCGCCCAAGGTGAGCACCTCCTGGCCGATCGGGGTTACTGTCACGCCCGCGGGATTCATTACGCCACCGAGCGCAAGAGCCACATCACGGTTCGATTGAACCCCGATGGCATTGCCCTGAAGACTCTGGCGGGAGACGCTTTCCCGCTTCTTAAGAAGCTCAAGTCGCTGCAGCGATGCGGCCAGATTGCGACCTGGGATGCGCAGGTTCCATTGGCGGAACGCTCGCCCGTTCCCGTGCGGATTTGTGCGATTCGCAAGAGCAAGACCGCCATCGCGATGGCGCACAAACAGCTTCGACGCAAAGCCAGCAAACACGGTTCGGCGCTGCAACCCGAAACGCTGATCTACGCGGAGTACGTGATGGTGCTGACGACCTTCCCAGAAAAGGAGTTCCCACCCACTCTGGTCTTGGAGTGGTACCGCTTCCGGTGGCAGATCGAATTGGTTTTCAAACGCTTCAAGCAGATAGCCCGATTGGGTCACTTGCCCAAGCAGGACGAAGAAAGCTCCAAAGCCTGGCTGTATGGCAAGCTGTTCGTGGCGTTGCTGACGGAGAAGGTCTTGGTGGAGGCACGCGCCCTTTCCCCCTGGGGATTCGGCCTGCCGGCGCAAAGGACAGCCGAGTCGCTGGCGTGAGTTTGCTTTTGCTTTTCGACAAGTGCTCCAAGCCATCCGCCCTTGGCTTCCGCTCAAGACCATGATTGAGCAGTGGGGCGAAATAGCCGCAGATTTGGCCGAACCTCCGCGGGAGCGCAAGTTGCAGGAGGAAGTCTTCATGGACTGGGAAGAGGCTTAGACAAGTTAACGCTTATGGGGCAACGCCCTGGGAACACGGTCCACCCCAATCTCCCCGCCCTGAAAGGGCGGAACTCGACCCGCAACCTGATGTCCCCTTGATACAGCGCTGCCCCGAGAGGGTGTCGCCCTTTCAGGGCTGATGATGTTGTGTGGGTGGCCGGGTCCCCAGGGCGTTGCCCTGGGCTGACGAGTTGGGGCGCCGTTGGCGCGTCGTTGTCGAAACCAGAATTGTGCAACAGCAGGGACTGACCTCTCTTCCTTCTTGGTCTTTGACAGCACCTTCTTACTCCGGCGGGATGACCACCGCGATGTAGTTGTCCAAGGTGACGTCGATCGTGCCGGTGCCGTCCTCGGGCCCATAAACATGGAAGCCAACCGAGCCAGGCGCGAGTGGTGAGGTGTCCCAACCGGTCTCCTGCTTGATCAGTTCTCCAGTGTCACGGTTGAACAGCTGCATGGTGAGCTTGAGCCGGAGTTGTGGCCCGAACTCCATGTGCGTCCCGGTGACCATCAAGCGGTAGCTGCGCTCCGGAAGCTGTACGTTGAGATAGTCCCAATCCCACAGGTATTTCGAATCATCCATCGTGTCCCAGCGAAGGGTCCATAGCAGGGACTTACCCACAGGGATTGGCCCGCCAAAGATCGTCCAGCCGCAATCGTAGAATTTGAGTTGCTCCACGTCGTCGTCTTCAACATTTGCGAGAGCGTGCAAACACACGATCACGCGGTCTGTGGAATCGGGATTCCAGTCGAGGATGTCGATCGAGAGGGCGAAATCACCGGCCAGGAGCTCCTCCCTCCCGAAGTAGGCCGGCCACGTTTCGCCCAGGTCCGTGCATGTGATACGGAGATGCCCGCAGCTGTAGTCGAAGTTTACCGCTTCCTCCGCCTCCGGGCTCGGGTAGAAGATGTTCCAGCCTTCGGTGAACCCCTCGTCGAAATCCTCCACAAAACAGGCGCCCTTCTTCAACCGGAAGTACTGCTGTTGGCCCGAACACTTCACGATGGCCTGGCACTGGCCATCCACCTCCCGGATCGGGACCGGGACCGGTGTCCAAGGTCCGTCCAACGATTCGGCACAGACGACGATGCACTCTTCACCGGTCGGCGCCCAGGTCAGGAGGATGGAATCGACGCCGATCTTCAGGTCGGGAAGTTGCGCCTGGATCGACGCCATCAGGATTGGGAGGAGCAACAGCCAACCGGGCGGAGCGAAACGGGTCCGGCGCATTTGAGGGTCAAGCAGATGTGTTCTCATAGTGGTTCACCTTTGTTGGATACACGACGCCAGTCACAACAGTTCGGCGTCTAATTGGATATGCGGGAAACCGGGGCAAGTGTGACGCGGCAGAGGAGATTCTCTTCACGGCCGCCCACCGGGGATTCAGGACTCGCTCAAGGCGTGGACGAGATTGCGCACCTCCGCCTCGATTTCCTCCGGACTCGAGACGGTCTGGGCGATCTCGGCGTGGATCAGGGCGCGATATCGCTGGCGCAGGCGGTATGCCATCGCTCTGATGGCGTCGTCCGTCGTGTCCCAGCGCCGAGCCAATTCGGCATAACCGGGCGAGGTCCGCTGGCCCCAGAGCGAATCCTTGAGCGCCTCGAAGACGTCGATCTTGCCATTGGCCCGGCATTCCGCCTGGAGCCGGGCCATCACCTGCTCGAGCAGGGCAGCCGCCCATCGGCGCTCGAACAGTTTCTCGGGCGTGAGGGCCGATTCCGGCTCGGTCGCATACCGGCGTTCGGCCTCGGCGTGATCCCACGACCGAAAAGCGTAGCCGCCGCCGCGGCGTTGGGTGTGCCGGTGCTGCCAATCGCTCGTAAGGAAATGGTTCAGGGCCGTGAGCAGGAAGGACCGGAACCGGCCGCGGCTGGGATCGGGCCGGGAGAAGTCATTACGCCGCAGCAGCATCGCGAAGAACTCCTGGGTCAGGTCCTGGGCGTCCTCGACCCGGTAGCCGCGTCGGCGCACGTAGGCATAAATCGGATACCAGTAGGTTTGACAGAGCGTTTCGAGGGCCTGACCGGCAGCCGTCTCCGAACCATGGCCAGCCGCCAGGACAACGCTCCAATGGGTGGTGGCGAAACAACCCGCAGGCGCCGGGGCCGGATCAGGATTGGGATCTCGGGTGACCATCGGTTTCGCTCGATCCTCTGCCAAAACCCTACCAAACCGATCACCCGGTTGGAAGCCCGCTCTTCGGCCTATACGAGTCGACGGGAGGAAGGCTCACATCCGCAGGATGTGCTGATTCCCGCGTTACCTGCACGCGCCTTTCCGGCAGTAACACATGGGCCTTCGACTCCTTGAAGAGTCTCCATGACCGCATGGGCGCTCCGCCTTTGCCCGCCACTTCTGCCGAGGACCGCGGATTCCATGGATCGGCACGCAACCGAGAAAGCAGGTCAAAGCGCGGTTCGAACGGGGTCTTCGTTCGGAACCTCGCCTCCTTCGATCGCCGTGATGTGATTCCAACCTCCCGCTTGGACGTCCTCATCCAACTTTGAACCCTGAACACCGAAACCCAACAACTACTTCCGTCCTTCGAACGCATCGATCTCGTCGAAGGACGGCGCCTGCATACGGGCCAGCCCGAACACGGACGTGGCCAAAAGCGTGTCGTCGTCTTTGAATCTCAGGTGCATCGCGCAAAGCGCATCGCCCGGGAAGTTGGCGACCTCGCGCCCGGTCTCCACATCCCACACCTGGATTTCGTAACCGCTCGAGACCAACACCCGCTTGTTGTCGGGAGAGAAAGTCACGCCCATGAGCGCGGCCGCGCTCCCTCCCATCCGCTTGGTGGCTCGACGCGTTGGCACATCCCAAAGCTGGATCGTTCCCTGCCAACTGATGGTGGCGAGCGTCCGGTTGTCCGGCGAAATCGCCAGGTTGAAGCACTCCGGATGACGGCCTTCAAACGGCTTTCGTTCGCCCGTGCCGGCGAAATCCCACAGGCAAACGGTGCTCTCGACACCGTAGGGAATGGCCAACTGCCGCCGGTCGCGCGTGAATTGGGGGAAATAGAAGAGGAACTCCGCCCAAGGATTATCGGCACATCCGATCTGACGCCCATTTTCCGCGTCCCAAATCCACATCCTGCCCCCATATGGTTTCATGCCAAAGAGGAGCGTGCCGTCGGGGGAGAAATGTGGGATGAGGACCTGGTCCTGGGTTTGCGTGTGCCAACGGTTGGTCTTTCCCCGGCAGTCCCAGACGGCCACCGTCCGGTCGCGGAGGGCGAAGGCCAGCAGCAACCCGTCAGCGCTGACATTCACATTGGTTATGTTGTCAGCGGGAAAGGGCAGGTCGAGCACAGGTCCCAACGATCCTTTGAGATTGTCGGCAATCCGGCAGGTCTTGCTCGTGCTGTCCACATGTACGGTATGCTCGAGCTTCGGCCCGGCGAACAGCGGCAAGTCGTCGGTGGACCAGGGAACGAGTTCCTCTTGCGGCGCATCCACCCCGCGCCACAGCCGAACGGTTCCGTCGCCGCTGGCGCTTGCCAGAAAGGTGTCGTTGGTATCGGACGAGAAAGCCAGATCCAGGATCCACCTTTCGTGCCCTCGCAACTCGCGCACGCGACGCCACGCGGGGACTTCCCACACCTCAATGTTCCCCCGGTCATCGCCCATGGCCAGAAGCCTGCCATCGGCGGAGAATGCCAACGAGTCGATGTAGGTGCCCTTCGCAGCGAGCTTCCGAGCCTCAACGGGGCGGTGGGTCGATTCCAGGCACGCCGGGAAATCGTAGACCGACACCGGTTCCAGGCTGTATGCCACCACCAGCCGGCTTCCGTCCGGCGAGAAAGCAAGTGTGCGGACCTGATCGGGCCCCCCTTCCCAAAGGCAGTGTTGAGCGCCGGTTCTCAAGTCCTGGATCATCAGCTGCGAGCGCCTTGGCGAGGTGCTCAGGGTGCGAAACGCGGCGTAACGCCCGTCAGCGGACAGATCCATGGCATGCTGCCCCGGACTCATGCCAAATACGTATGGGAGCGGACGGACTTCCCGTACGCCACCGGCGAGCTGCCAGATTCCCAACTCAGTCCAATTGACCGCGTAGAGCCGACTCCCATCGTTGGAGAAGTGGACCGACTCCACCCGAACCCCATTGGTGATGACCAGGATATCGTTCGTGTGCCAGGTCCGGGCATTCCAGAGCAGCAGCGTGGCGTCGGCCCCAACCGCGAGTTGGCTGCCATCCGGCGAGAATGCCAACGCCGGAACCGCCTCTCCAAGTTTCAACCCGTGGATTTGCGTCTGGGAATCGAGATCCCAGACCCGAACCCAGCCATCCTTGCCTCCCGATGCCAGCATCCGATTGTCCGGCGAGAACGCAACAGCGCCCGCGCCCACCGCATGCCTGCCCACCAGCGTGAACTCATCCCCCCGGCATTGCCGCCAAAGATATCGCCATTCCCAACTGCGCAGATCCGGCTGGTCCGGTCTCGGCCAGTAGTTGGTCAAGTAGCGACGCGCCTCGCGGAGGCTGCCTTCCGCCACCGCATGAAATGCCGCCTTCATGTCGGCCGCATACCGCAACCGTTCCGACCACTGTCGCCCCTCCTCGGCCTCCAGCCGCGCGGTTTCCGCCTCCCGCCATTGCCAGGTGACGCCCGCGAAACCCAGGACGAAGACGGTCGCCAAGGCTGCTGTGAGACCCGCCAGCACCGGCTGACGCCGGCACCAGCGCCACAGCTTCTCCGGTCGCCCCACCGGCCGGGCGACAATCGATCTGTCCCCGACGTATCGCTCCAGTTCCTCGGCCAGCGCTGCCGCGGTCTGATACCGCCGCGCCGGTTCCTTCTCCAGGCACTTCAGACAGATCGTCTCCAGATCCCGCGGGACACTTGGATTGAGCAACCGTGGCGACACCACCTCCGCCTCGCGTACCTGCCGCAGGACCTCGGTCAACGTCTCCGCCTGGAACGGCGCCCGCCCGGTCAGCAAGTGATAGAGCAGAGCGCCCAAGCCATAGACATCGCTGGGCGGACCCACCGTACCCGCCTGGCCCTCGGCCTGTTCCGGCGCCATGTATCCGGGCGAGCCCAGCGGTTGGCCGGTCAGCGTCAGGTCCGAGTCGCCGGTCAGGACCTTCGCCAGGCCGAAATCGGTGATGCGCGGTTGACCGAACGGATCGATCAGGACGTTCGACGGCTTCAGATCGCGATGCACAATGCCGCGGTCATGGGCGTACTGGATCGCGGCGGCCAGGGTCGCGACCAAGTTCGCCGCGTGCTTCGGTGCCAAGGGCCCTTTGCGGGCCTGTTCTTCCAGGGTCGGCCCCTCGACGTAATCCATCGAGAAGTAGTGCTGCCCCTCGTGTTCGCCCACCTCATGGATGGCGACGATGTGCGGATGCTGCAACCGGGCGGCCGCTTCGGCTTCCGTGCGAAAGCGCTCGACAAACTGCGGATTGGCGAACTCACCGCCCGGCACCAGTTTCAACGCCACCAAGCGGTTCAGACTTGTCTGTCGGGCCTGGTACACCACGCCCATGCCGCCGCGTCCGAGTTCCTCGAGCAGTTCATAGTCGCCGAAGTACCGGATGTGGGTGCCCGGCGCCGTTTCGGGGACGCGCAAGGTCTCGCTGACATCAGCCCCGGGTTCAGCCTCGAGAGCATCGAGGAGCAGACAACGGGCGCAAAAGCCGCGCGGGCTGGATGCGGCCAGCTCAGCCCCGCAGCGCGGACACGTGCGTTTGGCAGGCATGGGTCAGAATGGTGTCCGATGAGGATGAACCCGAAATCCGGTTCGTTCCACCGCGGATTTCAGGTTCTTCACGAATCCAAGGCGCAAAGATCCGAGACCATCGGTGCCCATGCGTGTTGACCCGCCGCTCGCCCCTTACTCGGGCCACAGGCCCACGGCGATGAAGTTGTCGAACAGGAAGTCGGTGTACAACCCGTAATCACCAACCGAAAATGCGACATGACCCGGGGGCAACGGGGCATCAGAATGGCTATACGCCTTCACCAATGTTCCGGTCTTCAAGTCATGGAGCTGAACCGACATCTCCCTGCCCACCGCCGAGAATACGAGCCGATAGTCCTTTCCGGGATCCAGCACCGTTGGCAGCTCCTGTATCTCCCCCACGAGATCCATGGGATATCTGTAACGGTTGCCCAGCACCACAGCGGAATGGCTGGAGTTGTCTACCATCCTGAAGGCCACAAGGCCGAACTGAAAGGCGAACTTGGGAAACACGGGCTCCGCCTCCAGCCTGCCACCCAGACCAACAAGAGCGCCTGCATCTGGTTCGTCGTGCCAGCCAAGGATGTCGATCGCCAGAGCAAAATCGCCAAAGAGCAGGTCTTTCCGGGACAACATCACGGCGGGGTCGTAGTCTCCAGAGCGACCTCCGTGGATGCGCAGCCGCCCACAAGTCGCCTCCACTATGAAATCACCTTCGCTTGCCGGGTCGACGAAAGTCACCGTCCAGTCGTCGATATTCCCATCCTCGAAGTCGTCCACGAAGCAGGTTCCCTTCGCCAAACGGAAGTACTTCTGTTGGTCCGAGCACCTCACCACCGCCTGGTACTGGCCATCAGCCTCCTGGATTGGGACCGGAACCGGGGTCCAGGGACCGGTTGGCGATTTGGAGCAAACGACGATGCACTCTTCGACCGTTACCGGCCAAGTCAGGCAGATAGAATCAACGGCGATGTTCAGATTGGGGAGCTGGGCCTGAACCGGGGTGGTCAGGATTGGGACGAGGAACAGCCAGCCGAGCCGGCTGCGAGGCGTTCCGTTCATTCGAGGGGTGTTCACAGGTGTTTTCATAGCGGCTTGTTCTTTTTGGATCCGCGAAGCCGCACTTCGGCTTCCGATGGGTACTGCGCGATTCCGGAGCGCAGGTAACACGACGGCCGATTGCAGATGCTGCCCCTTCCTCCTTCCGGGTGTAGCCATCCGTACCGCGGACCTGGCGTGGCGAGCCGGTCTGCATACGACGACTCAGGGTTCGCTCAACGCGTCGAGGAGATCGCGCAACTCCGCTTCGATCTGCTCCGGACTCGACACGGTCTGGGCGATCTCCGCATGGATCAGTTCCCGATAGCGGCGACGCAGGCGGTGGGCCATCATCTTGACCGCGTTGTCTGTGGTCCCCCAACGCTGGGCCAACTCCGCATAACCCGGCGATGTCGGTTGGCCCCAAAGGGTATCCCCGAGCGCCTCGAAGACGGCGATCTTGCCGTTGGACCGGCATTCCGCCTCGAGTCGGGCCAACACCCGCTCGAGCAGCGTCGCCGCCCATTGCTTCTCGAAGAGTCTGTCCGGAGTTGGGACGGATGTGGGTTCAGCCAGATAGCGACGTTCGGCCTCTGACTGATCCCACGACACGAAATCGTAGCCGGCGCCGCGTCGCTGTGTGTGCTGGCGACGCCAATCGCTCGTGAGGAAACGGTTCAGCGCGGTGAGCAGGAAGGACCGGAACCGGCCGCGGTCTGGATCGGGTCGCGACAGGTCCTGGCGCCGCAGGAGCGTTGCGAAGAACTCCTGGGTCAGGTCCTGGGCATCTTCGACACGGTATCCACGACGTCGCACGTAGGCATAGATCGGATACCAGTAGGTTTGACAGAGAGTCTCGAGGGCCTGACGCGCAGTCGTTTCCGGACCACGGCCCGCCGCCAGGACAACACTCCAGTGGGTGGTGGCGAAACGACCCACTGGGTCCGTGGAGGGGGCAGTTCTCACTTTCGACAGTTTCTGTTCGCCTGCACCGGGTTCGACCCTTCTGAGCGGCTGTTCATCCGCAGACGCTCCGCGGTCCGCGGCGGCTCAGGGTCGTTTCCCACCGGAGCCGCAGGGCCGGTCACAACTTGTTCCGATGTCCCTTCGGCGTCGAGTCCAACTTCTCCTCGTCCCCCCGGCCACTCGCAGTCTCCCCCTCACGATCCGGTCCACCGCTTCGGTTGTTGCCTGATTATCACGAGAGCTTAACCAAGCCCGGAAAGCCTAGTGCTTTCCCCAAGCGGGGAGGGCGGTTACATTCGCGGCCATGATTGCGTGCCGGAGCAGGCTCCTGACCCGGCTGCCCGCGTGGGGCGTGACCCTGATGCTGGCCGCCGGGGCGGCGCATGCCTGCAAGTACAACGTGCGGGATGCCGGATTCGTGGACTTTGAACCCGCCCCGTACCGGTTGGTGGTGGTGACGAATGAGACCACTTCCGTCGCCTGGTGCGAGCAATTGCGCCACGTGGCCGCGGTGGAATTGCTGGACTCGAACGTGGAACTCCTTCTCAGTCCCAAAGAACCTGGGGAGACACGGATGGGCACGGACTGGCACGGATTCCGAGAGAACCGGGCGGACGGCCAGACTCACTCGTCGAGGCCTGGAGACGAACCCGTTGAGCATGGTCTCGAACGAGTGACGCCCGGCGATTCTCCCGGGGATTTCGCCGTGCTGCTCCTTGGTCCGGATGGACGGCGCCTGCGACGCCCGCTCCCGTCGGAACCGGACCAGGCCGCCGCATGGTCGCTGGTGGAGGCGGTGACCACCTCGCCGCTGCGGCAGCGGTTGTTGGAGAACTTGGTTACCCATTTTGCGGTGATTCTGGTGGCCCGGGGGGAGGATGCCGCCGGAAACGACCGGGCCAGGCAGGCGGCGGAAGGCGCGGTGGAGCGGTTTGAGGATCGCATGCCGCGGCTGCCCAAACCCGTGAAATCGCCTCCGTTGGTGCTGACGATTTCCCGGGGAAACCCGGAACCCGGGGGGAGGACAACCGCCGATGTCACGGCCACGGATGTCGATTGGTGGGCGCTCTCGCTTGATGAGGGGCGTCCCGACGAGGCGCAGGCGGTGGTTCTGTACGGCCGCGGGCGGCGGTCGGGGCCGGTGCTGCGCGGGGCTGATGTTACCGAGACCGCCCTTCTCGAGGTGCTGACGGTGTTGGGGCAGGATTGTGAGTGCGACCTCGACCGCTCCTGGCTGCGGGGACCTTTGCTGCCGTTGGCATGGGAGGAGGCGCAGCAAACGGAGGTCGTGAAGGAACTCGGGTTTGATGCCGAGAACCCGATGGTGAAGGCGGAGATCTCCCGGATCGTCGCGCGCGGTCCCGGCACCGGGGCACAACGGGTGCGGTTCGATGAGGCGGGCAGCGGCTTCGCTGAACTCGGTTACTCGGAGGTCGCTCTCGCCGAGGTTCCCGGGGAGACCGGGACGCCGCTTGCCTCCAATGCCGTCGAAGGGGAGACTCCCCTCACGCAAAACACGAATCGGCCGGTGGCTGCGAAAGGGGCGATCACCACGGCGCCGGCCCAACCACCCGTCGCACGCATGTCCTGGATGATCATCGCTCTTGCCGCCGCCGTGGTTCTCGGTGTGGCCCTGGTGTTTCTTTTCTCAGGCCGGTCGGATTGACCGCTGAAACCGCGAATTCACGCAGATGAACACACATTCCGAGAGAGCGACTGCCTCCGCCAGCCCGGCGGGCCGGGACCTCGGATTCGTTTCCGGACCGGTTTTCCCCGGTGCCTCTCCGATTCGTGTCAGTCCGTGCCAATCCGTGTCTGCTTGAACCATGCGCACCATGACGCTCATTTTGCGCGAGATCGCACACCGCCGCTGGGGCTTCCTCCTCGGCGTCGGGGGAGTCGCTGCCACGGTGGCGGTGTTCGTCGCGTTCCTGACGACCTCGGAGGCCGCCCGGCGGGAGACCGTCCGCGTGATGCGCGACATGGGTTTCAACCTCCGCATCATTCCGAGGGACACCGACCTGGACCGGTTTTGGGTGGATGGCTTTTCCGACCGGACCCTGCCGGAGGATGCGGTGCGTCGTCTGGCGGAGAACGACCGGACGTTCATGAGCTACAACCATCTGGTGGCCACGCTCCAGCGGCGGGTGAAGGTGCAGGGGCACGATTTCGTGTTGACGGGGCTGGCGCCCACGATCACTTCGCCCTCCAAACGCAAGCAACCGATGGGGTTCACGGTGGAGCCGGGCACGGTGCAACTGGGATACCAGGTTGCCGAGAGCCTGGGCTTGAAACGCGGCGACGCGGTGGGACTGGAGGGCAGGACGTATCAAGTGGCGCGTTGCCTCGTGGAGACCGGCACGGAGGAGGACATCCGGATCTACGCCGCCCTGCCGGATGCCCAGGACATTCTTGCCCTGCCGGGTCGCATCAACGAGATCAAGGCGATTGACTGTCTCTGCCTCACCGCGGATGAGGACCCGCTGTCCGCGCTCCGCGCCGAATTGGGGAACCTCCTGCCGGAGGCGCGGGTGATCCAGATGCGGGCCATTGCCGATGCCCGGGCGCGTCAGCGTCAGACCGCGGACCGTTACTTTGGCTTTCTGGCGCCGGTGCTGCTGCTGGCCTGCGCGGTCTGGGTGGGGGTGCTGGCGATGCTGAACGTGCGGGAACGCCGGTCGGAGATCGGGGTGTTGCGGGCGCTGGGCAAGGGGGCCGGCCGGGTGGGCACGCTGTTTCTGGGCCGGGCGTTCCTGGTGGGATTTGCCGGCGCGGTGTTCGGTGGGGCGATTGGCACCGCCCTCGCCCTCCATTTCGGCCCGCACATTTTCCAGGTCACGGCGAAGGCCATCGCCGTCGACTACCCGTTGCTGGGTTGGTGCCTGCTGGTGGCCCCCCTGTTTGCCGCGCTGGCCAGCCTGATTCCCACGGCGCTGGCGGTGGTCCTGGACCCGGCGGAAAGTCTTCGCGATGACTGAACCATGATTCTCTCCTGCTCGCAGCTCTCCCGTAAGTTCCGCACCCGGCAGGGTTCCGTGACCGCCATCGAGGACGTCAGTCTCGCCCTCGCCAAGGGCAGCTTCACCTGCGTCCGGGGTCCGAGCGGTTGTGGCAAGACCACGTTGCTCCTCGCGCTCGGGGGCATGCTGCGGCCATCGAACGGCCGGGTGCTGCTCGAGGAAGCGGATCTCTACGCGCTGTCCCCCGCGGAACGTTCCCGTCGACGCGCCGGTCGGATCGGATTCGTGTTCCAGATGTTCCACCTGGTTCCCTACCTCAACGTGCTGGAGAACGTTCTCCTCGCCGGCGCGAATGGGGGCGGGGAGGACGCCCTTGCCCGCGCGACGACGTTGTTACGGGAGTTGGGGCTGGGGGATCGGCTGCGTCATCGGCCGTCGCAACTCAGCGCCGGGGAACGCCAGCGAACCGCCCTTGCCCGGGCGTTGCTCAACCGCCCCGCGGTGGTGCTGGCCGATGAACCCACCGGGAATCTCGATCCCGACAATGCCCGCGAGGTGTTTGGTCACCTGGACCGTTTCCGGCGTGACGGGGGAACGGTGCTCGTGGTCACGCATGGGGACACCGCCCGGGAGTTCGCGGACCAGGAACTACACATGGACAAAGGACGCCTCCTACCCAAGACATGACCTCGATTCCATCATCCACCCCCGCTTTCGTCCTCGCGACGGCGGTCCTGCTTGGCCTCGGGCCCGCCCCGGTGAAATCCGCGGAATGGCCGACCTACCAGGCCGATGCCGCCCGCAGCGGGGTGACGAGCGAGTCGGTTTCGGCGCCACTGGACCCGGCCTGGCAGTGGACCTCGCCGCATCGTCCCCGACCCGCTTGGGGCGGTGAGGCAAAGGCGGATCTTTACAACAAGGTCTACGACATGCCGAACCGACAGGACTTCGATTACGCCTTTCAGGTGGCGGTGGCGGAGGGGGCGGTGGTGTTCGGTTCCTCGGCGGATGACAAGGTGTATTGCCTGGACGCCGCCTCGGGCCGCGAACGCTGGACGTTCTTCACGGAAGGCCCGGTCCGGCTGGCCCCCACGCTGCAGGGCGGACGGGCGTTTGTCGGATCGGACGACGGCTGGGTCTACTGTCTGCGACTGGCTGACGGCGCTGTGGTGTGGAAACACCGGCCCGGGCGTGATGGCACTCGCATCCCCGGCAACGGCCGGGTGATTTCACCCTGGCCCGTGCGGACCGGCGTGCTGGTGCTGGACGGGGTGGCCTATTGCGGCGCAGGGATGTTCCCGTCGGAGGGGGTTTATCTCTGTGCCCTGGATGCCGCCACCGGGCAGGAACGCTGGAAGGTGGTGAACCACGACCTGCCCGCGCAGGGATACATGCTGGCCTCCACCACCCGCCTTTACGTGCCGTCAGGCCGGAACAACCCGGTGGTCTATGACCGGGCCGACGGCAGCCGGATCCGGGTTGTGGAAGGTGCCGGTGGCACTTATGCGCTGTTGACCGGCGACGACCTTGTGTTCGGTCCCGGCAAGGCGGGGCAGCTCGGGATTGTGCCCGGGGAGGCGGCGGACCAACTGGCGACTTTTGCGGGGAACCATATGATCGTCACGCCCACCCGGTCGTTTCTCCATGCAAACGACGAACTCAGTGCCCTGGACCGGGCCCGCTATCTCGACCTGGCCCGCGAACGCAAGGCCGCCGTCGTGGAGCGGGACCGGTTGCGGAAGGAACTGGACCGGGCCACCAAGGCAGGGAACGACGCCGCCCGCAACCAGGCCCGCGGGGCGCTGGTGGAGGTGGGGGCGACCCTCGATCGGGTGTCCCGTGAAATGAGCGGCTGCGTCCTGTGGCGCAGCGACTGCAGGCATCCGCTGAGCCTGATTCTCGCAGGCGACGTGCTCTACGCCGGCGGTCCGGAGAGTGTGGCGGCGTACTCCACCGCCGATGGCGCCCGAAGCTGGTCCGCCCCCGTGCCCGGCAACGCGCTGGGACTGGCCGCCGCGGAGGCGCGACTCTTCGTCAGCACGGACGAAGGAACCATTCATTGTTTTGCGGCGCGTGCCACGGTCGCGTCGACCCGCTGACCTGACGACGGACAACCGAATCCAACCGAGATGAACCGATTGTTCCTGCCCTCACTCCTGACCGGCCTGCTGTCACTGACGCCGGTTGTCACGCATGCCGAGGATCCGAATGCCGGGCTGTTGGCCTGGTGGCTTTGCACCCAGAACCATGTCCGCGAAGGCCGGCTCGACGCATTCCGGGGCGGTCCTGACGGCCGGTTGGAGGGCGGCGTCTTCCTGCGGGCCCAGGAAGCCCCGACGGCCCTGGTCTTTGATGGTCGGCGCGCCTGCGTGCGGCTCACCGACGACCTCTCCGAGGCGGGCTTGCCGACGGCTGCCCTGACGGCGGAGGCCTGGGTGAAGGTGAACAAGCCGCTGCCCTGGGGAGGATTGGTCGGGGCGCTGCAGGACAACGGCGACTATGAGCGGGGCTGGCTGCTGGGTTTCGTGAACGACCACTTCGCTGTGGCCCTCGCCGGTGAGACGCGGGCCCGGATGACCTATTTGCAGGCCAAGGACGCCTTCGTTCCCGGCGCCTGGCATCACGTGGTGGGGACTTATGACGGCGCGGCTCTGCGACTCTTCGTGGACGGGGCGCTCCAGGCCGAAACCAGGGAACAGTCCGGCGCGATCCTCTATCCGCCCCAGGCGCCCTACATCATCGGCGCCTACCAGGACGAGAACGAGTTCTACGGCCTGGATGGCGAGATTCATGAGGTGCGGGTGTTTGATCGGGCGCTGAGTGCAACGGAAATCGGGGAACGACACGCGGCCATGGTGGCCCGGTTTCCCCGTCCCGCACCACCGCGCCCCACCTTCCGTGCCTTGAGCGGACCCTTCGCCGAGTGGACCGGTCCCGGCACCCTTGCGGTAAGTTGGGAAACGGCCCGGCCCATGCCAACGATATTGGAGTTCGCGGACGCCCCGGAAAAGAGCCGTCGGATCGCCGAGAGCACCCCCGCCACGGAGCACCGGGTCGAACTTCCGGACATCGCACGGGACACGGTCTGTCGCTACCGGTTGGTCGGGCAGGATGAGGCCGGCGCTGCCTGGCCTTCGAAGGTCTATGCCTTTGATTCCACGTTTGACTATCAAGTGACCGCCGTGCCCGGGCGCCCCTCACCGTACGCCGACACCGCGTGGAGCCGGCGTTGCGCGGAGGCGGCGGACCGCATGGTTGCCCGGTTGGGATCGGATCAGGGCTATGCGCTGGTACTGGGCGCGGAGGATGGCTGCCTGGCGTATGAACTGGCCCGCCGTTCGCGGATGAACGTGGTGGTGGTCGAGCCGGATGCCGCCCGGGTGGCGACGATGCGGCGATTGCTGGATCAGGCCGGGCTGTATGGCGTTCGCATCAGCGTCCAGCAACAGGCGCTGAATCCTCTCCCATACGGGCAGTACTTCGCCAACTTGATCGTGTCGGAATCCTCATTGAAATCCGGTGTTCTGCCCCCCTCGGCCGGGGAAGTGTTCCGCTGCCTGCGACCTGCCGGTGGCCTCGTGTTACTGGGCCAGCCCGCCGGGGCTCCGGGATCGCTCAAGGAGGACGGTTTGCGTGCCTGGTTTGCCTCCGGGGAGATGGAGGATCTGGAGATCAGCCGTGACGGCGGGCTCTGGGTTGCCCATCGCCGACCGGCCCTGGCCGGGGCGGGTGATTGGTCGCATCTCTATGGCGGCACCGACAATTCGGCCTGCAGCAAGGACGAACTCGCCACGGGGGATCTGGGAGTGTTGTGGTGGGGGGAGCCCGGGCCCCGCCCCATGCCCGACCGCGGACCGCGCAACCCATCGTCCCTTTCCGCCAACGGCCGGCTTTACGTGCAGGGCGATCGCATCCTGTTTGGCATGGACGCCTACAACGGCTCGATCCTCTGGTCGATGCAGGCTCCCGAGGTGCGGCGGGCCAACATGCCCCGTGATTGCAGCAACATGGCCGCGTCCGACGACCTCCTCTATGTGGCCAGCGGATCGACCGTCACCGGAATCGACGGCCAGACCGGGGACCGCACGTACCGCTTCGACGTGCCTCGCGCGCCCGGTGAACCGGATCGCGAGTGGGGTTATCTCGCGGTGGTGGGCAATGCGTTGGTGGGGAGTGCCGTGAAGCCGGGGTCCGCCTACGCGGGCGACGACGGGGAATGGTACGACGGCAACGCCGTGGGGGAGGTCTCCGTGGTCACGAGCGACGCCTTGTTTGCGATGGATCGCCACACGGGCAAGCGCAAGTGGACATACGAGGGCGGCACAGTCATTGATTCCACCATCACCGTTGCCGATGGGCAGGTGTTCTTCGTGGAAAGCCGGAACCCTGCGGCGAAGGACGCGCCGAGCGGACGGTTGCACCGCGAGGCCTATGAGGACCAGGCGCTGGTGGCGGTCGACCTCAACACCGGCCGCAAGCTGTGGGAACAGAAGGTCGATTTCAGCAAGTCGGAGCGGATGCTGTACCTCGCGTACGGGAACAACACCTTGACTGCCGTGGGTGGGGCGACCGACGGCTATCACATCTGGGCCTATGACGTGCCGGAGAAGCCGGCCACCACGGATGAAGCGGGAACCCGCACGCTCATCGGCGACACGAAGATGTGGGAGCAGCACTATCCCGCGGCGCGCGACAACCACGGCGGCTTCATTCAGCATCCGTTGATTGTCGGTGACACACTCTATTCCGAGCGGCGGGCCTTTGACCTGCGGACCGGGACGCAGACCCGTGACGACCTGCCGGAACGCCGGGGTTGCGGCACCATGGCCGCGTCACAGAAGAGCTTCTTCTACCGCGAACATTTCCACGGCCAGTGGGATCTGGCGACGAACGAGCGGAAGCAGTTCGAAGGCATTCGGGGCGGCTGCTGGTTGAGCCTGATTCCGGCGGGCGGTCTGGTGCTGGGGGCGGAAACCAGTGCCGGGTGCTCCTGCACCCATGCAATCCAGACCTCCGTCGCCTATGCGCCGCGGGTGGGCGAATAGGGAATGGGGAATGGCGAACAGGGAATGGGGGAGGCTTCGGCTTGCTTTGCCCGTATGCGCGACGAATCCGGTCGAGCCGGACCTCTCCCTCGTGGAGGATTCGTCCGCGTCCGGCTATTCGCCGTTCACGGTGGCAGCTTGCCGCACGGTGAGCGGCACTTTCTCGCCCGACTTCCACGGATGCTCCTGCTTGTTGAGGATCAACACGCGGGGAAGGAGTTCAATCTCGTTGCCGAACAACTCCAGCGTGACCGTGCCCGGCAGGAAGGTGCTGTCCAGAAAGAGCACCCGACCGAAGGGCAGTTGGCTCTCCATCGCGGGATCATCGAAGCGGAGTACAACGGGGTCGCCCGCTGACGGCAGGTTGGTACCGCTGAAGGTGAGTTGCACCCCGCGAATGCCCAGGTGCGATTGACCGACCGTGATCGAGGGAACCCCGTTTGTGTCCGATGCAAAGCGGATCTCCCACGGCCCCTTGCGCGCCCGCAGATGCTGCACGGTCAGGAAGCCTGCGACGTAAAGCGCCAGCGTGACCAGGAACACGCCCAGGGCACGCGGCCAAAACGGAGGGGATGCCGTCGTCGTCGTCGTCACGGTCTCGCCGGCTTGCCGTCGCACTCCATCGACCTGGCCGTCCCCAGTACCAGCGGGAGCATGGGTCGCAGATCCCCGAACTGCCCGATCACCGATTCCCGCGCGAAGAACTGCTCCAGGTACGCCCGGTGCTTCTCCGGGGTCAGACGCTGGAACGTCGGCGGGGTCCCGGCTGCAACCTCCCATCCCAGGTCCGCGTACTGCGGATCCTGGCCGCAAGCGAAGTCCAGTTGCTTGAACTCAATCACCTTGGTTTCCGGCCGGCTGCGGGTCCGGTAGTGGATGCGTTGTACCTGCGGTTCATAGACGATGCTCCAGACCGTCAGCCTGGGTTGGTGCACGTTTTCCAACGCGGCAAAGGCCCGGTCCACCGGTGTGTCGTTTCCGGTCTTTCCAAAATCCTCCGCGAGCTGCGCCGCCCGGGCAAACCGCTCCAGGGAACCGGTGCCCTGCACTTCCGCGGGCTTCTCTCCCGACGTTTGCCATCGCTGGAGGAACGCCGTCGAGGCCTCGTAAGTGCTGTTGCTCAGGATCCGGTTGGGCAGATCTCCTCCGTGATGCACCACCATCCGGCCACCCAGGAACTCAATCGTCGCCGAGGCGCCGGTCCGGTCGCAGATGAGGTAGTGAATGCGGGCGGGAAACACGGGAGGCTCCATCCGGATGGTCCGGTCGGTGGCGAGCACCTCGTCGACGGTGGCGCAGGTGTCGAGCTGGTACTGGATCCACTGCACCATGTTCACCTCGGGCCGTTCGTCGCGCTCGGGGTAGCGGGTTTCGTACAGCATCATGTTCTCAACGACCAGACCGGCCTCGTTCATGCCGCCGAACGGGAGTTCCTGACCCATCTGGTTGAACGTGACACTGCCGTATTGCGAGGTCCACTCGGCCGGCTTGCCGCCCGCGATGAGCAGGGCGCGCTTCTTCAGGTTGCGCTGGTTGACGATGACGAGTCCATCCTCCCAGAACCAGTCGAGGTTCCGGGCGAAGCAGAGGTCATCTTTGGTCTCAAGCACCAGTGAGGTGCAGGGCCGGGCGGTGTCCACGAAGAGGCCGGCTGCCGCCAGCATTCCGAGCAGGATCGAGGTCTTGGTCTTCATGAGCGGTTTTTGTTCATGAGGGAAGCGGTAGGGCCGGTCGGACGAGTCTGACACTTCTATTCCCAGCCGATCTTGCGGCCGGCGTTTTCCTGTTCCAGCCAGGCCATCAACGGCTTGAAATAGTCCACCATCGCGCGCGTGGAGAGATCTTCACCGGTGGCTTCGCGCAACAGTTCCCGCCAGTCCCGCGTGGCGCCGTACTGCTCGATCGAGCGCAGGAACTCGCCGGCCTCGGGGTGGTTGGCATAGTTGCAGTTGTGTGGCGGTTGGTGCAGGACCTTCCGGGCAATGTGATCGTGCAACTGGAACTTCAGGACGGTCGCAATCGCGTAGGAGAAGTAGTAACACGGCACGTCGTTGATGTGCGTCTTCGTCGCCGCATCGCAGAATTCCTCCCCGCGCGGTGCCGGCGGTTCCACGCCCTGGAACTCCCGCTTGTACTGCCACCAGCGGGCATTCCATTCCTCCGGCGGCAGGCTCTTCGCGTAGATGTCCGCCTCCCAGTGAGCCATGACACCCGAGGCCCAGAAGATGAAGGGCACGGAGCTGGCAAGGGCGTCGTTGAGCAGGAATGCGATGGGGTCGGGTTTCGCGTCCGGTGGCAGCACCCCGAGCTCTTTGAGATAACTTTCCGAACCGGAGGCGATTTCACCCATCATCGCCATACCCTCGTGAAAGGCGGGATTCGCTCCGGTGCGCAGCAGGTAGGGGACCTCGGGACGGGTGTAGGTCTGGTCGTAGAAGGCGTGGCCCAGTTCGTGGTGCGTGGTGAAGAACCACTGCGTGTTGGCCTCGACACTCATCAATGACCGGATGTCGTCCTTCAGGTCCACGTGCCAGCAGGAGCCGTGGGTGTTCTTCTTCCGCGGGTCGCCGGGGGGAACCGGATACAGGTCGGAACGGGTCCAGAACGTGTCCGGCAGCGGTTTGAATCCCATGCTGAGGAAGAACTGCTCGGCGGTCTTCACCACCCATTCGGCGTTGTGTGCCTTGAGTTGGTCGTCGAGGTTGGCGGCTTCCACCAGGCCGGTCCATTCCTGGGCCCAGCGGTTGTTGATCCAATGGGCCGGGATGCGGCCGGGCACCGGCTGGCCGTAGCGTTTCGCCAGTTCGTATTTCGTCCAAGTGTGAAGCTGGAGGTACAACGGGCGGAGTTCGCGCATGAAATCGTCCATCAACGCCAGCACTTCGTCCGTGGTCATGTCGAACTTCGCGGCCTGCAGGGCGAAGTAGTCGGGATGACCGAGTTCGCGGGCGACGCCGTTGCGCAGCGGTTGGAGTTCCACCAACCCCGGCTTCAACGCCGGCCCGGATTGTTTCGAAGCCTCCCAGACGGATCGGCGCTCCGCGAGGTCGCGGCTCTCCTGGAGCCGGTTGTCGATTTCGTTCGGTGTGATGAGCTTCCCGTTGAGCCGGAACTCGAAACTGTTCATCGCGGAGGCCTGCCGGACCTCCGCAGCGATGCGTCGCGCCACGAGGTTGGGATTCGTCATGGGCGCCTCGGCGGCGTTCAGGAGCACCCGCTCGAGCTGGCGGACGGCGAGTGGGGTCAGCGCGTCCCGGTGGGCGAGCAGATCCCGTGCCTCGCGGATGAGGGCAGGATTGCCGTTGAAGGCGGCGGAGGCCTTCGCGGCGGTTTCCGCGGCGGCGTCATGCTCCGGTTTGACGTCGGTGACGGCAGCCCACTGCGCTTCGGACTCGACCGTGGTCAGGGCCTGGTAGGCCGCGTTGACGAGGCTGAGGAAGCGGTCCGCGCGATCCTGCAGGTCACCGGCCGAGACTTGGGAACCGAGCGCGAGGAAGGCGGCGATCAGAACGGGTGTTCCGCTGCGGAGCCAAGTGTGCTTGTCCATGCGGCCGACGTTAACAACCGCCCGGCCGCCGACAAGCCAAAGCCGGGACGATGTCGTAGCGACCGATGAAGCTGGCAGGGATGGTGACGAGCCACGTTGCCACGGCCCAGTCGGTCAGGTTCCAGAGATTGTCCACCGCCAGCAACACCGCAGCCGAGAGCGGGTGGACGGGGGGACCCTTCAGCGGCCTCGCCGCTTTCGCGCGACGGGCGCCTTCGCGGCTGGTGTCCACCTCGACGTCGAGGGTGGGTGGCTTGGTCTCGTTTCCAGGCACGTCGGGCAAGACTACCTCATGGGTGCGGTTGGTGCGAATCCAGGGGTGGGCGAGAGGTTTGTCGACGCGTTCTATGCCGCAATTCCGCTTTCTTCTCGGGGTGCGCTTTCTACACTGATCTCCCATGAACGTTCGCCGATTCTCCCGCAACGCCTCGGCCGCGGGCGGCCACCGGGCACTTGCCGGTCTGGCTTTCATTCTCGCGGTCCCGGCGTACGCCGCCGGTTTCCCCGCATTCGAACCGCACGTGATGGGGCTCTGGGGCAACAGCACCGGGCAGACCGCGCTCGCCGACATCGATCAGGACGGCGATCCCGACTGGGTGGTCGGGCAGCGCGGGGAGATGGTCTGGTTTGAGTTTCGCGGAGCGGATGACTGGGTGCGGCACGAACTCGGGAAGGGGGCGAAGACCGACGTCGGCGGGGCGGTCCTCGACATCAACGGCGATGGCTGGTTGGACGTAATCGCCGGCACGGCGTGGTATCGGAACCCGCGCAAGCCGCTCAAGAAGTCCTTCAAGTGCTTTCCGGTCGGCACGATCAGCTGTCACGACGATGTGGTGGCGGATGTCAACGGCGACGGCCGGCTGGACGTGATCGCCTGCAGCAACGACCAGGCGAATCCCCGGCTGGTCTGGTATGCGATCCCGGAGAACCCGGAGAAGGCGTGGGCGGAATACGTCGTGGGCGAGGGCATTCACGGGGGGGTGGATCCGGCGGGTTTCGGTGACCTGGACGGCGATGGTGACCTGGACATCGTGCGCGGCGATGCCTGGTTCGAGAACGCTTCCGGTGACGGCAAACAGTGGCGGGGCCACCCTGTGTTGATTCCGCCGGGCGGCAGCCGGATCGGGCAGTTCGGCCTTTGCCTGAAATCGTGGGTGATCGATCTGGACCGGGACGGCGATCTCGACGTGATCGAGGCGGAGGCGGACTTTGAGGATTGCCGGGTGCTGTGGTTTGAGAACCGGGATCGGGGCGCCACGTGGCAGCCCCACCTGATTTCGCCGGAAAGCACCGGGCAGGACTTTCATTCGTTGGCGGTGGCGGACTTTGACAATGACGGCGATCCGGACGTCTTCTCCGGGGGGGGGCCGCTGAGCAAGGCCCTTCACTGTTGCTACATCTGGGAGAACGCCGACGGCAGGGGAGGTCTGTGGAAGCGCCACAACGTCCTGACCGGCGAACGGTGTCACGAGGCGAAGGCGGCGGATGTGGATGGCGACGGGGATGTCGACATCTGTTTCAAGCCGTGGCAGGGCAGTCGCCACATCTTCCTCGAAAACCGGCTGGTATCGAAGCGTTCGGAGGCCTACCAACCCTGAGCCGGATTCAAGGAAATGCTGAAGCAGCGCCGCGGAGTGCTGCAACGGTTGGCCGCCCAAGTGCCGGCCCCCACAGCGGCTGTCGTCTGACCGATGAGCAGGATCGGGTCAACGCCGTCAAGCGGGGAGGGCGGATCGGATCCTCCATCAACGATGACCCTGTCACGGTATATGGATTCACTTCTCACGCCGGGGCGAAAGCGGTGAAGGCTGGCGCTTTTCACCGCACTCCACGACCTGGCGGAGAACGGGCGACCCTCGCGAAGCGTCGTGGAGTGCGCGCGATCGCAATCGCCGCTTTCGGCTGGACGACCCGGCTTCAGGCCTGGCGGACCCCCCGATTGAGGCCGGGCAAATCCGCATGGTGTTGGCACCACCGGTTTGACGGGGATGAGGGCGCCTGCCAGAGTGCGCCGCGCATGGGGCACTTGCAGGAGAACACCGGTTCACGCGAGACGACGAAGTGGCATCGCAGGCGGTCGGTCGTTGAGCCTGCCGTCGCCGGGGCGGTCACGGAGTCGTCCTGAGGCCGGCGGCGGTCGCTTCCCGCGCAGTTCCCCCATTCCCTGCATGTATTCCCCCCGGGTCAAACGCGGCATCTTCGTCCTGACGGGAGTGAACTCCCTGGGGTTGGTGCTGTACTTCAACTACCTGTTCTTTTTCATGCGGGCGGAGTTCGGCTTCGGCAACCGCGGGAACCTCGCCCTCGGCGCGCTGAACGGACTGCTGTATGCCGCCGGCTCGTTCCTGGCCGGGCGGCTGGCGCAACGGCGCGGCGCGTTTGCGGCGTTGAAGCCGGGGTATGCGATCATGGCGGTCACGCTGGGCCTGGGTGCCTTGGCGGATCATGCCGCGGTTCACGTCCTGGTGTTGGTGGTGTGGACTGCCGGCATCAGCCTGACCTGGCCGGCGTTCGAGTATGTCGTCAGTTCGGGAGAACCGGTCGGTCGTTTGCCGCGGTTGCTGGGGATCTACAGCGTGGTCTGGTCGGCGGGCGCGAGTGTGGGAACGCTGTTGGGCGGCGCGATGATGGAGCACCTGGGGATGCGGAGTGTCTTCGTGGTCCCGGCCTTGATCAATGCGACCCAGTGGATTGCCGCGGTCTTGCTGGAACGTCGTGCCGCCGCGCAGCCGCCTCCTCCAGCCGTGACGCCGGCCGAGCAGGAGGAACGGCGGCGTCGGCGCGACGAACGGCGGAAGGCGCCGGTGCCACCGGAGTTGTTCCTGAAGCTCGCCTGGCTGGGCAACCCATTCGGCTTCGTGGCCATCAGCGCTGTGTTGCCGGTGATCCCGCGGATTGCCGAGCGCTTTGAGTTGTCAGCCACCCTGGCGGGCGTCTTCTGTTCGGTTTGGTATTTCGCGCGCATGGGAGCGTTCGTTCTATTCTGGCTTTGGCGGGGCTGGCATTACCGGTTTCGTTGGCTTGTTGGGGCGATGGCGGCGTTGGTGCTGTCGTACGCGGCCATCTTGCTGGGCCGGGAGCTGTGGTTGCTGCTGGCGGCGCAGGTCGTGTTCGGCGGGGCGCTGGGACTGCTCTATTTCTCGTCGCTTTACTATTCGATGGATGTGGGTGAGGACAGCCAGGGCACGCACGGAGGCATCCATGAGGCGGCCATCGGACTGGGGGCGTTTGTCGGCCCTGCGGTCGGGGCAGTCTCGTTGAGGCTCTGGCCCACCGTGCCGACGGCCCATGCCCGGGCGGTCACGGTGATGTTGCTGCTGGGGCTGGCGGCGATGGTGTGGATTCGGGTGCGGCACCGGCGTCGTCGGAAGGGGGAGGATTCGTCGGGCCCGGCTGGAAAAGGCTCTTGAGCAGCCCCACCGGGGCCGTCAGGAACGGGACGTGGGCCAGATCGACAGTGGGGTCCGAGAGGCTGCCGGTCAGGCTCAGCTCGAAGACCTTGGCAAACGGTGAGAGGATCGTGCTGACGAGGGGGCCGACGATGGGCGTCCGCCGCATGACCTCCGCCACCACGCGCGCATCGAGTTTCCCGTCGAGCGAGCACGCGCCGGTGAAGGCGAGACGCAGGGACTTGCACTCGATGCGGGTGTCCCTGGTATGCAGCACGCCCGCGTCGAGCGTGAAGGTGCCCTGGGCTGCGGTGGCGACGTTGTTACCCAGGCTGGGTGAGAGCAGGTTCAGCGCCCGGGAGATGATCCCGAACATGGGCAGGTCCCAGAGCAATCCGTTGCGCAGCCCCGCCGAGCCGCGGCCGAACCAGGTGTCGAGCGCGTCGGGCACGCCGTTCGTCACCACCACGTGTCCGCTGAGCACGCCTTCCAGGTGATTCGTGGTTGCGAACACGTCCCGCACCAGCGTCCGAAGACTGGCGTTGGTGACGGTGGCGTCGAAGGCGAGGTTCGGTCCACGATCGGGCTCAATCCGCACCGCCAGGTCGCCCTTCAACCGGCCGCTGTAGAATCCGGCGTCGAAGTCCGAGATCGTCACGTTGGTCCCCTGCCAGTGCACGCGACCGTTGGCGTCGGAGAAATTGAACCGCCAGAAGTGGAGCGGGCCACCGGTCACATCAAACCGCATGTCGGCCCGACGAGTGTCGCCCCCGGTCGGAAGAAACCCGGCGAGCCGGATCTCGGGGGGGTCACGAAAGGCGTAGGGCGCAAGCACCGCCTCCACCTCCGGCCCGATGGCGCGCGCCACCCGCATCGGGTCCATCCGCGTGAAAGCGTTCGTCAACCGGAGTTCACGGGCGTCCACCGCGTAGTCGAGTTGCTCCACCTGCGCGGTTTCCCCGTCGTGCTGAACCCGGGCGTTCGCGGCCGTCACGATCCGGTTGGTCAGGAACAGGGTCCCGCTCAGGAGGTCGCACGACTCGCCGCGGAAGCGAAAGTCCGTCGCATCGATTTCCAGCGCCAGCTCGGTCCGGCGCGGCGGACGGAAGCTGCCCCAGGCATCGCCCCGGACGTGGGCGGCGTTGGTGAACTCGAACGGCGACAGGATGCGGACGACCTCGGCGTCGATGGCGGGCGCCACGCGGGACGGATTGAGCCGGCAATCGAGCTGCCAGTGGAATTCCCGGGTGAGGATGCCCAGGGTGTATTCCAGGTCAGCCGAACCCTCGGGACGTTCCAGTCGCATCCCGCGGAGCCGCAGGGTGGAATCCGCCACTTCCACCTTGAGCCGGGCGGTGTCGAAAGGCACGCCGCGATAGGCCGCCCGTTCGCCGCTCACGTCGGCGTCCACCCGAACGGTGGGGAGCAGGGTTTCGCGCAGGTCGGGCGTGGGGTCGTTCCAGGGAGGCAGCGTGGCGGCACAACTGCCCGTCAACCGGGGAGATTCCTCCCAGGTGAATTGAGCCAGCCAGTCTGCGGTCTTCGGAGGGAGCATGCCACCCAGGCGGTGGGCATCGCAGTTTGACGTTACTTGCAGGGACACCTCGCGGCTGTCCACATCCAGTCGCCCGTCCGATATCTCCAGCGGCTCTCCCGCGACCTGGAGGAACAAGCGGGCCAGGTTCAGCTTTGGCGGGGCCCAGTGCGCCTCCAGTTCGGCGACCTCCGCGTCAAGGCGGGGCGACTCCAGCGCCTCGACCCGTGCCGTCAGGCTGCCGGTCCACGGTGCGAGGTGCCGCCAGTAGGCCCAGTCTTCCGGAACCACCGACCTTTCCAGTCCGGAAGGGGCGATCCTGGCGGTCAGGGAAATCGTCCGGGCCCTCCCCAACCGGGGTGCCTCGACATCTCCCAACGCCACATTCAACTCACCGGTGGCGGAGGATGGTTGAGTCAGATCGAGGGCCAGTTGGCCGGTGATTTGGTTGGTGCGGACCGTTACCGGAGTTCCCTTCAACGCCTCGCCGCCACCGCTGAATCGCAGCTGCCACTCGCGAAAGGCATCCCCCGTTCGCTCGAGGGACCCGTTGACGTGGAGTCCCTCCAGGGACACCCCGCCGCGTGCGAGCCGACCGACCGCCGCCTGCCATTGGACGCGCGACGGGACCGGGTTGGTGGCCGCTTCCGCGACGTCCGCCAGGACCCGGGCCCGCTCAAGCTCGGTGCCGTTCGAGGCGAGTTGACGGGTCTCCAGCAACATCCGCGCGTGATAGTGCCGGTTGGTCGGCGCGTTCTCGTTCAACCGCGCGTTGAGATGCAGCCCCGCTGCGCGTCCCCAGGGTGTGAGGGCCGCGGGAGCGGTGAAGTCCAGTTCCGCGAAGAAGGACTCGGGGCGGGCGGCATCGCCGCGGAATCGCACCAGAATGTGTGGGGGTGGATCGAGGGTGAGACGGCGAAGGAAGGCGATGATCGTTCGTGCCTGGGAGGCCAGGAATGCGGGAGCCTCCCCGACCGGGGAGGCAGCGGTCGGCGATTCCTGCCACTGACGAAGTCCCGCGAGGTTGGTCACCACGCCTGCGAGGGTGACCTCGAATCCCAGCAGATTGGCCCGGCAGTCCTCGAACTCCCAACCGCCGTCCGGCCGAACCCGCACGCGGCCCGAAAGCTGGTCCAGCAGGAGGGACGAGGGGGCGTTGGTGCCGGCCTCGGCTTCGGGAGGGAGCGTCACCCGACCGGACAGCACCTCGAGCGAGGCGAGTTCAAAGTTGCCGCCCAGCAGCTTTCTCCAGTCGGGGCGCAGGGCGACCTCGGCGACTTGGAACCGGAGGCCGTTGGGATTGGGTTGGTGCAGCGAGAGGCTTTCGGCGATCAGGCCGCGCTGCCAGCGCACCTGCACGCGGGCTGCGTCGGCCTCCCATCCGAGTTGTCGCAATTCGGATCGCACGATCGCCGTGATCGGCGCGGGGAGACCCACCTGATGAACCCAGATCACCAGGGCGGTGACAGCGAGGAGAAGGGCGGTCAGCAGCAGCAGGGATGCGCGGAGGACGGTTCGCCACCGTGTGCGTCCGGGTTTGCCGCGAGGAGGCGTCATGGCTGGAGCGGCGGCCTCGAATTGGATGCCGGGATAACGGGGGATGATTCAAGCCGGCGATTCGGCGGTGTGCCGCGCTGTGCTACGAGGTTGTGCATGCCAGCCCGGCGCTGTGGGGTTCGAGGCTGGCTGGCGATCATCGGCTTCGGCCCTGTGTTGCCGGGGCATCTCAGGGCAACGGTGCCATGACGAGGTCCCCCTCGATGTAGGCCTGCGTGGCGAGGGGCAGCTCAAAGACCACCCACCCGGCCGGTATCTCCGCTTTGATCGCCGCGTACCGCGCGCCGCCGGGTCCCTGCCGTCCCAGCCAGACACTGTGGACCGTGGATTTGCCCTCCTGCGGCTTGAGGGTGACATCGATCCGGCAGGCGGCCTGGGGGAACCCGTATAACGGAAGCCGGTCCTCTCCCCAAGCCACCCAGCGTTCGGCGTGCAGTTTGCTCAGGCGATAGGCGGTTTCCTCGATGGTCAACGGGTTGAATCCACCGGTGGAGCCGGCATCCGGCTTCCAGTTCATCGGTCCCTCCCGAAGCAGCCGTTTCGTCGCCCCCTGCTGGAGCACCGAGATGGACTCGATCTGGTTGGTGCTGAAGTCCCAGATGTGCCGGTCCCGCAGTTGCCAGGCGCCGCGTGGCAGGTTGCCCTGGTCGAGCAGGGTCACGACGGAGTTCTCATGTCCGCGGCGGGCGAGGCGGAGATTGCCCTGCGCGAGCCCCAACGAGAGCTCTGCCAGTACCTGGTTGGTGGCGGTGGGGGGGGCGTTGGTGGGAGCACCGAGCAGGCGGTAGCTTTGCAAGGGCGGTTCCAGACCATCCACGGCGAAGTCGTTTGCCACCTCGCGATGGAAGTCCACGAACTCCAGGCCGGCGAGTCCCGCGAGGAACTCCAGGGTGAGGATCGGATCCGCGGGAGCGAGGTATGGGCTGGTGATTTGCCAGGCCTGGTTGGTTCCGAGTTCGAGTGTGACGGGTTCATCCGCCGAGAACTCGATGCGTCGGACCTCCTCCAGCGAGAAGACCATGAGACGGCGGTCGCAGAAATCGCGGAAACTCGCGAGCCAGGGTTCGATGGCGGTGCGGGCCACCAGCATGACCTGGCCGAGGCGGGCGTTTCGGACGTAGAGGGCATCCGCGTTGTTGGTGGCTGCCCCACCGATTTGCAGGTGCGCCACGGCATCCGGTCCGCGGGCGAGAATCAGTTCGCGCCGGGGCGGATCGAGGGCGTAGGCGGCGAGGTCTCCCGCGGGGTGGTCGTTGACGAAGCCGGCCACCTGGGTCATCTCGAGTTGGCGCAGCAGGTAGTCGATACGGGCTCCGTCCGCCGGGGTGGCAAGTGGTTTGGTGAGGGACCAAGTGCGGTTGGTCGGGCTGAACACCACCTCAAACCCGTTGGTCGCAGGAAGCACCTCGATGCGGTTGGGTTCCGCCCCCGCCAGCGACGCCAACCGGGTGCTGCGCCAGGCGAAGGGCGACTCCGGCAGGGCCCGCAGGAAATCATCGGACACTGTCACCAGACCCTCTTCACCGGTGACCTGCAGATAGATCTGCCCCCCGATCGGGGTGGGGGCTCCCAACCGGAGTTCCTGACGTTCCCGGTCCCGAACCAGGGTCACGGTCGCGGCGGGGATCTCGAGTCCGAAAGCCGCCAGGCCGTTGGTCTGGGCCAGTGCCTCGGCGGCGCTGATCCGGCTGCGCACCCGCAGATCCCGCAGGGTTTCCATGAATTTCTCCACGCTCTCCGCCTGGGCCTCATAGGGCAGGGGAGCTGTCAGTCGCCATTCCCCGTCGCGTTTCTCCAGGGCGATGACCCGGTTGGTGCCGCGGGACACCTCGAGGCCGGTCAAGGGGTCCGTGGAGAAGGCGGGCAAAACCCGGCTGCGGGCATCAGCCAGGTCCGCGGTGTCGTCGAGTTTCCGGTCCACGAACAGCACGTAGAGGGTCATCGCAACCGCGATCGCCACCAGCCAGCGTGTCGTCGAGAAATTCATGGCTCAGGCTTTCCGACGCATCCAGATGAGGAGTCCAAGGGCGAAGACTGCGCCCGGAACCAGACCGAGGAGAATCCAGGTCAACCGGATCAACTGGTTGCGGGTCAGGGACACCGCATACTCGCGGATGGGCTTGGGGGCGATGCCCGCGAGATGTTCCGGACGATCGAGCAGCCAGTTGACCGCCAGGCTGGCGAACTCCCAGTTGGCCGCCTTGACGATCGTCTCGTTCCCCAGGATGAAGGAATCTCCCACCACGACCATCCGGCTGGAAAACCGGTCCGCCGAAACCCCCGCCAGGCTGCCCCGTTCAACCGCGGCGGCCAGCGGGATGGCCCCGCTCCGGTCACGCATCGGGTCTCGTTCCGGAGTGCCGTTGGAGGAGACCGCACTGGCGGTGTAGCCGTTCAAGCCGGTGGCCACGAGAGGTTGCACACGGGGGGCATCGCCGCTGGCGCCGGGAATCACCCCCGGCGTGATGGAACGGGGCCAAAGCAGGTAGATGCGCTGGTCCTGCAGGGGTTTGACAATCGGATGGCTGCTGAAGTTGGTGCAGATGATATCGTAGCCCTGCGGGGAATTGGGAGGGTCGAGGACATAATCAGCCCCCGCCGCGATCCCCCAGTTCAGCAGGAACCGCTCCATGCCGGTTTCGCTCCGCTTCGATTCATAGAAGCTCAACAGCGCGAGCACGCGGCCGCCCTGCCCCAGAAAGCGATCGATCTTCTGCAGTTCCGAACCGTCCAATCGCGAGCGGGGACCGGCAACGATCAGGAGGGCACAGTCGTCCGGCACCGCGTCCTCGCCGAGCAGGGTCAGCTTGCGCACGGCGATGTTCTTGTTTCGCAACATCCCGGCGAAGCGCGAGTATCCGCGGATGTCATCCTCGCTGGTGGGGTCGTGCTCGCCGTGACCCTGCAGGAAGCACGCGACGGGTTGGTGATCCTGCAGCAGTCCCGCAATCGCCGAGGTGAACAGGGGTTCGCCCTTGAAGTTCAACCGGCGGGTTTCCCCCTCGCCTGCAAGGATGGCGGCGAGGTCGTAGTCCGACAACTCGGTGGCCCGGACCACCTTCACCCGTCCCTGGGCATCGAAGACCACCGCGTCATCGTCCTCGCCCGGCAGTTGGTAGCGGGCGGCCAGCAGTTCGGCGCGTCCCGGATCCCGGTTGTAGTCCACGGCGTCCACCTGCAGGTGCGGGCAGGCGTAGGCGTATTCCTGCAACAAGCCGGTGACCGGGCCGAAGAGTTCGTGGTTGCGGCTGAACAGCACGCTGACCCGGATGTCATTGGTGACGGCGCCGAGCACCCGGCGTGTTTCCGGGGAGAGGCTGTAGCGGGCGTCCGCGGACCACTGGTAACGCGTGAAATGGCGGAAGGAGAGGTAGTTCGCCAGGCCCACGATCACCAGCAGCGCACTGATCGAAAGCAGCACGCTCACCCCGATCCGGAAGTGCTGCTCCGGGGAGAAGCTGGGCTTGAACCGGGGGCTCCTGCTCATGTGGAACGCCTCCAGCGCCGGCCTTCAACGACCTTCACCGTCAGGAAGAGGAACAGGAAGGTCAGGCTCAGGTAGAAGGTGATCCGGCGTGTGTCCACCACCCCGCGCACGAAATCCTCCATGTGATCGAGCATCGACACATACCGGGCGGCATCGGCCAGCCAGCCGCCCCGGGGGCCGAGGCTGTATTCCGCGAAGCTCAGCAGGAACAGGGTCAGCCCGATGGCGAAACTCAGGATGGCCGCCACGATCTGGCTGCGGGTGAGGGCCGAGGCCAGGCAGCCGATGGCCACGTAGAGCGCCCCCATCAACAGGATGCCCAGGGAGGTGCTCGCCACCGGCCACCAGTCAAACGCGGTGCCTTCCGCCGTGTATCGGTGCACGATCAGGAGACAGACAATCAGGGGGATCCACATCACCGTGTAAAAGAGCAGGCCGGCGGCGAACTTGGCGAGCACCACGGACAGTTCCCCCACCGGACAGGTCATCAGGGTCTCGTAGGTGCCCGTGGCCCGTTCCTGGGCGAAGAGCCGCATGGTGATCATCGGCGTGGCCACCAGCAGGATCAACCAGAAGAACAGCGTGCTGTAGAACAGTTCGGTCAGCGGGACGGTCAGCGAATCGCCATTGTAGGCGAGGACCACCAACGTGAAACCGACCCCAAGCAGGAATGCCACCGCCGTCAGAATAACGTAGCCCGTGAGGGAGAGGAGATACGCCCCCAGTTCGCGTCGCAGCAAGGTCCACCAGGCGGTCATTCCCAGCCCTCCATTTCCTCGTCACCGCTGGTCATGTGCACGAACACATCCTCCAAGGTCAATCGACGCAGTCCCAGTTCCCGCAGGCGCCAGCCCTGTCGTGCCGCCAGTTCGTGCACTGCCGGCCGCAGATCCTCGGTGCTCCGTGGCATCAGGCGGCAATGCCAGTAGTCCTCCTCCATCGGGCTCAGGACGCATTCCCGCAGGCCGGCCAGTTCCCGCAAACCCGCCTCCAGCGCCGTCCCCTCGGCCTGGATTTCCGCCAGCACCTCGCCCGCGCCGGCGATCCGTTGACGGAGGTCGGCGGGGGCGCCGCTCACGACGATGCGGCCCTCGTTGATGATCAGGACCCGGGTCGAGGTCATCTCCACCTCGTGAAGGATGTGGGAGGACAGCAGAATCGTATGGTCGCCGCCCAGCGTGCGCAGGAGGTTGCGGAACGCGCGGATCTGGTGGGGATCCAGCCCGATGGTGGGTTCGTCCAGGATGATCAACTCCGGTTCGTGAATCAGCGCGTCCGCCAGCCCCACCCGTTGCCGGTATCCTTTCGAGAGGGTTCCGATCATCTGCCGTGACACGTGCGTCAACCCGCATTGCTCCAGCACCACGTCGGCCCGCGAGCGACTGCGGCGGATGCCCAGGCCCTTCAGCCGGCCGCGGAACTTCAGGTATTCCCGCACCCGCAGGTCGGTGTGCAGCGGGTTGTTCTCCGGCATGTAACCGATGCGGCGCCGTACCGCGTGCGCCTCGCGGGTCACATCGTATCCCGCCACCTTGACCGTGCCCGAGGTGCCGGGCATGTAGGCCGAGAGGATGCGGAGAATGGTGCTCTTGCCGGCGCCGTTGGGCCCCAGAAGTCCCACGATCTCACCGCGCTCGACCGTAAAGGAGACATCCGCGACAGCCAGATGCCGGCCGTAACGACGATGCAGGTGCGCGACCTCGATGATCGGGCCGGCGTCGGCGGATGGCGTTCTGGTCGATGGCGTGTCCACGTCAACAGGCGCCCGGGCGGCACTGCGGGGCCGGTGTCAACGGACCTTCAGGTCGCCTGCCAGGCGCTGGTGGAAAATCATCTCCCCCCGCGGCATATGAATCAACAACACAACCCTCACTTCTTCACCGGCCTTTTTGCGATACAACAGTCGGGCGGCGGAGACCACGTCGTTGACCGGCGTTCCGTCCAGTCCGATGATCAGGCTGCCGGCCTTGATGCCGAGTTCCTCCGCGGGGCTGTCCTGGTCCACTCCCGCGACGAGCAGTCCCTCGGTGGTCCACAGCCCCAACCGCTCGGCGAGTTTGGGGCTCAGTTCCTGCAGACTCAGACCGGTCTTCCGGTTGATCAACTGCGCGTTGAACACCTCCGTCTCGGCCAGCAAGCGCGTGGTGGTTTCGCGCCGCACCCCGTTGCGTTCGTAAGCCAGCTTGATTTCCTGGTCATTCCCCGAGGCCAGCAGGTCCTTCGTGAACTCGATGAAGCCCGTGATCGGTTGCCCCTTCACCTCGGTGATCAGGTCGCCCTCCCGAAGCCCGGCCCGGGCTGCCGGACTGTCCGGCTCCACGCGGGTGACCGTGACTCCGGATGTCGCCGGGCGCACCAGGGCGCCAAACCACATCCGGCCAATGGCGGGCGAGAAGATGTCCGCCAGGGCCTCCGCGACCCGTTTGACCGGGATGGCGAATCCGATCCCCTGGCCCTCGCTGAAGACAGCCACGTTAAGCCCGATCAGTTCGCCGCGCAGGTTGATCAGCGGGCCGCCGCTGTTGCCCGGGTTGATGGCGGCGTCCGTCTGCAGCCAGTCCTCGAGGCTGAGCGGTGAGTTCTCCTGCGGCGGCCGCCGGCTCTTGGAACTGAGAATACCCCGGCTCACCGAGCCCCCCAGCCCGAACGGGTTCCCCAAGGCGATGACCGTTTCTCCCAGGCTGATGTCGTCGTCGGCAGCGAATTTCACCGCGGTGAAGCGTTCGTCCGGTTCCGCCTGCAGCCGGAGCAGGGCCACATCGCTCTCCTCGCTTCCGGCCACGCGCTCGGCCTCGTAGGTCTTCCCGCCGGCTTCCTCGGACAGCTTCACCCAGATTCGGTTGGCCCGGCGGGTCACATGATCGTTGGTCAGGACGTAGCCGGTTTCATCGATGATCACGCCGGAGCCCAGGCTGTATTGGGAGGACGGCGGACGTCGCCGGTAGCTCGGGCCGTAGAAACGCTGGAACAACTCCGCCACCGGGTCCCGGACCTGCACGATGGTTTCGGTGCCGATGTTGACCACCGCCGGCATGACTTTCGCCACGGATTCCACGGTGGCATCGCGTCGGGGATCATCGGTGGCTGCCATGGCGGTTCCCACCGCCAGTAACATTGCCAGCGTCATCACCGTCCGCCGCGGCCAGTCCTTCCTGCCAGATTCACTGCTTCGCATCATTGCCTCAGACAATGGGGCCGCCACCGCGTTCAGCCAAGCCGCGTTGGTGAGACCCGCCATCCGTTTACCTGTGACCTTGACACCGGGCGTCATCCGGCGCAAATACCGCTTTCACCATGACATTTCTCCCGCCCGATTGCTATCTCCGCTGGCGGGTCGGCCGGCCGGTTTCCCCGGTCCTGGCCGAGCCCGGGGTTGCGGGGCGACCGAATGAGCAGCTGTTGCAGCAGGTTTGGCGGCACCAACGCCTGCAACCGGAGCGATTGAAGACCTTCGACGGCCGGCGCATCACGGTGCTTCATCCGGGGTTCTGGAATCGGGAAGCCGGCCCGGACTTCCGGGATGCGCTGTTCCAAATCGAGGGCGAGGAACCCCTCAGCGGCGACGTGGAAATCGACCTGCAACCCCAGGGCTGGACGCAGCATGGGCATGCCGGCAATCCGGATTTTCGGAGCGTCCGGCTGCATGTCGTCTGGGAGGGCAACACCCCGGCCGGCGGTGCGATTCCCACCCTGCGGTTGGAAGGCACGCTCGACGCCTCCCTGGAAGCGCTGGCCGGGTGGCTGGCCGATCATGCGGAGGACGGTTTGCCCTGCGGCCAGCAAGGCGCCTGTGCCGGTCCACTGGCGCGACTGGGGGCGGAGGATCGGCAGGCGTTGCTGGAGCAGGCGGGCCTGGTTCGGTTGACCCTGAAGGCGGATCGCATCCGTGCCCGGGCACAACAGGCGGGCTGGCAGGCGGCCCTGTGGGAGACCCTGTTCGCGGCGCTGGGCTACAAGCACAACCCATGGCCGATGCGCCGGATTGCGGGGTTGTTGCCCCGGATTTCAGCGGGAAGACCCGACCTGACCGGTTGGCAGGCGCGGTTGTTGGGGGTGTCCGGCCTGCTCCCGGCCGATCTTTCCGGGACCCGGCCGCGGACGAGGCAGTACCTGCGTCGGGTGTGGGATCAATGGTGGCGCGAGCGGACGGCCTTTGAGGACGTGGTCCTCCCCCGGGCCGCCTGGCGGTTGGGCGGAGTCCGTCCGGCCAATCATCCCCAACGCCGGCTGGCGCTGGCGGCGCACTGGTTGCAGCGGGAAGACCTGCCCGGCGTTCTGGAGCGATGGTTGCTGGAGGAGTTGCCCCAAACGCGACTGGCGACCTCACTGGAGGAACGGTTGCGGCCCGGTCGGGACAAGTTCTGGGAGCACCACTGGACACTGAACGCGCCGTTCCAGGAGGAGCCCTCGGTGTTGCTGGGTCGGACGCGGCTGACGGATCTGGCGGTGAACGCGTTTCTCCCGTGGCTTTGGTGCCGGGCGGATGCCGGCGTGCAGGCCGGCTTGCGCAGGCGGGTGGAGGAACGCCATCGTCTCTGGCCGGCGGCGCAGGACAACGCCGTGCTGCGCCTGGCCCGGCAACGGATCCTCCCCGGCATTCCAATGCCCCAGCCGCTCCGTTCGGTTCACCAACAGGGGCTCCTGCAGATCGTCCGCGACTTCTGCGCCCGCAGCGACGCCCGCTGCACCGGTTGCCCGCTTCCGGGCCGGTTGGCGTCCCTGCCCCTGGAAGGGTGAACCCCGCCCTCACCGGAGGTGGATTGTCACGTGACATCGATGGCGTCGCGGCGCAAGGTTTGGGGCATCAAGTCCGGTTCCGGCTGGGGCCTTCGTGGGTTCGCGGCCGGGGCCGGTGCCTGGACGAACGTGAAGACCTGCTTCATCGCTGGTTGGTTGACGGTGTCGTTTGTCGCGGTTGGGCTTCAACCCGCGCCTGCCGCCGGTCCCGCCGCCAATCCCTACGCCCTCGCGACTCCGCCGCAACCGCTGAACCGCATCGACGAACTGGTCTTCGCCCGCCTCACGGAACTGGGCATTCCGCCCGCCAACCCCAGCACCGACCCCGTGTTTCTCCGGCGCGCGTACCTCGACGTCATCGGGACGCTGCCGACGATGGAGGAGGCGCGCGAGTTCCTGCTGGATCGCAACCCGGGGAAGCGCGGCGAGTTGATCGACCGGCTGCTGGAGCGCAACGAATTCACCGATTACCGGGCGATGAAGTGGTGCGAGGTGCTCCGGGTGAAGGCGGAGTTCCCGATCAATCTCTGGCCCAACGCCGTGCAGGCTTATCACCGCTGGATTCGCACGGGCCTCCGCGACAACGTCCCTTACGATCGCCTGGCCCGCGAACTGCTCACCGCAAACGGCAGCAACTTCCGCGTGCCGCCGGTGAACTTCTTTCGCGCGCTCCAGGGCCAGGAACCGGAGGCGCTTGCCGCGGCGGTGGCGCTCACATTCATGGGGGAGCGGTTTGACGAGTGGCCCGACGAACGGCGCGCCGGGATGGCGGCGTTCTTTGCCAACGTGGGCTTCAAATCCACGGCGGAATGGAAGGAGGAGATCGTGTACTTCGATCCCGGCGCCACCAACGCGAACCTGCTGGCGGGCGCGCGTGAGGCGACCTTTCCCGACGGCGCGCACGTCTGGCTGTGTGCCGACAAGGACCCTCGCGAGGTCTTCGCCGACTGGCTGATCCGGTCGGACAATCCCTGGTTCGCTCGCGTGGTTGCCAACCGGATCTGGGCCTGGCTGCTGGGGCGGGGGATTGTCCATGAGCCCGACGATTTCCGTCCTGACAATCCGTCGTCGAATCCCGCATTGCTCGACTTTCTGGCCGCCGAACTGGTCCGCTCGCATTACGACCTCAAGTCCCTTTACCGGCTGATCCTGAACTCACAGACCTACCAACTTGCGTCGGTGCCCGCCTCCGATGATCCGCGCGGCGAGGCCAACTTCGCCGCCTACCCGTTGCGGCGGCTGGAAGCGGAGGTGTTGATCGACGCGCTTTGCCAGGTCAGCGGGACAACCGAGAAATACGAGAGCCCGATTCCTGAGCCGTTCACCTTCATCCCGGAGGGAACGCGTGCCATTGCCCTGGCGGATGGCAGCATCACCAGTCCGTTCCTCGAGTTGTTCGGCCGTCCGCCGCGCGACACGGGATTGATGTCGGAGCGCAACAACGAGCCCACCACGGCGCAGCGCCTGCACCTGCTCAACTCAAGTCACGTCCAGCGGAAGCTGGAGCAAAGCCCCCGGTTGCGGGCGCTGGTGAACTTCCGGGGCACCCCGCAACAAGTCGTGACGCGGGTCTACCTGACCCTGCTTTCCCGGTTTCCCACGCAGGCGGAACTGCAGGCGGTTCAGGATTACCTTCGCAACGGACCCAGGCAGCGGGGTGCCGCGGCCACGGACGTGATCTGGGCCCTGATCAACAGCGCCGAGTTTCTCTACCGGCATTGACCCTGGACCGGCTGTTGGAGTGGAACCACGACATGCACGAAATACCCGAATGAACGTGAAGCCGGATTCTCCCGCGGCTGAGTCACTGCCCGGCCGCCTTGGTATCACCCGACGCGAGGCGATTCGTCGCGGTCTGTCCGGCGCGGCCGGGCTTGCGCTGGCGGGTCCGTTGACCGGGGCCAAGGCTGCGTCCGGGGCGGCGAAGGCGAAGTCGGTCATCCAGATATGGATGTGGGGAGGCCCCGCCCACCTCGACACCTTCGATCCCAAGCCCGAAGCCGGGCCGGCCTATTGCGGTCCGTTCACCAAACCCATCGCCACGAATATCGAGGGTATTCGCATCTGCGAGTTGCTGCCCCTGCTGGCGAAGCAGGCGGACAAATACTCGATCCTGCGCGGCTTGACCCATGGCATCAACGGCCATGAAACGGCCTCCTACCTGGTGCAGACCGGACGCGAACCGGGCGATGGCCAGGTCTATCCGGCGGTCGGTGCGGTGGTTTCGCACTTCCGGGGTTATGGTGCCGGATACCAGGGGTTGATCCCGCCGTATGTGGTGTTGACCGAGCCCCAGGGGCGCTTTTCCGAGGCGGGTTTTCTTGGGTCCCGGCACAAGCCGTTTGCCACGGGTGGCGATCCGTCGAAAACACCTTTCGTGGTGGAAGGCGTCGTGGCCCAGGGCATCACCGACGAACGGCAGCACACGCGGCGCGAACTGCTTCACCGCCTGGATACCCTGGCGTTGACGATGAAGGGCGACCCCCGGTTGGCGGCGCTGGGGCAGACGGAAGGCCAGGCCTACGATCTGATCCTCGGCGACGCTGGAAAGGTCTTCGATTTGGGCACGGAAACGGACGCGATGCGGGAGCGCTACGGTCGCAGCCGGTTCGGTCAATCCTGCCTTGTGGCGCGGCGGTTGGTGGAGCGGGGCGTGCCCTATGTCACCATCAACTACAAGGGCTGGGACACCCACAAGCAGCATTTCCAGGCCATGCGCCGGATGCTGCCGGAGCTGGATCGCGGCCTGGCCACGCTGTTGGAAGACCTTTCCGAGCGGGGTTTGCTGAACTCGACCCTCGTCTGGTGGCAGGGGGAATTCGGCCGGACCCCGAAGGTGCAGACGGAGGCGCCGTGGAACGGAGGGCGGGGCCACTGGGGCAAGGCATTTTGCGGCGTGCTGGCAGGGGGCGGATTCAAGGGTGGCCAGGTCGTGGGTGCCACCGACGACAGGGGGGAGGAGGTCGGCGAACGGCCCATTTATCCACCGGACCTGATCGGCAGCATTTACACCCAACTGGGCATCGATCCCGAAGCCACCCTGCCTCATCCGCAAGGTTTGGAGGTTCGCGTAACACCACCCATCGGGCCGAAGAGCAAGCGCGGCGGGTTGCTGTCCGAAATCATGGAGTCCCTGCCATGAGAATGCTCCCCAAGCCAACCCGGCTTCTGCCCCCGTTCGTCGCGGCGCTGCGAAACCCGGTGAGCCCGTTCCTCCAGGTTGCGCTGCTGCTCCTGCTGGCTCCAGCCGCCACCGCCCAGCGCAATCCGCGGATCGGCTATGCGTTTCCCGCCGGGGGGCAGGTTGGGAACACCTTCGAGGTGCGCCTGGCGGGCCAGTTCCTCGACGGCGTGGATGGCGTTCGGGTCAGCGGCGGCGGAGTCGAAGCAACGGTGCTGGAACATGTAAAGCCGTTGACCGGCCGCCAGCTCAACCTTCTCCGTGACCGGATCAAGGCGCTCCAGGAAGCCGTCAAAGCCGCGTCGCGCGAGGCCCGGGAGATCACGTTCATCGATCCCGCCGCCACCAACGTGGTGGAGCGGTTGTCGCGTTCTGAGGCGACCCAGGAACTGGCGGAGATGCGCGCCCGGGTGGCCAACCCGAAGAACCGTGATCGCGAGAATCGCCAGCTTTCCGAGGATGTCCGGTTGAAGCTCAGCATCGCGGCCGACGCGACACCGGGCACGCGGGAGCTGCGACTCCGTACGGCCACGGGGTTGTCGAATCCCGTGGTGTTCCGGATCGGCCGGCTGCCGGAATTCATCGAGCACGAGCCCAACGAGAATCCGGCCGGACCAACGCGGGTTCCACAGGTGCCGGCGGTGGTCAACGGTCAGATCCTGCCCGGTGACGTGGACTGTTTCAGCGTCCGTTTGAAGCAGGGGATGCGGTTGGTTGCTGCCGTTTCCGCCCGGCAGTTGATTCCCTACCTGGCGGACGCCGTACCCGGCTGGTTTCAGGCCACCCTGACGCTCCGCGACCCCGACGGCAACGAGGTGGGATACAGCGACGATTTCCGTTTTCAACCGGATCCGCTGCTGTGCTTTGAGGTGCCTCGGGACGGGGATTACCGGGTGGAGATCCAGGACTCGATCTTTCGCGGACGGGAGGATTTCGTCTACCGGATCGCGCTGGGGGAACTGCCCTGCCTGACCGGGCTCTTCCCGCTGGGCGGGCCGGACGGTGAAACCACCACGGTGGAACTCGCGGGATGGAACCTGCCTGTGCCTGAGATCGACGTGACCGCGACGCCGGAGTTTGATGGGATCCGGATGGTCCCGGTACCGGACAGCGAGTTGTCCTGGAACCGGCTCCCTTTCGCCGTCGACCGGTTGCCCGAGAGGCCCGAACAGGAGCCCAACGATTTGGCGGAAAACGCGCAGGAGATCGAGCTGCCGGTGATCTTGAACGGTCGGATGGAGCGCCGTGATGACCGCGATTGCTTCCGCTTCAACGGTCGTCGCGGACAGGATCTCGTGGCGGAGGTCACAGCCCGGAGGTTGGAATCGCCACTGGATTCCGGGCTCCGAATCTTTGGGCCGGACGGGGCCGAGGTGGCGTTCAACGACGATCACGAGGATCCTGGGGCCGGACTGGAAACGCATCACGCGGATTCCTACGTTCACCTCAAGTTGCCGGCGGACGGGCCCTATCTTGTGCAACTTACGGACACCCAGCATCGCGGTGGTTCCGCTTTCGCCTACCGTTTGCGATTGAGTGCGCCGCAGCCGGACTTCGCCCTGCGGGTCGTGCCCTCCGCGGTCAACCTCCGCCCCGGGGCCTCGGCAGCCCTGACGGTTTACGCGCTCCGCCGCGACGGGTTCACGAATGGCATTGAGTTGGCGTTGTCCGATGCCCCGCGCGGCCTGGTGCTTAACAGTGGTCGACCGACCTGGATCCCCGCGGGCCGGGGCGAGGTGACGGTGAACCTGTTCGTGCCGCGGGCAGCGGTGGGTCACGCGCCGGTGGCGATTGGGCTGGAAGGAAGGGCGCGGATCGCGGGACAGCAGGTCATTCATCCGGCGGTTCCGGCGGACGACCTGATGCAGGCCTTCATCTACCGTCACCTGGTGCCGGCGCAGGAGTGGGTGGTGAGTGTGTTTGGTCGCCCGCCGACCCCGGGCCCGTTCAACCGGGTCCGGGCCGCGCTGCAGGCCGACAAGGCGAAATAGCGGTTTCCCGAGAGACTTCGGGTTCCGCCACGATGGCGGCAAGTGTGGGATTCGACTCGATCCTCGTAGGCCATGGTGCGCTCGGACGATAGCGCGCTTCCGACTTTCCTCTCCGGTCGGCCCTGGTTTCCGGCCCCATTGTCCGGCCATTGCCATTGCCAAACAGGGCGGACGGCCCCTAGCATTCGCGTTCGTCCCGGCCCCGCGCCGGTTCTGATTGTGGCCGAATACAAAGTCCAGTTTGAGGTCTTCGAGGGACCGCTTGACCTCCTCCTCTATCTCGTGAGGAAGGAGGAGGTGGACATTTATCAGGTCAATCTCACCCGGTTGGCGGAGCAGTTCATCGAGTACATCGACCTGATGCGCGAGTTCGACCTGGACGTCGCGAGCGAGTTTCTGGTGATGGCCTCCACGCTCCTCTACATCAAGAGCCGCGAACTCCTGCCGGTGGACAAACGGGTGACGGACGAGCAGGACGACCCGGACGAGGAGGATCCGCGGTGGGAACTCATCCGGAAACTGGTGGAGTACAAGAAATACAAGGACGCCGCCGCCCGTTTGCAGGAGTGCGAGGAGGAGCAGTCCCGGGTGTTCCTCCGGCGCGCTCCCCGGCTGACCTTCGAAACCCCCGCGCCGCCGTTGCAGGTGTCCGTGTTTACCCTGCTCGAGGCGGTGAACGAGATTCTCCGCCGGTTCAAGACCCGGCAGGACGCAACGACCATCGAGGACGATCCCTGGACGGTGAGCGGCAAGATGGAGACCATTCGCGGGCTCCTCGGTCGGCAGACCAGGGTCCGGTTCCAGGAGTTGTTCACGAATGCGAGCAGTCGCAACGAGGTGGTCGCCACTTTCCTCGCCCTGCTGGAGTTGATCCGCATGAAGTTCATCGTGGCCACCCAGCAGGATGCCTTCGGGGACATCGAAATCGGGGCCGCCCCTCCGGCACAGGACCCGGTGGTTGCGGGTGACCCGAAACCAACGCAGGCGGTGGAACGAGGGGGCGAGCCGGGGACGGAAGCCCCCTTGTCCCCCGAGGTCCCTGCCTTCGAGCCTCCCCAGCAGAGTTGATCCTGACCGTTTTCAACGAATGGAGCTGAAAGACGTCATTGAAGCCCTGTTGTTCGCCTCGCAAAAGGCGCTTTCGCCGGCCGATCTGGCCGCAGTGATCAAGACTGCCGCCGAAGGCGACGAGCCGGACCCGGAAGCCCAGGCCTTCAAGGGCACCAAGGCTGCCGACATCGAACCAGTCCTGACGCAACTGGCCGGGGAAACCGAGACCTTGGAGCGTGCCTACCGTCTGGTCTGCGTGGGCGGGGCCTGGCAGTACGTGACGCGACCACCCTTTGCTCCGTGGTTACAGGCCCTGGTGGGGGAACGTCCGCGACCGGCCCGGTTGACCCCCGCAGCTCTCGAAACACTCACTATTATTGCCTACCGACAACCGGTGACCCGATCGGAGATGGAGGAGATTCGCGGCGTGTCCGTGGACGGCGTGATGGGGACCCTGCTGGAACGTGGCCTGGTCGAGGGCGTCGGGCGCGCCGAAACGCCGGGTCGCCCCATGCGCTACGGGACGACATCGCTGTTCCTGGAGAGCTTTGGTTTGGGGGACCTGGCGGAATTGCCCGCCGCGGACGAACTCAGGCGGATCGTGGTGGAAACCCCGCCCGAGCCGGTCACGGTCGATCCGGGGCTCGCCACCGCACCGCCGGAGGCCCTGGCGGTGTCCGATCCGTCCGACGGGCCTGACCCGTCCGACGCCGCTCCCGAAGAACCTGAAGAACCCGAGCGAACCGACCCATGAACCTCGAAGAAAGTCGCCAAGCCATCGACCGGTTGGACAAGGAGATCGTCCGGTTGCTCAACGAGCGCACCCGCCACGTGCTGAAGATCGGGGAGGTGAAGCTCAAGTCCGGCGGCGAGATATACGCCCCGCACCGCGAACGCGCGATTCTGGACCGGTTGTGCGCTCTGAACGAGGGCCCGCTGACAAACGAGTCGCTCCAGGCGATCTATCGCGAGATCATGTCCAGCGCGCTTTCCCTCGAAAAGTCCTTGAACATCGCCTACTTCGGCCCGGAGGCCACCTTCACCCATCAGGCGGCGGTCCGCCGGTTTGGGGCGAGCCTCAACTACGTCCCGCTCAAGACCGTGCCGGATGTGTTCGCGGAAGTCAGTCAACGGCGGGCGGATTACGGCGTGGTGCCCGTGGAAAACTCCACCGAGGGCGTGGTCACGAGCACGCTCGACATGTTCGTGGACACCGAACTGCGGGTCGTGGCGGAGATCGTCATGCCCATCCAGCATTGCCTCGTGGGACGGGGACCGCAGAGCGGGATCAAGCGGCTCTACTCGCATCCCCAGGCGCTGGCACAATGCCGGTCGTGGGTCCGCAACCACCTGCCCGAGGTCGAGGTGATCGAGACCTCTTCCACGACCCGGGCGGCTGAACTGGCGGCGGAGGATCCCGCCACGGCGGCCATCGCGAGCGCGTTGGCAGCGGATCGTTACCAATTGCAGTTGCTCCACGCCGATCTGCAGGACAACTCCGCGAATGCCACCCGGTTCCTGGTGCTCGGCCGGCAGATTCCGCAACCCACCGGCAACGACCGCACCAGCCTCATCCTGAGCATCGCTGACAAGGTGGGCGCCCTGCACAAGTGCCTTGAGCCGTTCCGCGAAAACGAGATCAACCTCACCAAGATCGAGTCGCGCCCCAGCAAACGGAAAGCCTGGGCCTATTACTTCTTCATCGATCTCGACGGCCACGTGCAAAACGAGCCGGTCGCCCGGGCGATCAAGGCGCTGGATGACTACTGCAGCATGGTCAAGGTGCTCGGGTCGTACCCGAAGGCGGCGTGAAACAGGGAGGGGATGGGAGGTAGGAGATGGGAGATAGGAGATAGGGAATGGGAGATGGGGGAACAGGGTGGCGGCAAGTCCCGAACTCCGCCAGGTTTTGGAGTGCGGTGAAAAGCGGCAGCCTTCACCGCTTTTCCCCCGCAGTGGCCGGCGGTTCCGGAAAACAGGGATGCCTGGGTGAGGGGCTTGTCTGCCCGGTCTCAAATTGAACGAAAAGCGGCGATTCGGATCGCCGCACTCCACGACGCTGATGCGAGGTTCGGCCGCCCGTTCGGGACCTCGTCGCGTCTTGGACTTTGCCACTCGCTACTCGCTACTCGCCTCGCACACGACCGGTTTCCAGCCGAGTTTCTCACCGACGGCATTGGCGAATCGGGCGACTTCCGGCGACGTGTCCCACAACACGATCTGCGTCCGCTCGGCCGCGAGGGCGAGCAACTGCGGGACATCCGCCACGCGCGCCAGGTTCAGATAATCCGGTGCGTCACGGTAGGAGCCCGGTAGCCGCTTCAGCACGAGCTCGGTGATTCCGGGTTCCATGATGGCGGCGAGCAGGGCGTTCATGGCCATGTCGTTATCGGCTACCAGAGTTACCGGCAATCCTGTTTGTGCCGGCAACTCCCTCAGAGCACGCACGGTTTGGATAACATCTCTCACTCGCATCCCAGCCAGGGTCTGGCCCAAAAGCATGAACCGACGGCGGATCTGGACCTGCTTCCTTGCATCCACACTCCACGCGGTCGCTCCAATCCCGCGCGGGGCAACGGAGGCTGACAGGCGGAGCCCGTAAACCACGTTCATCATACTGTCGATGAAGGGGGCCTCTGGCTCGTTCGGTTGGTCTGCAACCGAATCGGTCGCGCCGATCGTTTCGAGAAGCACCTTGCGGTCAGATCCGGTAGTTGCGGAATACTCATGTGCCTGGATCTCGCCGATCACCGTCGCCCATTGATCCGGGCTGCAAACCACCAGGAGGATCTCGGAGTTAGATGGACGCTTTTCATTCAGCTCCAGGGTCACCAACGGGAGATAAACACCATCTCCAACAGGGACCCGCGCGGTGCCCAACTGGCAGTGCTTGTCGAACGGAACCAGATTCCTGTTGATGGGTACTGGCGGGTTCCGGGATTCCTCCGGCCATCCGCGGAACACTTTGTCCTTAAGCCCGCTTATCCACTGGTCGCGCAGCTTCGCCCATTCATTAGCGTTCTCCGGGACCGCCGGCTCCTTCGCCAGCGGCACGAACAGCTCGTCGATGCGCGTGTTGATCTCGTCCGCCGGCAGTTCGTCGAAGACCCTCAGTTCAGCAGGCTCAAGCCGCTTTTCGGCGGCGCGCTGGATCAGCGGATCTTCCTGCTTGAGCCAGCGATTGAACCACCGGAACACCGGCACCTGCAGGTCCTGCGTGTCTTTGTGCGGTCCCTCCGTGATCAGCAGGCCCAACCGGTCGCCCACGCCCCAGCCGTCGTAAATGCGTTTCAATGTCCCATGCACACGCAGCACGCCGTCGAGCGGGAAGATGCTGTCCTTGTCCGAGTTGCAGAGGAGCAACGGACGCGGCGCCACCAGCGCCGCCAGCATCGGATAATCCCAGCGGTAGGTGTTCACGAAGAACATGCAGTCGCAATGGCCCTCCACCGTGCCGTCCACCACGTGGTTCTGGAGATCGGTGATCCCGGCCACCGGCGCGACGACCTTGATCCGCTTGTCCAATGCCGCCGCAAACCAGGAATAAGCTCCACCGCCGGAACGTCCGGTCATGCCGAACCGTTCCGAGTCCACTTCCGGGCGGGTTTGCAGGTAGTCGAGCGCGCGGATCGAGTTCCAGGCTTCCACCCCGCCGGGGGTGTAACCACGACTGTTCCACCACCATCGGCCTTCGCGATAGGTGCCGTGGTGGATGCCCTGGATTTCGCCGAGTTGCAGGGTGTCGATGATCAGGCAGACGTAGCCGTGCTGCGCGAACCAGATGCCGTGATGCTGGTAGCCGGCCTTGTTGCCGAAGCTGACGCCGTCCTTGATCTGATAGCTGTGGCCGCAGACGTAGAGGATCGCAGGCGCCGGCTTCGGGACGTCCTTCGGCAGGTAGAGGTCGCCGGTGACATAAAGGCCGGGCAACGACTGGAATTGCAGCTTCTCGACGGCGAAATCCTCCCGCTCGATCCGACCGGTGATGACCGGGTGCAGATCGCCGCGCTCGGGCCAGGGTTTGAGACCGAGCATGTCCTGGAGTTGTTCCCGGCGCATTTCCTGGTCGACCTTCCACCGGTCCGGTTGGGTGGCGGCTTCGCAGTCCCGGGCGATCCGGCCCACCTCGGCGGCGAAGTAGTCGCGTAGCAGCGCGTCGCCAGGCAGGGGCGTGGTTGCGGTGTTGGCGGCGAAGTTGAGCCGGGCGGCGACAAGGGCGGCGAGGCAAAGGAACGTCTTCATGGCTGGTCGGAGCGACCATGCGCTCCAGGACGGCCGCGCTCAAGCTCCCATCGGGTCTTCCGAGCCGGTCCTCGGGATTCCGCCAGGTCGTGGAGTGCGGTGAAAAGCGAAGCCTTCACCGCTTTTCGAGACGCCCCCGGGATCCGAAGGCCGGAGTCCATCCCCTAAACGCCGAGACCCGAGGTCGCAACGATTCAGGAGAGAACCAAGCATCACCACGAATCGACACGAATGGGAGGGCATTCCGAAGGCCGCCAGGTTCCGGCTTCCGTTACCACCGGGTGGCCTCCCAGGGCCATTGACAAAGTCGTAGCGCAGATTTCCAAATCTGCTGTATCGCGGATTTCCCAATCCGCAAGCCTTCGGAGGTTCGGACGCTCTGCAGAATTGAATTCGGCGATACAGCAGATCCGATATCTGCGCTACGAACCAACGACTTGCGCTGACTTTGTCACTGGCCCTGGGTGGCCTCCGTGCCGCGGCCCCACCGTTCTTGAAAGCCGCATTCTCATTCGTGTGGAGTGGTGTCTATTCGTGGTTGGATTGCATGGGGACGGCCGGGGTCGTGCCCGAAACTGAAACTGGCGGGACACCCCAAAGCGGCGATTGGGATCGCGCGCAGTCCAAGGCGCTGACGCGCGTGCCTGCCGGACAAAGCCGTTGCGCCCGGTCGGGCTTTGGTCGAGTATGCGGCCGCCGTGCGGGCGGGGAGTTTCGTGGCCCGGCGGTTTCCGGAATTGAACCTGACATTGAACTTGGACGTTACATGAACCTCGACGAAGTCTATTCACAATTGACCACCAAGACCGGTGCCAAACTGGCGCTGGTGGTGCTCGACGGCCTGGGCGACATCGCCACTTCCAGCCAGGGCAACATGACCCCCCTGGAAGCCGCCCATACGCCGAACCTCGACGCTCTGGTGCGCGCCGGTTGCGCCCAGGGCCGGATGATCCCGGTGGCGCCCGGCATCACGCCTGGCAGCGGTCCTGGTCACCTGGGCCTGTTTGGCTACGATCCATTGGAATTCCAGGTGGGCCGGGGCGTCATCGAGGCCCTTGGGCTGGGGGTGACCCTGAAGGCGGGGGACGTTTGCGCGCGGGCCAACTTCTGCACCCTGGACGCCGACGGCAACGTGACCGACCGCCGTGCGGGCCGGATTCCGACGGAGGAATGCGAGCGTCTCTGCGCCATTCTGTCGAAGAAGATCAAGAAGCTGGGCACCACGCAGGTCATGATCACGCCGGGCAAGGAGCACCGGTTCGTGATCGTGTTTCGGGGCGCGGGGTTGGAAGGGCCGTTGAGCGACACCGACCCCGGCCGCGAAGGCCAGCCGATTGCCGAGGCGAAACCCTCGAAACCGACCAGCGCCAAGCAGAAGAAGGTGGCGAAGCTCATCCAGGACTTCTACGCCCAGGCGCTGCCGCTGCTGGCGGGGGAGGCCCGGGCCAACGGGTTTCTCATGCGTGGCATCGCGCATCAGCCGGACATTCCGGTGTTCGATGAGCGTTACCAGCTGAAGGCCGCCTGCCTCGCGGTTTACCCGATGTACAAGGGGCTGGCCCAATTGGTGGGGATGACCAAGATCGAAGGACCCCAGACCATTCGGGAGCAGTTCGAGCGCTACCTTGCCGAGCGGGCCAACTACGATTACTTCTTCATCCACTTCAAGTACACCGACAAGGCGGGCGAGGACGGCGACTTCGAGGCGAAGAAGAAGTACGTCGAGGAGTTCGACGCCGCACTGCCGATCCTGCTCAGCAAGAAACCGGACGTGCTCGCGATCACCGGTGATCATTCGACCCCCTGCCCGGTGAAAGGGCACTCCTGGCATCCGCAGCCGGTGCTGCTCCACTCCGCCCTGAGCGGCAACGACAAACTGGATCGCTTCACCGAAACCGGAGCCAACCTGGGTTCGCTGGGCGTGTTCGAGGCCAAGTACCTCATCCGCCTGATGCAGGCGAACGCGAAGATGTTCGACAAGTTCGGGGCCTAGTCCTGCCGCGGCACGTTTCAGGAGCTGGAGTGGCACAGGCACGTCCCACTCCAGCTCCTGACGTCCATCTCCCAACTTCCAGCTCCCAGCTCCTAACTGCCAGCTCCTGACTTCCCTTGAAAGCAGTCCTCCTCGCCGCCGGTAAAGGCACCCGCATGAAGCATCTCACGCAGGAGATGCCCAAACCCATGCTGCCCGTCCAGGGCCGCCCGATTCTCGAACACATTCTCACCGGCCTGATCGAGACGGGCATCCGCGAGTTCTTCATCGTGACCAAGCACTGTGCCGAGGTGGTGGAATCGCACTTCGGCGACGGATCGAAGTGGGGTGTGCGGATTGAGTTCGGCCGACAGGGTGATCTGGACGGTACCGGCAAGGCGGTCGAGCCGGCGCGGGGATTCGTGGGTTCGGAACCGTTCCTCCTGACCTACGGCGACATTCTGGTGAAGCCGGGCACCTACCGGGGCATGCTCGAGCGGTTTGCCGGGGGGACGTTCTCCGGACTGCTCACCGTCACGCGCGGCGAGGATGTGCGAAAGGGCGGCATCAACTTTTTCGACGACGAGTTCTGTCTGCGCCGGGTGGTGGAAAAGCCGAGTGATGCGCAACTCGATGAGTTGCGGGCGACCGGCTGGCTGAAGCCGGGTGCCCCGGCCTGGTACAACGCGGGCATCTACATCTTCGCCCCGGTCGTGTTCGAGCATATCGCGCAGCTGCAGCCTTCGCCGCGCGGCGAATATGAGTTGACCGACGCTCTCAGCACGATGGTCGAAGCCGGCGAACGTATCGCCGGCCTCCAGATCGCGGATCGTTGGGTCGACGTGCGTGATCCCGAAACGCTGGGACAGCTTGAACGCGGCGAACTTTAGCCCGTCTATTTCCCACCCGAAGCGGGCTGAACGCGCAGCCGCTGGTAGCGCAGATATCTGATCTGCTGTATCGCGGGTATCCGACCCGCAGACCTTCTGAGAATCCGGGTGCTCTGCCGAATGGAATTCGGCGATACAGCAGATCAGATATCTACGCTACGAAAGACGGTGTGAGACATCTGACGTCGCCGGCTACTGGGCGTTTCCGAGCACCCCGCCGATATCGATCAGGTAGAGCTGCCTGCCCTTTCCGTCGTGCGTGGAATCGATCACCACCTTGGTGCCGTCGGGGCTGGATCGCGGGTGCAGGTCGCAGCGCCACTCCCCGGTGTATCCCGGCGGTGACAGGAAATGGCCGACCGGCACCCGCCGTCCGGTGGGCACGTGATAGAGGTACGGGTGCTGGAGGCGTGCCTTGTCGGGGTACGTGTCGTTGAGAATCCACTCGTTGCCCGGCAGGTAGGTGTTGTGACCGTTCACCGTCATAACCTCGGGTCCCACCACCTCCACCTTCTGGGTTCGATCATGGAAGTTGTAGAACTTTGAGCCGTGTGACGGATGCCAGGCCCAGGCGGTGACGGTGTCGGGGTCACGCCAGATGAAATGCGAGGTCTGGCCGTTCGGATCCAGGATGAACAGGTCGCTGCCGTCGGGATTGCAGGTGAACATCCGGGTCCCGAAGCCGCCCACCCCGCGATACTTCGAGCCGTCCGCCGGTCGCCAGCGATGCAGGAACAGGAACCGCGTGCCGTCGGTGTTCCAAAGCAGGTGGTTGAACCAGTGCTTGACGCCGTCGAACTCGGTGGGGTTCGCCTCGAACGGAATGGCGGCGGCCTGTGCCAGCGAGACCACCAGCCGCGCGGTGCCGGTTTCCAGGTCGACCACGTGGATTCCGGATTCGGTGGGAGCCACCTGATCCCCGAATGGGTCGGGAAGACCGGCGTAGCCGTAGCCGGGGCGCATGTCCTGGATGCGGCGGAACTCGGCGGTGACGGCCGAACGTCCATCCGGGCTGAGAGCGTAAATGGGCCACGGAATCGTCCGAACCTTACGGCTGAACACGTCCATGATCCGACAGACGAAACGGTCGCCTTCCCGGTCGTTCCAGAGGACCTCGGACATTGACCCGGGACGCCATTGCAACATGCAACCTTGCTGCCATCCCCATGCCCGCGAGGTGCCCAGCTCGATCCAGCGATCCCCATCCCGCAGATCCACCATGCCGACGCGGATGACATCGCCGCCTTTCGGGGAACGTCCTTCGAAGTCGACCTCATTCGCGAGCACGAAGCGACCGGTGGGATCGAATTCCAGCTTGTCGTAGTAGCCGAACCAGTGAAACGCCGGGCCTTGAGTGATGGCGCGGACGGGAGGGAGGGCGTCGGCCGGGAGGACGTTCACCGGAGTGAACGTGGGGGCGAGGAGCATTACGGCGAGGAGCGGACGCTGCCAGGGAGTTGCTTGCATGGGGTGTTTTTGCCTGAGGAAGCCGGGGCGGGCAAGCCGGCGCAATCGGAGGGCATGGGCGCCAAGTTAAGGGCATTGCCGTTGGGGCGATCGGATTGGTTGCGGCCTCGACGCTGAGGAGGGCCGAAAGCCCGTTGCCATACGAGCCTGGGGTTTCCCGAACCCGGAGGGTTCAAAGCCATTAGCCGGTGGTCGAGCGAGGGACGAGCGATACCACCGGAAACCGGTCGGAATGGACCCCGCATCCCGGAGGGATGCCAGTGGGGGCCAGGCTGCGATCCCGTCGGGATCGGGGGGTGCTTCGGGCGTAGGGTCCGGGGGTGTCGCTTCGCTCAACCCCCGGCTAATGGCTTGCATCCCTCCGGGATTGCGAGGTCGGCTGGCAACAGGTCCGGTTTCCGATCGGGCGGATCGGGTTGGTCTGAGGCAACGGCTCGCGACTCCATCAGCCCAACCGCAGTGCCCTGAACTTGACGCACACACCCGGAGGGGCGACGGCCCGTTGCCCGCGACAGGTTCCTGGAGGTCCCGATCTGGGAGGGGACGGGCCGTCTCCGCTCCGGTGTTTGTCACAATTGTGGCGTTCAGGCAAACTTACGGTGGACATTCTGCGAAGGCTTGCTAAGTTCCCCAGCGTGTGGGCGGGTTGGTTCCAACCCGCATGGCTTAACGGGCGTCATGCTGATCGTGAACACACTGACGGCGCTTCACCGGCCGCAGCCGGCGGCAGGACGCTATTTCCCCTCAAATCCCAACCTCAGGTGAACTCTATGACGAAGTCACACGACCTCATGAATACCACCCTGACCAGTGCGAGCCATCCCTTCCGGCAGGTTGATGCCCGGCCGGAGAAGGCGAAGAAGCACCGGTATGAGCGACGTAAGATCCGGGAATGTTTGCGTAATGGTGAGATGTCCGAGGATTCGGGAGGCTGAAATCGAATTGAAAACATCGTGAGAAACGGCCGCACGTTCGCGTGCGGCCTTTTCTTTGCGCCAATGCCACATTTACCGCCATCCGCGACGAAATGGCCTCAACCGCAGCGACTCCCCGTCCCCGCGAATCACGCGAGCAACGGGAGACGATCACTGCATGGATACCTCTCAGCCTCGAGAGACATCGGCCGGCCCCTTTTCGTTCAAAACCCGTTCGTCGAGCAGGGCGTTGTCGGGAGCCAACCGGGTCAGCGCTTCCCCCACCAGGTAGAGCGAACCGGCGATGACCCGCAGGGAATCGGTTGCGGACTGCTCCAGCGCCTCGGCCAGGGAAGCGCATTCAGAAATTGCCAGCGCCGGTGCCAGTCGACGGCAGACCGGCAGCAGGTCGGTCGGTTTCGCCGACCGCGTGCTGGCCACGGGCACCAGGAGCACGCGGTTTGCCAACGGCAGAAGCGCCTCGCAGAACGCCGGCCAGTCCTTTTCCTGCAGCGCCCCCAGGATCAGGGTGGGCCGTTGCTCCGGAAAACGCTCCTCAAGCGCCAGACGGAGTGCCATGGCTCCCCCCGGATTGTGGGCTCCATCCAGCACGGTCGGCGGGGCGCCTGCCGGCTGCACGATTTGGAACCGCCCGGCGAGACTGACGGATCGAAGGCCTTCCACCACGGCGTCCGGGGCCACGGGGAGCACCTTCTGCAGCACCTCGACCGTGGCCAGCGCGAGTGCGGCGTTCAGGCGTTGGTGTCGGCCTTGCAAGGGGAGTTCCAGATGGTCCAGGGGCGGCTGATTCTCCGCGTCGACCGGCAGTTCCGTCAAAGGGGCTTCCTGGTGATGGGCGACGGCGCGGATGACCCCGAGCACCACGGGATCGCGGGCGGCCGTGACGACCGGGATGCCGGGCTTGATAATGCCGGCCTTTTCCGCGGCAATTTCCGGAAGCGTGTGTCCGAGCCACTGCTGGTGGTCGAACTGCACGTTCGTGATGACGCTGGCCAGCGGGGTCACGACGTTGGTGGAATCCAGCCGCCCTCCCATGCCGGTTTCCCAGATCACGAGGTCGCAGCCCTGGGCCAGGAAATGTTCGGCCGCGAGCACAGTGACCACCTCGAAAAACGTGGGCATGCGGTCCGGAGAAAAACCGCGCAGCACCTCGCGAAACTCCGCCACGCGCGCCGCCACTTCCGCCTCCGCGATGGGGCGGCCGTTGACCTGGATGCGTTCCCGGAAGGAGACGAGGTGCGGTGAGGTGAACAGCCCCACCCTCAGGCCGGCGGCACGGTAGATGCCCGCCAGCATGGTGCAGGTGGATCCCTTGCCGTTGGTGCCCGCGACGTGAATGAAGCGCAACGCCTCGTGTGGGTTGCCCCGCCGGGCCGCCAGTTCGCGGGTGTGTTCCAGGCCGAGCTTTACGCCCAGCCAGCGCAATTCGTAGAGAAACTCGGTCGCTTCGCGGTAGGTCATCGCGGCGTTGCAGCGGGATTTCGTGGGGGGGGGGACTGCCGGCCTACCGCCCCGGCGCGTAACTGAAGCCGCGTCCCAAGCGCCCGCCACGGGCCCGTTTGCGGCGCTGGCCCGGCGCGCCCAGGGAGCTGTCCAGCAGGGTCGTGTAGGAGTAGGCAAAATCCGGCAGACGCGTCCGGTCGATTTCCCGGCCGATGAATCCCTCGATGGCCCGGACGTGGCTGACGTCCTCCACGGTCATTAACGTCAAGGCGTCCCCCTCCGCCTGGGCACGACCCGTCCGGCCGATGCGATGCACGTAGTCCTCCGGATGTTGGGGGACGTCGTAATTGATCACGTGGGTGACGTCGAGAATGTCGAGGCCGCGCGAGGCGATGTCGGTGGCGACGAGGACCTCGAACCGGCCCTTGCGGAAGCCGGTCAACGCCTGCTCGCGCTCCTTCTGGGTGCGGTTGCTGTGGAGGACGGCGACCGGATGGTTGCTCTTCTTGAGCAGGTTCGAGACCTGGTCCGCCCCGTGCTTGGTGCGGCAGAAGATGATGACCGACTCGTATTCCAGCTTCTGGAGCAGGGCGAGCAGGAGTTCGTTCTTCTGCGAGGTGGCCACGGGATAGAGCGCGTGCCGGACCGTTTCGGCCGGGGAACGCCGTTTCCCGACCTCGATCACCTCGGGGGAGTTCATCGCCCACTTGATCAGGTTGTCGATCTGGTAGGGAATGGTGGCCGAGAACAGGGCGGTTTGTCGTTTGGACGGGCATTTGCGAATGATCCGGCGCACGTCGGGCAGGAAGCCCATGTCGAGCATGCGATCCGCCTCGTCGAGCACCAGGAAACCGACGCGGTCGAGCCGGCAGTTGCCCCGTTCGATGTGATCCAGCAACCGGCCCGGCGTGGCCACGAGCACATCGACGCCGCGTTTCAAGGCATCGTTCTGCGGACCGTATCCCACGCCGCCGTAGACCACGCCGACACGCAGCTTCGTGAACCGTGCCATGTCGCGGCAGGCGGTCTCGACCTGGGCGGCGAGCTCGCGGGTGGGTTCGAGAATGAGGGCGCGCGGGCCGGGCGCCGATTCCTCCAGTTTGGTGAGGATCGGCAGGGCAAATGCGGCCGTCTTGCCGGTGCCCGTCTGGGCGCTGCCGATCATGTCCCGGCCGTCCATCATCACCGGGATACCATGGGCCTGGATTGGCGTCGGCTCCACGTACCCCATGGCCGCCACGCCCTCGAGCACGTCCTGGGAAAGCCCCAACTTTGCGAAAGGCATGGGCGGAGCCTAGCAGAAACTCGCGGCATGGAAAGCCAACAAGCGGGCCCGGATTCGCGGGGCGGGGGAAGACGGCGTGAAACCTCCGGGCTAGGGAGCTGGGTCCTTGCTGGTTTCCGCGAATTGTTAACGTCGGACGGCACGGGAGGTGCTACCTTGCCGGGCATTGCATCGTGCCACGCCACACCACGCCACGCCCTACCCACTCCTGACCTCGTGACATGAGAACGGTTCTGCCCAGTCGCGCGACCGCCGGACCCATTGCGCTTGCCGCGGCGGTGTTGCTAGCCGGTTGCGTCGCGTTGAACACCCAGGCCGCCGATGGACTGCAATGGAGCATTCAGCCTGAACGGGTGGGGGCCTACAGCGATGCTTTCTGGAGGGTCGCTTACGGGAACGGACGCTTGGTTGCAGTATCGACCAAGGGCATCCACCGCTGGAATGAAGATGGCGGCTGGAGCAACGAGGCACCAGGATGTGGCGGGCTTGCATTTGGAAACGGCAACTTTGTGGCTGTGGGGTGTACTGGTCCGAGCTTTGCTTCGGAGGATGGGGACGTCTGGGGTGAATCCGAGAACGTGCCTCCGGCCTCGCGGGTGGTGGCATATGGACGCGACCTGTTTGTGACTTGCGCGTCCGGGTACGTCGCGAAGTCGGAGTTGGGGCGGCGGTGGGATACCATGCCTGCGAATTTGGATGATATTCCCGCTGCGCTGGCCTTCGGCAAGGGAAGGTGGGTGATGTCGAATGGCCTCAGGGTGAGAACCTCGATAAACCTCATTGATTGGCCTTTGAGCTACGTTCAGGAGCCGAGTGTCGCCCACTCGATTAGATCGGTGGCTTTCGGGGGTGGCTTGTTTGTTGCGGCCGGGGAAGACGGACAAGTCCCCGAGGGAGAGGTCGTGCTGACGTCGGAAGATGCCATGACGTGGACGGTGCACGGGTACGCTCATAATGAAGGGCCCCGGCAAGCACTCTGCTACGGCAACGGGCTATTTGCTGGAGGGGGTCCCGACGGGACGCTTTACACCTCGAGTGACGGAGTGAGCTGGGCGGTGACGAAGCTGGAAACGAGCAGCGAGTTTGAGGACGTGGTGTTCGCGGATGGCCGATTTGCGGCGGTGGCACGGGACGGCACCTTCGCCTTGTCGGAAGTGATCGCACCTTCCGTTGAGGAAATCCGATTCCGCCTGAAGGACAGCTTCCGGCTGCCGGACGGCGCGATGCTCCTGACGGTGGAGGGGCCCTACGGGCAGTCGGTGGTGGTGGAGGCGAGCGCGGACATGGTGGACTGGGAGCAGATCGCGACCGACCCGTGCGACCGGGGAGAATTCGAGGGGTATGACGAGGCTGCTGCAGGGCTGCCGCAGCGGTTCTACCGGGCTTACCCGGCGCCCCCGGAGCCGCCACCGGGTCCGCTGGAGCAATGGACCTTGGCGGACACAGTTCTGCAGGAAGGCCAGACGCTGGATTGGAAACTGGCCTACGGGAACGGAGTGTTCGTCGCGGCCGGCCGGAAGAATGACAAAACCAGCGGGAGCGCTTGGTACTCGGATGATGGTCTGGCGTGGCAGCCGAGCAATTCGACCGCACCTCATCAGAATTTAGCTTTCGGAGCGAGTCGCTTTGCGAGTTGGGCTAGCGCACTCCCCCTGAGCACGGTCAACGGTCGGGAGTGGACCGAGCATGACCCTGTTGGCTTTGTCGTTGGTGGACAGATGGCATTCGGCCGGAGAGGGTTCATTTGCGTTGCACCGGGGTCAACGGATTCGAGTGACAATGACCGAGTGTGGTTCGTCAGTTCCGCGGATGGCAGAAACTGGATGACAAACATGATGCCATTGCTACCGAGTGGCATATACCCAATGGCGTGGGCAAAGTCTGTGGCATATGCGAAGGGCCGGATGGTATTTCTGGACTCCTACAAGATCGTCACTTCGGCTGACGGAGAAGAGTGGGATGTGCCGGTGTTGTATGCGATTGACCCGTTCTTTATCCCAGCGCTGGACGCCCTGCTTTACGGAAAGGGGCGTTTCGTGGCGAGGGGAAGGAACGTACACACCTCTGAGGACGGGGCGACTTGGGTCAATGAGGGATACCGGTATCAGCCAGATGTAGCAATCTACGGCAACGGCACGCTTCTTGGCGCGTCATGGGACAGTTCCAGGAATCTGACCCAGATGTATGGCTCCGCCGAAGGGGTGACGTGGACGAACGTGGTCGAAATCCAGACCAGCGCTGCTCCCGCCGACCTCCTGTTCGCCGAGGGCCGGTTTTACCTGGTGACCTATGGAGGCGAAGTGTGGCACTCCGAGGTGGTGCCCTCGCACGTTACCGAGCCACGGGTGATCCCGGAATTGACCTACCGGCTCCCGGATGGTGCGATGCTGGTCACGGTGGAAGCGCCCTACGGCCACGAGGTGGTGGTCGAAGGAAGCGAGGACCTGGAGACCTGGCAGGAGGTCGGCCGGGACCCGTGTGACCGGGGTGAGTTCGAGATTTACCACGAGACCGCGCCACCCGGCACCGACTGGTTCTATCGCGCCCGCCAAGTGGAGCCGTGAGGCGCCAGGGTGATGGCGGCTCCGTCGGTCCACGACGCTCCGCGAGGTTTTGGAGTGCGGTGAAAAGCGTCAGCCTTCACCGCTTTGGCGGCGGCGTGTGAAGTGACCAGGAAGCCTGCCGTCGCTACGATCTCCCCCCCGGCGAACGCCAATTCGCCGCTACGGGGGCGGGCATCCTGTGCTTCCTGTCAATCCTGTCCGGTTCACGGCGTCACGAGGCGGTAATAACTTCCGGTAAGACCGTTGGCCGGCGAAGTCTGGACCTCGATCCGGTCCGGAATTCCGGCGGGGAAGGTGCTGACCGTCTGCCAGTCTCCAACCGCCAGGTTCTCGCGGGTTTGCAGTCGGTAGGTCCGGTTGAGCGCCGAGCGGAACTGGATTCCCAGCCGGCCGTCCACCAAAGCGGCGGCCTCGATTCGGAGTACACTGAACGCATCACGGGGGTCGGTGCCCGCAAGTTGTTCGTCTTGATTCGACGCCCGGTCGCCGTCGGGATCGCCGTCGGGACCATCGTCGCCGGTGGCGATTTCGGGGCTCAAGCCATGCGTGCGCTCCCAACCGTCGAGGAGACCGTCGTTGTCCTCATCGAGGGTGTTGGGTTCGTTGACGTTGCCGGGCGTGGGCGCGGCCGCATGCCAGGACCACGGCTCGTTGCCATAGGCGTCCTCCGGGCTGCGTTGCAGGGACCATCCGGTGCCCCGCGCGCCGGTCGGCCAGGGCGGCAGGACCTCGTAATCCACCTCGTCCACGAGCACGTAGGGCGCCGTGCCGAAGTCCGGTCCGGGCGCGGTTTGCGGGGTGTCCGGGCGAAGCAGGCGCACGGATTCACCCTCGTTCGAGAGGTTGCCCTGATACGGACCGAACAACGGGATGCTGTCGTCCAAGCCGTAGACCGCGCGGAAGGCGGTCACATCCACGGGACGCAGTGCGGGATCGAAATTGACCAGCAACAGCCGGCCGCCGGGCGGCAGGGTGAGTCCTTCGGGCAGGTTGAAATCGATACCGCCGCGCAGATGCCACGTGTTCGTTGGGGCCGCGGGATCAAACAGCGGTTGGTCCACCCCGCTCAGGTTGAGGAGTTCCACGTATTCATCGCGCGTGTTGTTCTCCTTCAGGAACACCGGAGCGGGTTGGGGCATGAGTTCACTGATGACCACAGGGCCGATGCGCGGTCCCCAGTTGCGGTCGCCCAGGCTCGGGTGCCATTCGGCGACGAAGTCCTCGCGGCCCTGGCTGTTGCGATGCGCGCCGAAGGAGACCCCGTTGAACGCCGCGCCGAAGGAAAAACCGTGAAGATAACCGGCCAACTCTCCGGCGGTGTCGGCGGCGAAGAGGTAGAGTTCGTCGCCCGTGGAACTTAGGCGGAAGCCGCTCGCGCCGGCGCCGAAAGCCTCCTCGGTCACGACGTGGAGGCCACCGGCGGGAACGACGCTGCCCTCCGGAAACCGGTATTTCGCCGGGGTCCCGAAGTCGTCGGTGAGGAACCACCCGCTGATGTCCGCGGGTTCGGTTCCGGGATTAAACAGCTCGACGGTGTCCACCTGCGGCGGGTCGGTATGGGTCAGGGCCTCGTTGATCTGCACGGGCGGTACCGTGGGCAGCGCGATGGCGGGCGTGCCCGGCGAACCGAGCGGGGAACCGTCCACCTGCCATTGCACGGGGCTGGACCAGTCGGTCAACGGGGCTTCGGGATTCACCACGGCCAGCGAGAAGCCGGAGCCGTCGGTGATGGGAAACCAGGTGTCGTTATAGCGGAAATCGAGGATGGGTTCGCCCAGCGGCCCGCTCAATGTCAGGGGATCGCCGGCATTGTCGAGGCGGCCGGTGAAGACGCCCGCCACGGGCAGATCCGAACCGTAGCGCGCTTCGAAAGCAGCCACGTTGGCCACGATCAACGCGCGGGCGCCCGGCTGCAGGACGAACCCGTCGGTGATCCGGCAGTCGATGCCGCCGCCGAGCCGAAATCCCTGCAGGTTCACGTCGGTCTCGCCGATGTTCAGCAGCTCCACATACTCGAACTCCTCCCGGTCGAATGCGCCGTCCGCAGTCGTCTTCGCCGGGTGGTACATGATCTCGCTGATGACGATCGAAGGGGTTTGAACGATGTAGGTGGCGGCGATGGCGCCGGACCAGGGGGACGAAATGGGGGGGTTGTTGGGGCCGGTGAGGTTGGAATGACCGGCGTTGTAGCAGCGGGCCACGATCCGGGTGTTCTGGTCGACGGTCAGCATGACGGACCCGTCGCGGAAGAGCGCGTCGGGGGAGATGCCGCCGCCGGGCAGTCGCGGGTCCGAGCCGTCGAGCGTGTAGTAAAGCCGGCTTCCCGCCTCGGCGGCCCGACTGATGGCGACGATGGTTCCGGGTTTCACCGGGCCGCCGGCATGAGTGAGTGTGGGCCGGTCCAGGAAGTTGTCGTCCATGAACTCGATGCGCCCGGCGAGCCAGGTCTTCAGCAGGTTGATCTCGGCGGTGTAGGAACCGCCGCGGGGACTGTGCCCCGGCCAGCGTTGCACCTCGCGGACCTGGGCTTCGCGGAGCGGGTTTGTCAGCTCATCCACGAGGGCATTCAGGCTCGTGAGGGAGAACTCGGTCTGGCGCAACTCCTGATAGCGGTCGATCCAGGCCTGCCAGAAGTCCGGGTCCTGGAACATCCGTCCCCACCACGGGAAGTTGAAGAAATCCGTCCCGAGGTCCCCCACGGCGGAGCGCCAGATGCGGGGGTTGGCATCGCGTCCGTCGGTGGAACCGAGGGCACGGTCGAAATCCCAGAGCGGGCCAAATTCCAGCTTTCCTTCACGCGGTTTGTAGAACCAGGCGCTGAGGCGGAGGGCGTCGACGTTGAAGGTGAGGACGTTCAGGAGATGATGATCGATCCAGGAGGGGACGTCGACGTAGGCGCGGTAGCCGTTGACGGGGTCGGTGAAGTTCGCCCCGTTCAGGGCGTTGCCGAATGCGTTCAGGTAGCTCCCGATGTACTGCTCCTGGGCGTCGCGCTGGGGGAGCTGGATTTCCGGTCCCGGCGGGTCCTGATAGACGATGGTCATGCCGGCGGCGTAGAAGGTGCGTTCGTTGGCGTCGGCCCGGTCGATCTTCATGATGTAGCCGCCGGTGACCTGCGGGGGAGTGGTGTGCTCCGGTTCGAGCCGGTCGATGTCCACGCGGTCGGGGGATCGTTTGATCTTCTCCTCGATGACGTAGACGCCCATGTAATCGCTCGAGCTCACGGCCGTGCCGCGGGTGTTGACGTAGACCTCGGCATAGCGGATGCGCGAGGAGTAGCGGTCGATGCGGCGGCTGAGGGTGTGGGCGAAGGGGTTGTGGATGAGCACCGGTTCGAAGCTGTTCGGGGCGTAGAACACCCAGTCCGATTCGGCGGGCATGCCGAGCACCGACACCTTGCGGTCCTGGTTCAACTCGTCCCAGGCTTCGACGGCGTAGCTGGATTTGGGATAGCCCTGGGTGCTGGAGCCGCGGATGTTGATGCCGGTGCGGGTGGCCAGTTCGGGGGCGTTGGTCAGGGAGCTGCGACCGGCGGCGGTGGGCTCGAAAACCATGAGCCAGGCGGGTTGGTCGGTTTCGGCGGGGATGGTGCCGGCACCGAAGTTGTGGAGGATTGCGAGCGGCAGGTCGGAGCTGGTGTTGAGGACGCTGACGGCCAGAGGGACGTAGCCCTCGCTGCGCACGTCCCCCGGCAGCAGACCCGTCGCGAAGGAGCGCGCGCGGAGCATCACCGGCGTGGTGATGGCGATCGGCTCGGTGTAGAGCGTGGAACTGGTGCGCGGAATCGTCCCGTCCAGCGTGAAGCGAATCTCCGCGGCGGGATTGACGGTGGACAGTTCCACCATTCGCGTGCCGGTGAAGGTGCCACCGGGATGCGAAAACTCGACCGGCGGGGCGAAGCCGGTGCCGCTTGTGGCGTTGGGCTGGCCCGGGGTGGGGATCACGAAGTAACCCAGCACACCGGCGCTGAAACGGTCCCGGCCATAGGAGACATCCTCGCGCTGCGCCGGGTAGAACCGAAATTCCGAGACGATCCCGCCATCGCGATCGGTCAAGGCCAGATAACCGCCGCTGCTGGCCAGTTTGAAGTTGGTGTGCAGAGGCGCCTCCGGGTCCGTTCGATCCTTGCCGGACGCGAAGACAATCCGGTATTCGTCCGGCGCCAGCGTGAAGGCGGGCAGCCGCCACAAGCTCGAGTTTTCCACGTCATCAGTCAGGTGCCAGCCAGTCAGATCGACGGCCGTGTCGCCGGCATTGTGGAGTTCGATCCAATCCGAATGGTCGCCGTCCTCGTCGTTGAGGGTGTTGTCGTTGTCCGCCATGAACTCACTGATCTCGATGCCCGGCACGGGGGCGTCCGGGTCGAGTGTGCAGGTCCAGGTCCCGCCTCCGAACGGGTGGGCCGTTCCCGACAGGTCCGTGATGCCATGGTCCACCGCCCAGGCGAATGTGACCGTACCCACCGGGGGTTCGGGAAACTCGAAGACGTACTGCCGGGCCGTGTAGACCTCGAGTTCGGCGGCGGGCTGGCCGTTGATCCGCAGGTCCGATGCGTCAACCCCCTGGACCGGTTCCGTGAAGACCACCTCCACGTTGCGCAGGCTGCGGACGACACCATTTGCGGGGGGGATAAGGAGTTCGATCGCCGGCGGCGTGGTGTCACCCGTGACATCGAGTGTGACGTCGATGCCGAAGTCGCTGCTGCCGCTGATCGAGGCGTTGAATGCCTGGACCGCCAGGACGTTCTCGCCGGCCGCCAAAAAGTCCCGGGCATTCTCGATTTCGAAGGTCTGCCAGGGGATCGGTTCCGCCAGGGCCGACGAGGAGGTGCCGGAAGCCGCGGGTTCCCCGTCCGGCATGTTGAACCGGGCGACCTCATGGCCGTTGATCCACGCCACGAAGCCGTCGTCGCTGTGGGCGCCGAGCGTCATCGTCTCGACGTCCGCCGGAAACGTCAGTTCAAACGTGTGTCGCAGGAACACGCAGGTGTAGCCCCCCTGCATGTCGGGGAGTTCTGTGCCCGGAAGCGTCAACGCTTCCCCATACCAAAACGGGGCGACGTCTACCGACCACGCCGAGTCGTCGAAGTCCACCGCCCGCCACGCCGCGGGATCCGGTTGGGAGGCCTCCTCGATCCCCTTCAGCCACCGCCACTCCGCCCCGGTCGACACGAGGGTGTCGGCCCGGGAAACCGTAGTGCCGGCCAGGAGGAGACAGGAGAGGACCGATCCGAACTGGTGTTTCCACGCATGCATGATGCCCGATGTTAGCAATAACCGCGCCATTTTGGCGGCCAGCCTAGCATGGGCGATGGAAGGCGCGTGCAACAAATCGGTCCTCGCTCCGTGGTCACCCTCTGGGGAGGATCGTCGTCCTCCGCCGCTTTGAGCCGGCTTGTCCTGCCACGGGCGCTTGCGGCCAGACCCTCCAGCCCGGCTACGTTGCTGGCCACCGAACCAAGCTCCGGCGCATATGCATCAGGAATCTGTCCTTCAAGCCCGGTGAACGTTGCTTTCGGCAAGGATCCTTGTCATTGCCCTCTCGCGATCTTGGACACATATGCGTCAAGAATCGGGTCGGTGTTTCAATCGCGCGGGTCGATGCCGTCAGGGACCGTGGCGTCCCCTGGCCGGTCGGAGAACCCGGATCTGGTCCGCACCTTCGTCCATCCCGGGGTGTCCGGCGCCGTGCTCGGCGTTGACTTCGCTGGGCCTCCCGGCCACCCTTGGAACCCATGAAGCACGCATTTCGATCATGCCTGGCCTGCCGCGGCGTTACCCTGTTGTCCGGTTCCCTGCTGCTGTTGCTGGCGGGTGTTCCCCGGGCGACCGCGGCCTGGCCCGAGTTCCGGGGGCCGACGGGGGATGGTCATGCGGCGCCCTCGGAGAAGCCGCCGTTGGAATGGAGCGAGACGACGAACGTGAAGTGGAAGACGCCCATTCCCTATCGGGGTTGGTCGGCGCCGGTGGTGCTGAACGATGAGGTGTGGATCACCACCGCCACGGTGGAGGGCAACGATCTTTATGCGATCAAGCTCGATGCCAATACCGGCCGCATCCTGCTCAACGAGAAGATGTTTCATCTCGATCATCCGGAGCCCTTGGGCAACGGCGCCTCGATGAACAGCTATGCCACGCCCTCGTGCCTGATCGAGCCCGGCCGGGTGTTCGTTCACTTTGGCAGCCTCGGCACGGCATGTCTCAACACGGCCGACGGGAAGGTCCTCTGGCAGCGTGACGATTTGCCCTGTCGACACTACCGCGGAGCGTCCTCGTCACCGATTTCCTTTGGGAACACCGTGATTCTCACCTTCGACGGCGTGGACCAGCAATACCTCGTCGCGCTGGACAAGGACACGGGAAAGACCGTCTGGCGGACGGATCGCAGTGTGGCCTGGAACGACGAGGGGTCGTCGGACCCGATGGTGCGCGATGGCGACCGGCGCAAGGCCCACAGCACGCCGCTCATCGTGTCGGCGAACGGCGCCCCGCAGATGATCACCACGGGAGCCAAGGCGGCCTACGGTTATGACCCCCGCACCGGGAAGGAACTCTGGCGCGTGCAGTATGACGACTGGTCGGCCGCTCCGGTGCCGGTGTTCGATGCGGACCGTGGGGTGGCATTCATCGTGACCGGGCTCCGGCTCGTGGAGATGCTGGCGGTGCGGACCGATCTGCGCGGCGATGTGACCGATACGGCCGTGGTCTGGTCGCAACGTCGACGGGTGGGCAAGTATGCCTCGCCTCTGCTGGTGGATGGACTGATCTACATCGCCGGCGAATCGAGTTTCCTCGCCTGCATCGATGCCGCGACCGGGGAGGAAGTCTGGACCGAGCGGGTGGGCGGGAAGTTCGCGGCCTCGCCGGTCTACGCGGACGGTCGGATCTATTTCTTCAGCCAGGAGGGTGTGACCACGGTGATCAAACCGGGGCGGACGTTCGAGTTGCTGGCGCGAAACACGCTCGACGACGGGTTCATGGCCTCGCCGGCGGTGTCGGACAACGCCCTCTTTCTGCGGACCAAGTCACACCTCTACCGGATTCAGGAACCCTGAAGCGGCGCTTTTCCGCTCGCGTGAGCTTTGTTGATGGCGCATGTTCCGGCGCATGAAATCTGGAAGTGCATTGACTGCCGGGATGACTCTTCTGCTGGCGTTGGCCACAGGCGCAATCGCCGGCGATTCGGCCCCTCTGCCAAAGGCGTTCATCGACGGTTCGGGTCCGGGATGGCGGGCCTTGGGTGAAAGGGACTTCACGAATGTCAACTGCGACCCGGACACCTGGAGCTGGAAGGACGGTGTCGCGCATTGTACGGGGCAGCCGGTGGGCGTGATCCGGTCGCTCAACCTGGTCACCAACCTCGAGTTGGTGGTCGAGTGGCGGCACCTGAAGTCCGCCGGGAACTCCGGGGTCTTCTTCTGGGCCACACCACGTTCCATCAAGAATCTGGAGGCGGGCAACGGCCGGCTGCCGGAAGGTATCGAGGTGCAGGTGCTCGACCACGGATATGCGGAACAGTACGAGAAGCAGACCGGGAAGAAGCCCGACTGGTTCACCACCAACGGTGACGTCTTCCCCACCGGGGAGAGTGACATGACGCCCTTTCCCCCCACCGCTCCGAACAGCAAGCGGAGTTTCCCCAGCAAGAACCTGAGCAAGGGGGTGGGGGAGTGGAACCACTATTACGTCCGCGCGATCAACGGCGAGGTGCGCCTGTGGGTCAACGGCGAGGAGGTGTCCGGCGGCACCGGTTGCCGGCCGGCCTTTGGCTATCTCTGCCTGGAATCCGAGGGGTCTCCCGTTGAGTTCCGGAACCTGCGCGTCCGCGAACTGCCTTAATTCCAGCACATGCAAACCAAGCACTGTCTTCGCGCCGTCCTGATGGCGGCGCTCACGGTGGGGAGCCTGCCTCTGGCGGCTGCCCAGTTGCAGCCCAACATCGTTCACATTGTCGCGGACGACCTCGGCTGGAAGGACGTCGGGTTCAACGGCTGCACGGACATCCGGACGCCGAACATTGACGCGCTTGCCGCCGGGGGCGCCAGGTTCACGCAGTTCTATGTCCAGCCGATGTGCACACCCACGCGCGCGGCGCTCATGACCGGCCGTTATCCGTTCCGCTACGGTCTGCAGACCATCGTCATTCCCGGGCCGGCCAACTACGGGCTCGACACCAGCGAGTATCTGATGCCGCAGTGCCTCAAGGAGGCCGGTTACACCACGGCGATCATCGGCAAATGGCATCTCGGCCACGCCGACATGAAGTATTGGCCCAGGCAACGCGGGTTCGATTACCAGTATGGCGCGATGATCGGGGAGCTCGACTATTTCACGCATAGTGATGCCGGCGTGCTCGACTGGTTTCGCGACAACAAACCGGTCAGGGAACCGGGCTACACCACCCAGCTCCTTGGCGCCGACGCGGTGAGGTACATCAACGCGCAAAGCCCGGACCGACCGTTCTACCTCTACCTCACCTTCAATGCGCCGCATACCCCGTATCAGGCGCCGCAGGAATATGTGGATCGCTACCCGGGCATCGAAGATCCGACCCGTCGTATCTACGCCGGCATGGTCACCTGCCTGGACGATGAAATCGGTCGCGTTGTCGCCGCACTCGACCAGAAGCAGCTGCGGAACAACACGCTCATCGTTTTCAACAGCGACAACGGCGGCACCAGGAACGCCATGTTTGCAGGCCAGATGACCGACCTGTCCAAGACCCGGATTCCCTGCGACAACGGTCCGTATCGGGATGGCAAGGGTTCCCTTTTCGAGGGGGGCTGCCGGGTGGCCGCGTGCGCCAACTGGCCCGGTCACATCAAGCCGGGCGTCGTGGATGGGATCATTCACGCCGTGGATCTGTATCCCACGTTTGCCGCACTGGCCGGGGCATCCACCGCCAAGTGCAAGCCGCTCGACGGCCTGAACGTCTGGAGCACCATCGCGGAGGGCGGACCCTCGTCGCGCGTTGAGGTTGTCTATAACGTCGAGCCCTTCCGTGGTGCGGTGCGGGAAGCCGACTGGAAGTTGATCTGGCGTTCGCTGATCCCAACGAGTGTCGACCTCTTCAACCTGGCCGATGATCCCTACGAGCAGAACAACGTGGCGGCCTCGCACCCGGACCGGGTCGCGGCCATGCAGGAACGCCTGAATGCGTTGGGCAGGGAATCGGCCAAATCCCTGGCGTTGGTTTGGATGGGCAGTACGGCCCTGGCACATGGCAAGCCGCTGATGGCCTCGGGGGAGGCCGGGGAGGGTCCGGTCACTGCGCCGGTTGACAGCAACGGGCACGCGATCACCGATCCCGGCTACGGTGCCGATACCGACGATCATCCGTGAGGTGGCCGGCCTCCTCCCGGTGGGGTCGCCAGGAAGGTCACCTTCGTGAACATGGCTCCGGCCACGGCGCCGGTCGGCCGTAGCGCTAGAAATCGAGTCCCAGGCCGAAGATCAACCGGAAATCGTCCGGCTTCCGTGCGTTCCCGTTCGCGTCGGGCTTCGGTTGGGAAATGCGGTCCCAGACCAGGGAGACATCGAGGTCGAGGCGTTTGGTCAGTTCAAAGGAGAGCGTACCCACGCTGTGGTGAGCCGTTTCCCCTGCCTGCTGGCTGGTGTACTGGCCGCGGTATTCGAGGATCAGCTCGATGTGCCGGGTGATGTCCCAGTCGAAGCGGCTGCCGAAGACCAGCGCTGCGGTGCCGGTCTGATCGGACTGGCCCGGTTGGACGGACTCGAACCACGCATGCTGATAGGCGGGGCCGGTGGTGACGGTCCACTCAATGCTGGGCCGGTCGACGAGGTCATAGCCCACCCCCGCGCCCAGGGTTCCCCGGTGGGACAGGTTTTGAAAGGGATCGCGATAGTACTCGGCGAAGGGGATCAGGAGGTAGACGCGTTGGGAAAGCCAGCGGTCGAATTCCGTGTTGACCCGGTGGTTGTTGGCGCTCTCCTGGCCGCCGGTTTTGCTGAGGTTGCCGATGTAATCGAGGCTGAGGCGGGTGGCGGGGGTGCGCCGCTGCAGGTGGGCCTGGGCATTGTAGTCCACCTGCTCGGTGTTGCCGGCCCGGATCGTGAGCCCCAGGGAGGCCTTGCCGGACCAGTAGGATCGTTCGTTCGATCCCCCCGGCGTGAGTCCCAGAAGCTGGTCCCGGGGGATCTGCGGCGGTTGGGTCCCTTCCACCTCCACGTAATCCTTCGTGATCGTTACAAGCCCGGACCGCCTTTCGCCGCCGACGAACAGCACGTCCACGAAATGGGCGGATCGAACCTGGCGGATGTCCTTCCAATCGAAGGTCAGTTCGTCGAGTTCCTCGCTGTCGAAATCCAGTTTCCGGTCCTGCATTGCCCGGATCTCCCCCTTGAGCCATTCACCCGACTTGAGTTCGATCCAGTCGAAACCGTCGTTCGGCGGAATCCAGTCGGACGCGCCCGCCGCGGTTTCCGCCCCCTGCCCGGACGGCGGGAGGGCGTTGGCGTTGGGGGCGCTGACCCAATTGGTCACGGTCACGGTGTTGGTGACGGTGATGGTTATGACGTTGGTCACCCAGACCTGGTTGGTGTGGACCGTGACCGGCAGGGGATCTGCCGGACTGGCGGCGGTGACCGGCCATGCGAGCAGGGCGGTTCCCAGTGCGCCGTTCAACCCGTGAGGCCACCAGGGCATGCGGTTTCCGATCATGGCTTGTTTCGAATCAGGCGGACGCTGAGCAGTCGGTAAAGCAGGGCGGCAACGAGGGCCGCTCCAATCAGGATGAGCCCCTTCCAGAACGCGCGGTCGACGACATCATTGCTGCTGTCGCGCGCCAGGCCGATCACCGGGCGGATCTCCTCGGCGAGTTGGGCCGCATCGGTCCGGTTCATCGTCTGGTTGAGTGCGCCCAGCAACTCGGTCAGCTGCCTCGCAGTCAATTCCAGTTGTCGGGCGGTCTCCTCGTAATCCTTGATCCGGAAGGGTTCGGAGTTCGTTGGCGGGGCGGGGGCGGGGGCGGCGAGGTCATTGGTTGCGCCGACGCCGAACCGGTTCATCAGGGCGTCGAAGGTGGTCAGGGTGGTGTTCAACGAGGTGGACATGGCGGTCCCGGCCATCAGGCCCTGGCGGATTTCGCGGGCCAGAGTGGCGAGTTCCGCCTCCTGCGATCGCAGGGCTTCCAGGATCTTCTCCCGCTCGGTGGCAACTTGTCCCGGCAGTTGTTCCGCGGTCGTGCTGAATCGTTGAAGGGAGGTGGCAACGGCGGTGGTATTGGTGAGGAGCTGCTGCATTGCCGGCAGTTCCGAGCTGTTCAGGGCCAGCAACTCCGTCTGCCAGCGGAGGACGTCCGGCAGGTGATGGGCCAGGAACAGGGCGCGTTCGGCCAGCATGCGCCCCTCGGCAAGTTCGCGGGTCGCCGGGTCCAGACCCGCCAGAGGATCCAGACTCAACAGGTTAAGCATGCTGTCCCGGTGACCGGTGTCGGCGGGCCGGATTTGGGGGAGGTTGGAAGTAAACCCGACGGCCCGGGTGGCCAGTGCGCTGCCCGGGAGGGGATTGTCCCTGTGCCAGGTTTCGATGGCCTGCCGCAGCTCCGCCTGCTGTTCCGGGCCCAACACACGGGCTGCCAGGGTCCAGACGGCGGTTTCGGCGGCGCGGGCGGAGTCCACCAGCGGTTGCCCCGATTCCCCGAGCATCTGCGGCTGCCAGTACTCCTCCAGGGTCATCCGGATCACCGTGACAAAGGCCGTCAAGTCCAGCAGGTTCGCCACAGGGTTCGGGCCGGTGACGATCGACGAGGTGCCGGTGTCGATGGCGATATTCCACCGCAGTGCTTCGGCGGTCGTCAGCCGAGTTGTGTCCCGGAGCACCCGCTCGATTCCGACGATCATCCGGGAGGAAAACGAATCCGCAAAGCGCATCAGATCCTGCTGGAGCACCGAGGGTTCCACGCCGCTTTCGGAGGGCGCGCCGGGAGTCACCGCACCCACGGCCCGTCCGGGCAGTTCGGCGGTGGTGCGAATGAAACGGCACCCGGCCACGGGAACGACCAGTGGCAGGGACAGCATCGCCAGGATCCAGAACCGCCCCGGGCGGCGAATCCCTGGCGTCTCTCCGTTGTGTTCGGGGTCCACTCGGGTGAGCCGGGTTGGTGTCGCAACCGAGCCGAGTCTGTTGCGGATCGCCCGGGAAGTGAAGCGGGAAACCGGGGGCGGCGGATCCGGGATGAATTCACGCTTGCCAAGGCGGGTTGCGTGGGGGCCAATTGGGCGCTTGGAATTGGATGGCTTATGACACTCGGCGACATCATCAAACCGGAGAACATCATCCCGGAACTCGAAGCCGGCGACCGTTGGGAGGCGATTGATGAGCTGGTCAACCGCCTCGTGGTTTCGGGCGATCTGGATGAAGCCCAGCGCGGGCCGGTGCTTGCCGCCGTGCGCAAGCGGGAGAACTCGATGAGCACCGGCATCGGGTTCGGCATCGGCATTCCGCATGCCTCGAGCGACGTGCTCCGTCGCCTGGTGGCCGCCTTTGGTCGATCAAAGAAGGGGGTCGAATTCGAGGCTCTCGATGCCCAGCCGGTCAGTCTGGTGGTGCTGTTCCTCGTGCCCCAGGGCGAGTTTCAGCCCCACCTGCACACGCTTGCCACCATCGCCAAAATGCTGCATCGCCGGGAGGTGCGGCAGGAACTCGAGGATGCCCCCGACGCCGCCGCCATCCACGCGGTCATCAGCAAGCATTCCCACGCCGGTTGAGTTGCAGCCGGTTCACCGCCCCTGCCCGCTCCGTCCCGATCCCGATCCCGGCTCCGCCGGCGCCTTTCACCATTTCCCCCATGCTTCGTCAATCGATTGAACAACGACTCCAACAGGCCGTCGCCCGGCGCCTGCCGGATGCCGACCTGACGTCCGTCCTGGTCCGTCCCTGTCCCGATCCAAAGTTCGGCGATTACCAGTCCAATGCCTTGATGGGCCTCGCCAAACAGCGCCGGCTGAACCCGCGGCAGCTCGCCACCGAAATCGCCGCCGACCTCCAGCTCGACGATCTCTGCGAACCGACGGAGATCGCAGGGCCGGGCTTCCTCAACTTCCGACTCAAACCCGCGGCGCTCGCGGCCATGCTCTCCGTCGCCGCCCGCGGGGAACACCTTTTCTTCCGTCCCGCCACCGAACCGTACACGGTCGTCGTCGATTTCAGCTCGCCGAACGTGGCCAAGCCGATGCATGTCGGCCACATCCGCTCCACCATCCTGGGGGACTGTCTCGCCCGCACGCTCCGATTGCTCGGTCATCGGGTGATCACCGACAACCACATCGGCGACTGGGGCACGCAGTTCGGCATGTTGCTCGTGGGTTGGAAGACGCTGCTGGATGAGGCGGCGTTGGACCGCGACCCGATTGCGGAACTCGAACGCATTTACCGCGCCGTCAACGCCCGTTGCAGCGAGGACAAGCCGGAGTTCGATCCGGCCACGCTGGAACAGGCGCGCGCCGAACTCGTGAAACTCCAGGGCGGCGACGAGGAAAACACCGGCATCTGGCGGCGAATGATCGCGCTGTCGCAACAGCAGTTCGACACGATCTATGGTCGGCTTGGCGTGCGCTTCGATCACACCTTTGGCGAGAGTTTCTACAACGACCGCCTTGCCGAGGCCGTGACTGAGCTCGAGAGCCGCGGCATCGTTCGCGAAAGCGAGGGGGCGTTGCTGGCGTTCTTCGATGACGTGCCGCCGTTGAAGAACCAGCCGGCCATCGTCCGGAAGCGCGACGGTGCCGCCAACTACACCACCACGGATCTGGCGACCCTGCAGTACCGCCTCGCCACCTGGAATCCCGACGAGATCATCTACGTCACCGACGGACGCCAGCAGCTCCATTTCCAGCAGGTGTTCGAGATCTTCCGGCGCTGGCATCCGGACGCCCCGGTGCGGCTGTCGCACGTCTGGTTCGGCTCGATTCTCGGCGAGAACAACCAGCCGCTGAAGACGCGCTCGGGCGAGAACATCAAACTGGCGGACCTGCTCGATGAGGCCGAGGAACGCGCCCTGCGCGTGGTGGCGGAGAAGAACCCCGAGCTGCCTGAGTCGGAGCAACGGGAGATTGCCCGGATGGTGGGCCTCGGGGCCGTGAAATACGCCGACCTGCTGCCGAACCGCCAGAGCGATTACGTGTTCAGTTGGGACAAGATGCTGGCCCTGAACGGCAACACCGCCCCCTACCTGCTCTACGCCGCCACCCGGATCCGCAGCATCTTTCGCAAGCTCGCCGAGTCGGGTGAGACCTTCGACCTCGCCGCTGCCGGTGCGGACCTGACGCTCGCCGAGCCGGCCGAACTCGCGCTCGCCAAGCAGTTGCAGAACTTCGATTTCGTGCTGCACGCCGTGGCGGAGGAACATCGCCCCAATTACCTCTGCAACTATCTCTACGAACTGGCGGGCCAATTCACCGGGTTTTACGAGGCGTGCCCGGTCCTGCGCGCCGAAGGGACCGTTCGCGCCACCCGGTTGGTCCTTTGCGAACTGACGTTCCGGGTCCTTGCCCAAGGCCTGGAGGTCCTGGGCTTGGAAGTGCCCGAGCGGATGTAAGGCAGGGAGCGCGGACCGCCGAGTCCGCGAGCGGAAGCACCGGCCACGCATCTGACTTGACCGGTCCCACTGGACTTGCCAGACAGGGGCATGACAAAGCTCTCAATTGTCCTGCCTTGGGCGATGGCTCTCGCCGGTTCCGGTCTCGTGGCAGGTGACCTCTCCTTCCAACGCCTGCATCTCACCGACGAGTTCTGGGGCGAAGGCGCGGACGTGGCCGACTTCAACCACGACGGACACAACGACGTGGTTTGCGGCCCGTTTTGGTACCCGGGGCCGCGGTTCACGGAACGGCACGCCTACATGCCGGCAGAGACCACGTTCAAGACGAAGGCGGCCGACGGCAGCGAGGTCACGATTCCCGGTTATGAGGGCGCCCTCGGCACGAAGAACGCCTACTCGAACTGCTTCTTCTGTTTCACGGATGACTTCAACGGCGACGGCTGGGCCGATGTGTTCGTGCTGGGTCTGCCGGGGGAACGGGCATTCTGGTACGAGAATCCCCAGGGCAGGCCGGGCGATTGGCCGAAGCACCTTGCGGTGGAGGTTCCTGACGGTGAATCGCCGGAGTTCCGTGACGTGACCGGCGATGGGAAACGCGAACTGGTCATCTGCGCCAACGGGTTCTACGGCTATTCGGTTCCCAACTGGTCCCACCCGGCCGAACCGTGGACCTTCGTTCCCGTCAGCCCGAAGAAGAGCTATCACAAGTATTCCCACGGCCAGGGCGCGGGCGACGTGAACGGCGACGGCCGCATGGACCTGATCGAGTCGGAAGGTTGGTATGAACAACCGGCGTCACTCGCCGGGGATCCAGTTTGGGAGTTCCACCCCTATCCGTTCTGCCCTCCCACCGACAAGGGCATCGCCATCGGGGGCGCGCAGATGTTCGCCTATGACGTCAACGGCGACGGGTTGAATGACATCATCACCTGCATTGCCTGCCACGGCTACGGGTTGGCCTGGTACGAACAGGTCCGTGACGGCGACAAGATCGATTTCAAACGGCACCTCTTCGTGAACAAGACGCCCGCGGAGAATCCCTACGGCGTGGCTTTTTCCCAACCGCACGCCCTCGATCTTGTGGACATCGACGGCGACGGGCTGAAAGACCTGATCACCGGCAAGCGCTTCTGGGCGCACGGCCCGCAGGGTGACGTCGAGGCGAACGCACCGGCGGTGCTCTACTGGTTCAAGCTGACGCGCGGCCCGAATGGCGCCGAGTTTGTGCCCCACCTGATTGACAACGATTCCGGCGTGGGCACCCAGGTCGTCGCCACCGACATCGACGGCGACAAACGCCCGGACATCGTCGTCGGCAACAAGAAGGGGTTGAACGTGTTCCTGCAGCGACGCTGAGGCAGCTTCCTGCCACAGCGGTTCTGAACTAGTCCGAGTGGGAGCCGGTCCGGCCGAGGATCAGTTCGTCCCCCGAAATCCTGTAGATCAGGACCCAGTCCGGCTCGAAATTGCAGTCGCGCCAGCCCCTCCAGCCTCCTGCCCGCGGGTGATCCCGCAGGGGCTCTGGAAGCCGGTCTCGTGACCTGAGCAGCCTGACCACGGTGAGCAGTTTTTCAACGTCCTGGCCCCGCTTGACCAGCCGCTTGGCGTCCTTCCGGAACTGCACCGTCTGGGTGAGCTTCATGCTTCCCACGAAGCACGCAGGTCCTCCAAGGAGTCGAAGCGCTCCAACTCCTTACCCCGGTCTGCCTTTGCCAGCGTTTCAGCCATGCGGATGACCGTGTCACATTCGTGATACAATCCAACCCGAATCCTGCTTGAGTCGGGCGGATTCAGACGATCGACTGTACGAGGACAATCTCGAATCGGTATTGCGATGACGAGGAGCGAGGCATTCCGAGAAATGCCGGGATCGTCTGGGTCGGGTTCTTGCGCTCCGAATTCTGGCGGGACACGGGAGGCGGATGCACCTATTGTGAGCCTCAGTTCACCACATGATCAGTGCCGCATGAAAACCACGCTGTTGTTCCTTTTGTTCACCCTCTCGTTTTCGGTTCCAGCTCAGGCAGAGGACGTCGACATCATCTCGCTTCACCGCAACGGTTCCCTGACTTGGACCAATCCGCTCACCAACGGACTGTTCTCCGTCCAGTGGACCGACGACCTCGCGTCCGGCGTCTGGCGGGAGACGTGGAATCCACTCACGGATCTGATGGTCTCCGGCCCGGAGACGACGGTGTCTGTGCCGATGTTCTACCGGGTCAAGGCGATTCCCAACCCTCTGATCCCGCTGCCGATGGGCGTCGAGGTCGTCTATGCGGCCTCCAATCCGAGTGGAGCCACCTGGGAACGACGCGTCCGACCGGTGGCGCGGGCCGAACTTTCGACCGGCATGGATTACACGGTGACGGAGATTCGTGATCCGCAGAGCCTCTTCCTCATCCCGTTCCGCTCCACAACCACCGAGTTTCATGAGATCTCATTCGGAATCGCGACGAACGAAGTGCTCATGTTCCAGGATGCGCCGGTCGGCACCGTCTGGACCAACGACTTTGCCGACGGAAGCCGCGACCAGATTACCATCCAAGCGCGTGAAACCATCACCGTTCCCGCGGGCACGTTCGACTGCCTGAAGTTCGTCAGCCGGGAACTCAACAACGACCTTAAACTGAGCTCGATGGATTGGGTGGCCCCGGGAGTCGCCCTGGTTCGCTCGGTGAACTACGAGAACGGGGAGTTGGAGGCGACTTATGAACTGGCCGGCAACGGGGGGAATCCGCCGGGCATCGATCCGCAGAACTACCTTCCCTTGGCGGTGGGGAACCAATGGGTCTATGAGCCCGGGTATGGCGATGGACCCCGCACGGACACCGTGATCGGCTTTGAGCAAATCGGGAGCGTCCAGACCTTCAAGCTGGAACGTCAGGAGACGGCGCCGGACAACTACCAGGAGATTCGTTGGCTCGCCTGGGACGGCAGTTCGCTCCGCCTGCACCAAATCTGGGGTAACGAGGGGCCGATCCAGGAGAATCCGCTCCTCGTGGACCCATCCTGGACAGTGATCCGCAGCGCGGTTTCCGCCGCAGATCAGTGGGAGGAACATGCGGCGGTGGGTTCGTATGAATTCTCCTGGCTGATTAGTGTCCAGGCGACGCGGAGTGTAATCTCGGTGCCGGCCGGCGTTTTTGAGAACTGCCTGGTGTTGCGGACGCAGTTCACGCTGCGACAGGACGGTCAGGTGGTCGATCAGAGCCGGAGTGAGCAGTCGTACGCGCCGGGTGTCGGCATGGTGTTGAACAACTCCTATGAAAACGGTTGGTCGGACGCACCGTACTCGCAGAAACTGGTGAGGTACACGGTGCAGACCGACTGATGCCGGCAACGGACAAACAAGGTGGAAGAAACTCGTGCCGCGAAACCCACCTGAGGTTCGGCTGCGGGTCGCTACCGCCAAGGTGAGCGAACTATCCCCGGAACCTCGATCTACTACGGTGAGTGCCGACAGCGGTTCCAAGGGCACGGGAATCCACTCCATCACCCGGACGCTGGCCTTCAAGGCAGCAGGGTCGTGCGGTAGACGCGTGAGCAGTCGTCCAGGCTCTCAAGGTCCACGAACTGGTAGGGGCTCGTCGGGAGAACGAGATTCGTCAGCGTTTGCCACTCGGTCCAGCCGGTGATCGTGGAGAGGTACTCGATGCGGACGCCGGTCCCGATCGGCTCGTCGAAACTCCACGCATTGACCCAGCCGACGTTGATGCTTGGAGCCTGAAGCGAGCCCCTCAGCCGGAAGAACGACGTCGAAACCGGCTCCGGTTCCAGGAACCACTGCCGGACGTTCCCAGCCGGATAGTCACGCACGGTCTTCCATGGGACGTCCTTCCCGACTCGGTCCGCCGATTCGAGGGTGAGCGGTTCGCCTTCCTGCCCCTGCCACTCCAGCGCCACGAGGGGGATTGGGTCCACATTGCTCACCACGACCGTGATGGGCCGGCTGGTCGTTTGTCCCGCTCCGTTGGTGGCCGACAAACTGTAGGAACCTTCGTCCGCACGCGTCACCTCGGGGATGACCACGGTTGTGCTGGTGGCATCAGGAATGCGAGTTCCATTCCGCGACCATTGCACCTGGGGAAACGGTATTCCCGAAACCTCGGTAACAACCCGGCCCTCCTCTCCTTCCTGGAGGACGACGACCTCGGGCTGCCGCTCCACCTTGGGTGGTTTCGCCCGCGTACGGCCGGTGTTCCCGAGGTCTCCGTGGGCTTTCGGCCAAGAGCTTGCCGCGAGTGGACTGTTCCCGCGAAGAGCATAGACGAAGCCATCGCGAGTGGCCACATAGATTGTCCCGTCGACTCCAATGGTCGGAGCCAGGGCAACTCCCCGAACAAACGTGTTCCAGAGCCTGCGCCCGGTTGCGCCTTCCAGCGCCAGCACTTGCGTGGAGTCCGCGAAGTACAAGGTCCCATTCCCGGCGACTGCCGGAGTCCGGTTGTAGTTGCCTTCGGTCAAGATCTTGAGGTTCCAGTGCCTATGCCCCGTCGCCCCGTCGAACGCGGTGACCCAACCGTCCCTTGCATCGACAAAGACCGTGCCGTCGTTCCCAATGGCGGGGGCCGAGATCACCGGAGATGCCCCGTTACCGACATCGGCCTGCCAGAGCACAGCTCCGGTTCGGCCTTCGATCGCCGAAAGCTGCCCGACGAAGTTCCCCGCGTAAATGGTCCCGTCGGCTCCGATTGCCGGGGAACTGCCATAGGTTTCAGTATAGCTGTCCCAAAGCCGCGCCCCCGTCATGCCATCCAGGGCATAACCGGCAACATGGACCGTCCCATCATTTCCGATGGCAGGCGACTGGTTGCCCCAGAGGGTCTGAGGTTGGAAGTCCCACCGCAGGGCGCCATCCATTCCGTCCAGAGCGACGATGTTGTGGGGAGAGAGGACGCCAACATAGACGGTGCCTTCGAAGCCAACGGCACACGTGCGCATCCTCACCGCGACGGACGATGTCCAGATCACCCTCCCCGTCCCGCCGTCCAGCGCCCGGACCTTCCCATCCCCGGCGGCGACAAACACGATCCCGTCGTTCCCGGCCACCGGCGACGCCATCGTGTCACGGCACTCGGCGGCCCAGAGGGTTCGTCCCGTGCGGCAGTCGAGTGCAAACACGGATCCTGCGGTGCCGCCCGTTGCCACAAAGAGGGTCCCGTTCCTCCCGATCGCGGGCGTGTCATAGATGCCGGAGGGGAGTTCTCGAACCCAAGGCACCCCGCCGAGTTGGCCCGCATCCCCTTGCACCAAACCAGACAGCAGGGTGGACGCCATCATCACGGGGACTGCGGTCTTCATCGTGCCAAGGGGAGCGGTGCTGGGTGATTTGAAGCGGGCGCCGATGCAACAACAACCGGACATGCGAGGTCGACGGGATGCCCCATCCAAGACATGGCGGAATGCTGCGAGGAGCACCGTTCGCTGTCAATCCCGCTGTCGGAGCGGTATCGGACTGGCTCCTGTGGCACCACCGCGTCCGCTGGTCTCCGGCTTCATTGGCGCTGGGGGGGGCGCGCAGGGTCCGGGGAGCGCACGCGCCCTCGCGTGTTGTTTTCGGCGCCCTCGCCGAAAACGCTTGCCGTTGCACCTTGGCGGATCCGCGCGGCCTGTGGATCCACTGCAAGGAGCGGCCGGCGGGGGCGCCGTCCGCCACACCCGGGGGCGGGTGTGCTCCCAGGGAGTACGTTGGCCCCCGGCCGCCTGGCTGCTCAGCCATGACTACTCAGGGCTCACAGTAGGAAACGAAGGAAACGAAGGAAACGAAGGAAACGAAGGCAGGGCGGGAGCAGCAGCACGCCACGGGGGACCGAGAACCGGCAGGTGACGTTGTCGGCGGTGCCACGGCACGCTGACCGGAGTGGATCCCCGAGACCGACAGCACCCCCCAGGCCTTCCCCCAGTGCTCCCTCCTGAAATCCGTGAAAATCCGTGGAATCCGTGTCTTTCCCGCGAGTCGTTACGGCTCCGCCTGCACCCGGATCGCCTCCAGTTCCTCCCATCGCGCGAACAGGTCCGCCACGGTCTGCTTCGCCGTGGCAAGCTCGGTCATGAGTTCGTTCGTTTGCGGGCCGTGGGTGCGATGGAAATCCGGGTTGGCGAACAGCGTCTCGATGCGCGTGACTTCCGCCTCGGCTTCGAGCACGCGGGCCTCGATGCCGGCGAGTTCCTCCGTCTCTTTCCAGGTCAATTTGCGGGGGCGCCGGCGGGCGGCCGGTTTGGTCTTCGGCTCGAGGGCGGCTTTGAATTCGCGTTCGGCGTCGGCCTGGTCGGCGGCCGCCCGGGCGCGCTTTTCGAGGTAGTAATCGAAGTCGCCGACGCTGTGGGCGATCCGCCCGTCGCCCTCAAAGGCGAGGATGTCGGTGCAAACGCGGTTGAGAAACCAGCGGTCGTGGCTCACCACCACCACCACGCCGGGGAAGGCGATCAACGCCTCTTCCAGCACGCGGAGCGTCGGGAGGTCGAGATCGTTGGTCGGTTCATCAAGGATGAGGAAGTTCCCGCCGCGCTTGAGGATGCGCGCCAGCAACAACCGGCTGCGTTCACCGCCGCTGAGGTACTTGACCTGGGTCTTGATCCGCTCGTCCGTGAAGAGGAAACGCTTGAGGTAACCGCGCAGGGAAAGGCGCTGTTCGCCGAACAGGACGAACTCCGTGCCGTCGCTGACGGCTTCGAGCACCGTGTGTTCCTCGTTGAGTTGAAGCCGGCCCTGATCGACGTAGTTGAACTCCGTCAACGTGCCGACCTTCACCGTGCCTTCGGTTGGTTCGAGTTGGCCCAAGATCAGGCGGAGCAGGGTGGTCTTGCCCAATCCGTTCCGGCCCGCCACACCGACCCGCCGACCGTGTTCGAACGCCAGATCGAATCCGCGGAAGAGCCGCTTCCCGCCCAACTCGATCCCGACCCCGGTCAGTTCCACGACGCGATTGCCGAGTTGTGCCGGTGGCGGGATGACCAGTTCCATCTCCGTTTCCACCTCGGGTCCGCTTTGCGCTGCGACCTCGAAATAGTGATCGACCTTGCTCTTGACCTTCTTGCGCTGGGCCCGGACGCCGCTTCGAATCCAGATCAGTTCGCGTCGCAGAAAGGCCTGGCGTCGTTCCTCGGCGGCCTGTTCGCGGGCCTCGCGTTCTGCCTTCCCGACGAGGTATTCGGTGTAATTGCCTTCGTAGGTGTAGAAACGGCCCCCGGCCAGTTCGACGATATGGCTGGTGACCCGGTCCAGAAACCAGCGGTCGTGCGTGACCACGAGGAACGTTCCGGGGAAACCGTCCAGAAAACCGGCCAGCCAGTCGATGGCGTCGGTGTCGAGATGATTCGTGGGTTCGTCCAGAATCAACAGGTCGGGACGCGACACGATGGCCCGGCAGAGCGCCGCGCGCCGTCGTTCCCCGCCGGACAGGGTGTCGATCCGGCGATTCCCATCCGGGACATTCAGATGCGACATCGCGGCGGCGATGCGGTGATCGAGCCCCCAGCCGTCCAGGGCCATGATGCGTTCCTCCAACGGCGCATGGCGGGTCGAGTCCGGCGGCAGGCTCTCGAATTCCTCGATCAGGTCCAGCACATGCCGCGCGCCTTCCCGGATGTTCTCGGCAACCGTCTTCTCCGATTCGAGCGGGCATTCCTGGGGCAGGCAACCGATCACGAGATCGCGCCGGCTCGTGAGGGTGCCGGTGTCCGGCGACTGCTCCCCGGTGAGCACCTTGAGAAAGGTCGATTTCCCGCAGCCGTTGCGCCCGACCAATCCCACCCGCTGACCTTCGTCCAGGGCAAGCGACGCGTGATCGAGGAGGACCTGCTCATTGAAGCGCAGGCTGAGGTCGTGGACGGTCAGGAGCGTGGACATGGCATTGCGTGCAACCGATGGCGCGCGCCAGGCAGGTTGACCTCGCGATCCGCGCCGGAGTCGGAGGCTGCCAGACTCGTGGCGCGAAGCAAAGCATGGGGCGGGGCCGGTCCTCAGCCCGTCAGGGCGAAAGAGAACAGCCCAGCAGTTCACTGCTGGGGTCGGCGGCCGCCCGGGTGGCGAGTCCCGCCAGGCACGGAAGCAGGAGCCCCCCCACGGGCCATTTCTTTCGCCCCTCCCGGGCATGGGCGTTAAATCAAGCGCATTGCCATTGGGTCGATCGGATTGGTTGCGGGCTCGACGCTGAGAAGGGCCGAAAGCCCGTTGCCATACGAGCCTGGGGTTCCCCGAACCCGGAGGGTTCAAAGCCATTAGCCGGTGGTCGAGCGAGGGACGAGCGATAACACCGGAAACCGATCGGAATGGACCCCGCATCCCGGAGGGATGCCAGTGGGGGCCAGGCTGCGATCCCGTCGGGATCGGGGGGTGTTTCGGGCGTAGGGTCCGGGGGTGTCGCTTCGCTCAACCCCCGGCTAACAGCTTGCATCCCTCCGGGATGGCGAGGTTGGCTGGCAACAGGTCCGGTTTCCGATCGGGCGGATCGGGTTGGTCCTCACTAGTGACGGAGGGAGCGCCGTCAATGGCTGCAGGACTGACCCCGGCGCTCCGTTCATCGGGGAACTGCGGACGGACGGGGGCCTGACTTGCCGACGGCGGGGACGTCCGGCTACCATCCCGGGGATTACTACAGGACGCGATTGCGGATCGATGGACGGCGGCAGAATCCTCGTTACCGGAGCCACGGATTACGTGGGGGGCCGTCTGGTGCCCGAGTTGGTGGCCCGGGGTCACCGCGTGCGGGTGCTGTTGCGGACGGCCTCGCCTTCAGCGGAGGAACGGTTCGCCGGTGCGGAAAGGAGCGTTGGGGACGCGCTGGACCCCGCTTCGCTGGCGGATGCCTTGAAGGGCGTGGACACGGTCTGTTACCTGATTCACTCGCTCGTGCTGCGGAATGCGCGGACCGAGGCGACCGCTCTTCGCGCGGCGACCGGTTTCCGGGAAGCCGCGGTCCGGGCCGGGGTCAAGCGGTTGATCTACCTCGGCCGGCAGGAGGACCGGGATTCGTCGACGTCTGACCGGCCGTCGGTCCTGAAAGCCCTTCGGAGTGCAGCCGTTCCCGTCACCGCCCTTTGGACCGCGCCCATCATCGGGTCAGGCAGTGCGCTCTATGAAGCGCTGAAGGGCCTGGTGCGACACAGTCCGGTGATTCTCGTTCCGCGCTGGAGCCGCCACCGATGCCGTCCGGTGGCGATCCGGGATGTGGTGCAGTCCTTGGTGTCCTTGATCGAGCACCCCGTCCTTTCCGGAGGCGACCCGGCCATTGGCGGGCTGGACGTGCTGACCCAGGCCGAGCTGCTGCAGATGCTGGCCGGCGTGCTGGGGCGTCGGCGGTTGTTGTTGCCGTCACCGATCCAGAGTCCCGCGTTCTGCGCCTACTGGGCCAGTTGGTTTACGAGTGTGCCCGCGCCCATTCTGCGAACGCTGTTCGCTGCCGCCGCCGGCGGCGAGACCGTCGAGTCCAGCCGGGAACTCGAGCAGCTCCTCCCGGCTCCGCCTCAAGGCTGCAAGGAAGCGTTGGTCCGGGCGATGTCCCGCGAGGAACAGGATCGGGTGGCCACGCATTGGTCGGACGCCTATCCGCCCGCACATGAGCTGGCGATGAAGCTGGACGAGTTGCCCGCACCGCCACGTTTCCGGGCTTCGGATTCCCGAACCACCCCCAAGCGCGCCCCGGCACTGTTCGCATCGGTCTGCCGGATCGGCGGGCGTGAGGGGTGGTGCAACACCAACTGGATGTGGCGGATGCGCGGTGCGATCGACCGGCTCTTTCTGGGGGTGGGGACGGCGCGGGGACGACGCTGCGAACGGACTCTGCAACTGCATGACGCGGTCGATTTCTGGCGTGTTGAACGGTTGGAGAAAGACGCACGGCTGCTCCTGCGTGCGGAGATGAAGCTGCCGGGCAAGGCGTGGCTGGAATTCCGCATCGAGCCCGAGCCTGCGGGGGGTGGGAACCGTTTGTCGGTCATTGCCTGGTTCGCTCCGCACGGCTGGGCGGGCTGGCTTTACTGGTGGTTCTTCGTGCCCTTTCACTGGCTGATCTTCAACGACCTGGTGCGGGGGATCGAAAAGCGGGCTTGAACGACGGTTGACTCCGACCCCGGACCCGTTAGAGTCACGGGCGTCACCTTTCATGAAGCGCGTTGGCCGTTGCGGGCCGATGCTTGCGGGATCCGTTCATGAGCGATCGTTCAGACCACAACGGGGCCGGCATGAAACTGGCGAACGGATCCCGTGTCGCGGTGGTGGGGGGCGGGCCGGCCGGCAGCTTCTTCACGATCTTCGCTTTGGATCTGGCGGAACGGACCGGTCTCGAACTGGAGGTGGACATCCTCGATCCGAAGGACTTTCACCAGGCGGGACCTGCGCATTGCAATCATTGCGGAGGGATCGTTTCCGAGTCGCTCGTGCAAATCCTCGCCGCGGAGGGAATCAGCATCCCCACCACAACGGTCCACCGGGGGATTGACTCCTACGTGCTGCACACCGATGCGGGAAGCGTCCGGCTTGAGACCCCGCTGCAGGAGATGCGCATCGCCGCAATGCACCGGGGGGCGGGACCCAAGGGGGCCGCGGTCCCGTCGGGTCACCTCGGCTTTGACGGGTTCCTGCAGGGATTGGCGGTTGGCAAGGGCGCGCGGTTGGTGTGCGACGCCGTTGCCGGGGTGGAATTCCGTGAGGGCAGACCGGAATTGATCGGTCGCAACGAGCGTTACGGTCCCTACGACCTGGTGGTGGGCGCGGTGGGATTGAATCCCCACTCGCTGAAGGTCTTCGAAAACGCCTTGGGCCGGTATCGTCGGCCGACGGCGGCGAAAGCGGCCATCTGCGAATTCCGCCTCGGGGCTGACTCGGTGCATCGGTGTTTGGGGAACTCGATGCATACGTTTCTGCTGAACCTGCCGCACCTCACCTGCGCCGCGGTGATCCCAAAGGGGGATTATGCCACGCTGGTGGTCCTGGGCAGCCGCGTGGACAAGACCCTGCTGCAGTCCTTGCTTCGGTCGCCTGCCCTGAAGGCCCTGCTCCCGGATGGTTTCGTCGCGGAGGAAAAGCCGGCGTGCCAGTGTCTTCCGCAACTCAACGTGCAGGCGGCCACGCATCCTTACGCCGACCGGTTCGTGATGATCGGCGACTGCGGCGTGAGCAAGCTTTACAAGAACGGCATCGGGGCCGCCTACGTGACGGCGAAGGCCGCCGCAAGCACCGCGGTGATGCACGGCATCGCGGCCACCGACTTCCACCGGGGTTACCGGCCGGCCTGCCGGAAGATGGTGCATGACAATGCCGTCGGCCGCCTGATCTTCGCCTTCACCAGCCTGATCCAACGAAGCCGGACGCTGCAAAAGGCGGTGTTGCGCATGGTTCACAAGGAGCAGGGCAAACCGGGCGCGCGCCGGTTGATGAGCCGCGTGCTTTGGGACGCCTTCACCGGCAGCGCTCCCTATCGCGATATCTTCGTTCGCACCCTGCACCCCGTGTTCGGCTTTAATCTGCTGCGCGAAACCATCGCCGGAATCCTGCCGTTTCACTCTCCATTGGAGGACCGTCAAGTGCCCCTGAGAACCCGCGAACTGGGCCGTCGCTACGCCGACGGCGAAATCATCATCCGGGAAGGCGACGAGGAGGACTGCCTGTACGTCATCCAGTCCGGTGAAGTCGAAGTGAGCCAGACGGTGGAGGGGCGGGAGGTGCCGCTGGCCCGCCTGGGCAAAGACGACTTCTTCGGCGAGACGGCCCTGTTTACCCGCTGCAAACGCACCGCCACCGTGAAGGCCCGGGGCGAAGTGCGCGCCTTGACGGTGGATCGCAGCACCCTGATGCGCACGATTCAGGAGAATCCCTCCCTGGCGTTCCGCTTGTTGGAAAGGCTGTCGCAGCGGGTCCAGGAACTCGATCAGAAGCTTGCCGTCCTCCGGCACGCCGGGTAGCTGCGCGGCAACGTGCCCGTAACGGCGAACCGGTGTTCGCCGAAAGCAGGAGGCTCCAACGGGAGGTCCGCCGAACGCCAGTACGCCGCCACGACAGGATGGGGGATTGCGGGGCCTGGGCGAATGCGCGTTTCCACAACCGGTGGCGCCGGCCGTCTCTGCGGGCTTGCCTTGGGGCCGGGAGTTGGCAGCCTACCCGGCATGAACGCACACCGCACCGCGCCTGCTTGTCTTCCGGTTATCCTGGCGGCAACCACCGTTCTGCTGGGTACGGTCGGTTTCTCCGGGGACGTCGATCCAGGCAGCCTGCCCGATGAGATCATCGCGAACTTCGAGCAGGACACCTACGGCGACTGGCAGGTCACCGGCGAGGCTTTCGGCTCAGGCCCGGCGCGCGGCACTTTGCCCGGGCAGATGCAGGTGTCCGGCTATCAGGGGCACGGGTTGGTGAACTCCTTCCGCGGTGGCGACGACAGCACCGGCACGCTCACCTCGCCGGAGTTCCGCATTTCCCGGCCCTACATCAACCTGCGGGTGGGGGGCGGGGGGTACGCCGGAGAAACCTGCATCGACCTGCTCGTCGACGGGAAAGTGGTGCTGACCGTGACCGGTCCCAACACGGAGCCGGGCGGCAGCGAGGCGCTTGAATGGCGCACCTGGGATGTCCGCCAATGGCTCGGACAGACCGCTAGGATCAGGATCGTCGACCAACGGAAGGGGGGCTGGGGTCACATCAACGCCGACGAGATCGTGCAGAGTGGGGGCCGGCTTGAGGCCGCCGACCTGGCACGGGCCTTCACGGTTTCCCAACGCTATCTCTGGTTGCCGGTGAAGAACGGGGCGCCGAAGCGGCGGATGAGGTTCGTGGTGGACGGCGCGACGGTCCGTGAATTCGAAATCGAATATGCCACCGGCCCCGCGGACTTCCAGGTGTTCAGCGATGTCTCCGAGTTCGCCGGCAAACAACTCACGGTGGAATGCCGGTTGCCCGGCGGCGATGCCACTTTGGACGCCATGGTCGCGAGCGACTCGGTGCCGGACGCGGACGGGATGTATCGCGAGGCACTGCGGCCGCAGTTCCACTTCACCTCGCGACGCGGCTGGCACAACGACCCCAACGGCCTGGTGTATTTCAAGGGCGAATTCCACTTGTTCTATCAGCACAACCCGTTTGGCATCGAATGGGGCAACATGCACTGGGGCCACGCGGTCAGTTCGGACCTCTTCCACTGGCAGGAACTCCCAACCGCCATCTACCCGCCGCGCTTCGGTGACTGGGTCTTTTCCGGTTCGGCGCTGGTGGACTGGCAGAATACCTCCGGGTTTGGCAAGGCCGGTCAGCCCCCGATGATGGCGGCCTGGACCAGCACGGGGCGCGGCGAGGCCATTTCCTACAGCAACGACCGCGGGCGAACCTGGCAGGAGTTCGAGGGCAACCCGGTCGTTTCCCATCGCGGTCGTGATCCCAAGGTGATCCGGGACCAGGCGCGGAACCGATGGGTCATGGCCGTCTACGATGAGGACGAGGGCGGTCGCGACGTGGTCTTTCACACGTCGTCAAACCTGCGCGACTGGACGAAGCGCGGCCGGATCAAGGGCTACTTCGAGTGCCCGGACCTGTTCAAACTCCCCGTCCAAGGCAAGGCGGGGGAAAGCCGCTGGGTTCTCTACGCGGCAGACGGCGAGTACGCGATCGGCGAATTCGACGGCGAGCAGTTCCATCCGGAGTCGGGTAAACACCGGCTCTGGCACGGCAACTTCTACGCGGCGCAATCCTACAGTGATGCCCCGGATGGAAGGCGCATCCAAATCGGTTGGGGCCGCGGGATCACGTTTCCGGGCATGCCGTTCAACCAGCAGATGACCGTGCCGGTGGAACTGACGCTGCGGGAGACTCCCGAGGGCCTGAGGATGTTCGCCCAACCGGTGAAGGAATTGGACCGGTTGGAGGGGGAGGTTTGCGGCTGGCAAAGTGTCGAACTGGACGCCCATCGAATCCGGGTTGAACTCGATCCCGGTTCGAGTAACGAGGTCGGCCTGCTCATTCGGGGGGAATGGTTGATGTGGAAGCCGTCAGAGCACCGTTTGGTCCTCGGGGACTTGGGGGTTCCGGTCCCGGACACGAAAACCCTGCCGCTGGATGTTCTGGTCGACCGGGGTTCCATCGAGGTGTTTGTCAACGAAGGTGCCGTGGCGATCTCGAAGGCCTGCCACTTTGACCCGGCCCGGCGCTCGCTGGGAGGTATCAGCAGCAAGGGGGCTAACCCTGAGTTCAAGAACATCCGGGTGACCCCGATTACCCCGGTGTGGACGGCCCTTTCCCGCTGACCGGCAATAGCCCATCTCCCCCGCAGCGGCGAACGGGGGTGCGCCGACCTGCGGCTCCTCCCATCATCCCCAAACCGTCCCGCACCCATCCCGCTGTCTCCCATCCCGTCAAACCCGACCGCTCCCCGGAAGCGCGGACTGCCTTGTCCGCGAAATGAAGAGACGACCAGGGCTCGAACCGGCGGACCCCGGTTCGCTGCCCCGGCAGACAGGGGGACGTCCCCGGGCTATCGGAAATGAATCGCCGCCGGAGGCGCGAACTCGTCCGCGCACCCCTGGTTGGTCGGGGCCTCCGCGACGCGCTGCGTGGGGGTGACCAACCGGTGGGCCAGCAGATGGGCCTCAACCTCCTCACCGCTGACGTCCGCCAGCATGCGGCCGTCCACCTCGACACACGGGCTCAGCATCTGCCCGCTCTTGCGGACCATCTCCTCCCGCTGGGCGGGATCGTTGATGATGTCACGATCCTCGTAGGGAAGGTCGTATTTGCGAAGCACGGCACGCACGCCGTTGCTCCAGCCACAGGTCGGTTTCAGGTAGGCGACAATCTTCGGTTTCGACATAAGCACAAACGATCAAACGATTAAGAGAATGCCACAACCTGACCGGGAGGCAAACGGAGATTCCGTGCTCGGGAGGGTGGCACTTTCAGGCGGCATGCGCCCCAGGGCGGCTGAGCTGGTTGTGCAGCCTTATGTTGCACCTGCAACACGGAGTTGGTGCCCGGCACCGGGTTTCGCCGGGGTGGAGGAAGGATTGTGACTCCGAGTTTCGATCCTTGTCGCGCCGAATGCCGGCCGGGACAACCCGGGTCCCAAGGGGGGATGTCCGGGTCCAGGCACACGCTTCCGTCGTTTCCCGGGTTGCGCGCAGGCAGGGGTTGGCGCAGAGTCGACGTCCATGAGCGAACCGCACGTTTTTCAAAAGGCCCCCCTGGTTCAACCGGCCACGCCTGGCACCTACTGGTTCTGCGCCTGCGGCCGGTCCCAGTCCCAGCCTCTCTGCGATGGATCTCACAAGGGCACGGGTCTGGGGCCGTTGAAGACGGAGATCACGGCGGAGAAGCAGGTTGCCTGGTGCGGTTGCAAACACAGCAAGACGCTGCCGTTTTGCGACGGCACGCATCGTTCCCTGACCTGAGCGCGGCGCCCTCCGGTTTTCCCCTGTATCCTTTGACACGGTTCCCAGTCCTTTCCTGAACATGAACTACTCACGTCGTCACTTCCTGGGTGCCGCCGCGCTTGCGGCGGCGAGTCCGGCCCTTGCCCAATCTGCGGATCGTCCCGCGCGTCTGCCCCGGCGGCGGGTCAAGCTGGGCGTTTCCACCTATTCCTACTGGCACTTCACCGAACAACGGGTGCCGATCGAGACGGTCATCGACAAGGCGGCCGCCCTCGGCGTGGAAGGGGTGGACGTGCTGCACCAGCAGATGGACATGGGGGACAAGCCCCCCTTGACCGCCGAGCACCGCGCTTACTGCCGCAAACTCAAGCGCCACGCTTTCCTGAACGGCATGGACCTGATTGCGCTTTCCGTGCACCAGGATTTCGTGGACCCGGATCCGGCGGAGCGGAAGCGAATGATCGCCCATACCGAGAAGTGCCTCGAGATTGCCTATGAACTGGGTGCCCCCTGCATCCGGCTCAATTCGGGTCGCTGGAACACCATCAAGTCGTTCGACGACCTGATGGCGAACCGCGGGGTGGAGCCGATCCTTCCGGGATACACGGAGGACGACGGGTTCAAGTGGTGCATTGACGCGATTGAACAGTGCCTGCCGATGGCCGAAAAGCGCGGCGTGCTGCTGGCGCTGGAGAACCACTGGGGGTTGACGAGCACGCCGCAGGGATTGCTGCGGATCGTGAACGCCATCGAGTCGCCGTGGTTGGGCGTGCTGATGGACACCGGGAACTTCCTCGAGGATCCCTACGAGAAGCTGGAGATGGTGGCCCCGAAGGCGATCTTCGTGCAGGCCAAGACCTACCCCGGCGGCGGTGAATGGTACACCCTCGATCTCGACTACTCACGGGTTGCGCGCATCCTCGAAGCGGCGGGCTACCACGGCTACGTGTCGCTGGAGATGGAGGGTAAGCAGGATCCCGACATCGCCGTGCCGGAAAGCGTCCGGATGCTCCGCCGCGCCTTCTCGGGGCGCTGACGGCCAGTCTCCTCGTAGCGACGCTCCGGCGAGCGCCGATGCCTGTGGGTCCAACTGGCCGGCAGCGCGGACAGCCCTGTCCGCGAGTGACCTGTTGGGCTGCAATCGGGCTGCCGGGAATCCCGGCGACCGATCACCCAGCCGTCCTTGCCGGGGAGTGGCTCGCTGTGCCTGCCGGCCCCGTGCGCCAGAAGTAGCTGTTACCGGGGAGGACCCGGTGTTCCCATGAATTGCCGGTTGACGGACGGCTCCCGCCACGGAACATTTCGCGCCCTGTTGCGCTGACGCTCCATTGGTCAGTTGCTCATGACCCGCATGAAATCTCGCAAGCCTTCGCTGCTGATCATCTTCCTGACGGTCTTCATCGACCTGATCGGGTTCGGCATTGTTCTGCCCCTGTTGCCCCGTTACAGCGAGCGATTCGGGGCGGAGGGCTTCATGATCGGCGTGATCATCGCGTCGTTCTCGCTGATGCAATTCCTGCTGGCGCCGTTTTGGGGCCGGCTTTCCGACCGCATTGGCCGGCGGCCGGTCCTGCTGCTGAGCAATGCCGGGTCGACCATCTCCTACGCGCTGTTCGCGTGGGCCTCGATGCCGGGTTGGTCCGGAACCGGGGGGATGTTCCTGCTCCTGCTGTCCCGGGTTTTCGCGGGTGCCTGCGGGGCGAACATCTCCGTGGCTTCCGCGTACATTGCCGACGTGACCCCGCCCGAGAAGCGGTCGAAGGGAATGGCGGTGATTGGGGTGGCATTCGGGCTTGGCTTCATCCTCGGACCGGCCTTGGGAGCGCTGAGCGCAACGTGGTTTGGGTTGGCGGGACCGGGTTGGGTGGCCGCCGGCATTTGCGGTGCCAACCTTCTGCTGGCGACCGTGATCCTGGCGGAAAGCCGGCATCCCGGGGCCAAACCGGCCGCCGGCCGGCCCGGGCTTGACCAATGGCGACGGGTGCTCGCCCGTCCCCAGGCGGGGTTGCTGGTGGGGGTTTACTTCCTGGCCACGTTCTGCTTCGCGAGTTTTGAAACCACCCTGCCGTTGCTCGTGGGGTCACCGGCCTTTCATCCGGATGACTTCCGGGATCCGGTGGCCATGGCGCGGAAGATCGAGCAGGGCGGGAAAGGCATCTATGGGGCGATACGGGGTTCGGTGCCGGACTCCTCCCGGGAAGCCTATGCCAACGCGGATGCCGCCGGTCCGGGGTTGCTGCGGGACACTCTCTTCACCGACCTGAACGCGTTGCTGCATGAACGCGATCTCACGCCAGGGGGCCTCGCGAAGCCGGCGGATGCCTCATCCGGAAACCAGTCCGCGCGACTGGATGCGCACGCCAACCGGCTGGCGTTGGAGGCGGCCTTTCCGGGGATGATCCGTCACCAAACGCTTTACTTCAGTGAGAAGCGGCTGGGCTACATCTTCGCTTTCTGTGGTCTGGTCGCCACACTGGTCCAGGGGGCGGTGGGGCGGTTGGTGAAGCGGATGGGTGAACCGCGGTTAATCCAGGGCAGCCTTGCTTTGTTTGCGGTGAGCCTGGTGATTCTGCCCTATGTCGGCACGCTTGCCACGTTGCTGGTGGCGCTGGCCCTGATCTCGGCGGGCTCGGGGATCAACCGGGCGCCCACGTTGGGACTGTTGTCGATCCTCACCCCTACGGAAGAGCAGGGGAGTGCCTTGGGGGTGGCACAGAGCGCCGGAACCATGGGGCGCATTCTCGGTCCCGTTCTTGCAACGGCACTGTATGGGTACCGACCCCATTGGGCCTATGGCCTGGCCTCACTGCTGGCGCTCGCCGCGGTGGTTTGGGCCTGGAAGGGGCTCGATCGGAGTCCCCGGCCTGCCGGGGCTTGATCTCCTCCCTCCACTCCCCTTCAGACTCGTTGTAGCCTCTCCATGTGCGGGTTGGGCGGTCGGGCTCCGGACTCGCGTCCACGGGTGCGCCCTGTTGGAGCTGTCTTCTGTAGACACACAGATTGTTGATTATCATTGGCTTCTGCCGGTGTGGCGGGGGGCAGTCGGGCAGGAATCGACTTGACACTCCACACCGGCCGGCGCATTAACGGTTCCGCTGAACCAATGAAGAAAACCAACATGACAACTCGGATTGTGGGCGTTGCGGGCCTTGCGGCGGTACTGACTGCCGGCGTGGCCATGCAGGCCCAGGATGTGCGGAAGGGACTTGTTTCCTACTGGCCGCTCGATGAATTGGGCCAGGACTTCATCACCTTCCCGGACCTGGTCACCGGAAATGACGTGCAGACGGACAACACGATCTTCTCCACTGTCCCGGGCAAGGTGGGGAACGCCGTGGCGTTTGATCCTGACCTGACCACGCGGTTGTGGCACCTGAGCCTGCCCGGCGAGGACACGGGTCTGCCCGTCACCATGGCGCCGACCTGGACCATGATGTGCTGGGTGAATGCCACCTACCCCGTCTCAGGCGAGACCGACCGCCGCGTGCTCTCCACCAGTTCCTCCACCAATGATGATCCGCTGGTGAACATCGGGACGGACAACGCCGCGGATGGTCATCAGGCTGTCGAACTCTACGTTCGCAACGGTGGCGGTGGATCGACGGTGAATCATCCGGTCGGAACCCTGACCGCTTATGACGGTCAATGGCATCACATCGCCCTCGTCGATGTGGGCGGGGAGTTGCGGCTGTACGTCGATGGGGAATTCGATTCCGCCAACACCTACACGCGCGGGAGTACCCCCAGCGACATCACTTCCATCGGTGCGGTGGTTCGCCAGGCCGCCGGAGATCCTCCCTATGCGGTGGCGAGCAGCGTCGCAGCCCTGTTCCGCGGAACGGTCGATGAGGTGGCGATGTGGGAGCGGGCCCTGAGCCAGGAGGAGATTCAAGACGTGATGAACAACGGCATCCAGACTCCGGTGCCGGCCTTCGCCCCGGAGATCACCAGCCAGCCTGCCGGGGCCACAGGATTGATCATCGGCGATGCCTGGACGCTCAGCGTCTCCGCGTCGGGCAGTCATCCGATGACGTTTCAATGGAAGAAGGACGGGGTGAACCTGCCGGGTGAGACCGCGTCGTCGCTGCAGTTGACCGGCTTGGCTGAGGCGGATTCGGGTGCCTACACCGTGACGATCACCAACGCGGGCGGGAACGTGACCAGCGAAGGGGCGGAAATCACGGTGGGCGACTGGGAGGCACCGGACATCAATCGTTCAATGATCGCCTACTGGCCGCTGGACGAGGTCGTGGGTACCAAGACCCCGGATCTGGTCAGCGGTTACGACATGTCGCTCTACAACCTTTCCGCGGCGGACCTGCAGGCCGGAAAGTATGGTCAGGCGTTCATGTTCAGCGCCACGACCAGCACCGCGCTTTCCCGCGTCAACAATCCGGGTGAGGATCTGCCCATCTACAACAAGCCCGATTTCACCGTTTCCATGTGGGTCAAGGGGCCGGTGCAGAACGACCGGCGAGTTTTCTCCGAAGGCAGCACAGGCAACAACAACCCGCTCTTCAACATCGGGACCCACAACGCGTCGACGGATTCCACGGTTGACAGCTACATCCGCACGGACACCGGCGCCACAGCGAATCATCAGCATGGCAGCCTCAGCGTGTTTGATGACACCTGGCACCAGTTGGTCTACGTCCAACGCACCCTCGGGAGCGCGGTGAGCGCGAAATTCTACGTGGACGGCGCGGAGGACACCATCGTGCCCCAGCCGGTCTATCCGCTCACGCTGAACGATACCTCGATCGGTGCCGTGATGCGTAGTGGCTACTCCGCCCACTACACCGGGTTGGTGGATGAGGTGGTCGTCTGGGAGCGGGCGCTTTCGCCGGACGAGATCGCCATCCTCCAGACCACCACGATCACGGATCCGCCCACGCGGACCCAGCCGCTGGCGATCAACAGCTTCCGCGCGGACTTCCCGGCCGTGGTGAAGGGTCAGGAGATCATTCTGCGTTGGGACGTCAGCAAGGACGCCTCGCAGGTCAGCATCAGTCCGGATGTCGGTGACGTCACCGCCAGCACGGTGGCCGGTGCCGGCAGCATTGCGGTGACCCCGGCCAAGGGAACCACCTACACGCTCACCGTGTCGCGGGGCGTGGATACATTGACCGAAACCACTCGGGTGGCGGTTGTGGATGGCGTGAGCCCTGACTGGGTGTTGCTGGACAACTTCGACACCTATGAAGCGGGTTACCTGGTGGATTCCGGCGACTGGTTCGTGGACACCCGCGGCCGGGAAATCCAGGTGGAATTGGACGGTGAGAACCGCGTTTTCGTTCCGAACAGCAGTGGAGCAAACGCTGCCGGCACGATGAACCTCTACACCCACACCGTGGTCGAGAACGAGACGGCCACGCTCTTCTTCCGCCTGTTTACCCGCGGCAACCCCGCGGCGGATATCCGGCAGATCATCGGGTTGACCGACAAGCCGCTGCGGGATTACGGCGACAGCGATGACAACGTCGGCCCGGCCATCAGCGCCTCGAACGTCTCGGGGGACTGGGTCATCGGTGCGGTGAACGGCATCGGGGGGACGGTGGCATACGACCCGACGCCGCTGACTGCCGACACTCTCTATTCGGTGTGGATTGACATCACGAACGTGCCGATCGATGACCTGGTATACAACGATGTTTACAGCGTCTACATCCAGAAGGACGGGGACGCGGGTCGGACCCTCCTGTTCTCAGGCTATCTCAGTGATCGGGACAAGACTTACGTGGACGCCGTGCTGCCGCTGATGTCTCCCGTGCTGGACAAGTTGTTCGTGTCCAGCAACAGCTCGACGGAGAGCGGGTGGTTCGACGACTTCTACCTGAGCACCAACGGGGTGAATGCGACGGTGCCGCGGGCAGCGGGATACACCGGAGCCCCGCCGGAAGTCGTGATGGGCATCGCCCTGGTTGACGGCCAGGTGACGATCTCGTTCGAGGCCGGTACCCTGGAGTCCGCCCCTGCGGTGGATGGCCCGTGGACGGCGGTGGACGGCGCTGCGGCGCCTTCACACACCGTGGCGCCGGAAGGTGCCGCGTCGTTCTACCGGGTGAGGTAACCGCCTCACCTTGCTTGGATCCGCCGGCGGTGAGCCGGCACGGGAGGAGGGCGGTCCACCGGACCGCCCTCCCTTGTCTAGACCGAAGTGCCAAAACCCGAAGCATCAACCTGAACATGAAACTCTCCGAACGGCTCACGCCCCTGATCGATCCCTCCCGGTGTCGACGCTCCCACGCCTCGGTTCGCGGTTTCACCCTCATCGAACTCCTGGTGGTGATCGCCATCATCGCGATCCTGGCAGGCATGTTGCTCCCCGCTTTGTCCAAGGCGAAGGAGAAGGGAAAACGCGCCGTCTGCATGAACAACCTCCGGCAGATCGGCATCGCCATGACCATGTACGCCGATGACTTCCAGGACGTGTTGCTAAAGGCCCGCAACAAGGACGTACAGATTTGCCTCAACGACCCGGAGCGGACCGCTTCCGAGATGGTGGGCCTGATCCTCACCACCAACCAAACGTCCCAGATCTGGACCTGTCCGAGTCGCCCGACGTTCCCCACCTATGAGGCCCAGTATCCGCAGTGGGTTATCGGCTTTCAGTATTTCGGGGGCATTGAGACTTGGAAGAACCCCGCATTCCCAGGTGGCATCAAGTCCCGCAGTCCCATCAAGGCCAGCCAGGCCCAACCGGGCTGGTGTCTCGCCGCGGATGCCGTGATGAAGATCGATGGCGAATGGGGCGGGGGTCGCGACAGTGCTTTCAAGGACATGCCGCCGCACCATGGTCCGGGGAACTTTCCCGAAGGAGGGAACCAGCTGTTCATGGATGGCTCGGCCCGTTGGGTCACTTACTCGAAGATGCTCTTCATCCACAGTTGGAGCCCCGGCGGTTCCCGGGACGCCTACTTCTACCAGGAGGATTTGGGTCCCGAACTTGAGGCGAAGATCGCCCAGATCCAACCCGAACTGTAGAGCACTCGAACAGCTCCTGTAGCCACCGACGTCAGTCGGCGCACTTGGATTCCCTCACGGATCGATGTGCGCCGACTGATGCCGGTGGCTCTGGCTTTGCCGGAGAGGCCCCGGCCGCCAGTCAGTCCGCGTAGTCGAGCACCCGGAGGCGGAAGAACCGGGCGTTGGTCTCGTTCCAGGGGATTTCAATCAAGCGGGTCTGCCGGGTCCCTGACGCCGGCAGGTCCCCCCATCGACTCCATGAGGGAGCGGACAGCCCCCCGCTGACTTCGACGCGGTAGATTCTGCCAGGCGTGGCCTCGAACCGCAGTCCAAGCATGTCCCCGGCCGGTTCGAGGTCCAGCTCCAGAATCGCCAGGCGGTCGGAAGGATCATGGGGATCAGTCCCGCCCGCGCGTTCCGCGGCATTCGGACTCCCATCCGTGTCCGGGTCGGCGTCGGCGTCCGGCAGGTCCGGATCGGTTTTCCACTGACTTTCCCAACGGTCCGGCAGACCGTCCCCGTCGCGGTCGGGGCCCGGCGGTTCCAAGGGAGCCCCAGGCGTCGGCACCGCGGCGACCCAGGACGCCGGATCGCCGTTCGAGCCCAGTTCAGGCAACCATTGCAAAGACCATCCGCCGCCATCGGCCGCCGCCGGCCACGGGCTGGAATCGTCGTAGCTCAACGATGGCAGGGCGTGCCCCAGGGGGTCGTTCAACGCGATCCTCTCCCCGCCGTTGCTGAGTTGTTGGTTGTAGACGCCGACGGGGGACACGCCGGGATACAGCATCGCGAAGGCGGTGGGATCACTCACCACGAGGGTGCGTTCACCGGGGGGCAGCATCGCCCCGGCGGGGAACGTGAATTCGATCCCGTCCACGATGCGGGTTCCTTCGAGGTAAAGCGTCGCGGGGCCTGTGTTGACGAGTTCGAGAAACTCGAAGCGGTCGCCATCGATCCCCTGGAAGGGAAGCGGATGATAGTGGATTTCGCTGATCTGCAGCCCGGCAAAGTCCTGTTCGGGGCGGTAATCGCCGGACGCCAGCGCGCTCCACTCGCCGTTGCGCCACACCCGCGCCCGGATCGTCACCGGGGCGGTGATCGCCACGGGGACACTCCAAATCCGCGCGGTCCCTGCCACCGCACCGGTGCCGTACTCGCGGGGATCGGAACCATCGTCCGTTAAGTAGATCGTGCCACTGCTGTTGGCGTGGGTCGCGGAAACGCCGCCTTCAGCCGACACAAAGCCGCCGGGCGGACTGAGCAGGGGCGCGTCGAGATCCGGGAACAAACCCGCTTCGCGAAGGCGCGCGATCAGCACGTCCGGTTGAGCGGGAAACCAGTTCGTGCAGAGTGCGTCGATCTCAGGTTGCCAGAATTCGTCAGGCGTCAGCGTGACTCCGGTGCCCTGGCTGCCGACAGTGGTGTTCCGTCGCGCGTCGCCCCAACGGGCACTTTCCGCGACCATGGCATGGGCGATCTCCGCGGCGCGCCGGCGCAGTCGTTCCACGTTCTTCCCCACACTCAACGCTCCGCCCGGTCCGAGGTGTCGCTGGACGCGGTCGCCAAACTCTCGCCGAAATTCGGGCCACACGCGGAGTTCCGAGTAGATTCGCGCCGGGGTGTCGTCATTGTTCACGTCCACCCGGTCCCGGGGATACTGGCGGTCCGCCACGATTTCCTGGTCCCATGGCAGGAAGAACCAGCGATTGCCACGAACGGTTTCGGTGCCTCTGTGCCGCGCTCCGTACCAGTTGTGATGCGGCCAGTCCTCCGCCTCGCCGAAGAAGTGCAGCAGCATGTAGTCGATCAGGTTGGGTACGTCCACCCACGCCCGCACCGCCTGGTAATCCGCCTCCGAGCCGATGCCCGCGTTCACCAATGCGATCATCGCGTTCCAGTCCGCCAGGTTGCCGTCCATCACTTCGCCGAAGTCGCGGATGACGTCCCAGTCCATTTCCCGGCCCCCGTAGGTCTCCGAAAAGTGCGAGGCGTCGAGGCGTTCGGTGGGGTTGTAGAGTCCCCAGTAGAGTCCGTTCAGATACAGGTGCACGAAGGTCCCGCGTCCGGCGGGCTGGCCCATCGCGAGGAAGGTGTCCTTCATCCAGGTGTCGCGGAGGTAGACGGAGTCCTCCGGACGATAGCGCTCGCCGAGGGTTCCGCCTGGCGAATAGCGCGTGCACCAGGAATCCGTAAACCCGGCGCGCAGGACGATGTTATCGAAGTCCGTTACCCCGCCGTCAAACCAGTCGTAACCCAGTTTCGATGGGCCGTACTCGCCCTTGAACAGCAGGCGCATGGAGTGTTTGGGGGTGCGGTTGTTATCGCGGCTGGCGTCGCCCTGGATTCGGAGCCCGGCGTTGATCGCGAACCCCGTGGTGCCGCTGCGGCCATCAGGCAGGAGCAACTCCGCGCTCACCGCCCGTTCCCAGGCGTCTCCTCGACTCGTTGAGTTTCGGTAGATCCCGGCGGCATTGCCCCAAAGGTCCTCGTGCGGCAGGGTGAGGAACAGCGTCGGGAACGAGCGGAGCGAAGGCAGCAGCCGCGGACCGTAAACCGGATCGGTGGCGAGCGTTGGGTCCATCTCGTAATCCGCCACATAATCCGCCTGCCAGCGATCCGGGAAGCCGTCCGGCAGGGCAGGTTGCTCCAGAATCTCCTCGGGGAAGAGGTAGGTGTGAGTGATGACGTCGCTCGGGATCCAGTCCTCTCGAATCGCCACCGCGCGCACGGCAGTGGTGTGGGCGATGGTGAAGGGCCCACCGTAGGTCCGGCCGTTCACCGGAGTCGGGACGGTGCCATCCATCGTGAACCGGATCTCCGCGCCAGGGGTGGGGGATTCCAAGGTCAGGGTCAGTGATTGCTCGTACCACCCGCGACCGACACTGAATGCCGGTGCCTCCACCACGCCGACGTGTCCTTCGCCGTTGGGTTCGCCCGGGGTGCATTGCTCGAAGAACGCCCAGCTCTGGCCGGCCGCCGGCAGGGCGAGCAGGCGTGCCTTGATCAGGAAATCGGGGTCCGCGACCGCGGCGTTCAGCCCCTGAATCGCCAGCACGTTGACGGCTCCCGGACGAAGCGAATCGGCGGCAACCGAAGCGACCGACGGCGCGAGCACGCTCTCCTGCGGCCGGGGCGCCAGGGCGGTGGAATCCCACGCGAGCGTTGCCGGCGCGTTTTCCGACGCCAACGGAATTCCGTTGAGCCAGGCGGCAAAGCCATCGTCGTGGTGCATCTCCAGCCGCAGGTTGGAGAAGGTCCCCGCCGGCGCGAAAAACGGGATTCGCAGTCGAGCCGAGGCGTTCTTGCCGAACATCAGTGATCCCACGTCGGTTCGATACAAACCGGCCAAACCCGGCGCGTCGACCTGAAGCGCGTTGATGAAGACGCCGAACTCGGCAGTGCCGCCGGAGTTCACGCTGGTGGACAGTCGGTGGGCTTCCAGGCGGATGACCCCTCCGGCGTCAGCAACCGCAGAGAATTCGAACTGATAGCGCTCGTTCGTGTCCGGCAGCACGCTTCCGTTGAACTGCCAGCGATCCTCGACAACCACTCCGTTCGCCCGCCATTCCGCCTCGCGCGAACCCGTGCTGCCGGTGTCAAAGGACCAGAGCCGCAGGTGGCAGAGGGCGTTCGCCGGTAGTCCGGCAATCGAGATCATCAGCCCGCCCCCGGTTTCCCGCGCCCGGGAGAAGACGAAGTCCCGTAACAACCGTGACTCGGTGAACGCCCCGCTGTTTCCCGGCGTGTCCCGCAGCCGGTCGTCGTATCCGGGTTCAATTGCGTCTCCTCCGAGGGTGACCGAGAGCCCGCCGAAGGTGCGGGTGACCGGGGCCGACTGGATCGCCTGCGATCCCCCGGCCGCATCGATCACAAACGGCAAGAATCCGGCCTGAGTCGTGGCATCCGGGTCCGCCCCACGTTCGTTGAAGTCCACTGCCAGAACCGTGCCGCCACCGCTCCCCGTTCGGTCGAAACCCACGCCCAAGATGACCTCCTCCCATCCGTCGTCATTGAATTCGGTGGCCTGCCAGGTGTTGTTCGGATCCGCCTCGGCCGGCACCTGCAGTCGGGCCGCGCTTCCGTCCCCCCACAATTCAAGGACGGTTCCCGTGTCCTCCACGCCGAAGGAAATGTTGCGGTGTTGCTCGCCGAGAAACACCTCCGACGCCACGCTGCCGTCAGGCCGGATCAGGGCCACGTAGCCGTCGGTCGAGGGGACCCGGAAATTCGTGTGCAACCAGCCCGTCGCCGGCCGACGGTCCTTGCCCGAGGCGAACACCACGAGTCGTTCGGTGGCCGACAGTTCGCGCGACGGGAAGATCCAGCCGACGGACCTGAGCGGGTCGCCCGTCAGTTGCCAGCCCGCCAGGTCCACCCGTGTATTGGAATCGTTGAGCAGTTCGATCCAATCGGGATGATTGCCGTCCTCATCCTCCAGTCCACCGTCATTGACCGCCAGAACCTCGGTGATTCGGACGTCCTGCGTCCGTGCCTCCCCGACCCAGACCAGGACACCGACGAGCAGGGCCGACGTGCTTCCCCCGCGCCACGTCCCGCCACGGGTGCGGGACCTGACGAGCGGCACTGCGCGATCCGGTGCGTGCTTCATTGGTGCCACGATAGAGAACCTCCGGGAAGACTGCCAGCATCGGAACCCGTGTGGGGTGGGTGGATGGGATGCAGCCAAGATGGCTGCGTGGGTGTCTCGTGTGCCTGGCGGCATCGCCGCTCGGGTGCCCTTGTGCACCGTGCAAAACTTTGATGCATATGCATCAGAGTTTTGTAGCTCCGGTGGTCGCGTGTCCCGGCCGCATCCGGGTCGGGAAGGGCTGCGAGCCTGGAGAGATCTTGCCCGACCCAGACCGCGCCTCCGGACGAAATGGTCTTGTCCGGAAAGAGGCTGGCTTTCCCTAGGTATCCGCGCAGTATCGCCCGCGTTCGCCCGCCTGGATCAGGGTCCTCCGAGCCGGCATGTTGCCGATGATCCAACCCCATGTCGGGCGGTGACGATGACACGCACGCTGGCGCGACTTCCTCGACCTGATGAAACAGAGTTCCGACTACGAAATGGCGATCATTCGCGCTTCCCAGGAAAAGGGCGATGGGATGGCGATCATCTACAAGCTGCGGTAACGGGGGGGGGCGCCGTGCCGCGAGTGATGAGCCTGGGGGGGGCACGCGGTCAGGCGGTTGCCTTCTGCGCCATTGCCTGCTCAAACCACTCCATGAACATGTCGGCGCCGGCGGTGGAATTGAGCACCGGAATGCCACCGAGTTGCCGGACGGCCGCAGCCTCATAATCCTCGAAGACGCGCACGTAGATCGGCACCCCACGCACATAGTCAAGCACCCGACGCGCATCCTCCACCCGACGCATGGAGGTCAGGATCAGCCGCGCCGACCGCGCCCCCGCCCGTTCCAGGAGTTTCTCGTCGGAACCGTCGCCCTGCAGACAGGCAATGCCGCGCCGGTTGAGTTGGTTGATGACGGCGGGATCGTCGTCGACCACCAGCACCTCATAGCCGGCCTGGTGAACCGGTTTGAACATCCACATGCCGCCCGCGCCGAAGCCCAGCATCAGCACATGATTCCGGTGGGTGCCGGTCGGCGCCGGTCGACGTCGCAACGGATGCCAGTGGAGCAGCCGGCTGGTGAAACGATCGGTTGCCACGAACGGGGTGACGGTCATCGTCAACACGGCCACCAGGGCGACGATGGCAAAGACCTCCTGCGGGATTTGCCGCAGGGTCTGGGCGCCCGTCAGGGTTAACACGAGGGCGAACTCGCTGGTCTGCGCCAGGAGCAGGCCGCTTTCCAGCGCCGGGCGTGCGGTCAACCCCTGCCATTCGGCGAGGGCGGCCACCAGTGGCGGGGTGATCAGCCAGACCGCCGCGGCGAGCGCGGCTGCCTTGAGCAGAAAACCCGCATCCGTCACCACCACGAGTCCGCCCATGGCCGTGAAGAAAACCGCCTGGAAGAAGTCGTTGAACGACAGCAACTGTCCGCGCGCCACGCCGTTGACGGGGAACCGGGCCAGCGCGAACCCGGCCAGAAAAGCGCCCGCCACCGGCGAGATCCCGGCCATCCGCGCCGCCGTCATGAAACCGAACAACAGCGCCAGCAACAACAACAGGAGGGTCTCCTCGTCCGGCTTGAGCCTCATCAGTACCCGCGGCATCAGCCAGCGCTGACACCCCACGGCCGCACCGCCCAGCAACAGCACACCTCCCAATCCACGGGTAATCGACCCGGCGCCCTCCGGCCAGTGCGCCACGAGGACAATGATGAGGATCATCAGGAAGTCCTGTACCAGCAGCACGCCGAGCACCACCCGCCCGAACGGCTCGAACATCTGCTGTTGCTGCTTGAGTTGCTGCACCACGACCAGGGTCGAGCTCGTGGACAACGCAATGCCCAGGTAGGCCGCCGGCACGATCTCGAATCCCAACAAGCCTGCCAGGACGAAACCCGCCGCCGCCACCGCCAGGAACTGCACCAACCCGACCCAGAGCACCGTCCGGATGTGTTTCTGGAAACGGTCGGGGTTCAGCTCCATTCCCGCCGAAAAGACCAGCACCGCCAGCGACAGCCGGAACGCGTCCTCCAGAAACTGGTCCCGGGGCAGCCCGCCCAGGGCGGCCACGATGCTCCCGGCGACCAGCAGCAGCGGAATGAAGGGCAGCCGGCTCCAGCGTGACAATGCGAAGCCCGCGGACGCAATCAACAGAATGACAGCCAGGCCACTCATCGTTCAGCCGGGCAGGAAACCGTCTTCCTGCAGTACCCGGTTCTGCAGCTTCATGCCGTCGATCTTCGGGATCATCATGTAGCGCACGTCCATCTCGAGCAGGTTGTCCACGACCGACAGGTCCACCACCTGGATCGCAGCGGGGATGTTGAACTGCCGGCAACGGTAAGCCAGCAGGTCGTTCGCCGGCTCGATCCGGAGCGCCGAAACCAGCAGCCGCGCCGATTCCAAACCGGCGTCTCCCAGAACCGACAGGTAATCCGCGTTCCCGAGGCACGTTTCGCAGGGCAGGTCTGCCAGCTTGCGGGGATCTGTGTCGATGGCCAGCACCGTCTCCCCGCGCGCATGCAGCCGGCGGGCGATGTCGCGTCCCAGCGTGTTCATGCCCACGACGATGATGTGCTGGTGGAGAACGTGACCGTGGGGGCGTTCCGGGTCGTGTTTCGCCGCGCGGAGGAAGCGCAACCAGCCCCGTTTCAACGCCGCGACATAGAGCGGTTCCTGAAAGACAATCGCGGAGGAGGAAAGCGCGATGCTTGCGAGCCCCACCAAGCCCACGAGCGAAAGCATGTCCGCGCCGACCCATCCGCTCGCCATTGCCGAGGCTGCCAGGATGAACGAGAACTCGCTGATTTGGGTGAGGCTCAACGCGGTGAGAAACGACGTGCGCTCGCTAAACCGCAGGCGGGCGAGCGAGAACGCCACGATCAGGAACTTGCCGCCGAGCACGAAAAGGGTCAGGACCAGGGCCGGCCACCATTGTCCAGCCGCCTCGGCAATCGGCATTCGCAGACCCAGCGCGACGAAGAATACCGCGATGAAGAAGTTCATCAACGGATGCACGCGCCGTCGCAGGTCGTGGTTGTAGGGCAACTGGGCGAGCGCCAATCCGGCGAGGAAAGCGCCCGATTCCGGGGACAGATGCAGCCAGTGCGCCGCCACCACCACAAAAAAGCACCAGCAGAGACTCCAGATCAACAGGGTGGCCGGGGACCGGGCCGCCCAGGCGAACGGCCGCGGCAGCACGTAGCGCGCCGTCGCCATCGTCGCCGCCAGCAGTGCCCCCATTGCTCCCAGTGCTTTCAGGACGTTCCAACCCAGGGTCCCGAGACTGAGGGGGACCCCCGGCTCGAAGGTCTTCGTCAACGTGAGCAGGGCGATGACCACCAGATCCTGCAGCAGCAGGATCCCCACGGCGATGCGGCCGTGCAGGTGATCAAGTTGGTGCTTTTCCTCCAACAATTTGACCACCACCACCGTGCTGCTGAAGATCACCGCCATGGCGAGAAACAGGGACTCCTTCAGCCCCATCCCGAGGAGGAGCGAGATCAGGAATCCCGCCACCGCCGTGGCGCCAACCTGGATGACCCCCGCCCAAAGCACCGCCGTGCCCAGGCCCTTGATCTTGTCGAGGCTCAACTCCAACCCCACGAGAAACAGCAGGAGCACGATGCCGGCTTCCGAGAACGTCTCCAGCGAGGGGGTGGCCTCCACCCAGCCGGTGGCCGGGCCCAGCAACAACCCGGCCGCGAGGTAGGCCACGATGGTGGGCAGCCGCCGCCGCCGCGCGGCGACCGCAAAGGCCGCCGCCGCCACGATGATCAGGGTCAGCTGCTGAACGAAGCCCGATTCCATCAGGTTCGTTGTGGCTGACTCAACAGGTCGATGTCTGGTGCGTCACGCACGCTGACAGGATCATCAGGCCGCCCGGTTGGAGGCAAGGATTTGCGGCGAAGAGGATACCCCCGGCGCCCCGGGGACTCAGCGCGGCAAGCCCACCATCCCAGGAGCGCGGACAGCCTTGTCCGCGCGCGGATTGCCGTTCCGTCACCCGGTGCCAGGGGAAGACTGCTTGCCCGGACGTTGACGCGAGCATGTCGTCCACGCAGGCTCAGCAGCATGAGAACCACGCTCAACATCGACGACGCGGAACTTGCGGAGGCGTCCCGTCTGACCGGTGTGAAGGATCGGACCACGCTGGTGCGCATGGGGTTGGAGAGCCTGATTCAGCGTGAATCGACCCGGTGCTTGGCCCGGTTGGGTGGCAGTGAGGCTCAACTGCAACCGATTCCCAGGAAGCGATCCCGATGAGGGTTATGGTCGACACGTCCGCCTGCAGTTGCACTACACAATGCCGTGTGTAGAATCCTCCCGTGGCAACGAATTTGCAGATTGACGAGGTGCTGCTGGATGAGGCGAAGCGGTTGGGCGGGTTCCGGACCAAACGGGAAACTGTAAACCGGGCCCTGGAGGATTTCGTGGGCCGGAGCAAGCGCCGGCGAATCTGGGACCTGCAAGGCACGATCGACTATGCGCCTGAATACAACTACAAGGAAGCCCGCCGCAAACGCTGATGGTCTTGGTGGACACGTCAGTCTGGTCGCTCTTCCTGCGGCGGCCGGTGCCGGAGCCGCATCGAGCGGTGGAGGTGCTGAAGCAGTTGCTGGAAGATGACCAGGCCCTCGTGGCCGGACTCGTTTACCAGGAACTGCTGTCAGGCCTTCGTTCGAACAAGCAGTTCGAAGAACTGTCCGAGGTTCTTGGAGGCTTCACGCTCGTGCTGGCGGACCGGGAGGATCACCGGCTTGCCGCGCGATATCACGGGACCTGTAGCCGCCACGGTGTACAGGGGTCATCATTCGACTTGCTACTCTGCGCCATGGCGTATCGCCGTGGCCTGCCCATTCTCACCACCGACCGCGACTTCGATTACTACGCCAGGCATGTTCCCGTGAGGCTGTTGCCATACGCTGAAGGCTAGTTGCACGGCCTGATCTCTTGGCTCGAGTCTGTCTATGACCACGCATCCCCGGATTACCCTGGTTCCCTGCTGGAGTCGTGTCGAACGGGCGACGGAGGTCCTGTTCCTGTCGATGGTCCTGATTGTGGCCAATGGGTGTGGGTTCTACACCATGAACATGCACAAGGCTCCCGAACGCTGGGTCACCGTTCTCGACGCGGACACGGGAGCACCCGTGGCAGGCGTGCCCCTCGTCTATCTGGACACCGAGAAGCCGTACTTCATCGTAAGCTCCCTCGTTGAGAGCGGGCACTACGTGTCCGGTCCCGACGGTCGGGCCCATGTGCCACGCAATGTGCGTCTCGAAACCGCGCATGAATCCAATTACCTGATCGATTCAATCCGGCACCCGAATCCGCCCAAGAACGCCGAGGTGTACTACGTCAGGACGTGGGAGAGTTACGAGGAGTTGGTGAAATCACCGAAGCCGATCAACTGATCTATTGGAAGGAGCGGAGAATCCACCATGCTTGACGGACTATTCATCGCAGGGGCCGCGGGTCAGATGGCACAGGCCAACCGGGCGGAGTCCACGGCCGACCGGGCGGCCCACGCCGCGTCCGAAGTGCGGCGCGAAAACGAGTCGCTGCGGCTCGATGTGGAGAAGCTGTTCCTGATCACCCGGGCGCTCTGGACGCTGCTTCAGGAGCAGCATGGCTACACCGAGGAGCAACTGATCCAACGCATCCAGGAGATCGATCTGGAGGACGGCCGGTTGGATGGCCGGATTGCGCAGGAGCGGCCGGATTGTCCGCAATGCGGCCGCAAACTCATCGGTCAACGGCCGGTTTGTCTCTACTGCGGCGCGGCGGTCGTGTTGGGCCCGTTTCAGCGATAGAAAGCACTGGCCCGACCGGCGGGGGTTGCCTAGATTCACCCGCCTATGTTTGAAGAAGCGCGATCCCTGCTCGAAGCCGCCACGGACAAACTCGTCCATTTGCGGAGGTTTCTTTGACGTCGCCAAACTGAAGCGGCGCCTCGACGAACTCGAGGCCGAAATGGCGAAGGGCGATTTCTGGGATCACCGCGAGCGCGCCCAGAAGTTGATGGAGGAGGCCACCGGAATCCGGCGGAAGGTGGAGCCTCTCGAGTTGCTGGAGCGGCAGGTGAAGGACCTCACCGAGATGGTGGACCTGGCGGAGGCGAGTTCCCCCGAGGAGCAGCAAGGCCTGGCCGCCGAATTGAATGACGAGGTCGACGGGCTCGGTACCCGACTGGAGACGTTGGAGCTCGAGGTTCACCTGAGCGGGGCCCATGACCGCACCAACTGCATCCTCAACATCAACGCCGGCGCCGGGGGGACGGAGTCGTGTGACTGGGCGGACATGTTGTTCCGCATGTACCAGCGGTGGGCGGAGGCCCGGGGGTGGAAGACCAACGTGATCGATCTCCTTCAGGGCGAGGTCGCCGGCATCAAGAGCGCCACGGTCACGATCTCCGGCGAGAACGCCTACGGCTTCTGCAAGGCCGAGCGTGGTGTGCATCGGTTGGTGCGCATTTCGCCGTTCGATTCCAATCAGCGTCGCCACACGAGTTTCGCCAGCGTGGATGTGATTCCCGAGATCGAGGAGGCGGGCGAGATCGAGGTCAATCCGGTCGACCTGCGCGTCGACACCTACCGTTCGGGCGGCAAGGGTGGGCAGAACGTGAACAAGGTTGAAACGGCGGTGCGGGTCACCCACATCCCGACGGGTGTGGTGGCGGCGAGCCAGAACGAGCGTTCGCAGCACCAGAACCGGGCCAACGCCATGAAGCTGCTGCTTTCCAAGCTGTACGCCCTCCGCGAGGACGCCAAGAAGGCCGAGATGGAGCGGTTTTACGGGGAGAAGGGCAGTATCGGCTGGGGCAACCAGATTCGCAGTTACGTGTTCCAGCCCTACCGCATGGTGAAGGATCTGCGCACCGGCGTTGAGACCAGCAACGTGCAGGGGGTGATGGACGGCGAGCTGGATGACTTTGTCCACGGCTGGCTGCGCGCCGGTTGCCCGCTGAAGCGCATCCAGGGGATCAAGGATGAGGAGTGATGAAACCCAACATTCTTGACACCATTGTTGCCCAAAAGCGGCGGGAGATCACCGCGCTGCCCGACGCTGAAGTCAGCGCGGCGCGACTGCGCGATGTGCTCGCCCGGCGGGGAGGGGTGCGCGACTTCCTGGCGGCGTTGCGACAGCCACGGGCCGGGGATGTGGCGTTGATTGCCGAGGTCAAGAAGGCCTCACCGTCAGCAGGGGTGATCCGGCCGGATTTCGATCCCGTCGCCATCGCCCGCACCTATGCCGACGCCGGTGCCTCGTGCCTGTCGGTGCTGACCGATGAGCAGTTCTTCCAGGGATCGCTCGATTATCTCCGCGCCATCCGCGAGGTCGTTGACCTGCCCCTGTTGCGGAAGGACTTCGTCATCGACTCCCGCCAGGTGCTGGAAGCCGCCGAGGCGGGGGCGGATGCGATTCTGCTGATTGTGGCGATCCTCGACGATGAACTCCTGCGGCGGTTGCTCGAGTTGGTGGTGGAGGCGGGCCTGACCGCACTGGTGGAGGTGCATGACGAGGCGGAGTTGGAACGTGCCGTGGCTGCGGGCGCGCAGTTGGTCGGGGTCAACAACCGGAATCTCAAGACTTTCACCGTGGACCTGGCGACCACCGAACAGCTTGCGGCCCGTCTTGCCGGAGCGCTGTCGGCCGGGGAGAAACTGCTTGTTGCGGAGAGCGGCATTCACAGCCGGGGGGATGTGGAGCGGCTGAAGGCCTGCGGCGCGGGCGCGATCCTGGTGGGCGAATCCCTGATGCGCCAGCCCGATCCCGGCCTGAAGGCGCGGGAGTTGATTGGCAGGTAGCGACTGGCTCCAGTGTTGTCTCGACCCTCGTCTGCGGCAAGGCCAGGGGAAGGGGCCAGGAGTGGAAGACAATCTCTTTGAGGCCCCTACGGAGCGGGCACCGAGAGATCACTCCCCGTAGCGCCGCGAAGGCTCAGTCTTCCCAAGTCTGCAATCAGCGCCTTGCCGTCCATTCCGTGCTTTTCGCTGAATCGCCAGTCGAAGACCTGATCAATTGCCCCGAGCTGCGATTCGAAACTCTGGCTCAAGCCCTCGTGCGCTTCCTGAAAGAACGAACCCATCCCAGCGACGGCCTCAGGCTGAACGCCTCCCGCCCCCTCCTTCATCTTCCCGGTAAACGACTGCTCGGAGGTGCTGAGACTGTTGCTCGTCTCTTCCCACCATTCGATCGCTTGAGTCCGCAGCGCCACGTACATGGCCGCGTCCTTGAGCAGGTCGTCTTCAGCGCTTTGTCCCGGGTAGGACAGATGAGCATCAACAACCTCCGCGACCTGCCGATACTCCGGATTGCGGCCCTCGAGCAGGCGCTGGTAGTGATCCGCGAGGCTGTCTCCATCCCCGGATGCCGCTGGCTGGGCTGACCTGCTGTACCTGTCAAGCACGGCTGCGATCTCCGTTGTGCCAGGCGTGTCGATCAGGCTTGCCAGTGCTTCCTCCGCCTTGGAAGCGTCGATCGATGGGGCGTAGTGCGCAGCAAGCCGCCAGTCGTCCACAAACAGCTTCTCGCGGAGCCCTTCGAGCTGCCGACGCGCGTTCTGTCTCTCAGTCGGCAGGTTGTCGATCAGGCCGCTGATGAATTTCTCGCAGCGAAAGGCGTTGGTGACTATGCGGCGGGCGTGCTGCTCAGCCAAACCCAATCCCAAGGCCGTGGGATCGGTGAAGGAGCGCGGGGCAGACGAGCGGGGACGTAGCTGGACAGCCTTTCCCGGGTCTTGGCGGGCCGACGAGCGCGTCGGTGGAAGCGGCCTCGCCGCCGCCTGGGACCCGCTGGTGAGGGAGTTCGCCGGCCCCGGGCGAGGCGAGGTTACGATCAAGCCTGCTGTCAGCAGCAGAAGCAGCGAGCCTGCGACGACGAATCGGGTGTGTCTTGCCATGCGTCGACCTTTGGTGCGGCTTAGTAGTCGTAGTAGTTGGCGCCTGTTCCGTCATCCGCCCAGCAGCGAAACGGCCAAGTGTAGCAATAGCCCGCCCATCCAACCTTGAGCTTCGAATAACCCGAAAGTGCCTTCCGGTTGATTCAAGCGTCGTTCCTCGTGCTGCAAAGGAATCTGGGGCAGGTTAGCGGGCGGATAAGAAAAGTCAACATAAAAAGGAGCACAGAAGTATAGTCAGTCTGGGCATGACAATTGGCTCCTCACGAGCGAATCCGATCTGCGGCATCGCGGGTTTCCACCCAGCAGACCGTGAGAAAGCACGGACGCCCTGCCGAATGGAATTCGGCGACGCAGCAGATCAGGTATCTGCGCTACAAGTGTCTGCGCGTTCGGCCCAGACCGGGGGTGAAACACCTGGGTTAGCAGGTGTGATGTTCGGCAATAGCTCGCTTGACAGGACCCGGGGCTCCGGGAATGGTGCCTGCCACCCCCGGGCCGGACGTTGGCCCGGTGAGTTCGATGCCATGCACGGAATGCCACGGATCAGGTTCACGCGGGTGCTGACGGTCGCGACAGGCTGGTTGCTGGGAGTTGCAGTGGCTCCCTGTGCCCAGGAGGCGGCTCCCGTCCGGTTCAATCGCGACATTCGCCCGATCCTCTCGGAGAACTGCTTTGCCTGCCACGGTCCCGATGCCGCCCATCGCAAGGCGCGCCTGCGACTGGACACGCGGGACGGGCTTCTTGCGGGACACTCTGGTGATTCAGTCGTCCTTCCCGGCCAACCGGTGGGAAGCCTTCTCTTCCAGCGGATCACCACCACGGACGAGGATGATCTCATGCCACCGCCCGGGTCGGGCAAGACCCTGACTTCGGATCAGAAGGAGTTGATCGGTCGCTGGATCGAACAAGGGGCACCTTGGGAGGGGCATTGGGCGTATCAACCGGTGGTTCGACCGCCGGTTCCCGAGGCAGCGGGTACCGGTTGGGGGCAGAACGCGGTCGATGCCTTCATCGCGGCCAGGCTGGCGCAGGACGGACTGTCACCCGCCTCGGCGGCGGATCGACGCACCCTGATCCGACGGCTGAGCTTCGATCTGACGGGACTGCCACCGACGCCCGGCGAGGTGGCGGCGTTCCTTGAGGACCAGTCGTCGAATGCTTATGATCACCTGGTGGATCGGCTGCTGGGCTCTGCTCATTTTGGGGAGCGGTTGGCAGTGTATTGGTTGGATTTGGTGCGCTACGCCGATACTGACGGTTTTCACGCCGACAACTACCGGAGTGTCTGGCCGTATCGCGACTACGTGATCCGCGCGTTCAACGAGGACAAACCGTTCGACCGCTTCACGATCGAGCAACTCGCGGGGGATCTCCTGCCGGATGCCACGCTGGAAACGCGCGTGGCGTCGACCTACAACCGGCTGGGCCGGAGCACCGAGGAGGGCGGGGCCCAACCGAAAGAGTACCTCCTGAAATATGCCGGGGATCGCGTGCGTTCCTTGGGCACCGTCTGGCTGGGTTCCACCACGGCCTGTGCGGAGTGTCACGATCACAAGTTCGATCCCTACACGACGAAGGACTTCTACCGGTTGTCGGCCTACTTCGCGGACATCCAGGAGCGGGGCGTTGGTGTCCGGCAGGGCAGCCCGGTTCCGAGCCCCGAGCAAGCGGCCGAGCTGGCCCGGTTGGACACGCGCGTTGGCGAGGACGAGAAGGGGTTGAAGACCTTCACCCCGGAATTGCGCCAGGCATTCACCTCCTGGCAGGAACAGACCCGGGAACGTGTGAACTCCGCCGTTGCCGCGTGGCATGGGGTAACGCCGTTGGAGATGAAATCCAGCGGCGGCGCCACGCTGACCGTGCAACCGGATCAAACCATCGTGGCTTCCGGCGAAAACCCGTCCCATGACACCTACGAACTGGTGCTGCCGCTCGTGTCGAGTCCGGCTCGTGTGACCGGTCTGCGACTGGAAGCGTTGACGCACCCCGATTTCCCGAAGCAAGGGCTGGGTCGCGGCAACGGCAACTTCGTCCTGACCGGAGTGGAGGTGGCGGTGCGGGAGCAGGGCGGGGAGCCACAGCCGGTTGGGATTGTGTCGGCGGTGGCGGACTTCTCGCAGGACGGCTGGCCGATTGCGAACGTGCTGGACGGCAGGAAAGACACGGGTTGGGCGGTCTCCGGACACGAAAAGCCGGCGGATCACGAGGCGGTGTTCACCTTCGAGAAGCCGGTGTCCGCAGGCGCTGGGAGGGAACTGGTGGTCACGTTGCGTCACGAATCGGTGCATGAACGACACAGCATCGGGCATCTCCGGTTGTCATTGACCGATCTGGACGCGCCTACGCTGGGGCCGCTGGGGATGCCGATCGACGTCCTTGATGCGCTGCAAGTGGCGGCGGGTGGGCGGACATCGGAGCAAGCCACCCGGCTCGAGCAGCATTTTCTCGCAACGACGCCGCTGCTCGAAGCCACGCGAGGGGATCTGGCTGTGGCGCGCAAGGAACGTGAGGCGCTCGTGGCCCGGATTCCGACGACCTTGATGACGGTTGCCGGCGAGCCGCGGGAGACCCGGGTGTTGCCGCGGGGCAACTGGATGGATGATTCGGGCGAGGTCGTGCGGCCGGCGCCGCCGGAGTTCCTGGTCGGACCGGCGAATCCGGACGTCCGACAGACGCGTCTCGACCTGGCCCGCTGGCTCGTGTCCCGGGACAACCCACTCACCGCGCGGGTGATGGTGAACCGGCTGTGGCGGCTGTATTTCGGGGTGGGGCTCTCGAAGAACGTCACCGATTTCGGTGCGCAGGGGGAATGGCCGGTCCATCCGGAGCTGCTGGACTGGCTGGCGGTGGAGTTCATGGACAGCGGTTGGGACCTCAAGCATCTGATCCGCCTGATGGTCGCTTCGGCCACCTATCGGCAGTCCGTGCAGGGATCCCCGGAGAGCTTCGAGCGCGATCCCTACAACCGGCTTTACGCGCGCCAGTCGCGCATCCGGTTGCCGGCCGAGATGGTGAGGGACAATGCCCTGGCTGTGAGCGGACTCCTGGTGGACCGGGTGGGCGGGCCCAGCGTGAAGCCGTATCAGCCCGCGGGCTACTGGGATCAGCTCAACTTCCCGAAGCGCACCTGGGAGCATGACCACGGCGACAGCCTGTATCGCCGCGGTCTGTATGTCTTTTGGTGCCGGACGTTCCTGCATCCGGGTCTGCAGAACTTCGATGCCTGCACGCGTGAGGAAAGCTCCGCCGAACGCACGCCGTCGAACACGCCCCTCCAGGCGCTCACGCTGTTGAACGATCCGGCGTTTGTGGAGGCCTCGCGGGTTTTCGCCGGTCACATCGTTCAAGAAGGGGGCGCCGGTGCGGAGGCCCGGGTTGAATGGGCTGTTCAACGGGCGTTGTCGCGGGCCCCGCCCCCCGCGGAGCGGGAGGTCCTCCTCCGCCTGTTGCGGTCCGAACAGGCCTTTTACGAAGCCAACCCGGAGGAGGCAACCAAGGCGGTGGCGGTCGGCGAGGCCGGACCGGAGTCCGGTCCCAAACCGGTGGAGGTTGCCGCCTGGACCGCGGTGGCGCGCACGCTGCTGAACCTGGATGAAGCCATTGTCCGCAACTGAATGTCCCCCTGCATGAACGCCCTCGAAGACCTGCAACGCCATCTGAACCGACGCGCTTTCCTGGGTCGAACCGGCCGGGGATTGGGCACCCTGGCCCTGGCTTCCCTGCTCGATCCGGCGTTGCTGCGGGGCGCGGACTCGAACGCCGGTGCGGAACCCTGGCGGGGTATCGCGCGTCCACTGCATTTCCCGGCAAAGGCGAAGCGTGCCATCTGGCTCTACATGGCCGGCGGTCCGTCGCATCTGGAGACGTTCGATCCCAAGCCGAAGCTTGCCGAGATGCACGGCAAACCGATGCCCGGTTCGCTGACGATGGGCCAGCAGGTGGCGCAGCTCCAGGGACAGGAACTCAAGTGCTTCGCGCCGCAGTTCGAGTTCAAGCGTTGCGGTGAGTCGGGCCAGGAGGTCAGCACCCAGTTTCCTCATCTCGGGAGCATCGCGGATGACATCTGCATCCTGCGCTCGATGCACACCGACCAGATCAACCACGACACGGCGCATACGCTGATGAACACCGGGTCGCGTATTGCGGGTCGACCCAGCATGGGTTCGTGGTTGCTGTATGGGTTGGGCAGCGAGTGCGCGGATCTGCCCGGTTATGTCGTGTTGATCAGTTCGGGCGGGGGACAGGATCAACCGGTGGCCCAGCGCCAGTGGCACAGCGGCTTTCTGCCCAGCCGGTTTCAGGGGGTGTTGTTTCGCTCCAGCGGCGATCCGGTGTCCTACCTGGCGAATCCTCCCGGAGTGGGGGCGGACGGACAGCGACGGGTGATTGATGCCGTGAACGCCTTGAACCGGATTCAGGCCGACGCGCTGCACGATCCCGAGATTGCCACCCGGATCAACCAGTACGAAATGGCCTTTCGGATGCAGACCAGCGTGCCGGGGTTGATGGATCTCTCGAATGAACCGCAGCACATCCTGGATCTCTACGGCACGAAGGGCGGGGATGGCTCCTTCGCTTCCAACTGCCTGCTGGCGCGGCGCCTGGCGGAGCGCGGAGTACGGTTCATCCAGCTCTATCATCGCGGTTGGGATCATCACGGCGGCATCAAGAAGGGCATTGAGGTGGTGTCGTCGCACGTCGACCGGGGCTGTGCGGCGTTGCTGAAGGACCTCAAGCAGCGCGGCATGCTGGAGGACACGCTGGTGATCTGGGGCGGCGAGTTTGGTCGGACCCCAATGGCCCAGGGCGATGGGCGCGATCATCACATCAAGGGTTTTTCCATGTGGCTCGCCGGGGCGGGGATCAAGCCGGGGATGACCTACGGCGGAACCGACGAGTTCGGCTACAATGCCGTCGAGAATCCCGTGCATGTAAACGACCTGCACGCCACGCTGCTCCACCAGTTCGGCATCGATCATCTCCGGTTGACCTACCGGTTCCAGGGACGTGACTTCCGTTTGACGGACGTTGGCGGTCGGTTGGTGAAGGACATTATTGGTTGACCGGGGCGGTTCGGAGGCGCGCGTCCGGCTGGCGCCAGGCAAGTCGGCGTTATTGAAGGCGGGTCAGCGGCGGATTGGCATCCGCCGGAGCCACTGCGGTAATCTGGGCGCTTCGGCGAAGACCAGTTCGCTGCGACGTTTCGACGGAAGGGGCTGCTGATCCACACTCATTTCCACTCATACCCGGACCGGTCCGTTGGCGATCATAGGACTCGCCGGGGGAGCGGATTCATGCGACCATGCCTCGATGAAGACGCGGATCACTTACTGGAAGGAGACTGACGGCAAGTATCTGGGCTACTTGAACGACTACCCGAATCACTGGACTCAAGGCGAGGATCTGGAGGATCTCGAGGCCCATCTTCGTGATCTCCTGGAGACGTTTTCGTCCGAGGCGATTCCGGGGATCAGGAGGGAAGCCGAGCTTGAGGTGGCGTGAAGCGCGCGATCTCATCTCCAGGCTCAAGGGCGCAGGTTGCGCGCGACTGCGTCACGGCGCCAAGCACGACATCTGCCACAACCCTCAGAGCGGGAGATCCCAGCCAGTGCCCAGACACCGCGAGATGAACGAGGTTCTGGCGAGGAGGATACTCCGGGATCTGACCGAGACGTAACGCCGGAGCGGAGCGACCAGGCAGCAGGCGAATCATGAAGAAATACAACGTCGGCATCATCGGTTACGGCTGGGCCGCTTCGGCCCACATTCCCGCAATCAATGCCACCTCGCTGGCGCAGGTTACGGCCGTCTGTTCCTCCCGGGAACTGGATGCCGAGGCGCTGAGCGCGGCGCACGGCGGTGAAATCGCGGTCTTCCGAAACCTCGACGAAATGCTGGCCAGACCGGACATCGACGCGGTGTCGATCTGCAGTCTTCCGGCCCGGCACGTGGAGCAGGCCATCCTGGCGGCCCGCGCCGGGAAACACCTCATCCTCGAGAAACCACTCTGCCTGGTGCCGGAAGATCTCCGCCGACTGCAGGCTGCGGTCGCGGAGGCCGGGGTGAGAACCTGCGTCTGTTTCGAGCTGCGGTTCTCCAGCCAGTTCGCCGTCACCCGGTCCGTGCTCGATTCCGGCCTGCTGGGGAGGGTTCACTACGGGGAGGTGGATTACTACCATGGCATCGGTCCCTGGTATGGCCAGTTCCGGTGGAACGTGAAACGCGAGGCCGCCGGCAGCAGCCTGCTGTCCGCGGGGTGCCATGCCCTCGACGCGCTGCTGCTGTGCATGGGTGGCGAGGTGGAAACTGTCTTCAGCGCCGCCACGAACTCGGCGCACGCGGACCTGAAGGCCTATGAATATCCCTCCACCAGCGTGACGATCCTCCAGTTTGCGGACGGTCGCGTGGGCAAGGTGGCCTCCTGCATCGATTGCCTGCAACCGTACTACTTCCACACGCACCTGGTGGGCAGCGAGGGCAGCCTGCTCGACAACAAGTTCCACTCGACGAGGCTCGGCCTCGACAAAGGGAAGTGGAGCGAGTTGTCGCTCAAGCTGGCGGATTCGGGCGACGTGTCCGATCATCCCTACCAGGCGCAGTTCGAGGCGTTCTTCAATGCGGTGGCCGCGGGAACGGAGATGCCGCTGACCAGCCTGGCTGAGGCCATACGCACGCATGAGGTGATCTTTGCCGCCGACCGTTCGGCGCAGCTCGGTCGACCGGTGAAGTTGTCGGAGGTTGCATGAGATCTTCCGGGGCCAGTTGCCAAGGCGGTGCGCCAAAGCAGCGCGGCACGGCCAACCCGGTGCCCGGGATTGTCCTGGCAGTTGGGGCACATCCGGACGACATCGAGTTTGGCATGGCCGGCACACTCCTGTTGCTGAGGGGGGGTGGTTGGGAGGTTCATTACCTGAACCTTGGGAACGGTTGTTGCGGCGGGCAGAAGCACGGACCCGAGGAATTGAGCCGCATCCGGTTGGGCGAGGCGAAACGGGCCGCGAAGGCGCTGGGGGCCCGGTTTCATCCCCCGTTCTGCAACGATCTGGAGATCTTCTACGAACTGCGGCTCCTGCGACGGGTGGCCGCGGTCATCCGTGAGATCCGGCCGAACATAATCCTCACGCATCCGCCGGTGGATTACATGGAGGACCACACGAACACGTGCCGCCTCGTCGTCAGTGCGGCGTTCGCCCATGCCATGCCGAACTTCCGGTCCGTGCCGTCACGCCCCACGGCCGACTACGACATCACGATTTATCACTGCGTGCCCCACACCCTGCTTGACCCGTTGCGACGTCCGGTGGAGCCGGAGTGCTTTGTGAACGTGGCGGCGGTGCTGGACGGCAAGTGTGCGGCGCTGGCGGAACACCGCAGCCAGCAGGCCTGGCTCGAGACCAGCCAGGGCATGGATTCCCTGCGGGCGCGGGTGGAGGCGAACGCGCGGCTGATCGGGTCGGTTTCCGGGCGGTTCGAGTTTGCCGAGGGCTGGCGCCGTCACCTGCACCACGGTTTCAGCGCCGCCGACATCGACCCCTTGCGCGAGGCGCTGGGGATGGACTATTCCAGCAACGAAACCTGAAACAACCGGATCAACCAGGACACCGCTTATGCCACGCAAACTCAGCGCGATCTCTCCCGACTGGTGGGATTACACCACCCTCGACGACGACCTCATCCGCGACGCCGCCGCGTTGACGCCGCAGAAGATGCTCAAGCTCTCGCGGCCGGGCTTCAGGGTCGTCATGCACGACACGCACGAGGAGTTCTACCTGGCGGAGGCCCTCGAGTATGTCGCGGCCTGGAGGCAGTCGACACCGGACAACCCGGTGGGCATCTGCGGTCCCATCGGGCCGACGGAGCAACTGCCGTTGGTGGCGCGGATCGTCAACGACCTGAACGTGGATGTTCGTGCCGGTCATTTCTGGGGGATGGACGAGTGGTTTCTCGAGGGGCGGGAGGTGCCGGTGACCCATCCGCTTTCGTTTGAGAAGGCGGACCGCGAGCTGTGCTTCAGCCGGATCCGGAGGAACCTCGTGATGCCGGATGCCAACCTGCATTTTCCCAAGGGCGATCCCAGCGCCTATCGCCGGAGCTGGGCGGCCGGGGTGCGTTGTGCCGTCATGCAGGGCGGGCAGGGTGACGTGAAACACTGGGCGTTCAACGATCCGCCGAAGCGCCGGGGCAAGTACAGGGACGCGCCGCCGTCACCTGAGGAGTATCGCAAGCTGGCGACCCGGGTGGTGGATCTGCATCCGCTGACCGTGGCCCAGAATGCCCGAACCTCCGGCGGGGGGAACATTTCGCTGGTTCCGACCCAGGCGATCTCCGTCGGGCCGGTCGAAACCTGGCAGGCGGAGAAGGTCTCGATCTGGCACGCGGGTCATCATGACAACCCGTTCGGCCAGCGCCTGACCTGCCTGATGGTTGCGAAGCGTCTTCCGGATGCCGCGGTGCCGATGTCACTGCTCGCGGACCATCCCAATGTGGAGTTCCATTATTACCGCCCGGGGATCGGGAGTTGCGACGTGGAGATGCATTGATCACTGAGCCGTGGTGGATCCATGGAACCCCGAAATACACGAAAGGGAGGAGAGGTAGGGCCTGGGCCCGGGCCGTTCTCACCGGTAGGCCGGTACGGGCACCAGCCGGGGAACGCAGCGAAGGCGGCTCAGACGACCTCCGTTCTTCGTTTGGTTTCGTGTGATTCGTGTATTTCGTGGTTGCCCTTACTCCATTGGATACGGCCGGGGGTGGCAGGTTTGACGCGTTGCGACGGGCTGCTGCCGTTGCCATGAAACTGCTCTTTTCCGAGACGCGTTCCGACTATGGCCGCTACGTTTATCCGTATGTGATCTGGGCGATCCCCGAGGCCGGGGAGACGGCGGCGGATTGTTACGAACGGGGATTCCTGCCGGCCTCGCCCGAACTCGGTGCGTTCTACCTGTGCCGCAACCTGCGGGTGAATCTGGGGGAGTTCAGCCTGACCTCGGAGAACCGTCGGATCCTGCGCAAGAACCCCGGCCTGGAAGGGCGCCTGATTCCACGGGCGGAATTCGACTACACGCCGGAGCGGCGGGGGGCCTGGAGGACGTTTGCCGACGAGCGGTTTGGCGTCGGGGTGATGCCGTTTGAGCGACTCGACCGGCTCATGAACGGGGCGGTGATTTCGCATCTGTTGAGTTTCGTGGAGACGGAGACCGGAGGGGAGGTGGGCAACGCGTTGCTCTACGTGGAGGCGCCGCGGGTGGCGCACTACTACTATGCCTTCTACGACCTTGGCTGGCGGGATCGCAGCCTGGGGCTCTGGATGATGACGTGGGCGGTGCGGCACTTCGCCGGTCTGGGCTTCCGGCATCTGCATCTCGGGACGTGCTATTCGCGGCGGGCGCTCTACAAGACCCAGTTCCGGGGCACCGAGTTCTTCAACGGCAATTGCTGGGGCACGAACATCGAGGAACTGAAATTCCTTCTCGCCCGCGAGGAGCAGTCGCCGTCCGATCGTCACCTGCTGGACAACCCGGCCTATCTGGCCTGGTTTTATGAAGAGGAACTGGCCCGCCTCGTGGAGCGGTCGGAGTTCCGGTTGACGCCGGCGCCCCATCCGCGCGGAGGTGCCGCGATTGAGGAGTGAGGGGGGCGGACTCCTGACTGAGAACTCACCCCTCCAGCCACTGTGCCGCCTTGACGGCACTGTAGGTGATGAGGATATCGGCTCCCGCCCGGCGCAAAGCCATCAGGCTCTCGAGGGTCACCGCGCGTTCATCCAGCCAGCCCCGCTCCACCGCGGCCTGGATCATCGAGTACTCGCCGCTCACGGCGTAGGCGGCGGTGGGATAGCCGAATTCCGACTTCACCCGCCAGAGAATGTCCAGGTAGGCGAGGGCCGGTTTCACCATCACCATGTCCGCCCCCTCCTGGATGTCCAGCGCCACTTCCCGCAGTGCTTCCGCGGTGTTGGAAGGCGACATTTGATAGCTGCGGCGATCGCCAAAATGAGGCGCGGATTCCGCGGCGTCCCGGAACGGCCCGTAGAACGCCGACGAATACTTTGCGGCGTACGACAGAATTGGCGTCTCGGTCAGGCCGGCCTGGTCGAGCGCGGCCCGAATCGCGCCGATGCGACCGTCCATCATGTCGCTCGGAGCCACGATGTCCGCGCCCGCCTCCGCCTGGCTGCGCGCCGTGTCCGCCAGGAGCTTCAGGCTGGGATCGTTGTCGATGCGATAGTCGTCACCCCGTTTGCGGACGATGCCGCAGTGTCCGTGGCTCATGTATTCGCAGAGACAGACATCCGTGATTACCAGCAACGACGGCAGTTCCTTCTTCAGCATTCGGACCGTCTTTTGGACGATGCCATTCGCGGCCCAGGCACCGCTGGCCCTTGCGTCCTTGCGGTCGGGAATTCCGAAGAGCAGCACTGCCGGAACTCCCGCGGCATGGGCGGTGGCGGCTTCCTTCACGATCTCATCGGGTGACAACTGAAACACACCGGGCATGGAGGCCACGGGCTTTCGGATCTTCCTGCCCGGCCGGGCAAAGAGCGGCAGCACGAGTTGGTCCCGGGTGAGCCGGTTCTCCGCCACCATCGCCCGCAGGGCGGGGGACTGGCGCAGCCGACGCAAACGCAGGGCGGGAAACTGTCCGGTCAACGGTCCGTTCATGGGCTGAGTCTAAGCCGCAACGATTCAGTCGAGAACCACGAATAGACACGAATCACACGAAAACACCGGGAAACCGGCACTCGGTGACCCTGTGGTCACGATCACCTCATGGTGACAGGGGCTCGTCGTACAGGCGCAAGGGACTCCACCAACCCATTCCTCGCTCCTCCTTTCGTGTATTTCGTGTGTTTCGTGGTTGGACTGAATTGTCACGGCTGAGAGCTGTGCCACGAGGAGAGGCGCTGGAGATACGGTCCTTGGGCGCCTTCAAGACGCATCGCCCGGGGCCGTTCCGGGGGCCCGGTCCTCCAAACCCGCGTTGGGGCTGAAGTGCCGGAGATGGAGCCGTTGGCCCAGATCATCCAGCAGCGTGTAGGCCACCGGCGTGACCACGAGGGTCAGCAACAGGCAAAGGGCCTGTCCGCCGATCACCACCACCGCCACGGCCCGCCTTTCCTCCGCCCCGGGCCCGGCGCCCAGCGCCAGGGGCAGCATGCCGGCGATCAGGGTGAGTGTGGTCATCAGAATCGGTCGCAGCCGTTCGCGATTCCCCTGCATCACCGCTGCCAGGCGGTCGAGGCCGCGTTCCCGCAGCTTGTTCATGTGGTCGATCTGGAGAATGGCGTTCTTCTTGACCACCCCGAACAGCACGAGCAAACCGAGTGCCGAGTAGAGGTTGATGGTCTGGCCGGCCGCCAGCAGCGAGACCAATGCGAACGGGACCGACAACGGCAGCGACAGCAGGATCGTGAACGGATGCACCACACTCTCAAACTGCGAGGCCAGGATGATGTACATCAATACCACGGAGAGGAGGAACGCCCAGATGAACTCGGAGAAGGTGGTTTCCAGTTCGCGCGCCCGGCCGGACACGCGGGTGGAGTAACCGGTGGGCAGCCCCATCCCGGCCACCTCGGCCCGCAGCGCCGCCACGCGGTCCGCTTGGGCAAATCCCGGCGCCACGGCCGCCCGCAGACTGACCTGTCGTTGCCGGTCCAGCCGGTCGATTCGGGATGCCGTGATGGCGGGTTGGAGCTTCACCAGGTTGTCGAGCCGCACCAGTCCACCGCCCTGACGAGGGACGAAGAGCCGCGCGATCGTGGCAGCGTCGTTGCGGTCCCCCTCCTTCAGGCGCACCTGGACGTCGTAGTCCTCGTTCATCTGTTCGTCGCGGAAGCGCGTCACCCGGGTGTCGCCGCCGACCATGATCCGCAGCGCCGAGGCGATGTCCTCGGTGTCCACCCCCAGGTTCGCGGCGCGGTCGCGGTCGATCCGGACGCGGAGTTCGGGTTTGTCGAGCTTGAGGGTGGTATCGGCGTCGAGCAGACCCAGTTCGGTGGCATTTTCGCGCAGTCGGTTGGCGTAGTCCGCCAGGATATCGAGATCGGGGCCGAGGAGGGAGAAGTCGATGTCGTAGTTCGGGCCGCCTCCGATGAAGGTCTGTGGATTCCGGACGGCGATGCGGACGTCAGGCATCCCGCGCAGGCGACGGCGGATTTCCTGCTGGACGTCGGTTTGGGTGAAGTTCCCTTCGAAGGCGTGCCATGGCGGCCACTGCAGCAGCCGCGACCAGCGGAAGGTGCGTTCCTCGTGCGGGGCGAGGCGGATGAAGAAGTTGGCGCTGTTCACGCCGCCGAGGAAGCTGCCGCCCACGGTGGACAGCACGGTCTGGATGCCGGGCACGGACTTCAGCCCGGCCTCCACCTGCAGGGCGATCTCGTTCATGGGGCCGAGGCCGGTCCCCTCCGGCGCGGTCAGGCGGACGTCGAACTCGCCCTCATCAACGCCGCTGGGCAGGTATTCCTGGCGCACCATCCGGTATAGTGGCACGGAGGAGGCGATCACCAGCAGGGCGCAGGCGGCCACGAGCAGTCGGTGGTTCAGAGCCCACCGCAGGGTGCCGGCGTAGAACCGGTCGATCACCTGGTAGAACCCGCTGCGGGAGCGCGGTTCGCGTTTCTCCTTTTCGCCCCCGTTCCGGACGCCGACGTGGAGCAGTCGGGCACTCATCATCGGGGTGAGCGTGAAGGAGACCAGCAGGCTGACCAGCACGGCGACCGCCGCGGTGATCCCGAACTGGTAGAGGAACCGGCCGGAGATGCTCGACATGAACGAGACCGGGACGAAGATCACCACCAGGCTGAACGTCGTTGCCATGACCGCGAGCCCAATCTCGGCGGTGGCCGCCTTTGCGGCCTCGAACGGGCGCAGCTTCTTCTCCTCCACGAACCGGAAGATGTTCTCCAGCACCACAATCGCGTCGTCGATCACGATTCCCACCATCAACACCAGCGCCAGCATGGTCACGCTGTTGAGGGTGAAATCGAGCGCCTTCATCATGCCGAACGACGCGATGACGGAGGAGGGGATGGCCACGGCGGCGATGACCATCGCCCGCCAGTTCCGCATGAACAACAGCACCACCAGGCAGGCCAGGATGCTGCCAAGGATCAGGTGTCGCTGAATCTCGTGCAGCGCCTCGTAGATGTAGCGCGACTGGTCGCGGATGACTTCGAGACGGACATCGGAGGGCAGTTGCGGGGCGAGTTCCGCCAGCCGGGCCTTCACCCCTTCGATCACCGCCACCGTGTTCACGCCGGACTGCCGGACGACCTGCAACGCCACCGTGGGCTCGCCGTTCAACCGCGAGAAGGAACGCTGTTCCTCGGTGCCGTCCTCGGCAAAGCCGATGTCCCGCACGCGGATCGGGGAACCTCCCCGCGTGGCGATGACCAGGTCCTCAAAATCCCGGGGAGTGGTCAGGCGCCCCATCGTTCGCAAGGTCTCCTCACGCAATGCGCCGGTCACGTTGCCACCCGGCACGTTGGCGTTCTGGCGCTCCACCGCCGCCCGCACGGCGGTGATGGGGAGCTGGTAGGCCGCCAAGCGGTCGGCGTCCACCCACACGTTGATGGCCCGCTGCAACCGGCCTGAGAGGGTGACCTCGCCCACGCCCGGGGACCGTTCGATGTGCGTCTTGACGATCTTGTCGGCGATCTCGGTCAACTCCCGCTGCGAACGCGGCCCCGAAAGCGCGATGGTCAGGATCGGCGATTGGTCGATGTCCGACTTCGAGATGATGGGCGGGTCGGTGTCGCGCGGGAGATCGCGGAGCACCGTCGCCACGCGGTCGCGGACGTCCTGGGCGGCGACGTCGATGTCGCGGTTGAGTTCGAAGGTGACGATGATGAAGCAGGAGCCCGAGCCGCTGATGGCGCGCAGTTCCTGGATGCCCTCGATGGTGTTGACGACCTCCTCGATGGGCTGGGCCACCTGGGCCTCCATCTCCTCGGGGGAAGCGCCCGGCAGGCGGGCACTGATCCGTACCGTGGGAAGGTCCACCGCGGGGAAACGGTCGACATCGAGGTTCAGGTAACCGGCGATCCCCACCACCACGAGGGTGAGGATGATCATCGACGCGAAAACCGGCCGGCGAATGCAGATCTCAGCGAGCTTTTGCACGGGGTGAGCAACTTGGCCGCAGGAACTCCACCGAACGACAAGACACACGAGATACACGAAGGGCCCCGGAAGATGGACCTTGGGGCGATGCCGTTTGCCTCGTCAGTTGGGCAATCGCACTGGTCCGATACCTGCAGGCCCGAGGCACGAACCCGGTGTTTCCCCCTGGTTTCGTGTGTTTCGTGTGTTTCGTGGTTTCCTTCACTGCCTGGGTACCACCTGGCTGGCGGGCTCAGATTCGTTCTTTGGCGTAGGTTCCACCGCGTTGCCGAAGGTCACCGGCTGGCCGGTGCGCAGCCCCGCAGGATTCACCACGACCTCCTCCCCTTCAGTCAGTCCGTCGAGAACCTCGATCCAATCGGGACCGCGCCGTCCGGTGCGGACCGTACGCTCGATCGCCCGTCCCTCCCGCACCGTCACGACCTTCTCGATGCCGGCGAAGGTGACCAGACAGTCCGCCGGGATGCTCAAGCCCGGGTCGTTCGGGTTGACGATGATGCGGGCCCGGGCAAACAGCCCGGGGCGCAGGTCGCCCCGATTGGGCACGTCGGCCTCGACCACCAGCATGCGGTTCGACTCGTTGATGGCGGGGCTCAACCGGGCCAGGCTTCCCTCGTGAACCGCCGACTCCCCTTCCGCGGTCGCCACCACGCGTTGGCCCACCCGGACCTGAACGGAGTCGCGCTCGGGGACCTCGAGCCGCAGTCGCAGGGGGTTGGTCTCCACGAGGCGAAGCACCGGAATCCCGGCGGCCACATACTCCCCGACACCGGCGAGACGCGCCTGCACCGCACCATCGAACGGGGCCAGGATGCGCGTGTCTGCCAGCTGTTTCCGGGCGATTTCCAATTCGATGCGCCGTTGGCCGAGGGCGGCGAGCCGGGTGCGGGCCTGGTCGAGGGCCGCGTCGTAGCGGGACTTCGCCACCGCGTGGGTGGCCTCCACGGAATCGGATTCCGAGGCGGAGGCGATGCCGGATTCCAGCAGTTGTTGCACGCGCTCGCGGTTCCCGGTGGCCTCGTCGAGCACGGCTCTGGCCTGTCGCACGGAACTGAGATGCTCCAGGGTTACCTGGTCGTCGTCTCCGTCCAGCGGCAAGCCCAGTTCCGCACGGGCCTGGGAGAGTGCCGCCCCGGCCTCCTCGACGCGCAGTTCGTAGTCCCGGGGCTCCACCTGTGCCAGCAGGTCGCCCGTCTTCACGAGGCTGCCGATGTCGACCGTAACTTCCCGAAGCCGTCCGGGGACCTTGGCACTGAGAACGGACTGCTCGTGGGCCAGGAGGCTGCCGGTGGCGGTGACCCAACGTTCCATGGGGCGCGAGACCACCCTGGCGAGTTGCACGGGGCGGGAAGGGGGATCGGCTGGGGAACCGGGGACGGAGGTCCCGGGTTTGCCACAGCCCCCGGACAGCAGGGAGGCCAGCACGCAGAGCGTGAACAGGGGCGGTGGCGACATGCGCATGGATGAGCGTATTCACAGTCCGACGCGGTTGGCGAAGCGAATCTTCAATGCCTTTTTCCCCTTGGCGGGCGGGTCGCGGGCGGTACTCTCGATCCGCATGAAGCAGGTCCGGTTTCTGCCCGGTATCATCCTTGTCCTCGGCCTCCTGTTGCTGGGCGGGTTGCTGGGATGGCTGGTGTCCCGGGACATTCCCGGTGGCGGTGGCCGGCTCGCGGAGGGTCCGGCGGTGGTGCTCCAAATCCAGGGCCTCGCCGAGTTCGCCACCGTGAAATACGTCGTGGAGAAGATCGTCATGGCCGAGGACGTGAAGCCCTATGGCGAAAGCCGCGTTGTGCTGGTGGCCCACGGGGTTGTCCGGGCGGGCATCGATCTGAAGGAGTTGCGTGAGCAGGACCTGGAATTCAACGACCGACAGGTGCACCTGTCATTGCCGGCCCCACGGGTGTTGTCGGCCCATCTCGATGAGAATCAGACCCGGGTGATCGACCATTCCACCGGTCTGTTGCGGCGTTTCGACAAGGGCTTGGAGCAACAGGCCCGCCGGAAAGGACTCGATGCCGTGGTGCGGGCGGCGGAGGAGGCCGGCATCCGGCAGGAGGCGGAGGATCGGTTGGTGTTCGAGTTGACCCGGTTGCTGAAGCTCCTGGGCTTCGAACAGGTGGACGTCCGGTTCCGTCCGGACACGGAAACCGAATCAGCTGGGGAACCCGGCGAGGAGCGGGGTGGGGCCGCACCGCCGGACTGATCCCAGGCATTGTGGGACGCGGCGCACCCATGATCCCGGCGCATCGACGAGCAGCTTCGTGTTGCACCTGCAACACGAAGCTGCTCGTCAGGCGGCACGCGCGGTCGGGACCCGTGCCCGTGCCCGGGGTCCTGGCGGCGCGGCGGCGCGGCTTGACGCCTTCCGGTGTTTTCAGTCCACTGCCCGCGCATGCAGACGGAGACGGAAGAGACCCTGCCCGCCGAGGAGCGGCGCGGCCTGATGCGACGGATGTACGACTGGACGCTCAGTTGGGCGGAGCGACCGGGTGGGGCTTGGGCGTTGTTCTTCCTCGCCATGGCGGAATCGTCGGTGTTTCCCGTGCCGCCGGACGTGTTGTTGATTGCGCTGGCCGTGGGTGCAGCGAAGAAGGCATGGCGCTTCGCGGCGGTCTGTGCGCTGGGCTCGGTGATCGGTGGAGTCATCGGTTACGCGATCGGCGCCGGGGCTTGGGAATTGGTGCACGGGTGGTTCATTCCGCACCTGTTCTCGGCCGAGGCCTTCGAGAAGGTGCAGCGCCTCTACCAAGGCAACGCCTTCCTTGCGATCCTCACGGCGGCGTTCACACCGATTCCGTACAAGGTTTTCACCATCGCGGCGGGGGTTTTTGACGTGGGCTTGGGGACCTTGGTGGCAGCCTCGGCGGTGGGTCGTTCGGCGCGTTTCTTCCTCGTGGCGGGATTGATCTACGTGTTCGGCCCGCAGATCAAGGCCTGGGTGGAGAAGTACTTCGACTGGTGCGCCTGGGGCTTTCTGGTGCTGCTGATTCTCGGTTTCGTGGCCGTCAAGTATCTGCACTGACCCGCCAGCCGTTCTCATCTGGCACCGGAGCGCCGGCGTCCCGCCGGCTTTGGGCCTGGGAGCCCGTCAAGACGTCCGGGTTTCCGTTTGAGGCAAGCCGATCGGAGACCGGGCCCCGCCACGATGAGAACTGCTGCTGACCCGTGCTCGGCTGGCCTTTCCCGACGCGGATTACTCACTTCTCCCATTCGGGATACTCAATTCTGTTGAATCGCATTCCTGGCTAGTGCTAATAGAAGCCCTATGAGGTACCTGACCCGCAGGTTCGCCCCCGCGGTTGCCATTGGAATACTGATGGCTGGCTTTCTGCCGGCTTTCGGGGCCGCCCCCGTGCTGCAGTATGGCCCGGCGCCTGGTCCCGCATGGCCGGTCACCTGGACGCCGATCCCCAGTTTGAACGATCCGGTCGACAAGGCAGCAGGCGACGGACTGGATTTCGTGGGGTCCTCGACTTATCCGGGGGCCTACTATGCGGCTGACAGCAGCTACTTCTTCTTTCGGGCGCGGGTCAATGGGGACCATGATTTGTGGCACGACGCGGTCTTGCTGCTGCTGACCCTGGATACCGTTGGCGCGAATCCGGTGCCCAACTATGCTTTTGCCTGGGACTCGAAGTCCAACGACAATGATAACCACGGGTTGGAGCTGATGGTCCTGGATTCAGCCGGCGCCACCTGGGCCAGCACCAGAATGGATGACATTGATGGAAACAACGCGAAGAAGATCTCGCCACCTGACTTCAACACCACGGGAGACGGCTACATCCTGACCTCGGATGCTCAACTCACGCCGGGCGAGTTTGGGGGTACCACGAGCTTCATCGATTTTGCCGTCTCGTGGGCCCTTCTTGCCGCAGCCACGGGATTGGAACCGAATCAGGAGTGGCGTCTGCAACTCGCGTCGATCCAAAACGCGACTGACCACAACCTCCTCAACTACGATGTTGCCGCGAACTCCAACCCGGCCGATCCAACCCGGGCTTGGAGCGCTCCCATTCTGGTGGTGCCCGAACCGGCATTCACGGCGCTGGGGATGGCCGTGGTGCTTGCGGGTGTGGCGGGCGTTCGGTTCGGGCGCTTCAGACGCCGCCTCGACTGAAGAACTTCCTCGACGCACACCCGGCTCGCCGCACGGGACGACAAGTATCCCATCCACGAGGTTCGAGCCGAAGAGATCGGCAAGGTCCATCGGGCATGGAGATGGAGCATCCCAAAAAGAAGACGGGGCGGGAGGTCCCGCCCCGGGTGTTTCGCTTGGGAACCTGCCAGCGGTCCGATCAGGTGAGCTGGTAGGTTGAGAGGATCTTCATGTATTGGGCGCGCTCGAAGGCAGCCGGGTGGGCGACGCTCTTTTGGCTCAGGGAACCCCGGGCCTGGGCGAGCGACTCATACTCGTGGGTTTCGAGCCACTGGCGCATTTCCTGTTCGATCACGGCCACCTGCGCCATGCCCTTGCGGAGCAGGACGGAGCAGAGCATCGCGACGTCGGCGCCGGCCATGGTGACCTTGAGCGCGTCGGCGGCGGTATGGATGCCGCTGGTGGCAGCGAGGCTGGCCTGGATCTTGCCGCACAGGATGGCAATCCAACGAAGCGGCAGCCGCCGGGCCTGCGGGGTGCTCAGCAGGATGCTGTGCTCGATCTCGAGGTTCTCCAGGTCGATGTCGGGCTGGTAGAACCGGTTGAACAGCACGAGAGCATCGGCCCCGGCGTCGTCGAGCCGTTTGGCCATGTTGGCCATGTTGCTGAAGAACGGGCTGAGCTTCACCGCGACGGGGATCTTCACCGCGCCCTTGACTGCCTTCAGGATGTCCAGATAGGTCTGTTCGACCTCGGCTCCGGAGAGGTTCGGGTCGGTCGGGATGTAGTAGACGTTCAGCTCCAAGGCATCGGCGCCGGCGTTTTCGATCTTGCGGGCGTATTCGGTCCAGCCGCCGGTGGAGGTGCCGTTGAGGCTGGCGATCACCGGGATGTCGATGGCGGCCTTGGCGCTTTGGATGTGCTCGAGGTAGTCCTCGGGACCGATCCGAAAATCGCCGACGGCGGGGAAGTAGGAGGTGGCCTCGGCGGAGACGTCGGTGCCCTGTTCGATGGCGAGTTCGAGTTCCTCGCTTTCGAGCCGGAGCTGTTCCTCGAACACCGAGGGCAGCACCACGGCGCTGGCGCCGGAGTCCTCGGCACGCTTGAGTTCGGAGATTTCGCGGGTCAGGGGGCTCGCGGAGGGAACCAGCGGGCTCTTCAGTTTCAGCCCCATGTAAGTCGTGCTCAGATCCATGAATTGTCCTTTCGCGGTTGAATTGAAGTCAAGAGGTCGGGTCGGGGCCGGCATTCGCTCCGGCCCCGACGGTCCGGGGGTTCAGGCCTTGGCGGTCGGTTCGGCGGCACCGTTGAATTTCCGGGCGGCAAGGTAGGAATACATCTGCCAGCGGGAGGCGACATCTCCCTGTGCGAGATCGAACAGGACGCGAGCCTGCTCGGGTCTCGCCTTGGCCAGCATTTTGAAGCGGTTCTCCGAGAGCAGGAAGTCCTGCACCTTGATCTTTGCCGCCGGCGAATCGAGTTGGAGCGGGTTTTCGCCGTTGGCTTTGCGGCGCGGATCGTAGCGGTAGAGGAGCCATTGTCCGGCCTCGACCGCCGCTTTCTGCTGCCGCGCTCCGGCCACCATATTGATGCCGTGGGCGATGCAGTGGGAGTAGGCGATGATGATGGACGGCCCGTCATAGGACTCCGCCTCGACGAATGCCTTGAGGGTGTGCTCGTCCTTGGCTCCCATGGCGACGCTGGCCACGTAGATGGTGCCGTAGCTCATGGCGATGAGGCCGAGGTCCTTCTTGCCGATGGGTTTGCCACCGGCGGCGAATTTCGCCACGGCGCCGCGCGGGGTGGACTTGGAAGCCTGGCCGCCCGTGTTGGAGTAGACCTCGGTGTCCATGACCAACACGTTGACGTTCCGGCCGCTGGCGAGGACGTGATCCAGACCGCCATAGCCGATGTCGTAGGCCCAGCCGTCACCCCCCAGAATCCAGACGCTGCGCTTGACCAGACTGTCCGCCACCGACAGCAGCATCCGCGCCTCGGGGCAGTCGGCTCCGTCGAGCTTTGCCTTGAGTGCGGCGACCCGTTCCCGTTGATCGTGGATGCCGGCCTCGTTGGTCTGGTCGGCGTTGATCAGGCCGGTGACGAGGTCGTCGCCCAGTTTGTCAGCGTGTTTCTGGACGAGTTCGCGGGCGAGTTCCGCCTGTTTGTCGAGGGACACGCGATAGCCCAGGCCGAACTCGGCGTTGTCCTCAAAGAGGGAGTTGTTCCAGCTCGGGCCACGTCCCTCGGCGTTTTGGCAGTAAGGGGTGGTGGGGAGGTTGCCACCGTAGATGGAGCTGCAGCCGGTGGCATTGGCGATGACCGCGCGGTCACCGAAGAGCTGGCTGAGCATCTTGATGTATGGGGTCTCGCCGCAGCCGGCGCAGGCGCCGGAGAACTCGAAGAGCGGCCGCATGACCTGCTGTTGGCGGAGTTGGGTGACCTTGACCTTGCGCCGGTCCATTTCGGGCAGCGTGAGGAAGAAGTCCCAGTTGGCCCGTTCCTGATCGCGCAGCGGTGCCTGGGGCGCCATGTTGATGGCCTTCAACCGGGCTTCGCTCTTGTTCTTGGCGGGGCAGACCTCGACACACAGCGCGCAGCCGGTGCAGTCCTCGGCCGCGACCTGCAGGGCGAACTTCATTCCCTTCCAATCGGGGTTGCGGGCGGCGGTGGACTTGAAGGTGGCCGGTGCGCCGGCGAGGGCGGCCTCGTCAAAGACCTTCATGCGGATGGTGGCGTGCGGGCAGATGGCGACGCACTTGGCGCACTGGATGCAGGTGTTCTCGTCCCACACCGGAATCTCCAGGGCGAGGTTGCGCTTCTCGTATTGCGCGGTGGCCGTGGGGAACGTGCCATCCGGCGAAAAGGCGCTGACCGGGAGGTCCTCGCCCTTGCCGCCGAAGATCGGGCCCAGGACGTTCTGGACGTACTCCGGCGCGTCGGCGGTGACAGGCGGCAGCAACCGGATCGTGCTGTCGGCACTTGCCGGCACCTTCACCTCGTGCAAGTTGGCAAGCGTGGCCTCCACGGCCTCGATGTTCTTGCGGACGATCTCATCACCCTTCTTGCCGTAGGTCTTCTTGATCGATTTCTTGATCTGCTCGATCGCCTCGTCGCGTGTCAGCACGCCGGCCAGGGCGAAGAAGCAGGTCTGCATGATCGTGTTGATGCGGCCGCCCATGCCGCTGTCGCGGGCGACACTGGTGGCATCGATGACGTACAGCTTTGCCTGCTTGCCGACGAGCTCCTCCTGGATGTCCCGGGGCAGGGTGGCCCAGACGGCGTCGGCGGCGTGGGGTGAATTCAGCAGGAAGGTGCCGCCCTGGGCCAGGTTGGCGAGCACGTTGTAGCGCTCGAGGAACACCGGCTGATGGCAGGCGACGAACTGGGCCTTGCTGATCAGGTAGGTCGAGCGGATCTCCTTGGGACCGAAGCGCAGATGGGACACGGTCATCGAACCGGACTTCTTCGAGTCATACACGAAATAGCCCTGGGCGAAGTTCGGTGTCTCCTCGCCGATGATCTTGATCGAGTTCTTGTTGGCTCCGACCGTTCCGTCGGCACCCAGCCCGTAGAACATGCAGCGCACGACCTTGTCCGATTCGGTGGAGAAACCGGCGTCGTAGGCGATGCTCCCGTTGCTGACGTCGTCGTTGATCCCCACGGTGAAGTGGTGCTTCGGCTTGTCGGCAGCGAGGTTGTCCAGCACGCCCTTGACCATTGCGGGTGTGAATTCCTTCGACGACAGGCCGTAGCGGCCGGCGACCACCTTGGGCATGGCGGTGAGGCTGCCCCATCCCTCGGCGAGGCCCTCGTTCAGTGCGGCCACCACGTCGAGGTAGAGCGGTTCGCCGCCACTGCCGGGCTCCTTGGTGCGGTCCAGAACCGCAATCCGTTTCGTGGTGGCGGGCAGCGCGGCCACGAACTTCTGCGCCGCAAACGGCCGGTAGAGCCGGACCTTGAGCACGCCGACCTTCTCGCCCGAGGCGACCAGATGCTCGATGGCTTCATGGGCGGCCTCGCAGGCGGAACCCATCAGCACCACGACGCGTTCGGCGTCCTCCGCCCCGACGTAGTCGAACAGGCTGTAGCGACGCCCCACGACCTCGGCGAACTGGTCCATCGCCTGCTGGGTGATGTCCGGGCAGGCGGTGTAGAACGGGTTGCACGCCTCGCGGGCCTGGAAGAAGACATCGGGGTTCTGGGCGGTGCCGCGGAGTTTTGGCCGGTCGGGGGAAAGGGCGCGCTCCCGGTGGGCGATCACCAGGGAATCGTCGATCATGGCGCGCATTTCGTCGTCGGAGAGCATTTCGATGCGCTGGACCTCATGGGAGGTGCGGAAGCCGTCGAAGAAGTGCAGGAAGGGCACGCGGGCTTTCAGGGTGGCGGCCTGGGCGATCAGGGCGAAGTCGTGCGCCTCCTGGACGGAGGCGGACGAAAGCATGCCGAACCCGGTGGACCGGGCGGCCATCACGTCGCTGTGGTCGCCGAAGATGGAGAGCGCATGGGTGGCCAGGGCGCGGGCGGAGATGTGGAACACCGTCGGGGTGAGTTCCCCGGCGATCTTGAACATGTTGGGGATCTTGAGCAGGAGACCCTGGGAGGCGGTGAAGGTGCAGGTCAGCGCCCCGGTCTGGAGGGCGCCATGCACCGCGCCGGCGGCGCCGCCCTCGCTCTGCATTTCGACGACGTGGGGCACTGTGCCCCAGAGGTTCTTCACCCCTTCGGAGGCCCACTGGTCACACCATTCCCCCATGTTGGAGGACGGGGTGATGGGATAGATGCCCATGACCTCATTGCAGCGATAGGCGACATAGGCGACCGCCTCGTTGCCGTCCAGAGTTAGCAAGCTCTTCATTGGTTTCTTTCTCAAAAGCAGGGGCCGGACGCCTGAGACGGCCGGCCCCGGGTTCCAGGTACAAGGAAAACAGCCGGGGCGAAGGGTGGCTGTGCCGCAGATCCGGACCCTCCGCAAGCCCCGCGAAATCAGTATGCGAGGTGCCTGACACGGCGGCTCTCCACCCCTTGGCCATCGTTTGCCTTTTTTTGCGGCGAGCCGGGCAATCCCGGGCCGGCCCCCTGCCCCAACCCGCCCCAACGAAGCTGGCGGAGCGCAGCTGGAGCGCAGTTGGACTGGACAGGGAGGGCGATTCGAGGGAGGCTCCAGGCAGGTGGCGCCTGACCTTGGGCACAACCTGTGGATAACTTCATTCCCCAAAGTCCCGGATTCGCAGCGTTTTTCCTTGCTGTTGGGGCTGGTTGGGGATAAAAGGGGTTCCTCGGAATCAGAACTGGCGCGTTGGGTCGCGCTGTTGGTGGTTGGTGCGTCATGGGCGATTTTCGGTCAGAAAGTGCTTCTTTGCTCGGGAACTGGACAGTTTCCGTGGAGCCGGGTGCGCGCATCAGTGTTCCGAAGCCTTGGCGCGACCGATTTCACGGGGTTTCCTGGGTGGTTTTGCCCTGGCCGTTGGACACGCGGGAGTCTCTGGCGGTCTTTCCCCCGAATGCCTGGGAGCAGCGTCTTGCCAGCGTGGAACTGGCGGGTTCCGACCGGGTGCCGCCGGACGTGGCCACCAAGATCCTGAACATCATGACCTCCCAGGGCATCCCGCTGCAGTTGGACAAATCCGGCCGGCTTTGCCTGGGGCAGGCGCTGGCGGGGGTGCTCGGGTTGGACAAGTCGGCAGTGGTTGCCGGGGCCGGCGCTTACTTCCGGGTGTTCACCCCCGAGGGCTACGAGCGCTTCCAGCAGGAAAACCAGCAAATCCCCAGCGACGTGCTGACCTCCCTGAGAATGCGATGAAGACGAATCCCTTTGGCCTCATGGCGATCACCCGCAGCGTGTCGGGGGTGCCGCCCCATCCCGCACCGCTCCGCCTGGATCGGCGGGGGATGCCCCGGTTTGGCCGGAGCCGGGCGGAGGATGGTGATTCGACGGACACCCCCTTTGCGCCCCGGCCCGCTCATGCGGACCGTCCCGCTCGCTTGGGCGCCGGGACCGAAGCGTTGGGGGCGATTGGGGCCACGGCGTTCGTGCGCACGCCGGCGCCAGAGCCCGCCCCCCGTCCGGAAGTCGCGTCGCGCGGTCGGCCCGGGGTGAGTCGGTTCCCGCTGGGCTGGCTTGGTCGCCGTTGGTCGCGCCGCCGGCAGCTCGTCCAAGGGGAGCTCTCCCTGGAGTCGGTGCAGGTGGTTCGTAACGATCTGCGGGACGCGGATTTTGCCGTGGTGCGGCCGGCCCGGGCGGTGGCGGCCCGGCTGCGGGAAACGGATCCGGCGGACGCCCCGCCGGTGCTCGCCGTGACGGCGTGGCGCCGTTGGGTGGGGGCGTTCTTTCGGATGGGCCATTGACGCGCGTGTCGGGTGGAAGGTTTCCGTCATGAGCCGGTGTTGCTGCGGGAGGTGGTCGAGGGGTTGGCGGTATGGCCGGGGGGATTGTGGGTGGACTGCACAATTGGCGGGGGCGGACACGCCGGGGCGGTCTTGCGGGCCAGTTCGCCGGAGGGCCGGTTGATTGGCTGTGACTTGGATGCGGACGCGGTGGCGGCCGCGCGGGAGCGACTGGCGGAGTTCGGCGGGCGGGTCACGGTTCACGAGGGCAGCTACGTGGACCTGGAGCAATGGGCGCCGCCGGGGGAGTGCGACGGGGTGGTGGCGGATTTTGGGGTGAGTTCGTGGCAGTTGGACAGTGCGGAACGGGGATTCAGTCATCAGAAGGCCGGCAAACTCGACATGCGATTTGGCCGGGGGGACGGGCCGACCGCGATGGATTTGGTGAACCAGACAACCGTGAACGAATTGGAAAAGATCATTCGGGAGCTGGGTGAGGAACCCAGGGCACGGCGTCTGGCGCGGGCGATTGAGGCCGAGCGTGCGCGGTCACCCATCACGACCACGACGCAGTTGGCGGCGCTTGCGGAACGGGTCTGTCCGCGGCGGGGTGCCCGCATCCACCCGGCGACCCGGCTTTTTCAGGCCCTCCGGCTGGCGACGAATCGGGAGTTGGAGAATGTGCAGGCCGGGTTGCAGGTGATGTGGCGGTTGCTGCGCCCCCTGGGCCGGTTGGCCGTCATCGGGTTCCATGGCGGGGAGGCCCGGTTGATCAAGCGCTTCGGTCGCGAACTTTCCCGGGACTACACCTGGGAAGGGGAAGTGGACCGACCGGAGTTCCGGATCCCCTGTGCCCCCCGGCTCCGTTGGGTGCACCGGCGGCCGCTGCGGCCATCCGAAGCCGAACTGGAGCGGAATCCGCGCAGCCGGTCCGCCTTCCTTTACGTGTTCGAGAAACTGCGGGATTGAGTCATGTCACGGAAGAGCCGACAGAAGAAGAATCCGGTGGTGCTGGCCCTGCGGTCAGGTCCGGTTCTGTGCGCCGTGGCCGGCCTCGTGCTGTTGGGGGCGTCCTCGTTGGGGAAGGTGTGGCACGAAAACCGGAACGTCCTGTTGCAGGGCGAGATCCGCCAACTCGATCACCAGCTTGCCCGACTGCGACTCAGCCTGGTGGACCTGCGGGTGCAAGAGGCCCAGGCCCTATCGCCCGCCGGTATCCAAAGGCGGTTGACGGAGCTCGGGCTGGACCTGTCCCCGCCGGCGGAGGCCCAGATCAAGCGGCTTGTGGAGCCCGACTGGCCGGCCCGGCTCGCGTCACCGAAGGCGACCGCCAACCCGGTGCCGTCCACTCCACCGCCATCATCTTCAGGGGCCACGCTTGCCACCAGCAGTGGTCTTGTGCCGGTTCGTCGCCATTCCCCGCCAGGAGAAGCGCTGCCATGACCCCGCCCATCCAGACTCAACGCATCCCTACGCTCAAGCGCCTGCTGTTGTGCGGTTACGTGGCCCTCGCGGTGTGGCTGGGTTACTGGCAACTGGGACGCTTCCCGGAGTTCCGGCAGCTTTCGTCCGGCAACCGGCTCACCCGGGATTGCGTGCAGGCACGTCGGGGCAACATCCTGGACGCCAACGGCACCCTGCTCGCGATGAGCGCCCCGGTGAAGACCGTGGTTGCCGATCCCTCCATGACCCTCCTGCCGCCCGAACTGGAGCATTGCCGTTTGCTGGCCGCTGAAGTCATCGCCGAGGCCTTGGACATGGATCTGGCGGACGTGGTGAAGAAGATCACCCCCCGCTGGCGGCCCAACGCTGACGGCCCCCCCACGCTCATTCGTTACCAGGTTCTCAAGCGCAATGTCTCCCTGTCGGCCTGGGACCACCTCACCAACGCCATGAGGCACCTTGAGTTCCCGGTCGACTGGCGCCAGGTCGGCCGGACCAACATCACCACGCTGCGGTATCTGCCCCGGATGCTGATCGACTCCCAGGACAGCTACCTGCGCCGATACCCCTGCGGCAGTCTGGCGGCTCACGTGTTGGGTTTCACCACGTCGATGGAGTTCAGGCGGCCATACGGCGAGGTCTCCGAGGAACAGGGACGCCACGGGGTCGAACTCGTGCTCGACGAGGCCCTGACCGGGGTCCCCGGCTGGCGCCTGGGACAGCAGACCGTCGGGGCCCGGGCCGGGCTGAACGTGGTCCTGACGATCGATTCCGGTGTGCAGCGCATCGTTGAGGAGGAACTGCAGCGGGTGGTGGAGGAATGGGACGCACGGGGCGGGGTCGCCGTGGTGGTGCGTCCCCAGACCGGGGACGTCCTGGCCCTCGCGAGCCGACCGGATTTCGATCCCTCCAATCCCACGAATGTCGTGGGCCATTTGAACCGGGTCGTCTCGGAGATGCTGGAGCCCGGGTCCACGATGAAGGCGATCACGTTCGCCGCCGGCCTTGAGCAGCGGTGTTTTTCGTGGAAGGAAGAGGTGGACTGCCACAACGGGTACTGGTACCGGCCGCGCGCGAAGGACCGGATTCGTGACTTCCACGGCTACGAGAGCCTCACATTCCAGGAGGTGCTGATGAAGTCCTCCAACATCGGCACCGCCCAGCTCGCGCAGCGCATTCCGGTGTCGAGCATGCTCGAATTGTGGAGCGCGTTTGGCTTTGGCACCCCCACGGGGATCCTGCTGCCGAACGAGTCCCCCGGGCTGGTGAACGTGCCCGAACGCGAGTCCGATTATCTCCGAACCTCGTACGGCCAGCATATCAGCACGACACCGCTACAGATGGCGATGGCGTACGCCACCATCGCGAACGGCGGCATGCTCATGCGGCCCCGGGTGGTGTCCCGGATCGAGGACGAGCAGGGCCACCTCATGGCGGAGTTCCCGCCGTTGCCCATGCGGCGGGTCCTGCCGGAGAGCACCTGCACCAACCTTGTCGCCGCCCTGCGCGAGGTCATGTCCGACGGCGGCACGGGGAAAAGCATCCGGATGGACGCCTATTCCAGCAGCGGGAAGACCGGCACGGCGCAAATGTATGACACCGTGAACGGCGGTTATCCCGCGGGCATGGATTACCCATCTTTTGTTGGATTCTTTCCTTCCACGCGCCCCGAGATTTGCATGCTGGTGGGGGTGGTCGAACCCCGCAAGCCCGGTCGTCACGGGGGCGCCACGGTCGCCGGGCCGGCCTGGAAGACCATGGCGGAGCAAATCGCCAATTACCTGCGGATCGCCCCGGATCTGCAGCCTGTTACCGACTGGCATCCCGGTACGACGCCGGAAGGGCTGAGCCCGGTGGTGCCGTTTGCCGCGCGGCGCGCTGCGGGAGCGCTGCTGGGAACCTACTGGTAGGAGACTGTCTCATGCTCGTGCGAGAACTCATGAAGGACATTGCCCCGGAGCGGATTCCCGCGCGGTACAATCGCCCGGTCCGGGGGCTGGCCTACGATGCGGCCTCGGTGCTTCCCGGCATGGCCTATTTTGCGCTGCGGCAAAGTGCCTGTGACGGGCACGATCACGTGGCGGAGGCGGTGGATCGCGGCGCGGGCCTGATCGTCATGGAGCAGTTCGGTCAGGTCTCGCCGCGGGTGGTTGCCGTGCGGGTGCGGGACAGCCGGGTGGCCCTGGCCCGGGCGGCAGCCCTGTTCCACGGCTGGCCGAGCCGCGAACTGCGGGTGGTGGCCGTAACCGGGGGGGCACACCTTCCGGGCGTCGCCTATTTCCTGCGGCAATTCCTGTCGCTCGCCGGTGATCCCGCCGGGCTGATCGGGACCCTCGAACATCACCTGGGCCGGCACGTCCTTCCCAGCCGCGCCGGTTGTGAGGAACCACTCGACATCCAGCGGATGCTGGCCTCGATGCTGCGGGAGGACCTCCGTACCGGGGTCGTGGAACTGGATGCCTGCGCCTGCGAGCATGGCTGGGCCCGGGATCTTGAGATCCACACGCTGGTTCAATTGCCCGCGCCGTCGGGGGCGGGTGCGCCGCCCGCGCTTCGGGCGCGCCGCCGATTCTCGGTGGACCTTGATACGGGAAGCGACTTCACTGTCGGCGTCCGGGATGGCGGGGGTCGCCCCCTGTTCCAACTGCCGGTGGCATCGCGGAGGGCGACCCCGGAGGGCTGGGTATGTCAGGTGGATCTGCCGGACGGCCGGCGGGCGCTTCGACTGCCGTTCTTGGGCGGCGACCAGCTTGAGGCGGCACTGTCCGCAGCCGTGGCGGCCGTGGCACTCGGGGTTCCGTCCGACCGGCTTCCCGCCTTGTGCCGGCGCCTGCAGGGAATTCCGGGGGAACGGGAGATCATCCGGCAGGGGCAGCCCTTCACCCTGCTTGTGGATGGTGCTGCCGAGCCCGACACCCTGGCGGAGTTGGTTCGGGAGGTTCGGGGGCTGACCGCCGGGCGGCTGTTGCTGTTGGCGGGGGCGCGTGGCGACCAGACCTCCCCGGTTCGCTCCCAGTTGGGTTTCGTGGCCGGTCGCGCAGCCAACTTCACGCTGTTCACCGGCAATGATCCCGGCGGGGAATGCCCCGTGAGGCTGAACACGCCCGCTCTGGAAGCGGCCGTCACGACCCGGCCCGGTGGGGCGGACCTGGAACCCGATCGCGGTTGTGCCATCGATCGGCTGGTTCGGCTGGCCCTCCCCGGGGACCTGGTGTTGCTGACCGGCAAGGGGCGGCGGACCACCCAGGAAATCGATCACAGCATCGTCCCGTTTGACGATCGTCTTCACGCGGCCCGGACCCTGGATGCCCTGGGGTGGCGCCGGGACCGGCGCCGAAAACCTCTCGCCACCCGATGATGGAGCCCCTGAACCTGCAACAAGTGGCGTCCCGGGTTGGCGGCGAACTCGTTGGTTCGCCCGGCCTCACGGTGCGCCGCGTGACCACCGATTCGCGGCGGGTGGGGGAGGGGGACCTGTTTGTCGCGCTGCGGGGGGAGCGTTTTGATGGCCACCAGTATGCCGGCGATGCGCTCAATCAGGGGGCCGTGGCGGTGCTGGGCGAGTGGGGGTGTTTTCCACCGGTGGTGGCGGGTCGGCCGGTGGTGGCGGTCGAGAACTCCCGGATTGCCCTGGGCCGGCTCGCTGCCGCGTGCCGGCAGGATTTCCTCCTGCCCGTGGTGGCGGTTGCCGGGTCGAATGGCAAGACCACCGTCAAGGAGGTGCTTGCAACCTTGCTGCGGGAACGGTTTGAGACCCTGGCCAGCCAGGCGAGCTTCAACAATGACATCGGCGTACCGCTCACGCTGCTGGAACTGCGAAAGTCGCACCGGGCGGCCGTCGTGGAGGCCGGGACCAATCATCCCGGGGAACTCGCAGCCTTGCTGGAAGTGATCCGTCCCCAGCACGGGGTCCTGACATCGATTGGACACGAACACCTGGAGTTCTTCGGCGACCTTGAGGGTGTGGCCGCCGAGGAAGGGGCCCTGGCGGAAGCTTTGCCCGCCGGGGGACGGCTGTTTGTGAATGGCGACGATGCGCTGATCGACCGGGTGTGTGACCGGGCGCGGGCGCGGGCGGTGCGGGTGGGTTGGAGTCCGCGATGCGAGTGGCGGGTGCGGCATGCGGTGGTGGATTTCGCGGGAACGTGGTTTGAACTGCGCTCGCCGGCTCCCGGCTACGACCGGGAGTTCTTTCTGCCGCTGCTGGGGCGGCATCAAGTTGTGAATGCCGCCCTGGCCCTGGCCACGGCGGCGGAGCTTGGTCTCAGCCCGGAGGAGTCCGCCCGGGGATTGGCGGCCTGCCGGCCGGCTCCGATGCGGATGGCGGCCTCCCCGTGCGGGGACTGGACCCTTTTGGAGGATTGTTACAATGCGAACACGGATTCCATGCGGGCGGCGCTGACCTCGCTGGTGGACCTGGCGGGAGATCGGCGTTCGGTGGCGGTAGTGGGACCCATGGCGGAAATGGGCGATCAGAGCGCAGCAGAGCATCGGCAGGTGGGCCGTGCGGCTGCGCTGAGCGGGGTAAACGTGCTGGTGGCTGTCGGACCGATGGCCGCGGACGTTGCCTGCTCGGCACGCGCTTCGGGATTGTCCGCCGCTCTTGAGTGTTCCGGAACAGAGGCGGCCCTTGGCGTTCTTCAGACCATTCTGCAACCGGGCGACGCAGTCTTGGTCAAGGCGTCGAGGGCCGCCCATTTCGAGCACCTGACCGCCGGTTTGCGCCGGCTTGCCGTGGCTCCGGGTGAGTCCCCCGGCAGCACGGGAAAGGAGGCTCCGTGCTGTACTACCTGAGTCAGTACGTTCTGGAGCACGCCGGGGCCACGACGTGGGGGGATTTCCTTTCGGGCCTGCGGGTACTGCAGTACATCACCTTTCGCAGCGCCGGTGCCGCGGTAACCGCCCTGCTGCTCAGTCTGTGGCTGGGACCGCGGGTGATTCGCGGGCTGCTGGCCATGGACTTCGGCCAGCAATACGTGGACCGTGCCCGCGCGGTGGCGGGTTCGAAGGTGGCGGCCGGACGGAAGCTGGGGGTACCCACCATGGGGGGGTTGCTGATCGTGGTGGTGATTGACCTGACCGCGCTGCTCTGGGCCCAGTGGAACACGCTTGTGGTGCTGACGCTGGTTCCCCTGATCGGCTTGGCGGCACTCGGATTCTACGACGACTACGCGAAGATCACGGCCCAGAAAGGGGATGGAGTTCGAGGGCGCATCAAGCTCCTCGTCCAGGGGGCCATCGGTCTGTTTCTCGGGGTCTACCTCTGGCGATGGGAGGAGACCCGGACGCTGGTCTCCGACATCATGGTCCCGTTCTTCAAGAACCCGGTCCTGACGGGGGTGCCATTGCTGGGGGCGGGGCTGACCCTGTTGACGGTGATGGGGAGTTCCAACGCCGTGAACCTGACCGACGGCATGGACGGTCTGGCGATCGGCTGCACGCTGATCGTCACGCTGGTGCTGGTGGTCTTGACCTACGTGGCGAGCCACGTGGAGATTGCCCGTTACCTGAACGTGCCGCATGTGAACGGGGCGGGGGAACTGACCGTGGTCTGCGCCGGGATGTTTGGTGCGGGGTTGGGGTTTCTCTGGTTCAACTGTCATCCGGCGCAGGTTTTCATGGGAGACACCGGGTCCCTGGCGCTGGGGGGGGTGCTCGGCATCATTGCGGTCCTGATTCACCAACCCCTGGTGCTCCTCATTGCGGGGGGGGTGTTTGTGATGGAAGCCCTCTCAGTGATGCTCCAAGTGGGCTATTTCAAGTACTCCCGCCGGCGCACAGGGGAAGGTCGCCGGGTGTTCCGCCGGGCCCCGTTGCATCATCATTTCGAAGAACTGGGTTGGGCAGAATCCCAGGTGGTGACCCGGTTCTACATCCTGGGGATTTTCTTCGGTGTGCTGGCCCTAGCCACTCTCAAGCTGCGATGACCATTCCGGATCGCGAAATGCCCTACATCCGACTGGTTAAACCGCATTTTTCGGCGGGCTTGAACGGCTTCCGGCTTCACACCGCCACCGGGATGGCGAACACTATGGGAAAAGCTTTAGACCCGACTGACCATGAACAAACCACCCACCTTTGAACCTCTCGGACGAATCACCAGCGGTTCGTCCCACCAACGCCGCTTTCCCATCGCCGTGGTGGCGTTCGTGGTGCTCCACGGCGTGTTCTTTGCCGGCTTGTTGCTGCAGGGATGCCGGCCCAAGACGCCGGACGAGACCCAGGCGCAGGCCCCCACCAACGCCCTGCCGAACGTCAACGATCTGTGGAACCGGTTGAGCACCACGCCGACGCCGACGCCGGCTCCGACGAACCGGGTTGTTCCGCCGAGCCCGGCGCCCACCAATCGCGTGGAGCCCCCGATCGAGGAGGATACCCCGCCGCCCGCCAACCGGGACCTCGCCGCCTTGGGGCAAACCACCCCGCCGAGTTCCCAAGTCATCGTGACCAACCCTGCGCCGGTGGCCGTCACCCCGCCGGTTGGCCCCACCCACCAGGAGACCCAGGATCTGGCTCAGGCTCGCGAGCACGAGATCAAGCCCGCCGAGACGCTTTGGGGCATCGGACAACAGTACGGCGTCAGTGTGGCGGACCTCGAGCGGGCCAACCCGAACGTGGTTCCCACCCGGCTCAAGCCCGGTACCGTCTTGATCATTCCCCCCAAGCGGGAAACCCCCGCGGCCCCGGCGGCACCCGCCTACCCGGGCACCCTGCACCAGATTGAGAAGAACGAGACCTTGAACAGCATCTCACGCAAGTACGGCGTGAGCGTGGAGGCGATTGTGAAGGAGAACGGATTGAAGACCTCCCGCATCTACGCCGGGCGGACGCTCAAGATTCCGACCCACCAGAAGAACTGATTCCGCCGGCGACGGCCGGTCCAGTCCCATCCCCATGAACGAACGCAAATCCGGTCTCAGAAACGCCGCCCTGATGTTGCTGGGATGCACCCTCGCGCTCACGGTGTTCGGTCTGGTGATGCTCTACGAGGTCGCCAGTCCCGGCCGGGCGGCGGCCAGCGTGGTCTCGCGGCAGGTCGTTGCCCTGATCCTGGGCGCCGCCGGGGCGGGACTCGTCCTCTGGGCCGACTACGGCTGGATCAGGCGTCTCGCCTGGCCGCTGTATTCCCTCGCCGTCGGCCTGTTGGCCTACGCTCTGGTGTGGGGGAGGGTCGTCAATGGCGCGCGCCGATGGATCTATGTCGCGGGCGTTGGTTTTCAGCCATCGGACTTCGCCAAGGTGGCACTTCTCATGGCGCTGGCTGCCTATTGCTCATCCGCCGGCAGTCGGATTACCTCTTTCAAGGACGGGATCCTCAAACCCGCCCTGATCGTCGGTCTGGTGACGCTCTTGATCTTCGTGGAACCCGACTGGGGGACGGCTCTGATCCTGGGGTTGGCTGCCGCGGTCATGCTTTTGGTGGCCGGCATCCGGCTGCGCTACGCCCTGATTCCCTCCGTATTGCTGACGATCGCGGTCGGTACCGCCCTCTGTTACAACGGTCTGCGGATGGAGCGCATCGACAGTTGGCTCGACCTCGAGAGCACCCGCCGCGTGGTGGGCTACCAGGCCTGGCAGGCCCGGCTGGCCTTCGCCAGTGGTGGTCCCGTCGGACTGGGCTTTTCCGCCAGTACCCAGCGGGCGTTTGTGCCCGAATGCCAGACTGACTTCATCTTCGCGATCATCGGCGAGGAGTTCGGTTTCCTCGGATCGTTGCTCCTGCTGGGCGCGTTCGCCATGATCCTGCATGCCGGGTTGAGGATTGCCCGGGAGGCTCCGGATCGCTTCGGTGCCCTGCTGGCCACGGGCATTTCATTCCTGCTCGCCGGCCAGGCCCTTTGCAACATGGCGGTGGTCTCCGGGGCGCTGCCCAACAAGGGGTTGACCCTGCCCTTCGTGAGTCAGGGCGGTTCCAACCTCATGATGATGCTCGTGTCGGTCGGCGTGCTGCTACGCATCGCCCGGGCTGGGGAGGATCATTTCGAAGTCGAGGAAGAGCCCTTGAGCCTTTTCGATCATCCTTCGGTTGTCGTGAACGAACCATGATGGGTGCTGGAACTCCAGCGTTGGTGGCGGTGGCTTGTGGAGGCACGGGGGGACACCTGTTTCCCGGTCGTGCGGTGGCCTGCGAATTGCAGGCGGCGGGGTGCGACACCCTGCTGTTCGTCTCCGACAAGGCGGTCGACCTGGCCGCCGTGCGGGATCTGCCCGCGGACGCCGTGGTGGCGCTGCCGGCCTCCGCCTCCGGCCAGGGGCGTACCCGGGCGTTCCTCCGGGGGGCCGGGCGCTCCCTCCAGATCGCCCGGCGCGTGTTTCGCCACCGGCCACCGGCCGCGGTGCTGGCCATGGGCGGCTTCGCCGGGGTCGGTCCGGTGCTGGCCGGCCGGCTCTGCGGCGCGAAAGTCTTTCTGCACGAAGCCAACTCCGTGGCCGGACGGGCCAATCGCTGGCTGGGGTGGCTGGCCCGGGAGACCTTCCTCTATTTCCCCTCCGCGGCGCACCGCCTCCGCCTGCGTCGGACGCGCGTGGCTGGCATGCCGGTCCGTCGGGCTTTTCAACCCCGGGATCCGCGCGAAAGCCGGCTTGCGCTGGGGATTCACCCCGACCGTCCTGTGTTGCTGGTGCTGGGAGGCAGCCAGGGGGCTTCCACCCTGAGCGAGGCCGTGCTGGCGACGCTGCCGTCCCTGGCGGTTTTCGAACCCGATCTGCAGTACATCCACCTCACCGGCCTGCGCGATGCCGGGGAGGTGCGTCGGGCCTACGCCCAGCACAAGCTTACGGCTGTCGTGGAGCCGTTCATGACCCACCTGGAGGTTGCCATGAGCGCGGCCACGGTGGCCATTTCCCGTGCCGGGGCCTCCTCCCTGGCCGAACTGGCCGCCATGCGGTTGCCTGCGGTGCTGGTGCCGTATCCCTGGGCGGCAGACAACCACCAGTTCTTCAATGCGCGCTCGTTCCAGGAGGCCGGGGCCGCCCGTCTGCTGTCCCAGGACGACGCCACCCCCGAGCGCCTGCTTGCCGAGGTCCGGGCCCTGCTGCGAAGCCCGGCCGGCCGGGACGGGATGAAAGACGCCCTCGCCCGCCGGCACCAACCGGATTCGGCGGCCCGGATCGCCGCCTTCATCCGGGAGGCCATTCCCACACCCGCCCCTCCGGTCGCCCGGGGCCGCCAGCCCTCCCACCTTGCCGTCGATTGCTGATGACCGTTGCCCCCGCGATACCTCCCGCCACCTCCCCGCCGCTCAGCGGTCCGGCGCGGGAACTGGCGTCCCGGTTGAGCGGGGCCAGCCGGGTACTGTCGGGAGAACCCCTCGCCCCCCGCACCACCCTGCGCGTTGGCGGTGCCGCCGATTTACTGGTGGAGGCGGGGTCGGAAGCGGACCTCGGGGAGACCCTGTGCTTCTGCACCGAAGCCGGCCTGCCCTGGCGCGTGCTGGGTCGGGGTTCGAATGTGCTCGTGCGCGATGGTGGCGTTCGCGGGGTGGTGATCTTACTTGGCCGGCCGGCATTCTGTCGGATCGAGGTCGAGGGTCGCCGGCTCCGCTGTGGTGCCGGGGCGCGGTTGCCGGCGGTTGCCGGGGAGGCCCGGCGTCGCGGTCTCGCCGGCCTGGAGTTTCTGGAGGGAATCCCGGGAACAGTCGGCGGGGCGTTGCGGATGAATGCCGGTGCGCATGGGAGTTGGATGTTCCAATGCGTCGAGCAGGTGCGCGTCTGCGAAACCGACGGGAGTTTCCGGGATCTGCCGGCCGCGGATCTGGCGGCAGCTTACCGTGGCTGCGCCTTCCTGGCCGGCCGGATTGCCGTCTCCGCCTGGTTCGTCGCCGTCGATGGGGCGCCCGCAGCGATCCAGGAACGTATGGAGGCATTTGCCGCCCAACGACGCGCCACCCAGCCCCGGGAGCCGAGTGCCGGCTGCATCTTCAAGAACCCCGGGACCACACCCGCGGGCCGGTTGGTGGACGAACTTGGGCTGAAGGGGACCGCGTGCGGGGGAGCCCGGGTGTCCCCGGTCCATGGGAATTTCATCGTGAACACCGGCGGTGCCACGGCGCGCGACGTGCTTGACCTGATCGCCTGTGTGCAATCGCGGGTGGCCGAGCAGCGGGGCGTCTGCCTCGAGACCGAGGTTGAGATCATCGGTGAGGACTAAGGGCGATACCATGGCGGCAAGTCTCACAGTCACGCTGATGCTCGGCGGGCCCTCCGCCGAGCGGGAAGTGTCGCTGGCCAGCGGCGCGGCGGTGGCGGCGGCCCTGCGTCGGTTGGGGCACCGGGTGGTCGAACTCGATCCGCAGCCGGAAGGGTGGACCCTGCCGGCCGAAACGGACCTCGTTTTCCTGGCGCTTCATGGCACCTACGGAGAGGACGGTTCCGTGCAGCGCCGATTGGAGGCAATGCGGGTTCCGTTCACGGGTTGCGACGCCGATGCGAGCGCTGTGGCGTTTGACAAGGCGCTGACGAAGGAGCGGTTGGTGGCGGCGGGAGTCCCGACCCCGCGCTCCCGGGTGGTGGACGGGGCTTGCCCGGGCTGGCCGGAAGGCTGGCGGCCGCCGGTGGTCCTGAAGCCGGTGTGCCAGGGGTCCAGCGTGGGGCTGCAGTTTGTCGAGCACGTGGATGACTTTCCCCGGGCGCTCGCGGAGGCGGCACGGCATGGTTCACCGGTGCTGATGGAGGAGTTCATCCGGGGTCGGGAAACCACCGTGGGTCTTCTCGATGAACAGGTGCTGCCCGTGGTGGAAATCCGGCCCCGGAGCGGCCGTTACGACTACGCGAGCAAATACACCAAGGCCGCCAGTGATTACTTTTGTCCCGCGGATTTCGATGCCGACACCACCCGACGCATCCAGGGGGCCGGCCTGGCGGCGTTCGTGGCGGTGGGTGGCCGGGATTACGGGCGGGTGGACGTGATGGTGGGGCCGGATGGACGTCCTTCCGTGCTGGAGGTGAACACGTTGCCCGGGATGACGGAGACCAGCCTGCTGCCGAAGGCGGCCGCCGCGGCCGGAATTGACTTTGAGAACCTCTGCCAACGGATGGTGGACCTCGCGCTGGCCCGACGCGGGGAGGGTGCCCGCGAGGCCGGCTGATCGGAGGTCCGAGCAATCATGGCACGAAAGGAAAAGAAGCAGGCGCGGCGCAAACAGGCCTCCTTTTTGGAGGTCAGTGCCCGGATGCGGCCGCGCCGTCGGCGGTTGTGGCGCCTCGCCCTGCTCGTGCTGCTTCTGGGCACCCTGGGTGCCGGGGGGTATCTGGGGATCGTTCACTGGCCGCAACTGCGCGACCGCGTGCTGGCGGGGGAACGTTTCTTCGCGCTGAAGGACATCGAGATCGTCGCGCCTTTCAAGGCGTTGTCGCGCGAGGAAATCCTGATGCGCTCGGGGGTCCGCGCCGGGCGAAACCTCCTCGCGCTGGATCTCTCCCGCATCAAGCGGGATCTCGAGACCATCCCGTACGTCGAGTCCGCCGCCGTGGAACGTGTACTGCCGCATGTGCTGCGTCTGCGGGTGGTCGAGCGGACGCCGGTGGCCCGGGTGGAGGTCTTCGATCCCGTCGATGGCGGGAACACGGTGGGACGGACCTTCTACCTGGACGCCCACGGGGCCGTGATGCCCGCCCGGTTCAATCTGACCGACCCGGCGGACCCCTTCCTCGGGGAGTCGCTGCCCCGGATCACCGGGGTGAATCCAAACGATCTCCGGCCGGGCGGCATCGTCAACGACGCTGCCGTCCTCTGGGCCCTGACCGTGCTGCCGCTCTACCGGCAGGTCGGGATGGAGCAGTTTGCCGGCCTTCACAGCATCGATGTGTCCGAACGCGGCGTGCTCACCGTCCGGCTCGACAACGGCGCCGAAGCCACGCTTGGCCCTTTCGACATGCAGCGGCAACTCCTCCGGCTCGGCTTCCTCCACGTCGTCGGTCAGGACAACGGCCAGCGCCTGTTGCAGGTCGACCTCTCCATCGAGAACAACTGCCCGTCCCTCTGGGTGCCGGTCGCTCCCGCTCCCGATTCCCCTTCCGGCAGTGCCCAACGCAACCCGGCATCGCGCCGCCCGCCCCATGATGCTTAAGCCCAGCCACCACGTCATCGTCGGCCTCGAAATCGGCACCACCAAGATCTGCGCCGTCGTCGGGCGGTTGCAGGCCGAGGGCGTGCTCAACGTCGTCGGCGTCGGCCAGTGCCGGTCGCGCGGCGTGCGCAAGGGGGAGATTGTCGATTTCAAGGCCGCCACCGAGGACATCCGCCGCGCCCTTGCCGAGGCCGAGGACATGGCCAACCTCGAGATCAAGAGCGTCTTTCTCGGCGTGACCGGGGCCCATGTTGCGGGTTTCAACAACCGCGGCCGCGTCCATCTGCCCCACGGCGAACGCGAAATCACCGAGTCCGACGTCCAGGAGGTCGTGCGGAACGCCCGCACCCTCAACCTTCCCGCCGGGCGCGACGTCCTCCACCTCATCCGCCAGCACTTCATCGTCGACGGCCGTTCCGGCGTCACCAAGCCGGTGGAGATGGAGGGCGAACAACTCGAGTTGGACGTCCATGTGGTTCACGGCATGACCAGCCGCCTGCAACTCCCCATCAAGGCCGCCCGCAGCCTCCAGATCGATGTGGAGGAGGTCGTGTTCAACGGCATCGCCAGCTCCCTCGCCGTCCTCAGCAACCAGGAAAAGGACCTCGGCGCCCTCGTGATCGACCTCGGGGCGGGCGTCACCGAATACGCCGTCTATTCCGAGCGCGTTGTCAAACATACCGGCGTGATCGCAGTCGGCGGCGATCACGTGACCAACGATCTCGCCTACGGCCTCAAGGTTCCGATGAGCCGGGCCGAGGCGCTCAAGATCGAACACGGCTCCGCCCTGATGGCGCCCGAGGTCCGGGGACGCACCCTCCGGCTCCCCAGCGAAACGGGCCTGCCCGACCGCACTGTCAACCTCGAACACCTCCACCGGATCATGTCACTCCGCCTCGAGGAGACGTTTCAGATCATCGCCGAGGATCTCGAACGCACCGGCCTGCTCGATTATCTCCGTGCCGGGGTCGTTCTTTGCGGCGGCGGTTCCCGCGTGCCCGGCATCCACCGGCTCGCCGAACGCGTCTTCGGCCTGCCGGCATCCACCGGCCGCACCCGGGCCATCAGCGGCCTCGTGGCCACCCTCGACCAACCCGAGTTCGCCACCGGCATCGGCCTCGTGCGCTTCGGTTCCTTCCACCTCGGCCGCACCCGTCGCAATACCGGACTTGCCTCCCGCATCGCCCGCACGCTCGGTGGCATTTTCCAAACCTCCTGAGCCGAACCCCAACCCTGCCATGTCCCGCGAAGTCTTCTCCAACCAGCCCGACTCCGGCCCCAACGGCACCCGCGTCCAGATCGTCGGTGTGGGGGGCGCCGGGCTTCACGCGGTCGAACATCTGGCCCAGAGCGGTTTCGCCGGGGTACCACTGGCCGCGGTTCACACCGATGCCCGCCTGCTCGCCCAATCCTCCCTGGGAACGAACATCCTGCTCGGCAGCCGGTTGACCCGGGGATTGAAGGCCGGCGATCCCGATGTGGGCCGCGCCATCGCCGAAGGGGAGACCGAACAACTCGCCGAACTCTGTTCCGATGTCGATCTCCTCCTGCTGGTGGTCGGACTCGGGGGAAGCACGGGGTCCGGTGTGGCCCCCGTCCTTGCCCGGGTGGCGCGCGAAGCCGGGGTGCTCGTGCTGGCTGTGGCCACGTTGCCCTTCGACCTCGAGGGCCGGCGCCGGGGTGAACAGGCGCAAATCGCCCTGCGGGAATTGCGCACCGCATCGGACGCCGTCATCCTGCTCCCAAACCAACAGGTGGTCCGGCTGCTGGAGGAGGGTGCGGGGCTGACGGAAGCCCTGGAGAAGGTGAACGAGTTGCTGGCGGATGGCTTGCGCGGTCTGTGCCGGCTCGTCACCCAGGCCGGGCTCATCAAGGTGGATTTCTCCGATCTCTGCGAAGTCGTGCGGGGCCGGCATTCCGAGAGCTGCCTGGCGGCCGCCGAGGCCGCGGGCGAGGACCGCGTCAAGGCCGTGGTGGAACGGCTCCTGAACAGCCCGTTCCTCGACCACGGCAATGCGCTTTCCGAGGCCGAATCCGTGCTCGTCAGCATCGCCGGGGGACCGGGCCTCTCCCTCAAGGAAATCCAGCAGCTCATGGACCAGGTCAACCGGCTCTGCGAACAGGCCCAGGTGGTCATGGGGGCCGACGTCGATCCCGGGCTCGGGGATCGCCTGGTGGTGACCCTGGTCGGCACGCACCGGCGACAGGGCGAACCCGCCGGTTCGGAGCCGACCGAAGCCGACGTCGAACCCGGTCTGCCCGGGGCGGAGTTCCCGGTCGACGGACGCGCCGGAGCAGAACCGACCAGTGGTGGGGCCGCACGTGCCCGGCACTTCGTTCCACCCGCGCCGCAGTTGGCGCCGGAGGAGAAGGTGAAGCTGATGGAACAGCGCGGCCTGCGACCGAAGCGTGGCAAGCGGGCGGGCACCCAGTTCATGCTCCCGCTGGAAGTCGTGTCCAAGGAACGCTTCGAGCAAAGCGAACCGACCCGCTACCGCGGCGAAGACCTCGATACCCCGACGTTCATCCGCCGCGGTGTCCGCCTGAACTGACCGGCCCCGGGGTTCCCTCCCGTTCTCGGCTGCCTCCTGGCAAGGCGGGCAGAACCGACAGACTTGCCGGGTGCTGTTGCCGCCCCGCGCCGGCCTGTGGCCGCGAGGGGGAGACGCTACGGCAGGAGGAAGCGGTTGGTGAGGTTGGGCGGCCGCCGCAGGTAATCTTCGAGACGCAGCGAGCTTATCTGCTGCGCGGAACCGTCGCTCATGACGACGTTGCCCCCCTCAACATGGCGGTCCTTTCCGTAGGCGACGAACAAGTTGGTCCGTGGGATCAGCCACCCGGAACCGACTGGCATCCCGTTGGTGGTCAGGTTGTCGTCCCCGGCAAGGATCAGCTTCGGTCGGGTCCCGTCGGCTTCCAGGCCGAGGAAGTAGCTGATGTTGGTGGTGGTGAGCGTGGTGAAGTCTGAGGCGGGGACGACGGCGTCCTCCGGGCAGACGAGGACAAACGGGCTGCCGAGCTCGTTGGAGAGTACCCGGAGGTGGGCGAGGAGGTCGGCTTCGAACTCCAGAGTTCCGCCATGGTTTGTCGACAGTTGCTGGGGGAAACGGTCCTGGTGATCGATGGCGAACAGGCGGAAAGCGACACCGATCTGTTTGATCTGGTTGATGCAGCTGATCCGACTCCTGATCGCCCTCGCAGGTCTCAGCGCCGGAATCAACATGGCGAGGAGGGCACCGATGACAACCATCACCACCAACGCCTCAACCAACGTGATGCCGCGGCAGAATTGATACACCGCGAAGGGGACCTTGCGGTTTGTGGCGCTCATTCTCAAGTGGTCTTCACCCTGTCTCCCCCGGCGTCCGTCCTGCCCGATCGACTGCTGGCGGAGTTCGTGGCGCGTTGTCCCTCAGTGCTGATCACGGAGCATAGACCGTCCGGTCGCGGTGTGGCAAGGCGGAGCGGAGTGCCGTGGTTGGACCGGGGGCAGGACACCGAAGTCCACAGAGCCACGGCAATGCCACAGCTCACGGAAGGGAACGAAGAAGACAAAGCGAGGCAACCCCCGGGGGACTCCCCATCGGACGCGCCATAGTCCTTCGTGATGACGGCAACAGCGTCGCGGGCGAACGGGCACCCGCCCCTACTTCTCCCGTTTCAGCAGATAGTCTGCGAGTGCCCGCAGCGGTTGGACGCGGCCGTGGAAGCCGTCCAGGGCCTTGTAGGCGCGCCGGGTCAGGTCGGCGGCGGTCTTGCGGGATTTCTCCAGTCCGATGATCGCCGGATAGGTGGCCTTGCCCACGGCTTCGTCCTTGCCTGCGGTCTTTCCCAACTGCTCGCTGCTCTGGGTCACGTCGAGGATGTCGTCGATGACCTGGAAGGCGAGGCCGACATAGAAGCCGAAGTCGGTCAGAGCGTTGAGCTGGCTGCGATTGCAGTTGGCGCTCATGCCGCCGAGGCGCGTGGCGCAGCAAAGCAGGGCGGAGGTCTTGCGCTCGTGAATGAAGCGGAGTTGCGGTTGCGTCACCTTCTTGCCCTCGGCTTCGAGGTCGGCGACCTGGCCGCCAACGAGGTATTGCGACCCGGCGCTTTGCGCGAGTTCGAGGATGACATCCTTGTGCCCGTAACGCCGCCAACCGCGGCATTGGGCGGCGATCTCGAAGGCGTGCGTCAGCAGGGCATCGCCTGCCAGGATCGCGGTGGCTTCCCCGAAGACCTTGTGGCAGGTCGGCTTGCCGCGTCGGAAATCGTCGTTGTCCATTGCGGGCAGGTCGTCATGGATGAGCGAGTAGGTGTGGATGCACTCGACGGCGCAGGCGAGGGGCATGGCCTGGGCCCGATTGCCGCCGCAGGCCTCGGCTGCCGCCATGCAGAGGGCGGGCCGCAGCCGCTTGCCGCCGGCAAACAGCGAGTAGCGCATCGCCTTGTGGAGGGTGGCCGGTTTCACGGTTGCCTTCGGCAGGTAACGGTCGAGTGCGGCATCCACCTCCCGGGTCAGGGAGGTGAGATACGTCTTCAGGTCAAAGTCAGGATCGATCAGCACGTTGCTCTTCGGAGCCATGAGGGAAGCGTAAACCGAAGCCGGCCGGTGTCCGCAAGCTTTTCGGGCTTTCCTTCCGGAGTCCCGCGTGGGGAAGATCCCGCGCGTGAAGCGCCCCAAACTCGTGGCGGTGGCGGGAGGCAGCGCCTCCGGCAAGACCTGGCTGGCCGACCGCCTGGCTGAGGTCTTGAACCCACCCGCGCTCCGGTTGGCATTGGACGACTTCTACCGTGACCTGTCGCACCTGGCACCTGCCCGGCGGGGGCGGGTGAACTTCGATCATCCGCGGGCCATCGATTGGTCCCTGCTGGAGGAGGTTCTCGACGAGTTGACCCGGGGCCGGACGGTGGCCGCGCCCGGATACGATTTTGCCACGCATTGCCGGCGACCGGATCCACGCCGGTTGGTGCCGCGAGGTGTGGTGGTGGTCGAGGGGCTGTGGCTGCTGCGTCGTCCCACGCTCCGCGCGCGGTTCGACCTGAAGGTATTCCTCCGATGCGATGCCGCCTTGCGCCTGGAGCGCCGCCTTGCGCGGGATGTGCGGGAGCGCGGGCGTTCGGAGGAATCCGTGCGGCACCAGTTCGAGACGCAGGTGGAGCCGATGCACGCGCGGTTCGTGGAATCGCAGGCGCACCGTGCGGATGTCGTGCTGGATGCCCCTGTCGGGGAACGGGAGGTCGCCCGTCTGGCGGCGCGGATCACTGCGCTGTAACCGGGCCAGGCAGAGCGGTGCGGCGGTCCCGGAACCGTGACGATTCCGCAGCGAACCACAAATGGACACGAATCGACACGAACAGGAGGGTGGAGTGGCAGTCCCCACGCTCGGTCCCGGGGGCCGGGCTGAGAGTGCGGTCGTCGGGCGGTGTTGCCGGCGCAGCCGGCAACGGGAGGGCTACGGCTTGGCGTTGAGTTTGGCGCGGAACTCGTCCAACGACTTCTGCAGGGCCGCCTTGAGGTCCGGATTGTCGTCCGCCAGTTTGAGTGCCATCTCCTCGTAGCGGACCGCCTCCGCGACCTTGCCGGTCTCGAAGAGCACCCGCGCGTAGGTGTCGATGATGTCGGGCTCCTTCTCGTTGGTGGCGTCGAGGGCGAGCTTGGCAACCTCCAAGGCGAACTTCAGGTCGCGGTGTTTGACGTTTTCATCCGTCGCGATGGTCCAGGCGATGTTGTTGAGGGCCTGGGGTTGGGCTTTCAGTTCCTTCAGGATGCGGGGCTGCAATTTCGTGGCGGCTGCCGCGTCCTCGCCCGTGACGGCCCGCAGGTATTCGTTCGTGAGCCGACCGGCAAGCATCTGGGCCTTGATCTGATCGAAGTCAACGTCCTCCGGGAGTTGCGGGCGGATCTCCGCCTCGATGGCCGCCAGCTTCGTCTCGTCCTCTCCGCCCAGCACTGCCTCCTGGTAGCGCTGGAGCAGTTTGCCGGCCCGGGCCTGGCCGAGCAGCATCTTCGCCGTGAGGGGTTGCCCCGGGAAGAGGCCGCCGACCTCCTGGTCCAGCTTCTCGATCTGGGCGGCGAGTTTCTCCAGGGCCGCGTCGTCGGCTTCATCCTGCTGCGCTTCGGTGAAGAATTTCTGAACCAGCTCCATGGCCTCGGCCCGGCGCTGGGCGGTCTTGATGTCGTAGGTACCCGCAAGCACGGCCTCGACTGTTCGTTCCAGGTCCGCCATCGGATGTCCCACCCAGACCACGTTGCCGGCCTTGTCCACGACAAAGGCGGTTGGAATGCCGTTCTGGCCGTAGGCCTCCATGTAGCCCTTGGCGGTTTGCCCATCCTGATCGATGGCGACGATGTAGTCCATCTGGTCACCCATCTTCTTCACGAACGGCTTGACCACATCGGCCTTCTCGTCGGTCACGCCGATGAACACCACGTCCTTGTCCTTGAACTTCTTCTGCAATTCCGTCAGGTGCGGGATGCTGGTGCGGCAGGGGGGACACCACGTGGCCCAGAATTCCACCACGACGACCTTCCTGCCCTTGGCGTCAGCGAGGTCAACCGCCTTGCCTTTGACCCATTCCGCGATCTTCAGCGGAGCCGCGGGCTTGCCGAGATCGGCGGTGCGGGCCGGCATGAGCAGGAGGCCGACGATTCCCAGCGTGAGACCGGCAATGGCGATACGACTTTTCGTCATGGCGCTATAGACGCTTGAAACCGGGGTTTGTTCAACCGAGAAGTCACGGGAACCGGCTTGATTGAGGCGCGCCCCGTTCGTAGCGGCGCTTTGGCAGGCGCCGGAATGAGCGGGAAACGGAGAGGGGGGCGGCTAACGCCAGTCCGCCGCCACCGGGATGACGGGAAGGGTGGGGCGGAGCAGGCTTGTCCGGCCGAGGTGCGGCGGTAGAGTCTGCGCATGCGTTCTACCCTTCGATTTCCGGTCTGTCCCGGGCTTTGGCCGCTCGTGGCCGGCATCCTCGCTGTGTCCGCGATTGCCGCAGTCGAGGAACCTCTGGATACCCTGCGGCACCGGACTTTGGACGACATCTTCGTCCTTCGCGATTACCGTCCGGGCAAGGCGAGTTTCGTGGAAAGCCCCGAGCGGCATGCCGGCGTCTGGCAGGGGGTGGGGACGCGCTACACACTGCTCGACCTGCAGGGGGAGGGCTCCCTCCGTCACATCTGGACCACCCGTGGGGAGGGGGAACCGTACTTCGATTGGGAGGTGTTCGTGGACGGGGAAACCACCCCGAGCCTGCGGTTTACAGACGAATCGATGGTGTCGGCAGCCGCTGGGGTCATTGTGCCGGTGGCTCCGGCGAACGTGCTGCCGGTGCACAACCGTGCCTTCAACCTGTTCCTGCCCATCCCCTTCGATCAGAGTCTCCGACTGGATGTCGTTCAGCGGCAGGAGTCCTTCTGGTTGTGGTTTTGCCAGCTTGATTACCGGCTCAACGACGATTCACTCCGGGGAACGCGGCTGATTTCAAACGGGTCGGCGGCGGAGCCAACCTTTCATTATGTCGGGTTGCCGGCCCAATCGGTCTGCGGGGCAACCTCGGATTTGCCCGAGTCGCGGGTGGAGGTGCCGCCGCGGGAACTGGCGTCCGGGGAGAAGGTGGTGCTCGCCAGTCTCGCCGGACCGGCGATCGCACGGGAACTGCGGTTTGCGTGGTCGCCGGACGCGCGGTTCCGGTTGCTGATCCGGTTTGACGGTGCGGAGGGCTACGCCGTGGATGCGCCGTTGGAACGGTTCCTGGGGCCGTTCGAGGGTGTGAGCTTCCAGGCGCACGGGGCGAATGACTCCAGTTGTTACCTGCCCATGCCTTTTCGTCGGACCATGGAGATTGTCGTGGTGAACGAAGGTGATGCGGGAGCCTCGGTTGCGCTGGACGCGACGACTGAGCAGGTGCCGTCCTTCTCTCCGGCGTGGGGGTGGTTCCACGCGCGGCATCAGCGCACCGGACGGACGGATGGGCATCGGTTGCATCAGGTGCTCTACGTGCGCGGGCGGGGCCATTGGCTCGGGATGACGTTGTACCGGACCGGTCACGACCACGGCGGCGGCGATTTCGCGGTGATCGACGGTGAGGGCGATCGACCGGCCTTCCTTCACGGGGTGAATGGCGAGGACTACTTCACCTTCGCGTGGTTTGGAAAGGGCGCGCACCACCCCTATGCCGTGGCTCATACGAACGACGAGGGCCGCTACCGGCATCATTTCGAGAACGTGTATCCCTTCACGAAATCGCTGGCGCTGGAGTGGGGCGCCTTCGCGGATTTGAGCCCGGAAAGTGTTGCGGTGTGGTATCAGGATTCGCCGGAGGACACGACCGTGGCGGATGGCGCCCGCGAGCAATCCGTGGAATGGGATGTGTTCGGGCCGGTGCCCATTCCGCACGACACGGCGGGCAGCGCGACCGTTCCCTTGTTCTCGGTGTTGCCGGAAGTGGCCGCCCTGGATGCCGGGCAGGAGTTCGAGTGCCGGTTGGTGGAGGAGCGTTTCGTGGCGGGTTGGATGCACGAGTGGTCGGTGGGACCGATGTTGAATCTGACCTACCTGGGGCGGCACGGGACGAAGATCGGTTACGAGGCCGAGTTGGGCGGCATGGGACACGCGATGCTGGCGCGGCGGTTCCTCGATTCGGACCAGGCCCGGACCGTGCGGTGCCTGTTTGCGCACGACGACCCGTGCGAGGTGTGGGTGAACGGGGATCGTGTTTACACCGGAGCGCAGCATTTCAACGGCTTCGAGTCGTGCTGGATCGAGTTACCGTTGCGCGCCGGGCGAAACGAGGTGGTGGTGAAGCTGACGAACTACTTCAACCGGGATTTCAATTGGGCGGGATTTCTGTTCCGGCCGGAGTGGTGACCTCACCCGACCAGCATGCTCATGGCGAGGAAGCAGACGATGCCGGCGGCGACACCGGCGGCGATGTCGTCCGCCACGACGCCCAGGCCGCCCCAGAGATCCTGGGTCCGGCCGATGGGCCACGGCTTGGCGATGTCGAAGAACCGGAACAGGGCGAACACGCCCAGGCTGTAGATCCAGTTGAAATTCAGGACCATCACCCCTGGTCCCGGCCAGAACCCCGCTGCCTGACGCCACACCAGAAACCATCCGAAAAAGGCCACCGGCATCGCGACGATTTCATCGAGCACGATGGACGGATCATCCTTGCGCCCCAGGATCAGTTCCGCTTCGCCGCAGATCCAGACGGCTCCCATGATGCCGAGCAGGCTGCCCAGCAAATAGAGGGGGAGGGTGCCGGTGGTCAGCAGGAGGAACGTCCAGGGGAAGCCGAGCATTGTGCCGAACGTTCCCGGTGCGACAGGAATCCGGCCCAGGCCGAAACCCTGGGCGAGCGTGAGGACGATCTGGTTGCGGGAGACGCTCACAGGTCGGTCATGAACAGGCGTCGATTGCGCCAGAGGTACTGCGCACCCGAAACGAAGGTGAGGATGACGGCCACCCAGATTGAGAGCGGCGTGAACCACTCGGTCCAGGCCTTGCCGGCGATCCCCCAGCCGAACACCGCGCGGCCCACGACCCCCCACTGTTCGTAGCTGTGCAGCACCAGCACGGCGATGCTGGCGACGATTTGGAAGATGGTCTTGTATTTGCCCAAAGCCTCGGCCGGCAGGACCACGTTCTTGGCTGCCGCCAGCATCCGCATGCCGGTGATGGCCAGTTCACGTGCCACGATGACAATCGCCACCCAGCCGGCCAGGTACCCGCGATCCACAAAGGCGATGAAGGCAGAGCAGGTGAGGATCTTGTCCGCCAGCGGGTCCATCAGGATGCCGAAGTTCGTGATGAGCTTCCGTTTGCGGGCGATGGCGCCGTCCATCCAGTCCGTGATGCTGGCGAGCACGAAGAAGAACAAGGCCACCGTTTCGCAGTACGGAAACTTCGCGAACATGGCGATGAGGAAAAGCACCGTCAGTCCGAAGCGCGATACCGTGAGCTGGTTCGGCAGGTTCACGCGAGGGTTTTAACCGAAGCAGCGGTGGGCGCAAGGCGCGAGAAGGTCGCCAAGCCCGAAATCCGAAGGGCGAAGCCTGGGAGGTTAAGCGTGATCCGCGTTCCGGCGACCAAGACCGCCAAAGCCACGAGCGTGGCTTTGTAGCCATGGGTCATACGTTGCGAGCAGCATGATTGGTGCCTTTCCGGTAGTTACATTCCGGGCAGGCCAGCGCGAGGTTGTCAGCGTTGTCCGAGCCGCCGTGCTGGCGGGCGATGATGTGCTCGAGGTGAAAGCGGAGCGCGGAGGCGTGTTGAGGCAACCGACAATACTCACAGCGGTTTTCGGCTTGCTGGCGGACGCGTTCCCTGGTGGCGCTGTCCATTCAAGACGACTTGGCCTGGGCGAGAAAGGCGTGGGCTTCAGCCTTGAGTACGCCCAGCAGTGTGTTGGCCCGGACGATTGATTCGAGTTCGGTTTGTTCGTCCGGCGTCAACTGCCCTTCAGTCCGTTTGGCCGCCAGCTGGTCGTAGCGATCCTGCGTCTCGGCGTCGGCCTGAATTCCCACCAGAGCGCGGGCCAGTTCGAGGGTGAACGTCTTCGAAAGCGGTCGCAGAAGCCGTTCCAAGGCTGTTGTATGGCCGTTTGCCATGGGGGAAGCATAGCCGGAACCCGCTGCTGGAGCGAGGAGTTATTCCTGTGACCCGAACAGTGCTATGCCTTCCCCAGCGCGCTGGCCATGGTGAAGATCGGGAGCAGCAGGCCGAGGGCGAGGAAGCCGATGGCGGCCGCGACCCCGCAGAGGATCACCGGTTCCAGCAGGCGCACCGCCTGGTCCACCTGCCGGTTCGTGCGGCGTTCCACGGTGTCGGCGATGTGCAGGAGGACCTTGTCGAGCCGGTTGGATTCCTCGGCGACGGTGATCATGGCGAGGATTTGTTCCGGGAAAAGCCCGCCCGCCCGCAACGGCTCGGTCAGCGCCTTGCCTTCGCGGACGTTCTCCGCCGCCAGCGCGATCTGGTCCGCCAGCAGGTGGGAGCCGGTGGCGTCCTTGCTGATCGCGAGCGATTGCAGGATGGGCACGCCGTTGGCGAGGAGGGTGCCGAGGATGCGGCAGAAGCGGGTGATGGCCAGCAACCGGAGGGCCTGCCCGGCGACCGGGACCTTCAACCGCCACGTCTCCCAGACCCGTCGGCCGTGTTCGCTGGAGACGGCCCCCCAGACCAGCAATCCGGCCCCGCCCAAGGCCAGGCCCAGCAGATACCAATACTTCCGCAGCACGGTGCTCAGGCCGAACACGACCTCGGTCGGCAGGGGTTTGGGGACGTCGCCCAGCAACGGTTCGAACTTCGGCACGAAGAACAGCAGGGCGGCGATCAGCACCAGCGAGCCCACCACCGCCAGCAACGCCGGATAGACCATCGACCCAATGACCTTGTTGCGCAGTTCGTCCAGGCGCTCGAGAAAGCCGGAGAGGCTTTGCAGGACCTCCTCGAGGAAGCTGGCCCGTTCGCCGGCCTGGATCATGGCCGTGTGCAGCGGGGGGAAAGACTCCGGGAATTCGCGGAAGGCGTCGGTGAGGGATTTGCCGTCGGCCACACTGGCCCGGACCTCCTTGAGAATGGCGGTCAGGCGCGGATTGACCGTGGAACGGACCAGGGAATCGAGCGCCCGCAGCAGCGGCACGCCGGAACCGATGAGATCGCCGAGTTGGCCGTAGAGAATGCCGATGTCGCGCGGGCGGACGCGCCGTCGTTCAGCCTGGGGGTTGGCGGCGTTGCCGCCGAGTCCCAGCGAAATGGGGAAGAGGCGGCGTTCGTCGAGCACGCGCAGGGCCCCGGCCTCGGTGTCGGCGTTGATCACCCCCGAGACCGTCTGGCCGGCGGGATTCTTGGCGGTGTAGCGGAATTCGGCCATGGCGCAGCGGGCGGGGGGAATTACACGGCGGTGCAGGTGATGACCTCGTCCACCGTCGTGATCCCCTGGCGGACTTTGAGCCAGCCGTCCTCCCGGAGCAGTCGCAGACCGGCCTGGCGGGCACTCTTGAGCAGTTGATTGGTGGGGACGCGATCGACGATTTGCAGGCGGAGGTCGTCGTTCACCAGCATCAACTCATACAAACCGCTCCGCCCGCGGAAGCCGGTCTGGCGGCATCTCTCGCAACCGGCGCCTTCGTAGAGCGTTTCGCCGGGTTCCCAATCCATGTCGGGCGGCGGCTTGTGGGCGGCGGGATCGGCCGCGCGTTTGCAGGCCGGGCAGATGCGCCGGACCAGGCGCTGGGCCATCGAGGCGATCAATGTTGAGCTGACCAGGTAGGATTCGACGCCCATGTCGATGAGGCGCATGGGGGCCGAGGCGGCGTCGTTCGTATGGAGGGTGGAGAGGACCAGGTGACCCGTGAGCGATGCCTGGGTCGCCGCCCGGGCGGTCTCGAGATCGCGAATCTCACCAATCATCACGACGTCGGGGTCGTGACGCAGGATGGAACGTAGACCGCGTTCGAAGGTCATGCCGACCTTGGCGTGGACGGGGATCTGGTTGACGCCCTTGAGGTGGTATTCGACCGGGTCCTCCACGGTGAGCACCTTGATCTCGGGGCTGACGATGGCATTGAGGGCGGCGTAGAGGGTGGTGGTCTTGCCGCTGCCGGTGGGGCCGGTGACGAGAATGATGCCGTGCGGCCGGGCGATGAGCGTGCTGAAGCTTGCGAACGTGTCCTCGTCCATGCCCAGTTGCGGCAGGGTGAACAGCACATTGGCCTTGTCCAGAAGTCGCATCACCACGCCCTCGCCGAACAACATCGGGATGACGCTGACGCGGACGTCGATCTGGCGTCCACCCACGTTGAACTCGATGCGGCCGTCCTGCGGGACCCGCCGTTCGGCGATGTTGAGGTTCGCCAGGATCTTGATGCGGCTGATGATGGCAGCCTGAAAGCGGTGGATGTGCTGGGGCAGGGAGGCCTCGTGCAGGACGCCGTCGATGCGGTAGCGGATGGCCAGTTCCTTTTCGTAGGGCTCGATATGGATGTCGCTGGCGCGCTCGTTGACGGCCTCGACGATGATCTCGTTGACGAATTTGATGACGCTGGCTTCCTGCGCCATCTCGAGGAGGTCCTCGCTGCCCTGCGCCTCGGCGAGGTCCACCGTCTCGGTACCCACCATTTCCTCAATGGTGTCGCCGCCGACGCCGTAGTAGGCCTTGATCAGTTTCTCGATGTCGTCCCGGATGGCGAGGACGGGGCGGATGTTCTCCCCGGTGAGGAGCCGGAGGTCATCGAACACGCTCATGTCGAACGCGTCCGCGGTGGCCACTTCCAGCGCGCCGTTGTGTCGGGCCACGGGGAGCAAGCGGTTGCGGTAGACCAGCTTGGATGGCAGAGCGCGGATCACGTCGGGCTCGATCACCACCCCGCTGAGGTCGACCAGGCGGAGACCAAGATGTTCGCCCAGCACCTGCAGCAACTGGCGTTCGCCCAACAGGTCGAGGCGCAGGATGGCCTCATCCAGTCGCAGCCCCTCGCGGCGCTGCAAGCGGAGGGCTTCGTCAAGCTGGGCCTGGGTGATCAGGCCCTTGCGAACGAGGACGTCAGTAATGCGCATGATCCCAGGAAGAGCAGTTGAACCGCCGAGGGAGGCAGATTGACGCGGATTCCCAAGAATCCAAACAGGCGCCTGATTCCAACCGGTGGGCGAGGGCGTCCGACCGTTGTCGGTGGGTTGAACTGAGGCGCTTATCTGCGTTCATCCGTGTTCATCCGCGGTTACCTGCATGACTTGTCCGGTGCAGGGCTTTCCACCCCGCGGTGGTCAATGGCGGCTGTCGCCCCTGAAACCGCGCGGGAAACAGAAGCTATCGACGCGACCCCACAGCACGCCATTCAAGTCGTTCACGCGCAAGCCCCAATCGCGGCCCGATCACCGGTCCGGAAACGCCGGCCCGGAAATCGCTTGGCTCGCCGCGGTTTTCGGCAGCATCCTTCTCCGGACAGGCAACCGATGGTCCAATATCTCCAGCTGCTCCGCCACGTTCTCGAGCACGGCCGCCAAAAGGCGGATCGCACCGGCACGGGCACGCGGTCGGTCTTCGGTGCGCAGACGCGCTTCGACCTGCGAACGTCGTTTCCGGTGCTGACCACGAAGAAGCTCCATCTACGTTCGATCATCTATGAATTGCTGTGGTTCATTCGTGGAGAAACCAACGTCCGCTGGCTGCAGGAGAACCGGGTGACCATCTGGGACGAATGGGCGGATCCCAAGGGCGACCTGGGGCGGGTCTACGGTGCGCAGTGGTGCGACTGGCGGACGCCCGACGGGCGTTCGATCAACCAGCTCGACGAGGTGATCGCCCAGATTCGGCGGAACCCCGACAGCCGGCGCCTGATCGTCACGGCCTGGAACCCGGGCGAACTTGAGGCGATGGCGCTGCCGCCGTGTCATGCGATGTTCCAGTTCTTCGTGGTGGACGGTGAATTGAGCTGCCAGCTTTACCAACGGAGTGCCGACATCTTCCTGGGAGTGCCGTTCAACATCGCTTCCTACGCGCTGTTGACCTGCATGGTCGCGCAGGTGTGCGGACTGCAGCCGGGGGAGTTTGTGCACACCTTCGGGGATCTGCACCTTTACTCGAACCACGTCGAGCAGGCGCGCCTGCAGCTTTCCCGCGAGCCGCGGTCCCTGCCGCGCCTGGAACTGAACCCCGCGGTCCGCGAACTCAGGGACTTCACCTTCGAGGACATCCGCGTGCGGGGGTACGACCCGCACCCCGGCATCAAGGCCCCGGTGGCCGTGTGACCCGTCTTGTGGACAAGTTAACGACAGCTCCCAAAGCCCGGTCTCGCTGGAGGCGGTGGCTCGGTCCAGGTCTGCTGGGGGGGCTGATGTGCCTCGCTGTCATCGGGGGGGCTGATCTCGCCTGCCGGCGGGCTGCGTCCGGCCTCGTTTTCACCCGCCTGGAGGACGTGCCGTCACGGGATGTCGGGCTCGTGCTCGGCACGGTCAGACTTCTGGCCAGCGGTCGTACGAACCTCCATTTCCTCCACCGTTTGGAGGCGGCTGCCCAGCTTTACCGCGCTGGGAAGGTGCGACACCTGATCCTCAGCGGTGACAACCACGTGGTCGGGTACGACGAGCCCTCGGACATGCGGGACGCCCTCATGGAACGAGGTGTGCCCGAGCGCGACATCACCCTGGACTACGCGGGTTTCCGCACGTTGGACTCGGTGCTGCGCGCCCACTCCGTCTTTGGCGTCGACAGTTTTGTCATCATCACCGAGGAATTTCACTGTCCGAGGGCGGTCTGGATCGGCCGCAGCAAGGGGTTGGACGTCGTGGCGTTTGCAGCTCCCGACGTGGCGCTGAGGTCTTGGAGCGCGCGCGTGAAGTTCCGCGAGGTGCTGGCGAACGTTCGCTGTGGGCTGGACCTCTATCTGCTCGGTACCCGGCCGAAGTTCCCCGGCCCTCCGGAACCCATTAACTTGGCCTCAACCCCATGATTCGCCGCACGGATGATCCCTCGCTTGGGCGGTCGCCTTGGCCGCTGGATCCGGCGGTGACCTTCCTCAACCACGGTTCCTTCGGGAGTTGCCCGCGGGCGGTGCTGGAACATCAGCTCGAGTGGCGCGACCGGATGGAGCGGCAGCCGATCCAGTTCTTCGTGCGGGATCTGGAAGCGTTGCTCGACCGGGCCCGGGAAAGCCTGGCGACATTTGTCGGCGCCGCCACGGAGGACCTGGTGTTCGTGACGAACGCCACAACCGGGGTGAACGCCGTGCTGCGGTCGCTTTCCTTCCAGGCCGGGGACGAACTCCTCGTCACCAACCAGGAATACAATGCCTGCCGGAACACGCTCGATTTCGTGGCGGCGCGGAGCGGGGCATCCGTGGCGGTCGCGGAGATCCCGTTTCCGGTCGGATCGGAGGAGGAGGTTGTTGCCGCGGTGCTGGGGCGGGTGGGTCCGTGCACCCGGTTGGCGTTGCTGGATCACGTGGTCAGCCAGACCGGGATGGTGCTGCCGGTGGAGCGGTTGGTGAATGCGTTGCAGGACCGGGGGGTCGACGTTCTGGTGGATGGCGCGCATGCGCCGGGAATGGTTCCCTTGAAACTGGCCCAGCTCGGGGCCGCCTACTACACCGGCAACTGTCACAAGTGGCTCTGCGCCCCCAAGGGCGCCGCCTTTCTTTGTGTCCGCCGGGACCGGCAAACGGCGGTGCGGCCGACCGTCATCAGCCATGGCGCGAATTCCCCGCGAACCGATCGTTCGCGTTACCAGATCGAATTCGGATGGACCGGTACCGGCGATGCCTCCGCGTGGTTGACGGTGCCGGAGGCAATCACGTTCATGGGCCGCTTGTTGCCAGGTGGATGGCCGGAGGTGATGCGGCGGAACCGGGAACTGGCCCTGGCGGCACGACGGGTTCTCGGTCCTGCGCTGGGGCTTTCATCACCCTGTCCGGATGCCATGGTGGGGTCGCTGGCGGCGTTCCCGCTGCCCGATGCCGACTCGGCCGAACCCCCAAAAACGCCGCTTTATCTGGATCCGTTGCAGGAGGCACTGCTGGCGCAACATGGCATCGAGGTGCCGGTGATTCCCTGGCCCGCGCCGCCGAAGCGTGTGATCCGGGTGTCGGCCCAGCTCTACAACGCCCTCCCCCAATACGAGCGCCTGGCGGCGGTGCTGCCACGACTACTGGCGGAGGAACCTCCCGGTTGCGTCCCATCCGTCGAATGTCCATAGTGTCTGTCATGAGCGATCGCGAACTGGTTTTGGAAGCCGTGCGCAAGATGCCGGATCAAAGCTCTTGGGAGGACATTGTCGGGGAATTGAGGCTGCTGGCGGCCGTGCGCGAGGGGCTGGCGGAGAGTGAGCGGGGCGAAGGGCAATCGTCGGACAAGGCCCGGGACTTGGTGCGGCAATGGACTTCCGGTTGATCTGGACGCCTCGCGCGCTCTCATTGCTCGAGGAGATCGTTCGGCGTGTGGCAGGGGATGACCCTCCGACGGCGGAACGGCTCGGCCTCAAGCTCGTTGAGCGGACAGCGCTGCTTGCTTGGTTTCCTGAGCTGGGCCACGTGTTTTCGGAACTCGGACGGCGGGATGTTCGCGAACTGGCCTGTGCTCCCTACCGGATCATCTACCGGGTCGATTCCGGTCGCAGAACTGTCTTCATCCTTGCCGTGTGGCACGGGGCACGCCAGGAGCCCGGTTTCGACGCCGGCGAACTGAACGAGCCATCCGCGCATCACGGCGGAGGGCTCGCTCTCAAGGCCATCGCGGCCATGTCCCTGGATCGCGTCATCGGGCGCGGCAACCGGATTCCCTGGCATTTGCCGGAGGACTTTCGCTGGTTCAAGCAGACCACGATGGGGGGCACCCTGATCATGGGCCGGCGGACCTTCGAGTCGATCGGGAAGCCGTTGCCCGGGCGGACTACGGTGGTCCTGAGCCGGACGGGATTTGCGCATCCGCAGGTGAAGACTGCCGGCTCGCTGGCGGAGCTGCCTTCGTTGGCGTTGCCGGAACCGCGGTTTGTCTGTGGCGGGGCGGAGATCTACCGGCAGACCCTCCCCTTGTGTTCGGACCTTTACCTCACGCTGGTGAAGCGCGAAATCCCCGACGGCGATGCGTTCCTCCCGCCGTTCGAGACGGACTTCGCCCTCGTCGAGACAATCCGGGAGACGCCGGAGTTCGACATCCTCCATTTCCGGAATCGCGGGCTGGCGGGGTCCTGAGACCCGGGGGTCAAAACCGAGCGTCGCGGAGGGCGGGGAACTGTGCGCGGCTCCGGGCCACTTCTTCCGGGGTGATCTCCACCGTCAGCACCCCTTCTCCGGTGCCGGCGTCCCCGAGGATCTCGCCGCGCGGGCTGATCACCAGGCTGTGGCCGGGGTACTCCGCGTGGGGATCGGCACCGCAGCGATTGACACCCACGACATAGGCCTGGTTCTCGATGGCGCGGGCCTTGAGCAGGGTGATCCAGTGCTCGAGTCGCACCGAGGGCCAGTTCGCGAGGATTGTGAACAGCGTGGCTCCCATCAGGACGGCCTGACGAAAGCTCTCGGGAAACCGAAGGTCGTAGCAGATGAACGGCGCGACGCGAAAACCTTCCCAGTCAAACGTCATGACCTCGGCGCCGGGGGTAATGAAGACCTCCTCCCGCAACGGGGAGAAAAGGTGGAGCTTGCTGTAGCGGACGAGTTCCCGCCGCATGGGCGACATCGCCAACGCCTGGTTGAACAGTCCGCCCCGGGTTCCGTGCACCATTCCGCCCAGGACACAGCATTCGTACTGTTTTGCCAGGTCCCCCATCAACGTGGTGCTTTCGCTGACCATGCCCTCGCGGATCGCGGGAATGTTCATGCTGAATCCCGTGGCGAACATCTCGGGCAGCACCACCAGCGACCCGCGGGCCGGGTTGGTCTGATCCACCAGCGCCCGGACCCGGGCACAGTTTGGGGGACGGTCTTCCCAGAGGGGGGCTAGCTGACAACAATGTAATTGCACGGAACGGATGGGCGGGGCCGTGGCGCCGGGCCCCGGGGGTTGGGTTCAAGGTGCCTTGGGTGGCTCCTCCGGGGGCGGGGGCGCGGGCGGAACGTTGGGAGAGTGCTTCTCAAGGTTCTTACGATGCTGCTCGACCGAGCAGGCATCCGACATTCAGGTGTGGAACCCGAACCGCGGAAACACCCATTTCATCAGTGCGAGGTAACCCGCAACCACCAGGATCAGGTAGAGGAAGTCCTTCATAACCGGCAAACCAAAGTATCTCTCACAATGGCGCGCCTGGCTCAGATGTCAATCCGCCGGCCCCAGCGAATCCGCGAGTTCACGCAAATGTTGAAAGGTGAACAGGCCGGTGTGATGCCCGTCGGCCCAGATGGGTTGCACCCCATAGGCGCCCACGGGCACCAACTGCCGCAGATCGAACGACGCGGCCGTCAGCTCGATCGGCGGCCCTTTGTAAAGGTTGCCCATGACATCGCGTTCGCCCTGGCAGCCGGCACAGGGGCACGCCCGGCGCAGGGTTTCCAACGGGATGAAACTCTCGACACCGTCCGGCCACTTGATGGCCAGGTCGGTGCCGATGGACTGCAGGTCGGTCGGTCGCACGGAGGGGAGCTTAGCAAACCCGCCGGGGTCTGCCAGCAGCGGAGTCGATAACCAGTGGCGCAGTGGCGCAGGGTCACCAGCACCAGGGCTTGTCACCCGGCTGAAGCCACCCTAATCTCTCATTCAAATCAGCGACACATGATGAAAAAGCGAGCCACCACGTCGTCGGAGTTCTTCAAGGGCATCAAGCGGGTTGCCTACGAGGGACCCGACTCGAAGAATCCCCTGGCGTTCAAACACTACAACCCGGACGAGGTTGTCGAGGGAAAGACCATGAAGGAGCACCTCCGCTTCTCCGTGGTGTACTGGCATACCATGCGCGGGGTGGGCGCCGACATGTTCGGCGTGGGGACCTGGGACCGCCCGTGGGAGAAGGGCGGCAGCGAAATGGACATCGCGCTGCGTCGCGTGCGCGTGATGTTCGAGTTCTGCCAGAAACTCGGCGCGCCTTTCTACGCGTTCCACGACCGCGACGTGGCTCCCGAGGGTCGAACGCTCAGCGAGTCCAACCGGAACCTCGACAAGGTGGTGAAGGAGCTCAAGAAGCACCAGCGCGACACCGGCATCGGTCTGCTGTGGGGAACCGCCTGCCTGTTCGTGAATCCCCGCTACATGCACGGCGCCGCCACCAGTTGCAACGCCGATGTGTTTGCCTACGCCGGGGCGCAGGTAAAGAAATGCCTCGAGGCCACGCACGAACTCGGGGGGGAAGGCTACGTCTTCTGGGGCGGGCGCGAGGGCTATTCGACGCTGCTGAACACCGACATGAAACGCGAGCTGGATCACCTGGCCGCGTTCCTAAGGATGGCGGTGGACTACAAGAAGCAGATCGGGTTCAAGGGCCAGTTCTACATCGAACCCAAGCCCAAGGAGCCCACCAAGCACCAGTACGATTCCGACGCCGCGGCCTGCCTGAACTTCCTCCGCCAGTACAAGCTGCTCGGCGACCTCAAGCTCAACCTGGAAACCAACCACGCCACGCTGGCCGGGCACACCATGCAGCACGACCTTGAGGTTGCGGGATCGGCGGGCGCGTTGGGCAGCATCGATGCCAACACGGGCGACCTGCTGCTCGGCTGGGACACCGACCAGTTCCCGACCGACATCTACCTCACCACGCAGATCATGCTGACTGTCCTGAAGTATGGCGGCTTCACCACGGGGGGGACTAATTTTGATGCCAAGTGCCGTCGCGAGAGTTTCCAACCGGTCGATCTCTTCCACGCGCACATCGGCGGCATGGACGCCTTCGCGCGCGGTTTGAAGATCGCCGCCGCCATCCGCCAGGACGGCCGGCTTGATGCGTTCGTGAAGAACCGCTACCGCTCGTGGGACGGTGGCATTGGCAAGGAGATCGAACGGAAGAAGGTCGGGTTCAAACAGCTGGAGACCTATGCACTCAAGCTGGGCGAGGTGAAGACCAACGAGAGCGGCCGCCAGGAATACCTGGAGAATCTGATCAACGAATTCATCTAGGCCGGGTCATCCCGACGGTTGACAATCCGCCGGTGTGCGCTTTCCTATGCGGCTTGAACCGGGAGCTTCTCCCGAGGCGAGGGGCGGGCAACCGGCCCCGGCAGGGGGGATTTCCCGAAGTTGAGAAGAAAGCGAAACAACCTATGTGTGACTGTGACCTTTGTGATTGTGACCTGGAAGTGGTGAGCGTCGGCCTGGAGGTGCCGGATTTCGATCTGGAAACCTACAACCCGGCAGAGCGCGCCTTTGGCAAGATCAGCCTGGAGGATCTCAAGAAGGCCGGCAAGTGGACTGTGCTGGTGTTCTACCCGGCGGACTTCACGTTCGTCTGCCCCACCGAACTGGCGGACATCGGCGGGAAGTACGAGGAACTCAAGAAACTCGGCGCCGAGGTGATCTCGGTTTCGACCGACACCAAGTTCTCCCACCTGGCCTGGAAGGATGCCGAGAAGCTGCTGGCGAACGTGACCTACCCGATGGGCGCGGACACGACCGGCAACGTCAGCAAAATGTTCGGCGTGTATGACTACGAGACCGGCCTCGCCCTGCGCGGCACGTTCATCATCAACCCCGAGGGCAAGCTCGTTTCCTCCGAGGTGAACTTCTACAACGTCGGCCGCAACGCCGACGAGCTGCTTCGCAAGATGGAGGCCAACGTCTACCTCGCGGCGCATCCGGACGAGGCCTGCCCCGCGAAGTGGAAGCAGGGCGCGAAGACCCTGAAGCCCGGTGAAGCCCTGGTGGGCAAGGTGTTCGAGGCGCTGCAGTAGGCCGGACCCGATACTCTTCCAGCGGGACGAACGCCGCCCCCAGCGGGCGGCGTTTTCATTCCCTCGTAGCGGCGCTTTGGCAGGCGCCGAAGCTGCGCTGGGACAAGGGGGGACGGCGAACACCAGTTCGCCGCCACGGGGGATTCCCGGGTGCTACTCCCGGCGCTTCCTGGCCAGGGCGTGGGTGGCGTAGCCGTAGAACATCTCGGCGCATTCCATGATGGTCTCGGAAAGCGTCGGGTGCGGATGGACGCTCAGGGCCAGGTCCATTGCGGTCGCCCCCATTTCCACCGCCAGGACGCCTTCGGAGATCAGTTCCCCGGCGCCGTGCCCGACGATGCCCACGCCGAGGATGCGTTCGCTTTCGGGGTCGATGATCAACTTCGTCATGCCATCCGGACGGTCAAAGGTCAGGGCCCGGCCGGACGCGGACCACGGGAACTTGGCGACCTCCACCTTGATGCCCTGCTCACGGGCCTCGGCCTCGGTGAGGCCGCACCAGGCGAGTTCGGGATCGGTGAAGACGACGGCCGGGATGATGAAATCATCGGCGCTGCTCGCCTCCCCCATGATATGCTCGACCGCCACACGGGCTTCCCGGGTGGCCTTGTGCGCGAGCAGCACGCCGCCGGCGATGTCCCCGATGGCGTATACCTGCGGGTCGGCCGTTCGCTGGTATTCATCGACCTCGATGAAACCTTTTTCGTCCATGGCAACCCGGGTGTTCTCCAGGCCAAGATCCCGGCAGTTCGGCACGCGCCCCACCGAGACGAGCACGCGGTCATAGAGTTCGGTCAGGCGCTCGCCGTTCACCTCCATCACCACCTGGATTTGCGAGCCTTTGGTGGCCATGTCCTGGACCTTGGTGCCGACGCGCATCTCCTTGAAGTTCTTCTTGGCATAGTTCACCACGGGGCGGGCCAGGTCGGGATCCGAACCGCCGAGGATGGCGGGCGCGGCCTCGGCCAGCACCACTTCACTCCCCAGGGTGGCATACACTGTGCCCAGCTCCATCCCGATGTAGCCGCCGCCGATGATGAGCAGGCGCTTCGGGATGTCCTCCACCTCCAATGCGCCGGTGGACGTCATGATCCGGGGATTGCCCAGGTCGAAGGCCCGGGGCAGGGCGGGGAGGGAACCGGTGGCGACAATTGCCTGCTCGAACTTGACGAACTTCTGCCCTTCCTCGGTCTCCACCCGGAGCGTGCTGGAATCCTCGAAGTAGCCGCGGCCATGGAGCACCTCGACGTTGCGCCGCCGGGCCAGTTGCTGAACGCCGGTGCTGAGTTTCTGCAGAATCCCCTCCTTCCAGGCGCGCAGCCGGGCCAGGTCAATTTCCGGCCGGGCGAAGGTCAGTCCCCAATGGGCGGCCTCCTTGCTGAGGTTGATGCTGTGGGCGACGTTCAGCAGGGCCTTCGACGGGATGCAGCCGCGGTTGAGACAGACGCCTCCAAGCCGTGCGTCCCGCTCGACAAGCACGACCTTCTTTCCGTGGTCGGCGGCATAGAAAGCGGCGGCGTACCCGCCCGGGCCGGCGCCGATGACGACGATTTGGGTGTTGATCGGATCCATGGTTGGCAAAGCGCTGAGTTTAGAGCAGGCCGGAATCAAACGTCTGGAGGCCTTCCACCAGTTCGACCATGAACCGTGCGGCACTGCCACCGTCGATGACCCGGTGGTCGTAGGAGAGGGTCAGCGGCAGGAGGGTGCGGGGCACGAACCCGCCGTCGCGCCAGACGGGCTTCACGGTCCCGCGTCCCACGCCCAGGATCGCCACCTCCGGCAGATTGACGATCGGCGTGAAATGGGCGCTGCCGATGCCGCCCTGGTTTGAGACGGTGAAACTTCCGCCCTTCATCTCCTCAATCGACAACTTTCTCTCCCGCGCCCGCTGCGCGAGATCCTCGATGCCGCGGGAAATCTCCAGCACGCTCAGCTTGTCCGCATCCCGCAGGACCGGGACCAACAGGCCCTGTTCCGTGTCCACCGCGATGCCGAGGTGGATGTAGGATTTCAAGACCAGGTTCTCCTCGGTCACGTCGAGGCTGGCATTGAATTGCGGATGACGCTGCAGGACGCCAGTGAGGGCCTTGATGAGGAAGCCGGTCACCGTGAGCCGTGCCCCCCGCTCCTCGTAGGCCTTGACGTGCTGCTTGCGCAGGGCCAGCAGATCGGTGATGTCGGCCTCGTCGAACTGGGTGACCCGGGGTACGAGCGCCCAGCTGTCGGCCATGCGCCGGCCGATCACCTGGCGCAACTGGCTCAGCGGCTTGATGGCCACCGGACCCCACTTTGCAAAGTCCACCGGCTCGAGCTTCGGGCGCCGTGCCTGCTCGCTGGTGGCCGCCGCCTTGGCGGCCAGCTTTTCGAGCCGCTGGATGTACGCCCGGAGATCGGCCATGACGACGCGCCCGCCGCGTTCGCTGCCGCGAATCCGGCGGAGATCGAGGCCCAGTTCCTTGGCCAGGCGGCGCAGGGAGGGTGCGGCCGGCGGGGGTTCTCCCGAAGGAATCGCCGCGGGAACCCCAAGGTCCGGTTCGGTCGTCGGGCTGTCCGGGCCGGGGGCCGGATCGGGGTCGAGAGAAGCGGGGGCAGGGACCGGTTGGGCGGATTCAGCGGCGGCGGCGGCGGGGCCGTCCAGAGTTACCAGTTTCTGTCCCACACTGACCTTGTCCCCGGGTTTGACGTGAATCCGGGTGACGACCCCGCCGGCGGTCGCCGGGATCGAGGCGACGGCCTTCTCGTTTTCCAGTTCCAGGATCGGCTGATCCTTGGCGACCTGATCGCCCTCCTTCACGAAGAGGCTGACGACCACTCCGGAATCGGCGCCTTCACCCAGATTCGGCAACTTGATGTCCATACAATTCCCAGTAAACAGCCTGGCCAGCACTGTCATTCGCGCTGGAACCCGCTCACCTGAACAAGGAAAATTGCCGGCGAGACGATACCTGACAAGCAGATTCCCCGGCGGGAGGGCGGGAGGGGCAGGATTCGACCCGGCCGGAATGTGCCGGCGCCGGCGCCGGAGGCGTCCGTCCCCGGGCGGCAGCAACGGGAATGGTCGCATCCGTGCCGAACGGCCCGTGGCCACCTCCCCACGGGGCGACGGATGTGTCCCACGCGCCGGGCGGGGGAGGCGTTCCCCGGCGAGGCGTCGCGGTTTCTCCCGGGACGCTTGCCGGCGGTTCGATCAGGGATGGACCAAACGGAAGAACCTGCCCCCTGTCAGGGGGGACACACCGACCTGATGCCGGTCTCCCGTCGTCTCGACCGGCCGGATCGAATCGGTCCAGTGCGTCGGCTCAGGGTCGGGGCTCTCCTGCAGGGTCCACCCCTCCATCGTGGCGGGCCAGGAGAGGGTGAGGGTGCCTGGGGCCGGGACGGCGAAGTCCAAGGCAGGTCGCGGCACGAAGTGGGCGATGAGCGCGCGGTTGACCTCGGTGGAGAACTCGTAAAGGGCGGAAGTGCTCACGACCTTGCCGTTTTCGGTCCAGTTGGCGAAGCCGAAACCCGCGTTTGGGATCGCTTCGACGCCGATGTTGTCGCCGTTTTGGTAGACTCCCGAGCCGAGGGTGCTGCCCGCCCCGGCTGGGGAGGCGGTGGTTTCGATCACGCTGCGAGGCGGCATTTCGACGCCGGCCTCCGCGATCGTCAGGGTGAACTCCCGCTGGATTTCAGCCGTGGCCTCGTCCGATGCGTTCACCTTGAACCTGAACTCACCGCTCACGGCCGGGGTGCCGGAAAGGACGCCGGTGACCGGGTCAAAGCTCATGCCGTCCGGGAGATCACCCTCGCTACTGGCGTTGAACGGCAGCACGCCGGCGATCACGAGGGTACGCGCCGGGTACTCGACACCCACCTCACCGTCCTGCAGGTGGTCGATCAACCCCACCGAGGCGTTGGCGTCGAAGGCCGACATCTGCGCCCCGAGGAAGTCGCCCACGATCTCCACGGTCGCAAGGTCCACCTCGACGTCGTTGATGATCTTGGTGCCCACGCCGTGGATGCCGTCGGGACCCACCTTGTCGGTCATGGCTTCGCCGGTCTCCGCGTCGATGGGGCCGGTGTAGGCGTAGAACTCGTAGCGGCGGGTGATGACCTCATCCCCCCCGGGCAGATCCTCTGGGGCCCCTTTGAGCTCCCCGTTTCCCCCACCGTCCGCCTTCCCGAACTCTTCCTGCAGGAGTTGCCATTCGACCTCCACCTCGTCCGGTTCGTTGTTGCGCCAGTTCCTGTCGTTCGGATCGTCGGGATCATCGGACACCAGGTCGCGGAGTTTGACCTCGTTGTTGTTGTGGCTTTCGGTGCGGATCTCCTTCACCCAGCCGGCGGGGCCGAACTCCTTTACGGGCGGGGCGGGAGGCGGAACGATTGCGGCCTGAACCTGCGCCACACCGCCGCCCGCGCCGGGTTGGTAGGTGAAGATCGGCGTGGCGATGTTCACGGCCGGGCCAAGCACGAGGTTGCCGGCGCCATCATCCAGCAGCCAGTGGTAGATCACCGCCGACGGGACGCCGCGGTAGCCAACGCCGAAATGCTCGCCGCCGAAGTTGACCGAGGGATTGGTGAACTGGTGCCCCTGGGTGGGGGAGATCGGGCCGGTGGGAACCGCCGTGTAGGCGGCCCAGGTGCCATCGGGGTTCTTTGCACTTCGATAGCGGACGAACACTCTCGGGTGGGCCGGGTCCGAGTTGTCCTCGCTGATCTCCGGCACCCCGTAGTGGTTCCAGTTGTAGGTGTGGGTGATGTCGGTGCTGTGCAGATCCTCGAGCTCGATCTCGAAGCCGTGGCATTCCTGCCCCGTCTCGTTGACGGTATCGAAGTTGTTGAGGCTGCCCCACCCGGTGCCGGTTTGAGCAACGGCGGCGCACGCGAACATTCCGCCCAGCAGGACGCTGAGACGGGCCGTGCCAAGTCCGGTGCAGGTCTTGGGAAGGGGGGGGGCGGGGCGCGCCCGAACGCGGGACCGGGAGTGATCGTCATTCATGATCGGGAGGGTGTTGTGGCCTCGAAGGCCGCCGGTTATCGCGTTCTCGAAGACCGGGCTGGTCATCTGTCCGTATCGCATGCTGTAATGGATGGCATCATTCATACTGGTACGCAACTTGCCCTGGCTTGATGAAGTGAAGGTGAAGGCTCTATGAAGTTTTGTTCATGAGATGGGCAGGCTGGACGGGGGCTGATCGGGTCTCCCGAGGGATCAGGCTTCCCCGGCGGGCAATCGGACCCGCGCAGTCGTGAGACCGTCGTCGTCGGTGGCCAGTTGGATGGTTCCGTCATGGGCCTGGACGATCCAGCGGCAGAGCGGCAGTCCCAGACCGCATCCCTCCACCGCGCGGTGGCGGGAGTCGGGGTCCCGGACAAAGCGCTCGAACACCTGTTTCTCCATGTTGGCGGGAACGCCCGGACCGGTGTTTCGCAGCACGATTTCCGCGAACCCACCCTCGCGCCGCAGGGCAAGGCTCACCCGTCCCCCGGGCTGGTTGTATTTGACCGCATTGTCGGCGAGGTTCAGCAGCAGTTGGCGAAGCCGGTGCCGGTCACCGGGGACCAGGATGTCATCACAGGCGTCCAGTTCCACGCGGAGTCCGTACATCTCGCCCAGGATCTGCGCGTCCTCGAAGCATTCCCGGACCAGCTCGGCCAGGGCGACTTGGTGTTGTTGCAGCCGCACCAGCCCGGCATCGGCCTTGGTCAGCAGGGTCAGCGAATCCACGATGTTGGCGAGTCGCTGGACCTCGTCCAGCTGGCTTCGCGCCCATTCCCGTCGCTGGGGGGGCAGGGTGGTGTCGTCCCGCAGCAGCGATTCCAACTGGGCGCGCATCACCGTGAGCGGCGTCTTGAGTTCGTGCGAGGCGTGCAGGGTGAATTCCTGAATCTGTCGGAAGGACTGGTCCAGGCGGGCGATGAGCCGTTCGAAGACTCCGCTGAGTCGGTCGACCTCATCCCCCTTGTTGGAGCGCGGGAGCGGCTCGTGCAAGTTTCCCGGGTGGACGCGTTCGAGGGCGAGGGTAAGTTCATCGAGTGGATTGAGCGTCTTGCGCATCATCCACCAGCCGATGCCCAGGACCAACGGAATGGCCCCGTGGAAGACCATCTCCGCGTATTCCCCCCAGTTCGATCCCGAGGGTTTGGCCTGGCCAAGTTCCCGGCGAACCCGGGGTTCCACGACGAACTCGTGATGCGCCAGCCCCGCGAGCAGCAGCAGACAGACCCCCGCCACCAGCGCGTAACGAAGGTCGAGTTTCCGCCGGAGCGTCACGCCTCCTCCTTCATGACGTAGCCCGTGCCGCGGACGCTGTGCAACAGCTTCACCGGGTGCCCCGCGTCGATCTTCTCCCGGAGCTTGCGGATGTACACGTCCACGATGTTCGACCCCGGGTCGAACTGGTAGTCCCACGCCTTCTCGAGGATCAGCATCCGGGTGCAAACCCGCCCGGGTGTGCGCATCAGGCACTCGAGCACCCGGAATTCGCGCGAAGTCAGTTCGATGTTCCGGCCCCCACGTTCGGCCTTGCGGGAGGTCGGGTCCAGGCTCAGATCCCCCACTTTCAAGACCGGCGACGGCGCCTCTGCCCCACGTCGGGTCAGCGCATGCACCCGTGCAATCAACTCCTCAAGCACGAACGGCTTGGGAAGATAATCGTCGGCCCCCGCGTTCAGTCCTGCCACCCGCTCATCCACCTCACCGCGCGCGGAAAGCAACAACACCGGGGTGCGATTGCCCCCGGTGCGAAGCTGCCGCACCACGCTGAGCCCATCGCGTCCCGCCAGCATGATGTCGAGCACCGCCGCGTCGAATGGATTCGTCCGCAGCACCGCCAGGGCCTCGTCGCCGTCGCCCAGCACGTCCACGGCAAATCCTTCGCTCTTCAGGGCGTGGGCGACGAACCTGGCCGTCTTTATTTCATCCTCCACGACGAGGATTCGCATGGCGGGAATCTGGCAGAAGAGCCCGCCGGCAACAATGTTTTGCCGATTCGCCGGCCTGGTGCGGTGGGAGTAATCCGAAGGGTGCCCGAACGTTCCGCCATGGCCAGCGGGTCGGGTTCATCCGGGACCGGCAAACCCGGGTCGCGTCTGGGGACATTCTGCAAGCAATTGGCAATGAGTTTGATAGGGACGTGCTTTGCCGGGCGCTACCGACTCTGTAACGGACGCCTCCGACCCCGGGACGAGGCGGGTCCTCCATTCGTTCGGCACCTGGATAACAATGAAAGAATCTTCATCATTTCTTCATCATACCTTAACGACTATTCGTTACCATGACCCTGCCTTATGAACAGCCCCCTGCCACGAGCAGTCAGTGAAGCGTTGTGCTCCCGGCGTGTTGCCGGGCCACGCTTGGCGGATGCCCGGGACCTGGTGGGTGTTCGGGGAGAAGGCGCCGTCGCTCCGCTGGCGTCGCGAATCCTCCTCATGTCTGTCACCCAATTCACAACCCGAACCTGGAGTCCAAGATGACCAAATCCAACCTCGGTAGAGCACTCGCGGTGCTGCTCGCGGTCCCGTTGCCGTTACACGCGACCGGCAGCGTTCTGTTGGGATGGAACAACCTCGGAATGCACTGCATGGACAGTGACTATTCCGTGTTTTCCGTCCTGCCACCCTACAACACCATCGAAGCCCAGCTCATCGTGAACGGGCAGCTCGTCACCAACGGGTCGGGCTACACCGTGACCTACGAAGCCGTCGCGGACTCGACCGGCTCCCTCAACTCCACCTCCGTCGGCAAGGGCAACTTCTACGGCTTCACCCACCTGATATACGGGGCCGTGCCCCCGGACATGGGGCTTGCCGGGTGGGCCATGCCGGGACTGCTGAACACCCCGCAGCCGATGGTGTTCCAGAATTCCAACGTCCCGGCGCCCGGCGTGACCACCCCCGTGGACTGGTTTCATGCCGAGGGCATCCCGATCACGCCGTTCGATGACGCCGGGTTCAAGAACGAGTATCCCCTGATGCGCCTGGTGGCCCGGAACTCCGCCAACGCAGTGATTGCCACCAGCGACATCGTGCTCCCGGTCTCCGACGAGATGGACTGCCGCGCCTGTCACGGTTCGGGGACGCAGGATGCCGCCCGGCCCTTTGGGGGATGGGTGAACGCACCTGACCCGGAGCGGGACTACCGGCTCAACATCCTGCGGCTGCATGACGACATCGAGTTCGTGGCGCATCCGACGGAGTATGTGGCAGCCTTGGCGGCGCGCGGATTCAACCCGGCCGGCCTTTACGCCAACGTGGTTGCGGACGGCCGCCCGATCCTCTGCGCTTCCTGCCACCTCTCGGAAGCACTTCCCGGGACGGGTTACGGGTCCGTCCCACCGCTGACCACGTCGATGCATGCCTTTCACGCCCACGTCACGGATCCGGGGCTCAACATGACTCTGGATGACTCCGCGAACCGGGCGGCATGCTATCGCTGCCATCCCGGGTCCGAAACGCGCTGTCTGCGCGGCGCGATGGGGAGTGCGGTCGCCTTGGACGGTTCGATGGAGATGCAGTGCCAGAGCTGCCATGGCAGCATGAGCATGGTGGGTTCATCCGACCGGGTGGGCTGGTTCATGGAGCCAAACTGCCAGAGCTGTCACACCGGGACGGCCACTCACAACAACGGGCAGATTCGTTACACGTCCGTGTTCACCGACGACCAGGGTACCGTTCGTGAAGCGGTGGACCAGACCTTTGCCACCAACCCGGACACGCCGGCGACCGGCATTTCGCTTTATCGTTTCTCCGCGGGCCATGGTGGCTTGCAGTGTTCCGCCTGCCACGGTTCGACGCACGCCGAATTCCCCGCGTCCCACCCCAATGACAATCTGCGCAACGAGCAGATCCAGGGACACGCGGGCGTGACCGCGGAATGCACCGCCTGCCATACTTCCATGCCCGACACGATCAACGGCGGGCCGCACGGGATGCACCCCACCGGGGCCGGGTGGATCAGCTTTCACCACGATGCCATTCACAGCGAAAGCGACTGGCAGAAATGCGCCGCCTGCCACGGTGCGGACTTCCGCGGCACCGTCCTCTCCCGCACTTTCGGCGAGCGTAGCTTGACCGCTCGAATGGACGGGGGAAGTGTCACGCTGAACCTGTTCCAGGGGGCGATCATCGGTTGCTACAACTGCCACAACGGCCCGAAGAGCAGCAACCGGAACGGGAGCGCGGCACCCGTCGTTCAGGACGTCAGCGCAAGTACTTCCGAGGCTCAGCCGGTTGCCCTGACCCTGCCGGTCAGCGGCACCGGGGCCACGTTGAGAATCATCGCCCAACCGGTGCACGGAACGGTCGGACTCGCCGGCGACGTGGCCACCTACTTCCCGGAACCCGGGTTCCTTGGGACCGACACCTTCACGTTCGCCGCCTACAACGGAGCCAAGAACTCGCAACTGGCAACCGGGACGGTGGAGGTCGGCGGCCTTGCGCCGGAAGCTCCGGTCATCACCCTGCAACCGGCCAGCCAGACCGTGATCTCTGGAGCCGGCGCCAGTTTCAGCGTCACCGCTACCGGCACGGCGCCGCTCCATTACCAGTGGCAGAAGGAGGGCGCGGATCTGGAGGGTGCCACTTCTGACACGCTGACGCTGACAGCCGTGGGCCCGGGCGACGCCGGGAACTACCAGGTGGTCGTCTGGAACACCGATGGGACGGTGATCAGCGACACAGCGGTACTGACCGTGATCATGCCGCCGGTCATCACGCAACAACCCGTCAGCCAGACCGTGCCGGTCGGGGCCGGGGTCACCTTCAGCGTCACCGCCAGCGGAACGGGCCCGTTCAGCTACCAATGGCGGAGGAACGGCTTTGATATTGGCGGTGCCAATGCCGCCACGCTTACCTTTCCGGCGGTGGCGACCAGTGACGCCGGCACCTACCGGGTCGTGGTGGAGAACCTTGCCGGTTTCGACACCAGTGATGACGCGGTGCTGACGGTGAACGAGGTGCCGTCGATGACGGTGGTCCTCACGAGCCCTGAGGAAGGGGCGGTCTATACGGACCGGGACCGAATCCGGCTGACGGCGACGGTTACCCCCTCCGGGAACGTGCGTCGGGTGGATTTTTTCGACGGCGCCAGCCTGCTGGGGTCGGACAGTTCCGCGCCGTATGGGTTGACGGTGCGGCGGCTGGGTTCAGGCACGCACGAGTTTACTGCCCGGGCCACGAGCCTGAGCGGTGAGACGGCGACCTCCGATCCAGTCCAGGTCAGCGTCACCTCCCGGAACTCAACCTACGCGTCCAGAACCTCCCGGCAGCGGCTGTCGGACGATTGAGTCTTCCGTCTTCCGTTCGAGCCGTGGGCATCGCACTCCGATCATCCACCCGGCGGGGGTGGGTGGTCGGAGTGTTTGTCTGGCCAGGAGGCGACCCGGAGACGGGATACTGCGCCATCACCCGTTGTCCGCAGTCGGATTGGAGTCGGGCTGTCCGCACCCGCGTTCCTTCGCTCGCAGGCGATGCTTGCCGGATTACGTTGCGGCAGTAACCTCCGGCCCAACGCATACACCACCTGGGTATCATGAGATTTCCGAGAAAGTCCGCTTCCTCCGTCCTGGCGCTGCTCATCGGCGTTGCTTCCGGTTTGAGTTCCGCCCAGGCCACCCCGAGCGCCGGCATCGACCTTTCAGGCGACTGGCAGTTTGCCATGGACCGTCAGAATGTCGGGCAGGCGGAACGCTGGTTTGCCCGCGAATTGCCCGGTCGCATCGAATTGCCCGGCTCCATGGTGGAACGGGGCCTGGGCGACGATGTCACGGTCGATACCCCTTGGACCGGCGGCATTGTGGATCGGAGCTTCTTTACCGATGACCGCTACGCCCCCTATCGCGAGCCGGGCAACGTCAAGGTGCCGTTCTGGTTGACCCCGCGGAAATACTACGTCGGCGCCGCGTGGTACCGGCGGGCGGTGGAAGTGCCGGAAGACTGGGCCGGCCAACGGGTGTTGCTCCGGCTCGAACGGCCCCATTGGCAGACAACTCTCTGGTGGGACGACCGGCTGGTGGGTTCGCAGAACTCCCTCTCCACGCCGCACGTGTATGACCTGACCGACCTCGCCAAACCGGGCCGGCATTCCCTGACCGTGCGGGTGGACAACCGAATGATTGTTCCGGTCGGCGAGAATTCCCACAGCGTCAGCGATCATACCCAGGGCAACTGGAACGGTTTGGTCGGCAGGCTCGAGCTGGTGGCGACACCGAAGGTCTGGATCGAGGACATTCAGGTCTTTCCCGATGTGGCAAACCGGAGTGCCCGGCTGCGGGTCCAACTGGGCAACCGCACCGGGAGCGAGGTTGCTGCGGATCTGCATCTGGGAGCTTCTGGTCGCACTTCGTCCGAGCGTTACCAGGCTCGGGCGAAGGTTGAAGCGGTTCGCTTGACCGAACCGATGAGCACTGTCGAGCTCGACTACGCCCTTGGCCCGAACGCGCCGCTTTGGGATGAGTTCGCTCCGAGCGTGTTCGAGTTGGTGGCCCGACTCAAGACCGAAGCAGGCTCGCTGCACGAGTTCCGCACCACCTTCGGCCTGCGGGAACTCGGCCAGGAAGGCAGGCAGTTCACCATCAACGGACGGAAGACCTTCCTCCGCGGAACCCTCGAATGTTGCATCTTCCCGCTCACCGGCCATCCGCCCGCCGACCGCGCTTACTGGACGAAGGTCATTCGCGCCTGCCAGGCGCATGGGTTGAACCACATCCGGTTCCATTCCTGGTGTCCGCCCGAAGCGGCGTTCGAGGTCGCCGACGAACTGGGTTTCTACTACCACGTCGAATGCGCCTCCTGGGCGAACCAGGGCACCAGCGTGGACGATCCAAAGGTGCGGGAATTTATCGACGCCGAGGCTGACCGCATCCTACGGGAATACGGTAACCACCCCTCCTTCTGCTTCCTGGCCTACGGCAATGAACCAGCCGGACGCACCCAGAACCAGTGGCTGGGCGAGTTGGTGAATTCCTGGAAGGCCAGGGATCCCCGCCGCAAATACACCAGTGCCGCCGGGTGGCCGATCATTCCGGAGAACGATTACCACGTGACCCCCACCCCGCGCATCCAGGCCTGGGGCCAGGGACTGAAGAGCCGGATCAACGCCCTGCCACCGGAGACCGTGACCGACTATGCGGACTTTGTCTCGAAGTACGATGTGCCGGTGGTCAGTCACGAGATCGGTCAGTGGTGCGTCTATCCGAACCTCAAGGAGCGGGCGAAATACACGGGCGTCATGCAGGCGCTGAACTTCGACATCTTCGCCGATTCCCTCGCCGCAAATGGCATGGCCGCCCTGGCCGACGATTTCCTCCACGCCTCCGGCAAGCTCCAGGCGCTTTGCTACAAGGAGGAGATCGAATCGGCGTTGCGCACGCCCGGCATGGGCGGGTTCCAGCTGCTGGACCTGCACGATTTCCCCGGGCAGGGCACGGCATTGGTGGGCGTGCTCGATCCGTTCTGGGAGGAGAAGGGCTACATCACCCCCAAGGAGTTCAGTCGCTTCTGCAATTCGACGGTGCCGCTGGCGTTGTTGCCGAAGCGGACCTACCTCGCCCGTGGGCCGTTGGTGGCAAAGGTCAAGGTGGCCCATTTCGGGCCGGAACCTTTGAGGGATGCGACCGTTGCCTGGTGGCTCGCGGAAACCAATGGCACCCGGGTGGCGGAAGGCAGCCTTCCCAAACAGACCATTCCCATCGGCAACGATTCCCTCCTCGGCGACATCAACGCCTATCTGCCTGAGTCCCACGACGCCCGGAAGCTGATCCTCACGGTCGCCGTCGAGGGCACCGGCTTCAGCAATGACTGGGATGTGTGGCAATACCCGGATCGGGACTGGGCCGCTCCACCGGAACCGAAACCGCACGAGGTGCACTGGTGCCGCAGCCTGGAGGACCGTGAGGGTGGAAAGACGATTTGGGAAATCCTGCGAGATGGCGGCCGGGTGATCCTGGAACTTCCCGCCCGGCGGGTGGCAGGGGACGGGTACGGTCCGGTAGCGACCGGTTTCTCAAGCATTTTCTGGAACACGGCGTGGACACGGCGTCAGGCCCCCCACACGCTTGGGATCCTGTGCGACCCGTCACACCCGGCCTTTGCCGCCTTTCCCACGGAGGCCTGTTCCAACTGGCAGTGGTGGGAGGTGATGTATGGGGCGCAGGCGATGATCCTCGATGGTCTGCCCGCGGATTTGCAGCCGATTATCCGGGTGATCGACGACTGGGTGACCAATCGTCGATTGGCCCTCGCGTTTGAGGCCAGGGTTGGCAGGGGCAGCATCCTGGTGTTGTCGGCCTCGCTACCGCCTCCGCCGCGGGTTGTCGGGACCGGCAAAGAGTGGGGGGCCTGGATGTCTCCCGAGCAGGAGCGTTACGCGGATCGTGAGCTGGAAGACTACCCGGTGAGGCAGCTGCATGACAGTCTGGATCGCTACGCCGGCAGTGAGGCATTCAAGCCCAAGGTGTCACTCACCATCGAACAGCTTCGCGGCGTGATGAAGCCGCTGTCCGCCATGGAGCGGGCCGGCGCCTCCGTGCGCCGGGCAAGCAGTTCTCAGCCGGGTCACGAACCTGAACTCGCGATCGACGGCAATCCCGACACGATGTGGCACACGGCCTGGGGCGACAACATGCCGGGCTTCCCGCACACCCTCGAGATCGGTTTGGCGAAGCAGATTCTGGTCAGCGGGGTGCGTTTGCTCCCGCGACAGGACAACCTCCGCAACGGCTGGATCAAGGGCTACCGGATCGAGGTCAGCGACGGCAGGGACGAATGGACCACCGTCGCTGAGGGTGAACTCCCGGCTTCCGCCGAGCCCCAGACAATCCGCTTCTCCGAACCGGTCACCGCCGCCGCGCTCCGCCTGATTGCCTTGAGCGGCCATGCCAACGGACCATGGGCCTCCCTCGCGGAACTGGAGTTGAACCCCGTCGGGGACTGAGCCTTACCCATGCAGTGAAGGGACCCGCCAAATACGCGAAATCCCCGCTACAAACCAACGACTTACGCTGAGTTTGTCACGGCCCTCCCGCCGCTCTTCGCCGCCCGGGACATTGGGCTTGCCGCAGGCGGGGTGTTGGTTGCATGATCCGCCGCTGCTATGGCTGCGATTGGGCGCTTCCAGAAGGGAGACGACATCTTCTACGCGAAAGTGGTGGATGGCGAACTGTTCCGGGCGAAGGGGGACGTGTTCGGCTCGCCCAGCTTCTCCCGCAAACCCATCCCGGCAAAGGGGATACGAACCCTCGTGCCGGTCGAACCCTCAAAAATCATCGCCGTGGGGCTCAACTATGCCGACCACGCGCGGGAGACCGGCAAGACCCTGCCCAAGGAGCCGCTGATCTGGCTCAAGGCGCCCACCTCGCTGTTGCCGGACAACGGCCGGATCGAGCTGCCTTTTGCGGATCACCGGATCGATTATGAGGCGGAGCTGGCGATCGTCATTGGCCGACGCATCCGGAACATCACCCCCGCTGCCGCCAGTCGTTACATTTTCGGGTTCACCGCCGCGCAGGACATCACGGACCGGACGATCCAGAATGCGGAGAGCCAGTGGGCGCGGGCGAAGTCGTTTGACACGTTCACGCCGCTGGGACCCTATGTGGAGACGAAGATCGATCCCCGCAACTTGACCATCCAGCAGTTCCAAAACGGGGAACTCCGGCAGAACTCGAACACCAGCCAGCTTATCTTTGACTGCTACCGGCTGGTCAGCTTCATCAGCTTCAATCTCACCCTGCTGCCGGGGGATGTGATCCTTACCGGAACGCCCAGCGGCATCGGGCCGATTGCCTCGGGGGACCGGCTCGAAGTTCGGATTCAGGGGCTGGCGCCCTTGATGAACACGGTGAAGTGACGGGTGCGTCCGGGGTTACAGGTTAGGCTTGACGCTGGGGCTGGTTCGCTTTTGCATCATCCGAAATGAAGAAGATTCTGTCCCTCTTGGTGGTTTCGGCGTGTCTCCTGAGCTTTGGCACCGGCTGCTACAGCACGGTGGGCGGCAAGTCCAAGGTGGGCATGCCCTTCCTGCGCGACCGGATCGAGAGCCGTTACGAGCGTGCTCCGGGCGAGGTGTTTGCCGCGGCGAAATCCGTGCTGGCCTTCAACGGCACGCTGACCTCGGAGAACACCATCGACAATACGCTGGAAGCCAAGGTGGACAACGCCACCGTCTGGGTGAAGGTCGATGAAGTCGAACCCGGCATCACGCGGGTCATGACCCAGGCCCGGGGCAAGGGCAGCGGCTCGAAGATCTCCATCGCCAGCGAGGTCGACAAACAGATTGCCTTGAAGCTTCAGGAAGGGATGTAACCCTCTTCCTCCTCCTCCCCGGTGGGAGGGTGGTTGGCGGCTTGCGGTCCGAGCCTGACGGTTCGGCCCGCTTTTGCTTTTCGGGCCTCGAAGGCGAGGGTCGTCAGGCGCCGGGTGGCTGCCGAGGCCCCGGCGGCCTCCGGATTCCGGGCGATCAACGCTTCCAGGACTCGCCGGGCCTCGGCCTCGCCATTCGGGAGGGCCAGGTAGATGTCGGCAATGCGGTTGGCCCAGCGCGCCACGTGGCCTTCCGGAGCGTGCGGCTGGTCAATGAGCTGTTCCAATTGCTGGATGGCGAGGTCGGGTCGCTGGAACGGTCCGGCGTAGAGCATTGCCAGTTCCTCGCGGGCCTGGTTGTCGTGCGGGAACGTCTCCAGTTGCGCTATCAACGCCGTCAGTTGCTCATCGGGATCGGGACCGGTCACGGGGCGGGGGACGGGTTGGGCTCGCACGCCAAGATGGGGATCCGCCACGGGGGGTTCGAGTCGGACGGCGGGCCGGGCCAGCAGGGTCTCGGTGCCGGCCAGGCGGGCGAGCCGTTGTTCGGCCTTATGTGCCTCGGCGGTGCCCGGAAACCGCGCCAGGATTCGCTCGAAACAGGCCCGCGCCTCCGGGACGTCCCTGGCGAACTTCAGGTGCCAGTCGGCGAGTTGGGTCAGGGCGAAGGCGACATTCCGCGGCGGATGGTTCTCCTGCAGCACGAGTTCCTCGATCACGCTGGCGGCCCGGTCAAGGTCGTGCAGGTCGATCGCCAGGATCTCCGCCAGCACCATCTGTCCGCGAAAATGGGTGGGGAACTCCTCCAGTTGCTGCCGCATCAGGTCCGCGGCCTCGGCGTAGCGCCCCCGCTTTCGGCGGGCTTCCACCATGGAGAACAGGGGTTCGCGTTCGGCCTCGGTCCGCCCTCCGTCGAAGATGTTGCTGATGATCGATCCCGCTGCCCCGGTCAAGGGCCCCACCCAGAGGATGGCCAGCACCAGCCCGCCCACCGCCGTCAGGGGAATCCCGATGAACGCCCCCACGTAGCCGCCCCGGCCGACCATGGGGCCGACCAGGAACGCCAGGAACCCCAGCACCACCGCCGAGATCGCCCATCGCCAGACCAGGTCCTTGCGGTCCTCGCTCGCCAGATACCAACGCCGCATCACCCAGCCCACGACCCCCAGCACGGCGGCCCAGACGACGATCTCCAGGAGGATCTTGAGCAAGGCGGGCATGGTTCGCAGGGGAGCGGGTTCAGGTGCTGCTCTTGGCGATGCGATCCGGTTGTCGGGCCCGGCTCATGGCCATTTCGTAACTGATCTGGCAGCGGCCATAGAGGTTGCGCAACGAGGTGTCAAACAGGACCATGCCTTCGCGTCCGCCGGTTTGGATGATGGTGTCGAGCATGTGCAGTTGGTTTTCGCGGATCACGTTCCTTACGGCCATGTTGGCCACCAGCAGTTCATAGGCCATCGAGCGCCGGGCCCGGTCCATGCTGGGCAGCAGTTCCTGGCAGATGACCCCTTGCAGCCCGTTTGCGAGCTGCAACACCACCTGCCGCTGCATCGCCCCTTCGAACGTGCCGACGATCCGCTCGATGGCGTGCAGCACGCTCGGCGAATGCAGCGTCGCCAGCACAAGATGCCCGGTTTCGGCGGCGGTCAACGCGGTGGTGATCGCCTCCCGCTCGCGCAATTCCCCAATCGCCAGCACGTCGGGATCCTGTCGTAACACGTGGATCAGCGCCTTCCCAAAGGAACGGGTGTCCGTCAGCACCTCCTGCTGCACCACAATGGCCCGTTTGTTCCGATGCACAAACTCGATCGGATCCTCGATGGTGATGATCTTGCAGCGCCGCTCCCGGTTGATGAGGTCGACCAGGTAGTTCAGTGTCGTGGTCTTGCCGGAGCCGGTGGGACCGGTGATGAGGAGCAGGCCGTTCGGACGCCGCACCAGTTCATCGAGCTTTTCCGGCAATCCCAGATCCTCGCGGGCGTCAATCTGTTCCCCGCAGAAGCGCACGCTGAACTCGGGACTGCCTCCGCGACGGTAGATGGTCACCCGTACGCGGCCTGCGGCGGGTGATTGCAGGGACAGGCAGAGTTCCCAGTCCCGCTCAAAGGCCTCGCGTTGTTCGGGGGCCAGCATGCCGTCGAGCAGGGCGCGAAGGTCCATTTCGCGCAGCGCCTCCGCGTCATCGAGCACGACGTCGCCATTGACCCGAAACGCCGGAGGGGAACCGCAGATCAGGTGCAGGTCCGACGCGCCCCGTTCCACCGCCCGTTGCAGCCAGAGTTCGATCAAGCTCATGATGTTCCCGCCCCCAACCAACCGCGCACCCGCCGCTTGAGCCGGCTCCACCCGCCGGCGTCTGCGAGTCTGCGGGTCACCCGGTCCAGTTCCGGACAGCGGGGACTCAACTCCCGCGCCTGTGCCAGGGAATGCGCCGCGTGCGCACCCAGCCCCATCCCGTCCTGGCAAAGCGCCAGTTGCAGCCAGACCACCGGCTCAGCCGGGGCGACCGCCAGTGCTGCCTGCGTCCGTTTCAGGGCCGCCGCAAAACGCCCGTGAAAATGCAGCGCCCGCGCCACCAGCCAGGGCCAAAGCCAGTCCCCGCCGCCCAGGGTGACCGCGCGGTCGAAGCAGTAATCGGAGGGCGTTTCGCGTCGGATCAGCAAGACCTCGCCCCGGGCGAGCCAGACGTAGGGGGATTCCCCGCGCGCCTCGGCCGCGTTGTCCGAGAAAACGCGCGCGCCTTCGGTGTCCCCAAGCCGCGCCAGCGCAACCGCCCGGGCTGCCATCAGACCGGGTTCGGCAGGCAGCCTTTCCAGGCCCTTCTCGGCCCAGAGCCGGGCTTCCTCATGCTCGTCGAGTTCAATGAGCATCTGTGCCTGGCCAATCCAGGCGGGAACACACAGCGGTTCCTCCTCCAGCATTTGCGCGTAGCGGCGGAGTGCCCGTTCGAAATCGCCGCTCCGAAACGCGGCATCCGCTTCGGCCAGCCAGCGACCCGGGTCCAGGCTGCCGGGGATGGATTCGTGGAACTCCTCCTCCAGCGGTTGGTTGAATTCCAGATGGCTGAATCGGCTCATGGTTTCCGAGTCGTTTCAGCTCTCTTGATCTGGCCGTGGTTGAGCATGGTGACAGTGGCACTGTGCTCCGCCGGGGTTCGTCCGTCAGCTACTTTCATCGTTCGGTTGTTCGCGGCGGAGGTCCGACCTGCCGCCGTTTCTTTTGACCGGGCTGCGTCGGAACCCTCACGTGCGGATGCTCCTCACGAAAGCAGCGACGCCAGGAAGAGCACCGCCGCCCCCAGCAGGATCGCGGTCCAGGCATAACCCCGGCCGCGCCCGGCACATTGCCAACTGGCGGCCTTCCATTCGCCCAGCACCCCCAGCAGGACGGCCGCCAGCGCCAGGACCTTCGACGTGGTCCGCGGACCGGGTTGCATCAGCAGCAAGGCGCTGAACAGCGACACGATGAAGCCCGCCCACGCCCAGTCGTTGCGACGCAGCGCCCCAAAGGCCTGTCGCAGGGCATCCACCTGGTCGGGGGTGAGCGGATGCAAGGAGCGTCGGGAGCGCCAGGTGCGGGGCTGGGGGCGGGAAACGGTCACCCTGGGGATCGGCGGAGGAGTGGGAGGCTTTGCCTGGCCGGAGGTCGGGAAGGTGAACACCGACTTCCAGGGCCCGGTCTGTGGGCGTTGGGAACGGTAACCGGCGTGCGGAGGCAGGGTGCGTTTGCGCCGGGGTGCGGGCTTCAGGTGTTGCTTGCGTTGGACCGCGTCGATGCTGGGAAACGGATCCCGGCCGCCGAGGAGTTCCCTGCGTTCGCACCAGGGACAGGCGGGCAGGTGGTTGCTGAAGACGTGCTGCGCGTTGTCGTGGCAGGACACCAGCGCCGCCTCCGCCTCCTCCAGACCGTACTGCCAGCTCACCGTGTCGGGCCGGCGCGATGGGGCCGCATGGCCGTCGCAGAAACAGCGCACGAAGAGGTCCTGCAGGACCGGGTGCAGCCAGCCGAATTTCGGCGCGGCGGGACCCGGGGAGTAGGGCACGGAGGCGCTGCCGGTGTGGGGGAAATGCCCCGCGGCGATCCGCTCGGCGAAAATCGGTGCCTCACCCTGTCCGTGAAACACGCCGGCAAACGGATGGGTCCCTTCCATCAGCAACTGGAACACCAGCGTGCCCACGCCGAAGAGGTCCTGCGCCGGTTCCCGGTTCACCCGCGCAAAGGAATGTCCCTGCATTTCCGGCGGCGTGAATTCCGGGCGCCCCACCCGGCAGCGATGCAGCGTGCCCGTCGCCGCGTCCCAGACCTGAAAGGAATCCGTGTCCACCAGCGTGACCAGGGCGGTCTCGGCGACGAGGATGTTCGATTCGTTCAGGTCGCCGACCACGTAGCCGCGTTCGTGCAGGGCGCGGATGGCGATGACCAGGTTCCGCGCGGTGCGATGCAGATAGAACCAGGTGAACAGGGGGCTGCGCTGGATCCGGGTCTTCGGATTGAAGAAGTCGATGATCGGGAGCATCGACATGACCCGGGGCATCACGAAACCGACCACCCGTGCGGCGGGATTCGTCAGCAGCATCAGGTCGGAGGGCCAGGCGATGGCGACATGGCCCTGACCGGCCATGGGATCCACCGGTGGATTAGCGAGCATGGTCCGGAGTTTGCTGGCGCGTTCCTCCGTCGGCTTGTGCCAGAGCTTGGCGACGCGGTGGGGATCGTCGGGCAGGGCAAAGATGCGTGCCTCGCCGCCGCTGCCGAGTTGCTGGTCCGGCTGCAGCACGAGCGATTCCCCGGTCTGCTGGAGTTGGACTCGCACGACTTGAGCGAGCCTGACCGCTCACGAAGGGGATTACAAGACGGCGTGCCGGAGGGGATCGTTTGGAATTGAACCTCCGGAGCAGCCCATGCCGTGGCGGGTCCCTGGACCCGTCAGCTACGTGGAACAGCCAAAGAAAGCGACGAGGGTGGCTTCGAATCCGACCCTTCCAGCTCAGGCGCAGGAGGGCTTGCTGATCGGCAACTCCGGTCTCCGGTATCGCCGCCCAACGGGCCGATTGGAGGGGAGGGCGGGACGACCCCCTTTACTGCGCGGCCACGGCCACCGGACTGTCACAAGCGGGTTCGGAGGCGTGGCTGGCCCGCGGTTGGCATTCGTCGGGGGGAGGAACCGGCCGTCGCGTGACTCCTGAACCATAATAGGCAGCGGTCCGGCACCAGCGGATCGCCTCGGTGATATTGCGTGGGGCGAGCGTGCCTGCCTCGATGGGTGCCTGAAGGTCGGTCCCTTCCAACGCTTCCTCGAGATTCTCCGTGTCGCGCAGCCAGACAATTGTTTCCGTGCGATCCCCTTTGAGCATCGCGTCTTCCAAGTGCCATCGGAAGAGGGTGAACCGCGCCCTTGCGTGCCCCTGGCGCGCCGCCTTGCGGAGCCAGTCCGCCGCCAGCCTGGCATCCTCGGCGATCCCTCCGACGCCCCACATGTGGGCCATTCCAAGGTCCGCCTGCGCCTCGGCATATCCCCCTTTGGCTGCTTTTTGCAGCCACCTCATCGCGGCTTGCTCACTTCGTGGCACGCCCGACCCTGCGAGATACAACCGGCTGAGTTCGAATTGGGCCTGGGGATGTCCTCGCTCCGCTGATCGCTGAAACCAGTGGGCCGCTTCCGCGGTGTCCTGCACGATGCCGGCACCCGTCAGGAATCGGCGTCCCACCTCGAATTCCGCGGCGGGATGTCCCTGAAGAGCCGCTTTGAACAGCCATTTGAAGGCCTGCTTGCCATCCTTTCTCACCTCTTCGCCGTACTCATAACGCGCGTAGAGGGCATACTGTGCCTCGGCACATCCTTGCTGGGCTTCGGCAAGCGTTTGCTCTAAGAGGGAGTCTGTCATCTTGGGCCTCCAGACCGGGCGGTATCAACTGCGCCGTTACTATTGGACTTCATCATCCGATTGTCCAGCACCGATTTTACACGACGACTTTATACCAACGACACCAATAAGTTAGATATACGATCTAAGTATCGTTTAATGCCGAAAAGTGTTTGGAAATCGCGTCGTGTCCGGGGTCACTCATCAACCGCTCAGCGCCCTCCGGGAACCTGGCGACAATGGGATGTTGCCGCTCCGCGCGTCACCGTCGTCAAGCCCCGCGGCAGCCCCGAGGGACCCTTTCGTGTCCAGACCTGCACCCACGACCGGCCCGAGATCAGGCGGGAACCGGGGCGAGAGCCGTTTTGGCTCGTCCTCCGCCGGGATCCAGAAATACTCCGCCAGAGCACTATGAGCGTTTCCGTCTTTGCCGCTGACGACCACCCGATCTTCCGGCGCGGCCTTTGTGAGATCATGGGCGAGGAGGACGACGTGCGCCTGGTCGGCCAGGCGTCCGCCGGCAACGAAGCGCTCGAACAAATCCTCGCCCTCAAACCGGACATCGCGATTCTGGATGTGGACATGCCGGGGATGAGCGGGCTCGAGATCGCGCGGGCATTGGGGGAGCAGGAGGCGCACACCAAGGTCGTCCTCCTGACCATGCATGAGGACGAGGCCCTCTTCAACGAGGCCATCGATCTCGGTGTCTTGGGCTACGTACTCAAGGAGAATGCGGTCGACGAGGTGCTTCAGGCCATCCGGGTCGTTGCTTCGGGGCGCACGTACATTAGCCCGTCGGTCGGGGATTTCCTCCTCCGACGGAACCGTCAAAAGACCGGGCTTCGGAAAGAAAGGCCGGGCTTGGAGCAACTCACCCCGGCGGAGCGGCGTATCCTCAGACAGATCGCGGAGGACAAAACCAGCAAGGAGATCGCGGATGCGCTTGGGATCAGCGCCAGAACCGTGGAAAGCCACCGCCATAACATCAGCAGCAAACTTGGCCTCAGCGGCAGCCACAGTCTGCTGAAGTTCGCCTTCCACAATAAGTCGCACCTGTAGCCGGGCGACACAGACCGACCACCCCCGTCAGGCCTTCCTCGGCGTCGAGAGCGGCACCTCTATGAGGACAAGCGTTCCCATCCCACGCGTGGACTTCACGGTCATGGTTCCGCCAACCAGCGCGCACCGTTCCTTCATCGCATGGAGACCATGTCCAGGATGCTTCGCACCGGGCGTCGGCGTCTCCGGGGGAAGCCCACGACCATCGTCCTGCACGGTCAGGGTCACGGAACGTTCGTGGTGGCGCAGTTCGACCTTTACCGAGCTGGCCGCGGCGTGCTTGACGATGTTGTTGAGGGACTCCTGAAGCATCCGAAACAGCGCGACCTCGCCCTCGGGAGAAAGTCCTCCCTGAACGTCGTCGGCCTCCACTTCGAACTCCAATTGCGACGCCTCGGCCACCTCCTTCACGAGGCTGGAAACACAGACGCCGAGCCCGAGGTGATCGAGATGGAGCGGACGAAGCTGGTGGGAGAGGGCGCGCGTCTTTTGGAGGACCTCTGCGGCCGATTCGGACAACTGCAGAAGCATGTCCTGCTCGGCCTCGGAGCTCGAACGCCGCCGGGCGAGGTCAATGCGGCTCTTCATGACGAGGAGATCCTGGCCAAGGTCATCATGGAGTTCGCCCGCGAGGCGTGCCCGCTCGGATTCCTGGGCCTCGATCAGTCCGCGGGAAAACTCCTCTTGGAGACGGGCGCGATCGAGCACACGCCGCCTGGCGCGCCGGACCTGGCGAGACGCCCACCCCGACAACGCAGCGAGCAAGGCGGCCGGAGTTCCGAAGCGGAACCACCAATGTTCCCCACCAGTGAGGCAGCACGACGATGGCGAGCGCGGCACCGGCCTCGTTCCACACTCCGTGGCGGTTTGCGGCGATGACCTGAAACCGGTAAGATCCGGGCGGAACACGTTGCAGGTAAGCCGTATGGCGGTTCCCGACGTCGACCCATTCGTCCTGGTATCCTTCAATGCGATAGCGGTATTGGACGCTCTCCGGGCTCGCGAGATCGAGGCCGGCGTAACGGATCTCCAGCCGATGCTTGTCGGGCATCACCGTCACCCTGCCGTTGGGCTTGAGCACTCGCTGGTCATCGAGCAGCACTTGCTCGATCAGGACCGGCATCGGTTCGTGGTGGGTCCCTTCGGCGGCACTTCGGGCCTCGTAGGAGGGCAGCCATGCGCTGACCCCTGTACCGTCGCGACCCAGATGCGGCCCTGGCTGTCTTCCATGAGGGTGCGTTTACGTGAACCGTAAGGATGCTGCTCAGCCGGCAGTCCTTCCGCCCGCCCGTAGGTCCGGAGTTTCAGGTCAACGGTGCGGTCTCCCTGCAGCCAGGCCTCGGCAGCCTCGCGATCGATGCGGATCACCGGCCCTCGCAATCCTTGGAACCAGATCGACCCCTCTGTGGAACAAACCATGTTGAACTCGGGAACGATCCCCATTTCGTCGGCGTCGACCCGGAGCCACTCATCGTCCCTGAGCCAGCATAGCTCGTTCTCGCCCCTTCGTGCCCAGAGCCTGTGGTCGGGAGCGAGGGCCAGCTCACCCACCCGTCCGTCCAGCCCAGCGAACACCCACTCGCCGTCCTCGAGACAAAACAGCCCCTTCGCGCGGAAGCCGGCGTAGAGTGCCCCGTCCGGTCCGAGAGCCAGACACTCCGGACGGTCGCCTGCCGATTCCTCTGGACCAGCCGACACCAGCGCGCCGTCTTGCAGGCGCAGCAGCCCCCCCGCCTCGGCAATCCAGACATCCCCGTGATGTTCGACGAGGTCGAGCACCGGGCCGGAGAATCCCCTCGGGGGGCGGGCAATCAGCCGTTGCTCATCTGTCGTCACCACCCCGAGGCGGCCACTTCCCCCCGTCACGAACCACGCCCCGCCTTCCGGACGTCCCAGAATCCCGTATATGTTGGGGATGGTCGTGTCGTCCTGCCAATGCTGCCTTGCGAACTCCCCGGCGCGCAGCGAGTAAATGCCGACGCCTCCGAACCACAGGGTTTCCTGTCCGTCCTCGGCCATCGCCCGGATCGCAGCGCGCTGGTGCCGTTGGCGCTGCGGCCAGAGCGTGAACGGCTGCCGCCGCAGCTGGATCAAGCCGTTCTCCCCATTGAACCAAACCGTGCCGTCCCGCCCCGTGAAGACGTCCCGGACCAGGTTGGGGAACTTGACCTCCTCGCTGAGAAGCCGGCCCACCCGGCCATCGGGTTGGCACACCCAGAGGCCCAGCGAGCGCGTGGCGATCCAGTAGTTACCGTCCCCGTCCACCACGCAGGCGCTGAAGCCGTTTCCTTCCGGCAGGGCGTCGGAAAACTCGACCACCTCACGCCAGCCATCCCCGTCCCGGACCCGAATGCCGTGCGGCGTGACCAACCAGAGCCTGAGGTCCCCCTCCTTGCGAAACAGCGTCCCCATCCTCCACTCCGCCGCCACTTCAGGCAAAAGTGTCTTGCCGTCGAAACGATACACGGACGGCCCCTCCCCCTGCGTGGCCACGCTCAGCCACAGCCGGCCCTCCCGGTCGAACTCCATCTCCTGGACATAGCCGCTCAACACGGGCTTCTCCAGCACCGGGCGGAAGCGCCCGTCTTCGTGAACGCTAACCATGAGGCTGCGGGAGGGAGAACTGACCGCACACCAGAGGCGGCCATCAGGGCCGTGCGCAAACTTGCCCACCCCATTACGACCGCCCCGGTCGCTGCCGATGGCGACCCAACTGCCGTCAGGTTCCCGCACCGCCTGCCCGTGCAAGCCGGCCGTCCAAATCCGCCCATCGGAATCCTCGTGGATGGCCAGGATGTTGCGTCGGGGAACGTCCGGCTCTGCGCTTGCGATCAGGTCCTCAAATTCGATGCCGTTGTAGCGGATCAGACCCTCGCTATCAGAAAAGAGCAGCGCGCCATCACGCACCTGCACGAAGCCGGCGACATACGGCCCCTTCAATCCGTCAACCATGGTCCAGTTCCGAAGCGAGTAACCCAGCTCAAACGGCGAGATGATCGGGAGCCGCTCCTGCGCCCGTACAACGGCGCTCGTGCCAGCCGCCAGCACGAGACACCAAATGATCCGCTTCCAGGCGTCACCGTTCACCAGTCCACTATGCGGGGCCGACTTTCCTCCGTAAAGGCCCGGCCCGGCCTCTAGGTGTTCCTACGGAGGCGATTCTAGGTGTTCAGACCTACCCGAATCTACGTAAGGACTTCCATGGAAGGGCGTCACCGATTCTATGACTCTATTGAAAGTAAAGTATTAAGCGCAGCAATGCATCACGTAATCCTCGACGAACCTCCAATGGCCTGCCAAGCCGCGACCGGAGCCCTGCCCGAACCCGCTGCGACGGGTGCCCTTTCAGCGAGCCCCCGGAAGGCGGGTGCGGCGCCGCGAAAGGACTGGTCAGCTCTACCGGGTGAGGTCGCGCGCGTCAGCGAAGGGCTCGGGCCATCCGGGGGGACATCAGATCTCGTCGAGAAGATCCGTTCATTTTCCTGAAAAGTCCGCAGTACCATGATCCTCCGGAAACCACCCCAGCGGTCCGCCAGAACCACTCGAAACGCTCTCTGCCGAGGGCTCGCTGCCTTGCTGGCTCAGTTTGCCCTGGCAACCGCAGGGGATGCGGCGGAACATGTGCAAACCCTGACGCTCCAGTCCGGCTGGAACGCCGTCTGGATCGAGGTTTTCCCGACGGTCGCGTCGGGCGACGACGCCGGCCTTGCTGGCCCGGTCGAGTACGTGTTCGCGGACCCGAACATCGACGTCGTCGCGCGGCCAGTCGCACCGGTCGGCACCGCGGAGTTCATCTCCGACCCGGGTTCGACCTTCAACCAGGCGAGTTGGGTGGTCTGGAATCGGACCTCGGCCTCGGGTAACACGCTGACCCGGATCCGTGGGAACCAGGCCTACCTCGTCCACAACGATGGCCGGTCGGCCGTTGTGCAGGACGTCACGGGCGAGGTCCGGTTCTTCCGTCCGACTTGGGCGCCCGGTAGTTACAACCTGCTCGGCTTCAGCATCTCGGGCAGCCCGACGTTGGGCGAGTTCTTCGGGGCGGCCGGGCAGAGCGGAGGCGTACACCCCGTTTCGAAGATCTTCACCCTCGACCCGTCCAGCGGGAAATGGGAGGGGGTCCAGAGCTCAAGCACCATGAGCCCCGGGCTGGCCTACTGGGTCTTCGCGGAGCGGAACTCGACCTTCAGCGGTCCGGTCGCGGTCGATTTTGATGGCCTCGGGGGACTTGATTTCGGCACTGGTCCGGGCGACCTGGCGCTGGAGGATTCTAATGGGGAGGACCTCTTCCTGACCACCCGGGAGCTGACCTTCAGTAACGTCGACTCCGCGGAGCACACCGTCACCCTCGCGAAGGTTGCCCCCGCCACGATCGAGCCGGATGCCGACTCCGACGAACTGCGCCTCTACCGCGTGATCCCGGAGCCTGGGGTTCTCGCCTACACCTTGGAGACGGGCATGCCGGTCGTTAGTTCCTCGCTGGCGACGCTGACCAGTGGTATCACGCGCACCGTTACACTTGGGGCCGATCGGGGATGGACGACCGGCGAGCCGTCCCGCGAGAATCTCTACCGCCTCGAGGTGGACCTGGGCAGCGGCAGCGGGACCCAGTACTTCTGGCTGCCGGTCACCGCCACCCGGGCGGATCTGGCGGGTGGCGCCCTCGGAACCGCTGATCCGGATTATGCGGGGCTCTGGGTTGGCCAAGCCAACCTCACCACCGTCACCAGCATTGCCGAGACCGGCAACCCGGCCGTTCCCACCACCTCGACCCTGCCGATCCAGGTCATCATCCACGTCGATGCGGGAGGGAACCCGTCGCTCCTCTCCCACGTCCTCTTCATGCAGACGAAAACCGCCAACGAGGGCATGCCCTCCGAGTCCGTCCTCGTGGTCGACGAGAACAAAATCCCCTTCTTCGAGGGAATTGCCGTGCGCAACGGGCGCCGTGTCGGCCGGCGCATCGAGACCGCCGCCTACGACATGCCGCTCGAGTATGAGGTCTCCGCCCAGCCCGGCTCCCTGTTGACCGTGATTGCCGAGTCACTCGGCTACGACGACGGCAGCGGAAACCCGGACCCCACCCAGGTCACCGATACCGACCTGGAGACCTACACCCTCGCCGCGACCAGTCGCCCCCCCGGATTTGTGGAGGCATACGCCAGGAGCTGGCCGCTTGAGGGCGGGCTGGGACCCGGCTCAATCGTACGCACCGCGGAAGGGTCGGAGCTGCGGCTCGACCCCTACCACCGCAGCAACCCGTTCCGCCACGCCTTCCATCCCCGGCACGGCACCGGGATCAAGGTGACCCGCTCAATCTCCATCACCTTCGACGACACCCGTGCCGATGGCCTCCTGACCGGGACCTACACCGAGTCGCTCGACGGACTGACCAACCTCGGCGTCCCGCTGGTCGCCAGCGGTCCGTTGACGCTCCGGCGCGTCAGCGGCATCGGTGCTCTTTACTAGATCCAGAATTCAGGCTCTTCATCCCGTTCCCGTGACCGCATGAACTCCTCCCGAATCACAACCGGCCTCATCCTGCTTTTCTGGGCGGCCCTCGGCTGCACCCTCGGGCACGCGCAGAACCACGTCCTCGTCATCAGCAAGACCGAAGTGGAGAACAATAACTTTGCGACCGGCGTCATCGAGCAGAAAGGCGGGGCCGCCCGCATCGCGATGCCCGGCCGATTGAACGGAGCCAGTGCCACCCTGGCCTTCTGGATCAAGCGAAACATCCCGGCGGACCAGCAAAGTTCCCGCGGGAAGGATGCGAGCCGCGATGTTCTGATCAGCGGAGTCGCCGCCTCGAATGACACCATCGGTCTCAATGTCCCCTTGAGCATCGTGCCCGACGATGCGATCTGGCACTTCGTCCACGCGAGGTTCGACCCGCAGCTCCCGGTCACCGGGCAGAACAACGGAACGATGGACGTGAAGGTCTACATCGACGGGGAATTGAAGTTCACGGGGGTCCACGGCCTTTTTGATTTGCAGTCTCCCTCGCTCAAGGTGCTCGTCATCGGAGCCCAGTCTTTCGTCAATGACACCACCAAACTCACGCTCAAGAACGCGACCGAGTCGAACATTCTGATCGACGATCTCATGATGTGGAAGGAGGGTAGCGACTCGGTTGATGCCACCCTGTTCGACATCGCTCGATATGGAATGGCAGCCTTCAACGAGAACGACGAGCGGCTGCTCTACTATCACGATTTCGAGACCGGAGGGGGTAACTTCCTGATTCAGGACTACACCGGGTCCTCACAGGGAGGCGTGAACACCTGGTTCGTCGCGACTTATCCCGGATACGATATCGGCGATCCCAGCAAGTCCGCGATCGACACCGCCGCGCGCCGCAAGTTCGTCGCCGTGAATGTCATCTCCGATTATGGAGGCACGGATGTGATCCCGAACGCGGGGCTGAGCCCGGCGCCCTACGACCCGACCGGACAGACCGCGGTGAACTTCTCCGCCCCGCGCTATGTCTACCTCGACCGCTACCGGAACGAGCTCGGAACCGACGCCGCGGAGATCGACCAGTTCTCCGACCGGGCCTTCTACAGGGCCCGTTGCGTCGGTTACACGATCCAGTCCGGACGAAACACCGACTCGGTCTCGACATCCGAGCTGACCTTCAGCCAAGCCTCCACCGACGACATCACCGTCATCTGGAACTGGGAGATCGACTACGGGGGAGACATCGACCTCGGGACCGGAACGATCGATGGCCTGAGTGACTCGGACGTCTCCGATGACACCGCCGGACTCGACTGGTACGGCCGTCGGGAGGATGTGGCCAACCTGCCCACCCGCTTCAGCTCGGAGGTCAATGCCAGTGTGGAAGGCAAGGGGCTCCCGGTGCGCTTCGCCGTGCAGTCCTTCGTGCTGGAGAATGCCCCCAACTCGGAGGAACGCTCTCTGGTCCTGTCGCCCGGGGAGGACTTCATCTACCACGAGGACATCGGATTCGACTTCAACGATGGAATCACGGAATCCGCCCGCAGCTTCACGGTGGAGTTCTGGGCGCGGCGCGACCCGACCTTTGATGCCCCCGAGGACCAGACCGTCCTGTGCATTGGGAGCGAGGTGTCCGGCGGAAAACAGATCCGGGTCGGTTTCCGGACGAGCGAGGGCGACGAGCCCAACGCGTTCTTCCTGGCCAATGACACGAGCGGGACGGACGCCCTCGCGGCTTTCACCGATCATGCCTGGCACCATTGGGCGGCCGTCAACAACGCAGCCACCGGGACCGTCACCCTCTACCGCGATGGCGAGGTCATTCTGATGGAAAACCGTGACTTCGCCTTCTCCGGTGATAGCGCGATGGCCATTGGAGCCACCCTGAACGGCACCTCTCCGATCCGGCCGTTTTCCGGCGGCGTGAACAATGTCCGGGTCTGGAGCACGGTCCGGTCTGCCGCCGAACTCCGCGAATCTTTGGGGACGGTGGAATACGGCGAGGGTATCGATGGTCTCGAAGTCGAGCTGACTTTCGATGACCCCAAGTATGCTCCCACTGGGGGCGGGCTGCAGCTTCAAACTTCTCAGGGAGGGAGCCCGATCGCCAGCGTCAGCGACATCGAGGCAAGTTGGAGTCTGGTCGACACGCGTCTCGCGAACCAGGTGAAGGTCGAGCTGAGCGGGGAGTACTTCGGGCAGATCTACCGCGGACAGATCCAAATCGACCAGGAGGCGGACTACACCTTCTACCTCTACGCGGACGACGCGGCGGTGCTTTGGATCGACGAGGACGAAGTCGTCAACCTCGACGGAGGCAGTTTCTCCGGGCAGCTCCGCACGGAGGTAAAGCACCTGGCAGCAGGGTTGCACGACATTGAGTTGCGATACATGCAGGGAACCGGGGATTCCGGGCTCAGCCTGGAGTATTCCGCCGCAGACGTCGGCATTCCCAGGGAATCGATCCCCAGTGACATCCTGTTTGAACCGGAGTGGCCCGATCCCAGCCTGGTGGTGGCTTCCACCGAGGGCCGGGGTCTATCCTTCGTGTTAAAGGACTACAGCGCGCCCTTTCCCACCGGGATCGACCCCGATGAGCAGCTCACCACGCTCTTCCCGGGCTTTGTCTACATGGACGACCGCGATGGCGTTGACAAGGTCCACATGACTACCTCCACCGGCGAATCGTCCTTTGATGTCACCGACTGGACCGCCGTGCACTGGATGTGGCACAAGGAGTTTCTGCTCGTCGTGCAGGCTTCCACAACGGACGTTGCCACTCTTGCGAAGGTCGCCCCACTTCCCTTCATCAGCGGCGACATCTCCCAGAATGTCACGATCGGCTCGACGAGCGCGGACGGCACTCTCACCGTCACGACTCACGAGGCCTGGGTCCGCGAGGGAGCGGTGGTCACCGTGGGTACCCGCTTCCGGAGCGGCGACGGCTGCTACCAGTTGGCAGACATCGTGGGGCAGATCAACATCTTCTCGGCGATCACGATGGACTCCGTGGTGGACGGGTCCGCGCCCGCGGGAGGAGTCTCGAGGGAGTACACCTTCAACGAGGGCGTCACCGGACCTGGAACGGTCAGCTTCCGGTTCGGCCCCACCGTTTACCATGCCGAGATCGTGATCGGGGAAGGGCTTGATGTCTCGACGACGGCAGTCGTCGACGGCCAGCTCGTTCCCAGCCTCTGTGGTACGAATCCCGTGCTCGCCATCCCGCAGGCCGGGCCCCAGGTCACCGCTTCACCCCAGGCGAGCACGAACGGCACGCCGACCGGCGGATCCGGGAGTCCTTACGTCTGGGATTACGTGGGCCAGACCTTCTGTCCATTGGTGCCGGGCGAATACACCCTCGTCTGGCCCGACGCCAACGCCCGGGGCACCGCCTACACGATCTCAATCAACGCGCAGTTCCCCACTGACACGGTGACGATCGCGGACCGGGAGAACGAGGATGGATCACGACAAGGCACGGCGCCCGACTACGAAGTGGATGTGACCTTCCCATCCGTGTCGGACGAGTTCCCGGCATCCCCAGTCGCCCACTACCGCTACGTCGTTTCCGACGGGGCGGACACCATTCCGGCGGCGCTCGATCCGATTTCCGCGGACCGCTGGTTCTTCCAGCGCTTGGCCTACTCGGAAACGACCGACGCGCAGGTGAGCCAGGGCTCCGATATCTTCACCAGCACCGCTGCGGCCCGTTCGGTGCTTCTCTACAGCTATCGCGAGGATCCGTCCGAAGTGGCGACCGGCGACACCAGCAAGGAGGCCCTTGCGGTCCGGGTGGTGAATGCCGTCCCGGCGGAGGAGGCCACCGTTCCTTCCGAAGACCTGTCGGGCGTCGACGCGCTCCGGTGTCTTGTGGCCAACCCCGAAGTCGGCCTCTACGGCCAAACCACCGGTGGAGGCACCACCTACTCGGTGGGAAGCGACGTTCCCCACTCGTGGCAGTTCTCGGCTCGGCTCGATGAGGTTGACGGATCATCGGACGAGGGTCGCATCATGCTTGAGGTGATCACGGAGGCTGCGATCGATTTCACCTTCGAGACTTACCAGTTCGGCCTCCGGCCGCTCGGACACGCCACCAATCCTGGCGGATTCTACTTCGCGCGCAAGGACTACACGAGCCCCTTTACCGAGCTGCAGGCCCTTGATCTCGCCGAGGTGGCGGTCGACGGCGACTGGCACACCTGGACGATCGTGATGGCGGGTGGCGTCCTCACCATCCACCGGGACGGCGCGATCATCGGCAGCACCGACTGGGTCATCCCCTACGTCGCCGGGGGGGGCGTGCACAGCTACGGCTACTCACGGTCGGAGGGAGGCTCCTGGCTCCATGGCCGCCTCGACAACCTTCAGATCTGGAACGTGGCGCTGACCGGGGCACAGATCCGCTCAACCGCCCTGAGCCGGAAACCCACGGTGAATGGATCCACCGAGCCGGCATGGGCGATTACATTCGATGGAGATAGCAATGTCTCGGGATCGGCCATCGACAAAAGCCAGGGCAGCGCAGACGGCGGCCTCGATATCGTCGATGCCTCCGGGACGAATGCCACCGCCCTCGACGCGCTGGAGGACCAGTCCGAGGACAGTTTCCCGGAGGTCGCCACCCGGATCCTCTCGAGGCTCGACACGGCGGGCCTCGACACCGGCTTCCTCCTCAACGCAAATTCGAACTACAACCCGGCCCTCTACAATCGCAGCGCCACAGTCGGGGAGTGGGGGCCGCTCTACCCGGTCAACTGGAGCGGGCTGTACCAGGCCGACGGCACCGAGCTTCACGTCGCCTGGTACGAAAACCCGCACCAGGCCCTCCCGTTCAGTGACAGCATCCTCCACCCCAACGTCGCGTGGCCCTACGTGGTGGCAGACTACGACAGGGTTGGATTTCCCGAGAAGGGGATCCACAAGGGCAATCGCATCTACATCGCGAGCCGCCTTGGGAGCGAGGGGGTGGATGCCAATGGGGATGACAATCAGACGGTCTACGATCCGGCACAGTTCGAGAACCTCACCGTCTACAACCAACCCCTCCGCACCCAGGCCGGCTACAACCCCAATGAGGAGCATGCGCTGGTGGCCCCATCGATCAAGGCGCTGCTGACCGGCGACGGCGGCTTCAACTTCCAACAAGACGCCGCCTTCGCCCTGCAGACAGCCCTCAACCGGGTGGGGACCCAGCCGGCCAGCTACACCTCTGAACCGTGGGTGCTGGTCCAGTTCGAGGACCTCGCCACCGGCGAGGCAGGGATGGCAGCCTACAAGGTGGAGGAGACGCGTGCCGGTGCCGCCGGGCAGAGCTTCCCGCTCGACATCCTCGACGCGGACACCCACGAGCCCGACCCCGACCTCTATGCGGCCCTCACCGATCCCGGCTACGACTTCGACTATCCGATCTTCGCCGGTGACCTCCTCGTCCCGCCCTACCCGGTGAATGTCGCGGTGGGGAGCCTAACCATGGCACCGAACACGGGCGGCAACATCGAGGTCGTCGCCAACAAACCCCAGCGCACTCTCTGGGCTGACAAGAACCTGAACGCCTGGGCGGTGTCGGGTGACGGACGCTTTTTCTACCGGAACTGGTACCCGCTCAACGACTCCTTCTGGTTCGACTTCGACGGTGACGGCACCAATGAGGACCCGAACGGGACACCGATCGCCTGGCTCCCGGAGGGGGCCACCAGCTCGGCCGCCGACTTCCTCGTAGCCGAAAATGGGAACGATTCTCCGGTTCCCGTCACGGCCTACTACAGCTCGTTCTGGCGCGACACCTACCCGATCCTCAAGCGCGGCGAGACGGTCACCTACGCCGGCGGCGAGAACAAGGCCGAGAATCCTCTCGAGGAAGGACTGCCCGGCATCGTGGGCTGGGCATCCGGCGAGGTGGTCTTCGATTCCCGCACCCCGTCGATGGCGCTCTCGCTCGTGGGAGCGGACGACGCGGAGGACGCGGGCAACTACACCGCCCGGATCACGCGTCCCCTCGATCGCCACGAGGCCGAGTTCGAGCAGTCCGTCTTCAATGAGATCGAGAACGAGAACGGCACGCTCACGCCCGCGAGCCCGAAGCGGGTCATGGTGGTCGGCGCCCGGTGGCACTTCAAGGAACTGACCGGCTCGCTGCAGAAGCGCTTCTACTACGACGCGCTGTTCGGCAAGCTCGTCCTCCGCGGCCGCCTCAACGACCTCGAGGAGGGTGATCCGCACCTGACCGAGACCCCGGTCGCGCTCGCCATCCTCGAAGCGAACGTGCTGAGTGCCGATGACTTCGGCGCCCTCCTCGACCTCGGCGACAGCAACGGCGACTGGGAGGAGGCGGTGAAGGCCATTTACGAGGCGGCGCAGAATCCGTCCGGCCTCGAGTTCACGAACAACGTCCCCCGTCCGGCTGGAGAAAGGTCGGAGCCACCGGTGTTCTGGTCGGGCCTGGAGACCCTCGAGGACGACGACGAAACGTCCGTTCAGCCGTTCGACTTCTGGTCCGAGGAGGCGGACGGCCTCCATCGGGTCGGGGAGGCCTCAGGGGACGTGAAGAGTCTTTCGAGCCTCGGCACGGGCGGGGCGCTGGTCCCCAACCCGACCCTGCTTTCGGAGGCGACCGATGGGCCGCTCTACGTGACCGCGGTTGAGAACAATCACCCCGACGCCACGGGCGCGGTGGCGCTCCACGTCATCCAGATCGGCGCGGAGCGCTTCCGTGGCGCCATCAAGGTCGTCGAGGCGCAGGACGTGTTCGACGAGAAGATCAACCTGCGCCACACCGGCGACTTCGGCGGCAACACGCATGACGTTTACTATGAATGGTGGGTGCGCGATACCGGCGCGCTCGACACCATCGGCCGGCCCGACAACACCTCGGACGGAAGCTGGCAGCTCTATGCTGGCGGGCTAGGTCTGGATGCGATCGCCTTCGAGGGGCGTCCGGACATCAGCCTCGCCGACAAGTTCTTCTACGTCCGCTACGGCGAGCAGAGCGAATTCGCCAACCTCAACAGCGTCGCCGAGTCCGAGTGGCGCTTGGTCGACCCCAACGATCCGAACGACAGCTACGCGAAGGACACCGACTCGCGAGTCCCCTACCAGTGGGCGGGCGCGAGCAACTCACCACAACTCCAGGCGGACGGCAGCCGGGAGTTCCTCCCGCAGCTTGTCATGGGCTGGGTGAAGCGCGTCCTCGACCGCGTCAACCCCTACGAGGCACGCTTCAGCGACTTCGCCAACAACGACAGCCCGTCGGTCATCAGCAGCATGCTGCAGCAGGCCGGCGCTCCCTACGTCGGTGACGTGGCGCTCAACTCCGACAAGGATGTCATCGAGGGCGTCGGCCTGATCGAACTCTACGAGACCGTCCTCAACCGCGCCAAGGCGCTGACGCTCGACGTGGACAACCCGTCGGAGGGCACCAACCAGGCGCTGTTGCTGGCGGCCACGCGGCTGGCGATCCTCTATGAGGTGCTCGGGCGCGAGGCCTTCACGGATGCCAACATTCCGACCGTGGTGGTGGCGCCGGGCAGCGAACTGGCGGCCACCGCGCCCTTCGTCTTCCCGTTCCAGAACCAGGTCGCCACCGCCGGACACGAGGAGCTCGCCCTGCTGCGCGGCACCGACTTCCTCAAGGCCTACCCGGTCTACAACCGGCTCATCTGGAACTACGTCAAGGGCCTCGGCGAAGCCGCCTACAACGCGAATTACGCGGTCTGGGACGTCAACGTCGACGGGTTCATCAACGAGTTCGACGCCGCCGAGCTGTACCCACAGGGCCACGGCGATGCCTGGGGCCACCTGCTCTCGGCGAGCAAGATGCACTATACCCTGCTCACCGCCCCCGGCTTCGACTGGCAGGCCCGATCGGAGTTCTACTCGCTCCTCGATAATGTGATTCCCGCGGACTACCTCGACGAGAAGTCCTTTGCCCGCATCGCGGTGGCCAAGGCGCGCACCGGCAAGGAGATCGTCCGAGGCACCTACCGCCAGGCCTACACCGCCGACCCCGACGGGCAGTGGCAGGGCTACACCGACAGCGCCGACCCGTCCCGCGCGTGGGGCGTCTCGGAATGGTCGCACCGTGCCGGACAGGGCGCCTATTTCGACTGGGTGGTCGGCAACGCCCTGGTTCCGGAGATGGCCGAGGACGACAGTTCGTCCGGCCTCGACAAGATCGACCGTCAGGTCAACCAGAAGGAACTGGGCGAGCTGGCCGCCGCCTATGTCGAGATCCAGACGGTCCTCGACGACGCCAACAGCGGCAGCAACCCGCTCGGCCTCGATGCGGATGCGGTGTCATTCGATATCGATCCCTTCCTCGACGGGCGCTTGTGGGAACGCAGCACCCACTTCGAGCAGATCTACCAGCGCGCCGTTGGGGCGGGCCAGAACGCGCTTCACGCCCTCCAGTTCGCCAACCAGGCCCAGCAGCAGCTGAGGAGGCTGAACGGCGACACGATCGATCTCCAGCGCGACGCCATCAAGCAGGACATCAGCTTCCGCAACCGCCTCATCGAGGTCTTTGGCACGCCCTACGAGGGGAGTATCGGACCCGGTCAGATCTACCCCGAGGGCTACACCGGTCCGGACACGCTGCTCTATCTTTATATCGACCAGGTCGATCCTGAGCTGGTGGTGCCAGACAGCCCCTTGGGTTCCGATAGCGCCAGCACCCTCCGGCTCGTGAGGCTGCATGGGAGCCTCGATGACCACCGCAAGTCTCTGGACAAGCTGGACTTCAACAGTGATATCTCAGGTACCGCCGGTGATTTCGAATCCACGAGCTTCACCAAAATCTTCAATGAGCTCTACCTGACGGATTCGCCGGGATCGATCGATCTCGAGCCGTTTTCTCCTGACGATTTGTCCGATCTCCAGATCAGGGTGCCGGTGGTCGAAACCGGAAGCTACGCCTTCCAGGCCGGTGAGGACTGGGGGCGGCGCGGGGCCTATGGGAAGATCCAGACCACCCTCAACGAGATGCTGGCCGCCGAGGTCGAGCTCGAGATCGCCCTCGACAGCTACAACGAATACATCGCGGGGCTCGATATCCTCAACGAGCGAATCGGATTGCAGGTGGACCTGATCGAGGGCAAGCAGGATGTCCGCAAGGAGTTCAAGAAGGGCCAGATCTCAATGCACACGCTTCTTGCCGTCCTCAAGAAGATCACCGAGGAACTCGAAACTCGGAAGAAGGCAAACGAGAGGCTTTCCGTCACGCTCGCTGCCTACAATCCTGAGGTCAACGGGCTTGATAATGATATGACCTCGTTTGTTAGGGGGACCATCCTGTTGGCGGGCAATGGGACAAGTGAGTTCCTTGAGTCCGTCATCCGCCTGACCGGCTATGTGGAATCGGGCTTCGATCTCGGATTGGAGATCAACGAGCTCCGCTACGAGCTCGATAACGAGCGCTTTGAGGAGTACGCCGAGATTCTCAACCTCCTCACCGAGTTCGCCCAAGAGTATAAGGAGGAGTCCAACCAGCGCAACGCGATCGGACTCCAGGTCCAGCGCCTGCACAACCTCAGCCTGGACTTCCAGAGCACCCTGGCGGAGGGCCTCCGCCTCCTCGACGAGCGGGAGACCCTGAACAAGTTCATCGCCAGCAGCGCGCAGTCGAACCGCTACCAGGACATGGCGCTGCGGCTGACGCACAACGATGCGGTCGCCAAGTACCAGAACGCGCTCGACAACGCCGCCCGCTACGCCTGGCTGGCCGGCAAGGCCTACGACTACGAAACGGCGCTCAGCCCGGACGACCCGGCCTCGGCGACCTCGGCTCTCGAGCAGATCGTGAAGTCGCGCCAGCTCGGCCTGTGGGTCGACGGCCAGCCGGCCATGGGCAAGGGCGGCCTGGCGGAAGCCCTGGCGCAGCTGCGCGAGAACTTCGCCACCCTCCGCGGTCAGCTCGGGCTCAACAACCCGGACTTCGAGGCCGGGACGCTCTCGCTGCGCTACGGGCATTTCCGGATCTCGCAGGACGCCTCGAGCGACGGGCGCTGGCAGGAGGCGCTCCAGGGGGCGCGGGTCGATGATCTCTGGAGCGTCCCCGAGTTCCGGCAGTTCTGCCGGCCCTTCGCCGACCCGGACGACGGACCGCAGCCGGGCATCGTGATCGACTTCTCCACCGAGATCACGCCGGGGCTGAACGTCTTCGGCCGCCAGCTCGGGGGAGGCGACCACGCCTACAGCGTCTCGAACTTCGCCACCAAGATTGCGAGCCACGCGGTCTGGTTCCAGGACTACGACCCGTCGGCGATGTCGGCCACGCCGCGCGCCTACCTCGTCCCGGTGGGCAGCGACGTGATGCGCATCTCGGGTGGGAGCGGGATCGAGACCCGGAGCTGGAACGTCGTCGAGCAGCGGATCCCGGCCCCCTTCACGATCAACGAGACGGACCTGAACGACATCGACTTCATCCCCTCGATCGACACCCTCGACGGTTCCTTCGCGGCCCTGCGGCGCACCGGCGACTCGCTCGCCTTCCTGGGCACGAGGGGTGTCGACCCGGACCCGCAAACGGTCCTCAGCGACCTTGGCGACTCCCGCCACATCGGGCGCTCGATCTGGAACACCCGCTGGCTGCTGGTCATTCCCGGGATCTCCTTGAGCGCCGACCCGGATGCCGGGCTTGACCACTTCATTGAGAGCGTCACGGACATCCAGCTCCAGTTCGAGACCTACTCCCACGAGGGCCAGTAAGCACTCAGCAAACCACCTGCGACCACGTCCCATGAATAGCGTCCTAAACTCCCCTCTTCGCATCGGAAGCGTGCTGGCGTGCCTCCTGCTGTTCGGAGCCTGCTCCAGGCGGCAATCGTCCGCCATGACGGAGCAGAACCCCCGGGCGCTGGCCCGGGTCGATGACACCGCCATCGATGAGGCCCGCTTCCGTCACGCGTGGGAGCGTCAAGAGCCGTCGACCGACAATGCGGCGCGGCGCGGCGAGATCCTCGAAAGCCTTATCCGCCAAGCCGCGTTGGCCGAGGCGGCGCGCGAGGCTGGACTGGACCGGGATCCCCTGGTCGTGGACCAGGTCGAGCGTCTGCTTGTCGGGCGGCTGCGTGACGCGCGACTCACCCCCCTGCTCGCCGAGGTCTCGGTCAGCGACGAGGAGGTCCGGCAGTATTACGAGACGCACCGGGAGGATTCTTTCCATCAACCCGGACAGGTGAGAGCGGCGGTCCTCTGGTTCGATACGCGGGGGCAGGAACCCCTGGTGGCCCGTTACCGGCCCCGGATGGAGAACATTCGCACCACGATCGCGGACGGGACGTCCACCCTTCCGCCGGCCTCCGGCTTCGGGTCGCACGCGCTGCAGAATTCCGAGCACCGCGCCAGCCGGAGCAAGGGCGGCGACCTCGGTTGGTTGCAGGAAGGCCGCCCGATGGACGAGTTCCGGGCCGTCGTCGCCACGCTTGCCGCCGGCCTCGCCTCACCCGGCGATCTTAGCCCGGTCACGGCCCGCCCCGAGGGGTTGTTCCTCGTGCGGCTCATCGAGCGGCGTGATCCACGCTTCCTGGAACTATCCGCAGTGAGCGGGAACATCCGGAAGCAACTCCTTCGTGAACGTCGGGAGGAAGTCGAAGATCGCTGGACCTCCGAAATGCTCCAGTCCCTCGGAATCGTGCGGTATCCGGAACGGCTGGCTGCCTTGGCGGATCTACCCGTCAGGGAACGCGGGACTCCTGTCTTCAATCCTCCCGCCCTCAGCGGTTCGCCGACTCCTCGTTAGACAAGTTCCGGCTCCATCCCAGATCTTCTCAACCCGTCACGCCATGATCCGCCAAATCATCCCCCACGGGATCCTCGCCGCCGCGCTCGGAACCGCCCTTTTCGGGATCGTCCCGGCCGCCGTCGCCGCCGGATTCAGCGAGCCCAACCTCGTCATCGACGGGAGGGTCATCACCCTCGAGGAAGGGGCCGCTCGTCCCCTGTTCTCGGGACGGCTCTCCATGACCCTGGCCCGGGTCGATAATCCGACCCAAACGGTCACCCGCACCACGTCGCTGGCCCAGATCGGAGGAGAGGGTGGACTCTCCTACCGCATCGAATTCCCGCAGTGGTATCTGCCCGGGGACGACCAGCTCGCAGGCAAGCTTGAGACCGGCCCGGAGGAGATCGCATACCGCATCGAGTCCGTCACGGTCAATGGCGAGCCTGCCGTCCCGCAGGATACCGCCCGGTCGCTGATCTCGCTCAGCTTCGGGAACCGGGCCTCCCTGCACCGCCTGGATCTGCTGGTGTCCCTGCCGGTGGAGGACGCCGACGGCGATGGGATGCCGGACTGGTGGGAGGAGAGCCACGGGCTCAACGCGAACGCGGCAGGGGACGCCCTCGGCGACGTGGACAACGACGGCTTGGATGCCCTCGCCGAGTTTCGGTTGGGCACCGACCCCAACGTGAGCAACACCAACCCGTTGATCCAGACCACCGCGCTGAGGGTTCCCGCCGGGGGCACGGCGGGTTTCTACCTCAGGGTGGTGGATGCGGACAGCGACCCGGAGGAGGTCGAACTCCGGTTCGATTCGATCCCCTCCGGCCTGACGATTGTCGGGGCCGCGGGGCCGCTCGCGGTGGGGGATGCCATCAGTTACTCGGAGATCCTCGCCGGCACGGTGCGGATGGAGATCACGCGGGACTTCTCGCGCGGGGTCTTGGGACTGACCGCCCGGGACGATTCGGACCCGGCGGTTCCCCACGTGGCGATCGTCGTGGTCACCGCCCATCGCCCGGGCGAGCGACAGCCCGCCTTGTGGTTGGATGCGGAAGAACTGGCTGCTTCGGGAGACTCCAGCCCGCTGCTGGAGTGGGCGGATGCCGGGGAAGACGGGCGCGATGGCTACCAACCGAATGCCGATGCGGCGCCCTTCTTCGACCTCGCAGGCGGGGATCGGGTGAACTTCGACGGCTCGGCCTTCCTCTACGTCGACGATCGCAACCTGACCCTCGGGGACTTCACCGCGCTGGTCCGATTTGACGTCGACGAGTACGGCGACGAGGACCAGACCGTTCTGCGGCTCGGTGGGATGGAACTGGGCGTCGGCGGCCAGCAGAACGGTCTGGGACCCGAATCCGTCTACGCGATTCACGGGGGGCGGAGGGTTGTGGGGCCGCACCTTCCGTCCAGTGCGCCCGGCCAGGTCACCCTCGCGGGACGTGGCGACCAGCTTTCGATGGGCTTCCGCGCTTTCGAGCAGGCACCGTCGGTCGCAGTGAGCGAGACGATGCCCTTCGGTTACGCCACCCTCGGGGGCAGGCGTCTGCTGAGCTCCGCCACGGCGGGCAACCGGCTGCAGGGGGCGGTGAGGGAAGTGATCGTCTTCGACCGGGCGCTGGAGGCAAGTGAGCGCACCCGCGAGGAGGAGGCGCAGCAGTCGCGTTGGGACGGTCTGCTCGTCTGGGATTACCGCGACGAGGCCATCGCCATCGAGGTCGCGGGGTCCCCGAACGCACCCAACACGATCAGCACCGGGTGGAGCAACGACACGCTGAGGGGCGGCGACCTGCAGGATGTGCTGCGCGGGGGACCCGGGAACGACCGCCTTTTCGGCGGGCGCGGGGCGGATCGCTTCCATCTGCTCGCCAGCCACGGCGACGACACGCTCCTCGACTTCTCCGAGGAGGAGGGCGACGTCCTCGACCTCACCGACATCTTCGGCGGGATGGAAGGACTCCCTTCAGACTACCTCTCGTTCCGCGTCGAGATCGTCCGGGGCGGAGACAACGTGCCGCAGGTGCAGAGCATCCTCCAACTCGATCACGATGGCGACGGATCGGGTCCCGACCAGACCGTGACCTTCGTCAATCTCGCGCTCTCCGATCTCGACCTGCCTCGCTTGGCGGGCCAGGGCTCAATCCTCCTGGGGGGGCCAATCGACCCGGTGGCGATTACCATATCCGCGGAGTCCACCGTGATCGACGAAACCGAAGTCCCCCGCACCCTGACCCTTACCCGGACCGGCAACCTCGAGGCGGCCTTGGCCGTGCGGGTCGCCTTCACCGGCAGCGCGACTCCCGGGATCGATTACACCGTTGGAGAGGCTGCCGGGCTCGGATCGGTCCGTACGGTTTCCTTCAAACGTGGGGCCTCGACTGCCTCGTTCACCATTACCCCGGTCATGGACCCCGAAACGGGGAACGAGGAAATTGTGTTGTCGGTGCTCGATGATGCCTTGGTGAGCTCCGTCCCGCCCGAACCGCTGACCCTCACGCTGGTGGATGCGCCGTCGGTGACGCTGGTCACGACAACGCATGCCACCTTCGACCCCTTGTCGGCAGGCAAGGTGATCCTGTCACGCGATGGCGATCTCTCCAGGGTTCTCGAGGTGGATCTGGCGATCTCCGGGAGCGCGGTCAACGGGGTGGACTACGGGACGCTTTCCGGCACCCAGATCTTCCCGGCCCTCGTCTCAAGCATCGAACTGAACCTGCTGCCAATCGGTCCGATCCCGGCCGAAAGACTCCCGGCCGTCGCCTCGTTCTCCGCCATTCCCGACTCCACCCGCTACCGCGTGCCCGATCCCAATCCTGCCGAGGTGTTCATTCTCGCCAACTCAGACGACCTGGCACCCCGGTTCGGGGAATGGCGCGAACTTCACTTCCCGGATGATCCCCGCAGCGATGACAAATTGCTTGAGTCGGACGACGACGCCAACGGGATATCGAACGGCTTCGCCTATTTCCGCGGCTTCGATCCCAAGGGGAACGAGACCGGGGAGCATCCGCTCGTCCGGATGCTGATCACCGGCGGGCACCTCGAAATCGTGACCGATTCGCTGGCCGGAGTGATCGGTGTCGAACTCCGGATCGAGCAGAGCGACAGTCTTGGTTCCTGGACCGCCGCCAACTCGGAGTTCGTCCTCGAGATCACTCCAAGCACGAATGGACGCATCGAGCGTCGCTATCGGTCGATCTCACCGCTCGACGCGCTTCCATCCGCGGGGTTCTACCGCCTCCGCCTGCAGCTCACCGACTGACGAGGGTTCGAGTGCGCGCGACCTGCCTGTGCCACACCTCCCTCGACGTGCTTCACCGAAACCATCTCAAGAGGTGGCGCGGACCCCTCGCCCTCATCCTCCGCCACCGGATCCTCCCGAACACCAACCCTTCAACTCAACTATCCGATGCCACTCGAAATCGCAAAAGCCGTCTACGATCGATTCGCCAGCAACGACATCGACGGATTCCTGTCGCTCTGTTCCCCCGACATCCGCTGGGTGGTTAACGGCCCGGCGTCCCTGGAGAAGTGCCGGACCTTCGAGGGAATCGACGGTGTCAGGGAGTTTCTCGCGATCCTGAACCGGACGTGGCGGTTCACCGCATTCGTTCCCCGGGAGTTCATCGCCGACCGCGACCAGGTCGTCGTCCTCGGCGAGGAGCAGGGTCACGAGTTGTCCACTGCTGAGCCGTTCCACAACCGGTGGGCTCACGTCTTCACCGTCCGGGACGGGCGAGTCGTGGCATTCCGTGAGTTCCTCTGTCACTGGACCGGTTCCCAGACGCCGCCGCCGATGGAGTGGGGTGCCGCCGAAGCGGCGTGACCTGCTGCGACTCGAACGCCGGCTCGCCCGCCGTCAACCAGAACCTCGCGCACCATTCGGCCATCGATGCCACCCGCCATGCCTCCGAGTTCGCGCACCGCCGGCTCGCAGGCTTCTGGGGGCCAGCAGGATGTGGCCGGTGCGCGAAGCGTTCAGCACAAACGACCGAAACCCCGGCAAGTAAATCTGAAAACTGCAGAGGAACAAGGATGTGCGTGGATCATTTCCTCAACCGGAGCCGCGAGGGGCAGCCAGGCGCCTTCACCCACAGGGTGAGACCGGATGTGCGCGCAAATCCTTCGGAATCTGTGTCCATCGGCGTCTAACTGTGGTTCTACTGCTCTTTCCAGGATGCATTACCTCATCGTTGACGACCATCCGATGACCCGACAGGCGGTGATTGAATCGCTTCGCGAACCAGGCGACGCGTTCGCAGAAGTCGGCACCGGTGAGGAGGCGATCGATTACTGCGACGAGCATTCACCCGACTGGATTATCATGGACGTGAAGATGCCGGGCCGGGGAGGCCTCTTTGCCAGTCGCGAGATCACCACGCGCCGGCCTGACGCCCGCATTGTGGTCCTCTCGCAGTATGACGACGAACTTATGGCGCAGGAGGCGTGGGCCGCCGGGGCTATGGACTTCGTCAGCAAGGACCGGATCGCGCAACTCCCCGAGATCCTCACCGGACTTCTCCAGAAACTCACGGGCCCCCGCCGCTCCGGGATGCGGAGGCGTTCCGGGCGACCGACCCGGCCAGTTCCGTCGGAGCCGACAGGGGGGGGCGCGCCATTGCCCCCGGATGGATCGTGAGCTACCGCTGCTTCATCGCGCGACCTGACCTGTGCGGGCAGCCACGGCGCGTGAGATCCGTTCGAGCACCGCACTGACGGCACCGGCAAGGCCCAACCTGAATCCACGTCGCATCATGATGCTGGGACTGATCCCTTGGACAGGCTGGCTTTTGTAGGATGTTGGAAACCAGGTAGGAAAGAAAATGGCGACCCCACAGGGACTCGAACCCTGGCTACCACCGTGAAAGGGTGGTGTCCTAACCGCTAGACCATGGGGTCGCGCGAAGCGGACGACGAAAATAATCCGTGCCCACAGCTTGTCACGGAAAAAGTCGGGCGCGCGTGGAAAAAACTCGCGCCTGTTGGGTGGGGACACAGGGATTCGAGGTGCTCAGTCAGTCACTATGTTCCGAGAGTCTTCCGGCGGCCCGGCACTCCTTCCCGAGCGCCGCACACTCTTCGCGTTGGTTCCGGAATTCCGCGGCGCAGGGGCGGTTTCGTGTGCGGTTTCGAGCAGGGCCTCGGCATGCTTTCGTGCGGCGTCGGTCTGTCCCCCCATCATCCGGGCCAGTTCGGTGACACGCGCCGCCGGGTCGAGCAGATCCATGCGCGTATGCGTGCGGTTGCCGCGCACTTCCTTGCTGACGCGGTAATGCGCTGCCGCCGCGGCCGCGACCGGCGCCAGGTGGGTGATGCAGAAGACCTGCCGGTGCGCGGCGATGGCACGCATCTTCGCCCCCACCGCATGGGCGGTTTCCCCCCCGATGTTGGCGTCCACCTCGTCGAACACCAGGACGGGGACCTGGTCTTCGGTGGCCAGCACGGTCTTGATGGCGAGCATCACCCGGGCCATTTCGCCCGAGGAGGCAATCGCCCGTAGGGGGCGCAACGGTTCGCCCGGATTGGGAGCAAATTCGAATTCCACCGTGTCGAAGCCAGTGACGCCGGTCGCCGGCGGGCCGCCGGTTTCCAGCCCGATTTGGAACCGGCTCCGGGCGAAGCCGAGTTCGGAAAGCTCCTGGCTCACGGCTTTCGCCAGCCGGGGGAGCAGTGCCTTGCGGCGGCCGGTAAGCTGCTTACCGGCAGCCAGGAGTTCGTGGTCGAGCCGCGCGACCTCACGATTGAGCCGGGCCACCTCCGCTTCCCGGCCTTCGAGTTGCTCGAGCCGGGTACGCGCCTCCTCGCCGAAGCGCAGGACGTCCTCGATGTTCGTACCGTACTTTCGTTTCAGGCCCTGGATGAGGTTGAGTCGTTGCTCCAACGCCTCCAGTTGGGCGGGGTCGAGTTCCAGTCGGTCCACGTAATCGGCGAGTTGGGCGCCGAGTTCCTGGAGCAGCGCACTGGCCTGCTCGTGCATTTCGCCGAGCGATGCGGTGTCCGGGTCGAGTCGGTGAAGTTCGTGGAGGATGCGTCCCATTGCCTGGAGTCGGGACTGCACGGATTCCTCCTCATCCGCGAGCAGGCTTTGCAGGGCCTGGGCAAACTGCATCAGGGCGGAGGCGTTGGTGCAGCGCTGATGTTCCGCCTCGACCGCCTCGACCTCGTCGGGTTTCAAGGCGGCGTCGTGGATCTCGCGGACCTGGAAGCGGAGGAGGTCGAGTTGGCGGGCGTAGGTTTCGTCGTCGACCACGAGCGCCTCCTTTTCGGCGAGCAGGCCGGCGCGTTGCCTCATTCGTTGGCCAAAGGCCTCCACCTCCCGGCCGAGGTTGCCGTAGGCGTCCAGGATGGCGAGCTGGCGGGCGGGCTGAAGCAGGGATTGGTGATCGTGCGGCCCGTGCATGTCGACGAGCCAGTCGCCCACTGTCGCCAGGACGGTGAGTGTGGTGGGGCTGCCGTTGATGAACTGGCGGTTGGTACCGTTTGCGGAGAAGGCGCGTTTCAGGAGGAGTTGGTGTTCCTCGCACGGTTCGAGGCCGTTTGCGGCGAGCAGTTCGTGGAAGGTGGCGGGGAGGGAGCGGATGTCAAACACCCCTTCCACGGAACAGTTGTCCGCCCCGCTCCGGATCAGGGAACGGTCGGCCCGCTGTCCCAGCAGGAGGTTCAGGGCGCCGAGGATGATGGATTTGCCGGCGCCGGTTTCGCCGGTGACGATGACGAGGCCCGCGGGAAACTCGAGGGTGAGTTCCTCCACGAGAGCCAGGTTGCGGATGCGCAGGGTGGTCAACATGCCGGCACGTGTCTGGCGGCGAGTGTGCCTGCAACAGGGCGGGGAAGGGCAAGCACATAGCACATGGCATCGGTCGGTCGGGGACGCGTCGGCGGAGAATTGCCTGGAGGCGCCCGGAACTGGCAGGATGTCAGGACGATTGCGGAGTAAAGCATGGGCCAGGACCTCAACTTTGTCTTTCTTGGATCAGGAACCTCGCACGGGGTTCCCATGGTCGGGGTCGACTACCCGCCGGAATTCCTCGCGAACCCGAGGAACCACCGCACGCGGCCGTCGCTCTATGTGTGGACCGACGAAATCGCTTTCGTGATCGACACCACGCCGGAGTTCCGGATGCAGTTGTTGCGGGAGAAGGTCCGGCGGCTGGACGCGGTCCTGGTGACCCACGGTCATACCGATCACATCATGGGAATGGACGACTGCCGCCGGTTTTGCTGGGAGCGGGACGGTGGCCTGCCGGTGCACGCGTCGCCCGAAACGATGGCGGTGCTCCGTCGGGTGTTTGACTACGCGTTCAGCGGTCGTCCCATACCGAAGGGCTACTTTGTTCCGGACCCGCGCGTGGTGGATGGGCCGTTCGAACTGGGGGATCTGCGGGTGACCCCCGTGGCGTTGCCGCATGGGCGGACAACCTGCACGGGGTATGTGTTCAAGCAGGGGGGGCGCAAGCGCCTCGCCTACCTGACCGACTGCAAGACCGTACCGGAGGCGGCCATGGAAGTGGTGGCCGGGACTTCGGCGGTGGTGCTTGATGCGCTCCGTCCGCAGCCCCATCCCACCCATCTGTCAACGGCCGAAGCTGTTGAGGTGTGCTCCCGGCTGGGGGCAGAACGGTGTTTTTTCACCCATCTCACGCATGACTACGATCACGACGTGGATCAGGCGAAACTGCCGCCCGACATCACGCTGGCGTATGACGGCTTGCAGGTGCGTGTATCGGAGGATGGTGTTACTCTTTCGCCGTGAACGAAGTGCGAAACACAGGGAAGTCCGTCTTCCGGCGTGGCCTGGCTCTCGGGTGGGCGGGGTCCGGGTTGGTGTTGGGGGCAGGGGTGATGGCAGGCGTGGTGGCTGCGGCGGAGGCCCCGGATCGGCGGGGCGAGGAAGTGGTTGTGATCTACAATCTGGCCGGCGGGGACGATTCGGCGCGCGTGGCGCGGCACTATGCGGAGGTTCGTCACGTGCCGGACCCGCAGGTAATCGGGCTGTCCCTGCCGACCGGCGAGACCCTGACCCGGGCCAATTTTGATGAGCGGTTGCGCCGGCCCTTGATGAAGGAGTTGGTGGAACGGGGCTTGGTGCAGGTCGCCGGGCCGGAGGGTCGGGGGACCGCCGGCACCCCGGGCCAGGTGAGCAACGTGATTCAGGAAACCGCCATTCGGTATCTGGTGCTCTGCTACGGGGTGCCCCTCAAGATCGCTCCGGATCCCAGCCTCGTCCGCCCCGGGCAGGAAAAGCTGGCGGCTCCGATGCGGCGCAATGAGGCGGCAGTGGACAGTGAATTGGCCGGCCTGGCGCAGATCGAGAGCGGCGTGCCCTTGGCGGGACCGATGACCAACCCGCTGGCCGGTGCCACCGATCCGGCTCAGCTCCACCCACGCAACGGCGTGTTCATGGTTGCCCGGCTGGACGGGCCGACCGCGGAGATCGCGATGGGGCTGGTCGACAAGGCGGTGCAGGCGGAGGAGAAAGGATTGTGGGGGCGGGCTTGGTTCGATTTGCGGGGTCTCAACGGTGGGGGCTATCAGGTGGGGGACGACTGGATTCGGGCGGCGAGTGAGGTGGCGCGGCGGGCCGGTTATGAGACGGTGGTGGACCGGGCCGGGCCGGTGTTTCCGGAAGGATTCCCCATGCCGCAGATTGCCCTGTACGCGGGGTGGTATGCCGGGTCGGTCAGTGGGCCGTTCAAGTCTGCCACCGTGGAATTCATGCCGGGAGCCGTGGCCTATCACCTGCACTCCTTCAGTGCCCGGACATTGAAGAGCACCGGCACGGCGTGGGTCGGGCCGCTGCTGGATCGCGGGGTGACAGCGACCTTCGGATGCGTCTACGAGCCTTATCTCAAGGGCACCCCCAATGTCGGGATCTTCTTCGACCGTCTGTTGGATCGCGGCTTCACCTTCGGGGAGGCGATCTATGCCGCGCAGGGGACCCTTTCCTGGCAAACCACGGTGGTCGGGGATCCCCTCTACTGTCCCATGCTGCATTCGATCGAGGAGTTCAAGGTGCAGCTCGCAGGCAAGCCTTCCGAGGCGGCGCAATGGTTGATTCTGCAGGACCTGAACCACCGGCTCAGCCAGGGGCTGGATGCCGGGAGCGCCGTCGAGGAACTGGAGGCTCAGCCGCTGGCCAACGGCAGTGCCATTCTCCAGCAAAAGCTCGCGGAGCTGCATGCCGGGCTCCGGCACCGGAACGAGGCGGTCGTGGCCTGTCGACGCGCGCTGGACAGCGGGCCCTCACCGGAGCAGAAGGCGCATCTGCAACTCGCTCTGGCCCGGTACTGCACGGCGGCGAATCGCGAGAAGGACGCCGTGGAGGCCTACGAACAGTTTTTTGCGGACCACCCGGATCGACCCGGCCTCCTGGCGATCTACGAGGAGGCACTGCCGATTGCCAAGTCGGCGGGCCGCCGGGATTCGGCCGGGAATTTCGCGCGTGAGATCGAGCGACTCAAGCCGCCTCCCCCGGAGGTTGAGACCCCTCCTGAGCAGCAGCAGGAAGGCTGAAGGTCCCGTCAGGACACGCTGGGACAAGCCTCAGAAATCCGTGTTCGGGTCGGTCAGGTCGAGGTCCTTGAGCCAGATGTTGCGGTAGCGCACATCGTGTCCCTCGGCTTGGAGTTTCAGGCCCTGCGGGGTGTCCGTGATGCCCTTGCCGCCGTCGTTGCCGCCGTCCACGCCCGAGTTTGGGCCGCCCCAGACCTGGCTGATCCGGACGTTCTCGTGGATCTTCTTCCCGTTGAAGTAAATGGTGACCATCGGTTGCTCGACCCGTTTTCCGTCCTTGAACCGCGCGGCCCGGAACTGGATGTCATACGCATTCCATTTGCCGGTGCCGTTGTAGGCGTCGAAGGGTGCGGCGCGTTCGTTGATCACCGCGGCCATTCCGTGCGCGCCGGTGTCACCGTCCAGCACCTGGATCTCATAGCGGTTTTGCAGATAAACCCCGCTGTTCCCGCCCGGCTTCGTGATGAGGAACTCCACATGGGCGCGGAAGTCGCGGTACGGCTTTTTCGTGACGATGTCCGCCGCCCCGTAGAGGCCGCCTTCCGCCGCGGGGTCGAAGGTGGAGATGCAGGTGCCGCCGTCCACGGGATCGTCCACGACCTTCCATTTGATGGGCAGGGAGGACTTGAACCGGGGCCCTTCCCAATAGGTCCATTTCGCGTCGAGCATGGCCCGGGAACCGTCCAGGACCATCTCCGCACCGGGAATGGGTTTGGCGCCGACGCCGACAGGGGAATCGGCGGCCGGGACAGTTGAACTGAACACAATCAGCGCGAGGGCGCCGGACAGAGGGATGTGCTTGCAAGCTTTCATGGGCGTCGTTCGATGCCCGGGAGTATCGGGGCGGTGCTGATGCGGGTCGAGCGTGGAATTGTCTGTCCCTTGCTGTGTGAGGTGCCTTCGGCAGTAGTCTTGCCTGACAAGTCGCATCCAGGTAACCTCCAGCCATGATCGAAGCGGCGGAGATCGAGCGAATGAGCGTGCTGGAGCGCATCGAGACGATGGAGTTGCTCTGGGCGTCGCTGTCGCGGAGCCCGGACGCCGTGCCTTCGCCGGACTGGCACGAAGAGGTGCTGGCCAATCGGTTGGAGAAGGTCGATCACGGAGGAGGCGAGTTCCTGACACTGGAGGAGGCCCGGGCACGGCTGCTGGGGCGGGGGACATGAAGTCCGTGGTCTTGCTGGCTGAGGCGGTCGAGGACATCGAGCAGGCGCGTTCCTTCTACGACCGGCAAGAGAAAGGGGTTGGGGACTACTGCGTCACCTCGTTACTGGCGGACATTTCGAAGCTGGGAAGCCTTGACGCGGTGCATCGACGGCAGCATGGATGCCACCGCCTTCTTGCGGGCCGCTTCCCGTTTGGCATCTACTACCTCGACGGAACACACGAGATTCGTGTCGTTGCGGTGCTCGACTTGCGGCGGGATCCGGGCTGGATTCGACGCCGCGTTTCAGCACGGCGTGGATAGAACGAGGACGGTCATCCTCCTTCAACGAAGCCCGGCCCGGCGCGGGGCACGCGTTTCCCGTTGGCCTCGGCGGGTTCGCCCGCTACCCTGTGACGGAAATCCAGATTGAAAACCACGCCATGAAACGGACCTGTTGCTCCAGCAGACACGTCGCCGCACTGACTTTGGCCGCCGCCGCCGCGTGTTTACCCGCCCTCTCCCAGGAAGCCATCTACGACGAGGCCAGGATTCCTGCTTACACCCTGCCGGATGCATTGACCATGGCGGATGGCCGCAAGGTGGCCTCCGCCGGGGAATGGCGCGCGGAACGCCGGCCGGAACTGGTGCGTTTGTTCGAGACGCACATTTACGGTCGCGCGCCCCAACCCACCACGCCCGTGACCGCCGAGGTGTTCGAGCAGAGTGAGGATGCGCTGGGTGGCAAGGCGCGTCGCCGTCAGGTCGCCGTGTATCTCACCGGTCGTCGCGACGGTCCGCGGGTGGATGTCCTGATCTACCTGCCGAGGCAGGCCCGCGGTCCGGTGCCGGCCTTTCTGGGGCTCAACTTCGCCGGGAACCAGGCGGTGAACGCCGACCCGGCCATCCGCCTGTCGGAATCGTGGATGCGCGAAAGCCGGGGGGAGAACGTCCTCAACAACCGGGCGACCGAGGCTTCCCGGGGCTCGAGTTCAAGTCGCTGGCCGGTGGAGATGATCCTGGCGCGAGGTTATGCCCTCGTCACGGCCTACTACGGCGACATCGATCCGGATTTCGACGACGGCTTTCGGAACGGCATCCACCCGTGGTTCTACACCGGCAAGCAGACCGGCCCGGCCCCTGACGAATGGGGTTCGATCGCGGCGTGGGCCTGGGGGTTGAGCCGGATTCTTGATGTCATCGAAACCAGTAATGACGGACTCGGCATCGATGCGAAACGCGTGGCGGTGATCGGCCATTCGCGGCTTGGCAAGACGGCGCTTTGGGCGGGTGCGGTGGATGAACGGTTTGCGCTGGTCATCTCGAACGACTCCGGCTGCGGTGGGGCGGCGTTGAACCGGCGCCGGTTCGGTGAAAGCGTCCGCCGCATCAACACCTCCTTCCCCCACTGGTTTTGCGACAATTACCTGCAGTACAACGACAACGAGGATGCCCTGCCGGTGGACCAGCACGAACTGATCGCGCTCATGGCACCGCGGCCGGTCTACGTGGCAAGTGCCGAGGAGGATCGTTGGGCGGATCCGAAAGGCGAGTTCCTGTCGGCGAAGCTGGCCGGACCGGTCTATGCGCTGTTCGGTTACGAGGGCCTTCCGGCGGAGGAGATGCCGGCGGTGAACCATCCCGTGGCGGGGCGAATCGGCTACCACATTCGCACCGGCAAACACGACGTGACGGACTACGATTGGACGCAGTACCTGGGTTTCGCGGACCGGCAGATGAAGTAGCCGCGGACGTTAGTCCGCGCATTCCATTCCCTCTCGAACTGACCTGCGCCGACTGACCTCGGCGGCGACGCGGTATTCTCAATACCCGAACTGGTGCTCGCCGCCCTTGGCCAGGATGTAGCCGGTGCGTTCGAGGTACCAGGCGAAGTCGTTGACCCCGGCGGCGTCGAAGGTCATCACCGTCGGATAGACATAGCGGACGGCCGTGTATTGCGAGCTTTCGCTGGTCCACTTCTTGATCTCGGAATGGCCGTCGGCAAACGAGAAGCCGCAGGCTCCGTTATGGTAGGATGCCGGCAGATCCTGCCAGTGGTTCACGGTCGGGTTGTTGATGAAGTAGCCGTCGTTGATGGAATCCGGATGCTCGTCCAGGAAGAGCCAGGTCTTGGCCGGACTCGGCACGGCGGACTGCTTGAGATACTGGCGGTACTGGCTGAAGCCCCAGTTCAGCCCCTGCGCGGTGGAATCGTTGCCGATGCTGAACCGCCCGAAGATCGAGTTCATCGAGAGGCTGCGGTTCCGCTGGGTCCATCCCGCGTTCTTCTGTGCCGGACTCAGGTATTTGTCCGCCGGACATTTGTAGACGCCCAGCGTGGCGGCGGTGTAGCTGCCGAGCACGCCGTTCGCGACCCAGTTAAAGTTGGTGTTGCTGCGGTCGGCCGTGCCGGCGCTGGCTCCCCAGGTCATGACGTTGTTAACCCAGTTGTCAAAAACCCCCTGATCGATGGCCTGGATGGTCTCCGTGACCCCGTAGTTGTTGGGGACCCGGTCCTGGAAATCACCGCAATACATCTGCCAGCACAGCCCCAGCTGCTTGGTGTTTGCCAGGCAGATGATGCCGGTGGCCTTGGCCTTGGCCTTGGACAGGGCGGGCAGCAGCATCCCCGCGAGAATGGCGATGATGGCGATCACCACCAGAAGTTCGATCAACGTGAAGCCGTGGCGCGAGATCAGTCGGATGTTCCGTTCCGGATTTCTTCCAGGCCCGCACAAAGGCGCCTTCTCGAAGCAAGTTGTCTTTCTCATGACGCAGTTCCTGTCTGACGGACGACGGCCAGGGCACCGAACCGGGCTCGTGACGGTCGCCTCGGATTGTTATGGAGTAACCTGAAGGCTTTTGGGGCCCTCTTCAAGTCCTCAATCGGGCCAGGCCATGAGCGTTTGAATGCGCAGGTCCGTCATTGCGAAGGCTGGTGCCTCGAGATCCGGCCCGCTTCCGGAGTATCCAAGCCGCGGGGTGTGTGGTTAACCTCCGAGGCATGGCTGATGCAAACGGGATGGTGAAGCGAGGCGGCGGGGGGTCAGCGGGGAAGGATCCGGGCGGACGGGGTCGGTCCGGACTTTTCAAGCAACCCGCGCGCGGGCGCAACGAGCCTGTGAGGTTGCGATTGCTGCAGCTGGTCCTGCTGTGCCTCGCGGTGGCGCTGCAGTCCGCAGAGGCCGCTGAATCCGGCGGTGTCGGGACCGACACCCGAGGGGCCGGTCCCCTGCCGCCGAAGCCCGTGCTCGCAGCGATCGATTCACTTTTCGCCCGGACCAACCTCGTGGCCTGGTGCATCGTGCCGTTCGATGCCGCCAAACGCGGACCGGAGGAGCGTGCCGCGATGCTGGAGCGGCTCGGTTTCAAGTCGTTCGCCTACGATTACCGGGCGGAACACGTTCCGACATTCGATGCCGAGGTGGAGGCGTTGCAGCGGCATCACGTGCGGCTGATGGCCTGGTGGTTCCCGACCACGCTCAATGAGGAGGCGCGGCTGATTCTCGACGTGTTGCGGCGGCATGAGCAACGGGGTGTCCAGTTGTGGGTTACCGGCGGCGGTGAACCGACGCGCACCCCGGAGGAACAGCAGGCGCGCGTGGTGGCGGAGGCGGAGCGGCTCAGACCCATCGCGATCGAGGCGGCGAAGATCGGTTGCTCCCTCGCGCTCTACAATCACGGCGGCTGGTTTGGGGAGCCCGAAAACCAGGTTGCAATCCTTGAGCGCCTGCGTGCCGCGGGCGTGACGAACGCCGGCATCGTGTACAACCTGCATCACGGACATCAACAGGTGGACCGGTTCCCGGAACTGCTGGAGTTGATGAAGCCCCACCTGGTGGCGCTGAACCTGAACGGCATGACCCGGGACGGGGATCGTAACGGCCGGTTGATCCTTCCCCTTGGGCAGGGCGAAATGGATCTCGCGCTCGTGAGGCAGATTTGCGACAGCGGTTGGCGCGGCCCCATCGGAATCCTGAACCACACGGACAGGGACGCCGAGGCGCGCTTGCTCGACAACCTCGACGGGCTCGACTGGCTGGTGAAGCGGTTGGAAAGAGCGCCGGTGGGACCCTGTCCAACCCCAAGGACCGTGGCGGATGTCCCGTGGCCGGATCCGGTGGTCCACCCGCTCGATTATGAGCAGGCCGCGGCGCGGGCGGGTCACACCAATGGCTTCTGGCAGGTTGAAGACCCGGTGCAGCGGGCGACCCTGCCGCTGCACCTGACCCTCCCGGCGGCGCGTCCGGAGGAACTGACCCCGGCGAACGGATTGCCCAAGCCGTCGACTTTCCGCACCTGGCACCGGTCCCACGGCGACAACGCCGGCACGCGCTACGCGGCGTTCGACCAGATCAACCGTGCGAATGTGACGAACCTGCAGGTGGCGTGGACCTATCACTCGCGAGACGGCAACCATAACCTCCAGTGCAACCCGATCATCGTCCGTGGCGTGATGTTTGCGCCGACCTCGGGCCGTCACGTCGTGGCAGTGAACGCCGGGACCGGAGAGGAGCGTTGGCGTTTTCAACCGGACGGCCGCCCGGCTTTTCGTGGCCTGATTTACTGGCCCGGGGACACTGGCGCCGCGGAGCGGGTGCTGTTTTGCGCCGGCCAGTTTCTCTACGCGCTCAACCCGGACAGCGGGACTCCGATCACCGACTTCGGCGACGGCGGGCGAACCCGGCTGCCCGGGGTGGCGCAGGGGGATTTCGGGGCGGCCACCGCGGGCCCGACGATCTTCCAGGGCATCCTCGTGGTGCCCGGTTTCGAGAAGGACGTGTGGGGTTTCGATTGCGCGACCGGAAGGCACTTATGGACGTTCCACACGGTGCCGCACGCGGGGGAGTTCGGGTATGAGACGTGGGATCGAACCGAGAGCTACGGCGCGAACTGCTGGAGCGGCATGGCGCTCGATGAGGTGCGGGGCATCGCCTATCTCACCACCGGCGGGCCCAAACCGAACTTCATTGGCGTTGGGCATCGGGGTCAGAATCTCTTTGCCAACTGCCTGATTGCATTGGATGCGCGGACCGGCCGGCGCCTCTGGCACTTCCAGGAAATCCGGCATGATCTCTGGGACCTCGACGTGCCGGCGCCACCCAACCTGGCCACGATCACCCGGGAGGGTCGCCGGGTGGATGTCGTGGCGGCATGCAGCAAGATCGGCAACACGTTGCTTCTGGATCGGGTCACTGGGAAACCGGTGTTTCCCTTCCAACTGCGGCGCGCCCCGACCAGCACGGTGCTGGGCGAACAGAGCTGGCCCTATCAGCCGGACGTGCAACAGCCCGAGCCGTTCTGCCGGCAGGAATTCACGGCCGCCGACCTGACCGATCGCACCGAGGAGGCGGAGTCCTGGGCGGAAACCTGGTTCAGGAGCGCCACCACCGGTTGGTTCCTGCCCTGCACCGAGGGGCGGGCCAACCTGTTCTGGAACATCGACGGGGGCGCGGAATGGACCGGCGCCTGTGTGGACCCCGACACCGGCCGGCTCTACGTCACCGCGAACCACGTCGGCTGGTTGATCTCGCTCTTCCGTGACGGCGATCCGCCGGATGATCCGCGCCTCCCGAAGACCGCCGGCCAGCTGGTCTATGAGTCAACCTGCGCCCAATGCCATGCCACGAACCGGATGGGGATTGCGACGGCGCCGCCGTTGCGGGGCTTGCGGTTTCGGGTGGACGATGCCTTCGTCACCAACCAGGTGCGGCTTGGGAAGAACGCCATGCCTGCGCATCCCGACATGGCCGAGTCCGATCTCAAGGCGCTCGTGGACTTCCTGATGTGGCGCGACCGTCCCGTCCCGCCGCTTCCGCAGAAACCCGAGCGCCCCAGTTACGGCATGACGGGGTATCCGAAGTTCTACGATTACGAGGGTTACCCGGCAAACAAGCCGCCGTGGGGCACGCTGAACTGCATCGACCTCAACACGGGCAAGCTGCTGTGGAAGGTGCCGCACGGGGAGTATCCGGAACTCGCGGAACGTGGCGTGCGCAAGACCGGTACCGAGAACTACGGGGGGCCAATTGTCACCGCCGGCGGTCTCGTCTTCTGTGCCGGGACGCGTGACAACCTGATTCGTGCGTATGACTCGGACACCGGCGAGGAACTCTGGTCGCATCCGCTGCCTTGGACCGGTTCGGCGCCGCCGGCCAGCTATGAAGTGAATGGCCGTCAATACGTGGTCATCGCTGCCACGGGCGGCAACAAGTTGGGCACACCGTACGGCGATGCCTATGTGGCCTTCGCCCTGCCTTGAGGCCGGAGAAGGTGCGCCGGAAACCGGCGGCCAGGAGCGACCACGCGTTTCCGTGCGGTGGTGCATTGACGGCACAAGGCCGGGTCGGACATGATCCCGGCATGCAAACCTTGTCCCGTTCCTGCGGGCCGCTCGCGGCATCGCTCCTCCTTGTGCTTCCGGTCCTCGGCGCCTCCTCCGGGCCCCGCTTTTACGGCGACGCGCCGGATGATCATCATCCGTGGGCGGTGCATGATGGGAATCGTCCGCAGCCGCCGCACGTGGTCCCGGGAGAGTTCAGTTCGCAGGCCCGACCCGGTCGTCCCCCATCCGATGCGGTGGTCCTGTTCGACGGTACGGATCTCTCCGGTTGGCAGGGGGACAAGGGGGCCCCGGCTCCCTGGAAGGTGACGGACGGTTTCATGGAAGTGGTGCCCCACACCGGGAGCATTCAAACCAAGGAACGCTTTGGCGACTGCCAGTTGCACATCGAGTGGGCCCCGCCGGCGAAGGTCGAAGGCAGCGGCCAGGGGCGGGGTAACAGCGGGGTGTTTCTCATGGGCCGGCTCGAAATCCAGGTGCTCGACTGCTACGACAACGTGACCTACGCCGACGGTTCCACCGGCGCCTATTACGGGATCAACCCGCCGCTGGCCCTGCCGGTCAATCCGCCCGGGCAATGGCAGGTCTATGACATCGTGTTCCGCCGGCCGATCTACCGTGATGGCCAGGTGTCGGACCCGGGGTACGTCACTGTCTTTCTGAACGGTGTGCTGGTGCAGGACCACACCCCGCTCGAGGGGCCGGGCGGGCACATGGGTCGGACGAAACCCGGTCCCTTCCCGGAGCAGGGGCCGCTCTCGCTCCAGGACCACGGGAACCCCACCCGTTTTCGCAACATCTGGTATCGCCCGCTGCCACCGCGTTCCGTGGAAGGCGGGACGGATGGCTGGTTGACGACCGAGGCCACCATGGCCAAACGGGCCGGGATCGCCGCGCAAATCCGGGCCGATGCCGCGACCCTGAAAGGCAATCCCCGGGAGGAAATGCTGCGTCTGTTTGAATCGCTGGTTTATGAGTCAAACGACGCGGCCTACCAGCGGGCCGGCGAGTTGGCGGCGGGTTACGTGGCGAAACTGCAGGCGCTGCCCGCGGCGGAACTGGCCGGGAAGAAGGATGAGGTGAAGAGCCAGGTGGATGTCTTCAACTACCTCGCCAAGTGGAAGGTCATTCCGGACGGGTACGCTCCGCAGGTTGCCCTGAAGCAGATGATCAAGGACCAGGGCTGGGACAAGAAGCCGCGTTAGCGCTCTCCCCGCGGTGGTGGCTCCCTTCCGGCAAGTGCCCGGGGCTTGTCCCCGGGCGCGGTTGTTCTAACGTGCCCCGGTGAAACCGTTTGCGGGACAGCTCCTCGATGCCATCCGGCGGCACCAGCTGCTGGAACCGAATGAGCGCGTGTTGGTGGCGGTGTCCGGGGGGTGCGACAGCGTGGTCCTGTTGCGGTCGCTGCACGCGTTGGCGGAGGGTGAAGGTTGGCGGCTTGAGGTGGCGCATTTCAACCACTGCCTGCGCGGTGTCGAATCGGATGCCGACGAGGCCTGGGTCAAGGCGCTGGCGGCCAGTCTTTCGCTGCCCTGCCATGTGGGCCGGGGTGACCCACGAGCTTTCGCGGAGGCCGAAGGGATTTCCATCGAGATGGCGGCGCGTGCACTGCGGCATCAGTTCCTCGCGGAGGCCGCCAGGGAGCAGGGGATTGGGAAGGTTGCCCTGGGGCACCATGCGGACGATCAGGTTGAGACCTTCCTCCTGCGCCTCCTGCGGGGGACTTCGGGGGAGGGGGCCGGCGGAATGCATTGGAGTGCGGTGTCGCCGGTCGCTTCGGGGATTCGTTTGGTGCGTCCGTTACTTGATTGTTCGCGGCAGGCGGTCACCCAGGTGGCGCGGGCCGCGGGTTGGACCTGGCGGGAGGACTCCACGAACAGCTCGCGGGACGCGCTCCGAAACCGGATTCGGCATGAGTTGGTTCCCTTGTTGCAGGCGAACTACCAACCGGCCTTGCGTGAGGTGATCCGGCGGTTCATGGATGTGACCGCGGCGGAGGCGGAATGTGTGGCGCACACTGCCAGAGATTGGCTGGATCTCCTGTCGGAGGATCCGCGGGGAACGTTCGATCCAACGAGTCCCCCGTCGACGGACGTTGGTTCCTCCGCAGCCCGGCCCACTTTCTCAGAAGTCAGGAAGGAGGAAGGGACGGCGTTTGATGCGCTGCCGCTGGCGGTCAAACGCCAGGTGTTACTGCGCCAGCTCCGGAAGCTCGGTGTGGCGACCGATTTCGGTCTCGTGGAGCGACTGCTCGAGGCTGGCGGAGTGAAGACCGAGGTGGCTCCAGGCAGGCGGGTCTGGCGGGACGAGCGGGGCTTGGTGCATGAGGCTGCGGTGGGGGAGTCCGCTTTTCGGCCGGACCGTCTTACCGTGGGGCTGGGCGAGTCGTCTGGGGAAGTGGATTTCGCCCGGTTGCGGATTCAGTGGGATTCCTTCGATGCTCCGGCGGGAGGCGTTCCCGCTCCGGCACGAGGCGTGGAGTGGTTTGATGCGGAGGCCCTCGGGGGTCGGGTGACCCTACGGCACTGGCAGGCCGGGGACCGGTTCCAGCCGATCGGGTTGCCTTCGCCCGCGAAGCTTCAGGACCTGTTCGTCAACGCCCGGGTTTCCCGGCCGGAACGTCATGCCCGGATCATTGCCGAGACCGGGCAGGGGACGGTCTTCTGGGTGGAGGGACTGCGCATCGGCGAAGTGGCCAAGGTTCGTCCCGGGAGCCGCCGGCTCCTGCGCTGGGCGTTTCGGCGGGCTTCGGAATGACCCGGGACGTCACCCGTCCGGCGGTTGCAGATCCAGCGCGGGATGAGACGGCTGGGGTGCCATGGATCCGGTCCGGGGATGGCTGGGTCAGACTTGGCGTCCCCGTTCCTTTCGGCCGGCCTGGCGGATGTCCTCCTTCTTGCGCACGGTTTCGAAGAACTCCTCCGCCACCATGTAACCGAGGCAGTTTCCGGCGCCACATTCGCACGGGTGATCCCGGTAGTCGGCGATGTCGTAACCGTAGTTGAAGCTCAGCTCCTCCCCCGGCCGGATGGAGCGCAGGGCGACGATCCAGATCCGACCCTCGTCGTTCTCCGCCTCGCAGTTCGGGGCACAGCTGTGGTTGATGAACCGCGCCGGATTCCAGTCCACGTTCCCGTCCAGATCGAACGTCTCGTCGACGTCGAAGATGAACGGGTTTTGGGCCTCCAGTTGCCTGGCCGACTCGGCCTTGTCGATCTTGCGGCCGAGGTATTCGATAACGCGCGTACCCTTGCGGATCGTCCGGATGGCAAAGGCGCCGGTGCCGTGGATCTGCGAGGGGCGGAATTCGACCCATTTTGAGCCGGTGGCCTTGGGGGGGGTGTTGCTGGCGGGGGAGGGCATGCGATGGGGGCTAGTCAAAATGGAGAGTCTCACCGTAGTCCGGGAGTTCCGCCTCAATGCCGTGGCGTTTGCGGATGACGTCGCGGAGTCCTTCGCGGCTGCGTTTCTCCCCGTGGGTAAGCACAAGCCGGGGCCGGGCCGGCGCCAGGCAATCGAACCAGGCAAGCAGGTCCTTCTGGGCGGCATGGGCGCTGAAACCGCCAAGACTGCGGATGTTTGCCTTCACCGCCACCTTCTCGCCGTGGATCTGCACCATTTCCTCCCCCTGCAGCAACCGGCGTCCCAGAGAGCCCTCTCCCTGGTAGCCGACGATCAGCACCCAGGTCTCCGGTTTCCAGAGGTTTTGTCTGAGGTGATGCAGAATCCGGCCCGCGTTGCACATCCCGGCGCCCGCCAGGATGAGGCAGGGACCGGGCACATCGTTGATGCGCCTCGAATCGTCAGCCGTGATGCTGAGATTCAGCGTGCTGAGATTGGTCCTGAGCGCGCCGACCCGCCGCAGGGCCAGGGCCTCCTCATCGTAGAGTTCCGGATGATGCTGGTAGATGCGGGTGGCCTCGATGGCCATCGGGCTGTCCAGATACACCGGGAACGGCGCGAGTTGCTTCTCCCGAAACATGGCGGCCAGGAGGTAGAGCATCAATTGGGCGCGTCCCACCGCGAACGTGGGAACCAGGATCTTCCCCTTCTCCGCCACCGCGCGGCTCACGATCTCCTCGAACTCCGCCACCGTCTCGTCGAGCGGACGGTGTTCCCGGTCGCCGTAGGTGGATTCCATGAACACCATGTCCGCCCGGCGCAGACATTCAAAATCCCGCAGGATTGGCACGCCCGTGGGGCCCAGGTCGCCGGAGAAGACCACGATGTGGTCCCGGCCGTTCTCCTGCACGATCAATTGAATGCTGGTGGATCCCAGGATATGCCCCGCCTCCGCAAACCGGGCCTGCATGCCCGGTGCCACCTCGACCGGTTCATCGTACGCGACCGGTTGGCACTGGCTGAGAATGGCCTCGACGTCACCGACCGTGAACATCGGTTCGACCGGGGGGCGCCCCTGCCGTTGCCGCTTTCGATTGGTCCGTTCCGTGTCCTGCGCCTGGATCTTTGCGGCATCCCGCAGGATCAAGCCCGTGAGGTCGATCGTGGCAGGGGTGGCGTACACCGGGCCCGGGTAGCCCCGCCGGGCAAGTAAGGGCAGTCGGCCCACGTGGTCCAGATGGCAGTGGGTCAGCAGGACCGCATCGAGGTTTCGCGGAATGATGGGGCGCGGCAGCACATTCCGCTTTTCCGTCATCCGCCCTCCCTGAAACATCCCGAAGTCGACGAGGACCTGCGCACGGTCGGTTTCCACGTGGTAGGCCGATCCCGTGACTTCGCCGGCGGCGCCGTAAGGTGTGATTCGCATTGCTGTCGTCTCTTGCTGAAGGTCGGGTTTGCTCCCGTCCCTGCTTCCTGCAGGCCAATGCCAACAGGAGACGGATCCTACCGGGTCCCGGACCGAAGCTCAATTCCATTGGTCGTCGAAAGCCGGGGCGGGGCGCCGCGGAGAAGGCGTGACCCATGACAACGTTGGGTGTCGGGTCGCCCAGGCTACGGCTTGGTCCGGGAGTGCGCCGGATGTTGGGGGCGGGCTCCGCGCGAGGGAAGGCGGCCGCGCTGGCAGCCTCCCGGGTGAAAGAAAAAACCAGCTGGCGGGTCGCCAGCTGGTTTGAAATCAGTGAAAAGAAGCCCGGTTACTTGTTGCGGTAACGCCGGACAGCAACGAAGCCCAAGCCCAGGAAACCCAGCGCAAGCGCGTACTCCTGCGGCTCGGGTACCAAGGCGACGGCGTGAAGGTTGACATCGCCACCGAAGTTCAACGGATCGATAACAATCTGAACTTTTTCGATGTGGGTGGTGTCAATACCGACAAACGACGACAACAGGAACGCCAGATTACCGCCCACATTCCCGACTTGAGTGTGCGACACGGTAGCTGAGTTACTGAACGCCTTGTCATCCCACAAGGTCACACTCCACGTCGTATCCTGGTCTTGGGAATAGCCGAACAGGAAAAGGTTTTGGGAGCCTGAGACATCAAGCCCCATTCCGTTTCCTGAGTCGTCGTACGTGATCGTTATCTTCAGGTCCGAGTTGGCATCGCCAGCCAGGTTGAGGAGGCCGCTGCTCATCGCAACAGAATCGCCGTTGCTTGAGAACCCAGTCCGCACCGTCGTTCGGTCCAGCTGCAGGTTGCGACTGTCGCCCAATGGCAGCGTTAGGGGGGTGGTGAGCGTGATATCCGTGTCGTTTACCGCAGCCCCCGTCCCCGGGTTGGGAGGGACGGGTATTGAAGTCAGCTGTGCATCATCGAAATGATCCAAGAACAGCTGTGCTTGGCCGGTTCCAAGGATCGCCATCGCCGCGATTGGCAGAATTAGTTTGGTGTTCATTCTAGATTTTCGTACTCGCTTCGCAGCCTCTAGGCTCGCGAGAACGCCAACTAGATACCGCTCATGTCTGCGGATGTCAACAATACAATCCAGTGAATGTGAAACATTAGTGGTTGCACTCAAACTGAGGTTCAATGTTCGCATGGCCCAAACACCACTCTTGAGGCTGGGTCTGTTGTCAGACCTTCGTAGTCCGCCTGACCTGCTCTCGCTCAGAACCCCCTCCAGGATTGGAATCGCCGCGGGATCTCCGTTCGGCTCACGTGAATGGCCACTGTGGTCGTTTACACCGACATCTTCAACTTCCTTGGTTGGCGCCGCCGCAGGGCGATCAACCCCAAACCAAGGATGCCAAGTACTGCTACTGTCATGTTCGGTTCGGGAACGGCGATGGCATGCAAGTTGACGTCACCACCATACGTTTGTGGATCAATAACCACTGTCACCGTGTCAATGCTGCTCAGGATCACCCCGTGATCGGAGAAGGCTGCCAATGCGAAGGCGATATCGCCGATCCATGGTCCCCCAGGCGGCGTCGTGGTTTGGGTTTCCGTCCAGGAGTTGATGCCGTCGAATAGCGTTAGCGACCAATCGGTGACCTGGTCATTCGATGCGCCCAAGAGGAACAGGTTGGGGTGCTGTGGATCGGACAAATTGAGACCGATACCCTCCGCGACACCACCATTGTCGTAGGTGATCGTCGCTTTGAGGTCCGAGGCGACGTCCGCATGGATGGCAAGGCGTCCTTGATCTCCCCCTGCGTTGATGAACAAGGAATCACCTCCGGAAGAGCCTTGGACGACCTCGCGTTCGAAGATGACTTTCCTTGTGGCGCCCAGGGGAATCGAGACGGGTGCCGTGTGCTCGTCTGAGGCCGGACCGCTTCCCCCCAGGAGGGCTACAATCTGGCCAGTGGGAAAAGTCGGTATGTCCATGGGGTCCAGAACCACCTGGGCCTGAGTCGAGGCCGCGCAAACAAGGAGGGCAAGGAGTGTGCGAGGCGGCTTGTTCTTCGTATGAAGTGATTTGTTGTTAAGGCAATTCATATGACGGGGTGTCAGATAAATGCATATAGAAAAAGTGTCAACACAAAAAGGTGATTATAAGAGGTTGTTAGCACTGCCTCCGAGGACATTCTCCCCGCTCCTTGGAATGTGCGCTTTTCGTGGTGTCGACGCCCGGCCTTCCGGTTAGGCTGCGGGGGTGGAAACTGGCACAGCAACGGCCCGGCGTCCGGATGTGGGACAACGGGTCACGGTCTTGATAGACGACGTGGGCTTCGGCGGCGAAGGCGTGGGGCGCATCGGCGATTTCGTCGTGTTCGTCCCGTTTGTGATCACGGGGGAAGAGGTTGAAATCGAGGTCACCGAGGTTCGCAAGAGCTTTGCCCGCGCCCGGTTGATCCGGGTGATCGAGCCGTCGCGTCACCGGGTGCGTCCGGAATGCCCGCATTTCGGGGAATGCGGCGGTTGCCAGTATCAGCACGTTGCCTACGACGAGCAGAACCGCATGAAGTACAAGCAGGTGGCGGATCTCATGCACCGTTTCGGGGACGTCCCGCCGGACCGCGTGATGCCGGTGGTGCCGTGTCCGCGTCCCTATGGCTACCGCAACCGGATCATGGTTCGCAGCCAGTGGAACGGGCGGGAGCAACGGTTGATCGTCGGCTTCATCCGTCACGACAATCGCTGGGTGGAGGAGGTGGAATCCTGTGCCATCGCGGAGCCGGAACTCAGTGCCGCGATTGCCGGGGTCCGGTCGAACCCGCCGGAGAAGGGCGGGTTGAAGGTGGCCCTGCGCAAGTTCCCGGAGGGATGGGAAGTGCCCCCGGACTCCTTCTTCCAGAACAACTTCCACCTTCTGCCGGGTTTGGTGGATACGGTGCGTGAGCGGTTGCGCGATGCCGCGACCGGACGCCTGCTGGATCTCTACTGCGGCGTCGGCTTCTTTGCCATCGAGTTGGCGGATGCGGTCGACCGGTTCGTGGGGGTCGAACTCGATGCCATGGCCATTCGGGCGGCACGCCAGAATGCGGAACACCGGGGAATCACCAACGGGGAGTTCATCCGGGGCACCTCGGAACAGGTCCTTCCGCGATTGTTGGCGGAAGGCGGCGCGGCGGGGACGACGGTGCTGGTGGATCCGCCCCGGCGGGGGTGTGCGCCCTCCCTGATTGCCGATCTCCGGGCCTCCCGACCGCGCCAACTGATTTACGTCTCGTGCCACCCGGCCACCCTGGCCCGGGATCTGAAGCGCCTGTGTGAGGACGGCGTATTCCGGGTGGAGAACGTGACGCCGCTGGATATGTTCCCGCAAACGCAGCACGTGGAGTGCGTGGCCGATCTGCGCGGAGACGGATCATGAACCTCACCGAACATCCCCCGCTCGTCGCGGCGAACCGGCGTTCGCCGATTCTCCACCGATCCGCCTTCCCGTTCCCACGCCGAACGCCCTTTCGCTGTTGCGCCCGTGCTTTCCTCGCGGTGGCCACGGGATTCACGGCCCTGGCGGCGGAACTGCCGGTCGTGACGGTGACCCAGGACAACACCCGCATCGATCGGTCATGCGAAATCTCCATTCCGGCGGATACCGTCATTCCGGACGCCGACGGCAACGGCGTGCTGCAGGTGACTGCGGACAATCTGGAAATCGTCTTTGCCCCCGGCACCCAGTTGTTTGGGGCCAGGCCGGCGACACCGTGGGACGCCCTGACCGGCATTGGAATCCGGCTCGATCAGCGCACGAACATCGTGTTCCGTGGCGCCCGGGTACACGGCTTCAAGTGCGGCTTGGTGGCCACGGCGGCGGACGGTCTGCGCCTTGAAGGCGGGGATTTCTCGGACAACTACCGCCAGCATCTCCGGTCCACGCCGCAGGGCGAGAACGGCGCGGACTGGCTGTTTCCGCACCACAACGACGATCGCAAGTGGCGTGAAGAGTATGGTGGCGCGGTCTGTATCGAGCAGTCGCGGGGCGTGACCGTGAGGGATATCCGCGTGCGGCGTGGCCAGAACGGCATTGTGCTGGATCGGGTGGCGGATTCGCGCGTCTTTGACAACGACTGTTCCTTCCTCTCCGGTTGGGGCCTGGCGATGTGGCGGAGTTCCTCGAACGTGATTTGCCGGAATGCCTTCGACTTCTGTGTGCGCGGCCACGTGGAGGGCGTTTACAACCGGGGGCAGGACTCGGCAGGGATCCTGTGCTTCGAGCAGTCCAGCGATAACCTCTTCGCTGAGAACTCCGTCACCCACGGCGGCGATGGCTTCTTCAGCTTTGCGGGGCGCGAAGCGGTCGGAGAAGTCTGGATGGACCGGGAACGGGAGCGGCTCCGGCGCGAGACCGGCCGTCAGGAGGTGGATGAGTTGATCGTGGTGCCGGCGGCGGTGGCTCGCGACCTAAGCGCCCGGGGCTGCAACCGCAACCTGTTGCTGGGAAATGACTTTTCCTACGCGCCAGCCCACGGGATTGAGATTACGTTCAGCGAGGGCAATCGCATCCTCGGCAACCGGGTGGTCGAGAATGCGATCTGTGGCATCTGGGGCGGTTACTCCTCGGACACGCGGATTCAGGACAACCAGTTTATCGGCAACGGTGGCATGGCCTATGGCCTGGAGCGGGGCGCCATCAATATGGAGCACGCCTCCGGCAACACGATCACGGGGAACCTGTTCCAGAACAACAAGTGTGCCGTGCACCTCTGGTGGGACAACGATGCCGCGTTGCTCAAGCTACCGGGCGTGGCCGGCAACGATCGTGGGGCGAGTGGCAACGTGATCGCCGGCAACCGGCTGTTGCTCGACAAGGAGCATCCCTTCGGCGCTCTTTCGGAAGGCGCGAGGCTGATTGGCCTGCAACTCCGGGACGATTCGGGCGGCGGGCAGGTGCGTGACAATGCGTGGTTCGCCAACGAAATCCTCATCGATCCGGCGGTGGGACGGGAATTCACCCTGGGACCCGGTTGTGAGGTGCGCACGAACGGGGTGATTCCCGCGGCGGACGTTCCCCGGTTCCAGCCGATCGGTGGCCACCATCCGGTGGGTGCCCGACCTCAATTGCGCGGACGGGACCGGATCATCATGGACGAATGGGGCCCGTGGGATCACGAAAGCCCGCTCATCCGACCGCGCCCTGCCGGCGTGGGTGAGGCGCGGTTCGACCTTCTGGGATTTGCGGGAGTGCCGTCGGTTCAGGTGCAGGACGGCGACGTGAGCGTCCAACTCGAAAGCGATCCGGGGGGACTGCAACTCGTCCTTCGGGCCCGGCCTGGTGTGACGCCCTGGCGGGTGAGGGTGCAGCAGAGGGATTTTGATCGGACGCTGGCCGGGATCATGGTCGCGGCCCACTGGACCGTGGACTTCTTCCCTTGGACTGCGGAAACCGATCCGCGTGGGGACCTCGCGGGTTGGCGGAAACTGGCGGCCGGTCCGCGTGCGGTCAGGGGGACCGTGGGGGCTCTGGACTTTCCTTATGGCGGGGGCGGACCGCAGCACCTCGAGGTTTCCCGCAAACTGGACGGACCCGCACCCGGCGCGGATCACTTCGGCATGGTGGCCCGGACCCGATTGATGCTGCCGACGGGACGCTGGCGGCTGAAGACGCTCAGCGACGACGGGGTGCGGGTCAGTGTGGACGGCCGCCCGGTTCTCGAGAACTGGACATGGCACGGGCCCACGCCGAACGAGGCGGTGTTTGAGCAACCGGCCCCTGGGGAGGTGGACTTGCTGGTGGAACATTTCGAGATCGACGGGTACGCGGTGCTGCGATTCGAGATCGAGGAGGCCGGGCCGGATGAGTGAACTGGGCACGGTCCTCAACGCCGTCGTCCCGGTGTTTCTTATCGTAGGCGGGGGTTTTGTGATGCGCCGCCTGGACTGGCTGAACGCCGCGGCGGACGCCAGCCTGTTGAGGCTTACCATCAACGTTCTGATTCCGTGCCTCATCTTCGATTCCCTGTTGGGGAATCAGGCCCTCACGCACGCCGGCAACGTCATCCTGCCGCCGCTGGTGGGGTTTCTCACGGTGGGATTGGGGATCGCCGTGGCCCGGGGTTGTTCGCGTTGGATTCCGGACGCGGGCGGGGGAAGCCGCCGGACCTTTGCCTTCTGCACCGCGATGTACAACTACGGTTACATCCCGATCCCGCTTGCCATGGGCCTTTTTGACCGGGAAACCGTCGGCGTGCTGTTCGTGCACAACCTGGGGGTGGAGGTGGCCCTCTGGGTGTTCGGTCTCATGCTGCTTGCGGGCGCCGGGCTTCGCACCAGTGGCCGGCGGTTGCTGAACGCCCCCTTGCTTACCATCGCCTCGACCCTGTTGCTGAACCTGATCCTGCCGCGCGACCAGTTCCCCACCGCCGTGTTGAACGCCGCCCATCTCGTGGGGCAGTGTGCCATTCCGGTGGGGATGATCCTGATCGGGGCGACCGTGGCCGATCATGTGGCCGGCTTTCACTCCGCGGGGGGCGCCCGGACGATGGCTCTGGGCAGCCTGCTGCGGTTGGCGGTGCTGCCGGTCCTGTTCCTGCTCGTCGCCCGCTGGCTTCCGTGTTCGGTGGAGTTGAAGCGGGTGATTCTCATCCAGGCGGCGATGCCCGCGGCCGTTTTCCCGATTGTCATGGTGCGCCACTACGGGGGTGACCCCGCAACCGCGCTCCAGGTGGTGATGTCCACCTCCATTCTCAGCCTGGTGACCATCCCGCTCTGGCTGCACTTTGGCGTGCGTCTGGCGGGTCTGCAGTAGCCCTTCCGGAGGGCCGGCCTGAAAAGCCGTCCAATCCGCGGGATCCAAGAACCCCGTGGTTCCGCGCTGACGGGTTACAGCTCAGGCTTTCGCGGTTCGCGTTCGCCGATCCGCTGCAGTAGGCTGGTCTTGTGTCGATGGACGAACCCATCTCGCGAGACTGGCATGCCGTGAAGGATCATTCCCGAAGCTGGCAGGATCTCCTCTACGTGTATCCGGTGGTCTCCCGCCGGTCCGGTGGCTTGTCCATCGGGGTCAACCTTAATCCCGACAAACGCTGCAACTTCGACTGCGTCTACTGTGAGGTCGACCGCCGCACGCCGCCGCGAACCACATTACTCGATCTGGAGGTGATTCGCGCGGAACTCACCGTCCTGGTCCGGGCCGCCCGTTTGGGGGAACTGGCGCGCCATCCGAAGTTCGCCGAGACCGGTGAACTGACTCGACGCATTCGCGACATCGCGTTTAGCGGCGACGGCGAACCGACCATGGTGCCGAACTTCGCCGACTGCATCCAGGTGGCGGCGGACGTTCGCCGGGCGGAGGGTCTGGACGAGACCAAGCTTGTCCTGATCACGGACGCCGCAGGCTTGGACAAGGCGGATGTGAAGCGGGGACTCGAGATCCTCGACGCGAACCATGGCGACATCTGGGCCAAACTCGATGCCGGTACCGAGGCCTACTACCGGTTGGTGAACCGCAGCCATGTGCGCTTCGATCGCATCCTGGCCAACCTGCTGATGACGGCGAAGGTGCGGCCCATCGCAATCCAGACCCTCTTCCTGAAAGTACACGGTGAGGCAATGTCCGCGGGCGAACTGGCGGCCTACTGTGGTCGGCTGCAGAGTCTGCTCGAAGCCGGTGCCCGGATTCGTGAGGTGCAGGCCTATACCATCGCCCGACCCACCCCCGAGGTCTGGGCCACCAAACTTGACCCCGACGAACTTAACACCACCGCGGACATCATCCGTCGCGAAACCGGCCTGCCCGTGTCCGTTCACACGTAGGAGTCTGTCCGGCCCTCCCCGTTGGGAGTTCCGCCTTCAGTCGGGCTCCAATCCGTCGGCTCAACCTTCCTCCACCACCTTCAGCCCCATCAACCGGGCCAGGTGACCGGCGGTGTCGAGGTGGTCGCCATAGAATACCACCCGATGCAGCAGGGTCATCGCGTCCTCGGTTTCCAGAACACTGCTCCAGTTCACCGCCATCTTCGCGGCGTCGCGCACCTGCGTGACGATCTGCGTGCGGCAGCCGTGGACCGATTTCTCCGGTACCTCGATGATCTTCCCGGTGGAGGCGAGGATCGTGTCCAGGTTGACGAACTTGGTGCGCGTAATGGTCTCGCCGACGCGGTATTGCACCTCCGGCACACATCCGCTGCCGCTGACCTCGGAATGGCCCCGCAGCAGGTAGGGGGCGTCCTTGCTGTTTGGCCCCTCCATCTTGAGCGGTGCGGTGCAATGCGCTGTCCAGAGGGCGTTGCGCGCGGTGTCGAATGTGGCATTTCCCTGGAAACCGGCGCGGTCCGTGGCGTATTGGAAAAGGAGCATTGTCAGGAGGGAATCCATGTCCCCCTCACAGGCTGCCGGGATGCCGGCATCCCGCAGACGGGTGAACCCGAGGCACGGGAAACCCTTGGAGAGCCAGCCCATGCAGGTGCCGATGGCCAGTCCCTGGGCCTCCTGGGTCTTCATCAGATTCTGCAGGGCGACGCTGATCCGGGCCGCCTTGCTGATGTCCTCCGCGTTGGGCTCGATCACCGCCTTCGCCTCCCGGGTCCACCGTTGGGTCTCCCGTCGTACCGCGTCTGGATCGGCGGCGGCAATCTGCTCGTCGAAGAGCTTCTCCTCCACCGCCAGCACTTCGGCCCCGAGGCGTTTCTTGATCTCCTCGGGCGATTGTGCCGGTGCTGTGCCCCGTGCGGGCGGGAACAACAGGATGCGGCTCTGTTGCATCATGGGAATGACGCGGAGCAACCGCAGGGCGCGTTCGAGTTCATCGTAATCGCCGCTGGGGAGCAGGGTTACCCGATGACCCCGGCGCTGCCAGCGATGCGCGTACATCCAGTCGTGGCCGCTGGCGGGGAGGGAGAAGACCGCCAGGGGGTGTCCGCCATCGAGAATTGGCTGGACCACCCGGGTCAGGGCGAAGTTCTCCACGTTGATGGCGAGCACCGGCGTGCCGGTTCCGGCCTGCTTGAGCAGATCCGCCGTTTGTTCCGCACTGGTCGACTGACCCATCACGAGTTCGACATTCCTCAACGCCTTCTCCGCCCGGGCGAGTCGTGCCTTTGCCTGCTCCATCTGTCCGGCGTCGGCGCCCCAGTTCCGGTCGGCCGGGGCGGGGTTGCCGGTGAAGACCACGCAGATGCGGTGCTTGCCTTTGGGTCGGAGCACCGGCGGATCGACCGCCAGGGCTTGGGTCCAGGTGGCGCTGGAGAGCATCAATCCGGCGGCGACGCCGGTCCCCAGGAATTCACGACGGGTGCATTGTTCACACATGGTGGTCTGGTGTCGTGTCGCGCCCCAACCCGCCTCGAAGGCATGGAACCAAGGCGCGCTCGGTTTCAGAATCGGTGTTACTTGAGGATTAGAACGGGGTGGGCGTTCGGGTGTCAAGATCAGCGTGGCTCAACCATGCGCGAAGTGGTGACTCGCGTGGGTGCGGGAATTTCGGCCTGGAAGTGGGCGAACGAACGCATCCGGATGGACCGGAACGAATGGTCCGGAAGGTCCGGAAGGAACCTTGCGCGTCCGTCGGCATTCCGGCACGTTCGCTGCTGTCACGTGGACCGGACACCGATGCCCGGTGTCGCCGTACAACATGAGATTTTTCCGACCTGCCTTCGTTCTCGCCCTGCTGACCTCGGTGCTTCCCTGGCGTTGCCTGGGGGTGGTCGACTATCCCGGCGGTGTGTGGGAGGAGGATTTCGCCACGTTCCAGGTTCTCGAGCCGCCCCACTACGGCCCCGGCTGGTACCTCTACGTCGGGCAGGGTTCGACCGGGGAGGGGCCGGTCTATCGTGCGGCGTCCTTGGATGCCTCGCTGAGTGTTACCGGCGGCAGCCTCCGGACCTACGCCCGCGGTCACGATCACCTGATGGCCCTCGTGCTGCGGAACACCGCCGAGCGGGCGATTGAGAGCTTCACCCTCAGCTACGCCGGCGAGCAATGGACCCTTACCGGGGCGCAACCCGGCGATTTCCTCGCGGTCGGCTATCGGGTCAGCAGCAGTTTCTCGGCGCCGGAACAGATCAGTTCCAGAACCCCGGGAACCACCGTCGCCTCGGAGTTCATCGATATGCCGGCACTGCGGTTTGATGCGCCGCGGTTTGGGCTGACCTGGATGAATATTGACGGGAAACTCGACGGCAATCGCGAGTTGTTGTCCGCGACGGTCAACCGCATCAACTGGCAGCCCGGGGAATACCTGATTCTTCGTTGGGCCAATTTCAATCAGGACGGCGATGCCATGACCGAACAGGGGCTGGGAATCGCGGACATCCGGTTCTCCGGCACGCTCGTTTCTTCGGTCCTCACCGTGGGAACGACCGGGCAGGGGACGGTTGAGCGGGTGCCGGACAAGGCCTTTTACGCGATTGGCGAACCGGTGGAACTGACGGCCGTGCCGGGGCGCTGGCACGCGTTCGCACAATGGACCGACGGGGACCTGTCGAACCCGCGGGTGGTGACCGTCGAGGGCAACGCCACTTACACGGCCGCCTTCGAGCCGACCGAGCCGTTGGAGACGTTGGAGCTCGGCGGGGTGACGCGTCTGGCGCCGGTGGGCATGCCCGCGGTCTTCGTGAACAACGCCTTTGTTCCCGAGGGTCCGGTGGAGCATCGCGGGTCGGTTACCGTGGCCCTGCAGACGACATTGCCGGGGGGCACCCTCCTCTACACCCTCGACGGGACCGATCCTGCGGTCAGCGCGCGGTTGTATGACGTGCCGTTCGAGGTGTCGCGGAACGCCACGGTGCGGGCGGTTGCCTACGACGCGGCGTTTTCGCAGGCGGTCCAGACGGATCCCATCGAAGTCAGGGTCCTGCCGACCTTGCACGCGTTCACCCGCGGCGGCGGGAGTGTGTTCGTCGACCCGCCCGCCGGTTCGTACGGTCCCGAGCAATCGGCCGTGGTGACTGCGGTTCCCGACGAGGGATGGGAATTCCTGTACTGGTTTGGCGATGTCCCGATGGACCAGACGGAGACCCATCAGGTGGTGCTGACGATGACCAGCAGCCTTTGCCTGGAGGCCGTCTTCGGCACCGGCTTCAGTACCGGGGTCATCGGCTCAGGGGAGATTCATCAGTCCCCGGCGGGGGATCTGTACCCCTACGGCACCGTGGTTCGCCTGTGCGCCGTGCCCGCTTCCGGGGACGCCTTTGCCCGTTGGGGGAATGCTGCGGCGGGCACGGCGAATCCCTTGGAGTTCGTCGTGGATCAGCCCGGTCAGACCGTGACCGCCATCTTTGCCACCCTCACCGACAACCGAAAGAGCCTGGTGGTCCTTCCGTTGGGAGCGGGCAGCGTCCTGATGGAGCCCGCCGGCAATGCCTTCGCGCGGGGTACCCGGGTCACCCTGACGCCGGTGCCGGCGCCGGGGCAGGTCTTCACCGGATGGGACGATCCGACGGAGGCGGTATCGCCGCTGGTGATTACGATCGGCGAAAGCCGGGTGATCCCGGCGCATTTCACGCAGCGGCCCCGGCTGCAATTTGATGACTGCCGCCCGATCCGGTCGGGTGGCCCCTTGCGGTTGCGCATCGAAGGGGCGCCTTGGGAAACCGACGTGCGGCTCCAATCGTCGGTGGAACTGCAGGACTGGTCGCTCGTGGACTCCGCGATCACCCGCCACGGGCGCGCTCAGATCAGCGATTGGCGGGAGTTCGCCCCCGCCACGCGCTACTACCGCCTGGGGCCCTGACCCGGGGCAAAACCCTCGCGGACGCGGCCGTCGGGTGCAATCAACGGCTGTGGGTTCTCCACCCGGCCCAGCGGCCGGCAACCGGGCCCAATGCCGTCCAGTCCAAGGTCGTCCTTCATCCGGTTTGCCACGTCCCGCAGTTCCTGGACCACGGCCGGAAACGCCGACGCCAGGTTGTCGGACTCACCGATGTCCCGGTCCAGATGGTAGAGTTCGCCCGGTTCCAGGCGCAGCTTCCAGGATCCCTGGCGAACGGCCTCCAGTTTGAGGCCGCGATAGTAGTAGAACACCTCGTGCGGGGACCCTGCTCCGGGGTCACCAGCGAGCACGGGCCAGATGTCCACTCCGTCGATCTTGCGGTCGGAGGGCACGGTGCCGCCGCCCAGTTTCACAAAGGTCGGCAGGATGTCGATCATCCCGGTGACCGCATCCGTGGAGGTGCCTGGCGGGATTCTCCCGGGCCACCAGGCGATGGTGGGTTCGCGCATGCCACCTTCCCAGGTGCTGCCTTTGTACCCGCGCAACGGTGTGTTGTGCCCGCGAGGCGTCCCGCCGTTGTCCGAGGTGAACAGTACGAGGGTGTTGCCTTCCGGTCCCAACCGGCGCACGGCGTCGAGCACCCGGCCCACGCTCCAGTCCACCTCCTCCACCCAGTCGCCATACAACCCGTTTCCGGACCGTCCCTGGAATTCCCGGCCCGGGTAGAGGGGGAAATGCACCGCATTATGTGCGAGGTACAGGAAGAACGGCTGCCCGCGGGCGTGGTTCAGCTGCAGGAACGCCACGGCTTCCTCGGTGTAGCGCCGGACCAGGGTCGTCTGGTCATCCGCCAGGACCCGCTTGATGACGGTTTCGTTGAGCAACCAGGGCAGGGGAGGCTGTTCGTTGGCGCGGGGCTTTGGCAGGGGGGCGCCGAGGTTGCTCTTCACCCCGTCCATGGAGGGTCCCATGTCGTTCGAGTAGGGCAGACCGAAATGGAAATCGAATCCTTGGCGGGTTGGCAGGAACTCCGGTTGATCCCCCAGGTGCCACTTCCCCACGATGCCGGTCGTGTAACCGGCTTCGCGCAGCAGTTCCGCGACCGTGATCTCACCCGGCGCCAGACCTTCGGCGTTGCCGGGAAACAGCACGTGGGGGATGGACAATACCCGCTTTGGGTAACACCCGGTCATGAGTGCCGCCCGCGACGGCGAACAGACCGGCGCCGCGTAGAAACTGGTGAGCCGCCGTCCCTCCGCCGCCATCCGATCCAGATTCGGCGTGCGGTTCAACTCCGAGCCGAAGGGTCCGATGTCGCCGTAGCCCAGGTCGTCGACGTTGATCAGAATGAGATTCGGCGGAGCGGCCGCCGCTCCGAACCAGCCGCAGCAAAGGGCGAAACACAAGGCGCAGGTCTTCATCCGCTCGTTGTCGCACAGGGAACTCGTGGGTGTCAGGCCCAAAGCCGGGCCGGGGCCGCCATCCATGACCAGACTCGCCTTGACCGGGAAAGGGGCCCGTGGGAAAGAACGGGGGTCATGGATGTCCGTTCCTGCTCCTGCCTGGGTCTGGTCGGCCTGGGTTGTTCGATCCTGGTGGCGGTCGCCGCCGATGCCCCCGTCCGGGGAACCGCCCGGCTGCTTCCGGGCTCCGGGATCGAGATCTCGTGGGACAGCATCCCGGGACGCGATTATCTGGTCGAGGCCACCCCGGCATTGACGGCCCCCTGGCAGGTGGATCCCTTTGGTCCGGGCGTCCTCCGCGCCACTGGCGAAACGCTGGTTGCGACAGTTGGGGCCACCGGGCAGCGGCAGTTCTTCCGAATCGTTGCGCTGCCCTCGGAACCCCCAAACCCGGCTCCCGACGAGTTGGTGTGGATTCCCCCCGGGACCTTCATGATGGGCACGCCCGGGGACGAAACGGCTCGCGAGGATTATGAAGGGCCCCAGACGCGGGTGACGCTGACCCGGGGCTACTGGCTGGGGAAATACGAGGTGACAATCGACCAGTATCGGGAGTTCCTGCTGGCGGGCGGGGATCCCGGTGGTGTGGCATGGACCGCGGCCAATTGTCCGATCAAGCAGGACGAGACGTTTTCCCTGAGCGGCACGCTGTCGGGGCGGCGCGGCGATCTTCCCATGTGCCGGATCAATTGGGCGGGGGCGGTGGTCTACTGCGACTGGCGGACGGAGGTGGCGCGGCAGGAGGGAACCCTCCCGGAAGGCTACGTCTTTGCCCTGCCCACCGAGGCGCAGTGGGAGCATGCCTGCCGGGCGGGGACGACCACCCGGTATTCGTTCGGGGACACCCCGGATTGCGATCCCATCAGCTGCGGGGTGTGTGCCGCCCTGGCCGACTACTGCTGGTTTTGTGGTAATAGTGGTCAGAAGTCGCAGCCGGTGGGACTCAAACAGCCCAATCCTTGGGGCCTCTACGACATGCACGGGAACGTCTGGGAATGGACGAATGACTGGTGGGACTGGACCCTTCCGGGCGGGGCCTTGGTGGACCCCTTGGGACCCGAAGGCGGGACGTTCCGCACGCGCCACGGGGGCAGTTGGGCGACCTTCCCCAAGCAGTGCCGGTCCGGTCACCGTTACGGGGGTACGCCGGTTGCCAGCCTCGAGAGCCTGGGCATGAGGCTGGCCCTGGTGCCGATCCGCGAACGCTGACGGCCCAGCGGCCAATCCCCCCGCAGCCAGCGTCGTCGGCACGGACCCAACGGCAACGGTTCCGGGTGCCCGCGAACCACCCGACAAGCCCGAAACCAACAGCGTTGGGAGGCTCTCGTCCCGGCGTTCGGCTCAACTGGTCATGCGTCCGTTCTTCAGGGAACCGCCGCCAGGACCCGTTCGATGTGGAGTCGCGCCTCCCCCCCGCCCCGGTTGTAGTAATGTTCCCAGAACACGAACCGGCCCCCGAGCCGCGCGACCGCCTCATGCCGGTAGCTCAGCACCGGTTGGCCGTTCAGCACCACGAGTACCACCTGCGCTTCCGGGTCGATGTAGACGCGGCAGTTGTGGGTCTGCTGCAACGCCAGTTGCGGGATCTCCGAGGTTGCGTGGTTGGTCAGGACCCCGCTGTCCATGAAATCGAGAAACACCGCGGTCCGGATGATCCGGACGTGCACCAATCGGTAGATCCAGTTGGGTTGGTTGCCGGGGCCGCAGGCCATCACCAGGGTCCCTTCGAGGCCGGTGTCCGGATAAGGCTCCCAGCGGAAGTCGGCCTCCAAAAGACACGGGGGAACAGTCAATTCCTGGCAGAGGTAGGTGACGCCGCCGAGGCCCACGAGGTCCACGTAGCAATCCCCGTTCTCCACCACCGCGTGCCGGCCGGGAAGCGCCCCACCCAGCCCGATCACCGTCCACGGGTTGCCGAGCGGTGGGATGCCGGGAGGCTGCGGACCTTCCTCCGCTCGATCGAAATCGTCCATGACCACCGGGGTCATCGCCCGCGTCCTCAGGCGGAAAAAGCGGGCCACCGCCTCCGGTTGTACGGCTACGTCCGTCCGGGTGACCTCCCCCGGTCCGTCCGGCACCAACCGCGCATCCACGAGTTCCGCCGCCTCCGGCCCTTCAGTCGCCAGCAGGGTGTGGATGTGGTCGGGTCGGCTTGGCCACGCGATCTCCACTCGTCCGCTCTCCACCGCCGGCCCGATGGTCAGCCTTGCGGGTTCCTCCGCACCTGCCGGCTCGAACCCTCCCCACAGGCCCGTTGCCATCAGGAAGACCACGGCGCGCATTGAGCAGAAAGCATCCATGCGACGATCCTTTGCGCACGCCGCCCTCTCTGTCAGTCCCAAACTGCCCCGGCCACGGCGTGGAGCCAGGGCCAGTGACAAAGTCGCAGCGCAGATTTCCAGATCTGCTGTATCGCGGATTTCCCAATCCGCAAGCCTTCAGAGGTTCGGACGGTCTGCCGAATTGAATTCGGCGATACAGCAGATCAGACATCTGCGCTACGAACCAACGACTTGCGCTGACATTGTCACGGGCCCTGGGCGTGGAGCGGGGCTGTAATTGTTTCCCGACTCGGGACCGGATTGCAGCCGTGCCCGGTCGCAGCCACAATCAGGAGTCCTCTTGGTGGTCGGAACGACGGTCATGCCCCCCGGGGGGCGGTCCAACCGGAACCCATCTGCCCGGGTTGCCAATATCCCGGCTGGGGAGGGCGAGAGGGCACAGGGTCCGGTGCCGCGGTTGTACGCAGGAAGGCCGGCAGTGGGGCACCGCCGGCCAGCGCTCAGGTCCGAGGGGGGACGGGAATGAGGCTACAGCGAGCCCGCGATCAGGTCGCCCACCTCCGACGTGGAATACCCCATCCGGCCGGCTGCCAGATCCTTGAGTTTCTCGCGAACCGCCGTGATGACCGCGGCCTCGATGGCGGCGCCGGCTTCGGTTTCGCCGAGGTGATCGAGCAGCATCTGCCCGGCGCAGATTGCGGCGAGCGGGTTGATCACGTTCATGCCGGTGTACTTCGGCGCGCTGCCGCCAATCGGTTCGAACATCGATGTACCTTCGGGATTCAGGTTGCCGCCGGCGGCGATTCCCATGCCGCCCTGGATCATCGCTCCCAGGTCCGTGATGATGTCGCCAAACATGTTGTCCGTGACGATCACATCGAACCACTCGGGATTCTTCACAAACCACATGGTGGTCGCATCCACGTGGGTGTAATCGCGCTTGATGTTCGGGTAATCCTTCGCGCCGATCTCGTGGAACGCGCGTTCCCAGAGGTCAAAGGCATAGGTCAGGACGTTCGTCTTGCCGCAAAGGGTGAGTTGGGCGGTCTTTCCGGCTTCGACGTCCTCCGGCTTCAGCCCCTTCCACGGCTTGCCGCCCCGGCGTTTCCGGGCGTAATCGAAGGCATAGCGCAGGCAGCGCTCGACGCCGCGCCGGGTGTTGATGCTTTCCTGCACGGCGATCTCGTTCGGGGTTCCCTTGAAAACGAATCCGCCGGAACCGGTGTAAAGGCCCTCGTTGTTCTCGCGCACCACCACAAAGTCGATGTGGTCGGGCCCCTTGCCCTTGAGCGGACAGTAGCGTTCGTCGTAGAGCTTGACCGGACGCAGGTTGATGTACTGCTCCAGTTCGAAACGCAGGCGCAGCAGAATGCCCTTCTCCAGGATCCCGGGCTTCACGCCGGGATGGCCGATGGCGCCCAGCAGAATCGCCGGAAACTGACGGAGATCGTCCGCGGCGGTATCGGGGAGCACCTCGCCTGTTCGGAGGTAGCGATCCCCGCCGAAGTCGAAGTGGGTGTAGTTGAGTTTGAACCCGAACTTCTGCGCGGCGGCGTCGAGCACCTTGACCGCCTCCTGCGTCACCTCGGGCCCGGTGCCGTCACCGGGAAGCACGGCAATGTTGTAACTGTTCATGGTCGTATCCAAAACCCGTCCCGGCCGGGAGGCCGGTCAAACAAGCCGCAAATCCTACCGCAAGCCCCCGGCGGTTCAAATCGAATGTTGCGATTGAACTTGAATTGACAGCCTCTGAAACGGCTGGTATCACGTCCCCCGCTTTTGGTGCGGCGCCTTCGTCTATCGGTTTAGGACACGGCCCTCTCAAGGCCGAGAGACGGGTTCGATTCCCGTAGGCGCTGCCAATCCTTCCTAAGTACTTCATAAGCAATCACTTGCCGCGCTGACGTGTGCGCTGATTCTTCCAAAGTGAGAATAAGAGTGAGAATGACGAGCCCCGAAAACGCCCCAGTTCAGCCTGCCAAACCCCTGCGTTTGAACAGTATCCAGAAGGGCTCTCGGTGAGGCATTCTGAGCATGATCCGTCCGTTCTCAACCAGGCGGGGTGATTCAGACAGCTTCGCTCCTTCTCACCTCCGACCGCGCTTCCTCGATCCCACCTTTCGCGACCAAGGCTGGTTGCGCGCTCAGCGTGCTTGGCCGGCTTCTCGGCTTCGATGGGGGACAGGGAAGCGAAGCCCGGCAGCCTGATCTTCCACAACCTCAACCGGACAAATGACTTGTCCACCAACAGTTTGACATGACAAGCTCCACGCGAAGGATCTTCAAATGACGCTTCAGCGCCACATAGCTGGCTGCCCAAGGCCCCTTGGGGCTGGAGGCTGGTTTTGTCCTTCCCAGTCGGCGCGCTGCACGCGACAACCTTCCCTCCTTACCGTGGCCGGACTGTTCAGAACGCCCTAGTCATGGACGCCCTGACCCCAGAACAGCGTGCTCGTGAGAAGATCGATGCGATGCTCGTCGCGTCCGGATGGGTCGTCCAGGATTTCAAATCCGTAGATTTCTCCGCCGGCCGAGGCATCGCGTTGCGCGAAGTTCCACTTACCACCGGCCCGTGCGATTACCTCCTGCTTGTGGACCGCAAGGCTGTCGGCGTGGTCGAAGCCAAGAAACAGGGCACGACTCTCTCCACCGTCGCCGAGCAATCTGGCCGTTACGCCAGCAGCCTGCCGCCACTCCTGGCGTCCGAACTCACAGGCCCGCTGCCATTCCTTTACGAATCCACCGGCGCGGAGACCTTCTTCCGCAACGAACGCGACCCTGCGCCTCGCTCGCGCCGTGTATTCACCTTTCATCGTCCGGAAACCCTCGCCGAATGGTCTGGTGAACCCGACACTCTCCGCCGTCGTCTCGCCCAGATGGCACTCGCGCATCCGCTCGCAACCACCGGCATGCGCGACTGCCAGGTCGAGGCGATAAAAGGCCTCGAAACATCCTTCGCCGAAGACCGCCCGCGCGCGCTGATTCACATGGCCACCGGCGCGGGCAAGACCTACACGGCCTGCGCATTCACCTATCGCCTCATCAAATACGCCAAAGCCCGCCGCGTCCTGTTCCTCGTGGACCGCGCCAATCTCGGCGAGCAGGCGCGCGACGAATTCCACCGCTTTCGCACGCCGGACACCGGACGCCTCTTTACCGAGCTTTACAACGTCCAGCACCTGACCTCGCCGCAGATTGACGACGTCTGCCGTGTCACCATCTGCACCATCCAGCGGCTCTACTCCATCCTGCGCGGGGAAGAACTCGCCGAGGACGCCGACGATCTCTCCGGCGCGGAACTCGCCAAGGCCCTCGGCAACCGTCCCCGCGACGTCGCCTACAACCCCACCGTGCCCATCGAGAAGTTCGATTTCATCGTCACCGACGAATGCCATCGCTCCATCTACAATCTCTGGCGGCAGGTGCTCGAATACCTTGACGCCTCGCTCATCGGCCTCACCGCCACGCCCGCGCCGCAGACCATTGCCTACTTCCACCAGAACCGCGTCGCCGAATACAACCACGAACGCGCCGTGGCCGATGGCGTGAATGTCGGCTACGACGTTTACCGCATCAAAACCAGGGTCACCGACGCGGGCGGCAAGGTGGACAAGGGCTTCCTCGTGGACCACCGCAGCAAAGCCTCGCGCAAAGCCCGCCAGGAAGTGCTGGCCGACGACCTCGATTACACCCCCGAAGACCTCGACCGCTCTGTCGTCGTGCCCGACCAGATTCGCACCATCCTGCGCACCTACCGCGACGCCGTGCCGACCGAGCTGTTCCCCGGTCGCACGCTCCTGCCCAAGACCCTCATCTTCGCCAAGGACGATTCCCACGCCGAAGACATCGTCCACATCTGCCGCGAAGTCTTTGGCGCGGGCAACGACTTCTGCAAAAAGATCACCTACCAGGCCAAGCACCCCGCCACCGGCAAGCCCGTCAAAGGCCGCGACCTCATCAAGGAGTTCTGCAACTCCACCATGCCGCGCATCGCCGTGACCGTGGACATGATCGCCACCGGCACGGACATCAAGCCGCTCGAAGTCCTCATCTTCCTGCGCGACGTCCGCAGCCGCGTCTATTTCGAGCAGATGAAAGGCCGCGGCACACGCGTCGTCACCCCGACCGACCTGCAATCCGTCTCCGGCGAAGACGCCCGCGCCAAGACCCGCTTCGTCATCGTGGATGCCGTGGGCGTGTGCGAAAGCGACAAGACCGAATCCCGTCCGCTCGACCGCCAGCCCACCGTGCCGCTCAAAACGCTCCTGCAACGCGTCATCTTCCCCGGCGGACGCGATGAAGACACGCTCACCACGCTCGCCGCGCGCCTCGCCCGTCTCGACCGCGAACTCGAACCCGCCCAACGCCAGCAAATCGTGCAAGCCTCCGGCGGCCACACCCCGGCCAGCCTCGCCAATTCCCTGTTGCGCGCCTTCGATCCCGACGCCATCGCCGAACGCGCCACCGGCAAACCCGGCGCATCACCCGATGAAGTCGCGCCCGAGAAATTTACCGCCACGCAACAGGACCTCATCACCGCCGCCTGCGCGCCGTTCGACAAACCCGCCCTGCGCCAGACCCTCGAAACCCTCAAGCGCGAGACCGAGCAGGCCATCGACATCTACACGCCCGACGAAGTGCTGGAACAAGGCTTCGATGCCGCCGCCAAGGCCAAAGCCGCCGGACTCGTGCAGGCGTTCCGCGATTATCTTGCCGCGAATCAGGCGCAGATTGACGCCCTGCAAATCCTTTACAGCCGCCCCTACCGGCAGCGCCTCACCGAGCCGATGCTCAAGGAACTGGAGAAGAAACTCCGCGACCAGCACGCCGCATGGACCGAGGACAATCTCTGGAACGCCTTCGCCGCGACCAAACCCGGCAAGGTCAAGGGCCGCTCGCAGGCCGGACGCTTCGCCGACCTCGTCGCGCTCGTCCGCTTTGCGCTCGAACAACAGCCCGTGCTCGAACCCTTCGCCGAATCCGTCACCACGCGCTTCAACGAATGGCTCATGGACAAGGCCAAGGCCGGTGTGACGTTCAGTGCCGACCAACTCGCCTGGCTCAACCTCATCCGCGACCACATCGCCACCAGCCTCAGCATCGAGCCGGACGATTTCGATTACGCGCCGTTCAGTCAGCGAGGCGGACTCGGCAAAGCCCATCAACTCTTCGGCGAGCAATTGCCCAAGCTGCTCGATGAACTCAACGAGGTGCTCGCGGCATGAGTGAGCAGGCCAACAACCGCAATGTTGTAGGCCGCGTGCCCTCACGCGGCGCATCTCCGTCACAACCGAACGCCGTGTCAGGGGACGCGGCCTACAACAAGCCGGCCGCCGATGTAGGCCGGTTGCCCTCAACCGGCGTCCCCGGCGAACCACCACCGCGTCGCCTGCGCCGTTTGCATCGCGTCTGGCCGGATCGTGACGGCAACATTTCCTATCTCCTGACGATATGCGTGGACGGTCGTGCCCGCGTTCTCGACAACGAAGCCACCTTCGAACGTTTCGTCACGTTCCTTCTCGACAGCCCGACGCGTTACCGTTGGTTCGGTCGCCGTTTTGTTGTGATGCCCGACCACATTCACTTGATTGCGCACATGGGGCATGATGCCGTGCGTCTCGGCCAATGGATGAAGGCATTGAAGGCGGTCGTGGGCGGTTTGGAACGCCGCAAGACAGCCGACGCCGCGTCAGGGCACGCGGCCTACAACAAACCGCCCGCCCCTGTAGGCCGTGTGCCCTCACACGGCGGGGTTGCACACGAATTCACCCGCATCAAACGCGCGTGGCGATGGCAGGACGGTTTCCACGACCACAAATTCCGGACGTCTGAAAGCGAGGCCCGCAAATGGGAATACGTGTGTTTGAATCCCGTGCGCGCCGGTTTGGTGAAACGCCCCGAGGAATGGCCGTTCGGCGGCGAGATTTCTTACGATGACGCGGGCGGACCAAGATTGGCTCGCGGCACGCCGCCATTGTTGGAGACCGGGATGTTGATTGAAGAAGATGGAGGAACGACGCCGCGTGAGGGCACGCGGCCTACAACATGAACGCGCCCTCACAACATGTAGGCCGCCTGCCCTCAGGCGGCGTTTGGCCGGACGATTTCGATTACGCGCCGTTCAGCAAGCGCGGCGGACTCGGCAAAGCACATCAACTCTTCGGCGAGCAACTTCCCAAGCTGCTCGATGAACTCAACGAGCTGCTCGCAGCATGAGCGCGAATGCCACCACCGCAGCCCCAACGGGGCAAAAGACATTAGCCCAGGGCAAGGAGCGCAGCGACGCCGCCCTGGGGCACGATTTCCAAAACACCTCAAGCCCTGAAAGGGCGAAAGAAAATGGCGTTTGGCCTGTCGTTCCTCTCGGTGATCTTGCCGCGGACGAACGGAACTCAATCACTGACGGTCCGTTCGGATCGAAACTCAAGACCGACCATTACAAAGACGCTGGGCCACGCGTGATCCGCCTCAAAAACATCGGCGACACTGACTTTGTTGACGCGAAGGCGCACATCTCCGACGAACATTTTGCGACACTTCAAAAGCACCGTGTCTTTCCTGGCGACGTGGTCATCGCAGCACTCGGAGAAGATCCACCACGCTCCTGCCTCGTGCCTGACCATCTAGGGCCGGCCATTGTCAAAGCGGACTGCATTCGCTTCAAAGCTGGTCCGCGGATTCTCCCGAAGTTCATCAACTATGTCCTGAACGCGCCTGACCTTCGCCGTTATGCAAAAGGAATCGTTCACGGTGTGGGGCGTCCTCGCCTCAATCTCGGAGAAATAAAGGCGCTTCCGATTCCCGTTCCACCACTCCCCGAGCAGCGGCGGATTGTGGCGGAGATTGAGAAGCAATTCACGCGGCTGGAGGCGGGGGTGGCGGCGTTGCGGCGGGTGCAGGCCAACCTCAAACGCTACCGCGCCGCCGTCCTCAAAGCCGCCTGCGAAGGCCAACTCGTCCCCACCGAAGCCGAACTTGCGCGCAAAGGGCGACGGAAATTTGAGTCGGCGAGCGAACTGATTGCGCGCACCCAAGCCCCACCGCGTCCAAACCGATGGAACAGTCGAAGCAAAGACATCATCCCCGGACACGCAGCGCTTGCCGTTGGAAATCCGCAGACAGGACTACCTGAAGGCTGGGCTTGGTCAGCTCTCGTTGAAATTGCCAAAATGGAAAGTGGTCACACTCCAAGCCGCAATCATCCCGAGTGGTGGGATGGAGACGTTGCTTGGATTGGAATCGCCGACGCTCGCGAGAACGATGGCCGAACCATTCACGACACCTTTCAGCATACGAACCACGAAGGCATCGCCAATTCCGCGTCGCGGCTGTTGCCAGCCGGGACGGTTTGCATCAGCCGAACCGCTTCAGTGGGCTACGTCGTTGTCATGGGCCGCGAGATGGCAACCAGCCAAGACTTTGTGAACTGGATTCCAACGCAGGCGGTCACGTCTGACTGGCTGCGAATCATTTTCTCTGCTGACCGCGAGGCGCTGCGCCGTTTCGGAAAAGGCTCGGTTCACAAGACGATTTATTTTCCCGAGTGGCTATCAGCTCATATCGCTGTTCCCCCGCTGGCCGAGCAAACGCGGATTGTGGCGGACGTGGAGCGGCGGTTGAGCGTGGTGGAGGAGTTGGAGTCGGTGGTGTCGGCCAACCTCCAGCGCGCCACCCGCCTCCGCCAGTCCATCCTCCAAAAAGCCTTCACCGGAGAATTAAGAACCGAAACAAGCGACCCGCGCAGTCCGCTTGAAATGGGCTAATATCTATCACCATGATTATCCGAAAACTGAGCCTGACCAATTTCCGGTGCTTCCCAGCACTGGCGAACTTGGAACTGGACGACCGCCTGAATGTTTTCATCGGAGGGAACGGGTCCGGAAAAAGCGCTCTCCTGGATGCCATCGCGCTTGGTCTCGGGCCAATCTTGTCGCGGTTGCCGGAACTATCAGCGCCTGGACTGAAAAGGTCGGACATTCGCCTAGCCGCATCTGACATTCAGGCTCCCTTCACCCGAGTGGCGCTTAGCGCAGGCCCGAGGGCTGGTGGAGCCATCAGTGGCACGCCAGCTTTGCAATGGGACAGGGTTTATACCCGTGACAAATCGAAGGAGACAAAACGCGCCCTGCCGAAGGATTCGCGGGGACTGAGGCAGTTGCACGAGTGGATTGATTCCATCGTGGAAAAGCACAATGCAAAGCAGCCTTACCGACTACCTGTCTTTGCCCACTATGGGACCAACCGCGCGGTGGATGTGCCCCATCACCGCTTGCGGGAGAAGCGGAGAAGGAAAGCATTCGAGCGGTTGGATGCGCTAACTGGAGCCCTAAACCCGAACGCGGATTTCCGTCGGGCGGTTGCCTGGTTCGAGCTTCTTGAGGGACAGGAGTTGCGGCGGAAAGAGGAGAATGGCGCGGGCGCGTCGGCCCCGCCGTTGCTGGATGCAGTGCGGCAGGCCATCGAACGGATGTTGCCCGGCGTGCGAAAGCCACGCATCGATGCCGAAACGCTCCGTTTTGTGGTCGATGGCGAGAACAGCGACGGCGAGACGGTGAAGCTGTTCCTCGATCAATTGTCCGACGGCTACCAAGTGATGTTGGGAGTGGTGCTGGATTTCGCATTGAGGCTTGTCCGTGCCAATCCCCCAACGGCGGACGCGCCTGATCCGCTCGCGGCCGAGGCGATCATGGTTGTCGATGAAGTGGACCTACATCTGCACCCATCGTGGCAGCAGCGCGTGATTCCTGATTTGCTCCGAACGTTTACTGGAACTCAGTTCATCATTACGACCCATAGCCCGCAGGTCGTCACCACCGTTCGCAAAAAGAACCTCCGCCATCTCAAGGGATTTCAGGCGCTAGAGGTGCCGACAGAAATTATCGGCGCAGAGAGCAGCCGTGCTTTGGAAGACAGCTTTGAAGTTCCTGTCCGACCAGAGGGTTTGGATGAGGTGAAGCTCTTGGAGCGCTACATCCAGCTCGCAGAAGCACCACAATCGGATGCGAACGAAGTCGGACGTCTCCGCGAAGAGGTGAGGCAAACATTCTCCGATGATGAACCCGCCATCGAACTGACCGACATGACACTGGAGCAGCGCAAGCTTCTCGGTGGTTTGAATCTGACACTCCCGGCAGTTCAAGCTCCGAAGGATGAAGAGGAAGAAGACGACAATCAGTAAGCCATGAGACACGTTGCCCCGCACTCCGAGCCAACGGAGCTTACGACCGCACGTCCGACACTGCCGCTCGATTGGAAGCGGATTCCAAGGCGGGTAAAGCACGCAATTCGTGACCGGCTTTATGTTCATCAATTTGGCCTGTGCGGATATTGTGAAGGTTCCCTAGGTGAACTCGGTCGTCACATTGAACACATAGAGCCCAAAGGCGGCATCGGTGGGAATCCTAGGCGCATGTTCGATTACTCCAATCTGATTGCCTCATGCCAGGGCGACACAGACAAGAAGAGGAGCGCCGGTCAGGATGCGTCTTGTGGCCACTACAAAGACCAATACATTCGAACACGGGGAGCCGTGAGGTTAGCGGACTTCATCTCACCGCGTGAAGCCGGTTGCGACCAACAGTTCTCGTATCTCGTCGATGGTCGGGTCGTGCCGAGCACTGCACCCGGCTCACCAAACCACACACGGGCGAGATACACGATCGACGCAGCGGGACTCGACTGCACGAGGCTGAGAAATCGGCGCCGGAAAATTGCCGCCCGGCTGGTTCAGCAGATCAACCGATTCAAAGCGCAGCCGGCGATATTGCAGCAGTTGGTAAATCACTACCTGAGCCCGCAGGCCGATACGAACGGAACTCCGGTGCTACTTCCGTTCTATTCAACGCGCCAGCAGAGGTTCTTCCCATGATGAAAAGCCGCCCTCCCAACACTCGGTGTGTTTCAAAGGCAAGATGAGCAACCCCACACCACAACTCGTCCAAAAACTTTGGAACTATTGCAACATCCTTCGCGATGACGGTTTGTCCTACGGCGATTATGTCGAGCAGTTGACGTTTCTGCTGTTCCTCAAGATGGCGGATGAGCAGTCGCGTCCGCCGTTCAACAAGCCCAGCGCCGTGCCCAAGGAGTTCGCCTGGCCCAGCCTGCTGGCGCGCGATGGCGACGAGTTGGAGACGCATTACCGGCATGTGCTCGAATCGCTCGGCAAACAGAAGGGCATGCTCGGCGTCATCTTCCGCAAGGCGCAGAACAAAATCCAAGACCCAGCCAAGCTCCGCCGGCTCATTGTGGACCTGATTGACAAGCCCGGACCCGGGCCTGGCGATACGTGGTCGAGCCTGTCCGCCGACGTGAAGGGCGACGCTTACGAGGGGTTGCTGCAAAAGAACGCTGAAGACGTGAAAGGCGGCGCGGGCCAATACTTCACACCGCGCCCGCTCATCGCCGCCATGGTGGATGCGGTGTCACCGCAACCGGGCCAGACGATTTGCGATCCGGCGTGCGGCACGGGTGGCTTCCTGCTGGCCGCGCATGATTGCATCGCGCGCACGCCCGGTTTGGACAAAGCGCAGAAGAAGCGGCTCAAGAACGGGACACTCTTTGGCATCGAACTGGTGGACAGCGTCACGCGCTTGTGCGCCATGAACCTGCTGTTGCACGGGATCGGGGACAACGCCGGGTTGGGGAACCCGGCCTACAAGGGCGGCGATGTAGGCCGCGTGCCCTCACGCGGCGATTCGGAAGACCAATTACCGGTGATCACCAAGGATGCGTTGGCCGGGAAGCATGGCGAGTATGACATCGTGCTGGCCAATCCGCCGTTCGGCAAAAAGAGCAGCGTGACCATCGTCAACGAGGCGGGCGAGGAGTCGAAGGAATCGCTCATCATCAATCGCGACGATTTCTGGGCGAGCACGAGCAACAAGCAGCTCAATTTCCTCCAGCACATCTTCACCATCCTCAAGCAGCACGGGCGCGCGGCGGTGGTGTTGCCGGACAACGTGCTGTTCGAGGGCGGCGCGGGCGAGACCATCCGGCGCGCGTTGCTCAAGCAGGCGGACGTGCACACGTTGCTGCGCCTGCCCACCGGCATCTTCTACGCGCAAGGCGTGAAGGCAAACGTCCTGTTCTTCGACCGCAAACCCGCACAGGAAAAGCCGTGGACGGAGAAGCTCTGGATCTACGACCTGCGCACCAACAAACATTTCACCCTCAAGGAAAGCACGCTGAAGCGCGCGGATCTCGATGAGTTTGTGAATTGCTACTTCGGGAATGTAGGCCAGGTGCCCTCACCGGGCGCGGGCAAATCCACGCCAGCGCCGCGTGAGGGCACGCGGCCTACAGGGAATCGACATAAGCGCACCGAGAGCGAGCGGTTCAAATCCTTCACCTACGACGAACTGCTCAAGCGCGACAAGGTGAACCTCGACATCTTCTGGCTGAAAGACGAAGCGCTGGAAGAATCCGCCAACCTGCCCGCGCCGGAAATCATCGCTCAGGAAATCAGCGATGACCTGGAAGCAGCCTTGGATCAGTTTGCAGCCATCGCGGAGGATTTGAAGGGGTAGGACCCGGAAGATCGGAGGAGGAACGAGCGCAAATGAGCAGAAGGAAGCAGGAGAGTGTTCTGGATGTGCTCGTCAAGGCCCCTTGGTGGGTCGTGCTGTGGTGTGCTCACGCCGCAGACACACCGCTGCCGGGCATTGCGGTGAGGCATTCTGAGCCTGGTCCCTTCAACACCGCCCCGATGTTCTCCCAGCTGCGGAGATTGGGGCTTCGTTGGACCCGCACCCGCAAGGGCTCGTGTACCGGGCCGCGGCACCGGACCAGGAGGTCGGTGGAGCCGGCGTGCCGTTGCAGTTCCAGGTCCGTCATGGGTTGGGCGGGGCAGGGGAACGCGCCGGTCGCCATGATGACGAGAAGCAGCCTGGCA
>JACKPW010000006.1 GCA_024233215.1 Verrucomicrobiales bacterium | reverse complement strand
GACTTGCTCGGGGAGCACACCCGCCCTCGCGTGTTCCGACCGGCGCCCCTGCGGGTCGGGGCACCTTCCTGGGATCGAGTATTGGGCCTTCCAGCGTCCATGGCGTCGGCCGGAATATACCGCCGCTGACGGGGCTCGGGATCCTGATGGTGAACGGCTTCCCACAGAGATGCTGCCTCTATCGGGCCCGGAGCGCTGCATCATACTCACCCCGTCCCGCCGTAGCGGTCGCCGAAAACCCCACAGTCACCCCGCCATCCCGTAGCGGCGAACTGGCGTTCGCCGAAAACCTCTGGTGCAGGACTGTCGTCCCCCGGCGAATACCGATTCGCCGCTACGCAGGAAAGCCGGCGCAATGGGGAGAGGGAGGAATGGTCGGAGCGACGTGAATTAAACCGGCGCCCGATTGCTTGAAGACCCCTTGTGCTCCGAAGCGGCGGAAGAGGCAGTGAATGGAGGGCACGGTCTGCTCGCGACCGCAGTTTCCTATGATCTTCCCGTTGATCTCTGACGGCGTCCTCGTGGGCTGCTGGCGGCAGCCAGAGGGGAGGCTACTCCACCGCGATTCGCAAGGCCTCCAGTGCTTCGCGCACACTCAGGATCGGGATGCCTCGGAAACGCTTCATCACGAGCAGGTCTTGATCGCCCGTAACGATGGCGTCGGCGGTGCCAGCGACAGCGGCGGCCAGTACAATCACGTCTTTGGGGTCACGAAGCTCCGCGGGTCGGGGGAGTGTTGGTGAGGGGATGAGTTCCGCTTCGCGTGCCAGTGCGCGGACCACCGTAGCGGGAGTGACATCGCGCTGCGCCAGCCGGGCTGCGAGATGTGGCCGGGCGACGACAGCGGCGAACTCCGCCAGCAAAGCCTCCGAAATCACCAGCCGGGCGCGACGTGCCTCCAGAGCCTGGATCAAATGCGCCGGCGGCCCCTGCCAGAGCGTTCCCGAAATAAGCGTGTTGGTGTCAATGACCAGCCTCATTGCTGGTCCGCTCGGCACGAATCTCGTCCACGATCCGCTGGATGGTCTCCAGGCTCATCGGTTCGCCCGGCAGTTCGCGGAGCTCGCGGCTCATTGTGTAGAAATCGCGAGAGTCGTCGCTGGCTTCCAGCTCGCGGTGGATTAGTCGCGTCAAACTGGCCGGTTCCAGCAAACCTCGCACCCGTGCCCTCTCGGCCTCGGCTTCGGTCAGATCAAGCTCGACGGTTACGCCCATTGCACGGAGAACATGGCGGGAAAGTCGGGCACCTGTCAAACTGCCTGTAGACGGGCCGTGACTCCCCTGGCGAATGTCTGCGCCGGGTGTTCGGGAAAGTCACGACCGAGCGGCACGGAAGGTGCTACCTTCCGGGCATCAACCATGAGAACCGCCTTTGCCAGCTTCGCGATCCCACGCCATGCCGCCCTTGCTGCAGTGGTCTGGCTGGCCGCTTTCGCGGTGCTTCGGTCCCAGGCCGCCGAAGATCCGCTGGACCACTGGGAGGTGACGGGGAACCAGATCATTCAGGCGGTCGAGTATGGCAACGGTCGCTTTGTCGCCCTCGGAGACCACACGTACTACTCCACCAATGGTTTGACCTGGGTGCGGGGGGCTAGCGAAGGGGTTGACCGTATCCCGACCCCGCTGGCTTATGGCGGTGGGAAGTTCGTCACGGTCAACGAAGTCGGGACGACAAGTTCGACCAGCGATGGGCTGGCTTGGGATGAACGCCCCTACATCGCGCCGATTCTGACAGCCGTGGGCTACGGTCGCGGTCAGTTCGTCGCCGCCGGCATGGACCTTGATGAGACGGGCATGCCGGTTGCGGTTTCGCCTGACGGCACGACATGGACGGCGATGACCATTGCTTCACGCGGAACCGCCGTCGATGTCGTTTTCGGCGAAGGCCGTTACATCATAGACTTCTCCATTCCGCCGGTGGTGTCCGCGGACGGAAGAGAGTGGACGACGAATGGGGTGATCAACTCTTCTGGAGCCTTTGCTCTCGCACACGGTAACGGAACGTTCGTTGGTGCCGGGTTTCCGCTGTGGGTGTCAGCGGACGGCTTGGAGTGGGAGACGGCGAGTCCTTCGGAGACTGAGTTCATGTGGGGGGTGGCCTATGGGAACGGGATGTTTGTGGTCGTCGGTGATGGGGACCGGGTGTTTACCTCGCCGGATGGGTTGACTTGGACGCCGCGTGAGATCGGGATCACGGCTCGGCTCTACTGCGCAGCTTTTGGCCAGGGACGATTCGTGATTGCGGGGCCGGGTGTCGTCCTGGTGTCAGGGCTAATGGAGCCAACGGTTAACGAACCACGCTTCAAACCGGCCTTATGTCGACGGTTGCCGGACGGGGCGATGCTCCTGACGGTGGAGGGTCCCTACGGGCAGCCCGTGGTGGTCGAGGGAAGTGAGAACATGGAACACTGGGAGGAAGTCACGACCGACCCGTGTGACCGGGGTGAATTCGAGGTGTATGACGAGGCGGCCGCTGACTCGCCGCACCGGTTCTACCGCGCAGTCAAATGGGAACCCCCGCCACCCCCAGAGGACCCGCTAATGAACTGGGCCGCAGCGGACACGGTTCTGGAGGAAGGGCAAACCCTGAGATGGAAGCTGGCCTATGGGCATAGGATATTCGTTGCCGCCGGCAAGAGGGACGATACCAGCGGCAGGGCGTGGTTCTCGGACGATGGCCTGACTTGGCATGCGAGCAATTCAACCAGACCCCATGAGAATCTCATCTTCGGAGCGGGGCGCTTCGTGAGTTGGGCCAGCCGAACGCCCCTGAGCACTGTCAACGGTCAGGAGTGGGGGGAACAGGGCATTGTCGTTCCCCGTGCCGTACAGCTGGGGGAACTGGCGTTCGGACGAGGGCGCTTCATGCTGTTGGAGACTGAGCCGACCGACGAGGGCGACCCTCGTTTGATCTGGTTCACCACTTCTGCCGATGGCATGCAGTGGCAGGCGGACCTACTGCCGCAATTGGACATGCTGCCAGCCATCGACGAGTTCGGAACGTGGGGCGCATATGCCCGAGGCCGCTCTGTATTCGTTGCTCCCCTAAACCTCATCACTTCGACTGACGGCGACCAATGGGATATCGGAAAGTGGATTTGGGAGGTGCCACCAGAAATTACACCCAAACTGCACGGCCTGCTTTACGGGGCGGGGCGATTCTTCGTGCGCTATGGGGACGTCGGCATGTACATCTCCGAGGATGGCCTTACCTGGACCAAGCACACGTCGGAGAGCCAAATTCCGGATGAATGGACCCATGCCAACGGCACGTTCTTGGGAGGGTCGTGGGACCGTTTCAGGAATCTCACCCAGATGTATGGCTCGGTCGACGGGCTGAATTGGACGAACGTGGTCGAAATCCGGACCAGCGCTACTCCCTCCGACCTGCTGTTTGCCAAGGGCCGGTTTCACCTCATCACGAGCAAGGGCGAGGTGTGGCGCTCAGGGGTAATGCCTCCGCACGTGACCGAACCGCGGGTGATCCCGGAGTTGACCTACCGCCTGCCTGATGGGGCGATGCTGGTCACGGTGGAGGCGCCTTACGGCCATGAGGTGGTCGTTGAAGGGAGCGAGGACCTGGAAACCTGGCAGGAGATCGGCCGGGACCCGTGTGACCGGGGCGAGTTCGAGGTTTACCACGAGACCGCGCCACCCGGCACCGATTGGTTCTACCGCGCCCGGCAAGTGGAGCCGTGAGGCATTGACGGTCTCCCGAACTCGACTGGCCGAAGGCAGGGGAACAGGGGGACCCATGCAAAGAAACGCAAACGCCCAGGAGGAGGGTTCTCTGGGACAGGGGGGAGTGAGGGTCTGTCCACTCCCCCCACTCTGCAACCCGGCGAAGCCTCATTCTCAGAAGGTCAATGATCTCGGAAACGGGACGAGTATTCAGGGGCGAGAGCGTGTGGTCGGCGGTTGCCGGCGGTTGCCGCCTTGCCAGACCAGCGGTGTTCTGGCACTGTCAGGTTCGATGAATGACGTGCTAAAGCGCATCACCGTCGATCCGACGATTTGCCACGGTAAGCCTACCGTGCGTGGGCTGCGCTATCCCGTGAGCACCATTCTGGAACTCCTGGCCGGGAACATGACGCCAGAAGAGATTCTGGCCGACTACCCGGATCTGGAGCGCGAGGACATCACGGCGTGCCTGGCGTTTGCCGCCCGGCTCTCCCGCGTTCATCGAATTCTTCCCTTGGCCGCGTGAGGTTTCTGGTCGATGCCCAGTTGCCGCGCAGGCTGGCGGTCTGGCTCCAGGAGCGAGGCCATGAGGCCATCCACACGCTCGACCTTGCCCAGCAGAACCGCACGGCAGACTCCTCGCTGTTGGCTTTTTGGCGAACAGGGACGGCCTCGTGCTCTGCACCAAAGACACGGACTTCCAAGTCAGCTACGAACTTGGGCAGGGGCCGCCTCAACTCGTTCTCGTCACGACTGGCAACATCCACAATGACGAGCTGCTGGCCCTTTTCGATCAGAACGAGGAACTCCTCTTCCGTCTGTTGGTCGATCACACGTTCATCGAGTTGAACCGCGACCACCTGATAATCCACGGGTAGCAGCGCGATTCCTGAGCGGTCTTGCGCCTGCGCAGGGGCTTCCGTTGCCCGAAGGCAGGGGCACCGGGTGACAAAAGAGGAAAAATGGTCGGAGCGACAGGATTTGAACCTGCGGCATCCAGCTCCCAAAGCTGGCGCTCTACCGGGCTGAGCTACGCTCCGACGAACAACGCACCGTACTCTGCCCGTCACCCGCCCGCTTGGCAACGGGGAATTGTGCCTTCCGGCGGACCTCCTCCCTCCCTCACACACCACAAAGCCCGGCAGCCGGCGCGGGGACGGCCCGTCCTCGAAGGGTGGCGTCGACGCATTCCCATCATGGCGACGGTCCGTCGCCTCTCCGACGGGCATGACTGAGGCATGACGCCTTCCGGGAAACACCCCCCGGCTACAGACCTCCCGGGAGATTGGAAATGACGGCGTGACGCGACTGCGGTAAGCCTGTCCAACCAATCGATCGATCGATCCGACACGAACAACGAACCAAACGTCATGAGACAAACCCTCCTATCCTCGACGCTGGCCCTCACGTTGGCCGGCTTGGTCACGGTTACCGGGCAATCCCCGGCCAAACCGGTTTCCGCCGAACCGACTGCGTTTCAGACGGTCACGGCGAAGCTTGATCCCGGTGGCAGCCTCTATGCTTACGTCTCCACGGACAAACTGCTGGGCGGGCTTTCCGCGAAAGTTGAACAGATCCGCGACTTCGTTCTCGGCTTGCCCGACCTGTCGGATCGGGATCGGGGCCAGGTCCGCCAGGTCTTCGGCGTGTTGGACCGGGTGATCCGCCACTCCGGCATCGAAGCCGTGAATGGTCTCGGGGTGAGCGGGATCGCGGTGGAACCGGGGTTGTATCGGACGCGGTTCGTGGTGCAGCGGGTGTCAGGGACTGATGGCTACATCTGGCGCTGGTTTGGCCGGGAACCCGGTCCGCTGGAGTGGCTAGACGGACTGCCGTCCGACACGGTTTATGCGGCCAGTTTCCAGGTTGATCTGGCGGCGATCTGGACCGCCGTTTTGCAGGAGGCGCGGGCGGGTGGCGTGGACCCGGTTGTGGAAGGGATGGGGGAGCTTTCCGACGAAGTCCGGTCGGAGTTGGGGGTTTCCCTGGAGAATCTGTTGGGATCGCTGGAAGGCACGGTGGGAATCGCCCTCCGGTTGGATCGGGAGAAGGAGTTCCAGATCCCGCTGCCGGGTGGGGATCCGTTGGAACTGCCGGAACCGGCCCTGATGATTGCGTTGAAGGTGAAGAACGATGGGTTGTTCGACACCCTGAGCCGGCGGCTCCAGGAAGAGGCGCCCGAAGGTGCACTGGTCACGGGGCAGGAAGGTGAGGCCCGCTGGTTGGGGATGAAACAGCCGTTGCCGGCGCCGTTTCCGGTCCAGCCGATCCTTGCGGCGGCGGGAGGCTACCTCTGGCTGTCGAGCACCCCGGCGTTGCTGGAGGAAACGCGGCAGGTGCGGGTGGGCGAGAACTCCGGACTCAAGGGATCCGCGGAATTCCAGCGGCTTTCGCGGGGACTGCCGACCCGGGGCAACAGCTTCGGGTTCGTGAGCGAGCGTTTGGGGACGACGCTGCAGGGGGTGCAGGAGGCGATATTGAAGCAGGCGATGCAGGGACAGGGAGCCCGGGCGGACGCGGCGGTGGCGATGCTGCTCCCACAACTGTCGCTCTACACGCAGGTTCCGGCCTCGTATGCGGTGGGCTGGTTTGATGGCGAGGGGGCTCAGTCGGTGGCTCAGGGTGGGGCGGAACCGGTGGCGCAGGTGGCGAGCGCGGTTTTGGTGGCTCCCACCGCGATGTTCGCCGGGATGCTCCTTCCCGCCCTGTCCAAGGCCAAGGACAAGGCGCAGGAAGTCAACTGCATGAACAACATGAAGCAGATCTTGATTGGGTTGATGCTGTACTCCAACGACAACGACGACCGGCTGCCGACGGATCTAGGCGCGATCAAGGATTACGTCGGGAGACCGCAAGTGATGCGTTGCCCGATGGATCCCCGGGGTACTGACGGGGTGGACCGTTGGGAGGACTTTGATCCGGCGGACTGCAGCTACGAATACCTCACCCCGGGGATCAAGATGACCGAGGTCGAAAACCCGGCGCGCACGGTGGTCTTGCGGTGCAAGTATCATGGGCACGAAGGGTTTCTGGACGGGCATGTGGAACGAGGCCGGTGAGCCGGGCTTGGGGCGCCGCGAGGTCTTTTGAAGATTAACTGCATTTTCATTGAACAAGCCCGATGTGCCCGGCGTCTTAACAATCGGTTGACAGATATTCGGCTGGCACACGCGGACTCTCCAAGCCGCAGGCTGGTCGAAGACGCCACCGGGTCCTACTGGTGGAAAGGAGGTTAGTTTGGTTGTTTGGGTTGGGCGGGCACTCGCAAGAGTGCCCGCCGTTTTTTACGGCAGGAAGCCGGTCTGGTCAGGGAAACCGCCGATGAACGCGGATGGGGCGGTTCCCAGCGGGCGTTCCCTCAGTTCCGTTTCCGTGGAATTCGTGATAATCCGTGTCCCTCCCGATTCCACTGAGTTGTCACGGCTCAGCTGCAACGATGAAGTGGCCCTGGGGAGCGCGGCCGGCCCGGCTGCTGCGGTCGGCGGCTCGCCGAATGGTCCTCCGGAAGATGCCTCGTCACCGCTTGGGGAGCTTCTGCAGACCTCGAAAGTGGCCGGCGGGCCGCCGGCCACGGCACGCGAGCCGCGCGCGCTCCCCTTGCTTCACTGCATCGTCGCGGCTCAGGCGGAATCCAGGGTGGCCAGTTCCAACTCGCTCAGCTTCGTGGCGGCCTCCTCCCACGCTTCGTGCAGGGCCTCCAATTCCGCGAGAACGGCCTTCAACTCGTCGCTCAAGGCCATGGCTCGGGCGGAATCCTCGTAGGTGGCCGGATCTTCAAGCAGTTGCGTGATCTCACCCTGTCGGGTCTCAAGCGTGTGAATGCGGCTCTCCGCGGTCTGGACCTTTTCCTCCAACTGGCGTTTGTGTCGGTTACGCTCCCGGATTTCCTCCGCCCGGCGTCGTCGTTCCTCGCGGGTTGCCGCCTTGCCGGTCAACGGGGGAATGCCGGCCGGGCGATTGGCAGCGGGTTGCCGCGGTGCGGCGGCCGCCTTTTCAGCCCGCGTCTTCTCGACGTAGTAGTCGTAGCCCCCCGGAAAATGGCGCAGGCGGCCGTCGCGGACTTCGACCACGTGATTCCCCAGGTGCCGGATGAAATGAACGTCGTGGCTGATGAAGATCAGCGTGCCCTCGAACTGGTCCAGCGCCGCGATGAGCGCGTCCACGCTCGAGAGATCGAGGTGAGTGGTGGGCTCGTCCATCAGCAGGAGGTTCGGGGGATCGAGCAGGAGTTTCACCAGCGCCAACCGGCTCTTCTCCCCGCCGCTGAGGACGCGGACCGGCTTGAACACGTCGTCGCCGCGAAAGAGAAAGCTGCCGAGGACGGTCCGCACGAACTGCTCGGTCACGGCCTGCGGGGTGTCGAGAGCCTCCTCAAGAACCGTGCTGTCAGGGCGCAGCATTTCGATGCGGTATTGGGAGTAGTAGCCCCACTTGACCTTGTGCCCCGGGAGACGTTCTCCGTGCTGCACGGGCAGGACGCCCGCCAGCAGTTTGAGCAGGGTGGACTTGCCGGCGCCGTTGGGGCCCACGAGCACGATTCGCTGGCCGCGTTCGGCCTCGAAGTTCAGGTCGTCGTAGACGGGCAAATCCCCGTAGGCATGTGCCACATGCTTCAGTTCGATGGCGCGCTGGCCACTGCGTTCCGGTTGGGGGAAGCGGAAATCAATGCCCGGCCCGGCTTCCACGGGGGCGTCGATCTTGTCCATCCGCTCGATTTGTTTGAGCTTGGACTGGGCTTGCGTGGCCTTGGTGTTCTTGGCGCGGAAGCGGTCGACCCAGGTTTGCAGGCGGTTGATCTCGCGCTGCTGGTTCTTCCAGGCGGCGAGCTGTTGGGTCTCGTTGGCCTCGCGTTGTTCCAGGAAGGCGTCGTAATTACCGCGATAATGCCAGAGCCGGGCCTGGCGAATCTCCACGATGGCCCCCATGAGGGTGTTCAGGAACTCGCGATCGTGGGAGATCGCCAGCACCGCGCCGGGGTAGTTGCGGAGGTAATCCTGGAACCAGAGAAGGGACTCGAGGTCGAGGTGGTTGGTCGGTTCGTCCAGGAGCAGCAGGTCGGGTTCGTGGACGAGCAACCGCGCGAGATGAGCGCGCATCACCCAGCCGCCGCTGAGTGTGCGGGCCGGGCGTTGGAAATCCCCCTGGCGAAAGCCGAGGCCCGCCAGGATCGGGGCGGCCCGGGCTTCCAGGGTGTAGCCGCCCAGTGCCTCAAAGCGATGCTGCAACTCGTGGAAATCGTCCCCCAGCATGGCTCCCTTCTCCGCGGCCCGGAGGCGTTCGCGCAGGGCGGCCACCTCCGGGGTGATGGCGGTGGCGAGTTCCATGACGGTTTCGTCGCCGACCGGCACGTTTTCCTGCGGCAGATGGCCCACCCGGCCGCCACGCTCCAGTTCGACCGTCCCGGCATCGGCTTCCTCGGCGCCAAGGATCAGGCTGAAAAGCGTCGATTTGCCGGCGCCGTTGGGGCCCACCAGCCCCAGGCGTTCGCCGCGTTCGATCCGCAACGAGGCATCGGCGAACAACGTGCGTCCGCCGTAGGCCTTGCTCATTCCCGCCACCGTCAACATGGGCCGGTGATGGTGCGCAACCGGGGCGGTGGTCGCAAGCGTCGTCCGCGCCCGGGCTGAGCGTCCCTGCACCGGGCGCTTTACGCGGAGTGCCGGGCGGGCTATCAAGCAGTGGCCATGATCGCAGTGCAGGAACTCACCCGGACGTTTGACAAGCAGGTCGCCGTGGATGCGTTGTCCTTTCGGGTGGCTCCCGGCGACGTGCTGGGGTTGGTCGGACCCAATGGGGCGGGGAAGACCACCACCCTGCGCTGTTTGTGCGGGATCCTGCCGCCGACGCGCGGGGAAGTGCGGATCGCCGGGCATGATCTGCTGGGCGAGCCCATTGAGGCGAAGCGTGAGATTGCGTGGTTTCCGGATGAGCCACGATTGTTCGATTACCTGACGGCGCGGCAGCATCTGGAGTTCTCCGCCCGGCTTTACCGGGTGGAAGATGCGGCGGAGCGCGGGGCGCGCTTGCTGGAGGAGTTGGAGTTGACCGAGCACGCGAACAAGCTGCCCGGGGAACTGTCCCGGGGCATGAAGCAAAAGCTGGCGATTGCCTGTGGGCTGCTGCATTCCCCGCGGGCGGTCCTGTTTGACGAGCCCCTCACCGGCCTGGACCCGCGCGGAATCCGGGGGATGAAGGCGACGATTCGCCGGCTGGCGGCCGACGGGGCGGCGATTCTGGTGAGTTCCCACCTGCTGCATCTGGTGGAAGAACTGTGCACGCACCTGTTGATCCTGGCCCGGGGACGGGCGGTCTTTCACGGGACGCTGGACGAGGTGCGCCGGCAGTTTGCGGCGAGCGATCAGCCGGCATCGCTGGAGGAGGTGTTCTTCCGTGCGACGGACGAGGCGGCGGTGGGGGGGCAACCGGCGGGGGAGGGCAAGGTGGACTGATGCGAGGGTTGCTCTATCTGATCACGCGTTCGCTGGGGAACCGGTTGCGGGTTCAGTTTCGCCGTCTGCGCAAGCCGCAGTACCTGATCGGTACGGTGGTGGGGCTGGCGTACTTCTGGTTCTTCTTCATGCGTCCCGGCTCGCCTCGTGGGGCGGGGGCACCGGATGGACCGGCCTGGGGAGGGGCAGCTCCGGGAGGAGAGGGCCTGGCCCTGGTGGAAAGCGGCATCGCGCTGCTCATGCTGGTGATTGCCTTTCTGGTCTGGTTGCTCCCGGTGCAGCGGGCGGCCCTGGGATTGACCGAAGGGGAGGTGGCCTTTCTGTTTCCCGCACCCGTCAGCCGGCGCACCTTGATTCGGTTTCATCTGCTGCGGGCCCAACTGGGTCTGTTGTTTACGGCCTTGATCATGGTGCTGGTGTGGCGGCGACGCAGTACGGGTTGGGAGGGGGCGGCGTTGGGGCTCGGGGGATGGTGGTTGATGATGGTGTTGCTGGAATTGCATCGGCAGACCGCCGCCTTTGTGCGCACCTGGCTGGCGGACCGGGGGATTGGTCCCTGGCGCCGGCGGGGATTCCTGCTGGCGGGCATGGTGTTGTGGGTCGGGGCGGAGGCGTTGTGGTTGAGGGGCAGCCTGCCGGAACTCACCCCCGAACTGCTGAAATCCCCGGAGGACCTGAAGCACCTGGCGGGTGTGGTGACGACGGATGGGCCGCTCGGCTGGGTGTTGCTGCCGGCGCGCTGGATCGTCCGGCCCTTGTTTGCGGCGGAACCGATGGCGCGGATGGGGGGGATGGCGGCGCAGCTCGTTCTCTGCGGCCTGTTCTATCTGGTCCTGATGCGACTGAACGTGCCGATTGAGGAGGAGACGCTGTTCCGGTCCCAACAGCGTTCGCAGGCGATTGCCCATGTGCGTTCCGGCAACTGGCATTTGGCGGGGCGCAAGGCAAGGGCGCGCAAGCCGTGGTTCCGGCTCCGCCCCACCGGGGCTCCGTGGGTGGCGCTGTGTTGGAAGAACCTGATTGCCCTGAAGGGCTTTGTGGGGAGCCGGTTCTTCCTGATCTTTCTGCCGGTCTTCCTGTTCTCGACGATGCTGCCCCTCCTGAGCCAGGGGGGAACCGTGGCGGCGGCGCTGGCGATGATGCTGGTACCCCTGTCGGCGATGCTCCTGATCATGGGGCCCCACATGCTGCGGTGTGATCTGCGGCAGGATTTGCAGAGCCTGGACGTGCTGAAGCCGTTGCCATTGCGCGGTTGGCAGGTGCTGCTCGGGGAAGTGCTGGCGCCGGCTTTGGCGTTGACGGTGCTGCAATGGGCCCTGCTGGCGCTCTTCGCGGTGCTTGGCACCGTGGCCGGCTCGGGGGAGGGACGGGTCCCCAAGGAGGTGATGACCGGTGGGTTGCCCCTGCTGGCGGCGGTTGGCGTGTTTCTGCCCGCGTTCAACCTGATGTCGGTGTTGCTCCTGAACGGCGTTGCCGTGCTGTTTCCCGCGTGGCAGACGTCGCTGGCCGGCATGGGGGGACGCGGGTTCGGGGTGATGGGATCCCAGTTGCTGTTGATGCTGGGCCACCTGCTGGGGATGGGGGCGATGCTGCTGGCGCCGGTCGGGGCGGGGGCGGCGATTGGGTTTGGCCTGGTGCTGGCAGGCGTTCCCTGGCCCTGGAGCGTTCTGCCGGCAACCCTGGTGGGTGTGTTGCTGCTGTTGGGCGAACTGGCAGGAGGCCTGCTGATGCTGGGGGATCGGTTCGAGCGGCTGGATGCAGGCGACGAGCCCGTGCTTTGAGGGGAATTTGTAAGGGCAAGGCGAGTTTTCGATTTGCATCCGGGCCCGAGTGGGGCGTCCATTGGGACACGCACGATGAAACCTCCGGTTGCAGCAGGTGAACAGCGGCATCCCTCAGCGGGGGAGCGGGCGGCCCTGTTGGCGCTGCTGGGGGACGAGGACCCCCGGGTGTTTCAGGCAGTGCGGGATCGCCTGCTGCAATGTGCCCCCGAGTCGGCGCACTGGCTGCGCGAGAATCTCCTGAGCCGGGATCCGGTCACGCGGCGGCACGCGCGGGAGATTGTTCACCTGATCGAGCGGCAGACCGCCGATCACCGGTTTCTGGGTTTCTGCCTGGGACACGGCGAGGATCTGGACCTGGAGCAGGGTGTGTGGTTGCTGGCCCGGACCCAATACCCGGAAATCAACATCGACGCCTATCGGGCGCTCCTCGATCACTTTGCCGCCGAATTGCGTGAACTGCTGTGCGACGCACCGTCGCCCTTGAGTCGCCTGGCGGTCATGAACGACCACCTCTTCAACGACCTCGGTTTCCGGGGGAACGAGGTGGACTATTACGATCCGGACAACAGCTATCTCAACCGGGTGATCGACCGGCGCACCGGGAATCCAATCAGCCTCAGCCTGCTTTACTGGCTGCTCGGTCGACGGGTGGGACTTCCCATTGTCGGAATCGCCATGCCGGGGCATTTCATCTGTCGGCACCAGACCTCCACCGAGTCGGTGTTCATTGATGCGTTCAACCGGGGGAAGCTGCTGGCGCGGTCGGATTGTGTCCGGTTCCTGCACCAGTCGGGACACGGTTTTCACGAATCCTACCTGACGCCGGCAACTCCCCGGGGGACCCTGCTGCGGGTGTGCACGAACCTGCACGAAGTCTACGCCGATCGCGGATTGCGGGAGGAGACGGCCCGGCTCCGGCGCTATTTGGTGGCCTTGTCCGGTTGACCGTTCCCGCGGGGGTGCCCGTTTGCGGTGTCCCGGCCGTTGGGCAGCGTGATCGGAACCGTCAGGGTGATGGTGGTACCGCTTCCGGCGGTGCTTGTGATGACGGTGCTTCCTTCCACGGCGGCCATGCGGTCCGACATGCTGGCGAGTCCGTGGCCGGAGGAGGAGGGTGGGGGGGACTCAGGATTGAAGCCCCGGCCGTTATCCGCGATGTGGATCCGCAGGACTTGGTCGCCGTTCAGTTCGACCTGCAACCGGGCTTCCGTGGCGTGGGCGTGCTTCACGAGGTTGTTGAGCGCCTCCTTGGCCGTGTAATAGACGGCGAGCCGGGTCTCGCGGGCGACCGGAAGGTCCGGCAGCGTCCCCGGCAGCCTGACACGCAACGGCAGATCGCGGGCTTCGCACAGCTGGTCGGCGGTCTGTTCGATCCGGTTGACGAGGCTGCGAACCGTGTCCTGCTCGGGGTGGGTGGCCCAGATGATCTCCCGGAGCGCCGTCGCCGCCTCGCGCGTGCCTTCCGTGACCTGGCGCAGACGGTCGGCTTCCAGGCCGGAACCGGCGGGGGCGGCGCCTCCGGCGAGCAGGGTGAGATGGGTGAGGTTGGCACCGAGCCCGTCGTGCAGGTCGCGGGCGAGCTTCATGCGCTGCTGGAGCAGGGCGAAGCGTCGCTCGGCCGCCTCCACGCGGGCGAGATTCGCCAGTCGCCGCCGGTAACCGCCCCAGAGCACACCGCCGAGCAGCAGCACACCGGCTGACTGGTACCAGACGGACTGGTAGAAGTGTGCGGGAATCCGAAAGCGCAGGGCCTGCACGGGGCCGCCGACACCGTAGGCGTTCACGGCGCGCAGTTCGAAGACATAGCGTCCCGGCGCGAGATTCGAATACCGGGCGGTGCGCCAGGGCAGCCCCGCGGTCCATCCGGCATCCACCCCCTGCAGGCGGTAGCTGAAACGGCAGCCCGGGGCGGAGACGAAGGTGGGGGCGGTGTAGGCAATTTCGAGAACGCGGGCTCCACCGGTGGGCAGGACCAGTTCCTGATCCAGATCCTGGAAGCGGTCATGAGGACTTGTCGCGGCGTCACCGGCAGCCAGTACCTGAAACCACGGGCGTCCGTCCACCCAGAGCGCTTCAATCACCGCCAACGGCGGAGAGGGGTTGTCTGGCAGTTGGTGGGGATCAATGAGCACGACCCCCCCCTTGCCGGGGAACCACAGTCGCCCGCGGCTGTCCCGGCACGGTTCGGGCAGATGGTCGGCTTCACCCGTGCCCGCCGCAGTCAACCCGTCCTCCTCACCGTAGGCGATGCAAAGGACAGAGCTTTGATCGCCGTCTGCAACCCGCAGGAGTCCATCGATTGGAGCCCGGCAGAGTCCGTAGCTGTGTCGCACCCACAGATTCCCGCAGCCGTCATCAAGCACGCACTGGACCACGTCGTCCGGCAGGCCGTGGTCGGTTCGGATCGCCACCGGGCGGTTCTTGCGGAGCAAGAGCAGGCCGCGGTTGCTGCCGAACCAGAGATTCCCCTGATTGTCCTCGTGAACGGCCCGGATGCGCCGCAGCGCGAAGGTCTCCAGCCAGTCGGCGGATTTCCAGCCGTTCGCATCGTGCTCCAGCAATCCCTCCCCGGAGGGCACGGCCCAGACCCGCCCCAGTCGGTCCTCGATCACCGCCTGAATCCACCCGCTGCCCGGTTCCCCGCCGTCCGGGTAGCGCAACCACTGCCCGTCCTCGAACCGGCCGATTCCCCCGGCGGTGGCCAGCCATACCCGGTCGCCGCCGCCGGCATGGACGTCGTAGACGGCGGTTCGCGTCCAGTCTTCCGGGGGTTCGATGGCGGGGATTCCCGGGGGAGGCAGGATGTGAAGTCCGTTGGTGGTGGCGACCCAGAGGCGCCCTTCCCGGTCCGTCGAGATCCCCTGGATGGCGGTGGCGGCGAGCTCTGACATGTCCGGTTGACCGGGGTTCTCGGCGGGGGGCCACTGGAGCAAGCCGCCCTGGGTGCCAAGCCACACCCCGTCAGCCCCGCGCGGCGTGATGCAGTTGACCTGATCCGCCGGCAGTCCATCGGACTGTCCGATGACCCGGATCTGGCGGGGGCGCAGTTGGAGGAGGCCCCCGGCGGACATTCCCACCCAGAGGCTGCCTTCGTGGTCGGTTTCCAGGCTGAGCGGCACATCCCGATCGGAGACCACGGGCAGCCGCAGGGTGGCCACCCCGCCGTCTGAGATGCGCACCAACCCGGTCGGGCCGGCGGTAAGCCAGGCGTTGGTGGCGGACTGGATGACGCCGGTCAGGGGTTGACCTCCGTTGTCGAGTTCCAGGTCGGGCAGTTCCCGCCAATGTCCGTCCGTCCATCGGTGTACGCGACCTCCGGGTGATCCGGCCCGGCCCAGGACTGCGAGGAAGCCCTCCGCTTCGCTGCCGATCACCAGATGCGCCACCTTTCCGTCCTCCGGTGCCGTTGCCGGTGTGACTTCCTGCCACACTCCCGAAAGGGCGGTGTACCGATGAATTCCCTCGGTTCCCCCCACCCATACCGAGTGCCCGGCGGCGTCCCCCTGGGTGATGCTCCGGATTCCCACCGGGGAGTCGGGGATCCTCCAAGCTTGGGGAGACTGATTTTCTCCGTCCCCCCATACCCTCAACAGGCCGGGTTCCGTGGCGGCCCAGACGGCGCCCTCAGGAGTTCCGACCAAACGGGTGACCCGGGGGGCGTTGGCGGACCCTGCTCCACCCTCTGCCGGCAGGCGGGAGGTCGTCTCCCATTCCCCGTCATAACGCACCAACCCGGCGGCGGTCCCGAGCCACACCCCGCTGGCCCCGGCGGCGGTCAATGCCAGGCAGTCGTCGTCCGGCATTGCCAGGGCATGGGTGCGCGTGAGGTTCAGGAAGCGGACGCCGTCGAAGCGGGCCAGACCACTGGCGGTGCCGACCCAAAGGAATCCGTCGGGAGTTTGCCGGATTGTTTGCACCCGGCGGTTGGGCAGGCCGTCCTCACGGGTCCAGCGGCGGATGATGAAATCCGCAGGATCCAGGGGGGTGGGGGGCGCGGCGGTGGCTGTTGGCCATTGAAGGGTGCAGAACCCCAGGGCCAGCAGCAGACCAAGCCCGCGCGGGGCGGTGGCGGTTCGGGATCTGCCGGATGGGTTCATCAGGCCGGGGTTGTCCCGGGAACCGTCGGGACCTGCCGCCGTCGGATGCTGATGAGACCGGGCGACGCAGGTTCCCGGGCGGGCCCGGGGCGGTCGTTCGTCAGGGAAGTTCCTTGAGATAGATGTTCTTGAACTGAAGCAGGCTGGGCGGGCTGTTCCAGACTCCGTTGCTCAGGCCGCCGTGATGCTGCAACGCCAGCGGCCCCACGGCTGGCAGATCGGTCAGTTTCGCGCCGGGGATCACCGTGATGCCGTTGAGCACCACCTTTACCGTGTCTCCCTTGACCGTGATTTCGTAGGAGTTCCACTCTCCGACGGGCCGGTCCGCCTGGTGACGAGGGGTGACGGCGGCGCGGAGCTCGGGGGAGGTCTCCGGGTCCATGCGCACGCCATACATTTCACCGGAGCCGATGGGCCAGCACCAGATGTTGATTTGGTGCCGGCCGCTGCCGCGGATGAACACCCCGGAATCCGAATCGGGCAGGGAGAGCTCGATGGGTTTGCCGGTGACATCCCGCGCGTGGGTGCCATCGGGCAGGATGTAGGGGATGCGGGGGTTGATGTAGGGGGTTTCCTTGATCCGCCAGTCGATTCGCAGGACGAAGTTTTCGAACTTCCGGGTGGTCCAGAGGTTCTTGTCTCCCGGGGATTCGCTCCGGGCGTCGTAATCGATGACACCGCCGAGGACCCGCCAGTGACCGTTGTCCCCGTCGGGGATCTTCCAGCCGGTCAGGTCCCTGCCGTTGAACAGGCTGACGAAGCCCGGCGGGGCGACGTTGTCTGCGGCGTTGATTGGAGCCGTGCCGAGGCACAGCAATGAAGCCAGTGAGGCAACCAGTGTCTTCATAGCTGGCCAGGTACCATGCCGGAAACCTTCCCGGCAGGCCAGCACGGATTTCAGGGGGCGCCCGTTTAGCCGGGACTCAGACCCCGGACGGGGCGGCCTGCGGCTCGCCCACCAGTCCGGCACTGAGTTTCGGTCGGTGTCCCTTGTGCCACCACAGCACCAGCGCACTGGCGATGTAGATGGAGGAGTAGGTGCCGGTGACCACGCCCACCAGGAAGGTGAAGGCGAAATCGTTGATCGCGCCGCCCCCGAAGAGGTAGAGCGAAGCCGTGGCAAGGAAGACGGTGCCCGACGTGATGATGGTCCGGCTCAGGGTCTGGTTCAGCGCGTAGTTGATGATCTCGCGGAACGTGCCTCGCATCCCCAGCTTCAGATCCTCGCGGATGCGGTCGAAGATGACGATGGTGTCGTTGATGGAGAAGCCGATGATGGTCAGCACGGCGGCGACGATGGGTGCGCTGAGTTCGCGGCCGGAGATGAAGAAGAAGCCCATGCTCATGAGCACGTCGTGCACCACGGCCAGGACTGCGCCGACGGCGAAGGAGAATTCATAGCGGAAGGCCACGTAGACCAGGATGCCGAACAGGGAGAGCAGCACGGACACGACGGCGGAGAGCAGGATTTCCCGGCCCACGGTGGCGCCGACCTGGTCCAGCGAGATCCGGGTGAACTTCGCCTCGGGAAAAGCTTCTTGCAGCGCCTTTTCGACCTTTGTGCCGCTGCTGAAATCGCTGGTGATCTGGAGGGTTTCCGTCCCGGCGGAAAGGTCGCGCTGATACTGCACCACCGGATCGCCCACCTTCAGACCCTCGATGACCGACCGGATTTTGCCGGTGTCGATCTTCTCCACGAAGCTCAGGCCCAGTTGGTCACCCCCGACGAAGTCCACGCCGAAGATGTTCTTGCCCCGGGCGATTCCCCAGCCGAGGCCGATGATGATGATGACCCAGGAGACCGCGAATGCGGGTTTGGCGAGTTTGAGGAAGTCCAGCTTGGTGTTGCCGATGAGATGGAGCATCGGCAGTTGCCGCAGCCAGCCCCGGCTGGCGAGGAAGTCGAAGGCCACGCGCGTGGCGACCAGGGCGGTGAACATGCTGGTGATGACGCCGATGGACAGCGTCACGCCGAAGCCTTTCACCGGTCCGGAACCCTTGAGGATCAGGATGAGCGAGGCGATCAGGGTGGTGATATTGGCGTCGAAAATGGTGCTGAACGCCTTGCTGTAGCCGGCGGCGAGGGCGCCCTTGAAGGACTTTCCGGTGGCCGCCTCCTCGCGGATGCGCTCAAAGATCAGCACGTTGGCGTCCACGGCCATGCCCATGGTCAGGACAATGCCCGCGATGCCCGGCAGGGTCAGTGTGGCGTTGACGTAACACAGGACCCCCATGAGCACGATCAGGTTCAGCAGCAGCGCCACGTTCGCCACCAGACCGGCGAACAGGTAGTAGATGAGCATGAACACGGAAACGGCGATCAAGCCGATGAGGCTGGCCAGGACGCCGCTCCGGATGGAATCGCGCCCGAGCGACGGGTCGACCCCGCGTTCCTCCTCGATCTTCACCGGGGTTTCCAACGGGTTCTGCAGCACGTTCGCCAGCTCAAACGCCTCTTCCTGGTTGAAGTTACCGCTGATTTCGCAACTCCCGCCGGTGATTGGTTCGCGAATCACGGGGGCGGAGTAGAGTTCGCCGTCCAGGACAATCGCCAACTGGCGGCCCACGCTGGCGCGGGTGATGTCGGCAAACTTGCCGGCCCCTTCACTGTTGAACTGGAGATGGATCTTCAGGCTCCCGGTCATGGGATCGGGATAGACGCTGGAACGGGTCACGTACGCCCCGGTCAGCCCCTGCTCCGCCTTGCGGCTTACCAGGTATGCCTGGCCCGAGGCGTCCTCCTCTCCCTGCCGGCTTTTCCGGGTACGTTCCGTCAGGATTTCGTAGCCGGGTTCGGGAATCTGGTCGCGGATCAACTGGGCGCTGTCCGGGTGGACCAGCCGGAATTCGAGAAACGCCGCCTTCTCAATCTGGGTGCGCGCGCTGAGTTTGTCCGCCTCCGACAGCCCGGGGAGTTGGATCAGGATACGATCATCCCCGGAGGGCTGGATGATCGGCTCCGCGACGCCAAAGCGATCGACGCGTTTCCGCAGCACCTCGATGGCTTGTCGCTGGGCGCTCTTGGGGTCGGCCATGTCCTGCAGTTTCTCGGGATCGAGGGAGACCAGAAACGACGTGCCCCCCTGCAGGTCCAGGCCCAACTGGATCTGGCCCGAGGCCTTCTTTTGAACCTCGTGGAGAATGCCGCGGTTGACATCCGGCGCATCCTCCTCGGTCAAGGACGGGAAATAGCGGGCCAGGTCATTGGTGCTGGCGGCGGTCATGAGGGCCGCGAAGGGCTCGTTCGTGCCGGTCGCAACCAGGTCGCGGGCACGCTGCACCATTTCAACGAACTCGTTGTCGCGGTACTCGGCCTGTTCGTTGAAGACCGTGATCAGGTCCCGCGCGGTGGGCGGGATCATCTCGTAGACGGCCCAGGCGACGACGAAGACCACCAGCAGGAATCTCGGGGCGATGCGATTCATGGGATTTCAGGGAAAGCGGAGCAAGGGGGAGGGACGCATGGCGGACGGTCAGGATTTGTCGTCGCTGCCACCGGATCGGGTCATGATGTCGGAGATGCTGCCCTTCAGGACCTCGAGCTTGGAGTCGGTGGAGCGGAGCGTGACGGTCCGGTCCTTCATGCTGATGATGACGCCGCAGATGCCGCTGCTGGTGACCACCTTGTCACCCGGTTTGAGCGTGGCCAGCATTTCGGTGTGCTGTTTCTGCTTCTTCTGCTGGGGGCGCCAGAAGACGAAGTAAAACATGATCATCAACGTCCCCATCATGAGGACGAGTTGCATCGTCTGAGCCCGCGGGTCGGGCTGGCTGGTCGCCGCCTGGGCGCCAAGCATCAGGATTGTCGGACAGTTAACCATGCCGTTTCGCCAAAAAGGGGATGATTTTGGGTATGCCGGCGTCCTTGGCAAGCCTTTGCTGGGCTCGACTTTGGTCCCGGGTGGCCTTTCCAAGCCCGTGGCGGCGGGACGGGGCCGGCCCGGGAAGGGGGTGCCGGTGCGCCTTTGGAGGTGCGCCCGGGGGGATTCTCCGGTGAAATGGCGGTGCGATGTTCTGTTACCGTACGCGCGTCAAGTATGCCGACTGCACCCTCGGCAACCATGTCTATTACGCCCGCTACCTCGACCTGCTCGAGGAGGCCCGGGGCGAGTTGTTCCGCTCCATCGGGGAACCATTCCTGAAATGGCAGGAGCAGGGGGTGATCTTCCCCGTCTACGAGGTGCATCTGCGTTATCGGGAGGCCGCCCGTTACGACGACGAACTCGTCATCGAGGTCGGCTTGACCCGGTTGCGGAAGGCCTTTCTCGATTTCGCCTGCCGGATCGTGAAAGCCGACGGCGCCGTGGTGCTGGAGGGGGAGACCCGCCACGTCTGCACCTCCCTCGATGAGAAGCCCATGAGCATTCCGCCGGATCTGGGGGGCGCCCTGCAACCCCACGTGCGGGCGGGGCACTGAACCGCCGTGCCCGGTTGAACCGGGCTGCGGGAAGGCTATTGTGTCGGGCGAATTGACCCGTGCCAGCATGCATGCATTTCCGCCATTCCGACTCCCCGTCCCCATCTCCGGCCTGTTCGTGATGCTCGCGGCCTGCCGGTTTGCCGGCAGCGGCCCGGCGGAGGCCCAACCCCCGGTGCTGGGAATCCTCCCGCCAACGGGGGCGGAGGCGCGGGTGCGCCTGAACAGCTCGGACCATCCCGGTTCCGTTGTCGTCCTGGAGACCTCCCCCAACCTTCGTGAGTGGAGCACCCTGGGGACCTTTCACGAGGCGGTGCTCGCGTACCCGGACCGGGCGGCCGACGGTGCCTCCCCCCGCTTCTACCGGATCCAGGTCCGGCCGCGGGGGGCGGAGGACGATTGGAAGAACCAGGTGATCTTCCCGGAGGAGTCGTTCCGCTCCCCCAGCCCCGGCGAGGCGGTGCGTTGGGTCAAGTTCGCGATTCTCGTGGATGAACCGTGGCGGGTCTTCTTCCAGGACAGCGCCCGGTTCCCGTTTCACTACGATTTCGCCACCCAACGTCTCACGCCGTTCGAGGGGATGGACCGGGCGGCCTTCGATGCGGTGTCCCTGCATCGGGAGAATCAGCAGGTGGTGCTGGGAGCACTGCTCTATCCGCCTCGCCCGACCTTTGTGGAATACGGGGTGCAGTTCATCGGCCTTGATCCCTACACCCCGGATGAGATCGCCCGCTGGTTCGAACTCGTGAAATCGACGGTTCACGCCCCGAATGGCGCCGGGGCGGTCTACCTGCCGACCTTCGAGCAGAGCGAGGTGGCGCGCACGCAGGCGACGGCCTTCGCGGAACGGGGCATTACCGTGGCCTCGGTCGACCGCTGGGTGGCGGGAAATCATGTCTATGCCGAGGGGTGGGCGATGGGACCCCTGAAGTTCTTCCCGGCGGCCGGGATCAATGCCGCGTTTGCGGAGGGACGCCTGACGCCCGCGGACATTCTGCTCACCGACGGAATCCCCGCGGAGACGCCACTTGTGGCGGGGATCATTTCGTTGACGCCGTCCACGCCCAATTCGCACACCGCCATCCTCGCGAAGTCGTTCGGAGTGCCCTTTGTGCATCTGCCCGACGCGATGGAGCAGGCGCGCACGCAAGCGCTCGTGGGACATCGGGTCATCCTCCGCGCCACGGTGCAACTTGATGAAGGGCGGGTCCGGGTGATCGACGTGGAGGCTTCATTGACTCCGGAACTGGAAGCCGGACTCCTCGCGCTGAAGATCCCGGTGGCGATCGATTATGCGCCCAAGGAACCGTTTGGTGCGATTGGCGTTCCCGCGGACACGCTGACGCCGGACGACATCCGGTTCTTCGGGGGCAAGGCGGCAAACTTCGGCCTGCTCCGGCGTGCCCTGCCCGTGAATTCCCCCAGCCCGGCGGTGGCCCTGTCGTTTGATCTGTGGGATGCCTTTCTCGATCAGGCCCTGCCCGGCACCGACCGGTCCCTGCGCCACGAGATCGCCTTGCGCCTTGCGCCTTTCACGGCTTTTCCCCCGGACATCGCCGCGCTCAAGACCGTTTTGGCGGGCATTCGGGATCTGATCACCGACACGGCCGGTTTCACGACCGGGCAGGAGCAGGCCCTCATCGAACTGCTCGGCGTGTTCGATCCCGGTCGCAAGATCCGCTTTCGCAGTTCCACCAATGTCGAGGACTCGGAGAGCTTTACGGGGGCCGGGCTCTACGACAGTTACAGCGGCTGTCTGCTGGATGACCTGGATGGTGATGACACGGGGCCGTCCGCCTGCGACCCGACGCAGCGCAACGAGCGGGGGGTGTTCCGTGCGATCCGGCGGGTCTATGCGAGCTTCTACAACGACAATGCTTTCCTCGAGCGATTGCGCCATCAGGTGAATGAGGCGGAGGTGGGGATGGGGGTGCTGGTGCATCACTCCTTTCCTGACGACGAGGAGTTGGCCAACGGGGTGGCCACCCTGGATTGCCGCTACGCCAACCCCGCCCGGCCATTCCTTTCGGGCGACATGGTGACGCAGTTGGGGGCCGAATCAGTGACCAACCCTGACGGTTCGGCGACGCCGGAAGTGGTGAACTACTTCCGTTCCGGGAGCATCGCTGGGGTGGAATTGCGCGCGTATTCCTCCCGCGTCCCGCTGGGGGGCTTGGTGATGGACTGGCAGGGCGATTATCTGGGTTTTGGCGAGCTGTTCAAACAGGTGGCGGACGGCTTCGCGGCGCTGCGTCCGGAGAAGGCCCGGTTCCACCTCGATCTCGAGTTCAAGAAGGACGTGAACCTGGGGCGGGTGGTGAAGCAGGTCCGGGAACTGCCGGACCCGGCCGGCACCAACCAGACGGTCCCGTTTCTCATCGATGACCCCGCCGAGTGGGTGGTGGCCCAGCGCGAGGCGGGGGACGTCTTCGCCAACCATCGTCTCAAGTCGGTCTGGGCGTTGCACGCCGCCAACGTGCGACTCACCCCGCCCAACATCGCCCGGGGCCTCTACGTGGAGGGCTCGGTGGACTACCTGGACTTGGTCGCCGGCGTGGTGCGATCGCTGACCGGGTCGCTGGAGTCCTGGCCCGGCGCATCCAACTCCGTCGAGGGAACCACGACCTCCTGGACCACGGGAGCGGGTCCGGAGCTTCGCCGATGGAGTCTCACCACCTCGGTGGTCACAAACGTCAGCGGGACCACGCCGCCCATCTTCACGCAAAACGACTTCGGCCTGCTCTTGAACGTGGATTACGCCGTGCCGCGACCCACCGTTTCACAGCTGGGGGAGTTCACCACCACCACGCAGGAAGTGGCGTTCCTGGAACCGCGCCGGGTTCCGGGACCGAACGACATCCTGGTGCGTCGCGCGGCGGGTCGGTCAGGGGGGGTGCAGGTTGAAATCGATTTCTACTGGCCGAACGAACCGCCGGCCGCAGCCGGGTACACGGCACCGCTGGTCCGTTTTTCGGGCACTCGCATCACGGGTCTGACCACGGAGCCGGTGGTGTTGACGGGCTATTACTCGCAGACCTACCGCCCGGGACACCACAACTTCACCGAGGAGTTCATTCTCGAGCCCCGACTGGAACCGGGGTTGTCGCCGACATCGCGGGCCGAACTCGAGGCCGCAAACATCCGGTTTCTTTACCTCCAACTGGGCTTCATCGAACCCCGCATCCTCGCCGTTGGTGCCGACGGCAAGTTCCGGTCGTTATGACCTTGCAGGAGTCTGGGGTGGAGTGGGGTGGGCTCGGGGACGGGAGGTCCGGAGTGCCCGTCCGCTATTGAAACCGATGCCTCCTCCGGTTCCCCGCCACGTCCTCCCCCCGTAGCGGCGGATCGGCCTCCGCCGGGACCACCCGGGCAACCATTCGGCGTTTCGGCGAATGCCAACTCGCCACTCCGTCGGGGTTCTCGCCCGGGTCGCTCGAGGCATGCGCAAGGCATTGATCACGGCCGGCGGGGGCACTATCCTCGGGCCCATGTTCAAGCGTTCAACTCTGCTTTCTGTCGGCACCGCCCTGTCCTGTTTCGCCCTGACTGGGTGCATCCGCCTGAATGGCGCGGGGCGGCCGATGCCTCCGACGCCCTATGGCCAAGTGCCCTCGGCGCGGCAGCTTCGCTGGCATGCGATGGAGTTCTACGGATTCCTGCACTTCACCGTGAACACATTCACGGACAAGGAATGGGGCTATGGCGACGAGGCGGAGAGTGTCTTCAACCCGACGGATTTCGATGCCGACCAGATCGTCGGCGTCGCGAAGGAGGCCGGCATGGCGGGGTTGATCCTGACGGCGAAGCATCATGACGGGTTCTGCCTGTGGCCCTCCGCCTATACCGAACACTCCGTGAAGAACTCGCCGTGGCAGGACGGCAAGGGCGATGTGGTGCGCGAGATTGGCGCGGCCTGTCGGCGGCACGGACTCAAGTTCGGCGTCTACCTTTCCCCATGGGACCGGAACTACCCTGAATACGGCCGGGAAGCCTACCTCACCTACTACCGCAACCAGCTTCGCGAACTCCTCACGAACTACGGGGACCTGTTTACGGTCTGGTTCGATGGTGCGAACGGTGGCGACGGCTACTATGGCGGGGCCCGCGAAACCCGTCGCATCGACAACCGCACCTACTACGATTGGAACAACACCTGGCAGATTGTGCGCGATCTGCAGCCGTTTGCCTGCATGTTCAGCGACGTGGGGCCGGACTTTCGTTGGGTGGGCAACGAGCGCGGCATCGCGGGCGAACCCTGCTGGGCCACTCTGAGTCCCGGCGACGGCGCCCCTGGCAACACCCAGGCGAACCTGAACCAGGGGGAACGGCCGGGGACCCACTGGATTCCCGCCGAATGCGACGTCTCGATCCGGCCCGGGTGGTTCTATCACGCCGGTCAGGATGACCAGGTGAAGACCCCCGCCCAATTGCTGGACATCTACTATGCGTCGGTCGGACGTGGCTGCTGCCTCAACCTGAACCTGCCGCCGGATCGTCGGGGTCGCATCCACGACAACGACGTGGCTTCCCTGCGGGAGTTCCGGCGGTTGCTCGACGCGACGTTTGCCGAAAACCTGGCTGCCGGCGCGCGGCTCACCGCCAGCAACGTACGGGGGAAGAACCGCAACTTCGGTCCCGGGCGCCTCCTCGACGGCGACCGCACCACCTACTGGGCCACCGACGACTTCGTGTTTACGCCGGAGCTGGCGCTCGAACTGCCGGCGGCAAGGACCTTCAACGTGATCGAACTGCGCGAGCACCTGCCCCTGGGCCAGCGGGTCGACGCTTTCGCCATTGACGCCCGGATTGACGGTGCGTGGAAGGAGATTGCCAAGGGAACCAGCATTGGAAACCGGCGCCTGTTGCGTGTTGATCCGGTCGCCACCACGCAGGTCCGATTGCGGATCACGCAGGCGGCGGCGTGTCCGGCGCTGGCGGAGTTCGGGCTTTACCGGGAACCATGAGACTTGCCAAACCGCGGTGCGATTCGCAGAATCTGAACTCATGAAAGCCACTGTGGCGATAGTCGTCCTGCTCATTGCGGCCCTGGTCTCCGGGGCCGGCTGGTATCTCCAGTCGCGCAAGGTGAATGACAAGGATAGCGGGCTGGCGACGCAGATCACCTCGCTTTCCAACCAGGTCACACAGGTCTCCTCCGAGGCGGCGGACGCGAAGCAGCGCAACGGCGAGTTGCAGCAGCGACTCACCGCCACCACCTCGGACCTGCTGAGCTACAGCAACCGTCTGACTGTCGCCCAGGCCGGTCTGGTGGAGGCGCGGGACGCCGCCGCCAAGGCCGCGCGTGAGGCCGAGCAGGAACTGCAAAAGCGGGAGGCGCGGATCGCCGACCTCGAGGTGGCCAACAAGAACCTCGATCAGCAGGCGAAGGCGGCTTCCGAAGCCATCCATGATCTGGAGACCCGCATTGGTGAGACCGAGCGGCAACTGGCCGCCGCGCACGGCGACCGCGACCTCCTGATGCGCGAACTCCAGCGGCTTCAGACGGAGAAGGCCGAACTGGAGCGCCGCTTCAGCGATCTCGTGGTGCTGAGGGCGCAGATGCAGCAGTTGCAGCAGGACCTTGCCGCGGATGCCGAGCGGGACGCCCTCCGGGCCCAGCTCAATCGCAAACGCCATCTCAAGGGGGCGGAACTCCTCATGCGTGGCTTCGATTCGGCGGTTGAAGAGGAATCCAACACGGTCGACATGGAGGTCGAGATCCATCGGGACGGTTCCTCGCGGATCGACTCCGGCGAGAATCCTCAGCCGTAACCATCCAGTCCAACCACGAGCCGTGGTTTGGGGGGTTGAAAAACTCCCGTATCATGCTAAATCCCGTGTCTCTTGCTGCTGAGATTTGAGCAACAATGCCGACATATCATTACGTCTGTTCGAAGTGCGATCACGAGTTTGAGCTGTTCCAGCCGATGACGGCGGAGCCGCTGGAGATCTGCCCCAAGGAGCACTGCGGCCGCCAGCGCTGGGGCAAGGGGAAGGTGAAGCGCGTCCTCAGCGGCGGCGCGGGCCTGATCTTCAAGGGCTCCGGATTCTACATCACCGATTACCGGAGCGAGGGCTACCACAAGGCGGCGAAGAGCGACGCCGAGGCCGCCAAACCAAAGTCGGAGAAATCCGGTGACAGCAGTTCCAAGTCCACCGGGAGTGGCGGGGCGACCTCCAAGTCCACCGGTGGCAAGCCCGCCACGTGAACCATGACATGACCGTGCGCCCGCCAATCCGGGAGGGCAGGGGGGCCTTCGGCCGGGCGAGAGCCATCGCCCCGCCAGGGTGCGGCGCCGTGCCGCGTGCGGCCTGCCGCCCGGAACTCTGGTTGCCGTTGGTGGCGCTCCTGCTGGTTCCCTCCGCTTCCGCGGTGACCGTTTTCAGCAGTACCGGTCAGTTTGTCATCCATTCCCCCCATGCCAGCACGACCTCGCTGAGTCTCGTGGCGCCCGATCCCGTTTCGGGCCGGGTGGTGCTGGAGCCGGATTCCCTGGCGGTCGGCTGCGAACGGGTGAAGGCCGCGTTGCTGGCGGAGTTGGGGTTGCCGGACCGATGGCAGGGGAAGATCCACGTCAAACTCCGGCCCACCCTGTCCGCGGCCCAGGTGCCCGTGGTCAGCGGAAGCCGCTTTGCGGACGGCTGGTACTTCGCGCTGGAGACCCCGGAAGAACTGCCCCCGCAGGAGTTGGTGCGGTCCCTGGTGATGGTGTTGTTGTTGGAACTGGCGGATCGCACCCCCGGTCCCAACGGCGCCGAGGTGCCGCTATGGCTTTCCGAGGGGTTGACCGCGGAGGTCCTTGCCCGGGTGGGTCCCGACCTGGTGCCGCCGCAGACGCCGGTGGTGGCCAGGGTGGGGGGGAGCTTCGGCCAGTTGTCATCGTCGTCGCGGCTGATGGTGCTGTCCCAGACCCCCACCGCCACCGAACAGCAGATGCTCCAGCGGGGCGAGTGGGGCCGGGGCTTTGAGGTGCGGGCGGCCAACCGGGTGGATGCCCGTCGTCGAATGCGCGCGGAGGGCGCCCTGAGCTTTGCCGAACTGAGTCTGCCTGCCGGCGACGACCTGCGCGGTGAAGCCGGTCGACGCTACCGGGACTGCGCGCAGGCGTTCCTGAACCAGTTGCGTGCGTTGCCGGATGGCGACCGGTTGCTGCAGCAGATGCTCGGAGGGTTGACGCACTGTCTCAATTGGCAGACCGCGTTCGTGACCACCTATCGCTCCCATTTTCCCACCCTCCTGGACGTGGAAAAGTGGTGGGCGTTGGCGTCACACCGATATGCCACTGTCGGTGTCGTGGATGTCTGGCCGGCGGCGCGGGCGGCCGGGGCCATGGACGGGATTCTGTCCGTGATCCTGGCCACCACCACCGGGCCGGGGGCGGTGCCGGTGCAGGAGCGGGTCTCGCTCACCGATGCCATGACCCGGCTGCAACTGGGTGAATTCGTCCGGGTCATCGGTCTCAAACAACGCCAGTTGGCGGTGCTTCTGCTTCATTCTCCGCCGGCAGTGGCCGGGCTGTGCCAGGAATACTCCTCGCTGTTTGGCTTGTATCTTGAGCTTTGCGGACAGCAATCCCAGGCGGACGGCGGTTTGCTCCTGCCCGGCCGGGGGCAGCAGGAACTACTGGAAAGGCTGGCCTATTCGCTGGAACGACTCGACCGTCAACGCCGGAAGCTGATGACAGAGATCGGAGGACAGGCGGAGGTCGCCCGTGCCTCCTCGGGCGCCACGGTTCCATGAGCGGGAGGCACATTGTGATCACCGGCGTCAGCCGGGGGTTGGGACGGGCCATGACGGCGGGCTTCGCCGCTCGCGGCCACAGGGTGCGCGGTTGTGCGCGGGACGAAGCCCGGCTGCGGGATCTACGTCAGCGGTTCGGAAGCCCGCATGACTTTGCCGTGCTGGATGTGACCGACGATGCCGCAGTGGGCCGGTGGGCGGCCCGGGTGATCCGGGAGTCCGGCCCGCCCGATCTGTTGATCAACAATGCCGCTGTCATCAATCCCAATGCCCCGCTTTGGGGGGTGCCGGCCGCGGAGTTCGACCGGGTCGTCGACGTGAACCTCAAGGGCATCGCCAACACGATCCGCCATTTCCTGCCGGCCATGATCGAGCGGGGCAGCGGCGTGGTGGTGAATTTCAGTTCCGGCTGGGGACGTTCCACCTCGCCGGAGGTGGCTCCCTATTGCGCGACCAAATGGGGTGTCGAGGGGCTGACCCTGGCGCTGTCGCAGGAGTTGCCCCGCGGGCTTGCCGCGGTTCCGTTGAACCCCGGCATCATCCACACGGACATGCTGCGGAGTTGCTTCGGCGGAGACGCCGCGGCCTATCCGGACCCGGCAGAGTGGGCGGGGCGCGCCGTGCCTTTCATCCTCGGCCTCGGCCCGAAGGACAACGGCCGGCCACTGTCGGTGGTGTAACCAGAGCCGTTCCCACCCAGGGAGGCGATTCTGGAGTGCGACCAACCACGCCTGCGGGCACTGGATTGCTTGAGTCAGTTCCGTGAATCCCTCTCCCAACGTGTCGTCCCGGAAGATCCAACGGAAGCGGGGCCTACGCCCCTCCGGCGGTCCTGCGCGCTGCCCTCTCACCAGCAAAATCTGGGGCGTCCGAGCGCACTCGCGCCGGTATTGCCTTCCTCAAGAGTCAAAAGGCCGTGACGCGGAGCTTTCAAAGACGCCGATCCGCCGGAGAAAGGGGGTTGACGGAGGTGTGGCCTGCGATTACCTGTCATGACTGCTAACGAAGTGCATTTATTGAAATAATGAAACGAACACACAATCTGCTCGTGGCGGCTGCGGCTGCGGTGGTTTTCGCAGCGTCCGCTTCGGGGGCTGCTTACATCAAGTTCGACGGGATCGACGGTGAATCGACGGATCGCGGGCACGAAAAGTGGTCCGACATCCTGAGTGTTTCGCAGACGATTTCGCGTCCCTGGGTGGAGGACTCCGCCACCGGGGGGCGTCGTCGGGGTTCGGTGGTGCTCGAGGATATTGTCTGCACGAAGGAGCTCGACAAGTCCTCGCCGAAGCTGGCGGAGGCGGTCTGCAAGGGCACGGTCATTCCGAAGGTCGAGATTGAGTTGACCGCTAGCATGGCCGGTGCGCAGGCGACCTACTACCGGTATGAACTCACGAATGTGATGGTGACGTCGTATGGCTTCCGGGGTTCCGCCGGCGACGGCACGCTGCCGGCGGAAAACCTCTCGCTCAACTTCGAGGAGATCAAGGTGACCTACACCGAGTTTGATGCCACGGGTGCTTCGAAGGGCAAGGTGGAGTACTCCTGGAAGGTGGAAGAAGGAGTCCAATGATGCCTTCAGGGTCTGCGCTCCAACGAATGGTCGGGGGCGGTAGCCGACTGGCTCGAATGCTGGTGCTGGCGGCCTGCCTTGGGTGCGGACTGTCCGCCCTGGGTGCCGTGGCGGGGGGCGGTCAACCGCTTGGGTTGGTGCTGCAGTTGGAGGGTATCGAGGGCGAGTGCGCCCTTCCCAAGCACGAAGGGTGGATTGTCCTCGAGGATGTTGACTGGGATCTGGCCGGGCCGTCCGCGGCGGGGTCGGGTCGGGTCGGGTCGGGCGGTGTGCCCGGTCCGGTGAGCTTCCTGAAACGAATTGACAAATCCTCACCCCTGCTGGCGGAGGCGGCCTGCAAGGCGACGGTGGTGCCGACGGCCCGGTTGGAGTTCTTCACTCTCGGCGATGCCGGCAAGTTGGTGCGCTTTTACCAGGTCCAACTCAGGAACGTGCAGGTTGGAGCCTGTGCGATGGAGGCGGGGGATGGCTCCGTCCGCCCGATCGAGCGGGTGACGCTGGATTTTGAGCAGGTCGAGTGGACCTACACCGAGTTCACTGCGAGTGGTTTGGCTCTCGCGGATCACCGGACCTTCTGGGACATTGTGTCCGGCGAGGGTGGTTACCAGCGTATCCGGCTGGGCTTCAAGGTGAGTGCCGCGACGGAGATCGGTCGCAACGGCATCCGCCTGCGCTGGCTGGCGGAGACGGGGCGGAAATACCGCATTCTCCAGAGCAACCTGCTCAACGGGCAGTTCACGCAGGCCTTGCCGGACGTGGATTCGACGGGCGATGGCGAGCAGGAACTGTGGGTTCCCCGCGACGGGCCTTTCGGGTTCTTCATCATCACCGAAGTCGACGAGGCGGCGACGCCCTGATCGTTCTCGTGGCTGGCCACCGCGGCCTCTCTCCGGCAGGATGGACGCATGAAGCCTCTTCTCCTGCCGGTCTTGTTTTGTTGCATGGCGGGCGGCTTTCCCGCGGCCGTCCAGGCGGCGGGCGCCCCGCAGGTCGAACGTCCCAACATCCTGTTCATCGCGGTCGATGACCTGAACAACGATCTCGGTTGCTACGGCCATTCACTGGTCCGGTCACCGAACATCGATCGGCTCGCGGCCCGGGGAACGCGGTTCGACCGGGCTTACTGCCAGTTCCCGCTGTGCAGTCCCAGTCGATCCTCGATGCTCACCGGGTTGCGACCCGACACGACGCGGGTGTTTGACCTGCGGTACCATTTCCGGACGCACCTGCCGGAGATCGTCACCCTGCCGCAGCTCTTTGCCAACCACGGGTGGTTTACCGCCCGCATCGGCAAGCTGTATCACTACGGCAACCCCGGTACGATTGGGACCAGCAGCCTTGATGACCCGCAAAGCTGGCAGCAGGTGGTGAACCCCCGGGGACGCGACAAGGACGAGGAGGACCAGATCATCAACCACACTCCGAAGCGCGGCTTGGGCAGTTCCCTCAGCTTCATGGCGGCGGACGGTGACGACGAGGAACAGACGGACGGTCTGGTGGTTGACGAGACGATCCATCTGTTGCAGCGCCACCGGGACGAGCCGTTCTTCATCGCGGCCGGACTGTACCGGCCGCATTGTCCTTACGTCGCGCCGAAGGAGTATTTCGACCTTTACCCGATGGAGCGCATCCGAATGCCCGGGGGACCCGCGGACGATCTCGCGGACATCCCGGAGGCGGCGCTGCTTTCAGTGAAGCCGCGGCCGTGGTTCGGGGTGACCGAACTGCAGGCGCGGGAGGCGAAGCGGGCCTACTACGCGACGATCTCCTTCGTGGACGCGCAGGTGGGCCGTCTGCTGGATGCGTTGGACGAACTGGGCCTGCGGGAACGGACGATCGTGGTCTTCTGGAGCGATCACGGATATCTGGTGGGCGAACATGGCTTGTGGATGAAACAGAGCCTGTTTGAAGAGGCGGCCCGGATTCCCATGATCGTGGCTTCTCCTTGGCAGCAGACCAAGGGAGCGGGGTGCGGTCGGACGGTGGAAGCGGTGGATCTGTATCCCACGCTGGCAGAACTTGCCGGGCTGACTCCACCGGGAAACCTGGCAGGTCGGAGTCTGTGCCCGCTGCTGGACGATCCGCAGTCGTCCTGGGACAAGCCGGCGTTCACCCAGGTTTGGCGGGGCGGGTTTCCCGGGTATTCCGTGCGCACTGAACGCTGGCGGTACAGCGAGTGGGATGACGGGAAGCAGGGGGCCGAGCTTTACGATCACGACGCGGACCCGCATGAGTTCAACAACCTTGCTGCCGATGCGCGTTACGCTGACGTTGTGACCGGGTTGAAGGCGCTCATCGCCCGCAACTGGGCCGACAGTTACCGGCCGGTCCGACGGTAAGGGCGAGCTTCGAGGGCCGATCGGGTGCGAGGGATGTGGGCGCGGCGTAGTGGACCTGCGGCTCACCGGGGTCCGTTCAGGGGCAAAAAGAAGCCCCGTCCCACCGAGGGGGGGACGGGGCTCTGCTGACTGAGAGGAAGGGGCTGAAATCCAGCGTCGCCTACTCGGCGCCTTCCGGCTGCGGAGGGGCCGGCGGCTCGCTGCGATCCGGTGCCTGGGCCGGCAGGCGGCGGGCACCCCGAGGACCGCGAAGTTCCTGGTCGCGCACCGGGCGGTCAGGTTGCTCCTGCTGCAGGCGCCGCTGCCGTTCAGGGGCGTTCATTTCAGCCTGCCCGGGGCCCTCCTGGCGTCCCATGCGCATACCCATTCCCATTCCCGTTCCCATGCGGGGACCCTGGCCACGGGCCGGGCCCATCCCCATCTGGCCGCGGGGCGCGCGGGGACCGGCCTCCAGACCGGGGCGCGCATCGGTTGCCTCGCGGTTTGCCCGCAGACCAGGGCGGGCTCCTGCTTGCTGGCCGCACTCGCTACCGCAGAGCGGGCAGACACCCGATTGCATGAGCGGGCCTCCCTGCGGAGCGTTTTGCAGCCGGTGCCGCATCATCTGCTGCATCATCCGACCGCGCATGGCACCTGGACCGGCAAAGGCACGCGGTCCCTGGCCACCCTGGCCCCGATTCAGCCAGGCGGGGGGGCCTTGACGACCGGCGCCGAACTGGTTCCCGCGGGCCACCCACGGGGGAGGGCCTTGACGGTCGATGCCGTTGCGGGGGGCATTCTGCAGTCGATCGCGGAGGAACTGCCGGACTCTCTGCCCACGCTGGGCGGTGGGACCTTGAAACGCCTCCTGGCGTTGACCCCCCTGACCGCGGTTCATTCCCAGCGGTCCGGCCTGCCGGTTGGGCCGGCTCTGAAGCCCGCGCCCCAACCACGGGGCCGGTCCCTGACGATTCGGCCCGGGAGCCAGATCGGATTGATCCGTGTTTTGCCCCCCATCCGGCCGGACCCGGCGCGGGGGGATGCCGTCTGGCCCACCCCGGAGCCCCCGGCGCGGATTGCCCTGTCGGTCCGGAACCGCCGCCTCCTGATCCGGCTGCTGTTCCGCGTCCATCTGGGCCCAGCGAGGCCCCATCATTCCGGGGCCGCCCCCCATCGCCCAAGGCGGAGGCCCCTGTCGGCCCGGTCCGCGGATTTCGTCCGTGGCGCCGGCGTCGCCGGTCCCCGCGGGACCGGGTTGAGCGTTGATGGTGAGTCCCAGACCGAGGGTGGTGAGGACGGTTGCGATTAGCGTTCTTTTCATCATGATTCCTTTCATCAAGACCGGATTGCCGGTCGGTTTGGTTACTGTCGGTGAGTGCTTTCCTGTTCTTGCCGTGTTCAAATCGTCGTTGTTTCGTTTGCTGCCGTCGGCCGGAACCGAAGGGCTCTTCCGCGCACTTACAGGGAGAAGAGACGGGGAGGTTGTTAAGGGGGCGTGCGGTGGGAGCGCCCAAAGTGTTAAGCGGATGTAAATGTGGCTGCGGGCTTGCGCGGGTGTGCCCTTCCGGCTGAGATTCCCGCGATGCGGATTCTGGCCCTGGACCACGGCACCAAACGGATTGGCGTGGCGTTGAGCGATCCCACGCGGACGATCGCCACGCCGATGGAGTACATTCCCGCCCAACCGTTCGCGAAGTTCCTCGACCGTCTGAAGGTGATTCTCAAGGAGCGGGAGGTCGAGATGATCCTGCTGGGCCTGCCGCGCAACATGGATGGCAGCCACGGTCCCGCCGCACTGAAAGTCCAGGAGTTTGCGGCGGTGCTGAAGGAGGCGGTTGCCCCGCCGATCAAGCTGTGGGACGAGCGTCTCACCACGGCCATGGCCAACCGGTTCCTGATCGAGGGCGACGTCAGCCGCCGCAAACGCAAGGAGAAGGTGGACAAGATGGCGGCCGCCATCCTGCTGCAGAGCTATCTCGACAGCTTGGTGCTGTGACGGGCCCGGGCGACAGTGCGAGGCCTGCCGGCTCCGCGAAATCCGATCGTCGGGGGGCCTCCCGTTCTCCCCGGCCCGACGCCGTCCGGCTCAAGCTGGTGGTGGCCTACGACGGTGCGGCTTACCAAGGCTGGCAATGGCAGAAGATCGGACTGGGAGTGCAGCAGAAACTCGAGGAGGCACTCGCCAGGATCTTCCCCTCGACGCCCCGGGTGCATGGGTCGAGCCGGACCGACACCGGCGTGCATGCGCTGGGAATGGTCGTCCATTTCGATGTGCCCAGGCCGGCCTTCCGGATGCCTGCCCGCAAGCTGGTGCTGGCGGTGAACGCCTGGCTTCCTGACGACATTCGGGTGCTGTCCGCGCGCCGGTGCCGCGGTGATTTCCATGCCCGGTTCGATGCCACCGGCAAACAGTATCGCTACCAGGTTTGGAACCATGCCGCCATGAACCCGCTCCGGCGGACGCAGGCCTGGCATGTGCCGCGTCGGCTGGATGTGACCGCCATGCGCACCGCCGCCACGCGTTTGCTCGGCGCCCACGATTTCGCGGCGTTCAGCTCCAACCCCGGCTATGGCCGACGGTCCACCCGGCGCACGCTGACGCGCGTTTCCGTGCAGCGGGCCGGGCCGTTGCTGACCGTGATCATCGAGGGCGACGGCTTCCTGTATCGCATGTGCCGGGTGATTGTCGGGACGCTGATCGAGGTGGGACTGCATCGTCTGGATGCGGACGACATGATGCGGCTGCTGACGGAGCCGGACCGCCGGCTTGGCGGGATGACGGCCCCCGCCCACGGGTTGGTCCTGTGGAAGGTCTTCTATGGGCGCCCGGCCGCGAGGTCGGCGAAGGCGGAATCGTCGCGGGACGGTTCGGCGGACAGCTCGCCGCTACGGGACCATGACTCCTGACTCCTGACTCCCATCCTCCATCTCCCATCTTCTTTCCTCTCGGTGATGCACATCGTTCTGGTCGAACCGGAAATCCCGCCGAACACTGGCAACATCGCCCGGCTGTGCGCGGCCACGCGGACGACGTTGCATCTCATTGAACCGCTCGGATTCCGGCTCGACGACACGACGTTGAAGCGGGCGGGCATGGACTACTGGCGGGAAGTGACGTGGCATCGATGGACGAATTGGGCCGCGTTTCTGGCGTCCTTTGGGGCGGAGGGGAATAGCGGTGTGGAAATCCGAAATCCGAAATCCGAAGGACCGAAAGGGGATGCGAGGGTCGCGGAGGTTCGTCCTCCGGCGTTGTGGTTGGTCGAGTCCGGCGGGCCGTTGCGGTACAGCGAGGCGGAGTTTGGTCCCGACGACTACCTCGTATTCGGCCGGGAGACGGCGGGGTTGCCGGACCGGTTGTTGGCGGAGCATCGGGACCATTGGATTCGGTTGCCGATGTTCAACCCGGCCGCGCGGTCGTTGAATCTGTCCAATTGTGTGGCGGTGGTCCTTTATGAGGCGCTGCGCCAGATCGGTTTCGCTGGGGAGGTTTGATCGGAACCGCTGGCATGCAGGGGGTTGGGCTGCGGGTGACCGACGGAAGTGGGTCCACGAAGTTCAGGTAGTGACAGAAGGCCCGGTTTTAGCCAGCGTACGGGGTATGGAAGCGACCTTTGTACTGGGGCCGGATCCGATGGCGACGGGTGAAATCGCGGCGCCTGGCACGCGTCCGGCCACGTTGTTCCTGAACCGGCGAGTGCTGGTGACGCTTCCCGGAACGCATTTCACGCAGGCGCTCGATTTTCGGGAGCATCTGGATGCGGCGCGCCGGCGCCTCGGGGAGGAGCCCTGGACTGACAAGGAATGGGCGGTGGAGGAGGCCGGCGCAGTGGCGCTCTATTACCGCGGAGGCTGCCTCGAACTGCCCACGACCCGGGCGTTGCTGCCGCAGGTGCTGCAGGCGGACTCGATTCTGCAGCAGCATTTCCCGAAGAACCGCATTCGGTTTCTGTCGGTCAGCAACCCGGCCTTTCTCGATGCCATCCGGCGCCAGGGCGGATTGTGGCGGGTGACCCCCCGGCCACGCCGAAAGCAGGAGATGATCGAGCACATCGGTCGATCGCGGAACGCCATCGGATTGGAGGCGGTTTATCTCTACAACCCGCACCTGGGAACGCGTTTTCTGACCTGCGGAAGCTTCGTCGCCCTGGCCGACCTGCCGGACGATGCCCTGGCCCAACAACTCGAGGAAGTGCGTTCGTACCTGGGGCGGTTGAACCGACAGGGCGAGCCGGAACTGACGCTCTGGCCGGGCCCTGCGGATGAGACCCGGCGGTTGATTCTTGAAACCATCTGGTTGGAGTTGGACCCGGTGAACCTGCGGGCCGCCCACGAGCGCGTCGGTGGGGTCTTTGCGGCCGAAACCCCCTTGCCCCTCCGGCGTGACGACAGCGGGGAACAGTCCTGGGTGAGCGGATTGTTCTGTTCGTTGGTCCGGGAACCGGAGGCGGCGGTCGCGCAGCCACACGAGGAGGAACTCGGGCCGGAGTTCATCTATCAAGTGCGCTGGCTGCCCGGGGCCACCTTCCGGCGGGGGGAGTGCGTGCTGGACTCGATTCTCGATGCCCACGACAACCCGGAGGTGGCGGAATTGCGCGACGAGGTGGCCATCAAGGTCATCAAGAATGTGGCGCGCGAGTACGGCGACCTCGAATACATCAACATCGGTCGCATCGCCAATCGTCTCCGGAGTGACAGCCCCGCCCCGGGTCGGCGCGAGGTGTTTCTCCTCGATTTCAAGCGCACCGGGGCCGTCCGCCCGGACCTGAGGGTCATCCGTTTTCAGAAGTACGACATCCGCTATCACCTCAGGGAGGGTGCCGAGATCGTCAATGCCATCCTGTGGGCCGAGAACTACGCGGAGTACATCTTCGACCGCCGCCTCGGGTGCCGCCAACTGGGCATGAACCTTCCATGGCAGTTCACCCGGCAGCACATTCCGGAGGATCGACCGGTGGAACACCGGGGCCAGGACCGGCGCCAGGTCTGGGCCACCTATTTCGAGCGCGACTTCATCCGGGGCACCCCGTCGCCCGAATTGGCCGAATCCCACTTCAGCCGCTGGGCGTATGCGGAGGCGGTGGCCCGGTTGCTGGGGGCGGCAGCAGCGGTGAATCTCATCGTGGGGCGGGTGATCGAGGAAGGGGAGAAGATCTCTTTCGATCAGGGGAACGAGGTTCTGATCGGCCCCGATGCGGACTCTCCGCCGGACGAACTCGTGTTCTGCCATCACGAAGGTTCCTTTGGCGACTACCGGACCCCGTTGAAGGAGTTTGCGGACCAGTATGCCGAGCCGGTGAACCGGCGCGCCCATCTCGTGGTCCCGCAGCAACGGCGGTTTGCCGAGGCCTATCTCGCGGCATTCCAAGGGCGGTTTGCCGAGATCCAACAGGAGTATCGGGACGACCGCGGTTCCTTCAACCGGCTGTTCGCCAGCCTTGGGCGGGATCCCAACGGCAGCTTCGGCAAACGCTGGGATGAGGTGCTGAAGCGCCTGGACCAGTCGGATCCAGGGGAGATCACCCGGGCCATCCGCCGCCACATCCGGGTGTTCACCCAACCGGCCGACGAGTCGGAGGGGAACCCGGATGCGGTCCCTGAAGTGCACCTCTCGTCCACCGGTTGACGCGGCCGGCTCCGAAACCGGATTGCCAGCGTGCCCCAATCCCGCCCACCATCGGCCCATGGCGATTTCGAAGAAGACAGGCCAAAAGGTGCGTGGCGGACGGATTGGCGACGCGAAACTGGTGCGCAATCTCCTGTCCATGAAGGACGCCCTGAACCGCCGGCGCATGGAGGCGGCGGATTGCTGGTATCACCTGCGGGTCCAGTTCGAGGGCGGCCAGGAAAAGGACCTGCTGTTCACCCCCTTCGAGATTGCGCGGGCGATGAAGCGGGCCAAGGAGAACCCGGAGGACATCCCGAAGGTCAACGTGATCCGGAATCTGTTGGATTGACACCTACGCCGTTGCGGGATGCTGCCAGGGGGTGCGGTAAGGCTTGCGCAACTTCTGGGTCGCCTCGCGATCGCCCACCACCACGCGGCGTTCCGGGTCGTAGACCAACGGTCGGCCAATGTCCATCGACAGGTTGGCCAGAATGCAACTCGCCGTGGAAATATGGCCCTGCTCGATGTCGGCGACGGGGCGGCTGCGTTTCTCGATGGCGGCCAGGAAATCCAGCATGTGAAGACGCGTGGCCGGGGCCGCGTTGAGTTCGATGTCCTTTTCCGTGAGATCCTCGGGGTACTTCTCGCGCTCGAAGAAGCAGTCGAAATGCAGCGGTTTCGCGTTGCGATCCTGCGGGATGAAATCCGCCCGCATGGTGCTGGCCTTGAGCGTGCCCTTCTCGCCGTAGATGAAGAGCGCCCAGGGATAGTCGGGATCGGGGGAGGAACCCCAGGTACGGTGCTGCCAGACGCAGTTGAAGCCGTCGTGCTCAAAGGTTGCCACCTGCGTGTCGGCGATGTTCGACTTCCCCTCCTTCTGCACGTAGATGCCGCCGGTGGAGCTGATCCGTTTCGGCCAGCCCAACCCCAGCATCCAGCGCGCCGTGTCGTACATGTGCACGCACATGTCGCCCATGATGCCGTTGCCGTATTCCATGAACGTCCGCCACCAGCGCTTGTGTGGCAGGCCGTCGTAAGGGCGGAGCGGCGCCGGCCCGGTCCACATTTCGTAATCCAGGAAGTCCGGCACCGGCTCCAGCGGCGGATTGCCGTTGGCCCGCATGTGATAGTAGCAGCACATCTCCACGTGCCCCACCTTGCCGAGCAGGCCGGCTTCGACCACCTGTTTCTTGACGTCGATCAGGTGTGGCGTGCTCTTGCGCTGGGTGCCGATCTGCACGACGCGCCCATGCTTGCGCGCGGCATCCAGCATGGCCTCTCCCTCCCGTACGTCGCGACTGATCGGTTTCTGGCAGTACACATCCGCGCCCGACTCGATGGCCGCAATGCAATGCAGGGCATGCCAGTGGTCCGGGGATCCCACGAGCACGATGTCGAGGTCCTTTGCCTTCAGCATTTCGCGGTAATCCGTGTAGGTGCGCGGCTTGCGCTTCGATTTCTGGCGTTGGCCGGCGATCTCAACTGCCTCGGCGAGCATGTTCTGATCGGGGTCGCACACGGACACGATCTCCACGGGGGCGACCTGGACCAGTCGCCACAGGTCGCTCTTGCCATACCAACCCGCCCCGATCAGGCCGACGCGCCGGGGCTTCCCGTTGACCAGGTCCAGCGCATCCGCGCCCCAGGAGGGCAGGGCGGCCAGTGCCGCCAGAGCGGAGGCGGACTGGAGAAAGCGGCGGCGGTTGATGTTGAAGCCGGGCTCGGACCGCATTGCGGGCGGGTGTGTTGTCATGGGCGTAGTATGAGGGGGCGCCGGTGTTTCGGGCAATCCTTGGATCGGTCATTGATGAGGTGCGGCATGGAGCGGGTCTGAACGACCGGCATCGAGGGTCGCCTTCGGGCCGGGGGCGCAGGAACCGCTTGAAGGCGGGATTCCATGCCGCGGCCCTCAGTCGGGGAACCTCAGAAAACGTCCCAGGTAGGCCAGGCCGGCTGCGACTGCGAGCCACTGCCAGTGGAGCCGCCAGCCGAACCAAAGCCGGGCGCGCCAACCCGCTCCCTGGCCTGCCATCACCTTCCCGGTGCGACGAAAGGTTCGGCGGAGATCCTTCGAGAACCGGGGCAGGCTCCCGGCGGGAAAGTGGAGGCTCAACCGATCCCGGAGGCTGCTGAACCCGGCGGGCCGCTCCTCGCGTGGGGTCTGGAGATGTTCCAGCAGCGCGCCGGCCAGCGCGGACAATGCCTGGTCGTGGGCGACATCCTTCCGGACCACCGCACTGGCCAGATGTTGCCGGGCCGGTTCCACCGCGCCCGCCAGCGCTTCCTCCACTGCCAGGAACAGGTGCAGGTCCGCCGCTCCTTCGCGGTGTCCCCAGGTGTCGACCACGTGCCGGGCCACCGCATTGGCCTCGTCGTAGCGGCCCAGATCACGCAGCGCCAGGCAGTAGTTGAAGAGCATCCACGGCTGGACGATCCGGCGGGTTCTCCAGTCCGCCATCCAACGGGCTCCGGCTCGCATCCGGTTGAGCGTGATCAAGCCATAGCCGACGTGGCCCCAGGATTCGTCATCCCGGGCGAGGCTTCGTCCGCGCCGGCGGAGGATCCACCAGAACCGGAAGCGGCTGCGGCCGGCGACCAACCCCTGCACGAGCGGGGCCACCGCCCGGTGCCGGGCTTCACCCTCCGGGAGTCGCAGGAACACCCGGGTTGCCCGGGGGCGCTGGTTGCGGAGGATCAACAACCGGATCAGCGCGGCGGCGACCTGGGGATTGCAGGAGCCCGCTTTCAGGGCACGTTGCAACACTCGCACCGCGCGCCGGGCCGGACCGATGCGTTGGAACTCCAGGGTCACCTCGTTGATCGGTCGCGGATCGGGGTCGGGGGACGTGCATAGTTCCCGCAACCCCCGAAGGGCTGCCTTGGGTTCGCCGGCGCGGAGGTCCAGGGTGATCGCGGCCGCCAGTGTCCGGGCGCCGGGTTGGTGCGTCTGCATCAACCGCAGCGTGGCGGTCGCCGCCTCGTCGTCGCCCTCGCGAATCTGGAGGTCCAGCAGGTTGGCGGCGGCAGCAGCATCCGTGGGGGTCAGACGAAGCGTCGTGGCGAAGGCCTTCCGGGCACCTTCCAGGTCGTCCTGCTTCAACCGCAGGAACCCGAGTTGTCGGTGGACCCAGGCGTTGTAGGGCTGGAGCTGGACGAGTTGCTCGAGGGCGGTGGAGGCTTCCTGGTGGGCTTCCTGCACCACCAGCCAGGCGGCAAGCTGACTCCAGCCCCACGCGTAGCTCGCATTCTCGGCCAGGACGGCACGCATCCGTTCCACCGCCTCGGGCAGGCGCCGACGTTGCGCCTCGATCCAGGCCTGTCGTCCCCGTAACAGATGGACATCAACGGTGCAGGCGGCGATCCCTTCCTCGCAGGCCCGCAGGGCGTCGTCGAACTGCTCCGCCTCCGTCAGCAGGGTGGCCTTCGCGTCCCACGCCTCCGTCGAATGCGGTTCCAATGCGAGTGCACGATCCACCGCAGCCCGGCGCTCGGAGAGGTCGTCGGGATTGCTCAGGATTCCGACAAGCACCAGCCAGACCCGGGCTTCGCCGGGACGTTCCAGGGTGAGACTCCGGGCCAGTGTGGTGACCCGGTCCGGCTCCCCGCGGTCATTTGCCCATTCCTGGAGCAGGTTCCAGGCCCACTCGTGCCCTGGAGCAAGGCGGAGCGCCCGTTCCACCGCAGCGAAGGCCTCGTTCGTCCGGCGTTGCCGCCAGAGCAGGTGGGCGTATGAGGCGTGCAGTTGGGCGTCGTTGGGAGCGTGCTGAAGGGCGCGCTCATGAACCGTTTGCGAAGCGTCCAGCCGACCGCATCGCTCCAGTGCATCGGTGAGGGTGAGGGCTGCAGGAGGCCAGGCCGGGCTGATCTCGAAGGCGTGTTCGGCGGCGGCGATCTCTTCCTCCGGTTGGCTGCGCCAGCGGTGAACGATGGCGAGGTCCAACCAGATGCGGGGCAGATGGGGAAAGCGTTCGGTGGCCCGGTGCGCGAGGTCCAGGGCCTCATCCAGTCGGCCCATGTGCCCCAGTTGGGAAACCAGGGCCGACCCCGCGTGCCAGAGGTCCGGTCGTTCGGTGTGGGCCCGGCGCAGACCCTGGAGCAGCGACTCCGGATCGAGGACCGGGCGGGCCACACTCAGAAAGGCGAGCAGTCCGTCACCGGCGACCACCTGCTCGATCAGTTGCTGCTCGATGAACGCGAGTTCCCGTTTCCGCGCTTCATCGGTCCGGGTGAGGTTCAGCAGGGTGTCCATCGCGTCGCCGTTGTCGACGCTCAGTTCCACGGCGCGCCGGAGTGCGGCGGCGGCCTCGTCGAGTCTTCCCAGTCGTTCCAGGAGATGCCCGTGCACGGAATGGCTGTAGCTGTTGCGCGGTTCGGCGCGCACGGCCTCCTCCGCCTCACGCAACGCCTCCTCGTGACGGTTCGCCCGGGACAGGGCGAGCGCGAGTTCCCGCAGTGCCCAGGGATCCGAGGGGGCCAGTTGCAGCAGTTTGCGGGCGCCCGCCGCTGCCGCCGCCGGATCCGTGTCGCGGCTCCACTCGACCAGCATGTGGCGCAGACCGTAGTGATGGGGGAACGCGGCGCAGGCGGACTCGAGGTGGGCGCGAGCCGCCTTCGGGCCTTCCAGGCGGGCGAGCAAGCGGGTCACTCCGGCGTGGGCGTCGAGGGCCAGCGGCTCCAACTCGAGAATCTCCCGGGCGCGTTGCAGTGCGGTCCGCTGATCTGAAAGTCCTTCGGCGATCTCGGCCGCGGTTCGCAGCCAGTCGTTCGGGCGAACCTTTGGCCGGGCCGCCTCGAGCAGGGCGGCGGCCTCAACGGCATCTCCAAGTTGGGCCACCAAACCCGCCGACCGAAGCAGCAATTGTCCGTCATCCGGGCGCAGGCGGGCGGCTTCGCCCAGCACTTCCCGCGCACGTCGCGGTTGTTCCACCTCCCGCCAGGCCCAGGCCAGGGTGAGTGCCGGTTGTTCCGACCGGGCACCGAACCGGTGGAAGCGATCCTGCAGATGCGCCAGCGCCTCGTCCGTCCGGCGGGTTCGCCGGCAGGCCACGAACCACGTTTGATACAGGTCCTCGCGGAAGCTCTCCAGGTTGGCGGCGAACCGGTAGATTTCCGTGGCCTCCTCCAGTCGGCCCTCCCCCCAGAGGATCTCCGCCTGTGCCACGGCATCCACCGGGCGGCGACGCGCTCCCCGGCGCAGCCAAAGCCTTGCCTCGGAGAGGCAACGCGCATCGGTCTGCAACGTGCGGGCGAGTTCGATCAACAAGGCCGGATCCGCCTCCTCCGCCGCGCAGGCTTCCCGCAGAAATCGCACCCGTTCCTCCCAGGGGGCCTCGCGCAGACCACGGAAACGGCGCAACTGTCGGGCGGGGGTGTTGGGAAACAACTCCAGCAGGTGATGCAGGCAACGGGCCTGCTCCGTTTCGTTGGCGTCGTAGGTGGCGAGGTCCAACCGCGCTTCCCAGGTCAGGAAATGGTCGGCAAACGCGGCGTCCAGTCTGCGGCATCGCTCCGCTGCGGTGGGCCGGTCATTCCGGGCGAGCGCGGCGCGCAGACAGTGAAATTCATCCCGGGCTTCAGCGTCCGGCAGCACCAGTCCCTCCAGCCGGCCTTTCCCCGCTTCCGGAACGAACACCATCCCGTGGGGACCGAAGGGGGCGTAGCGTTTCAAGAACTCGGTGGTCGGCGCCTCCAGCGTATAGGGCTGGCCCGGATCCCGCAGCAACAGCGTGCCGCGGGTTCGGTCAAAACCGACCACCGCCATCATGTGCGCGGAGGTGGCGTCCACCACGGCAATGGCAAACGGAACCCCCCGTTCAATCAGGGCAACGGCGCTCTCGCCGGTCACGGAGAACTCCCGCACCAGCCAGCCATGATCCTCCGCCCACTGTCGCTGCTGCCAGTGTGGCGTGCCGTCATAGCACATCGCTTCCGCAAGCTGGAGATGTTCCGCCGGCATCTCCCAGTAGCGACCCAGTGCCGCCAGCGTCGCCGGAGCGCAGGTCTTGAAATGCTGCCGGACAAACCCGACCTCGAGGTGCACCCGCTCCCGTTCAGGCGGTTCACCCGTGAGCTTCTCGGCAAACCGCCGGTGAAAATCGTCGTCCAGCGTGCGCGCAAACCCGGCGGCGATGTCGCGTCGACCCAGGTGGTAAGCGACCCGTGCCCGCTGGGCTGCGACCCATTCCCGCAGCGGCTTCTCCAGCAACGGCGACAGTGCCACAAAACGTTCCAATGCGGTCTCCGCCTCCGACCACCGGCCGTTCTCGCTCAGGATCGCGTAGAGTTGGGCCACCACCGGTCCGTTTTGGATGACGGCATCGGCGGCCTGCAGGAGGGCGATGGCCTCGCCGTCCCGGTCCAGGAGTTGCAGGAGGTGGGCGCGGGTTTGCACGCCGGCCCGGAAGAACGGATGCGGGTGCAGGTCGATGGCCTCCCCGGTTGCCACCAGCGCGTCCTCGACCCGGTCCAGGCGCTCGAACAGCCGGGCCCGTTGCAGCCGGATCCAGGGCCGGGCCGGGTCCAGTGCCTCGGCACTTGTGAGCAGTTGCTCGGCGTTGGAGAAGTCCCGCAGTTCGCAGGCGGCCAGGCCCTTCAGGCAGAGCAGTTCCGCCTTTTCCTCGTCGGTGCCGCCCGCGAATTCCTCGTGCCGGTCCCGCAGCAGCCGCCACAGGGCCAGCGGGCCGCGCTCGTTCATCACCTCATAGCCGTACTGTGCCAGGGCGCCGGGGGCCCGCGGATTGGACCGCAGGGCGCGAACTGCCAGACGCTTGGCCAGGCGAGCCGCGCCGGCATTGGCGGCCAGACGGGCCGCGAGAACGCACGGCCCGGCGCCGTCCCATTCCCCGAGCGGGGCGAACTGTTGGGCGCGGGCCAGCGCGTCCAGGGTGAGCCCACGTTCGTAGACCTCCGTGAGAGCCCGGATTACGTGGTCATCGGGTGTCTTGAGGGCGGTGGACATCGATTTCCTTCCATGCGTGAGCCTGCCCGCCGCGCTACTCGTCTTCCCTCAGCGCATGAGGAGCAGGGTGGAAAGTGGCAGACTGATGATCCTGGGATCGTCGGTGGCTTGCTGATCATCCCGGGTCAGCAGTAACCCGAAAGGGGCCCGATAGACCGGTTTTTCGACGAACGACTGCAGCCCACGGACGTCTTCAGCAGTGATCCTCCCCCGGTATTTTACCTCAATCGGGATGCGCTGGTCCCCGATCGTGACCACGAAATCCACCTCCCGTTCCGCGGCGCGTTCTGGAAAGTGGGCGACATCCAGGTGAGGAACCGAACTGAGGAAATAGCCGGTGGCGCTTTCGGCCAGGTGCCCCGCCAGGTTGGCCAGTTCCGGCTTCTGCTTCAACAACGGCGGGTCCAGTGGGATCTGTTCCTGAAGCCAGGCGGCACGCAGGGCATGATCACAAAGACAGAGTTTGCTCGCGCCCTGTTTGCGCTTCAGCCGCAGTTCGAGCGGCTTGATGAGGCGAAGCAACAACGTGCCGTCCAGGAAGCGCAGGTAACTCAGGACTCGTGGCCAGCCGAGATTTGCTCCTTGGGAACGGCGCAACTCGTCCAGGTACAGAGCCTGGCGTGGGGCCTGCCCCGCATAGCGGCAGGTCAACCGGAAGACCTCCTCCAAGAGCGCTTCATCGCGTTTCTGCCCCCTTGGGCCCATGCGGAGATCGTGCTGAATCGCACGGCGAATGACGGTCTCCTCCAACACATCCGCGACCCGTTCCCAGGGTTCATCCGGATTGGCTTGCGCCACCGGGTAGGCGCCGCGTTCTGAGAAGGCGGCGAACGCGGTTTGCCGGATCTCCGAGTGCCTTTCACCAAAGGCCCGCAGTTCCAGCCAGAACTCCTTTTCTTTCAGCGGACCCAGTCCGTTGAAACCGAGTTGGGGCTTCAGGCTGCCGAGTCCACGAAAGGCGGCGATCTCCCGCAGCAGCAGCGGCCCCATTTCCACTGTGAACAACCGGCCGGCGAGGCTGTCGTGACCCGCCTGGATGCGCAGGGCGGAACTGCCGGTGACCAGTGCCCGCACCTTGCCGATGTCGAGGATGTGCTTCAGTTGCGGCGCCCAGTCGGGCAGGTTCTGCACTTCATCGAGGACGAAACAGGGCGCCTCGCCATCCGCCGCCGCGCGCGCATAGCTCTTCCCCAGGATGTGATCGCAATACCACTGCCCCAATTCAGTGATCGGGGAGGACAACCGTTTCAGGTCCGGAAGGTCGTCAAACTGGACGCGGAATATCCGCCTCGGCGAAATCCCTTCGGCGAGAAGAGAGTCGATCACCTGGGCCAACAACGTGGACTTTCCCACCTGCCGCGGGCCCCGCAGCACGACCGCCGGCGACAACTGGCTGCGCAGGCTGCCGAGCACCGGCTCATAGGCCCACCGGCGGATGGGCGGCACAGCGGGAATGGGATCACCCTGCCACCACGGATTCATGTCGCGCAGGGTGCGCTCCAATCCCTTGCTCAGCAGCTTGAACAGTTCCAGTTGTGCCATACGTCAGACCGCCCGGTCGTCCAGGGTGAACGCGGGGAGACTACCGGGACCGAGCCTCTTGTCACGCCCGCCGTTCGCGAATCGCAGCAACAATATCCGACACCACCTCGCCTTTCGGTTTGGCGCCCTGGTGACCCTTGCCGTGGAGGCGGACGGAGACGTTGCCGTTCTCCATGTCGCGCGGGCCAATCGCCAGCATCGTGTGCACCCGCGCCTTCTCCGCCTCGGCCACCTTCGCCTTGATCGGGTCGTGACTGAAGTCCGCCTCCGCCCGGACCTGGTGGCCGCGCAGTTCGTTCAGGATGCCCTTCGCATACGCGATCAACGCCTCGTCCTCGCCGATGGTCAGCACGCGCACCTGCTCGGGCGCCAGCCACAACGGGAAGTTCCCGGCGTAATGCTCGATCAGGAAGCCGATGAACCGCTCGTGCGTTCCAAGCGGTGCCCGATGGATGCAGAGCGGCGTCTTGAACGAGTTGTCGCGGTCCTTGTATTGCAGACCGAACTTGGCCGGCACGGCGAAATCGACCTGGTTCGTGGCGATGGTGAATTCGCGGCCGATGGCGCTCCACACCTGCACGTCGATCTTCGGACCGTAGAAGGCCGCTTCGTTCGCGACTTCCACATAGTTGATGCCGCTCTCCTGCAACACGCGACGCACCATGTCCTCGGTCTTCAGCCACAGTTCCGGTTCGTCGACGTATTTCTTGCCGAGCCCTTCCTTCGAGTGGGTGCTGAAACGCATCACATACTTCTCGAGGCCGAAGATCCTGAAATACTTCAGATACATGTCGTTCACGGCCCGGAACTCCTCCGCGAACTGTTCCTCGGTGCAATAGATGTGGGCGTCGTTCATGTTGAGCGAACGCACGCGCATCAGGCCGAACAACTCACCCGACTGCTCGTAGCGATAGCAGCAGCCGTATTCGGCCAGGCGCAACGGCAGGTCGCGATAGCTGCGCGGTTCCGCCGCAAAAATGCGGTGGTGATGCGGGCAGTTCATGGCTTTGAGGTAGTAGCTCTCAGCCAAAGGCATCTGAAACAGCTCCCTTGCCACGTCTCGTAGCTCCTGAAGGCAACCCATCTGCTCTGATGAGACTTCCACTTCAGGCGTATTGATCCGTCGCTCAAGCAACTGCAGCTCTTGGCTGGGATTGAGTGCTTCCAAATGGGCGCTTGTGAGCTTCAGAGCTTCGACAGCACCGGATGCCCAGCAGTGCTCCCAAAGGTGACGCTTCTTCTCGACGAGCTCACTTCGTTTGGCAGCAAGCTCATCGAGCGTCATCGGCGGGAACATGCTGTCCGCGTAGTACGGCAAATGCCCGCTGGTCCTATACATCTTCTCCTTCGCCAGGTGTGGCGTGCGGACGCGGACGTAGCCGGCGGCGAACTCGGTTTCCTTGGCCAGCTTCTCCAGTTCCTCGACGATGGCGGTACCCTTGGGCAACCAGAGTGGCATGCCGGGGCCGGTGTATTCTGCGTCGATGGTGTAGAGGCCCATCTCCGCGCCGAGCTTCCGGTGATCGCGCTTCTTCGCCTCCTCCAGCATCGTGAAGTAAGCCTCCAACTCGGTCTTGTTCTTGAAGGCCGTGCCGTAGATGCGCTGGAGTTGCGGGTTGTTTTCGTCGCCCTTGTAGTAGGCGCTCGCCACGCTGGTGAGCTTGAACGCCTTGATGTTGCCGGTGCGCATCACGTGCGGGCCGGCGCAGAGGTCCACAAAGTCGCCGTTCCGGTAATAGGAGATGGGCTCGCCTTCCGGGATCTGGTCCAGGAGGTCGAGCTTGAACTTGCTCTCGTTGTCCGGGCGCTCACTCAGACCGCCCAGACGACCACTCTTTGCGTCGGCGATGGCTTGGTCGCGCGTGACGACGAGCTTCTCGAAGACGTTGTTGGCCTTGATCTCCTTCTTCATCTCGGCCTCGATGGCCTCGAAGTCCTCGGGCGAAATCCGATGGTCCAGTTCGACGTCGTAGTAGAACCCGTTTTCGACGGGCGGACCGTAGGCGAACTGGGCATCGGGCCAGAGGCGCAAGATGGCGGTGGCCATGACATGCGCACACGAATGACGAAGGCGTTCGAGCTCGGACATCTGCTCGCGCTCGTCGAGGGTCTTACGTTCCTTCAACTGCTGGTTCTCTTCGGGCATAAAGGGAGGGAGTTAACCACGAATGGACACGAATTCACACGAATACCCGGAGCCCGGACGGCCTACGCCCGTCAGGGTCCGGATCACTCCGCACACGCGTAGGAGTTGGGTTTCGTCGCTTTCCTTGGATTCGTGTCGATTCGTGTTCATTCGTGGTGGATCGGTTCAAACCAAACAAAAACGCCCCGGTCCGATTGGAAGCGAGGCGTCGGCGTCCACGGTGGTTTTCCGTGGACGCTAGAAAGTCGTCGTCGTGCTGCTCAATGCCGGCAACATGAGCGGGACTTTATGAGGGCTGGCGAGTGCTGGCAATCCCGTTTACGGGCATTGACGGCCCCCTTCCGGGGTTCACTGGAACTTGCCGGCGAACCACTCTCGGAGGCGTTCCAGGAGGGCCATGGCACCGGATTTCCGGACCTCCAGGGTCTGCGTTTCCGCGTTCACCCGGGCGATCATGCCCTGCGGTTGGTGGTCCATCCAGACCTGGAAGAGGTCGGCGGCGGTGGTGTTGGTGAACGCCATCGGGAAGGTCCCGGGCGGGAAGTTGGGTCGCGAGCTGGCATCGACCTTGAGCTGGAGCACGTCCTGCACCCATTCCTGGAGGTCGTGTTCGTAGCGAATTGCGACGTAGGGCACGTGCAGGTCAAACAGGTTCGCGACGTTTGCGTTTTCCGCCGGCAGGCCGGGTAGGGCCGGGAGTCGGAAAAGGACGCGACGTTGATTCGGGTAGTAAAGCAACCGGACGGTGGCGACCTCACTGAGTTTCGCCCGCGCGGACTTGATGGCCATGGCGCTGGAAGAGCCGCCGCCGGCCGATGGCAGCACTTCTCCCTGCTCGTTGAGCAACTCGAACTCGAAGGGTGCCGGGTGGGCCGCCGGGAAGCAGAGGAAGATGAGCGAACACTGGGGCTGACGCTCGTTTTCCTCGAAGCGGACGGTGACGGTCGTCTGCTTGCCGTCGCTGCTGGAACTCCAGGATCGTTCGTCGCCATCGATCCCGGCCGCAAGCGCGATTGCCCCGCCGGGGAATCCCTGGAAAGCACCGGGCTTTGCGGGGAACTCGAACACTTCGGGCGGTCCCACCGCGAGGTCCAGCACCAGTTCAATCGGGGCGGGATGCCAGATGGCCAGCGAAGTCTCGATGGCATAGCGGTCCCGGCTGCCCCCGTGACTGAACCCGCCCCCCTGGATGGGCGCGTGGGTGCGGGCATCAAACGCCTTCAGTCCCATGAACTCGTAACCGTCGACCCCCTCCAGCTTGAGGCCGATCTCCACCGCGGGGATGCCGTCGCGATAGCGGAGCTTCCGATCCCAGTCGTCGAGCTCGCAGCGCTGGTAATCCTCCGCCTCAAAAGGCGTGCCGTCCGGACGAAAGAAGTGGGCGTCGAGTCGCAGGGAGTAGCCGTCGTCCCGACCCTGATCCGGGGGGCCGTAGGCGACCCCGACATACTCCAGGGTAAGACCGCCGGCACCGAGGTCCGCGTGTTGGGAGTCGTCCGCCTCAACCACCTGCCAGGCCAGATGCTCGTGCTCGTTCCGGTCGGGCTCGTCATGGGTGATTCGCAACGTGCCGGTTTCGTTCGTGATGATCGTAAGGCTTTGGAGGAGGTTCGAGTTGATGGTGGGTGGGACCGACCTCACGGGGTTGAGCAGTTCCGACCGCTCCGACCAGGGCCGGATGGCGGCGGGATCGCTGACCCAGGCCACCGGGGCGCGCTGGAGGAGCAGCACTCCCCCTGCGATGCCGGCAACGAGGGCGAGGCCGAGAATCCACTTCGTGGCGCGCCGCTTGCTCATGGGGCCGGCAGGATAAGCCGGATTGCCCCGTTTGGCGAACCGCGGGAATCTACGACGTCCGCAATGTGCCACTCGCCGCCAGAGCCGCCAGGGCCCGCGCACGATGGCTGATGCCGTTCTTCACGGATTCGCCCAGCTCCGCGAAGGTGTGCGGATATCCGTCCGGTTGGAACAGGGGATCGTAGCCGAAACCGGCGGTACCCCGGGATTCCTCCAGGATGCGACCTTCGCAGGAGCCCTCGTGAAGTGTCACGTCGTCGGTCGCCGTGGCCGAAACACGGGCCAGGGCGATGACGCAACGGAAGCGGGCGGTGCGTTGCGCCGCGGGGACCCGGGCGAGCAGGCGCAGTAACCGGGCGTTGTTGGCGACGTCGGGGGCGTTGCCTTCCACGCCCGCTTCCCCGGCGGCAAACCGTGCCGAATGCACCCCCGGGGCGCCGTCCAACGCATCCACCTCGAGACCGGAATCGTCCGCCAGCACCCACACCGGGTCGGCGGGGCAATCGACTCCCGGTTGACCCAGCCAGGTGGCAATCTCGGTGGCCTTCTTGCGGGCATTGTCGGCGAACGTCGCCCCGTCCTCGACCACCGCGGGAGCCGCCGGGAAATCGGCGAGGGTCAGGTAACGATGTGGGTCTCCGAGGACCGCGCGGATTTCCCCGACCTTGTGCCGGTTCCGGGTGGCGATGATCAGCGTCAACATGCCCGCAAGGCTGCCGAACGCGTTGCGTGCTGGGAAGTGTTTCCCGTCGATGTTTCCGGCTGGGGGGAGTTGGAGATCGAGTTTGGGTTCGGGGGCAGATTGGAGTTTGGGTTGAAGTGGGAGTTTAAGTTCAAGTTTAGGTTCGAGTCTAAGTTCGAGTTTGGGTGCCGGGGTGGGTGGGGGGGAGGAGGCTCGGGATTGCGGGGCGGGGGGGGAGGGGCTACTTTCGCGCGCGCCATGCTCAGTGCTTTATCAACCAACGCCATTGTCCGGCGGGGCTCCGGGGTGACATGACGGCCTTTCCGGTGGTTGCCCGAGAGTTGCGGGTGTCTTCCCGGCGGCCCGGCACGTTCGGGACGCGGGTGGGGGCGGCGCTCCTGGCTCTGTTGCTGAGCGTGATGGTGTATCTCGCCACGGAGCGGTCGACCCCGGCGGTTCGCGGCACTTCCATTTTCTATGCGCTGGCCTGGTTGTCCTGGCTGTATTGCCTGCTGGCGGGAGCGCGGTTGACCTCGGACTGCATCAGCGTGGAGCGTCGGGAGGGCACCCTGGGGCTGTTGTTTCTCACGGATCTGAAGGGGTTCGACATCGTGCTGGGGAAACTGGCGGCGACTTCGATGCATTCCATTTACGGTTTGCTGGCGATCCTGCCGGTGCTGGGGTTGCCGATGCTGCTGGGTGGCGTCGCGCTGGGGCAACTCCTGCAGGTTGTCGCGGTGCTCACGGTGACCCTGTTCTTCTCGCTGGCGGTGGGGATGTTTGTCTCATGCTGGTTTGAGAACAGTCGGCGGGCGCTGGGGGGGACGCTGATCCTTCTGGTGTTGATCACCGGAGGGCCCTGGCTGCTGTTGGCGCTGCAGCTGGCCGATCATCGGGGGGGGCGGCCGGACTTTCTCCTGGCAACGCCAAGCCCGCTCCTGGCGCAGGCCCTGGCGGCCACGGAACCCGGTCGCGGCAAGCCCGACCATTTGCTCTGGCCGTCGGTCAGTTGGGTGGCCGGGTTCGCCCTGTTGTTCTTCGTCCTGGCTTGTGTCGCCCTGCCCCGGTTCTGGCGGGAACTGCCGAGGTTGTTGCCGTCGCGTTCGGGGGCCGGACGGGATGGGGGAGCGGCACCGATTCGCAGCGTGGCAACTGCCGGTTACCGGACGCGGCTGCTGAACCTCAACCCGTTCCACTGGCTCACGTGCCGGAAGCCGAGCCGGCTACGGATCGAGGTGGGGGTATTGGTATTGCTGACGTTGTTGTGGTTCTGGGGAACGAGTGAATGGCAGGCCGGCCACGATGTCGGGTGGTTCATCCTGACTTCCATCGGGCTGCACGTGATCTTCAAGGTGCGGGTTTCGCTGGCCGCTGCGTCGCAATTGGCGGAGGAGCGGCGCACCGGATCGATGGAACTCCTGCTGAGCACCCCGTTGACGGTGGGACGCATCTTCAGCGGACAGCTGCGGTCGCTGTGGCGTTGGGGCGGGTTGTGGCTGGGCTTCATCCTGGTGGTGGATGTGGTGCTGCTGCTGCAGGCGGTGGACCAGGTGTTCAGTGAACGGAACGTCATGATCTCCGCCGCGTTCTGGCACATGGCTTCGCTGCCCCTGGACGCCCTGGCGATTGCCGTGCTGGCGATGTGGCGGGCCCTGGTGGCTCCGCACGCCACCCAGGCCTCGGGATCGGCGTTCTTCCGGGTTATCGTGCTGCCGTGCCTGGCCTGGATCGTGGGAACCATCTTCGTGGGAATCCTTCACCTGGATCGCGGATGGGTGGGGCGGCTGGACGAGACCGCGATCGTCTTGTTGTTCTATGTTGGGTGCCTGGCGAACGCGCTGTTCTGGGGACTGTTCGCCTGGGGCCGGCTGAAGAGGCGTTTCCGCGAGGTGGCGGCCGAACGTTACCAGCGGAAGCGGGGCTGGTTCCGCACGTGGTTCGGAGGTCATTGAACATGACAAGCGAATGGCGAATGGCGAGTCGCGAATGGGGGCATCAAGAAGTCCCTGTTTGCGGTTTCCCATCTCCCGTCCCCCATTTCGGATGACTCTCCTGCCCATCATCGAGCGCGAACTGCGGGTGAAGGCACGCCGCAAGGGCTTGCGCTCGCCACGGGTCATCACCGCCGTGGTGGCGCTGCTCATCGTGACGTGGACCGTGTTTGTTCCGCAATGGTGGGGTCTGCCAATGCCCCCGCAGGCGGCCGTGGCGACCTGCTTCAGCCTGCTCACGCTGGTGGCTGCGTTCATGGGAGCCCGGTTGACCGCCGACAGCGTCAGCGAGGAATACCGGGAGCAGACCCTGGGGCTGCTGTTGCTCAGTCATCTCAAGGGTTGGGAAGTCGCCACCGGCAAGCTGATGTCGAACACGGTGACGGCGGGTTACACGCTGATGGCGACCGTGCCGGTCCTGAGCATCCCATTGCTGCGCGGCGGGGCGGAGCCGGTCGCCGTGTTCAAGCTCGCCCTCGTCATGCTGAATACCCTCGTGCTCTCGGCGGCCATCGGGCTCTTCTTTTCCAGCCGGACCTCCGACGGACGGCGAGCGCAGACGCTGGCCACGCTGCTGATGGCGTTCCTGATGTTTGTCCTGCCCAGCCTGGTGGCAATGGCGGCGATCCAGGGTCCGACGTCGCCCTGGCGTTGGGCCGCGCTCCTCTGCTTTCTCTGCCCCACACTGCCCATCTACGGGGTGTTTGGTGTGGGAATGAGTTCGGCCTTCGATCTGGGAGGGTTCTGGACGTTCCTGGGCGTGCAGCAGGGACTGGCCTGGTTGCTGGTGTTCGCGGCGGGACGGGGCATTACGCGACGGAGTGTGGACCGGCCCGTGGGCGGCTTTCGTCTCGGATGGCGACAGCGCTGGGGGTTGTGGCGGCTCGGTGGAACCGCCACCCGGAGCTGCCGTCGCCGTCGAATGCTCGACCGGAACCCGTTTGAATGGCTGGTCTGCCGTTACCGCTGGCGGGCCTTCTGGCCCCTGTTGCTGACCGGCCTCCCGCTGGCGATCTTCTCGGCGCTGGCGGTGGCCTTTCCGGATGAGGTGGAACCGATCTCCGTGGGGCTCTTCGTGGTGGTGCTGATGCACGTCTTGTTGAAGTTCCAAATGGTGTCGGACTCCGTGGTTCCCCTCCTGACCGAACGGCGCGAGGGCACCGCCGAACTGCTCCTGAGCACGCCGCTGTCGAACCGCGAATTCATGGCCGGGCAATGGGGGGCCATGCGAAGCCAGTTTGGCCCGGCGGTGGCGGTGACCCTGGCGGCGACGGGTGTCCTGGCAGTCCTGATCTTCCTGGACGCCGAGCGGAGCACCGACCTTTCCCGAACGGTGGCCTTCCTGCTGGGATTGCCGGCGGTGGGGTTGTTGTTCGACTGGTGGACGTTGACCTGGGTGGGCATGTGGTGTGCGACCTGGCGCGGGACTTCCCGGAAGGCGGCGGGAAACACGGGCGCGTTCGTGCTCATTCTGCCATGGGTGGGGTTGTTCATCCTTGGCTCGGTGTATGGCGTCCTGGCGGTTGGGATCGCGTTGAGGAACGGCCCCAATCCCTGGGTCTTTCTGGGGCTGTGGATCGTTCTGGGGTTTGGCGGCAACCTGCTGTGGACGGTCCTGACGCGGCGCATTCTGAAATACCGCCTGCGCCCGTTGTTGGAGAAGCCGGTTGAGAGCTGAATCCGGTGCGGCATAGGGGGGAGTTCAAGTTCAGGTTCAGGTTCACGTTCAAGTTGAAGTTCGGTTCAAGGCCAGCCTCGGGCTTTGGTGCCAGCGATTCACCCAGAGGGGGGGCAGGCGGGTGAACGAGCCTGTGAAGCGGGGGATGGCTTGGAACCGTGCGTCTGCGCGGCTATGCTCAGCGACATGCGGATTACGAACCTCAACCCGGACGCCGACATCGGAGCCAGCGCCTGGTGGCTGGAAATCGACGGGTACCGACTGCTCCTCGACGCCGGCATTCATCCGAAGATCGACGGCCGGGCGGCCCTGCCGCTGTATTCGCGGGTGGCGGGGGAGGAGGCCGATGCCATTGCCATCAGTCATTGCCACCATGACCACGTGGGTTCCCTGCCCGTGGCGATGCGGCTCTTTCCCGAGGCGCAGGTGTTGATGACGGAACTGACCTATTTCCTCGTCGAAAGGGCCCTGCACAACTCGGTGAATGTCATGACCCGCCAACGTGAGGAACTGGGCGTCCGCGAGTATCCGCTCTACACCCATACCGAGCTTGATGAACAACTGGAACGCTACCAGGGCTTCCGCTATGAACGGGAGGTTGAGTGGGGGGGCTTCTCGAGGTCGCGCCGGGGAACGACCTCCCCGACGCTGGAATTCCGGGATGCGGGGCACACGCTGGGTTCGGCGGGAATCATGGTGCGCGGTCGGGACCAGACGCTTTTCTATACTGGCGACGTTTCATTCCAGGACCAGACCCTGCTGCGGGGGGCGCGTTTCGAGGACGTCCAGGCGGACGTCCTGATCCTGGAAACAACCCGTGGCGGACGGGACCCGGTTCCCGGTCAGACCCGCGAAACCGAGGTGACCCGGTTGTTGGGTGCGATCCAGCGAGTGCTGGCACGCGGTGGTCGCGTGCTGATCCCCACGTTCGCGCTGGGCCGGACCCAGGAGATTCTGGCGATGCTGGCGCTTTGGATGCGCGAGGGCGCCCTGCCGCGTATGCCGGTGCATATCGGCGGGTTGGGCCGGGTGTTCACGGAAATCTACGACCTGGAATCACACCGGGCGAATCGACGTCACACCTCCCTCCTTCTGCACGAGGCGCTGGACTTGAAAGTCCTGGGCCGCCGGCGGGCCGACGCCGGTCTGCTGCGTCAGGGCCAGCTCTTTGTCCTCACGGCGGGGATGATGACCGAGCACACTGCCGCGCACGACCTGGCGATTCCGCTGATGGCGGATCCTGCCAACGGCATCCTGCTGGTGGGTTACGTGGACCCCGACACGCCGGGCGGTCGGCTGAAGGCAAGCAGGCGGGGGAGACCTTTTCTGTTCAGTGCCTCCGCCGGGGAGGTGACCCGCCAGTGCGAACTGGAGGCGTTCGACCTGACGGCACATGCCAACCGCGAGGAACTTCTGGAGTTCGTGGGGGAGGTCAACCCGGGAACCGTCCTGCTGGGGCACGGCGATGCGGCCGCGCGGCAGTGGTTTGACGCAGCCATTCGTGAACGGCATCCCCGGATGAAGGTTCTGCAGCCCGCCCCGGGGGAGACGGTGACGGAAGGGGCCTGACCTCCCGCATTGCCGCTACGCGACCGGCGGGGGGCTGAGGCATTCCCGATAGAGTTCCAAGTAGCGGGCGGAAACCGCTGAGGCACTGCGATACCGCACCGAATCCCGCACCTCACCGGGGCCGGCGGGTTGAATCTCGTGGTCCGCCAACTGACGGAGGCACCGGGCCAGATCCGCCGGATCCTCGCTGGTAAACAGCAGTCCCGTGCGGCCTGGCTTCAGGATGTCGACATTCCCGCCACTGGCCGAAGCGATGGCCGGGATTCCCAACGCAAGCGACTCCGCCAACGCCACGGAACAGGGTTCGTTGGTCGAGGGAAGCACGAACCAGTCCGCCTCCCGAAGCGAGTCCTCCACCTGAAGTGTGACTCCACGAAAACGGATGCCGGCCGGCGCTGCAGCCCGGGCCAGATCCTCGAGTTCATGACGATACAGTTCGCAGTCAGGATCCCGGGGGACCGGCCCCCAATGGTCAAAGGTGAAGCGGCGACGGGTCTCCACCGGCAACCGGGAAAGCGCACGCAGGAGCAGATGCCAGTTCTTCCAACGCACAATGTTCCCCAGCCCCACCAGGCGGATGCGGTCGCCCGGCCCCACGGGACGTCGCTCCACGACCGGAACCTCGAAGAAATGATCGGCACAACAGGCCGGAATCACGTGGACCCCATCCGCCTCCGGGGAGAGTCCGAGGTGGCGCGCCATGTTCGGGGTCAGCACCACGAATCGCAGCCGGGGCTGCTTCGCGGCCCAGCGGTACATTCCCCGACGGCGGGGATAGGTGTGATTGGTGAAGACAACCGGCCGCCGCCACAGTGACGCGATCCCGATCGCCACGGGCAGCGCACCCCGCGTATGGGCATGGATGATCTCAACCGGATGCCGCCGCACCATTCCCCGGAGTTCCCACAGCGCGGGGAGGGCGCGCACGAGGTGGTCCAGATGATTGGGCGATTCGTCCCGCAGTCGACGGCTGCGCCAGTACTCCAAAGCCGGTCGTCGGGTCTCCTGATACTCCTGGTGAACCAGCACCTCGTGCCGCAGTTCCGCGGCCGCCGATACCGACTGCAGGCTGCGAAGGACCGTCAGAATGCCGCCGTTGTCCTCGGTCGCTCCCAGCAGATGCAGGACCCTCATGTGGTCTCCGGCAATGCCGCAACCTCGTCCCCGGCCTCCGTCTCCTCAAGCGCGGAGGTGCGGATCAGGCGGTCCGCGGCAATCAGCATCCCGATGAGCATGCCGAAACGGCGCAGGGTCTGCTGGGAATCGCCGTGGAATCCCAGGAAGAAGACCACTTCGACGATCCAAGTGAAGGCCACCAGCAGCGCCGCGCGGACCGCGGGATCCTCGGCCCCGTGATCCCACACGTGCCGGACCACCCGCCAGGCCATCCGCGTGCCGCCGTAGAACAGGAGCATCACCGAGACAAAGCCCAGCACTCCCGTGTTGACCAACAAGCCGATGGCGCCGTTGTAGAACGTGCCCGTCTGCAAGTGCTGCTCCAGCGCCCAGTCAAACCGGCTGGTTTGCACCCTGGTCAGGGTCACCCCGAAACCGCGGCCGAGCCAGAGGTAATCCGAAATCATCTCGGTGCCGATTCGCCGCAACATCCGGCGCATCGTGAGGGTGGTCTCGGCATCGGCCGCTGCCTGCGGGGAGACATCGATTCCGGGGAGAATGCAGAGCGCGCGTTGCACGGACATCGGGGCCTGCCGCGCCGTGCCATAAGCCAGCAGCAGCAGGAACACCCCCGCCATGGCGCTGATGATGAGCTTGCGCGCGTCAAAGAAGCGCTGGGCCCAAAGGACCCCCATGAGAATAAGCACCGGAAGCCCGGCCGTGGTCCGACTGCCACTCAACAGGCTGATGGAGTACGCCCCCACGGCCGTCGGAATCAGCCACCAGGCCTTCTTGCCGGTGAATTCCCGTGAGTGGAACAGGACGAAGAGCAGATACAACACGGAGGTAAAGAACCAGCCGAGCGACTGGTGGCGCACGATGCCGAAGCTCATGGCGTTCTGCTCGAAGTTCATGGCGTCCGTCGAGAGTTCGAAGAAGTAGAGCAGGGGATTCATGCCGCCCGGGACCGCGGACAGGGCGAAATCCGAAACCAGGAACGTGGCGGTCAACAGCAACTGCAGCACCACCAGCCAGAAGAACTGCTTCCGGTCCAGGGGCAGCAGCAGGAACAGGATCGGCAGCATGCCGCAAAGGATCTGCTGCAGGTAGGCCCGCCCCCGGCTTCCTCCGAACCCAGCACATGCAGGCCAAAGCCCCGCGCCAACATGGTGACGACCAGCACCAGGCAGTACAGCATCGTCCCGATGAACACCCAGCGGTTGTCCCGATAGACCGTGCCGGCATCGCGGCACCCCTTGCGCAGCAGGATCGTCAGGGGTACGCCGGTCCACGCCAGCAACACCCCAACCTCCCATAAATGCGGACGTCCGGGCATGAAGGGCACAATGAATGCCGCCCGGAACATGACCGTGGCGACAATCACCGACAGCCAGGCATGGTATGGCAGCGTAATCAGCCAGCCGAACGCTCCCAACAGGAACACGATCATGTAGACGTTCGCCGCGAGCAGCATGCCCGAGACCAACATCGCCACGGCAATCACGCCGCACCAGAACAACAACTGGAACTGCAGCCTGACTTCTACTGCTGATGCACTCATACCGATCGAAACGCCGTGTCGCCCCGGTCCCTTTCCGAAACTCTGTCTTCCACCCCAACCGCCCGGACTGGGACGGCGCACAGGAACGCACAGGCCCGCCGGGAGGGTCAACGGGAAAAACGGCATCAAGGCGATGCCTCAATCATGCCCGGCATGCTCCTGCAGCAACTCAGCAACCGCGCCGCCTGCCGCTCCCGGGTATAGGCCAGAATGCGGTCAGTCCGCGGCGCAAACCACCCGGTGCAATCCCCTCGTTCACATACCGCTCCAAGTGGCTTTCGATGACGGACTCGTTCCGCCCCACGCAGATTCCGGCCCCGGTCTCCTGCAGGAGCCGTCCCACGGCGGTGTCCGGCTCCGCCCCCACGCTGAGCACGGGCGACCCCGAGGCCAGTACTCGAAGATCTTGGCGCTGAGAATCCCGTCGATCCCCGGTTGGTCCACCCGAGGTGCAGCAGCAGATCCGCCTCCCGCTGCCGCCGGACCGCGTCCCCCGGCTCAACGGCTGATCGGGCAGCACCACGGATTCCTGCAGCCCGTAGCGGTCGCGCAGGGAACGGAGGAGCGGGGAAGCCGCACTCTGTCCGTAGAAATGAAGCCGGACCGGCCGGTTCCAGCGATTCCGGGCCAGCACCCGCAAGAGCGGCTCCGGGTCGTTGTAGCCCCCCTCATAGATCGTGCCGGTGTAGACGATGTCGAAGGGCACCCCCGCAACCGCGCGTTGCCGCATCACTTCCGGCGGCCGGCGAGGCATGTGTTCGGAAAGGGGGAAGCCGTTGTAGATGGTCACGCCGGGGATGTGCGGATGGGTCTGGGCCAGGCTGGCGACCAAAGGGGGTGATACGGAGACCGCCAGGTTCGCAGGACGCACGATGAACTGCTCCAGGCGACGCATGAAGGCCTGCCTCCAGGGGCGTCCCTGCATGAAAAAGTCACGCGCATGCCACAGATCCCGGTAGTCCGCACACCAGAAGGCCCCGGGATTCGCCCGCTTGGCGAACCAACCCAGGACGTGCATGTACCAGGGGCCGAACGTGCTGATGATGACGTCGCTCTGCCGCGCGAGTCGGCGCGCCTGAGGGATGCTTCCGGCCGCCCAGGAGGCCCCCTTGGCCACGGGGGTGCGCATCAGGCGCAGAGGCGTTTCCACAACGGTGAGCCCGGACTGCGGTGTGAGGGGGTGGACAGGTCCCGTTGCAGCCGGGGATCCTTCCGGGCCGTGAGCACGGTGGTGGGATGTCCCTGCGCCGCAAAATGCCGCGCCCAGCTGTCGGGCCGGTTGCTTGCGGGCTCATTCCAGGGAGGGAAGAACCAGGCTATGATCAGAATGCGCATGCGAAGAACGAAATCCTGACTCCCGTCATTCAGGGAACCGCCGCTACCTCCGAAGCCGGTCTGCCAAGCCGGTTGAGTGCCAGGCTCTCAGGCGGCCCGGCACTTGAACCGTCTGAAGGTGGAACTTCAGAACCTCGCGGCGATTCTCTCAGGCGGCTCCTCAGACAGGTTCCCGGCGCGTTGCTGCCAACTGACGGGCCAGTGTCACGTAGACGGCAAAATAGAGCCCGTACAGCACCAGCATGGCGAGGGAAAAGATCGCGGTCGCCGTCAGAAAGTCCGCGCCCAGTCGCCAGGGCAGCCAGAGCGACACCACCACCGCGACGGCCCGCAACCCGTCAAGCAACAGTTGCACGTCCTGGCGCTTCATGAGGATGGCGATGTTCGAGAGGGGGGACACCACGATCTGGGCGGCTGCGGACAGAGACACCCAGGCCGCCACGTGGCCGGCTACATGCCAGTTCTCACCAAACACCCAGGGGAACACCCAGGGACTGATCGCTCCGCCCGCGGCAATCGCGACTCCGAATTTCGACAGCCGCCGGGTCAACCGGAAGAACAGACCCTGCAGCCGTGAGGGATCCTCGCGAATCAGTTGAGCCGCCTCCGCCAGGAACACCTGGGCCACGGCGGTCCCGATCAGTTGCATGGGAAGGCTTACCATTCGCACGGCGAGTCCCAGGTCCCCCGCGGCAGCCGTTCCGTAAAGTCCCCCCACCAGCAGGGCCGGCAGCAGGATGCCGGATGCGTTCAGGAACCCCGCCAGGGAGCCAAACACCGAGAACCGTGCGTGTTCCCGCGCCGTTTGCGCCAGGCCGCCCCTCGCCGCCTCCGCCGGCTCTCCGGACGTGGCCCGGAAGTGCCGGTAGAGTTGGAGTACCCCCGCCCCCTGAGCCAGCAGCAGTCCCACCAGCAATCCCAGCGGGCCGTCCACCAGCCATCCCAGAAGCAGGTAAGTGGCGGCGCTGGAAAGCGACTGCCAGATGCGGGTGACCGCCAGGACCCGATAGGCCTTGGTTCGCAGCGCCCAGAAGTAGCCGACCTGGTAGGCCGCCTGGGTGGCCACCGCCACGGGGATCACCCACCAGAACGCGGTGGCCCCCGAGAGATGGACGCAGGTGAAGAACCACGGTCCCCATATCTGGCAAAGCACCGTCAATGCCGCCACAGACACCCCTCCGATTCCCGCGGCGATGAAGACCAGACGCCGGGCCTCGGAAGCGGCGGCGGGGAGTGGGACTGCAAGCTCGTAACGCAGGGTGGCGAGAAAGGTCAGCAGCCCCGAAGTCGACAACATCAGGGTGTAGACCCCGAAATCGGCCCGGGTGTACAGCCGGCTGAGCACCGGCGAGATCCCCACCGCAATGGCCTGCGCCAGACCGGTCCCCCCCGCCAGTTTCAAAATGCCCCCCAGCATGGGCGAGGCGGCCAGCCGTTCGCGAATCCCACCCCACCAACGCGTTGCGTAACCCCTCATTTGTCAGCAGCATCCCGCGGTTGGCCCGGCGACCCGAGCGGGGACCCCAATCTTCCGGGCCGGGACCCCCCGATGATGGCGCCGGGTTCGAAGGACCGAGTCACGACGGCCCCAGCCCCCACCACAACCCCGTCCCCGAGCTCGACGCCGGGCAGGATCACGGCATTCGCCCCGATCCAGCATCCGCCCCCGATCCTGATCGGGCCGGACGCCACCCACGTATCGTAGTTTCCCAGATCGTGGTTGGCGGAGATGATCTTCACCCCGGGGGCGAAGAGGGTGTGGGCACCGATCTCAATTCCATTCAATCCCTGGATGTAACATCCGCCGCTGATGGCGAAGCTGGCCCGCACGGTGGGATGAATCCGGATATTCTCCGCGGAAGTGACCACCGAGGTGAAGTTCACCGGCCACGGACATCCGCGATTCAGGCCGATCACCCGCTGGAACAGGAAATTGACGGACCGGAGTGGCAACTGATGCCAGGCCGTCCGCCAACGGCAGGCCAGTCCATAAAGGCCGGCAGATTCCAGCGCCCGGCGTCGCCATCCTGGGGTCCCCGGCGTCATGACCGTGAGCATCGGGCCCCAACGGGCCTCAAACCTGGCTTCCGGATGGCGCCAATCCCCCCCCCGGACCGCCCCGGCGGCGACCACGCTCCCGGCCAAACGATTGTTGCGCACAGCATTCTCGCACCCTAGAAAGTCGTCCTGGGAGTGTCACGGCGATTCTGGGAGATTCCGCTTGTCTGGAAGACGCGGGTTGCTAACGTCGCGCGCACAACCGGTCCGGGTCTCCTCGGGCGGCAGGAGCATTTCGCGGGCAGCCAACTCAAACAGGTGCATGTGAAGATATTCAGTGGCAATTCCAACAAGCCGCTGGCCAGCAGGATCTGCGAGGCCATCGGGATCGAACTGGGCAAGTGCACGGTCACCTCGTTCCCGGACGGGGAAACGTTCGTGAAGATCGACGAGAACGTCCGGGGCCAGGACACCTTCATCATCCAGTCCTCCAGCCCGCCCAGCAACCAGCACCTGATGGAGCTGTTCATCATGATGGACGCGCTCCGCCGCGCCAGCGCCAAGCGGATCACGGCGGTGCTGCCCTTTTACGGCTATGCCCGGCAGGATCGCAAGGACCAGCCCCGCGTGCCCATCACCGCCAAGCTCGTGGCCAACCTGATTGTTGCCGCGGGGGCGCACCGGATCCTGACCATGGACCTGCACGCCCAACAGATCCAGGGCTTCTTCGACATCCCGGTGGATCACCTCTACGCCGCGCCGGTGATCTATGATTACCTGAAGCACGAGAAGATTCCCGACCTCGTGGTGGTGAGCCCGGACGTCGGGGGCCTGAAGATGGCCCATGCGTATTCGCAGATCCTCGAGTCGGGACTGGCGATTGTGGCCAAGAGCCGCAAGAGCGCGACAGAAGTGGAGGCGATGAACGTGATCGGCGATGTGGAGGGCAAGAACATCCTCATGGTGGACGATCTGACCGAGACGGCCGGCACCCTGACCTCGGCGGCAACCCTCCTGAAGAAGCGCGGGGCCCTGAGTGTCCGGGCCTGTGTGTCCCATGCCGTGCTCAATGATTTGGGAATCGACCGCCTCCGACATTCTACTATTGACGAACTAATCACCACTGATACAGTCCTCCGCCCCGTCATCGACGGGGTTAACATCACCACGCTGAGCGTGGCGACGTTGCTGGGCGAGGCAATCCGCCGGATTCACCTGAATTCTTCGGTGACCTCGCTGTTCGAGTTTCGGGGCGGTCGTGCCATTTGAGGTGCGTGTCGCCCCTTTTGGATTGGAAACCAGATGAAAGCGGTACCACTGACGGCGTATCCCAGAACTGCGCTGGGGCGCAACCAGGTCAAACATCGGCGCTCGCAGGGACGCGTGCCCGCGGTCATGTACGGGCACAAGGTAGAGGCCCGAAGCCTTGAGGTCGGGGAACGTGAACTGGGGGGGGTGTTGCATCACTCCGCTTCGGAGGTCGCCCTGATCGACCTGACGGTGGACGGCGATGCCGAGCCCCACCTCGCCCTGATCAAGGCGGTTCAGCACCACCCGTTGAGCCGGGCGGTGATCCACGTGGATTTCCAGGCGGTGGATGCCAACGAACCCGTGGTGGTCGTGGTGCCCGTGGAAACTGTCGGTGAGGCCCCCGGAGTGAAATCCGGCGGCGTGCTCGAGCGCATCCGGCACGACCTTGAGGTGCGCGCGTTGCCGCGTTCCCTGCCGGAGGTGCTCGAGATCGACGTCAGCGGCCTCCAGGTCGGGGACTCCATCACCGTGGCCGACCTGAAACTGCCCGAAGGCATCGAGGTGCTCGATGACGCCGAGGTGACGGTCATTCTGGTCGCTGCGCCCAAGACTGAATCGGAGACGACCGAAGCGCCCACCGAAGGCGGGGAATCCGCCGAACCCGAAGTCATCGCCCGCAAGAAGGACGAGGCCGAGGGCGAAGACTGAAAGAAATAGGCACCGCCCCTGCCCGGACCTTACCGTGCCGGTGCCGGCGCCGGCACACGGGTCATGGAAGACTGCCACCTCATTGTGGGGTTGGGAAACCCGGGCCGGCAATACGCAGGAACCCGGCACAATGCCGGCTTTCTGTTGGTGGAACGGGTGGCCGAAGCCGCAGGTGCGTCGTGGCGGGCCGAACCCCGCTTCCAGGCGCGACTGGCGCGGGGCGAGTGGTTGGGTCGGACGTGTCTGTTTTGTGAGCCGTTGTCGTTCATGAACGCGAGCGGCGAGGTGGTTGGCGCCGTGGCGCGCTACCACCGGGTGGCTTTGGACCGGGTGTTGGTGCTCGTGGATGATGCGGACCTGGAACTTGGCCGACTGCGGTTGCGCCCCTCTGGCAGCGCCGGCGGGCATCATGGACTCGAGTCTGTGGAACGACATTTGGGTTCGCGGGACTACGCCCGGTTAAAGCTGGGTATCGGCCGGGAACCGGGACCGCGACGGGAAATCACGGGGCACGTGCTGGGCGCGTTCAACCGGGATGAGCGGATGGTGTTTGACCGCGTGCTCGACCGGGCGGCCGGGCAGGTGCGCTGTTGGCTCACCGACGGGGTGAAAGCGGCAATGGATCGATTTAACGGGACCGTGACGGTTCCGGAGACGAAGGACAACTGAGTGAAACGTTACGAAGGCCTGTTTATTCTGGACACCGCCGGCAAGGAAGAAAGCGTGCGGGACATCATCGATCGGGTGACCGGCGAGGTCAGCAAGCTCGGCGGCAAGATCGAGAGCATTCAGAAGATGGACAAGAAGCCCTTTGCCCGGGTCACCACCAAGAAGGTGACCTCCGGCTTCTATGTCAATGTCATCTTCGACGCGGAACCGGAAACCGTGGTGAAATTGCAGCACCACTTCGACCTGGACGATGACGTGTACCGTCTGTTGGTGACCCTGGCCCCTGCGGTCACGGCCCAAGCCGAAACGGCCGACGCCGCGGCCTGAATCTCATGGCCAGCTTCAACAAGGTTATTCTCGCCGGCAACCTGACCCGCGACCCCGAACTGCGCTACACCCCCAAGGGCCTGGCCATCGCCAAGCTCGGACTGGCGTTGAACCGGCGCTGGCGCACGGAGTCCGGAGAGCAGCGCGACGAGACCACCTTTGTTGATGTCGACGCGTTTGGCCGGCAAGCGGAAGTCATCGGGCAGTATTTGCGCAAAGGTCGTCCCATCCTGATTGAGGGACGTTTGCGCTTGGACGAATGGGAGGACAAGAACACCGGCCAGAAACGAAGCCGGCTGGGCGTTGTCCTCGAGTCCTTCTCGTTCCTTGATTCCGGCGGCGGCCGCGGGGATTCCGGCAGTGGTCCTGCCGCCGGCGCGCCGCCCGCCCGGGGAAGCACTCCCGCCGCCCCTGCCTCCCGTCCCCCGATGGAAGAGGAAGGCCCCCCTCCCGATGACGACGACGTACCGTTTTGAACCGGTGGCAGGGCCGGCTTCCTGCCACTTTTCCGCGAATACCAATCCCAATTTCATCTGATCACACGACATGGCGACCACTGAAGTCATTCTCACCAGCAGCGTGCCCGGCTTGGGCGCGGAATCGGACAAGGTCAAGGTCAAGGCGGGTTACGCCCGCAACTACCTGCTCCCCAACCGCAAGGCAATTCGGCTCACGGAGTCCAACGAACGCCGCCTGGAAGCCCTGCGCAAACGCCGCGCCGAACGCGAATCCACCGAACTGCGAACCATGCAGGAACTGGCCGCCTCGCTGGCGCGCATCAGCCTCAAACTCGTCGTCAAAACCGGCGACGACGGTCGCATGTTCGGTTCCGTCACCGGGGGAGACATCGTGGCCGAACTCGAAAAGCAACTGGCGGTTCATCTCGACCGGCGCAAGGTGCACTTGGACGCTCCCCTCAAGGCACTCGGCGAGCACGACGTCGAGCTGCGGCTCCACGCGAAGGTTCACGCCACCCTGAAGGTCATCATCGAGAGCAGCACCCCGCTGCCCCCGCCTCCGGCCGCCGATGCCGCTGCCCCCGAGGCCCCGGCGGAAACCGAGCGTCCGCGTCGCGGCTATCGGCCCCGCTGACCCCCGGGCCGGCATCCGGCAGACCTGACAGCAACGGGCAGGCATTCCCTGCCCGTTTTCCTTTGGATGCCTGTCGCCCAAGGTGATCCAACAAACCGGTGAACAGCCGGTGGATCACTGGGGACAGGTCAGGATTGCCATCCTGCCGGCCAGCGTGTGTGCTGTTCCCATGATCGACGACATCCGCGAGGACGCTCCCCCCGGCAAGCCGGACCTGACCCGTGCGCGTCGCAAACGCGCCCGGCTCGTGGAGCCGTCCCGGGTCGACCGGACGCCGCCGCATTCCATCGAGGCCGAGCAGGGCGTGCTCGGCTGCCTGCTCCTGTCCCCACGTGAAGGGGTGGGTCGCTGTCTGGAACGGTTTCGCCGCGGCAACGAGGCCTTCTACGACCCTCGCCATCAGGTGATCTTCGAGACGGTGGTGGACCTCTGCGATAACAACCAGCCGGTCGATCTGGTCAGCATCGGACAGCGGTTGAGTGACCGTCGGTCGCTGGAGAGCGTGGGGGGGCACGCCTACCTGAACGCCCTGCTGGACGCGGTGCCCTCCGCCGCCAACCTGGACTACTACGCCGATATCGTGCGGGAGAAATACCTGCTGCGGCGGGTCATCCAAACCTGCACGAGCATTGCCTCGCGCGTTTACGAGGAGCAGGACGAGGCGGATGCCCTGCTGGATGAGGCCGAAAAGGAGTTCCTGGGCATCAGCCAGGAACGCGCCGAGAACACCGGCAAGGACATCAACACACTCGTCGGCAAGGCGGTGAGCCAGATCGAGGCGTTCTTCTCGAATCCCGGGCAACTTGCCGGCGTGCCCTCCGGATTCGACGGATTGGATCGGAAGACCAGCGGCCTGCGGGGCGGCGAGATGTTCGTCATCGCAGCGCGTCCGAGCATGGGGAAGACCAGCCTGGCGATGAACATCGCCGAGAACGTGGCGTTGCAGGCCCACGCGCCGGTGGGGGTGTTCAGCCTGGAAATGTCCGGCGAATCCCTCGTCATGCGTCTGCTCTGTTCCCTGGCGCGTCTGGACCAGCACAAAGTCCGTGAGGGTGACCTCCAGCCGGAGGACTTCCAACGGCTCAATTTCGCGACCGACCAACTGTCCAAGGCGGAGATTTACATCGACGACACCCCGGCATTGACCATCCGCGAACTTCGCGGACGCGCGCGCCGGATGTGGTTGCGGCATCACATCAAGTTGATTGTCATCGACTACCTGCAACTGCTACGTTCCCCGGCAACCCGGCGGGGCGACTTCAATCGGCAGCAGGAAATCTCCGAGATTTCCAGCGGGATCAAGGCCCTCGCCAAGGAACTCGACGTGCCGATCATCGTGCTCAGCCAGTTGAATCGCGAATTGGAACGGGACAAGAGCCGCAAACCGCGGCTCTCCGACCTCCGCGAGTCCGGCGCCATCGAGCAGGACGCCGACATCGTCGGCCTGCTTTATCGGGCGGACAGCAAGAACCCGCACAAGGCGGCCGACAACGACGACGACGATGAGGAGGCGCGGCGTCATGCCGAGGCCACACCGGTGAACCTCCTCATCGCCAAGCAACGCAATGGCCCCACTGGCGACGTGCACCTGACCTTCCTGCGCTCCTACACCCGGTTTGAAAACACCGTTCCCCTACAGCGTCGATGATGTTCCCGCCGAATAGCCGCTGCCGGGCCTGGCTCGGAGTCCTGCTCGCGTGCTGCCTCCTGGCACCCGCCGTACTGGCTCAACTGCCGGAACTCGTGAAGGAAATCGAGATCCAACACATGGGACCGCCGGCCGTCAGCGACTCCCTGGTGCGCTCAAACCTCCGGGTCAAGGTCGGCGACAGCTACAGCCGCAACGCGGTCAACACCGACATCGAAACCCTCTACGGCACCGGCTACTTCTACAACATCCGGGTGGACCCGGAACGCGTCGACGGGGGGATCAAGCTGCGCTATGTGCTTATCGGCAAACCGACCCTTACCCAGATCACCTTCGAGGGAAACACGAAGTTCAGCGACGGGAAGCTCCAGAAGAAGCTGAAATCCAAGGTGGGGGAACCGCTGGACGAACAGAAGCTCCACGCGGACGCCCAGGAAATCGTCAAGCTCTACCAGAAGAAGGGCTACCGGCAGACGAAAGTGGAATACGTCCCGGTGGTTGACTCGGAACTGGGCAAAGGTACGGTGACCTTCCAGGTCGCCGAAGCCGCCAAGGTAAAGATCGATGACGTCGTGTTCGTCGGTGCGGAGGCGTTCAGCCAGCGGAAACTGCGCGGCGTGCTCAAGACCCGGCGGCATTGGTTCCTCTCCTGGCTGACCGGCAGCGGGGTGCTCAAGGACGAGGTCTTCGCCGAGGACCACGAGCGCCTGGCCGATTTCTACCGCGAGGCGGGCTACATCGACTTCGAGATCCGCGACATTGAATTCGAGCATCCCAAGTCAAACCGGATGATCATCAAGATCACGCTTCGCGAGGGGCTGCAGTATCGCGTCGGCCGCGTGGAATTCGAGGGGAATGAGCTGTTTCCCACCGAGCAGATCCGGGACCAGATGCAGACTCGCGAAAAGAACCGCTGGATTCGCGGGCTGCAGATGGGGCCGGGGCAGGTGTTCACGCCCAGCGGCCTCTCAAAGGACCGGCAGGCCGTCCAGGATTTCTACGGGGCCCGGGGATACATCGATGCCCGCGTCGTGGCCAACCTGCACCCAAACACCGCCCAGGGCACCATGGACATCACCTACCGCCTCACCGAGGGGAAGGAGTCCTTCATCGAGCGCATCGACATCAAGGGCAACACCAAGACCAAGGACCGCGTCATCCGGCGTGAGCTGGCGGTGAGCCCGGGCGAAGTCTTCGACATGGTGAGCGTCAATCTGAGCACCAACCGCCTTTATGGCCTGCAGTACTTCTCGCGGGTGGATGCGCAGGCCGAACCGACCGACGTCCCGGACCGCAAGAACCTCGTGCTCACCGTGGAGGAAAAAAGCACGGGGGACGTCCGGTTCGGGGCGGGCTTCAGTTCCCTGGATGAACTGGTGGGTTTTGTGGAACTGACCCAGGGCAATGCCGACATTTTCAAACAACCGCTGTTCTTCGGCACGGGGGCCGGCCAGAAACTGCGCCTGATCGCCCAGGTGGGCACCGCCCGGCGGGACATTCAGTTCACGTTCATCGAACCCTGGTTCCTCGGCCGGAAACTGGCGCTCGGATTCGATGCCTATTACCGGAACCTGCTCTACTACAGCGACGTCTACGACATCGACCTCATTGGCGGACGCCTCACCCTGACCCGCTCGCTTTGGAATGATTACTGGCGTGGGATGGTGGGCTACAGCCTCTACAACGTCGGCATCGTGAACGTGGAACCGACCGCCTCACCGGAGATCCTGGCGGAGGCCGGACATACCCTGGTGTCCAAGCCCATCGGCAAGATCAGTTACGACAGCCGCAACAGCGTCCTCCTGCCAAACCATGGCCAGTTGACCGAACTGGAGGCCGGATTCGCGGGAGGCCCCTTCGGCGGTCAGACCGATTACTACTCGTGGGAACTCAACACCAGCCACTATTTCCCGGGACTCTTCGACGGTCACGTGCTCGAGATCATCGCCCGCGGCGGCGTCATGGACAACTGGGGTTCCGACACTCACATCCCGATGTATGATCGCTGGAGCCTGGGAGGGCTCTTCTCGATGCGCGGCTACGAATACCGGTCCGTCGGCCCCTACGACTCTCTGGGGCAGGAACCGCTGGGGGGGCGCACCTACTGGTTTGCCTCCGCCGAATACAGCGTTCCGGTGATTCAGAGCCTGCGCCTCGCGGCCTTCTACGATATTGGCAACGTCTACCCCGATCCCTACAGTTTTGAACGTCCGAGTCCGGACTACGGTCCGTATTCGGACAACTACGGGGTGGGCATCCGGCTGAACATTCCGGGCATGGGCCCGTTACGGCTGGATTACGCCATACCGATCCAGCATGATCGCTTCGTGAGCGGGGATGGCCGGTTCCAGTTCAGCGTCGGCTACACCCGCAGCGGATATTGATTTGCACGGCCCCGAGGCCCTCTGATAACCTGAAAACATGAAGAAGAAACTGTTCACAGCCGCCCTCGCCCTGGCGGTGACCCTGGTGGCGCCTGCCCTGCAGGCGCAGAACAAAATCGCCGTCATCAACATGAAGACGGTCTTCGACGGCTACTGGAAGACCAAGCAATCCGACACCCTGGTGAAGGAACGACAATCCGAGTTCCAGAAGAACCGGTCCAAGATGCTCGAGGACTACCAGAAGGCGAATGAGGAATACAAGAACCTCAGCGACCTCGCCAACGACCCCGCACTTTCCCTCGATGAGCAGAAGCGCCGTCGGCAAACCGCCGAGACGAAGCTCCTCGAGATCCGGGAAATCGAGCAGAGTATCAGCAACCTGGACAAGCAGTTCCAGTCGGACATCACCGAGCAGGTCAATCGTATGCGCCAGAACATCCTGCGCGACATCCAGGATGAGGTCGATACGCAGGCTCGCGCCGCCGGCCTCAATCTGGTCTTCGATGTTGCGTCCGAGAGCGTCAACCGCACCCCCATCATCATGTTCAACTCCGGTCTCACGGACATCACCCAGCCGGTCTTGCAGAAGGTGAACGAGAACGCTCCTCCGGGCGCCCTCGATGCCGCCCCTGCTGCCACGCCCGCCCAATAGCGGGCCGCGACAACGCTCAACACTCTCTCGAGACAAACCCAACCGTCAGGAGGCTGCCGCAACCCGGCAGCCTTTCTGCTTTGATCCGGGGATGAACAGCCGGGGCGCAGAAACCGACCGGGTCCCCCCTGTTCGGAAGGGGGGACCCGGGTTCCCTTGGCCTGACTGGCTTCGGCTCAGCGTCGGGGCACCAGCCTGAGCGACCGCAGGTTCACCGGCGTCCATCCCTGCCGGAGCGGTTTCACGGTGATGCTGACCGAACCGCCCGGAACGGCCCGCAGCACCCCGGCATCGATCTTCCGGTAACGTCCGTAATCGCCGGTGCTCGGAAAATCCACACGCAGACTCTGCTCACCGCATTCGACGGCAAACGCCGCACTGCCCGCACTCGCCACCTCGGCGGTCACGTCGAAATCGCCGCCCTGGCTCACCCGGAACTGCCACTCCGCCCAGTCGCCGGCGTTGGTCCAGTACCCCAGGTTGCTCGGCGTGTGCTCCACCTGAAGGCTGTCGCCGTGGAGAATGGCATCGTCGGCGAGCAACGTGATCGAACCATCGGCGGCCTGCTTTACCCAGAGGCTCTCCTCGACCTCGGGTGTCCCGGTGATCCGCAAGACCACGGTGCTGGAAATCGCGTCCGGCGCTTTGGGGGGCAGGGTCAACACGACGCCATCCGTAGTGGACACCGAAGCCACCCGGGCGCCGGTCGCCAGCACGGAGGCGGCCTTCACGGCGTTTTTCAGCCCTGGCACGAGCAATCGCCCGTCCACCGGCCAGTCGAACACGTGCAGATACAAGGTGGCTCCGTCGGCCGAGAGCTTCTTCGTGCAACGCCCCCACGCCAGCCGACGAAACGGACTTGCGCTGGTGCCGTAAATGGCGTCGCCGTTGACCTTCATCCAGGCACCGACCTCCTTGAGCCGCTCGATACTGGCGGCCGGAATCTCGCCCTGCGAGGTGGGGCCCACGTTCAGCAGGTAGTTGCCGCCTTTGCTGACGATATCGACCAGGTTGCGCACCAGCACCTCGGTGCTCTTCCAGTTGTGGTCGTAGCTCTTGTAGCCCCAGGTGTCGTTCATCGTCATACAGGTTTCCCAGTCGCGATCCTTGTAGCCGGTGGCCGGAATGTGCTGCTCCGGCGTTTCCGTATCTCCCGAAAAGCCACCGCCCAACCGGTTGTTGGTGATCAGGCCAGGACGCAACGCGATCAGGTCATGCAGCGGGCGGGCCCGTTCCTCGGTCATCCAGACCGGCGTGTCCCACCACAGGATGTCGGGTTTGATCCGCGTGAGAATCTCGCGGGTCTGGGGAATCGCGATGCCCTGCAGATAATCATCGAAGTTCCCCTTGTGCGCCTCATCCCATCCGTCCCCCTCGTCGTAGCCGGCCTTGGCCCCACCCGGGTGCGTCCAGTCCTGTGCCTGCGAGTAGTACGTGCCGAACTTTAGTCCGTGCCGATGGGCCGCCTGCGCCAGCGGCGTCAACAAATCCCGACCATACGGCGTGGCATCGGCGATGTCCCAATCCGTGACGTCGGACGGGAACAAGGCAAAGCCATCGTGGTGTTTGGAGGTGATGACGATGTACTTCATCCCGGCTTCCTCGGCCATGGCGGCCCAAGCCTCGGGATCGTACTTGACCGGGTTGAAGTCCTTCGCGAAGGCGCGGTATTCGGCGACCGGGATCTTTGCGTTGCGCATGATCCACTCGCCGATGCCGCCAATCTGCCGCCCGTGATAGGTGCCGGCGGGAACGGCATAGACGCCCCAGTGAATGAACAGGCCAAACTTGGCCTGCCGCCACCACCCCATGCGGGCATCGCGCTCCGCGCGCGTCTCTTCGGCAAAGGCCGGGGCAACGAAGGATAGCAGGGTGGCCAGAACAACCAAACGAATCAGGGGATGCGATCTCATAGCAGTACGACAAGGACTATGCCAGAACTCGCCATCCGTGAAAAGAACGCATGGGGGTCGGTTCTTGATATTCACAGATCAGGCCATCTCTGATTGGCACTCCCGGTGGAGCGGATCGTGTAGCTGGACCGGGGTGCCCATCCGCGGTCGGGCCGCAATCCACATCATGGGCAGAACGCTCTCCGCTCTCGGTCGTACCGCGATTGCCAACTTGACCAGATCACCTATGCGCCCTTGCTCCAGGCCCTACCCGCTCCCAAGCCTTCCGTTCCTCCGTCACGATCTGGGCCCGAGCCGCCTCCCGGCGTTCCGCCCCGTAATGCTCCGCCGCCCAGGCCCTCCTGCACCCGCTCCGTTACCCCCCCCTCCCGGAATCCCTCCCGCTGCCCGCGACCGCCAGGGACTCGTAGTAGCCGCTGAATGGGTGACCGAGGCCTTTGTGGCGGGAGCTGAACCGGCCGGCTGAGGTCCGATGGACTTACATCAGCTCCCCGGCCATCGCTTTGCCGATCTCCCCGGCGTCGGTCGCCGGCCCGGAGCGTTCGCCAACCCGGCGTTCTCCGGTACGGAAGGAAACCGCGCGCAGCCGCAGCCGGTCGCCCACCAGTTCGGCATGGGCCGCCACGGGACTCTGGCAGCCGCCACCCATCGCGTGCAGAAACGCGCGTTCCGCCGTCACGCACTGATGGCTGGGCTCGTGGTTCAACCGCCGGCAGACCGCCGCCATTCGTTCATCATCGGCCCGCACTTCGATTCCCAACGCCGCCTGGCCCACGCATGGCAGCATCACGTCCAGACCCAACAGCGAAACCCGGAACTCGGGCACCTCCTGCACCGGAGCGTCATCCCCGGAATCGTGACTGCTACGGCACGCCAGCGAACCATCCGGCCGAAGTTCATAGCCCAGACGTTTCAGTCCGGCGGCCGCGAGGAGCATGCCATCGAGTTCAGGTTGCCGAAGCAGCTTCTCCAACCGTGTCCCCACGTTGCCGCGGATCTCCACGATCTTGAGATCCGGACGACAGGCCAGAAGCTGTTCGCGCCGACGCGTGCTGCTGGTGGCGATGGTTGCTCCTTTGGGAAGCTCGTCCAGGGTGAGGCCGGCGGGATAATGCCGTCGCGGCGGAATGGGTTCAGCCGGTTCACCGCCCTCCCCGACCGCCGGTTGCCAGACGGCCCCCAGTTCGCTGCGGTAGATCAGCGCGTCGCGCACATCCTCCCGTCCGGGCACCGCTCCCAACACCAGGCCGGTCGGCAGCTCCGTGGGAAGGTCTTTCAGACTGTGCACGGCAAAATCGGCCTCATTCGCCAACAACGCCACCTCAAGCTCTTTGGTGAACAGGCCCTTGGGCAGGTTGGCCGCAGGGTTTGCCATCGAGGCCTTCTGCAGCCTGTCACCGGTCGTCTTGATGATCCTCAGCTCGAAGCGCAACTCCGGAAACGCCTCGCGGCAGGCGGCCAGCATCTGGTTTGACTGGGCCAGCGCCAGGGGGCTCCCCCGGGTGGCGAGAATGATGGGGCGGTCGGTCTGGGGCATAAGCAGGTCGGGTCAGTGGTTCCGGCAACCATCAACGTGGAGCCGGGTTGGAGGGCAGGTGCCCCGGGTGGCGAACCAGCGGTTCCTGCGCGCGTTCGCGAATGAGCGCCAGGCAGCGATCGATCTCCGCCTCTCGCTGGCGCCGCGCCTCGTCGGCAATTGTCTGCAGGTCGTCCACGTTGAACAGGAACACTCCGTCGAGTTCGTTCACCGCCGGGTCGATGTCACGCGGCACGGCCAGGTCAACCAGCAACAGGGGTTGGCCGTGGCGCGCGGCGAGTCGCGGTTTGAGCACCGCTTGGTCCACCACGTAATGGGGCGCGGAGGTGCTGCTGATGACGATGTCCACCCGCTCCAGTTCCGCCGGCCAGGCTTCAAACGGAATCGCCTCGCCGCCCAGCACTTCGGCCAGGGCGGTGGCTCTTTCCGGGGAGCGGTTCGTCACCCGCACCGTGCGGGCGCCGCGGGAGAGCATCGCGCGCGCCGCTTTCTCCCCGGTGTCGCCGGCACCGATTACCAGCACGTCGCTGCGTTTCAACGATTCAAAAATCCGGCCGGCCATGTCCACCGCCACCGAACTCACCGAGACGGTGCCGCGCTGGATGCTCGTCTCGGTGCGGATCTGCTTGGCAACGTTGAACGCCCGTTGAAACGCCTTGTTCAGGAGGCGTCCCGTGGCGCGCGCCTGCAACGCCCGGTCGTAGGCCTGCTTCAGCTGGCCGAGGATTTCGGTTTCCCCCAGAACCATGGAGTCCAGTCCGGAAGCCACGGCGAAGAGGTGTTCCACCCCGCGCGTTCCCTCGTGGGAATAGACTCCAGCGGGAACGGGTTCCCCGGCGGGCAGGGACTGCAGCAGGCACTCGCGCGCGCACGCCACCAGGGCCTGCGGTCCGGCGTCTCCGGCCACATAGACCTCCACCCGGTTGCAGGTCGACAGAATGACCGCCTCCCCGGCCCGGCCGTCCGCGAGCAACCGGCTCAGGGCCGACGCCACTTCCGCCTCCCCAAAAGCCAGCCGCTCCCGCACTTCCACCGGGGCGGTTTGATGACTAACGCCGACGACGACCACCGACATGGCTCAGGGATGGTGAATCGGGGAGATCAGGTTCGTGCCCCAGAAGGTCAGCATGACGAAGGCAAACGCCCCCACCACGCTCCAAGCGAAGCGGCGTCCCGTGCGAACGCCCCGCCAATGCGCCACCAGCAACGCCGCGTACCCCAGCCAGACCACCGCGGTCCAGATGATCTTGGGATCGGCGATGAACGCCGTGCCTTTTTCGTGCCGCAGCCAGCCGGCGCCGAACATGCTGCCCACCGTCAGTAGTGCGAACCCGGCCACCACCAGCCAGGTCGTGACCCGTTCCAAGCGCTGGACCGAGGGCAGGAAGGAGGAGAACGCCCGGAGCTTGCGGTGTTTCAAATCGTGAATCTGGGTCAGATGCATCGTGGCCGCCAGCGCCGCGAGTCCCAGCGTCCCGTAGGCCAGCAAGGTCACCGAGGCATGCAGGCTGGCCAGCCCCTGCCAGAACTGCGGCTCTGCCGGACCACGCGTGTCCAGCGCCGGCATGAGACCAAAGACCCCGAGTCCAAACAGTACCGGTGACGCGATCACCGCCAGGAAGCTGAACCGGAGGCACCAACGAAAACACCAGGGCCGCCATGCCCACGGTCCAACCCACAAACATCGTGGCCTCGAAGAGGTTGCTGACCGGACAGCGCGCGAAGGAAACCCCCCGCATCGCCATCGAGGTGATGTGACAGGCCAGGCCTGCCAGCAGGATCAGCAGGCAGACGCGGTCGTCCTGCCGAAATCCCCGTCGCCAGACGAAGACCCCGTACAGCGTGCTCAGACCGTAGAGCACCACGGCCATCAAAAAGAAACTGCGATCCGTCAACCCGGTCACACGCGCAGCTTAACGTCCCCATCAGCGCCAGCAAGGCGGAAGGCTCGGGTCCGCGCGTCCAGCGGTCTACCGCCCCAAGCCCCCTCACGATCCCCCGATTCCTCTTCCCCTTGCCCCCCCTTCCAAATCACCGCAAACCCGGAGGGGTTCGGAATCGTCCGCTTGCGCTTTACAGGCGGCCCAACTCCGCCTTTCATCCCGCCCATGCACAGAACCGTCGTCCTCGCCTGTCTCGCCAGCGTGCTGTCCGGTGGCACCGTTCGCCCGGCCTCCCTGCCGTCGGTGGCGCTGGAACCCGTCTGGCCGAAACTCACCCTCGCGCGTCCGCTCTGGCTGGAGGAATTGCCGGATGATTCCGGTCGTTTCCTCATTGCCGAGCAGGACGGCCGGGTGTGGCTGGTGGAGGAGGGGGACGACGGCGGCAATGCCCCGCTATTCCTCGACCTCTCCGGCCGCAAGCCCTTCGAGAAGAACGAGGAGGGATTGCTGGGGCTGGCCTGCCACCCGGATTTCAAGAACAACGGCCGCTTCTATGTCTATTACACCCAGCAGAATCCCAAGCGCAGCGTGATCAGCGAGATTCGCCTGGCGGAGGGTGACCCGGCCAGGGCCGACCTGGCCACCGAACGCGTGCTGATGGAGATCCCTCAGCCTTACTGGAACCACAACGGTGGCCAGGTGAGCTTCGGTCCCGATGGTTTTCTCTACCTCACCACGGGCGACGGTGGGGCGGCCAATGACCCGCACAACAACGCCCAGAACACCGCCAGCCTGCTCGGCAAGATCCTGCGCATTGATGTGAACACCCGGACCGGCAAGCTGCCCTACGGGATTCCGGCGGACAACCCCTTCGTGGGGGAGGACTACGGCGTGCGCGGCGAGGTTTGGGCCTACGGGTTGCGCAACGTCTGGCGCATGAGTTGGGATCGCGCAACGGGGCGGTTGTGGGCGGGGGACGTCGGGCAGAACAAATGGGAATATGTCCACCTGATCCGCAAGGGGGGCAACCACGGCTGGTGCGTGCGCGAGGGCTTTCATCACTTCAAGCCCGGGCCCGAAGGCGCCCGCTACGTCGATCCGATCATCGAATACCCGCACAACCCCGCCCTGGCCGGTGAGAGCGCCTTTCCGGGGCACGGACCAGGGACGAGCATCACCGGCGGCTACGTCTACCGCGGACGCGAGCAACGCGGTCTCGGCGGTCTCTATCTCTACGCCGACTTTACGCTGGGAACGATCTTTGGCCTCCGCTACGAGTCGGGGCACGTGATCCAATACGGCACGCTGCTGGAACAGCCCAAGAACATCGCGAGCTTCGGCCAGGACAGCTACGGGGAACTCTACGTGCTCGCCTTCGACAGCCCGGTCTTGCACGTGATCGAGGCGAAGTAGCCGGGTGCCCCAGAGGGGCGACCATCACCGAACCATCCCATGGCCAAACCGACTGCAAACGTCCCGCAACCCGAACTCGCCCTCTACGCGAAGTTGGTGGCGACGCATCCTGAGGTGGAGTTGAAGGGAGCCGGCATGCCCTACACCTCGCTGAACGGGCACATGTTCAGCTTCCTGACCCCCGCCGGCATCCTCGCCCTGCGCCTTCCGGACGCGGAGCGGGAGTCGTTTCTGCGACGTTACCAAACCCGGCTTTGCGAGCAGCATGGAAGGGTGATGAAGGACTATGTGGAGGTCCCGGCGGCGCTACTCCGGAACACCAGGAAACTGGGGCCGTACTTCGCTGCAAGCGTGGCCCACGTCGCCTCGCTCAAACCCAAACCCACCAAGCGGGCTGCCAGGAAACCGACGGGCAAGGGAAGCAAGTGAGCGTTTCCGCCCCGGGGACGCTGCTTTCGCCGGCCTCCTCCCAATCATCGCGGATGCTCAAGGCTGGTGGGGCGGCGGCGGCAGTTGCAGGGCCGGCCAGGGATAATCGCGAGCCCGTTGTCGCCAGGCTCGGGAACCGCGCACGCCGGCCTCGCTCGGATCGAAGGGGATAAAGCCCACCTGCAATGCCGGGGAATCCGGTCGGAGCCGGAAGTCGCCGGCCTTCGGGTCGATGAACATCGGATCGGCCAGAATGGAGCCCTGGTCGTGGCCTGACGCCTGCCATTCCTCCAACGTTGGCCCAAGCGTGTAGATGCCGCCGAGATCGCTGAGCACGCCCTGGCCGATGTGGTGGACGTGGTTGAACGCGATGAGGTTCCGCTTTGCCAGGCTCTGGTCGTAGCCCCAGCCCGGTTTCGCGGATTCGGGGGTATGCCAGTGCGTAAGTCATTGGAACAGAACGAGAGGATTCAGAAGGTCGGCACTACAGCGGGTCAGTCGGTGAAGAGGCCACTGGGGGTGATCTTGGGTGGGGGCTGGGAAGGGAGTTGAAGCCGGAGTGCGTCGATGAGCATCTGGAGTTCCTTCTCGGGTTGGGTGTAGCGGGAAAGGATGACTTGGCGACCGTCGTCGGTGGGCAGATGAACGTCGATCATCTGCACCGCGGCGAACTTCTCCAACACGGCCCGCGGCGTGAGTCCGGGAGCCAGATCGCGTAGCCGCCGCCGCAGGGTCACCTGCAAACAGTAGGCCAGGAACGCAATGAAGATGTGGGCCTCGATGCGTTCCTCGAGTTGGTGGAAGATGGGGCGGATGCTCAGGTCGCCCTTGAGGTTCTTGAAGGCCTCTTCGATCTGCACCAGCTGAATATAGAGTTCCCAGAGTTTTCCGGGGCCTCCCCGCTGAGGTGCTTTCTCCTGCGGAGGAGGTAACGACCTTCCCGGCGACGGGCCGTGCGGAGTTTCCTGCGGTTGATCCGGAAGGTGAAAGTCTCCCGTGTGACCGCTTCCCCTGGCAGGGGCAGGGTAAGATCCACCAGACCGAAAGCGCGGCCCGCCTCCGCCTTTGGCCTGGCTGATCTTGAGGAGCAGATCGTCCCGCTTGAGTTTCTTCATGTTGCGGAGTTGCTGCAACCGGGCCAGAAGGCGGCGCAAGCGGCGCTGGCGCATGGACCGTTCCTTGGCCACCCGGTCGCGACTCTGGGCAAAGACAAAGAGTTCCGCTTCACGGGGAAGAAGTTTGACCTCCACGCCCTCCCCGCACCTGTTCCCAAGGGAGATCGGCCAGGTCCTTTTCCAGCTTGGTCAGCCGTCCTTTGGGGGCCCAACCAAATCAACCATCGGGGGATCACTCTCCCGCATCTCCTGGAGCACTTCCTCGCTGGGAATACCGCGGTCCATGAGCCAGATCCGATCGGCCTTGCCATAGAGGGTGCTCAATCTTGACCAGGAAGCTTCACGGTGGTGGTGTTGTCGGCGGTGTTCCCCGGCATCACCTCGTAGGCCAGCGGGAAGCCCTCGGGAGTGACCACCAAAGGCGATGACCACTTGGACGCAGTCGGGCCGCTTGTCCCGGCTGTAGCCGAAACGCCGTTTGTCGGTGTCCGACTCGGGCGGATCGGACTCGAAGTAGGTGCTCGTCAGGTCGTAGAGCAGCACCTCGAAGCGGGCGCCAAAAGGTCCTTCCAGCGCTCTTGGAGATGGGCAAAACGGCCTCCTTGTGCACCAGCAGCTTGTCATGCACCTCGTAGAGCTTGTGGATCTCAGCCAGGGAAAATCCGAGCCCAACAGGTCGGCCATGGCGCTTTTGAGAAACCACTCCCGGTGCAGGTGCCACTCGCTGCCCGGATCGAGCAGTCGATAGGTCACCACGGTTTGAGGATCTGATCCCAGCGGGTCCCCTTGCGGCTGATGGGCAGACGCTCCGCCCAGAACCGGTCCAGCCCAAGCTGCTGCATAGAGTTCGCAAGTCAGCCAGCAGGCACCCCACTGCCGGGGCCGGTGGAGGGAGAGAGGTCTTTGAGCCGGATGCGAATAATCGATTCGTCACTAACCTCCGGGGCATTGTCTTCGGGGAACAACGAGGCGGTGCGGGGTCGCGGACTGCCCTCCTCGAAGATCTCAATGCTCTTGCGCCACGCTTCCCGCTGATAGAGCACATGGCGCTGGACCACCTGAGCGCCGCGCACCCGGTGGTTCTCCACGATGCTCCAGGTGCGGTGTTCCTTGCCGTCTTTCCGACGAACCTTGCAGCGCAAAAACATGATGACCGGTCATGATACCGATCTGCGTTGGCCTGGGAATAGGGTAGGTCGGCACTACAGGCCATTTTCGGCCCAAATCAGAAATCCGCTCATTGATTTCCAGTCACTTACGCATCTGAGAGACCCGGATTTTTCCAATTTCATCGGCGAATCCGCGAAAAGGGGCCAGCGCCAGCCGACCGAGAGGCCCGTGTAAAGCAGGTCGCCGACGTCGTTGTGGAGGATCTGGTTGTCGCCGCTCTGGCCGATCCAGAGCCCAACCGCACACGGGAAGATCCGGCCGCCGCCTCGGATGATGGTGTCCGCGACCGTGATTCGCCCGGTTTCCGCGGCCCGGCCCGGAATCGCCGTCTCGCCGATCCTCGCGCGGCCTGCGCCGAGATCCTCGATCAAACAGCGCTCCACGCGCGAATCCTGGCACCCATGCCGGAACCACACCCCGTAGAGTCCCACATGCGAGATCTCGCAGTCCTCGATGGTCACGTGCCGGATCCCGTCGGCCATGATTGCAGCCTCGTAGGTCACCCGCGCCTCCGTCGTGCCCCCGTCCTCCGGTCCCAGAAGCAACGGCTCGGTGAGTGGATACACGCCTTCCGCCACCAGCACTCGGACCGGGCCGTCGGCCACGTCGTCTTCGATGCTTTCTCCTGCTTGCGCCCCGACCGCGGAGCGGGGCATGGTCCGCGCGCATGATTCTCTGCGTGGGAACCACCCCCGCCGCCCAGCGGGTGATGATCTTCGAGCAACTCCAGTGGGACGCGGTAAACCGCGCCGTCACCACGCTCGACGGCTCCGCCGGCAAATCGGTCAACGTCGCAAAGGTGCTGCAGGCCCTGGGCGGACGGCCACTCGCGGTCGGGTTTCTCGGAGGCGACCGGGGCCGGGCCATTCAAAAGGACCTGGCGGGGCGTGAAATCGCGACGGAGTTCGTTGAGGTCGGCGCTGACACCCGGCAGTGCGTGACCGTGATCGACCGGACCGCCGGCACCGTGACCGAGTTGGTTGAGGAAAGTGCCCGCGTGGAATCCGGCGATTTCGACCGCCTGTTTTCAACCATCGAACGACGGCTCCCCGGGTGCGCGGCGTTGGTGCTCTCGGGGACCATTGCCCCCGGGGGGCCGGTTGCTTTCTATTCTGAGTGTGTCCGCCTGGCGCGACAGCACGGCATTCTCACGGTGGTGGATGCGTCGAAGGCGGCGCTGGCGGATGCCTTGAGGGCGCGGCCGGATGTGGTGAAGCCAAACCAGGCGGAACTCGCCGCCACCGTCCGGAGAGTGCTCCCTGATGAGGCCGCCGTGATCGGGGCCTTGCAGGAATTGCGTGACCGTGGGGCCGGGGCGGTGGTGATCACGTCCGGGCGGGAACCGGTCCTGGCGGGGGACGACCAGTCGGTATGGCGCATCGCGAACCCTGCGATAAAGCCGTTGAACCCGATAGGCTCCGGCGATGCGTTCACCGCCGCGATGACGTTGCGGTTGGCCGCCGGGGACGACTTGGGAACGGCCTGTCGCTGGGGAGCGGCCGCCGGAGCCGCCAACGCCCTCACTCCCATGGCCGGGGAGGTGCAACTGGAAACCGTCCGGAACCTCCTGGAAGAGACTGATTTGGAACGTCTTTCGGGCTGAGGTGTGATCTGATCCCAGAAAAAGCAGTTGAACCGCAGATCGACACAGATAGACGCAGATACCCAAGGACTTGCGCGATTTTCGCGTCACACCCAATGGGTGAAGACATCCGGCGGACGTGGGGGGCTCACGTCGAGGGACTTATCTGCGTTCATCCCCGTTCATCTGCGGTTTCCAGGCTGATGGGTTTCGTGCGGAGGTAGGAGGCCGGAGTTCCAGATCAAGCCGACCCAATCAGGTTGAAAAAAGAAGCGGCCCGCACTGCTGCGGGCCGCTGTGCTGCTGGGGTTGTTGCCGCCGTCAGGGCTGCGTCAGGAGGCGCAGCCCGACAACGGAGGCGCGTTAGCACTTCTTCTTCCCAAAGGCCGTGTCGAAGCTGTCGTTCCAGTCCTTCAGCGGGTTCTGGCAGTCCTTGCCGGACTTGTCCTTGTCCTTGTCGTTGCTGCAGTCCTTGCCGGACTTGTCCTTGTCCTTGTCGTTGCTGCAGTCCTTGCCGGACTTGTCCTTGTCCTTGTCGTTGCTGCAGTCCTTGCCGGACTTGTCCTTGTCCTTGTCGTTGCTGCAGTCCTTGCCGGACTTGTCCTTGTCCTTGTCGTTGCTGCAGTCCTTGCCGGACTTGTCCTTGTCCTTGTCGTTGCTGCAGTCCTTCCCGCCCTTGTCGCAGTCCTTATCGCAGGTTTCCTGGGTACCGTCCTCAGGGCAGAGCAGTCCGCCGTTGCGGCTGTAGCCTTCGAGGATGGTGAACGGACCAAACACCATGCCGGGGCCAATCGGCTGCGAGCAGCTGGTGTGGATGCTGGCGGTCTCCACGCCGTTCACCAGCAGGGTAATCTGGGTGCCGAGAGTGCCCTTGTCGTCAACGCCAAGGTCCGCGCCGTCCACCGTGAAGATGCCCGTGCCATCAAGCTGCACCGTGCCCAGTTCGTTCCCGCGCTTGTCGAGCACCGTGATCACCGGGGTGTCAGCGCCGGTATACTGAATGGTCAGACTGGTCACCTTGCCGTCGCACGGCTGGCAGTCGGCCGGGGGCGGCTCCTGAACTTCGCAGAGCAAACCGCCGTTCAGGCTGTAGCCTTCGAGGACGGTGAAGGGACCGGCCACCAGACCGGGGCCAATCGGCTGCGAGCAGCTCGTGTGAATGCTGGCGATCTCCCGGTAGCAACCGGTGTCGGTCACGACGTAGAAGTTCACTTCCACGCCCAGCGTGCCGTTGTCGTCCTGCCCCACGATGGTGAACGAATCCCCGGCCGTCAGGCTGCCGTCAAAAACCACCTGGGGTGACTTCTTCTTGCCCGCCACCGCCACGATGTGGGCGTCGTCACCGGAGTAGTAAAGGGTCAGTTGTGTGACCTTGCCGTCACACGGCTGGCATTCAGCTTTGGCGCAGCCGAACTCGACGGAAATCGCGGCATTGGCGGCCCTCAGCGTCTCCACCAAGCAGGACATCATGTCGGTGGGACTCTCGCTGAGATTCAGCGGCACGTCAGAAAGCGCTGTCGTGGCGGTCGACAGATTCAGGGGCGTTTCACCGCCCAGATAGCCGGCCAGCTGGATGTCCGCCATGCCGATAAGGTCCACTCCCGTGCCTGAGAGGCCACACTGCCAGGAGGCGGCCACTGCAGGGTCCGTCGAGGTGAGCAACTGGACGTAGTCGAGACTGAACGCCGCGAGTTGGCGGGAAAGCTGGTAGGGAATGTTCTGAGCGTTGTTCGATTCCGGGCCGTTGAAGAAGTTGTAGAAATCCGCCACGCTGGTGAACGTCACCGGAGCGCCGTTCCCATCAACGAGGCTCAGCATGTTCATGACGTAAAGGAACTGACCGTAGCCCGCCGGGGACTCGTCGAAGGTGACCGCTTCGATTCCGCCAGGGCCGGCCCAGAAAGCCACGTCTCCGATGGCGCAGGCGCCCTCGTTCGCCTGAGTTTGCATGGGCGCCAAGCCAAGCAGCAGGCCTGTCGCCAAGCCTCCGACAACATGTCGGCTCGTTTTGTTCTTAACGGTGTTCATAAGTAGTCTCGTGATCGCCCCCCGGGGAGGCATGGTTGCTTGTTGTTGTTCTTCGTTCTTCCGCCGGACGTTCTCGGGCGTCCCTGCCCTGATGGGTCCGAATATCCTCATGAGACTGCGAGATCGACATTCCACTTTTTGCTGACACCCATATGATTTGTCGGACGATCTTGTCTCGAATACCTTACACTTCTATCATATGACTATGTGGTCAGCAATTAAAAAAATGTTGGATTATGAGGTCTGAAATCCTGATGTGGGGCTTGATTTGTCCATCAAATGTTGTACCCAGCGGTGGTTCCCTGAGGTTTTCTGCATCCTCTCGGTGAGATCAGCCGGTGCGTGTGAAGCCCCGCTCTGCGGTCATGGTTGGGGTGCAAAGGCTTGGCGTAATGGATTTTGTGCCGCGCCCGTAGCCGCGGACGTCAGTCCGCGCTGAATCTCGAGGTGGGCGGAAGGTTGCGGAGGGCACGGCCGAGCCGGCGGAGTGCCACCGCTGGTGGTGGGGTGGCTGCGTGGGGGAGAGGTCCGGTTCGCCGGGAGATTTGCGCCGACTGCACGTCGGCGGCTACGCTGGTCCGCGCTGAGAATCCGCTTGTCCAAGGGGGGGGTGGTGGCTATTCATATGCCCGATGGTTGCCTTGAATAGCTCTAACCGTGCCTGGCTTGCGCGGAAGCGGGTCCGCCTGGGGTACCGCCGCTGCCTGCCGATACTCCTTTTCACCGGCCTCCTCTCCCCGAGGGCCGCCGCTTTCAGTTACGCCTTCGCGGGGGACACCTACGGCCTGGATCTGGTCACCCACCCGACCGGCTATGCTGGCAGCGGCGGTGTCATCAACCTCACGGTGGGGATCGATCCCACCAGCGCGAACGCCGCGTCCATGTTGATCCCCGTCCAGAACGTGATCTACACATGGAACCACTTGGTTCCCACCACCGGGAACCTCCTCCTGGGCGGTGCCAACGACTTGGGATCCAACCAATTCGACTTCGAATCCACCCTGCTGCATGAGATGGGCCATGCGCTTGGACTGGGACACCCCAACCTGTCCACCGAGAGTGGCCTGGCGGCGAGCCTGCACAACTACTCCAAGTCCACCCGGGGGCCGGACGGCAGTTATGACTTGAACGCCGGCGCCGACGGGGTGATTGGGTCGGGAGACGATTTGCGGGATGACGACGGGAACATGAACTGGTTCCGCATCGACAACAACAACCCGTTCAGCATTCCTGGCACCGTCGATTCCACCACCTACAGCGTGGACCTGGCCGATCTGCCCGGCAGCGACACGTATTCCGCCAACCCAGACCGGACGGTGGGCGGCTTGTTCTCCCTCGCGAACACCGAGGGGGTCCTGCAGCAGGGCACCTACAACGACGAGGCCCAGCGCACCCTGGGGCACGATGACGTCGCTGGAATCCGCTACGCCATGTCCGGTTGGGACGAGGTGGCGGGGACGGCGGACGACTACACCCTGAATCTCACCTATGCCGGACTGACCGCCGCTGCCGACATCGTGCTCGACTTTGATAACGCCAAGACCGGTTTTGCGGTGACCCTCCTGGGAGCCACCATCTACGGGGGCATTGGCGACGGTCACGCGCAAATCCAGGCGCCAACCGGATATGATTACGTCCCGATCTTCTTTAACGAAACTCCGCTGGCCGGGTACAGTTGGTATTTCAACCCGGTGCTGGTGCCGGAGCCAAGCTCCGTTCTCGCGGTTGCGTGCCTGCTGGCGGGGGCGGTGATGGTTCGGGTATGGCGTCGTCGAATGTAACGTAATCTGTTCGACAACAGTCCTATCTGTACTTGAACCCGGGGCAACGTGCGTGGGCATACGGGGGAGCAGGGGGGCTTGACGCATTTCAGATTGCTGGCTCCACCAAAGAATTTTCCCCCGGCATAGGTCCGGTGATGAGTGTTCATGTGTATTCCTTATAGGGTTATTAATTGGAGTTGTGATGTTGAGTGCGAACGGTTTACGACTTGAAATCTTTGTGTCTTCCTCGGGTGGTTACCAAGATATCGAGGTGTTCTTTCCGTTTGACAGTGCGGGATGTTGTGTCAATTTTCGCGACATGAATTTGCTTCTGACAAGCGGGGAGCTCGCCTGCGAGAGGTGGGACTTCAAACCCGCGCGCCAGCAGGTCAGCCGTTTCGTGCTGCGTTCCGTGGGCCGTGCTCAAGCTAGAGCAACGGGCGTTTTGGCGTTGGCGGCTTTCCTGCTGTCGGCCGGGCAGAGTGCGTTCGGCGCCGTCGGTGTAAACCTGACGCTGGTGAATGACACTGCCACACGCAAAGGGTATTCATATACGTTGGGCCGACCGTTGGACGGGACTTGGCAGATTGGTACGGCGACTGGCATCTTGGCGGGGGGGACGGTCGCTTCAGGCGGATTGGCCGCGGTTACTTATCCCATCCACATCACCCAGTATGATTCGCAGCCCGTAAATTGGGATCGGGTGGCGTTCTGCGTGGAGCTTTCGGAACCGATCACGTTTGGCACATCCTACACGTCGTATGCGACGGTCGACGACATCGCGGTCTTGTCCGTACCGGACGCTCCGGCGAATGCCAAGGTGGCGGGTATTGACGCGGGGGGTATCGGGTCTGTTAAGGCGGCCTACCTTCAGATCCTGTTTGACCTGTATTACAAGGGGATGGGCGTGGGCGACTGGACCGATCTTGAGGCGGGCGCCTTTCAGCTTGCCGTGTGGAAGCTTACGCACGAAGCAATCAGCGGGGGCGCCTTGCTGAAACAGAATCTAGATTTGGTTGGCTCGGACGGTTCCACCGGGCATTTCGGTTGGTACGGAACTGATCCTGCTGCTCCACTCCCGGCCTACAGCACCAACCCGCTGGATAACGTGGATACCTCGGCAAACGTTTACAACCGTGCCCAAGGCTACGTGAATGAGGTCATCACCCTCTACAACGCAAGCTATGATCCTGGGACTTATACCCGCACTTGGTCTTTGATGGGATTGGTGAACGAAGGGGAGCCTCCTTTCAACTCTCATAAGCAGGACCTGATTACGGTATACGGGCCCGTTCCCGAGCCCACAACTTGGGCGTTGATCGGGTCAGTCGGTTTGCTTGGATTTGCTGGAATCCGGCGGCGGCGGCTGGCTGGCGCGAGACGCTGAAACGGCGCTCCAACCCCGATTCCAATTTCAAAAAGGCCCGGTCGGATTAATCACCGGGCCTTGTTGCTTGTGCCGCTTCGCACCGTAGCCGCCGACGTACGTCGGCGCAAATCTCCTCTCCGCGTGCGTGCGTCGTGGAGCCCTGAGCGACCGGGAGAATTGCGCGGACTGGACGTCCGAGCCCACGCGGGCGGGTGGCCGCCGACATCACTCGGCGCAAATCTTGATTCGGAGGCCGTGCCGTGGAAAAGTGCGCGGACTGGACGTCCGCGGCTACGGTTGGGCTTCACTTCAAGCACTTGAGCATTTCCGCCACCAGTTCTTCCGTGGTCCACTCGTTGCCCACGAAGATCTTCCGGATATGGCCCGTGGGATTGATCACCACCGTCCGGACATTGTGCGAGAAGCCCTCCCCATCGCGCGCGAAGATGACCCCGAACTGTTCGGTGATCGCGTCGATGTCGATCATGGCGCCGGTCAGGAAATTCCAGTGGGCCGGGTCGTAATTGAAGGTGCGGGCGTATTGCTGTAGCACCGACGGGGTGTCGTTTTCCGGATCGAAGGAGAGCGACAGCAGGTGCCAGCGCTTTTCGGGACCGGGCAGCTTTTCCTGCAGCAGCTCGCAGGCGGCGGCGAATTGGCGACCTTGGCGCGGACAAAACGTCGGATACGGGCAGCGCGTGTAGATGAACGTCAGCGCGACGACCTGACCGCGGTACCGCTTGAGGCTCGTCGCCCGGTGCAGCTCGTTGGTGAAGGGGTAGTCCGGCATGAGGTCTCCCACCTTCAGTTCGTCCACGTCCCGGACGATTCGGATGCTGGGGATGACCGGTTTGACATCCTCGGGCCGCCCCTTTTCCAGGACCCGGATGTGATCGATCCAACCGTCGTCCTCGGTCACGTTCATCCGGAATTCGATCTGGTCTCCCACCCCCAGTCCCTTCATCCCCTCTGGCGGCCGGACCTCCAGTGGCATGGTCATGGCCGCCATGTAGCCCGGGATCTCCTCATGCTTGATCACCAACACGTTTCCTTCGGGGACCAGGCGCCGAATCTCGCCTTTGACTTGAAACGTGCGGGTTGCCGGCGTGCCGGGAGGGTCGGCGCCGAGGATGGGAAATGCGGAGGTGATCAGGGCCGCCACGAGTGGCATCAGGCGCCCGAGTCGTGCGATGTTCTGACCTTGCTTCATGGTATTCGTCTCAAGCGTGGGTCAGGTCGTGAGCCCGGTCAAGCAGGGGGTTTCCTTCTGTAGAGAATCGAATTGTTGCGGCTCAGCGGAAGGCCATGAGGGCTGTCCCGGTCCGGATGTAAAGGGTGTTTCGGTCCATGGCCGGCGTCGCGGCGATCCCTTCTCCGAGGTCGGTTTGTCCTGTGATCTCGAAGTCATCACCGCATTTCACGACCGTCACGATACCCCGGTCTGAGCCGAGATAGAGGTGATGGTTGGCAACCACCGGTGAGGCGCTGTACTGGCCGGGCGCGCCCAGGCGTTCGCGGTAGAGGAATTCGCCCGTTGTCGCCCGAATGCAACTCAACACCCCGCCGTCGCGCACCAGGTACAGCCGGCCTTGGTGGAAGATGGGCGAGGGGATTTCCGGCACGCCACTGTGGATTTCCCAGGCGACATGGCTTTCGGTGACGTCCCCATGGCCGCCGGGCCGAATGGCGGCCACGGTGGGGCGCCCGCGGCCCACCGACATGTCGGCGGTGAATTCCTCCTTCGTCCAGAAACCGTCGCGGTCCTTGTCGCGCCAGCCGAAGATGTCGTTCTGGCGCTGCCGACGTTGGACTGGGTCATCCGGAAGCGGGATGCCGAACCCGGAATGGCCGACCGGCAGTTCCGGTCGCAGGGGCATGGTGAAGTCCCGGGTGATCTCGTCCCGGGCGATCCGACCGTCGCCATCCCGGTCGAAGTGGAGCATGGCCGCCCAAAACGGCTCCGGATCCAGGGTCTCGTCGCCCCGACCGCCCTGCATGGAGACGGCCACATAGAGCAAGCCGTCGCCTGAAACCGGCAGGGCGATGGGTTCCCGGGCGAAGCCATTGACGTACCACTGTTCAGCGCCGGTGGTTGGGTCATAGCCGTAGAGCCGGCCGTTGCCCAGCACCACCAGGTCGGTCCCTCCGTCGTGCTGCCAGATCATTGGCGATGTCCAGGCACCGCGATTGTAGGGTCGCGGTGTTTCCCAAACCGGATTCCCCGTGGTCTTGTCCAGCGCGATGACCCGGGAGCGACTGAGCTTGCTGTCGGGCAGGTCGGCGTCATCGTCCAGGATCAGGATGAGCAGGTCGCCATGGAGGATGGGGGAGGTGGCGACGCCGTACATGCTCTTGGGGGTGGGAATGGGTTTCCGCCAGAGTTCGTGACCCTCGTGGTCGTAGCAGAGCAGTCCGAACGAACCGAAGTAGACGCAAACCCGCTCCGCATCCGCGCAGGGGGTGGAGGCAGCGGGGCTGTTCGACTGGTGCATGGCCTCGAGCGGAACCTCGGGTGCAAGTTCTTTCCACAGTATCTGGCCGGTGTTCCGATCCACTGCGAGGGAGATGAGCCGTCCTCCCTCCAGGCCGGTCAGGAAGATCCGGTTTCCCCAGAGTACCGGTGAGGATTTCCCCTGGGGGACGGGGGTGTGCCAGGTGGCCCGGTCGGCGGCGATCTTCAGGGGTGGGGCGGAGTCGGGGACCGTCCCGGCGCCGCTGGCACCGCGGAACTGGTTCCATTGCACGTCGCCGGCCAGGGTGGCTCCCGCGAGGACGGCCTGAACCAGCAATGTCGTTCCAGGAAGGATCGAGGATCTCATGTTTTCTGACGGTTCCCGATCTGGCTGATGGTGACGACCGCCCGGGGAGGTACCAGGATGTTGGCAGCGTCCTGGGTGCCGGGTTGCAGATCCTGTGTCGAGGAGGTCGTGTGGACCTCCACCGGGCCCGGCAGGTTTAGTTCGCAGTGTTGTGCCTCCGCGGACAGGTTCACGAGCACCAGGACGATTTCGCCTTTGGTGCCGGTGTAGGCCGAGGCGAGCAACCCGGAGACGTACGATTGCGGTGGCGCCACATTGCAACCGATCCGGACCATGCCGGGGCGCACGAATCGCGAGTAGTTGCCCAGTGCCCACAGCAGTTTGCTTTCGCGGACGTTGCCATCGTGCTTCAGGCTTTCGACCCTCGGCCCCATCCGACCGGTTGTCCCGTTCGACCCGTCATCGAGATAGACCAGGCCGTCCTTGTAGTCGCACTGCGTCACGGCGGTCCACCATTGCCAGGACCGGGCCTGGGCGAGGGTGAGGTCGTGATGGATGATCCGGGCGACGTAGAGAGCGGTGTCCATGCCCAGGTCACGGCGGCCGCCGCCGCGGATTTCGCCGTTGCGCTGGAGGATGCAGTATTCGGTCATCCAATAGCCGAGGTCCGGGTTCGTGGAGACCAGTGCCTGGTGCAGGCGTTGACGGTTCTCCACCTGCTGGTCCAGCGGCCAGACCGAGTGATAGCTGTGCGCCGAGATGATCGGAGCCACCCGGGGCAGGGTGCCGACACAGCCCGCGGATTCCGGGCTGAACAAGAATCGGGCCTGGTCGTCGCGGCCGTCATTGTCCATCACCTTCGCGACATGCCCGATGGTGCCCGCCTCGCCGATGACGAGTTCCGTGGACAGGCCGCGTCGGGTCAGTTCGGTGGAGAGTTGTTGCACCAACCTCTGAAGCTCGGTGTTCAAGGCGGGAGTGCCTTCCTGGCCGGGGCTGTCCCAGGCCCACTGCGGTTCGTTGAACGGGCTGAGATAATCGAAGTGGAGTCCTTCCTGCTCGAAGTGAGCGATCACGTCCACGAGAAAGCGGGCGTAATCATCGAGCCGTTCGGGCTGAAGGTTGAGGTGGGGGTCGTCCTTCGGCGCATAGCCTTTGCCGTTGCGGGTCAGGTGAACCGGCGGAGAGTTGGGAAAGGCGAGGAACCGCTCCACGCCCCGTTGCCGGGCCGCTTCGAGAAACCAGCGTTGGCCGGCGTGTTTGGACCAGTCCCAGGTTCCGTCGGGGTTTTGGAAACACTCGGCCCGGCGCCAGGGATTTCGGATGTCCGACGCCTCGCCCTGTTCCGCCGTTCCGGCCCCGATGTTGAAGCGCCACAGCGAGAGCCCAATCCCCTTGGGATTCCCCTCCGCGTCATCCTCCCGACTGAACAGCAGGTCGGCGATGCGCTGCCGCTTTTCCAGCGGCCAGTTCTGCCCGACGAATTGACAACGCCAGGCGTCAGAAGCACCGAAGCCGTCGATGGTCTGATACCGAACCGTGGGATCGATGCGCACCTCCAGCGTGGCGGCCTCCAAAGCCGTCGTCACCGCCAACGCGCCAAACGCGCCGCGACAGCCATGCCGGAGGAAGTTGGGGACGAACTTTGTCATCGTTTGGATTTCGACTCGGGGGGAGGCCCGGTCATTCAGCCTTGGCCCTTGTGACCGGTAGCCGCCGACGCGCAGTCGGCGCAAATCCCTTCAGTCCCCGAATCCGCGGAACCCCCCATCGCCCTCGAACCACAAGTGCGCGGACGGTACGTCCGCGGCTACGGCCCGTTGCATGGCCGCGGTTCATCGGGCCGTCAACTTGTGGGGCGCCAGCACGGGGTGTCCGTCCTGCCAGTCGATGGGGACCACGGACAGGTACCAGCTTTTCCCCCCCGTGTTGTTTCCCTGGTGGAACAGGTAATCCTGACCGTCCTCGTCCTGAAACAGGAACGGGTGGCCGGATTCGCTGTGGTTCCAACTCCCGGTCGGGCCATTGGGGAGGAGCGGTTGATCCGACAGTCGCTTGAAGTTCACCCCGTCTTCACTGACTGCGACGCCGATTTGTTGCGGCTCGTTGTTGTAACCGCCCGCGTAAAACATGTAGAGCCGACCGTCATGCAGGGCCATTGCGGCCGCCTCGATGCACTGCCTTTCCCAGGCGAGGTCGAGGCCGGGAGCGTCGAGCCTGGTGGGGACCTGGGGCGCCAGGATTGGGCCGTCGGGATTGAGTTGGGTCCACTGGTCGCGGGAGAACGTCCCGTCCAGAGGAGCCGCGGCGACCCCTTGCATCTGGACCTTCATCGCCGGGTCGCGCGTGGCCCAATAAAGCAGCAGCCGGCCATCAAACACGATTACGTCCGCGTCAATGGCACGGCCGCAGCTCCAACTACCGGTCGGTCGGAAGATGGGGTTTGTGGGATCCCGATCAAAGGTCCGGCCGTCCTTGGACCACGCATGGCAGATGGCGTCGTTTCGGCCGTTGCCGTAGGTCTGGTAGAACAGATGGACTTGGTCACCGATCACAATGGCCCCCGGGGCGGTGAAACCACTGGCTTCCGCCGGGCCGGTGTTCGACAGTTCCCCCGCCTTGGTCCAGTCCACGAGGTTTCCGCTCGTCGCCACCCCGATGGTCCAGCCCGCCCCGGCCTTGCCTTCGTAGGGGGGAATCGAATAGTAGAGCCAGTAACGGCCGCCGAACCGAACCACCGCCGGGTCCTTCGAGAAGGGGCGCCCGCTCACGGTGTCCGCGAAGTGCATGCGGGGAAGAAACGGCGCCGGGTCGGCGGACGGAGAGATCTGCGCTGCAACGGTCGCAACGCACAGGGCCGACAGAGAGGTTTGCAGGAGCAAGTTCATGATCGCTCAGGGTCTGGTCATTCGCGGTGCGGTCTTGATCCTCGGTCTGACCGCCAGCCAGTCGATCCCCTGAAAGTCCGGATCGTCAATTGCCCTGACTTCCTCATCGCCGCGATAGGGACACATGGCATCCACCCAGACAATTAGCCGGCGGAGGCTGATGGGGTCGACGCGCGCTTCGTGGTGTTCGCCGCTGGAGGCGATCTCGATCAGGCGACTGCGATAGGACAGATGGGTCATCGGCTCGGGGGTTCGATAGGCGACTGGATCGCGTTGATCATAGGCTTCGACCATGAGCATGTCGGCGATGCCGAAGCCGGGCGGGGGATTCTCCGGCCGTTGGTAGGCGGCGCCCCAGGTCGGGCGACCGATCATCGTCAGGTAGGTTTCGTCGAAGAAAAGGAAGCCCGGCCGCGGTGTCATGTCGAACGTCTTTCGCCCTTCCCCATTGCCCTGGTGGCAATCGGCGCAGTAGCGGTCCAGGACCGGTCGCACGTAGCGATCGAAACTGACGGTGCGATCCTCCCACGGCGGCGGTTCGATCCCGCGGGGAGGCTTGGACAAGGCAAGCGTCATGGTGCCGGGAGGCTCGGGGGCGGAAGTGTGCATCTCGTGGCATCCGACACATCCCCGCTGTTCGCCGGGCATGACGCCGGTAAAACTCCGCATCGTCTGCAGCGCCCGGTACTGTTCATCGAGCAGTTGCAGATGCAGCGGCATGCCGGCAGGAGCCCGAAAGCAGACGGAACCATCCGACTCGACGGGTACCGTCCCGAGCAGTCGCTTGACGCCCTCCGATTGAACGGCGGACACGACCGGGCCGGTGGACAGATAAGGTCGTTGATGCCAGTAGGTGTAGGTTTTGGGATCGATGGTGAATACGCGCAGGTGTTTGACCAGCTCCGGTGAGACTCCGGGGACACCCTGGCACACATTCGCGCTGAACAGGGTCCCTTCCCGCGCCTCCGGTGGCGCGTCCGGTCCGGGCCACACAACCCGGTCCGGGATCAACGGAGGACGTTCGCGCGACCGCAGCGGCAAGGCGTGGAAGACGTGGTTCCGGCCTTCGTAGATCAACTCGCGGTTCCCGTCGGTGTCCATGAGGTAGAGGACGAACTTGCCGTCCCGCTCGGCCGATACCAGGAAGTCATGTTCGCTCAGCGGGTAGGGGGAGTAATAGGCGTTGTACCGACCACTGGGGTGGTAGTTGGCGGATTCGACGGGGTCCTGCGGTCCGTTGCCCGATTCCGGCCACGGTGTATCGGCGGTCACTTTGGACAGACCATCGGGGAAGTTGTGGCCGGCCGCCGGAGCCACAATCCCAACGGAACCCGAGAACCAATCGTGATGGGCGCTCCCGGTGAACATGACCCGCCGGCTGCCCGGAATGCTCCGGGCGTCTTTGAGCAGGTCGGGCCAGACGCTCTGGTTGCCCCAGAACGTGGCCACGCCGGTGCCGTCGGGATTGACCGTCCACAGTCCTTGTGCCCGCCACAACGGCTTGTCGGTGTACTCCCAGCGCGTGTAGATCACCCGGCCGTCGTCCAGCACCGAGGGCAGGTAGTCCGGTTCGTTGTTGCGGGAGATCAGTCGGATGTCGCTGCCGTCGCGGTTGGCTCGGGCCAGCACGAACGCGCTGGTCGGCGGCATGCAGCGCACCCAGGTGTGAGCACGCGTGGTCGAGAAGAGGATGTGCCGGTCATCCGGCAGATAGATCGGGTCCAGGTCGTCATAGGGGCCGTCGGTCAGTTGGGTCAGTCCGGAGCCGTCGGCGTTGATCTCGTAGAGGTGAAACGACTTTTCGTTGTGCGGTTTGAAGCAGAACAGGACTTTCTCGCCGTCCCAGGAAACGTCGGGTCGCCAGAAGGAACCGTGCAAAGGGGCCTGCGGCATCAGTCGTCGAACCCCGCCGTTCGGCTTGAGCCCGTCGAGCACCAGCAACTGTCCCCCAGGCACGGCCATGTAGCCGAGGCGATGCCGCGTTTCATGGCGCCACTCGCTGCCCTGCGGGAACGGCATGTCCACCAGCAGGACACGGCTGAAATCCAGCACCGGATTGGACAGCATGATGGACCGTTTGATCTCCCGGACCGCGAGATACAGCAGTTCCTCGTCCGCCCCCGCGAATTGCGCCGCTTTGCGCTCCAGTTCGTCCAGGGCGCCAAGCGACTCCCTGAAATCGACCTGCCCGGGATGCTCCGCGGCAATCCGTGAGGCGACCTCGCGCGCCCACTTGATTTCCTGCAGTGCGTGCGGGATGTCCGGGCTGCCGTCGGCCTGGTACCGCCAGTCGTGACGGAGCAGTTCGCTGGCCTCGCCGCCGGTGCGGCTTCGGGCCTCCGGTGTGTCAGGCCGGACGTAGGGCGCCACCGCTTCCTGTTCCACCGGCCGAAACTGTACCCGCCGGCCAGCGGCCAGGATCAGCTCCAGCCACTGCGTTGCGTCGGTCTCCTCGGGTGAGGCGGCGAGCAACCTCATGGCCTCGGTTTCAATGCCGTCCACCTCCGCCCATTGCCGGCGTTGATCTTCGGTCAGGTTGGCGAGTTGATGCTCGGTCAGGGGCCGATACTCGGTGAGCAGCGCGACCAGGCGCCGGAGCGGTTCGCGGTGGACCTGCTCGCCATCGCCCAGCACGTAGGCGGCGGGCGACAGGCCGGTGCAGGACCGGAACCGCCGTGTCTCCGCGGGAAAGTCAGCCGCAACACGCCGCCCCAGGGCGGCCGCCAATGAGGGCGAAATGGCCGGGTTGCCCTCACGCCCGCGCCTTCGGGTCGCCCCCAGGGACTCTGCGAAGGTGCCCCGACGTACATAGACGCGTGACAACGATCGTTCCTGCTCCCGGAGAAGTTCGGCCTGGGCGAGTTGGCCCGGGGCGTACAGCTGCCGGATGTCCTCCGGTCGGAGGGCGATCGAGTAGATTCGCAGATCGTCCATTGCCCCCTGGAAACACTCGCCGCCGTTGGACGACCCGATGCAGGCGGGAGCGCTTCCGCCGGATCGGATCGATCCCGGACGCCGCAGTGCCCCGACCTCGTTCCCATCAAGGAAAACGCGCATGGCCGTTCCATCGAAGGTGGCGGTGCAATGATGCCAGAGCCCGTCGAGTAAGAGCGCCGGATCGACTGGCCCATCGCACTCGACGTAACCGCCGATGTTCAAGCCGAGCGAGAGCACCGTGCCGTTTTCCTGAAACGAGAACAGGAGCCGGTCGGAGCCGTCTTCCTTGCGGAAGATCTCATTGTAGCGGTCGAAACGATCCGGTCTCACCCAGACGCTGAAGGTCACCTGCTCCAAGCCGGGGAAGGTCTGGGGATCTCCGGTGGTCCAGTGATGCGAGCCGTTGAACGATGCCGCCCCGTTGAATAACCCGGCCGTGGGTGTGAGCGCATCCGGCCCGCTCCGGACAACGGCGTCGAGCCCGTTCCCGCTGTCGTCCGGCCATGCGCCGACACGGGGTTGATCGAAGCTCCAATGGGCGATCGGAGGGGGCGCGGCCGGATCGAGATCGCCGGGTGCGGCCGCATGGGACGTCACCCATGGGACGATCGCTCCCGCGAGCACGAAGAGGTTTGGCATTCTCGTCGTTCTGGTCATGGCTCGTGCTGGTGCGAGGAGCATAAACCAGGGAGGGGTCGTCAGTCTCCCCCAATCCTCAGGCACAATCCACGGACGGAAGCGGTGAGCGGACAATGCCTCACTCAAGTCTCGCGGAGTGCCGACTTTCCGCCGGCTTCGGGCGAACCATCGCGTTCATCCCGGGGGCGACGACCTGTCTCAGTTCTGCTTCAGTTCTTGCCGCCAAACTGGAATAGGGGCATTCCTTGTTTCAGTCGTGAGCGAAGATACCCTGTCACAGTTCAATGAACACAGGTCAGGGCGGTGGATTCCGGAAGAACCGGCACGCCTCACGCCCGCAAGGTGCTTTGACCTGACTCGCGATCTTTTCGAGACGCCCGACGGCCTCGACGCGAGCGCAGAGGGTGACCGTTCCAGCAACAAGCGACGGATGGGGGGCTTTGGCGTCAAGCGCGGCTCGTGAGCCGCCGTCAGTTCGATCGATCTTCCATTCGGCACGTCCAATCGTGCCGAGGAACTCCTCGAGCCGCGGCGGCTTTCGCCTGGCAGGCCGCGCATCTGGCCTCGAACATTCCGGAGGGTGCGGCACCCAGACGCGGGGGGCAGTGCCAGTGCAGCGTCCGTTCAGGGGAAAGTGATCTCACTTCACCTCGGCGTACAACTCCGCCGCACGCGTGCGCTCGAACCCCGCCGTGACCAGCAGATCGATCTGCTTTCTCGCGAAATCCGGCCAGGCTTCCACGGGAACCGCACGCCAGGCACCATCGATAAAGCAGACCTCACGGACGAAGCCGGCCCACAGTCGGCGGGGGAAGTGACAGTGATCCGGTGGAGCGGCGACTTTGTCGAAGAGCAGGGCAATGTTGCCATCATTCGTCTCGCTGAGTCCCTGCACATATATTCGCCCGCACAGTGCCTCGTCGACATGCGAGGTGGAAGCCCAAGCCTCCCGGAAGACATTCGCGCTGTATCCGGGGCCGGTCAGGATATCCGCTTGTGTGTACTCCCGAAGCAGCGAGAGGGCGTCCCCATAACCGTTCGTGTGGGAAGGAAGGCGTCCTGCGTGGTCGCTCGCATACAACCTGAGCGCCACGCCTGCCTGCGGCATGCAGTGGGCGTGACCCCAGAGGCTCTCGTTGAAGACGAGGGGATGCGACTTCACATAGAGGACCGCCAGGATGACGGCGGTTGCCACCAGAACAACCAACGCGATAACGAATCCGCGGCGATGGGTCATTAGCACCCCAGAAATCCTGGACGAGACCCAGGCAACGCTGCAAGCCTTTGGTGACGGTGAAGTCTCACCCGCAACGAGATCGCCGGGTGGACGAACCTCTTTGATTACCACCATGACTAAACCGAAATTCGTGGCGTTGATCGGCGCGTTGGTTCTGCCGGCTGCCGCTCCCGTGCCCGCCGGCGAACCACCGGCGTTCGACGTCGTCCATTACGGAGCGCTGGGGGATGACAAGACGGACAATACCGAGGCGTTTTCCAACTGCCTGGAGGATGTCATTAAGGCTGGAGGAGGACGGATGTACCTTCCCGCCGGAGTGTATCGGGGCAGGATCGTCATCCCCGGAGTTCTCCTGGCAACCCCGGGTTGGATCACCGTCGAAATCGTGGGGGAACGCGAACCCACACCGGTCTTCGGGACCATTGGCTCCTTCCCACTGCTGGACCGGGGCACGATCGTGAAGAGCCTGTCGGAAGAGGGCCGCGCCGTCCTCTCGGCCGCTACCCCGGCCAAGTCGTTGTATGGCGAGTTCTCGGCGGTCCATGTGGTCCTGAAGAACCTCGATATCCGGACCTACGACGATCCGGGGATCGGGGGCATCGACTTGGGTCATGCGCTTCAGTGCAAGTTGGAGAACGTGTTTATCAACACCGGGGTCTACAACGTGCAGGCATCCAGGCCCACCCACGGCACCAGTGGTCTCATTACTCCGGCGTGCAACAACGGTGCCATGACCGTGCTGCGCAACGTCGTCGTGACCGGCTATCACAACGGCGTCGTCGTCAACGAGCACACCGACGCCGACAACCTCGTCGTCGCCAGCAACCTCAACGGATTGGATTTCGGCTTTGCGCATCATGCCTCCCGCTTCGCGCGCGTCGGCATGTACCGCAACGCTCATCACCTCACGGTGTCTGGGCGGCACGCGTTCTCGATTGAGCAAATGAACACGGAAATGCCGGGGCCGGGCCAGACGGACGCGGCGAATGCCTGGCAGACACTCATCAGCGACGTCAACGACCCCGACAACCTGGGGGTTGGCGACATCAATTACTGGGTGGTTCTGGGGGGCAAGGGCGCCGTCGACCAGTTTGTCATGAATGGCGGGGCCTCCATCCGTGCCCGCCGGATCGGCTCGCCTGCGAACGCCGGAACGCAGGATCCATAAGAGGGCCGGCTCGAAGGAACGCCTGTTCACCGAACTGGGGGCCCCAGGCGAACGCGTTACGAAGCAGGTGGACGAGTGGGAACTGACCGGGGCCGCGGCGAAGGTCCGGTGGAGGGCCGTCACCAAGCAGTTGCCCAACGCGCCGTGGCCGGAGTTACGGCGGGTGACAGTGGCCCGACCGCTCTACTTTGGGGCCCCTGCCGTGTGCGGATAACGGTATTCCGCCCGCGGATTCGTTGACACCTTTCGCGTGGTGCCGTCTTTCAGCGTGTAGAGGGAGAGGGACGGACTGGCGTGGTACACGATGGCGGCTTCGTCCTTCGTCCAGCGCGGGTGAGCGAACCAGCGATTCGCCCCCTCCGCGTTGGCAAACGCCCTGGCGTTGGTGATGGACGGCTTCTTCGCGTCGAAGTCGGCGAGGTAGAGCGTGCGTCCGGCGTCCTTGTACTCGTACCCTCGCTGATACTCGAAGCAGACCCGCGTCTCGCCGGGCGAGAGGCTCACGCGATCAAGCAGCAGTTTCACGATTTCCGTTTGGCCAAACAGGACCGCTGTGTTCAACGGAGTGCTTCCTTCCTGAGGATCCCGGGCGTTCCCGGATGCGCCCTCGTCGAGGTCGTGGATCAACGCGTTCCGGTTCCCTTCCCGTGTGGCGGCCCAGATATCGGAAGGCTGGGCCGGCTGAACATCCGTCGAGCCGGCATGGGCCACATCCTTTGCCCGTGCGCCGCCGCTGATGCAGTACAGCCTCGAAGCGGTACGGACGAACAGTCGGCCATCGGCGATTGCCGGCGTGGCCAGGCAGAGCTCGTCGAGGTTGTTCACTCTCACGATTTCGAACTCGGGGCCGGCCTTCAGGACATACGTCTGGCCGTCCTCGCTCAGACAGAACAGGTATCCGTTGTAGGCCCAGGGCGACGCGGTGAACGAAGCCGCCGGCTGAAATCGCTTCTTGCCGTAGACCAGTTCGCCGGTCCGGGCGTTGTGACAGGTCAGGAAGCCCTGGTCGTGGACCGTGTAGAGGTGATCGCGATAAACGATCTGGGTGGTGTTGTAAGGGGAGGCTTTCGGTTGATACCACTCGATGTAAGGACTGTCCGTGTAATCCCCTCCGGCCTTCGGGGTGATGTCTCCCTTGGCACCCGGTTTGATGGCGAAGGTGGGCCGATGGGCATCGCCGACATACCCCGACGCGATGTAGCAGAGGCCTTGGGCGGCGAAGGGAGACGGAATCACGAGGTTCGACATGTCACCGTCGAATTCCCAAAGCCGCTCACCGGTGAGGGAATAGCTACGGTTGCGGTTCTTTCCGGGCACCACGATCTCGGTTCGCAGTTCGTTGTCCCAAACGAAGGGAGTGGCCCAGGAGCGTTCTTCGTCGCGACGCTGCTGCCATCGGATCTGACCGGTCGCGGCGTCGAACGCCGCAATCCAGGATGCCTCGAGGTTATCATAGACGACGAACACCTGGCCTTCATGCACCACGGGCGACGCGGCGGCGCCGTAGTCCATGAAGGTCTTCTTTGGTTCGATGGGATGCGACCAAACCGGTTGCCCGTCCAAGTCGTAGCAATACAAACCCAGATCCCCGAACAGGACGTAGAGCCGCTGGCCGTCGGTGGTGGGGGTCTCGGCCGCATAGGTGTTCTTGGGGTGGCGCGGGACTTTGGGGTTCCCGGTGTGGGCTTCCCGTTTCCAGAGCATCGCGCCGGCGTACCGGTCGAAGCAATAGACCATCCAGTGATGAACGCCCTTCGCGGGATCGCGCACGCCCTCACCCCGATAGAGTCCCTTCTGCGGGTGGATGTTCTCCGCCTCGCTCACCACCGAAGTCAGGAACACCTGGTCACCCCAGACCACCGGACTGGACCAGCCCCATCCGGGAACCTCGGCACTCCACTTCACATTGGTGGATTTGTCCCAGACCTCGGGCAAGCGGGAATCCTCCCGGGCCACACCGTCGGCGCGGGCTCCGCGGAACCGAGGCCAGTTCTCTTGGGAGAGAACCGAGGGTGCTGCGTCCATCAGGCAGGCCGCGCACAGCAACCCCAGCGATTTTTGTCTGATCCGTTTCATTCCAGTTTGAGAAGTTGCGCGATTTGCGGGCGTTCGGCCTCGAGCCGGGCGTGGTCCAGGTCCAGACCGAGGGGGCCAAGCGCCCCTTCGATCAACTGGTAGATGCCCTTCACCGCTGCGAAAGGCGCTTCCACCGACTCCAGCGCCGTGCTGCCGGCGTTGTTTCGGATTTCCTTGTCGGCTCCGGCGGCGAGCAGGGCCTTCACGATGTCCGCGTGGCAGAGAAACGCGGCGGTGTGGAGGGCGGTGGAACCGTCCTTGTTGGTCGCGTTCACCTTCGCGCCACCCTGAATCAGGGCTTTGGCAGCGTCGGTCCGCCCGAAAGCTGCCGCGGTGATCAGTGGCGTGCTACCGCCGACAGGGTCGGGTTCATTGAGGTTCGAACCCGCCGCGATGTGACCCCGGATGGCGGCAACGTTGCCGCGCATGGCTGCTTCGTGCAGGGGGACGGTGGGGGCTTGGGGTTTCCTGCTGCAACCAGCCAGGATGGCCAGCACGAGGGATGAGGTCAGGATGAGCTGTTTCATGGTTTGTCTGAGTGAGGTCAGAGGGTATGTCGGTCAGCGGGTGATTCAGGGTTGAGAAAGAGGCAGGACGATCTCCGGTGGGGCGCTTGTGGCGGGCTGCCGGGCGGGCCGGGTTCGGGGACCGTTCAGCAACCTTCCCACCCACGTGTAACGGACCAGCCATTGGTAGGTGAGCAGCAGGAAGCCAATGATCAGCGCATTGAGGAACACGAACTTGAGCATGGCGGGCAACGGCCAGTTCCGTACCCAGAGCTGGCCGAGGATCACCAGGGGCAGATGGGCCAGATACAGCCAGTAGGAGGAATCCGATAGCCAGCGCACCATGCGGTTCTCCCGGGTGAGCAGGGAGCGGAACAGCCCCATGCAGCCAAAAACGGTCATCCAGGTGAAAAGCACCTGCAGGCCGTTCGCGAGCGGACGTTCCAGGCCACCCAGTTTCAGTCCGGGCCGCAGACCGAACGAGCCGGTCGACAGCTCCAAGGCCACGGGAAACACGGCGAGAAACGCCACCGGAAGCGTCCACCGCCAGCCGCGTCCCACCCGGCCGGTCCGGTCGTCGGCCTCGAAGTAGAGGACGCCGAAGCCGAAGAAGAGCGCGTAGTAGAGGAAGACGTGCGGCAATGGCAGCAGTCCCACCGAGGTGTCGGGACCGAAGCCCATGCCGGCGGCGCCCATCAGCGACTGGGGCAGCAGGGTCAGCGGGATCAACCAGAGGAACCGGGTGGGGGACAGGACCAGCCACCCTGGAACGCCCCGCCAGCCGAGACGGTCGGCGATCCGGAATCCGATGGCAAACAGCACCACCAGCCACCACAGAAACCAGAGGAACCAGAGGTGATGAAAGACCGGGAAGTTGAACAGCAGCGGCAGGACTGCGCCCGGCCCGTCGGCCGGTTCCCCGTTGGCATTGTCCACCGACTGCGTCCCGACGCCCCGGTCGCGGAGTTCGGTTCGGATTTGCTGCCGGCCTTCGCGCACAGCCTGTTCCTCGACCGGTATCCGCAACATGCCTGCGATCAGTTGAGTGGTCATCCAGTCCGCCGCCATCACGTCGACCGGGGTCTCACCCCGGAGGTTGGCCGCGCGAGGATCCGCCCCGTTCTCCAGAAGCACCTGGGCGGCCTCGGCGCATCCCAGGAACGCCGCGGCATGCAGGGCCGTGCCGCCATCCTGCCCGCGGGCATCGACGTCGGCGCCAGCGGCAATCAGCAGTTCGGCGGCTTCGCCGCGATCCAGCAAGGCGGCGAGCATCAATGGCGGGATACCCCATTGCGGGTGGAGTGCGTTGACGTCGTGCCCGGCGGCAAGCAGGTCCCGAAGCGCGTCCGTGGTGTCTGCCGTCACGGCGTCGAACAGTTGGGTCCCCGCCGTGTTGGAGGAGTCGGTCCGGACCTTGGCGGGTTCCGAAGTGATTGCCAGTCCGCCAACCGCGAACATCAGGGGGACGATGGTGACGAGTCCGAGCAGGCAGGGCAGCAGGATGCGCTTGAAGCGGTGTTTGAGCAGCGCCTGCAGACCCCGCTTCCGCCAGAGCATGGCGGTGAAGAACCCGCTGATCAGGAAGAACAGCGGCATGCGAAAACCGTGGGAGGCGTCGGCGAACAGCAGCAATCCGACGTTCCGATGGGCGTCCTGAACCAACCAGTGGAGGCCGGTCGCAAAGGACAAGGCCACATGGAAGGCGATGCCGAGCAGCATGGCGACGGCTCGCAGGGCGTCAAGGTCATGCCGGCGCTTTGCGGTTGCCATCGGGATGCCCGCTTGGGCCATCGAAATGCTCGCTTCGTTCTTCATCGTCACTTCTTCCTGACACAAACGCCGTGGCAGGTTACCGGGAATGCAAAAGGACACCGGGACGTCACTGGCGAACCACCCAGGTGCCGGCCAGGCGGTCATGCAGGCCGCGATGAGGATGCAGGGCCGCGTGAACGGCCGCCCCCGTCCACGGCAGCAGCCAGAGGAGGGCGCCGGCGAAAGCCGCCACCGGCCGGCCTGCGTGAAGCCACCAGGCCGGCAGCAGCATCGGGACGAGCAGCGGCAACCAGATGATCGCCCAGCGAAGTAGCAGTCGCATTCTCCCCACGCGGTGGCCCGTCGCGTCGACGATGGCCAGCCGGAAGATGGCCTGGCTGCAAGTGGTGCGGAACGGCAGTTCGAACAGCTGCACCAGCGCGGTGCTCCCGAGCACCCCGAGCAGTGACGTCAGCGCCAAAACGCCCAGCGCCGCGGCCCCCGTCTGCCCGGGGCCGCCCTCGAACCGTCCGACGAACGCCATGATGCTGACGTACACCGGCAACATGAAGATGGCGCCCGTGCGGATGCCCAAACTCACCTCAGCCGGTCGATCCAACAACCCGCGCAGCGTGCCGGTGAGGTAGCTGAGCTTCTCGAACTTGCCCGTGGCGAGATTCGTCAGGACGGGACGGGCATGCAAAGGCAGACCGACGGAATCCACCCGGGCGGCCACCCGGTTCAGGAACCGTTGCTGGCCGGTGATGTCACCTACCGGCCCCGGTGTTGCGTCCTCGCCGACCGCATCGCCATCCGCATCCGCATCCGCAATGGCGGGCCACGGACGTTCCAACAGCAGGGCCTCTCCGCGCGACGTGATCCAGACGTGGCCCAGGCCGAGGGCCGAAGGCAGCGTGCCATCCTGTCCGGCCTCCCAGAGTTCCGACGCCAGATCATGCAGCCAATGGCGAAGGCTGGACCATGCCACCCGCCCGTGGCTCGGAAGCACGCCGACCAGCGGCCTCCCGCCGGGTGCCTCGAAAGCGTCCCAAACGGCGTCGCCTGTCCGGACCTCCTGCAGCCACCGCGGCCGCCCGGGCCGGGCCACTTGTCGTCGGGCCTTGGAGGGCCCGGCACCGATCCGGTGCAGCAGCCAGATCTCGCGGCGCAGCACCGGATCCCGGGCCAGCAGCCATTCGTCAGGTCGAATCGTCTCAAGGACCTCATAGGGACCGACGGCCGTCCGAGCTGCGACTTCCTTCGCCGGCGCCGATGTCCCATCCGCGGGCCGCGGTCGCTGCCGGCCTGTTGGGGCAAACACCACGCGCGTGCCCGAGAGGCGGTCCCAGACGGTGGCATACCCGTTGTCACGACGCGCCCCCAGCGTCAGCAGGACGGCAACCCAGGGAAAGACATTGCTCGCGATGGTATACACCCACGCCTGGGTGGAAGTGATCTCGCCGCTGGCTGATGGGGCAATCGTGGCGAGCAGGAACGGTACCCGGAGCACTTCGATGCTGGCCAACGGCAGGACCACGCGGAGGAGCGCCCGGCCGAACCCGGGCGGACGGCCGTTTCGTCGGATCACCCGCAGTCCTTTGAGTCGTTTCCCAAGTCCGGCTCCCCAGATGCCTTCCGCGATGGCGAAGTAGAGGAATCCAAACGCCAGAAAGGCGAAGTAGTAGCGGGCCGAAGCGAGCGTGCGTTCGAAGAACGGCTGGAAATGGAATCGTTCCGCGCCCACTGCCAGTGTCAGGACGACGTACGGAACCAGAAAGGCAATCAAGTAATCCATCCAGCCCGCGGCGGCGCGGACCTTGAGCGGGGCGGGTTGCGGTTCGGCGGAACTGAAGGGCAGCAGGGCGTGACGCAGGCTGCGATAGTCGGCGAAACGCCCATCCGGTTCCTTGGCCAGACATCGCATCACCACCTGCGCGAGCGCCGGCGGAATCTCTTTCCCCGGTTCATTCAACGGCCGGGGTGGTTGATTGACTGCATTCGCCACCACCTGCACCGCGTTGTCCCCTTCGAAGGGGGCGCGGTCGGTGAGCAACGTGTAAAGCGTGGCACCCACCGAGTAGATGTCGGCCCGGACGTCGAGCGTGTCGCCGCGCAGCTGTTCGGGGGAAGCGTAGGCCGGCGTGCCCATGATCTTGCCATGCGCCGTCACAAACGTGTCCGTACGGGTCAGTGTGGAAACGGAGAGTCCGTAGTCACCGACCTTGACCCGGCCATCCGGACCGATGAAGCAATTGGAAGGTTTGATGTCGCGATGCAGCACGCCCTCGGCGGCGGCCGACTCGAGCCCCGCAATGACGTCCAGGATCGCGTCCACGGCTTCCGCGACCGGCAACGGCCCGTGCGCCTTGACCCGGTCCTGCAAGGTGCCGCCTGCGGCAATCTCCATGGTGATGACCGGTCGTCCCTCGATCTCTTCACTGCCGAAGACATAGAGGCTGTTGGGATGATTGACCCGCGCCGCCAGGCGGCCTTCCCGAAGGAACCGCTGGCGCATTTCCGGGGAATCGAGTTGCCGGCCCAGCATCTTCAACGCCACCCGGCGTCCGGTCGCCTTTTCCTCCGCCTCGAAAACCGTGCCCATGCCGCCGCTGCCGAGCTGGTCCAGCAACCGGTAACCCCCGAGGTTGCAGGGAAAACGCCGTGGTTCCGGCGGCGGCGGGGCACCGATTTCACCAGGCTCGACAGGAATCGTTCGGGTTCCGTGAGGTGGTGGCTCCAGCGCGCCCGAGAGCAGGCAGGCCGGACAAAGCGAGTCGGGCGCAGCCGCGGCCATGCGGGCACCGCAGCGGGGACACTTCCGCGGGTCGTCGGGGTCGGTCATGGTCGGTAGCACAGGCTCAGGTTCATTCACGCCTCTTCCTGACCGAAACACGGCGGCGGGTTACGGCTCGGCGTCATTTTTCCCGCAGCACCCCCACCAGATGCCGCATTTCCTCGTCGATTTCGGACGGGTGATTGACGGTTTCGGCGACCTCCTGCCGGACGAGTTCACGGTAGCGTTGGCGCAGGCGATGCACCGCCACCTTTACAGCGCCTTCGCTCAATCCCAGTTGGGCGGCGGTTTCAGCCCGGGAAGGTTCCGAGCCGGTGAGGCTGGGCTTCAAGGTCTCGAACAGCGCCTCCTTGCCCGCCGCCGTGAATTCCTCCCGCAGGCGGGTAATCGCGCGGTCCGTCAGTTCCCGGGCCCATTCGCGGTCATACGCGGTTTCCGGATTCTCCGCGCGCGGTGCTTCCAGCGCGTAGCGGGCCTCGGGATCGAGGGCGTCCCATTCGAGAACCGCCACGTCGCCTCCACGCTTCAGGCGGTGGCCGCGATGCCATTCATTCGCCAGGAAGTGCTTCATTGCCCCAAGCAGGTAGGAACGAAACCGGCCGCGCGCGCGGTCCGCCGTGGCGAAGCCCTCCTGACGGATGAACTGTGCCAGGAAGGACTGCGTCAGATCCTGCGCCTCGAAGGCATCGTGGCCGCGGCTCCGGACGAAGGCGTAGAGCGGATACCAGTAGGCCCGGCACAAGGCGTCGAGTGCTTCACGGGCCGCGGTGCGGCTTGCGTCGTCCGCCTGGGCCACCCCGACCAGGGTCCAATGCGTGGTGTTGAACTCACGGGGATTTGGCGCCGGAGTCTCGGTCATGCGGCAGGTGTTAACACGGGAGCGGTGAAGCGCAAGCCTCTGAGCCGTGACAATTCGGTCGAACCACGAAATACGCGAACCACACGAAAGGAAGAGCGATGAGCAGGTTCGGGCGGTGGCTTTCGCCTCTGCGAGCAAGACCTGTCACCAGGCCGGCACTCCGACGGCAGGGTCACCAAGCGGTTGTTTCCCAGTGTTTTCGTGTGATTCGTGTATTTCGTGGTTTGCCCAACTGCATGGATCCGGCAGGGAGAGGCCGTCGCTTCTCCCTTTCGCTTTCCGTGGAACCCGATTACAGTGCGTCACCGCGGGCAATGCTCCTCCATGAGGGGAGTTCCTCCGAAGGGGGCGTCGCCCGAGCGGTCCCGATTCCGAACTGAGTCAGGCCATGAAGACATGCTTCCTCCGCCGGCAAGCCGGCGTCGTCCGACCGGGCACCCATCCGGCCGGCACACCCGGTTACCGCGGGTTTACCCTCATTGAGTTGCTGGTGGTGATCGCGATCATCGCCATCCTGGCTGGCATGCTGTTGCCGGCGCTTTCCCGTGCCAAAGCCAAGGCCCACGGCATCAAGTGCATGGCGAACCTCAAACAACTGCAGTTGGTGTGGCAGATGTACGCCGGGGACAACGACGAGAAAGTCACCACCTCCGGCTACAAGAGTCCCGTGGAACCGACTGCCTGGGTGGACGGCTGGCTGGATTTCAACCCGGGTAATCCCGATAACACCAACACCCTCGCCCTTCAGGATCCCGCCCGCTCCAAGTTCGCCTCGCTGCTGACTTCCGTGGAGGTCTACAAGTGCCCGGCCGACCGGAGCACGGTGCGCATCGGCGGCGTTGCCTGGCCGCGGGTCCGCAGCATGGGAATGAGCCAGGCATTCGGACCCGGCGACTGGCTGGATCCGGCCGGTTTCCAGGCCAACGTCACTTCCCACAAATACCGCACCTACGCCAAGACGGCCGACATCGTCAATCCGGGGCCGTCGATGTGCTACGTGATGCTGGACGAGCACCCGGACAGCATCAACGCGGGCGGGTTCGCCAACATGATGGTGGAGAGCCCGGGGTCGGCGCGGATCGTCGATTTCCCCGCAAGCTATCACAATGGCGCCGCCGGCATCTCCTTTGCCGACGGCCATGCTGAAATTCGCAAATGGGTGGACGAGCGGACCCAGCCGCCGGCCGCCTACAACAACAGCCTTCAGCTAAACGTCGCGTCGCCCAATAACCAGGACATGATCTGGTTGGCCGAACGCAGCTCCAGCCGGCTGAAGTGATCCCGGGGGCTGGCTACTTCGGCTCGTCGTTGCTCCGCGGCGGGCCATTCGTGACGCCGGGCACCTCCCCGTAGCGGTCGGACGGTGTCGCGGGCGGGGCTTGCCGACGCCATTTCTCTGCCGCCGCGTCCGACGCCTCCTTCTTCGCGAGGATCGCAGCATCCGCCGCGTCAACCGCTTCCGGCGTGGCCGCTTGTGGCCAGACGTAGTCCCTCGCCAACGTCCAACTTGGATTGGTCTGGCGGGGGCATTCGGCGTCACCGCCGTCGTCGTTGCCATCTTCGCCGACTGAATAAAGCAGCCAGGTGCTGTCCGGGTTCAACCGGTAACGGAGCGGTTCGCCGTCCATCCAGTCGATGGGAATCTCCGGGAGAAACGCGGGCACAAGTTCCCCCAGCTGTTCCGGCGGGCGCCCGTGTTTGAGGTGGAACCGCTTCAGCGCGATGGCGGTCACCAGGACCCGGTTCCACGCGTCGGCTTGCGCGCATTTCCCGAGGGCCTTGGCGTTCGCCACCGCGAAGAGGCCTGACGCCAGGAAGCGTTGGCGCAGGGCCGGTTCGTCTGTGAGTCGCCGCAGCAAAAGTCGCCCGCCGATCAGGTTCGTTCCCCGCTCCTCCAGATTGGGCAGCAGGCCCAGATTGGTTCGAGCCAGGGCATCGCTTCCGAAATCGATGATCTCCTGGTTTGCTTTCAGGTAAAACCGCTGGTCCAGCGGAGCCCAGACATGGCGCCAGAGTTCGATCCGGGCCAACACCGTGAGCGGTTCGATCATCAGACCAAGCGCGTCGATCCACTGACCCACCCCACCACCGCCGACGGGGGTTCCACCGCTGCCGCCGCCGAAGGCGCCGCTGCCCCAACCGAGGGCTTGCCGGATCGAATTACGGCTGAAGTTGGCTCCGCCCGGGAAGTAGGTGAGGTTCATCGCCCGTTCCATGCGGAGGGCATGAACCATCGCCGGCGTGAAATGCATGCCGGCCCAGTCGGATTGCAGCAGGACGAGTTGGTCATCCGTCCAGCCATCCGCCTGGAGCGCCTCCCAGATCGTCCCGCGGGCAATGGCGGCGATGGCCACCCGGACCAATTGATCGATCATCAGCGGTTCGTTCCTGAGCAGGTCCGTCAGGCGGGCGACTGCGTGAAGGTTGTCCAGAGCCGGAGCGAGGTCTCCCTGATGCAGATCGTAGACGGCGGCCTGGCACAGCGCCTGGCAGGCGCCTTTGAAGGCGGCGAGATGGGGCAGCAACAAGGTCCATCCCTCGCCATAATTGAGCGTGACGTGCAGCACCCGGTTCGTCAGTTGGGATCGCAGTTCGGGCAGTTGTTCGAGGCGGCCGGCCGTTGCCCGGGCGAAATCGTCCCACGTGTAGGCCTTGGCCTCCTTGTCCAGCCAGCGATCACGTCGCCACGACACCACGGCCCGTCCTGGGCTCAGCATTCGGGCCGTCGCCGGAACCTCATCCCCCGTACGGCTGCCGAGGTTGAACTGGGACCGCGCCTGGTCCGGTGTGAGCAGGACCACGTTGGTCCCCTCCGGCACGCGCGGAAGGAGTTCGTTGATGGTGAGCTTCTCGCCCCCGGCGCTGAGTTCCCTCCGGGTGCGAGCCAGCAGCCATTCGCCCCGCACCCGTTCCTCGACCAGGTAGAGCAACGGCAGCGCGATCAAGATGGCGGTGAGGATCAGGTATCTTCGCCGTCGCGTTCGCATCATTGATGTTGGACAGGCCATCGCGCGTCTTGTCACGCCGGGGCTGGGAAGGCAAGCCAAGTCCCGCTGGGAATGGGGCCGGGCCTGGCGGACCTCAGGGACGCGTAGGCAAGGCTCACGGGTGCGCTGCGTCCTCGGGTTCGGGGGGTGCCTCCTCCATTGTCGGCATGGCGAGACCGATTCCCTCCAGGTAGTGCTCCACAATGATTCTGTCATTGGCGGCGTCGACTTCCTCCGTCGTGGCAGGCTGCGGCCAGACGTCGTCCCTTCCCTCCCAACTCCCCCTGCTTTCAGAAGTTCGTTCCGGATCGCCGCCCTGGTCGATGCCGTCAGCGCCGACGGAGTACAACAGGTAGCTGCCGTCCGACCTCAACCGGTATCGGAGCGGTTGGCCATCCATCCAGTCGATGGGCACCTCCGGGAGGAACGCGGGCACCAGTTCTGCCAGGTCCTCCGGCCGGTGGCCGTGCTTCGGGGGTCATTCGCCCGCCCACTTTGTGTGCTGACACACACCAGGGCAGACGCTAGGTTCGCGGGCATCAAACCATGAACAAGCCGCTTCAACCATTGCACAGCCGCGCCGATCTTGGAGGGACCAGTTCCACGAGTCCCAAGGAGCAAGTCCGAAATCCGAAACCCGAAATCCGAGGGGAGGCATGGGACTCGCGGAGCTCGTCCCTCCAGGCCGGTGTCGAGGGGGGGCTTCCCCGGCGCGATTTCCTGAAGCAGGCCACGCTGGGATCGTTGTCGCTCGCCATTCTGGGGCGGGCCACACGACGGACGCTCGCCGGCGATGGCGAGGTGCATCTGGCGCCGGATCACCTCATTCCGGTGGACAAGCAGCTCGATCCGGCATGGGTCCGGTCGCTGTTTGCGAAGGGCGAGCCGGAGTGGTTTGCGGGGAGTGATCTCGAGACCATCGGCATGCCGGTCGGCGGGATTTGCGCCGGCCAGGTCTATCTCACCGGCGACGGGCGGCTCGCGTATTGGGACATCTTCAACCAGAACAACAACACCGGTTATGGCGCGGTGAACTGGAAGGAAGGACGCAGTCCCTACGAGAAAGTCGAGAGCTTCAAGCTGGTCTACGATGCCGAAGTGCGACAGGGCTTCGCCGTGCAGGTGCGGCAGGCGGACGGCTCGACCGCGGCGCGCACGCTGGATCGTCCCGGCTTTGCGAAGCTGCGCTTCCGCGGTGAGTATCCGATCGGCCGGGTGGAATACGCCGACCCGGCGTTCCCGGTGCAGGTGTCGCTGGAGGCCTTTTCGCCCTTCATTCCGTTGAACGCCCGGGATTCCTCGCTGCCGGCGACGATTCTCAACTACACTCTGAAGAACACCGGCAACACCGCGGTGGAAGTCACGTTGGCGGGGTGGTTGTCGAATGCCGTTTGCCGGCACAGTGCGGTGAACTTCGCCGGGCGGTTCGAGCGTACGGCGTCGGCGGTGCGCGAACGCGGGTTGACCGGCGTTTCGCTCGCAGCCAGGGCGACGGCGCGGGAACAGGCGGTGAAGCCGCCGACCGTGTTCGCCGACTTCGAGAGCGGCGATTACGGCGACTGGAAGAGCGAGGGGGAGGCGTTTGGGGCGAAGCCGGCCGGGGGCACGTTGGACGGCCAGCAGGCGGTCAGCGGGTTTGCCGGCAAGGGCCTGGTGAACACGTTCCTGGGCGGCGACAAACCGCACGGCCGGTTGACGTCACCGGAGTTCACCATCGAGCGGTCCTACATCAGCTTTCTCATTGGCGGGGGCAGTCAGCAGAGCCAGACCTGCATGAACCTGGTCGTGGACGGCAAGGTCGCGCGCACCGCCACGGGCAAGGACAACGAACGCCTCGACCCGCACAACTGGGACGTCAGCGACCTGCGCGGCAAACCGGCCCGCTTGGAGATCGTGGACAACGCCTCCGGTGGCTGGGGGCACGTCAACATTGACCAGATCGAGTTTCGCGACGACCCGATGTCCGGTGCACCCGGCGAACTGACCGAACAGGCCGACTTCGGCACGATGGGGTTGTATGCGCTGACTGATGAAGGGGCAGGGAGCGCATTGCATGTGCCGCCCGCGACGGACCTTGGCGCGTTCTTCAAGGCAGCCGACGAGCCGTCGGCGCTCCGGCAGGACGCGCTGGTCCGCGTCACACGCTCGTTGCAGCCGGGTGAGGAAGTCACGTTGCCGTTCGTCGTCGCGTGGAATTTCCCGAACATGTATCGCGGTGCGAAGCGGGTGGGGAACCGATACGCCGATGACTTCCATGATGCCCGCGATGTGGCCCGCTACATTCGCGATGAATTCGACCGTCTGTGTGCGGACACCCGGGCCTGGCGTGACACCTATTACGCTTCCACGCTGCCGTTGTGGTTGCTGGACCGCGTGCATTCCACGGCGTCGAATCTGGCCACCACCACCGCGCAATGGTGGCGCAGCGGCCGCTTTTGGGCGTGGGAAGGCTGCGGTTGTTGTCACGGTACCTGCGGTCACGTGTGGAACTACGCCCAAACGCTGGCCCGGCTGTTCCCCGAACTGGAGCGGAGCGTGCGCGAGCATCAGGATTTCAAGCTGGGCATCGGCCTGCACGAGGACGGCTCCATCGGGTTCCGTGGGGAGGGTTGGAACCTCTGGGCCGGGGATTCGCAGGGCGGTTACGTGCTCAAGGCCTATCGCGAACACCAGTGCTCGGCGGATGACGCCTTCCTTCGCCGCAACTGGCCCGCGATCAAGCAGGCCGTGCAGTTCCTCATCAAACAAGACGCCAACGCCGACGGGTTGATCGAGGGCTCCCAGCATCAGACCTACGACGAGAACTACTTCGGCGCGAACACGTTCGTCGGCTCGATGTATCTCGGGGCGTTGCGGGCGGCGGAGCAGATGGCCGTGGAGATGGGCGACGAGGCCTTTGCCCGGCGTTGCCACGACATCTTCGAATCCGGCAGCAAGCTGTCAGTAATCCGGCTGTTCAACGGCCAGTACTTCGTCCAGGAGGTGGATCTGAAGCAGCACCCGGACTGGCAGTACGGCGATGGCTGCCTGGCGGATCAGCTCTTCGGCCAGACGTGGGCGCATCAACTCGGGCTCGGTTATTTGTATCCGGACTCCAAGGTGCGCACGGCGCTGGATTCCGTGTGGAAATACTGCTGGGCGCCGGACCTCACGGCGCAGAACGAGGCGCACCCGCCCGAGCGCTGGTTCGCCTCGAAGGGCGATGCCGGGCTGTTTACCTGCACGTGGCCGTTGAGCAAGCACATGGGGCCGAAATCGACGCGTTACCGCGACGAACTCTGGACCGGTATCGAATACCAGGTGGCTTCCAACATGGCCTCCGAAGGCATGCTCACCGAGGCGCTGGCGATCTGCCGCGCCATCCACGATCGCTATCATCCGCGTCGTTACAACCCCTACAACGAGATCGAGTGCGGCGATCACTATGCCCGGGCGATGGCCAGTTGGGGAATGCTCATCGGCTTGTCGGGGTTTGAGTATCACGGACCACTGGGACATCTCGGCTTCGTCCCGCGCATCACGCCGGACGATTTTCAGTGCGCCTTCACGGGCGCCGAAGGCTGGGGCACGTTGAGTCAGAGCCGGAAGGATGGCACGCAGACCAACCGCATCGGGGTGAACTGGGGCACCCTGCGAGTCCAAAGTCTGGCCATCGAGACGGAGAACCCGGGTGATCTGAAGCAGCTGCATCTCCGCGTCGGTGAAGGTGGCATCGAAGGCAAGGCCGCCCGACAAGGCCGCCGCTGCGTCATCGCGCTCAGTGAGCCGGTGGTCCTGAAGACCGGGGAGGCGCTGGAGATCGAGGTGAGTTAGGATCCCATCCGCAACCGGAGCACGCGTTTCACGGGGAGCACACGCGCCCCCGCGTGTCCCGCCCGTCGCCCCCGCCGGTCGGTGGCTTGTAGCCGTGTATCACGCGTCGTCCTGAGGCTGGCCCGAAGTCCCAGGTATCTCTGCTTCCGTGTCAGGCTCCGCGCGGGTTGTGGCATCGCGGCTGGCGGCTTCGAGCCGGTCCATGCGGGTCTCGATCTCCTTCAGTCTTTCGTAGACCGGAAAGGGGCTGAACTGGCCCATCCCATCGTGAAACCACTGTTGGTATTCCACCGCGTTCTCGAAGGTGCCTGCCTTTCGGTTCATCCTGGGAGCGAGGAAGTAGATGAGAATTGCCTCGGTTTCATCAAGGAGAGTGACCTTGTCGGCCTGCCAGACGCGGTCGCTTCGGTCGACCGCCTGATCCACGGTCATAGGATGGATTCCGAACCACGAGTAGTAGTGCCAAGCCCCCCACAGCTGATCGCTGCAATGCTGTCGCAGGCGATTTCCAAGGCCCGGTTGACCCCGTCCCGCCTGTCCGACGTACACGGGGGTCAAGGCGGCGTCGTGCAGCACGTATACACCCGCCTGTTCCGAAAGGTCGACGCGCCGGCGATTGATGTCGGCCACCAGAACCTCAGAAGACCACCAATCCGTTAGTTGGCGGTTCCAGTGACGCCCGAAGCAAGTGATCCAAGACATGGTCTCCGCTTACCCGCCCTGAGTTCGGCAGGCAAGCTTCGAGTCATCCGGTTGACCGTAGCCTGGCGGAGACCCCCGGTGGGTGGGCAAAGACAGCACGACCCCAACGGGACGCCCCCAACGGTGTCGCAGAGGGACTGCTCACGAACCAAGCGGGTTGATCCAGCGCAGACCGGAGAACCGCGCGAAGTCCGCGTCGTTCGAATGGAGAACCGCTTGGTGCTCCACGGCAAGGGCGGCGAGTTGGGCGTCGGTGGTGAGATCGCCGCCCGTCCCCAGCGCTTCGAGGTAGCCAAAGAAGATCGTCGCAAAGCGGGTACCTGGCTGGAGAATGCGCGCCACCGGTTGCTCCAACCAGAGTCGGACATGGGTCACTGCCTGTCCTACCGGGAGAGGCGACTTCAGGATCCGAGGATGCGTCATCAATCGAACGAAGGCAGCCGCCACCACCCACGGGATGCCGACCGGCGTCCGACCGTTCAGGCAATCCTCCCACCAGTCCTTGGCCGCACGATGAGCCGGGGCACGATCGTTGTGGGCATAAACGAGGAGATTGACGTCGGGGATGATCATGCGCGAGCGGTTTCAGCCAACTGGAACTCCTCAACTTCCAGCGCATCCACCAACTGATTCAGCCGCGCGAGGTCTGTGCCGGCCACGAAGGCCGACGAGTGTGGCCGGACGACGAACGGCCTCCGTTCTCGCGCCTTCTTCATTCCCAACCCGCGTCGCAATGCCTCGTTCACCACGGTCTTGAAGGGCACGTTGGCAGCTTCCAGCTCCTCCTTCAGCCGGTCTGCCACGTCTGGCTCCAAGGTCAAAGTCGTTCGCATACGGGGCATCGTGCATCAGCGCAGTGTGATGTTCAAGCATCAGGTCGCTTGACGCAAACCCGTGTCCATTCGAAGCCCACAGAAGGAAACGAAGGAAACGAAGAGGAACGCACATGACCGCAGCCCGAAGGGCTGCCAGACATTAGCCGGGGGTCGTAGCCTGGCGGAGACCCCCGGTGGGTGCGCAAAGACCGCACGACCCCGACGGGGTCGCAGAGGGACGTCCCAGCAGCGCAGAGGTCTGGCACCCCTTCAGGGTGCGGCTACAACAGCCTGTTGACCGGGGGTGCGCCGCGACGCGAGTCGTCGTCGCACCCCCGGCTAATGTCTGGCATCGCCTCGCGATGCGGAGGCGGCGCGCAAGCAACGAAGATGCGCCCTCGCCCTGCTGACGAGACGTGGGACCGGCAATCCCAGTGCCTTTGTCACCTGAACTTCACCGTCACCGGGCTTCCGGCCTTCGTGAGTTGCACCGTCTTCTCCTCGCCACCCACCTTGACGCGTTGTTCGCCGAGGAAGGCGCGGATCTCGTAATGGCCGTTACTATCGGTCCTGCCTTTGGCGCGGGTCCACCACTCCTCATGGACCAGTTTGTGATAGGCTTCGGCCGCAGGCGTGGGAGTCCAGTCGCGTCGGTAGAGCGAAGAGGCGGGAATCCAGTTTGCGCCCTCCCAGAAACCCCACATCAGGATGCCGTCCACCGCCGGATGCGCGAAGCAGATGCGATAGTAACGAACGATGTCGCGGGCCTTCGCCTGTTCTTCCTCGTCGGTGAGTCGGGCGCCGCGTTCGCGGTAGACGCGGGAGCGCTGACCCGGGAGGTTGAATTCCGTGATTCGGATCGGCAGATCGAACTTCGCCAGCTCGTCCAACGCGTTCCAGAGCGCCGCTGCATCGAACGTGTCGCCATGCAAATGGCCCTGCACGCCAATCCCGCCGATGGGCACACCCTGATCGAGCAGAGTGCGAATGTGCTTCACGTAATCGTCCAGGCGATTCCCGGTGAGGATGTCGTAGTCGTTCAGGAACAAGACCGCATTCGGATCGCCTTCGCGCACCCAGTCGGCCATCTGCTTCGTGATCCCGGGACCGAGGCGTTCCTCGTAGTAGTTGCCGTGGATCATCTCGTTGTTCAGATCGTATTCGGCGAAGCGACCCCGGAAACGCCGGCCGACATCGAGGGCGCGCGCCTTGACCGTGGCGAGCAGCGTGTCGTGGTCCATTTCCTTGAGCCACGGTTGCACGCGATTGGGAATCCCCCAAAAGATGTTGTGCCCGCGCAAGGGGATGCGGCTCGCGTCGGTCCAGGCGAGCATGGCGTCGCAGATCGAGTAATCGACCCGGCCCTGGCGCGGTTCCATGGAAGGCCATTTGAGGGCGTTCTCGGTGACGGCGGCGTTGAAGTTCTCGAGGAAGACTCGTTGGTAGGTGGCGGCCTCGTCAGGGTTCGCCCGGTTGCTGAACATCCCGCTCGACAAGGCCGCGCCAAACCAGAATTGATGCCGAAGCTGCTCGACCTCGACCTCCGTGCCCGGCGGCGCTTCGACGATCAACGTGGTCATGCGACGCTGGGTGATGGCGGCGTTCAATTCGGTTTCATTGGGTTCAGCAACGGAACTGGTGGAGGTGGCGAGAAGGAACGCCACCAGGGCGGTGGCAGTCTGCCTGGCACGGCTTGGGGAACGGAGAGTCCGGCTGATGAGGATGGGCGTGAGAACTTGCATGAGGTGGTGGTATCGACTCGCACGATTCGGCACAAGCCAGGATCGCACCGGTGCCAGTTGCGTCCGGGCATGGGTTGCGTAAGGTTGCCCGTCCCCGGAGTGCCGGGGCGACGAAGCGCAGGCGGTCAATGACCCATCCCGATAAGCCCAGCATGGCGAGCCTCGGACTCAAGCAGGTCCGGCGCGTGGTGATCTTCGTACTTGGGATGTCGGTGGTGCTTTTTGGGGTGGCTCTGCTGGTGCTGCCGGGGCCGGCCGTGGTGGTGATTCCTGCGGGGTTGGCGATTCTGGCGATCGAGTTCCGGTGGGCCCGCAACTGGTTGCGCCGGGCAAGGGTGGTGGTGAAGGGCACCGGTGCCCGGATGGGCCGGGGCAAGACCCCTTTGCAACTCTGGCGCGAGTGGCGGTCGCGCCGGGAACAACGAAGGTTGGCCCGCAAGGGGAATGCCGCACCGGCTCATCCGGATCCGGGCCTGTCGCCGGTTTCCAGGTCGGGGAGTCCAGAGGCCCTGCGTGAACCGGTGGAGCGCTGATCCGGTCAAACGCAGATGAACTCAGACGGGTCCCCCGTACTCGGCCCAGGGGCGTCTCACAGAGGTTCTTGCAACCGCGTCAAGGCAGCTGCTGCACCCGAAAGAAGCGTGGCGAAGACTCAATCGCAATCGTCAGGGTGGAGGTCGTGTCGCCCGCCATGACGGTGCCGACCGGAGCCCAGTCGGTGGCCGGTAGGGAGTCGGCTGCCTCAACCCTGTAGGCACGTGCCGGGTTGCTGCTCCATCCGATTTCCACCTGGGCGGCCCCGGTCCGGTCGATCCATAGGATTCGCACCTCGCCGGCCTGCGGGGGCAACGCGCCCGCCTGCGGAATGAAACCTCCAAGGATCCCCACGTTGGCACCCGGAGCGTGGGCGGGCAGGAAATGGACCGCCGTCATCTGGCCTGCATGGACGATTCCTGGGGCGGTCTGGATGCCTCCGCCCCCTCCGGTCAAGGACTCTGCCGGCAGTTGAACACCGGGACCATCCGGGGCCCCGCGGCCGGCAGTTGCCGCGGTCGTGGACAGGATGCCGGACGGCAGGACTGATGCCACCAGCACCAGCAAACAAGCGGGATTGGCCCGGGGCGTTTTTCGACCGTTCGATGCGCACGATGCCAGCGGTTGTGGCGCCTTCGTCCCAACCTGACGTGTCGCCGGGAGGCAACCTGAACGGGGTGGGAGGTTCCGGCGATTCTGCCGACTGAAGACCGGGGATGCCGTTGACGGGGCATCTGCGTGACGGCGGGCAGCCTGCATCACTTCCATCGCAACTCTCATGTCGGTGACGTGGTGGGTTCAGGGCCGCTCGAAGGACGCCGGCCGAAGCCCGGTTTTGGCGGCTGCCATCGGCGGGGAGGCGGCACGGCTCATCGCCAGCCGTTCCACCCGTTCGGTGAGTTCGGCGAGTTGAAGCCGGGTCTCATCGAGGGCCGCCCGCGTTTCCGCGAGTTCCTCCTTCAGGGTTTCGACGCGGCTGTGTTGTTCGTGCACCATCTGGGACAGGATCCGTGGTTGCAGGCCGATGGCCACGCGGATCAGCTTGTTGCCGGGGAAGGCCGACTCGTCCCACGCCACGCCGACGCAGTGCTTCAGGTCGGCCGGCTGCAGGCTTGCCGGGGCCACGGCCCGGCCGCGTCCGTCGCCGTGTCCTGAGGCCAGGATGAAATCTCCCCGACGCACGACCCCCTCGACCTTCACCGGTACCTGTCCCATGAACGCAACCATCTCGTGCTGCTCACGGTGGGTCACCGGCGGCATGTTGCCGAGGACGATGGGTTTGTAGGAGACCACCAGCAGTTGGTCCGCGTCGGTGGTGTCGCGGGCAATCCGGCCGCCGTGAACCCCGACGATGTCGCCGAAGGACAGTTCCTCCGAGGCGTTCAGGCGTGGCAGCCATTCGGCATAGTCGCCGGAGCCGGACTCGTAGGTCACACCGGAGCCGGCGAGCATCAAGGCCTGACGTTTGATCTCGGCACAGACGGGATCGTGGAGCATGCACCAGGCCTGCCCCAGTTCCGCGAGATCCCCCTGGAATTGCGCGATCAGTGTGGCGATGACATTCGTGTTCAGCGTGAAGTCGGCCTCGATGGAGAACGGCAGGTCCAGCACTCGGGGCAACTCTCCCGGAGTGACGTCCAGGGCCGGGAGGGTTCCCTGTTGGTAAGAGACCTCGGGAAATGCGCCGGGATCAAATGCCAGCGAGGGGAGGGTGCCCTGTCCGCCGCTGATCGACGGGGGTTGACCGGGGTCCAGGCTGACGGTGGGGAACTTGCCCGGGTCGAGGGTTGCGGTGGGGAGTTTGCCGGGATTGAAACTGGCCGTGGGACGGGAGCCGGCGTTGAAGGAGAAGGAGGCGGTGGCGAAGTTGATGCTCAGGGACGGCAGGGTACCCCGGTTGAAGCTCAGGGAGGGCGCCTCGCCGGGCGTGAAGCTGAGCGCCGGGTTCTCGCCCTTCCCGACCGTGAGTTTGGGGGCAATGTAGCCGGTCAGATCGATGTCCGGCAGCTTGCCCGGATCGAACACCGCCTCAGGGAGGCGACCCTTCCCGACGGTCAGGGAGGGCAACCGGCCGGGGGCGAAGTCGAACAGCGGGAGCGATCCCGGATCGAACCAGTCTTCCGTTGGCGTGAGGCGGAAGTTAAAATCGTAGAAACCGCCGCCGAGCACGGTGTTCACGAGCGTTTGCGCTGAGATCAGTTGCATTGCCTCCAGAAAATCCACGATCGAGTAGCCCTCCACGCGGCCCAGGATCCGTTCGGCCGGATCATAGAACGAGATGTAGTTGTTCGATTTGTCCACCCACGGGATGTCCGGGGAGTTGCCGAGCATGATGGCAATGCCGTTCGCGTTGGGCTCACGGGTGCGGTTGTGGAAGAAGGCCACATGGTTTTCGGGGCGGGTGCCGGGGGTCACCCCCGCCTCCACATGCAGCGGGGTGATGGCCGGTCCGCCTGACCCGACCCGCGCGTTCCCGGCCTCCAGGGCGCTCATGGCACCGTTATACGCCGCGATGTCATTGGCCAGTACCTCGGAGGCCAGCACCTGGTCGACTGTGAAACGTCCGGGAAAGCGAAGGTCAGGATCCAGCTTGTCCCCGGTGATCGATTCATCGGCAATCTGGTCCGTCCCCACGGCGCCGTCCTCCACGTGTGCCGCCATGACGGCGTAAGCCACGGCGGTCAGGCGCTGGTCCGGGCTGAGCCGGTGAAACACCGTTTCATCATCACTGAACCACAAGCGCAGGTCCACGTGCGGATGATCGAGAGGCCCCACCTCGATGGCGGCCATGTGCGGCAAATCCCGGTCTCCGAGGGCGACACTGTAGAGCCCGCCCTGCACGGGGAGGGCCACGGCGTCCGCGGGTTGGTCGGTGGCTTCATCCATGGGCGAGTTGCTCCAGAGGATCGCGCCGGTATCTCCGTCCACGAGAGCGAACTTGAAATGACCGGTGCCGTCGTAATCGGTACCCTCCACGTTCAACCGTCCCTGCACGGTCAACAGGCGTGGGACCTCGGCATGGCCGGACATGGGAAACGTCAGCAGGGCCATCCAGGCGGCGGGCAGCAGCAAGCGCAGTCGTTGGCTGGTTTTCATGGCTAATTGGGTCTATCAGTCAGACTAAGGAATCCCAAAGTCAATGCCGGGTCCGCTCCTGTCAAGGGGCCGGGGGTGACGCGCGGCGAAGCGTGAGTGCGGGTCCATCCTGGCGGCCTGGTTGCGGAGGTCGTCGCGATGACGTTACCAATCCGGAGACTCCTCGGAGTTGTGCCTTCACGTCCCGGGCCCGGCATGTCACCCTTGGGACCTGATCATCCCATGAAATCGTCGTCCGCATCCTCCCCGCTCACCACCCGTCGCCGGTTCCTGCGTCGGACCTCTGCAACCATCGCCGCGGTGAATCTCGTTCCCGGCCATGTGCTGGGCGCCGGCGGACAGGTGCCTCCCAGCGAACGGTTGAACGTCGCCATCCTCGGCACCGGCGGACAGGGCATCACCAACCTCCAGGCCCTGCTGCCCGAGCCCGACGTGAACATTGTTGCGCTCTGCGATGTCGCGGAGTTCTGGGACAACTCCCACCTCTACTACCGCCACAACGGCGGTCGGGGTCCGGCGCGCCAGGCATTCAAGGACCAGCTCGAGCGGCAGCCCAAACCCGGCCAGCACGAACCAAGCCTGCACGTCGATTACCGGACCATGCTGGAGCGTCTGGACCGGGACATCGACGGCGTGTTGATCGCCGCGCCCAATCACATCCACGCGGTGGCGTCCATCGCCGCCATGCGGGCCGGCAAGGGCGTCTACTGCGAGAAGCCGTTGACGCACTCGATTTACGAGGCGCGCCAGGTGGCGCGGGTCGCGCGCGAAACCGGCGTGGCCACGCAGATGGGCAATCAGGGGCATTCCACCGACGACATCCGGCGCGCGGTGGAGTGGGTGCGGGACGGCGCAATCGGTCCCGTGCGGGAGGTGCATGCGTGGCGGGGCGGTCCGAACAAACCGATGCCGATGGAACGACCGACCGGCACACCGCCGGTACCTGAAGGGTTGCACTGGGATCTCTGGCTCGGTCCCGCGAAGGAACGGCCGTTTCAACCCGACTACGCCCCGCAGGCGTTTCACTACTGGTGGGATTTCGGCACCGGAACGTTGGGGAACTTCGGCTGCCACACCCTGGATACCCCCGTCTGGGCACTCGACCTGGAATATCCCGAGCTGGTCGAGGCGAGTTCGTCGCCGTTGAGCAAGGAAACCACCCCGGCGGTGGCGATGTACCATTACGTCTTTCCCGCGCGCGGCGCGCATCCGCGGCTCGACCTGTTCTGGTATGACGGCGGGTTGCGGCCGCCGCGCCCGGAATGTCTGGAGCCGGATCGCGACCTTCCGTTGGAAGGGGGCTCGTTGATGGTGGGCGAGACGGGGGCCATTCTGTCCGGCGTCTGGAGCGCTTCACCCCGGATCATTCCGGAGGCGAAGCGTCGCGCCTACGAACCACCGGCGCCGAGCATTCCCCGCTCAAAGGGGCATCACCGCGACTGGATCAACGCCTGCAAGGGCGGGCCGCCGGCGAGTTCGAACTTCGTCAACGCCGCCCGGCTCACGGAGATCGTGCTGCTCGGCGCGGTGGCGATGCAGACGGGGGCGACGGTGTATTGGGACGGTCCCCACCTGGCAGCGCGCGGCCTGCCCGAGGCGGAGCCGATTGTCCACGGTCATTTCCGTGATGGCTGGGGTCTCTGAGATTCGTCGTGGGCCTTGCACTCCGTGGGGGTGCGCCGCTACAACAACCCCATGATGACTGCTGTGAAGCCAGCCCCGGTTGTTGGTCACGGGACCGCCCCTCTGACCCGACGCCCTGCCCGAAGGCCTTGGACGGGGCTGGTCGTGGCGATGGGCGCACTGATATCGCTTGGGACTATGCCAGTGCATGCTGCCGAACCGTTGATTGTCGCCCATCGGGGGGCGTCGCACGATGCCCCGGAGAACACCCTGCCGGCCTTCAAGCTGGCGTGGCAGCAGGGTGCCGACGCGATTGAGGGCGACTTCTACCGCACGCGCGACGGGCACATCGTCTGCATTCACGACCAGGACACCAAACGGGTTGCCGGCACGAAACTCGTGGTTGAGGAATCCACGTTGGAGGAACTGCGGGCGCTGGATGTGGGGGCCTACAAAGGCGAGGAGTTCCGGGGGACCGTGATTCCCACCCTGGGAGAAATGCTGGCAACCGTGCCGCTGGGGAAGCGGGTCTACCTCGAGGTCAAGGGTGATGAGACCATGGTGCCGGCGCTGTTGGATGGGGTGGCGAAGTCCGGACTCAAGCCGGCGCAGGTGGTCGTGATTTCCTTCAACGCCGAGGTCATCCGGGTGGTGAAGAACCGCGCGCCACAGTACACCGCCAATTGGTTGTCCGGTTTTAAGCAGGCGAAATCCGGCGAGGTTACCCCGACGCTGGAGACGGTGCTGGCCACGCTGGACCGGATCCACGCCGACGGATTCAGCTCCAGCAAGGACCTGATCGACGAGGCGTTCATCGCGAAGGTGAAGGCGAAGGGCTACGCGTATCATGTCTGGACGGTGGACGACGTGGACACGGCGAAACGCTTCGTGAAATGGGGCGCAGGATCCGTGACCACGAACATGCCAGGCGAGATGCGAAAAGGCCTGGGGACTGTGGGAAACTGAAGCCGGAGGCCGCGACGCCGTTTCGTGGCGCGGATTTCCAGTCCGCCAGTCACCCGAACGTTCGAACGCTCTGCGGGATGGGTCTCGGCGCTGCACCGGATTGGGAATCTGTATTCCCTTACCGGAGATCGAGTGTTTGACCGGACGCGGAGTGGCGGGACGACGAGGACCGCGCGGCTTCGCGCAGGCCAAGAATCCCCGGGACATCGATCACGCTCCAGCAGTCTCCCTGAGTTCGGCCCGCCCGTCCGTGGTTCCCGTGCGGCGACAGGAGGGCGAAGTCGCCGGAGTAAACCCTCCCTCCGAATTCGACCCGGATCTCTCCATTCGGCCCCTCGGGCAATTCCCCCTCATAGAAGTTGATCCGGGCCTCAACGTCCCAGGCGTTTACCGGTCGCTGGAACTCGATGAACTCGTAATCCCGCGCGGGCGATGACCGGTAGTCCTTGAAATAGTATCCGTCCGGGCTGCGGGTGTGCTCGAAGAACAGCGTTTCCGCCCCCGACCGCGGCTGCGCGTAGAGGTCGAGGTCCACGTTTTGACGCCAACGGATGCCGATCTTCATCAGTCCCACAGCGGAGTCGGGAGGCGGTGGAGCGGGATCCGGGAGTTCGTCCCGGGTGATCCAGTCATCGGAACCAACCTCACGCGTGATCCGCAGCATCTCGAGCTTCGTATGCGTCCGATCCACCGGGGAAGCACCCTGCCGGCGCAGGGCCTGTTGCGGGTCTGCCCGCAGGGCGTTGAAGACCGTGACCCAATCCCCGCTGAACGCTCCAAGCCGGGCCTGTTGCCCTTCCAGGTAGAGAGTCCAGAAGCGTTCGACCCGTTCCTGATGCACCGCGCTGACCCACGGATCCCCAAACCATCCCCAGTGAACCACGACTCCCGGCAGCGCCCCCTCGCGATGTTGCAGGCTGTAGATCGACGACTCCCGTGGCGCAAGCAAGTGGCCGTCGGACGGGAAATAGCCGTCCACCATGGAGAACCCGGGTTCCTTCGCGTCGACGTGCAGCGGGCTGCCGAGAATCATGACCACCAGTTCATCGTCGGAACAAATCAGGTTCGCGGCGACGAAGTCGAGGAACCGCGGCACTTGCACCGCCTGTGTGAAGTCAAGCCCAGGGACGGCCGGTGCCGTGGGTTTTCCCGCCAAGAACTCCTTGAGCAGGCGAATGGGGTCCCGGAACTGGTTGGCCCGGGTCTTGGCGCTGCGGAAGGCCCGCCGGTCCGGGACGTCGATCTGCGCAATGGTCCGGACGTGATACGCGTCGTAGAGCCGGATGGACGAGCCCATGGGCGCATCCTCGAGGAGAAACCCCACGAGCGCACGATAGACCGGATCCTTGTCCGCGTCGTTCAGGAACGGGGAGATTCCCAGCACATAGTGAACCGGCCGGGTGGGGGCTGTCGGGGCGGGTTCCACACCGGCAACCGGCCGCACCAGGCTGATGCCCAGGAGGAGCAGGGCTATCGTGATCGGCCACCAACTTCGTGTTGCAGGTGCAACAAGAAGTCGTGCGTCCGCCCCGGGCGTTGTGACCACCTTGAGACTCCGAGGACCTGGGTGATTCATGAGTTGGGTTCGTTTTCGCCGAGGGTCAGGGCAGGGTGGCGGGGAGTGTGCCCGTTCCCATCGGGGCCTTCGGACTGGAGTTGCGCCTGGAGTTGTTGGGCGATCTGGTCGAGGAGCGACCGTTGTTGATGACTCCGGCTCCGGCGCAGGGCGGATTCCTTTTCAAACATGGACCTTGCGAAGGCTACGAATGCCGAGAGTTGATGGTTCAGGCGGCTTTCGCTGCCCCGCGCCTCGGCCAGGGCGAGCCGCTCCCGGGCCACGACTTCCTCCAACTCCCTTCGTTCCTCGTCGAGTTGACCAAACAGGGGATTGCCCGCGAGGCGAACCGGCCGGTGCCGGGCGTAGAGCATGGTCAGGTAGATCCCCAGCACCGCGGACAGGAAGATCTCCGCCACGGCCTGCGAGGCAACAATCACGCTGTCGATGCGCTTCACCCCGCCACCGGTCAGGCCGGGCAGCAGGCCGTCGCCCGGGTGGTCGGTATCGAACACGCTCAAGGAAGCCAGGTGTTCCTCGGTGGTCTTGGAAAGCGTCGGGTAAACGCTCGCATAAGCGGCAACCCACACCAGCACACCGGCGAGACCGGCGACCAGGCAGGTCCAGAGATAGACCTGGCGCTTGCGAGGGCCCTGCAGAAAATCCCAACCCACCTTGACCCCCAAGGCTCCGATGGGAAGCAGCGCGGACCAGAAGTAGGCTCGCACGGGATTCTCCGTGAAGGTCACCAGCCCCGACTCCAGCAGGTTGAAGGAGATGTTGAACACGCCGAAGACCAGCAGGATCGCGATCCCCCCCAGTGCGAGCACGAACATCGTGCGGTCCCAGAGGTTCCACGGAGTGGTGGGGAGGACGTCAGGTTCGCCCTCGACCGCCACCGGTATCAACGGCTCCACCCCGGCCAGTTTCGCGTGTGTTTCCCCAAGTCTCCGGTCCAGGTGAGTGAGGCGATCCTCGTGAATTCGGGCCTGTTGCTGAAACCGTTCGAGGTCGGTCGCATGACGGTTCAGGAACACCGCCCGATGATAGTCCGCCACTTCCTCGATGCCTTCACCCTCGTGCTGTTCCGCTTGATTCTGGATGAACTCCAAGTGGATTGCCGACAGGGCGTCGCCCGGGGATTGCGGGCTGCGCGTCAGGGCCCGGCTCTGGCTGTTTTCCTTCTTCATGAGGCGAGGGTGAGGGGTCGCCCGCGGGCGGAGGTTTGAGGGTTCCACCCTGCGGGCGGTTGTGATCTGGCGGGGGGGGCGGGGATTTGGCTACCGCAGGGCAGGCGCGGCAGGCTCGGGGGCGGCCGCTGCCTTCAGCCGTTCACGCAGGGATTGCAGGTCCTCAGGTTTGAACTGCTCCTCGAGCGCGTGTTCCTGCTCGATCAAGTCACACTTCTGTTGCTCGAGACGCTCGATCTGTCCGGCGATGGCCTGCATCTGTTTCTCCAGTCCTTCCAGTTGCTTCTGCAGGGCCTGTTGCCGGGCCTCAAGAGCCTGGCGCTGTTTCGGCAGGGCCACGTCCAGGGAAACGGCGTGCGCATCCGCGTTCAGGTTCATCGCGGCGAGAAGCGCGGCGTCCCGCGCGTAACGGTCGGCATCCGCCGCCTGGCGGGCTGCGTCGCGGGCCGCTGCTTCCGCCGTCAGCTTCGACAGTTTCCGCGCCAGTTCCGCCGCGCGGGCCACTTCCTCTTCCTTGATCTTCAGATTCTGCCCGAGTTCATTCAGGTTCCCGCCGGGATCATCCGCGGAAGACCGTTTGTCCCCGTAGAAGGCTTCCGGGGCGGTTTCGTAGAGCCCCGGCTTGGGGCGTTCGAACCCATCCTCCGTCAGCAGGGATTCCACCAGATGCTCGAGTCGTTCCAGACGCCTTTCCACGGAACTGTCCCTTGCCGGAAGGGACAGGGGGGGAGGTTGGGGCACCGGTGCGGGGAGGGACAGCGGGACGGGCGGCGTCGGAGCCGCCGGGATTTCAGGCAATGGCACCTGGGCGAGCACTGGGGCGGTAGAGGAAGTTTGACTTGGCGTGATTGCGATGGCGGGGGCGGGCACCTTCGGTTGCAGGTTTCCGCTGGAAGGAGGCACGGTCGAGATTTGGGCCACGCCCAGGGAGCGTGTGCCGACGGCGGAGTTCGAACGGGTGGCCCCCCGGGCCGTGCCGGTCGAGGGGGAGGTAACCTGCCCTGGTTCGTTCCCTGAAAGGGACCGGGAAACTCCGCCGGTGGAGTTGCTGCCGGAGGTCTGGGTTGCGACCGCTTCCTGGGCCAGGGCCAGGCGCGGGCCTGCCTGCCAGGTGAGCAGGGTGATGGCCGCCGCGGTGGCGGCGAGCAAGCCGGCCCGCGTCTTTGCCAGGGTCGGGGATGCGTTGCGTCGAGGGTTCAGTATCATGTGGATCCTTTCCTTGAGTTGACTGGGATGACTCCAGCCGGACAGGGCCGGCGACAACCGACGACCCGACATCCGACTGGCAAAATCGGTTAGCAAGAGAGCGTACTCGCGCGGCGCGGAAGTGGCCGCCAGGACGTGGTCGTCACAGGCGATCTCGCGATCCACCGTGAGCCGCCGGGACAGCCACCAGACCGAGGGATGATAGAAGAACACCGCGCGGACGAGTTGCTGCATGAGATTCCACCAAGTATCCCGGCGGTTGATGTGCGCCAGTTCGTGACGGAGCACGGGATCCAGTCGGGCGCCATCGCCTTCCGGGCAAAAGCCGGGGGGCAACAGGATCGCCGGATTGAGGAATCCCGCCGCGAGCGGGGTGCCGATTCCCGGGGCGACGAGCAACCGGGGTCGACAGCTGCCCGGCAAGCCCGACGTCAAGGACGCGAACAAGTGGTTCAAGTGTCGGGGGGCCGGGGAAGCCGACCGGATGAGTTGCCGGACCCTTTGGTAGTCCCGGGCCAGACTGGCAAGTCGCAGCGTTGCCAGACCCAGCCACACAGCCAGCAACACGGTGGCCGTCCCGCCCGGCCAGACCGTTTCCAGTTCGAGCCGCAGGGTTGCCAGGGTCCGGGCGAATGCGCCCGGCCAACCAGCCTTCCAGCCCTCACGGTTCGGCGCCGGGATGGCCGGTTGCGTGACGGTGGTCCAGGTCGTGCCGGCGGCTGTCGGGGCGGTGGTCGGGGTTCCCCCTTTCCCCTCATTTGCCCGATCGCCTGCGGCCAGTCGGGCCTGAGCGTGTGGCTGCTGCTCCATGCCTGCCAAGGCCTGGCCAAACCTGCCTTCTGCGGTGCGGTCGGTTGACGGCACGAGTTCGGCGGTCGCGCGGTGCATCCGTCGGGGCCCGCCCGTGAGCGGGGTTTGGGCGGTGGTCGATGGAACGCTGAGCTCGCTTGCTGCCAGAGGAAGGGACGAGTTCGGGGCAACCGACCATTCGCCGCCCGGGGCAGCTTCTGGCTGCGGTTCCATTGTCCCGCCACTCGCCACCGGATGGGCGGGCAGAGCGAAATGCAGTACGGGCAATGTGGCCACCAGCAGCAGGGTTGCCAGGCCCACCGTGTGCCGGGTCGCGGCGTTGGTCCGGGGGAGACAGCGGAATCCCACGGCGACCAGGGCCGTGATCAGCAGTCCCTGATAGCCGCCATTGATGAGCGCGCCGACCGCGTGTGAGGCGAGCGGGTCGAGACTGGCATTCATGCTTCCGAATCGGCTGAGGTGGACTCCTGGATGCGGCGCTTCAACTCATCGAGTTCCTCCGGTCGGAGATCCTCGTCGCGCAGGAAACTCAGCACGAGTTCGCCGGGGGAACCGCTGAAGAACTTGGTCAGCAACTGGCGAACGGCCTTCCGGGCGGCGTCCTCACGACCCACCCGCGGGGTGTAGACGTGGGCGCGGCCGCGTTTCCGGCAGGAGAGATAGCCCTTCACCCTCAGGATGCGCATGAGCGTCAGGAGGGTGGTGTAGGCGGAACCATCCTTGCCGGCGAGGGCCTCGGCGACCTCGGCCACGGTGGCGGACCCCTTGCGCCAGAGCACCTCCATGATGCGGTGCTCGGCCTCGGTCAGGGTGCGTGATTTCTTGCGGGGCATGGTCGGACGTGGTGTGCGATGAATTATTAAAGAATTAGTATGAGCGAACAGGTAGCCTGTGGATGCGCGCTCGTCAACTAAAAGTTTAGTACAAGTCGCGTGGCCGGTTTCCGTCGCAGTGGGAAGGCATCGGGGTGCGGGCGTGCCCGGCCGCTGCGAGGGCCGGAATCCGGGTGGCATGCCCTGATCCGTCCGGTCGCGTCCTGCTTCGATGCGGGGGGTGGCAGTGGACCGGGACGACCGGACCCCGCGGTCAGCCCGCCAGGGCCCGCCAGAGCAGGCGCGCGACGAATTCGTAGGCGTTGCCCCAGGCGTCGGTGCGGAAGAACTGCACCGGCAGATCCGGATGCCCCACAAAGGGGCGGAGCACCCAGGCCATCTGGATGCCCACGAACACGTAGATGCCCAGCCACACCCGCAGCAGCGTCCGGTGTCGCGGATTCCGTGCGATCAACGGTCCATAACGCCGGCGCAGCACGCACTGCGCCGCCAGGCTGGCGAGGGCGAACATGGCGCCGTTGAAAAGCAGGGCGAGATCGTGGTTGGCGGTGCTGGCGTACCAGAAGCCGGTGAACGGCGCCAGGGCCACCAGCACGACGGTCAGTGCCGTCTGGCTTGCCAGCAGCGCTCCCAACACGCGGGTGAAATCCTCGCGCAGTCCCAGCAGCGTGTTCATCACGAAGAAGCTGGGCAGGCTGACGCCGAAGGTCACCGCCAGCAGGAACGGCACCTTCACCGCCGAAAACAGCACCTGAAGGGATCGTTCCCCGAGGACACCGCCGAAGCTCCCCATCACGGCACCGTAGACCAGACCGGCCCCGACGAGGATCCCCGTCCATGCGAGAAGCGTGCGCACCGCCGGCGCCTCCTGCTCCGTCGCGCCCCCGCGCAGCAGGTCATCCACTCGCAGGGCCAGACCACGCATCACCGGTTACTGAAAGAGTTGTCCCAGGTGGTGCAGGACCGACTCGAAGAAGCTGGAACCGCGGCCCCGGAACCACGTGAACTCCAGCGCCGGGTTTCCCAGGAACGGTCGCAACACCCAGCCCATCTGGGAACCGACGAGTGCGAACACGACCATCCAACAGCGGAACACCAGCGTTTCGTGACGTCCCATCAGCCGGCCTTCCAGGGGATCGATGGCGCTCTCCGCCGGCTTCGACCGGGGGGGCGGTATGAGTGGCGGCGGGCCGCCTTCGGGTGCGAGGTTCGCCGGAGCGGGCGGGGGAGCGGATTGCGATCCCGCCGCCGGTTCGTCATGGGCCACCACCAGGCGGTGCAGGGTTCGGAGCAGAAACAACACTCCAAAGCCGCCGGCCACACCGAAGATCACCACGTTCAGCAGCACCATGAACGAATAGCTCGTCGTGCTGGCGGCGAAGAAGGCGGAGATGGGACCGAGCGAGGCCAGCACGGTCAGGTTCACCGCCAGGGCGGCCACCAGCAAACGCAGGACCGACAGAAGATCGAGGCGCGAACCGGCCAGGGCGTTGAATACGTAGAGCGAGGGAAAGGTGACCAGCAGCGTCAGCAGAAACAACAACGGCACCTTCAACGTCGTCGCGAGGAACTGGCTCCAAACCGGTCCGCCCTCGCGGAACAGGGAGAAACCTCCCATGCAGGCGCCGTAGGCCAGTCCCAACACCACCGCCACGGCGCCCAGACCGCGGGCGGGCACGGCGATGCCTCCCTGTTTCAGCGCCTCCAGTCGGGTGGAATCCCCGCGCAGGAGGACGTCAAGTTCCTTGAACCATTGCCGCATATGCTTGCCTTTCTCTGTCGCGTCGCTGCTGGCTACCTTGTATTGCATAATACATGGCTCTCCAATGGTCAAGCGCGTTCTTGCGCCCGGCCTCAATTCAATTCGATTCCGCCTCCGCCCCGGGTGACCGGCGTCGGCGAACGGGTTGGAAGGTGGCTTCCGGGGTAGAACGGGAGGTGCGAAACAGAACCTTCGGAACGGATTCCCGGCGACATCCTGGTCGGGCGACCGGCTGTGCGGCGCCCCGGTTCAGGAGGGGGGGCACGGTTTCGCAGGCTTCCCCTGGCCCCATCCCGGGTTCTTACTTCCCGCGTGCAAACTCGCGGGGGCTATGAACTGGTGCGGTTGGTCAACGGCGTGATGAGCGTGCGCTCACGTGCCGTGGGGGAGACGTTCCATCCGGTCATCGGCCCCGTGGCCGAGGCGGAGGCGCTGTATGTGCGGCAGTTGCATTTGGCGGAGCGTGCTCTGAGCGAACCGGCCGGACTGGTGCTCTGGGACGTGGGGCTTGGCGCGGCGGCGAATGTCCTTACCGTGCTGCGCGCGTTGCGCGACGCAGCTTCGATGCTGACGGTACTCAGCTTTGATCACACTCTCGAACCGCTCCGGTTTGCCCGCACCGAGGCTGCGTGCCTGGGTTATTTCGACGGGTATGAAGGTGTGGTGGACCGGCTGCTGTCGGATGGGGAAGTGCGATTTGAGAATGGCCGGCAGCCGGTTGAATGGCGGGTGTTCGAGGGCGATTTCCCGTCGCGGCTGGACGAGGAGGCCGCGGGGGACTGGCCCAAGCCGCATGCAGTCCTCTTCGATGCCTACTCGCCGGCGCGGAATCCGGCGATGTGGACGCTGCCGCTGTTCCAGCGCATGCATGACCTGCTCGACCCCGGACGCGCCTGCGCGCTTCCCACCTACTCCCGCAGCACCATGCTGCGGGTCACGCTGTTGCTGGCGGGTTTCTTTGTGGGAACGGGCCATCCCACCGGCGAGAAGGACCAGACCACGATTGCGGCGAACCGGCGGGAACTGATCGACGAACCGCTGGATGAACGCTGGCTGCAGCGGGCGATTCGCTCGACCAGTGCGGAACCGTTGCGCGAAGCGGTCTACCGTCAGGCCCCGTTGAGTGCGGACAGCCTGGAACGGCTGCATCGGCACCCGCAATTCGGAGGAGGGACAGGTTGAACCGGATGGGCAGGATGCCTTGAGCAAAGCGGACGCGGCACCTGCCGTATCCTGTCGCTCCCGGACATCCGGCTTGGGATGAGGGGTTGGCCGCCGGTCGGTATCCTGGGGGAAAGCTGCTCGCACCACGCGCCCACCGGAACTGCGGTTTCCCTTGGGGGAGAGGACAAGGCCCGGCCGTTGCCGGCCGGGCCCTGGCGCTTGCAGCTTTGCTGACGGTCTACGGCCGTTCCGCGCGGAGGCGGTAGTAGGATTCGGCGTTGCCCGCCGTCGTGTCTTCGTGGCTGTTCCCGATCGGAGTCGGCGGGTTCACCGTGTGGATGACCTCCCAGCCGCCTCGGCTGCCGTCGAGGGCACGCTTGCGTTCGAGGTATTGCACGGCCGCCTCGCCGCCCTGCCAGAAGATCGTGGTGCCGCCGCCTTCGGACAGGAGGCTGGTGATCTTAAGGACGGAATCCGGATCCCACGGGTCGGTGTCCGCCACGCACTCCTCGCCGTTCGTGGCACCGTCCCCGTCGAGATCAACGTCCATGCCGCTGATGTTCGGATCGGCGCGCTGGGCTTCGGTGAAGTGCCCGGCAAGCCAGGCCCCGCAGGGATCGAGGTCCTCGACGACTTCGATGTTGATATACTCGAAGTCGGTCCAGGTTCCGTCGGTCACACTGAACAGGAGGTTCTGGTGGACGCCGAGCTGGTTGGGTCGCGGGGTCCAGGCGAAGGTCCGGGTGACCGGGTCGAACGCGGCCCCCGAGGGCAGGCCGGTCGCGGCGAAGCTGAGGGTGTCACCCACATCGGGATCACTTCCGCTCACTTGGAACCGAAGCTCCACATCCGGCATCGCCCGCTTGTTCCCGATGGGATTCAGTACCGGCGGATTGCTCAGCCGGGTTACGGTGAGGGTGATGTCCTCGCTGTCGGTGAACGTCCCGTCGCTCACCTCGAAGTGCACGCCGGGATAGTTACCCGCCTGGCCGGCGGCCGGGGTCCACGAGAACGTGCGGGTGGCCGGATCGAACGCGGCTCCCGGCGGGAGGTTTGAGGCCGAGAAGACCAGGTCCTCCGGATTGTCCGGGTCCGTGGCGTTCACGGTCAGCCCGAAGAGGATGGTCTCATCGATGGTCTGATCGCCGATGGGGGCCAGCAACGGGGCCAGCGAGAAGTCCGCTCCGGTGACGCGGAGGGTGTAGGTCCCGCCGGCGTAGTTGCCGTCCTCATCGTTCAGGCGGATGTAGAAGAACCCCGGGGCCGGGACCTGGTAGACGATCAGATCGTCGCCGCCGATGCCGGGGTTCGTGCTGACCCAGGTGCCCAACTGGCTTGCGTTGGCGTCGTAGAGACGCAGCCGCGGCCGGTTGAGTCCGGGCACTTCATCCAGCGAGAGGGCGAGGGTTCCGGGCACCCGGACGTAGACGCGGAACCAGTCGAGGTCGGAACCGCCGAAGAGGTATCCCTCGATGGTGGGATCGCTGAGCGGGGTGGCCTGGCCGAGCGTGCCGTTGGGCTCGTACGGATCGACGACCGGGGTGTGGGTGACCCGCAGGGTATAGGGATCCTCCGAGGCGTTGTTCTGCTGGTAATCCCGCGTGCGGATGAAGTAATAGCCGGGCACGGTGACGGGGATTTCCATGAGGTTGTCCTCGCCCGGGTTGGTGGCGCGCCGGTAGCCCACCTGCGAGTGGTTGGCATTGTACACCCACACTTCGGAGGTGACCTCCGCGGGGATGTCGGTGTGGGCCACCTGCAGGATGCCCGGGGCATTCAACCAGATGCGGTAGTAATCGTCGTTGTTGGCGGGTTGGACCCGACCGGAGACGTTGGTGTCGAGGGGCACATCGGTGGCCTTGGACCAAGTGTCGTTGGGCTCGGTCTCGGACGTTTGCGGGGCAAACGGCGGTTCATGGCCCGGGTCGCCCCCTGTTACGGTGAGGAGGTAGGGTTCCACGTGGCTGACGTTTCCGGTATCACGCACGCGGATCAGGTACATCCCGCCGGCCGGTGCCGTGTAGGAGAGGAAGACATTGTCTCCCGGATTGTTGGCGGACTGATAGCGGCCCAGCCATTCGAGGTCCGCGCCGTACAGGGAGATCTCGCCCTGCATGGCGGCGGGCACCTCCGTCAGGGACAGGTTGATCGTGCCTCCCGCCTCGACGTAGAGACGGTAGTAGTCCTCGTCCCCGCGCGGGAACACGTAGCCGTGGGTGGCCTGCTGGGTGAGCAGGGTGGCCTCGCCCCCGCTGCCGTTCGGCTCGAAGGGATCCACCACCGGGGTGAAGACGGAACTCAGCTCATACGACTGCGGGGAACCGACATTCCAGTCGTTGCGGATCCGGATGTAGAGAAGGCCCGCTCCGCCTGCGTCGTAGGTGAGCGGCACGGGGTCTCCGCCGTTGATTCCGGTGTTGTAGACTCCAAGCCATTCCAGGCTGGAGTTGTAGAGCTGGACGCTCCCGCGCATGGTCGCCGGGAGATTTCGAAGTTCGAGGCTCAACCGCCCCGGTTGTTCGAGGAGCACCTGATAGTAATCGTCCTCTCCCGAGGGGCAGATGGTGGCGTCGGTCAGCAGGATGTTGGGATCGATGAGCGTCGCGGCGGCGAAGGAGCCGTTCGGCTCGTAGGGGTCGAACCCGGGGTCGAAGGAGCAGTGCAGCGCGTAGGTGCCGGCCTGGGCCAGGTTCTCCTGGTCGTGGACCTTGACCAGGTACCAGCCCGGGTTGGCGTAGAAGCCGAGGTCGACCCACTCCCCGCCATTGCGGGCACCGCTGTAGACTCCGAGCCAGGTTCCGTCACCAGCGTAGACCGTGAGTTGGGCACGCATGGTGGCGGGCACGGCGTCGATGAGCAGGTTGACCCGACCGCAGCTTTCCACATGGATCTTGTACCAGTCCTCGTCCAAACGCGGGAAGATGCGGCCCACCATCCACTCATCCAGGGGGATGGGTTGCGCGGAGGCGGCGTTGTTGTTGTATTCGCTCTCGGCACCCAGTGTCGGCGCCACAATGAGGTGACGATCGACGCGGCCCGACCAGTTGCCGGCGTCGTCACGAACCCGGAGACTGATCCGATGCCGGCCCGCCGACAACGAGGCCAGGTCCAGCGGGTTGGCGCTACCGAGCAACCCGTCGAGATCCGAGGTCCATTCGTAGCCGGTCACGGATCCGTCCACGTCGGTTCCCTGCGCGGTGAGCCGGATGGACTGACCGGTCAATGCCGGGTTGGGGGTGAACGTCGGTGGCATCTCCGCGATGGGATGATCGACGTCGAAGTCGCCGCCCAGGATGGTGAGCAGATAGGGCTCGGTGCTCGTCTGATCATCGCCGTGGTCCCGGACGAGCACGTAGTAGGTATCCGCCGAGGGGACCGTGTAGGCGATCAGCAACGTGTCTCCCCAATTCCGGGCGTAGTTGGAGGTCAGGCGTTGGTGGCTGTCGTTGTAGAGATCCAGATCCGCATGGATGCCGCCGGTCTGGCTGAGTTGGATCCGCACCTGACCCGGTTCGGCAACGTCGAAACGGAACCAGTCCAAATCGCCGCCGGGATGAATCAAGCCCTGGGCCTGGTTGCTGGCGGCCAGCGGCGTGGCATCACGCCAGAGGTCGTTGGGTTCGTGGGCGTCCTCGGCCGGGATGAATGACGCGGTGAGGGTGTAGGGCGATGTCGCGTAGGCATCGTCGCCGCTGTCATACAAACGCACGCGGTAAAGGCCGGGGGCTTCGATCTCCCGGCGGACGTGGACGGGGTCGCCCCCATGCATCGCCTGAAACGCGAGAAGCTGGGACAGGTTCGGATCGTAGAGCCGGAGATACATCTGCACGTTCTCCGGGATGCCGGTCACGTCCATGACCAGGGTGCCGGGTTCGGTCACTTCCACGGCGTACCAATCATGATCGGCGGTGGGGAAGATCAGTCCCGGCGTCGGGGTGCCAAGGGCGATCGGGGTGGCATCGGGGTAGCCGTTGTTCGGTTCGTTGGCATCCACGGCGGGGATGAGGTCCAGGTCCAGCGTGTAGGGATTGGCCGAGGACGCACCGTCCGCATCATAGACCCGCACATAATAGGTGCCGGCGCTGCCAAGGGGATACCGGAAGCCGGAAGGGTCGCCCTTGTTCTCCGCTTCGCGGGCGGCCAGTTGGCTGGCGTTCGCGTTGTAGAGGCGGATGTAGGACCGGTGGTTCGCGGGGACCGTGACGTGCACGACGAGTTCCGAGGGTTCGGTGGCGACGAAACGGTACCAATCGTCGTTGCCTTCGAGACTGCCGGTGACCGGCGCCGTGCCGATCGGGTTGGCGGTGGAGAAGGCGTTATTGGGCTCCGTCTCGGAGGTTCCCGGGGTGGTGGGCGGGGTGTAGCCGAGGTTGGCACCGGTCACCGTGAGGCGATAGGTCTCCCCTGGGGCGCGGTCGTTATCCCGGTCGTGTACCCGGAGGTAGTACGCTCCGGCCGCGTCGGCGAGGGTGAGCGTGACCGGATCGCCATCCACGTCGGCGGCCCGGTAGAGGCCTGTCCACCCGATATCGGCGTTGTAGAGGCTCAACTGAAGTCGGAGGTTGGCCGGCACAGGGTCGGCAACGATTTGAAGGGTGTGGACCGGATCGACGTACAGCCGGTACCAATCCTGATCGCCACCCGGGAACAGGTAGGCCTCGATGGGGCTGCCGGTGATCCAAGGGGCGTGGAGCGCGTCGGGATTGGGCTCGAACGGGTCCGGCGCCGGGGTGAACACCGTGGTGAACGTGTAGGCATCCGTGGGATTCCCCACGGAATTCACGGCCCGCACGCGCAGGAAATAGGTGCCGGGGTTGGCGGTATCATAGGTCAGGAAGACCTCGTCCCCGGGATTGTTCGCGGTGCGATAGACTCCCAGCCAGGCCAGGTCCGGACCGTAGACATCGATCTCCATGCGCAGGTCGGATGGCACCGGGGTCAGCGCCATGTCGAGAGTGCCGGGCGTGGGCAGGGTGACACGGTAATAGTCGTCCTCATTTCGCGGGAAGATCCAGCCCTGCACCTGGTCGTCGGGGGCAATGGGACTGGCGGTCCAGAAATCGTGATTGGGTTCATAGGGATCGGGTACCACGAGGAGGTTCGCGGAGACCGTGTACTCGCCGCCGGTGCGGTTGGAGGCATCGCGAACGCGGAGGAAGTAGTCCCCGCCCCGGCCGAGATCCCAGCCCAGGGTGACGGGATCGCCGTCGTTGCTGGCGGTGACATAGACGCCGGCCCATTCCAGGTCGGGGGTATAGAACTGCAGTTCCGTGCGCATGGCGCTGCCCACCGGATTGGAGGCCTGGACGGTCAACCGGCCGGCCTGGGGCACGTGAATGCGGAACCAGTCCTCGTCGCCGTTCCGGCCCATGTCACCGGTGTACTGGGTGGCCAGTTCCATGAAGGTCGCGGAACCCGCCAGGTCGTTGGGCTCGATTTCCGCGGGCGCCGGCACGCCAAAGTAGAGCAGGGTGCTTACTTCGGGGGACCAGTTCCCGGCATCGTCCCTCACGCGGAAGAACACCGTGTGGACCCCCGCACTGAGGCTGGACGTTTCCGCCACCTGCGAAATGCTGAAGACGCCGTCGACTGAACTGCGCCACTCATACCCGATGATGCTGCCATCCACGTCGTCGCCGTGGCCGGTGAAGGTGACCGTGACTCCGGCGTCGGCCGGGTTGGGTGCCACGGAGTCAATGATGGCCAGCGGGACGTAGGAATCGAACACCGCACCATCGATTACCAGCGTGTAGGCATCCGCCGAGAAGCTGTCGTTGCCCACGTCCCGGACCAGGATGCTGTAGTCGCCGGTTTCCGGGATCGCGTAGGTCAGGGTGAGATCCTGGCCGTCATTGCTGGCGAGTTTGTAAGTCAGCCGGTTGTTGTCGTGATTGTAGATTTCGATCTGCGGGCGGATGCTGTCCGGCACGTCTCCCAGACTGACCCGCAGGGTGCTGCCGGCCTCGGAATGGACGCGATACCAGTCGTTGTCGCCGGTGGCGAAGATGTAGCCCTGCGCGCGGTTGCTGGCAGTCATCGGCGCGGCGTCATGGAACCGGTTGTTCGGCTCGTTCGTGTCCACCACCGGGGTGAGGCTGAGGGTGAGCGAATAGGGGTCAGGTGACTGCGCGCCGCCATCGGCGCCGTACACCCGCACGTGGAACAGGCCGGGATCGGTCACATGAACGTCGAAGGCGACGGGATCGCCGGGGTTCGAGGCCACGCGGTTGCCCAACTGCTGCCCGTCATTGCGGTAGACCCGGACCTGGGCTCGCAGCGCCGCCGGGACGTCGTGCAGGTTCACACTGACAATGCCCGGGGTGGGCATCTGAAAACGGAACCAGTCCTCATCGCCCGCGGGGAGAATGGTCCCCTGGACCGGATTGCCGGGCGCGATGTCGGTGCCCAGGCTGATGGTGTTGTTGGGTTCGGCCTCGGCGATGCCAGGCAGGAACTCCGGTTCGAAGTCCGGGGTGCCGCCCGTCACCGTCAGCACGTAAGTGTCGGCCCAGTTGATCCCGTCCACGGTCCGCACCCGGATGAAGTAGAAGCCGGCATGGGCGGCCTCGGGCGCGGTGGTGGACACCGGGTCCCCAGGATTGGTGGCCGTCTGGTAGCGGCCCAGCCAATCCCGGTCCGGCCCGTAAAGGCTGACCTCCGCCCGGACATCCGGGGGCACCGAGGTTACCGCTGCGCCAAGCACGTTACCCGCCGGCACCCAAACCCGGTACCAGTCCTCATCGTTTCGCGGAAAGTGATAACCCTCCACGCTGGCCGCCGGCAGGAGCGCCGCGTGCTGCAGGTCGGGGTTGGGCTCGAAGACGTCGGGGGCAGGGTGGTAGTTCACCGCCAGGGTGTAGGTGAAGTCCTCGTTCGCCTGGTTTCCCAGGTCGCGCAGTCGCAGATACACAAAACCCGGTTCCGTGACGTCATAGACCACCGTCACATCGTCGCCCACCGCGGCGGCGGACGAGTAGATCCCCAGCCAGTCCCAGTAGCGGTTGTAGAACTCCATCGACATGCGGAGGTTCACGGGGACGTTGCTCAACTCCGCCACCAATCGGCCTGCTCCGGGCACGTACAATCGATAGTAATCGTAGTCGCCGGGGGTATCCGTCTTCGCCGTGATCGGCCGGTCGAGGGCGATTTCGTTGGCCGTGAAGAAGGAGCCGTTGGGCTCGACCTCCTCCGAGACGGTGCTGCCGACGTAAAGCAGCTCGTTGACGAGCGTGGACCAGACGCCGTCGTTGTCGCGGACGCGGAAATAGATTGTGTGCGTGCCAATGGAGAGAGCGCTCGTGGTGAAGGTGGCCTGTGTGCCAACCACGCCGTCGATCGAGGAGGTCCATTCGTAACCGACCACGGTGCCGTCGGCATCCGTGCCCGAACCGCTGAACGTGACGGAGTCGCCCACCACAATGGCGCCGGGATCGATGGAGTCGATCGTGGCGACCGGGGCGAACAGGGTGAAGTCCGCCCCGAATACTGTGAGGGTGTAGGGCTGGGTGGACTCGTTGCCGCCGGCGTCATTGATGCGCAGCAGGTAGGTGCCCGGTTCGCCGATGGCGTAGTTGAGGTGCAGGTCCGTTCCCGCGGTGCCGCTCCGGCTGGTGAGTTGGTTGCCCGAAAGGTCATACAGGGCGATGCGCGGGGTGATGTTACCCGGCAGGTTGTTCAGGATGGCCTCGAAGTCCCCGGGAGTGGAAACCGTGAGTTCGTACCAGTCACTGTCGTTCGCCGGAAAGCACCAGCCCTGGATTTGGTTCACGTTGCCCATCGGCTTGCGGTCGCCGTAGTTGTCATTTGGCTCAAACGGGTCGGCAACCGGGACCACACTGCTGGCGAACCGGTAAGTCTCCGCCGAGGATGTCCCGACCACGTTTTCGACCAGGAGGTAATGCCGCTCGAGCGAGGTGATGTCGAAGGTCATCGAGAAGAGGCCGCCCGCGAGGCCGGCTCGTGAGCTGACGATGTGGCTGCCGGAGTCATTGTAGAGCCGCATCTGCAGCTGAAGGTTCGCCGGCGACGCTTCCATGGCCAGGGTGACCTGGCCGGTCTGGGTTGGAATAAAGGTAAAGTAGTCGGAATTCCAGGTGCTTCCGATGCTGCCGGTGACGGCGGTGCCGAGGTTGATCCGGTTGGCCTGGCTGAAGGCGTCGTTGGTCTCCACCTCGCTGGTCACCGCGCTCTCCGCCGGCACGAAGCCGGGGCTGCCGCCCGCCACGGCCAGGGTGTAGCCGGTCACATGGGACAGGCTGGCGGCGTCGCGGACCCGGATGTAATACATGCCGGTGGTGGTGACGGCATAATCGAGGTGGACCGTGTCCCCGGGATTCGCCGCGGTGGTGTACACGCCCATCCAGTTGAAGTCAGGGTTGTACAGGGACAGTTCTCCCTGCATGGCCGCCGGGGAGGTCAGGTCCAGTTCGAGCGTGCTGCCGCTGCTGACGTGGATGCGGTAGAAATCGTAGTCGTTGCGGGGAAAGATGCGCCCGGACATGCTGGGACCGGTCACCAGGGTGGCGCGCCCGACGCGTTCATTGGGCTCGCCCGCATCGGGTACCGCCACGAACTCCGTCCGCAGGGTGTAACTGCCGGCGGACACCTGGTTGGCGTTGTCATTGACGCGCAGGAACCACGTGCCGGCCTCGGTCAGGTCGAGGACGATGTGCACCTCATCCCCCGGGTTGATGGCGGTGTGGTAGACGCCCAGCCATTCCGTGTGACGGCCGTAGGACTGGATGCTGGCCCGCATGTTGGCGGGCGGGGACTGGACCGTTGCGGTCAGGCGCCCGGGTCCCGGCAGCGTGATCTTGAACCAGTCATTGTCGCCCGCCGGATCGATGGTCGCGGACATGGTGCCGTTCGGCGACACGGCGGTGGCCTGGGCGATGGTGCCGTTCGGCTCGGTCTCAGCAAGGAGACTGACCGCGAGGGCGGCAGCCCACAGGCCACGGAGGCAGTGATGCCACGGTTGGGGGAGGAAGAGTCGTTGCCAACGACTGGCAACACGGATCGGTGAGGTGTTCATGAGTGGTTTTTCCCGAGAGGCAATTTGTCAAATCCAGAACCGGCTCCGGCACGAGAACAGTTCACCCAGGCGCACTGCAAACCAGTCGGCAGAAGCATCGCCTTGTGCGCCCGATCAGTCGGAGAGCATGGTCAACTGAGCGGAAGACTCCCAGCATCAGATGCTTTCATCAAGCCAAAACGCCTCGTGCCAGGACATCTAATCAACCCCGACACCTCCGGTGGCACAGCCCGGCACGCGAGGTTCGGGCCGCAGCGGATCCCCCCTCTGGAGTCTCGCCGCGCTGGCGTGCGCACGCTCTGACAGGCTTTGCCCGGATGGGAATGAGCCGCCTCCCAAGTTGCTTCCGGCGGACATCCAAACGAAGATTCCCGGGTGCCGCTGGATGATTTGATCGACGAGTTCCTGACGCATCTCCGCCATGAACGCGGACGGGCAGAGCATACCCTCCGCACTTACAAGGCGCAGCTCGATCGGTTCGTGGCTTGGGCGAGGGAGCGTGGGATTGCCGCCTGGCGGGAGGTGACCCTCCCGGACCTGACGGCCTATCTCGATGACGAGCGCCGTCGGGGCCTGGCCCACGAACCGGCAGAATCAAGCCGGCGGCTCAGCAGCGAGAGCCTCTATCTGGAGATCGCCGCCCTGCGCGGCTTCTTCCGGTTCTGCGAGTCCGAAGGATTGTTGCCGGTCAACGTGGCTGGAAACCTATCCCTGCCGCGACGCTGGAAACGCCTGCCCAAGGCGCTTACCGATGAGGAAATTGAGCGCTTGCTCGCCGCTCCGCCGACTCCGTCGCCCTCCGACCTCTGTGATCAGGCGGTGTTGGAACTGGCCTATGCCTCGGGTTTGCGTCTCGCGGAGTTGCGCAGTCTCCGGTTGGAGCAGCTCCATTTGGACGCGGGGTTCGTCACCGTGATCGGCAAGGGCAACAAGGAACGCGTGGTTCCGATGGGCCGACCGGCCGTGGCGGCGATGGAACGTTACCTGGAGGCGGGGCGCCCTGGGTTGGTGTCGCGCCGCTCACCCGCCAACGTCTTCCTCACCCGCCGGGGCTCGCCCTTTGCCCACACCACCCTGTGGCTTCGCATCAAGCGACGGGTGCGCCTTGCCGGGATCGAACGCAACGTTACTCCACACATGTTGCGCCACAGCTTCGCAACCCATCTGCTCGAACACGGCGCGGACCTGCGGGTCATCCAGGAGTTGCTCGGTCATGCCGACCTGGGCACCACCGAGGTCTACACTCACGTCGCCGGAAACCGTCTGAGGGACGTTCACCGCCGTTTCCATCCCAGAAGCTGAAGCTCGGCCCCGAACTTGAACCTGAACCTGAACCTGAACCTGAACCTAGACTCAAACCAAGTACCCGGCGGCCTCTCCCTCCCCATTGTGATCTCGCTAGTGGTCTGAAGGCGCGGGGTTTCGGGTCCCGATTGTCTCTGAGGAAGCGCGTGGACGGAGCCACGCAAGGCTCGGGCTTCCGCCTTTGGAACAGGTTTGCGAACTCCCTCCAGCCCCGTGGCTACCGACGCAAGGAGGCTCCTTCTTGCTGCTCCGGTCATGGCTGGCCGGGAGATTTGAGCCTCCTCACGTCGGCGGCGAGACCTCCGATACGGTCCGAGCCGTTCTGACGGGCGACCCGGGCAGCCAGAAGTCAGCGGCCAGACCTGTTTCCTTGGTCAGCACCTTCCGGACCCTCTGACCTCGGGAGGTCACGAGTTGCTCAAAGACCTCCCGCGCCGGTCCCTCAGGAAACTGCGTGCCCTGAGTCGGTAATCGCCCGTGGCACACCAATGGGCATGCGCCACGAACCCGGACGGCTCTCCATCGTAAATCACCGCGAGTTGATCGAGGACGGCATCGAGATCAAAGGGCAAATCCGGCTGAAGCCTGAGCCTGTTCCACAGCGAACGTTCCACCTCATCGTTGCGGGTCGCTCCGAGGAATTCCTCCACCGTCGTCCCACCGTCACGAAGATTCGGCCATTGGCATCCAGAATCGAACCCCCGCGAGGTGCTTCCTCCCGTCTGCCATCGCCGAATCCAACTCACCGCGCAGCTTACCCACCAAGCCGACGGCGGTCTGGAAGAAGTCCTCCTCCGTGTAATCCGTGCAATTCGTGTCCTGGCCCTGAATCGTCGCGGCTCAGACGTCGCAGATGTGGACGCCCTGTTTGAGCGAGGCGAGTTTGTCCTTGCGAGCCGGGACAAACTCCTGGGCCACGAAGCCCTTGTAGCCGGTGTCCACGATGGCCTTCATGATCGCCGGGTAGTACAGTTCCTGCGTTTCGTCGATCTCGTTGCGGCCTGGCACTCCCCCGGTGTGGTAGTGCGCGATGTAGGGTGCCGCGGCTTCGATGCCCTTGCCCTTGTCGCCCTTGATGGTCCGGATCACATCGCCCTCCATGATCTGCATGTGATAGATGTCGTAGAGCAGCTTGAACCTCTCCGAGCCGACGCGCTTGCAGAGTTCGACGCCCCAGGCGGTGTGGTCGCACATGTAATCCGCGTGATCGACCTTGCTGTTCAACAACTCCATCACCGCCACGACCCCGTGCTTTTCGCAGACGGCAGCGACGCGCTTCAGCCCCTTGGCGCAGACCTCCAGGCCCTCCTCGTCGCTCATGCCCTTCCGGTTGCCGGAGAAGCAGATGATGTTTTGGAAGCCGGCGGCCGCCACTTTCGGGGCGGTTTCCTCGTAGAAGGCGACGATCTTGTCGTGGTTCTCGACCCGGTTCAGGCCGCTGGTGATGCCGCCCGGAACGCCGCTGACCATGGCGCAGACGAGGTCGTACTTCTTCAACGTCGGGAAGTCGTCCACCCCGAGCAGGTCGATCGACGTCAGCCCCATGGCCCTGGCCGCCTGGCAGAACTCGTCGAGCGGGATGCTGCCGTAGCACCATTTGCAGACGGAGTGATTGATGCGCCCCTTGAGGCCCGCGCCGGTGGCGGCATCAGCGGCCGAGAGCCGGTTTGAAAGGGAGGCGGCGGCGGAAACGGCGGCGGCGCCACCAGCCACCTTGCGGATTGCGGAACGACGGGTAATGGAGCGCGATTGCATGACGGCGACTTCACCCGAATCGTTCCCGTGGGTCAACGGGATTTCGGGATACGGTGATAGGCGCAGGCAGGCCCGGCTTCTGCGCCGGCAGAGCGCCGCGGCGACGGCGCTTTCGGCAACGGGCCAGCCCCCCCCCCTTCCTCGCCTTCCATTTCCGGAAGAGCGGCGTCGTGCTTCGCGTGCCGCCGCAGTCCACACGGCGCCGCCATCGAATCGACATCATCCTGGATGATGGCAATCTGGCGACATGACGCGCACGCAGATTCAATTGCCGGACGACGTCTACGAGCGTGCCCGCAAAGTGAGCCGGAGCCGGGAAATCTCCTTCGCCGAGCTCGCGCGGCGTGGCTTGGAGTACATCCTCAGCGTTTACGATCCGGAGCCGGGTGAGCTTCAGGACTGGGAACTGCCCCGTCCCCGCCGCCTCGGTTGGGTGGGGCTCAGTGATGCGGACATCAAGGAGCAGGCGCAGCTTACAGCCACGGAAGCCTCGCTCACCCGACCGCGGAGGAGATAGTCCGCCATGCTGTCGGTTGACACAGAATCTTTATGACGAAACGAAGGCTGACAGTCGGCCGTTCCGCGTTTCTCATCGGACTCGCGACGCTGGGTCTCCTGGCCGTCTCGATCCTCATGGGGGTGCGGGTATACGGAGCGCCGAGTTCCTCCATGGAACCCGCTATCCGGAAGGGGGACAACGTTGTTGTCGAGCGCTTCAGTTACTCACTTCGTGGTCCTCACCGAGGAGACGTGATTGCCTTTCGTTCCGATGGGATCAAGGGATTGGTGCGCGATTCGATCTGCCTCAAGCGGGTCGTGGCGGTTCCGGGCGAGCACATCCGGATCGAGGAGGGACAGGTCATTGTCAACGGGAAGAAGGTGGCACTCAAGAACCGCCAGGGGGTGATCCGGTACGATGCGCCGCCGAGCGCGCGGGAGATGCCATACACCGATGTAACCGTTCCTGAAGGAGGCTACTTCGTCCTGGGCGACAACAGCGACAACAGCTTTGACAGTCGGTTCTGGGGATTTGTGCCGCAGGACGCGATTGTGGGCCGAGTGTGTATGCGCGAGGAATAGCGCGTGGGATAGAACCTCACGTTCCGGTCATCGCGAAGGCGGCGGTTCCAACCTGATCGCAGCGGGTTGATCGCGGTCGCAGGTGAGCCAGCCGTTCTCGTGGTGGAGCTCGACGACCTGGATGGAACTGCGGCGCTGTTCGGTGGTGTCCTTGCGGGCGTCGGGACCATGGCGGCCAGGGTGGGTGAAGTAGAAGAGGTAGGCGCGGTCACCGTTCACCACGACGTCGGCATGGCCGCCCTTGACTTGGTCGTCTGTGCCCCGCCCGGGTTGGGCGAGGATGTTCTCGGGTTGCTGTTCCCAATGATCCGCGTCGTCGGAGCGATAGACGCCCAGGCCTTCCCACTGGTCCACGATCATCCAATAGCGGCCATGCCAACGGAAGACCTTCGGACCTTCACCCGCCTTGTCGCCGATGGCCTTGCCCTGGTCGGTCCAACGATACAGGTTCGGGCTGGTGGCGAGATAGATGGCTTTATGATCGGGTTCGTTGTTGTACCAAAGCCGCCAGGAACCATCGGGCATTCGCAGCACACTGGCGTCGATGACCCGGTTGGAAGCGAGTTCCAGCCGGCCCTCGTCCTTCCAGTGGAGCAAGTCCGGGCTGGTCAAGTGATGGATGAAGCGGGTGCCGCCCCAGTCCTCGTGCATGCCGGGCACGAAGCTGAGAAACATGTGATAGGCGCCGTCGTGGTCCACGACGTCCGGGGCCCAATGGGAATCGTCATCCGTGCCAAGCGGGATTTGCGTCGTGCCGCGATAGCCCCAGGTGACGCCGCCATCCAGTGATTCCGCGATGCCGATCTTTGTCCCGTGGACCCACGATACGCCGCGCAGGCCGGGGACGTTAGCCCGCCGGTTGGTGTAGAGCATGAACCACCGCCTCTCGGCGCGGTTCCAGATGACGACCGGATCGGCGGCGCCGTCGTATACCGGGTCACGGTAGAGCGGTTTGGGCGCGATCGGCTGTGGTGAGGGATGTTCCGCTGACGCTATTTTGGCTGATAGACAGCCTGCTGCGACGACTGCGGAAAGGAGTAAACGCATGTGTTTCATGAAATCCAATGCAGAGGTCCAAGCTGGAATCATGTCGTCGGAATGGGGAGCGCGGCCGGCTCGGCGGCTCCGGTAGGCGGCTCGCCGACTGGTTCCCGGCGCGCTGTACCGTCACCGGACAGTGACCACGGCACCTTTCGAAAGTGTCCGGCGGGCCGCCGGCCACGGCACGCGAGCCGCGTGCGCTCCCCCGCATGGATGCATGGTCCTGGCTGTGGGTCATGGCATTCGAAGCAGTCCTTCCTGGCGCACGCGCCACTGTCCGTTCTTCGGGAAGCCGGGGGCCGGTCCTTCATGGGCGCCGTCCCAGCCGGCGGCCATCATGGCCACCGCAGTCAGCAGGCCGCCGTTGCCGGGCAGGTAGAGCGGAAGCCGTGGGGATTGGTAGTTGTGGCCGTTGGCGAGGAAACGGTTCTTTGGGGAATCGAGGAACAATGCGCTGACCGCATCCTCCGGCCGGCCCAGTCGCGCGGCGGTCATGGCGAGCATCGGGTAATCCCAACCCCAGGTGGAGGGCCAGTCCCAGGTGCGCAACACATCGTCGAACGTGCGCGACATGATGTCGGCGTCGATGAGCGGCGTTGGCGGCAGGAAGCCGAGGGCGGCGACCATCGACGGATGGTCGCGGCGAATGGTGCAGGGCGGCGTTTCGATGCCGGTGTAGATGCCGGCCTGAACATGTGGTTGTGGGAGCGCCGTGAGCACGTGGTCCCATTTGGGATTTCGCTCCAGGCCGAGTCGTTCGCGCCAGCGTTGGGCGGTGGCGAGGCCCCAATGCCAGTAGGCAAGTTCAAACGTCGGATTCAGGTTCGTGCGCCGGGTGCTGCCGTAGCTTTCCTGAGCGGGAATCAGCGCCGGGCCAAGCACGAAGCGCTGTCGCGGCTCGTCCCAGACCGGATACGACGCCATGAAATCCGCGGTTTCGAAGACCAGCTGTTGATAGCGCTCCAGCGTCGCTCGATCCGGATGGGCACGGTGACAGAGCTCCGCGTAGTAGATCGGATGTGGTTGCTGCCAGATGAGGAAAACCCCGACTTCGCTGGGGCTGTCGCGGCCATCTGGCGAAGTCATTTTGGGCCAGCGCACGCCGTCGTAACCCTGGGCCTCGGCGGTGGCGCGCGCCTGGGGCAGAATCGATTCGTACCACGGCAGACTTCGTTCCAAGAGCGGGAGCCGGTTCCACAGGGCGAACTGGACCGCGTGCCACCAGTGCATTTCGAGGTGGAACTTGCCGTACCAACTGTTGCCCGTGAGACCGGTCTCCTGCGGTGGGAGCGAACCGGCGCATTGGATCGCGGTGAGGTATTGCGAGAGCACGACTCGGCGCTCCAATTCGTCGGCGCGGGGATCAGTCGAGCCGGAGAAATCCACCGCGGCGCCGTCGTTCCAGAAGTGTTCCCAATGCCTCGCGGCGGAGCCGAACACCGCGGCGAAGTCGGGCATTTCAGCGAGGGCCGCTTCCGTGGGCGCAAAGGCAAAGACACAATCGATCGAATCTGCGGCGGTGCTCAGTTCGAAGGAATGCGGAGCCGGCGCTTTCAGTTCCGCATCACCGGACCAAGCCGCCCGCACGAAGTAGCGATCGGCGTCCAGCATGCGTTTGAAGAGTGCCCCCTGGGGTTCTCGCTCCAGCATGGTGGTGTGGCGCTCCGGCGAGTTCCAGTCCGCCGCCTGTTTCCAGTCATCCCGGCCGTAGGGGAAATCCAGGCGGATTTGAAGCCGGCCCGTCTTCAGGAGGGGCGATTTCACGTGCACCGCCAGGAGGTCGCGGTCCGGATGACAAAGCGTCACCACCTTCACGGGTTGCCCGTCCACCCTGAACCGACTCGTCAATTCGCCCTTCCAGAGCTTGAGCGTTTGCGAGGTGTTCTTGAGTTCGTCGATGCGCACCTCCGTGCCATCCGGGTGGATCATGCGGAGGCCGATGCGGCCCAAGTCCAGGCGATGCGGGTTCGCGCGCAGCCAGGTTGCGCCGCGAGAGTAACCGCGTTCCGGTCCTTCGCCGGAGAGGTAGGGCACTTTCCGCCCGTCCACCTCATAAAGCGCCGTCGCGTCCTTTGGGTCATGGGTCCCGGTGTCCGGCGTGGTGTGCCAGCCCCATTGCGACTGTGTGCTCAGATACATGCCGTTCGCGTGGAACTCCGGGAACGACTGCAGGCCCGTGATGTCGGCGGTGAAACAGAACTCGCCGTTGCCGACGCTCAGCGGGGTGAGCGGGTCGGGCTTGGTCAGATGAACGTTGTGCCGTGTCACCAAGGCGAATCGGTCGATGGGCTTGTTGGCTTCTGTTGCCGCGGCGTGAACGCCGTACGTTACGCCGAGCACGGCCAATGGCAGGCTGGCCAAGTGGAAGAGACGAACAAGCGGGTTGTGCCTCGGCCGCCTCGGTGGTGTTTTCGGGATCATGGCTCGTCAGCAAGGCTTGGCTGAGCGGGATGTTCCGCCCGGCATGTCAACTCGCGACTGCAACTTGCTGGAACGTGGGGCCCTGACCGACAGGCTGGTGGAAAAGCCGAATGCCCTGCCGAATGGAATTCGGCGATACAGCAGATCGGATATCTGCGCTACAGGCCGGTTCGCATTCACGCTGCGGCGGCGAGACATGGCGGCGCTGACGACGGCCCCGGTCACTCCGCCGGCTCCTCCAGTGCCTGTTTCCCGGCGACGAGCGGGTGGGATTTGCCAGAAGGCATCAAGGCGGTTGCCTCCATGCCGGCCGGGATCGTGACCTCCAGCCGAAATACTCCGTCGCGCTTCTCCCAACGGGCTTCCACGGTGCCGCGTTGGGTGTGCAGCGTGCCTTCCGCCCAGGTGAGCGGGCCGGGATTCGGGCCGATGATCGCCTTCCGCCAGCCCACGCTTCCAGGCGCCTGGCGAATGCCCGCCACGTATTCGGGCAACCACTCCATGATATGCCCGAGCATGCAGTGGTTCAGCGATTGGTACCCGTCCATCATGGCGTCCCAGGTTTCGGGCATTGCGGTCAGCCCCTTTGCCAGGATGCCTCCGTAGCTGCCGTTGCCGGTACGGCGATACACGCGGTGGAGGATGTCGGATCGACCGGCCTCGGCGAGGGCCCGGATGAAATGGACGTGGCCGACGTCGCCGGGCGTCTGTTGCCAGTCGCGCCGGCGCAGGTCGTCGATGATCTGCTGCACCAGCAATTCGCGGGCTGGGGGCGGGACGAGATCGGCGCAAAGGGCCATGGCATTGGCGCATTGCGGGCTGCCGGTATTCTGCAAGGCGTGCGTGGCGGGATCGTAGAAATGAGCTTGAAACGCCTGCCGGATGGCGGCGAAGCGCTGCTGCCAGGCCCGGGCTTCCGCGGGACGATTGAGGGCTTCCGCGGCGTTGGCACAGGCTCGTGCGCACAGGGCCCATGTGGCCGTGGCTGAAAGCGTGGTGGGCGTGAAGCGGGACGGCCCCGGCGGCTGGCCGTGGCCGTAGTCATACCAGTCCCCCAACCCGGCGGGGGCGATGCCGTCGGTGGCTTCTGTGCCGATGTAGTCGGTGAAGCGCTGCATGGAATCGAAGCTGTCCCGAAGGATTTCGGGATCGCCGGTCCACTCATAGAGGTCCCACGGCAGCAGCACGGCGGCGGCACCCCACTCGACCGTCCAGGTGAACGCCCCGGGAAAGCGGCCGTCGGGATAGCTCGGGGCGACGGTCTGCACGCGGCCGGACGATTCCTGCGCATCGCGGATATCACCCGCGATCTTGGTGAACCAGTCCGTACTGTCGTAACGGTTGAGAAACGACGGTGCCAGGAGGTAAGCGCATTCCAACCAGCCCAGCTTCTCGCGGTGCGGACAATCGGTGAGCACATAGCTTGAGTTCGACCGCATCGCCCAATCGACCAGTTCGTGGGTACGGTTGTAGAGATCTTCCGAGCAGCGGAACGTGCCGTTTTCCCGAAGCGCGGTTCGCACGTGCCGCAGCTCCATGGCTTCGATCACCGGAAGGCCAGTCGGATTCGGTTCTCCCTCTGGCACGGCACCGCGGACTTCCACGAACTGCATGCCGACGTAGAAGAAGGTCCACTGGTGCTCGATCGGATTGCCGTCGGTGGTCAGGTGGCTGTCGACCAGATAGGCCCCAAACAGCCGGCCCAGGTCGTTCCGATGCTCGCCGCATTTGAAATCGACCCGCTGACCCGCCTGGCCGCCGGAGAGCTTGACCCACAGTTGTGCCGAGGAGTTCTGGGGAAAGCTGTAGACGAACGTGCCGTCGCCGACGGGTTTGATGGCATTCGGCATGAACCGTTGCATGACGTGGATCTCCGGCCAGGTCTGCGGCTTCAACGCGCCGGTCGGCGCCGATGCCACGCGTGCCGGTTGCCAGTCGGAGGCATCGTAGCCGGCGTGATCGGCGCCGGTCATTTCCCGACGCGCATCGAAATCCTCACCGGCGAAGATGTGGGAGAACACGACCGGACCCGCGGTCACCCGCCAGGAGGCGTCCGTGCCAATCCGGAGGACTTGTCCGGAATCATCGACGACGCTGAGTTCCGCCCGGAGAAGCAGCGGTTCCGGGGCGGTGCGCTGGGGGCCGTCCTTGTTGTAGCGGCCGGCCGGCGGGTTGGGATTGTTCCAGAACGAATTGCCGAGCATGACCGTCAGGCAATTGCCGCCTGGGACGAGTTGGTCGGCGACGTCGAAGTCACGGTAGTAAAGTGTCTTCTCGTATTGGGACCACGGCTGGTTGATGCCGGTCGGGGCGAGGCGGGCGCCGTTGACCCGGGCGTCGTAGTCGCCGAGGCCGATGATCCGCAGCGTGGCCTGGCGGGGGAGCGACGGCAGTTGGAACTCCTTTCGAAACACCGGCATGGCGGCGTCGGCGGGGCGGGAAGCCGGAGGGGTGATCCAACGGGCGGTGACAAACGCGGGGGCGGCCTCGCCGGCGACGAGGGTGTCGGTCCCGAACGAGACGCCTGCCGAGAGCAGGATGGCGGTGAACCAGGATTTCATGGCGCGATCATGCCGGGCTTGGTACGGGAAAGCGACTCCCGTATTCTCACCGCCAACACGCCGATTCAGAAGCGAGCCATGCAAGTGAGCACCCCTGAGGTCAGAGAGCAGGTTTCAGGTCCCCGTAGCGGCGAACCGGCGTTTGCCAAAGTGCCGCGGTTGCCGTGGCCAGTGAAGCAGGGACCATGCAGCGGTGAACCGGCTCGTGGCGGCGCACTGGGGTTTGCCGGAACCTCAAGGGGACCGCAGCAGGGGACCTCGGCGAACGCCGGTTCGCCGCTACGGTTGGGGGCGGGTTGCGTGCTTGCCTTGCTTCTGGGGATTGGCTTCATGTCAGCCGTTGCCGACGAGGACGTTGCCATCCTGCAACGCCACGGCGCGCGGGAGGCCCGGGTTCATGACCCGTCGACGATTGTGAAATGCGGCGGGGAGTACTGGCTGTTCGGGACCGGCATGGGAGTGTCGTCGTGGCGGTCCGGCGATCTGGAGCACTGGGAGCCCGGTCCGCGCATTTTCGAGGAACCGCCGGCCTGGATCACGGACATCGTGCCCACGCAGCGCGGCCATTTCTGGGCGCCGGACATCATTCATCACAACGGCCGCTACCTGCTGTATTACTCGGTTTCGACCTTTGGCAAGCAGACCTCCGCCATCGCCCTCGCCACGAATCCGACCCTCGATCCGGACTCGCCGGCATATTGCTGGACCGATCAAGGGGTCGTGGTTCGATCTTCGGCGGACGACGATTTCAACGCCATCGATCCTTCGGTGTTCGAGGCTGCGGATGGCTCGTTGTGGCTGGTCTTCGGGTCGTTCTGGAGCGGGATCAAACTTGTCGAGCTCGATCCGGAAACCGGACTGCGCGGGGACGTGACCGTGCCCCCGCTGGCAATCGCGCACAAACAGGAAATCGAGGCGCCGGCGTTGTACGCCCGGGGGGGCTGGTACTATCTCTTTGTCAACTGGGGCATCTGCTGTCGGGGCGTCCGCAGCACCTATGAGGTCCGGGTGGGGCGGAGTCGCGAGATCACCGGGCCGTATCTGGACCGGGATGGCGTGGACCTGCTGCAAGGCGGTGGGTCGTTGGTGCTCGCGAGCGACGGGCCGTTCATCGGGCCGGGGCATGCGGGCTTGCTGGAGGAAGGGGAACGCACCTGGTTCAGCTGCCATTTCTACGACGCCACGAATCGCGGGCGTTCCCGGCTTGCGCTCCAGCCCCTGGGGTGGGATGCCGAGGGCTGGCCCGTGGTCGAGCCCGCTGAGAGCCACGGCCAGGCGGCCGCAGCCGGCGCCGGCGCTGAGCAGCGTCCCTGGGCGCGTTGGTGGTGGTTGGGCAGTGCGGTGGACAAGGCGAATCTAACGGCGCGCCTGACACAGTATCGCGATGCCGGATTCGGTGGCGTGGAGATTTGTCCCATCTACGGCGTGCATGGCTGGGAGGACCGCCAGAAACCATTCCTGAGTGAGACCTGGATGGAGATGCTGGCGCACACGATGCGGGAGGCGAAACGGTTGGGGTTGGGCATCGATCTCACCACCGGAACCGGTTGGCCTTTTGGCGGACCCTGGGTGAAAGGTGACGAGGGTTCCGCGAAGCTGGTGTTGAAGCGGTTCGATTTGGAGGGCGGCAGCACGGCGAAAGTGGAGTTGCCCAAGGGCCGACTGGATTGTGCACGGGCGGTGTCGGATCAGGGGGAGCAGCGTGATCTGACGGCGCTGGCGAAGGACGGACGGATCGAATGGAACGTCCCGCAGAACGGCGGTTGGAAACTGTATGTCGCCTTGGCACAGGGCCCCGTGCAAAAGGTCAAGCGGGCTGCGCCGGGCGGCGAGGGCTGGGTGCTGGACCCGTATTCCACGAATGCGCTCAGCCACTACCTCGCCCGCTTTGACCAGGCCTTCCGCGGCTACGATGCCCCGATGCCACGCGCGCATTTCCACGACTCCTTCGAGTATTACGGCGCGCAATGGACTCCCGGGATCTTCGAGACGTTCCGGACCCGGCACGACTACGACCTGCGGGATCACTTGCCCGAGTTGTTGAGCGAGGGCCTGGAGGATGCCGTCGCTCGCGTGAAGCACGATTACCGGGATACGCTGGCCGCCATGCATCAGGATTATGTGCGCGCGTGGACCGACTGGGCGCATGGCTACGGCAGTCTGACACGCAATCAAGCCCATGGCGCGCCGGCGAACCTGATCGACCTCTACGCCACGGTGGACATTCCCGAGACCGAGATCTTCGGCGCCATTGAGGAGAAGTACATCCCGATGCAGCAACTGGCCTCCTCGGCGGCCCATGACACGGGGCGGCGTCTGGTATCCGCCGAGTCCTTTACCTGGCTGAATGACCACTTTCAGACGTCGCTGGCGGACCTGAAGCAGGCGGCGGACTATTTGTTTTTGTCTGGCGTGAATCACCTGGTCTATCACGGCATCCCCTACTCGCCGCTGGAAGTGCCGTGGCCGGGATGGCAGTTCTATGCCGCGGTGAACTTTGGTCCGGACGGCGGGCTGTGGCGCGACCTGCCGGCCTTCAACGCCTACGTCACGCGGTGTCAGTCGGTCCTGCAGTCAGGGGCGCCGGCCAACGACGTGTTGCTCTACTTCCCGTTCGCGGACCTGTTCATGGAGCCGAAGGGCTTGTTGCGCACTTTCACCGTCCACAACGCGAACGAATGGCTGGAACCGCATTCGTTCCACGCCGCCGCGATGACGCTGTTGCGGCGCGGTTACCCCTACGACGCGATCACGGACGCGCTGTTGCAGCGGGCGACGTGTGTGGATGGACAGGTCGTGCCGGCGGGTGGTCCAGCCCGGCGGGTGGTGTTGGTCCCGCGAACGATCTTCATGCCGGAAACGACCCTGGTTCAGTTGGTGAATCTCGCCCGGGACGGCGCCACGATCCTGTTGTTGGACGCTCTACCGCGCGATGTCCCGGGACTGGGTCGTTTGGCCGAACGTCGCGCCGTCCTGAAGTCCGCGCTCGACCAACTCACGTTTGGCGAAGCGCAGGACGGCGTAAGCCGGGCCTCGGTGGGCAAGGGCCGTTTTCTGCTGGGTGACGACGTGGAGGCGTTGCTCGCGACGGCGGGGGTGAAGCGCGAACCCATGGTCGATGCCGGGTTGCGCTTCGTGAGGCGCCGGGTTGCCGATGGGATGGCCTACCTTGTGGCGAACCGGAGTGGTCGTGCGGTGGACGGCTTTGTTCCGCTCGCGGTGCCGGCGCGGACGGTCCGGGTGTCCGATCCATCGACGGACGCTCCGGCCGCTGTCGCGCCGGCGCGTCACGATCCGGATGGAGTCGTCAGCGTTCGCCTGCAGTTATTGCCCGGTGAGTCACGGTTGCTTTGGGCCCTGGACGCCTCCGGTGCTGGCGCGCCGATGATGGCGCAATGGCGGGTGGCCGGGGATCCGGTTCCGCTCCAGGGTACCTGGCAGGTGGAATTCATCGATGGCGGACCGGACTTGCCGGTTTCGTTCAGCACGCAGTCGCTGGGTTCCTGGACCGAACGCGACGATCCGGCGACGCATAGCTTCGCGGGCACGGCCCGTTACACGCTCGGGTTCGATTTCGATCCCGGGGCCGCGGAGGGGTGGTGGCTGGATCTCGGGGAGGTTTGCGAAAGTGCGCGGGTCCGGTTGAACGGCGCTTCGCTCGGAACGCTGTGGCATCCGCCGTTTCGGATCGAGGTGGGGGCCGGGTTGCGCACGGGCAGGAACCGGTTGGAGGTCGAGGTGACCAACCTGCCGTCCAACCGCGTGGCCGACCTGGATCGCCGGGGTGTCGAATGGAAGTACTTCTACGACGCCAACGTGGTGAACAAGCAGTATCGGCCGTTCGATGCCGCCGACTGGCCGTTGGCTGACTCGGGCCTGCTCGGTCCGGTGACGCTGACCCCGCTGGCTGCGGGGACCGACTGACCCGTGGCCCGGACATTTCGCGACGCGTTCCGTAGCGCAGATATCTGCCGTATCGCGGGTATCCGACCCGCAGGCCGTGGAAACGTCCGGACGCGGTGCCGAACAGACTTCGGCGATACAGCAGGTCAGATACCTGCGCTACGAGCCGTTGCGCGTTCCCCCAAACCGGCTGTGAAACACCCGGGGCAACGGGGCACTGGCATCTGCCGAAGCCCGGAGCCGAACTCGCGCAGAGTCGCAGAGTCGCGAAGAAGAGGAGGCGTTCCACGCCGTTTCCGTCCTCCCGGAATGTTGTTGAGTCGGACGGGGACCGTGCGGAAGATTGCTTGAAGCAATCTCATGAACTTGTGCCCTAAACTCCCCCGCCTGCTCTCCCTGGCCGCGCTCGCCTTCGGCGTGAGCACCCTTCGCGTGCTCGTTGCGGCCGACCCCATCGCCCCGGCAAACCCCAACGCCAGTCCTGAGGCGCGCCGCGTGTTCGATTACCTGCAGTCAATCCAGGGAAACCACACATTGGCCGGACATCACGTGATGTATGGCGACATGAAGAATCGCGACCTCGGGTTCATCCAGGAGACCACAGGGAAACAGCCGGCGCTCATCGAATTTGAGGGTGGCATCTTCGCGCGCAAGTTCCAGGAGGAATACGATTCGGCGCAGCGGCAGTTGATCAGGGACGCCATTGCCTGGTGGCGGGAGGGCGGGTTGGTGGCGATCTGCTGGCACTGGGGGAATCCTCTGGATGCCCGCAACACGTACGAAGGCACCAAACGGAAGTTCGACATCGAGGCTGCTCTGCGGCCGGGCACTCCGGAGCATGAGGCGATGATCAAGGATCTGGATGTGACCGCCCGGATGCTCGCGGAACTCCGGGACGCCGGCGTGCCGGTGTTGTGGCGGCCGCTGCACGAGATGTGCGGCGGCTGGTTCTGGTGGAGCATGCAGGGAAAGGAACAGGCCCGGCGGTTGTGGCAGTTCATCTTCGATTACTACACGGGCCACCACGGCCTGAACAACCTGCTCTGGGTCTATTCCGCCTCGCAGGAGATGCGGCTCGACTGGGCACCGACCCTCGACACCATGGACGTGATCGGGGTGGACATCTATCGGAAGGGGCAACAGGGCGTGCGGGAAAACTACGATCGCATGCGCTCCGTCTCCGGCGGCAAGCCGGTGGCACTCACCGAATGCGACTTGATCCCACCCGCGGACCTGACGGCCGAACGCGGCTTCCTGTGGACCTGGGTGAGCACCTGGCACAGCCGCTACGTGCGAATGAACCCGCAGGAGGTGCTGAAGGCCTTCTACCAAAGTGACCGGGTGATCACCCGCGATGAACTGCCGGATTTCCGTACAGTTCCGGCCACAGCGCCCCTGGGTCTGTTCGAGGGTCAGAGCGAGGTGGGGACCGTCAAGCACGCGGGCGGTGTCGAGTTTGATGCCGGGAGCGGCAGCTATTTGGTGGCTGGTGGTGGCGAGAACATGTGGTTCGACACGGACGCATTCCACTTCGTGTGGAAACGGGTGAGCGGCGATGTGACCCTGGCCGCGGACCTCCACTTCCTCGGCGAAGGGGGGAACGCGCATCGCAAGGCTTGTCTGCTGGTTCGCCAGAACCTCGAACCGGGCGCCGCCTACGCCGATGCCGCACTGCACGGTGACGGACTGACTTCCCTGCAGTACCGCGAAAGCCAGGGCGACCGGACCTATGAAATTCAAGCCAACGTGAAAGCGCCCGCCCGCCTCCGGATCGAGAAGCGTGGCAAATACGTGTCGATGTCCGTGGCGGGCGAGCATGGGAAGCTACGGCCGGCCGGCGGTTCGTTTCGTCTGCAACTGCACGACCCCTTCTACGTGGGCCTCGGCGTCTGTGCGCATGACAACGAGGCGCTGGAGAAGGCGCGGTTCAGCGACGTGCAACTCGATCTCAACCCACCGGCCACAACGGACCAGGTGCTCCTGAGCACACTTGAGACGGTGCCGATCGCCTCGAAGGACCGTCGGGTCGTAATCACAACCACGAACCACATCGAAGCTCCCAACTGGACGCGTGACGGAACTGCGCTCCTCTACAACAGCAGCGGTCGGCTCTATCGCGTTCCCGTCCACGGGGGTGAACCGGCCCTCCTCGACACGGGCTTCGCCACGCGCTGCAACAACGACCACGGCCTGTCACCGGACGGCACGCAACTTGTCATCAGTGACCAGTCGCAAGGGGACCGGCAATCCCGCATCTACATCCTGTCGGTCCACGGAGGGACGCCGAGGCAGGTGACTGAGTTTGGTCCCTCCTACTGGCACGGTTGGTCGCCGGACGGCCTCACGTTGGCGTATTGCGCCGAGCGGGACGGGGAGTATGACGTCTATACGATTGCGGTGGAAGGCGGGCGGGAAACACGCCTGACCACGACCCCCGGTCTTGACGATGGCCCGGATTACTCCCCGGACGGACGCTGGGTCTATTTCAACTCGGTTCGCAGCGGGTCCATGCAGATTTGGCGCATGCACCCGGATGGCTCGGAGCAGCAGCAGGTGACGGATGACGGATTCAACAACTGGTTTCCGCATCCGTCACCCGATGGCAAGTGGTTGGTGTTTCTGTCCTATGAACCCGGTGTGGAGGGGCACCCGGCCAATCAGGACGTGACTCTGCGCCTGATGCCGATGGAGGGGGGAGAAACCCAGGTGCTGGCGAAGCTCTTCGGGGGGCAGGGCACGATCAATGTCCCTTGCTGGTCGCCGGACAGCCGCCAGCTGGCGTTTGTAAGTTACCAGTGGGTTGCCCCGTAGCGGCGGGTTGGCATCCGCCGCAGTTGTTCCCTGCCCTCACTCCCGCTAGTCTGCTGGCCTATGGGATTCGATTTGCAGAATTTCGACCGGCAGGTGATGCAACGCAGTCACGAGGTGCCGGTGGTGGTGGATTTCTGGGCGCCCTGGTGCGGGCCGTGCAAGGCGCTGGGTCCCGTCCTGGAACGTCTGGCGGCGCAGGCCGGCGGCCGCTGGGAACTCGTCAAGGTCAACACGGAGGAGAATCAGCAACTGGCGATGGCCTTCGACATCCGCAGCATTCCGGCGGTGAAGCTGTTCGTGAACGGCGATGTGAAGGACGAGTTTCTCGGCGCGCTGCCCGAGGCGGAGATTCGCCGTTGGATCGACAAGAACCTGCCTTCCCCACACGCCGCTCTGGTGGAGGAGGCCCGAAAGCTCGCCGGGGACGGCGATTGGACTGGAGCCCGGGAGCGGCTGGCCAACGTCCTCGAAGCCGAGCCCGCCAACGAAGTGGCGCGCCTGCTCCTGGCGGAAGCGCTGCTGCACATCGATCCGGTCGGGGTTCCCGCCGTGATCGCCCCCATCGACGCCACCTCCGAGTCCTTCGAGAAGGCCGGTGCCCTGGGTGTCCTGGCAGGAGTCGCGGTGCTGGCGGACCATCCGGAGCAACTGCCCGAAGCGCCGGTCCGGGAGCGCTTTCTGGGGGGATGCCAGGCGGTCAGGACAGGGGATTGGGCCGCGGCTCTTGCGGCGTTCATCGAGGTGCTCGAGCGACGCAAGGACTATGCCGACGGGAGCGCGCGCAATGCCTGTCGGGCGATCTTCCAGTTCCTGGGGTTCCGGCATCCCGTGGCGGAACGCTTCCACCGCGCCTTCAGCAGCGCGCTGCATTCGTAAGCCCCCCGCCGATGATCGAGGAACCGTCCCTGCCCGGTAGCCGCCGCCGTCAGTCGGCGCATGCCCTGGCCGTGGCCCGGTGGGATGCGGGGGAGAAGTTTGCGCGGACTGACGTCCGCGGCTACGGCGGGTGGGCGTTGTGGGTCGCCGGCTTGCTGGGATTGCTGGCGGGGACAGGCTGTGCGGTGAGGTCCGGAGGGACCTCGTCAGACCTGTCGGACCTGTCAGACCCGTCGGATCCGGTCGCCGAGGCCGCAGTTACCGTTTCGGAACGCCCTCTCCACCGCTACGAATTCGAGCGACCCGAAATGGGAGTCCCGTTCCGCGTGGTCCTCTACGCCTGGAATCCGGCCCTTGCCAAAGTGGCTGCCACCGGGGCCCTCGACCGCGTCCGCGAACTCAACGGCGTTCTCAGCGACTACGAACTCGAAAGCGAACTCAGTCGCTTGCGCGACACCGCCGGCACCGGCCAATGGGTACCCGTCAGCGACACGCTGTGGAAGGTCCTGGCCTGGTCCCAGTCGCTGGCTGCACGGACGGACGGGGCGTTTGACGTGACCGTGGGCCCGGCGGTGACCCTGTGGCGCCGGGCGCGTCGCCGGCAGGAATTCCCGCCCGCCGACATCCTCGCCGCCGCCCGCGAGGCGATGGGTTATCGCAACCTGCAACTGGATCCCAAGCGCCAAAGCGTCCGGCTCGAAGTGCCACACATGAAGCTCGACCTCGGTGGCGTGGCGAAGGGTTTTGCATTGGATGAGGCGATGCAGGTCCTGAAGCGGCGCGGCATCCGGCACGCGCTGCTCACCGGGGGCGGTGACATGTTGATGAGCGAACCGCCTCCCGGCGAAACCGGCTGGCGGATTGAACTGGCGCCGCTCGACGCACCGGACGCTCCTCCGACGGAGTTTCTCCGGCTCAAGAACTGCGCCCTCGCCACCTCCGGCGACCTGTTCCAGCACGTCGAAATCGACGGGGTGCGCTATTCTCACATCGTGGATCCCCGGACCGGCGTTGGCCTGACGGATCATAGCCTGGTGGTGGTCATTGCCCCGACCGGCCTGCAGGCCGACAGCCTGGCCACGACGGTCAGTGTGTTGGGGCCGAAGGCGGGGTTGCGTCTGATTGCGAGGGAACCTGGGGTGGAGGCGCAGGTGGCCCGTCGTCCCGGGGAGCGGACGGAGGTCAGTCGCAGCAAGGGGTTTGGGGCTTGGCTGGAGACGCCGGACGCAGTGATGGGTCGGATGCAGTCCTCCTCCGGATTGTGAACGACTGCGGACAACCGATACTGTCGCCCAGCATGACGCCAGGTCCGATGAGATGAACGACGACCACCCCGATCCCTCCGCCCCCGCGGACCCCGAAGAGTTGCCGAGCGTCGGCCTCGACCGCAAAACCGCAGCGCAGGTGACCAAGTGGTATCGGGATCCCAGAGCCTGGGTCCTACTGGTGCTCTTGGGATGCATGACGGCGGTTCTCTTCGAGGACTCTCCGATTGTTGCCCCGGCCGTCTATGTCGTTCTCATCTCGTGTATTGTCGCGGCAAGAACCCGTTTCGCACTCCGTTTGCGCCGTCGCGGCTTTCGCGTTCGTTTCCGCGGCCCGGAAATCCTCGCCTATGAGGAATCAGCGGCGGGTGGGGACACGCGTCACCTGCAGTTCGATTACGGGCATGTCAGCCCAGGGAAGCTGGGCATCAGCTGGCCCAGCGAGGAGGCTTGGCAGCGTCGGGCACCCGATTGGGCTCAGGGCCGCCGCGAGGAGATCCTCGCCCGCATTCGCGAGGACTTGGGAAACCGTCTGGTCAGATGCGTCGAAACAGAACAAGTCGTCACCACCCAACCGCTTCAAACGGAGTGATTGACCCTGGTTGCCTCCGGCGGGCAACGGATCTGCGGCATGCCTCTACCGCAACGCGTGCTGCACGAGTCCGCGAACGAAGCAGCGAGCAGGCTTATCTCGATGCCGGTTGACTTTCCATCGGAGCCCGGACCTTCCGCTGCATCCGTATTGTCTGCTCCAGCAGCGGCAAGTGGGCGATGTCCTTGGGCCGGCCGACGAACTGCTTGCTGGCATGAATCCGCTCCAGCGGCAGTACCCGGACTTCCAGCCCCAGCCATTTCAACTTCCGGGCCTCTCGGTACTCGGTCCGGAAGGCGCGGAGGCCATGCACTTCGTAAAGGAAGTTGACGAGCGAGCCGTCCGAGAGTTCGACCACGGTGTTGGCGCGCACCGTGGCTCCCAAGGCAACGCAGAGGTTGAGCACGCGGATGTACTGCCTTGAAGGAAGGTCGATCCAGAGATCCGTGTCGAGAGTCGTGGCGGGCACCCCTTGCAGGATGGCGCCGCTCATACCGGCTACTTGAAACCGAATTTTCTCCGCCCGGAGCGTGTGAACAAGCCGTGCGAGCGGAGAAAGTTCTCGTGCATCTTCCAGCGCTCGTCCGGGGTCGCCGCCAGCGTCTTCGCGAAGAGCCATTTCTCCTCCACGCTCAGGCCGCGCACCCTGCGGATTTGCTCGAACACGCGCTCGACTTTTTTTTTCGGCACGCCATGAGTGTAATCCGCTCCCGCCGTGAGTCGAGCACAACCACCCCGCCCCCGCCTTCCAGGTTTGCCGTGTGTCGCCCTGCTGGGCAGTATCGCGGGGATGAATCAACCGGCAGGAAAGCCGCCCCACGGGGATGGCGGGCCGATCAAACCGCCCGCCGGACTCCTCGGCGCCCTGGGTTACATGGGGCCGGGGCTGATCCTGTCGGCGGCGATTGTCGGCTCGGGGGAGTTGATCGCGACAACGACCCTGGGCGCGCGTGGCGGTTTCGCGTTGTTGTGGGTGATCCTGCTGGGGTGCACGGTGAAGGTGGCCGTCCAGTTGGAGTTCGGCCGGGCCGCCATTTTGCACGGGAAGCCCACGCTGCAGGTCTGGAACCTTGCCCTGCCTGGTCAGCCCAGTGAGGAGGTTGGGCGCGAGGTTCAGCGGGAGCTTCACCCTCCACCCGTCCGTGGGGGACGCGGAGTGCATTGGTCCGTCTATCTTGCAGCGGCCTATATGCTCGCCAACCTGATCGGGCAGGGGGGCGTGCTGGGCGGGGCGGTGCAGGTGGGGCGGTTTGCCGCGCCCGGGATTCCGGTGTGGGGTTGGTTGATCCTGCTGGTGCTGATGATCGGGGCGTTGATCCGGTCGGGTCGTTACGCGCCGGTCGAACTCGCGGCAACCGTGATGAACCTCGTCTTCCTTGGGACCGTGTTCTACTGCGTGCTGGCGATCCAGCGCACGGACTACGCGCTGCACGCCGCGGACTTGGCAAAGGGTCTTTCGTTCCGTCTGCCGTCCGGAATGCTGGCATTGGCGGTCTCGGCCTTTGGCATCACCGGCATTTCGGCGGGTGAGATCACGCTTTATCCCTATTGGTGCCTGGAGAAGGGCTATGCGCGCTGGACGGGGCCGCGGGAGGACTCCGACGCCTGGCGGGCCCGGGCCCGGGGGTGGATTCGCGTGATGACGGTGGATGCGGTCGTTTCCATGGTGGTCTACACACTCGCGACCTGCGGCTTCTTCATCCTTGGGGCGACGGTGCTGCGGGCCCAGCCGGATTTGAAGGACGGCAACGAGTTCATCCTGCAGCTTTCGGCGATGTTCACCGGAGTGCTTGGCACGGGGGCGCGCGCGGTGTTCATGGTGTGCGCCTTCACCGTGCTGTTCTCAACCGTGTTTGCCAACGCCGCCGGGTTTTCTCGCGTGTGGGCGGACTTCTTCGGGTTGAAGGGCTGGATCGACTGGGGGGATCCGGTGGCGCGTCGCCGGACCATTGCCATCGTGGGTTGCCTGTTTCCCGTGGTGTCCGCGGTCGTGTTCCTGCTCGTTCGGAAGCCCTTGTTGCTGGTGGTTCTGAACGGGCTCTTCAACGTCGCGTTTCTGGCGGTGGTGGCCTGGCAGACGGTGAGGTTCCGCTATTGTCTGACGCCGCGCGACATGCGGCCCTCACGGCGCTACGATGTCGTACTCTGGATCAGCCTGCTGGCCATCGGGGGATTGACCGTCATCGCGGCGGCCCGGCTGCTGGCAAGTCTCCACGGCGGTTGAAGGCGGCGTGGGGAGGGGGTAACCTGCGGGTCGTGTTGGGAATACCAAGCGCCGTGAAGAAGCGATTCACCCGCACCGTCGTCCTTCTGGGGGTCGGTGTGTGCCTGTGGTTGACCGGTTGCAGCGGCGGATCCGGTGAGGGGGCGGCGTTGCAGCCGATTCGCAAGGTCGATCCCTTCAGGCTTCTGGAGCGGAGCGAGCGGGAGGTGTCGCTTGAGGATCTGCTGGGTCGGGTCTGGGTGGCGCATCTCTTCTTCTCGAGTTGCTCGACCGAGTGCCAGGATGTCACCGCGCGGTTGGCGGCGTTGCAGGCCATGGTGCGTCCCTGGACCAACGTGACCTTCGTCTCGTTCACCTGTGATCCGGGCACCGACGGGCCGAAGGAACTCCGCACTTACGCGGAGCAGCTCGGTGCCGATCCGGAACGCTGGCTGTTCCTGACGGGGGAGCGCAAACCGCTGTTTGACACGATCCGTTTCAATTTCCTGCTGCCCTCCGCGAAGAACTACCAGGAGCGGGCCCACCTGCTCGCAGGGCCGCTGCACAGCGACAAGCTGGCGCTGGTGAATCCGGCCGGCTATGTCTGCGGCTATTTCAATGCCCTCGACGACAGCGCCACCAACGCATTGATCCACGCCATTGAGACCCTGGTGAACCGTCCGACGGAATCTCCCGAGCAACCATGAAGTCCTGCCCGTTCGTCCGCTTGTTTTCTGTCGCATTCCTCGCCGTCGGCCTGCTGCTGGCGCCCGGTTGCCGTCGAGAGCAACCCCCTTCAGCCCGCGGGGCCGATGAGCCTTCCGTGCCTGGATTGCGCACCTTCGAAGTGCGCGGCGTCTACAAACGCCTGGAGGACGAGGGTCGCACGATTGTGGTGTATCACGAGGAAATCCCCGGGTTCATGATGGCGATGACCATGCCCATCCCGTTGAAGAACCCGGCGGACGCGGCGGGCCTCGAGCCCGGCGACCAGATCCATTTCCGCCTGTGTGTGACGGAGGATTCGGACTGGATGGATCGCATCCGCAAGACGGGTGTGAAGATCGATCTGACCACGTTGCCGAAGGACGATCCTGCGGAATGGGTGGACGTGGAGATTCTGGGGCCGGGTGACCTGTTGCCGGACCAGACCTTCACCAACCAGTTCGGTGACATCATCGCCCTGTCGGACTTTCGCGGCCGGGCGCTGGCGCTGACGTTCTTCTTCACCCGCTGTCCGTTGCCGACGTATTGCCCGCAAATGTCGCGGTTCTTCGCGGAGGCCCAGCGACAGTTGCTCGCGGACGCGACGGCGCCCACCAACTGGCAGTTGCTTTGCCTTTCGTTCGATCCGGCCATCGACACGCCGGCCGTCCTGAAGGGGTATGCGGGAGCCTACGGTTGCGACACGAACCATTGGTTGTTCGCGACGAGCGGGGAGGAGGAGATCGAGGCCTTCGGCAGGCAGTTCGATCTGACGCTGGTGCGCGAGGATGGCAGTATCAGCCACAACCTGCGGACCGTGATCGCCGATCCCGAAGGGCGGATTCAAACGGTCTTCACCAACAACCTTTGGCAGCCGGAGGACCTGGTGAAGGCCATCCGACGCGCGGCCGGCGAAGAGGCGTCCAAGCCGTAGTCGCGGACGTCAGTCCGCGCAAATGTCGCCGTCCTCCGAATGAGCCGTGTCAAGCAACTCGGGCTCCGGGCGTCGGCTTCGCTGAATGCATGCCGTCCTGCCGTTGGCGTCGCGTTTCATCCCATGGGCTTCCGGCGACGCCAGGATTGTTCTGTGCGGAGGGATTTGCGCTGAATGCACGTCGGCTACGGGGTTTCGGAGCCGGCTTCCGCCGTGAGGAAAGCCGGCCGGGCGTCCTGCATCCGGGCCAGTTCCGCGGACAACTTCGTCCAGGTGGCTTTCGCTTCGGGACGGAGTGTGGCCGGGTTCAGGGGGGATTCCTCCAGCGGGTCGGCCAGGTAGTCGTAGAACGAGCCGTCCCGGTACAGCTTGAAACGCTTGGTCGCGGCGAATTCATGGGTGGGTTTGGCACCGCCGTTCCGGGAGAACCAGAGGTACATCAGTTCGCGGGGCGTGCCGGCTTTCCCCTGCAGCTGCGGCCAGAAACTGACGCCGTCCATGGCTGGGGTTTCCGGAAGTGGGATGCCGGTTGCCTCGCACAGGGTCGGGTAGAAGTCAGTGCTGTTGACGAGGTCCTCGTTGACCCGCCCGGCGGGGACGACGCCCGGCCAATTGACAATCAGCGGCACGTGCGTTCCCGCGGCCGTCGATTTGGCCTTGCCCCCCTGGATCGTTGTCCCGTCGCGCATGCGGGAGGTGATGGTTCCGAGCGTGCCGTTGTCGCCGAGGAAGATGAGCAGCGTCTTCTCACGCAGACCGTGTTGTGCCAGCGCCTCGACCACCCGCCCCACCAGCTTGTCGGTGTAGGTCACCATTTCGGCGAAGTGACGCGTGTTGCGATTGACCTGTTCCCCCTTCGCTTTCGGGTCCCAGTCCGGGCTGTCCGGGGTGGGTTGGAACGGCGCGTGCGTGAGGATCATCGGGTAGTAGAGGAGAAAGGGGCCTTCGCGATGGCGGGCAATGAAGTCCAGCGCCCAGGCGTTGACGAGGTCCGGGGCGTATTCGCCGTGTGCGTAATCCTTCGGGACGCCGTTGAATTCGAGTCCCGGATTGGCGTAGCGAGGTGGCCGGCGCGTGTGCTGCCAGAGACACGACTCATCGAAACCGAAGTGCCGGGGGGAATCCAGTTCGTGGCCGAGCTGCCATTTGCCGGCGATGCCGGTGGCGTAGCCCGCCTCCCGAAACCGGTTGGCGAACGTGGTCTCCCGGCGTGGGAGGACCCCGAAGCCCGCGTAGTTGCGGGCGTTGTAAAGACCGGTCATCAACTGCACGCGGGTCGGCGTGCACAGCGGCTGCACGTGACAATGCTCGAACCGCATGCCCTCTGCGGCGAGCCGGTCGATGTTTGGCGTCCGGTAATCCGCACTGCCGTCCGCGCCGACGCATTCGTAGCCGAAATCATCCACCATGATCAGCACGATGTTGGGGCGCTCGACGGGCGCCGAGTTGACCGGCGCAATGAGTGCGGTGATCAGCAGGCCAAGGACTGTCGGGGCGAGAACAGGCTTCATACGGGCAAGCCTGACGCCGATGCCGGACGAAGTCGAACCCTCCCTGACCTCGACGTGAAGAACCGGAACCCCTTGTGGCCGTGTGGGAAGCGAGACCTCAGCCATGAAGTGGCGATGCGGCTTGAGTCATTCCTTGTCAGTTACACTGCGGACGATTGACGGACCGACCCGGTTGTGGGATAGGCAATCTTGTATGCGTGCATGTCGCGTTTTCGGTCGGATGCTTCGTTATCGGATTCGGTCACCTCAGGTCGACGGGGCCAGGGAAGGGAGTCTGCGGAAACGGAAGTGGCCTTGGGCAATCGGGGGCATTCTGGCCACGGCCTGCGCGCTTGCCCCGGTTCAGGCGGAGGATTTCCGAATCGCCATCGAAGGGTTGCACGACGGTTGGTCCCCGGACTTGGTGCTGTCGAATCTTGCTGGCAGCCGGTATGCAATCGAGGCGTCGGCCAATCTGAGGGACTGGTTCAGCATCCACTCGGGAATGCCCGAGAACGGAGTTTTGCGCTACCGTTACGATGGCGCGGACCCGGCTTCGACGCTCTTCTATCGTGGGGTCGAATTGTCCGACGGCACCGAACTCGAAGTTGTGCCGGAGCTCGATCCATTGACGGCGGCCACCACCGTGGTGACCCCGGACGAAGGAGGGATTATGGCGATGACCGGGCCGGACGGCGCGGTCTATACCTTTACGGTGGCGCCCGACAACGTGATCGAGCCCGTGGCGGTCCGCATGCGGTTGGTTTCCGGATTCAGCGCTTTCCCCTACGAGAATCAGCGACGGTCGGCGGTGGTCTTCGAGCCGGACGGCTTCGAGTTTCACGGCGCGGGCGAACTGGAGATCCGATATCCGGAACCGGTCGAGCCCCTCAAGATCTCGAGCTTCAGCTTCAACGGCGACGGGAGCGGGTTTCACCTCGTACCGGACACGGTGTCGCCGGACCGGGTGGTGATTCCGATCACGCATTTCAGCGGGAGCGGAGCAGCGTTTTGGGAGGCAAACCCGCGGGCGGAGGCGATCAGCCGGACGGTGAACAACGCGCGCGACGGCATGGCCCACGATGTGGCAAGCCGGCTGGCCCGGGAGCGCGACCGGCAGCTTGCCGGGCAGGAACCCAATCCGGAGGTCATGCAGGCAATGCTCGATCGCCTTCAGGAGTATTACGACAGCTACCTGAAGCCGTACTTCGGCGAGGCACGCCAGAACTGCGCCCTGGCCAAGATCCTCATCCGCGAGGTGCTGGCGGTCGAGCGGCAGCGCCAGTTGCTGGGAGCGGGTGGCGCGGGACAGAGCTTCCTGGGCTCCGAGGACTATGCGGCCTGGATCTGCCACTGCATTGCGGAACTCATCAAGGCGTGCGAGGAAGGGAGGATTTCCGCCCGGACCTTCATGCGGGAGCTACTGGGCTACGAGAAGCAGGCGCAACTGCTCGGGGTGGAGGCGGGCGCCCTTGAGCCCTGCGGCTTCGGGTCGCTCTCCGACTTCATGCAGGGGCCGCTCGCTGATCTGCCTTGCGCCACCGAATGGACCGGCTTCCTGCGCTACTCCGACGGCGGGACCCGTGACTGGGACTGCGCGGGCGGAACGCCGGATTACACCTGCTCGGCGCGGGCCTCTGCGTCGCTGGCCATGCAGGCCGCCGTCGAGACGGCGGAAATCGTCGAGGAGTTCTCGTTTCCTCCGTTCTACACCATGACGCGGTGGCGCCTGACGTTCCGCCCCCCGGACGCGAGTGGTTCATTCACCCAACACCAGATCTCCGCCCAAACCACCGCTTGCGGGGCGGTGATCACAACGGAGAGCAATACCACGGCGGGCGACTCGGGACCGATGGGCGTTGAGCTCGAGTTCACATTCGAAAACGGCGAAATGACCGAATTTGGCATCAGCTCGATCGAGTCGCTCGTGCTTGACGGAACCCAGAACACCACCACCACGGCGACGCCCTGCGAAGGGAAGGAGGAGGGTGGGTTCTCCAACTCCGGTAGTTTCCATCCGCCGGTTCACTTGTCGCCCGCCACCGGGAGCTTCCTCGAAGAGGCGGTCTTCACCCAGCGGACCGAGACCACTTTGGAAGGCGTAATCAACGGAGTGACTCTAGGAATACAGGGGATCAGCACGCCCTACACGTGGACGTTTTCACTGGTGCGGCGTCAGGGGTCGAACTGACCGGGATTCACCTGCATGAGAATCCCGTTCAAAACCAAGAAACGCGGTCCGAGGCGCAATCCGCGTGACTGCAAGTGGATGTGCGGCGCATGCCGGGAGATGGCCTCGTTATCGGCAACATGGTGATGCCAATGACGCAGCGATTGAAACGGCGAGTCTCGTAGGGTGCTACGGATTGCTCCGGGGATTGACTGCGGCTGTGGGTGTCCCAAGGACGCGGGCGGTTGCCCTCCACGCGGTGGGAGATATTTCAGCGGCTTGCACAGGATTCCCAGGATTCCCAGGATTGAAAGGATGGGGCCTCAGGAATCCTGTTCATCCTGTTCATCCTGTCTCAGGAGCCCTGGCTGCCCGTTGCTCAGGCGTGCTCGACCTCTTCCGCCATGGCATCGGCGAAAGCCGTGACCATGCGGCGGAGCTGAGCCCGTGTCGTGCAGTAGGGCGGCAGGAAGGGAACCACGTTGCCAATCGGTCGCGTCAACACACCGCGTCGGGCCATCGCCTGACAGACGCGGATGCCGGCCTGTTCCCGCAGATCGAACGGTTCGCGCGTGCGCCAGTCGCGGACGAGTTCGATGCCGGCGACGAGGCCGACCTGCCGGATGTCACCCACGTGGGGCAGCGTCCAAAGGCACTGCAGCTCCTCGCCCAGCCAGGCTTCCAATTGAGCCCGTCGGGCGGCCGCTGCGTGGCTTTCCAGCAGGTCGAGGCTGGCCAGACCCGCGGCCGCCCCGAGTTGGTTGGCCGTGAAGCTGTGGCCGTGGAAGAAGGTCCTGAACTCGGCGTATTCCCCGAGGAACGCGTCGAACACCGCCTGCGTGGTGAGCGTGGCGGCCATGGGCAGGTAGCCGCCGGTGAGCCCCTTGGCCAGGGCCAGGAAGTCCGGTTGCACCCCTTCATGATGACTGGCAAACAAGGGCGGCAGTCCGCGGCGACCAGCCGTCCATCGGCCCACGCCGGTCCGCCCGAAACCGGTCATTACTTCGTCGGCGATCAACGGCGTGCCGGCGGTACGGGCGATTTCTGCCACCCGACGTAGCCAGCCCGGCGGTTGCGGGATGATTCCCGCCGCACCTTGCAGCAAAGGCTCGTACACGAAGCCCGCATAAACCGCGTCTTTGGCGGAACGGTCTTCAACCGCGTGCGCGACCTGATCCACGCATTCCCAGTGGCATTGCCGGTATTCACGGGCATCCGCACGTTCCGGCTTCGCCCGGTTGAAGGGACAACGGTAGCAATATGGTGCCATTACCTTGTCCGAGCGAAACAGCAGCCCGCCATAGGTCCGGTGGAACAGGTCGATGTGGCCGAGGCTGACGGCGCCCACGGTGTCGCCGTGATAGGCGCCTTCCAGCGACAGGAACCGGGGACGGCGGATTCCGCGGGTCCGCCGGGCGAATTCGTAGGCGAGCTTCAGCGCCACCTCCATCGCAGTGGAACCGTCGTCGGAGAAGAAGACCCACTTCAGGGACGGGTTTTGCAGGGCCGCTGCCCGGCTGCGTCGGGATGGCAGACGCGCGGCGCGGACGAGCCGGGAGGCCAGTCGGGAGGCCGGCTCGTTCGCCAGTCCGAGCGCGGAGGAATGCGCAATCCGATCGAGCTGCTCCCGGAGGGTCCGGTTGATCTGCGGGTGCCGATGCCCGTGAAGATTGGTCCAGATGGAGGCGTTGGCATCGAGGTACTCGCGCCCTTCGGTGTCGACCAGGACGCTTCCCCGGCCTTCGGCAATGACGAGCGGTTTGGTGCGAAGCCAGTCGCGCATCTGGGTGAAGGGATGCCAGACGTGCTCTTGATCGAGGCGCGCGAAGTCAGTCATGGCGGGGGGGAGGCGGCAGGGCGCGGGCGAGCGCGTCGGTCAGTTGGTCGAGTTCGGCCTCGGTGTGGGCGGCGGAAAGGGTAAGTCGCAGCCGGGCCCGGCCTCGGGGGACGGTGGGATGCCGCACCGCGGGCAACAGGATGTCGCGTTCCCGCAGGGCGGTTGCCGCGGCGACGGCGACATGTTCCTCCCCGAGGATGATCGGAATGATGGGGCTTGGGGCGGGGGGCAGGGGCCAGCCCAGTATTCGAATGCGCTCCCGCATGGCGGCCACGTTGTTCCAGAGTCGGCGGACGCGTGCGGCTCCCGCAGGGGTTGCCAGGAAATCAACGGCGGCCTTTGCGGCCGCGGCCGCAGCCGGGACGGGGGCGGTCGAGTAGACCAGGCTGCGGGCGCGGTTGATCAGGAAGTCGATCAGCGTCGGTGAGCCACAGATCGCGCCTCCCGCCGAGCCCAGGGCCTTGCCGAGCGTGGCCATCTGCACCTCGATCCGACCGGACAGGCCCGCTTGTTGCACCAGGCCGCCGAATCCCTCACCAAACAGTCCGGTGGCATGGGCTTCGTCCACCATGAGCCAGGCCCCGAAGCGTTCCTTCAGCATCACCAACTCGCCCAACGGGGCGAGGTCACCATCCATCGAGAACACGCTCTCCGTGATGATGAGGACCGCCCCGTCGCCGCGCCGGGAGGCCGTCCACCGGAGGATCCGTTCCAGGTCGGCCGGATCGTTGTGCCGGAACACGCGAAGCCGGGCACCCGAAAGCCGGGCGCCGTCCACGAGGCAGGCGTGGGCCAGGCGGTCGAGGATCACGATGTCACCCGGACCCACCATGGCGGGAATGGTCCCGGTGGCGGCGGCGAAACCGGTGGAGAACAACAGTGCGGCTCCGGTTCCCTTGAATCGGGCGAGGGCCGCCTCGGCGTCGTGGAAGGGCCCGAGCGAACCGCAGAGCAGACGTGAAGCCCCGGCGCCGACGCCCCATTCTCCGAGGCTCTTGTGCGCGGCCTCCCGTAAACCGGGGTTGTTCGCAAGGCCGAGGTAATCGTTTGATGAGAAGTTGAGGAGCCGGCGGTCCCCGGCCTGCACGCGTGTTCCCTGGGCCGATCGCAGAGGGAGCAAGGCACGACGCAGCCCGGCGGCCTGGAGTTCCTCCAACCGCCGGGCAAGTCGTTGTTCAAACCCGTCCACGTCCCCGAAATCTAAGGCCGCCCGGGAGCGGGGGGCCACGAAATACCGAGGACGTGTTCCGGCGACAGCGGGGCGGGCGGGTCAGAATGGCCAGTACCAGGGCTCGTTGTTGGACCAGCCGCTGCTGTTGGACGGGGGATTGTAGCACTGCCGGAAGACCTTGTTGCCGTCGTAAGCCTCGAAGCGGGCGGGGATGGTGAGGTTGCCGGCCTGGTTGACGACGTGAAAGTGGAGGTGGTTGCCGGTTGAGCAACCGGTTGTTCCGACCTCGGCGAGTTTGTCGCCGCGGTGGATGCGTTGACCCGGGCTGACGATGACGCTGTTGACCTTGAAGTGAAGGTAGAAGCCCGTGGTGCCGTCCTCGTGGAGGATGCTGACGAAGTTCGGGGAGGCCGCCCCGTTGCAGTTCTGGCAGGCCTGGGCGTTCGAGTTCCAACAGCTCAGGGTGGAGGTGGACCGGGTGCTTGCCACCACGCCGCCACGGGCGGCGCGCACGGGGGTGCCGGCCGCCATCGGGAAATCCCAGGCGAAGGACTGCCACCCGTTGTGGGTGAAGGAACCGTTGTTCCCCTGGCTGACGCTCCATTTCTTGCCGAACCAGAAGGACCCCACTATCAACACCGGGTCAAAGGGGATGCGGTAGTAGGTGTCGGTTCCGCTGCAATTGACCAGGCGGTCGCGCACGATCTCGGGCAGGGTGACCCGGTATTGGAAAGGAAGCCCGTACCGGTAGCCGCGCACGATGGGGGAGTAGAGTCCGCGTCTGGAGTCTCCGCTGTAGGCGAAGAAGGCGTCGTCATTCGGGTCCTTCAACTGGACGGCAAAGGGCTCGTTGAGGTGGATGGGCAGGATGTTGGGGGCGGACGAGTGGTTGTTGTTGATCCCGTATCCGCCGGCGATGAAGGTCTGTTCCCCGGCGGCTTGCAGGGTGAGAGGGTACCGCCGGTCCAGCGAGGTGACCGAGGCACTCTGCCATTCGCTGGAGGAAGGGAGATCTTCCAGTTCAAAGATGGTGCGGGAGTAGATGGCCCGGGCGTAGTAACCCCAGGGGCGGAACATCACCATGAGGGTCTCCTCGGCGACCATTTCCGCCGGTCCCAACGCGCCCCCTTCCAGCCAGGGTGCCCGGAACTCGCGCACCAGGATGGGGAACGCCACGCCGTCCGGGAATTCCGGCGCGTTCATCACCACGGGCAGGGAGTTCTCATCGATGTAGTCCGCCACGGTGCCGAAGCCGCCGTTGTTGTCGGCGTCCTTCATGATCTTCACCCAGTGTTTGTAGCTGCCGGGCTTCTCGTACACGCAGGTCACCTTGGTCACCGCCAGTCCCATGCCCTGCTCCAGGTAATACCTGCCCCCGGAGAGGGTGCTCCCCCAGAAGTAACCGAGCGGGTTGTGGCGTTTGCCGGAATCCCAGAGCTGCAGGCCAACCTCCGCGGGAACGAAGCGCAATCGGAGGCAACGCGGGTCCACCTGCTGCACCAGATCGTCGATGGTCGGCGAAACCGGGGTCGTATTCTGACCGATCAGCGAACCATCCTTCGCGGTGAAGTAGGCGACATCCACCAGACTGCCCGGGGCCACCACCGCGGGGATCCGGGAGAACGGCGGTGCCGCGGGGGCGTCGGGACGGGGCAGCACCAGGTTCCGACCATCCATCAGTTCCGCCACGCCTCGAACGTCATCCCACGCCGCGATCTGAACGCGTTCGGTCCGCGGATTGCCCCCGATCAGTTCCGCCAGGTCCGCAAGGGTGGCCAACTGTTGTTCCGCATCGGAGAGGCTTTCCTGCATCAGCGCTTCCGCGTCGTCGAGTCTCATCAGCTCGAAGTCCTGCGGACGGACGTCCGCATGTTCCTCGTCCAGTCGCGGGGCCGAGCCGAGAATGTCTGCCATGCGTTTCGGCTTGAGCCGCTGGAACTCCTCCAGCGCCGCGCGGAGCGAGTTGACGTGTGCCGATTGGGCCTCGTGGGCCCCGATCAGACTTCGGTCCTGCAGTTGGGGCAGGGGATCGGTGGCGGGATCGAGTGCGGATTGCAGGGGGATCATCGTGCGCTCGAAGCCGCCATCCAGGGTCAGCAGGCGCAGTGCTTCGCCCGCGGCGTCCCGTTCCGGCTTGAACAGTCCTGCCGGCGCGGTCAGCACGTCGAGTGCGGTGCAGCCGAAACGGTCCACCGTCGCTCCGGCGGGGCTGTCCGGACAGCGGTCGTCGGTGTCCGGGACCCCGTCACCATCCGTGTCTGCCGGCGGCAACAGCGGCATCGGGACGATGCGAAAGAACTGGTGGGTTTCCCCGGCAGCCACCCGCATCCGGCGCATCATGCCATCCGATTCGATCTCCCCGGGTTGAAGCATCCACTCTGCGGCATCAAGCTGGCTCCGGGTTTCCACCTGCGCCTCGCCGGTCCACCGGAGCTCCACCTGTCTCCCGTCCAGCCGGGTGGCGGAGAGCGGTTCGGGTGGCAGCACCTCCACTTCGAAACCGCAATCCGCGGAATTGCCGTGTCCGTCAGTGCCTTCGCAGAACACCCAGGTCTTTCCCACCGGGAAGACGCTGCCGCTGGGCGGCGAGCAACGCACCGCCACCGTCTCACTGCAGTCGTCCTTGCCGGTGACCTCGTAGACCACAACGGCGCCGAGCGGACTCTCGGCCGGCACCATCAGGGAGCCGGGGCATTCCAGGGTGGGCGGCACGGTGTCCGTCACCTCGACCAGAAACGCGGCCAGGGTTGCCGCCGCCCCCTCCCCCGTCTGGCAGACCACCTGGTGAATCCCCACCGGAAGCAGGCTGCCGGACGGCGGCGTGCAGACCACGGGCAGGTCGGTGCCCTGGCAGGTGTCCCGGGCGTTGACCTCGTACGTCACCACGGCACCTCCCGCTTCGGTGCACGGGAACGTCAGATCCTCCGGCACGGTCAGGCTGATACAGCGCGTGCCGCCACACCCCCCGGCCACCGTGATCGGAAACACGGCGCGCGTCTGGTTTCCGGACGCATCCGTGGCCACGCAGACCACCGTCGTCGTGCCCACGGGGAACAGGCTGCCGCTGGGCGGGTCGCATTCGATTTCGACGTCGGGGTCGCAGTCGTCCTCCGCGATTACCGAGAAACTCACCGGGCTGCCCTCGGGCCCCACGCAGGGGACGATTGTCCGTTCGGGATATCGCAGAACCGGGGGTTGGTCATCCACCACCTGGACCGGAAAGCGACACTCCGCACGGTTCCCCTGGTCGGTGGTCGCGATGCAATGCACATAGGTGGTCCCGAGGGGGAACCAGCTGCCGCTGGGGGGCTCGCAGACCACCGTGACTTCGGATCCACACGAGTCCGAGGCGGTGACCTCGAACACCACCGTGGCACCGTCGACGTCGGGACAGGCCCGGAGGCTATCGGGGCAGTGCAGGTCGATCACGCATTGGGCCGCCCCCGGGTTGAGCAGGGGAAGGAGGACGGAGCACAGGAGGCTGGCTGGGATGATTCGCATGCTGTCGGGTTGATCGGGGTTGTGACTGCGCGGTCGATATGAACGGTCACGCAGGCAACGCCCGGCACCCTCGCACTTAAATTCAATTAATCAAGTGCATTGGCAGAGCGAATGCTTGGAACGGGGAGGTGCAGAAAGAAGCCGGGAGGGTATTGTGCATCTCCCGGCGTGACATCGCCGTCCGACCTTGACGTGCCCGGCCCTTGAGCCGGGTGGCACCCGCGGCGGCGCTACTCGATTTCCAGGTCGAATTCGAGCCGGGACCGTTCGTCGGTCAGTTCGTCCCGGATTTCCATCGACTTAAGCTGCCAGCGTCCGTCGATCTTCTTGAAGCCACCGATGTTGAACTCCTTGAGCAGTTTGTGGTTCTCGTCGAAGGCCTCGGCCCGGAGCAGGCCCCGCTTCTCGATATCGATCCAGCTTCGCACGGAGGCGTACTGGCCGGGTTTGGGGTCGGGGTTGACACTTTCGAGGACCTTGCAGAGCCGGCCCTTGCGCATTTCGGCGTCCCCGACCACGCGCTGTTCCGGCCAGAAGAGGAATTCCAAGCCGAAGTCGGCCAGCCAGAAGTGGGAACCGGCGAAGGGGATCAGGGCGTCCCGTCCGGCCAGCGTGAGCGGCCTGGCTCCGGGGCCTGGGGGCAGGTAGACGTAAGCGTTCGTCCCACCCGGATAATGGGTGACGGTGAGGGTTTCCGTGGCCTGGCCCGCGGTGTCGAAGGCCGCGTAGTTGTTCTGCCAGGTATGGGTGTCCGGAGACATCACCACCGCCATGTGGATTCGAACCTCCTTCCACCAGCGGCCGTTTCGGTCACGCAGGCGCAGGGTGCCATCGGTGGTGAACTCCTCGGCGGGGGCCTGCCAGCGAACCTCCGCCGCCAGGGCGGCTCCTTCGTCCGTGGCCGGAGTCGCCAGGACCAGAATCCCGGGGCCGGCTGCCAGGAAGCATGCAAGGCAAAGCGCAGCGGGAAGCCGGGGGGGGGTGCGAGCGGACGCAATGGGGGGTGGGGAATCAGGCATGGACAGCTTTGGCGGAGGCTCGCGGTTTTCGAGGGCGCGTCGGGGGTTTCGCGACAGGCTTTGGTTTGTGGGCGACGCCGTTCTTGAGTGCCACTGAGAGCACGGTGTCGACGTCGCCGGCAAAGTGTACCTGCAATCGCTCGCGCACCTCGGCGGGGACCTCGCCCCAGTCCTTTCGGTTTTGCTCGGGGAGAATCAACTCCCGAATCCCGGCGCGGGCGGCGGCGAGGACCTTTTCCTTGATGCCGCCGACGGGCAGAACGCGTCCGCGCAGGCTGATCTCGCCGGTCATGGCGAGTTGGGAGCGGACCCGTTTGCGGGCGAACAACGAGGCGAGCGCGGTGACCATGGTGACTCCGGCGCTGGGACCGTCCTTGGGGGTGGCGCCGGCGGGCACGTGGATGTGGAGGTCCTGCCGGTCGAAGGCCACCTCGTCGAGGCCCAGATGGGATGCCCGGCTGCGGAGGTGACTGAGCGCAGCCTGGGCACTTTCCTTCATCACGTCCCCGAGGGAGCCGGTCAGGATGAGTTTTCCGTTACCCGGCATGGAGGTGGCTTCCACGAAGAGGATTTCGCCGCCCACGGGGGTCCACGCGAGCCCGGTGGCAATGCCATTTTGGGTGCCCGTTCCGGCGGTTTCGAGAGTGAAGCGTGGAGGGCCGAGCAGGCTTTCCAGGTCCGCCGCCTTGATATGGATGGGCTTTCGGGCCCGCTTCTGCACGAGCTTCCGAGCCGATTTCCGGGCCACGGCGGCGATTTCCCGCTCCAGTTGCCGAACGCCCGCCTCCCGGGTGTAATCCCGGATCAGCTGGCGCAAGGTGGCATCGGAAAGCCGCATTTGCCCGGGCTTGAGACCGTGTTCGGTCAATTGCCGGGGCAGCAGGTGGCGCCTGGCGATTTGCAGCTTCTCGTCCGGGGTGTAGCTCGGCAGCTCGATGATCTCCATCCGGTCCCGAAGGGCGGGATGCACGGGATCCAGCCAGTTCGCTGTGGCGATGAAGAGTACCCGGGAGAGATCGAAGGGCAGGTCGAGGTAATGGTCGACGAAGGCGTGGTTTTGGGCGGGATCGAGGACTTCGAGGAGGGCCGAGGCGGGATCGCCGCGGAAGTCGGCGCCCACCTTGTCGAGTTCGTCCAGCAGCATTACGGGGTTGTTGCTGCCGGCCCGGCGGAGGCTTTGGAGGATGCGGCCGGGCAGGGCACCCACGTAGGTGCGCCGGTGCCCCCGGATTTCAGCCTCGTCGCGCATGCCGCCGAGGGCGAACCGGACGAACTTCCGGTTCAGGGCCTCGGCGATGCTTCGGCCCAGGGAGGTCTTGCCCACGCCCGGCGGTCCGACCAGGCACAGGATGGGGCCCTTGAGCGACTGGCGCAGCTTCATCACGGCGAGGAACTCGAGGAGCCGGTCCTTCACCTTGCTCAGCCCGTAGTGCTGTTCCTCCAGAATGCGCTCCGCCCGGCGGAGGTCCAGCCGGTCCTCGGTGGAGACCGACCATGGGAGGGCGGCGAGGCAGTCGAGGTAGTTGCGAACGACGGTGTATTCCGGGGAGGCGGCGGGGATGGCCTGGAGGCGGTCCAGTTCCTTCAGCGCTACCTTGCGAGCCTCCTCGGGCATGCCGGCCCCGTCGATCTGCTGGCGCAGGGTCTCCGTTTCGGCCATGCCGCCCCCGGCTTCGCCGAGTTCGCGCTGGATGGCCCGCATCTGTTCCCGCAGGAAGAACTCGCGCTGGGTCTTGTTCATCGACGAGGTGACCTCGTCCTGAATCTTGGAACCGAGTGCGAGCACCTCCGCCTCACGCGTGGCGAGGCTCAGCAAGGACTTGAGCCGCTGTGCCACATCCGTCGTTTCCAGAAGTCGCTGGCGTTCCTCGAGGGCGATGTTGACATTTGCAGCGATGAGGTCGGCCAGTTTGCCGGGATCATCCTCGTTGAGCGCGGCGATCCGGGACTGCTCGGTGAGGGCGGGAGAAAGTTCCGAAATCTCCCGGAACTTCTCCCGGACCCGGCGAACGAGGGCGGTCAACGCCAGGTTGGCCTCGAGCGTTTCCGGCAGCTCGGAGAACTCGGCGCGCAGGTAGGGCTGACTTTCGACGAACCGAGTAAGGCGGACCCGGCCCAACCCCTCCACGAGGATGCGGACCGTGTTGTCCGGCAGCTTCAACATCCTCAGCACGCGGCTGGCGCAACCCACCTCCCAGAGGTCGTCCGGGGACGGGTCGGTGACCTCCGACTCCTTTTGCAGGACAAGGCAAACGTGCCGGTCGCCGGCTACCGCATCGTCGATCAGGCGGATGCTGGGGGTGGACTCCACCAAGAGGGGCACCGTCATGCCGGGAAAGACGACGATGTCCGAAAGACCGAGCACGGGCAACGTCCCGGGAAGACTGCCCGCCCGGCGCTTGGCCCCCTTGGGGGAACCGCCCCCCTCGGGCAGGCCGGAGATGCGAATGAACTCAGTGTCCGGCGAAATCATGATCCAGTTCTACCGGTTTGGGACGCACTTCGCCCCCCAAAAGTTCAACCTCAGCATCCCCCGTCGTCCCCTAATCCGTGGAAATGGGAACCGACACGGGGTTGCCGCGGCTGCGGGGAGCGAAGGGAACGTCCACCCGGAGAAAACCGTTCTGATAGGCGGCGGTGGAGGCACTGAGGTCATAGCCCTCAGGCAGTTCGATCAGGCTTTCGAAACGGCCGTAGTTGATCTCCATCACCACGAAGCTGCACGTGCTGGACCGGCATCCATCCTCCCGGTTGCCCCGGATGCGGATCTGATTGCTCTCGATCGTCAGTTCCAGGTCCTCCTTTCGCATGCCGGCGATCTCAACCTTGATCACAAGGCCCTTGTCGGACAAATACACGTCCGTGTTCGGAACCCATGTGCCCGCCCGCCCCCGACCTCCGGTCGACGGCGACCGACGCACCACGGGCAGCGTGGCGAAGGTGTTGTTCGCAGCCATTCTGACGGAGAGATTAGATCACCTGTGGGGCGCTTTCAAGGGCACGACACCTCCGGGCGCCAATTCGTGCCCCCGGGAACCTTCAGCCACCGGAATCGTGCCCCATGCGAGGGAGGCCATTCATGACACCGCGGGAACACCGAAGCGCACCCGGGCGCTGCCAAGACAATGCCGGAGATCGCCCGGGACGATCAGCGGTTCATAGGCGTTCGCGCATCTGTGGGCGGTCTCCCCGCCGGGAAGTGATCATCAGAGCCGGGCCGATTCGCGGAGCCCGAGTGCCGGGTGCTTCTGAACGCACCAGACATCCGCAGCCCTCGCCGTCACCACAACCCTTGCGGCGACACAGCATCCTGCCCGCTATCATCAACGACGCGGTCGCTGCCACGATGGCCAGCGCCGCGACTTGTTGCCAATCCATATCGGCCGGAAAGTAGCGGAACTCCGGGGCGTGGCAACCCCTTTTCGCACCCTTTTCGCAGGGTATTTCCGGTCCGCAGGGTCCGGTCTGGTGGTTCGGCTTTGCTTTCGGGGGCCCGGCCCGTAGTTTCTCGCCGTGCAGATTTTTGTGAACGAGTTCTCCGTCACCGCCCATTGGGATGGGGGGATGGCGGATGACGGACTGGCCGCCTGGGCCGCCTCGTTGCGTGGCGTTCTGCGGGCGCCCCAGGTGACGCTGGGCACCGTGTTCATGGGGCCGGAATTCTTCGACCATGCGACGGAAGTGCTGGAAATCCTCCGGGTTCACGCGCGTATCCCGTTGCTGGCGGGGTGTTCCGGAACCGGGTTGGTGGTCAACGGTCAGGAACTGGAGCAGACCGGCGGTCTGGTGCTCGGCATTTACCATCTGCCGGGCGGCGTCCTGCGTGGCGTGCATTTCACGCAGGGACAGGTGGAGGCGGCGGAAGCATCCGATTGGTGGGCCACCACCACCGGCATTTCCCCTGGTGAGACCAACGGCTGGCTGGTGTTTGCCGACCCCTTCCACATTGACGGCGAACGCTGGTTGACGCAGTGGAACGAGGCCTATCCGCGGTGTCCCATTGTCGGTGGTCTGGCGAGCGGGCCCGCCGGGCAGCCGCTTTCCCAAGTGTATCTGAACGGCGAGGTTTATGAGGAGGGCGGTGTGGCGGTGGCGGTGGGGGGCGACATCGAACTCCGGAGCGTCGTTTCGCAGGGGTGCACTCCCATCGGTCAGCCCTGGACCATTACGCGAGCCGAGGGCAATCTGATTCATGAGATCGCGAATCGCCCGGCCTACCAGGTGCTTGCGGACACGTTCAACGGTCTCCCGCCCGACGAACAGCGCCGGGCTCAGGGCAACCTGTTGGTGGGGCTCGTGGCCAATGAATATCAGGAGGAGTTTCATCGGGGCGACTTCCTGATTCGCAATCTCATGGGTGGCGATCCCAAATCCGGCGTCCTGGCGGTGGGCGCGCGTCCGCGCCCCGGTCAGTCCCTGCAGTTTCAATGCCGGGATGCCGGGACAGCGGCGGAAGATCTGGTCGAGCTCTTCAGTCGGGCGAAGGATGATCTCTCCGGACGGGTGCTTTACGGCGGTTGCCTCTGCCTCTGCAACGGGCGTGGGAGACATTTGTTTTCCGACCCGCACCATGATGCCGGGCTGACCCAGGAGGTCTTCGGACCGACCGGAATCACCGGCTTCTTCTGCAACGGGGAACTGGGTCCGGTCGGGGCCCGCAATCATCTTCACGGCTTCACGGCCTCGCTGGGACTCTTCGTTGGCAAATGAGCGATCCCGGAGGCCAGCAGGACGACGGCGTTGCAGGGGGCTTCCGGATCCAGCCCGGGCGGCTGCTGCTTGAGATTTGCTCGTTGACGGAACGACTTGACCTGGCGGAGTGCTTTCCCCGGCGCCAACCGGTCGAACTCGAGCTGGGTTCCGGTGACGGCTCCTTTCTTTGCGACCTGGCCGCCCGTCATCCGGAACGGAACTTCGTGGGAGTCGAGCGTCTCAACGGCCGGCTGCGCAAGCTGGATCGGAAGGGGCAGCGCCTGGGCTTGTCCAACCTCCGGGGCGTCCGTATCGAGGCGGCCTATTTCCTTCAATACCTCGTGTTCCCGGCAACCCTGGCCGCGATCCATGTCTATTTTCCCGATCCCTGGCCGAAGATACGCCATCGGGCCCGCCGCCTGATCAACGAAGCGTTCACCGGGCACGCCGCGCAGGCCCTCGCGGTGGGGGGTGTCCTGCATGTAAGGACCGACTCCGCAGATTACTTTGCCCAGATGAGGGCGGTATTCGCGGCGAGTCCGCACTTTACACCGGTCGACACGCCCCCTGAACTGGCCTCGCTGCCGACCGATTTCGAGCGCGAGTTCAACGCCCGGGGACTTCCCACCCTTCGGGCGGCGTTTCGTAGAGTGGCCCTCATATTGCCGCCGGATCCCCACAACTACAGAGCGTCGGTGGCTGGGGATAAATAGCTTGAGGATACAGGGGGCCTGTGACTCACTTCCCGGGATGAAGGACACGGTGAAGGAATTCCTCGCATTGCGCGGGGCCTTGTTGACGGAGCGGAAGCAGTTGCTGGAACGGTTGGCGCAGATTGAGGCGGCCCTGGCGGACGGCGGGGCGACCCGTTCCCCGGGCGGGACTCCCGGACCCCGTGGTCGGCGGCCGGCGACGGAGAGGTCGCCAGCGGCACCGGTGAAGCGGGCGAAGGCGAAGGGAGTTCGGGGTCGTCCGGCCAAGCGGGTGCGCAACAAGACCTCGCTGCGCGACATGGCACTCAAGGTGACGCGCGGCAACCCGATGACCAAGGAGCAGATCATCGAAGCGGTGGTCCAAGCCGGCTATGTATTCAACGCTGCGGACCCCATGCCGTCGTTGAACTCGGTGCTCTACTCGAGGAACCAGTTCAAGAATCAGGACGGCCGGTTCAGCCCCGCGAAGTAGCCGGCCGGCGATTCTCCCGCCCCGCCCCGATTCGACGCGTCGTCGCCCACTCTGCGGTGCGCCGCCTTGTTGCGGCGGCGTCGGGGAGGGGGGGCGTTCGGCGTTACCCTTCGCTTCCAGGTGGCTTGGGTCGCAACGGATTCTCGCGGTCGGAATCTGCGAGGGCCTGCTGGCAGGCGTCCGCGAGACGGGCCAGTTGTTTGAGGAATTCTGCCTGCTCCACGGGGGGGATCGCGGCGGCAACCTCGGCATGGAGAGCCGCGGCGACGGCGCGGGCCCGGAGATGCTTCTCACGGCCGCTGCTGGTAAGGTGCACCCGTTTGGCGCGGCGATCCGCCGCATCAGGCGCACGCTTCACCCATCCGGAACGCTCCATCCGTTCCACCAACGCGGCAATCGTGTTGGGATCACTGTTCATCCGGTCGTTCAACGCGCGCTGGGTCAGGCCGCCGTGACCGGCTTCCGTCAGATTGCGCAGGACCGTGTATTGATCGGGAGTCAGTTCGTGCGCGGTGAGCCGGCGTCGGAAGGCCTGATTGAGTCCGTACCAGGCCCGTCGCAGTAATGGTGGCAGGTAGTCCGTTTGCCCCCCACCCGGCAGCCTCTCCGCAGCTGCGGAATGCCGGAGGTTCTGGGATGCAGGTTTGTGGCGGTCGTGGGTTGCCATTCCGCCTCGCAGGCTACCGGGGTTTCCGCGGCGCGGACAGCGTTTGCTTTGCGGACGGGGAATCTTCCCTCGAATTCCTTCCACCGGATGCCTAGCCTGCGGCGGTCTATGAAAGAAACAGTTCACCGGATCGGGATCATCGGCGGCAGCGGGCTGTATGAGATTGAGGGGCTGAAGCGGAAGCGCTGGGTCGCCGTGTCCACCCCGTTTGGCGCGCCTTCGGACAAGGTGTTGACCGGCGAGTTGGCAGGGCGGCAGGTCGCCTTCCTGCCCCGACATGGCCGGGGACATCGTCTGATGCCGAGCGAACTCAACCATCGGGCCAACGTATACGCCCTGAAGTCGCTGGGGGTGGCCTGGATCATGAGCGTGAGCGCGGTGGGGTCGTTGCAGCAGAAATACCGACCCTGCGACGTGGTTCTGCCCGACCAGTTTCTGGACCGGACGAAGAAGTCCGCCGAGCACACCTTTTTCGGCCGCGGCATCGTGGCGCACATTGCCTTTGCGGAGCCGGTCTCGGCGGAGTTGCGCCAGTTGCTGCTGCGGTCCTGTCGCAAACGCAAGGCGCGCGTCCACGACGGGGGAACCTACGTGAACATGGAGGGGCCGGCGTTCAGCACCCGGGCGGAGTCCCTGGCCAACCACCGCGATGGATTTGCGGTGATCGGCATGACCAATCTCGGGGAGGCCCGCTGTGCCCGGGAGGCGGAGATCGCCTACGCGACGATGGCCATGGTGACCGACTACGACTGCTGGAAGCCGGACGAGGCCCATGTCACGGTCGAGATGGTGATTGAGAACCTCCATCGCAACGCTGAACTCGCCAAATCAGTCCTGCTGGAGGCGATCCCTCAGGTGCCGCACCAACCCGGCTGGCCCTGTCATCGTGCGCTCGACACGGCGATTCTCACCCCGCGCAAGCACTGGTCGGCGGCCACGATCAAGCGACTCCGGCCGTTGCTCGAGCGGTTTCTGTAGGGGCATCCTAGACGGCGGCGGGCAGTCGTTCGCCGAGCTGTTCAACGATGCCGTTGAGCACGCTGCGACGCTCCTTGAGCAGTGCGCGGAATTCAGAACGATCCGTGTGGGTGATTTCGACCTCGAGAGCCGCGAGGCGGTTCTTCAACACCTCGGCCAGAAGCTCCCGCTCGGTCTCATTGAGTTGCAGAACTTCCATTGAGTTTCCCTCCCGACGCCGGGCCTGCCACGAACCGACGGAGGTGGGGCGTCGTCCGCCATCCCCGCCATCCCGGCACACCCGAAACGGTCGGGGCGCTCAAGGTTCGTGGGCTGCATCCGCCCTACAGTAGCCCGCGGCTTGCTTGTTTCAAACGGGACTTTGAATGGACTCAAGGGGGCGGCGGGTCTCCCCTTTCGCGTGCCCCGCAGACTGGTCGGCCGTCAAGGCGAAGTCCGGGACACCCGGGTCCAGCCCATCCGTGCCAGTGCTGCCGGGATCTCCGGGTTGGCCATGAACTTCCGCCAGCAAAGGCCGCTGCGGTGGTTCTCGATCATGACAATGATCGGCCCCTGGTCGATGGCCAGGTGTCCATCCGCCACCCAGTCCCGCGTCGGGTTGAAAGCGTCCTTGAAGCCGCAGTGGCCCCAGATCCGGGCGCCGTGTTCCTCATAGAGATGGCGCAGGGTGGCGATCGATTCGGCCGGCACATAGGGCATGGCCGACAGCGCAGCGGTCGGGGCGATGGTGCCGTTGTCGTGGCGGGGTTCGTGGGCGCTGTAACCGTCGGGATCATCGCTGGCGGTCAGCCCCCAGAAGAGGTCGCTGTAGACCGCGAACCCATGGGGGTTGTCGGCGCACCAGGCGCGGTTGATGAGGGAGATCGCGCGGTTGTTCGCGAAGTAATCGCAGAACTCATCCCGCCAGGCGCGCGGATCGAACCCCAGGAAACTGTAGTGCGTGAAGAACAACGGCCCGCCGTAGGGCCAGCCTACCGCGAGGTGTTGGCCGTAATACTCGTGTCCGTTCAAATACCCGTCGGGCGGCTCACCCACCCAGCCCAACCGGTAGCAGTCGGCGGGAATCGGATGGGTGGGGGAGGCGATGGCCAGCAGGTAGGCGATGAGGCACTCGTTGAAGTGGCCGCCGATCCGGTGGTTCATCCGCCAGCCGTGGTTGGGCGACCAATGCCACCACAGCTGTTTGCCGGGCGGTTCACCCAGATACCAGTCCCATTCGATCCCTTCCCATAGCCGGGTTGCGCGGGCGACGAGTTCCCGTTCGTCCGGCGTTTCGCGGTCAAAACAGCGGCGGACGGTGAGCAACCCCTGGGCGAGGTAGGCCGTTTCCACGATGTCGCCGCCGTCGTCGTAGCGGGAGAACGGGATGGTGTTGCCGGTGGCCCCGTGGATCCAGTGGGCCCACGCGCCGTGATAGCGTTCGGCCCGGTTCTCCAGGAAGGAAAGCAGGGTGTTCAAGCGCTCCACCGCCGTCTCCCGCGATACGAAGCCCCGCTCCGCTGCCACGCAGATTGCCATCAGGCCGAAACCCGTTCCACCACTCGTACACGTGTCGCCGCTGCCGGTACGTTCGCGAGCCAGGCCACTCGTCGGATGGGCGTAATCCCAGAAGTACCGAAACGTCGCCGCCTGCACCGAGGTCAGGAGTTCCTCGTCGGTCATGGCGTGCGTTTGTGCGGCCGCCGGAGCGGATTCGATGCGGGTGCCGTCGCCGAGAACCGCCGTCACGCGATAGATGCGGGTCAGCTCGTTGGTGCCCAGGAAGTCGCTGTAGAAACGGTCGGGGTAGAGCCCTTCATACAGCGTGGTGAACCGACTTTCCTGGCTGTCCGCCCGCCCCACCTTGAAGCCTTGGATCTCATGCACGCCCTTCAGGGTCCAGCCCAGGTCTACGCGACGGTCGTGACCGGTGGCATGGAGCGTGAGCTGCGGTCCCGCGGCGAGACTGCTGCCGCTGAGGGCCGTGATTCCCAGGACGGCGGCAACCCGGGGCAGCCATGTTGAAAAGGAGCTGTTCATCGCGACTGTTCCCGAGACTGCCATGCCGTCCGGCACTTGTCGCCATTGTCCTGGCTTGGGGGATCCCAAAGGGGCGGGACGGGGGGGGGCTCGTCCCCGGACGCCAGGCGGCGGCGGTCCCGATTTTCGCCTCGTCAAGAACGGGTTCGCGCATCAAAGTCGCGCCCCTATGACAAACTCCAACTCCCCGGTCCTTCCCATGAACCGTCGTCGCTTTCTGGCGGCGGCCGGCAGCGCGGCCCTGGCGCCCATGGTCGTTCCCTCCAGCGTTCTCGGCGCGGACGGCAGGGCAGCCCCCTCCGAGCGCATCACGATGGGGGTGGTGGGCTGGGGCATGCAGGGTCCCGGCAATACCAACGCCTTTCTGAACCAGCGCGACTGCCAGGTGGTTGCGGCCTGCGACCTGGACAAGAAACACCTCGAGTCCGCCGTCGGCACCGTCAATCGCAAGTACGGCAACCAGGACTGCAAGGCCTACAACGATTACCGGGAGATGATGGCCCGGAAGGACATCGATGCCGTGATGCTGGCGGTGCCCGACAACTGGCATGCCCTCACGGCCACCGAGGCCGCCAACCAGGGCAAGGACATCTACGGCGAGAAGCCGCTGGCCCGCACCATTGCCGAACAGCAGGCCATCGTTCGCGCGGTCCAGCAGAACAACCGGATCTGGCAGACGGGTTCCTGGCAGCGTTCGCAGGAGAACTTCCACAAGGCCGCCGAACTCGTCCGCAGCGGACTCATCGGCAAGGTCCACCGGGTGGAGGTGGGGCTGCCCAGCGGGCATCATGATTTTGCCGGGACGGGGGACAAGCGATCCATCACCCCGCCGCCGGAGTGGCTGGATTACGAGCATTGGATCGGGCCGGCAACGATGCAGCCGTACATCGAGTGCCGCGTGCACATGAACTGGCGCTGGGATTACAACATCGGCGGCGGCCAGTTGCTGGACTGGGTGGGGCACCATTGCGACATCGCGCACTGGGGGATGGGTTGGGACAACAGCGGCCCGTCCGAGATCAAGGGCCAGGGCGAGTTTCCGCCGCGGGACGCGATCTGGAACACCTGCACCAAATACCGCATCGAGATGCAGTACCCCGATAACGTGGAGATGGTCATGGCCGGGGGGCACGGGGACATCCGGGGGGGGACGAAATGGATCGGCTCGGACGGATGGGTCTGGGTGGATCGCGGCGGATTCGATTCGTCCAAGGACGAATTCAAGGAGTTCAACCGGTTGCCCGAGAACCTGCGCAAGGTCCCGCTTTACTACTCGCGCAACCATCAGCGGAACTTCCTCGACTGCGTGAAGTCGCGGAAGCCGACCATCACCCCGGTGGAAACGGCCCATCACTCGGCGGTCCCAGGACATCTCGGGCTCATCGCCATGCTGGTTGGGCGGACCCTCAAGTGGGACGTCGAGAAGGAGCAGATACTCGGCGATGCCGAGGCCGCGAACCTGATGACGCGACCCTACCGGGCGCCCTACAAGTTGACTTAGGTCCCCGTTCCTCCTCCGTCCATATGGAGATGACAATCCCGTCACACACTCCCGCCGTTCGGTTGTGTGTGGCGGGTTTCGCCTCTCTGGCTCTGCTGGCCATGGTGGCCATCCCGATCCTGCCGTGGTTTCTCAGCCTGCGCGTTGTCGCGCTGGCTTTCTGCATTTTGATGGTGTTGCCCCCAGTGGTGATTCTGGGGCCGCGGAAGGAACGCTGGCCTGCCGGGGTGCTGGCCGGGGTCCCCACACTCAGGATTCTGGCGGTAATGCCGGGCCGCCCACCCAGGGTCTGACCGGTTTCATTCGCGCCTGTTCCCCTCGATGCCTGACCATCCGACCGCCAAACCAGCCCCATCCAAGGCGCAGGTCTTCCTGCGTCGATTGATGAGTTCGCTCATCCTTTGGGGCGTGGTGATCGCCGCTCTGTTCTCACCGAACGCCTTCATCGCCCGGGCCTGTTTCCTGACCGTCATGGTCGCTCTGGCCGCGATCGGGCAGGCGGAGTTCTACGGTTTGGTGAAACGGCGGGGGTTGGCCTGCTATCGCGGGACCGGTCTGGCGTTTGGTATCGTGCTCGTCGCCAGTACCTGGCTGATGCTGTCGGGCGTGGTGCAGAAACAGACCCTGCCCGCCAAGGCGCACGATTTCGAGACCGGCATTGTGGTCCTCTGTTTCCTCGGTCTTTGCGTGCGGCGGTTTCTGGACAAACGCCAGTCCGATGGCGTCATCGCGGTGGCCACGACGCTGCTCGGTCTCCTCTATGTGCCGTGGTTGCTGAACTTCATCCAGAAGATCCATTTCTTCCCGCGCGCCGACGGCACGTGGTACCTGATCTACTTCATCCTGGTAACGAAGTTCAGCGACATGGGCGCCTACGCCACGGGATCGTTGATCGGGCGGCACAAGATGATCCCGCGCATCAGCCCGGGCAAGACCTGGGAGGGCTTCGGCGGAGCGCTGCTGTTTTCCATGGTGGGCAGTCTGGTGTTCGCGCATTTTGCCGGGAAACACCTGGCCGGCATGACGCCGGTTCACGCCGTGGTGCTGGGACTCTTGCTGGGGGCCGCGGCGGTGCTCGGTGACCTCATCGAGTCCCTGTTCAAACGCGAGGCCGGGGCGAAGGATTCCGGCCGGTTGTTCCCGGGCATCGGCGGCATCCTCGACCTGCTGGACAGTCTGCTGTTCAATGCCCCGCTGATGTACCTCTATCTTCGCCACGCTTTGACGAACTGAGCACCCGCCTGTTAGCCTGCCGGCACGCGCATGAAGAACGTCGTCCTCCTCGGCAGCACCGGCTCCATTGGCACCAGCACCATCAAGGTGGTTGAGGATCTGCCCGACCGCCTCCGTCTGGTGGGTCTGGCGGCCGGTGGCAATGCGGAGTTGCTCCTCGAACAGGCCCGGCGCTTCGAACCGGAAGCCATCTCCATCGCGAGTGAGGAGAAGGCCGCCGAGTTGGCCGGCCTGTTTGGGACCCATCCGCAGGTCCTTCACGGGGACGAGGGACTGTTGAGGCTGGCCACGCTGCCTTCCGCCGACATTGTGTTGATCGCCATCGTGGGGACGGCGGGTCTGCAGCCGGCATTGGCGGCCATCCGGGCCGGCAAGGACATCGCCGTGGCCTCGAAGGAGATCCTGGTGATGGCCGGTGAGATCGTGATGGAGGAGGCGCGGCGTTGCGGCGTGCGTGTGTTGGCGGTGGACAGCGAGCATTCGGCGATCTTCCAATGCCTTGACGGAAGGGACCCCGCCACGGTCCGCAACCTCTGGCTGACGGCGTCCGGAGGTCCCTTCCGAAAGACACCGAAGGAGGAATTCCCGGACATCACGGTGGAGCGGGCGCTCAAGCACCCATCCTGGGTCATGGGCCGCAAGATCACGATTGATTCGGCCACCCTGTTCAACAAGGGACTCGAGATGATCGAGGCGCGCTGGCTGTTTGACGTCGGCATGGACCGGGTCCGGGTGGTGGTGCATCCGCAGAGTGTGATCCACTCGATGGTCGAATTCGTGGATGGCTCGCTGATTGCCCAGCTTTCGACGCCGGACATGTGTCTGCCGATTCAGTACGCCCTGACGTATCCGGATCGGGCTCCGAGCGCGCGGGTGCAGACGGACCTGGCGAAGATCGGCCAGCTTACGTTTGAGGAGCCCGACCCCGAACGATTCCCGGCCATCGAACTGGCACGGCGCGCGGGGGAACAGGGGGGAACCCTGCCGGCGGTGTTCAACGCCGCCAACGAAGCGGCGGTCGACGCCTTCTGCGGCGGGCAGATCGATTTCCCTGGGATTACCGCCACGGTGCGTCGCGTCATGGACGTCCACCGGCGGGTTGAACATCCTACGCTTGAGCAGATTCTCGAAGCGGATGCCTGGGCACGGAGTGCGGCCGTCGGCTGACCCGTGGCTGCGGATTGGCGTCTGCCGGGACTTGAGCTTGAGCTATCGGGAGCGCCCCAAGCTTTCCCAAAGCAGCAGCCACCCCACGACCAGCAGGGCCTGGAGCACAATGACGGCCCAGAACCGCCACCGAAACGAAGTCTTCAGAGTCTTGTGCCGAAACAACGGCATCGCCACGAGGGCGCCCAAGGTCCCGCCCAGGAGCACCAGCATCAGCAGATCGAACTCCGAAACGCGTCGCCGATTGCTTCTGGCCGCCCACTTGTCGACTCCGAAGACCGCCAATGTCACGACGGTAATGCTGGCGAGCCAGCCGACCGAGGGCGCTGCGTTCAGCCCCCAAACCAGGCCGGTGGTCGCCGCCGCGCTCAATCCCAGCCCGAATGCCAGCGCCGGCGGGCTGCCTGCATGCGAGTTTCCCGGCCTCCGACTCATGACGGATCGGTCTCTCCGGTCGGCCGGGGCGGTCGGAGAAACCCCGATTCACCGCCGGCCGCCGGCCGAAACAAGGGAGGATCGGCGGGCGTGGCTGACGGTTGGCGAACCGTCTTGCCTGACATCAGTGCGGCGGGCGAGGGATGCCGGGTCCCCTCGGATCTTCCGAACCTCCGGGCGATCATTTGTTCCGTTCCGTCTTCCGGGGCTTTCGTGTCAGGGACCGGACCGCCAGTTGGCATCCGGCTGCTAAGGCCAGGAGTGTCATCGGAGCCGGTTCCGGAACCGGATGTGCCCAGATCGTGCCATAGCCCCGCGGCAACTCCTCCTGTTCCGGCCCGCCGTAGGCGGTGGTGCCGATCAACACCCCATCCTCCAACACGGGAGTGCGCATGGGCGTGTCCCCTTCCATGCCCCCGGAAAACGTGTGCAGCACCTCATACTGGCTGCCATCCGGCGCCATCCGGAACAACGTGCCCTGCTCCTCGCCTCCCCAAATCTCGGTGCCATGAACGACGCCATACACCCAGAGGCCGTCCGGTGAAAGCACGACCCCGCCGTTCGGTTTGGCTCCATCTCCCTGTTGGGCGCCGAAGTCGTGCAACACCGAGAAAGTGAAGGTGTCGAGGTCATAGCTGAACACGACCCCTTCATCCTGAAGATCGGTGTAGTAACCCAGCGTGGTGCCATACATGCGTGAGACCCCGTCGAAGATGAGGGAGTCGTAGGGATACCCTCCGAGGGCCCCGCCCTCGAACGCGTGAAGTACCTCATAGTCCGACCCGTCGGATCGGAGCCGAAAGATGTTCCCGTGTTCGCTCTCGCTGAGGTGGTCCGACGTCATCCCGTAGAGCCAGTCCCCCACGGGTGTGACGGTGCCGAAGGGCTTGGTTCCCTGGCCCACGGCGAAGCTGTGAATCACCTCGTAGTCCCCGGACTCCGCGTCCAGACGGTACACCACTCCCTCGTTGTTGGCCCCTCCAGACAGCGTCATCCCGACCAGCGTCTGCCCCACCAAGGTGGGAGACGTCGTGGGCCACCGGCCGTCCGTGCCCGGGCGGAAGTCGTGCAGCACCTCGTAACCGGCACCGGAATACCCAATCCGGTAGATGGTCCCGCGGTTGAATTCGCCGCCGGCCCGGGTCGTGCCGTAAATCCAGTCCTGGCCAAACGCGAGTCCGTTGAACGGCGAGGACCCGTTGGTGTCGGCCTCAAAGTAGCGGAGAACTTGGTATCCATTGCCGTCTGGGAGACATTTGAAGAGCGTTCCCATTGACGCATTTCCTTCGGTTCCCCCCCGGACCGTGGTGCCGTAGAGCCATCCGTCCGGTCCCGGGGCAACCGAGCCGTAGGGTTCCCTTCCGTTGAGACCATCGAACTCATGCAGAATCTCGAGGCCGCTCGCGAAGACCAGACCCGACAACGACATGGCCGATCCGAGAATCCGACAGGCCAAGACACCGCTCCACACCCGGGTCAGGCCGATTGCCCTGGAAGTGCTCGTCATGACAGGACGGATCATCATGGCTGAAAAACGTCGGTCAATCCCCTTCTTGCGGAGTGCCGATCGTCAACTCAGATGGCCTATCTGTCGCAGATCGCCTTGATTCGCGCGATGGCGTCCTCCACCGGCAGCAGGTCCGGTTTCGGTTCCGTGCGCAGCTTGAACTCCACGTTGCCCGCTTCCACGGTGCGCTTGCTCATGGTCAGGCGGATCGGCATCCCCAGCAGATCGGCATCCCCGAACTTTTCCCCGGCCCGGATGGCACGGTCGTCGTAAAGCACCTCGATTCCCTCCTTCTGGAGCCGCTCATAAAGCGCGTCGGCCTCGGCGCGGATGTGGTCGTCCTCGAGGTTCAGCGGCGTGAGGTGCACCTGGTACGGCGCAATCTGCGGCGACCAGAGGATCCCCTTGTCGTCGTGATTCTGCTCGATCCAGGCGGCGGCCATGCGGGTCACGCCGATGCCGTAACAACCCATCACGGCGGTTTGTGTTTTGCCGTTCGAATCGAGGAACGTGCAGTTCATCGCGGCCGAGTATTTCGTGCCGAGCTTGAAGATGTGGCCGATCTCGATGCCGCGGGCGGCCTGGAGGTTGCCGGCGCAATGCGGGCAGCCGTCGCCTTCCTTCGCCAGTTTGAAATCGCCGAATTCCGGCAGCGGCAGGTCCCGGCCGAAGTTGACGTTGATGTTGTGGTAATTCGTCTTGTTGGCGCCGCACTCGAAGTTCACCCGGCCGTTGACGCCGTGATCCGCAATGACGCGGACCTCCACCGGCAGGCCAATGGGTCCCGCGTAACCGACCTCCGCGCCGGTGAGTTCCTTGATCCGTTCCGGCGTGGCGAGCTTGAGCGATTTGCAGCCGAGGAAGTTCGTGACTTTGATCTCGTTCACGTCGCAGTCGCCGCGCACCATCACCGCCACGGTCTGATCGTCGGCCTCGTAGATCATTGTCTTGGTGGTCTTCCAGACGGGGATCTTGAGGAACCTCGCCAGCGGCACGACCCCGATGAGCCCCTCGCCAAACACTTCCTCCATTGCCGCCGGTTCCGCGTCCTGCTCGAACTGCTCGAGCCCCGATTCACCCTTCTCCTGATTCGCCGCGTAGTCGCACTGGTCGCAGAAGAGCACGGTTTCCTCACCGGTGTCGGCCAGCACCATGAACTCACTGCTGCCGCTGCCGCCGATGGCGCCGGAATCGGCCTCGACCGCCCGGTACTTGTAGCCGACCCGCTGGCAGATCCGGTGGTAGGCCTGCCGCATCGCCTCGTACGACGCCTCGAGCCCCGCGTCGTCCGCATCAAAGCTGTAGGCGTCCTTCATGATGAACTCCCGCGCCCGCATCAGGCCGAACCGCGGCCGGATCTCGTCGCGGAACTTGGTCTGGATCTGGAACACGCACTTCGGCAGGTCCTTGTAGGAATTGATCTCGCGTCGGAGAATGTCGGTGACGACCTCCTCGTGGGTCGGTCCGAGACACGAGGTGCTGCCGCGGCGGTCCTTGAACGCGAACATGATGCCGTCGACCGCCGTGTAACGCTCCCAGCGCCCCGATTCCTCCCAGAGTTCGCGCGGTTGCAGGGCGGGCATGAGCAGTTCCTCGGAACCGGCCCGGGTCATTTCTTCGCGGATGATGTTGGCGATCTTGTTGAGGGTGCGATGGAGCAGGGGGAGGTAACTGTAGACCCCGGCGGAAACCTGCTGGATGTAACCCGCGCGCAACATCAGGGAATGCGCGGCGGTCTGGGCGTCCTTGGGAGCCTCCCGCAACGTGCGGCCAACGTGTCTCGATTGTCTCATGCGTCTGTGGTCTGGTCTGTGACTGCCGTCCAGTTGACCGGACTGGCAGGCCCCTGTTGTGGCGGGAACGCGCGTTCCCGGCGAGTGAAATTGTTGATTGAGCAGAGCCCGCGGGCATCTCCTGGCCCCCGGCCAGGAGCGCGGACCGCCGAGTCCGCGGGTCAGGGAGGTCAGGCCGGAGCCGGACGGGGCCATCGACGCGGGTTCCCTGTAACGAAACGGCCCGCCGAAGCTCTGAGTTGCTGACGGGTCCGCGGCGGACGCCTGATTGTTTGAACTTTGAGTGCATTGAAACGAATCATGGAAGGATATCTGCCAGTCTTGATCATGGTCGCGGTGATTGCCGCGGTGGTTCTGTTGAAGCGCTTGGGCCAGATCAGCGCGGCGGAGGCGCAGGCTCTGCTCCAGCAGGGCGCGGTGGTTATTGACGTCCGGAGTCCCGGGGAGTTTGCCCGGGGTCATTTGCGCGGGGCCGTGAACATTCCGGTCAGCGAACTGGGGGAGCGCATTGGACGGAAGGTGCCGGACAAGTCGCGGCCGGTGCTGCTGCACTGCCTGAGTGGGGCACGCAGCGGCATGGGGGCGCGCGCCTTGCGGAGTCTGGGCTACACCACCGTGCACAACCTCGGCTCGCTGGGACGGGCGCGCCGGGTGGTGGAACAGTAGGTGGGGCAGGTGTGGCCGGCAGGGCACGGACTCCCGCTACGGGTTCGCAACCTCGACCGCGCCGGCAAAATCCACCAGGAGTCTCGGGCGTTTGGATACCCGTATCAGTCGTGGGAGCCCCTCGTCCCGCCGATCCCGTTCACGCGGATCCTGGAAGCGCCAGACCCGGCCGTCCGCGGACAACGCAGCGGCATCGCCAGCCCGGTCGAGCTGAGCCACGGCCAGCCAGTCTGTGCGTCGATCAAGGCGTTCCCAACCCAGCGGATGGATGTCGACGACCTGCCGTCCGGCCTCGACCTCCCACCGGTTCGCCCACCGGTATCTCCACAGCATCCCATCCTGCCGGATCGCCCAAAGTGTCGTCCAGGCGATGGCCGCGTCGTTCCAGGTCTTGCCCGGCCAAAGTTCCTGGATGGGGACCACCGCGTCCTCACCAGGAGACTCGGTTTGCCCCCACAGGCGGCCTTGCACCAGCACTCCCCCCAGCCATCCGTTGTTCCAGACGATCAGGTTTGTGTTTCCGCCGGAGTGCAGCGGTACCGACAGGCGCCAGCGGGACGGCTGCCAGCGGTTGGTGGGCCAGCGTTGCATCATATCCCCCGCTGCCCAGAGAACCCTCGAGGTGTGGGGGGAAATGGTCATACCCACCCAGTCGGTGCCGGGCAGGATCTGCACGGGTTCAGGGCTGGGAGGCAGCAGATCATCCCAAATCCACGATGCGCGTGGACCGTACCCCCAGCGCCAAGCCGTGCCGTCATTGCGCAGCCCGAGCACATCGTGTTCGGCGCCCGCCAGGGTCACCCAGTTGGTGGCCCCGCCGATTCGCCAGGGTTGTTCCTCCGACCATCGGCCGACCATTACCGGATCCGAGGGCATGGCTGCGGGGTTGTGCAGGTGCGGTCCCCACCAGTGCCATTGGGAAAGCCATTTTTGTGTATAGTTTTCGACGTAATCCGAGGGTGGGGGAGCGATGCGATTCGTCATCCACGAGCGAAATTCCTCTCCAGGCCCCTGAGGATCAGCTCCGGCGGCCAACGGCATCTCGAACGGGGTCCAACGCACCATGGCCCAGCGCCAGCCCCAGCCCCAAAGGGTTCCATCAGTGCGGATGGCGAACACCGTTCCATCGCACATGGCGATATCGCGCCACGGACCCTCGCCCGGGAGGAGCCGGGTTTCCGCCGGCGGGGGAAGGTCGGCGTCGCCCGGCGCGGTGAGCCACGGCCGCAGCCACCCGGCGGCGTGGACGCGGATCCGACCGTCGGGAAGCAATGCCGCAACGGTGGCGGGTTCCGGCCCATACGCCGAGGACACCTCCGGGACGGACTCTCCACTGGTGACGAGTTTCGGGCGGATGCCGGGCTTCGCATTGAGCGCCGCTCCCACGGGGCGTGGAGGCCAGATCTCCCACACGCGGCAATACGCGGCTGCGGTCAGTGCCATGACTGCCAGCACCATGCCCGGCAGCACGGTGGCGTTGAGCCGTAACCGTTGGCTTCCGGATAGGTTGGCGCGGTGGTTGCGCCCGCCCAGCCACAGCAGGGTGGGAATCAGAAACAGCGGCGCGATCAGAGCGGCCAGCCAGTAGGGGGGGGCTTCAGGAGGTCCCCACCAGCCCCAGAGCCGGTTGCCGATCATCGCCATCCCAGCCAAACCCCCGATCAACCCCGTGACGAAGGTCAGTGCCTGGAGGAGGTTCCGCGCGAGTGAGGACGCGTACAACCCCGCCGTTGTGGCCAGCACCCAGAGGATGCCGAGTGCCAACGGTACCGCCAGCTCATACAGCATGCGATCCCGGGTCGGTCCGTCGCCCGAACGCGAAGTGACCCAGATCAGTGCCAGTCCAAGCACAACGGGAACGACAACCCCCAGGAGAAGGCTGACCAGAAAGGCCTGCCGGACCTTGAACCACCACTGGCGCCCCACGGTGACAGGCAGTGCCTGCTGGATCTCCAGCATCCCGAGCCGCCGTTCCTCGCTGACGGCTGCGGCTCCGACCATCAGCGGCAGCAGTCCCCAGACCAGCAGCAGCACAGGCATCACCCACTCCAATCGGATCCAGCCATCGCGGGCCCGCAAGCTCAAGGCCACCGCCACCGTCAGGCTGGCGAGACAGCCGGCGACGACCCAGTTAAGCTGCTGCAACCGCCATTCCTTGCGACGAAGCGCGCGGCGGATGGCGCGGCGGGTCCCCCCTGGTGGCGGAGCCTCGGGGTGCGTGGCTGTCACCTTCAGGTCCCGGCCGCGCCAGTGCAGTTCGCCGCTCCATGCGGGCAGGTCCTCAAACCGCAGAAACCGTCTCCGGGCCAGCCAGTAGCAGGTGACTCCGTAAGCGATCCCCCACACGCTCCAGAAACCCATCAGGACCCCTTCAAGGCGCCTCCGCCATTGCCAGTCGGGCGGCAGGAGTGAGATGCCCAACTGCAAGAACGCCCCGACCCCCAGCGGTCCCAGCGCCCCCAGCCAGATGGCGGCGCCCGTCTGCCGGGTCAACAGGCTGAAGAACAACCCTCCGCCCGCCCCCGCGAGCACGGCGGCCGCATGGTCGAGCAGCCAGCCCGCGGGATCCCAGATCAGTCCGGCCGCCGCGGCGATCACCGTGTCCGCCGCCACGACCATCCCCACCACCGGGAGGAGTTGCCGGACCTTCGTCCACCACAGGGAACGACGCGACAGCGGGTGGGTGAGCAGGAGCGTGGCGGTTCCATGAGTGAATTCGCCGCCGAACACCTGGACCCCCAGAAGCAGGCAAACGGCGAACACCACCACCAGTTCCACCGTCGGAGCCATGCTGCTGCCGGTCAGTCGGATCATCCCTCCCCCCAGCAGGATGATCCCCACCCCTGCCACCGCCGCCGGCAGCAGCAACCTCCGTTCGTTGCGCATCCATGCGTTCATGCGCGACCCTCCCTTGGCGTCGCAATCGCCAGAAAGATCTCCTCCAGAGTCAACGCTTCCCGGGTCAGAAGCTCGGGTCCGCGGGCCCGCAGTTGGCGCTCGAGGTCGTCGAGGTTTCCGTCGGCCGTGACTTCCACCTCGCGGCCGGTCTGACGGACCTGCAACGCCCCCTCCAGGGCGATCGGCCCCGGGATGTCGGACCACCGCGCCCGCAACCGTCCAAAGCGCGCCCGCGCCGTATCCGCCTCGAGCGTGTGCACCGTCCGACCCCGGTCGATCACGCTGAACTCGTCGATGAGCCCTTCGAATTCGGTGATGAGATGCGTCGAGACGAACACCGTCCGGCGCTCCGGATCCCATTCCTGGAAGGACCCGATCACCGCCCGGATGAACTCGCGCCGCACCAGCGGGTCGAGCCCGGAGGTCGGTTCATCGAGGATGAGCAACTCCGGTCCCGGACAGATCGCGCCGATCAACGCCACCTGCATCTTCTCGCCGCGGGACAGCGTCGTGACCCGCCGGTGCTCGTCGAGGTCGAACCGTTTCAGCAACGCCCGTTCCTGTTCGTGATTCCATTCGTGGCGAAACGCGGCCAGATAATCGAACCAGTCGCGTATCCGGTGCCACGGATAGAAGGCCACCTGGTCCGGGACGTAGCTCAACCGCGACTTCACCGCCACCTCGTCCACTGCCGGATCGTGTCCGAACAACCGGACCGAGCCCGCGTCCGGTCGCAGCAGGTTCAACAGGCACTTGATGGTGGTGGTCTTGCCTGCGCCGTTGCGCCCGAAGAGGCCGTAGCAGCGGCCGGGGGCAACCGACAGGCTCAATCCGTGCACGGCATCCACCGCGCCGAATCGGCGGACCAGGTTCTGAACGTCTATTGCCGGTGTGGGATCGGTCATGACTGGTTTTCCTTCTCCTTTCGCTGCTCCAGCAGGCGCAGGCGCTCCTGGATGAGGTCCAGCAGCTCGGCCGGGGGAATCCGCAGGTGATGAGCCTGGACGAGCAGCGCGTCCACCGGCTCCGTCAGCAACGCGCGCCGCGCATCCTTGCGCAGTGGCTGGCCGCGATCGCGAATGAAGCAGCCGCGGCCCGCCTCGTTGGTCACCACCCCCTGGACCGCCAGTTCACCATAGGCCCGCGCGACGGTGTTCCGGTTCACCCGCAATTCCTCCGCCAACACGCGCACGGAGGGCAACGCCTCGTCCGGACGGAGCGAACCGGCCGCCACCGCGGCCTTCACCTGCTCGACAATCTGCAGGTAAACCGGCACCCCGGACTTGAAATTGAGCTGCACCCGCATGGTGGAGTTGTGCTAACTGTCATAGGACAGTAGGACAGTTTGTGGTTGGGAGTCAAGCCCGGATTGCCGATGCCCCTCCCCCCCCTGAGTGCCTATCCGACGATGCGGCGCACCCCGTTCTCCAGACGTCCGATCTGCTCCGGCGTATGCTCACTCGAGAGCGCGAAGCGAAACCGCCAGCCCACGGTGTCGCCGGGATAGGCGATCGCCCGGGCGAACAGCCCGGCTTTCGCGAGCCCGGCTTCCAATCGGCGGGCCAACGGCTCGTCCGCCAGGCAAAGGGAAAGCACCGGGGCCTCATTCTCCGGCTGGCGGAAGCCCAGGCTGGCGAAGGCTGTCTTGACCTGTCGCACATTGCCCCGCAGCCGGGCCAGTCGATCCGGTTCCCCTCGCATCAGCCGGAGGGATTGCAGGGTGGCGGCCGCGCAGGGTACCGGGAACGGGGTGCTGGCGCGAAAGATCCGGCTGTGGCTTCTCACGCGCTCCGTCAGCGCTTGAGAACCGAGGATCACGCCGCCGAACGTACCCAACGCCTTGCTCAGTGTGGCGGTGCGCAGCAGGCGTAAGTCCCCATTGACGCCGCAGGCATCCGGCGTTCCCCGGCCCCGGCGCCCCATCACCCCCAGTCCGTGGGCGTCGTCCACCAAAAGCAATCCACGCTTCGGAAGTCGCTGCAGATACTCGCGCACGGGTGCGTTGTCCCCGCTTAGCGGAAAAACCCCGTCTGTCAGCACGAGCGGGCGACGGGATCTTGGAAAACGATCCATCACCCGGCACAGGTCATCCGGGTCCCGGTGTCGGAACGCCGTTGTTGGCAGGGCCAGCAACCCGGCGGCATCCCGCAGGCTGGGGTGCGCCTCCTCATCGATGAAGACGACGTCCACGGTTCCCATCAGCGCCTGCGCCACGGCGAGGTTGGCCAGATAACCGGCGCCCACCAGCAGGGCGGAGTCCACCCCGGCGAACCGGGCGATGGCACTTTCGAGCCGGCCGTAAAGCGGGTGGTTCCCGGTGGTGGTCCGCGCGGCGGCCGGGCTGATTCCCTCTGTTTCGCCGGCCTCCTGAAATGCGGCGATCACTGCGGGATGCTGACTCAGCCGCAGGTAGTCACAACCCGTGAAGTGGACCAGTCGCCGCCGGCCCACGCGCATAAGGTTCGGGCCCTCGGCACGGAACACCGGGGGATGGGTGTGCCTGTCCGGGTGCGGTCGGGGTGGGGTCATGGTTCCTTTGGCAGCCATTTTCGAACCTGCTTCACGGCCTTGGGCCAGCGGGCATCCCAATCGATCCAACTGGCCTCCCATTCGGGACCGGTCAGGGCGGCCCGGGCTTTGGGCAGCAACGCGGCCGTGCGGCGGTATTCCTCCAGCGCCGCCGACTTTTCACGCCAGTCGACGAGGCTTTCCAGGAGGTTCAGCCGGTTCTCGAAGTAGTCCGGTGCGATGGCCGCCGCGGCTTCGAGGTGCTGCCGGGCCTTCTTCCGGTTCCCCACACTCAGCGGCCACCCCGGGGCGTCCCGGTACAGCAGGCCCAGCGTCCGATCCGGCCCGCCATGATCGAAGCTTTTGTCCAGCGCGCGGGCCTGAAGCAGATGGGCCTCCATCTCCTCAACCAGGGAGAGTGCCCCGAGGGTCCGCGTGCTGGCGAGTTGACCGACATTCAGCGCGAGATAGTACCAGCCGGGGGCGGACTTGGGATCGGACGCCGTGGCGGCGCGGGCGGCGGCGATGCCTTCCTCGGCAAACGCCGCCCGCATCGGCTTCGATTCCGTGGTGAACGCGCGGTCGAAGCAGGTTCGGGAGAATTCCCAGGCAGCCACCACGTTGGTGGGATGGCTGAAATGGGCGGTCCGGGCCTCGCGATAGGCCGCCTCCGCGCGCCGCTGGATGACGTCGGGATCCGGGGTTTCGGCTCCTGGTGCCGGGGGGGGACGCTACGATCCCGATCAGCACGGCCCCACCAGGGCTGGCACGAGCCCAAGGCGATGGCGCAGAGGCCGGCCGTCGCCATTCCTGCCGAAGCGGTTGCAGCGGGTGCCGCGTCCCGGCCCTCCCGCCTGTTCCGACCCGATATTCTCATGCGCGGACGAGGTGGTTCGTGCTTGCGGGAGCAAGCGGGGACGCCCCCGGGGCGCCGGGAGACTGGAATTCTCGTTTGCCATGTGCGGGCTCATGCCTATAGTTCGCGCGTGAAATGCTATAGGCGGCTTCTCCTGATCGCAACTGCCGTGGTGCTCGTCATGGGCGTCACCGGCTGCAGCGGCATCACGGCCAGCCCCAGCATTTCGCCTGCCACGTTCCTTCTGCCCGGCCTGGGCGACGCGAGCCCAGCGGTGGAGGACGTGCCTGCGACGTCCGAGACTCCGCGAGCGGAGCTGGCGCTCGCCCGCTAGAACATCATGCGTTTTCCGTTTGCCCTGTCGGCGAAGATCGCCGCTCATATCATCAAGCATAAGCTTCGGCGAACTCCGAGATTCGCCATGGTTCTTCAGCTGGAGCCGCTGCACACCTGCAACCTGAGCTGCACCGGCTGCGGTCGCATCCGCGAGTACTCCACGAACCTCAAGGACATGGTCCCGCTGGAGAAATGCCTCGAGGTGGCGAACGAGTGTGAGGCCCCCATGGTGTCGATCTGCGGCGGGGAACCGCTGATCTATCCCCAGATCGAGGAACTTGTCGACGGCATCCTGCAGCAGGGTCGCATTGTCTACATCTGCACGAACGGCGTCTTCATGCGGCGTAAACTGGTGGATTACCTCGCCTCGATCTACTCCACCGGGCTCGAGCCGAAGCTGCAGGAGTTGCTGGCGGAGCAACTGATCACCGACAAGCAGGTCGAGACGATCCGCAAGGGCCGGACCCATTCCCGGCCCGTCATCGCCCCGTCCAAGTGGCTCTACTGGAACGTGCACGTGGATGGTCTCGAGTACACCCACGACCTGATTGTCGAACGGGAAGGCGTCTTCAAGGAGTGTGTCGAGGCCGTCAAACTGGCCAAGCGACTCGGCTTTCAGGTTGCCACGAACACCACGGTCTACCGCGAGACCGACGTGCGGGAGATCGAGGAGACGTTCCAGTTCTTCTCCTGGCTGGGAGTGGACGGGCACACCATCTCGCCGGGTTACGATTACGATGCCGCCAAGAAGGACATGGCGCAGCGGTTGGGCAAGGATCCGGAGGAGTTCTTCCTCACCCGGGCAATGACCCGCGAGAAGTTCAAGGACATCCAGCGTTGGGGCGAGCAGTTCACCATCTTCGGCACCCCGGTGTACCAGGAATTCCTGGCCGGCAAGCGGGAGTTGACCTGCACCGCCTGGGCCATTCCCACCTACAACATCCGCGGCTGGAAGGCACCCTGCTACCTGATGACCGACGGCCACTACCCGACCTACCGGCAGATGCTGGACGAGGTGGACTGGGAGAAATACGGCGTCGTCGACGGCGTGGCGCGGGATCCGCGTTGCGAGAACTGCATGACCCACTGTGGTTATGATCCCAGCGGGGCGCTCGGTACGAACTACCGGCGCGGCGACAACTGGATGAATTTCAAATACAACTTCTGGCCCCGGCCGCCCCGGTTTGCGGAGGGCCACAAAGTGAACGCCTACAACGGTGTCAGCATCGGCAAAGGCCATCTGGCCGAAGCCAAGGCGGCGTTGAAGGATGGTGGCACGGCGCCGGCAGCCGATGCCTCGGGCGGATGTTGCGGAAGCGGCGACACCCGCGAGCGCGATGCCTTGTTGGAGAAGGTCCGCACGAACGGCGGCAAGCCGGGCGGCGGCACTCCGCATGTCGGCGCGCGCTGCGGTTCGGATGAACCTGCGGAGGACGAAACCGCGTCGGCCGCCGGTGTCGAGAAACAAGCCTGAGACGGTTCGACGCATGCCGGAGCAGACGCAGAGTGAGTTGCAGGTAGCCGGACGGACCGCTTCAATCCGGAAACTGACTCCCCGTCGTTCCTGCGACTTACCAACCGATTCCACCCCATGAGCACCCTCTTTCTCTCTCCTCCCAGTTTCGACGGTTTCGATGGCGGCGCCGGTTCCCGCTACCAGGCCCGTCGTGAGGTTACCAGTTTCTGGTATCCCACCTGGCTGGCCCAGCCGGCCGCCCTCGTGTCGGACTCCAAACTCCTCGATTGTCCGCCGCACGACATCGACATCCGCGAGTGTCTCGAGACGGCAAAGAGCTACGAGCACGTCATCATTCACACCTCGACCCCGTCCCTGCGCAACGACTGCAAGGTGGCCGAGGCGATCAAGCAGAACCGGCCCGACACGAAGATCGGCTTCGTTGGAGCCCATGCCGCGGTCCTTCCCACCGAAACACTGAAGGCATCGCCGGCCATCGACTGGGTCGGCCGCAAGGAGTTCGACTTCACCTGCAAGGAGGTGTCCGAAGGAATGCCGCTCGCCGAGGTGAAGGGGCTTTCCTATCGCGACACCGACGGCAAGATCCGTCACAACCCGGAGCGCGAACTGATCGCGAACATGGACGAACTGCCCTGGGTGGCGGACGTCTACAAGCGCGACCTGCAGATCGAGAAGTACTTCATCGGTTACCTGCAGCACCCGTATGTGAGCATGTACACCGGCCGCGGCTGCCCGGCGCAATGCACGTTCTGCCTCTGGCCCCAGACCATCGGTGGACACAAGTACCGGGTTCGTTCCGCCCAGAACGTGGCGGATGAAATGGCCTACATGAAGAAGCTCTTTCCGCAGGTGCGGGAGTTCTTCTTCGACGACGACACCTTCACTGCGAACCTGCCCCGGGCCCGCGAGATCGGAAAGAAGCTCGCCCCACTGGGGCTGACCTGGAGCTGCAACAGCCGGGCGAACCTCGATTATGACACCATCCAGTTCTTCAAGGACTGCGGCCTGCGCCTGTTCCTGGTGGGTTACGAGAGCGGCAACGCGGATATCCTGAAGAACATCAAGAAGGGGGTGACCAAGGAGGAAATGCTCCGGTTCACCAAGGCCTGTCACAAGGCCGGCGTGGTGATTCATGGCACGTTCGTTCTCGGATTGCCCGTCGAGAGCCAGGCCACCATTGAGGAATCGATTGAGTTCGCGAAGGAGCTGGACGTGTTCAGCATCCAGGTCTCCCTGGCAGCGCCGTATCCGGGGACCGAACTCTACGACCAGGCGAAGTTGAACGGCTGGTTCACCAAGCAGGACAAGGGCGACATCGTCCACACCGACGGCTTTCAGGACTCCAGCCTGCAGTATCCCGGCCTGAGCAAGGAGGCCATCTACGAGTCGGTGGAGCGCTTCTACCACCGCTATTACCTTCGTCCGAAACCGATCCTGCGGATCATCCGGACCATGCTGGAGGACAAGGACGTGTTCGTCCGGCGTTGCCGGGAGGGCTACGAGTTCTTCAAGAGCATGGCCCAACGGCGCAGCGACCTGGCGGCTGCGAAGTCTGGGACGGTCTGAGCCGGGGACCGCACGCGGCTCGCGTGCCGTGGCCGGCGGCCCGCCGGACACATGGGAGTCGCCTCCGGGATCACCCACCGATTACCGCCCGGTGCTCCACGAACCAGTCGGCGAGCCGCCGACTGGAGCAGCCGGGCCGACCGCGGTCCCCGTTTCCACCCCACCGTATGGGGCCGGCGCTGTGCCCCACTTTGCAGGCATGCCAATAATTTGACACTTCTGCCTTGACGGGTGCTGCAAGTGTCAATATTTTGACACTCGTTCAGCGTGTCATGGAACGAACGAGTAAGCCCACCCCCCATGCGCCCGCCCTGAGCCGGCGTGAGCGTCAGATCATGGATGTGATCTACCATCGCGAGGGGGCTTCCGCCGCCGAGGTCCAGGCCTCGTTGCCGGACGCCCCAAGCTATTCCGCGGTCCGCACCCTGCTCGGCATCCTGGTCCAAAAGGGCCACCTCAAGGTGACGCCGGAGGGCCACCGTCATCGATACCTTCCCGCCAAATCCCGCCGGCAAGCGGCGCTTTCCGCCCTTAAACAGGTCACGGAAGTGTTCTTTGGCGGTTCGGTCGGGGATGCCGCCGCGGCATTGCTGGAGACCGGAGAGGCCCCGTTGAACCACGCGGAAGTCGCGAAGCTGACGGCCTTGATCGACCAGGCACGAAGCCGCGAGGATGCAAACTCCGAACTGAAAGGAGGCGGCCTTCAGATCTTCCCCACCAGGCCGCTGACCCCCTGGCTTGCCGCGAGCGGTGAAAGGGGTCTGCTGGTGGCGAACACACCTGCAAACCTCGGCCTGCGGCGAGCGCGCGCCGCCACGACTTCGTCTGGCTGACCGCGCTCTGCGGCTGCCGTTGCTCGCCGCCCTGGTTCTCCTGCTGCTGGGTCTCCCGCGGTGAAAGGCGCCGCTTGGTGGAACGCCGCGACGCGGACTGCCACGGCTGCCGCTGTGCGTTGCAGGAGCCGGCTGCGCCGCCGGACCGGGCACACTTCGGCTGGCTGCGGTCCGACGGCTTTGCGGTGTTCTGCTGGGGACTTGGGCTGCCGTTGCTCTCCTGGTCGTTCGCGAATGGAGGAGACGCGCTTCGGCCTTGGCAGGACATTGGGTTTCCTGCCACGATGTCGGTGGACAAACTGGCGCGACCGCAACAGCTCAGCGGGCTGCTTCATTTGCGCCTGGCGCAGTGGAGGTGATGCCGATGACCTGGGGCTGGAGGCGACCCTGCTTCCACGGGTGCGGAATGGTCTGGCTGCGACTGCGACGACGAGTTCGCGCACATCGCGCGGCGCGATTGTTTCACGCAGTCCATCGCGACGCTCGCCTGCGCGTTGCACTGGTTCAACCTGCTGGTGTGGCTGGCCGCCGGCCGGATGCGCAGGGAGCGCGAGCTGGCCTGCGATGACTTTGTGCTGTCGGACGGAACGCGGCCATCGACCTACGCAGGCCATTTGCTGGAAATCGCGAATTGCAATTCACCCAGCCGTGCCGATCCGCAGGTCTGCCGTGCCCATCGAGACGAAGCGACGGGGGCTCGAAAGACGGTGTGCTGCTCCTATTGTCCTCGACGAAGCGCGTCCGCGAGGGCCGATGCAAGCCCTTACTGGCGTCGCGGTCATCGTGGTCGGCTGCGCGCTGTTGGCCCTGCTGGGCGGGAATCGGGGCGTGATCGCCGGCGCTTCCTCATCACGGCCGCGGTGGCGGCCGCCGAGCCGGCGAACCGCTTCGTGGTCCTCACGCAGAATGCCCTGGCCGACGGGGCTTATCTCGAATACCTCCGCGCCCTTCATGCCAGGGATCTGTCCGTGCCGACGGACCAAGATCTGCAGCGGAGCTTCGATGAATACATGGTGGACGTTGCTTCGCGATATCATGCAGGGAAGCTCTTGCCAGGGGAACACATGAAGGATAAGGGGGACGGCCGTTTGGAGGTCAGCGGCCAAGGGGCGGTCATGCAAATCAACGCCTTGTTGGCCAAACGTATCTTCGAGGCCAACCCGGACCGGCAGTTCTTCATCGAGGAAAGCTGGCCGTTGGAATGGATGTATCCGCATCTGAGTCCCCACGGCCTGATTCTCAAGGTCAATCGCGAACCGCTGGAACAACTGCCTCCGGAGGTTGTTGCTGCGGACGGAGCTTGGTGGGCGCCCCGTGTGAAGCAGATGATCGGCGGTTGGCTGAAGGAAGAAACGGCGGTCAGCGAAGTGGCGGACTTCGTCGATCGCGTCTATCACCGGCACGATCTCTACGGATTCGACGGCGATCGCGACTATGTCACGTTGTCCGATCAACACGACTTGTACGGCAAACCGCGCACTGCCATCGCGTCGCTATATCAGTGGCGGATGGAGCATGCGAAGACGGCGGCGGAGAAGGACCGCATGGCCGCCGCCGCCGATTTCGCCTTTCGCCAGGCCTTCGCGCTGGCTCCCGCGTCGGCGGAATCGGTCGCGCGCTACGTGAAGTTCCTCCACGGCCTCGATCGCGAATCAGATGCCCAACGGGTTGTCCGAAGCGCCCGGCTTCTGGCCTCTGAAGAGGGGAACCCCGGCGGAATGGTCAGGCAGTTGGAGATGGTGGCTCAGTAGCGCAAATCTCTGCGGTGGAGGATGAAGCAACTGTGATGTCCGTCCGCTCTGACTCTTACACAGAACTCCACCTCTGGGAATTCCACGTCAAGCGACCTAAAACGAGCACTGCTACGAAAAGGAATTGACCGCTTGCAGCCCAGGAGACAGGCTGTCATCGATTTCATGGCACATTCGTGAGGTTGTTCAAATCGCTCGGCCTCGTGGCTGTATGAGATTCGTGGGTGTCGAAAAGACCAAGGTGGGTAGTTACCCGTTTTCCTCCTGGGTATGAGCCAAAGTCTTGCTTCCAGGCTGTGTCGGCTGCGTTGGACCTGGGTTCTGCTGTTGTGGCTCCCGACGGCGCCCGCCGTCGCCGGCGAGCCCATGACCGTCACGATCAACGCCAGCGCGAATGCCAGTTTATCCGCGGGCGAGGTGCATGACCAATGCACGATCCAGTTTTCGGCGAGACTGACCTACATGCCCAACCCGGCGAACGGGGCGTACGAGATGCTCTCCGACGAACAGTATTCGGTCTCCGTGGAAGGCGAGGGTTCCGCGGGCCCGTACTCGTGGACCTACACAGGACGGCAACCTTCCAGCGGGGCGGCCAGCGCCTATTACTATCCGGCCCAAGGCAAAGCCACCGTCGGGTGGCACTACCTGACGGATTTCGTGGTTTGCACTCCGAGTGACGCCCCGGGGTTGGCCGCAGGTTTGTGCAAAATGGCCGAAGACGACTACCTCGGCAAGCCGGACAGCGGCGTGGTCACCTTTCCCCCGGGCGCTGCCGCGCTCAACGCCAGCGGCAGCGGGGAGGGCCACCATCAGGACCCGTATTCCACGGCTGACTTCGAGGCTTCCTACAGCGTCAGCATCCCCGTGAGGACGGTGACCATCCTTTCCATCGAGACCCCCACGCAGTCAGGTGGTTTGTACTCCTTTGTGCCCACCGACACCATCACCGTCACGGCGCAGATCCGCCCCGCCACCGAAGGGGTACCCATCAACTGGAAAGTGCATGGGTTGGGGCCGGCTGCGGGAATTCAGTTCCCGAACAAACGGGTCCGGACGGATGCGTCCGGCCAGTCCGTGTACTCCTTCAGCCCGGCAGCCTATATCTCTTTTGATTTCAATCGGACCAACCACGACGTGCCGAGCGCCAAGTGGACCACCGGGAGCAGGGTTCCCAATCCGCCGATCGCCTTCGACATCTCCGCGCTGGACGACTCGGTGGAGCCGCCGCTGGAAGCCAAATCCTCAAGCGTGGGACGGATCGAGCAGGACGAGACCGACACGCTCCGCGAGGAGTATTTCGACTTCCAGGGAGAGATCCCCCCGCGGAGTGAGATTGTCCCCTCCCTGGGCCCGGACTACAACAAGGGGAACTACACCGTTCAGCGCAACTTCCAGATGCAGGAACGATACCGGAAGATCCTGCAGGCCTTCCGGGGTTCCACCATCACCCTGGACGGGCAGGCGGTTGCCATCCCGGCGAACGCCCGGGTCACAGTAGGCGGGTTCCGCTGCCCGCGCCTGAACGTCGCCGTCGGCAGCCGCTTCCCGGTGACCAGCTACCACACCCGGGGCCGGGCCCTGGATCTGGTGCCCGTGGTGGGGCCCGTGTGGGTCAACGGCAAGCGGCGGCAATTGACCACGGCGGAAATTCACAGCCAAGTCTACCCGGCGTTGTTGCAGGCCGCGAAGACCCAGGGCCGCGCCATCACCGAGGACGGTGCGCAGCCGGTGCCGAAGGGCTGTTTTGGCTGCTCCTTAGCGGGGAGGATCTACACCGAGGACCACGTTCACGTTGAGTGGGATTAAGCTTGAGGAGACCGACCATGAGACCCCCTGCCATCACTGCCATCTTGCTGACCCTAACGAGGTTGGCCACCACTCACAGTGACGCACCGGACCTGGCGGCACGCGTGGAGCTTGACCAGTCCGGCACGAACTTTGTCTATACCCTCTTCAACGAAGAGCCGGTTGCAAGCAGTTGGCATGTGAGCAACTGGCATTTGGAGGTCGGTGCTCCCTTCCAGGTGCTGGCCACACCACCGGGGTGGAGTTTTGCGACCGACTATGCGACCTACGTGGATTGGTTCAGCACGGATACGGAGGAACCCTATCCGCATGATGTCGCGCCGGGGGACTCACTGGCCGGTTTTGCCCTGGGGGCCGTGGTGGACACGCCCGAACCCCTCTCCTACGTCGCGCTGTCCTGGGAACACGGCTCGACGGCCCCGGGACCGTCGGTCATGGCGTCGGTCAACTCCCCTTCGGTGATCTCCTTCGCGGCGATCATCCTGAACGTCCTCGCGTCCGCCGACCGGTTCGAGTTTAGCGTTCAGGGCATCCCTTCGCTACAATACGCGGTGGAGGTCTCAACCGACCTCACCCAGTGGGCCCAGGTGATGACGGGAACCTCACCCTTTACGTTTCAGGAATCTCCCTTGGTGAGCCCTGGGGCCCGCTTCTTCCGGGTGAGATACGTCGACAGCTTCGGGGAAGTCTCGGACCAATTGGAGTAGGGAGGGCTGGGGCTGGGGCGGCGGCCCAACGAGTTTTGAGGAGCGTCCCTTTACTCGCGTCCAAGCCGGGCCAACTGGAGGAAGCCGTGGAGAAGCTGGATGCGGCGGTGAAATAGCACCACCATCGTCCGGGGACGCGCCTTTCCTGGGTGGCGCCGCAGACCGACCCACCCTGAGAAGATCGCCCTCATCATTCACAGCCGATGGTCGGCGGTCGGGCTGCTGCGGGCCCCCCCCGGGGGCCTTCCGGGCTGTGGCGTTGCGGATCTGCGGTCGGGAGCCAAGCAGCGAGGCGCGCCCGGGGGAGGGAACATCCGGTGCCGGTTACCGGCGTTTCCCTGCGCCCTGGTGCTCTCCTGCGGCTTTTCGCCAGAGCGCGCGGTCCTGGACCACTCTGGCCCCGGCAGGTGGAATGGCCCTGACCTGAGGAAAATACCTTGATTCCCCTGCTTGACGATGACCGGTCCGCTAATCATACTGCCCGGCTGCGTCCGGCCCGCCCGCCGGATTCTCTCGTCAGTTCGCACTGCTTATGCCGACTAAGAAGGTCACGAAGACCACCACCAGCAACAAAAAGACCGTCAAAGCGAAGTCCGGTTCCGCCAGGAGCGATGCCGGCCGCGCGGCCAAAGCGGGCAGCTCCGCCAAGCCGGAAGGCCGGGCCACCGCCGGTACCTCCACCACACCCCCGAAGCCCAGCCAGCACCCCAAGCCCGCTCCGGTTTCCCGGGGAAAGAAGAAGTCCAAGCCGGTCACCGGCAAGGCGGACACAGCAGAACCGAAACCCGTCGTCGCCGCCCCGGTGACCGGGGAGTTGAAGAAGGGGGCCGATGGCGCGGCTCCGGTGACCGTCGAGACCATCGAGCTTCCGGCAGAGGACCTGCAGATGCCTTCCGGCATCGACATCACCGAGAAGGTGAAGGAACTGCTCCGATTGGCCCAGGAGCAGGGCTACCTGACCTACAGCGACATCAATGACGCCCTCCCGGACACGGTGACCCCGGAGGACCTCGACGAACTCACCAGCAAGTTGCGGGGCCTCGAAATCGAAATCGTCGACCAGGCGGAGGTCGACCGGGTGAAACCGGGCGAGAACGATGAAGAGGACGAGAAGGCCCGGTTGGACATCCTGGACGATCCCGTCCGGATGTATCTCAAGCAGATGGGCCAGGTGCCGCTGCTGACCCGGGAGCAGGAGGTGGAAATCTCCAAGCGAATCGAGGACAACGAAAACGAGGTCAAGCGTATTATTTACGGCTTTGGGTTTGCCGGCAAGGAGCACATTGCCCTGGCGGAGAAGCTCATCTCCGAGCCCCCGAAGGAGCGGTTCGACCGGGTGATCCTCGACAAGAAGATCGAGGGTCGGGAGAACCACCTCAAGGACCTGCGCAAACTGGTCAAGGACGTCCGGGTGATCGACCAGAAGGTGGACGTTCAGTATGCGAAGTGGCAGGGGGAAAAGGTCGCAGCGAAACGCACCCGGGCGGAGCGCGAGTTCCAGAAGGCGGACAAGAAACTCCAGGTCTCGTTTCCGAAGTTCTACTACAAGCAGAAGGTCATCGAGGAGATGACGCTCGTCGCGGACAACATCTACGACAAGATGCGCAGCGGCTGGCGGGCCGTGCAGGAACTGGAAAACCAGAGGAAGAGCGCCGCCGCCCAGCAGATGCTCGAGGCCGAACAGCGGAAACTGCTGGCGTTGGAGCAGTTCGTCCGGATGCCCCAGGAGGACTACATGAAGGCCTACCGCGAGTTGCAGCACTTTGCGCGGCGGGCCCACGAAGCCAAGACCGCCATGGTGGAGGCGAACCTCCGCCTCGTGATCTCCATTGCGAAGAAATACACCAACCGCGGGCTCTCCTTTCTGGACCTGATTCAGGAGGGCAACATGGGCCTGATGAAGGCCGTGGAGAAGTTTGAGTACCGCCGGGGCTACAAGTTCTCCACTTACGCCACCTGGTGGATCCGCCAGGCCATCACCCGCTCGATCGCCGACCAGGCCCGCACGATCCGCATTCCGGTGCACATGATCGAGACCATCAACAAGCTGATGCGCGTGCAGAAGCAGTTGGTGCAGGACTTTGGTCGGGAGGCGACCCCGGAGGAGATCGCCGACGAGATGCAGATGCCGGTCGACCGGGTCCGCGCCATCATGAAGATGGCCCAGCAACCGATCAGCCTGCAGAGTCCCGTGGGCGACAGCGACGACACCAACTTCGGCGATTTCATCGAGGACAAGTCGGCGGAGAACCCGTCGGACATGACCAGCTACAGCCTGCTCAAGGAGAAGCTGGGTGACGTGTTGACCACGCTGACCGAGCGCGAGCGGAAGGTGTTGGAACTCCGCTTCGGGTTGGGCGACGGCTACAGTCGCACGCTCGAGGAGGTGGGCAAGCAGTTCAAGGTGACCCGCGAACGCATCCGTCAGATCGAGGCGAAGGCGCTCCGCAAGATGCGGCACCCCACCCGGATCCGTCAGTTGCAGGGGTTCCTCGAGACGGAAGGCATCGAGGCGCCCCCCCTGCCGGCCTGACCGCCCCGGGCATCACGTCGTGCCGTCGGGCCAGATCGCCCAGACGTAGGCACCATAGCCCGCCAGCAGCAGGGCACCTTCCCAACGTCGCAGGCGCAGCCCGGTCCACAGCAAAGGCAGGGTGGCCGCGGCGAACGCCGCCATCACGATCAGATCGAAGGCGTGAATGTTCGGCGCGTCGACGGGACCCAGCAATGCCGCGAGCCCGAGGATGCCGAGCAGGTTGAACACCGATGACCCGATGGCGTTGCCGGCCGCGATGTCCGGTTGGCCGCGCCAAGCCGCCACGAGGCAGGTCACCAACTCGGGCAGACTCGTGCCCAGGGCCACGATGGTGAGTCCGATGACCGCCTCGCTGACACCGAAATCCAGGGCCAGTTGTGTGGCGGCGGCCACCAGCAACCGGGCTCCAAACGCCAGGGCGCCCAACCCGGCCAATGCCAGGAGCCCATCCCGGCCGGCTGATCGGGAGCAGACCGGCGCGCCGTCGGCAAACTGTCCCCCGATCTCCGCGGCGGCGTCCCGGCGCGCGAACCGCACATTCAGCCCGGTGTAGAGGAGGAGGAGCAGCAGCAACGCGATCCCGGCCGGGGCTCCCAGCAGTCCCGCTGCGATGAGCGAGCCGGCCAGGATGGACGCCCCCACCAGCACCGGTGCGTCAAACCGGATCAGGGAGCGGTTTATCGGGATCGGACACACCAGGGCCGTCAGGCCGAGGATGATGCCGAGGTTGAGGATGTTGGACCCGATGACATTGGCCACCGCAAGGTCCCCCTTGCCGGCCGTGGCGGCCTGCACACTCACCAGCATTTCGGGCGCGCTCGTCCCGAACGAGACCACGGTGAGTCCGACGAGCAGGGGGGTGAGGCCCAGGCGCAATGCCAGCGAAGCGCTGCCCCGCACCAGCGCTTCCGCGCCGGCAAACAGCAGCAGGAGCGAGCATCCCACTTGGATCAGTTCCGCGGTCATCGACATCCCCGTTCCGAGCGGCGGGCAAGATGTCCCGGGACGCTCTGTTTGTCCAACCGGGGGTTGAAACGCGCCGCGGCTGGCGTAGAGTGCCCGCCGAATACTGCAAACCATGAGAATGATGAAGTTGCTGACATTAATCGTGGGGCTGTGCGTCGCCGGCAGCCTCGGAGTACGGGCCGCGGAGGTGGAGGTGGACCTTTCCAAACTGCCGCCGCCGTCCACGAAGAAGGACCTGAGTTTTGAAAAACAGATCCTGCCGATCTTCAAAAAGTCGTGCGTGGACTGCCATGGCCCCGACAAACAGAAGGCCAAGCTGCGCGTGGACAGTCTGGAGGAGTTGCTGAAGGGCTCCCGCGGGGAGCCGGTCGTCGTCAAGGGCAAGAGCACGAAAAGCAAGCTGCTCATTGCCGTGGCCCGGTTGGGCGATCCCGACGAGGCCATGCCGCCGGAAGGCAAGGGCGATCCGCTGACCAAGGAACAGGTGGGACTGATCCGGGCCTGGATCGACCAGGGCCTCAAGAAGTAACTGAGACGTTCCAAGGTATTGCGCGAGCCCGGCGGACGAGAGTCCCCGGGCTTCGGGTTTCCACAAGACTCAAGGCAGCTGGTCGAGCAACTGGCGGGCCTCGGCGAAGTCGCGCTGCAGTTCCACCGCCCGGGAGGCGGCGGTCTTCGCTTCTTCGAGGCGTCCCAAGCGGGCCAGGATGGTGGCACGGGCGTAGGGGATGCGGGGGTCGTTGGGATTCGCGGACTCCGCCCGAAGCAGCGCGTCGATGGCGGCTTCCGGTTGATTCAACTGGTTGCGGGCGAGTCCGAGATTGTACCAGGCGCGGGCGTGCCGGGGATTGATCCCCACCGCCCGTTCCAGGGCCTTCACGGTTTGTTGCAGGTTGCCCATCTCGTTCCATGCCAGGGCCAGCTTGTAGGCGTATTCGGCCTCGTTCGGATCCAGGCGGCACGCGGCTTCGAGTTGATCCACCGCATCACGGCTGCGCCCGGTCATGCTGCACACGACGGCGAGTTCGTGACGCAGGGGGGGGGAGTTGGGGTCCCAGGCCACCGCCTTTTTCAAGTGGTTGTAGGCGGATTCCAGGTGGTTGTGGGCGAGGTCGTAGACGGCCTTTTGGAGCTGGCCCGTGGGTTGGTCGGCATTGAAGTCCAACATGTGTTGGAGTTCCCGACCCGCCCGGCTCGCGGGGTCCACGCTGGCCCTCAGGGCCCAGGCTGCTGCCACCCGCACGCAACGGACGGGGTCTTCGAGCATCGGTCGCAGCAGTCCCCCGACCTCGGAACCCGGCACCGGCAACAACGGTTCGAGGCTTCGCACCGCCTTCTCCCGCACGAGTGGGTCAGGGTGACCGAGCTTCGCGCGCACGGCGGCGGCGACCTCCGGTGCCTCGATCCACTGGCGCAGGAGCATGATGATCGAGGCCTGCCAGTAGGGGACCTCCTCGGTGTTGAGCAACTCCAGCAGCGGTGCCCGGGCTTCGGGATTGCCCGCCCGCGCCCTTGCCAGCCAGCGGGTCCGGGTGCGGCCGGGCCGGTTCATCTTCTCCCCATACCATTTCCCGGTCCACTCGATGGACCAGTCGGCGTCCTTGTCCTTGTGGCAACGGTTGCAGGCGTTGGGGATCCCGAATTCCTTCGTCAAGACGGGGTCCGGCACGGTGAAACCGTGGTCGTGCCGCCAGTGCCGTTGCATGTAAGGGGTGACCGGCATGTGACATTCGGTGCAGAGATTGCCGGACTTGTATTCGGCGTGGAACCCGTGTGCCACCGGGTCGATGACCGGGCTGTCCTCCCGGCTGCCGTTGTGGCAGCGCAGGCAAAGATCGTTGCCCTTCAGGGCGGGCAGCGCTTGGTGTGGCGTGTGGCAGTCCATGCAAACCACGCCACGGAAATGCATCCGGCTGCCGAGGAAAGCCGCGAATTCATAGTCCTCCTCGCGCACTTGACCGTCCGGATAGTAGATGTCCGTCTCGTCCGGAATGGTCAGCGAGTAGTGGTCCATGAAATCGTCGCCCGGCCGGAAGTCGCCGGTGAGATCGGCACGACGGGCGTGGCAGGAACCGCACATGCTGAAGACCTGGTTCGTGGACGGTTTCGCCAGGGTCGGGTCCAGCTCCAGTTTGGGAGGCCAGGGTTTGCCGGAACTGCGCCAGCTGCGCTGCCAGACCACGTGATCCTTCATCGGACCATGGCAGGCCTCGCAACTCACGGTCGGTTCGGTCATTGCCGTGTGATAGGAGTCGGTGGTTTCGTCGTAGTTCTTCCGAACCCGGGTGTTGTGGCAGGCGGCGCACATGGCGTTCCACCCCATGCCCCGGCCCGTCCAGTGCCCCCACTCTCCGGGCATGCGGTCCTCGGCCCCGTAGACATTGAACCACTCGTTCGTGAGGGGATCCCAGCAGGCCTCGGACACCTGCAGCCGGCCGCCGGGACGCTCGATGAGGAACTGCCGCAGCGGGTTGTTTCCGATCACGCGCACCAACTCGTAGGGGGCGCGGTTGGTGCCGTAGCCCAGCGAGACCAGTTCGTAACGACCGTTGACGAAGCGGGCTTCGGTGGTCTGGGAGGCGTGCTGAAACACCTTGGGCGGATCGAAGGCGGGGAGGTCAGGTTTGGCGTCCAACCTTCTTTCCGCCAGACCGTGGTTTGACGGAGCCCATTCGGCATGCGCCGGGTCATGGCATTCCGTGCAGGTGGAGGAACCGGCGTAGAGGGCATACGTGGCGGCCTGGTCCGGTACGATGTCCTCGTCGGCGGACGCCGGGGGATTGCCGGGGGCGGGCCTGCCGTTGGTGGTGAAGTGTTGCCAGACGAAGGACGCGATCACCGCGAGCACAGCCAGGCCGCCCAGCGCGAGCCACACCCGGCCGGGCGACGGCCCGGGTGCGGCAGACCGGGATCGCAAGGGGGCCTTCATCGAGCCTTTCGCCATGACGGCGGTGATTGTAGTCGGGGAGGGACGTCCGGCGAAACCTCGAAAGACGCGAAGTCCAAGACGCGTCTTGGGGAACCGGGCGACCCGGGGCGCGGGGCTGGACAAGCCGATCCGGTTCGGGGATGGTCCTGCGGTTACCGACGAAAAACGATGCAAGCGATGAAAGCCCCCTGTTCCCAATCTGTTCGTCCTTCGGTGGCGGCCGTGCTTCGGCTCCTGATCCTCGCGTTTTGCTGGGCCCTGGCAATCGTTCCCGCCTCGCGGGGTGCGAATGCGGCCGCGCAGCGTCCGAATATCATCTTCGTGTTCTCGGACGACCATGCCCTGCAGGCGATCAGCGCCTACGGATCGGCGCTTCACCTGAACCAGACGCCGAACATCGACCGGTTGGCGACGGAGGGGGCACTCTTTGTAAACTCATTCTGCGCCAATTCGTTGTGCGGGCCTTCGCGGGCCTGCATCCAGACCGGCAAGCACAGTCACCTGAACGGGTTCATGCGGAACGGAGATCGGTTTGATCCCACGCAGACGACTTTTCCCAAGCTCCTTCAGCGGGCGGGTTATCAGACCGCGGTGATTGGCAAATGGCACCTCGGGAGCGACCCCGTGGGCTTCGACTACTGGGAAGTGCTGCCGGGGCAGGGCAACTACTACAACCCGGACTTCATCCAGATGGACGGCAAGCGGAAGCGGTATACCGGGTATTGCACCGACATCATCACCGACTTGAGCCTCGATTGGCTGAAGCAGGCCAGTGCCAAGGGGCAGCCGTTCATTCTGATGTGCCAGCAGAAGGCACCGCACCGGAACTGGATGCCGCCGGAGCGACATTTCGATCTGTTTGAAGGGCGGCAGTTCCCCGAGCCGGCGACATTGCGGGACGACTATGCGGGTCGGAGCCGGCTGCTTCAGGAGAACCAGATGACGGTCCGCGATTACATGAGTTGGGGCGCGGACATGAAGTTTCAGGGGGAAAACCAGTTTCCCAAGTATTTCACGGGGCGGGGTGGCAATGGGGAATACAACCGGATGACCCCAGAACAACGGGCGACGTGGGACGCCTGGTATGAACCCCGCAACCAGGAATTCATCCGCCGGATGGAGGCGGGAGAACTCTCCGACGACCAGATTCTCCAGTGGAAATATCAACGCTATCTCCATGATTACCTGAAATGTGTTCAAGCAGTGGATGACGGGGTGGGGCGGATCCTGGAGTGGTTGGACCAGAGCGGGTTGGCCGACAATACCATCGTCATATACTCTTCAGACCAAGGGTTTTACCTCGGTGAACACGGTTGGTTCGACAAACGATGGATGTTTGAGGAATCGCTCAAGATGCCGTTTCTGGTGCGCTGGCCGGGGGTCATCCCTGCCGGGGTCAAATCAACCGCACTGATCCAGAACATTGATTATGGTCCCACCTTCCTTGACGTCGCCGGTGTCCCGGTTCCGGCGGAAATGCAGGGGCGCAGCCTGGTGCCGGTGTTCCAGAACGGTGGCCGGGCGCCTGCGGACTGGCGGGACGCGGTTTACTACGCCTATTACGAGAATGTGGCGGCACACAACGTGCCGATGCAGGACGGGGTGCGGACCGAGTCGTACAAGTTGATGTTCTTCCCGCGCACCCGGGAGTGGCAGTTGTTCGATCTGGTCAAGGACCCGCAGGAAATGAGCAGTGTCCACCAGGACGCTGATTATGCCGACGTGCTCCGGGGCCTGCAGCAGCGTTACCGCGACCTCCGGCGTTTCTACGACGTCAACACCGCGACCATCCCGGCGCATCGACGGGGCGAGACCTGGTGGCGTCAGCGTGAGACGGCGAAAAGTGCGCTGGCGAAGGAGGGGAACGTGGATCTGGTGTTCATCGGGGACTCCATCACCCAGGGGTGGGAAGGTGCGGGGAAGGAGGTCTGGCAGGAGTTTTATGGGGACCGACGGGCGCTCAACCTGGGGTTCAGCGGGGATCGCACGGAGCACGTGCTGTGGCGGCTTACCCACGGGAACCTCGGGCAGATCAAGCCCAAGGTGGCCGTGGTGATGATTGGGACCAACAACACCGGGCACCTGATGCAGGACCCTGCAGAGGTCGCGGCCGGCGTTTCTGAAATCCTCCAGGTGCTGGAACAGCGGCTGCCGGACACCCGGATCGTGTTGAATGCCATTTTCCCCCGGGGCGCGACCCCGCTGGATGCCGGTCGGCTCAACAATCTCGCGATCAACCAGAGGATTCGGCGGTTGGCCGACGGGAAGCGAGTGCAGTATGTGGATGTCAGCGACCGATTCCTGACCGGTGATGGGACCTTGCCCAAGGAGTTGATGCCGGATTTGCTGCACCCGAACACGGAAGGCTACCGGCGGTGGGCGGAGGCGCTGGAACCCTCCCTGCGGCGGATGGGGCTGTGAAGTCCGCCCCCGTGGGGGGGGCGGACAGACGGTTGGAGTTGGGAACTGGAAACGCAGTCGGTTCGGCGAGGTCGTTGGAGGGAATGGACTTTGGGAGTTTGGGCGGGGATTGGGGGCGGTTTTGAGAAACGCTGAAAAGGCGGTGCGAGGTCGGGCCCCGGATTGGAGGTTCGACCCCGTAAGCCTGCCTCCCGCAGGTGATTACCTGCGAACGCGCGGGAGAAAAAGCGTTGGATTTATGTTTGACATCGGGGGCTCTTGATCTTAGAAAAGGGCAACCTTTCGAGGCTAGTGTTACGCTTGCGGAACCTCCGTTCAGAGGAAGACGATTTATGAAAAAGCTGATTACGTGTGCGAGTCTGGCTGCGGTGGGGACGATGACGGTCGGTGCCCAACCCATTGGGGAGCCGTCAACGTCCAAGACTTGGAGTGTCGCAGCCAAACTGCGGGGCTTCTACGATTCCAACTACAATACCGGCGTTGACAATCCGGTGGCGGGCGGTCGTCCCGGCAAGGCGGAGAGTTGGGGCATTGATGTGCGCCCCTCCGTGGGATTCAACATGGTGCAGGACACGACCGTGGTGAACCTGAAGGTTGCCTACGGTCTGCGTTGGTACGAGGACCGCACTGCAAACGAGATTGATCAGGACGTTCTCGCGGACCTGTTCCTCGGGCATGACCTCAACGAGTCGACGCGGTTGGAGGTCAAGGACCAGTTCGTTTACTCGAACGAGCCAACCGTGCTCGCCACGGGGGCCATCTCCAGCTACTACCGCACCGATGGCACGAACATCCGCAACTACTCGGGGGTGAATCTGCTCAAGGACTTCAGCGAAGTCTGGGGCATCGGACTCGGCTACAACGGCACGGTTTACAATTACGAGCAGGAAGGCGATGGCAGCCGTTCCGCGCTGCTCGATCGCTGGGAGCACAAGTTCAACATCGATGCGCGTCGTCACTTCCAGCCCACGACCACCGGCCTGATCGGTTATCAATTCGGCCTGACCGACATGACCAGCGGTGACCGTCTGGCCAGCCCTGCGGCGGCGGGTCTTCCTCCGGCGCTGGTGCCCACGGCGAGTTTCCGCAACTACTACTCTCACTACGGGTACGTCGGAGTGGACCACTCCCTGACCTCGAAGCTGGCGGCTTCCGCCCGCGTCGGTGTGCAGTACAACGATTACTACAACGCGAGCGACGACCAGGTGGGCCCCTACGCGGAGGCTTCCCTCTCCTACTGGTATCAGGAGAACAGCCGCGTCATGCTGGGTGTCCTGACCGGCATTTACCCGACCGATGTGGCGGTGGCTCCCGGCAGTGCCTCCGTGACCCTTGGTTCCCAGGCGACGATGGTTTACGCCGCCGTGTCCCACGCGATCACCTCCCGGCTGACCGCCTACGTGCGGGGTGCCTGGCAGATGTCCGATTACCAGGGCGGCGCGTTCGACGGGCAGACGGACTACTACGTCAATGCCGACGTCAACCTGACGTACGACCTGACCAAGAACGTGGCGTTGGAGGCGGGTTACCTGTTTGACGACCTCAGCTCCGATATCGCCCAGCGTGGGTACGACCGGCATCGTGGTTACGCCGGTGTGAAGGCAACCTACTGATCGTATCGCTTTGAACAATCCCGGGAGGCTGGGCATTACGATCTGGCCTCCCGTTTTTCTTTCGCATGCAAGCATCCAGTTCGACGGCTCGTCCCGCCCCCGAGTTCCACTTCCTCGATTACTGGCGGATCATTCGGATCCGCAAGATGGTCATCCTCGCCGTCTGGTTGCTGGTGGTGATCACCACGGTGGCGGTGACCCTCGTGCTGAAGCCCACCTACGACAGTACGATCACGATCGAGATTCAAAAGGACATCCCGGACATCGGTCCGATTGGTGTTCAGCAGGATCGCAACGATTACGACCCGTACTTCATGGCGACGGAGTTCAGCAAGATCCAGTCGGATTCCGTGCTGTGGCCGGTGGTAAAGACCAACAACTTCATCCCCACGTGGTCCCAGCGGTTGGGGTTGCGTGATGGCGAGTTGTTGAGCCCGCAGGAGGCCGTCGAATACCTGCGTCGCAACCTGGAGGTTCAGCAGTCCCGTAACACGAAACTGGTTGAAATCAGCGTTTACAGCCCGGTGAAGGAGGAAGCCGCTGATCTGGCGAACCTGATTGCCGATTCCTACAAGGAGTTCCGCCAGAAGAGCCGCAAGGAACCCAAGGAGAATGCGATCGAGGTGCTGAAGAAGCAGCTCGAAGTGCAGGAATTGCGGGTCGCCACGTTGCAGACAAATGTGGATAACCTCCGGGTCGAGTTGAACATCCCGGACACGGTGAACAGCCCGACAGCCGCCTATTCCGTCTCCACGGAGCGGGAGCGTCTGAGCACCCTGTTGGGCGCCCTTCAGCAGGCGCGCAGCGATCTCGTCTACTATGAAAGCAAGCTCGATGCGCTGCAGAGTCTGGAAACCAAGGATCTGCGGCTCCTGCGCGACGCGATCCTCACCGTCATGCCTGGAGAGCAGATCCTGCCGCTGCGGCTGGATGACTTGGACAAGGTGGAGCAGAGGCTGGCGTCGCTGCGCACGGAATATGCCGCCGACTATCCCGAGGTGCAGAGTTCGATGGCCTTGCAGCAAGTGCTGCAGACGCAGGTGAGCAATCGGATCGATGGATTGCTGCAGGGCCTGCGGGCCAACGTCAGCGCCTTCAAGGCGCGCTACGTATTGGTCAGCAATCAGGTCGAGGAAGCCAAGGTGGCGGTGGCCAAGGAAGCCAGCAAGTTCAGCCAGTATTTCGAACTGAAGCGCGAGCTGGAGAACCAGATGCGGATTCGAGACACCGTCTCCCTCCGCTCACTGCAGGAGCAGATTGACCTGGCAATTCCCACGGAGTCGGTTGTCCAAGTCATCAGCCTGGCCAAGCCGGCGTTGCGACCGGTTCGACCGAACCTCGCGTTGAACCTTGCTCTGGGCATCGTCTTCGGTCTGTTGATGGGGGTGGGACTGGCGTTCTTCATCGAATACCTCGACACCAGCGTGAAGACCATTGACGACGTGGAGCGTGCGATGGACGCCACGGTGGTTGGGGTCATTCCGCAGAACATCGGCCTGCTCATGAAGGAGGGCGCGGACAGTCCTCATGCGGAGGCCTATCGGGTGTTGCGTACGAACGTGTTGTTCTCCCGCAAGAACCCGAACGACAACACCGTCACCGTCGTGAGCGGTGGTGCGGGTGAGGGCAAGTCCACGACGATCTTCAATCTGGCGACTGTGTTCGCTCAGAACGGGGAGCGTGTGTTGGTGGTGGACTCCGACCTTCGCCGTCCGAGCCTCCACAAGTTCGTGGGGGTTTCGAACAGCATCGGACTCACGAACTACCTGCTCAAACAGAACACGCTGGAAGAAGTGGTTCAAACCACCACCGTGCCGACGCTGGACTTCCTGCCCAGCGGCAAGCTTCCCAGCAGCGCTTTGGGCATCATCAACTCACCCCGAATGAAGGAGTTGGTCGAGGAAGTTCGGAATCGCTACGACTTCGTCTTCTTCGATTCACCGCCCATCATGGGTGTCAGTGACGCCTCGATTCTGACCAGCATGGTGGACATGGCGCTGCTGGTCGTGCAGTACCGCAAGTACCCGCAGGCGATGACGTTGCGTGCCAAGCAGATGGTGCAGAAGGTGGGAGGCAACCTGCTGGGCATCGTGCTGAACAACATCAACATCTCCCAGGATTCCTACTACTACTACTACAGCGGCTACTACTACGACTACTACTACGGCTCCAGCAGCGAGTATGGTGGCCGCCGTCGTCGGCGCTCCAAGAAGGGCCGCAAGAAGGATCGGTCCGATGCCGGGGACACCGCGAAGCCGGTGGTGGATGCTGGGGAGGCCGATGCCTCCGAGGAGACCGCCGAACTGAAGCAGAAGTTCTAACTTGTGGTTGCGCGTGATGGGATTGGTCTGTAGGAACGGGGGCTGCGATATGAGTCTGAAAGCAATCCGAATGGGGTGGGCAGTCGTTTGTGGGCTCCTCTTGGCGGGATTCTCCGCCGGCTGCAGCTGTGGGAAGCCGTGGCACAGCTCCGGTGACCCGGGGCAGATCGAGACGGGAATCGATGTGATCCGGGTCGGCGAGCGAATCTTCGTTTCCATCACGGACCTCTCCGCGCCCCCTGCACCCATCGAGCAGCGGGTGCGGGAGGACGGCAAGGTGATGCTATGGTTCAATGAGGAATTCCTGGCCGCCGGTCGAAGGATCTCGGAATTTCAGGAAGAAATCCGGCAGCGCTACCTGAAGACTTACTTCCAGCGTCTCACGGTGTCCGTGCGCGTCGAGGGCCGTTTCATCAACGTCGGCGGCTATGTCCGATCACCGTCCCGATACGATTATCAAGGGCAGATGACCGTGCTGGATGCCATCAAGGTGGCGGGCGATTTCAATGAATTCGCGAACCGTGCCTGCGTGCGCATCACTCGCTCCACCGGCGAGGAGGTCATTGCCAACTGCAAGAAGGCCCTCACGGACCCAAGCTATGATCCGCCGCTGTACCCCGGCGATGACGTCTACGTGCCGAAGAAGGCGTGGTGATCCCGAATGGTACGGTTGAAGATTCTCTCAGGTGAGGCGGCGGGCCGGGAAGTGACGGCCCGCCGTTTCCCTTTTACCCTCGGGCGATCCCCGGAAGCGGGCCTGCAACTCGTCCAGCGCGGCGTCTGGGAGGAGCACTTCCGGCTGGAACGTGACCCGACTCATGGACTGCGTGTCACCGCGGTCGGTGAGGCCACCACGCGGCTGAACGGTCACGTGATCCGGGAATCCCGGCTGCGCAACGGGGACATTCTGGAGGCCGGCGAAGCGCGGGTGCAGTTCTGGTTGGGGGCGGTCGAGCAAGTCTCGCTGCGGTGGCGCGAACGGCTGACTTGGGCCGGCCTGGCGGCGTTTCTGGTCGCTCAGGGCCTGCTGGTGGGATTCCTGCCCGGCTGAACCCAGACGGGTGGTTCAACCGCAGATAAACACGGATCAACGCAGATCCCCTGGGACCGGGGCCGTCCTCGCGTTTCCGCCCCTGGGTAAGGAGGTGCGTGCGGCATCGGGGGGGGGCAGGCTGAGCCCCTTATCTGCCTTCATCCGTGTGCATCTCCGGTTTCAGGGCGGGATGGTGTTCCCCCCGGCGGCCAACTCCGGTGAACTCCGGCTTTACGGGAGGCGGGGCCGGGAGTATCCACTCCGCCATGCGAACTCTCCGGGCCTTGAGCCGTTCGAGAAAGGGCGGCCTGCTCTTGTCGCTCCTGATGGTCCCCCCACTGTCCGCGGCCGGCCCGGCGCACGCTCCCGAGCATTACTTCATTGTGGTGACGGGAGGTGAACTCCTGCGAGGGGTGTATCCGGACGGGCACACCTGGTACCTCGCCCGTGCGCTTCGTCCGCTGGGACTGGAGTGTGTGGGCTCCATTTGTGTCGGGGACGAGGCGGACGACCTGAAGCAGGCGCTGGCGGTCGCCGGTTCCAGAGCGCCGCTGGTGATCGTGACCGGGGGATTGGGCCCCACCGACGACGACATCACCCGGGAAACGGTGTCCTCCTTCACCGGCATCCCGCTGCGGGAGAATCCCGACGTTATCGGTGTGCTTGCCCGACGGTTCGGTGGAGATGAAAGGGGGCTTCCGGCGAACATCCGTCGCCAGGCGCGCACGCCGGTTGCCGGCAGGTTTCTACCGAACCCCTCCGGGACCGCGGTCGGGCTCGTCTTTGATGACCTTGCCCGGGTCGTCGTGGCGCTGCCGGGGCCGCCGCGCGAGTTGCGCCCCATGGTCAGGGACGCGCTGATCCCCTGGCTCCAGCAACGGTTCGGACTCCGTACCTTCGGGTCCTCGGCGCTCGTGCGTTTCGTGGGGATCGGGGAATCCAAGATCGACCAGACGCTGCACGAAAAGGTGGTCCTGCCCGCGGACCTGGTTATTTCGTCCATCTTCGAGGCGGGAAGGGTGGACGTCAGCTTCTTCCTGCCTGGGAGCGCGGCCGCGGATCAGGCGCGCATGGCGGAGTTGGTGGACGCGGTTCGGGTCCAACTGGGAGACCGTATCTACGACACCGCCGGCCTGACGCTTGAGGACGTGGTACTGGAGAGGTTGAGTTCCCTCGGGCGCAGGCTGCTGCTGGCGGAGATCGGCACCGGCGGGGCGGTAGGGGTGAGCCTCAATCGCTCGCCTGGAGCGGGACCGGCGGTTGCGGGAGGATGGGTTGCTTCTGACCGGCGGGACCTGCTGGAGCTTGCCTCCGTGGTGGTGCCTGCTGCCGGTGATGGGGGTCCCCGCGGGGTGGGGGAAGGGGCTTTCGCGAAGGCGCTTGCGGAGGCCATCGCACCCCGTGTGCCCGGCGGAATTGCCCTGGTGACAGATCAGGGGGGTGAAGCCGTGGATGCGGGCGGACCCAGACCGTTCTGGGCGGCCTTTGGCCCCTGGCACGGGGAGGTGGTGGCACGGCGGTTTGCCATTCGTGGGGAGGCACCGGACGATCAGGCCTTGCTGGTGACGGCGGTGCTGGACTGGATGCGCGGGATTGTGGGGACTTCGGCGTCCCTCGGAATGCCCGGTATGGGGGGGCTGTCGGAACCGGAGGCGGCGCCAGAACTCAGGCCTGGTCGCTGACGGATGCCTCCCTCAAGGCGGTGGCCACCTGCTGCGGGGTGGCGTTCAGGATGGTGTTCTTGCCCACGCGGACGGAGGGGAACGGCGTATGCACCCCGTTGGGCAGGCCCGACAAGACGCGCGGGTGCGTGAGCACGTTGACGATCTGGAGGCACAATCCCTGCTCCTCGATAAACGCTTTCACTGCCTCCGACCGGGTGCACCCCGGAAGGTGGTAGAGCGTGACCTGCATGGGCGTTTCCATGGAACCAACTTGCTTCTTGAAGGACCCTGCACCAGGCCGCCCATAACGCCCACGCCCAATCCAAAGGACCCTCCAGTTCTGTCAGAACAACCAGCTTTCCCGTGATCGTTAGCGCGTCCGGGCGCCGTAGGCAATGACGGATTTCACTTCCGCGGGCCTCATTCCCTGCGGGACTTCAGCGTCCATCCCCGTTCCCGGGGCCACGACGGACGATCGACCGGTCCCGCTGTCAACCTGTGCGTTTTAGTGCACAGTGGATGGAATTCTGGCACGATTCCAGCTCTCCAAGTGAGTGAAACCGATAATCCAATTCCAAGCCTGGAGGCATTATGAATTCGAACCAGACGACTTCCGGACGTGACTGGCTGAGGCGGCTGCTGGCCTGCAACCCGTTCTACCTCTGCAGCGCGGCGCTCCTGCTCTGGGGAGTGCATCTCATCTCGCAGGACACCACCTTCCTGCCGCGGGAGACCAGCCAGTTGGCATTCAACTTCTCCGCGGTGCAGGTCTACGAAATCCTCCTGGTGCTGACGGCGGTCTGGCTCGGGCGGCGGACGGTCTGGTACGATTCGACCCTGTTGGTGGGGCTGGAGACCGGCCTGTTGCTGGTGCCGTTCATCCTGGTGAGTCAGGCGGCCCTGATTGATGCGGGCTGGGTCTGGGGTTTCTGCGGTGCGGGATTGGCGATGGCGTTCGCGCGCGGCGCGGCCGTGCGGTTTGGCCTGCCCCGGTTGAACGTGCCTCCGAGGTTCCTGATCCTGGCGGGCACGGTGCTTCTGGTAAACGCCGTCCTGCCGGTGGTCTACCGGACCCTGCACGAGTCGAAGGCCGGTACCCGGCCGGATTTCGGGGCCGCGTTCTGGACGAACGAAGTTGTCTGGCTGGCGGGGTTGCCGTTGTTGGTGGCGGCCCTTGCGTTGTTGCCACCACCAAGGGCGCGCAATGATCTGATTCCCGGACGACGCTGGCTCCCGGCGGCGTTCCTCGGCACCCTGCTTCTGTCCACTTCGGTGCATCTTTGGAGTCTGGGCTATGTGTATGATTTTGCGGTGCGCCGGGACTTGGTGGCGCCGGGAGCCTGGATGCTGGCGTGGATGTTAAACCTCCGACTGAAAGACTTCGTGCCGAATCCCGGTGGCCGACTGCGGACGGCGTTGCTGCTCCTGCCGGCGATGGCCGCCCTGCTTCCGGTGAAGCACGCGGGGGACTGGCTGCCCGCCTTGTTGGCGGGAATCAACCTGGTGGTGTACGGCACGCTGGCCTGGGAACGGCGCCAACTGCGCGTGGCGGTCGCTTTGATGGCCGGATCGCTCGGCTGCCTGCTTGCATCGCTGCCGTTGCCGGTGGCCTGGGGAGCTGCGGCTGGTTGGGGCGACACGGAGCGATGGGGCGGTGCGACCGTCGCCCTCGGGTTGCTGGCCGCAATGGTGTGGCGGCATTCCCTTGCCGGGTTGTTGGGCTCGCTGGCGCTGGCGGCAGGGCTGAGTCGGGTGCTGGTGGAGTCGCCGTTGCGGGACCATTGGATCGTGCAGGGGGCACTGGTGTTCCTGTTGGTTCACAGTCTGCGCTGGAACCTGGCGCCGGCCGAGAACCTCGCGCTCCTGCGGCGGGTATTGGCGGGTGGCTGGGCGCTCCATTCGATGGTCATGATCGGGCGCACCGACGCAGACTGGCTGGTTTCGCTCGTGGGCCTTGGGGTGTGCCTTGCCTGGGGAATCGCCTACTGGCGCGGGGCGACGCCCCCTGCACTGTCGGTGTTGCTGGCGGCCGCCACGGTGTCCCTGGGCACCCCGATCCTGGCGGTCGGACGCACCGTGGCCCAGGCGCCGCGTGGGGTCCTGATCCTGGTGGGCAGCCTGGCGTTGTTTGGACTCGGCACGGCGCTGGCGTTGAACCGGTCGCGGCGGGACGGGGGAAGCGGAATCGGAAGCCCGCCCGAACTGCCACCTCAAGGCACTCATCAACCGGGTTGAGCCCGTGCCCGGTGCCATGAGAAGCACGGCCGTGGATCTGGTGCCGGGTGTGCTGGGGAGAATTGCCGGATTGTGACTCACGGCGCTTGAGCAGCGAGGGTTCCGACTCTACTCTTTTGGCGCTCCGGTGGGTGGAGGGCACTCCGCCGGGATCTCGGCACCTGAATGCAGAATCGTCCGCAACAACGCAACCCGCTTGGCCGGCTGGCCTTTACCCTGATCGAATTGCTGGTGGTGATCGCCATCATCGCCATTCTGGCCGGCATGCTGCTGCCCGCGCTTTCCCGCGCGAAGGGCAAGGCACAGTCCGTCCGCTGCCTGTCCAACCTCCGGCAGTGGGGCCTCGGGCTGCAGATGTATGCCACGGATTACAACGACGGGGTTCCGCGGGACGGGACGGACGACGGCGGTCGCTATGGCGTGGACACCGGCATGGTCGACGGACCCGGCAGTCCGAATGATCCCTACGCGTGGTTCAACACCCTGCCGCCGGGCGTCAGCGAGCAGCCGTTCTCCCAATGGTGGAACGGTACGACCACGCGTTTTCAGGAGAATCTGCCTTTTCCGGGCAAGAAGGGGGAGTTCTGGCATTGTCCGGCGGCCCGGGCCTCCAGTGATGACCGGTTCCTCAAGGGGGGCCGGTTTGGCTTCTGGAGCTACGTGATGAACCTGGACCTGAAGCGGACCGGGCCCAGTACCTCCGACCGTCTCCGCTACCCGGCCATGCCCCGCCTCAGCAGCCTGCGACAACCCACTGCCACCGTGTTGCTCCTCGACACCACCTTCAGTCCGACGCTGGAGGCCTACACTGCCGGCAATACCGATCCCAACCGCAACGGGATCTTCCCCGCCGCCCGTAGCGAGCGCTTCACGCGCCGGCACGGCGACCAGGGTGGCAACCTTGTCTTCGTGGATGGCCACGCTGCATACTTCAGCCGGTCCTACATCACCAATGGCACCGGCTCCGCCACCGAAAAAGTCAATCCCGACGTGATCTGGAACCCGCACCGCTGATCTCCAAGCCATGCAAAGAACCGTGCTCCGACTGGCCCTGGCCGCAATCCTCAGTGTCTCCACTCTTGGTCAGGACATCCTGACCCAATGGGACTTCAACTTCGGTGGAGACACCGACACCACCACCGGTACCACCGACCCCGCGGTGGGAGTGGGGGCGGCGACGGCGATTGGCGGCGTGTCCGAACAGTACTACTCCGGATCGGTGAATGATCCTTCGGACGATGACTCCGGCTGGAACCTGGCCGGATTCCCGGCGCAGGGGGAAAGCCCCCGCACTGCCGGCGCGCAGTTCAGCGTGCCCACCACGGGATATGAAAGCATCGTGGTGAAGTTCGACTGGCGAGCCAGCAACAGCGGCAGCAGCCGGTTGGTCGCGTTGTATACCACCGACGGGTCTTCCTGGATCGAGGCGACCGCACTCACGATCGATCAGGGTTCCTGGTGGTTCACCGACCAGGCGGTGGATCTCAGCGGGGTTGCCGCCGCAAACAACAACCCCAACTTCGCCGTCCGTTTCGTCTCAGATTTCGCCGACGGATCCTCCTACGTGGCGGCCAATCCCGGATCCAACTACGGCACCACGGGCACCTGGCGTTTTGACCTGGTGACGGTGTTGGGATCACCGTTGGGGACCGGCCCGACGAAGCCGGGCATCCTCAGCCAGCCGCAGGACCGGACCGTGACCGAAGGCGATGACGTGACCTTTTCGGTCGTGGCGACCGGGACGCCGCCCCTGAGTTACCAATGGTATTTCAACGACGGCGCCATCGCCGGGGAGACCTCGGACCAGCTGGCTTTGGCAGCGGTCGACCTGACGCAGGCGGGTTTCTACCACGTGGTGGTCAGTAATGCGCAGGGGGAAGCCACCAGCGAGGACGCGGAACTGATTGTCGAGGAGATGCAGGAACCGGAGTTGACGCCGATCAGCACCCTGCGGGCGATGGTGGATCCGGAGAACTACGTTCCGACCGATAAGACCACGCTCTTCACCGTAGAAGGCATTGTCACAACCCATGCGAACCTGACCAGCGGTACGTCGGGCGAGTTCTTCATGCAGGATGACACCGCCGGGATCGCGGTGTTTTGGCGGGGCGGAGCCAGCCTGCTTCCTGCCGCGGGTGACAAGGTGCGCGTGACCGCGGCGCTGGACGACTACAACGGCTTGTTGGAGCTGGCTCCAAACACCTCCAACGCGGCCACATCGGTGACCGTGTTGAGCAGCGGCAACCCGTTGCCCGAACCCGTCGCCTTGGACTTCTTCGTGCAGCACGACCTGGCGACAATGCACAACCTGGAAGGCACCTACGTGATCGCGGCCAACGTGGACATCGACCAGACCGCCTCGCTGTTCTCCCCGAACAGCACCGTGATTCTGCGGGACGAGAGCTGGCAGGAGTTTCCGATGTATGTGAACAGCTACACCGACATCGGCGGGCAACCCAAGCCGGTGGGCAAGGCCGACGTGATCGGCGTGTTGGGCCAATACGACACCAACGATCCGCGTACCGAAGGCTACCAACTCATCCCCAGCCGGTATGCCGACATCGTCAGTGTGCTCAAGCCGCCGAGCATTCAGTTCTCCAACGTGCTGTCCAATCTCATCCGCCCCGGTGATCTGCCCGAAAACGAGTTTACCGAACACGGCTTGCGGCCCGGTGAAACGCTGACCACCACGTTCCTCATCTCGGATGAGGAGGGTCGGCCCATCACCATCAATCCCATCACTGCGGGCCTGCCGCCCACGGCGCACTGGGATTTTCCGGCCGGTCAAACCGCGGACATCGCCGGCACGTTCACCTGGACGCCGGACGCGAGCGAAGCGGGGAACCTCTTCACCGCGACGCTCACCGCGGACAACGGCGTGGCGCAAAACGTGTTCACCCTTACGCTCTACGTGCCCACGGTCGCCGAACAACAGGTGGTGATCGCCGAGTATCTGGCGAATCCGACCTCCAATGCCGAGTTGCCGTTCTACAACCCGCTGCTGCGCGATCCGCCGGTCGCCATCGACATGACGATCAACGACGAGTACCTCGAACTGGTGAATCTCTCCGAGGAAGCGGTCGAACTGGAGGGCTGGACCATGTCTGACGGGGTGCAAATGCGGCACCAGTTCTACTATCCGCTGACGCTGGCGGCGAAGAGCGCCGCCATCCTTTACGGGGGCCCGTTGAATGGCTATCCGCCGTTGCTCGATGTGCCGTTCGAGCCTGCCAGCGAAAGCACCTACGGCCTCGCGCTTAACAACAACGGCGACACCATCACGATCCGCAATGCCATCGGCGGGGTCGTGGCCCGGGTGATTTACCCGGCCGATGCGGTTTCCAGCGGCGGTTCGATGACGCGTTACCCGACGATCAACGGTGGTTTCCGTCCCCAGGTGGCCGTGTCGGATCTGGTCGTCACGCCGGGCCGGCAGTACGACGGCAAGCTTTGGAGCGAGCCCCCAACCATCCCCCCGGCTGATGTGGGGGCCATCTCCGCCGCGCGGAACCCGAACGGCTCGATCACCCTGACTTGGGAAGCCGAGGCCGGCCAGACTTACAGCGTGGAGACAGCGACGGCTGTGAACGGGCCGTTCACTGGGATCGCCAATGGTCTGACCACCGGCGAATACACGGACACCGATACCGGGGCTGCGGCCAAGTTCTACCAGGTCCGTTCGCCCTGAAGCCCCGCCAGGCACCCTCCGAATGGTAGCGGCGAACTGGCGTTCGCCGGTTTCGGCCGATTATCTTGGCTGGGTTCCGACGCTCACCAGAGCACCGATGCAGGTGCCTTTGCGATTGCCGGCGGCGGTTGGATGGCTCACAAGAGGGCCGCAGCATGGGATTCACCGTGGCAGTGGGCAGCAGTGGGAAGCCGGCAGGCGTCGGTGGGAAGATCTTTCTGACGCTGTTCCTCCTGGTCTTCCTCGGGATGGGGTTGCTGTTTACCGGCTTCCTCGTCCGGGAGGTGGTCCGCAGCGCCAAGACGCGGTTTTGGCCCGCCATCCCCTGTGTCGTGCTGGAGAGCGGCGTGGTCGAGCACACCGATGATCGGGACAACAACTCGCCCTACCTCTGCAGCGTCCAATACCGCTACGAATGGCAGGGCCGTTCGTACACCTCTTCCCAAGTCTCCCTGCAGACACCCGCTTTCAGCGACTACGGGAAAGCGGCGGCCTTGGCGGGCCGTTTTCCGTCGGATCGCGAGGCGGTCTGTCACGTCAATCCGAGGCAACCCGACCAGTCGGTCCTGCAGCACGGGAGTCTGTGGGTGGCCCTCGTGGTCTTCTTCCCCCTGATCTTCGTTGCCATCGGGGCCGGCGGAATCTACTTCACCTGGCGGAGGGGTTCTTCGGCGAAGACCGCCGCCGTTTCCTCAAAGACTGCCGCCAGCCTGCTGAAGGGGCGTCAGGGAGTCGGCTGCCTCGTCGGCTTCTTCGCCATCTTTTTCCTGGCCGGCAGCGGCTTTCTCTACGGCATGTTCCTCCGGCCGCTCCATGGGGTCTGGCGGAGCCGGGACTGGGTGCAAACGCCCTGTGTTATCGAGGCCAGCCGGGTCGAGGTCCACAGTGGGGACGATGGGAGCACTTACAAGGTGGCGGTGCTCTATGCCTACGAGTTCAACGGTCAACCGCACAAATCCAGCCGTTACCAGTTCTTCGATTACTCCTCCAGCGGGCGGTCCGCCAAGGAACGGGTGATTCGGGATTATCCGGTCGGAAAGCGGACCGTCTGCCTGGTGAACCCGGACGATCCGACCCAGGCGGTACTCAGTCGGGGGGTTCCGCCGGACATCTGGTTTGTCCTCCTGCCGCTGGTGTTTGTGGCCGTGGGCCTCGGTGGCATGATCTTCGCACTGCGCCACGGGCGCCGGGAGGCCGACAAGGTCGGGCTTCTCCGCAACCCGGACCGGGGTCGGGGATCGCCCGGCCCTCTGGGACGGCCAGCCATTTCCCCGGCGGTTCCAACGGAAGAGGGTCCGGTGGTGCTGAAACCCTCCAGCACCCCGCTCAAGGGCTTCATCGGAAGCGTCTTCATCGCGGCGTTCTGGAACGGCATCGTATCGGTCTTCCTCGTGCATGTGGTTGACGAATGGAGTCGCGGCCGGCACCCGTGGTTCCTGACCCTTTTCCTGACGCCCTTCGTGCTGGTCGGAGTGTCCCTCCTGGGAATGGTGGTCGTGATGTTCTTGAAGCTGTTCAATCCGCGGGTTCGACTGATGATCAGCAGTGCGACGCCGGTCCTGGGCGGAGAACTGCAGTTGGGATGGGTTTTCACGGGGGCGGTGAGCCGGTTGCGGGAGTTGACCATCTCGCTCGAGGCGCGGGAAGAGGCGCGGTACCGCCGGGGCACCAGCACTTACACGGACAAGGAGACTTTCTTCCAGGCGCAGTTGGTGAAGACCCACGACCGGGGCGAAATCCGTGTCGGCAAATGCCTGGCGGTGTTGCCGGCTGACCTCGTCCCGTCGCTCGACGCCCCGAACAACAAGATCATCTGGTGGTTGAAGGTTCACGGGGACATCGCTCGCTGGCCCGATGTGGCCGACGAGTTTCCTTTGACGGTGCTCCCGCTGCCGATGAACTCGACGGACGACTCAGGCGACGCATGAACGAGCTGAAGATTGGTATCCTTGAGGACCAGGCCGCCTTTCGGCCCGGCGAGTTGCTGCGCGGGGGAGCCGGCTGGCAAGTGGGGGAGCCGCCCCGGTCGGTGGAGACGCGGTTGTTCTGGTACACGAAAGGCAAGGGGACCGAGGACGTCGAGGTGGTGGCAACGGAGTCGTTCGAGAGACCCCAGATGCAGGATGCACGCCCGTTCGAGTTTCGACTGCCGGCGGCGCCCTACAGTTTCTCCGGTAAACTGATCTCGCTGATCTGGGCGGTGGAACTCGTGGCCCAACCCTCCGGGGACGCCGCCCGGGTCGAGTTCGTACTGTCCCCAACCGGGCACGAAATTCTGCTGCACGAGGCGGCCAATGCTACGAGCCCGGGATAACCCGTTTGCCAGCGAACGCCTGCACGCCCTCCGGTTTCGCCTGCGCGGGGTGACTTGGGAGGGGTTGCTGGAACGCTTCGCCGCCCTCGGTCACCGCGGGTCGCTGGTCGGACCGGAAGGGTCCGGCAAGACCACTCTGCTGGGGGCGCTGCTCCCGCGTTTCCGGGAACTGGGATTCAACGTCCGACAGCTCCGACTGACGCGTGACCAACCGCGATTTCAACCGCCGGCTCTGGACGAGCTTTGGCGCGATTTGGGGTCGCACGACCTGATCCTGCTGGATGGCGCGGAGCAGCTGGGTCCGTTGCGTTGGCGGGGGTTTCTACGTCGGACCCGGCCGGCCGGCGGATTGTTGATCACCCTGCATCGGGCCGGTCGCCTCCCGACGTTGCTGGAATGCGGAACCAGCCCGGAGTTGCTCGACGAGCTGGTTGCCGATCTGCTGGGGGAACTCACGCCCGCCGCCCGTCGGCGGAACCGGGAACTCTTCCAACGACACGCGGGCAATCTCCGGTTGGTCCTGCGCGACTGGTATGACTGCTGCGCTGCCGGCACGGAGGCGCTTGACAGATGAGCCGGGCCATCAAATCTTGGCGCTGTCTTATGAGCAGTCCTCAGCGTATCGCAATCCTGGTGCCGCTGCTGTCAGTGGCTTTCGGAGCCGCTTGCGGTCAGGCGGCCATGGTGATTGATGGTTTCACCCAGGCGACGAATGACCGGTTTGAAAACGACCCGGCCTTCATTGGGATTGCCCGGGACTGGTCCGGCGTGGGGATGACGGATACCGCCACCCCGCGGTGGCTGACGATGATCAGCCCGAACGTCTTTCTCAGTGCCACGCATTACCACCCCGCTGGCGGTGCCTCGGTGACCTTCTACGCCACCAACGATCCCACCGGGGCGTCGGTCACCCGCACCGTCAACTCGGGGGAACAGATCGGCATTTCCGATCTGTGGATTGGCACCATCAACGCTCCGCTTGGGGTTGCATACACCTACTACGAATACGCCACCGAGACGATTGCCTCGTCGGCCCAATTCGCCAGCTCAGTCTACTACGAGGAGGTGGCCTACATGGTGGGCCGTTCTCCGACCGACTATTCGGCCTATCCGGCGACGCAAGACATGGCGATGGGCAACAATATGCTCGACGTCTGGTTTCCGAAGGAGTCCACCGGATTGGATGTCGACGCTTTGGGCGCCACCCGGGACAACGACGGCGATGCCAACTACCAGACCTACGAGGCATACCTGCAGAGCGGCGACTCGGGTGGCCCCCTCTTTGTCGAGGATGCGGGGGCTCCGGGCGGGCTTCGACTGGTGGGCATCAACTGGTTCAACCTGTCCGTTGGCGGGCCCCCTTCCACTTACTACAATGGCTTCAGCTACGTCGGGAACTACTCCACCGAGATCCAGGCCTACCTGACGGCGAATTCCGTTCCGGAAGTGCCCGCCACCGGGCTTCTCACTGGTTTGTTGATACTTGCCTACGGCCTTCGCCGGCGCTGGATCCGCGCGTCGCAGAAGGACGCCTGAGCCAGCATCGATTCAGCGCGCCGCGGCGCACCTCCGGGTAGCCGCCGACGTCCAGTCGGCGCAAGCCTCCCTCTCCGCTGCCCCTCCCCTCCCCGGTAACAGTGACTTCTGGCGCAACGCCTCCCCGAACGGAAGGACTCGCGGACTCCCCCCCCCCATTTCTTTGCCCCCCCTCCTTCCGGGGAGGGCTCCACCTGCGAACTCACCGATCGCCGAAATTCGCTGAAGGTGGGGCTTGCCTTTGACAGGCAGCTGTGTATAAATACACCAATCTTTAGTGAGTCTCTCAGCCCTGCTGGCTTGTGTGGTATCGACGAAAGGCGTTTACGCTCCTTGAGCTGCTGGTGGTGATCGCGGTGATCGCCACCCTGGCCGGAATGCTGTTGCCGGTGCTCGTGAAGGCGCGTCGCCAGGCGGAACGCATCTTCTGCCTGAACAACCTCAAACAGTGGGGGTACGCCACCCAGCTCTACGCGGTGGATCACGACGATTACCTTCCTCCCGAGGGCACCCCGAATCCCGGCAGCCGTTCCACGAACATCGGTTGGTACATCCAGCTTCCCCGGGTTCTCGACCTGCCGCGCTACCATGAGATGCCTTGGCGGACGAACGGTGACGTTCATCCCGGCCGAAGCGTCTGGATTTGTCCGTCGAATCCCCGTCTGAGCAACGGGAACAATCTTTTCCACTACTGTCTCAACCAGAACGTCAACGGCACCGGGGAGGCCAACCGCTCGGTCCGGCTGGCGGCCTTGCTCCGGCCGACTTCGCTGGTCTGGCTGTTTGACACCAAGAACCTCCCGGCGGTGGGCGGCTGGACCTTCGTCCATACGAATCTGCACCAGGCCGGGGCGCAATTCGTCTTCGTGGATGGTCACGCGGCGCGTTACCCAAACACGGCCTACTGGGATTTCACCCGCAACCAGGCCCGCACCGATCATCCGGACATCCGTTGGTTGCCCTGAGCGCTGCGAATCCGCACTCGACACTCCGGAGCCCTCTCCGGACACTGGGGGTGACGATGCGCCTGTTGGATCGGTATCTGCTGCGCGAACTGATGATCCCGCTCGGCTACACCCTGGGCGGTTTCCTCATTTTCTGGGCGTCGTTCGACCTCCTGGGCAACATGGACCATTACCGGGAGGCCAAGCTCACCTTCCTGGAGGTGGTGCAGCTTTACGTGATACGGACGCCGGAGTTGCTGGTGACAGTCATTCCCATCGCGTTGCTGCTGGCGGTGCTGATTGCGCTGGCGACCCTGTCGAGGCACCAGGAACTCACCGCCATGCGTGCGGCGGGCATCCATGTCTGGCGGCTGGCGGCGCCCTACCTGGGGGTGGGACTCGGGTTGAGCGGGGTGCTCTTTGCGATCAGCGAGTTGTGGGTTCCCCGCAGCCTGGACGCGGCGAATGCCGTCCTGAGCCGACACACCGATGCGGCGGCGGCCCTGGATGATTCCCGATGGGTGCGTGACCTGGTCTTCCAGAACGAACGCGCCGGCCGGCAGTGGATCATCGGTCTGTACGACCGCCAGACCGGCACGATGTACGCCCCAAGCATCGTTTGGAACGATCCCGAGGGTGGTGGTCGGCGGCTTGTGGCCTGGCAGGCGGTCCATACCAATGGCGTGTGGACCTTCTACACCGTGCGCCAGCTTGCCGGGATCTCTGGTTCGGTGATGAACACCAACCGGCTGACCGTCCCGGAACTTACGGAAACCCCGGAGCAGATCGACAGCGAGATTGCGTTTAATGCGTCGCGGAACGAGGACGCATCCCGGCGTGCCCAGCTTTCCCTTCGGCAAATCCTCAATTATCGACGGCTGCATCCGCACCTCGAAGGCCTGGCCTGGGCCCGGCTGAACACCGACCTGCATGCCCGGCTGGCGGAGCCATGGACCTGCCTGGTGGTGGTGTTGATCGCGTTGCCCTTCGGCATGCCGGCGGGGCGCCGGAACGTGTTCATCGGTGTGGCTGCCAGCATCTTCATTGCCTTCAGTTTCTTTATCCTGCTGAGCTTCTCCCTGGTCCTGGGCCGTGGGGGGTATCTGCCGGGGGTGATGGCCGCCTGGCTGCCAAACGTGGTTTTCGCCACCACCGGAATCGTCCTCACCAGGCGCCTGCGTTAAACCGATGGCCGGCCCTCCCATGAAGCATGCCACTCAACCGGAGCCCGGCGACTTGCGGGCGGCCTACGAGCGCGCCCGGCTGCTCTACCAGGTTTCCCAGACGATCCATTCCACGCTGGAGCCCCAGACCGCTCTGGAACTCATCCTGCGCGAGGCCGTCCGCCTGATGCGCGCTTCCAGTGGCTCCCTGGTGTTGGTTAATCCCAACAACGGGTTCCTCGAAATCCAGGCTGCGCACGGCCTGCCCGTGGGTGCCTCCCGCCTGCGCCTTCGGGTTGGGGAGGGGATCACCGGATGGGTCGCCCGCACCGGGCAACCGGCCCGCGTGGGGGATGTTTCGGAGGACTCGCGCTACCTGCCGGTCCGGCCCAATGTCCGCTCCGAACTCGCCGTTCCCCTGGAGGTGGCCGGGGAGTTGCGCGGGGTCTTGAACGTCGATTCCGACCGGGAGCATGCCTTCAGCGAGGAGGATCAGGGGCTCCTGCAGGAACTCGCCGGGCAGGCCGCCCAGGTGATTCACCACACCTGGCTTTACGAACAACTCCGGCTCAAGGCCGCTCTTTTCGAGGCGCTGGTGAAGGTCAGCCAGACCATCAATTCCACCCTGGGGCTCGACGATGCCCTGCGCGCGGTGACGCGGGAGGCCTGCGGCCTCATGGGAGCACGCGTCTGTTCCCTGTTGATGGTGGATTGCACCGGGGAATGGCTGGATCTGCGGGCCTCCTACGGCGCCGGGAGCACCTACCTTTCCAAGCCCCGGTTAAGCCTGAACGACAGCTTGCTCGGCACGGTTGTCCGGCGTCGGAAGCCCTTCCAGATCGAGAACGTCCAGACTTCCGGCAGCTACCAGAGCGTCGAAATCGCCCGGGCCGAGGGGCTCGTCTCGCTGCTCAGCGTGCCTCTGGTCTACCAGGGCGAGGCCATCGGCACGCTGAGCGTCTACACCGCCTCGCCCCACAACTTCTCAAACGAGGAAATCCGCATCCTCTCAGCCCTCGCCGATCTTTCCGGGATCGCCATCGAAAAGGCGCGGCTCTACGAACGTATTGTCGATCTCGAGGAACAGCTGCGACAAAACGAGAAGCTCTCGGCGCTCGGCCTGCTGGCGGCCGAGGTCGCCCACGAAATCCGGAATCCGCTCACCGTCATGAAGCTGTTGTTCCAGTCGCTTGACCTCCGGTTTCCGGTCGGCGACGCCCGGGGTCGTGACGTGGCCGTCATCGGGGAGAAGATGAACCAGTTGAACCGGATCGTGGAACAGATCCTGGACTTCGCCCGGCACAGCGAACCCCAGCTCCAACCGGTCAACGTGAACCAGTTGATCGACGATCTTGAATTGCTCATCCGCCACCGTGCGGCGCAGCAGGAGGTGCGATTGGAAACCCGCCCGTCACCGGATCTCCCGCCGCTCATGGCGGATGCCACTCAGATCGAACAGGCCTTCCTCAACCTCACCCTCAATGCGCTCGAGGCCATGCCCCACGGCGGGAGCCTGCAGATTTCCTCCCGCGCCGTGCACCTCCCGCGCCACAGCAGCACGCCCAGTCACGTCGCGGTCAGTTTCCGCGACACCGGGCAGGGGATGACTCTCGAACAGCGCCGCCAGGTCACCCGCTCCCTCCTCAGTAGCACCAAGCCCGGCGGAACCGGTCTCGGCTTGATGATCGTTGCCCGCGTCATCGAAGCCCACGGCGGCAAGCTCCGCATCGCCTCCCGCCCCGGCAAAGGCACCACCATCACCATCGTGCTCCCCGTTTGAGAGCCCGTGAACTGCGGCAGACGGGGCATGCGAAATGGGGAATCGGAGATGGGGAATAGGAGATGGGGAATAGGGAATAGGGAATGGGTCATGGGCATGGGAAATCCCCCCAAACGCGACGTTCGGGACCGGGCCCTCTCCTCCCTCCCCGCCATCTCCTATCTCCTATCTCCTATCTCCTATCTCAGTCCGCCTGCCAGGTCCGTGCTCTCTGGATCCAATCTGCAACGCCAGGTGCTGCGGGCCCCTCCTCGCGTCGAGCCAGCGGGTCCTGGGTGATCATCTGACGGAAGCGCGTGCGCATCCGCCTTTCCGAGGCCCGCCACACGCCGACCGTTACCGCAACAGGAATCAGGTTGTGTATCCAGGCGTAGAAGGACACCGAGAAGCCGACGGAGCGGAACAGAACAAAGACCGACAGCATCGATGCCAGCACCGGCAGCACGACAACCCAGAGCAGCGTGCGCATCACCGCCCGGCCAGGCTTGGGGGCGCGGGTGGCCTCCCACATCCCGGTCCACACGAGGGCCCAGACGAACAGCACATTCCCGGCAAAATTCAGGGCCACCCCGACCCATCCCCCGAAGGAGAAGGTGATGTTCGAGCCATACCAGGGCATCGACAGCACCAACCGAATGCCCGCTCCCAGGAGGGCGAACGCGAGAACCGGCGGCAGCACAATCCGTCGCAACCCCCTCCAGCAGGCCTCGACGAACCCGGACGCGCGCAGCGGGGTCGTCTGCAGCATTTGCAGCAGACCCGATTGGCGGCCTTCCGCGATCGGCCGGCAGACCAGGGACGCCAGCATCACCACGGCAATCAGGTAGAACAGGAAGGCCAGGTAGCTGACGGCCGCCAGCAGGCCGGGGGCTCTCGACGGATTGAACCAGAGCGCGTAGAGGAGCGGGGTGAGGGAGGGCAGGGACATCAGCAGTACCGCGAGCCAGGCCCGTCGCCTCGCGTGCAGGTGACGGGTGGCCAGCCAGTTCAATGGGTCGTCTTCCGCCTTGAACGCACGGCTCGTCCGGCGCTTTACCGCCGTGTTGACGCCGCCTTCCCGAGTCCCGTCGCGCCAGCAGTTCCGGGCGCGGCCTGCCGCCATGCCAATGCCACACCAGCTCAGGAAGTGCACGGTTGCCAGGGAGATCCAGAAGCGGTCCGCGCCGCTGCCGTAGGCGGCGCTCTGCGACAGGACGTGGGCTACGAGGGGGCTGAGCAGGGAGATCTCCCCTTGTTCCGGGGCGTAGTTGCTTCCGGCCACCACCACGTCGGGCAGGAACGGCAGGATGGCCCACACTGCCAGCCAGCCCAACCCGTGCATCAACGAGCGTGATTCATCCTCCTGCCGCGATGACACCCAGAGCCCGAGGCTCATCCCGCCAAAGAGCGCGTTGAGCAGGGCCAACCCGGAGCGTAGTACCTCCCCTCCGGTCACCCCACCCGCCATCAGCGTGACCGCCAACGGCGGCACCACCGCCAGGATCGCGTAGACCGCCGTCAAACCGGCCGCCGTCAACTTCCCCAGCACCACGTCCAACGCCCGCAGGTCCGTCAGGAATAGAAGTCCCAGGGTCCCTTCGCGCCGTTCGCCGCTCAGGCTGTCATGGGTCAGCCAGACCCCGAACACCAGGACGAAGAGGAACAGCACCCAGCTCAACGAGTGGAACACGGCCCGGCCCACCTGATTCCGGCCGACACTGGAATCCGCCGTAAGGAGTAGTCCCACGACGAACAGCAGGGCAACTCCCGCCACCAGAACGCGCGTCCAGGCGGTGGCCGCCAGCCGCGAGCGAACTCGCAGTTCCCGCGCGACAATCGGCAGAGTGCTCACAACCGGAGGCTGGGCGGCCCGCTACCTCCGGTCAAGCCCACGGCACAGCCCACGGCAAGCGCAGCCCTGTGGAGTGCGCCGGCAAAGCGAAGCGGCGACGGCGCTTCCGGAAGCGGGACGGGCGCGCGCACCTGCCGGCGTTGTGGTTGCCGAAGAACGCGGCGGTGCGACTCGCGGGCCACCGCGGTCCATATAACGTTGCCTCTTCCCGGCCTACGGGATGCGCACGCTCACCTTGAAGAACGCCGCCGGTTCCGCATCCGGATCCAAATGGCTGCGCCACGTGTCGTCCCCGGGTTCCTCGGCCCCGATCGCCGTCCAGGATTCGGGATCGCCGAGGTCCGTGGATTTCCACACCTGATACAGCCGTCCGGTGCGGCCCGGATACTCGACCGTGAATCCTCCCGGGCCTGTGGAACCCACAATCACGAACCGGCTGGCCGGGTCGTTCGGTACGGTCAGGGCCACGAACTCATCCCAGTTGGTGGCGCCATCGTCATCGGCATCCGCCCACTTGCCGGCAATCGATTCGTTGCCGAGTTCCTCGGGAGTCAGGTAGCCGGCCAGCCACAGCCAGTAGGCCTCCGGGGCCTTGGATAGGCGCACGTTGTCGAGCCCCTCCAGTTCGCTGCCGTTGATCCACTCACTCCGGATGCAGATCGCAATGATGTCGCGCATCGCCAGGTCGAATTCCTCCTGCGTCACCCCGAACGCCGCCGGCGACAACGCGAACTCATAGTGCTTCCACTCCTGGGGGACCGGCACCTCGATGCAATCCTGGAAAAGAGTCCCGCGCGTGCTGACGAGGGCCACCATCCAGCCGGGACTCAGCACGTTGCCGGCGCTTCCGTTGATGATCTTGAGGTCGAAGGCCACGGATTCGTAACCGCGCCAGTCACCGGCCCACGACTCCGGCGAAAGCCAGCCCGCGTAGGAGGCGACGTCGGCGAGAGTGATGCAGCCGTCCGGGTTCCCTCCCCCTGCCAGATGATCCGCCGGCGTGGTGCCAAAATCCCAGAGGCTGCCGGTCCACCCATCTCCCCGCCAGCCTTCCGCGTCCACCGCGAAATCCGAAAAGTGTTCGGGCGGCGGTGCCAGGAGGCTGCTGTCGGCGATCAGCGAGACTTCGTCCACTCCCGTGTTGTCCGCGGTGCCGGTTCCGCTGACGATGTCGGTGCGGATCCAGACACAAGCAACGTCCGAGATGATGGCGTCGAATGCCTCCTGAGTGACACCGAAGGTCTCGGGCGTGAGGTCCACCGTGTAGGGGCACCAGGAACGGTAGGGGATGGGCAGGGTGGCGGAAAGGGCGCTGCCGTCCCAGGTCGCGATCCAGACTTCGGCCGCGAAATCGCCATCGTTTCGGCCGAGCGTTTTGAGGAAGAAGCGCAGTTCGCGGAAGTTGCTCCAATCACCCGCCCAGGAGTCGGGAGACTGCAGTTTCGCTGTGCCGCTTCCCGTGTCCTGGCCGCTGATGAAGCCACCGGTCAGTCCGCCGGTTTCCGTCCAGGAAAGGGCGCAGTTATCCAGGGGGATCCAGCCCTCTGCGTCCGCCCCAAATCGGGAGACGAGACTCGTCTCGAATTGCCGCGGCACCACGGGCTCGGTGCTCAGGATCACGTTGTCCAGATACGCTTGGTCATCACCGCTGTCGTACTCCCCCTTGATCCAAATCTGGTTCACGTACGCCATCACCCCGTCGAACGTCGCCTGATCCACCTCGAACGACTCCGGCACGAGCGGGATCCAGTGGTGCACCCACTGGTTGTCGGGGAGATCGGTTTTCCACGTCAGGGTCTGACCATTGGCGCCAAAGACCGTGACCAGTTCGATGTTGCTCTTGTCCCCGCTGGAGGAATCCCAGAGGAAGTCGAAACTGAGTTCCGTGAACCCGCGCCAGTCCCCGGCCCATTCCTCCGGTGAGGCAATCTTGAACGTCCGTCCGTCCACCCAGTCATTGCCGTGCAGGCAACGGCTCGGCCGGCCGGTGTCGTCGACCGTCAGATCCACATCGTCCACCCGCGTCCAGCCCGCCACCTCGCTCCGGTCATCGTTCGTCTCCGCATAGGTGAACCGCTCGATCAGGTTCTCGCTGTGGACCTGGATCGGAGTGGCCGTCACCCGCACGTTGTCCAGGCCCACCGTCTCGTTCGCCGTGGTGAACTCCGCCAGAATCCTCAGTTCGGCAACGTCCGCCAGAATCCCGTCAAAGGTCGCTTGATCCACCCCGAACGACTCCGGATCGAGGCTGATTTCATAATGCGTCCAGGTCCACAACGGCGTCGGACCGTTCCAGGTCATCGTTCCCCCGTTGGTGCCCGCGATCACCACCATGCCGGCCCGGTCGTCGTCGGCGTAATGCCGGCTGGTGATGGCCAGATCAAACCTCAGTGCGCGGTAGCCGGACCAGTCGCCGCTCCACGAAACCGGGGAGAGGAGATGCCATTCGGTGCCGGCACCGGCGCCTTGCAGGAAGGCTCCCTGGGCGCCGCCGCTGCCCTGCCACGTCAACGTGGCTCCGGGATCACTCGCCCGCCAGTTCTCCGTGTCGGTGTCGAAGCCGCCGACCAGATCGGGCGGGGTCAGGGCGGAGACGAACGGGGCGGCCAGCAACAGCGAGGCCACCGTGGACACGGCCGTGCAGGATGTCTTTGCAGTCATGGTCAGGAGGGGATTGCCTTGTCGGATCGAAAGAATTCTGCCTCAGGTCATTGCATAAGTCAAATTGAACCTGGGAGACGCGAAAATGCAGAGTGCGGAATTCACGGATCGAACGGCAGTACGTCGAGTCCGCCGTTCCATGGTAGCGGAATTCGAGACCGAGGATGGGACATTTGAGATTTGAGATTTGAGATGCGTCGTCCGCGATCCCAACCCAGAGCCTCGGATTTCGGGCTTCGGGCTTCCATCCACCCCCGCTGTGCAGAAGCCTCGCCCTCCCCCCCCCATCTTCCATCTCCTATCTCCTATCTCCTATCCTCCCCGGCCGCACCGTCCCTCGCTCGAGAAGCCCTGCATCTGCCGCACGTAATCCTCCTTGAAAGCCAGCGCCCCCGTCGGACAGGCCTCGACGCATTCGCGGCCGACCTTCTGCAAGCCCTCGTCGATCTTCCTGCTGAACGGGACCCCGATCTTCACGTCGAAGCCGCGGCCGATGAAGGCCAGTCCGAGCGGCTCGCGGGCCTGTTCCGCGAGTTGCACGCAGATGCCGCACAGGATGCATTTGCCCGGCTCAAAGATGATGTCGCCGTGCTCGAGATGCTGTTCGAAAGGACGCCGCTCACCGCGGAACCGGTTTGGGTCGACGTGGTAGATCTCCGCGTAACGTTGCAGCGCGCAGTGACCTTCCGAGCGGCAGTCGCAGTGCAGGCAGCGACTCGATTCCCCCCGGGCTTCTGCAGGGGTGAAACCGGTATTGGCGCCTCCGGCGGGAACCGTGCGGGCGACCGGGCTGGGCCCGACCATGAACTTCCCGACCTCCTCCGGGCTCACCTTGCCCATGATGCTGGAGAAGAGCTTGGGCAATCGTTGCACCACTTGTCCCGCCAGGAACTGGTTGACGGCGCGCGCGGCGCTGCGCCCCTCCGCCATTGCGCGGACCACCTGTCGCATCGATTTCACCAGGCTGCCGGCGGCGAATACCCGGGCGAGGTTGGTGAGGCAGGTGGTGGCGTCCGTCTTCACTCCGGTGGGCACGAGCGTGAGCCCAAGGTCCTTTGCCTGGGTCTTGCCGTTCTCGCCCAATGCCAGGAGCACGGCGTCATGATCGCTGGTCAGGCCGCCCAGGGACATCTCGCCCCCCAAGGCCGTTCCCATGCGGAACTCGACCCCCAGGCGCCGCAGTCGGTCGATCTCTGCGGCCAGGGTGCCGGAAGGCAAATGTCCCGCCTCCACCTCCGTCCACAGACTCCCGCCCGGTTCGTCGCGTCGGTCCATGACGGTGACCCGGTGGCCGTTGAGTCGGAGGTCGTGGGCGGCGATCAGACCGGTGGGACCGGCGCCGATCACGACGACGGATTTCCCGGAATCGGGCGCAACCTGCGGTAGCCAGGGGGAATCGTGTTCAGCCACGAACCGTTCCACTTCGCGAATGGCGGCGGGGGAATCCTGCACGCCGCGTCGACATCCCTGTTCGCAGGGGGAACTGCACAGCCAGCCTGTGATGCCGGCCAGCGGCACCGAGGCACGGACATGGGCGACCGCTTCGGTGAATTGTCCGTCATCCACCTGCCGGAGCATCCGGGGGATGTTCAACTGCAGCGGGCAGATGCGATGGCACGGCGACAGGCAATCGCCGACGTGATCGCTGAACAGCAGCTCCAGGGCGGTGCGGCGGGCTTCGAAGACGTCGGCGACCTCGCTTTCGATGACCATTCCCGGTTCGGCCCGGGTGGCGCAGGAGGGGACGAGGCGCGAACTGCCGTTGTCGGTTTTCACCTTCACGAGGCAGACGAGGCACGACGTCGAGGGCGTGCACTTCTCGTGATGGCAGAGGGTGGGGACGTCGATGCCGAGTTTGCGCGCCGCCGCCAGGAGCGTCTGGCCGGGTTCGACTGTCACCGCGCGGCCGTCGATGGTAAGTGAGACTGGGGTCATGGCGCGGGGGAGCAAATCCGAAATCCGAAATCCGAAATCCGAAGCAAGGCGGTAGCGCGCAAGTCGGGGTCTGAAACCTGAAACCCGACATCTGAAACCCACGGACCGGGTTTTGGGGTGGCTGCGTTCATCCGAGCTTCCTCCAGATGGCGCCGAAGATTTGGTTCAATTCGCGGGCTTCGCGCCACAACTGCCGTGTTTCATCGGCAAACTCCGGGTCCGCGGTCGCGAGCAACCGCAGGAAGAACATTGTCTCCTTGGACTCCTTGCGGGAGGTGCCGATGCGGTTACGGCAGTCCTTTTTCGACACGGCATCATCCGCTTCGCAGTAATTCGCCCCGATGCTGCTTGAGGCTCCGACCAACTGGTCAATCAGCCGGTTGGTGACCGGGCTCCGCGGAATCCGACGGACCAGGCGAAGAACCGCCTCAGCAAACCGCGTGGACCGCTCCAGGAGATCTTCCGGTTCCTGTGCGCCAGCACCCGCATCCTCCCGCAGTTCCAACCCGTCTCCGTCACTCTCGCCCCCCCACGTCCAGAACTCCGATTCCGAGTTGGAGACGGCCCCGAGAGTCCCAACAATCGTCGCGGCCCTCCGAGATCGATAGCCGGCCTGCGTCCGGAGACCCTCAGCCCGCACCCCTGTTTCGGGCTTCGGATTTCGGATTTCGGATTTCGGATTTCCGCCCTTCGCCCTCGGACTTCGCCCGCGCTTCCGCCTTCCTTCGGATTTCGGATTTCGGATTTCGGATTTCACTCGGTCAACGTCATTCCACCTCCACCGCGTCATACGGACACACCTGCCGACAGGTGTCGCAGCGGGTGCAGAGGTCCAGGTTGATTTCGTGCCGCGCGTAGGGGCGCATCGGGATGGCGTCGACGGGGCAACGTTGGGCGCAGATCGTGCAGCCGGTGCAGCGCGAGGTGATCTTGTAGTCGACCAGCGCCTGGCAGCGTCGCGCGGGACAACGCCCTTCGATGTGAGCCTCGTATTCGTCGCGGTAGTAACGGAGGGTGGTGAGCACCGGATTGGGGGCCGTCTTGCCCAGACCGCAAAGGCTGCCCTGGATCACCTGGCGCGAGAGGTGGTCCAGTTCATCGAGATCCTGCCGTCGCCCCTTGCCGGCGCAAAGGCGGTCGAGGATGTCGAGCAACCGCTTGGTGCCGATGCGGCAGAAGGTGCATTTGCCACAGGATTGATCCTGGGTGAACCGCAGGAAATAGCGGGCGATGTCGACCATGCAGGCCTGGTCGTCGAGCACGACGAGGCCGCCGCTCCCCATGATCGCACCGACGTCGCGCAACGAGTCGTAATCGATTGGCGTGTCGGCCAACGACGCCGGGACGCAGCCGCCCGAAGGTCCCCCGATTTGCACGGCCTTCCACTGTCGGCCCGGCGCCACGCCGCCGCCGATTTCCTCGACGACCTCGCGGATGGTGGTGCCCATCGGCACCTCGATCAGGCCGCCGCGTCGCACGGCGCCGGCGAGGGCGAAGACTTTTGTCCCCTTGCTGCCGGCGGTGCCGATGCGCGCGAAGGCCGGGGCGCCATGCCGCACGATCCACGGGACCATCGCGAGGGTTTCGACGTTGTTGATCAGGGTGGGGCGGTCGTGGAAGCCGCTTTGGGCCGGGAACGGCGGGCGCAGTCGCGGCATGCCGCGTTGACCTTCGAGTGACGCGATCAACGCGGTTTCCTCACCGCATACGAAGGCCCCCGCACCTTCCATGATGCGCAGGCGGAAGGGGCGGTCGCGTCCCAGCAACTTCTCGCCAAGCCAGCCCCGCTGCTCCATCTCCCGGATGGCGGTGCGGACCCGTTTCACCGCCAGCGGATACTCGTGGCGGATGTAGAACACGCCTTCCGTCGCCCCCACCGCCACCGCTGCAATGGCCATGCCCTCGATGATCCGGTAGGGGAACGACTCCAGCAGCATGCGGTCCATGAACGCGCCGGGATCGCCTTCGTCGCCGTTGCAGATGACATACTTCGTTTCCGCAGCCTGCTGGGCCACCACCCGCCATTTGCGTCCGCTGGGAAAGCCGGCGCCACCACGACCGCGCAGACCGGACTGATCGATCACGTTGATGATGGCGTCCGGGGAAAGCTCCTTGAGACAACGGCGCAACGCCTTGAAGCCGTCGTGGGCCAGGTACTCGTCGAGGCCCAGGGGGTCCAGTGTGCCGAAGTGTTCCGTGGCGATGTGGACCTGACGGCCGAGGAAGGCGCGGGGCGCGGGTGCCTCGAGGTCGATGGCACAGTCCCGGACCGGGTCCTCCTTCGCATCGACCAGGAGCGCGTCCAAGGTGCGGTTCAGCAGGCCGCCGAGGCGTTGGCGGAGGCCGGCGGGGCGGAAATGAAAGTCGAGTACGGCCGGGGCGGTGGCGGGGGTGAGGCCGGCGTAGTAGGCGCTGCGTCCGCCCGCAGCGCGTCCGGTGACCTCGACCAACGGGGTCTGATGGCACATGCCGACACAACCCACGCGCTTGATGTTCACGTGGGCGCCGTTGCGTCGGGCGCTTTCCCGGAGAGCGTGATAGATCCGATCGCTGCCCTTCGCCATGCAGCAGGAGCCGAGGCCCACATGCACTTCGATGGCACCTGCGGGGGCCGTTTCCAGTTCCTCCGTGCTCCGGCCCGGGTCGTCTGCGGCATGGTGGTTGCGGCGAAATTCCCGGATCACGCTGCCGGCCTTTTCGGGCTTCGCGTGGCCGAAGGTCTGGTCCTCGATCTTTACCACCGGCGCCAGCGTGCAGCAACCGAGACAGGCCACCCCCTCGATGGTGAACTCGCGCGCCGCATCCGTGTCGCTGTCCTTCGGGATGCCCAGATGCTGGCGCAACGCCTCCTCCACGCGGTCGGCGCCCGTGACATGGCACGCCGTGCCGCGACAGACCCGGATGAGGTGTTGGCCGGCCGGGCGGTGGCGGAACATGTCGTAGAACGTGGCCACCCCGGTCATGGCGGCGGGGCGAATTTCGGACTGTTCCGAGGCCAGACGGAGGGCTTCGACCGGCAGGTAGCCGTAATGCTCCTGAAACGCCTGGAGGACGGGGATGACCGCCTCGGGATTGCGACCGGCCTGGTCCAGTGCCTCCCGGACAAAGGCCACGTCCACGTCGGGGGCGCCGGGGTTGGGGGAGGCGGTGGAGGGCAGCCTCATTCGCCGCCTCCTGCGCCGGTTCCGGGTTCCGTACTGCCTGCGGCCTTGGCCCCGATCCCGAAAAGCGTCTGTTCCCCACGCACGAACATCCGTCCCGGGGCAAAGGCCGGGCTGGCATGGATTGGCTCGCCCAGTTCGATCCGCGTGAACTCGCCGGCTTCCCGGCCCACCTCACCCACGAACGCCGCCCCCTCGGTGCTGAAGGCGTAGAGGCGGTTCCCCACGATGGCGGGGGTGGCGTTGAATTCCACTTCCAGATCGTGATCCCAGAGCTTCCCGCCGTTCTTCAGGTCATAGCAAACCAGGTAACCGTAGGTGGCCAGGGTGAACAGGAACTCCTCGGTGGCGACGGGAGTCGTGATGTCCGGGACCTCCTCGTCCGCATCCCAGGCGAGATCATCCTCGGACAGTTCGCCGGACCGGTCGGGGGGGATGGCGCAGACCCGGTCGGAGGGGCTGGTGGCCAGCACCAGGTCGCCGGCGAAGATCGGAGAGGGGGTCAGTTCGCCCCCCACGCATTCCAGCCGCCACAACTCGTGGCCGTCGGTGAGGTTGTAGGACACCACGTCCATGCCGCCAACGGTGATGATCTGAGTCTTGCCAGCCGCGTCGATGATCACCGGAGTGGCCCAGGAGGAACCGAAGTTCCGCGGCGTTTCCCACACCGGTTCGCCGGTGGCTCCGTCGAGAAGCAGGAGCTTGGAGACCTCATCGCCCTCGCTTCCCTGATCCCATTGCAGGAGCAGACGGCCCTCATGGGTGGCGAGGGAGATCGCATGCCCGTAGGGATCGTCCGGCACGCCCAGTGGTTTGAGCCAGACCCGGTTGCCCGCGAGATCAAATGCCGCCAGGTCGCCGGTGGCGAAGATCGCATAAACGCGCAGGCCATCCGTGGCCATGCTCGGGGCGGAGAAGCCGGTCTGTTCGAGCTCCTTGATCTGCTTCGCTGTGACGGCCGGCCCCTGGGGGACTTCCTGCTGCCAGAGCATGGCGCCGGTGGTGGCGTCGTAGCAGAACACACCGCGTTTCGTGGCATCGCCGCCGCAGAGGAAGATCCGGTTGCCCCAGACGATGGGCGAGTTGAAGCCCGGCAGGGGCACGTCGGCTTTCCAGAGCACGTTCTCACCGGTTTCCACATCCCAAATGGCGGGCACGTTGGTGTGGGTGGTGACGGCATTCCCGGTGGGGCCCAGGAAGCGCGGCCAGTTGGCGAGATACGTCTCGTGGGAGGGGAGGCTGGGCTGGGCGGGCGTGGTGCCAGGTGGCGGCGCGTCCGCGCCTTGCCGGCCCTGTGGCGGGACGGCGGCGCTTTCCGGAAGGTTGCTGTCGCAAGACATCGAGAGTCCGAGCAGGGCCAGCCCGCAAACGCCCCCGGCGATCGCCACGCTCCGACGCCCGAGGGCGGCGGCTTCGAGATGTCGTTCAGCGGCTTCTTCCGAATAGGCGGGGAGGTGGGGGGGCTCCACGAGTTTCCGGGCGCGCCGGCCCACCACCGCCCAGGTGACCAGGCCTGCGAGCAGCAACCAGGCTCCGGCGCGCACCCGGCTCAGATGGGTGAAGTATTGCTGCCGCAACGCCAGATCCAGTTCGCGGATGTGCGTCTTCAGCGCCTCGTCCTTCGGCGCGGCGGCCAGTTCCCGTCGCAGGGCCGCCATCTCGGTGGACTTGAACGGGTCCGCCTCCTTCGCCCGGAAATGCGCCACGACCAGCACCAGGCCGACGGCGATGCAGAAGACCGAGGCCACGCGAGCCAGCCGTTGCAGCGAGGCTGCCAGGAGGTTGCCGGTCGGGGAGGCCGGCTCGGGAACGGACGGTTTGTCGGGCGCGGTGCTCATCATGAGGCGGGGTTCGAGTCCGGAAGGTCCCGACCAGGCGGCGGGGGGATGGCTTCGGGCGGCAGCAGCCCCAGGCGCACCCGCTCGTTTGGACACGAGGTGTAACAACGACCGCAGGCCACGCAGGCCGAGCGGTCCGGTTCAAAGTCGGTTCGCGACGGTCGCAGCGAAAGCACGATCAAACGGACCCCGATCACCAGTCCGACCCAGGCACCAAACCACCAACCGCCCGTGACGAACCGTTGCCGCACGGCAAGGGCGTCGGTTCGGAGCGTGTCCGGGTTCTTCGCGGCCCGTTCCAGGGCGAGGCTTTCCGGGGTGGCCACCGGTGGGGGGGCGTCCGGACGGCCGGGGGCGTAGTAGCCCTCGGCCAGCGCCACGGTGGGATGGAGTTTCGAGAGTGGCGTTGCCAGCCCTGATCCCACCCAGCCGGCAAGCGCCATCAGCACCGGGGTGACCAGGATCAGCCTCAGCATTCGCCGTCGGTCGGGCGCCAGGCTTTCCGGGGTGGCGGGCAGCAGGACCGGTTCGCGGATGGCGCCGTAGGGACACGATTCCTCGCAGAGCCGGCACTGGGTACAGTAGTTGGGAGTGATTCGCACGCGCCAGCGCGACACTGCGGAGGTGATACGCAGCAGCGCGCCGTAGGGGCAGATGAAACGGCAATAGGGCCGGCCCACGAACATCCCCAGGATCAGCAGCCCCAAACCCACCGAAACCATCAGCACATTGCCGCTCAGGCGAAACAGCGGGACAAAGGGATCATAGCGGCAGAACAGAAACGTGCTGCCGGTCGCGGCCAGGAGGACTCCCAGTCCGAGGAAAACGTAAGGGAAGATGCCCAGCGCATTCTCCAACCAGGCCGGGACCTTGATCGGTCGAATGAGCACCAGATCCTGCAGGGCGCCCTGCGGACAGACGCCGGCACAGAACGAGCGCCCGGCGAACAGTGCCACGACGAGCGGCAGGACGAAGAACGCCGCGGCGGTGAGTGGCACCGCGTAGGCCGGATCAAACAGGCCCAAGGCGACGTTCTGCGGCGAACCGATCGGGCAGATGCAGCCGGTGCGGTAGAAACCGAAGTAGACCAGGGAGAAGACCGAGAGCCCGATCAAACCGCGACGCGAACGCCGCCGGATGGCCAGCCAGGTGGCGACGGCGAGGGCGCCTGCAAGCACCGCCACATCGACGTATTGCATCGCCAACGATCGGGGCGCCGGGGTGGCGGTCACCGGCATCACGTAGTCGGTTTCAAACTCGGGCGGCGGGAATCGCTGGGCGCCGAACGCGCTCGCCACGCTCCAACCCAGCCACAGCCACATCAGCAGTTGAAGAATCCGGCGGAAACGCATTCTCAGTGGGGCTTGGTCTTGAGCAGATAAGCGTGATCCACCGGCACCCGGCGGAAGGCGTCCCCGGCGCAGACGCGGGCGATGGAACATTCGTTGCAGTTCACGCAGCGATCCTGCCGGACCTGCAGGTACAGGGAGCCGTTGCCAAAGCGGTTGCAGCCTTCGACGCATTTGCCGCATCCGATGCACAGGTCCTCGTCGATAACGTATTCGTAGTACGGATCCTCGATGAACTTGCGAATGATCGCGGCGGTGGGACAAAGCTGGTTCTCGGCTCCCGTGTTCAGAGCATTCGGCTGCGGCTCGAAGTAGCCGGTGCAGAGTTCGCAGTACCCGCAGATGTCGTGGGAATGAACGCACTTCACTGCCGATTGCTCCAACACGCACTCCGTCGCACAAAGGCCGCAGCGCACGCATTTCGCGGGATCGATCTGCCAGACGTGGGTGGTGGCGCCGGCCTTGTGGGTCAGGACCCCCGCCAGCAACCCGGCCCCGGTCATGCCCGCGACGCGCACCCCGCCGCGCAGGAAATCGCGCCGGCTGACAGCATTCGAATGGGTCGACTCGGTGGCCATGCTCAGGTCGGTTGCTTGGGCTCCATCACGTGCACCCGGCGGGTCACGGTGTCCAGGATATGGATGCGCCCGGTCGCGTCCGCCACGGCATCGAGGCTCGCCCGGTTGGTGGTGCCCGGACCGTCACCTGCGCCGGTCTTTGCGTTTTCCGGAAAGCTCTCGGTGCCGGCGACGACGCCCTCGAACTCGCCGTGGGTGCCATGCAGCTTTACCCGGGGCAGTCCCTTTTCGCAGGTGATCACGGTGCCGTTGCCGAGCAGGGCCAGGTTGCACGGGTTGCAGCAGCCGCTGAAGCGGTCGATTGCCATGCCCGCCTCACCCCACGCGAACTCCAGGCTGCCGGCCGGGGTGTAGAACTCCACGCGATGTCGGCCGGGATTGTTCACCCGCAACAGACCGTCTTCCGCCAGTTCCACATCCAGGAAGGGACTGGGCAGAACAAACCCGGGCACATTTCGGGCGGCATCGCGCTCACCGATCCTTCCGGTCGCCTTCCCGGACCGGTCGTGCCGCCAGATGAGGCGGGCGCCGGAATCCGCCGCGAAGACCTCGTTTTCCCCCACCGCCAGGCCGCTGATCCAGGAACGCTTGCCGGGCGTTTGCCAGGTCGCCAGCCGCTCGCCTTTTGCCGAAAACACCTCCACGTGGTCCTGCACGCCCGCATATACCGTGCCGTCACCCGCCACCGCCGCGCAGCGCGCCGCACCGTTTACCGCGATCTCACGGACCGTCGATCCCTCCGCCGTCATTTCAACAAATCTCCGGCCCGCGGCCACCAGCAGGCTGCCTCCCGGCAACAGGGTCAGACGGCGCGCCTCCGGGCCCGGTACCTCGAACCGGCGGACTTCGCGGTATTTCAACAACGCGGGATCGGTGACCTCGAACTCACTCACCGAATACGCGAACGGGTTGGCGGCGCCGACTCCCGCCGCCCGGGCTTCCCGGAGTTGCGCCAGAGCGGCCGTTGCCGCACCGGTGGCCGCACCGCGAAGGAGGAACCTTCTCCGGGTCAGCCGGTTGGAGGAATCGTCGTGCTTCATGGATCGCTCCTTTCTGTTGTGTCGTTGTCCTGACGCGTCCGCGCGCGTTCGTCCACGCCGTCAGGCAGGGAACACCTGGACAAGGCCGGGCAGTCGCGGCACAGCGGGGCATCGAGGCAAACCCCGCCCCGGCCCGGTCGCTCCAGCCAGGCGAGCAGGGCCACCAAGCCGGTTGCTCCCCCCCAACGCCCGGCGGTCCGCAGGAACTCCCGCCGGGTGGGAGCGTCGGTTCCAGAGGTGATCTGGTCTTTCGCGTTCATCGAAGGAAACAGCGCCATTGTGAACCAGCCAAGGCCGGCGGCTCAAGGGCAGAAGCGCGTGGTCTTTCCGCAAATCAGGCCACCAGGCAGTTTCATCGTCCAATCTCGATCCGATCGCTGCGGGTCCCTTCCGGTGTTACCCCCCGGTTTCCCAGGCAGCCTCCCGGGAGATCGCCGGCACGCACTCAAGAAGATGGCGAACCGGCTCAGGGTTGCCAGCGCGGACTTGCTCAATACAACTCCTTTCTTGTCCTGCAGGGGGGCAAGATCCGTGGGGGGGGTGTCACCGGCGCGCTTTCGATCTGCGGCGCGGGGATGGAGGTTCTTGAGGAGCGCCCACCAAACCCGTGTTGCAGGTGCAACAGAAAGCTGCACGCTCGTCGTCCGCTTTGGCCCTCGGCATCTCGACGCGGAGGAGTTCTGCCGGTGGTGATCATGTCGGCCGCCTTCGGTTGGAAAACCCTGTTGACAACGTTCACATTTGTTGGCTCAATGCCCGCTGTGAAAGCGCTCAAGATCATGGTTGTCTTGGTGTGTGCCTCGGGGACCCTTCTGGCTGGGGGAGACAAGGTCCGGGGAGACAATGGTCAGGGGGATGTGAACCAGGTCCAGGTTCAAGATCCGCCACCCTTCCAGGATTCCACTGCCGTCAGTTTACTCGACATCTTGTTCGGCTGGCTTCGCTGAAGCTTGTCCCTGCCGGGACCCCGCCACACTCCCGGCCCCGCCCGGCCAAGGGGGATTCTCGGAGTGGCCCGATAAAACGCCTCGAGCTGGGGTGTTCCTCAAAGCGCGCCCGAATGGGGTCGCGGCTGAGGTGAAGGGGCTCAGTTTTCCAGAACGGCTACGGCTTGGCTGGGGAGCATGAGCATCCCTGCGCCGGTCGCTCCGATGTTCCGGACCCGCTCCCAGGTCGGGTCGTGCTGAATTGTTCCCCTGCCGCCCAAGTTCCCCTGCCAAAGCGCTTGCCGCGCCCCGCCGGGGGGATAGGATGCTCCTCCTTTACGGCTGTCGCGGAAAACCAGCCGGGTTCCATGGAACGAAGTCCCAAAACCGCATGAATCGAACTGAGCCGCTTGCTGACTTGGCCGGCCGGGTGAAGGCTTTCATCCGGTGCACGGCAGATGGTGTGGCACTTTGTGAGGACGAGTTCACCGCGCTGGCGTTGCGGCTCTTCCAGGCCCAGTTCGAGCAGGTCGAACCCTACCGCCGGTTCTGTCTTCAGCGCGGGGTGGGGCCCGAGGCGACGACCCGCTGGCAGTCGGTGCCGGCGGTGCCGGCGGAGGGATTCAAGGAATTCGAATTGACCGCCCTGGCACCGGAAGAGCGCGTGCGGGTCTTCCATTCCAGTGCCACCTCGACCCACCGACCCAGTCGCCATTTCCACGGCCCGGGCTCGCTGGAGCTTTATGAGGTTTCGCTGGGTGCCTGGTTCGAACGGCACCTTCTGCCCGACGCTGCCGGGGAGACGGGAATGCGCTTTCTGGCGCTGACGCCGGATTCCACAGCGGCGCCGCATTCATCCCTGGTTCACATGTTTGAAGCGGTCATCCCGAAGTCCGCGGCCGGGCCTGACCGCCGGTGCTTCGCCGCCCGGGTCAACCCGGACGGGGGATGGCGGTTGGAGGCGAAGCAGGCACTTGGCTTCCTGCGGAACGCGGTGGACGCCGGTGATCCGGTGTGCCTGCTCGGACCCGCGTTCAGCCACGTGCATCTGCTCGAGGCGCTGGAGGCGGGCGGGGAGGCGCTACGTCTGCCGATGGGCTCCCGACTGATGGAGACGGGGGGCTACAAGGGGCGGTCACGGGAGGTCTCACGCCGGGAGTTGCACGCCTGGATCACCCGCCGGCTTGGGATTGCCCCCGAGTGGATCGTCGGCGAGTACGGCATGAGCGAACTCGGGTCCCAGGCTTACAACCACGTCGCCGGTCAGGCTTTGCGGGACGGTCCGCCGGTCTTTCGCTTCCCGCCTTGGGGCCGGGCCCGGGTGATTTCACCGGACACCGGGGACGAGGTTGCGCCGGGCGCGACCGGCCTGGTCCAGGTGTTCGACCTGGCGAATGTCTGGTCGGTGATGGCGGTGGAGACGGGCGATCTTGCGCGCCGGTTCGACGACGGATTCGAGCTTCTGGGACGGGCTCCGGCAACCGGGCCGCGGGGATGTTCCCTCATGCCCTCGGACCTGGTGGGGAAGGGGGAAGGACCATGAGTCACGCGGATGCGGAGTCTCCGTTCAGGTCCCGGACGGTCTGGTTGTGTGCGGCGCTGCATGCCTTCACCCATATTTACTGGGTGGCCCTCACGCCCCTCTATCTCAAGATACAGGAGGGGTTGGGACTGGCCAGTGTCTCGCAGGTGACCCTGCTGGTGACGGTGATGATGATCGCCTATTTCGTTCCCTCCTACCCTGTGGGGGTTCTGGCGGACCGGTTCAGCCGCAAGCGCTTGTTGGCTGTCGGATTGCTGGTGAACTCGCTGGCTTTCATCGGGCTCGGCTGCTCCCGGACGTTCGGCGCCGCGCTGGGCTGCGCGGTGTTGGCGGGCTTGGGCGGGTCGTTCTATCACCCTGCCGCCACCGCGTTGGTTGCCCGGCGTCATCCGGTGCAAACCGGGCGGGCGCTGGGGCTCGTGGGGATCGGGGCGAGCGTGGGCTTCTTCGTGGGGCCGGTCTATGCCGGTTGGCGGGCGCAGGTGTCCGGCTGGCAGGCGCCGCTGATCGAACTCGGCATGGCCGGCGTAATCATGACGGGGGTGTTCTGGTATCTGGCTCGCGACTCGGAGCCGTCTGTGCCGGCGGCTGCCCCGGTCGTCGCGCATTCGCCTCCGCGCCGCATGGCGGCGACCTGGTGGTTCACCCTGCTGACGGCGGCCCTGTTCCTGAGCCTGCGCGATTTCTCGGGTTCGGCGGTGGGGAGCGGCGGGGCGCTCTTTCTGCAACAGGCCCACGGCTTCACACTGGGCCGCAGCGGGTTTGCCCTGAGCATGATTTTCCTCGGTTCCGCCGTCGGGAACCCGTTCTTTGGACAATTGGCGGACCGTCGCCTGGCGCCGGGCCTGTTGCTGGTGCTGTCTGCGGCGGCGGGGATGACCGCCTTGTTTGGGCGGTTGCCCGGCGGATGGATGATCCCTGCGTTCCTGGTCTACGGTTTCTTCTTCATGGGCAGCTACCCAATGACCGAGGCCGCCGTGGTGCGGGCCATCCCGGACGCGATCCGGGGACGGGCGGTGGGGGTGTTCATGACGGTGGGGGGTCTGGTGGGCAACATGGCTCATTGGTGGGTGGGGGGACGGATCGAGCGATTGGGGGATGCCGCCTCGGACCCCGCCGCCTATGTGCCCTTGTTCGTGATCCTCGCGGCGATGATCCTCGCTTCGCTGGGGGCGTTGCCGTGGTTGTTGAAACTCGGTTCCCTCGCTGCCGCCGCCCGCCCGTCTCAACCAGATCCCACGCCATGATGCTTCCCGACTATTTCCTGGCCGATGTTCCCGGCGGGCCGGTGTTGACGCCGCAACTGGTCACCGACGCCTGTATCACGCTCAAACAGAACCGGACCCGTCATCTGGTCGACCGGACCACCGCCGAGCTGATCGAACTGCTGGCGCGGGTGGCTGGCGACTGGCTCGAACCGGACAACCCTTTTCGCCGCCGCGCCCTGGAGGAGGGACCGGGCGTCATGGGTTTCAGCCGTGAAACCCTGAACGCGGGGCTGGACGATTTCTTCGGATCCGTCACGGAGGAGAGCCTCCGGGCCCTGGTCACCCAGGACGTGGGGCATCCCCATCGGTTGGAGCGTCCGCTGGCGACGGAACAGGACACCCATGAGGGGCGCCGCGCCCTGGCAGTGGGGCCGGAACTGCTGGTCCATGTCACCGGTGGCGTGTTGCCCAACCCCCCGATGACCAGCCTCATGCTCGGGTTGCTGGCGCGCTCCGCCCAGTTCATGAAATGCGCCCGGGGCACGTCGCTCGTGCCGCGCTTGTTCGCGCATTCCCTGCGTGAAGTGGCACCAAAGCTCGCGGCAACCATTGAGATTGCCGAGTGGCGCGGCGGGGATGAGCCCCTTGAAGCTGCGCTCCTGGCCCAGGCCAATTGCGTCACCGCCACCGGCCGGGACACCACCCTCGCCAGCCTCCGCCAACGCCTGCCCGTGCCGGCGCGGTGGGTGTCCTACGGTCATCGGGTGAGCGTCGGCTATGTGACCCACGAGATGCTGTCCAGTCGCATGCTGCCGGAGATCGTGCAGGCTGCGGCCCGCGATGTGGCGGCGTGGGATCAGTTGGGCTGCCTGTCCCCGCAGGCCTTTTACGTCGAGTCCGGGGGCCGCTTTCCCCCGGAGCACTTTGCGGAAGCCCTCGCGGGCGCCATGGAAAAGACGGAGCGGGTCCAGCCGGCCGGACCGCCCGCGCCGGAAACCGCGGCCGCCATCGCCGCCCGGCGTCGCATCTACGAACTTCGCGCCGCGAACCTCTCCCACACCCGGCTCTGGCAAAGCCCGGGCTCGACGGCCTGGACTGTGGTCCACGAGGAGGATCCGGACTTCAAACCTTCGTGCGGTCACCGCTTTGTCCCGGTGAAACCGGTGGCCAATCTCACCGAGGCACTGAAGGGGCTCGATCCGGTTCGGGGCCAGGTTTCCACCGTGGGACTCGGCGCGCCCGGTCCGCGGGAGACGGAACTGGTCACCGGCTTCGCGCGCTGGGGGGTCACCCGCATTTGCCCTCTCGGCCGGATGCAGATTCCCCCACTCAGCTGGCGCCATGACGGGCGGCCCAGCCTGGGCGACCTGCTCCTGTGGTGTGACTGGGAATCGTCCGCCCGCTGGTGAACCTGACTGACTCACTCGATGAAGATGGAACTACGCAAAACGTTTCAGTTCGAGGCCGCCCACCTCCTGCCCCGGCTGCCGGAATCCCACAAGTGCCGTCGCCTCCACGGCCACAGTTTTCAGGCGGAGATCGTTGTCCGCGGCGACTGCGATCCGGACCTGGGCTGGCTGATTGATTACGCAGACATCTCCCGTGCCTTCAAGCCGCTCTGGGAACAGCTCGACCACCGTTACCTCAACGAGGTGTCGGGCCTGGAGAATCCCACGAGCGAGAATATTGCGGTCTGGATTTGGGACCGTCTCAAGCCGGGGCTGCCACTGCTCACCGAGGTTGTCGTTGCCGAAACCTGCACCGCCCGGTGCGTTTACCGGGGGCCCGACGGTGGTTGAACCGCAGTCCGCGTGCGTGCGGCCGGCGAAGGGGCGTTGCCGGGCCACCCCAAAAAAAACGCCAAAGCGGGCTTGTCAGCGGGGCCGGCTTGACGTAGAAGGGACGTCGCATTCGCGAGCGAGAGTAGCTCAGTCTGGTAGAGCGCAACCTTGCCAAGGTTGATGTCGAGGGTTCGAATCCCTTCTCTCGCTCCATTTTCTTGTACCTTCCCTCGTCGCCGCATCCCCGACCGGATGCTGACCTTCCGAGCCGTTCCGGCAGCTGCATCTCCGGGGTGCCGGGGCGTGGCTTGCAGCAGACCCGGGTTCCCCGTATGATTCCACCCATGTCCGCTGGCCAGCCGGTTACATCCGCAACCACCACGACCCCCGAGCCCACCCCGGGGCGTTCCCGAACACGCAAAGGGTTGCGGATCCTGGTGTTACTGCTGGTTGGCATGCTCGTCGTCGGCGGGTTGGTGCTGGTGAAACTGTGGCAGACCAGCCCCCCCGGCGTTGAGCCGGTGATCAAGGTCAGCGTGCTCGATCTGCTCCAGTCGCGTTCCCTGGCGGCCACCGCGCGTCGGGACGCGGCGGCCGGCGAGATCGACAAGTCCCTGCATGCCTGGGGAGGCGCGCTGGCAAACAACCTGGCGAATGCCGAGCTCTGGCGGGAACTCCTGGAACAGCTTGCGGCGGATACCTCAGTTACCAACGACCTTGCGGCGCCGTATCTCACGAGTGTCGGCTGGTTCTGCACCCTGACACGAACCAACGCTGCGGATGTGGTCCTTGCCGCCCGGGTCTGCGAACGGCACGATGCCTTTGAGGAGTTGGCGGCCCTTCCCTTGCCGGATTCGCCCGAGGCCGTTCCCGAACTGACCGCGCTCCGGCTCCAGGGCCTTTTTCGGCTGGGCCGCATCTATGAATTCATCCCGCTCTTCGAGCGGAACCGGGAACAGCTGGCTGAGCAGCCCGGGTTCGACCTGTATCGCCTGGCGTATCTTGCCGGCTGGGGCACCCCGGAGGACCGGACCGACTGGCAGGAGAGGCTGGCATCCGCGGCCCAGGCTGCGGGGCGGGAGCGTTTGGGGAGGAAACTCGGGATCATTGTGGCGAACCAGCTTGGCGACCCTGACACCGCGGTCCGGTTGATCAAGGAAATGGACGCTGCGGGGGAGTCCTCCATGACCGATCGGGCGTTGCTCTGGCTCACTCTGGCCGGCCGGAACCGGAAGCTGGAGGCGTTGATGGATGTGGCCGGGCGGCAGTTGTTTCCCCGGAACGCCACCGATCTGAACCTGATCGCCGGCGCCTGCATCCAACTGGGGCTCACGAACCAGTGCGAACAGATTCTGATGTACGGGGCTCCCCGGTTGGGCCGGAGCCGGACCCCCGAAAGCGCCAATGTCTGGATGGTGTGGGGCGGGACCGTCATGGACTGGCATGACTGGGTGGGAATGCGCCGGATCGCGGATACGATCCGCAGAATCCCAGGATCCCATGACTGGCTCGATGGCTATGCGGACTTTCTTGAAGGCTACGGGGCCCGGCAGATGGCGGAGGGTCCGCTGTCGGAAAACCGTCTCGCCCGGGCGGCGAAGGCCAGTTACCCCCTGGGCAATCTGGGGGTGGCGGTTGCCGACGGGCTTTCCACGCTCGGCCACAACGACTGGGCCGGGGCTATTCTGCGTCCCATGGAGGAACGATTCAGTCACAACCCGGCGTATTGGCGGGCCGCCTGGTCCGTGGCCCTTCGCGAACACCAGGACCCGGACCGGTTGATGCAGGCGGCGGTCCGGCTTCAGGAACTCGAGCCCAACGATCGCTTCACCCGCTTCAACTATGCCGCCGCCTTGCTCGTTCGTCGCGAGCGTCCCGCGGAAGCCCAGCGCATCCTCTTCGATCTTCGCCAGGGCATGGCGCGGAGCCTTTACACCGAACTCAACTACGCGTTCGCCCTCGTGCGAAACCTCCGTCTCGACGAGGCCCGCGAGATTCTCTCCGGCATCAACGCCTCCACGCTCAGCGATGCCGTCGCGCCTTCCTACCATCTCTGCCAGATGGAGCTTTTCCTCGAAAGCGGCGATCCCGACCGTGCGGCGGCGGCCTTCCGCAAGATCGATCAGCGCGGCTTCTTCCCCTGTCAGATCCAGTGGCTGAAGGAGCAGGCAGCGAAGCTCGACCTCGCCAAGTGAGGTCGGCGACTTGGCCAAGGCCGCAAGTCGGCAGTTCTTTCCACAGTGAATCGGCTGGTCAGATGGGACCGGCGGGCGGAGGATTCCGTCCCATGATTCCAACGCAAGAACGCCCGTCCGGCCACCGGACCAAGGCCAGGTCCGAAATCCGAAATACGGCATCCGAGGCAAGCCCAAAGGCGGAAGTCCGAAGCCGCCAAGCCGGTGGCGGCCAGTCAATCCGGTCCGTCACCTGGTGGAGGGGCGAGTGGCACGAGCCCCGAGACCTGCTTCGGTGGTCGGCGATCGGCGGTCGGCTTTGTGCCCTGGCCGGCTTCGTGCTATCGCTGACCCTTCCGGTCGCCGCCGCCCTCTCGCCGGATGACATGGCCCGGATCGAGCAAGCCATTCCCCGCGAAGCCCCCGCCCAACCGGCCAAGCCCCGTCGCCTGTTGATCTTCGATCTGAATGTCAATTACGGCGGGCATGGCTCAATTCCCTTCGCCAACCAGGCCTTCACCCGGATGGGTGAGGTCACTGGCGCTTTCACCACCGAGGTCAGTCGCGATCCCGAGGTCTTCCGGCCGGAAAACCTCGCCCGGTTCGACGCCGTGTTCCTGAACAACAACGTCGGCAACCTGTTTGCCGATCCCGAACTGCGTGACAGCCTGGCGGAGTTCGTCTGGCGTGGCGGCGGTTTGATGGGGGTGCACGGCACCACCGTCGCTTTCACCCAATGGCCCGGCGCCATCGAGGACTGGCCCGAGTTTGCCCTCATGATCGGCGCGCGCGGTGCGAATCATCGCGAGAACAAGGAGCACGTCTTCATCAAGCTCGACGATCCCGGCCATCCCGTGAACGCCGCGTTCAACGGTCAGGGGTGGGATTATCGCGACGAGTTCTTCCGCGTCCACGAACCCTATTCCCGGGACCGCCTGCATGTGCTGTTCAGCATCGATACGGAGAAGACCGATCTCCAGCAGGGCCGCGGTTTCGGTCAGTTGGAACGGGCCGACAACGATTTCGCCCTCGCCTGGGTCAAACCGCACGGTCGCGGCCGCGTGTTCTACTGCACCATCGCGCACCATCCGGAGGTTTTTCAGGATCCCCGGATGCTGCGGTTTTACCTGGCTGCGACGCAGTTCGTGATGGGCGACCTGGACGGGTCCGTGCGGCCCAGCAACCCGCGCGCGTTCAAGGGGGATGCCCCAACCGAAAACACCGCATGGTGGCTGCGCCAGGTTCGGTCGATGAAAGGCCGGCCGTTCACAGAGATGGTCCAGCAGGCCGCCGCGCTGGGACAGTACTGCGTCGGCGCCGGCAGCACCCAACCGGTGAGCGATACCATTCAGAAACCGTTCGGCCCCGGCCTTGATGCGGATGAGCGATGCGCCGTCCGGATGGCTCTGGCCGGAGCCGGACTGCGCCTCTCGGTCTATGTGCCGGACCCGCTTCCTCCCACCGCGGAAGAGGCCGGGGCGATGTTGCGCTTCGCCCGTCGCATGGGCGCCCTCAGCGTGGCCGTGCCCTCCGATGCCGCCGATCGCCCGTTGCTGAATCGCCTCGCCGCCGAACTGGATCTCCAACTTGTCGACCCCGTCGCCACCCAGGAAAGGAACTGACGCCATGTCCGAGCCTGACACGCCCACCAACGAACTGCCGCCCGCAGTCGAAGCCGCCTTCGCCGCCCTGATCCACTACGACCGCGGCTCGCCACGGGGCGACCTGGTCCCGCTGGACGAAGCCGCGAAGCGGTCGCTGGATCAGCCGGCTGAAATGGCACGGCTTGAGGAGCGATTGACTGCAGTCCTCCGATCCGATGCTCCGCTGCCGGCGAAGGAGTACGTTTGCCGCAAGCTCACGTTGCTCGGTTCAACCCGCTGTGTGCCGGTCCTGGCGCCGCTGCTCCAGACCAATGACCTCGCGGATGCCGCGCGGGGCGTGCTTGAAGTCCTGCCCTGCGACGCAGCCGCTGCCGCCTTGCGTGACAGCCTCGCGAAGCTCACGGGAGCCGCTCTTGCCGGAGCCGTCACCTCGCTCGGGGCCCGGCGTGAGCAGGCCAGCGTGCCTTTGCTGACGCCACTCCTGCATGCCGACGATCCGGCCGTCGTGGCATCAGCGGTGGTGGCATTGGGACGGATCGGCGGCGCGACGGCCAGCAGAGCCCTCCAGGTCTGGCAACCGGAGGCCCCTTCGGGAATGGGGGCGCTGGTCGCTGATGCGTTGTCCGAAAGCCAGGTGGGAGCGGAGCAAGGTCGCTGACCGGAAGGGAGGATCGGTTGATGCGGGGGGGGCAGGACATCCGCATCGACCGCTGGCGAGTGAAGTGGAACGTAACCACTCCGCCCAGCCAGCGTCTTTCCTCTGGTAATCTGACAACCTGATTCGCATTATAAGCAAACGAAACGCGAGCTATGACCAAAGCAATCCTTGCCCCCTTTGCGGCCCTGGCCGCAGGGATCTGCCTCACCGGGTGTTCCGGTTCTTCCAAGGTCCCGGCCGAGCCGGCAAATCCGGCTTGGGCGGATCTCTTCAGCCGGCTGGATCTCAAGCAGCTTCCGCCGGCGGCCGCCCGGACCGATCTGACCTACGCCAAAGACATCCGGCCGATTCTCGAAGGCTCGTGCTTCGGGTGTCACGGCGAACAACGCCAGCGGGGCGGACTTCGTCTCGACACTCTCGAAGCCCTGCTCAAGGGCGGAGAAAACGGCGGAATCCTGAGTCGTGGCAACAGCGACCACAGTTTCCTGGTGGTGGCCACCGCCCAACTGGATGACGAGAGTGCCATGCCCCCGAAACGGCGTGGGGGTGGGCCGGGAGGTTCCGGGGGAAGGGGAGAAATGGGGGGGATGCGCGGAATGCGAGGAATGGGCGCCGGGGGTCCGGGCGGCCCTGGAGGTCCGATGCGCGGGGGATTCGGTGGACCGGGGCCGGCTGGCGGAATGCCTCCCGAAGGACCCGGAGCCGCCGGTGCGGATGGTCCTCCCATGCCGGAAGGCCAGCCTGGAGGAGCGAATCCAGGCAGCGGGAATTTCCCGGCTCCGCCCATGCCCGAGGGAGGAATGGCCGGTGGTCAGCCGCCAGGAGGTCCCGGCGGATTCCCTCCCGGGGGACGTGGAGGATTCACGCCGCCCCAGCCACTGACGGCTGAACAGGTCGGATTGCTGCGAGCTTGGATCGATCAGGGTGCGAAGTAGCGGGTGCCGGGTTCACCGGGCCTGCCATCAAAATCTCATTTCGTGCCGCACCGGTCTTGACCGGTGCGGCTCGGGTCGTTATGGGAGGTTTCCGTGAAACTCACGTGGCACGACACGGACGAAATTGCCTGGGCGCTGGCGGAGGAATACCCGGATCAGGACCCGCTGAAGCTGAGCTTCCCCTCGCTGCACCGGATGGTGACGCAACTCGACGACTTCGGCGATCGGCCGGATCGGTCGAGCGAGGCAGTTTTGGAGGCCATCCAGATGGCTTGGTATGACGAGGTGAAATAGCTATGAGCAGAGAGATCGTTCAAACTCCCGAGGCACCCGCTGCGGTGGGGCCCTACAGCCAGGCCGTTAAGGCCGGCGGATTCGTGTTTTGTGCGGGGCAGATTCCGCTCGATCCCGTTACCGGGGAACTCGTGGCCGGCGATGTCACCGCCCAGACGGAACGCGTGCTCCAGAATGTGAAAGCCGTGCTGGCCGCCGCCGGCAGCAGTCTGGAACAGGTCGTCAAGACCACCGTCTTCCTGCAGGACCTGGGCGACTTCGCTGCCATGAACGCCGTCTACGCCCGGTTCCTCCCGAACCACCCTCCGGCCCGTTCGACGATCCAGGTCGCCGGTCTGCCCAAGGGAGCGCGGGTGGAAATCGAGGTAACCGCGTTGGCGTAACGTGCCCTCAGCCCTCAGTCCACTTTGATGGCGTCGACCTCGAGTTCGAAGAGCAGGTCGTCACGGCAGACGTCGTTCTTCGTGACAATCACCGGCAATGCGGGGAGGCCCTGGTTCCGGCAATACTGATCGAAGGCCGGCATGTCCTCCGTGTGTTTGAAGTAGGCGATGGCGCGGACGCTGTCTTCCCAGTCCAGGCCGCAGGAGGTCAGGATGGCCCGAACCACCTCCATCGTGGTCTTGATCTGCGCCCTGACGTCCCCCACGTGCGCAGTGGCGCCACCGGGTTCGATGCTGGCGGTGCCGGACACCAGCAACCGCCGCTGACCGGGCACCACGATTTCGACCGCCCGGCTGAAGGAACTACCGTATTCCAGGGCCGGACACTGCAGGGGGGAGGGGACCGGCCGCAGCTTGAACCCGGGTGATTTCGGCTGGACTGCCATCAGGTCGGCCACCACGGCCGTTCCCGCCGCGTTGCTTCCGCCGATGCCCGTGCTCGCCGGCACGAGGCGGTCGAAGACTCCCCGGGTCTTGAAGAAGCCGTTCCGAACGGCGTTGAATTCGTCGTACCAGTCGAGGATGTCATCGAGGTAGAACCAGGTCCGATACACGTCGGTGAAACTCATGTCCACCTGGTGCAACACGCGTTCCATCGTATCGAGGACTTCGGCCGCCTGTTCCTCCCGATTCTTTCGCGCATCGGCCGGACGGAGCCCGCCCAGCACGCAGTGCCGCGCCCACTCGTCCTCGTAGACCATTCCGACCGACCGCCCGCGATGCTGCACCGGTGTCATGGCGACGCCGCGGATCCCGTGGACCTGAATGCCCGCAACGGGAGAGCCGTGGCCGTTGCCTTGTTCGACCCAGGTCACCGGCCAGTCGGAACCATCGAGACGGTAGGCCCGGGCCCGCCCGGAGGCGGCGTCCGTTCCCAACACCCCGAAGACGTCCTGCCGCAGCACCCGCCAGTGGGGCTCGCTCGCCAGCCAGTCGTAAAGTCGTTGGAAGAGGTGGGCCGGGGTCTCGCCCGGCCGGGTGGGGAGAGTGACGGCGATCTCCTCCGCGCCTCCGCACGTCAGTTTCGCCCAGTGGCGGTCCGCCGTTTCCCCGCGCAACAACTGACAGCGCTCCATGCAGGTCGTGCTCATGCGGCGCTTCAGGTTGGCCCGGAACCCGACTCCGCGCCGGTGGCGGCGCGAGCCTCCCGTGGATCATGACTGCGATTGTCCATTTTCAATCTGGCAAACCCCGATCCTAGCGGCTCGCCGGGTATCGGCGCAAACATATCGTCGCCTGCCAACAGGCGATTCCCTGTCTTCGTCGGATCTGCTATTCTGCCGGCATCAATGAGCCGGAAACTCGTCGGTAAGTTACGCCGGATGTGCCATTGGGCCGGCCGTCAGCTGGATGAGCGTCATCTGGTGGACAGCCTGCTGGCGACGCCTTCGTTGCTGGAACGGTTTGTGCATTTCTGGGTGTTGGTGGGGCGCACCTACCTCCACAACCATTGCGCCCAGCGGGCGGCGGCGCTGTCCTACGCCACTTTGCTGGCCCTTATTCCGCTGCTTGCCATCCTCATCAGCGTCTCCGGCAGCCTCCTCAAACGGCACGGCGAGGATGCGCTCATGGGGTTGGTGGACCAGGTGGTTCAGGCCGTCACCCCGGGCGTGCATTCGGATGGGGACGGCAATGGCAACAAGCCGGAACCGACCGCTCCGACGGGCGGCGGAATGGCCAACAACCCAGCTGAGGGCGGGGATGCCGGGGAAACCCGTCCTGACAGCGCGGTGGGGGAGGGCGGTTCCGACCAGATCACCGTGTCGCGTGAGGAGGTCGCCGCCCGCATTCGGGAGTTCATTGGCAACATCCAGACCGGCAGCCTGGGAATCGGCGGTGTGATCGCTCTGTTGGTGCTCGCCATCGGGCTGATCAACCGCGTGGAGGAGACCCTGAACGACCTCTGGGGCGTCACGCGTGGCCGAAGCCTGCATCTCCGGCTGGCCTATTACTCCGCCGTGCTGCTGCTCGGGCCAATCCTCCTGGCCGCCACCGTCACGCTGACGAGCGCGGACCAGGTCCAGGCCGTTCGCGAGTTCTTCAAGCAACACCTGCCGTTAGGGGCGCTGCTGGACAAGACCGCGACAAGCCTCATGCCCTACGTCGTCCTGAGCATCGGCTTTACGCTCCTCTACGTCGCGCTGCCCAACACCCGGGTCAAATGGCGGGCGGCGGCCCTGGGCGGTGTGCTGGCCGGTTGCCTCTGGCAGATCAACAGCGAAATGAGCGTGGTCTACACCTCCCGGGTGATCACCTACAGCCGCATCTATGGCGCCTTTGCCATGGTCCCCCTGCTCATGCTCGCCATGTACCTGCACTGGATGATCCTCCTCTTCGGCGCCCAAGTCTCCTACGTTGCCCAGAACGGGCGGACCTATCTCGAGGACCTGCTCGCCCACTGGGTCAACCAACGCAGTCGGGAACGTCTTGCCTTCCGCGTCATGGTCAATGCCGGCCGGGCTTTTCAGTTCGGTTCCGCCCCTCCCCGCGTGGCCACCCTCGCGGAGGAGGCCGAGGTCCCGGTGCGCCTCGTGGAACAGGTGGTTGAAGTGCTGCTCAAAGCGCGATTGCTCCACGAGGTCAACGGCGGCGATCCCACCTTCGTTCCCGCCCGCCCGCTGGACACCATCCACGCCCGCGACATCCTCCACGCCCTGCGCGATGATGACGGGGACACTTTCTCCGGCCGGCCCATCGCCGGGGTGGACGACGAACTCGCCGCCCTCCAGGCCGCCGAGGACGCCGCCGCCGCCAGGGTCACGCTGGAGGCGTTGGTCAGTGAGGAAAAGGACTCGGGCCCGGTCGACAGGGAAGGCCCAACACGCCCACTTCCCATCCTGTGAATCCTGTTCATCCTGTTCGCGGAACTCCGACAGGGTCCCGGACAGGAATGCCTCGACTCACGCCGATAATTTCGGCCGGCTTTGAAGCGCCGCCTCAGCTCAGACAATCCACTGCCGCCCGGATCTGCTCCTGTCGGGCCTGCCAGTCGGCCAGGCGCTGGCGGTGTTCGGCGAGGACGTGCGCAGGGGCGCGCGCAGTGAAGTTCTCGTTGCCGAGCTTCTGTTCGACCTTCTGGATCTCCACCTCGACCTTCGCCAGTTCCTTCGTCAACCGCGCCTTCTCGGCCTCGGCATCGATCAGGCCTTCCAGCGGCAGATAAAGTTCGCCCAGCGGCGAATGGGCGGACGGCGTTCCCTTTGGCGGGACGTAGGCCGGATTCACTTCCAACGTTTCCGCGTTCAACAACAGCCGGATCACGTCGGCTTCGTGCGACTCGAGTTGACCCGCCGGTCGGAGCGCAAAGGCGATCTTCTTGTTTGCCGGGATGTTGAACTCACGACGGAAGTTGCGGCCCTTCGTGACCAGGTCGTATTTGGCGTTGGCCAACTGCTCGGCGGTCGGCTCCAGGCCGTAGTGCGCCTTGACGTCGTTGTCGAACGGCTTCGGCCAGTGCGCGACCATGATGGTCTTGCCGCCCTGATCCTCCGGCAAATCCTCTGCGTAACCGAGGTCGTGCCAGAGTTCCTCGGTGATGAACGGCAGGAACGGGTGAAACACCCGCAGCATGTGGCCCAACACGAAGTCGATCACCGCCAGCACATTCGCCTTACGCGCCGGGTCCTCGCCCTGGAAGGCCGCCTTGGCCGCCTCGAGATACCAGTCGCAAAACTCGCTCCAGAAGAAGCGATAGAGCGTCGCGGTGACCTCGTTGAACTTGTAGTCGGCGAACGCCTCGTCGATCTCGCAAATGGCCTGGTCCAGACGCAGCAGAATCCATTTGTCATCGCTGCCGAGGAGCGCCGGGTTGATCTCGCCCTCAACCTCGCCGCCCTGCATCTGGCGAAACCGACAGGCGTTCCATAGCTTGTTGCAGAAGTTGCGGCCGAGCTCGACGTCCTTCTCGTCGAACAGCACGTCCTGTCCGAGCGGCGCGGAGCGCATCACCCCGAAGCGGAGGGCGTCCGCGCCGTACTTGGCGATCAGGTCCAGCGGATCGGGCGAGTTGCCGAGCGTCTTCGACATCTTGCGCCCCTGTTTGTCGCGGATGATGCCGGTGAAATAGACGTTGCGAAACGGCAGGTCGCCCATCCACTCGTAGCCGGCCATGATCATGCGCGCGACCCAGAAGAAGATGATGTCGGGGCCGGTCACCAGGTCACTGGTCGGATAGAAGGCCTTGAGCATCGGGTTCTCCGCATCCACCGCGGGATCGCCGGTCCAACCCATCGTGGCAAACGGCCAGAGCCAGGAACTGAACCACGTGTCAAGAACGTCGGGGTCTTGGGTGAAGCCGTATTCTGCCAACTTCGCTTCTTCGACGGATGACAAGGTCGCGGCGTAAATGCCGGGACCTCCGCCATGCAGTCGGTATCGTTGGAAGACAGTCGTATGACCAGGAACCCCTGACAGCGAGTAATCAAAGCCTCTCGAACTCTGCAGGTCGGTTGTCCATGGAGTATTCTCCTCAACCGCCTGAGGCAGAGCGCGCACCCACTGAGTAGGCCCAGTTACGGGCTGGGTCCACGCCGGAATCCTATGCCCCCACCAAAGCTGGCGGCTGATGCACCAGTCCTGGATGTTCGACAGCCAGTGGTCATACACCTTGGCCCACCGGTCCGGATGAAACCGCATCTTCCCGGGGAGCGCACGCGGCCCGCGTGCCGTGTTGGACGGCGCGTCCAACACATCACCCTCCAACTTCAGGACTTGGGACGAGGATTCCGGCGAGCCACCGGAATCGGCACGCGAGCCGCGTGCGCTCCCCTCTTCAGCCTGCTCCACACACGCCAAGGCCTCCTTCACGCTCGGGTATTTCAGGAACCACTGCTCGCTCAGCCGCGGTTCGATCGGCACATCCGCGCGCTGGCTGAAGCCGACGTTGTTCTCGTAACGCTCCTCCTTCACGAGCGCCCCGATCTCGGTCAACTTCGCCGCCGCCACCTTGCGCGCTTCGAACCGGTCCAGCCCCTTCAGGTCCGCGCCGGCCAGCTCGCTCATCGTGCCATCCGGATTGAGCACATCAACGGCCGGCAGTTGGTGACGCTGGCCGATGTCAAAGTCCGCCTTGTCGTGCGCCGGGGTCACCTTCAGCACACCGGTGCCGAATTCGATGTCGATATGCTCGTCGGCCACGATGGGAATCCGCGCCTGGTTCTCAACCGGCAACGGCCGGATCACGTGCTTGCCGACAAGGTGCGTGTAACGCGGATCCTTGGGGTTCACCGCAACGGCGGTGTCGCCGGGAATCGTCTCCGGCCGGGTGGTGGCGATGAGCAGGTAAGTCTTCCCGTTCTCGACGATGGGCCCATACGTCGGCTTCTCGTCCTTTCCGTCGCTTTCCGTCCCTTCTCCAGCGCTCGACTCGGTTGCCGGAGCCTCCGGCGCATCCGCCACCTCCACCCTGAAATACCACAGAAAACCCTTCTGCGGCTTCATCTCGACCTCCTCGTCGGAGAGCGCGGTTTGCGAGACCGGGCACCAGTTGACCATCCGTTTGCCGCGGTAGATCAGGCCCTTCTTGTAGAGGTCCACGAAGACCTTCTGGACGCAGCGCGAGTAGTCCTCATCCATCGTGAAGCGCTCGCGGGTCCAGTCGCACGAGCACCCGAGCTTCTTGAGCTGCTGGATGATGATGCCGCCGTGCTTTTCCTTCCAGGCCCAGACGCGCTTGAGAAACTCCTCGCGGCCGAGGTCGTACTTGGTCTTCTTTTCCTCGCGTTTCAGGGCCTTCTCGACCTGGACCTGGGTCGCGATGCCGGCGTGGTCGGTGCCCGGCAGCCAGAGGACTTCCCTGCCGTCCATGCGCGCCTTGCGGGAGAGGATGTCCTGGATGGTGTTGTTGAGCACATGCCCGAGGTGCAGCATGCCGGTGACGTTCGGCGGCGGAATGACGATGGAATAGCCGGGGCGCTGCTCATTCACGCGCGCCGGATCGGCGGTGAAGCAGCCTTCCTCGCACCAGAACTGATACCACTTTTCCTCAACGGACTGCGGTTCGTATGCCTTCGGGATCTCGCTCATGTCAATGAGCCGCGCAGCCTAACGAACCCGGGGCGCGCTTGGCAATGACCGGGAACGCGACCGGGAACGCGAGGCGAAACGTGCATTTCGCCCTGAGTTGCGCCAAGTTGCGGGCGATGAAGACATCGCGCAGAGACTTCGTGACGCGGACCGGACTGGCTCTCACCGGTGGCACGGTTTTCAAACAAGCCGTGGCGGAGGACGCGGAATCGCCAGCCACCCCGGGGGAAACCCCGTTGATTGTCTCCACCTGGCCGTTCGGCAAGGCCGCCAACGAACAGGCCCTTGCCACCCTCAAGCACGGCGGTTCCCCCTTGGATGCGGTCGAACAGGGCATCCGGCTCACGGAATCGTCCGGCAACGGCTCCGTCGGATTGAGCGGTCGCCCGAACGCGGCCGGGGTGGTGCAGCTCGATGCCTGCATCATGAACGGTCCGGGGCACCAAGCCGGAAGCGTGGGGGGCATCGAGGGCATTGTGCACCCGATTTCAGCGGCCCGCTGCGTGATGGAACGGACCCACCACGTGATGCTGGTGGGCGACGGCGCCCGGATGTTCGCGCTCGAGCAGGGGCTTGAATCCATTGAAATCGACTCCGAGGCGAAGCACGCCGCCTGGCAGAAAGCCCGCATGGCGGAACGCGCGGCCGGCCACCCAACGCCCGCCTCTTCCGACAATCACGACACCATCGCGCTCCTGGTGCTGGGCGCGGATGGCACGATTGCCGGCGGCTGTTCGACCAGCGGTTTGTCCGGGAAACTGCCAGGGCGCGTGGGCGACTCCCCGATCATCGGCAGCGGGCTTTACGTCGACAACGAGGTTGGGGCCGCCGGCGCCACCGGCGTGGGGGAGAACGTGATGCGCTATTGCGGCACGTTCCTGGTGGTGGAGTTGATGCGGCAGGGCCTGCACCCCACCGAGGCCTGTCTGGAAGCACTGCGCCGCATCGCACGCAAAGACCCGCTCGGCTCGGCGTTGCGGGTCAGCTTCGTGGCGCTCGACAAACACGGTCGGTTTGGGGCCGGGACCGCCGGGCAGGGGTTCCCTTACTCGGTGACCACGCCGACTTTCAGCCGGGTCCTGACCAGCCGCGGCCTGGGCGAACTCAAGCAGGTCCCTGAAGGCGGAAACCGACCCTGAGGTGCCCGGTCATTCGATAATCTCGAGTTCCCCGAACTGTCGGAAATGCTGGTCGAACGAGGCTGCCCGACGCAGGCCCAGACGCCGCATGACGACAAGGGAAACGGCGTCGCAGAAGGACCAGGCTTTGTCGGTGTAATCCCGCAGCAGTCGAATGGCCTCCGCGTGATCGCTTGCCAGCGTGGGTTCGCATCGGATGACCGGGTTCTTTTCGAAATCATCGAGAACCTGGGTCCGGCGCAGACGCGAGCGGGTGAAATAGGCGTGGGTTTCGGCGAAGATCAAGGGGGTGACCACGAAGCCGCTTCGACCCCGGAGAACCTGCGCCACGACACGCTGGGCCTCGGCGTGACGGGGTTCCCTGGGATCCCGAAGCGCAATCCACACGGAGGCATCCAGGAACACCGCCCCACCGTTCACGACATCCCCTCCAGCATCCGGTCATAGGCGGCGCTGCTCGCTGGATTCTCGTAGTAATCGTCAGGCAGCGGAGGCGCTTCAACCCACTCTCCGTCCTTCTTCACCCATTTCTTGGGACAACCGTAAATGTAGTGGTCGTGGTTGATCGCACCATCCTCATGCCCCACCCAATCCGGATCCTCCACCGGAGGGGCCAGCAAGGGGTTGTTGTCCCAGACCTCATCTGGAATCTCCATCTTCTCGTCGATGAACGATCGCAACACCGCCGCCATGGGCCGGCCCAACCGACCGGCTTCAGCGGTGAGGAATTCATGCTCGCGACGGGTCAGGTAGACCTGCGTCCGCACCATGGGCTCCACCTCGGCGGCGGTGGCATCCCGCAACGCAGGCGCCCCAGATCCGGTGGAATCCCCGTAGTTGACGCCCTTCTTTTTCACACGGCGACTATACACCGCGATGTATAGCCGTCAAGGCGTCTTCTTGAGCAGCGCGTATTCCATCGAGTCGACCAGTGCCTGCAGGCTGGCGTCGATGATGTTCTCGCTGACTCCCACGGTACCCCATTCCCGCTTGCCGTCGCTGGACTGGATCAGGACGCGGGTCTTGGCGGCGGTGCCGGTGCCGGTGTCGAGAATGCGCACCTTGTAATCGGTCAGAGACACCTTCTTCAGCGGGGGGAAGAACTTCGAAAGGCCGTTTCGCAACGCGCCGTCCAGGGCGTTCACCGGGCCGTCCCCTTCGGCGACCGTGTGGGCCACCTGATCGCCGACGCGCACCTTGACGGTTGCCTCGCAGATGGAGGTGTTGGAATCGCGGCGCATGGAAACGTGGTAGGCGTCCACGTTGAAGAGCAACTCCGGGTTGTGTTCCTGGATTCCCCGGATCAGCAGGGCCAGGGAAGCCTCGGCGGCCTCGTATTCGTAGCCGTCACCCTCCCGGCGTTTGACTTCGGCCGTGATCGCGCGGGTTTCCGGGGCGGAGGGATCGAGCTTGAAACCCAGTTCCGTGGCTTTCAGGAGAATGTTGGTGCGACCGGACATGTCGCTGACGAGCACGCGGCGCTGGTTCCCGATCGCCTCCGGGTTGATGTGTTCGTAGCTTCGAGCTACGCGGTCAATGGCGTGCACGTGCATGCCGCCCTTGTGGGCGAACGCGGTCTGGCCGACCCACGGTTGGCGCGGGTCATGCCGGAGATTGGCGATTTCGTTCACGAACTCGGAAAGCTCGCGCAGTTTCGAGAGGGATTTTGCCGGCACTCCCTGCAGGCCCATCTTGAACTCCACGAGGGGCATGACGCTGGTGAGGTCGCAATTCCCGGTGCGTTCGCCGTAGCCATTGATCGTGCCCTGAATCTGACCGGCGCCCGCCTCGATGCCGGCGATGCCGTTGGCCACACCGAGACCGCAGTCGTTGTGGGTGTGGATGCCGACAGGGACGCTCAAGGCGTTCTTTGCCGTTGCGACGATCTGCCGGATTTCCTGCGGCAGGGATCCGCCATTGGTGTCGCACAGCACGATGCATGCAGCCCCGGCCTCGGCGGCCGCTTTCCAAGTGGCCAGGGAGTACTCGGGTTCGTCCTTGTAACCGTCAAATGCATGTTCCGCGTCGTAGATCACCGTCCGCCCCTGGGCCTTGAGGTAGCCGATGGTGTCCGCGATCATGGCGAGGTTCTCGTCCGGCCTGGCGCGGAGGACCTCGGTGACGTGCAGCAACCAGGTCTTGCCGACGATGGTGGCCACCGGGGTTTCGGCCTCCAGCACCTGGCGCATGAGGTCATCGTTTTCCACGGCGATGCCTTTGCGGCGGGTCATGCTGAAGGCGGCGATCCGCGCGTTCTTCCACTTCCTCCGGGCGGCCTGCTGGAAGAACTCCATGTCCTTGGGATTTGAGCCGGGCCAGCCGCCCTCGATGTAGTGCACCCCGAAGGCGTCGAGCTTCTCGGCGATCCGCAACTTGTCGAGGGCGGAGAAGTTGATCCCTTCGCCCTGGCTGCCATCGCGCAGGGTGGTGTCGTAGATTTCGACGGTTCGTCTCTTGCTCATAGGTTCCGCTTCCAGCGGAGGGGTGTTTCTAGGTCAAGTTGGTCCAACTGGCAAATGGCTTTGCCGGGGCTCCGGGAGCCGGGAACGACAAAGCAACCGCCCCCTCCAATCGGTGATTGGCAGGGGGCGGGAGCGCCGCGGCAAACTGAAACCGGGTGGCCTCAGTTCGTCGGCGGCAGAAGAAGAATGAATTCGTCCCGGCGATTCCGGGCCCACGCGGCGTTGTCATGGCCCAGGTCCGCCGGCATGTCCTCACCCCAGCTCCGGACGCGAATGCGGTTCTTGTCGATTCCGTACTTCACCAGCACCTCGCGCGCCGCGAGTGCGCGGCGGTCGCCGAGTGCCCGGTTGTACTCCTCGGTGCCGCGTTCGTCACAATGGCCGTCGATGAGCAGTTTGACCGCCGGCAGGAGCTTCAGCTCGTCTCCCACCGCGTTGACCTTGTCGATCTGGTCCAGCTTTACCACCGAGCTGTCGAAATCGAAGTAGATGGTCTGCCCGGCAAATCGCTCCTTGTCCATCAGGTAGCCCTCGAAGGTATCCAAACCGGCCTGTTCGCCGCCACCAGGCCCGAGGGGCTCCGAGGTCAGCCCCCCTTCACCTCCCGGAGTACCCCCCAGCGGCGGGTTGGCGGAGGTGCTGGTGTCAACGGTGGCCGCCCCGCGGCCGGAAATGGGGGTCACCCCTTTTTCAGGGCGTTTGCAGCCGGTGGCGCCGAGCATCAGCACCAGCGAGGCGACAGAGAGGTTGAGAAGAGCGCGTTTCATGGTGTCTACAGTCCCGGCTTTCCGGGTCAACGAGCCCAAGTCGGTTGCGAGCAGGACCCCAGACCGGTGGCCAAAGTCTTTCGTTGTTTGGTGAGGACGTCAAGCACAGACAGGGTGCGATTCGCCTGCTTGTCCCGTTGCACCATCACCAGCGTCCGCGAGTTGGGTGACCAGGAAGGATCCTCCCCCACCGCCACCGTCCGGGCAGTCCCGCCCGCCGCCGGAACCACGCAAATCTCGAAGTCACGGCGTTGCGACGTGAAGGCGATCCACTTGCCGTCCGGTGACCAGGCTGGCTCGGAAGGATTGACCGCCCCCGAGGTGTTCAGTCGCTTCACCGCGCCGCCAGCCACCGGGATGGTGGCCAGGGTGCGCCGCCCCCCAATCCGCGTCGAAAAGCAGATTGTCCGGCCGTCCGGCGACCAGCAGGGCGATGACTCGTCCTCCGGTGTCTTGGTCAACTGCCGCAGGTTCGAGCCGTCAATATCCGCCACGTAGAGATCCGGACTCCCACCCTTGCTCATGATCATCGCCACGCGCCCTCCGTCCGGCGACACGGCGGGCGAGATGTTCGACCCGGAATACCGTGCGACGTACGCCCGTTTTCCGGTGCTGAGATCGTGCGACATGATGTCCGGGTTGCCCGCCAGGTACGTGGTGTAAACGAGGAGGTTCTTCCCGGGAGCCCAGCAGGGAGCGGCGACCACTGAGCCGTCCGACGTGATCGCGGCGGCGCCATAGCCGTCGTAGTCCGAGATGTAAAGCTCGCTGCGCCGGCCGAGGTCGCGTTTGAAGGCGATGCGCGTCCGGGCAATGCCGGGCAGGCCGAGGACCTCCTTGACCACGTCATCCGCCAGTCCGTGGGCCTGCTGGCGAAGGGAGGTGCCCCCGTAGGCCTTGTGGAGCCTGCTCTGCTTGCTCACGGCATCCCGCAGGGTGCCCTCGACCCGGCCGTCGTTCTTGCCGCTCAGGATATACTGGAGACCGGAGGTCGATTCCGGCACGACCTTGAAGCCGACGACCTCCAGGTCGAATTCCAGCACCTGCGCGACCTCGCCGGTGTAACCGGAGAGCGCGATGGGAATCGGGGGGACGTCCCCGATGCCGAGGCGATCGATTGGAGGCAGTACCTGGTCCGCTCCGAAGGCGGTTACGCCGGCCAGCAACAGGGCGGCCAGCCGGGGGGCGGGGTGGTTGATCTGAGTCATCCGCATCATCCGAGTCCGAGTTTTGACTTGAGGTTGAAAGTGAGAATGAAGGAGCGCTGGTCGTCCTTTGCGCCATCCGGGAACGAGCGGCCAATGTTCTGAATCCGGCCCAGCAGCTCCTGAATCGATCGATCCATCGCCGGCTGGCCGGACCGATCGACGATTTCCGACGACACCACCTTGCCGTCGCGCGCAATCACGATGCGCGCCTTGACCGTGGGATTGCCCTCGACGCTGCCCGCGGGCTCACGCCAGTTCCGGTCGTAGATCGTGCGGACATAGGCGCCATAGTTGGCGTAGCTGGCGCCGCCGGAGCCCGGAATGCTGAACGAAATCTGGGTTTGGAACTGGCTTTGGAGCCGGTTGATCGAGTTGTTCAACGCTTCGCGGGTTTCGCGCTCGCGCTGTTCCCGGGCCTTTTCGGCCGCCTGCTGGGCGGCGGTGGGCGTCTTCGTGGTCTTGTTGAGGTTGACCTTGATGTCCTTGGAGGGCGTCCACTTCGGTTTCTCCGGCTCAGGGTCGGGTTTGGGGTCGGGTTCGCGCACGGGAGCCTTGGGTGGGGGCTTCACCTCCGGTTCCTTGACCGTGTCTTTCGGAGGCGGAGTGGGCTCACGGCGGGGTTCCGGAACCGGGTCCGGGTCCGGCTTCCGGGGCGGGGGATCGACGCGCCGTTGTGGAGGAGGATCCGCCGGTGGGGTGGGGGCTGTGCCTCCCGGGTTGGCGACGTTTTCGTCCACCAGCTTGTCCGGCACGAAATCGAGGAGGGTTACCGGCTCTGTTTGTTCCGGTGGTTTGGGATGGGCCAGGAACGCGGTTCCCAGGAACAGGATGGCCAGGAGCACCCCGTGCAACACGGTGGAAAGGGTCAGGCATTCACGCTGCAGACGTTTCATCGGCGGCCTCCGGGTTCGGTGGCGATCGAAATCCGGGTGATTCCATGTTCGGTAAGCCGGTCGATGACGCGGACGAAGGGATCGACGGCGCCCTGTTTGTCCGCCCGGATACGCACCACGAGGTTCGGGTTGTTCTGATGGAAAGTCACCAACTGCTGCTCCAGCGAGTCGAGGTCCATCGGCTGGCGGTTCAGGAAGTACTGGCCGGTCTGGTCGATCTCCACGGTCTGGAGGTCGTTCCGGTTCACTTCCACGGGAGGCCGCCCGCCTTCGGGGAGCTTGAGGTCGATGCCGCGCGTCAGGAACGGCGTGGTGATCATGAAGATGATCAGCAACGTCCACGCAAGGTCGAGCAGCGGAGTGAGGTTGATGTCACTCAGCGTCACCAGCGCGTTGCGTTGGGAGAATCGCCGCATTTCGTTTCAGCCTGGCCGGGAGAACAACTCAACCACGGATGCACGCAGCTCAACGCGGGTTCCCCGGGACCTGCGTCCCGAGTCGCCTTGCCCCGACCGACAAGGGCGCGGGGTGGCGGCGAGAGCTTCAAGCTCCGGCAGTGATCTGTGGTTATCCGCGTTCATCTGCGGTATTCAACGGCGTGGCTTCGGCCTAGGCCGGGTCCTCGTCGTCTCCGAGAAACTCGATCTCGATACGGGTCACCAGTTCCTGCGCGAAGTTGTCGAGTTCCACCGTGTGCACGCGCAGGTTGTGAACCAGCCAGTTATAGCCAAACATCGAGGGGATCGCAACCAGCAGACCGGCCACAGTTGTTAACAATGCGCCGGCCACGCCGGGGGCCATGGCGGCAAGGTCAACCTGGTTTCCCGCCGCGACGGCTTGGGCGATCCCGCTGAATGCACTCATCACCCCCCAGACCGTACCGAGAAGCCCCAGAAACGGGGCTCCACTCACCGCGATCGCCAGCAGAATCAGGCCGGATTCCAGTTTCAACGCCTGCCGGGCCACCTCGCCTTCAATGACCCGTTTCACGTGCTCGAGCGCCTTGAGTGAGATGCGTTCGCGCCGGGGCAGACCCGGCCCCTGGCGCACCCGTTCGTCGAGTTCCTCGCAGCCGGCGGAATAGACGGAGAAGCTCGGGCAACCGTCCACCTGCACTTTCCGGTCGTGAATGGTGAACACGGACTTTTGGCCGCGGAACTCCTGGTCGAACAGGTCGTTGAGCGCGCGGGCGCGTCGCATTTCGACCGTCTTGGTGGCCATGATGGACCAGGCGAAGATCGAGAACAGGACCAGGATGACGATGATGGCCTTGCCCTCGATGGTCGAGCGCTGCCAGACGTAAAGCAGATTGAAGTCTGCGGCCAGAAGTCCGATTGGGACGTGCATCCTGAAAACACCAGTGTTACGAGCCTCGTTTTGCCTGCTTGCTTACTCCCTCCGCTCCCGGGGGTCAAAGTCTTTCGCCGAACCTGTGGGAAAAGGGCGCATCCGAGGTGCTTCGATCCCGCCTCTCGTAATCGTGATCCTCCTCGTAATCGCAAGTCTCCCGTGGAGCCTGATCGGAGCCGAACAGGCGCCGGGCTCCGCGGAAGCGCCGCCCCCCCCGAGGCAGACGCGTTCAGAGCGGCCAGAAGAGCGGGATGAACCAGATCGCCAGGGCGGCGAAGATCAGGTTCAGCGGCAGCCCCACCCGGATGAAGTCGGCGAAGCGGTAGCCACCGGCGTTGTAGACCATCAGGTTGGTTTGATAACCCACCGGGGTGGCAAAGCACGTGGAGGCCGCGAACATCACCGCCATGAGCATCGGCCGCGGGTCCAGGCCCATTCCCTCCGCCGCCTTGATCGCCAGCGGGGCCATCAGGGCGGCACAGGCCGTGTTGCTCATCACTGCCGTGAGAATCGCGGTGACCAGGTAAAGCGCCGCCAGCACGCCTTGGGGGCCGAGGGTTCCCACGGTCTTCATGGCAAAAGCGGCGATCTCCGCAGCCGCTCCGGACTTGTCCAGCGCCACCCCCAGGGGGAGCACGCCCGCCATCAGGAAGATCACCGGCCAGTCGATGGATTCGTGGGCATCCTGTGCGTCCAAACAACGGGTCAGCACCAGCAGCAGCGATCCCAGCATGGCCGCCACCGTGATCGTGGTGAGGTGGAAGGCGGCCGCTCCCAGCGCCACCCCCACGATCAGCATGGCGCGCAACGCCCGGGAACGACGGGCCGGGTCTTCCCGTTCCACTTCGCCGAGCAACACGAAGTCACCGGTCGCCTGCAGCCGTTCCAGGTCGTCCGGCCGGCCGAGCAGCAGCACCGCGTCGCCCAGTTGCAGTCGGACCCCCGCCAGTTTCTCACGCAGGAGCTGGCCGTGCCGTTGGATGCCGAGCACCACCGTGTTGAACCGTTGCCGGAGCTGGGATTCCTGCAGGGTTTGGTCGATGAACTCCGACCCGGGCGCCACCAGTCCCTCCACCATCTTTCGGTCGCCCCCGACGAGTTCATCCCGGGTGAGTTTGAATTCCGCCCAGGGGGCCAGCTTGAAGCGACTCTGGAACCCCATCAACCGGTCGAGCTTGCCCCGCATCAGAAGCACGTCGCCTTCCCGGATCGGTTCATAGAGCGGGAACCAGATCTTGCGCCGCTCCCGGAAGATCTCCACGAGGGTGACATCGTAGGTCTTGGTCAGGGCCAGTTCCGTGGTGGCCCGCCCGATCAGTGGCGAGCCGGGCTGGACCAGCAGTTCCGACAGGTAATCGCGCAGGGCGTAGGTGTCGATCAACTCGGGCCCGCGTTGCCCCGGCAGCAACCACTGGCCGATGATCAGGAAATACAGCGTGCCGGTGCCGAACAGGAGCAGGCCCATGCCGGTCATTTCAAACATCGAGAACGGGGCGTAGCCGTGGTCCCGGGCGATCCCGCTGACCAGCAGGTTCGTCGAAGTGCCGATCAAGGTGCACGTGCCGCCGAACTGGGAGGCGTAGGAGAGCGGGATGAGCAGTCGGGAGGCGGGAATCTTCCGGGCCCGGGCGGCCGTCAATACCAGTGGCAGGAAAACGGCGACCGCCGCAGTGTTGTTGATGAACGCCGAGATCCCGCCGGCCACCACCATGAGCAAGGCCAGGAGGATGAAACGGTTCGACCCCAGGCGGATCAATCCCTTTCCCAGGAACCGCACCGCCCCGGTCCGCTCCAACCCGGCGCTCAGCACGAACATGCAGGCGACCGTGATGGTCGCCTCGTGGCTGAAACCCTGGAAGGCTTCCTGGGGCGTGACCAGCGATGTCACCACCAACAGGGCCAGGACCAGCATCGCCACCACGTGCGGTGGATAGGTTTCGGTGACGAAGTAGAGCGTCGCCAGCCCGAGGATCATGAATACCAGGGTGATCTCCATGCGTGCAGGGAGGCGTCAGTCGATCGCTTTGCGGGACTCCCGCGCGACTGCCAGGGGCCATGGTGCAGGGGGCGGTCTCCGCCCCGGTGGGTTGATGCCGCTGCGGCTCATACCTGACAGATGCCCGTTTTCAGCCGATGGACGCAAGCGTTTCCTGCCGCCTTTCACCGCGGGTTTCGAACCCGGATGGCTCCGCCGCGAAGGCATCCTGCTCTTGTTCTTCACCTTGCTCCGGTCTTGGCGGTAATCTCCCGGCGGTTTCAATGGGCAGGCATCAGAACCAGTTTGCGGGCAAGATCCGGCGGAAGGCGGAGGTGGCGAGGCCTCCCGCCGGTTGCTGAGCTTCATGTCCCCGTCCAGCCAGTTCCGTGCCCTGCTGGCCCGTCCGGAGCCCCTGACGGCGCTGGCACCCATGCAGGACATCACTGACCTCCCCTTCTGGCGGCTCATGGCGCAATACGGAGGTCCCGACGTCTACTTCACCGAGTACTTTCGGGTCTACTCCGGTTCCCGGCTCGACCGCCACATCCTGCGCTCGATCACAGAGAATCCCACCGGCGGTCCCGCCGTGGCCCAGATGATCGGCAACGACCCGGCCGAACTGGTCCGCACCGCCCGCGAACTCCAGCAACAGCCGGTCGCCGCCATCGACCTCAATCTGGGCTGCCCGGCACCGGTCGTTTACCGGAAATGCGCCGGCGGCGGGTTGCTCCGGGAACCGGATCGGATCGACCGGATCCTGGGTGCGCTTCGGGAGGCCGTGTCGATTCCGTTCACCGTCAAGACCCGGGTCGGCTTCGACAACCCGGAGGGCTACGACCAGCTCCTGGCAATCCTTGCCCGTCACGATCTGGATCTGGTCACCGTCCACGGCCGCACAGTTCGGGAGATGTACCGGGCGCCGGTGCATTATGACCTGATCGCCCGCGCGGTCGAAAGGCTCCCCTGTCCCGTGCTGGCCAACGGCAATGTCCACTCCGGCAGGCACGGGTGGGAGGTCCTGCGGGAAACCGGCGCCCGCGGCCTGATGATCGGGCGGGGCGCCATTCGCAATCCGTGGATCTTCCGCCAATTCCGGTCGCTGGCACCGGGTACCGCCGACGCTCCGAACGCTCCGGTCCTGCCCACCGGCCGCGAGGTGCAGGCCTACATCGAGGCCTTGTTTGAAGCGACCGCCGCCCCCGGTCTCACCGCGATCAGCCACGTACAGCGGATCAAGAAACACATGAACTTCCTGGCGCTCGGCGTGGACCCGTCCGGGGAATTCCTTCACCACGTCCGCCGCGTCCGCACCCAGGCCGACTTCTTCGCCCTCTGCCGGGAACACCTCGACCACGACCGCCCCATGCCCCTGGAACCGTTCGAGCTGGGCCTGGCACCGACGGATGTGCTGTGCGGCGAGCACCGGTGAGGGGCGGCATAGCTGGGCCACACTTGTGCCTTGCGTTGGCGATGTAACCCCTTTAGCGTCAACTCATCATGAATTCAGCCCCAGCGGGCCACACTCAGTGTGGTCCAATACCTGACACGGCGCCGCCGAATTCACATGCGCAAACTGTCACGATCATCTGGGAATGCAACTGTTACACTGGACAGCCGAAGCTTCTCGACCGTGTCCGGTTGGCTACACGGCTTGCGCAGCCTGTCCCGGCTGGGAGCATGGCGAGTGTCTGGTTGGTCTTTGGTGAGTACGACCATGACCGGGACGACCACGACTTTCGGACGATGGGGACCCGTATCATCGGACCGATCCCCCAGGAGCATGCTGATGCCCTTATTGAGCGGCTCCAGACAGCGTTCACGACAGGAGGATTTCATGTCACCTCAGCAGCTACAGCAGACGATTAAGTTTGGCGATCTGAGGCCTATCCCGGTGGCTGAACTCGAACGCCGTGATCACATCGCGATTTCATTCGGACCACCTTGCCGCGGGGTCGGTGAGTCGCAGCTTTCGGCGTACCTCCGTCGTGCGTTCTGCAAAAGATGAAGCAGGCCGGTTTCACCATCGTGTTCGGTGGCCCTAATTTCCTGCCGGACGATTTCCTTCGCAGTTCCACATTGGAACCGTCCATCGTACGGCAAGGTGATACGTTGGCCGATGGCAGCCTGGCTAGGGAATCTTGGCTGGAGTTCTCCGATATCCACGAGGGCACGTATCCACTGGATGTTGCCATGGAGGCGCTGGACTTCCTGCAGTCACACTGCCAGGAGCTTATTCGACTTGCCCGGTTTCCAGGGGTTGTGACGCGAACTCTCAGTTTTTTCGGCGATGCCGATTCTTGCATGATGGAACTTGATCCGACGGGCATTGGACTGCTCCACGAGCTTTCCCTCCACGTATCCGTTTGCCCTTGTGAAGGCCGAAACTCCGAACCCGTCGCTCAACCGAATGACGAGGAGCGTGACTGGTCTCATGTTCCATCTCGTTCATCCTTGGCGCGCTCCTCGCCTCGGTCAGCCACTTTGACGCCCCTTGGCCAGAAGCGTCTCATCTTTGTGCTGTCGCTGGTAACAGCGATTCTCGCGGTGCTTGCAGCATGGGGGTGGGGGCGTTTCGTCATGGCTGAGATCGACGCCGCGCTTGCAGATGGTTGGACGGACATGTTGCAGGAAGGCAGAGACGCCGCGTTGGCGGAAACCAACGTTACGGAGGTTGCTGACACTCTGCGGTGGGTGGGACGATTCTACCGCCCACCAGAGCCACCGGCTTCCGGCATCGAGCGCCACCATTACCACCTCATGGAGCGGGTTCGGGCTTCGCTCCAGCAAGACCTTGTCGCCCACTTGCGGCAGTTGACCGGCGACCAGCTTGGAGATGATCCGAAGCTGTGGGTGCAGAAATATGCCAAGCCGGAGTGAGCGGGCTGTGTGGGCGGATCGTGCGCCGGGAGTCCTCGGCTCCCGGCTCCATGCTCCGCCGCGACAGTGGCGCAAGCCCCTGTTCAAATCCCCGCGAAGAACGCCAGCGGTGGCCGGCCCTGGGCCTCTCGCAGGATCAGCAGCGCCAGTTCGCGGGCGTGGTAATCGCCCCACATGGAGCTCTCGCCGCAGGGCACCTTCTGTCCGGGCGGAACATAATCCCAACCGTTCGGCCGGTGATAGACGGAGTGGAGAGTCAGTCCCTGATGCTTCGGATCGGCCGAGAGATAGGGTTCCGAGAACAGGGTGTCGGCGATTGCGAGCCCGGCCTGCCGATAGCGCCGCGCCTGGGTGGCATTGCCCTTCGTCGAGGCCAGGTAATCTCCCAGGCGGATCAATCCCTGCGCCGCAATCGCCGCCGCCGAGCTGTCCACCGGTTCCCAACGGTTGAAGGGATTCGACCGCCGCTTGAGGTAATCCGCCGGCAGTCGGTGAAGATTCGGCGCTCCGGTGTCCCACATCGGGATGCCGTCGGCGCAGGAGTTCGCCAGGTAGAAATCCGCCGTTGCGGTGGCCGCTTCGAGGAACTCACGCCGCACCATCACCAGGTTGAGGCCCATCGCCTTCAAGTCCTTCGCCAGCCGGCGCGAATGGTGCTCCAACAGTTCCAGCTCCTCCGCGAACCCGCAGATTGCCCACGCCAGCCCGCGCGTCCAGGTGCTGAACGGCGAATACCCCTGCTGGGAGTTCGGACAGCGGAACACGCCGTTCTTGGGGTTGAAGACGGCCTCGTGCGTCGTCCGACCGCGCACGTCATACGCATCCCGGCCCCGGCCGTAGTAGACGCTGTAGCGGGCGGTGTTCAGGGCGTGTTCCACGAACCGCTGCAGCAGCGACACTTTCTCGTCCTGCTCACCCATGAGCGAGTGCCCCAGCAGGTGGGCCACCGCCAGGGCCCGGCAGGAGCGGATGGTGTCAACGAACAGGGAGTGTGCCCCGTTGAACGAATGGATGAAACCGGTGCCATCCGCCAACCGGGTCCAACGGGATGCCTGCACCGCGCCCGAGACCTTCAGCGCCAGTTCATAGAAATCGCGTTCGGCGTCGTTTGCCGGAATCCGCCCTTCCTGCATCAACCGCAGCAGGTTCCCGTAGGTGGACACGTTGTTGAAGCCGTGGTCGTGCACGCCGATGTGCGAGACATGCGACGCCATCAACTCGACGGTCTTCCGCCGGCCGATGTCGAGGAACTGCCGGTCGTCTGTCGCATCGAACTGCAGAATGGCGGAACCGAACTGAAAGCCCTGCGTCCACTCGGTCCAGCCGCGCGTGGTGTAGCGGCCCTTGACGGTGAACACCGGCGTGCCATCGGACGGTTTCCAGCTCTTCTCGATGGCCAGGATCTTCCGGCCGGAGAGGTCGAAGAATCGCTCCAGTTTTGGCAGGAGCTTCTTGGGGGTGAGTCTGGGGTCGAGTTTGAGGGGCATGGGAGTTCAGAGGGTTCTCAAGTGAAATCCGCCGTCGACGTTGATGACTTCGCCGGTGCTGAACGGCAGACGATCCTGCGCAATCGCCGCCACGGCGCGACCGATGTCTTCCGGTTGCCCCCAGCGTGCCATCGGGGTCAATCCCTCCGCGATGAGCCGGTCGTACTTTTCCTTCACCGGACCGGTCATGTCGGTGGCGATGACTCCGGGCCGGATCTCAAAGACCTGGATGCCATACTCCGCCAGGCGCGTCGCGAACAATGGTGTGAGCATCGACAGCGCCGCCTTCGATACGCAGTAGTCGCCGCGGTTCACCGAAGCCGTGTAGGCCGAGATCGAGGACACGGTCACGATCTTCGGAACGTGAATTTCGGCCCCTGCCCTTCGGATTTCGGACTTCGGATTTCGGGTTTCCTCAATCATCCATTTGGCGACGGCTTGCGTGAGAAAGTAGGGCCCCTTGACGTTGATCCGCATCAGCCGGTCGAAGCTCTCCTCGCCGGCTTCGAGCAAGTCGGCACGGACATTCGGAGCCACGCCGGCATTGTTCACGAGCAGGTCGATCCGGCCGAAGGTCGCGCGGGTGAAGTCCAGCAGCGCGGCGCGATCAGTCGCTTCCGAGATGTCGGCCCGGCAGGGCTCCGCGCGAATGGAATGTCCGGCTTCGTGGCCGGCCGCCACACAATCCACAGCCGTGGCCGTGGCCGCTTCGCGGTTGCTGGCATAGTTGATCACAAGATCGTGACCGATCCTGGCCAACTCCAGCGCGATGCCCCGCCCGATGCCGCGGGAGGCGCCTGTCACCAATGCCACCGGATTCATGGGCCGGAGTGTAGAAAGGCCCTGCCATGGCGGAAAGGAAAAGGGTCGGTGGTCGCAGGTTCGAAAGCCTCGTCCACAGCGTTCTGGAGTGCGGTGACACGCGCAGCACGACACCGCTTTTCGGGGAGAGGGCACGCGGGTCCCGGCGGGTTCGTCGGTGGTCGCAGGTTCGAAAGCGCCGTCGTCGCTTCGCTTCGCCGGCGCAGTCCATAGGGGGGGGCGCGCCCCCCGCTTGCATGCGGTCGCGGCTTGCCGCATTCTCCCCACGCGAACTCTTGAACCTGGAAACCGCAGCGGGCCTGGGGGGCTTGAGCGTCGTAGGGGGGCAGAGCGTCTTGGTCGGCAGGCTGAGACCGGACGTTTGCCTGGACCCCGGGAAATATGTGTCCATCGGCGGTAATCTACGGTTCTACTGCACTTCTTGGTTTGAACGTCCTGCCGGTCATCCAGCGCGAACTCCGCGTCGCCTCGCGTCAGCGGGGCACGTGGCTGTTGCGATGGGCATTCGCCGCAGCGGCCTTGATCGCCCTCCTCTTCGGGTTCTTCTTTCCCCATTTCGGTCCCCAGCAACGCGGCGGGGTCATGCTCGCGTGCCTCGCCATCGCGGCGTTCGGCCTGAGCGTGTTCACCGGCCCTTTCCTGACGGCCGACTGCCTGAGCTTCGAGAAGCGGGAGGGGACGCTGGGGCTCCTGTTCCTGACCCCGTTGAGCGGGAGCGGAATCGTGGTTGGCAAGATGGTCTGTCACTCCTTCCAGGTCGCGTGTGCGTGGCTCGCGATTCTGCCGTTCATGTTCCTTCCCATCCTGCAAGGGGGCGTGCTGTGGATCGAGGTCGCCCGGCTGTTGCTGGCCTTGTTCGCCGCCATGCTGACTTCGCTGGCAGTCGGGGTGTTCTGGTCGGCTGTGTCGACCGAGGCGCGCAGTGCGGTCCTGTCCTCGGTGGCGAGCCTGTTGGTGCTGGTGTTTCTGCCCTGGTTGCCGGTGCTGGTCGATGAGGTGTTCGGCGGCGGCATGGGGGGGGGTGTCGGTTGGACGCTGTTTTCCCCGATGACGCCGGTGATTTTCGCCTTTGATGGCAACTTCGGCCACTCCGCCGGGCGATCGGGTCTGAGCGGCGCGGAACTGTACTGGCTGCCGCTCCTTTTCCTCGGCTTGATCGGCTCCGCCTTGATCGGGCTTTCTGGCAGTCTGCTGCCCACGCTCTGGCGAAAGTCCGAGGTGGGAGGCAGCGGGGAGCCTTCTCCCGGCGCGGGGAAGTGGGGATCTCGACGGTCGGCAGGGCGTGAGGGTCGGACCCGGATTGAGCGGGGGGCGGAACCGGCGCAATGGCTGGCGCTGCCATCTCAGAGGGAGGGATTTTGGATCAAGCTCCTGCGGTGGCCGGTGGTCCTGTTCTTCGTGATCATGCTCGGGTATTCCCTGGCCGAGCGCGGTCACGAGGAGGGGTTCATCAGTGCCTTCTGTGCTGCCTACGCGCTGCACCTCGTGACCCGCATCCAGGCCGTTCTCACCGCCACCCGAAGACTCCACGACGACCGGCGCAGCGGCGCGTTGGAACTGCTGCTGGTCACCCCGTTGCCGGAGGCCGATCTCATCAAGGCCCACCATGCGAGTGTGAAGCAGAGCATTCGGCCGGCCCGCCGGATGCTGCTGCTGCTGAATCTCGCGCTCATTGCCGCCATTACGCTTGGGGGACGCCAACTCGACACCGATGACGAGGTCTTCTTCATTTTTTCGGCGTTCTTTGCGGGAGGACTGCTTGTCACCCTCTCGGATTTCCGCACGCTGCGCTGGCTGGCGTTGCGGGCGGCGCTGCGGGCGCAGACGCAGCTCCGGGCCGCCGGGGCGGTGTTTGGCTTGTTGATGGGACTGCCCTGGGTGGCCTTCGGCGTCACTTTCCTGGTGGCGATCCAGTTCAGCCATGCCGAGGAGGCCGCCGTGTGCTTCTGGCTCTGGGTGGCGGGTTGCCTCTTCTACAACCGGTTCCTGGAATGGCGCGTCCGCCGCTGGCTCCGACCCGGCCTGCGAAAGCGGGTGGTGGAGTCGAGCTGAGCGCCGGATGGGCAGGATACGGTCCCTGGTGCGAATGTCGCCAGTTCCTTGGGTCGGCGGACCACGGCGAACGCCAGTTCGCCGCTACGGCAGGAGAGGGTGACAGGAGAGGTCGGCGATCGCCGGTTCGCCGCTACGGGGAGGGCGGGGTGACGGACTGGGGTTCGCCGATGCAGTAGAGATTCTCGAAGCCGCGGATGAACAGGCGTCCGTTGCTGATTGCCGGGGAGGCAAAGCACTTTTCCCCCAGGTCGTTGGCGGCCAGCACCTCCAACTCCGGCCCCACGCGAACCACACGCGTCAACCCGTCGTCGTTCAGGAAATGCACCCGTCCCTGCGCCGACACCAACGAGGCGTGCTGCGTGCCGAACTTCTCCTGCCACTTCAGTTCCCCCGTGGCTGCCTCGAAACAGCAGGCGTAGCCGTTGTCCGACACGACGTAGAAGTAATCACCGGCGGAGATGGGGGAGGGCACGTAGGCAACGTAGGAAGCCTTGCGCTGGCGCCAGGCGATGTGGGTGTCGGTCACATTCCCTTCGCCGTCCGGGCGGATGGCCAGGAGATGGTGCTCGGGATAGCCGCCGGTCATGAAGAAGAGATTTGCCCGCGGGTTGTAGACGATCGAGGCCACGAATTGCTCGGTCGGCCCGTCGATGATCCACCACAAGTGGCCGTTGTGGGGATCGTAGCTGGTGACGCACTCCGTTCCGGAAAGGACCATCTGCGTGCGCCCGCCCGCCTCGAAGATCGTGGGCACACAATAACTGCGCGTCTTGTTGGGACGGTCGATTCGCCAGATCTCGCTCCCGTCTTTCCGTGCCAGGGCCACGATGTAGCCATCGCCGTCGTGATCGCCGTTCACGATCACCTTGTCCTCGAACAACACCGGGGAACTGCAGAAGCCATGCATGCTGTGGAACTCGCCGGGCCGGACCTGCCACCGCGATCGTCCGGTGAAGTCATGGGCGGAGACCACCATGCGGTCGCCGTCGAGAAACGCAGTGTAGACGAGGTCACCGTCCGTGGCGGGCGTGCTGGAGGCCTGGCTGTTCAACGGGTGTTTTCGTTCCAGTGGCGCTTGCACGACGACCCGTTGCCAGAGCGGGCGGCCGGAGCGGGCATCGAAGGCGAGCAGCACACGTTCCTCCGTGTCCGGCAGGCACGAGACCGTGAAGACCCGGTCGTTCCAGACGATCGGGGAGGCGTGGCCCAAGCCGGGCACCGGCACCTTCCAAAGGAGGTTGGACGAGGCACTCCAGTGAACGGGCACGCCGGTTTCCAGGCTGGTGCCATCCCCGCGCGGTCCCCGAAAGCCCGGCCAGTTCTCTGCCAACCCCAAGCCTGCCGTCGCAAAGGCGAGCAGGCTGCACGCAAACAACTTCATTCGAAGAACAAACATTGATTCGGAGAGGAACTCTCAACAGCTGGAGCTGCGGTCACAAGGAGAAAGCAGCGGCCCTGTGCATGAACCGTCAACCGCCACTGGAGGGCGGGGTTACACGACGCTCTGACTTGATTCCACGGACTCGCGGAGCTCGTCCCTCCGATGCATGGCGGCTCAACGCTCCAACGCGTGAATGGGTGGGGCGAAAGAAAAAGGAGGCTGGCCGAAGCCAGCCTCCTTGCGTTGAAGCGTTTCCGGGGTGCGGCTTAGTAGCCCATGCCGCCCATACCACCCATGTCGCCGCCACCGGGTGCCGGAGCGGGCTTCTCCTTCTCCGGAATCTCGGTGATGAGGCATTCGGTGGTGAGGAGCAGACCGGCGATGGAGGCCGCGTTCTGCAGGGCGGTGCGGGTGACCTTCTTCGGGTCCACCACGCCGGCCTTCACGAGGTCCACGAATTCGCCGGTGGCGACGTTGAAGCCGTCGTTGCCCTTCTTGGACTTGGCCTGCTCGACGATGACCGAGCCTTCCAGACCGGCGTTGTTCGCCAGGGCGCGGGTCGGGTATTCGACGGCGCGCTTGACGATGTCGACACCGATGCGTTCGTCGTCGTTCGCGGGAACGACGTTGCCCATGGCGTTGAGGGTGCGCAGCAGGGCCACGCCGCCGCCGGGCACGATGCCTTCCTCGACGGCCGCACGGGTCGCGTGCAGGGCGTCCTCGACGCGGGCCTTCTTCTCCTTCATCTCGGTCTCGGTTGCGGCGCCGACATTGATGACGGCCACGCCACCGGCGAGCTTGGCCAGGCGTTCCTGGAGCTTCTCGCGGTCGTAATCGGAGGTGGTCTCCTCGATCTGGCGGCGGATCTGGTTGATCCGACCCTGGATTTCGGAGGGCTTCCCGTTGCCTTCGACGATGGTGGTGTTTTCCTTGTCGACCACGATGCTCTTGGCGCGGCCGAGGTCGTCGAGCTTGATGTTCTCGAGCTTGAGGCCGAGGTCTTCGGTGATGAAGCGGCCGCCCGTGAGGATGGCGATGTCCTCGCACATGGCCTTGCGGCGGTCGCCGAAGCCGGGCGCCTTGACGGCGCAGACATTGATGGTGCCGCGCAGCTTGTTCACCACGAGAGTGGCGAGGGCTTCACCCTCCACTTCCTCGGAGATGATCAGCAGGGGCTTGCCGACCTTGGCGGTCTGCTCCAGCAACGGCAGGAGGTCCTTGAGGCTGCTGATCTTCTTTTCGAAGATGAGGATGTAGGCGTCCTCGAGCTTGGCTTCCATCGTCTCCGCATTGGTGACGAAGTAGGGCGAGAGATAGCCCTTGTCGAACTGCATGCCCTCGACGACTTCGAGGGTGGTCTCGATGGACTTGGCCTCCTCGACGGTGATGGTGCCGTCCTTGCCGACCTTGTCCATGGCGTCGGCAATGATCTCGCCGATGGTGGTGTCCCAGTTGGCGGACACGGTGGCGACCTGCTTGATCTCCTCCTTGTCCTTCACCTTCTTGGCGATCTTGCCGAGTTGCTCGACGGCGGCCTCGACAGCCTTGAGCACACCGCGCTGAATCCCGATCGGGTTCGCGCCGGAGGTCACGTATTTCAGGCCCTCGCGATAGATGGCCTCGGCCAGGACGGTGGCGGTGGTGGTGCCGTCACCAGCGGCGTCGCTGGTCTTGCTGGCCACCTCGCGCACCATCTGGGCGCCCATGTTCTCGAAGGGATCCTCGAGCTCGATTTCCTTGGCCACGGTCACGCCGTCCTTGGTGACGGTCGGGGAGCCGAACTTCTTGTCGAGCACGACGTTGCGGCCCTTGGGCCCGAGCGTCGCGGCGACGGCCTTGGAGAGTTTGCTGACACCGCGGAGCACGGCCTGCCGCGCGGCTTCATCGAACACCAGTTGTTTTGCTGCCATAGGAGTCTTGGTCTTTGAGTGATCTGGGATGGGTTATTCGAGCACGGCCAGGATGTCGTCGCTGCTCAGCAGCTTGTATTCCTTGTCGTCCAGCTTGATCTCGGTGCCGCCGTACTTGCTGATGAGCACGCGGTCGCCCACCTTGACCTCGAACGGAACGGGCTTGCCGTCATCGTCCTTCTTGCCCGTGCCGAGCACGCGCACCACGGCTTCGGTGGGCTTTTCCTTGGCGGTATCAGGAATGATGATGCCGCCCTTCTTGACTTCCTTCTCCTCGACCGCTTCCACGAGAATGCGATCGCCGAGGGGTTTGACCTTCAGTGCCATATGTTCTTGTCTTTCGTTTGTTTACTGTACTGTGGGTAATCAAATCCCGCCGCACCCGCAGGCGGGAAAAGGTTATTGCTTGTTCTCATCCACCACTTCCGCGTCGATGATCGGACCTTCATCCTTGCCACTCTTCTTTCCCTCATCGGATTTGGGCGCCTCACCGCCCGGGGCGGACTGGGCCTTGCCGGCCTTGGCCTGTTCCGAGGCGGCCTTGTAAAGCTCCGCGGACACGGCCTGCCAGGCTTCGTTCAGCTTCTCGTTCGCACTGCGGATCGCGGCGACGTCCTCGCCCTTGAGGGCCTCCTTCAAGGCATCGATACCGGATTGGATGCTCCCCTTCTCGGCGTCCCCGATCTTGCCCTCGTTGTCCTTGAGCATCTTCTCGGACCGGTAAATGGCGCCGTCCGCCTCGTTCCGCACTTCGATCAATTCGCGCTGTTTCTTGTCCTCCTCGGCATGGAGGTCGGCGTCCTTGCGCATGTTCTCGATCTCGTCCTTGGACAGCCCACTGCTGGCGGTGATCGTGATCTTCTGCTCCTTGCCGGTGCCAAGATCCTTTGCGCTCACGTGCAGAATGCCGTTGGCATCGATGTCAAACGTGACCTCGATCTGTGGCATGCCGCGCGGGGCGGGCGGGATGTCGGTCAGGTGAAACTTGCCGATGGTCTTGTTGTCGCGCGAAAGCTGGCGTTCCCCCTGCAGAACGTGAATTTCCACCCCCGGTTGGTTGTCCGCCGCGGTGCTGAAGATCTCCGACTTGCGCGTCGGGATGGTGGTGTTGCGCTCGATGAGCCGGGTGAACACGCCACCCAGGGTCTCGATTCCCAGGGAAAGCGGCGTCACGTCCAGCAACAGCACGTCCTTCACGTCGCCCTTGAGGACACCGCCCTGAATGGCCGCGCCAATGGCCACGACCTCGTCGGGATTCACCCCCTGGTGCGGCTGCTTCTCAACCAGAGTCTTCGCGGTCTCGACGACCCGCGGCATGCGCGTCATGCCCCCGACCAACACCAGTTCGTCGATCTGGGCTTCGGCCAGCTCGGCGTCCCGCAGACAGGCCTTCACCGGACCGATGGTCCGCTCGAAAAGGTCGTCGCAAAGCTGCTCGAGCTTCGACCGCGTGAGCTTCAGGCTGATGTGCTTCGGTCCGCTCGCATCCGCCGTGATGAACGGCAGGTTGATGTCGTAGTGCTGCGAGCTCGAGAGGGAGATCTTGGCCTTTTCGGCCTCCTCCTTGATGCGCTGGAGGGCGTCGGGCTGCTTCCGCAGGTCCATCCCCTGGTCCTTCTTAAACTCGTCCAAGACCCAGTCCATGATGCGGTTGTCCCAGTCATCCCCGCCCAGATGGGTGTCGCCATTGGTGGCTTTCACCTCGAACACGCCGTCACCGATCTCGAGGACCGAGATGTCAAACGTGCCTCCGCCCAGGTCGTACACGGCGATCTTCTCGTCCTTCTTCTTGTCGAGGCCATAGGCGAGAGAGGCTGCGGTGGGCTCGTTGATGATGCGCAGCACTTCCAGGCCCGCGATGCGCCCGGCGTCCTTGGTGGCCTGACGCTGGGAGTCGTTGAAGTAAGCGGGTACGGTGATCACCGCCTGGGTGATCTTCTCGCCCAGCCGCATCTCGGCGTCGGCCTTCAACTTGCCCAGAATCATGGCCGAAACTTCCGGTGGGCTGTAGCGCTTGGTCTGCCCATCGGTTTCAACCTCCACCCAGGCATCGCCGTTGTCGGCCCGGACCACCTTGTAGGGCATGCGACTCGCCTCCTCGCTGACCTCGTCGTACTTGCGCCCCATGAAGCGCTTGATGGAGAAGACGGTATTGCGGGGGTTCGTGACGGCCTGCCGTTTCGCGGCTTCCCCCACAAGGCGCTCCCCATTCTTGGAGAAGGCCACCACGGACGGGGTGGTCCGCCTGCCCTCGGAGTTTTCCAAAACCACCGGCTCGCCGCCCTCCATCACCGACATGCAGGAGTTCGTCGTTCCCAAATCAATTCCAAGCACTTTAGCCATAAGCCTGTTCCAAAATCCGCTCTAACACCCAGCAGGAACCCTGCCGAAATGTGGTCTGTCCTCATAAGTGTTTGCTTATCAGATATCTGAGTTTTGCATGTGGGTGGGAAGGCGGGGGCGGGTATGGCGTCCTGTGACTCAGTGGGCGCGCCAGAATGTCACGCTACAGGGTGGGGGTGTCTCATCCTGATGGATCGGCTCCGGCTTTTCTGCTGCGCAATCTGTGTGCCGGTGGCTAGCATTCGGGCATGTCGGCCGAGTATGAGCGGGCGGATTTCGAGATGAACGCTCCTCCGGGATTGGAGGAGGTGCCGTCCGGTGTCGGAGCCGGGGCGGTTTCTCCGGTCGGGCCGGGTGACGGGGCTGAAGGTGCCGCGGAATCCGCTGGTTGCGCGATGCCTCCCGGGCCGCGCTGGAGACGCTGGGTGGATTTGCTGGGAATCCGGTACCTGCATTGTCGGACCGCTGACGAGGGGGACCTCTATTTGACTTCCTTCGGTGTGCCCTTCGAGGCCCAGCTTCAGCCGCATAACTGGCTCGAGCGGGGTTGGTTTGAGCGCCACCGGCAGCGCCTGCATGGCACCAGCGTGGTCTATCGCCTTCCCACCCGGGCCGTGGCCGGTCACTCCCTGGATTTGGTGATCAAGTGGTCGCGGGTGGGGGAGGACGTTCCCGGCGGTACCATGAACGTGGATCACTTCATCAACGCCGATTTCAACACGCCCTTCGAGGAGTTCGCCCTGCTTACCGAGTTGCGCGACGGGGGCTATGGTCCGCCGGGATTCCGCGTCCGGACCCAGCGGCCGCTTGGGATCTATGTGCCCTCCGAACGCCTGCAGCTGTGGCAGACCGGTCGTTCCGAAAGCAAGATCGCCGCGAAAATCGCCAAACATCCGGGGGTGGAACTGGACATCCTGCGGCAGTACGTCCTGATTTACGAATGGGTGAAGGGGGTGGATCTGGTCGAGGCGTTCAGTCGCTCGCACGAGGACGCGGAGGAGCGGGACCGGCTGCTGGGCTCGGCCACCAGTCTGGTCATTCATGAATTGGCCCACAAGGGGTTCCGGGTCGCCGACATGAAGCCGGCGCACATCATCGTCCGACAGCACGAAGACGGCTCGCTGGCCCGGGATCGCACCGGTCAGATCATCTACGCGCTGGTGGATCACGAATTGCTGCAGCGCACGCCCGAGCACGAGGAAGCGGTCCGGCAGTCGCATCGGGCCCACTATCTCGAGCACATGGCCCGGCGGTTTGAGAGCCGGGCGGAGAAGCCGTTGCCGCCCCATCTCGATGCCGTCAACATCCTCGGTGTGGATTACATCTACGGCCGTTCCGAAAGCACCGGTGGCCGGCTGTGGGTGGCGGGCAAGGATCCCGATCTCTTCAACTACTTCCTTCCCGAACGCTGGCGCCGGACCCCCGCGGAATCCCTCTCCCCCTACGCCCAGGTCTTTCGCACGCGCACCAAGGACAACATCAACCTGGTCTGGCGTGTCTCTCGCATGGGTGAGGTGCCCGATTCCTCAGGCGGCGAGGAGCGGCTCGAGTCGGTTCGCGAACTGGGCTTCAACAGTCCCTTTGAAGAATTCGCCATGGCCAACGACCTGAACAGCCGGGGCTTCCGCACGGTGTTTCTGCGGGCCATCTACATGACCGGCCGGAAGGTCGAACGAAGCGGGGTCGGGGACCTTCGCCGCCACGAACGCCTCGCCCGCATCCGCACCCCCGACGGCGAACCGCTGCTCCTGCCGGACCACGATTACATCACCATCTGGGGGTTCTGGAACGGGGCGGACAAACTGGTCGTGGGCCATCGCGGTCCCGCCAGCCGCGGGCTGGACGCCGAATCGGCGTGCTTCGAGGGCATCATCAATGACGAGACGCTCGCGGACCTGATCTACCTGACCCAAAGCCGGCTGGCCCACCGGGGCTACGAGCACCTCGACCTGCGGCCAAACCACGTGCTGGTTTCCGTGAATGAACGACGCGAACTGGTGCGCGACAGCACCGGTCGACCCGAACTGAGGCTCTGCAACTTCGAGTTGCTGCGTCGCATCCCGGAGTAACCGCGGACGCACCGTCCGCGCAAGTCTCCCCGAGGCACTCTCCCGGCTCTCCGATTCAGGCGCCGACTCACGCCTGGGGCTACGCTTCAGGGTACCACTTCGATCTGGTAAATCGCCGTCGCGGGCGCGTCCGCGTCGATGTAGCGCGAGGTTTCTTCGGTCGCCAGGAACGCCGGCAGGACGATCTCCCACTCCGGGGCGGACACCGCGTTCTTCCGCAGAACCCGGTAGGTCATTCCCGGAACGCTGGTCCAGGAAATGGCGGGGACTGCCCGGATGGTGGCGAGGGTCTGGGGGTGTGAATCGGGATCGGTGGGGTCCGTGTCCCGATCGAACTCGAACCAGTTGTCCCAGCCGTCCTCGTCGGGATCCGCGTCCGGTGCCACGCGTGGATCGGTCAGGTAGCCCGGGCCGAAGTATTGTTCCCGCCATTCGTTCGAGATTCCGTCGTCGAGGGCGTAGACGCGGGCGTAGTCTGCAGCGTAGACCTCCGAGACGGGGAACCCGGTCAGGAACACGCAGGCCTTGATCGTTGCGGCGGCGGTGAGCACCACCGGAGCGGCATGGGCCGGGGAGGTCGCCACCGGATCGCTGCCGTCGGTGGTGTAGCGCACGGTGCCAAGTCCCAGGTTGTTCGACAGGGCGACCGCCACCGAGTTCGTGAAGAGTCCGCCCTCCGGATCGAAGGTGATGGCAGGCAGCCGGGTGAACGTGGCGGCGACAATCTCCGAGGCCGGGAAGTCGTTCACGTAGAGCCGCGCCCGGACCGTGGTGGTGGCATTCAGCGTGATGGGATCCTGATATCGCGATGACCCGATGGTGGGATCGCTGCCATCGAGGGTGTAGCGGATGATCGCCGTCGGCACCGGGGTTCCCATCGACACCTCGACCGAGCCCAGGAACTCACCGCCGTTCGGCTCGATCCAGAGCGGTTCGACCAGTTCCGCCAGGCTCCGGCCCGGGTTCTGGTGGAGCAGGTCGATCTGCTCGGCGGTGAGCGCCCCGCTGTAGGCCTGCACATCATCGATCAACCCGGTGTAGGCCGGCTTGATGACACCGACCACCTCAAGGCCGAATACGCCGCCGAGCACCAACGGTGCGCCCCGGTCCGTGAGGTTCACGCTGTCACGGGTGGCTTTGGCAGGGGAGCCGTCGACGTACAGGGACGTCTGGCCGCCCCGGTCGTAGGCGATGGCCACTTGATGCCAGGCAGCGTCGGTGAGCGGAGCGTCCGTCTCAAGAATTGTGCTGCTACCGTCGAGATAGAGGGTGGTTTTCGAGACGGAGGTGTTGAAGCCGTAGAGCCAGCCGTTCGCATGCCAGTATTCGTGCTGTCCGATGACCCAAGTGCCCGGAGTGGTGTCGGCTGCGCTGGTCTTCATCCAGAACAGCAGGGTGAAGGCGTCGTCATTCAGCTCCGAAATATGGGGCACCGAGGCGTACCCTCCCTGGGTGCGGTCGAGTGCCAGTGCGCCTCCCGCAATGCCGTTCCCTACGAACAGGGCGCCCCCCGGGGACAGTGTCCCATCATGCTGGCCCGCCTCATCGTGGCATATCGTGCCGGACACCTCGTCAAACCGCCAGTGCCCCACCAATTGGGGTGGCGGCGGCTCTGTCGCCCAGGCACCCGGGAGCCCGGTCGTCGGGCAGAGGGCGAACGCGGACAGAAGCGTCACGGCAAGCAGGCGGGTGGCTTTCATATAGGGAAAGCAAGAGAGGGTTCTTCCAGTGCGTTAGTGGGACAGTGAATGGGGATTTACTAGCAGCAGACCGCCGTCCAGTCAAGCTGTGTCTGGCCCACGCCCACGTGCGGAATCATCGGGTTGCGCTGAAAGCCCGACGGGTGTAGCCGACGTCAAGGGCTATCGTATCTGGTGTGGCCGGAAGCGATTGCCAACGGTGCGCCAGAATTGCTGCCAGCGTGTGAGCGGGCCGTGGTCAGGCTCCAACCCGGGCAGTTCGGTTCGGGCCTTTACCGGCAGCATAGTCCGGGCGATCTTCGCATCGTCCGTGTGGTAGATGTAAACACCATCCAGACTCCTCAGGTAAGGCCAGCCTCTCACGCGACGTTCCAGCAACCCGCGGCAGTTGAAGTGATGGGTGAGCAGACGCAACTGCTCGTAGTGATGATGAAGCACCTCATTGAACGAGAGTTGATCGTCAGTCCGGCTCCGAAACCGGGTGCGGCCGCGTGCCAGTATTTGTGCGCGGATCGTTGCCGAGGCCCTCACATCCCAAAAGGAGACCCCGGCGTTCAGGTACGCATTCGTGTATTGGGGGCCGAACATGAACCTCCCGCCGCCATGTTCCACCGCTGCCGCCATCGGCAGACCCTTTAGCACTTCCGGGAGCGATGGCATTGGCTGCAGGCACAGAACGTCCAGGGCGTCCACCACCAGCACATGATCCGTGCCGAGTTCGTCCATGACCTCCCAACGCCGGTAGTTCACCTCCCGATAGGGTTGCGAAAACGTCCCGTCCGGCTTCACCAGGTGGTATTGAATCCCGGCCACCTGCCGTTCAGGCAGTCGTTCCCCGAACACGAACGCGTGCAGTTCCAGGAAGGGGTTGACCGCAAAACTCGTGAAGGTCTCATCCAGTCGCTCCGCGTGACCGCCGTACACCGCGGTGAGGACTGCCTGTCGCCCGGGCGGTTGCGCCGTCGTCGATTCCGTTGACGGACTCACGTGCCGGCCCCCCCGCCAGTCTGTGCCAGTCCGGTCGTGGAAAGCCCGCTTTTGCGAATGCGCAGGCAATGGGACCAGGAGCCCTCCTTGGAGGGACGAGCTCCGCGAGTCCCTGGAATCAAATCAGGGCCTCGTGTAACTCGGCCCTCCGTTGGCGGTTGTCGGTTCATGGAAGGGCGGCGCAGGCCGGACCCGGTGGTGCTTCTGGCGCACTCCCGCTCCGGTCCGGCCGTTTCCTGGAGGTGGTTGATCTCGGTGCTCGGATCCATGGGCGATCTCCGGCGCGAGCTTGCTTGGGAACGACGTGAGTGCAAGCGAGTTTTATCCAAAAGGCAAACGGGCCGGCCCACCCGGAGGCGGACCGGCCCATGACGAACCGAAGCGTGAATCAGGCGGCCTTCCGCCGGGGCAGAAGGGTGAAGATCACCGTCACCAGCAGGACCGCGCAGACGAGGAGGAACCGCCCACCCGTCGATCCGGCCTGGACGGCGCGGGCTTCCAGGTCAATCCGCAGATCGGACATGGGGTCGACCTGCAAGGAGCGGGTGAAGGCGAGCATCCGGCCCTGTTCGGGAACGCTGGCCCGGATGGCGGTGGGATTCGCCACGGCGGCATCCTGCTGGGCCACCAGTTTCTCTGCCAGACGACCCAGGGCCAGCTGGTCCTCGGACGACAGGCTCTGGTTCAGCGCCTTGGCCTGTTCCCGCGTGTAGTTGGCGTCATTGTCGAGGATCTGCTGGATTTCGGCCTGTTGGGCCGGTTGCTGGGTGGCGAGACCGCGGTTGACGTTCAGGCCCACCAGCGCCTGCTCGGTCTTGAGGTTCCGGAGCTGGACCCGCGCGTCCTCGTTGAATGCGAGGTCGGCCTGTGACAGTTGATAGGCGTTGTTCAGGTACTTCCGCGCGTTCTGCACATCGCCCTTCAGGATGAGGGTGTTGCCGAACTCGAAGTTCTGCCGGGCCACCTCCGTCTGTCGGCGCTGCAACTGCCGCTCGCTTTCGAGGTAGCTGGACAGGCCGCCCTGCAGGGTCTGCACCTGGGCCGCCTGCTCCTGCAATTGCAGCGTGCCGTCCCAGTCGGTCAGTTCCCATTTTGGATCGAGGTAGACGCGCCAGGTGATCTGCTGGAGCGGCAGGTCGAGTTTGGGACCGTGCAAGGACAGGTCGAGTCTGCGGGGCGAGGCGCGCCCGGCCTTGGTGGTGTAGTAGAAGTCCACCCGGGTGTTGCCCTCCATCACGGCGGACTGTTGCAGCGGGATCAGGACGTCCTCCCCTTCGCGCCAGAGCCAGACACCGCCTTCGTTGACGAACGCGAACCAGAACTCCGCGTCCTTTGGCAGGCGGAGGCGGAGGAGTCGCTTGTCCCCGGCAGTCAGTTCCACCTGGCCCCGGGTGAGCATGACGCCGGCATCGGAGATGACGGAGGTCAGCAGGACGTTCTGCACGCGCGCCGGCAGCACCGGAGTGGCCTCGTGCCGGAGGATCTGCACCGGCAGGCGGAAGTTGGGATCCACCAGCCGGAACACGTGGCTCACCGAGGTGGTGGTGAGATCCTGTCGCAACCCGGGCGGGACCGCCTCCCACTCCGCCGGTCGCAGGCTGTCCGGGACGGTATCGATGCGGAGTTGGACCCGGCCGCCCGCCTGCATGGCGAGGAAGCCGCGCTGCACGTTGACGTCCTCGGTGACCACGCCGGTGAGCACCAGGTCCCGGGCGTCGTCCGGCACCCGCAGGGTGTAGTTGACGCTGAGCCGGTTCGCCCCGATCACGCGCCGGTGCAGCCGGATTTCCCAGACTTGCGTGGCATTGGTGACGGAGCCCTCCACCGGCAGGAAGTCGGCGAGTTGCTCGCCGGTGAACCGCACGTTTTCGGCCGACTCCGGCAGCCGCACCCGCAAGGCCCGCATGCCGGTGTTCTCGATCTGGTAATCGAGGTTCGCCATCACGCGCGCCTGGCCTTCCTGTACGGACACCTGCTGGAATCCGTTCACCTGGATCCACGAATCCACCTGCTCGATGTCCAGGGCCAGCCGCCAGTCGGGATTGAGCAGGCGGAAGGCGAGCGCGGACTTCTGACGCGTGCCGGCGGCGTTGGGATCGAGCGGGATCACGCCTTCGCGTTCGCCCGCCTGCAGGCGCATGCCCTGTTCGGGGACGATGACGAGCTGGCCCTGCTGCTTGGAGGCTTCCCGCAGCGAGAGCCGGGGCACCTCCCACGCGGTGGTCGTCCTCACCCCGGGGCCGGCGAGGGAAAGGTCGAAGCGTTGCGCCCCCTCGGTCTTGCCCTTCAGATGCAGTGTGATGACGCGTTCGTCACCACTCTTCAGTTCGGTCCAGTGACTCAACGCACCCCCGCTGATGGACTCCACATCCAGGCCTGCCGGCAGCACGAAGCTCAAGCGGAAGATCCCGGCGCGCGTCACGGTGACGTTCAGACCCGCCGCCAGCAGCACCCGGTCCTCGCCCAACGACAACGTCTGCTGGCTGACCACCCGCACGTCCGGTTCCACGGCCGCCGCCTTCACGGTGAGTTTTCCGGAGGATTCCGTATAGCGGAACGCCCGTCGCAGGACCAGGCCGTTGATCCGTCCGGCCAGGGTGCCCACCACGTTCGCCGGGAAATCGTCGAGGTTGATCGAGGAGAGATTCTCCACCGTGACGTCGTCCAGTTGAACCTCCGGTCCGGTGGCCACGCCCGCCATGCCCACCTGGTTGGCCGCCTGGTTGACCACGATCAAACCGGCGGTCTGCTCGTAGGGCAGGGGGGTGGTGGCGATCTGGGATCCAATCGTCAACGAGAACGGGCGTGACTGCGGCGGGTTCAGGTTCACCCGCAGCAGCCGCTCGTCCGGATCGAAACGCCAGAACGACAGTGCGTCGCCCACCACGTCGGTGATGGTCTGGCCCGCCGGCACGGTGAAGGTGATCTCCCCGAGTTCGCCCTGGGCGGGGCGCACCTGCACGACATGCGCGCCTTCCACGATTCCGGCGGTCGGCACGAACAACTGGAAGCACTCGGCGAAGAACACCGCTTTCTCCCGGCGCGTGTCACGACTGCGCGGTTTCCACCCCACCCACGCATTGAAGCCGGGCTTCATCACGAGTTCGGCCCGTGTGCCCGTTTCCCCTTCGGCACCGCCCGCGACCGGGGTGACGCTCACGGCGTCGGGAGACACCACATCCACGTCCAGTTCGGTGACCCGGAGACTGAGCCGGTTGATGAGACCGGGCTGCACCGGGACGCGGAATCCGCTCTCGCCGTTTGGTGACTGTACGCGCGTCTGGTAAGTGAACGCGATCTCATATTCCCCCGCCACGCTGGCAATGAGGTTCTGCACGGAGCCCTGCCGCGTCGCCGTCTGGAACTGCCGGACCCCTTCGGGCAGCTCGATGCCGGTCAACACGCCGGGCGCATACAGCAGCGGCAAGATGTCGCCGTCCTTGGCCCGCCAACGAACCGTCGCCCGGACGGTTACGAACTCCTTTTCAACCGTCGCCGACTGGAGGACGGAGTCCGCCATCCCGGGGTCCCGCGGTGTCGGCAGGACAATCGGGGGCACGGCCGGTTGCTGCTGCGGTTGTTGCGCGGGCTGGGCCGTCGCCTTCAGGTCAGCCGCTCCGCCGAGCAGGCCGGCCAGGATCAAGCCGGCAACCGTGGCTCCGGCCGTCGTCGCGGGCACCGCGGCGTCGCCGCCATCGTTGCCGTCGCCGTCCGGTTGTTTCCGGGGCACGCGGCAAAGGCGGATCAGGGATGGCAGGATGAACTGCACCACGAGGAACGCCATCAGCAGACCGAGGAAGGCGCCCGCGCCGTTGGGCCAGCGCAGGGCGGTCCAGAGCAGCCCGGTCCAGCCGATGGCCAGACCGGCGCGGCGCAATCCTCCCGGTCCCGCCGCCAGCACGACCAGGCCGGCCAGGAGTCCCACCACCGCCGGCCAGGCCCGCCAGGTCAGCCAGAGGAAACCGAAGTCCGTCGCATGGTTCACCACCTCGACTTCCAGCACGCTGCCCGATTCCTGCACCGGCGCGACGAATCGCAACGCGTTCGGCAGGGTCAGGTGAATCTGTCCCGCGTTCAGGGTGAGATCCGCCAGCATGATTCCCCCGCAGGTCACGGCCACCAGTCCCACCAGGCCACCCAGCCAGTGCCGGGCCGACCAACGGCGGGTCTTTTCCCCGGCGGCCCAGCGCCAGGTCAGGGCGCCCACCAAGAACAGGACCAATGAACTCAGCAATGCCAGGGCGTTGTCCCCCCGCCCCAGGAAGCCGCGCAGTCCGGCAAAGCCGGAGACATCCCCGGCGTTCGTGGTCGGCGTGAGGGTGCCGCCCCGGAAAACCAGCCGGCGGTTCTCGTCCGGCTGCAGGTCCCATTCCGTCAGCATCACCGGAGCCATCACCGCAGGCGCCTGCAGCTTCAGTTGCGCGGAGTTCCTCGACTTCGAGGCCAGCTGCAGTTCGATGGCGAACACGGTGTTCGGATCCGTCGTTTGCGGCAGCGACAACAGACTGGCGTTGCCGTCCTTGACCGGCACCACGCTCTTGCCGTCGACGGTGGCCTGCCAGAGTTCGCTGTCGGCCGGCACCTCCACGCGCAGGTTGGATTGTCCCTTGTTCTTCACGAAATAGCGGGCGGTGGTGAGCACCTGGCCCTCCTCCGAAATGCGGGTGGTCAGCGCCGCGCGGTCCACCACCTGTTGCAGGGTGTCCGCCTGCGCCAGGGGCTTGAGTGCGAGGGCCAGGTTGAACGGCCGCGCGGTGTAGCGGTAGGCGGCCAGAATCGGCGCATCGAAGAACAGCCGGTAGGCTGCCGGCACCTCGCCCGGCTCCACCTTCAACAGGCCCGGTGAGACGTTCGCCGGTTCCACCTGGAACTGGTAGGTGCTGATGACGATGGTGTAACCCTGCTCGGTCTGCGCATCCTGGGGGCGCGCCCCGACGAACGTCAGGGTTTCTCCCAGCGGTTTGAAGGGGCGTTCGTAGGTCGCCAGCAGCGTGTAATCCCCCGCCACCGGCGTGTGGAGCTGCACCTCGTAACCGCCGTCGACCTTCGAGTAGTTGAGAATGTCCCGTCCCGTGAACTCCACGTTGTAGTATTCGCCGGAAAGCTCCACCCGGAACTTCTGCACCGGCGCCCCGGAAATCACGAAGTTCATCACGCTGCTGCCGTAGGCAATCGCTTCTCCGACCGAGAACAGGTGGAATACGTCCGCCTGAATCGACTGCGGCAGCCGCTCGATCCGCAGGGTCGCCGCCCAGGTCGGGTCGTTCAACCGGAAGGCCGCCTGGATGTTCGCCACCTTCTTCGGGAAGAACGCCGTGGCGATCTCGGTCAAACCTTCCGTGGCGTCGGGCGTGAGCCGGAACCCGGCCGCCGAGGAGATCCCCACATGGCCGCGCGTCGCCTTGGTCTTCAAGACCTCGACCCGCGGCAATACCCACGTCGGCTGGTCGAAGCTGAGGTTGCGCTCAAGCCGCAACTGCAGCACCTGCCGCCCGCTCACCGGCTGCGAATAGACGAGCTTCAACGTGGCCTCATCGGGGTTGTCGCCCGGGGCCAGCGTGTGATCGGCGAGGTTCGAGGCCGCCAACGCCGCCACCACAAACCGCGCCGGCACCCGCAGCGTCAACTCGCGAATCGGCGCCTCACGAATGTCCAGCTCGAACTCCCCCTCGATCACCAGTTCCGTGTCCCCCAACTGATAGCTCAACACCTCGGAGACACTCAGTTCAGGGATGATGTTGTCCGCCTGCACGCGGAGATCGAAGTCACTTCCCGAGAACCGGTAGGCAAACACCTGGCCGGCGCTCGGCGGCATCAGGGATTGTGTCGCCTGTGTCTGGGGAAGTTGCTCGGGCGAAATCTGCGACAACCCGCGCGACTCCAGCACTTCGAGCCGAACGGCGCCGTCGTTCACGATCCGGACATAGCCGCCAAACCGTGTCGCCCCCGCCGGCGCGATCTTCATCGTGTCCGCCGCCAGCGGGAACGCCCCCAGCGTGGTCTGCGTCTGCACCTGCAACGCGAAGGTGTCCTTCTGCGGCTGGTTGAACTTCACCGAGAGCTTTCGTTGTCCCGGCTCGTCCCCGGCCTCAATGCTCCAGGCCAGCACCGGGGCTCCCTGCACGCGCGTCACTTCGCCCGCGCCCTGCAACAGCAGCGTGAGTTCGTCCAGTTCGCCCTGCATCACGCGAAACTCCAGCAGGTCGGTCTGCCGCAGCAGACCCGGGCTGATCGCGATCTGTCCAAACGCCTCGGCGGCGAAGAACAACCGTCCCTCGCTCTCCGGCCTCGCCTGCGTCCACTCCAGCGACACCTGACCGGTCGGCGGCAGGAAGCTGCGAAATGCCTCATCCCGCAGTTCGGGCCGGGCGGCATCCGCGAACCGGAATTCCGTGTCGGCCTGCAGACCCCTCAGGGTGATCGGTTGCAGTACCGCCGGGGCCACGCCGAAACCGACCCGGTTCCAGCCGTCCGCCTTGCTGACGGTGGCATCGAACATCAGCTCCAGCGGATAGGTGCCGTCCTTTTCGAACTTGATCACCAGGGCCCCGTTTAGCAGCGACGCCTTCCAGCCGTCCGCCGGGTTCAGGCTCGTGAGGGCGTAATCCCCGCTGAGCAGCGTGACGGTGCCACCCTTCGGATTCCGCACCTGTGCCGTGGCGGTCAGCACGAATCCCGCGCGTTCATCCGAGAGATCCCCGGTCAGGGCGAAGTGGCGCAACACCACCTGCCGCGCCTCGGGATCCGCCTCGGTGACATCCAGGGTCAGTGCGTACCCCTGGGCGTGAAACTGGAACCACATCGGCTCCATCGCCTCGGCCACAGCCGGGGCGCGCAGGGCTTCCGGCACAAAGTCGCTTTCCATCGGGCTCAATCCGTTCGTCTGCCGGACATACGCCTGCAGTCCCCGACCCCCATCAATGCGGACCGCCCCGTTGAACAGCGACGGATCGGCAGGCCGCAGGGTCAGGGGAACCAGCCCCCGCGGGAGTTGCTTCCCGGCATATTCGGTCACCGCCTTTACCCGCGCGGCGAATGGCTTCACGGGCTCCTTGCTCTCGACCAGCCGCAACACGAGCGCCCGGGTGCCGTCGGTGTCCTCGCGCACACTCCAGTTCGCCAGACCTTCTGCCTCCACCCCGGTCACCGTTCCCTGGCCCACGAGCGACAGGACGTATTCCTCGGGGCGGCCCTGGATGACCTCGATGGTCAGCGCGAACAGGTGGTCCAATTGTTCGCGTTGGGCGGACAGCGTGTGCTCGACGCGCGTCGCGTAAATCAGCTTCTCCTTCTCCCCTCCCGGTGGCTTGAGCGTGGCCGAGATGACGAGTTGGCCGCCATCCGGACCGGCCTCGCCGTTGACGGCGATCCTCTCGACGTCCGCCGCCTGCTGCGCGTTCGCGGGCAAAGGGGTCAGACCGGCCAGGGCGGTCAGCGCGAGCGCCGTGGTCAGCGACCACCCGGATGCACGCCAGGACGAAACCCGCAGGGCCGGACCGCCATCCGGCCCGGGTTCTCCGCCCCGCCCCCCGGCTTCCGGGGCATCGACGGCCGGACCATTCAACCTCGTGGGAGCGACAGGCCGGAAACCTGTCCTGTTCTGTTCCGCCCTCGCAGGGCGGTCCGGGCGGGCAAGCAGCTTCATAATGCGTTTCATTGGAAAAGTGTGCGGGTCGGGTTTGTCATGGACGGTCGGTTCGTTGGGTAAAGCGCGTGTCCATCCGAAATCCGAAACGCGGCCGGTAGCCGCCGACGTCAGTCGGCGCAAACCGCGGCCGGTCCGTCCGCTGACAGCGGTCTGGGCGGCCGGTCCTGAGGAGAACCGGGATGGATCGAGTTTGGTTCAAGGGGTTCACCTCTCGGATTCGTGCTTCTGACCTGGAGTTTCGGATGTCCATCTTCCGCCTTCGGATTTGCGTCGGATCTCGGATTTCGGATTTCGGGCTTACCGTCCGCTCAGGCTCCGGGCCTGTTGCAGCATGTCTGCCAGCCGTTGCGGTCGGGGGTCCCGCGGATACGTCGCCGGGATGTCCCGCAGCAAGGCCTGCAGCCGGTCCAGCGTCACCTCGCCCGCGAACGGACTCCGGTTCAGCCACTCCGCAAAGCTCGCCGCCACCGTCGCCAACCGCAGTGCCGGACCCGCCTCCTCCAGTCGCGGCGCCGGTCCGCTGTAGTCCAGCAGCCATTCGTGCTCTTCATACTGTCCCGTCGCCGGTACCCGATAGCGCACCCGCAGCGTGCCGATCGGTCCCTGGCCCTCGGGTTTGAGTTCCGTGAGGTAAAGCGCGTTGCCCTCCTCCGCCGCCCCGATCTCCGCCGCGTCCACCGTGTTGTCCCGGAACTGTTCCTTCGTGAGCTGGTGCTTCTGGTAACCCACCTGCCGGTAGGTCTCCACCCGCGCCGGGTTGAACTCCACCTGCACCTTCACATCCGCCGCCGCCACCTGCAGTGCTCCGGCCAGTTGCCCGGCAAAATCGCTCGCCGCCGCTTCGGGCGTGTTGATGAACCCATACCGGCCGTCGCCGTTGCGGCTCAGCACCTCGAGCAGGTCGTCGTTGTAACCTTCCCAGCCGATGCCAAACGCATCGAGCGCCACCCCTTCGCGCCGGTTCGCCTCCACCAACGCCTGCAAGTCCTCCGGCGCGACGTTGCCCAGGTTGGCGGCGCCGTCGGTGAGCATGACCACGCGGTTGACACCGCCGTTGAGGAAATGGCGTTGGGCGGTCTCGTAGGCGAGGCGGAGGGCGTCCTCGAGATTCGTGCCGCCCTCGGGAGGAACCTCGGTGGCGCGTTCGAGGGCCTGCCGGGCGTCGTCGCCGGTGGCGCCGTCGGCGCGCAGGGTGGCGACACTGGAGAAGGTCACGACGCTCAACTGATCCTGCGGCTGCAACTGGGTTCCCAGGACGTTGAGGGCGGTTTTCACGATGTTGACGCGGTCGGCGCGTTCCATGGAGCCGGAGCTGTCGAGGAGGAGCACCAGGTTCAGGGGCCGGCCGGTTTCGCGTCCGGTGGCGGCGGTCTTGAGGGCGAAGCGGAGGACCTCGCGATTGTGGGCGAAGGGGAAGCGGGCGCGTTCCCAGACGAAGCCGACGGGCTCACCGGCGGCGGGTTCGGGATCGCGGTAATCGAAGGCGTTGACGAACTCCTCGCTGCGAACGCTGCCGGGGGCGGGGAGCTGGCCCTGGTCGAGGCTGGCGGCGGCGAGCTTGAAGGTGACGTCGGCGACGTTGAGGGAAAAGGTGGAGAAGGGATTGTCGGCGGCGGGAATCTCGGGCAACGGCTCGGCGGGAGGCGTTGCGGGGAGGCGGGAGGCCAGGTCCTGGACGGGCTGCGGTTGCTGCGGTTGTTCCGCCAGTGCCACGATTTTCGACCGCGCCGGTTCGGCGGGGGATGGTGCGAGCACGAGCGGCGCCAAGTGCTTCATCTCCTCGGTGGCGGGCACCTTGATGATGTCGCTCGTCACCGGTTTACCTGCCACCATGCCACGCTCTTCCGCCAATGTCTCCGCCTCGAGTTCGGAACGCTGTTCGACCAAACGCTGCCGCAGTTCCGGCAGTTTCGCCGGTTCCAGTTCGTCGACCGGTTGACCCATCGCCAGGCCGTCGGTGATCCCGTTGACGTCCAGGTCTCCGAGCTTCCGGCTGATGTCCTCCGACTTTCCCTTCGCGCGCTGCAGTCGTTCGACTTCCGCCTCGGCCACCGCGCCACCGCGACGTTTCGCGTCAGCAGTCCGATTCCTCATCGTGGCGCTTTGGGGATCCTCCGCCGAGGTGCTCGCGACCGTGAGGTCCATCGGACTGCCCATGAACGCGGGAGTGGGCAGTTCCAGCGGCAGCGCCGCCAACTCTTCCCGGCTCTCCATCACGCCCCCGAATTCAGCCGTCGGCGCGGGCTCGGCCGGCACCGCCGATTCCGACCGGAACAGCCGGCCCATCATCGGAACGTCGCCCAGTACCGGTACCGGGCCGTTGGTCACGACCGTGACGTGAACCGCGGCCAGGCCCGAGTCGAAGTTCTGACTGTAACGTTCGGTCAATTGGATCTCGGGACGCGCCAGGGAATCGAGGGACATGGCGGTTTCCGAATCAGCCGCCACCGCCAGGCCTCGGGTCCGGCCGCGGTCGCGCCCACCGAACGCTTCGGAAGCCGGCTCGAAATCCACGACGGCACCTTTCGCGAAGGCCTTGTTCGCCTCCTCCAGGCCGGCCCTCAGGGTCTCGCCCTTCGTCGCGACCGCCTGGTCGACTTCGCCCGGGACCTCGATGTTCCAGGTGGTAGAGCGCCCGGCTGATCGACGCCCTTCGGCCACGGGAGCGGTCGGCGCGGCGGTGGGGGGAGGGATCATGGCGTAGCCGGCGAACAATTCATTGGAAGGCGGGGGGATGGCGGGGGCCGGCGCCGGGGTGGCCGGCGCGCCCTCCTGGCCGGCGGATCGCCCATACCACTGCCTCATTGCTTCGTTCGCCGGAGTGGCCGCCGTCGCACCCACCGGACCGGAAGTCGGCGGAACCATGGCTGCCGGGGTGCTTGGTTGATACCGGGTTTCCGCAGCGATTCCGCGAGTCGGCTGTCGGCGGGTCGCCGTTTCGCTCCCTGCCAGACGACTGGAACGGCTGGGCACGGCGGCCGCTCCCGGCCCCGCCGGCCGGCTCAGTTCCAGGGAACCGTCGTTGTCAAAGTCACGCCAGCTGTCCGCCGGGAGACCATACCGTGCAACCACCCCGGTGTTTGGCCGAATCCCCAGGGCCTCCGTGGGGGCCGCGCCTCCAACCGGTGCGGCGGTGGGGGCGGGTGCAGTCCGCAACGCCACTTCCTTGCCCGCCTGTGGAACCCTGCCGTCTGAGGCGACATCGTTGTAGCTGCCAAAGGAGACGTTTCCCCTCAGTGAGGCAAAATCCATGGAATCGCCCGCCACCATCGCACCGCTGCCGTCCGCGCCCTCCTGGGGGGCGTTTGCGAAATGCGCCTGGGCGGCGTTTGCACGGTAGCCGCGGCTTACCCCCTGCGTGATCAGGGATTCATCGGTGACCGTGCCCGGCACGCCGTCCCCCCGGATGGCGAGGTCTGAACCGCTGCCGGCGTAACCCCACTGGAATGCCGTTCCTTCCCGGCTCCCCATGCCCATGCCTCCCATCATGCCGCCGCCATAACCGCCGCCTCCGAAGCCCCCGGCTCCCCCCATGCCGCCAAAGCCTCCCGAGGGCATCATGCCCGGTTGACCGCCCGGGATTCCCGCCATCGCCGCCGGCCCCCCGGCCGCAACACCACCCCGGGATTCGAAGCTGAGTTTCGCAAGCGGGTCCCCGACCTCCGCCCCCCCTTGTCGGCGGTCCCAGGTATTCGCAGTGGGGCCACCCCACTTGTCGCCGGGCCCGGCTGTCTGAACCGATGCGGCATCCCCGTCGCGGAAATAGAACTCCACCTGCTGCGGGGGTTCCGGGGCCGCGGCGGCGGAGGGAAACTCGCGCAGTTGCCGGAACGCTTCCCCCGCTTCAGCGGAGGGGGCTGCCGAATCCGCGGCGAGGCTTGTCCCCAGCCGGCGCGATGCGCCAGCCGGCGTCGGGAGGACGGCATTGACCGAGAAAGCCGTTTCCGCCGGTGCGCGCTCCTCCGCAGCTGCGGTGGCACTCTTCCCCTCACCGTACGGAGCGGAATCATCCCTCAGCCCCTCGAACGCAACCAGCATCTGCGCCTTGGCCTTCGCCTTCGAGAGCGCGGGCAGGAATGTCCCTCCCAGGATGAACACAATACACGCGGCCGCGGTCAGCGGCACCCAAGGGATCCGCGCCCACCACCGACGTGCGTTTGCGGTGGGTATCTCGGGAGCCGCCGGAACCGGGACGGTCTTGAAGCCGGCGAGCAGTCGATCCCGCTTTTCCTCCGTCAAACGGGCCGGCGCGCTGTCCCCGGCGAAGCTCTCGCGCAGGAGGCCGATGGTCCCGGCCAGTTGATCCCGCAGCGCCCGCAGTTCGGCATCCCGCGCCAGTTCCGCGGCCAGTTCCTTCGCCTCCGTCGCCGGCAGTTCGCCAAACAACAGCGCCGTCAGCCGCGCCTCGCGGTCGTCGCCGGGACCAGGAATCTCAGGAGGAGGCTTCTTCATGGCGTCATCTCGCTTCGGGCCATCGCCGCGCCGAGTCCCTTGATGGCGTGATGGAGCAGGTAGCCGACATGTCCCACCGTAAGCCCCATCCGCTCGCTGATCTGGGCATAGGACAATCCCTCCTGGAACTTGAGTTCCAGCAGGGTCCGACTGCGCGGGTCGATTCCGCCCAGGCACCGGCGCAACTGTTCCACCTGTTCCTGCCGGGCCAGCGCCTCATCGGGACCGGGTCCCGGCTCGGAGGGTTCGCCCCGGCTGGCCCCGCCTTCCGAGGGATCGGGCAGGGGAACAATCCGGGCCGTGCGACGGAGCTGATTGAGGGCCAGATTGTGCACAGTGCGATAGAGCCAGCGTTTTGGTTCACGGACATCGGCCAGCTGCGCGTGCAGGCGGAGGAACGCCTCCTGGAGGAGATCCTCGGCGAGGCCGTGGTCCCGGACCAGGCGGAGGGCGTAACCCAACAGGGGACCTTCCAGAGCTGCGAAGAGCTCCTCGATCGTGTCAGGTTGCCCTGACCCTGGATTGGCGCGTTGGGCTTCCGCCACGGCCTTCGGTTTGGGTCCCTCGGGCGGGCGACCGGCCCGCCCTTCTCGCCTGCCGGCCATCCCGACCGGCGCTCTGGCTTTCGTCTTCACGACACCCCCGGTGCTCTCTTATTAGACGGAAAATCGTGCGCACCATCCCGCGCCGGACACACCGGCGCAAGTGTTCCTTGGGGGAAGGCGATCCGCGCGGGTGACGGGGAGGGGGGAGGCCCGGGAGGGGCCGTGCTCATGCTCCGGGGCCGATCTCATCCTCACGCCTGCCCCGGGTGCCGTCTCTGGGTGCCGCCGGATCACGGGGGGCCTCGGTGGATGCTGGACGCCCAACCGATCCGTCCGATCAGCGACTCGCGACTGAACGCGACCGACTAACCGACCGATTAACCACTTGCACCTGTCGGGGCGGCGACTATTCTAACGGCCGCTGACGGAATGGCGGAGTAGCCAAGTGGTAAGGCAGAGCTCTGCAAAAGCTCTATGCGTCGGTTCGATTCCGACCTCCGCCTCCATTCGTAAGTGCGAGTGCACCAGTCGTTTAGAAGGATTTGGTTGGGCAATTGTGCCTGAAACTGTGTCCAAAATGGCTACTCGGCGACTACTCTGCGACTACTCGCGCGTACTCTCCCAGTACTCCGTAACGGACGGTTTCGGAACGCGGCATCATTGCGCTCATGACCGACATCATGAAGCCACGGTACCGCATCTACCGCCGCCAGCGCGGCGTCTTCTACCTCTACGACCGGCAGACCGGCAGCCGCGAATCGCTCCAGACCGCGAATGAGCGAACCGCAATCCGGTTGCTCCACGCGCGGAACGAGGCCCAGCAGCAGCCCCTGATCAACCGCCAGATCGCCCGGGCCTACCTCGCCGCCTCCGACCCTCAAATCGGCCATCGCACGTGGCAGGTGGTCATGGAGGAAGTCGCAAAAACCAAGCGAGGGGTCACACGGGAGCGCTGGCTTCGGGCGGCCAAGGATCACGCCTTCGATTCCATCCGAAACCTCGTCCTGTTCGAAACCCAGGCCGATCATCTGCTCCACGTTCTGGAGGAGGGCACCGTCTCCACGAACGTCTTCCTGCGACGAATGCACAACTTCGCTGTCGATGTCGGTTGGTTGCCCTGGCCGGTGCTGCCCAAACGTCAGTGGCCCGCCGTCCACTACGGTCCCAAGCGGGCGATCACGGCCGAGGAGCATGCCCGGATCATCGCCCGGGAGCAGAACCCGGAGCGGCGCAATTTCTACCAGTTGTGTTGGTACCTGGGCGGCTCACAGGGCGACGTTGCCAGCCTGGATGCCAGCGACATCGACTGGAACCAGCGCCTCATCACCTACGTGCGCCAAAAGACCAAGACCGTGGCGCTGCTCCACTTTGGGGATGAGGCGGAAGCCGTTCTTCGAGAACTGCCCCGCAGGGGACCGCTGTTCCCGTATCTGTGCTCGGTGCGGGCGACCGACCGCGGCACGGAATTCAAACAGCGGTGTCGGGGTCTCGGAATCCGCGGGGTGACCCTGCACTCCTACCGTTACGCTTGGGCGGAGCGCGCCAAACAGGCCGGTTACCCGGAACGCTACGCGCAGGAGGCGCTGGGCCACAACAGCCAAGCTGTCCATCGTGCCTACGCGAAACAGGCAAGGGTTGCCGTTCCGGCCCTCGAGGAGTACGAGGCACAGGCAGCCGGCAAGGTGGTGCCACTCCCTGATCTCGCCCATCGCAGCAAAGGGGCGGCACGCCCCAAGATTGGTGCGAGGTAGACAGAAAGGGTCGGTGTCCCCCTGCGCCCGGCTGGGAGAGCCTGTCTCCCTACCGGCAAACGCCGGGCACCCCGGCCCAAGGCCACTCGGATCTGAGCGTCCACCGACGCCGGAGGAAGACGAAGCAGTCAATGCCTCTCTCTTCATCCGGCAGTCGTCAGTTTCTTTTGTAGGGCGGCGATTCGGGCGGCCTCTTCCCGTCGCCGTCGCGCGCCCGGTCCGGCTGCATCCTCCGGCTCCCGCAGCCGGTGGCGGGCTTCCATGAACAGGGCGTTGACCATGTCCCTCTCCTCCTCGCTCAACCCCGTGACCAATTCGGCGACGATGTCCCCCGCCGTCAGCCCACGTCCCTCGGCGCGCCGGGTCAGCTCCGCCTTGACCTCCTCGGTCGTGCGAATCTTCCAGCGTAGGGTGCCCAACTTCGGCGGCCGCCCGGCCCCCGGCCTGGCCCCGCCACGTTTGCCTGGTTTCTTGGACTCCATCACTCACCCTCCCCGACTCCACATGCTTCTCATTCGAATCCTCCGAGAAGACTCTTTTGAAAAAATGGCCCAGAAATCAGCGGTCGTCAATTGATTTATGGCCCCGGTTTTCAGAATGAGCCGTGCCAAATGGACGGCTCCGGCCGGCGCGAACTGGGGAAGCGCTAACCTTGCCAGGAACCAAACACTGTTTCGTTTCGTGTCCCGAAGAGACCTGCCCCGGTCGTCTGGCTGGTCATCATCGCAGTCGCCGAGGTACTGCAAGCCCCCCCTCGCCAGAGAACGCCGGATCACACCCGAGGACCAGTACCGGATGGCCTTGGCGGGCACGGTGGAAACGCGGTCCACTGCCTTCCGCGTCCTCGCCATCAACCTCCTGTCGGCCTTGGTTGCCACCCCCGCCACTTGTGGCACTGTTGGCGGCCGGATCCGATCCGGGACCGATTAGCAATACCATGAACAACACTGGACCGACCAACTCCTCACCGCACCTGCTCTCCCCGTTCGACCTCCACGGCCTGCCGCTGCGAAACCGCGTGGTCATGGCACCGTTGACCCGCGCCCGCGCCGGCCGGGAGCGGGTGCCGAACGACCTGATGGTCGAGTATTACACGCAGCGTGCTTCGGCGGGGCTGATCATCGCGGAGGCCACGGTGATTTCCGAACAGGGCATCGGCTGGGTGGATTCGCCGGGCATTTACAGCGACGCGCAGGTGGCGGGTTGGAAGAAGATCACCACCGCGCTTCATGCGGTCGGCACACCGTTCTTCCTCCAGCTCTGGCATTGTGGGCGTGCGTCGCACAGCAGCTTTCACGGAGGCGAACCGGCGGTATCCGCCTCCGCCGTCAAGCTGAATGGCGACTCCATCCACGCGCCCAACGGAAAACAACCCTACGAAACTCCCCGCGCCTTGGAGACGGACGAGGTCGCGGCCGTGGTGGACGATTACCGGCGTGCGGCGGAGCGGGCCAAGGCGGCTGGCTTCGACGGCGTGGAGATTCACGCGGCCAATGGTTACCTGATCAACCAGTTCCTCGACTCCAAGACAAACCAGCGGACGGACCGCTACGGCGGGAGCGCGGAGAATCGCTACCGCTTCCTAAAGGAAATCGTGGAGGCGGTTCTCACCGTCTGGCCGGCCAATCGCGTGGCTGTGCGGCTGTCCCCCAACGGGAACTTCAACGACATGGGCGCGCCGGACTTTCGGGAGACCTTCACCCATGTTGCGACGCAGTTGAACGCCTTTGGCCTGGCCTACCTGCATGTGGTGGATGGGCTGGCCTTTGGATTCCACGAACTGGGCACGCCGATGACGCTGACGGAACTTCGCGCCGTGTTCTCAGGGCCGTTGATGGGCAACTGCGGCTACACGCAAGAATCGGCCGAAGCCGCGATTGCCTCTGGACAGGCGGACCTCATTGCCTTCGGCCGGCCCTACCTTAGCAACCCGGACCTCGTGGACCGGTTCGCGAACGGCTGGGAGTTGAATCCGCCCGCGGACCTGAAGGTGTGGTCGGCGCCCACGGCGGAGGGCTACACCGACTTTCCTTTCCATCAGCCGTCCTGACGGGGGTAGCGGACCGAGAAGGGGACTGCAGTCCGCTACTCCGGATTGGGGCAAGCGTGGTGCAAGGGATGAGTTGGCCGGGGCCGTTAGCCCGGTTTCGCGGATTCGGGGGTATGCCAGTGCGTAAGTCATTGGAACAGAACGAGAGGATTCAGAAGGTCGGCACTACAGCGGGTCAGTCGGTGAAGAGGCCACTGGGGGTGATCTTGGGTGGGGGCTGGGAAGGGAGTTGAAGCCGGAGTGCGTCGATGAGCATCTGGAGTTCCTTCTCGGGTTGGGTGTAGCGGGAAAGGATGACTTGGCGACCGTCGTCGGTGGGCAGATGAACGTCGATCATCTGCACCGCGGCGAACTTCTCCAACACGGCCCGCGGCGTGAGTCCGGGAGCCAGATCGCGTAGCCGCCGCCGCAGGGTCACCTGCAAACAGTAGGCCAGGAACGCAATGAAGATGTGGGCCTCGATGCGTTCCTCGAGTTGGTGGAAGATGGGGCGGATGCTCAGGTCGCCCTTGAGGTTCTTGAAGGCCTCTTCGATCTGCACCAGCTGAATATAGAGTTCCCAGAGTTTTCCGGGGGCCTCCCCGCTGAGGTTGGAACGGAGGAGGTAACGACCTTCCCGGCGACGGGCCGTGCGGAGTTTCCTGCGGTTGATCCGGAAGGTGAAAGTCTCCCGTGTGACCGCTTCCCCTGGCAGGGGCAGGGTAAGATCCACCAGACCGAAAGCGCGGCCCGCCTCCGCCTTGGCCTGGCCGATCTTGAGGAGCAGATCGTCCCGCTTGAGTTTCTTCATGTTGCGGAGTTGCTGCAACCGGGCCAGAAGGCGGCGCAAGCGGCGCTGGCGCATGGACCGTTCCTTGGCCACCCGGTCGCGACTCTGGGCAAAGACAAAGAGTTCCCCTTCACGGGGAAGAAGTTTGACCTCCACGCCCTCCCGCACCTGTTCCCAAGGGAGATCGGCCAGGTCCTTTTCCAGCTTGGTCAGCCGTCCTTTGGGGGTGCCAACCAAGTACGAGATCGGGGGATCACTCTCCCGCATCTCCTGGAGCACTTCCTCGCTGGGAATACCGCGGTCCATGAGCCAGATCCGATCGGCCTTGCCATAGAGGTGCTCAATCTTGACCAGGAAGCTTCGCAGGGTGGTGTTGTCGGCGGTGTTCCCCGGCATCACCTCGTAGGCCAGCGGGAAGCCCTCGGGAGTGACCACCAAGGCGATGACCACTTGGACGCAGTCGGGCCGCTTGTCCCGGCTGTAGCCGAAACGCCGTTTGTCGGTGTCCGACTCGGGCGGATCGGACTCGAAGTAGGTGCTCGTCAGGTCGTAGAGCAGCACCTCGAAGCGGGCGCCAAAAAGGTCCTTCCAGCGCTCTTGGAGATGGGCAAAAACGGCCTCCTTGTGCACCAGCAGCTTGTCATGCACCTCGTAGAGCTTGTGGATCTCAGCCAGGGAGAAATCCGAGCCCAACAGGTCGGCCATGGCGCTTTTGAGAAACCACTCCCGGTGCAGGTGCCACTCGCTGCCCGGATCGAGCAGTCGATAGGTCACCACGGTTTGGAGGATCTGATCCCAGCGGGTCCCCTTGCGGCTGATGGGCAGACGCTCCGCCCAGAACCGGTCCAGCCCAAGCTGCTCATAGAGTTCGCAAGTCAGCCAGCAGGCACCCCACTGCCGGGGCCGGTGGAGGGAGAGGTCTTTGAGCCGGATGCGAATAATCGATTCGTCACTAACCTCCGGGGCATTGTCTTCGGGGAACAACGAGGCGGTGCGGGGTCGCGGACTGCCCTCCTCGAAGATCTCAATGCTCTTGCGCCACGCTTCCCGCTGGCTGCTGTTGATTTCCCCGAGATAGAGCACATGGCGCTGGACCACCCGAGCGCCGCGCACCCGGTGGTTCTCCACGATGCTCCAGGTGCGGTGTTCCTTGCCGTCTTTCCGACGAACCTTGCAGCGCAAAAACATGATGACCGGTCATGATACCGATCTGCGTTGGCCTGGGAATAGGGTAGGTCGGCACTACAGGCCATTTTCGGCCCAAATCAGAAATCCGCTCATTGATTTCCAGTCACTTACGCATCTGAGAGACCCGGATTTTTCCAATTTCATCGGCGAATCCGCGAAAAGGGGTTAGGGTCACGGCGCGTCGCTTGGTGCAATCCCCTTCCTCTGCTCTCGGTCCGGCGCAGGCACCTGCGCCGGCCGAACGGAGCTTCTACACGACCGTCGCGGTGAACCGCCTCTCCGAGGAGGACTACGAGGTCGCCGCCATGACCGAGGAAGACCTCCTCATGCGGTGCCCGGCGCCTTGATCCTGACCTGGGTGCCCGACCGGTCGGTATCATTCGCCGGTCCCAGCGGAGAAATCGCGGTAACCATCCTGCCGTCACTCCAGACTTGTCTCGCCACGTTTGCAGCTTATCCTCGTGCTCATTAAGATCATGGACCATTACTTCCCTCCGGCGGCGAGGCGCTGCGCCACGAAGCTGAACACATTTCAGGGACGCGCCGGCTGTAACAGGATGCGGAAGTAACATCCTCCGGGACAATGCTGGATCGATCTGGACATGGAATTCATCCGAAACACGGCAAGAGGCAGCCAACTTGACACGCTGAACCGAGCGGCCATCCCAGGGGCGACATCTGTTGAGGCCGCCGTCGCTTACGTGACGGATACAACGACGTTGCTGGAATCCTGCTGGAAAGCGGAGAAGCCCCTGACGTTATACGCGCGTTACGACCACACAGGTCCCGTAGCCCCGCAGGTCTTGGAGTGGTTCCTCAGCCACAGGAAGGAATCCGTGAACTGCGAGCTGTACCTGGTTCCGGATGGGTTCCACCCGAAACTCATCTGGTGGAAGGGCGCCGGCGCCTACGTCGGTTCAGCGAACCTCAGCATGTCCGCCTGGGGAGGGAATGTGGAGGCGGGGCTCTACCTCAGCGAGGACGAGCTTTCGGACCATGATCTCGTGAGCGACGTTGAGACGTTCTTCAGCGAGGTACGGGAAATCGCCCACCCCCTCACCAAAGAGTTGGCGGAGGAGCTGATCGAGTTGGCTACTGGGGAGCATGCCCAAGCCTTGGAAAAGGCGCGAAAGAAGTTTGAGGCCACGCGAAAGCTCCCACGCCGCCCCTCACTCATCTCGGTAACGAAACGCTCCGCGAAGCTCAAGCGAAAGGAAGCGTTCCTTCGCGAATGGGCTGATACCCTGCAGACCCTCCGGGATATCGGCCATCGTCTCGCCAAGCCCGCTAACCTGCCTCGATGGCTGCCAGAGGACGCCCCGCCTGGAGTCCTCGCCGACCAGTTCTTGCACGCGTTCTACTACAACAGGGTCCGGGACGGCGTGAGCTACCCGTTCCGGGAGATGTTCCAGACGAACAAGGACAACAGGGAGGCAGCACTGCAGGACGCGTTTGAATGGTGGCGCAATCTGCCTGCAGCCCCGAGCAACGAGGATCTCCACGTTACGAGATGGGCTGCGCGGGCACGGGAGCTTCTGGCGCGAGAAAGCCTCCGGGTGATGAGCGTCGAGGCATTCCAGGAACTATGCCTGCTTGTTCATGGTCTCGGGCCAACGGGCGTTGTTGCTGTCTCTTCGGACTCCTGGCCACCGACGGTACCGGGCGCTCCTCGCCAACAACCGGAGCGGCATGGTCTTCCTTCCAGTCAACCGCCGCAACACCAGAGGGTTCGTGCACCAATTCTGACCCCGAGTGCGCCAGTCAACCGCTGCCGCGAATCGCCTCGCCTGGCCCTGCGGCCGTAATCCAGCCCCCGCCCCGCCAGCCCGGACGGGAGCGGAGTCGGGCGTTGCCGATAGGTTGCCGAGGGGGTTTCTTAGGAAATCAAACCGTGTTAGGATTCAGATCTCGGCGGTCTGGAGGCCCTGGGAACCAACACCACTCAGTCTATCAACGGCTGTGCCGTACGCTCTCTGCGGTTCTCTCCAGGGTCACTCCAGGCCGCCGTGCCATTTCTCGGAGGCATCATTGAGTAGATTCGTGCCCGGGTCGGTTTCTTAGCCTCCGCAGATGTGCTATTCAAACAGCATTCTGTTTTGTTGTCCTGAAGGAGGTCTTCATGGTTGCCGTTCAGCTTTGTCACCGTTTCCCGCTCGGGCGCATCGTCGCCACGCCCAATGCGCTGATTGACGTGCCGGACCACGACATCGCCCACGCCCTGGCCCGACACGCGCGCGGCGACTGGGGCGAACTCGACGCCCCGGACCGCCAGGAGAATGAACGGTCGCTCGTGGACGGTTGCCGGCTGTTGTCCGCCTACCGGGCCAGCAACGGGATCCGGTTCTGGATCATCACCGAGGCCGACCGCTCCCTGACGACAGTTTTGCTGCCTGAGGATTACTGATTTCCCAAGGAGTTCCCCGTCGCCTCTTCAACCAACCTCTATCGGCAGTTGACCCTGGTGGACCCGCTCGACTACGCGAGCAACGAGGAGCTTCTCGGTCGACTCGCCGGCAGGGGTGCAGCCGAATCGCTGCTCCAGGAGCACGGCAGCCTTACCAGCCTTGCGACGGCTTCCTTCGACGACCTCACGCGGGTTCCCGGGGTGGGCAAGTCCAAGGCGGCCGCCATCAAATCGGCTTTCCTGCTGGCCCAGCGGCTTTCACGGGAGGCGATTCCGGAATCCCCCTTGGTGGATTCGCCCATTCAGGTCGCGAATCTCCTGCGCGAGGAGAACCGCACCTACCAGACCGAGCATTTCCAGGCGCTGCTCCTCAACACCCGCCGGCGTCTCATCCGGGCGGTCCACCTGAGCACGGGGACGCTCAATGAAGTCCACGTCCATGCCAGGGATGTCTTCCGAGCCGCCATCTCCGCCAACGCCTCGGCGGTCATTGTCGTTCACAACTTATGTGCCGCGGCACATAAATTGTGTTATGTGGAGCGCCCACTTATGTGCCGTCGCCCGCCTGTGGCGCCGTTGTTCAGCAGGGTTTTGGCAAGGGAGGGGCGATATGCTTGAAAGCAGATCACCCCGCCAGCTCGGGCCTGGCCCTTCCGTTCGCACCTTGAAGATCGAGGAGGACGGGGACCCATTCAAAGGAGGGATCAAACCCAAGATCCGCCTCGTGGGGCAATGGCTGGAGCGCGCAGGCTTCAAACCAGGAACTCGCGTCTCAGTCCGATGCCTCGGTTGTGGCGTCATCGAACTGCGCGCCGAGAGCGGGGAGTTGAAAGACTTGGAGCACGCCTCATCAAACGAACTCGATTGTCCGTTCCGATGACGGCCTTTCGTTTGAAGTTACTACACATAACCGCCGTGCCTTTGAAGGTGCAGCGGTTTTTCTTTTCATGCGGTCACAGCTTCGACAGCCACGCCATGAGCTGGTCGTCCTCCTGCCAGGAACCCTTGCGACCAGATTGGACGGGGAGCAGCTTCTCCGCCGCCCGCAGTGTCTTGCGTTTCATCTCCAGGTCGATTTCAACGTAGGTGTTGGTGGTTTCGATGGAGGCGTGTCCCAGCCAGGAACGGATCATGTTGAGATCGACGTGTGACTGGAGCAGATGCATCGCCGTGGTGTGGCGCCAGGTGTGGGGAGTGACTTTCCGGGTAAACAGCGACGGGCACACCTTTGCGGCCTCGGCAACGCGGTGGGTGATGATGTGTCGCAGGCCAAACCGGGACAGCCGCTGGCCCCGCGCATTGACGAACAGCGGAACGGCATCAGCGGGGTGCACGGTGCGGGCCGCCAGGTAGGCCTTGATGGCCTGAACCGTCTCGGTCCACAGCGGACAGGTGCGCTCTTTCCGGCCCTTGCCAAGGATGCGCACGTGGTAGGGACGGGTGAACCGGAGGTGATTTACGTCCAGACTCACCAACTCCTGAGCGCGCATGCCCGTATTGTAGAGCATCCGCAATAGGCCGTCGTCCCGCCGACCCACGGCCGTCTGGCAGTTGATTTGCGCAAAGATCTGCAGCACCTCCTGCCGCTCCAAGTATTCGGGCACGTGCTGGGTGTGCCGTTTGAAGGGGACTGTCAGCACCGATTGACAGTAGGCCAAGTAACGCGGGTCGGTCTGGGCAGCGTATTGAAAGAAGGCATGAACGGCGGCCAGCCGGCAGTTGCGCGTGGCGGTCGCGCTGCGTCGCTCGCGCTCCAGGTAATCCAGGAAGCCCCGCACGGTGTCGGCTTTCAGATCGGCCAGCGTCAGAGTGACGCAGGGTTTGCGGTGTCGCCGGGAGGCAAATTGCAGCAGGAGCTTCCAGGAGTCGCGATAGGCCAGCACGGTATGAGCACTGAGCCCTCGCTGCGCGACCAGATGTTGCTCGAAGAAGTTTCGGAGCAGGGTTCCCAGATCAGTGCTTTTCACGGCGTTTGGCTCGGATGAACGGCACGGCAAAATGGGCGTGAAAACGCTCGCCAGCCTCCTCGAGTAATTGTGCCGTGGCCTGAAGATAAACTTCGGTGCCGGTGAGGGTGCTGTGCCCCAGATACGTCGAGAGCAGGGGCAGTTTGGCCGCAAGGTTGGCTCCCTGCCGATACCACGCCAGCAAACGATGGACGGCGAAGCTGTGTCGCATGTCATGGAGGCGGGGTCCCGTTTGCCCCTTGGGGCCTCGCAAGCCAAGGTCCCGCAGCAGTTCCAGAAACAGCGTCACGAAGCCCGGATGCCCGTGTGGGTTGCCAATGATATTCGGGAAGACCGGCGCCGTGGGGTCCACCGAGAAGCCGGCCCGGCGACGCTGCTGCAGATAGTCGCGCATCTCCCGTGCCGTGGACGACGACATGGTGTTGCCGGCGGGCAATTCGGCGCCGGAGTCCACCGCCGATGTTGCCCGGTCCTCCCCGGATGCGCTCGCGGCGGAACTCAACTCGCAGCGGGAGATGTCGAAACGGCTCATCGAGCAGTCCAACAAGCTCCTGCAGAGCGTTGGCTCGTTCAACGATCAGGCCAAGTCCCTGCGGCAGGTCTTGGAGGCCAATGACGCCATGCGCAGCCAGTGGCCGGCGCTCACCAACCGGGTTCAACAGCTCGAAAGGCAATTGGAGGAGGGGCACAACTGTCCGGATATTAGTCCCACAGCATCAACTGGTTAGAGAAGTGGGGTGTCGTAGTCTTGTTGCTGGAATCTGTAAGCAGCTCGTGCAGAGGCACTTTCTCGAATGCATTGACGCTGAGGATTTGTATGATTTCCGAGAGGCTGCGCTCCGCGCCAACCCGCTTCCGGAGAATCGCGACGAGGACGTAGACGCACACCGAAATCCACACCTGAGTCTTCACGGCGTTGTCGCTGGTCCCGTAGAAGTGCTTGATCCGGAGGTTCTGTTTGATCCACTTGAAGAACAACTCCACCCTCCATCGGCACTTGTAGAGGAAGGCAATGACAATTGCCGGGAGAGATAGGTTGTTGGTCAGAAAGACCAGGTCGCGGCGGGTTTCTTCATCATAGTAGCGGATGCGACGCAACTTGTCCGGGTAGTCTCGGCGGGAGCTGCCACGCTTGAGCCTTACGATTTGATCATAGCGAACACCGGCTGGATAATCGACTGGTCGTGCCTCGACGCGGCTGAATCGGATGCGTCTCTTGCTGCGAGTGACGAAGAAGGCGCCAGCCAACACGAAGGCGTAGAGTCGCTTGAAATCCACGTAGGCTCGGTCCATCACGTAGAAGGCGCCCGGTTCCAAGAGCAACTCGTCGAGAACACGTACATCTGCCTGTTTTCCTTGGGAAATCGCGATGAATGTCGGAATCGAGCCGCGAATGTCCAGCAAGGTGTGCAACTTCACTGCCGCCTTGTGACGCCGAAAGCGCGCCCAGGGAAACAGGTTCAAGCACAGGTCGATGGTGGTCGAATCCAAGGCGTAAACCGTTTCTTCAAGCTCCATCCCAATCGGTTCCTGCTGGTAGAGAATCCTTGCTTGGCGAATGAGTATCTGCGCCAGGTCGGCGTAGATCCTCCAGTCTCGAACCCGGTTGGCATCAGCCAGGGTGCTATGCGACACGTGGCCGCGGATTCCGACATGATAGAGCTGCTCCTCCCGCGACCGCAGGCAGACTTCCACATCTCGGAGACTCTCGCGAAAAGTGAGCTGGCCAAACGCCATGCATAGAAACTGATCCCAACAGGCAAAGCTCTTCACCTTGTATTCACCTCGATAGCGCCGGACGCAGCGGCGGAATTGCTCCGGGTGGATGGGTTCGACGAGTTGCGCAAAGACAAGTTTTCCGGCGTTCACCGGAGAATTCTGGCACGGCGCTTGCTGAGCAACCCGTCAGGATTTTCAAATCGCTCACACCCCTCGACCCCGGCTCTAGCCCTGTAAACATTGGCTCATCCCGTCTTCGGCCCGTTCAACGTCCGGACAGTTGTGGAGGAGGGGAGGGTGGAGCCTCTCCAGTGATTCGTTGGCGAGAATTCAGCCCGCATCAATTCAATCCGCCCAAATTCATCATGAACACCACGTCCCCTAAAACCTCTGCCTCCGATCGGCCGGTCCACGAAATCCGGTTGGGTCCCATCAAGGCCGCCATCTGGGCCAACGATACGCCCAGCGGCCATCGCCACAACGTCACTTTCACCCGCCTTTTCAGGGACGTCGCCAACAGTTGCTGGCGTTCGTCCGACTCGTTTGGGCGCGACGATCTCCTGTTGTTGGCCAAGGTCGCCGATGCCGCTCATTCCTGGATTCACGGGCAGGTCCAGGAGCGGGGTGGGCACTCCCAGAACTGAGCCGCGGGCACCTTCCCGCCCATGAAATACACCAAGACATCCATCCTCGGAGAAATCGGCCTGGATGTGGTCGCCCAGTCCAGTGTCAGCCGGCTTGTGGTCCACCTTTCCTCCCGGAGCGAGGAGTGGTCCACACCGTCGGAGCTCTCCGATTCGCTGTGGCCGGCGTCGTTTTTCCCCCATTTCAGGAAACCAAACCGGCCTCTACACCGGATACAACATAGGCGGCCGATGTCGTCACTCCGAGCCCGATGAGCCCTGAGCACAAAACTTTTTTGACCCTAGCCTTCACGCCGGCCCGGCTGGATGCCGAGCAAGCGGCGTGGTACTTGGGATTCCACCCCCACGACGTTCCCACGCTGGTCGCCACTGGGTTGTTGCGCCCGTTGGGAAAGCCGAGCCCCAACGGAACCAAGTACTTTGCCACCGTCGAACTGGAATCCCTGCGCGCCGATCCGAAATGGCTCGGCAAGGCAACCGACGCAATCCAGTCCCGCTGGCGCGACCAGAACCTCAACCGATCGAGCGGGTATCGGGGGCGGTCCCGTAGCCGTGGTGCCCGGCGCGGCTTCTCGGTGCCTGATACCGAGGCCACATCAAACTGAAGCTTCCCGGGACTCACTCCCCATTACGCGAATTCTCCTGTACAAAATAAGCCGTAACACACCTAAGAACTATGAAATCCAATGCGACGTCGCCCACAAACCTCCCAGGCCCAGCCCTCATCGGCCCGCTTCCAATTCCGGAGATCCCAGAAAGGGCGGAACTCCCCGTCCGAGTGCTGGCACGCGCGGCATACGTCTTTCGTGGATTAGTCGTTCAGATGGCGGAAGGAAGGACATTGAAAGAGATCTGCCAAGAACATGGCCACGGCCTGCTCGTGCTCGAGCGTGTCGTTGATGTTTGGGCGGAACACTTCGGAATCCTGGAGGAACACAACGCGGAGATGAATCCCGAAGACTGACACGTTTGCCAGATTGACGCGAGGCCTCGTCGATCCTCCGGGTAGCGCCGGTGGGCAACCAGCGGCGCTACCCGGAGTTACAGCCTTCAGTGTCCTCCGAACCGTCGAAGCAATCGCGTCTGAAGTGGGCTTAGCCGACCGCCTTCATCTCTGGCCGGACAAATCGCTGGGCAGCAAAGCCGCGCTGCGACATCTGGCAGAGATCAGCTGTTCGCGCCCGGAGGGCGTCAAGGGTTGGCTCGAACGCTGCTGGCGCCGCATCAGCGAATGGCCCCCTGAAGGCGGTTCGCGCTGACCTGAAACAACCGCAACCTGTGTCTTGAACTGTGCCGAACTCATTACGCGCTGATAGTGAACGAGTTCGCACCCGCAAGGCATCTCCTCCCTCGTGCGCTGCGCAAGCTGTGCTGGTCCTCCGCATCGTGGCAAGGCGTTCCGGCCGACTGTCTTAAGTCCATCAGAGGGCCGATTCCCGCAACCAGGCGCAGGTTGAAAGCCGACCTCCACTCCAAGACCGGAAAGCTCCTCTGTGTCGGTCTTCTTGCCGGCGGTCGGACCCTCCCCAAAGAAGCCCGGGAAGCAGAGTCCTTTCACACATTCACGGTTGTCCTCGAGCGCTGGGCTTCCGCTTCCTCCCGCGGTCAAGAGTGGAATTCTGGAGATTCAGCCTGGCTTGTTGTTGCGTAACGGGATAACGGAGGTCCTCTTTCCCTGACCGAGGTGGACGGGGTAGAACCTGGGCATTACCAGGAGCATCGCCGCATTCGCCCCGCCGTGGCAAGGTCGCCCGCTGTCGGTGCTCCTCCTCACCGGCAGCGGGTGTGTTCCTCCGTCCTAATCCCTCCTCAGGCGATAGAATCGGGCTCCGTGTTCTGGGAGGACCTCAAACGGACTGACGGCGTCCGGCACATCCTCCCAGCCGCTGGACAAAGCGTCAGTCCACTGGAGTTCCTCGTTCGGGTCCCATTCAAGCAACAGGGTCCGGCCGAGCCTCCTGATCTGCAGGCGAGGGGTGGGCACGCTGTCGGACGCTGCATCAGGGGCAAGCACCGCCCGGTAGAAGATGGCCGGACCGGGTTCTTCTGGGAGGACGTGGGTCGCGTGGCTTTCGGTTAGTTGTCCGCTTAACACCGGTTGCCAGCCCCCTCCGACTGACAAGCTGGAAGCTGACTCAATCGAATAGTGCTGCCCGGGCAGACCGTACACTGTCAGGTCTCTCAGACCATCATCTCCCAACGAGGCGTCTACCAGAGGTTGCTCCACGATGAGGAACACCTTCCCTCCCGTGGCCTGCCCTGCAAGCAACCGGTTGCCATCCACCGCTTCACCGAGCAACTCCAGGGGCGTGAGCCGGACCACCTCCGATTCCTCACCGGGCAAAGCCAGGAAACCAAGCCGCGCCAATGCCAGCCACCCCCGAAGCGGATAGTCAGACCGGGCGGAGATCAGCAGACGGAAGCGATTCGAGCTAGACTCAACCAGATCAGCCAACGTTACCTCCGGGGCGAGAGCCTCCACCGTCAGGTTGGTTAGCCTTGACGAATCCAGCTCCAACGCAAGCGTGAGGTTGGTAATCCCTGCTTCAGTGTCAAGGGTCAGCGGTAACATCCCCCATTCCCCTGCCAGCACATTGGTGCTGCCAATCGCCAGGCGGAAGTCCGGGCGCGAATCGCGGACCAGTACGGCGAAGGTTCTCTCGTCGGTCAGCTGAGGGACACCGTTGTCTTCCACACCCACGGAGATCAGGTTGGTGCTGCCCCCTTGATAGTTGGCCGGACGCCACGTCAACAGTCCGCTGGTGGGATCGATGCTCATCCCGTAAGGGGTATCGCCGAGCAACGAGTAGGTCAGCAACTGCGGGGGCACGTCTGAATCCTGTGCGGTGACGTAAAACTGGAGCAGTTGTCCCTCACGGATGATCCGGGATTCAATTTCACGGAGCACGGGCGCGGTGTTCACTTCCTCCACGACGATTTCCACCTCCGCTGTGGTGCTCTGGGCCGGATACCCACTATCGGTGGCTCGTAGGGTGATCGTATTCGTTTGCGGTCCATCCATCTCGGTTGTCGGCCACGTGATGATCCCTGTGGCGGTGTGCATCATCATTGCAGTCGGCCCGCCGTCCAGAGTGTAAGTGATGTCGTCCCCCTCCGGATCCTGGGCAATGACGCGCAGCACGAGCAGACCTCCTTCGGGCACGCGCTGTTCCCCGATTGGATCAATCACCGGCGCCTGGTTGACGATACTGGTTGTAGTCACCGCGTCTGGCTGGGCGGGGACGGGTTCACGATTCCCCGCCTCGTCGATTGCCACCGTGTAGAACGCGTATCGGTTGTTCATCTCGCCCAGAAAGACGCTGCTGGTGAGGGCGGTTCGTTCGATCCAGCGCGTGAACGGTCCATCGTTGGTTGAAACGAACACGTCATATGCACCCACGCCTGATCCGCCCGGATCATCTTGTCCCGACCAACTCACCGCAATGCCCATACGACTGCTGCTCGGCAGAATGTTCACTTGGCTTGATGGAGCCAATTCGTCGGGTATCTCCGGCGTCTCATAGACGAGCGTGTAGCTTCCAGGGCTGTCGTAATCCAGCAGATGGAGCTTGTTCTCGCGGATGGGGCGACGGGACAAACCGATAAGGGTTCGGTCCGTGGTCCACACGTTGGTATGCAGGCTTAGGACGGAGCCGTCGGGTCGTTCCACCCGAAGAAGCCGATAGGTTCCGTCAGAGGGTTCCGGGACCCGTAGGTACGCCCAACCTGACGGCATCGACGCACTCAATTCCACCCGGAGTTTACCCTCAACAGGCGGCCCGGTATGCGTGGCTTCCTCAACGACCGCGACGGAATTCGTCGTGCCATTGCTCAAATAGAGGGTGTCAGGCAGGTCCGCCGGATCAGCCAAGTCGTTGACCAGGAAGTCCGGCAGCCCATCCTCGAGATCTCCCCCTGCCTGAACCAAGCGGTTCATTTCATGGATGGTAACCTCGTCAATCAGGGAAAGCCTCGGATTTCCCAGCCCGTCGACATGTTCAAACGTGGCGCTGTAGTCGATGAACAACCCCTGAACCGTCGAGGTCATCAACCAGCGCCCGATCGCGGTCTGGCCCGGTTCGATGTCGCCGAAATCCGCCGTGAGCGACGGGAGCAGGTTTCGTCCGGAAACCTCGGTCGCGATGATCTTGAAATCCACGAGCAACCCCTTCTCGTTTTCAATGATCTGAGGCTGCGCCGAGGCAATGCGGAAGTCCCGCGCCAATCCGTACCCGTCGTTCCGCACCAGCACCGCAAGGTTGAAGGGGAGGCTAGGTTCGACCACATCGGTGAAGGGATCGTCGCTGAAGACGTCCCGTTCATGAAAAAGGCGGACAACAAGCTGTGGGAAGGGGACGACGGTGATTTCAGCTTCTACCAACTGATACGTTACGGGCCTTCCTTCGTAATCAAAATCGATTGTGCCCCTGACGTAGTATCGTGCGTCCTCAGAGCCGACTGCCAGCCGGGTTGGAAATATGTCCCAGCACAAGTCCACAGATCCACTCCCCAAGACCCGTTCCTCCTCAAGCGGCCCTGTCGCTTGTGAGGTTCTCTCCGCCACATGGAACCGATCTGAAACCACACGCCCTAAAGCATCAACGATCTCCAGGGAGCCTACAAGATGCGTAAGCGGCTCAGTGCTTGCGTTCTGGATTCTGACACTTGCTCGAAAGCCGTCATGCGTCGCGCCGGCTTGCTGCTCAAGATGCAGGGTAGCATGGGCACACAGATCCCTTAGAGTTCTAGGTGCGCGCATCCTCTCTGTTGAGACGTCGCTTTGGACGGCAACCGGTCTGCCGAGTGTATCCGTGATGGCAACCCCGTCTGGGCGGGGAGTAGCCAGGGCGGGTAAACTGCGGGGATGTTAGACGTTGGTGACCGGCGCTGGGGGCGCGGCTTTCCAAGCGGAGGGAGTCAGTTCAGCCACGCGGTTGATGGGCCAGTCGCCCAGTTTGGGCAGAACCTCGAGCAGGTATTCCCGGAGATTGATCCCCAGCCGGCGGCACGTCTCCACAATGGACGCAATGGCGGCGACCTTGGGGCCGGCCGCAACACTGCCAATATGCAGCCAGTTCTTGCGTCCGAGGGCGAGTGGGCGCATCGCCCCTTCGCACCAGTTGTTGTCGATCTCCAGGCGGCCGTCCTGGAGGTATTCCTCCCAGCGGTTCCACTGCCCCAGCGCATAATCGCAGGCCTGGGCCAGCTTCCCACCCGGCAGGATCTCCTGCCGGAGGGTGACCAACCGTTCCTTCAGCGCCGTCATCACTGGCACGCTCCGGGCCTGCCGCAACGCCAACCGTTGCTCAGCTCCGAGCTGGGCCTCCCGCGCCTCCCGCTCCACCGCATACAGTTCGCCAAACCGCCGGATGATCTCCTTGGGCCGCGGATCCAACGGCGCCAGCTTCAGCGCGTCGACAAATCCCCGCCGGATATGCGCCCCGCAGGCCACGTAGACAATGCCCTCCCCAAGCTTGTTGTACACATCATACCCGTCAGATTGAAGTTTCCCGCGAAATCCCTGCAGAAACTCCCGCGGCCCGGCCCGGCCTCTTCCCAACTGGAACTCGAAAACCACCAGTCCGCCCGGGCGGCTGTATTCCCACATGAACGCCCGGTGGTTGCGCCCGGTCTTCTCCCCGGTCTGGCAGGGCATCCGCGTCTCGTCGGCCTGGATGTATCCCCCGCCCAGCAAATCCCTCCGCATCGCCCCCACCACCGGGCTCAAAAGGCTCCCGGCCGCCAGGATCGCGTCGGTGAGGGTCTTGCGGCTCAGTTCGATCCCGTGGTCCTGGGCCAGGGTGGCGCATTGCCGATACACCGGCAGGTGTTCCTGATACTTGCGCACCAGCACCTCGACGATGAACTCATTGGAAAGCTTGCCCTTGGGCACGATCTGCGCCGGGATCGGGGCCGTCACCACCCCTTGCTCCTCCTGACAATGGGAACCGCGCTTCTCGCGCTTGATCACCCGCACCCAGAACTCCGCCGGGGTGAAGGCCAGTTCCTCGCGGGTCTCGTAACCGATCACCGGCCGCTCACCCCCACACTGGGGACAACGGCAGTCTTCCGGGCAACAGGGGACGATCTCCTCCCGTCGGTCCAGACTCGCGGGCAGGGGGTCCCGCCCGGGATGAGATTGGCGCGGTTTGCCGGAGCGCCGCAGCGGTTCCTGCTTCTGGGCTTCGGGCAGTGCAGCTTCCTGTTCGACCTCACCCAGCGTCAGGCTCACTTCCTCCAGCAGGAGGGGCATTTGCGCGCTGGAGAGCTTCTCGGCCTTGGGACCGAAGATGCGGAGGTTGAGCAGGCGGATTTGCTCATCCTTGAGTTCGATGATGCGCTGGAGCCGCACGACCTCGGCCTGCAGGCGGGCGAAGGCCTGGGCCGAACCGGGTTGGCTCTGTGACGGCGTCGTCATCTGCCCCGAGATACTAGCAGATATGGTGCCACTATGACTGCTAACATACGTATTGCTCGACTTTCTCAGGCCGCCTTCCGCCACCAGGCCCGTGGGCGGGTCTGTTCCAGATCGATCCCGCTCAAGAGCAGAGTAAGTTCCTCCGCCAGTAACCGCAACGCGCCGGTCTCCTCCGCCCCCGTCCGGGGCCAGTGGAACGAGCCCTTGGCCAGTCGTTTGGCACAAAGCCAGGTGCCGGTGCCGTCCCAGTAAAGGACTTTGATCCGGGTTTTGGTGCGATTGGCGAAGACGAAGAGGTGACCACTGAGCGGGTCCTGCTGGAGCCGGTGCTGCACCAAGTCGCTCAAGCCCTCGAAGCCCTTGCGCAGGTCGGTGGCCCCGGCTGCCAGATAGACCCGGGTGGCTGGCCCGATGGGCATCATAGGCGACTGACCACCTCGGCGAGCGTGCGGACTTCGTCGGGTTGGAATCCAAAGGGGATGTCGAGGCTGAGGCCGTTGGCAAAGCGCACTCGGTAGGTGGGGGCTGGAGAGCGGTTGCCGAGCAGGTTCGGGACTTCAATCCACTCGGCGGTGTCACCGTTCCTGGAGACAGGGGACTCCCGCAGCCACCGAAACAACGTGGAGGCAGCGATGCCGTGCTGACGGGCGAACTGGTGGGAACTCAGGGAGGTCTGCCGATACGCCGCCAGAATCTCCTCCCGCTGGGCCGGCGTCTTTTGCGGGCGCACCCGCGATGCACTTCTCATCCCCCCACAATGCCCCCGCCCACCCCACGTCCGCTAGACGCGGTTACCATCACGGATACGATTGGTGGTGCCCAGAGCCATCCAAGGGACCACCGGGAGGGAAATCTGGATGGAGCCGCTCTCGAGGGCTCCCCGGTTGACCACGTCGAATTCCACCGCTTTCTGCCCGCCGCGCAGCATTCCTGCCTGGAGCTGCTCCGGAATGGCGACAAGACGCGGGCGCAACGGTTCGACGGCAACTTCGAGCCGAACGTCCGCGGTCGCGCCTTCCGCGCTGGATACCCGGATCTCCACGAATCCATTCGCGGCGACGGTATGCGGGGTCAACTGATAGACCAGAGCCGCCTCAGAGATCAGATCGCCGCTGGGTGGATCAAGGCTAAGTTCCACGTCCAGTTCAGGAGGTTTCGCGAGCACTTCCGCCGTCAATCCGGAAAGCGGCTGATCGCCGAGGTTGAGCAGTCCTACTGTTCACGTGAGCGGCGAATCTTCCACCAGATCCAGCCGCTGCTCCGCCGGATCCGCCCTCATGCCGAGGAGTGTGAAGGCATCCTGCACCGGCACTTCCTCCAAGCCAGGATGTCCCGCACGAAATTCCGTAGCTTCCCGCCTCGTTGGCCAGGGGAGTCCAGGTGGTTGAAAAGTCGCCGTCCTCATCCGTCAGCGCCGAGATCACACGGCGGGTACCACGGACCAGAATGTGGATGTTCACGAGTTGGTTCTGGGCTGGACCGCCACTTGAGGCAAACGCCCAGCCTTGCAGCGGGATCACGGTTCCGGCAGGCGCCACTTCGACCGGCGTTTCCACCACGGCATCATAGGCTGCCACCACTTCGATTGGGGTGGTTGACACGGTGACGTTGTTTGTCTCCAAGGACTCAGACACCTCGTCGGCAGCATCAGTGACGATCACAACCCAATAGCTGCCGACCGACAGTGGAGCACGCGCCTGCAGGGTCTGCTCGAAATAGTCTCCTTCCGGAATGGACCCCGAGAATGTGAACTGCCCTACCAAGGTGTCGTCCCCCACCACTTCATCGCGGGAGAGAAACACCCGTGTCAGCCAGTTCGTTCCGGCCATGGATCGTCCCTGATTCTCAACGCGATAGCCGATGGGGAACCACGCTTCAGCATCCACGAAGGTCGGGGCCATGATCTGCGAAATGACAAGATCGGGCAGGTCGATATCCGTAACGGTCAGAGTGGCTTCCCCTTCGAGGTAACCGGGTGCTCTTGCCGTCAATGTCACAGACTGTTCGCCATCCGGTTGCTGGTCATTCACCGTCGCGACCGGGAAGGTGACGGAGACCTGCCCGGCCGGAATGGTGACGTCGGTCGGCACCATCACCTCGCTTGGGTCGCTGCTGGCCAGTTGAACTGGCAGTGCTGCGTCCACCGGGGTGTTGCGTGTGACGGTCGCTGTGGTTGCCGGATCCAGATCCTCGGCTACCAGCGATTGTTCCACAGTCAGGTACAGGGTGGGTACATCATTGTCCGTCACCGTTATCTGGGCGGGGGTTCCTTCCTGCAGGCGGACCTCCGAATTCTCCGCCAGCGGATACACGCGGACGACCACCACCTGATCGCCATCCACCACCTCATCTTCCATGGATTCGACGGGCACTTCTACGGAAGCGATGTCCGGCGGGATGGTAACCCGTGCTGGTAGCGTCAATTCACTGGTATCCGTACTTTCGAGGTCCACGTCCAGCGACCCGGTGGTAACGGGCGTGCGTGTGATGGTCGCCACCGCCGCGTTTGGCCCGTCACCCTCGCTGATCACGGGCCGATCCAAGGTCACAACTGTCCGGACGTTGAACGGGCCGAAGACGGGATGAGCCAATGTTTACAGGGCTAGAGCCGGGGTCGAGGGGTGTGAGCGATTTGAAAATCCTGACGGGTTGCTCAGCAAGCGCCGTGCCAGAATTCTCCGGTGAACGCCGGAAAACTTGTCTTTGCGCAACTCGTCGAACCCATCCACCCGGAGCAATTCCGCCGCTGCGTCCGGCGCTATCGAGGTGAATACAAGGTGAAGAGCTTTGCCTGTTGGGATCAGTTTCTATGCATGGCGTTTGGCCAGCTCACTTTTCGCGAGAGTCTCCGAGATGTGGAAGTCTGCCTGCGGTCGCGGGAGGAGCAGCTCTATCATGTCGGAATCCGCGGCCACGTGTCGCATAGCACCCTGGCTGATGCCAACCGGGTTCGAGACTGGAGGATCTACGCCGACCTGGCGCAGATACTCATTCGCCAAGCAAGGATTCTCTACCAGCAGGAACCGATTGGGATGGAGCTTGAAGAAACGGTTTACGCCTTGGATTCGACCACCATCGACCTGTGCTTGAACCTGTTTCCCTGGGCGCGCTTTCGGCGTCACAAGGCGGCAGTGAAGTTGCACACCTTGCTGGACATTCGCGGCTCGATTCCGACATTCATCGCGATTTCCCAAGGAAAACAGGCAGATGTACGTGTTCTCGACGAGTTGCTCTTGGAACCGGGCGCCTTCTACGTGATGGACCGAGCCTACGTGGATTTCAAGCGACTCTACGCCTTCGTGTTGGCTGGCGCCTTCTTCGTCACTCGCAGCAAGAGACGCATCCGATTCAGCCGCGTCGAGGCACGACCAGTCGATTATCCAGCCGGTGTTCGCTATGATCAAATCGTAAGGCTCAAGCGTGGCAGCTCCCGCCGAGACTACCCGGACAAGTTGCGTCGCATCCGCTACTATGATGAAGAAACCCGCCGCGACCTGGTCTTTCTGACCAACAACCTATCTCTCCCGGCAATTGTCATTGCCTTCCTCTACAAGTGCCGATGGAGGGTGGAGTTGTTCTTCAAGTGGATCAAACAGAACCTCCGGATCAAGCACTTCTACGGGACCAGCGACAACGCCGTGAAGACTCAGGTGTGGATTTCGGTGTGCGTCTACGTCCTCGTCGCGATTCTCCGGAAGCGGGTTGGCGCGGAGCGCAGCCTCTCGGAAATCATACAAATCCTCAGCGTCAATGCATTCGAGAAAGTGCCTCTGCACGAGCTGCTTACAGATTCCAGCAACAAGACTACGACACCCCACTTCTCTAACCAGTTGATGCTGTGGGACTAATATCCGGACAGTTGTGATCCAAGGTCACGACCACGCTAGGGTCGAGTGGTCTCACAAAGACACCGGTGACATTCTGGTTTCTGTCCATGAGGACGGTTGTGTTGGGCGACAAGACATCGGTGATGCCCGCCCCCTCCCAGTGGTCGAACAGCCAGCCCATGGCAGGAGTGGCAATGATCGGGGCCAATGCGTCCGGGGCAAAGATGCCGGCTTCCGCGACCGTACCTCCCTCTGGGGGAAACGCAGCGGGCTGCAGCTTCCATCCGGGCACCACCACGAGTGCGTCATCCAGGTACTGTAGGACCACGCCGTAAAGCTCCTTGCCCGGTGGCAACAAGTCTGGGTTCCGCAGGACGTGCTGCACGTCGTCAAACTCCCCCACGCTGCCAGTGTGGGACGCAACAGTGAGTGAACCGCCGGCGTAGGTCAGGTAATCGTCCCCCGCCCACAGCTTGAGCGTCCCTCCGAATTCACATGTCTGCGTTACCTCCATCTGCAGCTTCTTCCCGTTTTGCTGTTCAGGGGCGAGGTTGAGTTCCAGGATTCCCGTCGCGGTTTGTTGGTAATTCCCCTCTACGCGGAGAAGGCTCTCTGTGTTGGGCACACGCACGCTACCGGACGAGGTTAGGCTGCCTCGGAAGACGGCGGTCCCAGTCGACTTTTCGGGAATCCGAACCAAGCTCTCACTGGATAGCCGCAGGTCAGGCGCTTCGATCATGCCCGATCCCTCCCAGACCAGGTCAGCCAGTCCCTCGCACCGTTGACCCGATTCGGTTGCAAGACGGATCGTGCCATCGTGGACGATGAAGCCGGAGTAGCCGTTCTGGGGAGGAAGGTCGAAGGTGAGCAGCTGAGGCAGGTTGATCAAGCCGCCGTTGAGGCTCCTCAACCGAGCGGTGCCCGATAATTGGGGCAGAACCGCCAGCTCAAGGCGGGCGTTCTGGCCCTCGACGTGAACATCCAGGCTGTGACCCTCCAGCGCGATTTCGGTGAGTGCAGGGAGGAGGAGGCTGGCGCCGGATTGAACGTCCCAGTTCATGTTCCGGTCGAGCACGAGGCGTTGGAGGCTGGGGAGATCCAGCGTGGAACCCCCGTAGACATTCCAGTCGATGCCCCACTCCGTGCCCCGATGCACCTCGGTGAACTGGGGCAGGCGAAGGACTGCTCCGTCTCGGAGCGTCAGGGCCAGATCGTCGATGTTGGGGAGCAGCGGGAATTCCCACTCGCCGCCGTAGAGGGTCAGGCTTCCGGTCACGTCTTCCCATTGAGCGGTGGCGACGGTTGCGTCTCCGTAGACAGTGACCTCTGCCCGAATCGTGCGCAGGTCGGGGGCGATGAGGGTTCCTTCGAGGGATACTACAAGACTGTTCAATATTCCGTCCGAGGCAGCAGCGTTCAGTCGGGTCAAGCCGGAGACATCGACAGTGCCACCGAGCCTGGCTCGGATGCGGATGTTGCCGTCCAACTCCGTCAGTCCCGGAGTTTCGACGAGTGATCCATCCCCACCACAGTACACATCCAGACCGTAGCCCTGAAAGGCGATTTCGGTGAGGGCGGGCAGCAGCAGTCGACCGCCGGTTTGAACATCCCAGTTCATGTTCCGGTCGAGCACGAGCCGCTGGAGGTTGGGGAATTCCAGGGTGGAGTTGCCATAGACAGTCCAAGATGGCGAGACTCCCGGCCGCTGCACATTCGCCGCATGCACCTCAGTGAACTGAGGCAGGCGAAGGACTGCTCCGTCCCGAAGCGTCAGGGCCAGATCGTCGATGTTGGGGAGCAGCGGGAATTCCCACTCGCCGCCGGAAAGGGTCAGGGTTCCGGTCACATCGGTCAGTTGGTCCGTTTCGACGGTGGCGTCGCCAGACAGCAGGAGGTCTCCACGGAATTGCCGAAGCAACGGCGCGCGCAGGACGCTCGTGTCATACACGTGCAGTTCGCCAAGCGGAGCCTCGGGTGGGTTGGGAAAACTCTCCAGCGAGGAAAGGTCGAGTTCGGACGCGAATCGGACCATGAAATTGACTCCGCCTTCCACGCTGGTCAGCGCGCCAAGATCCAACCGTGCGCCAGAGTAGCCCCGGATATTCACGCCACCCATTGATGAGGCCTGGTGAATCGCCGTCAGGGACGGCAGGAGCAAGCCTGCCCCTTCCCCGCTGGCGCCGAGGTAGCTGGTGCTGCCCCCGGTGCTTAACGTCATCGTTTGGAGGTTCGAAAGCTCCAGTCGGGAGCCGGCATCCTCGACAACCCAGGTTTGGGTTGTGATGACGCATTCAGTGATTTGAGGCAGCCGCAGAACCGCGCCACCCCGAACCTGAAGGGTCAAATCGTCTATTGACGCGATCTGCGGGAACTCCCACTCGCCGCCGTAGAGGACCAGGCTTCCAGTTAGATCGGCGAGTTGTTCGGTTTCAACGGTGGCGTCGCCGTAGAGGACCAGGTTTCCCTTGACTTTCGTGAGCTGGGGAATCCGCAGGACGCTCGTGTCCTGCACCTTCAGGGTGGGCGGAGAGCTGCCAACCTGACTTTCAACGTGACCTTCGAACCGTGTCAGGGAGGAGAGGTCCATCTCGGCTTGAAAATAGGTGGCCAGCTCGATATCGCCCGCGACGTCGGGCAGGGCACTGAGATCCACCTTGCCGCCGGAGGTGGCACGGAACTTCAGCCCCCAACCCTGGGGGACGATTTCCGTCAGGGCAGACAGGTTCAGCTCGGCTCCTTCGCCACTGGCGCCAAAGTACTGCCCACCTCCGGTGGTGACCAACCGCTCAAGGCTCGGGAGTTCCAGCCGGGAGCCTGGTCCGTCCACCGTCCAGCTCGACTGGGTGGTGCCCTCGGTCAGTTGACCAAGGCGCACTACCGCCCCGCTCTGCACCTCGATGGTCACATCATCGATTATCGCCAAGCCTGTGGCCTCGAACACGGTTCCGGAACCACTGACCCTGAGATTCTGTTCGGCCTCCACCTGAAGGCCGGCCACCTGAGCCGACGCGGTGACCTGAACGGTTCCGGAACCCCCGGCAATCACCGCGTCGTCGTCGGGGCCGGGCAGGGTGTCCGCAACCCAGTTGGCGGGATCGTTCCAACTCGTTCCATCTCCGCCTCCGTCCCAAGTGACCGTGGCGCCAACCAGGGGGGTGGCGCAAAGGAGGGGTAGAAGGGAGGTAGCCAGATGGCGCAATCGGGTCGCAAGGTGGAGGTCTGATTTCATTTCATGCCGCTGATTGAATTCCGGTTGAGAGGCATTTATCGCGGTAAACGACCGTTCGACGGGAATGTGACGCGGAAGATCCGCCGCCGAAATGTCCAGGACTGCCGCGTGCGCTCGATCGCGCCCGTCCGCCGCATCAACGCCGGAACCTGTCCCGAATGGTAAGCAACTGATCTTCCTGCACCGGTAGTACGCTGCAATGCCAGCGAGACACGATGTGGCGCAGAGTTCGAGGATAGTCGTAGTCGTCATGTGATCTAGTCTCCAAACGATAAACCCGTCGCCCCGATTTGTGGACATCGCAGTTACACTTTCGCTCTGATCTTCAGGTTCCGTTGGTACCATCGTGTCGCCAGCGGTAGCATACCAGACACTGGCAGCGGACCGAACAGGACGAGCAAGAGCAGGCGCAAGTGCGGGTAGTCCGCTACCGTTACGTTCCCGAGAAACGCTAGCAGAACGCCCCCTATCGCCAGGGTCGGTCCAAACACCATTGCGAAAAAGACCAGGACCAACCTGATCGGGCGCTCGAGTCGTACGTTTCCATTGCACTCCCGGCACTTCAGCGTCCTGAACGGGCCCGTGTGCAGAAGGACGTACTCCAAGAAGGTCTGTTTACCGCAGTGCGGACATGAGAGCCTTCTTGTGTGCTTGATCTCCCTGGCCACAGCGGCGACGGCATTCGCAATTGCAGGATCCACCAGCCCCTGGTGTCCATGCTTTCCTGCAACCATTCGTTGACTCAGGACCTGCGTGTCTTGCCTATCCAACTGGGTTTCTAACAACTCGGGCATGTTGCTGTCTCCTTGTTCTTGAGTGTGCGTTTGGTTATGTATTCCCGTTGATAAGCCGCTTGCAGTTGTTGCCGTGGAGCGTACCCATCGCTTTCTGAAAAGGAACCACTGCCGTGACCTTACAGCCGCCCATCAGCGTGCGTTACGTTTGCCCCCATTTTCGTGCGCGTCCTGTGCTTCTGCCGGGCGGAGCATCCTCGGCGGGCATTCAACCAAAGGGCATGCCTCATTCATTACGATAGCGGCGGCTGGTCGTCCGAACTCAGTCCGGACGGTCGTCGGGTGCTGAGGATTCTGAAGGACTGTACGGCGGATTCGGTCCGTTCTCTCCCGCAGGTCGTGTTCTCCGTTTTGGCTCCTCGCCTCCTTGGGCGCCGTTGGAAGACCACCACGTGAGGAATCATTTCGCCCGCTGCCGGCTCCCGTAGGCGCCAGCAGCGGGCCACACCCTCAAGACTCACTCTCCACGCAGACGAAAGAACCGGGCAGGATGCTCCGGCGGCACTTCGAAGGGGCTCTCAGCTCCGGGCATGTCACGCCATCCACCAGGCAGGGCATCAGTCCATTCCAGCCGTGCGTTTCCAAACCACTCCAGTCGGAATCGTCCGTTTTTCAAAACGAACCGTCGAATGGCCGGCCACACAGTCAGCGTGACTGGTTCGCTCAATGCCGAACCGGCACCGTTGGTGGACTGAACCCTGTAATCTCCTTCGTCTGCCTGCAGCGCTTCAGCGATCTCCAGGCAAGCAGTGGTTGCTCCACTTAACGGCACTCCGTTGCGAAACCACTGATACGATAAGGGCGCGGTACCGGTGGCCTCGACACAAAGAACCACCGCGTCCCCCTCCTGGACCACTGCGCTCGGACTGACGGATACAACCAAGTCGTTTGGCGGGCTGCCCGGACCTTTGAGTGAGAAGCTCTCCAATCCCATCAGTACGGCGGGCAGAGAGGGCATTGCCCGAACCACGACACTGAATACTGTTGAAGCCCCGGTGTTGCGACCCGCCGCGCGTGCGTCCTCATAGGTCAGGAATCGGCCATCGGCATTGTCCCACGCACGCACCTGCACCCAGGCCGTTTCTCCGTCAGTCATGCCCGGGATCTTCACAATCCTGCCTGGGAAGTAGCCCGCCCGGAGAGGCTCCGAGTAGAAGGGAACGGACGCCAACGCTGCCAGCGTGTCAACCGTCCGTCCGGCCCAAAGCTCAGCCATGTAACTCTCCCCCGAAAGGCGTGTGACGCCGTCTGCGTCGAAAATCGGTGCGCGCAGTCCTGCGGCATTGTCGAGGTTTTGGAACGTCACCGCACCCCAGTTCCCGTCATCCCACACCGTGAGGATCGCAAACGCGCTCCTCACCGTCCCCGCACTGTTGCTGACCTGAACGGAGTACTCGCCTGCATCGTCGTGGCTCACTGGGCTCAAGAGCAGGTTCGCCGAGTTCTGTCCCGGAATGGGAAGGGAATTTCTGAACCATTGGTAGGCAAGTGGTTCCGCCCCGTCGGCAACGACTTGAAATGAGGCTTGCCCGCCCAAAGCCACCGACTGATTGGTAGGATGCTGGGTAATCCTCGGAGCCAGCATCGCGGGCTGAACTTCCAAGCGCGCGTGATCGCTCATGGTCGAGCCCACCGCGTTGCTGACTTCGACCCAGTAATCCCCATTGTCCGCTAGACTGACCGTCTCAAAGGACAAAGCGGAATCGATTCCACCAGGAATCAGGAATCCGTCCTTGATCCACTGATAGCTGATCGGCGTCGTTCCGGTCACCTCCACTTGCAGGACGGCTGAAGCTCCTTCCGAGACCGAAAGCGACAATGGCTGGGAGACGATCTCGGGCGGCACGGACAGATTCTCGAGGGTTAGTTCAACCGCACGGCTAACTTCGCCAGCGTCATTGATAACACTCAACCGGTAAGCGCCGACGGCGGCGGCGGAGAAGCTCTCGAGGCTCAAAGCAAGACCCGTGGCGCCCGGAAGCGGCTGTTCGTCGTGGTACCACTGGAAGTCAAGGGGAGGCGTACCGGTCACCGCGGCGGTCAGGGTTGCCGCGCCACCAGTCGCGATCTCCAATCCCGGTTCCGCGCTGATCTCTACGATAGCTGGAGGCGTAGGTTGCAGTCCGGTGCGTTGGGCGTTCTGGCGATAGGTGGGCCAGGCACTCCTGGCGGGCCCGCTACCGGTTCCCTTCAACGCGTACAGCCCCCCCGGCTTCACGTCGTCTTTCCTTGTCGTCGTATAGACCGTGCCGTGCGGCGCAATCACCGGATCGCCGGCCACGTGATTTCCAAGGTAACTCCTCGCTGCCACGTCGGCGAAGTGATCGCCTTCCAGTCGGACGGCGTGGAAGTAGCCCCCGTAGGTTCCAAAATACACGGTTCCGTCCGCCGCGATGGCTGGCGCCGTCTGGATCTTAGTCCCGGCGTCATAACGCGCCTTAAAACTCCCGGAAAGGGCATCGATTGCATACAAATATCCGTCCAAAGAACCGACGTAGAGCGTATTGTCCGGCCCAATGGTGGGCGAAGAGCCGACTACCTCGAAGCTCTTGAACTCAGGCGGGTCGAACAGGAGGTGTTGTTCCCCCGAGTGTGGATCGAACGTCAATACCTGCCGCCGCGAGCACAAGTACACCCGACCATCCGCTCCAATCGCGGGGGACGCATGAATCTCGTGATCGACATAGCGGCTCCACAGCCGTTCTCCGGGCAACCGCGCCGCCGAGAAGTAGTGGAGTCCATCGCTATAGAAGAGGATCCCATCGCGCGAGACCACCGGGGAGCACTCAGGATTGTCCTTTGAGATGGACCTCTGCGCCACGAGCGCTCCAGACACGGCATCCAGCCTCATGAGGCGTTGGCCGGTGACCACGTACAATTCACCCTCCGACCCGAGCGCCGGCGTGGTGGGGAGGTTCCCATACCCTTGGTTGTTGAACTGCCACATCTCCTCCAGATCTTGCGCAGGTCGGTAACGAACTGCGGAGAGACCCAGGAATGGCGAGTTGTTGGCCACTGTTCCTCCGTAGGCCATGCCGTCTGGCCCGATGGCCAGCGCGCGCAAGCCCATGTCGCCGTAGAGATAGCTCTCTCCTACGATCCGACCGTTCGTTCCCTCGTCGCGGACCGCGAGTATCCGCCTGTCTTCTCGCGGATGAGCCCGAGAGGCAGAGCTGGACACCTCCAGCAGAAGCGTGCCGTCTGCCGTAAGCGAAACACCGCTTGGCGGCCCAGACAGCAAGCCGCCCCACTTGATGTCGGTGGCTTCGGCTCCGTGAACTGCGGGGATGCTGATTTCGAAGGCTGACAGCATCAGCCCAAAGGCCGGGACAAGCCAGCGTGTCCGGAACCTCCCGGATCGTTTGCTTCCTGTTCGTGCCAACCGTATTCCTGTGTTCATATCGAGGGTGATCATTGGTTCGTGTCAAAGGGTGCGTTCGAGAGTTGTAAGCAGCACGGCCGCAGCACTGTTCGTGGTTCGTTCGGCCGACTAAGCCCCCCAGAAACCCATACTGTTTGGTTCCCAGACTGCCAGCCACTGCCTGTTCCGCTCTTCATACACCATCCATCAAAGGATTGGCCCCCGCAGTCTTACCTGCTCAGAGCGAACATTGGAAAACACGTCTCGCACCTGCTCCACTGATTTCCCGGGGATGCATCTGACGGAAGGGCGGATTTGCCTTCCGCTGTGGGCATCAGGTGCCTAGGCTTTGAGCTCGGACGAATCAGAACAGGATTACTTATGGCCTTTTTTGAAGCGACGGTCTGGAGCACGATCCTTAAAGCCCAAGGCAGTGAGGATACCGAGCGTGAAGCCGCCTTGGAGCGGTTGCTGAAGCGTTATCGTGGACCGATCCTGCTCCACATCCAGACGGTGCAAAGATGCGCGCCCGAACAGGCGGAAGATCTGACCCAGGAGTTCTTTCTTCAAGGGTTGCGGCTGGAGTTCCTCAAGGACGTCAGTCCGGACAAAGGACGTTTCCGGACCTTCATCAAGAGGTGCGTGGGGAACTTCCTGAGAGACCGGCATGTGAGGGAGTCGGCTTTGAAACGCGGAGGCGGACAAGTGCCGTTGTCCCTGGATCAGACCGACGAGGACGGACGGCGGATGCTGGACCCGGCGGCACCCGAGGATCGGCTGGAAATGGCGTTGGATCGGGCCTGGGCACTGAGCGTGCTGGAGCATGCGACGGAGGGTCTGCGAGAGGAATACCGGGAGAAGGGACAGGAAGAGCTGTTTTCGGCTATGGAAGGGCAGTTGGGAGGTGTCGCGGGGCAACCGAGTGCGGCGGAAGTGGGCAAGCGGCTGGGAATGAAGGAAGGAGCGGTGCATACGGCCATGCACCGGATGAGAGCGCGGCTGGGAGAACGGATTCGGGAGGAGGTGCGGCAGACGGTGCGAAGCGAGGACGACTGGCGGGAGGAACTAAAGTACCTGGTCGAACTGCTGGGGCGGGGATGAACGGAGGTAAGGTTCCGCGGTGAATCCCTTTGGGGAAGGGTGAAGTGAGCAATCCGGAACGATGTTCGCAGTGTGGAGCCCCGTTGCCTGAAGGCGGGGGCCCGTGTGCGCGGTGCCTGCTGGCCGTTGGGCTGGAAGCCGGGGAGGGTTTTCTCGCTGAGGTCCCTGAGCTCGGGACGGAGATGCGTCACGTCGGGGACTACGAGCTGCTGGAGGCGATCGCTCGGGGAGGGATGGGGGTGGTGTATCAGGCGCGGCAGCAGAGCCTGAGGCGAACGGTGGCGCTGAAGATGTTGGCCGGGGGGCACCACAGCAGCGAGGGGTTCCGAAAGCGGTTTCGGCAGGAGGCGGAGACGGTGGCTCGGCTGCAACATGCGAACATCGTGCCGATTTACGAGGTGGGGGAACACGAGGGGTTGCCCTACTTCTCCATGGAATACGTGCCGGGCAAGAACCTGGCGGAGCTGACGAGGGAGCAGCCGCTGCAGCCCAACAGGGCGGCGGAGCTGGTGCGGACGGTGGCGGAGGCGGTGCACTATGCCCACGAGCAGGGGGTGCTGCACCGGGACCTGAAGCCCTCGAACATCCTGCTGGGGGCGGATGAACGGCCGCGGGTGACGGATTTTGGGCTGGCGCGGCTGGTGGACGCGGAATCAGAGCTGACTCGGAGCGGAGACACGTTGGGGACGCCGGGGTATCTGCCGCCAGAACAAGCGTCCTCGAAGTGGGGCAAGGTGGGGCGGCAGAGTGACGTGTATTCGCTGGGGGCGGTGCTGTATCACCTGGTGACGGGCCGGCCGCCGTTCATGGCGGGGACGGTGACGGAGACGTTGGAGCAGGTTGGGAGTGTGGCCCCGGTGTCGCCGCGGACGCTGAATCCGGGAGTGCCGAGGGACCTGGAGACGATCTGCCTGAAGTGCCTGGAAAAGGAGGGCCGTCGGCGCTACAGCAGCGCGGAGGAGCTGGCGGTTGAGTTGAACCGGTTCCTTCGCCAGGAACCGATCATGGCACGGCCGGTGGGGGATTGGGAACGGATGTGGAGGTGGATGCGGCGCCGGCCGGTGTTGTCGGGCTGGATTGGAGCGACGGCGATCGCTGTCCTGCTCGGTTTGGTCGGCACCTCGTGGGCCTTGCAGCGTGCGAGAGTGAATCTCCTTCGTGAGCAGTTGGCGAATCAACGTCTGCGAATGGCGCACGTCGAGGAATCCATCCAGGCGGGTGAGAGTCTTCGGTCCTTGGAGAACTTGCGTGAGGTGATCGCCAAGGGGCCGGCCTTTGAGGCTGCCGTGGCCCGCGCGCTGGCGCTCCTGAACAGCGAGGACTGGCTCATTCCACTTGCCTCGCAGGAGTCGATCGGTGCCGTGATGCCCTGTGGGACATGGGTTCGTCGAGCAACCAACCAGATCATTGAAACGGGTGTCGCTCGCTCTGGTTGCCACCTGGCGTTCTGGACACGCCAGGACATCCAAGTTCCCGTCACCCCCTCATCCACAACTACGGGTCATATCTCCATCCAAGTCTGCGAGATGCGGCAGAAACCGGCCAGGATTGCTTCAATCGATATCGGTGCCCTGACCCCTACTCGCTTGGCTCTGAGCGATGACGCTGCCTGGGTGGCGCTGGCTGATACCAATGGTTGCGTGCACTTAGCCCGGTGCTCGACCGGCCCCCGGGACGTTCGCCTGCTCGGCAAAATCGGCGGACAGATTCGGAGTTTGCGGTTCAGTCCCGACGGAGCGACGGTGGCTGTTGGCGGGAGTTATGGTCGAGTTTACCTCTACTCCGTTCAGAAAACCGATGAGGGCAAGGACGACCAGCTGCCCAGTATCCTTAACGAGCACAAAGCCCCCGTTCTTTCCCTGGCCTTCAGTGCTGACGGAAGCCGGCTGCTTACTGGTTCAGCAGACGGCAGTTTGCGGATGTGGGACACACGAAACTGGCAGGTGGTCGATGAGTTGGAGTTTGGAACTGAAGTTGGCGACGCGGTCTTTGGCGATAATGGGGGGGTGGTCCTGGTCGTTCTCTCGAACGCGGAGAAGGCAGAGCTCTGGCAGATCGGTGGCGATGGGCAGTTTTCGACGAACGCACCGTTAGCCGGAACTCCTAGGTTGGGACAGTCCTTGGTTTCCGGCGCGATCCATCAGGGAACCGATGGCGAACTGCTGATCTCGATTCTGGGCTTCAAGAACCGTGCTTGGCGGTTCGGCTTGAGAAGGGCCCGAACTCAGCAAGATCTGGGCCCTTGGCCCGACGTATGGTGGGATGGGCTCCAACCCACGCTCGAGGGTGATGCAATCCTCTTCTCCGCAGGCAAAGTGTTGTTGCGCCGCGGTCTCCCCCTCGCGAACGGACCACCAAGTGCATGGACCAATCAGGCTCCGATCCTGTCGTTTGCCGCCCTGACAAACGGGTGCGTCGCCATGCTCGACGAAGACGACCGTGTCAAGGTCCTGCGCTGGGACGACAGCTGGCAATCAGGAGGTTCCTGGTCCACGGACTTGGAAGGCACCCAGCGGCTCACCCCCCTGGGCAACGGCCAAGGTGCTTCGTTGTTGCTCAAGGGAGACAAGGGCCTGGAGGCGCGGGGGTTGGACGACGGCAGACTGCTGTCCTCCTTCCACTGTCCGCTCTCTCGGTTTGTTGCTGATTACGCGACTTCGGCGGATGGCGAGGAGGTGGTTGTGCTGGACAGCGAAGGCGCCGTGTCGCTGTGGCGGCCGTTTGAAGATCGATCCGGTCCCCTTCCTGCCGGTGACCGGCAGGCTGCGACGCACGTCGGCATTTCGCCAGATGGAAAGGTGGCATACCTCGTTTTCGAGACCCAACTTCGAGCCTATCGGCTTAGAGACGGCACTGTTCTGTTCCGCGCCGATGCGTCGCGCGAAATCAGCTACTTGAGTGTCAGCCCAGATAATCGGCGAATCGCGTTTGCCGCCGGTTCAGTGACGCAATGCCTCGACTTGGCGAATCGGGGTCGGCTTCGGATGTCGCATAGCAGTCCCGCAGATGTGTGCGGCCTGGCCTTCTCCCCCGACGGTCGCGTCCTAGCGATCTCTGCCTGGGATGACGCAATCCGACTGGTCGATGCGCAATCCGGGCTACAGACCAGCGAGGCCATGCCCTTGGGTCAAGCTCCCTCGGATAACCCATTGACGCAGTTCTTGCCGGCGAGGGAAATGTTGCTGCTGCAATCTGGTCTCGCTTGGCCGTACTACCCCCCCGCGAAGCGCGCCGTCCCGAGAGTGCTGCAGGTGATCGACGGAGTTCTGGGCCGCTGCTCTGTTGTGCTCGATGCACACCCGTTCAATGGCGACCAGGCGTTGGCGGTATTGGCCAATCGCTTGTTTGGCAGGCGACATCTAGATCCCCACCCTCTAATCCTCTCCCTGCCGTGAAGTCTCGACCGCTTCTCCTCTCGCTAATCCCTGTCCTCACGCTCAGTGGGAGGGCGCAACCTCGCCTGCCTGACGATCAAAGCACCCCCGATGGCAGCGCGATGATCAGCTTCTCGGGGGGGCGTGTCGAGGAGGTGATCAATCAAGTCTCGTACTTCAAACGTGGGGAAAGCGGCGTCGGGCGCAGACCCGAACCCAAACAGCCTCTGGGGATGGGCGACCGGCTGCAAACCGGCATCCAAAGCTGGGCCCAGGTGTCGTTGGCCAGACGGCAAGACGGCCTGAGGCTGCTTCCTTTGTCCGAACTTGAGATCATGCGCCCGAGCGAGGCCAGCGCGGAGGTCCGCCCATTCCTGAGCCGCGGACAGCTCGTGTTCTGGTCCCCTCGACAGGACGTTCCCCGAGCTACCGAGACAAGAAACTGGACTGCCTACCACTACAAGACCGAGTTCCTCCTCAAGGCTGGTCCGGATGGGTCGGCGATCACGGTATTCGACGGGTTGGTCATTGTCAGCAACTCGTTCGGGATCACACAAGTCCACAGCGGCGAACAGGCGATCGCGCGTCAGGGTGAGCCTCCCCGTCTACGTCCGGGGTTCGTGGTGCAAGATGCCGTGCAGTGGTGGCTCGACTATCCCGCGGTTCTGGACCCGCACGATCTTTGGCCATCACGAAACCCGCCGAAGGAGTGGCGGGAATCCATCGATTTCTACCGCAGGGGCAACCTGATCAGCGCATGGAACACGCTTCCTGCCATTGCGGGGCAAGGTCTCGATGCCCCCGGCATCGCCTACCGTGCCGGACTTGATCTTGCCTTTGGACATCCGACCACGGCTGAAGCCTTGCTGAAGACACTTCCTGACGATGATGTTGGTCGACGCGCGCTGGAGCGACTCCGCCGCGCGGTTCGGAGAACTACCGGCGACCTGCAGAACCTCGGCGAGCCTGCAACCGCCAGCGAATGGCTGGCGCATTCTTACGAACTCCAGCGCGATCGGGACTTGAAGGCTGCTCGCGAGGCCGCGCTCCGGGCGACGGAGCTGTCGCCCAGTTTCGGTGCCGCGTGGGTTCGGTTGGCGGAACTCGAGTTTTCCCTCGGCCGAAGCCGCCTGGCTTCGACCGCGATTCAGCGCGGCCTCGAACTGAGCCCCAAAAACGCGGCCGGTAGGACCCTCAAGGGCTTCCTGCTCTTGGGGGAGAATGACATCCGGGCGGCGAGTGATACCTTTGACGATGCCATTGCCGTGGACCCAAACCATGCACCGGCTTGGCTGGGGCGCGGCCTGGCGAGCGTGCGACTGGGCGACTTGGCGGAGGGGCGACAAGACATGATCACGGCTGCTTTGCTGGAACCTGGGCGAGCCATCCTGCGGGCGTACCTTGGGAAGGTTCTTGCGGAATCCGGAGAAGCACGCGGAGCCCAACAGGAACTGCGTCGGGCCAGGGAGCTGGACCGCAACGATCCTACTGCCTGGCTTTACGCCGCTTTGCTCAACCAGCAGCTCAATCGGGTAAACGAGGCCATCGAGGATTTGGAGGCATCCATTGAGCAGAATGACCAACGAATGGTCTACCGCTCACAGTTCCTCCTGGATCAGGACCGGGCCGTGAGGGGCGCCAACCTGGCCAATGTCTACAACGACGCGGGATTCGACGTCTTCAGCGTTCGAGCGGCCACGCAGGCGGTCAATGCGGACTACGCGAACGCCTCCGCCCACCTGTTTCTGGCCAACAGCTACGACGCCCTGCGCGATCCGCAGCAGATCACTTTGCGCTATGAGACGCCTTGGCTTTCTGAGTTCCTCGTCGCGAACCTGCTGGCCCCGGTTGGCGCCGGATCACTTTCCCAAACCGTTTCCAACAACGAATACTCGAAACTCTTCGAGCGCGATGGCCTGCGCGTAGCCAATCACACCCTCTGGACAAGCAACGGGGACTGGCTGGAGCGAGCCGCGCAAGCCGGGCAATTCGGCGACTTCGAGTACAGTGCGGACCTGCATTATCGATCGGAGGTGGGGCAGCGCCCGAACAACGATCTCCAGCAACTCGCCGTCTCTGCTACAACCAAGTTTCAGGCGGGGCCAAAGGACAGCGTTTTGGCGCAAGTGACCGGCTATGAATCGAGTTCGGGCGACGTCTTACAGCGCTTCGATCCGGCCGAGGCGCACCTTGGTCTACGTGTTGGGGAGCAGCTCAGCCCAGCGGCGGTTCTCGGGTGGCATCACGAGTGGCGGCCTGGAGCCCATACTCTCCTGCTGGTGGCGCCTTGGAACAACCAATTGGACTATTGCGATCCATCCATGACCAGCCCCTTCCTTGCCCGAGACAGAAATGGGGAGGTGCTTCTCTTCTCGCCTGACGCCTCAGCCGGGGTCGTGGATTATCGTAGTCGCTACATCGGAGGCTCGACCGAAGTTCAGCAGATCTGGCAGGCTGGCCCACAAATACTAATCGGAGGTATGCGTTACCAAATCGGACATTTCAACACCACGGCGACGGTCGATGTCGGTAGCTTGCCTGGCACGAGTCCCGACGTTCCCCCGTGGCGGGTCTACTCGGTTACTCCCGATTTCGAAAGGTTTAGCGTTTATGCCTATGACCAGTGGGCAATCGCTGAGCCTCTTTTGCTCACGGCTGGGATCGCCTACAACCGGCTAACGCAGCCGGCGAACTTTCGGACCGCGCCCCTCCAAGAGGGAGAACTGTCCACTGATCAGGTGGCACCCAAGGTCGGTCTCACTTGGACGCCCACCCAACACACCGTCCTTCGGGGATTCTACTCCAAGTCGTTGAGCGGCGTGGCATTTGACCAGAGTTACCGACTCGAGCCGGTCCAAATTGCTGGCTTTACCCAGACTTATCGCGGCCTCATGCCCGAATCAATCACGGGATCGGTGGCGGGGCAGGAACTCAACCTGTGGGGGCTGGGGATTGACCGGACCTTTCCGTCGCGGACCTACGCCACCTTCTCGTTCGAGTCGCTCAGCAGTGAAGCGACCCGAAAGGTAGGAGCGTATGAACGTCTTGTAGACGACGGGGGGGAGCCAACGGAGTTATCGATCGAGCAAGACTTGCATTTCTCGGAGCGAACGCTCTTGGTCAGCCTGGGCCAATTGGCGGGTGCCCACTTGGCCCTGACGGCGCAGTACCGACTCAGTGATGTGGACCTCGAAACCCAGTATCCTGGAGTGCCAACCGGCTTCGTCGGGCAGTCGAGTCGCGAGCGATCAATTCTGCACCGGGCGGACTTCGGTGCGCGTTGGAATGGGCCGCAGGGGTTCTTTGCGAGTTGGGAATCTGTGTGGAGCCAGCAATCCAATCTTGAAGACGCTTCCACGCGCAACGGTGGGGACTTCTGGCAGCACAATGTCTGGGTTGGGTGGCGCTTCGCCCGTCGGCGGGCGGAGGTTGCATTCGGAGTGCTTAATCTGACCGATGAGGATTACCGTCTCTATCCGTTGAATTACTACCCGGAAACCTACCGTGAGAGGACCTTTGCCCTTTCAGGGCGTTTTGCTTTTTAGTTCGCTGCCAGATCGATAAGATGAACCCCAACCTTCAAGCCGACCGGCCCTCCGTACTCTCAACATTTCTACGGCCGGCAAAGGGACGAGCTCGACACACACTGAAGCTGCTGTTGGCTTTGTGGGCCATGACCGCCAGTGGAATGACCGCCACTGTCGAATGGTCCGGCAGCGCCGGTGACAACCTTTGGTCATCCTCCGGCAACTGGAACCCCGCGCAGGTTCCCACTAGTGACGACGCGGTGATCATCGCGGAACCAGGCTCTGAGGTCATTGTGACCGGAAAACGAAGCGCAAGAAGCTTGTTGAACCAGGCTACGCTCTGGATTCGGGGGCAGGCCGGAGGAAGCCACGCCTCCCTAGCGGTCTCAGTCGGCGCGACGAATGCGGGGACGATTCGATTGGATGCACGGGACAGTACCTACAACGCGGAGTTGGTCA
>JACKPW010000005.1 GCA_024233215.1 Verrucomicrobiales bacterium | reverse complement strand
AACCCGTAACTCTTCCAGGTCCGGACCCGTTCCCAGATCGCACGGAGATCGCGGTTGGCACCCCGTCGGCCTCCGGTGGCCCGGATCAGGGCAACGTCGGTGCCGGTTCGGACATCCACCCCCGGCCTGCAGAGGGCGACCATGTGCCAGTGGAGCCGGCCGTTCCGTTGCCGTTCCCACACGGCGATGACGCGCACGAACAACTGCAGCAATTCCCGGCGGGTCAGGTTGCGCCATTGCCTTTGGAACTCCTCCAAGTCTTCCAGTTGCGTGGCCTCGGTCAGCGTCACCAGCACCACCCGCCAGGGCCATTTCACACACCATTCCAGAACCTGCCACATCACGCATTCCGCCGATTTCTTGGCCCCGCTGGAGATGCCGTCCCCGTTCATGACGACTCCCTCCTCCCCCTTCCTGTCGCACTTGTGAGGGATAGACAAGGAAGGCGGACGGGCTGGCGCCCGCCCGCCCGCGCTGCCGCTGGCGTGCGGATTGGCGCCAACCCGCCGCCCCACCCCAGACGCCCCGACTCACGGGAAGCGACAATCCGACGGCCCGGACCTCGGGCGGTTCGGCCGCCTGGCTCTCCTGCTTGGGGTTCCGGTGCTCCTGTTAACCCCCTTACCTCACACGCCGCCGCCTGCGAGGGCATCGCCACGAGTGCTTCCTCCGGCTCGCGGCGATGAGGTTCGCTTGGGCAGGCGGCGGCGTGCGGGGAGTCGCCCGCACCGGAACCCCAAGCCAAAGCCGCCAGGCTCGTCAGGGGCGATTTCACGCGAGCCCCCCTTTCGACTCCACGGGATTGCGCGATCAGGAAACCCCGCGTTCATCCCGCTGCCCGCGCCGGCAGTCAGCATCCAAGCGGAGTGGTCGTCCGGCTTGCTTTCCGAGCGGTTGTGGCGCAGGGTGGTGTCACAATGGCACCGGAAAGGACATGACATGCCTGCAGCAGTTGACGACAGGACCCGCATCACCGCCCGCGTTCCCGCGGAACTCCGCGCCACCCTGGAAGAGGCGGCTCAGCTCCAGGGAGCCACGTTGAACCAGTTTCTGGTTCAGGCAGGATTCGCGGAGGCCCAGCGGGTGCTGGAGCGCGAGAACCTGCTGCGCCTCTCCCGCCGTGACGCGGCAAAGGTGTTCTCCATGCTCGATCGCCCCCCACGTCCGAACGCCCGGCTGAAGCAGGCGGTCGCAGCCCATCGCCAGAAGGTCCGTGCATCGGATTGAACCACTGTCGGCCGCCCACGACCGGGAGACATTCTCCTGTGGCAGCCCACCGCTGGACCTGTATTTGCGCCAGACGGCTGGGCAACACGCACGGAAAGGGATTTCACGGACGTTCGTGCTGGTCAACGAGACGGCGCCGACGCCGCGTCCGGTGCTGGGCTACTTCACCTTGAACCTCTGTCAGGCCCACGGGGAGGACCTGCCTCGCGAGCTGGCCCGAAGGCTGCCCCGTGACGTGCCGGCGCTGAAGCTGGGTCGCTTGGCAGTGGCCCGCGACCGCCAGGGGCAAGGTCTGGGCCGGCTCCTACTGGTGGCCGCGATGGAGAAGGTGGTGGAAGTGCATGCCTCCGCGGGAGGCATCGGGTTGTTCGTTGACGCCAAGGACGAAACGGCCCGCGCCTGGTATCAACGGTTCGGCTTCACCCCACTCCCGGAACAGCCTCTGCAACTGTTCCTGCCCTTGGCGACCATCATGGAAGCCCTCGGCTCCACCGGCTCCACCGGTTGATCAAGGCTCGGGCTTCGGGGGGATCATCCCGCGTGGAGCAGGTGGTCATCCCTCAGGGTGTGGCCGGGATTGACGATGGGTCGCGCCCCGGCGGTTCGCTCTCTCGACGCTTTCCGGGTTGGACGAACGCAGCCGGGCGACTGCCAGTCCCTCGCAGCCTCGCGGAGGCTGCTGGCACGTCTGCCGGGTCGTGAAGTTCCCAATCCGGTTGGGCTCGCGACGGTTCGGGAGTTCTGCCGATTGGGAAATCGGCGATACGGCAGATTTGGAAATCTGCGCTACGAAGCCGATCGTCGCGTCACACCGCCAATTGCGCTTGCCAGCGTCGCCCGCCCGTGCGATCACAATTCCCGGCTGATCTGCTCCCCAGATCGCCGACACATCGGCGGGAAGGGTGGCTGAGTGGTTGAAGGCACCTGACTCGAAATCAGGCGTAGTCGCAAGGCTATCGGGGGTTCGAATCCCTCCCCTTCCGCCATCTTCCCATTTCACAGGTGAAATGGTTCTCACTCTTGACAGAGAGAGCGCCGTCAATAGCTGCAGAACTGAACCCGTCGCTCGGTTCATGGGGAGCCCGCTCGCGATTGCGCCCGCAATGGGACCAGGAACCCTCCTTGGAGGGACGAGCTATGCGAGTCCCTGGAATCAAGTCAGGGCCTCGTGTAACTCGGCCCTCCATTGGCGGCGGGGCCTCAGCCGAGTCGTTCCAGCCAGCCGCGCACCAGGGCTTCGGCTTCCGGGAGTTCCGCCTCCGCGATCAGGCCTTTCACCTCCACGAGACTTTCCTTGAGATCCTCGGGCAACGGCTGGCCCAGGAGCGCTTCCAACGCCTCGGCGGCCCCTTCGGCTTCCTCCTCCTCCAGCAAGTCGGCGAGGTGCTCCAGGACCTCGCGGCCGGCGGTGGAAAGGGTGAGGGCTGCCGGCGGTTCAGGCGCTGCTTCGGGCTCCGGTTCCGGTTCCCGTTTCGGTTCCGGTTCCAATTCGGGCTCGGGCTTGGGCTCGGACTCGGTGTTGGCCTTGGCCTTGGGTTCCGGCGCCGGGTCTTCTGCGGCCAGTTGTTCGAGCGCGGCAAACACGCGGTCGGCCTCGGTCTCAAGCTCCCCAAGCATCGCGGGCAGGTGGGCTTCGTGGAAGCGGACGGCGAGTTCGACGGTTTTGGCCAGGCGCCGCAGATCGGGGGCGCCGTGATCGCCCGCCGCCTCGGCGATGGCATGGGCCAGGGCCCGTGCTTCCGCCTCGTTCTCGTCCTCCAACGCCTCGCGCAGGTCGCGCAGGGCCCGTCGCTGGCTTTCCACATAGGTTGCCAGCCGTTCCGAAGCCTCCGCGGGCGACACCCCCATTTGCGATGCCACCTCCGCCAGGTCGACCGGGCGACCTTCGCTGTCGCTGGAATCCGGCGTCTCGGCCACCACCGGTGGCCGGGTGAAACCGGGGAGGAGTTCCTGCGGACTCACGGTTTCGGCCTGGGGCCGGGGTTTCCGTGCCGCCTTCCGTTTGGCCTGTTTCCTGGTGGCAACGGGTTCGGATGTGGGCTCGGCGCTGGGTTCGGATGTGGGTTCGGGTTCGGAGGGCTTGGGAGCGGAATTGGGTTCCGCTTCCGGCTTTTCCTCCACCTTTGGCTCGGCGTCCGGTCCGGGATCGGGTTGCTCGGTTCCGGGAACCTCGGAAAGATCAAGGATCTCCGGGAGTTCCGAAACCTCGGAAGCCACCGGAGTTTCCGCGACCTCGACGACTGTCGCCGTCTCAGGAACGTTGGTGGGTTCCCCGGTTGCGGGAGTGTCAGTGGATGGCATTACGGGGTCGGATTCCGCCGCTGGGGGTTCCGCGACGGAACGGGCTGGTTCCGGGTCTGCGGAAGCCGGTGGCTCCGGGGCGGCGGCTTCGTCATCCGCCGGTATCGGTGCCACCGGTTCCCCGGGGGGCGGCGGTGGGGGAACATCCGACGGTTCGTCGGGCAGCAGGGTGGCAATGGAAACCAGGGCGTAAAGGCGTTCGCCGCCGTCGAGCATGGGGAACCGCTCGAACAGGAAGCGCTGCGGCTTGCCCGCCACTTCCAGCACCTCGATCTGCTGGTCCGGCTGGAGCTTCTCCGCCACCGAGCGGTCGGCCGCGGCGAGGTGGGCGGCAAGATCGGGCGGGAGCAGGGCGTCGTCGGTCCGGCCCGCGACACTGTCGGGATCGAGGTCGAAGCACCCGGCCCAGGCCCGGTTGACGAAGAGGTAGCGGCCGGTCTTGTCCTTGACGTGAACCAGGCCTGCGGTGGTTTCAAGCAGGGAGCGCAGCAGGGCCTGGTCATGACGGATCGCCTCCTCGGTCTGGCGCAGGGGTGTGATGTCCCAGGTCACGCCGATCAGTCGTTCCGGTTTGCCCGAGGCGTCACGCAGAAGGTGGCCGCGGCTGGCGAGCGAGCGTTCGCGCCCGTCCGGCAGGACGATCCGATGTTCCACCTCGTAACTGCCCACCTCTTCGAGCGCGGCCTGGATGGCGGTTTCCACGCGGTCCACGTCGTCGGGATGAAGCCGGCGTCGCCAGGCATCGTGGCTTTGGGCGAACTCGGCGGGGGTCAGTTCGAAGAGCCTCAACATGCGTTCGTCCCACATGTTCCGGCCGCTCGCAAGGTCCCAGTCCCAGACCCCGATCTCGGCACCTTCAAGGGCGAGTTCCAGGGTGTCGCGTTTCTCTTCCGACAACGGGCCGGGTTCGGCAGCGCGCGCATGGGCGACGTCGCGGATGCTGGTGCGGTAACCGAGCGGGCGTCGCCGTCGATCCAGGGTGGGCCGCCAGCTCATGGCGACGCGGCGGATCTGGCCGTCCTTGCGGGTGACGCGGAATTCGAGATGGGATCCGGAGGTGCCCTGGAGGGCGCTCAGGAGCGCCTCGCGCACGCGGCCGCGATCGTCCTCGTGAATGAGCGGAAACGGATAGTCCGACATGGCCAGGCATTCCGTCGCCGAATACCCGGTGAAGTTCTGCACCGGACCGCCCACCCAGAGCGGTTGCCCTTCGAGGCCGATCCAGGCCTCCCAATCGCGAAGACCATCGGTCACCGCCAGCAACTGCGTTTCCACGTCGGCCAGCCGCCGCTCCGCCTCGTCGGACTCCGGACGACGTTCCAGCACCGCCAGAAGGAGCACCGGCTCCCCGGACAAGCGCACCAGCGACACGGCGACCGGGACGGCTTGCCCGTTGATCTCCAGGGTCAGGTCGAAGGCCGCCGCGCCGTCGCGTTGGCAAACGTCCGCCTGCCGGGTGATCAACGTCTGCGATTCGCTGCCATCCTCCTGAACGGCCGGGACGAACTCCTTCACGCGCCGGCGGGTCAGGACCTCCCGCGAACGGACTCCGAGCAACCCGGCCGCCGCGACGTTGGCTTCGGCAATCTGCAGTTCCTCGTCCAACAGCAACTGCGCGACGGGCGATGCCTGGAATACTTCCTCCGCCGACGGCGCCGCCGTCTCAGCGAGGGCCTCCGCGGAGGCGGCCCGATCCGGCCGCCGCAGCACATGGCACAACAGCGCATCCTCCCCGCCATCGCCAGCCAGGCGCCCGACCTGAACGAGGACGGCAAACTGGCGACCTTCCTTGTGCCGGACCGGCAGCAGGCCACCGGTCACCCCGAGTTGGAGCCCGGGCTGATCCCCTTCCGCGCCGGCATCCGCAGCGGGCAACAGGAGCCCGAGGGGGCGACCCAACAATTCCGACCGCGTGTAGCCGCACAGGCTCTCGGTGGCCTCGTTGACCGCCACGATCCGACCGTCCGGTTTGGTCAGGATCACCGCGTCGGGGAAGGAAGCGAGCAGGCGCCTGAAGCGTTCGCCGGCCCGGCCGCTGTCGGCCAGGGCCCGCAAGGCGGACGCGTTGGCCTGCCGGGTCTGCCCGAGGGCTCCGACGAAGGCCGCGGCGAGCAGGGAGATGGCGATCCCCGGCAGGGCCAGCAGGAGAATCCAGGCCACGGAAGCCGCGGAAGCGCGCGGCCAGATGGCCAGTTGCAGCGTCAGTCCGGGCAGATGGATCGCCTGCCGCGTGGCGTCGGCCGGATAGGTTCCCTCGCCCGACAACCGGGTGGCGGGAACATCGTCAGCCCCGAGTGTGACGAGTGAGTAGCGGTAGCCCAGCGCGGGCAGTTGATCAATGCGGGCGGCCCGCAGGGCGTCGTCCAGGCCGATGTAGGCCCCCACCAACCCCCAGAAACCCTGCGCCCCGTTGTTTCCCCGCAGGAGGACGGGCAGTCGTGCAGTGATGGCCGGGGTGTTCGTCGCGAGCAGGGCGGGCTCCCCAAAGTAGAGATTCCGCGAGGCGGTCGCCCCGGATGCCGCTGCGCTCAGCGCCGGTTCGTGCAGGAGGTTCCGTCCCTTCAGCGGACCGAGCAATCCCTCCGGAACCACGTGCTGCACCACGGCATCGGGGGCCAGGTCGAGGCCGAGCACCCCCCGGTAGGCGTGCAGCAGCACGTCGGCGTAATGTTCGAAGTTGGGCACCTGACCGTTGCCCTCCAGCACCCAGGTCACCGAGGTGTACAACGCAGCCACCGCGCCCGTCAGATGGTTGTGCAGGTCGGTGGCATGACGCACGGCCACCATGTCCATGGTGTTTTCCTGCTTCGCCCGTTGATATGAGACCAGCAGGCTGACGATGCCCGCCGTGAGCACGAGGCCGGCGGCCAACACAATGAGGGCCCGGCGCCGCGCCCCGTTCCACCCGACCCCTCCCCCGAGAAAAACGCCCCGCCCCGAGGCGGTTCGGAACGGACTTTCGGCGGGAGCATCGACGGGTTGGGGACCCGCCTGCTGCGCCGGTTTGGCTGGGGATGCGTCACTCATGGGGAACAGCGTACCAAGCGCCGTGACGGCACTCAAGTCGTTGCCCACGGTCCGCCGCAATTCTCATTGCGGCGGGGCGCCGATCTCCGATCCGCGGGTCTCATACGGAGACCCGGACGTCTTCACGGACTCCCGCGCCCAAGGCCGGCGTGGCCGCCCGGGGGTCCGTCCTGAATGGCGCTTACTTAGGCCCTAAAACTCTCTTGCTGAAACGCTTTCAGCGGCGTGTGTCGGGCGTAGGTCCGGGGGTGTCGCTTCGCTCCAGGAGCGATCTATTTCCCGAGCAAATGCTCCAGGACCATCTGGTCGAGGTCGGCGTAATTGCGGTCCTTGACCAGCGCCTGGGCCGCCTTCTCATCGAAGCTCCGGGCTTTCTCCACCAGATGCAGGAAGGTCCGGCGGCTGTTTTCCAGGTGCTTGGCCCAATGCTCGATCTTGGTGGTCCGGAAGGGATGCACGTCGAAGGCAACGCACTCGCCCCGGCTGCCGTACTTGTTCCGCTCCAGCGTCCGCACCTGATCGAAGGCCGACCGCAGGTTCACACTGCCGAACGGCTTGTCCTGGTCGAACTTGAGCCCGTTTTGATCGTTCAGGTGCAGCGACCACAACTTGCCGAAGGTGCAGGCAAAGTCGATCTCGTCGGACGGATCCAGGCCGGCGAGGATGCAGTGGGCGGTTTCGATGAGCGCGCCAACCCGTTTGGGATCGGAGCACAACTGCGCGACGGCCAGGGCGTGCCCGATGGTCGGAATGTAGGCCACGTCCATCGGTTCGTTGGGCTTGGGCTCGATGGCGATGCGGATCTTCTTGTCGTGACCCAGCATTTTATCGATGGCCTCGACGATCAACTCGACACTGCGCCGGCCGCTCTTGCTTTCGCGCACATAGGTGCCCTCACGCGCGAGCCAGAGAACGATGAGGCCGCAGTCCAGTTCGTTTGCGATGTCGATGCACTGCAGGGAGCGCTCGACGGCGTACTTGCGGTGCTTGGGGTCATTGCTGGTGTAGGCGCCGTCGATGGTGTTGGGACTGAACCAGAGGCGCGGGGCGACGATTTCGGCGGCGATCCCCGCGTCCTTCAAGCGCCGATGCAACGCCTTGGCCTCCTTGCGGATCTGCTTGTGGGACTTGCCGTCGAGTTCGGGCACGGCGTCGTCGTCGTGGAACATCATGGCGTCGTAGCCGAGCCCCTTCAGTTGATCGAGTTTCCAGTCGAAGGTCTGGACGGGCCGGGTCGGGGGACCGTAGGGGTCCTGGCCTTCGCTGAAGTTCCAGGGGCCGTAGCTGAACGTGTAATCGCGCTTCTTGGACATGAGACAATCGGGTTTATTGGATTTGACTTCGGTGAATGGGAAAGGCGGTGGGGACGCTCACGGTTTCTGGTGAGCGGCGGCCTCTTCGCGGAGGGCGGCGAAGTTGCCTTCCTCGCAGCAGCGGACGAAACCCTCGGTCACGGACTTCAGATCCTCCCAGCGGCCACGGATGGCCTTGGATTCCTCGGGGGAAATCTCGTTGTCCGACGCCGCCTTGGCGATGACGGCGAGCAGGTCGGCGAACTCCTGGACGATCTGGTTGGTGGCGGGGACGAGGAAGTCCGGGTGCGACCAGTGCTGTTTGGGGTTCTTGATGTAGAAGCCGCCCGCGGTCTCGCAGATCCACTGGACGAGCCGGACGTCCCCGGTGGTGGTGATGAGTTTGCGGATGCGGTCGAGGGGGTTGGTGGCACCACTGCCGAGCCCCTCCTGCGGCTCGGCCCACTTGTAGATGAGGGAGAGGGACAGTCCCAGATCGCTGGCAATCTGCTTGGGACTGGAGTCCTGATAGACCTCCCGCAGCAACTCATGTGATTCCATGGGCGGGGAGAATGACCTCCCGGCGGAAACAAGGCAAGCCGCGGAAACCGCTTCCAAAGAGAGAGAGCCGTAACCGCCGCCATCGGGCTTGCGTCTGGCCTTGGCGGACCTCCGGGCAGGTTGTGCCCGGCGGACCCACAGACAGAACAAAGACTCAAAACTACACTCGATCGACAGATGAAACGCACATTCAAGACAGCACTGTTCGCGGTCATGGCCGCGGCGCTTGTGGTGATCCCCCAGAACGCGATGGCCCAGGGACGCGGTCAGGGCGGTCAACGGGGTCAGGGTGGCCAGGGTGGCCCGGGCCAGGGCGGCCCCGGCGGGTTCCAGAACTTTGATCCCGCCCAGATGCGGCAGCGGATGATGGAGCGCTACCAGGAGGAACTGGGCGCCAGCAAGGATGAGTGGACGGTCATCGAACCGCTGCTCACCGATGTCATGGAGAAGCAGCGCGCCGCGTCCGGTTCCCGTTTCGGGGGCATGGGCATGATGATGCGTCCCCCGCGGGGCAACACTCAGGGCAACGACCAGCAGGCGAACAACCGCCAGCGAAACAACCGCTTCGGCCCGGAACCCGATCCGGCCCTCGAAGCCCTGCAGCAGGCCATCGAAAACAACGCCCCGGCCGCCGAACTGAAAACCAAAATCGCGGCCGTGGAGGCTTCCCGGAAGAAGGCCCAGTCCGAACTCGACGCCGCCAAGACCAAGCTCCGCGCCGTCCTGACCACCGTTCAGGAAGCCAAGCTCGTCGCCGCCGGCAATCTCTGAGCCTGATCCGCAACCTCCGCTCAGCTCATGAGCAATCCCGGTGACAGTCCCTCCGTGAAAGACCTTCTGGCCGGCATGGTGTCCGGCCAGCAACTCTCAGAAGCCGACGTCGAAGCGCTGGCACGCGAGTGCGAGCGCGGACACTGCCGGGTGGCTTCGGAAGAAGACGCCCTCCGCTGGCTCGCCGGGGAGTATGGTCTCGATTTCACCTCACTGGAGGGACTGTCACCGGACCGGCAACTCCTGGGCCGTTTCCCCGCCCGCCTCCTGCTGCGGGAGGAACTCCTGCCGCTCCGGCAGGTCAACGGCGACATCGAGGTGGCCGTCAGCCGACTCTTTGCCTCCCCCGGGCTCGACGGCCTTCGCACGCTGACCGGGCTCCGCCTGAAACCCGTCCTCGCCCCCCGCGAGGCCGTCCAGCGCGAGATCAAGAAACACCTCGGTCTCGGCGCCGACACCATCGACCAACTCGGCGACGAGGCGGCGTTCCAGGTTGTCGAACAGGAGGAGGGCGAACAGACCGACCTCGACAAGGCGGCCGAGGACGCCTCGATCATCCGCTTTGTCAACCAGGTGCTCGGCGACGCCATCAGCCTGCGGGCGACCGACATCCACGTGGAACCCTACGAGGATGAACTGCGAATCCGTTACCGCATCGACGGCATCCTCCAGGAGGTGCCGGTGCCGGCGCAGATCAAGCGCTTCCAGCCGGCCATCGTTTCCCGCGTCAAGATCCTGAGCCACCTGAACATCGCCGAGAAACGCCTGCCCCAGGACGGCCGCATCAAGATCCGGGTGCGCAACTCGGAGGTGGACATCCGTGTCTCCGTCATTCCGATGATCCACGGTGAGGCCGTGGTCATGCGCCTCCTGCATCAGGATGCGGAGATGATGCGACTGGGCGATCTCGGGATGGGTGACCGCGAACGCGGCATTTTCCGCCGTTGCCTCAAGCTGCCCCACGGCATCGTGCTGGTCACCGGCCCCACCGGCAGCGGCAAGACCACCACGCTCTACAGCGCCCTGAACGAGATCAACGACGCGATCCGCAAGATCGTCACCATCGAGGATCCGGTCGAGTACCAGATGAAGGGCATCAACCAGATCCAGGTCTCCGAAAAGGCCGGACTCACCTTCGCGCGCGGTCTCCGCGCCATTCTGCGCCACGATCCGGACGTGGTGCTCATCGGTGAGATCCGCGACGTCGAGACGGCGCGCATTGCCGTCCAGGCCTCGCTTACCGGTCACCTCGTTTTCTCCACCCTCCACACCAACGACGCCCCCGGTGCCCTGACCCGCCTCGTGGACATGGGGGTGGAACCCTACCTCGTGGCCTCCTCCCTCGAGTCCGTGCTCGCCCAGCGCCTGGTGCGCGTGCTCTGCCCGGAGTGCAAGGCGGCGGACACCTCGCCCGAGATCGATGTTCTCCGCGAACAGGTCCCCGTGCTGCGGGGCCAGACCGTCCACCGCGCCGTCGGCTGCCGCGAATGTCGTCAGACCGGTTACTTCGGGCGACGGGCCATCTTCGAGATGATGGACATGACCCACGACGTACGCCACCTGCTCCTCAAGGGCGCCTCCAGCGTCGAAATCCGCGAGGCGGCCCGGCGTGACGGTCTGCGGTTGCTCATCGACGACGGCTGGCGCCTGGTGCGCGAGGGCATCACCACGCCGGACGAGGTTCTGCGCGTGTCGAAGCAGGATCCCGGCAACGGGCATGGCAACGGGCACGGTCACGGCAACGAAACCAAGTAACCGTCCCCCGACCCGTCCCATGCCGCAGTTCCAATACAAAGCACTCCAGGCCGACGGGGCGGTGGCCACCGGCTCGATCGAAGCCACCGGCCGCCAGGAGGCCATGCAACTGCTGGAACGTCGGGCGCTGCAACCCATCAAGCTCACCGAGGGCGGCAGCAATGGCAACGGCAGTGGCAACGGGGCCAAGCCGGCCGCCAACGGTTTCACCCTCCCCTGGGCGAAGGAGCGCATCTCCTTCGGCATGCTCGAGGACTTCACCCGGTCCCTCTCGAGCCTCCTCTCCGCCGGCGTGCCGCTGAGTCGTGCCCTCACCATTCTCCACCAGGAAGCCTCCCAACCCGCCGCCGGCAAGAAGTGGAAGGAAATCCACGGACTCGTCATCGACGGGGTGTCGCTCGCGGACTCCATGGCCCGTTCGCCCGAGGCGTTTCCCCGGGTCTACACCGCCATGGTCGAAGCCGGTGAGGCCGGCGGTTTCCTGGACGTCGTGCTGGCCCAGATTGCCGATTTTCAAAGCCGCGAGAAGGAGCTGCGGGCGAAGGTGCTGGCGGCGTTGATCTACCCCGCCGTCCTGCTCACCCTGGCCATCGGCGTATTGATCTTCCTGCTGGTCTTCTTCATCCCACGGTTCCAGACGCTGTTCGAGGGGTTCGACGCCACGCTGCCACTGCTCACGCGGATCATCGTGGGGGCGAGCGATGTGCTCCGCGGCTACGGGATCTTCGTCCTCGCAGGCATCATTCTGGTGGTGGTCCTGGCCCGGGGCTGGCTCGCCAGCGACCGCGGCCGTCGGAAATGGGAAACCGGCCTGCTCGCGTCGCCGGTGGTCGGCCCGCTGCTTGGCCGCCTGGCCATGTCGCGTTTCTGCCGGATGCTGGGCACCCTGTTGAAGGCCGGCGTGCCGTTGATCAGCGCACTCAACGTCGCGCGCCGATCCATCGGCTACCAGACCCTGGTGGACGCCGCCCAGGAATCCATCGAGCGCGTCCGCAAGGGGGAAAGCCTGGCGGTCAGCCTCGGCACCTGCAAAGCCCTCTTTGCCGGGTCCGCCCTGGAGATGATCAAGGTCGCCGAGGAAAGCGGCCGCCTGGACGAGGAACTGATGCGACTGGCGGACGTGAGCGAGCACGCCCTGGACCGCCAGCTCAAGACCGCCGTCGCCCTGATGGAACCGCTCATGCTCTTCCTGATCGCGGGCTTCATCGGAACGATCTTCATCGGGATGGTCATCCCCATCTTCACGATTCAGGACTACATCAAGTGAATTGCAAACCTCAGCCTGACACTGACATCGCATGAAAACGCATTGCCCATCACAGCGCCCGCGACGCCACCGTCGCGGCGGCTTCACCCTTGTGGAAATGCTGCTGGTGCTCGTCATCCTGGCGACCCTCGCGGCCGTGGTGATCCCCAAGTTCGCCGGCCGCAGCCGCCAGGCCAAGGAGACCGCTGCCCAGTCGCAGATCGCCAACCTGGAAATCTCCATCGATGCCTTCGAGGTCGACATGGGATACTACCCCCGGATGCTGGACGAACTGGTCCAGCCGCCTTCGAGCAACGCGCAGGACTGGCGCGGTCCCTACCTCAAGAAGGGCATCCCGCTGGATCCCTGGGGGAACGCCTATGTCTACGAATACCCCGGCCGTCGACTGCCCGACAGCTACGACCTGACCTCGGCCGGCCCCGACGGACGACTGAACAGTGAGGACGACATTGGCAACTGGCTGCAGGCAGAAACTCAGCGCCGTTAGGCTGCGCCACCGGAAGGCCGGGTTCACGCTGGTCGAACTGGTGCTGGTCATGCTGTTGCTCGCGGTGGTGCTGGCGTTCGCCGTACCCTCGTTGAGCCGCTTCACCGGCCAACGGGTCCTCGAGGATGAGACCAACCGGTTCCTGTCGCTGATCCGGTTTGCCCGCAGCGAGGCGGCGTCGGTGGGACTGCCCATGATGCTCTGGATCGATCCCCAGGCCCAGCGCTACGGCATCGAACCGCTCACCGGCTATCCACCGCGCGAGGACAGCCTGTTCGACCATGAACTTCATCGCGACATCACCCTGAAGGTGGATGAGTCGCCGTATTCGACCGGCAGCCAGATCCAACTGGTCTTCCTGCCCGACGGCACCCTGGGCGACCAAACCCCCGTGACCGTCGTGTTGGAGGATCAGGACGAACACCGCCTCTACGTCAGCCGGTCGGAAAACGGCCTCACCTACGAGATTCTCCGTCCCGACGACTATGCACTTCGCCGCGAACAGGAACTCCGCACCCAGACGTCGATGCGCCGCTAGCCGCGCGGGCTTCACGTTCGCCGAGGTGCTGGCCGCCATGGTGTTCCTGGGCGTGCTCATCCCCGTCGTCATCGAGGGCCTGGGACTTGCCAGCCGCGCCGGGGAGGTGGCGGAACGCAAGAGCATTGCCGCCCAACTCGCCGCCAATCAGCTCAACGAACTCATCGTGACGGGGGAATGGGAAAGCGGCCAGAACTCCGGTGACTTCGGCCTCGAGTGGCCCGGCTACAGCTGGCAGCTCCAGAGCAGCACCTGGTCGGTGGACACCATGACGGAGCTGGACCTGATCGTCACCTACCAGGTGCAAGGCCGGGATTACTTCGTCCGCCTGGCCACCCTGGTGGACAGCTCGACGACGGAATGAAGACCGCCACCCGACAGTCCTGCCGCCCGACGCACCGCGCCGCCGGCTTCACGTTGATCGAGATTCTCATCGCCACGCTCGCGTTCGCCGTGTTGCTGGCGGCGTTGAACTCCGTGTTGTTCTCCGCCCTCCGCCTGCGTCGCGAGGCCGTCCAGCGCAGCGACGATCTCGACACCCGGCGGCAGGTCCGGCAGTTGATCGAGAAGGACCTGCGCAATGCCATCCTCACCGGGGGCTTGCTGGCGAGCAACGTGGTCGGCACCACCGGCAGTGAAGGGGCCGGACGGGCGGACCGGCTCGACTTTTACACCACCACCGGCCGCGTGAGTGATCAGGAACCGTGGTGCGAAATCCAGCGCGTCTCCTATTATCTCGAGTCCGGCGCCAGCGTCTCGTACACGACCAACGCCATCGGCAGCACCCTCGTCCGCGCCGTCTCCCGCAACCTGCTCTCCGAGGACACGGACGAGGACACCGATTACACCCCGCTGCTGCGGGACGTCGAGTCCTTCGAACTCTCCTTCTACGATGGCAGCTCGTGGGCGGATTCCTGGGATTCGACCCTGATGGACGACACCGCCCCCACGGCGGTGCACCTGCTCGTGACCTTCGTGGACGATCCGTGGCGGGAATGGCGGATTCCCCCGATTGAGATCCTGGCACCCTGGACCGTGGTCCCGCGGACCACCACCGACGAGTCCACAGAGACCGGTGAGGCGGGAGGCGACGACCAGGGGGATGGCGGGGGCGACAACACCCAACCTCCGGGTGGGGGCGGCGGCGGAAACCAACCCCCGGGGGGCGGAGGAGGCGCCGGCTGATGACCCCGCACTCCCCCGGCCGTAACACTTCCTTGGACCAGGGAATGACACCGATTCCGCGGGTTTCGCGGAAGCAGGAGCGCGGCACGATCCTCATCATCGTGCTCTGGGTGTCGTTGGGGCTGGTGACCATCACCCTGCTCTTTGGCCACTCCATGATGTTGAACTTCCGGAGTGCCGACAACCACCTCGCGAGCCTCCAGGCGGAGCAGGCGGTTGAGGCGGGCATCCGTTACGCCGGCTACGTGCTGGCGAACGTCGAGGTGCCCGGCGAGATGCCGGAGGAGGACACCTACGCCCGGCAAATGGTCCCCGTGGGTGATGCCGCCTTTTGGTTTTTAAGCCATTCCGGTGAAACCGGCACCCGTCGTCAGCGCGTCTTTGCCCTTAACGACGAAGCTGGAAAGTTGAACTTGAACACCGCAACGACCGAAATGCTGGAGGGCCTGCCCGGAATGACCGCCGAGCTCGCCGCTGCCATCGTGGACTGGCGGGACGAGGACGACGAACTCACCGAGGGCGGCGCGGAATCCCAGTATTACCAATTCCTCGATCCGTCCTACGCGTGCAAGAACGCGCCGTTCGAGAGCGTCGAGGAACTCCGGCTCGTTGCCGGCATGAGCGCCACCCTGCTCTACGGCGAGGACGCCAATCGCAACGGCCTCCTGGATGCCAACGAAAACGACGGCAACACCTCCTGGCCCCCCGACGACCAGGACGGCGTCCTCGACGAGGGCATCATCAACTACCTCACCGTCTACAGCAGTGAGCCGAACACCGACCCCGATGGCGGGACCCGCATCAACGTCACCAGCGGCCAGCAGGAACTGGCCACACTCCTGCAGGATACCTTCGGCGACGACCGCGCCCAGGAAATCCAGCAAAGCCTGTCCGGCGGCCAGACCGTCAACAGCGTCCTCGAGTTCTACTCCCGCAGCGGCATGACGGCGGAGGAATTCGCGGAAATCGATGACTACCTGACCGCCTCCGATGACAATCCGGTCGAGGGTCTCATCAACGTGAACACCGCCAGCGAAGCGGTGCTCGCCTGTTTGCCCGGCATGGACGAACAAAAGGCCGAAAGCATCGTGTCCACGCGCCGGGGTACAAACACCCAGCTCGATAGCCTGGCCTGGGTCGCCGACCTCCTGGACACCGAAACCATCCGGTCCGTCGGCCCCCTGCTCACCTCGCATTGCTACCAGGTGACCGCCGATGTGGTGGCGGTCGGCCGCAAGGGCCGCGGCTACCAGCGCACCATCGCAGTCCTCGATGTCAGCGGGGAGACCCCGCAAATCATCTATCGCGAGGATCTCTCCGGCCAGGGCTGGAGCCTCGGCCTCGACACCCTGCAGCAACTCACCGATCTGGTCGCCACCCAACGATGAACCTCCCCTCCTGGCTCGATCGCAAGACCCCCGGCGCCCTGGTGTCCGTGGCCCTGGAGGACAACGGCCTGTCCGTCGTCCTTGCCCGTCAGTCCGCCGGGCGTTGCCAGGTCGCGAGACACTTTTCCCTCGCCATCCCCGCCGCGCGGATCGAAAGCGCCCCGGAGGATGCCGGTCGACTGCTCGGCGAGGCCCTGCAAACCCACGGAATCACCGAGAAACGCTGCGTCGTCCGACTGCCGCTCGCCTGGGCCATGGGCGCCCCCGTGGAAATGCCCGCGCTCAGCGGCCCGGACCTGGCCGATTTTCTGGAACTCCGCGCTGAAAAGGAGTTCGGCCTGACCCCGGGGCGCGCGGTGCTCGCCCATCATCCCTTCACGCTGGCCGACGGCGCATCGAGAGCCACCCTGGTTGGCGTATCGACGCAGCGGATCGAGTCGGTGACGCGCCTGCTCCAGGCCGCCGGCCAGCGCCCGCTCTCCCTCTGCCTCGGCCTGGGCAACTGCCCCTATCTGGAGGAGACCCGGGATGTTGCGGCCCTGCGGATCTGCCCGGCAGGCTCCGGCCTCGACCTCATCCTCACGGTGGGGCCCAACCGCGTCACCTTCCGTCACCTCGACGGCGTCGGCTCCGCCGAGCACGATTGCGGCATCTCCGCCGACACCCTGGTTCGCGAGATCCGACTGACCCTGGGCCGGCTTCCGGCAGAACTGCGAGCGGCCTGTCGGGCCCTCCGTTTCCACGGCCCCGAAGCGCTGATCAGCCGGCTCTACCAGGAATCCGCCTCCCGCCTGCGGGAACTCGGCTGGGAATCCGTCGAGCGCGCGGCCTACCGGCCGGTGGAGGCGGAGGACGGCGCCCTGCCCTTCGCGGCCGAAGCCGCCGTGGAAGCCGCCTGCCGGACGCTCTCCGGGATCCGGGCCCCGCTGGAGTTCCTGCCACCCCGGGAATCGGCCTGGGACAAGTTCCAGCAACGCTACGCGGGCGGACGCCGAAAACAACTCGCGCTCGCCGCCGCCGCGATCGCCCTCCTGATCGCGTTGCCGGCCTTCCTGCAGTCCCGCCAGCTGAACTCCCTCGAGGCGCGCTGGAAGGCCATCTCCCCCAAGGTCGCCACCCTCGAGAAGGTCCAGGAGGACATCCGCCGGTTCCGGCCCTGGTTCGACAACACCTCCCCGTCCCTCCAGATTCTCGACGAGGTCACCCGGGCCTTTCCCGAGGATGGAGTGATCTGGGCCAAGACCATCGAACTGAAACCGGGGGCCATCTTCACCTGCACCGGTCTCGCCCGGAACAACCAGGCCATCATGGACACCCTGGAAACGCTGCGCCGAAACCCCGCCGTCACCGAACTCAAGGTCCGGTCGGTGCGCGGCGAAAACCCGGTCCAGTTCTCCTTTCAATTCACCTGGAAGCATGAAGCTGACACCTGAAAACCGCCAGCGCCTGCTGCTCATCGTCGCGGCCGCCGCCGTCGGGGTGCTGACCCTCGACCGACTCGTGCTCGGCCCCTACCTGCAAGCCTGGCGCGACCGCGCCGACCGTATCGCCACGCTGCAGATGCAGGTGACCCGGGGCGAGGCACTGCTCGACCGCGCCGAGGCGCTGAACGGCCGCTGGGAACGCATGCAGTCGGACGCCCTGCCGGTCGAACGCTCCGCCGCCGAGGAGAAGGTCCTCCAGGCCGCCGCCTCCTGGGCCCGCGAAGCCCGCGTCAATTTCACCTCCCTCACCCCCCAGTGGCGACAGGCGGACGCGGGCTCCGAGTTCTTTGAATGCCGGGCGGCCTTGAGCGGCAGCCTTTCCGAACTCAGCCGGTTCATCTACGCGCTCGAGCGGGATCCGGTTGCGGTGCGCGTGGAGGAGATCCAGATCGCTTCGGACGATGACCGGGGCCGTGATCTGAACCTCAACGTGCGGTTCTCGGGGCTCACCCTCATCCCGCCAACAAAGAAGGCCCCCGCCACGCCATGACCCTTTCCATGCTTTACTCAAGTCTCCGCAGCATGCTCCTCGCGGGGGTCTGTCTCGCCACCCTCGCCGCCGCCGCGGACTCGCCCGGAACGTCGCCGGAAACCACGCCCCTGCCGGAAGCCCCGACTCTCCCGCCCCTTGCCGACGTCCTCCTCCCCGGAGATCAGGCCGCTCTGCCCGACCGCGCCGATTCGTCTGAAACCCCGGCCCTCGACCCTTCGGCCCCTCAAGCCCTCCCGGTCCCTGAGTCCGCCCAAGCCAGCACCAACACCCCGTCACCTGCGACCCGTGAGGCGGCCGAGGCGGCAGTTCCCGCACCCGGGGAAGCCCCTGCCGCCGAAAACGGGTCGACGGAACGGCCCTCGGGTGACGACCGCCGCACCAACGGCCGCGGTCGCGAGAACTCCCGGTCCTTCGACCGCTTCCAACTGATCGTCGACCGCAACATCTTCGACTCGGAACGCCGCAAGCAGGTCGCGAACCGGCAGCCGGAACCGCGCATCGAGCAACCGCGCACCCAGACCATTTCGCTCAACGGCACCATCAGCTACGGTGGCAAGGCCTTCGCCTTCGTCAGCAGTTCGGAATCCGAATACCGCGGGGTCTTTTCCCCGGGCGACACCCTGGGCGGCTGGCGCCTGGAGTCGGTGGACACCCGGGGTGTGAAACTGAAGGCGGAGGACGGCGAACTCGATCTGCCGGTCGGCAAATCCCTGCGGCGCGATGGGGAGGAGGCATGGCGGGTCAGCGAGGAATTGGTGGCCGGCGTAACGTCGGGACGTTTCGGTTCGTCCAGTACCCCGCGGGGTCCGGGTGGTGGCAGTGGTTCAAGGCGCTCCGGCGGCGCCCCCCCCACTCCGGGTGGCAGCCCGATGGCCGGCACGCCCGCCCCGGCCGCCCCGCCTGCGGCAGCCGGCGGAGGTGACATGAGCGACATTATCAAACGCATGATGGAACGACGGAAACAGGAACAAAGCCAATGAAGACCCGGACCCATTCTCCCATCGGACTCACATTGGGGCTGGCGCTCATCCTCCCGCTCGCCGGGCGGGCCGCCGAGACGCCGACGCCGGGGACACCGCCGGTTACCGCGCCGGTGTCGACCGAAACCACCGCAGCACCCGCTGAACCGGCCCCATCCACCCCCACCCCGGTGCCGTCCGCAGCGCCGGTCCCGGCCGTGCCTTCCCCGTCCTTCCCCACGCCGCAGCAACCCGGAGTGGCGCCGGCTCCCCTCCCCCCCCCAATGGGCGGAGAGCAAGCTCCGGCGAATGCCGGTCCGGAACGACGCCCCGTGCCCCTCGCAACGGGCGGTGAGCCGCAGGGAGTGGTGCTGAACTTCCGGGACGCCTCGTTGGAAAGCGTGCTCAATTACCTGAGCGAGGCGGCCGGTTTTGTGGTGGTGCTCGACACCCGCGTCGAAGGAACGGTCAACGTCGTCAGCCACCAGCCATTGGATCCTGATGAGGCCGTCGACCTGCTCAACACCATCCTCTACGAGAAGGGCTACACCGCCGTGCGCAACGGACGCATCCTGAAGATCGTGGGTTTGACCGACGCCGCCCGTTACAATCTGCCCGTCCGGTCCGGCGGCGACCCGAGTGCCATCCCCCCGAAGGACGAAGTGGTCACCCAGATCATCCCCGTGCGCTACACCGAAGCGATGAAGCTGATCGAGAACCTGGAACCCCTGCTGCCCGAGTCCGCCAAGATCACCGCCAACGAGAGCAGCAACGCCATCGTGCTGACTGACACCCAGGTCCACATCCGCCGCATGGCCGAGATCATCAAGGCCTTGGACACCTCCATTTCCAGCATCTCGACCGTGAAGGTGTTTCCGCTCCACTATTCCGACGCCACCGAGCTCGCCAAAGTGGTGACCGACCTGTTTCAGAATGAGAACTCCAGTCGTTCGAACTCCCGGCGTGGTGGTGGCAACATCCCGTCATTCATCATGGACCGCATGGGCGGGGGCCGCGGAGGTCCCGGCGGCAACAACAACAGCGGGAGCGGTGACAGCGAGGCCCGCCAGGCCGCCAGCCGCGTCGTGGCGGTCGCCGATGAACGGACCAACTCCCTCGTGGTCAGTGCGCCGGACGAATTGATCCCCACGATCGAGCAACTGGTGCACGAGATCGACACCAACGTCGCCGACCTGACCGAGGTCCGGATCTTCCGGCTCGAACACTCCGACGCCACCGAAATGGCGACCCTGCTCATGTCGCTGTTCTCCGAGGATTCCACCAGCAGCAACAGTCGCAACCGGAGCTCCCGGTTCGGCGGTGGCATGCCTCCCTTCATGATGGGCAACACCCGCAGCAGTTCCAGCAGCAGCCAGTCCACGGAACGAAAGCTGGAACAATCCCGGGTCATCGCCGTCGGCGATCCCCGCACCAATTCGCTCGTCGTCACCGCGGGCCGGGACATGATGATCAACATCGTCGAAATGGTCGCCCGGCTGGATGCCGATGACCGGAACCGGCAGAAGGTGTTTGTCTATCCCCTGCAGCACGCGGATGTGGACAACGTGGCGACGATTCTGGAAGGCATGTTCCCGACGTCCAGTTCCTCCCGCACCGGCTCCCGAACTTCGACCAGCCGCACCGGCTCCCGCACCAGCACCGGCACCGCCCTCTCCAACCGGCAGAGCAGCGGCGCGTCCATCGACGCCTCCCTGGGAGGCCGCAACACTGGCGGCGGCGGCAACAGCGGCGGGGGATTCTGAGCCCGCCGGTCCGGACCCCGTGAAAACGACTTGAGATGAAAAAGAACCTCCTCCATCCCCACGCCATCGTGCTGCTCGCTGCCGCCTTCCTCCTGGCGTTGCCGGCCCGGGCCCAGTTCGGCGGCGGCTTCGGCGGCGGCTTCGGCGGCATGAGCCGGAGCGGCTCGAGCTACAACACCGAACAACGGCAGTACCGCAGCAATACCATGCTCGGCGATGCCATGATCCAGACCGACCTGGAAACCCGCTCGCTGATCATCATCACCGACGAGGAAACCAACGAGCACATCAAGGAGATCATCAACAGCATCGATCAACCCAAGCCACAGGTGCTGCTGGAGGTGATGTTCCTGGAGGTTTCCGACCGCAACGACCTCGACTTCGGCATCGAAGGTTCCTACCGCTACGTGCACGACGGCATCAACGAGGGCTCGCTCGGTACCGCCTTCAACGTCGCCAGCGGCATCACCCAGGGCGGGTTCTATCGCGTCGTGGCCGATGACTGGGAAGCCACCCTCAAGGCCATGCAGGAGAAGGGCAAGACCAAGGTGCTCTCCCGCCCCTCCATCCTCGCCCGGAACAACCAGGAGGCCGTCATCATGGTCGGGCAGGAAATCCCGATGGTCACCAACACCCGCACCACCGACCAGGGCAACACCATCAACACCATCCAATACAGCGAGATCGGCATCATCCTCCGCGTCACCCCCTACATCACCAAGGACGGTCAGGTCGAGATGATCGTGCACCCCGAGATCTCCAATCTCACCGATGAAACGGTGCCGATCTCGGAAACCCTCAGCTCCCCCGTCATCGCCAAACGCGAGATCGAAACCGTCGTGGTCACCCGCGACCGCCAGACGGTCGTCCTCGGCGGCCTGATCGACAACGAGAAGACCGACGTGGTCCGCAAGGTGCCCATCCTGGGCGACATTCCCCTCCTGGGCCAGGCCTTCCGCCGCACCATCAAGGGCGAAAGCCGCAAGGAGTTGCTCATCTTCCTCAAGCCGACCATTCTCGCGACCCCGGAAATGCTGGTGGCGGAAACCCGCAACCGGGTGCGAAGCTCGATCCTGCTCCCACAGGCGGTTCCGGAGGAGGACCTGGAGCGGTTCATCGAAGGTGTCCCCGGCAACCCCGCCGACGCCAACACGGAACCCCAACTCGACACCAACCCGTAATCGGACCCGCACGCGCGCGCCAATAGCGCTTCTAACGAACTCTCCCAACGGCCCGGTCCCCACACCGGGCCGTTCCCATCTGCGCCGATCTCAGATTTGAAATCTCAAATCTCAAATCTCGAATCCCCCTGCCTCCCCGTCCCGCCACTTTCCGGTTGCCGCGGGTACCCGGGCGGGGGTTTAGTTCCGGCCACACAGAACAAACACATTGATCTCATGAACCCGCTCCCTTCCACCCCGTCCACTTCGCTCTCCCGTCGGCGGTTCCTTGCCGGCACCGGCGCCGCCGTCGCCTCGGCTTCCGTCCTTCCTGCCGGCTCCCTCCACGGCGCCGATGCCGGCGACAAGATCCGCATCGGTCTGCTCGGTTGCGGAGGTCGCGGCCGCTGGATCACCAATCTGTTCCAAAACCACGGCGGTTATGAGGTCGCGGCGGTTTACGACTACTTCGAGGACCGCACCAATGAGGCCGGCGACCAGTTCAAGGTCCCGGCGGGCCGGCGGTTCCACGGACTCCACGGATACCTGAGGCTGCTGGAACAACCGATCGACGCGGTCGTCATCATCAGCCCCCCCTACTTCCATCCCGAACAGGCGGCCGCCGGGGTCGCGGCGGGCAAGCATGTTTACCTCGCGAAACCCATCGCGGTGGATGTGCCGGGCTGCCAGTCCATCGCCGCCAGCGGCGAGAAGGCGACCGCTGCGAACCGGGTCTTCCTCGTGGATTTCCAGACCCGCGCGAACGCCGACTACCAGGAAGTGGTGAAGCGGGTGAAGGCCGGCCAGATTGGACGACTGGTCTCGGGCGAGGCCACGTATCACTGCGGTCCCACTTTTGAGAAGTTCCGTGATTACATGAAAGGCCGGGAACAGGATCCGGAAGCCCGGCTTCGGGCCTGGGGCATCGACCGCGTCCTCTCGGGCGACGTGATCACCGAGCAGAACATCCACGCCCTCGATGTGGCCTGCTGGTTCATCGGGGAGAACCCGGTCTCCGCGAGTGGCACCGGCGGCCTGGCCCGCGGCTTCGGCACCTGCTGGGATCACTTCGCGGTGTGGTTCCAGTTCCCGGAGGACATCCTCCTGAGCTTCAACTCGAAACAGGTCGGCCACGGCTACGACGACATCCTGTGCCGCATGTATGGCATCGACGGCACGGTGGACACGCATTACTCGGGCAAGGTGTCGCTGGCATCACGCGATGACGGCTACAGCGGGGACACCCGCGGCCTCTATCAGACGGGCGCCGAGGTGAACATCGCCACGTTCCACCGGAGCATCCTGGCAAAGGACTACGGCAACCCGACCGTGCCGGAGGCGGTCCGCAGCAACCTGACCACCATCCTGGGCCGCACCGCCGCCTACGGAAAACGCGAGGTCACCTGGCGCGAAATGATGGCGACGGCGGAGAAGTGGGAGTTCGACACCAGCGGGCTCAAAGGCTGAACCTAGAAAGAGCAGTTAAACCGCAGATAGACGCAGATAGACGCCGATTCCCCAGGACTTCCGCAGTCGTCCCTGTTCACCCATGGGGTGAAGACATCCCGCGGGCATCGCAGGCTCAGGCTAAAGGGCTTATCTGCGTTCATCCGCGTTCATCTGCGGTTTTCAGGCTGAAAGGCTACAGCCCCATCGAATGCACCGCGTATTCGGCGAGGTTGAGAATCGCCCCGGGGAGAATGCCGAGCCAGAGGATGGCGAAAATCACGAGATAGACGGCCCAGCGCGTGGCGTGCGAGATCCGGATTGGAGCGACCGATTCCGAGGTGCTGGACCAAAAGACGGTTCGCACGACGTTCAGGTAGAAATAGAGCGAAACCACCGCGCCGAACACCGCCACCCCCAACGCCCACGCCGGGTAAGGAAAGGCGGCACCCTGGCCGATGACCGCCTTGAACACCTGGAACTTCCCGAAAAAGCCGGCGGCCGGTGGAATCCCCGCCAGTGACACCATCGCCAGCGTCAGCGTGGCGGCCAGCAGCGGCGACCGGTGATGCAATCCCGCCAGCACGCAGGTTTCGTCCTCCTGTCCGGGACACCGCGCCAGGCAAAGCACCACGAACGCCCCCATCACTCCGTAGAGATAGGCAGCCAGGTAGAACAACGTCGCCGCCAGTCCGTCCGCCGTCCCCGCCGCCAGCGCCAGCAGGATGAAGCCCGCGTTGACGATGCTCGAGTAGCCCATCAACCGACGGAAGTTGCGCTGCGGGATCGCGCACAGGCCGCCATAGAGAATCGTCAGCATCGCCAGCATCACCAGCACCGGCCCCCACCGGTCCGCGATGGGCCGGAGTCCGGTGTAGAGGAGTCGCGCCAGCAAGACCACCCCCGCCCCTTTCGAGCCCGCGGCCAGGAAAGCCGTCGTCGGCACCGGCGCGCCCTGGTAGACATCCGGCACCCAGATTTGGAAGGGCACCACCGCGATCTTGAAACCCAGTCCCACGAAGACAAACAGCAACCCCAGCAGCAGCAACCGGCTCTCCAGCACTTCCGGCCCCAGGCTCGCCAGTTCCCGAAAGTTCAGCGTCCCCGCCGTGCCGTAGATCAACGCAATGCCGTAAACCAGGAACCCTCCGGAAAGCGCCCCCGTGATCAGGTACTTCACCCCCGCCTCCAGCGAACGATCCCGCTGCCGTTGGAAACTCACCAGGACGTAGAAGCAAACGGCGACCAACTCGATCGACACAAACAACAACGTGAAGTCGTTGGCAGACGCGGCGAACATCATGCCCGCCAGCGCGAACAGGGTGATGGCGTAATACTCGGCCACGCCCGACTCGAACCGGTCGGCGAATTCCACCGAGATCAGCAGCACGAGGAGTGCGGCGATCAGGAAGAAGCGCTTGAAGAACAGGGCAAACTCGTCCAGCACGTACATGCCGTGAAACGCCTCCTGCCGTCCCTCGAAGAGCATCGCGAAACTCGCGAGGAAGATCACACCCACCAAGAGCGCCGCGGCGTAACCCAACCGGCGTTTGTCTTCCTTCGCCGTCCACAGATCCAGCAGGAGAATCGCGATGCCCGCCGCGATGACGGCGATTTCCAGTCCGATCAACTCCAACCCCTTCATGGTGTCCCTCCCGGTTCCGGGTCGTTCCCGGCGAGCAGCGTTCCACTCGGCATGGACGACCCCGGCACGGCGGCCCAGGAGCGGGCGCGCGCGACGACTTCCGCCGCCGCGGGCTGCACCTTGTCCACCAGCGCCCGCGGCCACACTCCAAAGTAAACCAATCCCGCGAGCAACAGCGCGTAGGGCAGCCGTTGCCAGGGGTTCTGCACATCCGCTGCAATCCCGCGCAGCTTCTCGGGGAGCGGCCCGTGCAGCACCGTCCGAATCGCCCGCAGCATGTAGACCGCCGCAAGTATCAACGCCCCCCACGCCGCCAGCACCGTGAGCACCCGCGAATACTGCCACGCCCCGAAGAGCACCAGCGCCTCGCCCGGGAACCCGGCAAACCCCGGCAGCCCGCAACCGGCCAGCATCGCCATCGCCAGCAGCGTCCCCGCAAACGGGAGCGCCACCAGCAACCCACCGAACCGGTCCATTTCCGTGGATCCGAAACGCTGGTGCAACCAACCGTTCAAGCCGAACAACAGCGCCGCCAGAAAGCCGTGCGCCACCATCACCAGCACCGCCCCCGTCACCCCCAGCACATTCAGGCTCGCAATCCCCAGAAAGGCGAAGCCCACATGCGCCACGCTGGAATTGCCGATCAGCAGGTTCAGGTCCCGCTGCCGGATCGCCACCAACCCCGAGTAAAGGATGTTCCCCAGGCAAAGCACCGCCAGCACCGGCAGCCACGTCCGCGCCCCCTCGGGCAACATCGGCAACGCCACCCGGATCAGCCCATACAACCCAAACTTCTTCAACACCCCCGCATGCAGCATCGCCGTCGGCGTCGGCGCCGCCGCATATCCGGTCGGCGCCCACGTGTGAAACGGCCAGAGCGCCACCAGCATGCCGAACCCGGCCAGCAACAGGCCGAACAACGTCCGCTGCCAGGCCACCGGCGCGGGGTCAATCGCCAGATGCGCCTGCAGATCCACCATGTCGAGCGACCGAAACCCACCCGCCGCATGGAGCCCGATCAACCCCAGCAACACCAGCAGCGACCCGACCATCAGGTAAAGGGTCAGCTTGAACGCCGCGTAGTCCCGGTCCGGACCGCGTCCCCAGATGCCGATCATCAGGAAGGTCGGGATCAGGGCGAGTTCATGGAAGACAAAGAACAGCAGCATGTCGAACGCGGCAAAGGCCCCGATCACACCGCCGGTCATCAGCAGCAACAGCAGGTAAAACTCCTTCTCCCGATGGGTCACCTCCCAGGCCAGGCAGGCCGCGGCAAACGCCACCACGGTCGCGAGCAGCACGAGCCCGACGTTCAACCCGTCCACTCCCAGATGATACCCGGCTCCCAACAACTCAATCCACGGGTGGTATTCCTCGAACTGAAGTCCGTCGCTGCCGGTCTGGAAGGAGAAGAACACCGTCAACGCCCCCGCCAGCGACAGGGCCGTGGCCGTCACTGCCAGCACCCGGAACAGCACCCGCAGATTCCGGGGCAGCACCGCGATCAACAGCGCGGCGACCAGCGGACAAAGGATGATGAACGACAACCAGGCCATGAGCGTCAGCGTCAGCGGGTCAGCACGAACAACAGCAGCAGGACCGTCCCCGCGACGAAGAACGTCACGTAGCCCTGCAGGTTCCCGGTCTGCACGAGGCGCAACACCCGACCCGCCAACTCGACCAGGCCGTGTCCGCCCCGCACCACCGCTCCCGCCAGCACCCAGCGATCCACCGCCGCTGCCAGCCCCGCCAGGGCGTCCTGTGTGCCCGCGATGATTCGCGCATACAACTCGTCAAAGCCAAACCGGCGTCGCGCCCACTCGGCCGGGGTGCCCAGCTTGTCGGGCAACGGATCCGTCAGCGCATCCCAGTACAGCCGGTAGGCCACGAAAGCCCCCCCCGCCGCGGCCACAAAGGCCAGCAGGGCCACCATCGGCGCGTGCGTCAGCGGAGCAATGATCTGGCCAAACCACGAAACGGCTTCCACCGGCTCCGCGGCCCCAAACGCCCGCCGATACACCCCCTCGATCCCCCACCCTCCCGCCAGCACGGTCGGCACCGCCAGGAGGATCAACGGCCATTTCATCACTCCGCGCACCTCGGCGGCCTGGTCCATCGCCTGCGATTTCGCCGGCCCAAGGAAGGCCACGAACACCAGGCGGAACATGTACAGCGCCGTGAGGAACCCCCCGGTCAACGCCAGCACCAGCAGCCCATACCGCCCCTGTTCGTAGGCTGGCAGCAGAATCGCGTCCTTGCTGTAGGCGCCGCTGAACGGCGGGAACCCGCACAACGCCAGGGTCGCCAGCCCGAACGTCACGAACGTCACCGGCATCTTCGACGCCAGCCCGCCCATCTTCCAGATGTTCTGCTCCTGATGATGCAGCGCGTGGATCACCGCGCCCGCCCCGAGGAACAACAACGCCTTGAACGCCGCATGCGTGGTCAGATGGAACATCGCCGGAGCCGGATCATGGCTCCCGCCCGCCAACCCCACGCCGAGCACCATGAATCCCAGTTGCGAGAGTGTTGAATACGCCAGGATGCGCTTGATGTCGTCCTGCTGGACCGCAATCACTCCCGCCAGCAACGCCGTAAATATCCCGGTCCAGGCAATCACTTCCAGCGCCACCGACCCCGGCACATCCAGCAGGAAGAAGACCCGGCAAAGCATGTAAACCCCCGCCGCCACCATGGTCGCCGCATGAATCAGGGCGCTCACCGGCGTCGGCCCCTCCATCGCGTCCGGCAGCCAGACATGCAGCGGGAACTGCGCCGACTTCCCCACCGCCCCGCAGAACACCAGCAACCCGGCCAGCGTGGCCAACCCGCCGAGGGCTTCCGGTTGCCGCTGCAACACCGCCGACATCTCCGTGAAGTTCACCGTTCCGAGCAACGACCAGACCAGCAGGATTCCGAGGAAGAAGCCGAAATCCCCCACCCGGTTCGTCAGGAACGCCTTCTTGCAAGCGTCCGCTGCCGCCGGTCGTTCCCGCCAAAACCCGATCAGCAGGTAGCTGGAGACCCCGACCAACTCCCAGAAAACGAACATCTGCACGAGGTTCGTCGAAAGCACGATCCCTTCCATCGCGAAGGTGAAGAGGCTCAGCCCCGCGAAGTAGCGTCCGAACCCCTTGTCGCCCCGCATGTAACCGAGCGAATAGACCTGGATCAAGCCGCCCACCCCGGTCACCACCAGCAGCATCGGCACACTCAACGCGTCGAGCCGCCAGCCGAATTCCACCTTCAACGCCCCCGCCGCCAGCCAGAGGAAGCCCTGTTCCCCCTGTGTCCCCGACGACCACAGCAGCACCGACAACAGGAACGCCAACCCCGCCGCCCCCACCGACAACCGGGCCGCGACGCCCCGGCGATGCGCCGGCAGCGCCCCCAACGCGATGCCCACCGCGGCAAACAGCGGCAACAGGAGGATCAACCAGGGAAGCACTTGCATGGGACGGGACCGGACTAATGTTTCATCGACGCCAGATCCTCCACATACGTGCTGCGTCGCATCCGGAACAACGCCACGATCAACGCCAGGCCCACCGCCACCTCCGCCGCGGCCACGGTGATGATGAAGAACACGAGTACCTGGCCGTCCAGGTTCCGGTTGAACCGCGAGAAGGCCACCAAGGCGAGGTTCGCGGCATTCAGCATGACCTCCAGAGACATGTAGATGTTCAGCAGGTTCCGCCGCAACAACACCCCGAACACGCCGAGACTGAACAACACGGCGCTCACGATCAGGTAATGATGCAGGCCGACGTTCATCTCATTTCAGCTTCCGTTTGCTCAACAGGATCACCCCCACCATGGCGGTCAGCAGGAGCACGGAGACCATCTCAAAGGGCAGGAGGTAATGGCGAAACAGCAGGCCCCCGAGCGCGGCGGTGGACCCTTCCAGCGCCGGCCCATCCGTCGTGCCGGGCAGTTCCCGCATCGCCGCCAGCATCACGCTCAGCAGCGCCGCCGCCACGATGCCGCCGCTGAGCATCGCCGACCGCGGGTACTTCCGCCGCTCCTCCACCTGCAGATCCAGGACCATGATGACGAACAGGAACAGGACAATGACCGCTCCGGCGTAGACCAGCACCTGCACCGCGGCGAGGAAGAACGCCTCCAACAGCACGAAGAGGCCGGCCATCGACATGATGGTCAGCACCAGGAACATCGCGCTGGTGACCGGGTTGCGGGTGAACGGGTTTGCCACCACCAAGAAACCGCAGACCAGGGTCAGCGCCGCGAAGATGTAGAACAGGACATCCTGCATGAATCCGCCCGCCCGCCCGCGTGCCGGGCGCAGGCCGGATTCAACCGGACCCGCCCCGACGGACGCAAGCCCCGTCTTCAACCGGCCGACTGCCAGCGTTTGGCGGGGCGGGCAATGGCGGCGGAAGCCTGGAAGGCCACGCGGCCCGGTCGACCGGGGACCGGGAGCAATTCCACCCCGTCCCGGGGAAGGTTCTCAATCCGACGGTCGGACATCGCCGCAGCCTCCTCCACCGGGGACCAGAACCCGGCCCCGCCGGCGGCAACCCCGCGCAACAACCGTTCGAGCAACCCGGGATAGCGCAGGCCTTCCACCTCCGCCCGCACGGTGAGAAGTTCGTCGCCCCCCCCCAGGATTCGTTCCACCAGACCGTCCACCGCGTCCTCCGGTGAACCGCTCCGGCGAATCAACACTTCATCCAGCGGGGGCAGCGTGGTGGGGATTTGCGGGGTACGAAAGTGGCGACCCTCCGCCACCGGCAGGAAAGGCCCCTGACCGCGGGTGTCCGTGGCAAACAGGAGTCGCGCTTCGTCGCAGACCCGGAGGGTCCGGGCGTTGCACTGCCAGTCCGGGGCCGCCGCCACCCGGGGTCGGCCGCCAAAAACCCGTTGGAACTCGGCCAGGGCCTGGTTGAAATCGGCCCGGATGAACTCGATCTCCACCCGATGCACGCGGCGGCGCCAGCGGTCCGCATCGTGGCCGCCCAGCCCCACCTCAAAGCCGGCGTCCCGCACCTGCCGCATCAGCGCACCATGACAGCGTCCCAACGGCGGACCGGGCCGTAGTATGCCGTTTCGCCAGGATCCGGGTCCGAAATCCCACCAACCCGAGACCCCGCTTCCCCGCCGCCACCAACGCCGCAATCGCGCCAGCACGACGGATCGCCCCAACCGGTCGGGCCCGAGGGCGAAGCAGAACAGCGCCGGCACTCCGATCTCACGGAACAGCCGGGCCAGCGGCGCCACGCCCTGTCGCGTGCCCCGATCCGTCGCCGCGTCCACCTTGATCGCCAGCCGGCCCATTAATGTCCTCTTTCGTGCCCTGTCTCCGCCTGCCCAGTGTGAAACCGGGCGCCGGCCGCATAAAGACCAAACGGAGGTGAAATCCGGCGCCCCCGTCACTCCACCTTCAGCCAGAGGGTCTTGAGATGGGCGGGTTGCTCGCGGCAAATGGGAAAATCCGGCGGCTGCGGGGCGTAGTGCCGCGCCACCACCCGCCGGCCGAGTCCCTCCAGGGTTTCCTCCACCAGGCCGCAGAATTCACGCGGCATGAGGCCGCCGGCGTTGGTGGACGCCAGGAGCACGCCGTCCGGCGACAACACGGAGGCCGCCGCCGTGACGAGCCGGGGGTAATCCGTCTCCGCCCGGAACGTCCCGTGTCGCCCTCCCGAGAACGTGGGTGGATCCAGAATGATCAGCTCAAACCGACGTTCCTTTCGGGCAAACCGCCGCAGCCAGTCGAACGCATCGCCGTAAATGAAGTCCTGGGCTTCGGGAACAGGGCCGTTGGCGGCGAAGTTGGCCCGTCCCCAATCGAGATAATTGCGCGAGAGATCGAGGCTGGTGGTCTGCCAGCCGGCCGGGGCGGCGGCGACGGAAAACCCGCAGGTGTAGGCGAAGAGGTTGAGCAGGCGTTTTCCGCCCGCGAAACTCATGGGTGCGGGAAAACCGGCGGCCACGTGGTCGACCTGGAGACGCCGGCGGTTGTCGCGCTGGTCCAGGAACAGCCCGTAGGAGTAGCCGCGGTCAAAGACCGCCCGGAACCGGAGTCCATTCTCGCGAATGCAGAATTCCCCCGGGCAATCCTCACCCAGCAACAGTCGCGGTGCGGCGGTATCCGGATCCCGGCGGCGGACGTGACGGTCGAGGGGCTTGTGAAACGCCCCGCGCAACCCCTCCGACCGGAGCCACTCACGCAGCCGCTCCAGCCGCGCCGGAGGCAGGTCCGGCTCCAGGCTCCCGGAAAGCAAACGATCCCCCAGACACTCCAGGAACCAGCCCGGTTCGTCATCCGCCACGCCGTGCACCAACCGGAACGCATCGGTCAGCGCCGGATCCAGGCAGGCGCGACGCAGCCCCCGGGACCGAGGCTCCCCGAAATCCACCGGGGCGGAGAAGACACGCCACGTCTGGTCAGCCGGATGTTGGAGGCCCAGTTCGGCGGCATGCAGGCAGACCCGCGGGAAGGGATCGCCACCATAAAGCGTGTCGCCGAGCACCGGAAAACCCGCCTGCGCGGCGTGGACACGAATCTGATGCGTCCGTCCGGTCATCGGCTCCGCCTCCAGGCAATGCCAGTTCCCCCTCGGGCCGGCCGGCCGAAAGCGCGTCTCCGCAGGAAGTCCCTCGCCGGCACCTGCGGCGCGATAGCGCTCCCCGTCGCGCACGATCTCCGAGCGGACAACGGTTTCCTCCCCCGGGCCGGCCTGGGCGGTGAGCAGGAGGTACCGCTTGTGGACCCGACGGTGCTCGAACTGTTCCGTCAGGGAACGGTTGGCCCGGGGTGACTTGCCAAAGACCAGCACCCCCGAGGTCACCTGGTCCAGGCGATGCAGGATGGACAGTCCGGCCCAGCGCGGTTCGCGGTTCCGCAGCCATTCATACACGCCCTCGCCGGCGAACGGGTCCGGGGCATGCGTGTTCCAGCCAGGCGGCTTGTTCACCACCAGCAGGTCGTCGTCCTCGTGCAGGATGAGAGGCAGCCGTTCCACTCCGCCCCAAGTGGCACCGCTCCCGGGCGTGGTGTCAATCTGCTTCCGCCGGCAGGAGCGGAGATGTGCGGGTTGCGGCCGGTTTCCCCCACGGCGCCGGTTGACGCTGGGGGCACAGGATTGCTACAACCTTCGCCGTGTCCGCGCCATCGTTGATCAGCCGGGAGGTTGCCGCCATCCAATGGCGCACCGACGCCATTGACCGATGTGCCCAATCCGCCCTGCGTTTTCCTGCGAGCCATCCAACACCATGAGCGACAAGCCTGAACTGAAGTACCGCCGCATCCTGCTGAAGATCACCGGGGAGGCCTTGGGCGACGCCGCCGGACACGGCATCGGCATCGACCGCATCCACAACATCGCCGCCCAGATGAAGGACGTCCACGGAATGGGGGTCCAGGTCGCGGTGGTGGTGGGTGGCGGCAACATCTTCCGCGGGTTGCAGGGCAGCAAGAAGGGCATCGAACGGGCCACCGGCGATCACATGGGAATGCTCGCCACCGTGATCAACGCGCTCGCCCTGCAGGACGCCCTGGAAAAACAAGGAGTGCAGACGCGGGTGCAGACCGCCATTGCCGTGGCGCAGGTGGCCGAACTTTTCATCCGCCGCCGCGCCGTTCGACACCTCGAGAAGGGACGCGTCGTCATCTTCGCCGGCGGCACGGGCAATCCCTACTTCTCCACCGACACCGCCGCCTCGCTGCGCGCGAGTGAAATCTCGGCCGACGTGATTCTCAAGGGCACCAAGGTCGACGGCATCTACGACCGCGATCCCGTGGGGAATCCCGACGCCAAACGCTACGATCACATCACCTACTCGGAGGCGATCTCGAAGCGACTGAAGGTCATGGACACCACGGCCTTTTCGATGTGCATGGACAACCACATGCCGATCATTGTCTTCGACGCTTTCAAACCACAGAACATCCAACGGATCGTTCGGGGGGAGACCATCGGAACTCTGGTCACGGACTGACCGCTCCCCCTGCAGCGACCGAACTCCAAATCCCACCCTTACCAGAAACACCATGCCCATCAACGACATCCTGAAGGAAGCCCGCGAGAAAATGCACAAGACCGAGCAGGTGGTGTTGCACGAATTCTCCGGTGTCCGCACCGGCAAGGCTTCGCCCACAATTGTGGAGAACGTGGCCGCCGACGTCTACGGCTCCCAGATGCGCCTCCGGGAACTCGCGGCCATCACCGCCCCTGAACCCCGGATGCTGGTCATCACCCCTTGGGACGCCGGCACTGTTCACGCCATCGAGAAGGGCATCCAAAAGGCCAACCTCGGTCTCAATCCGTCCATCGACGGCAAGATCATCCGCATCGTGTTTCCGGAACTCAGCACGGAACGACGTGAGGAATTCACGAAGATCGTGCGGAAGATGGCCGAGGACGGGCGGGTGGCCGTCCGCCACGTCCGGCGGGATGCCATCGAGCACCTGAAGAAGCTCGCGAAGTCCGGTGGCGTCACGGAGGACGAGGAGAAGCACGCCGAGAAGGAGGTCCAGAAGCTCACGGACGAGAACATCAAGAAAATCGACGAGCACCTCGCCCACAAGGAGAAGGAAATCATGACGGTGTAGCCGCCGACATCGGTCGGCGCAAATCGGGCCGTCTCCGAAAACTCCGCCCGCCACCCGGGCACGCATCGCAGACCCCCGGCACCTGTTCGCAACCCCGGCTTGCTCTGGCCCAAGAGATGTGCGCGGACTGATGTCCGCGGCTACGCGGTTGGTTGGCGTCCCCTAGAATTCGCAGCCAGCTGACAGGCCAAACGTGATGCCGCGGGTGTGGCTTTGGAGCACGACCTCCCCGGCCTCCGGCCAGGTCTGGATCACTTCGTAGGCAGGGTCCAAGAGGTTCTTCGCGGTGAACCGGACGTCCCAGTGCTTACCGAGGCGTTGCCGGATGAAGAGGTTCAGTTCCGGTCCGGTCTGGACGAACTCGTCCGGCTTCGCCAACCCCACCAGTACCAGGCTGCGTCCCACCATGCTGCCGGAAAGCGTGACGGTGGTGCCGGTTCGCTCGTGATCCCAGGTGAGGTCGAGGTTCGCGATGTAGTCGGGCTGGTTGTAGAGCGGTCGGGTGGTACTGCTATCACCGTACTTCGCCCGGTTGATCATCTGCGACTCCGTCAAGGGAACCTCGGAATAGATGTAGGCCCCGTTCACCCCGATCGAGAACGGGGCGAGATGCGACGTCAGGCGGTCGAGTTTCACGCGGAGTTCCCCCTCGAAACCGAACACGTCGGCGTGATCGAAGTTCTCGTAGGTGATCTGCGTGTTGTCCAGCGTCACAGACGCCTGTTCGATGGGCTTTTCGATCCGCTTGGCAAACACCGAACCGGAGACAATCTCGCCGTCACGCGGGTACCACGAGACACGCAGATCGAGGTTCCGACTGTCGGACAACTCGAGCTCCGGATTGCCGTAATAGCTGCGGTTCTGGGTCACGTCGTAGATCGCCACATCCGCGATCTCGCGGTAGGTGGGGCGCACCACGGTCTGAGACCACGCCAACCGGACATCCACGTTCTCGCGCAACCGCACCACCCCGGTCAACGACGGCAGCACGTCATCCTGGGTAATGCTCCCCGAGGCACTGGGCGAGTCCTTGGTGACATTGTAGGAGTCGATGGTGATGTCCGTGGCCTCGTATCGGGCGCCCCCGATGAACTCCAGCCATTCCAAGGCATTCCAGTCGCCCATGAGATACGTGCCGAGGATCTTCTGGTCGCCCTGGTAGGTCAGGTTGACCGGGAAGTTGCGGGCGTTCACGTATTGGAGGTTCTCGGGCAGCATCCAGACGTTGGGATCGCCCGTGGAGTAGAAGGGATGTTTCGATGAGAGCCGGCGGATCGAGAAGCCGCGCTGGCCGTAATCCCGCGCGGAGAGGCTGTAGGCCGCGCCCGTCTTGATGGCGTTCTCCTTTTCGGTGTAGGCCGGCAGCGGCACCGTGACATCGCCGCGCACATTGTCGTTGCCCTCCTCGAGATCGCGCCAGTAACGGGTCGGGTAACTCGGCTGCGCGGCACTGATTTCGGGGTTGTAGTAATCGTTCTCCGGATCCGCGTAGAACTGGAAGATCCGGTAGTCCGGGTCCTGCTGGGTCGTGGTGGAGTGGGCGGCCCCCCAGTTGAACTTTGTCGCGTTCAGCCCGGGGATTTCGTGATCCCCCAGCAGCTGGTAATACGTCAGGTTGCGCTCTGTCCACCGCAGGATCGACTGGTCGGCGTAAGTGCCGTCCTCCACGCTGGTCACGTCCCCGTCCTGCCCCTGCAAACGGCGGGCCTCGTCGGTGGCGGACTGGATGTACATGAAGTTGAACCTCAGCGCGTGATACTCGTTCAACTCCAGACTGACATTCGCCAGCGCGCCCCACTGATAATCGATGACCCCCCGGGAATCCTGCTTGTCAATCTGCACCGCCGTGCCGCCCCGGTCATAGCTGCGGACGATTCCGTCGTCGTAGAAGCGGTATTCGTTCTTGTAGTTCAAGCCGCCGAGATACCCGAGCTTCATGTCCCCGAGCTTCTGCGAGTCCCCCACCAGCAGGGACATGCTGGAATCGACCGGCGAATCCCCGGCGACCGGGGCGAACTGGCTCGACTTGAAGGATTCCTTGACCGCGTCAGGCAACGGCCGCGAGCCGGTCGGATCCGAGCTTGCGGCGGCCTCCGGCAGGGCCCGCTTGCCATCGTCCATTCCCAGCCAGTCGGTTGAGCTGCGATCCGACATCGGGAAGTTGCTCTTGAGACTCGACTGGGTGTTGTAGGCGGTCCCCAGGCGAAAATCGAACAGGAAGTCGTCCGGGAAGCTGCGGCTCACGATGTCAATCGAGCCGCCGGCGAAGCCGCCCCCCATGTCCGGCGTGAACGTCTTCTTCACATCCACCTTCTCGATGAACTTCGACGGCATCAGGTCGAGCTGGAAGGCCTTGCGATCCGGGTCGGCGCTGGGCAACTCGAGGCCGTTCAGGGTGGTGAACGTATACCGATCCGCCAGTCCACGCACCACGGCGTACTTGCCGTCGGCGACGGTGGCCCCGGTCACCTTGCTCAACGCCTCCGCGGCGTCCCCGACCGCCAGGTTCTTGAACATGTCGGACCCGATGGCATCCGTGAGGCTGGTGGCGTTCTTGCGATCCTCGAGAATCTGGACGGTCTGCTCGTTCATCTCCCCGGCCGTGACCACGTATTCCTCAAGCTCGTAGAATTCCGGGCGCAGGTTGGCCTCCACCGTGGATTCCTGGCCGTCCGCCACGAGAACCTCCGTCACCACGGCACGCGCGTACCCGGACTTGGAGAACGTCACCACCTGCATCCCGGCGGGCACGCCCCCCAGGGTGTAATGGCCGTCGTTGTCCGTGGTGGTGGCCAGGGTGGTGCCCCGAACGGCCACGGTGACCCCCGGGAGCGGCGCGGTGTTCCAGGTGTCGATCACCACCCCCGTCACGGCGCCCCCGCCGCTTTCCTGGGCCACCAGCCAGCCGGCGATCAGGAGGGAGCCGAGCAACCGCTGCAGCAACGCGCAGGCTCCACGGGCAGACAGGAAGGAACGGGTTTTCACGGAGGGGTGTCGCACGGCCGCGGGTTCAGGCCTCCTTGGACGAACCGGCGGCAGCCAGTTGCAGCACCTGGTCGAGATACCGCTGGATGCGATCCCGCGGTTTGATCTTCTGCGCCTTCTGGAGGAACTCCGCGGCACGCCGGTACTCCTGCTGCTTCACCAGCAGCCGCGCCCGTCCGACGAAGGCATCAGCCTCGAACCCCTCGATCTTGCTCGCGGCATCATACCGGAACTCGGCCTTCTCGCGCTCGCCGGCACCGGCGTAGTAATCCGCCGCCAACAACAGCGCCTCGCCGTCCAGGGGATCTTCCAGGCTGATCTTCTCGAGAATCGCGATGGCCTCGTCCCCCCGGTCTGCGGCCAGGGCCAGTCGGGCCTCGAGTTTCAGCAACTTGAGCTTCAGTTCGCCTGCCAGGGTTTCGCCGGTGGCGGACCGGATGGCGGCGAGCAACGCCCGGGCTTCGTCCCACGCCCCCTGCGTGATGAGCAGTTCGGCCGCCCGCAGCTCACGGCTGGGATCGTCCCCGCCGCCCTCGGACTTCAGCGCTTCGAGGTAGGCGCCCAACGCCAGTTCCCGTGCCTCCTGAGCGAGGTAGATGTCGCCAAGCAGCATCAGGTTCGCGGAGGTGGCACCACCGAGCCGGCGCAATGTTTCATAGGCGACGGCGGCCGCCGGCAGTTCATTCCGCTCGACCTGGATGTTGGCCAGGAGACTCCACAGATTGGCGCGCTCCGGGTTCACCGCCAGCAGTTCATTCAGCAGTTTCAAGGCGGGCTCGTATTGGGCGCCGGCCACCCAGGCCTGGAGCAGGTAGAGCTGGAGGTTGAAATCGTCCGGTCGGAACAACAGCGCCTGCTGCAAGGCCGCGCCGGCCGACACCGGCCGCCCGCTGTTCAGATAGGCGAATCCCAGCAGGCCAAACACCTCACCATCGGCCCCGCCCAACTCGACCGTCCGGGCCAGGGGCTTGATCGACTCGGCATAATGCCCGTCCCGGACCTGCGCAAATCCGAGGTTCTTCCACGCGCGTTCGTAGTCGGGGAACTTGCTGACCGCAGCTTCGAAGTTGCGGATGGCATTGGTGGTGTCGCCGCTCTGGAACAGCACATTGCCAAGCGTGTAGTCGAAGACCGCGCTGGCGTCGGGCTTGACCGCCGCCTCCAGCAGCGGGATGGCGTTGGTCGGGTCCATTCGCAGGACCGGCAGGATCTGCTCCCGCAACAGGGTCTGTTCCTCGAGGTTGAGGGAGGGTTCCCGGGCGGAGTTGAACCCGTAGGTCCCCAGCAATCGACGCGTGAAGTCCGGGTCATTCCAGATCTCCGCCAGCGGGTGATCCGCAGCCACCGGGGCAAAGCGGGTGGAAGCGTTCGAAGGGGTGGCCAGGTCCGGGGTGCCGGTTTCGTTCTTGTTCCGTTTGCCGGCCGCCTGCAGGCAAAGGGCACAGGTCAATGCGACCCCCCACCGCAGGACGCAACCTGACAGTCGACGACGCGTTCCTGGGTGTTCAGTCGTGAAGAGTATTGAAGACATGTCGTGAATCAGGACCGTGAACCGGTTCGGCCGCTCCGGGGTCAGTCCTCAGTATTGGCGGAGGGAGCGCCGCCAATAGATGCAGGACTGACCCCGTGGCTCGGTTCATGGCAAAAGGTGGTTATCCGGACAGACTGAATCGAATCGGCTGGCGCATGAAGGTACGGACCGGCTGACCGTCCTTCATGCCGGGGCGAAACCGCCACTTCCGCAGGGCGTCGAGGGCCGGTTTCTCGAACTCCGCGCGGGAGGCGCGCTCAACCCGGGGATCCTGCACGTGGCCGTCCTCATCCAGCACGAAGACCACGCTCACACTGCCTTCCACGCCGGCCTGGCGCAGGGTGGCGGGGTAGACCGGGGAGACCGCGGCCAGCAGTTCCGGGCGCTTCTCCAGTTCCGCCACATCGAAGGCGGAAAGCCCGGCAGCGCCGGTACCGGCGGTGGGAAGTCCCCCGGGCATGGCCCCCGCATAAGCGCCGCCACTGCCGAAGGCCACGTCCAGACTGACGCTCAGGTTCATCGGTTGGGGGGCATCGGCCAACGCCGGCGGCGGGGGTTCCTGCGGCGGCTCGGGCTCCGGGGGCGGTGGCGGCGGTTCCTCCTCGTGCGTGTCCTGCTGTAATTCCGCCGTGTCGACCGCGGTGATGGTCTGCAGTCGCTGTACCCTGCTGGAGACCATCTGGGTGAGGGGCAACACCAGGAACACCGCCAGGGTCAACACCGCCGCGCCGCCCAGGGCGAAGGGCAGATCGTTGCGCGGCGGGGGGGGATTGTAGGTGCGGCGCATGAATCCGGACGGCGTGCGGGGCGGATCAACTCGACGCCGGATCGGTCGCGATGCTCACATTCTTCGCCTTGCCGAGTTTGGCCTCGTCAATCACGCGCACGAGCACCCCCGCGTCGGCGGCCTTGTCGACCTGGATGATCACCGGCATGGCTTCCTCGCGGCAGAGGCGGCTCACCAGCGGCCGCACTCCCCCCACTCCGATTTCCTTGCCGCCATAGACCACCTGTCCCTTGGCGGTGATGGCGATCAGGATGCTGTTCTTCTCCAGTGCCTGGGCGGACACGGCCTGGGGCTTGTCCACCTCGGTACCCGTCTCCTCGACGAACACCGTGGTGACAATGAAGAAGATCAGGAGGATGAACACCATGTCGATCAACGGGGACACATTGACCTCGGTGTTCTCCTCCGCCTCGACAATGGCGCGACGATATCTCATGCCGGCTGCAGGGAGGCATCGACGAGGAAGGGATTCTCCGCGGCGTTGTGCAACTCAGGCACGAACGGCAGCCCGGCACGACTCTTGAAGTGCTGGATCGTGAAGCTCTCCACGCGTGAAAGGAAGGCTTCCAGTTCCTGCCGGCGCCGCTTGATCAGATGCACCAGGACCAGCCCAGGCAACGCGATGCACAAGCCGACCTCGGGGGGAAAGAGCGCCTGCGAGATACCCGCCGCCATCGCCTCGGTCACCTGTCCGCCCCCGCCCCCGAGGGCGAGGGCCTTGAAGGTCACCAGCATGCCGAACACCGTGCCCAGCAGACCCACCAACGGCGCGGCGGCGACCAGGGCATTCAACGTCGAGATGCTGCGGTCGATGGCCGGCAGCAGGGCGGAGGTCACCTCGGCAAAGCGCAGGTTGATCTGGCGCGGGGATCCGACGTCGTCCTGCGTGTAACGGATGATCTCACCGACCTCCCCCTCCCCCTGGTGCGGCCGCCGGATCCAGGACAGCCACTGGTTCTCATCGAGGCTCCGGAACTGCATGCCGCCGAGCTGCAGCCAGAGCCTGAGCCCCACCCAGAACATCATGGCGCACACGCCCAGCAGCGGCCACATCACCCAGCCGCCCTTGGCCCAGGTTGAGAGAATCTGTTCAGTCATTGTTCTTTCTGAAAAACTGCGTTTCCTGCGAAGTCCCCGGCAGCCCGTTGATGAAAGCCACAGTGGTCTGCTCCATGCTGCCCAGCACCCCCTTCACCTTGCGGGACAGGATCGCGTGGAGCAGGAGCGACGGAATCGCCACGACGAGCCCAAACTCGGTGGTGATCAGCGCCTCGGAAATGCCGCCCGCCAGCGTCTTCGGATCCCCCGTGCCAAAGACGGTGATCATGTTGAACGTGTTGATCATGCCGGTGACGGTTCCGAGCAGTCCCAGCAACGGGGCGGCCGCGGCGGACAGGGCGAGGAACGGCAGCAGCTTCTCCAGCTTCGGCCGTGTCTCCAGCATCTTCTCGTACATCACTTCCTCGACGTACTCCTTGCGCTCACGAAAGTGAGTGATGGCGGAAGCGAGCATTTCCCCCACCGGCCCCGAGAGCTTGCGCGCGTGGCTCTCGGCCTTCTGTTCGTCCCCGAGATCCAGGGCCGAGAGGATTACCGTCAGATCGGACGGCGAGGCCACGCGGACCCGGCCCACCTGGAGCCATTTGAACAGGAAGATCCCCACTGCCGCGAACCCCAGCAGCAGAATGGGAACCATCACCGGCCCACCCTTCTCGATGTGAACCACGAGCGAATCCCGGGTGGCCTGAATCTTCACCGCGTTGCCCAGCGAGGCGTCCACGGGGAAACTGCCCTTACCGTTCCGGACCAACTCGCGGACCCCTTCCGCCGCCTCGCCGGGGGTGGCGATCACCTCCGGTTCCGGGGAATTCAATCGGAGGGTGGCGATACCGGCGGTCTGCCCGTCGCGCGCGGCAAAGGCGGCGGTCGGACCGAGCAGCACGAAGGTCCCCTGCTCCAACCGGCCCGCCGGGTTCAAGGCCGTGCCTTCAAACACCTCGCCACCGATGACCCGCTCCAGTCGGTCCACCCCGGTTTGCAGCAGTTCCAATTCGCCGGTCAGGCGGGTTTCCGGTTGCGCCCCGGCGGCATCGCGGGCCGCGGCGGCGGAGCGGACCGCCTCGTCGTAGCGCCCGGCCTCACTGACATGCAGGCGCGTGTTGAAAGCCTCACGGTAGGCGGCGAGCAAACCCTCCGCGGTGGCCACCTCGTTGCTCAGTCCGCGCGCCTCCGCCTTCAGCACGTTCAGCTCGATCAACTGGTTGTCCGCCGACCGCCGTGCCGTTTCCAGTCGCGCCCGGTCGGCGAGAACCTGCGCTTCCAACGCGTGCATCTGACGGGCCAGCGGGGTGCGCTCGGCCTCGATCTGCTCCCGCAGGGTGGCGAGGTCGGCAAGAGACTGTTCCAGATCCGCCCGGGCACCGGCGGCCACGGCTTCAAGATCCGCCGCGGCACCGGCGAGCCCCGAAGCGGTCAGCAGCAGGGTGAGCAGGAGGGGTTTCACGGGCGGTGGCAGCAGGGTGTTCATTGGATCTCCACCGGCAGCGCCACGAATTCCGCGGGTTGCTTCTCTTCATACATGGCGATCACCCCTTTGATCCGTGGCCCGAGGTCCTTCCTGGGCGTCCACACCCAACCCGCGGCCTGCGGGACACCCGTGCCGGCAAAGTCGCCGGATTCGTCGACGAACCAGGCCTGCGCCAAACCGAGGTAGAGCACCTGCACCTTGATCTCGCCCCCCGCGGGGTCCTGCCGCAGTTCCGGGCTCAGGGTGACCATCGAGTTGAACTTCTCGACCTCGTTCATCAGCGTGATGACGGTCTGCAACCGCTTCAGCGGGGGGACGGCATCCGCGTTCAACTCCTCCGGCAACCGGTCCACGAGGGATTGGACAGTTTTCAGCAGCGGCGGAGGAAGGACGGGGGTCAGGCGACGCAGCCGCGCCTCGAGGGGTGCCAGGGTCCTGGACGTCAACGCCAGACCGGCTTCGAGTTCGGCCTTGGCGGTCTCCGTTTCGGCACGCTGCCGGGCCACCTCCACACTGTTCGTGGCGACCGCCCCGGATTGCGCCGTCAGCGAGGCGAGTTCCCCCTCGAACATGCCCACGGTCTGTTCGAGCACCTGCTTGTCCGCCTGCCAGTCCGCGCGCGTCCGGGAGATGAGCTGGCGCGTTTCAACCCATTTCGCCAGCGTGGACCGGGTGGCCTCCAAAACGGTCGGATCCGCCGCCCGAGCCACTCCCGGAAGGAGGATCAGCGGGACCAAAGCCGCCTGCCATCTGCGATTCACCATACGCCGGCAGTCTCGACAGCCCGCGTGACGTGATCACGGCAGACACGTTACATGAAGGTTACAAGATGCGAGCGGCCTCCCCATGCGATTGTCACCGGATTGTCGCGGAATCGACGTTGCGTGGTCACCCTGGCCGGCTATCTGTCCAGGTCGCAGCTCTCATGGAATTGAGGTGCCCGGTGCCAAAACCCGACAAAACAAGAGTCGCTCTGCTGGTGGACGACGCGCGCACCCCCGCGCGCGTGACACAGGAGCTGGGCACGGCCGGACTGGATATCCGTTCGTTGCCAACCGGCCGTGACGCCATCGCCTGGTTGGATCAGCACACCGCGGACCTGCTGCTGCTGGAACAGACCCTGCCCGACATGACCGGCATCGCCCTCTGCCGCCGGTTGCGGAACAATCCCCGGTATGTGCGGTTGCCCATCGTGTTCTATTCACGCAAAGGGGACGTGCAGGACCGAATCGCCGGGCTTGAGGCCGGAGCGGATGACTACGTGCCCAAGTCGCGCAATCCGCGCGAGCTGATACTCCGGTTGCGCCGTCTGCTGCGGCGTGACCCGGTGGTCACCCGGCAGGAGGTGTTCCGCCTCGGCCGACTGGAGGTCGATCTCCTGAATCACGCGGTCCGGGTCTCAGACCGCCCCTGCCCCGTGACGTTGACCGAGTTCCGCATCCTCACGACGCTGGCGGACCGGCACGGTCGGGTGATCTCGCGGGAGGAACTGCTGAACGAGGTGTGGCCCGGACGCGACAACATCGACCTGCGCAGCGTGGATTCCCACATCCGCCGGCTGCGGTCGAAGTTGGGATCGGGCCGCCGCCACCTCCAAACGGTCCGGGCCTTTGGTTATCGCTTGACGGAGTGAGGATCACGGGGCTTGGCAGTGAGTGAGTGGTCTTGCGTGGCCGTTCCGACACCCTGGCCTCGTTTCCATCGTTTCCTCTGTGATCTCTGAAGCAAGGCGGCTACGGAACCCTTCGCCGGGCCTGCGGCCTTCGTGCCCCCGCACGCCGCCGCACCTCGTCAACCCAGTTGTGAATCTCCAGCGCCCTCTGGCGCGCATCGAGAAGCCCAAGTCCGAGCCCAAGTCCGGGCAGGTTCAGGCAGACGTTGCTCCCGTCGGCTCGATGAGCGGCCTCGTAACTGCCAATGGTGGATTCCAACTCCGCCGGGCCGGCGAAGAAACCGTCTTCCAGGAGCCGGGCGCCATAGCGACGGAAGGCCGCGGCCAGGTCGCCGAAGCCGTATTCGGGATGGTACTGCACACCCCAGAACACGCCGTCGCCCAACCGCAGTTCCGCCGCCTGCACCGGCGTGCACTCGTTGCCAGCCAGCACGGTCATCACGGAATCCGGGAGCGGGTCCACAATGTCGCGATGCAGGGATAACGCGTCGAACACCAGCGGGCGGCCCCGGAGCAAGGAGTGATTCCTTCCCTCCCGGGTCAGGGTAATCTCCCGGGCAACACCGTATTCCCGCCCTTTGGGATTCGGCCGAACCGCACCACCGCACGCCGCCACACCAACCTGCAGGCCCCAGCAACTTCCGTAAACGAACGCCCCACCGGCGAGCGCACACCGCATCAGTTCCACCTGCCGCTCTGATTCGGGTTGTCGCTCGTACAGGTTCAGGGCCGAACCGGTCCAGAGAAGGCCGTCGTAGCCGCGCAAGGCAGTGACGTCCGGGAGGGGAACTGCAAGGTCCGCAGCGAACAGCGTTTCCGTCGTGACCTCCGGCAGCGCTCGCAGCAGGTCCTCAAAGAGACAGCTCTGGCGACGACCACCGGAACGCTCGATGGCCCGCGTGGTCCCGGGCGCATTCCCGTCAACGATCAGCAGTTTCAGCACGGCGACACCATCATCGGCACCCGGTTCGACCTACGCCACGGAATCAAGGTTCCCCGCGTGGGCGGCACGGTATAGTCCGGCAAAGTCCGCCACGGCAATCTCCCTGGGGTTGCCACCGGTGGAGGGATCGGCAAACGCGAGCCGCGCCACCGCATCGGCACCATCCGCGGGAATCCCGAGGTCGGCGAGGGTATGAGGAATACCAATCTGCTCGCGGAATCCGACCAGCCAACGGATGAGATCCGGGGCCTGACGCCCCGACAGATCCAGCGTCCGCGCCAGCACCGTGATTCGGTCCGGGACAACCGATGCGTTGAAGACCAGGACATACGGCAGGAGGATGCCGATGGTTCGCCCGTGGTGCGTGTCATAAAGGGCACCTATGGCGTGAGCCAGACTATGGACGGCCCCCAGGCCCTTCTGAAAAGCGGCGGCTCCCATCGCGGCCGCGGCGAGCATCTGTTGTCGGGCCAACAGGTCCCCGCCATCCGCCAGCACCCGGGGGAGATGTTGTTGGACCAGGGACATTCCCTCCAGCGCGAGACCGTCCGCGAGCGGATGGAAACCACGTGCGAAGAACGCTTCGAAGGAATGGGAAAAGGCATCGATGCCGGTGGCCGCCGTGAGTTCGGGACCGAGCCCGACCGTCAATTCCGGATCGAGGATCGCAATGCCCGGCAGCATTCGTGGGTGGAAGATGATCTTCTTCTCGTGTGATGTCTCATCGGTGATCACTGCCGCCCGCCCCACTTCGGACCCGGTCCCGGCGGTGGTCGGGACCGCGACGATCGGCGCGATGCCTTCCGGCTTGGCCCGCGTCCACCAATCCTCCCGGTCTTCATAGTCCCAGACCGGCCGGTCCTGGCCCGACATGAACGCGATGGTCTTGCCGGCATCCAGACCACTGCCGCCGCCGAAGGCGATCACCCCGTCGTGATCACCCGCACGATAGGCATCGACACCGTCGCTCACGTTCTGCCCGGTGGGGTTGCTCTTCACCTGGCTGAACAATCCCGGGGCGCACGAGGCTTCCCCCAGGTGGTTCAACGCGGCTTCGATCATCGGGTGCTTCGCCAGGCCGCTGTCGGTGACCAGCAACGGGCGCCGTATGCCCAACGACTTGCAGGCGTCGGGCAGTTCGGCGATGCGGCCGGCACCGACCCGGATCGAGGTGGGATAATTCCAGTTGGCCGTCGGAGGTTTGCTCATGAGTGGGTCTAAGTCGGAACGTTGCAGTTTCACCAAGAATGCACACGAAAAGACACGAATTGACAGCTCCCCCCCGGGGACGACGAGGCATCCATCAGCACCCTGTCAAACGGTGATAAACGCAGGGACCGTCGCCCGCCCGAAAGCCTCTTCCATTCGTGTCGGTTCGTGTTCATTCGTGGTCCTCAACTGAGTCGTTACAGCTGGGTTCGGAGGTGAAAGGATTTCGGACGGGTCAGGCTTTCGAAGCCGACCACCGACAAACTGCATCCGCGACCGGAATCCTTGACGCCGGTCCAGGCCAGTTCGGGATCCAGGTAGTCGCAGCGGTTCATGAACACGGTGCCGGTCTGCACCTGCCGGCCGAGGCGGATGGCCGCGGATTCGTCCTGCGTCCAGATTGAGGCCGTCAATCCGTAGGCACTGTCGTTCATGAGTCCGACCGCCTCGGCGTCGGAGGCCACGGGCATGATGCCGACGACCGGGCCGAAACTCTCGTCGGTCATGACCGCCATCCGGTGGTTCACCTTCGTGAGGACCTGCGGCGCCAGGTACGGACTTCCCGGACCGCCATCGGCAAAGCCCTTCGGATCCACCAGCGCCTCCGCCCCGGCGGCCACGGCTTCCTTGATCTGTTGGCGCACGAAATCCGCGGCGCGGCCCCGCACCATCGGACCGAGATTCGTCCGGGGCTCCAACGGATTGCCCAGACGATACGTGCGGGTCAATTCGACGAAGCGCTCGAGGAATGCGTCGTGCAGGCTCTGATGGACATAGATCCGTTCCACGCCGCAACAGGACTGGCCGGAGTTGAAGAACGCGCCGTCCACGAGGTTCTCCACGGCATGCGACAGGTCGGCATCCTCCCGGACATAGGCGGGATCCTTGCCCCCCAGTTCCAGGGTGGACCCGACGAACCGACCGGCCAGCGCGCGGGTGACCTCGACTCCACCGGCGACCGACCCGGTGAACGCCGCAAAGGCAACCCGGGAATCGCCGAGCAGTCCGGCCACCCCGGCATGGTCCAGATGGAGAGCCTGGACCAGACCTTCCGGCAGGCCGCTTTCCAGGGCCGCCCGGGCGTAGCGCTCGGAACACAACGGCGTCTGGTGCGAATGCTTCACCACCACGGCGTTCCCTGCGAGCAACGCCGGAACCAGGGTGTTGATCGACGTCAGGTAGGGATAATTCCAGGGAGCGACGATTGCGATGATGCCGAGCGGTTCCCGCGTGATGAAACGGGTGAAGCCGTCCTTGAGCGCCGGTTGGATGGGTTGCAGCGCCGTGGAGGCAAGCCGGATCATGGTCCGGGCGCGCTCCTCGAGCCCGCGAATCTCGCCGGGGCTTTGGCTGAAGGGCCGGCCAATCTGCACGGTGATCTCGCGCGCCAGGTCCTCCCGCCAGGCAACCAGTTGATCGACAAAGCGGCTGGCCTGACGCTGACGCTCCTCAAGTGAAACGCCGGCCCACGCGGTTTGCGCCAACCGGGCCCGCTCAAGGGCGCTCTCGATCTCCCCGGGTTGAGCCAGGGGCCGTTCAACAACGACCGCCCCGTCGATGGGACTGATGGTACGCAACGAGTCGGAGTTCATAGGTAGTAATGATGATAGGTGATTTGCCGCGCATCGGAACATTGAACCCGCCCGGCCGCTCCGGGGTCAGTCCTCACTGTTGGCGGAGGGAGCGCCGCCAACAGCTGCAGGACTGACCCTGTCGCTCGGTTCATGGGGCACGCTCAGCCGCGCTCGAACATGCGTCGGAGTTCGTAGTCCGTGACCACGCGGTCGTAGTCGGCTTGTTCATGGCGTGCCGCATGGACGTAATGATCCACCACCGCATCCCCCAGCGCCTCGCGCAACACCTTCGACCGGTCGAACTCCTCGATCGCCTCGCGCAGCGTCCCCGGCACCCGTGACAGGGTCGCCGATTCGTAGGCATTGCCGGTGGCAGCTTCCGGCAGCGGCAGTTTCCGATCGATGCCATTCAGCCCGGCCGCGATCATCGCTGCATAGACCAAATAGGGGTTGCAGTCGGCGCCGGGTATCCGGCTCTCCACCCGGAGGCCGGCCCCGTGTCCCACCACGCGATAGCCGGTGGTCCGGTTGTCCCAGGACCAGGCGACCTTCGTGGGCGCGAACGACTGGGCCTGAAACCGCTTGTAGGAGTTCACGAAGGGCGCCAGCAACAAGGTGGACTCCCGGGCGAGCGCCAGTTGCCCCGCAAGAAAATGGCGGAACGTCGCGGCCATTCCCTCGGGGTCCGCCGAATCGTGGAAGACCGAACGCCCGCTTTCGCGGTCCTGCAGGGAAACATGCACGTGACAGGAACTGCCCGCCAGTTGGGCGGACCATTTGGCCATGAAAGTAATCGCCTGACCGTGTTGAAACGCGATTTCTTTCGCGCCGTTCTTGTAGAGCACATGACGGTCCGCCATCTCCAGCGCGCCCGCATACCGGAAGTTGATTTCCTCCTGACCCGGCCCCCATTCGCCCTTCGAAGCCTCGATGGGAATCCCGCCCCGCTCCATGCCATTGCGGATGGCCCGGATCAAGCCCTCCTCCTTCGTGGTCTGGAAGATATGGTAGTCCTCGATGTACCAGCAGATGGGCTTGAGGTCGCGGTAGCCCTGCTCGTGCGCCGCGGCAAAGGATTGCTCGAAGACGTAGAACTCCAGTTCCGAGGCGAAGCTGGCCGACCAACCCCGTTCGGCCAACCGCTCCAACTGCCGCTTCAGGATGGTCCGGGGCGCATGAGGCAACAGCGCGCCCTCGTGGTCGGTGAGGTCTGCCAGCACCTGCGCGGTGCCTTCCAGCCAGGGAACGATCCGAAGCGTATTGAGGTCGGGTTTCAGGGCGAAGTCGCCGTAACCAAGTTTCCAGGAAGCCGCCGCATAGCCGGGCACCGGCTCCATCTCCATGTCCGCGGTCAGCAGGTAATTGCAGGCATGGGTCTCATGCTGAACGGTGTCGAGGAAGTAACTGCCGGTCACACGCTTGCCCATCAACCGTCCCTGCATGTCCGGAAACGCCACGATCACCGTGTCGATCTTCCCGTCACGAATGCCCGCCGTGAGTTGTTCGAGGGTCAGAAGGCCTGTCATGCTGGTCTGCGTCCAATGATCCATCCGCGAGTTGTCCGGGCCGCCGGGCCGACCCTTGCCGAACCCCCGAGCCGGGCAACGTCAAACGTGCGGATGATCCAAATCGGCACGGCGCAACACAAGATTCTTCGGAGGGCACCGATCCTGCGGGAACGCGCCCGGATATTTCTTGCCTGCGATCTGGGCTGAACGCGCAACCGATTGTAGCGCAGATATCTGATCGGCTGTATCGCCGAATTCCATTTGGCAGAGCGTCCGGACTTTCGCACGGTCTGCGGGTCGGATCCCCGCGATACCGCAGATCAGATATCTGCGCTACGACAGGCCGTCGTGACCCAATCGTGACAACATTGCTGTCGACAACCGCAACGGCATGCGGTCCACTCGCCCGGCCCTCGCGGCGTTCGCCGGAGCGATGGCCTGCAACCGATCCGAATCATGGTGAGTTCCGACAGCGACCGGACCGTGACCCGCCCGCGCCCCTGGTTGTCGCTGGGGGTTCTGGTGTTCGCCTATATCGGCATTTACCTGTGCCGCAAGAACCTGTCGGTTGCCGTGCCCATTCTGCAGGAGGAATGGGGCCTATCCAAGGAGCGCATCGGCCTGGTCGCCAGCATTAGCACCATTGCCTACGCCGTGGGCAAGGTCCTGATGGGACCGGTGATCGACCGGCTGGGAGGACGGCGGGCGTTGTTGGGTTCGATGGTGCTGGTGGCGTTCTTCGGTGCGCTGGGTGGCTTTGTTCCGGGCCTGACCGCGCTGACGGTCGTCTACAGCGCCAACCGCTTTGCCGGATCCGCGAGTTGGGGGGGCATGGTGAAGATCGTCCCCGAGTGGTTCCAGCAAGCCCGCTGGCCGTTGGCCTTTGCCATCCTCTCCCTGAGCTTTGTCTTCGGCGGCGCCCTGGCGGTGGCGTTTGCCGGACTGGTGGCGAAGGTCAGCCACGACAACTGGCGTCTGATCCTAGGAGCCCCTTCGCTGGTCCTGCTGCTGCTCGCACTCGGGACCTGGCTGATGTTGCGCCGTTCCGGTGAAGCCGCGCCACCCAATTCACCCTCGCCGGAAGGGGTGGTTGGAAAGGACAGCGGTTTCAACTGGCGTCAGATCCCCGAGCTCTTCCGCGTCCGTCAGTTGCACGTAATCTGCGCGCTCAGTTTCACGCTCACCTTCCTACGGGAGACCTTCAATTTCTGGACGGTTGACTATCTGAAAACCGAGGCTCTGGGCGATCTGCCCACTTGGAAGGCCGCGCTCCTGAGCACGCCCTTTGACACCTTCGGCGTGTTGGGGATTCTGGCGATGGGATGGCTCTATGGACGGCTGTCCCACAAGGGGCGACGCTGGGTACTGTTCTGGATTTTGCTTGTCCTGAGTCTGCTGCTGTTCGCTCTGCCCCTCGCCACCCGGCACGGTCTCTGGGCCGTCGCCACCGTTATCGGGTTGGTGGGTTTCCTGGCCTACGGGCCGTACAGCCTGCTGGCGGGCGTCCTGGCGGTGGAGGTGCGCGGAAGGAGTTATGCGGCCACGGTAGCGGGCCTGGTCGATGGAACGGGTTACGGAGCCGGCGTCCTGGCGGGAGGTTACTTCGGCCATCTGGTGTCACGGGGAGGTTACGCATTGGGCTTTCAGACCATTGCGGTACTCATGCTGATCTCTGCCGTCATGGCGCTCTTCCTCTATTCCGGGGGTGGCGATGGAAACACAACGCCGCCGGCACCGGACGAACACGCATCCGATTGATGACCCCTCACGCGAACGATCTCCCAATCCCGGGTCGCGGCAAACCGCAATTCACCGTCCCCTTCAGCCGGCGTGCCACAGGGAGAAGCATACATCGACTCACCTCCTGGACGTTGGACAACCTCGGCTCGGCCAACGCCAGTTCGCCGCCACGGGACCCGATTTCTCAGCAAACCTTGAGTCTATGAAGATCTTTTGTCTTGGTGGCGCCGGCCGGATTTGCCGTGAAGCGGCGCTGGACCTGGTCCGGTTCTCCACCGCCGACCGCATCACCATCGGAGACTACAACGAAACCGAAGGCCGGCGCGTCGTCGAGTGGCTGGCCGATCCCCGGGTCGATTTCGTCCAGGTGGACGTGACGGACCGCGCCCGTACGGTCGCCGCCCTGACCGGCTATGACGTGGTGATGGATGGCACCACCATCCAGTTGAACGGGATCAGCACGGCCTGCATCGGCGAAGCCGGTTGTCACGGCATCAACCTCAACGGCTTCGGTGAGGAACAGGCATCCGCGGCCCTGTTCGAACAGCACGGCAAATCCTGCGTTCCCGGGTTCGGCATGACGCCCGGCGTCACCCAGATGATGGCGATGCACGCCGCGGCCCAATGCGATCGCATCGACACCATCCGCGTGAGCCACGGGGCATTCCGCCCGGTCGCCTTCTCCGCCTCCATCACGGAGACGACGACATACGAGTACGACCCCGCCCTCCCCGGCCGGGTGGTGTTCGAGAATGGGGAGTTTATCCAGGTGCCGCCCTTTGCCCGACCGCGCGAGGTCCTGTTGCCGGAACCCTACGGCCGGACCGTGCAGTACATCATCCCGCACTCGGAAACCCGCACCCTGGCCCAGGCACTGGTCGACAAGGGCGTCCGACTCATCGAGGTCCGCGGCACCTGGCCGGAGCCCAACATGCAATTGGTGCGGGCGCTCTACGACTGGGGCTTCCTCCGCAACGACCCGATCCGGATCAAGGGCATCGAAGTGGGCGTCATGGATGCTGTCGCCGCCTACCTCATGCAATCGAAGGAAGGCACGGAAACGGCGCTTTACGGTTACGCCCTGCACGTCGAATTGACCGGGGAACGCGCCGGGAGGCAGGTCCGCCACACGCTCACCCACACGCACCCCGCCTCCGACGGCAGCGTGCCCGAATGGGCGGGCCTCCGCGCCTACACCCGGAACGTCGGCATCCCGCTGGCCATCGGTGCCCAACTCCTGGGTGAAGGCGCGGTGAAGACCCCCGGCGTGCTCATCCCCGAGGATGCGTTCGCGCCAGCCCGAATCTTCCAGGAACTGGAAAAGCGCGATCTGCACATCCACGAGGAAATTGAGGAACTGGCCTGAACCGATTCTTACCATGCCCAACTCCGCCCACGACAAGTTGCTGTTCACCCCCGGCCCGCTGACGACCAGTCTTTCGGTCAAGCAGGCCATGCTTCACGATGCCGGGTCCTGGCATTTCGAGTTCAACGCCATCGTGGCCGGAATTCGCCAACGGCTCCTGGCCCTCGCCGGCACCTCGAAGGAGGCCGGCTTCGAGTGCGTGCTCATGCAGGGCAGCGGTTCCTTCGGGGTGGAATCGGTGCTTGGCTCCGTGATCCCTCCCGATGGCCGGGCCCTGATTCTCACCAATGGCGCCTACGGCGACCGCATCGTGCAGATGGCCCGGGTGCTGAGGCTCGATCATGTGGTGCTGCGGACCGCCGAAGACACGCCCCCGACGGCGGACCAGGTCCGGGAACAACTCACCACCCAGGCCGGCATCACCCACGTGATCGCCGTGCACTGCGAGACCACCACCGGAATCCTGAACCCGATTGAAACCATCGGCCCCGCCGCCCGGGAGCACGGCTGCCGTTTCATCGTGGATGCGATGAGCAGCTTCGGCGCCCTGCCGATCGACCTGGATGCCTGGGGAGTGGATTACGTGATCTCCTCCGCCAACAAATGCATCGAAGGCGTGCCGGGATTCTCGTTTGTCCTCGCACGACGCGAATCGTTGCTCGCCACCGAAGGCTGGGCACGCAGTCTGTGTCTCGATCTCCTTGGGCAATGGAAGGGATTCGAGAAGAACGGCCAGTTCCGCTACACCCCGCCGACGCACGCCCTGCTCGCCTTTCAACAGGCCCTTGAGGAATGGGAGTCCGAGGGCGGCGTCACGGGGCGCGGCGACCGCTACCGTCGGAACCACGGGATTCTGATGGCGGGGATGAAGGCCCTGGGCTTCCAACCGTATCTGCCGGCGGAAATCCAAAGCCCGATCATCACGGCCTTCCGTCATCCGGGAGATCCCAGGTTCCGCTTCGACGATTTCTACCACAGGCTGAGCGACCGCGGCATGATCATCTATCCGGGCAAACTCACCCAGGTGGACACCTTCCGCATCGGCACCATCGGCCGGTTGTTCCCCGCCGACATCGAGCAACTGCTCTCCGCCATACGGCGTGCCCTGCAGGACATGGGCTGTCAGTTGCCGCTGCAGCCTCTGCAGGGCTGAGTCTGTCTGAATCGCTGGCCTCCGTCCCGCAGGGACATCCGGGAATGGCCCCGCCTTTCAAGGCGGGGTGCGCATGCGATGAAGGCGCGCATGTCCCCGCAGGGACGAAAGCAGGGAAACCGGGGGCAGCGCCCCTTTGCCATCCCTGCTGATCGCCCCCCTGGTGGCCCCGGCTCATGACGTGATGGCTCACACGGCATCGGAGTCCCGGCGCGCGATGTAGCGCACAATAGCCTCAATGTTGCTGGAGGCCCGCTCGGTCCAGATCACCCTCTGCGACTGGCACGCATGATGCTGGAATGGTTCGTAAGCCAGCGCCATGACACCGCACGCCACACCCAGGACCGTTCCCGCCTCAGGCCCTCACTCCCGCCGAGCCATCACGCTCAGCTTGAGCACCCTTCGGAGATGACCGGCGAGCCGCGCGCGCTCCCCTTGCTTGACTGCCTCGTTGCGGCTTCGCCGCAGACGCTCACCCTGCTGAATGCATCGACCATCGCTTCGGGTTCACCACCCAAAGACCAGGGGATTGAAGGCCATGCCCACAATCGCCGAGCCCGTGTTATGGAAGGTGATCCCCTCGTGGGTGACGTCAGAAAAGGGCTCGTGCGTGTGGCCGAAATAGCAGCGGCGGACCGTCCCCCGCCACTGCGGCCGCGTGCGGTCCAGATGATACACCAACCGGGCGAGTGTTCGTCGCCGCGGAAATTGCCAGCGATGGGCCCGCCGCGTGATTCCCAGTCGGTCGAGCCATTCGTACGCCGTCGTCGCCATCCCGTGTCGCTGGCGGTCCTGACGCCACGACGCCCGATACCGGTCGAGTGCCGCGGCATCCATCCAACCGTTGGCACAGTCGCCATGCAAGAAGACCGCCTCGCCAATCTGCACGGAGTCCGGATGCCAGTGGAAGTTCGGGCGGCGTGCGGCCAGAGGATCCAACTGGACAACGAATGCGTCCAGGCAATCGTGATTGCCGAGCACGCAATGCACCTCCCGATCCGGTCGTTCCGCCAGCAGGGCTTCGATCCAGTCCAAGGCGCGTGCCACCGAGGTGCCGTGATCCGGCAGCGTGCTCCAGCGAAAGTCAAAGGTATCTCCGTTCAACACCAGCAAGGAGGCGCGCTCCAGCCGCGAACCAAGCCCCCGCATCTGCTCGACCCCGGCCGACCGCCGCGCGAACAGGTGCAGGTCAGAAACCACCACGCCCGTGGGTCTATTGCCCGGGCAGGCCGATGAAACGGTCATGGCGTCCGTGTTTCAGGGAACTCAAGTTCGGCAGAACCGTAGAATACCTTGTCCCAGAGCTTCGTATCGGACCACGCGAGGCCGCCATCGATGCTGCGGAGCGCCGGTAGCCACTCGGCGTGGGCGCTCACGAATTCGCGGAACCGGTCGCAGACGAGGATGTACTTCTCCGCGGACTGCCGTCGACCGGCAGTGCCAAAAAAGTGGTCCACCCGACTATCCAGAACGGGAAAAGCATCGGAATTCAGGAAATGCCAGAACTTCGTTGCCCAGACCAGCCAGTTGCGTTTGCCGTGAAGTTCTTGGCGGAACGGAGCGAACAGTTCAGCAATGACGTCGACCGAGGTCCGCCCCTGGAGCACGGAAGGCGCTTTGCCTGCCAGATTTGCATAACGGTCACGAAGGGTCCAAATGGCATCCGCGATGGCCGGCACCAAGGAGTGCGCTGCTCTGAAACCAGCCGCACCACCGTGATCAACGCCGACGAAACGCACCTGATCAAGAACCAGCTCACGCGTGAGCCCAAGTCCGCCCTTGAACAGCGCGAGGGCCTGGCGATCAAGGTCGGGATTCTTCTGGCCGCCCGCGTAAAGCCCATCGTTGTAGGCACGGATCGCGTTCTGGGCGAACTCCAGTGTGATGTTCGCATGGTCAATCCTGTCGCGGGGCGCTCCGACGATGCCCGCCCCGCGTGGCTGCCGACCGAGCCGGTGCTCGAAGTAACGGGGTCGCCGATGTCCATGCGCCACCGCCGCGATCACGACGCGATCGCCGCGGATGAAATAGGCAAGATAGTATGGGAAGACCGGGCAGTTGACGCGCCGGTAGCCACCCGGACGCTCCCTCCAGAGGAGTGGATGCTGCACCATCAGTCGGCAGACCTCCGCTACCTCGTTCCGGAACCTGCAACCCAACCCCTCCTCCTTCTCCTCGTAATACTCGGCTGCGGCGTACAACTCGGCCGAGGCCTCAGGAAGAAAGTCGAGGTTCATTGCCGCAAGCGCCGATCCAGCTCTGCGAACACCTCGGAAGCCGGCACCCCATGAACCTCACCCGCGTCATAACGCGCGATCCGTTCCCGAATCTCAGAATCCCACGCAGCCTCCACTTCCGTCGATGGCTCAGGCTCCACGCTACGCAGGATCCTGTGGGCAACCGTCAACCGATGGTCCGGCGGGAGTTGCACCGCCTCGGCAACGATCATCTCGACCGCATTTCTCATCACCGAAGGGTATCCCAAAGGTCCCGCTTGTCGAGACCGGGCAGGTTGGCCCACTTGACAGGATTACGATGTGCTTGGAGGAACGTACGGTCTTGCCCGGCTTGGCTTGGCGCTTCCCGGAAGCCCACAGAAGGGAACGAAGGGAACGAGGAAGCGCCCTAAAGTCCTTCGTTGCCTTCGTACATTCTTACTGGACTGCCGACCTTCGTCCCCCCACCCGTCCCCCGTTGCGGCCGGTCTCTGCCCGGTCTTGCCGGCAGGGAGCGCTGGCGGCATGATGCCGGGCAGTCCCGGTATGAACAACCGCTCCTCAGTCCAATGGCTCGTTCCGGCGACGTTGCTGTCGCTCCGTCTGGCTGGCGCAGAAGCCAATCCGGCAGTCGTGCTGGAGAATTCCCATTTCCGTTACTCGGTCGCAAGCGACGGACGGAACCTCGCCTTCGAGGACAAGGCCGCGGGGGTGAACCATCTTGCGTCCCCGGGTTCCCCCTGCGCCTTGGCACGGCAGGGAGGACGCGAGTTTCCCGTGACGAGCGCCGGCCTGGCGGACAATCAATTGACCCTCCGGTTCGAGCCGCCTGGAGTGGAGGCGAAGCTTCGGGTTGGAACCGCCGGGAACGCCGTCTTGGTCACCGTCGAGTCAGTGGCGGGCGAAGACGTCGAAGGGTTGGTGTTCCTGAATGCGCCCCTGGACTTGCAGGGAAAGCCGAACGAGGCCTTTGGCGCGTGTGCGCTGGCGATGAACCTGATCACGCGGGTCGATCAACTGCCCGTGCTGCAGACCTCGCTCCGGGCCGGGTGCGAGGCAAAGTTCGGTCTGCGCGGGGCGCGCGTGGCGCTGGTGGCCGGTCCGGTGGAAGGACTCCGTTCGCAACTCCAGGAAGTACTTCGCCAGTCGGACGAACTCCCACTCTGCGAGGTGGCCGGGCCGTGGGCGGATGAGATCCCGTTCAACCACGGTTCCTACCTGTTCAACTTCGGGGCGCTCGACGAGGACAACCTCGACGATTGGATCGCGATGGTGCGTCGACTGGGATTCACTCAAATCGACAACCACGGTGGCGGCGGGTTCTTTCGGTTCGGGGACTTCGAGTTGAACCGCGAGAAATGGCCCGGGGGCTGGGCGGCCTGGGAACGGATTGTGGGCCGTCTGCACGATGCCGGAATCGGCTCGATCTTCCACACCTACGCCTTCTTCATCGACAAGCGCTCCCGCTACGTCACGCCGGTTCCGGACCCGCGCCTCGATGCCTTCCGCACCTTTACGCTCACCGCTGACGTGGATGCGGCAGCGACGGAAATCGCCGTTGAGCAATCGACCGCCGGGCTCAGCACCGTCACGGGTTTCTTCGAGCACAACAGCGTGATCCTGCAACTCGACGACGAACTGGTGACCTTCGCCGGGTTCAGCCGCGAGCCACCTTGGCGTTTCACCGGCGTGCGGCGCGGCGCCTTGGGAACCAAGGCCACGGCGCATTCCCGGGGAGGTTCCGCCCGTCATCTCAAGGAATGCTTCGGCCTGCTGGTCCCCGATCCCGAATCCTCGCTGTTCGAGGAAATCGCCGCCAACCACGCGGAGATCGTGAACCGATGCGGCTTCGACGGCATTTATCTCGATGCCATCGACGGCAGCTCGATCCTGCGCGGCAACGACGAATGCTGGTATTGGGCGAACAAGTTCGTCGTCGAGATCCAGCGTCACTTGAAGAAACCGGTCGGCATGGAGATGAGCGCCATGTGGCATCAGTTCTGGCGTTACCGGACGCGTTGGCAGGCCTGGGATTACCCGCAACGCGGCCATCGCCGCTTCATCGACGCCCACGCAACCGGCGTCAACGGTGGGCTGTTGTTGCCGCTGCATCTGGGCTGGTGGAATTTCCAGTCGTTCAGGCCGCCCCAGATCGAGCCGACCTACCCCGACGTGATGGAATACCTCGGTGCGCGGTTGGTGGGCTGGGACGCCGGGATTTCACTCACCGGTGCGGTGGACCGGGACCGGTTGGAATCCACGCCGTTGTTCCGACAGGCGGTGGACATCCTGCGGACCTGTGAGGAACTGCGGCACGCAAACGTGTTCGATGAGGAGGTCCGGTCGCGTCTGCGCACCCCGGGTCAGGACTTTGCACTGACGACGAACGCCGCGGGGCGGCTGACGTTCTGTCCGTCACAATCGTTGCCTCATGTGGCGGCGCGGGCGGAACCGTGGACTCTGAGCTGGCAACTTACGAATCGACATGGTGAACAGCCGCTGTGTTTCCGGCTCGAGGCCCTGATGAGCAGTTCGTCGGAACCGGGCACGAACGGCCTGGTGCTGTTTGATGCCTCGGACGCCGCGGATCTCCGATCCGCCAGGAGCGTCGCCGAGGGTGTCGGTCTCGATTTGGGTCGGGTCGCCGGCACCGAAGCGGAGCCCGACTGGTTGAGTCTGACCGCCACGAACGCGGGGCGGGTGCCCCGAAATGCCGCCTGGGCCAAACTCGTGCGGCGGTTCGATCCTCCGATTTCGCTCAAGGAACAACAGGCCCTCGCGGTCGAGATCGAAGTCCCAGACACAGGCGGCGATTCGGAAAGCACCAAAGCCACGACAACTGCCGGCCCGGTCCCGCTGCTGGCGATCCGGCTCGACAGCCCTCACCACCTCTCCTTCGGCGCGCTGGCGGACCGGTATCTGCCACTCGATTTCACCGGCCGACGAAAGGTGACGTTGGTGGAGACGGAATCCACCCGCTGGAGTGACTACACGTGGAACGACGGCAAATGGCTTTACAACGCCTACCGCGAGACCATCGATTTTGGGACGGTCGAATCGGCTGGCCTCTGGTTGCAGAACCTGTCCCCGGATCGGGAACTGCGATGCCGCATCCATGCCGTACGCGCGGAACCGATGGTGGCCTGCCGGGTGGCGCATCCGCGGCTGGTTCTGAATGGGCACGCAATCAAACTGCCGGTCGAGCTCAAGTCCGGGGACTGGCTGGACTGGGTTGATGACGGGCGTTACGCGGTGCACGGATCGGCCGGGGAAGTGCTGCTGGAAGGACACAACGACGAACCGCCGCCTCCCCTCCGGGCCGGGGAGAATACCATGCAACTGGTCCTCCAGGACGATGTGGCGGTCCCACCACGCGTCCGGCTGACGGTATTTGCCCGGGGTGCGCCATTGCCTCGATCCCCCACCCCGTAGAACCGGGCGTTGGGGCCGGCCCACTCTGCCATCCCTTCGGGGGCCTGACCGGGACCTGATGTCGCCCGCGCCAGCCGAGCGGTGAAGGCGCCGCTTTTCACCGGACACCACAACCTGGCGGAGAACCGGCGTTACTGGGAAGCCCTTGGTGCAAGTTGAGGTTCGGCGGATGCCAGTCCGCCGCTACGGGGTTCCATCTTCCCGCTTCGCAGCCTCCCCGGTTCCGGTCATACTCGCCCCGTGAAAATCCTGCGCTTGTTGTCGCCGGTCCTGCTGGGTGCCGGCCTGTTATGCCTGCACGCGGACGATTTGCGAATCGGCCTGATCGGGCTCGACACCTCCCACGTCATCGCCTTCACCAAGGTGCTGAACGATCCGGCCCAAAAGGACCATGTCCCCGGCGCCCGCGTCGTGGCGGCGTTCAAGGGCGGCAGCCCCGATGTGGAGTCCAGTCGCACGCGGGTGGATGACTACACGCACCAGTTGCAGGCGGACCATGGGGTGACCTTGTGCGACTCCATCGAGGCGCTCTGCACCAATGTTGATGCCGTGATGCTCGAAAGCGTCGATGGCCGGCCGCACCTGTGGCAGGCCATTCCGGTGATCGAGGCCGGCAAACCGCTGTTCATCGACAAACCGATGGCCGGCTCGCTGGGCGATGTCATTGCGATCTTCAACCTGGCGAAGCAGGCTGGCGTGCCGGTGTTCAGTGCGTCCTCCCTGCGTTACGGGCGCAACACCCAGGCGGTCCGCCAGGGCGCCATCGGGCGGGTCCTTGAGGCCGACACGAGCAGCCCGTTCCACATCGAGCCGAAACATCCCGACCTCTTCTGGTATGGCATTCATGGCGTGGAATCCCTGTTCACCGTGATGGGCCGCGGCTGTGAGAGCGTAAAGCGCGGCACGACAGCCGACGGCCTGGTCGAGGTCACCGGCACGTGGCAGGGCGGTCGCACCGGCACCTACCGGGAAAGCAAGGGATACGGCGGCAAGGCCCGTGGCGAGACCGGCGAGATGGAGGTCGGGGCGTACGACGGCTACGCGCCCCTCGTCGTGGAGGTCATCCGGTTCTTCCGCACCGGCATCGCGCCGGTCAGCCCCGAGGAGACGATTGAGCTCTTCGCGTTCATGGAAGCGGCCGACGAAAGCAAGCGCCGCGAAGGGGAGTCGGTTCCGCTCAGTGAAATCTACGCGCACTATGGCTACACGCCGTCACAGGGGGCGGAGTTGCTGAGCATCAAACGCATCTGGGACGAGGCGCCGCACAATGCCTTCACCGACCTGACCCGGTTTGGTGACCAATGGATTTGCACCTTTCGGGAAGGCCAGGGCCATGTCTCGCCGGACGGCGCCATCCGGGTGCTGGGATCGGGCGACGGCGTGGAATGGAGTTCGCTGGCCCGGTTGACCTCCGCGGACGCGGATCTGCGCGACCCGAAACTGTCGGTGACACCGGACGGACGGTTGATGGTGGTGGCCGCGGGCGCGATGCATGAGCCGAGCGACGTCCGGCATCAGACCTGCGCCTGGTTCTCCGACGACGCGGTGCACTGGGGCGCCCCCGTGCCCATCGGGGAACCTGACTTCTGGCTGTGGCGGGTGGCATGGCAGGAGGACGCGGCGTTTGGGGTGGGCTACCAGACCCAGGGAGGACGCTCGACCCGGCTTTACCGGAGCCTGAACGGGAAGTTCTTTGGCGCCTGGGTACCGTTGTTCTTCACCGAGGGTTGGGCCAATGAGGCGAGCCTGGCCTTCGAACCGGACGGCCGGGCGCTCTGTCTGCTGCGGCGGGACGGGGAGCCGGGCAGCGGCCAACTCGGCATCGCCGACGCACCCTACCGGGATTGGAACTGGAAGGATCTCGGGGTGAAGATCGGAGGGCCCAAGCTGCTGCGGTTGCCCGATGGACGGCACGTGGCGGGCGTCCGGCTGTACGACGGCGGCGCCCGTACCGCGTTGGCCTGGGTGGATGTCGACAAAGGCACGTTGACCGAGTTCCTGCGCCTGCCTTCGGGTGGAGACACCAGCTATCCGGGGATGGCCTGGGAGGATGGGTTGCTGTGGGTCAGTTACTACGCCTCTCACGAGGGGAAGACCGCGATCTACCTGGCCCGCGTCCGCCTGCCTGAGCCGTAAAGCTCAAGGGAGCGGGAAGACAAGACACCCGGATCCCAGACTAAACGGACACAACAAGGGAGGAGTGTGGCGGTTGGGACGGCTTGCCGGAGCGCGGACCGCCGAGTCCGCGCAGCCACAAAAAGGCAGGCGACGGATTCGGACCGGGATCTCCCGGTTTGCGCCGCCGTGTCGGGAGGACGGTTTCAAATCTCGCGTGCGGGATCGCCCTTGCTCCCGGGGAATTCGCATCGTTGCAGCGCCCGGACCGGGCGCGTATGGTCCGGCGCCAATGACAGCCGTCCCCCCGGCAACCGCGGAGCTGCAACCCGCCGACACTCGCGGCGGGCCATGGCTCCGTCTGCGCGGGGACTGGCGCCTGCGGACCGGCCTTCCGGCAGTTTCCGACGTGCTGAAGGACCTGCCTGATCCTGCGGCCGGCAAGGTGCTGCGGTTTGCTGACGACGGACTGGACGGTTGGGACACCGGGCTGACGGCGTTCCTGCTGGGGTGCACGGACGTCCTCGAGGCCGGTGGCTGGCAGGCGGATTTCTCGGAACTTCCGGCAGGAGTGCAGCGGCTCATGGAACTCGCCCGCGCGGTGCCGGAGAACGCCGAAGCCCATCGCACCGGGATCGAACCCAACTGGCTGGCCCGTTTGGGACTGGCGGCACTGAACCTCGTGGCCATTGGCGGAGCCATGCTCGAGTTTCTCGGCGAACTCGCCCTTTCCTTCGTCCGACTCATCACCGGCCGGGCCCGGATGCGGGCCCGTGACCTCTGGTTCCAGATGCAGCAATGCGGTGCCGACGCCCTGCCCATCGTGCTCCTGATCAATGTGCTGGTGGGGATGATCCTGGCCTTTGTCGGCGTGGTGCAGTTGCAGCAGTTTGGTGCGGCGATCTTCGTGGCGAACCTGGTGGCCCTGGCGATGCTGCGTGAGATGGGGGTCCTCATGACCGGCATCATCATCTCGGGACGCACCGGTGCCTCGTTCGCGGCACAACTCGGGGCCATGCAGGCCAACGAGGAGGTCGACGCCTTCCGCTCATTCGGCATCCCACCCATGGACTTCCTCGTCCTGCCGCGGGTGCTGGCGCTGGTGTTCATGATGCCGTTGTTGACCATCTTCGCCGATGCCATCGGCATTCTGGGCGGCATGCTCGTGGGCGCCGCGATGATGGACCTGTCCATGCGGGCCTACTGGAACCAGACCCTGATGTCGGCCACGATGGGCCATTTCATGCTCGGCGTCGGCAAGAGCTTTGTCTTCGGAGGACTGATCGCCCTCTGCGGCTGTTATCAGGGGATCCGGTGCGGCCGCAACGCCCAGGCGGTCGGTCAGGCCACCACGCGGGCCGTGGTCGCTGCCATCACCTCATTGATCGTCGCAGACGCCGTGTTCGCCGTGCTGTGCAACGAACTGGGAATCTGAGCGAGCCAACCGCAGATGGACACAGCTGGACACAGATTCGCCCGGCGCTCGCGGAGCACCGACCGCAACGCCCGGAGGCATTCAGGCGTGCCCGCCCTCCTGAGGCTGCCGCAAGCCGGAATCCGCGTTCATCGGCGTGTATCTGTGGTGGACCTGTTTCCCGCAATATGAGCGACCAGCCGTCACGCATCGATCTCCGCGGGGTCGAACTGGCCTACGGTTCGTATGTGGTGATGCGCGACATCAACGCGTCCATCCGGCGGGGCGAGGTGTTCGTCATCATGGGCGGCAGCGGTTGCGGCAAGAGCACGTTGTTGCGGGCGATGATCGGGCTGATGCCCCCCGCCCAGGGGGAGATCCGTTACGATGGCGAGCTGCTGTTCAGCGCGGATCGCACCCCGGATGACCTCGCGCGACGCTTTGGGGTGCTGTTCCAGGGGGGCGCCTTGTGGAGTTCGATGACCCTGGCGGAGAATATTGCGCTGCCATTGGAGCAGTACACCCGACTGAAACCCGCGGAGATTCGGCAGGTGGTGCGGCACAAGCTCGCCCTGGTGGGTTTGAAGGGGTTTGAGGATTACCGGCCCGCCGAGATCTCCGGTGGCATGAAGAAGCGGGCGGGGCTGGCCCGGGCGATGGCGCTCGACCCCGAGATCCTGTTCTTCGACGAACCCTCCGCCGGGCTGGACCCGCTCAGTTCGAGGCGGTTGGACGAACTGATCCTCCAACTGCGCGACGTGCTTGGCACCACGGTGGTGGTGGTCACGCACGAACTGGAGAGCATCTTCGCCATCGCGGACACCGCGCTGTTCCTGAACGCGCAGACACGCACGCCCACCGCTCTGGGCAATCCGCACGAACTGCTGAAACACTCGACAGAACCGGCCGTGCGGGCTTTCCTGACGCGCGGCGAAAGCAGTCACGAGACCCCGGCCCCGTAGCGAACGCAGCGCATGAGAACGAAAGCCAACCCGACCGTCCTGGGCGCCTTCCTGGTGGCCGGCACGTTGCTGCTGATCGCCAGTCTCCTCGTGTTCGGCTCGGGCCGTTGGTTCACCAAACCAATCCGGTTCGTGATGGTGTTTCCCGATTCCGTCAACGGGTTGACCGCCGGATCGGCCGTGAAATTCAAGGGCGTGCCGGTGGGCGAGGTGCAGGAACTCATGATCGGCATCAGCACCAACGGCCAACCCGGCAACATCCAGGTTTACGCGGAAATCCTGCCGGACCGGTTGCGGGATCGCACCGGCGCCGGCCGCATTGAGGCCGACACCCTCTACCTTCCGGAACTGGTCATGCGTGGCCTGCGGGCCCGGCTTGAACTCGAAAGCTTCGTCACCGGCCAGCTCTACATCAGCCTGGACATGGTCCCCGACGCCGAACCGGTGAAGGGCATCCTGGCCAACCCCACCTGCCCGGAGATTCCGGTCGAAACCGCCGGCCTCCAGGAGTTCCTGAACTCGCTGCAGGAAATCAACGTCGGTTCCCTGGCCACGAAGGCCGACGACATCCTGGCCAAGCTCGACACGATTCTGGGGAGCGTGGAGATGGATCGATGGAACCAGGAGATCCTGAAAAGCCTGCAGGCGGTCCAGAATGTCCTGGGAGCGCCGGGCGCCACCAACCTCCTGCCCGAACTCAGCCGGACCTCGGCTGAACTCACCCGACTCGCCACCAGTCTCCGCACCAACCTCCCCGCCCTCACCGGGAGCGTGACCAACACCGCCGCCGCCGCCGACTCCGCACTCGGCCGGCTCGAGCTGTTGACGGCCAACCTGGATCACCTCACCGCGCCGGATTCAGATCTCCTGCTGAACCTGCAGGAACTGCTCACGGAGGTGGCACGCGCGGCGCATTCGCTGCGGCTCCTTTCCGAATCCCTGCAACGCACCCCCCAGGCCCTGATCACCGGACGCCAGCCCACGTCACCATGAAGTCGAGTCGTTACCTCACAGGCCGCATGCTGCTCGCCGGCGCCCTGCTCGCCGTCGGCCTCACCGCCTGCGTGAACCTCAAGCCGGCTGAGGACACCACGCGTTTCTACGTTCTGACCGCGTCCAGGCCGGCCTCCGAAACCGCCGCCCCTTCCGGCGCACCCCGCATCCTCCTCGGACGCGTCGAGGTTGCCGACTATCTCCGCGCGCCCCAACTGGCCTTCCGGGCCGCCCCGAACCGGATCGGATACGCCGATCTCCACCAATGGGCTGAACCGCTTGACGCCGCTTTGCCCCGCATTCTGGAACAGGACTTCCTGCTGCGGCTCGGATCGGGCAACGCCGCGCTGCCGGACGGCCCCACCCGCGAGGTTCGGTTCAGCTTTCTGCGCTTCGATCTGACGCCCAATGGGGAGACCCGCACCGAAGTCATTTGTCGCGTGATTGACCCCGCATCGCGACAGGTCCTGATGGAACGGACGCTCCTTCGCGAAACCGCCGCCACCGCTGGGGTGACGGGGTTCGAGGAAGCCGTGGCCAGTCTCTCCGGGCAACTTGGAGAGCTGGCGGATGAAGCCATTGCCCTGGCCCGGGCCGCCCGGCCCTGACTCCCAGCAGCGGCGAACCGGTGTTCGCCAGTCTGCCTGGTCATAGGGAGCGGGGATTCGGCGAACGCCAGTTCGCCGCTAAGGGCGCAGGCCTGACCTGCCAGGGCCAGTGACAAAGTCGTAGCGCAGATTTCCCAATCCGCAAGCCTTCGGAAGTTCGGACGGTCTGCCGAATTGAATTCGGCGATACAGCAGATCCGATATCTGCGCTACGAACCAACGACTTGCGCTGACTTTGTCACTGGCACGGCCCGACCTGCAACATCCTCGGCTGACGCGTTCGACATCAGCGGGGTTTGCAGGCACAGTAACCCCCTCCGGGATGCGCGGGCGGTTGTCTGCCCGGCAAAGGTGAATTGCTGTGCCGACTCCCCACCTCCAACCGCGGAAAGGCCGCAGATGGCGACGCCGACTGGCCCTGGTCACAGGGCTGGGACTGGCGTCAATGCTGCTGGTCCTGCTGCTGGCGCCGTGGTGGACCCCGTGGTTGGTCCGACCGGTGGCCGGCCTGCTCGGGGCGAACGTCACCACCACGAGTCGGGACGGGTACTGGCGGTTGAAGCTGCAGAACGTCCGACTCAAAGAACCGGGCGTGGAACTCAGCATCGACGAAGTATCGCTGCTGCAACCGGTGGCATGGCTGATTGAACGCGTCGCGCCCGGGAGCCTCACCTCACCAATTGAGCCTGCCATCGAGGTGCATGGCTGCCAGGTGGAACTGACCGAGGTAGCGGTCGGCAGCACGCCTTCCAGGATCACCTCAACCGCCCAGGCCCTGAGCGAGGGCTTGCGAATCGCCCGACAAGTCGCCGCCTGGGTGGCGCATGCCCGAATCACCGACGGCTCGGTAGTAGCAGGCAAACACTCGCTGAGTGTTCCGGCGGCAACCTGGGACACAGGCTCCCTGGCTCTGGAGATCGAACACGAAAAGTTGGGGGCACCCATAAAGCTCGGCCTGAGCCTGCTTGAGCGGCCGGGCTTCGAGATTGAGATCGATCACGGACTGGCCGGCGTGGATCTGTGGTTGGTGGAGCAGGAGCCCGCCGGGCAGTGGGAGGCAAAAGGCGAAGCGAATGCTCTCGAGGGGACGGGTGAGTTGGAGGCCACCTTCTCGGGCAACGAATGGTTGCCGGCCAGCCTGAACCTCGACGTAGGGGATATCCAATGGCCGGGAGACCGACTGCCGATTCCAGGCTGGGTCCGTTCCCCGTCGGCTGAGATCCACGTGGCAGGAGGGTTCCCGGCTTACGAAATCGGCTGTGACGCCGTGTTAACGGTCCGGTTCGACGGAGTGCTGGAACAGGAGATCCGGACAAGGCTGCGGTCCGCGACAAGCACGAACGGCGTGCTCCTGAACTCCGTAACCGCCACGACGGGCGGGTTGGAGGTCATGCTGGCGGAACCGGTCGCAATCCCGCTCGCCTGGCCGCCGACCGGCACCAATGCCATCCTCAACATCCAGTCCGACCTGTCCGATCTGTCCGACTCCGCCGTGGAGGGAGTCCTCCGAGGCAAGCTGACGATCACCCCGGGTGCGGACCTGATCCCCGGTGCCACGCTCCGTCTGCGGGGCACCGACATGGCGGCGGCCGGCAAGTCACTGGGAGGACTCACCCTGGACGCATCGCTCAACTGGCCGGAGCTGCGACTCGATGATTTCAAGCTGGGCAACCCCGATTCCTCCCTCACCGCCACCGGCCGGGTAAACCTGGCATCCCGGGAACTTGGCTCGCTTCATTGGCAGCTCGACGGACTGCCGTTTGCAGTCACCAACCTCGCCAACCCCACGAGGCTCACTGCCTCGGGCCAGTTCAGCGGTTCCCTGACTGACCCCCATCAGGAAGGCACCCTGGAGGCGGAAGGACTCGACTTCTCAGGACTGTATCCAATGAACGTCCGCGCGGATTGGTCGGGGGCCGGATTCGTCCTCACCAACTTCCTGGCCCGGGCCTCGGCCAACACCGGCGAACTCGTGGTTGGTGGGGCAATGAAGGCCAACCTGGGAGGGACCACTCCCGCCCTGGACATCAACCTCCAGCAACTCGCCCTGCTGCGCGGCGGCCAACCGCTGCTCAGGCTCAGCCGGCCGTCCACTGTCGCCATTGATCTTCCCAAGATTGGGACCACCACCGCGGCTTCGCCCAGGATCGCGGTTCCGGATCTAAACCTCACCGGGGACACGCGAAAACTGCAGTTGTCCGGTGCCGTGGCATGGCCCGGTCAGGGAGAGATTCACGCTGAAGCCGCGGGGCTGCAGGCCACCGACCTGCGGGACTTTGTCCCCAACCTGCCCGACTGGATGCGTCTCGACCGGCTCAACCTCGCCACCGGTTGGACCAACGGGCCGGCGGCCTTCAATTTGGAGGGACAGTTCGCCCTCGCGCCCATTCCCCAGGAACCCCTCGTGCTGGACGCGAAGATCCTTGGCACCGGAACGAACATCGCGCTGCAGACGGTCCGGATTCGGCGCCAGGAGGAGGCCCTGGCTGAACTGGCCGGGGAGCTGCCGTTGACCCTGGAACCCGGCGCTCCGTCCGGACTGGTGAGACTCCACCCGGAAGGCAAGCTGTTGACCCGGCTGAAGGCGGACCAGGCCGGGCCGCTCTGGAGCGAGTTGACGCGCCGGCTCGGCGTGACCACGGTGAATCCCAGCCTCACGGTCACCCTGACCGGCACAGGCAGGGCACCACGGGGGCACGTGCAGTTCGTGGCGGATGAAATGCGCTCCGGGAATGCCCTGGCCGGCTTGACGGCACCGCCGGTGGAGAATCCGAAGTTCACGGCCACCCTGGACGACACCGGCAAGCTGACGGCCGCCGCCGAGATGCAGATCGCCGGACAGCGCGGGACGTTCTCGGGCACCCTGCCACTGGACCTGGCGACGCTGACCAATGCCTTCTCGGGGTTCCGGCTGCCGGACCTCACCCCGCTGGAGGCGCGGCTTCGGCTGCCGAACTGGCAGATCAGTGCACTGGCGATGTTCGCCCCCGGGTTACTGGCGCCGCAGGGCACGTTGGACTTGGACGTATCCGTCGCGCCGGGTCTGCGGTTCAGCGGCCTTCTGCAACTCACCAACCTGGTCACCAAGCCGCTCGAACCCGTGGGGGTGCTGCGGCAGGTCCACGCCACCGCGCGGTTGGCGAAGCACGGAATCACGCTGGAGAACGCGGGAGCCATGCTGGGAAGCCAGCCGCTGATCGTAAAGGGAGCCTGGGAATTCGGCACCAATGGCACCCAGGGGTACGCCTTCTCCATCACCGGCACAAACCTCCCCCTGGTGCGCCAACCGGATGTGTTCCTCCGCGGCGACCTGGGCTTGAGACTGAGCGGAACCAACCTCAGCAACGCCCTCGTGTCCGGCAATGTCACGCTCAAGAACAGCCTCTTCCTGCGGGACCTCCAATCGCTGGTCAGCGGCAACGTCGAGGTGCCATCCGCGCGCCCGCCGTTCTTCAGCATCGAACAGCCTCCCCTCGCCGACTGGCGACTGGACGTGAAGGTGGCGGGCGAGCAGTTCCTGCACGTGGTCACGCCGGTCTTCCGCGGACGGGTTTCCGCGGCCCTCCAACTCGGCGGCACCCTGCGCGAACCCGTGGCACTCGGGGATGTCAGTCTCCCCTCCGGAACGGTCACGTTTCCCTTCGGAGGACTGAAGGTGGACAGTGGCCGGGTAAGTCTGACCCGCGGCAATCCGTTCGTCCCCTCGATCACGTTCCAGGCGTCCGGACTGAACTTCGGCTATGACGTGCGCATGAACGTGTCGGGCTCGGTCACCACCCCGAACGTCTTGTTCTCTTCCGTGCCCCCGCTGAGTTCGATGGAAATCCTGCTGATGCTCACGTCCGGGGACATTCCCGGGGACGCGTTCAGCTACTCCTCCCGCAGCCGGATGCAGCAGATCGGCATGTTCGTGGGGAAGGAGTTTCTGGGGAAACTGACCGGCGACCCGGAGAACGACCGGCTCACCATGCGCAGCGGCGAGGAGGTCACCGACCGGGGGCAACTGACCTACACCATCGAGTACCGGCTGTCGCCCCGCTGGTCGCTGTTCGGCAACCGCGACCGGTTCGACAGCTACGGCGCGGGCATCAAGTGGAGGGTGTTTTCGCGATGAGGCTGCGGAATGCGCCGAGTCCCGATCACGCCTGCCCGGCCCATCCGGGAGCCGGTCACTCGGCTCACGCCCTGCCGCCAGGGGGGCCTGGGCTGGCTCGCGGGCAACGCCAGCTCCCGCGCGTGTGGTTTCGCTCATTCCTCGCCGCGCTGCTCATCGGTGGGGGCTGGGCCGGGGAAACAGATCACCCCGGACCCGCGGACCCGCCACCACCGGCCATCGTCCGTGTGAAGGGCCTGGGCCTGCTGGACAACCGCATCAATGTCCGCACGATCAAGCGAATCTGGCCGGAGAAGAAGCTGCCGCCGACCCTGCCAGCCAGCTTCGCCGAGGACGCCGCCCTCCTCCTCCGCAACAAACTGGTGGAACAGGGTTTCCTCAAGGCCCGGATCCAGGTGGAGTTGATCCGCGCCGACGGGGTGGCCACGAACTCCGTCTGCGGCGAGGGAGCGGACTTCTTCCTGCCCTCGGACCTGCAGGCCCGGGAGATCACCCTGCGGGCGGAGCGGGGTGTCCGTTACTTCTTCAAGGAACTGAAGTTCGAAGGGCTCGCCGGCATGAGTCCCGCCCGTGCCCGGGGTTTCTTCCATCCCACCGACAGCCTGATCCCGCTGCGTTCCGAGCGTCCCTACAGTCCGACCCAGTTCGCCCGTTCCCGGCGCAACCTCGAGCTTGAGTTCGCCCAGCAGGGCTACCGCGATGCGAGTACGACGGTGACCCGACAGGACATTGACGACATCACGGGCCAGGTCCGCATCACTCTGAAGGTCGACCCGGGACCGATGTTCCGCGTGCACCGTCTCTCAACGGAAGTCCGGGACGCGAAGGATGGCCCGCTGGTCTCCGAGAGCAGCCGGGACGTGGACGCGCCCTGGTCGCTCCTCTGGAATCAGGAGACCGCCGAGGAACTGCGGCAATTCCAGTTCGGCGAAGGGTACGCCGATGCGACGGTTGAGTTGTCCCCGATTCACCGGCAACCGGATGAGCAGGAGGTTCGGGTCGACCTGAAAGCCACCGTCATTCGCGGGCCGAGGACCCGGCTCGGTGAGATCGAGTTCACCGGCCAGCGGAAGACCCGGGAATGGATGCTGCGGAGCAAGGCCCAACTCACCGGTCCCTGGCTGAACCGCATCGAAGCCGACGAGGCCCGGAACAAGCTCTCCCGCCTGGGGGTTTTCAAGAGCGTCTACGTGGATTATCCGGAGGAGACCAACACCGTGGAGGAAGTCCGGAACGTCCGCTATACACTGGAGGAGGGACGCCGGATCGATGTGCGGCTACTGATGGGTTATGCCAGCTACGACATGCTGTTCGGCGGCGCGGAATTCGATCATTACAACCTCTGGGGCATCGGGCACAACGCCCGCCTCTACGGCGTTCAGTCCTTCAAATCCACCCTCGGTCGCTACACCTACTCCGTGCCGGAGTTCCTGGCCCCGGATCTGACCGCGTTTGCCGACGCCGACTTCCTGCGCCGCCAGGAACTCACGTTCGACCGGCGGGAAATCAAGCTCGGAGCCGGGTTGCGCAAGTCCTTTCCGAGCACCGGCCAGCAGGTCGGGTTGCGGTATTCCTATCAGTTCCTTCGCTCGGACAAACAGACGGGCGGGGCCGGGGTGGAGGATACCCGGGTGGCGGCGGTGGTGGCCGACTGGTCAATCGAGCGTCGCAACAATCCCCTGCTCCCGCGTCGCGGATTCCGGGCCGGATTCAGCGCCGAGTATGCCACCCCGGAACTGGGGGGCGAGGCCAGTTACCAGCGGTTCGAGGGAAGTTTCAGCTACCACCTCCCCGTGGCCCGGGCGACCTATCTGCACTTCGGTTTCTGGCACGGGATCTCCGCCGATCTCGTGCAGGACCGGGGTCCACTGCCCTTCAACAAGCGCTTCTTCCCCGGGGGCGAAACCTCCATCCGCGGCTATGAACAGGGCGGCGCGTCACCCCTGGACGCCACAGGCCGCCAACTCGGAGCCGAAAGCGCCATGATCGGCAACTTCGAATTCGAGCAGGCGCTCACCCGGCGATGGTCCGTGGTCGGGTTCGTGGACACCGCCGGAATCACTCCCACCATCGACGATTACCCCTTCGACGACGTGCTGGTGTCGGTCGGTGCCGGCCTGCGCTGGAACACGCCGGTCGGCCCCTTGCGCGTCGAATACGGTCACAACCTCAACCCACGCCCCTTCGATCCCAACGGCACCTGGCACTTCTCCCTCGGCTACCCGTTCTGATCCTTCACTTCGCCCGCGGATGGGCGTCGTCGTACACCCGCTTCAACCGGTCGGTCGTGACGTGGGTGTACACCTGCGTCGTGGCGAGTCGGGCGTGCCCAAGCATTTCCTGAACGCTCCGCAGATCGGCACCGGCATTGAGCAGGTGGGTCGCAAAGCTGTGACGCAGCTTGTGGGGCGTCAACGCAGGATCGAGGCCCGCCGAAGCCAGGTGATGCTTCAGACGCAGTTGCACCAGGCGCGGATAGACCGGGCGACGCTTTCCGGCGTCCACCAGGAAGACCGCCTCGTTCCTCTCCCCGGTTCCGCCCAGCGCGGCCCGGTACCGTCGGATGGATTCCAGCGCCGGTGCCCCGATGGGTGCAGGGCGTTCCTTGCGTCCCTTGCCCCGGACCCGGACTTGTTGGCCGGCCCAGTCAATGTCCTCCAGCCGCAAACCGCACAGTTCGCTCACCCGCAGACCGCACGAATAAAGCGTCTCGAGGATCGCCGCGTCCCGCAGCAGGGGGATCGGGTCCGGAGGCTGCGCCGCATTCGCCTGGAGTCGATCCAGTTCCCGCAACGGCGCCGCGAGCAACGACTCGATCTGATCGCCCGTCAGGAACTTGGGCAGCCGCTTCTCAAGCCGCGGCAGGCTGAGATTGCGCACGGGGGTTTGTTCCACCACGCCCCGACGCACGAGAAACCGGTAGAAGGTGCGAAACGCACTGAACCGGAGCTGCACCGCCGCCCTCCCCAACCGGCTTCGTCCCAATGCACGCAGGTGCGCGCGGAAATCGTCGCGGGTCAGCCGCACCCAAGCCGGCATCGCGCCCCGTTCCTCCGTGTGCCAGCGGGAAAACTCGAGCAGCGCCTGGCGGTAGTTGCGGATCGTGTTCGGCGAGGCGCCCCGTTCGACCGTCAGAAAATCCAGGAAGCCCTGAACCAACTCGTCCGGCGGCGGTGCCGACGGCCGCGACTGGACGGGTCGGACGGTCATGCCGGGCTCAACTGGGATTCACGGTATCCGGATCATCAACCGTCTCACCGGACTCCGGCAGTTCGTTCTCCGGCGGCTCGGGAGTGGCCGGCGATGAACCGGTCTGCTCGGCCTGTTCGGTGCGCAGGCGCAGTTGGCCGCAGGCGGCATCGATGTCATGGCCCTTTTCCCGGCGCAACGTCGCCCGCACCCCCTGCTCTTCCAGCGCGGTCAGAAAGCCCTCCTGCGCCGCCTCCTCAGGGCGCTCCCACGGGAGTCCCTCCACCTGGTTGTAGGGGATGAGATTCACCTTCGCATGCAGACGCCGGGCGATGGCGGCCAGCGGCTCCACCTGTTCCAGCCCGTCGTTCACCCCGCGAATGAGAATGTACTCCAGGGTCACCATGCGCCCCTTGTTGACGGCGAATTCCTCACAGGCCGGAACCAGTTCCTCCAACGGATACTTCCGGTTCACCGGCATGATCCGCTCGCGCACCTCGTCCGTGGCGCCGTGCAACGAAATGGCCAGGCCGAACTGCTCCGGCTCAGTGGCCAGCCGACGGATTTCCGGAACGAGACCACAGGTGGAGATGGTGATCCGTCGCGCACCGATCCCGGCACCCCAGGACGCGTTCAGGATCCGAAGCGCCTTCAGCAGGTTGTCATAGTTCGCCAGCGGTTCCCCCATGCCCATGATGACCAGGTTGTTCACCAACCGCCCGTTCTCCGCCGACGCCGGGTCCTGCTGCGCGTGCCAGCGCTCCACCGCCAGAACCTGTTCGACAATCTCGAAGGGACGCAGGTTCCGCTTCCACCCGCCAAGGCCGCTCGCGCAGAACTTACAGCCATACGCGCAGCCGACCTGCGTCGAAACGCAAAGCGTCACGCGATCACTCGCCTCCCCATACAGCGCGGGGTTCGCAGGAATCAGAACGCTCTCAATCAACGCCCCGTCCGGCAGCCGCCACAGGAACTTTTGAGTGGTATCGGCAGATCCCTGGTGGGTCACCAGCTTCAGCGTGTTCAGCGTGAAATGGCGGGACAACCGCTTGCGCAGGTTCTCCGGCACATTGGTCATCTCGTTCCAGTGGGTGGCCCGCCGGGTATACAGCCAGATGGCCAGTTGCACGGCCCGGAATGCCGGCTCGCCCCACCCCGCCAGTCCTTCCTGAATCTCGGAGAACTCCAACGAGCGCAGGTCCACTTCCTCGCTCCGCCCCGGCCCGCCAGTCCGTCGTTCCGGCCGGGACCCGGACAGTTCGCGCCCCGGTGGGCGACGGTAATCGCCGCGCCCGCCCCGAAAATCACGATCGCCACCTACCGGGCGACGGGGGCCGGAGGCACGCGCCCCATATCCGGGCCCCTGCCGGTCCTGGAAATCCTCACGCCGGTTCCCGTATTCCCGCCGAAACGGTGGCCGGGGTTCGAATCGCCGGTCCTCCGAACGGCGGTCATCAAATCGACGCTCCTCACCGTAGCGCGGGCGCGGCCGATAAGACCCCTCGTCTCGTCGCGGTTCGAAGGGCGGTCGCGCGGGACGATAGGGCCCGCGAGGGCCGTCCCCAAAACGGCCGCGGGGGCGCGGTCGGTCCTCGTAAGGCCGGGGCTCATGGTAGGGCCCCCGACCATAAGTCCCCACCTCCCGATCGCTGCGGCCGGGAGGCCGGGACCGGTCCATGGGACGTCGAGGAAAAGGCGGACGCGGTGGCCGGTAGGGTCCGCGCGGACGGTCCTCGAAATCGCGCTGGCGGGGTTCGCGCGCCCCGCCGGCATGGTCCTCTTCCTGAGGCGGACGATAGCGTGGTGACCGGTCCATTGGCCTGCGCGGAAACGGCGGCCGCGACGGTGGGAAGGGTCCTCTCGGCCGACGTTCGTATCTTTCAGCCTGCGGCGGACGGTCCCCATACGCCGGCTCGTCGTCCCATTCCCTCCGAGGCGGGCGCGGAGGCTCCATCGGTCTCCGCGGAAAAGGCGGCCGGGGCGGTGGGAAAGGACTACGCGGGGGGCGGTCGTACCGCCCGGGTTGCGGCGGACGGTTGCCCTGCCCGGATTCGTCATCCCAGTCCCTTCGGGGGGGTCGCGGACGATCCATGGGCCGGCCGCGGGAAGGCGGGCGGGGTGGTCGGGAGAAATCGCGCGAATGATCCTGGTACGGGCCGCGCCCGGGGGAACGTGGCCTCCCGAAAGACGCCTCGTCACGGTATCCCGCGCGTGGCCGGAACCGGTCGCCTTCCCCGCCGGGCCCGTCGCGCCGCCATGCCGGGCGGGACGGACGTTCGGATGGGTGGCCGGATCCCTCCGCCGCTTCCGCCGTTCGACGATTGGTTTGCCCTGCGCCCCCCCGACCGCCCTTGCGGGCGCCGGCCTTTCCGGGACCGCCCTGGGACCCTTTGGGACGCAGGTAGCGGGCAAAGGGATGCGCCCCCTCCGCAGGGGGGCCGGAACGGGAAGGTCGCCCGCCCGGCGGTCGGGAACCGGAACGGCGCTTGGGTGAGTCTGATTTCACTGAATGGACTGGGAATTACCGCAACCGGGAAAGGTCACCGGTCCGGTTGGTAATACCGCGTGGCGTATTCTTTGACCATGCGATCGGTGCTGTATTGGTGGACGAGAGTGGCCATGGCCCGGCGGATCATGCGAATCCATTGCCGGGGCAGGCCGGCGGTGTCACGGTTGAAAAAGGTGGGGATGACTTTCTCGGTCAGCGTCCCGTAGAGGTTCGCGCTGTCCCGACGATCCTGTTCCTCGACGTTCTCGGGATGGGAATCGTCACCGATGCCGAAGCCGTTGGTGCCGTCATAGCCCTCGCGCCACCAGCCGTCGAGGATGCTGAGATTCAGGCAACCGTTGACCCCGCACTTCATGCCACTGGTGCCAGAGGCCTCCAGCGGACGCCGCGGGTTGTTCAGCCAGATATCGCAGCCCGACACCATCATCCGGGCAACGTGGATGTCGTAGTTCTCGATGAACACGAGATGCCCGCGCAACTCGCTGTGCTTGCTGAGGTGAATCACCTTCTGAATGAAACGCTTGCCCTCGTCGTCACGCGGGTGGGCCTTGCCCGCAAAGATGAACTGCACCGGCCGGCGCGCGTCCTTCACCAGCTTCACGATGTCGTCGTAATGATCGAAGATCAGCGGCGCCCGCTTGTAGGTGGCGAACCGTCGGGCGAACCCGATGGTCAGGGCGTCCGGGTTCAGCAGGTGATCGTATTCAATGAACGCCGTCCGGGTGAGACGCTCCCCCTGAATCAGCAGTCGCCGGCGGCTGAACTCGATCAACTCCCGCCGCAGCCGGTACCGCAGCGCCCAAAGTTCCTCGTCCTTCACAAAGGTCGGATCCTCGATGCGGGCCCAGAAATCCGGCTGACCCAGTTCCGCCTCCCAACGGGCCAGGCCGCTGGGAAGCACCTCATTGGCGCCGCAGCCTGGAGCGCCGGGGTTGCCGTCCGCCTGGCCACCGGCGTTCCCACTGCCATTGCCATTGCCATTGCCGCAAAGTTCGCGACGCCAGAAGCTCCGCACCGTGCCCTTCATCCATCCGAGCGTGTGAATGCCGTTGGTGATGTGGCCAATGGGGACCTCCTCGATGGCCCGGTCGGCATACAGCGACTGCCACATCTCACGGCTGACCTCACCGTGCAATTCACTCACGCCGTTCGCCGCGCGGGAAAGCTTGAGGGCGAGCACCGTCATGCAGAAGGTCTCCTTTTCGTCCTCGGGATCCACCCGCCCGAACGCCATCAACTCGTCCAGCGACCACCCGAGCTGACGGATGTAGCGGCCGAGCGCGTAGTCCATGAGGTCGAGATTGAACCGGTCATGGCCGGCCGGCACCGGGGTGTGGGTCGTAAACACGCATTCCTGCCGGGTCGCGACCTCCGCCTCGGCGGAAGACAGGCCACCCGCCATCTTCTCCCGCATCAGCTCCAGGGCGAGGAATGCGGCGTGGCCCTCGTTCATGTGAAACACCGAAGGCGCCACCCCGAGTTCCCGCAGCAACCGCACCCCGCCGATTCCGAGCAGCATCTCCTGCATGATCCGCGTCGTGCCGTCCCCGCCGTAGACGCGCAGCGTCAGGTCGCGCAAATGCTGCTCGTTGGGATCGATGTCCGTGTCCAGCAGGTAGACCGGATTGCGTCCCACGTTGACGCGCCACGTGCGGAAGAACACCTGCGTCCGGGCGATGTCCACCGAGCAGATCACCGGCTCGCCCCGCGCGTCCAGCACCGGTTCGACCGGGAGGTTTCGCGGGTTCAGGTGGGTGTAGTATTCCACCTGCCAGTTTTCCTCGTTGATGGACTGCATGAAGTACCCCTCCCGGTAGAAGAGGCTGATGCCCACCAGGCCGAGCCCGAGATCGCTCGCGGACTTGATATGGTCCCCCGCCAGTACACCCAGGCCACCGGCCGCGATGGGCAGGGTCTCGTGAAAACCAAACTCCGCGCTAAAATAGGCCACCGGCCGTCCCGCCAGCCCCCGGGCATGCTCCGCGGCCCAGGTTTCCTTGTCATCCATGTAGGCCTGGAACTTCTGCAGCACCCGACGCGCCAGAGCTCCGAATTCCCGGTCCTGCAGACGCACCCGCAGTTCGTATTCCGAGACCTCGCGCAAAACCGCCACGGGATTGTGGTAGAGGTTCCGCCATCCCCGCCGGGACAGGGCGCTGAACAAGTCCTGGGCATCCTGATCCCAGGTCCACCAGAGGTTGCGTGCCAGCCGGTTCAGCGCCGCCACTTGAGAGGTGATTTCGTCCACAGTATATGGTTCCAGCGTCATCAAAGACGTTTCAATTAAGGGTCCTTGGTTCGGAGGGTCACGGTTCAGACCGCCAAACGTGCGGGCGCAAAGTAGACGGCCTGCCGCCGCCTCGCAACGGATTTCAGGCCGGCATCCGCGTAACTTCCCCCAACCGCCGGTAGCACAGAGATCTGACCGGCCGTATCGCCGGATTCCATTCGGCAGAGCGTCCGGACTTGCCAACGGTCTGCGGGTCGGATACCCGCGCTACAGCAGATCAGATATCTGCGCTACGAAAGACGGTGTACCATCCGGGCTAGCCAAGCAACGTGCGCAGCGCCCGCAAATCCGCCACCCCCGCGGCACCCGTCGTTCCAAGTTGATGAATCACATGCGACGAGGCCAGCGCCGCAAGCTCCAGTGCCTCGCGCAGATTCGCCCCCGCCGCCAAAGCCGCCGTCACGTTGGCTGTCACCGAGTCGCCGGCACCCACGATGTCAATCTCGCCCCGCAATGGCAGGGCCGGCACATGGGCAATCTCACCGCCCGGCAGCGCCCCCAACATCCCCTGCTCCGCCAGCGTGACGATCACCGGACGCCCGTTCCGCCGCGCCAACTCCGCCGCCCGCTCCTGGCATTCCTGGAGCTCAGGAGAACCCGGCGCCGTCTCCCCGAGCAGGGCCGCCAACTCGACCCCGTTCATCTTGAAAATGAGCGCCGGAAAACCGCGCAATCCCCGCCGGCTGTCGGCCAGCACCGGCATGTGCGGCCTCGCCTTCGCCACCTGGGCCACGGCCTCAAGAACCTCCCGGGTCACCACGCCCGTGCCCTCCTGATCCACCTGGTCCAGCACGATGATGGCATCCGCGCTCCTGCCCAGATCCCGAACCGCCTCCGCCAGCGCCGCACTGACTTCCTCCGGAGTCACGGTCCAGTTCTTCGAGTCAAGCCGGTTCAACTCCCGCGGCGCCTGACCCGGTTCCATGATCAACGGTTTGCAGTAGACGAACGTCCGCCGCTGGGACGTCTGCAACAGGCGTTCGCCGCACACTCCGCGCAATGCTCCCAGCGCCTGTTGAAGTTCGTAGCCCTCCCCATCGCAACCGCAGAATCCCACGGGATGAATCCTCCCTGCGCCCAGGGCCACCAGGTTGTTCAGGATGGTCCCGGCCGCCCCGGGTTGGCTCCGCACATTGACCACGTTGTAAACGGGCAGTCCGGTCTCAATCGAGATCTCCGCCCGCGCCGGATCGATCTCCAGGTAACGGTCGAGGCAAAAGTCCCCGACCACCACCACGTTGAGCCCGGCATAACGATCCGTGATTTCAGCGAAACGGTCGGCGTTCATGATTCAGCAGTGTCGATGCGGATGGGCAAACCACGAAATACACGAATCACACGAAAACCAAGTCCGAAACCCGTGCCAAACCATCTCTCCGATAGCCGGGCCCCACGGCCTCCTGATGAGGACTTCCGGTACAAGCACGCGTGCCCCGCACGGTCCAACCAGCCCTGCCTTTCCTGTGTTTCGTGGTTCCATCGAATGGTTGCGGCTCAGGGGCGGCGCCTGCCCCGGCCGGTCCGGCTCAAGCGGTGCACCAGGTTGTGCAGAAAGGCCACGTTGTCGCACTGGACATACCGCATCTCACCGCCCATGCGCGAGTAGCTCTTGCAGAAGCGCAGGTAGTAGGCCGGGTTGTCGCGCGGCGGTTCCCCCTGGGTCCAGTCCCAGCCCCCGCCATCCTGCAGGTCCACCACGTAAATCGTGTGGTCCTGCACCACCGGACGCCCGGCCTGCAGGCGGAGGTTGTTCACGCAACTCATTGCCTTCTCGAACACCTGCGGTCCCATGATGGCGGAGCCAACCGACATCACCACCCCGCCATCGAGCGTTTCCACCGTGGCGGCGAATCGCCGAAAGTCAGTCGCCGCGCCCCGCCCGATCGCCGCCCCGTTGTAGAACGGGTGGTTGGTGATGATGTCGTAGCCAATGCCCGGATGCACGGTCAGCGGCACCTGATGCCGGAAACTGTTGGCAAGCACGCTCGCATTCCGATCCGGATGCGGCACCAGCAGCGGGCCGCCGGAAAGCCCATGCTGGCGCATCGTCAGCAACAGCTCCGCGCGGGCCGGCGTCAGCGGATCAGCCGGCGATTCCCGAATCAGCCGTTCCAGTTCGGCTGGTTCCGGCAGCACCCCGCCGTCCTGGTAGACGAAGCGACCCAGTGCCTGGCCGTAGCCTTCCCCACGAACCCCGCCCAGCAGCACCGCCAGGTTGATGAACCGCCCGGTCTCGTCCCACGTCCCAAACCGGCCTTCCGCCACATTGTCCCGCACGCTCTCCGTGGAGCGGCCGAGGTAGGCGAATTCCCAGTCGTGAATCGTGCCCGCCCCGTTCGTGGCAAGGTGCGTCACCCAACCGGCATCCATCAACTGAATCAGCAGCAGTTGCCCGCCATTTTTGATCAGGTGCGCGCCGTAGATCAACTGGACTCCGGCCTTCCGCTCGCGGGCCGCCCGGATGCGCTCCACGCATTCATCCACCTGCGCGTCCGACTCCGGCGACAATGCCGGTGGATCTTCGGCGGGTTCGACCAAGATGTCGGTCAACTGCGACAGGCTCCGCCGCTCCGCGAGCGGAAACACCTGCAGACGGGTGATGTCCAACGGCGTGGGAGATGCGTCCCGAATCACGACGTCCAGCAACGCCGCCGCGTCACGAAAATCGGGGATTACCACATCCGCCCCAACCCCCAGCAGGCGCTCCCGCTTCCATTCATCCATTCGACCCGCCCCGTTGTTTGCCTCATCACTCGCGACCGCCACCGCCAGACCGCCCACCTCCTTCGTGTTCTCGATCTCCACGTAGCCGTCGCCAAAGGAAAGCAGCGCCGCGCCGTCGATGGCGTTCTCCCGCAGAATCCGCTCGATGACCTTCTTCTTGCTGAACTGCTTGTAGTCGTCGAGCGCCCCGTAGACGTGCTCGCCAAAGTAGCGGGTGACATCGAGCAGGGCCGCCTCTTGCTTCACGAACGGCTCGTCCGTCCCGCTGGCCAGGTAGAGCTGCAGCCCGCGCGCCTGCAGGGCCTCCAACAACCCGCGCGCCCCGTGAACCAGCAGGTCGTCGGGCCGGATGCGCCCCGCCTTCAATCCTTCGATCCGCTCGCGAATGCGCGCGTCCAGGCGCCGCAGATACTCGTGCTTGTACCAGAGCGGTTCCTTCGGTTCGCCCCCGCGTTCCCGGATGCGATCCGCCAACTGGATCATCTGGTAGATCGTCTGTTTGCCGGTCAGGCGCATGATGTCGTCGAACACCAACTGCCGCCGGGCCTCCTCGGATTCGTCCGGCAACGGCGGCAGATACTCGACGAACATCGGCACCATCACCTCCGGCCAGCCCTCGCGGATCAGCGACAACGTGCCGTCGAAATCGAACAGCACATGCGAGATCCCGGCGCGCGGTGCGAAGCCCGGCGTGAACTCCACCAAACCCTGAAATCCTTCGGTCGAAAACATCGCGCCTGTGCTAGCCGTCCCCCTGCCCGCTGTCAATCTGGCAACTGGCCCGGCAACCGCCCGATCGGCAAACCACCCGGCCCCCCTCCCCACCGGAGGCGTGTGGCAATCGGGAATCGGCATCCAGGATTCGGAATTCGGAATCCACCCTCCGACAGCCCAAATCGCAGATTTGAAATCTCAAATCTCAAGTCTCAAATCTCAGATCTCCCCCCCCTCCGCCTCACCCCGGGCGGCACGAGCCTCAGCAGAACGGTACAGCGGATGACCCGGCTTGAGTCCCCGCAGGAAATCCAACCGGTAGGACCGGGCGGCGTTCTTCAACCGTGCGCTTTCCCGAACCTTGTCATTGAGATGCCGCTGCCCCCGAATGTCGGAGTTCTGCAGGGAATCTGCCCAGGCCCGGAGTTGGCGGGAACAGGACTCGGCAGTGGATTTCAAATCTGAGATTTGAGAGTCGAGGTCCGCGGGCCACCCGGCCTTGCGGGCACGTCGTTCCTTCAGGCAGAGCATCGATCTCACTTCCCCCGCCGAACCGCGCGCGATGTAGAGGAACGCCAGCAATTCGTTCGTGCTCCCGCGCTCGAATCCCTCCGCGATGTTGTTGGACACCGAAAGAGCCGCCCGGTCCAACTGGTCGCGAAAGCCGCGCGACACCTTGAAGGACTCCCGGTCGAGCGGTTCCTCAATCCGTTCGTCAAGCTCCGCCGCCTTCTGCCACACCGGGAGATCCTCAAATCGCTGGTAGGTCATCGCGCAAATCCCGAATCTCAAATCTCAAATCTCAGATTCCCCATCCCGAATCCCGCCAAGCCACCACCACATTCGCCCTGCCCGCCCCTCGGGGCCGTCCACCCGATACCCACGGTCAAGTGGCACAGCTGGCAATCCCCCCGCCATCGGGTCCCGTTCGATACCCGGGCGCCCAAAGCGGGTCACCCTCCGCTTCTTTCCGCACGCTTGATAGCTGTTCATATTATGGCTGTCTTGCGCATTTCCTGCAAGCTCATTTCTTCCAGCCTTCCAGCCCGGCCGGCGACTTGGGATCTGAGATTTGAGATTTGAGATTTCAAATCCCCAGCCCGAGGTGTCGCGTCCTTCTCAGGTCTCAGCCCGCGCCCCGGGCTTTCGACCCGCCTGTCCCTCCCTTCTCCCTTGGCTTGACGTTCGGTCGGGAGCGGGCAGGATCCGCGGCATGAAGCACCCGTCGAATCAGCCGGTTCCCCCGCCCCCACAGGCTTCCTCCGCCCTGCCCCGCCGCGACTTTCTCGAAACGCTCGGTTTCGGCTCCATGGCTGCCGCCCTCGCCGCAGGCCTGGGCGGCTTGGGCAACGCCGCTGATCTGCGCGAGAACCCCAAACCCTGGCAACCGGTCAGCGATCGCAAGGTGAGGGTCGGGATCGTCGGCTACGGCGTCTGTCAGTTCGGAGCGCAGTTCGGCTTCCAGGATCATCCGAACGTCGAGGTCGTCGCGGTGAGCGACCTGTTCCCCGACCGGCGCGCGGGCCTGATGAAGGCGTGTCGCTGCGGCAACTCCTACGATTCGCTGGAGGAACTGGTGAAGGACCCAAAGATCGAGGCGGTGTTCGTGGCCACCGACGCGCCCAGTCACGCCCGGCATTGCCGGCTCGTCCTGGAACATGGCAAGCACGCCATGTGTGCCGTACCGGCGACTTACGGCTCCATCGAGGAGGGCGAGAAACTGCTGGAGTCCGTGAAGCGCACGGGCATGAAGTACATGATGGCGGAGACGAGTTGTTACCACGCTTCCTGCCACGCCATGCGCACCATCTACCGGGCCGGCGGGTTCGGTCGACTGGTCTTCTCCGAGGGCGAGTACTACCACTACATGGCCGAGCCGATTGACTCCTACAAGGGCTGGCGCATCGGCCTGCCGCCGCTCTGGTATCCCACCCACTCGACCGCGTTTTATGTGGGCGTGACGGGAGGGCGCTTCACCTCGGTGTCCGCACTGGGTTTCAAGGGAACCAACCGCTGGCATCAACCGGGCGGCAACCCGCACGGCAACCCTTTTGCAGACGAGATCGCCCTGTTTGAAACGAGCGAAGGCGGGGTCTCACGGATGCTGATGAGCAAGTCGGTGTTCCGGCACGTAAACGAAACCGGTCGGGTCTTCGGTGAGCGGGGCCGGATGGACGGGATGCAGTACTGGGGCGAAATGGAGGACAAGCTGCCCGACATCACCCGGCCCTCCCTGCCGCCCGGGGTGCCGGCCGGCGGTCACGGCGGATCGCACGGGCCGTTAATGAACGAGTTCATCACGGCGATCCTCGAGGATCGGGAACCGCTGGTGAACATCTACGAGGCGCTGGCCCTGACCATCCCGGGGATCGTCGCCCACGAATCCGCGATGAAGGGCGGGGAGCGATTGAAGATCCCGCAGTACGAGCGGCCAACGGCTTGAGCGGTGACCGGGCATCTGAGGGAACCACGCGAATCAGACGAAATGAGCGGTCCGTTGGGCGCCCCTCGCCTCAGCGACACCAATCACTCACGCCTCGCCTCGTTTCTTCATCCGGGGTTTCCAACGCTCTCACCTTCCGGCCAGCTCACTTCGCCTGCTTGGGAGCGGCCTTCTTCTTGGCGGCCACCGTCTTCTTCCGGGACGCGGTCTTGCGCTTGGCCTTCGCCCGTTTGGGCTTGGCCTCCGGTTTCGCGGCGGGATCGGGTTTCACCACGGGCGGGGCCCCCGATTCCTTGCCCGAGGATGTCGCCCGGTGGAGGGATTCCCGCAGTTTCGACAGTTTCTTGTCCACCTCGGTGCGGGCCCGGGTGACCGTCTTCTGGGTGGCGTTGATGGCGTCGGACAGCAGATTGCAGCCCTGGCGGATGCGTTTCGAATAGCTGCCATCCGAGAGCACGATGCCCTTGCCCTTCAGGAAGTCGCCCAGGTGATTGAACAGTTCGTCTTTGTCTATGGTCTTCATGGCACTCACTTTCGCGGAGCAGTTTCGCTCAGTTCTTTACCGCGTCGATTACAGGTCCGCACCGGATGTGTATTTCACCCCGGACGCCCGCGGTTTGTTTCGTCAAAAGCAAACGGGCGCGAACCCGGCCTGCCGCCGCGTCCGCGCCCGGGCGAATTCGTCGGCTCAGGCCGGGACCGAAGGCAAACCGGCCAGGGCCATGGCCAGTTCCTGCGGGTCGTAATCCTGGTCCACCAGCTTGTCGGCGAAGTAGTCCATGTAGGCCTGCATGTCGAAGTGACCGTGACCGCAGAAATTGAAGAGAATGGCGCGGCTGACGCCCTCCTCCTTGCACTTCAACGCCTCGTCGATGGCGCCTTTGATGGCGTGGTTGGCTTCCGGCGCCGGCAGAATGCCTTCGGAGCGCGCGATCTGAACGCCGGCGGCGAAGCAGCCCTTCTGGTGCAGGCCCACCGACTCGATCAACCCGAGGTCCTGCACGTGGCTGACCAGCGGCGCCATGCCGTGGTAGCGCAGGCCACCGGCGTGGAATCCCGGCGGGGTGAAGGTCGAACCCAGGGTGTGCATCTTCACCAGCGGCGTGAGGTGCGCCGTGTCGCCGAAGTCATAGGCAAATTTGCCCCGGGTAAGGCTCGGGCAGGCGGCCGGTTCCACGGCCACGACCCGCACCTTCTTCCCGCCGCGGAGCTGTTCGCCGAGGAACGGGAAGACGATGCCGGCGAAGTTCGAACCGCCGCCGGTGCAGCCCACAATCACGTCCGGGTAGTCATTGGCCATCTCCATCTGCAGCATGGCTTCCTGGCCGACGACTGTCTGGTGGAGCAACACGTGGTTGAGCACGGAACCGAGCGCGTAGTTCGTGTCCGCGTTCTGGGCGGCGACCTCGACGGCCTCGGAAATCGCGATGCCGAGACTGCCCGGATGATCGGGGCGCTGTTCCAGAATGGCGCGGCCGCTCTGGGTCTCGTTCGAGGGCGAGGCGACGCAGGTGGCGCCGTAGGCTTCCATCAGCGCCTTGCGATAGGGCTTCTGGTTGAAGGACACCCGCACCATGAAGACCTTGATTTCCAGCCCGAAGAACGCGCCGGCAAAGGCGAGGGAGGATCCCCACTGGCCGGCGCCGGTCTCGGTGGAGATGCGCTTGATGCCGGCTTCCTTGTTGTAGAAGGCCTGGGCGACGGCGGTGTTCGGCTTGTGGCTGCCGGCGGGACTCACGCCCTCGTACTTGTAGTAGATGCGCGCGGGCGTATCGAGGACCTTCTCCAGGCGACGGGCGCGGAAGAGCGGGGAGGGGCGCCACTGCTTGTAGATTTCACGCACCGGCTCGGGAATCTCCACCTCCCGCTCGGTGGTCACCTCCTGCTGAATCAGCGCCATGGGGAACAGCGGCGCCAGATCATCCGGCCCGATGGGCTGCTTCGTGCCGGGATGCAGCACGGGCGCGAGGGGTTGGGGCAGGTCCGCCTGAATGTTGTACCAGGACTTCGGAATCCGTTCTTCTTCCAGCAGGTATTTGATCGTGTCGCTCATAAGTTTAGTGCCCCCGATCCGCCGGCCATTTGCCGTCCACCGGGCGACAGTTCAGGTTACGCGCGACAGCAAGCCACAGCCGCCGGGCTAATGCAATCCTTGATCCTGGGAATGCCTGCGACGCTCGCTTAAGATTTGCACCGGATCCGGAACACCGCGAAAATGCCCCCATGCTCGTCGTACATGTTCACGTGCAAGTGAAGCCCGATTGTCTCGAGGCTTTCAGGACGGCCACCCTCGACAACGCCCGCAACAGCGTCCAGGAACCCGGGATTGCGCGTTTCGATGTCTGCCAGCACACGGAGGATCCCACGCGTTTCGTGCTGGTGGAAATCTACCGTTCCTCCGAGGCCCCGGCCGCCCACAAGGAAACCGCGCATTACGCCCGGTGGCGGGACACGGTCGCCCCCATGATGGCAGTGCCCCGCACCAGCGTGAAGTACGCCAACGTCTTCCCATCGGACGAGGCGTTTTGACCCCTGCCGAACGGTTCTTCCTCCTGCCATGAGCACCGCCGCGGGTGTGCCCGCCTTCAACTTCGCCACCGCCGGGCAGATCGTCTTTGGTCCCGGCACACTCGCCGGGGTGGGAGAACTGGCCGCGGGCCTGGGCCGGCACGCCCTGGTGATCACCGGACGGGATGCGACCCGCGCCGGGCCGCTGCTGGCACGACTGCATTCAGCGGGTCTTGCCACCACCTGTCACTGCATCACGGGCGAACCGACGGTGGAGGCGGTCGTGGCAGGGGTCGCACAAGCCGCCGCAGCGGACTGCGATCTGGTGATCGGGTTCGGCGGAGGCAGCGCCATCGACGCCGCCAAGGCCATAGCCATTCTCGCCCACAACCCGGGCAACGTGACCGACTATCTCGAAGTGATCGGGCACGGGCGCCCGATCACGCAGCCGGGCCTGCCGTGCCTGGCGATCCCCACGACCGCCGGTACGGGAGCGGAGGTCACCCGCAACAGCGTGCTGGCTTCGCCGGAACATCGGGTGAAAGTCAGTCTCCGCAGTCCGCTCATGCTGCCCACGGTGGCACTCGTGGACCCGGAACTGACGCTCGACCTGCCGCCCGCGCTCACCGCGAGCACCGGCATGGACGCCCTGACCCAGCTCATCGAGCCTTACACCTGCGGAAGGACCAATCCTCTCGTGGACGGGCTGTGCGTGGAGGCGCTGCCGCGGGTGGCCCGGTCCTTGCAGCGGGCGGCAACGGACGGCCGGGATGCCTCCGCCCGGAGTGACATGGCGCTGGCCAGCCTGTCAGGGGGGCTGGCACTGGCGAATGCCGGGCTCGGCGCGGTGCATGGCTTCGCCGGTCCCATTGGGGGCATGTTCTCCGCGCCACACGGGGCGGTGTGCGCCGCCCTGCTCCCCCATGTCATGGCGGCGAACCTGCAGGCACTTCAGGCTCGGAGTCCCGGCTCCGACACCCTGGCTCGCTACGAACACGTCGCCCGGTTGCTCACCGGCAACCCGCAGGCCATCGCGGCGGACGGGGTGGCGTGGGTGACCCGGCTTTGCCGCGAACTGGCAATCCCCGGCCTGGGCCATTGGGACATCGGGCCCGCGGATTTCCCGGACATCGTTGAGAAGGCCCAACGCGCCAGCAGCATGAAGGCCAACCCGCTGCCCCTCACCGTGGGCGAACTCAAGGCGATTCTGGAAGCCGCCTCTGTGCCGGCATAAGTGCCCTGCCTTCAGAGTGTGGCGGCACTGGACCCTCAGGGCTCAGGCCGGATGCCGGACGCTCAACGCCGGCACCACCGCATCCGGGGAAAGCACCTGTTCCTCGCGGGTACGCAGGTTCTTCACGCGGGCGGAAATCGCCCCGTCTTCGCCCCGTACCAGACGTACCGTGTGGGCGGCGCCGAGTTCCACGGCTCGCTTGAACTGTTTGTCCGGCTTCATCGAAGTCAGCGAATAGTCGACGGCGCACCCGGTCTCGCGCAGTTGCTGCACCACTCTGAGGGACGCCAACCGCAGTCCCTCGTCCTCCACGAGCACACAAACGTCGATCCCGGCCACCACCGCCGGGACGAGCCCCCGGGCCTTCAGCAACTCGGTCAGCACAACGTCCCCCATCCCGAACCCCAGCGCCGGCAGATCCACCCGCCCCCCGGAAATGAGCTTGAGCAGGTTGTCATAACGTCCGCCGCCCGCAATGGCCCGAAACTCCCCCTTCCGGTCGAATGCCTCGAACACCGGCCCCGTGTAGTAGGCCAACCCCCGGATCACCAGGTAGTCCACCTTCACGAACGCCCCCAGGCCACGCGCACCCAAGTCGTCGAGAATCCGTTTCAAATCGTCCGTGGGACGGGCCGCCGCGATGAACTCGCGAACGGCCTCGAGACTGAATCCAAGCGCCTGAAGCGCCGCATCACTGCGCTCGGGCGCCTCCCGTTCGAGTTTGTCCACAATCTGGAAGAACTCGTAACTGCGGCCCGGCTCGGTGGCACGTTCGCCATAGAACTCCTGCCACGCCAATCGGCTGCTGAGCCGCACCACGAAATCCGCATCGGTCAGGCCAAGCTCGCGCAATGTATTGATCAGCAGCGCGATGAGTTCCGCGTCCGCCGCCGGATCCGCCTCCCCGATGATGTCGGCATTGAACTGAAAATGCTCCCTCAGCCGTCCCTTCTGCTGGCGTTCGTAGCGGAACAGTTGAGGAATGGCGAACCACTTCAGGGGTTTCTTGTACTGACGCTCGGCGGCGGCCGCCATCCGGGCCAGCGTCGGGGTCATCTCCGGTCGAAGCGAGATTTCCCGGTCGCCCTTGTCCACAAAGTTGTAGAGCTGACCGACAATCTCGTCCCCGCTCTTCACGGTGAAAAGCTCGAGGGGTTCCAACGGCGGCCCGTCATATTCACGGAACCCATGCCGGCGGGCGGTGGTGCGCCACGAATCGAAGAGGCGCTGACGCAGGTCGGCACTCCAGGCCTCCTTCGAGGGGAGAGGTTCCGGGTAGAAATCGCGAAATCCGGGCAATCGTTCCATGTCAGACAAAGACAAACGCCAACCCGGGATGGGTCGGCGCAGAGAGGATGGGACGGTTCGGAATCGAACTCAAGCCCGCGCTCAGTCGTCCGGGGTCAGCTTGATGACCTCCTCGCGCATTTCCTTGCCCGGCTTGAACTTGACCACCGCCCGTGGCGGGATGCGCACATCGGTCTCGGGGGCGTTCGGGTTGCGGCCGATGCGGGCCTTGCGAATGTTGACCTCGAAGACGCCGAAGTTCCTCAACTCCACCGTCTCCCCCTTTGCCACCGCGGCGGAAATGTGATCCAGGGTCCGCTGGATCACGCTCAGGACATCCTGCTGGCGCAGGTCCGTCTCCTCACTAATGCGCACCACCAAATCACGTTTCGTCATGGCTCTATGAAAGGTTGTGGAAGCGAACAGGAACTCGCACTGACAGCAGTTATAACATGCTGATAGTCTGGGTCAAGCGCGGATTCAATCGAAGCCGACCGGTTTTCGTCACCCCCGACGCCCGATTACCTGGCCTCTTCCGACGCCGGAACCCCCGCCGACAGACCCGCCAAACGAGCCTCCGAATCGCCCCTTCCAAAATCCGGATCAGCGGGATCCGCCGCACGCCTCACCCGCGTCGTGATCTCAGACCTCGCAGAGCTTCATCATCTTGCGGAGGGTCTCCAGCGGCGCCTTCGTGGGCGTGTACTCGTGCGCCAGATAGCCCTGGAAGTTCAGGTCGGCAATCGCCTTGCAGATCGGCGGGTAATACAGCTCCTGCGTCTCATCGAACTCATGCCGCCCAGGGTTGCCCGCCGTGTGGAAATGGCCGATCCACTGGATGTTGTCGCGGATGGTCCGGATGATGTCCCCCTCCATGATCTGCATGTGGTAGATGTCGTAGAGCAGCTTCACCCGCGGGGAATCCACCCGCTTGCAGACTTCGACGCCCCAGGCCGTGTGGTCGCACATGTAACCGGCATGGTTCACCTTGCTGTTCAGCAACTCCATGCACAGCGTGACCCCCAAATCCTCCGCGAGCGCCTTGATGTTGTTCAAGAACGCGACGCTGTGGTCCAACCCCTCCTCGTCGGTCAACCCCTTGCGGTCACCCGCCAGAACGATCACGTTGGGCGCCCCGAACTCCGCTGTGGCCTTGATCGCCTCGCGCATGCGGCGGTCGATGGCCGCGTGATTGGCCGGGTTGTTGATGCCGTCCTTGATCCCGCTGCCCCCGCCCACCATGGTCGGCATCAGACCGTGCTTCTTCAACGTGGGGAACGCGTCCGGGCCGACGAGGTCGATGCCCACGGCGCCCGCCGCAGCCGCCTCCCGGCACATGCCGTCCAGATCGAGTTTGATTCCCTTGAACACGCCGCCGCAGACCGCCTGCTTCAGCCGACCGGGATGAGGCTCCGCGTTCGCCCGCGGGGAGCCTGAACCAAGAATGAACGGCGCCGCCAGGGTCGCCCCCGACACCGAGGCCAGAAAGTCGCGTCGCCGCAAACCGGAGGAGGAGGAAGGTGCGTGTTGCATGGAGGGAGATTATCGGGTCACCCGACGGAGGGCAATCAAGCAGTGAGGACGCCTCGGGAACGAATCCCCGCTACGATTGCCTCATCTTCCCGGTCCGGCCCATGCGGGGACCTTCAGGTTCTTCACAGGATTGTCCGGGGGGATGAAGGGCTTGAGATCCAGTACGGGCGTCTGGTCGAACGCATCCAGGGCATCCACTGTCACCACGCTGCCCTCCACCGAGAGAATCCGGCAGACGCTCAAGGCGATGAGGTTCGGACGCACCGGAGCCCGACAGGCGAATACTCCGGTCAACGGGTTCTCCCGATTCCCCCGCGGATGCACCCGCAGGATCCGGCGCCGCTCCGTCGTGTCGTTCTTGTCGAACCAGTAGAAGACATTGACGTGCGACCACTCCACCAGTCCCAGCAATCCGTCCGCGTACTCGTCGAAAAGCCGGATGCACACGGCGGTCTCTCCCTGCCGTTCCACCTTGCCGATGGGAACGAGGTTGAAGGATGGCCGGGGCACATCCGCGTCAGCCGAGCGGCCGTCCCCCGCCATGGTGGGGGTTCCCAAGAGGACTGATCCGGCTGCGCCGGGAATGGTTGTTGCCACGAACCTGCGTCGGGATGTTTGCATGCACTTTGTACGGTTGAGCGGAAGACTCTGCCGGAAGGCCGCCCGTGGGAAGGTGAATCAAACGGCTTCCGCAACGCCTCAGCCACAAAGATGGGTTTATCCGGGGAGGGTACGCGGTGTCCCTGGCGGGGTCGGAGGGCCATCAGGCATATCCAGGACGTCCTGACGTCACGGTCCGGGGTGAGGGTATCCGCTCCGAGGACCATTCCGTGAGCCGTCAACCGTCCCGACCGGGTCGATCACGCTCCCCTTTGCTACTGCGTGTTCACGGCTCAGACGATTGCTCACTGCCCGTTTCGCACCTCGCGGCCCCCGTCATCCCGTTCCTGCCAATCCCTCGCGCGGGTTCCCCGGGCGGTTTGCGTTGTCACCTCCCCGCGCCGGGGGGTATGGTCCTCGCCGTTCAAAGCGCAATACATTCAACACGTCCATGAAACGCATCATCTGCTGGTTGGGAATGTTCGCGGGTCTGCTGAGCCTCCAGGCCGCCCCTTGGGTCACTTACGAAGGAAAAGAGGGGCCCGGCCACGGTCGCCACATCGTCTTTCTGGCCGGCGACGAGGAATACCGCTCCGAACAGGGGCTTCCGATGCTGGCCCGGATTCTCGCCATCCGGCACGGGTTCAAGTGCACGGTCTTGTTCTCGACCGACACTGACTCCGGCGAAATCGCCCCGAACGACCAGGTGAACATGCCCGGGTTGGATCACCTGAAGGACGCCGACTTGGTCGTCATGCTGCTGCGCTTCCGGGAGTGGCCGGACGCGGAAATGAAGAAGTTCGTGGACTACTACCTTGCCGGGAAGCCCATCGTCGCGTTGCGGACCTCGACCCACGCCTTTGCCTACAATCGCGACAAGCAAAGCCCCTATGCCAAATACGATTACCGGGGGAACCAGGATTGGCCCGGCGGCTTTGGCCAGCAGGTGCTCGGTGACACCTGGATCAATCACCACGGGAACCACGGCGTCGAGAGTACCCGCGGCATCCTCAACCCGGCCGAGGCGGACAATCCGATCCTGCGGGGCGTTTCGGACATCTGGGGACCCACCGACGTTTACGGGCTGAAGAACTACCCCGCCGACGCCACCACCCTGGTGTTCGGCCAGGTGCTGAAGGGGATGCACCCGGACGACGAAGCGGTCGCGGGGCCGAAGAACGACCCCATGATGCCGGTTGCCTGGACCCGCGTCCGGGTGAATGAAGCCCGCAAGACCAACCGCATCTTCACCACCACCATGGGCGCCTCGGTCGACCTGGCCAATGCCGGTCTGCGCCGGTTGGTGGTCAATGCCTGCTACTGGGCGGTTGGCTTGGAAGGCGAGATCCCCGCCGCCAGCAACGTCGAAGTCGTGGGCGACTACAACCCCACGATCTTCGGCTTCAACAAATACATCAAAGGAGTGAAGGCCTCGGACCTTGAATTGAAACCCTGATGAACACCCCGATCAACCGTCGCAACTTCATCTCCCGTTCCGTGATGGCCTCCGCCGGGGCTGGCTTGGCGGCCAAGGTCCGGGCTGCCCGACCACCCGCCGCCGAGGCCGCCGCGGTCCCCGCCGCCGCCGGCATGCCCGCGGGTCGCATCGGCAACCTCACCGTGAGCCGGTTGATCTCCGGAGGAAACCTCATCAGTGGCTGGGCGCATTCCCGCGACCTCCACTACGTCCCTTCTCTGATGCGGGCTTACAACACCGAGGAAAAGGTGCTGGAAACCCTCGCCGTGCTCGAACAACACGGCGTCAACACCATCATCGCCGACCCGCGGAAGAAGCCGATGGATGTCTTCAAACGGCATTGGGAACGCGGGGGCAAGATGCAGTGGATCGCCGAGGGTCATCCCGGGTTGGACGACTGGAAGACCAACATTCAGGAATCCATCGATTTCGGCGCGTCGGCGGTTTACGTGCAGGGAGTGATCGGTGACAAGTGGCTCAACGCCGGCCGGGTGGAACTGCTCGGGAAGTGCGTTGAGTTCGTCAAGTCCCAGGGCGTGCCCGGCGGCATCGGTGCGCACAAACTGGAGGTCATCATCGAATCCGAACGCCAAGACCTCGGCGCGGATTTCTACGTCAAGACGCTGCACCACCAGGGCTACTGGTCCAGCCAGCGCCCCGATCAGCACGACGACGTGGTCGAGAACGGCGCCGACAATTACTGGGACGTCGACCCGCAACGCACGATCACCTTCATGTCGGAGGTCACAAAGCCCTGGATTGCCTTCAAGACGCTGGCGGCGGGGGCGATCCGGCCGGAGTCCGGATTCAAGTACGCCTTGGAGAACGGGGCGGATTTCCTCTGCGTCGGGATGTTCGATTTCCAGGTCGAGGCAAACGCGAAACTCGCCTGCAATCTGCTGGAAACCCCGCAGGTCCGGAACCGCCAGCGCGAGTGGTGCGCTTAGCGAGGCTCCTCAACCCCGCAACTCGGACCGCCCGTTCGGCAGGTCGAAGCAGGCGACCAATCGGTCCCGTTCGCGAAGACACGTGCCGCTACGCAGATCCGCAGGTCGGGAGACTGCCCGCAAGGAAGTGACTTCGCTGCCGGCCGCCAGGGTCGGCGCTTTGGACCCCGGAGCCGAAGGCACCTCCACTGTGAACGCCGGACAGGCGAACGGTGCTTCGAAAGCCACCGACGTCCGCGTCTCCCGGATCCCGGTCAGTTCCTTTGCCGCCCAGTAGCGCGCCACTTCGCAGAGCTTCATCCATTGAATCCGGTCGGCATACCGCGCCCGCAACCGCCGCTCGACTTCCTGCCAGATCTTGAAGCCCCGTTCCTCGCCGTTCCAGTAAACCCCGGTCCAATGGCACACCATGATCGCCGGTTCACCGCGCTCGATCACCTCCACCATCCGCCCCTGGGACAGATCCTCCGTGATGAACCGATCCACCCCCTCGGGCTCAACGCAATCCCAGCCGCCGGTCCAGTCCCCGGTGCAACCCACGATGCTCACCACGCAACGCGGATCGTCCCCGTCGAGAGCGGAGGCCAGTTCAACCCTTGGTGCGACACTGCGATCCCCCTCGTCGTACAGGTCGCGGAAGTAGTGCGGGATTTCGGCGCCGAAGACCGCGCGCACGGCATCGAGCGTGCCCTGCGCCAACTGTGGCCGCGCCCGGCTGCCGAACCCGCCGGGCGTGGTGATCCCCTCGCAGGACAATCCGGCGTTCTTCAGAATCTGCAGGGCGTAAGCCAGGTAATCCCCGATTTCGCCGGCGCTCCGCCCGGTGGTCCAATCCCAATTCTCCATGTAAGCCGGGGTCTGGTCCGGATACGGCTGGCCGGTCTTGAGATCGATCACCCGCGTATGCGAGACCATCTCGGGATGAATGTCCCAGTTCGGGGCGATCGATTCCCGCACCAGCGCCAGGCTGTCCTCGAGTTCGCGTCGCGACCATCCTGGCAAACCGCGATCCATCCGGCCCACGCAGGCCGGATAGGGCACGATGCTGTACTTCCCCTTCACGCCCCGATCCAACGCCCATTCGGCAAAGCGCCGCACGAAGCTGTCCGGGATTTCCGCCGGCCACTCCTTCCACCTCCGGTGGTAAACCGTCTGCTTCCCTCCCCAGGCATCGTTGAACTGCGGCATGGCGAAGCGGTTCAGATTCACAAGGCAGGTGGAGTCGTCGATGATGATCCCAACCGGCACCCGGCCGCGCGGATTCAGCACCTTGACCCCGCCCGTCCGCTCCGGTCGCACACCCGCCTCCTGCGCCATGACCGTGGTTCCACCCCACGTGGCCGCGGCGAGCCCGACGGCGGTTTGAGAGAGAAACGTGCGCCGCGAAAGACCGTGGGTTTCCTTCAACTGCTTCATGGCCCACAGGGTAGCACGACCCGGCCGGCCCGCCAGCCAGGTTTGGTCCGGCCAAGCCCCGGCACAGTCGCAACGATTCCGTCTGAAAGGGGAACGCACGCGACTCGCGTGCCGTGGCCGGCGGCCCGCCGGGCACATCCGAAACGGCCGGAAATCATGGCTCGATCACGCGCATTCCGCCGAAAACCAGCCGGCGGGCCGCCGACTGGAGCAGCCGGGCCGGCCGCGCTCCCCACTGCTACTGCATCGACGCGGTTCAACTCCACCGCCGGTCCGACCGGCACGCTTCACCCGGCAGCAACTCCCCGCGTTGCTTCCTCGTGAAAGGCAAACGCCCCATAGCCCACCACCCGCCGCCGATCCCCCGCGGTGTCCCCGGAGTTTCGCAGATCGAGCAGGGTGCACGCCATTCCGTGCTCCCGTGCCAGCCACAGCAGGCCCCTGATTGCGCGACAACCACACGCGTCCTCCCCCGTCAGGTCATCGCCGTCCAGTCCAACAATCCGTTCCGCGGTCGCGGCATCCAGCGCGGACGCGGTCGGATGATCGTGAAAGTGGCTGAGGTCGGAACTGACAATCGTGCACGTCTCCGGACCATTCCCCAGGGCCTCCAGAACCTCCATCACCTCCTCCACCCGGGCCCGTCCGACAAGGATCGGCACCAGCACAAAGTCATCCAGCGCGACCTGCAGAAAGGGCAAATGAACCTCGAGAGAATGCTCGGGTGCGTGGGCGTCGTCGTTGACCTCCACCCCCGGCACGGTCAGCACGCGGCATCTGGAGTCCTCGTCCAGCCGCACCCGGCCGAGGGGCGAATCAAACGCCTGCATCCCGCTGACCGCCATACCGTTCACCGGCACGTAATGGGCCGGCCCCAGCAAGATCACCCGACGAATGCGGCCCCGTTCACGGGCCAGCAGCGAATAGCCCGTGCCCGCTACCGGACCGGAATAGGGATAGCCCGCATGCGGCAGGATGAAGGCCTTGGGGGCAGGGACCGCAGGCGGCCTGGCGTCAGCCAGGAACTGAGCCACCTGGCGGCGCAGCGTCTCCGGTGCGGCGGGATAAAAGCGCCCGGCCTGGACCGCCGGACGAACTCCAAGGGTTCTCACTGATCCCGGCCTCATGGCACTCCGGGCGGAGGAGGATTCAGGATCGGCAACCCCGGGCGAATCAGCCGACCCATGCCGGTGGCATCCCACAACCCCGGCAACACGCAACGGCATTTCGGACACACCCCGCCCTCCAGGAGGCGGGTTCCGGTCACCCGAAACCCGGTTCGCCGGATGACGGTGGTGCCGCAATCCGGGCAGCGGGTGTCCTCCCATTCCGCCACCTGCCCGGGGACGTTGCCCGCGTATACGAACTTCAGTCCCGCCTCAACTCCCAGTTCCGCTGCGGCGCAAAGCTGTCGTGCGGAGGTTCGCCGCGAGGCCGTGCTGCGGTAGTTCGGGTGAAACGCCGTCACATGCCACGGGATGCGCGGACTGACCCCGGCCAGGAACCGGGTGAGTTCCCGCAACTCCCCGGGATCATCGTTGAACCCGGGCACCAGCAGCGTCACGACTTCCAGCCACAGGCCGCGACGATGCACGGACTCGAGGGTGCGCCGGATCGCCCGCAAATCACCGCCAAGCCGCCGGTACCTCCCCGCGTGAAAGCCCTTGAGGTCGATCTTGACGGCAGTCAACCGCGGTTGCAGGAAGTCCAGCACCTCCGGTGTCGCGTGTCCATTGGAGACCATGGCGCAAGGGAGGCCTGCCGTTGCCGCCTCGTCGAAGATCGCGCCCGCCCATTCCGCCGTGATCAATGGCTCGTTGTAGCTCGACACCACCATCCGCACGCCCGATCGAACCGCCGCCCCGACAATCTGCTCCGGCGTGGCGGCCTGCATCCGTCCGACCGCCTCCGGGTCGCGCAAGACCTGGCTGGTCAGCCAGTTCTGGCAGTAGTCGCAACGCAGGTCACAACCCAGCATGCCGAAGGTCAGCACCTCGCTGCCCGGCAGCACGTGATAGAACGGCTTCTTCTCCACGGGGTCGACGGCGAGCCCGGCGACATAACCATGCGGGACCCGCAAACCGTCCTCCCCATGGAACCGCACCTTGCAGGCGCCACGCTGGCCCGGACGCAACAGGCAGCGATGGGCACAGGCCACACACCGCACCTTCCCGTCCTCACGATGCCAGAGAACGCCCACCTTCGTCCGCGCATCCAAGCGCGCGGCCAGCGTCGCCATCTCCGGGCAGGCCTTGCCGGCCCGGCCGGTCAACGCGACAATCTTACGACCTCGATCCGTCATGACCCGCCCGCTCCAGTCGCGGGCTGCTTTCCCTGAAGCCGTGCCAGCCTACACCCCGAACCCGCGGAAAGAAAGCCTCCCCTTGGCGAAGGAGGCTTTCAGACAACCACTTTGGACTTTGATTTTCACCGGGGGACGCCCAGCATCCGCGTTCCGTTTTGCCGGGCAACGGCGGGTGGAGGCGTCCAGCCGGAACAAAGGCGGCCTCCCGTTGAAAGCCCCCCGCCCCTGCCGGCACGGCAACGACGCGCCATGAAACGCACGCACCATTGCAACGAACTGCGCCCCGAACACATCGGGCAGACTGTGACGCTGACCGGCTGGGTCCATTCCAAGCGGGACCTGGGCGGTGTGATCTTCATCGATATCCGGGACCGCGAAGGTCGCACCCAAAGCGTGTTCGACCCACAGGATGTCCCACAGGATCTCTGCGACCGCGCCGCCGCGCTGCACAGCGAAAGCGTCATCGAAGTCACCGGCAGCGTGCGCCATCGCCCAGAGGGCACGAACAACGACAAGATCCCCACCGGTCAGGTGGAGGTGCTCGTCAGCGCGTTGAAACTCCTGAACCACGCCGAGGTCCTGCCCTTCGTGGTCGACGACCCGGAAATCGCCTCGAAGGTCAACGAGGAACTGCGGCTCAAGTTCCGCTACCTCGACCTGCGCCGACCGGAGATGATGCGCAACCTCCGACTCAGGTCGAAGGCCGCCACCGCCACCCGGGTGTTCATGGAGGAGCAGGGATTCCTCGAGATCGAGACGCCGACGCTGTTCAAATCCACCCCGGAAGGCGCCCGCGAGTTCCTGGTCCCAAACCGCCGCGAACCCGGGACGTTCTACGCGCTGCCGCAATCGCCCCAGCAGTTCAAACAGGTGCTCATGGTGGCGGGCGTGGAACGTTATTTCCAACTGGCCCGCTGCTATCGTGACGAGGACCTGCGCGCGGATCGCCAACCCGAGTTCACCCAGATCGACATCGAAATGTCGTTCATCGAGCGCGAGGACATCTACGCGCTCATCGAGGGATTGCTGAAGCAGATCTGGAAGGTGTCTCTCGGCATCGACGTTCCGACGCCGTTCAAGCGGTTGAGCTTCCAGGAAGCCCTGGACCGCTACGGCATCGACAAGCCGGACACCCGGTTTGAGATGCACATTCAGGACTTCACCGAGGAGTTCCGGAACAGCCAGTTCAAGGTGTTCAGCGGGGCGGTCGCCGGTGGCGGCGTGGTCAAGGCGCTCAACGCCAAGGGGCTGGCCTGCGTGACCCAGGGCCAGATGGAGACGATGACCGAATACGCCAAGGGATTCGGCGCAAAGGGCCTCGCTTTCATCAAGGTCGAAAACGGCGAATGGAAATCCCCCATCGTGAAGTTCTTCGGCGACGCCGAACGCGAGGCCTTGACGGCGAAACTCGGGATCGAGGAGGGCGACCTGATCCTGTTCGCCGCGGACCAATGGCTGACGGCCTGCGAAATCCTGGGCCGCATCCGGCTCTACGCGGCGGAGTTGCTCCAGCAACAGGGCAAGCTCAGCATTGACCCGAAACGGTTCGATTTCCTGTGGGTGGTGGATTTCCCGCTGTTGAGCTTCGACAAGGAGAACAACCGCTGGTATTCGAGTCATCATCCCTTCACGGCCCCGGTGGCGGAGGACATTCCGTTGCTCACGAGCGATCCCAAGGCCGTGCGCGGCCAGCACTATGATGTGGTGGTGAACGGCGTGGAACTGGGGGGCGGCAGCATTCGTATCCACCAGCGCGACGTGCAAAAGACGGTCTTCGAGGACGTGCTCCAGATCCCGCCGGACGTGGCCCAGACGCGCTTTGGCTACATGCTGGAGGCGTTCAAGTACGGCGCCCCGCCGCATGGTGGGATCGCGCTCGGCTTCGACCGGTTGATTGCACTGCTTTGCGGCACTCCCAGCATCCGCGACGTCATCGCCTTCCCGAAGACCGCCAAGGGCACCTGCCTGATGACCGATTCCCCCGGCATGGCCGAACCGCGCCAACTCCGCGACCTGCACCTTGAAGTGAAGGGGGCGAAGCGGGAGTAGCTAGTAGTCGAAGCACTCGTTGGACTCACTCTGCAAGGGATGGGGAACTTCAAGCTCGCGCTGGAAGCTGCAACCGATCATCTCAAGTCGGTGCTCCCGAGTTATGGCTTTCCCTCAGATCCAGTGCTTCACAAAGGCGCAGCGTACAGGCGAATCTGGACGAAGGACTCAGGCTGGAAGCAAGAGACCGTGGAGATTGTGTATCGGCGTGGCGGTGAGCTGCGCGTTCATGTCAATCTCGGAGTATTTCTACCCATCCCAGAACGCCATGAGCCAGCCCTGTTTGACGGCATCGGCCTGTCCACTCCCAGAATCCCTGCTTCCGGTTGGAGGTGGGTTATGTTGCGGCACAATCGGAAAGTAGCAGCGATCATCGACGCCAGTATGGACTGGTTCGTGGCGTTCTCGACGCCCGATAGATGTATCTCTGCGTTCGAACTCCCGACTCGCAATGGATCGACAGCCCCTGAAGCCTTGGAACGATTCCGCCGCTACCTGGAACCCCTGTCCTGTGCAGGTGAAGGCGGCTAGCACCCTCAGGGAATGTCATGCTCACGGCCGCGTCACCGCCCAGCCGCCGTTCCGGTTGAATTCCAAAGCGTATTTCTCCCCGCCCACGACGATCACGGCGACGGTCCCGCTGGCATCATCCGCCCGCGTCGCATTGACCTCCGGTTGCTCACCGGCCCGGTAGGGCACAATCACGGTGAGCAGGTTCAGCGCTTCCAGCGGTTCCGTCGTGCCGGCCTCAACGTGCCATTGGTTCGGAAACTCCTTCGTCGGCGGCGGTTCGTAACCGTCCCACTGCCGAAACCTCAGCGGGGCCGATGAGAGATACCGAACCACCGCTCCGGCCTTCGGCTGGGTCACCTGCAGGCCGGCATTCCCTTCGTCGATTCCGAACGGCGCCAGCGCGTGCAGCATGAACTGGTAGGTCGCCGGCTTCACGGCTTCGATCTCGTCCAGCAGCACCACGAACGGGGTGTCCCCCTTCACCAGCACCGCGCGTCGGGTGTAACGCTTCAACCGCCCTTCATACGCCGCCGCCGCCTCGCCGGCCACGTAGTCGGCCTCGGGCCGCGATTCGAAGGCCACGATGTTTCCGTCCGGCGACGCCGTGTGCTTGCGCTGCCCCTGCCCGTCCACCAGCAGCGCGTTGTGCGCCACTGTGCTGTGCGCCCATTGGTAATGAAACTTGCTCCCGTGCAGGTCGCGATAGACGCAGGTGGTCAACAGCGCTTCCCCATAGGCGTTGAGCTGAAATGAATTGTGCGGGTTGTGACCGTGGCTCTGGGTCCCGAACGGACTCGATTTGAACAGGAAATGCACGTCGTCCCGGCTGTCGAGGAGCGTCGTGTGCAGGCTGGCCACCCCAATGCCCCGGAAGACCTTCGATTGCGGCAGATCGGTCGGCGGCGTCGACGGTGGCATGTCGGGCAGGGTCGCGAGGTAAAGGAACCCAAGGATGCCGTCCTGGTCCCGCATCCCCCACTGCTCCGCCCACCAACGCCAGTAGCCGGCGCGCTCGCCATCGGGTTGGGCGCTCTTGGCCCGGATCAGGAACTCAAGGAAACCGCCCCAACCGGAACTCGGCGGGCGAAAGGCCAGATCGCCAAAGCCCGAATTCGGCGAGTGCGGTGGCGCGACATACAACGGGAAATCGCCCACGTGCGCAAAGAACGGTTTGCGCAATCCGTCGATGCCAAGGGTCGTGTGGGCGAACTGCAGCCACCAGACCGCCTTGCTCATGTAGCCGGCCCAGTAACTCACCCCCTCGTGCCAACCGCCGTCGGCGTCCGACCACACCGGATAACAGGCGTAGAACTTGTTCACCGCGTAATCGAGCCACAGTTCCGCCTCGGGAATGTCCCCGAGAAACGCGATCCCGGCTTCGGCCACCTTGTGCCAGACCCGGTTGCCGTGACTGTTGTAGGGCTCGTTGAGATGCCCCACCCCGCGCTTGATCTCCCCCGAGTTCCAGGCATCCGTCACGCGACGCAGCATGACCCTTCGAACCACTTCGCGGTCCTCCGGCGAAAGCGCCGCGTAGGCCCAGTCATAGGCCCGCGGCAACCGATGCAGCATCGGCTTCGCCGCCTCGCAGTTCAGGCCGAAGTTGGTCGGGCCGTCCGGGTCCCACGAAGTCAGGTGCAGGATCCACTTGCGCGCCGCTTCGCCGTAACGGGGTTCCCGAGTGATCAGGTAGACAAACGCCAGCACCTCGGCTTCCTCGCACGCCCGCAGGGTTTGCACCCGGTTTGGCCACCAATACTGGATCAACTCGGGGTTGTTCTTGTCCCGGGCGGACCCCAGGTGGTCCGGCTCAGGCGTCGGCCCGGCCGCGATCACCCGGTCAGCCTCCGCCCGCAACGCCGCGAAACGTTCCATCCCCCGGCCTTCCGCCACCTTGCGTAACTCCGGCAGGTCGACCGGCCGCACGAACAGGCGCGGATGCCCGATCGGCACGCGCTCCCGCTGTTGCGCCACCGTGGGCATCGGGAAACCCGTGGCGTCCTCCGGCACGACCACCCGCCGACTGACACTCCAGTTCGACACCTCCCCTGCCCGGTCCTGATACCGGTAACGCCAGTAGTAGGTGCCCGGCGCGAAAACGGTGTGATGCGTGTAGGTCGGCCAGCGGAAACCCGCCACCGACGTGGCATCGAACAGGTCGGCGCGCGTGGACCATTGGACCGTGTAGGCGACGGCGTCGTTTTCGTGCAACCAGGTGAAGGTGGGGGGATTGAGGAGAACCGATTCACCGTCCGCCGGGTGATACCCCCATTCGCCGGGCTTTGCGGCACGATTGTCAATACGCGGCGATTGCGCGGCGGTGACGGTCACAACCAGACCCGCGAGGATCGACGGAAGGCAGGGGGCAATGGACCGTGGCTTCATGGCGAGGACCATGAACGGGAAGGCGGCGGAGAACCAGCCGATTTCAGTGGGCCGGAGACAGCGCTGCGGATCGAGTCGGATGGCGTGCGCGGGATGGGCTGCTGGATGAGCTTGCCCCCGGCGCGGATCTTTGCGATGAATCTCGCGTGCGAAACGCCTGCGGCCGCCGCCACCTGCCAGGGCTGCGAACCGAGGCGGCCCACACAGGGAGAAAACGCACCGATGGCCGGGGTTCTCCGGGCCACGATAGGTCGCGTCGGTAGCTCAATTGGATAGAGCACCTGACTTCGGATCAGGTGGTTGGGGGTTCGAGTCCCTCCCGGCGTACCACTTCAAGCTCCCGCCCATCGCCGAACATCAACTCGATCTCCAGGGAAAGATCCCAATTCGGTCCGGGCCGCGTCCGGCCAGTCGTTTACAGCTGAAAACCGCGGATGCCGACAACGGCAGCGGGCGCAATTCAGTCCGGGTCCAGGATCTTGGCGATGCGGGCGCGCAGATCCTCTGCGTGGGCCCGGATCAGCGGCGTGAGGTCCTTCGTCAGCGCCTGGTCCAGGTCGGTATCGATGCGCTGCAGTTCCTGGCGCGCCAGGGCCGGCAGATCGGAACTGGCGGAGGCGGCCTTGACGGCAGTCCCCAGGATATCGACCGTGGACCGCTGCAGATTGCGTCGATAGACGTCGATACCCGGTTGAGCCTCCTGCCACTCGTCGAACAGGCCGGCATGCAGCGTCTGCACCATCTCGGCGGGGGTAAGCGGTTCGTCGGAAGCGGTATCCACGGACTGAGCCATCCGCTTGATGCGCTCGTCGTCCAGGAGTCCGGTCAACACCCGGCGTTGCGCCCCCAGAATCTTGTCCGCCACGCCGCTCGCCGACAGGCGCAACACGATGTCCGGGTCCAGGAACAGCCTCGGGGTCTGCAGGGCGTGCTCAACGAGGAACCCCAGGGCGCGACGCTGGTATCCCGCGTCGTTCGGAAAGAACCGGCGGTCGGCGTCGCCGTAGTACAGGTTGATCTCCTGCACCCCGCCCACGACGTTGACGACGTGACCCATTTCGCGGTTCCACTGGTTCAGGACCTGGTCGTACATGTTCTCGAGCAACGCGTAGTCCTCGCCCGGCCGGCCGGTGGCCTGGATCAGGTTGGCGGCCACCCGTTCCAGGTTGAGGAGCCCCAGTCGGGTGGCCTCCACCGCGTCGTCTCCAAGATCCTCCGTCTGCTGGGTGGAATCCACCCGGGGATTGGGCCCGCCAAAGCGCAGGATGGGGTTGTCGACCTGCTGATGGGTCAGCTTCTCGAGTTCCGCCTTCTCATCGGCATCTCCACCGAACTGGTGGTAGCCCCAGTTCACCGCGAAGAAGTCATAGGGACCGACGCCTGGGAGCAACGCGGCGTCATCCCCGGGTTGGGCGACGTAATTGAAGCGGGCGTAATCCATGATGGAAGGGGCGGTCCCGTTCTTGCGGGTCCAGTCCGGGTCGCGGAGCTGCGCGATGGAGTAGGTCGATGAAGCCTTCATGTTGTGAGGGAACCCGAGGGAGTGGCCGACCTCGTGGGCGACCACGAACCGGATGAGTTTCCCTACCAACTCGTCGGGCAGCGGAAGATGCTGCGCGTCCGGGTCGTTGGGTGAAGCCTGCACGAAATACCAGTCGCGCACGAGTTTCTGGACGTTGTGATAGATGCGCACGTCGGCCTCGAGGATTTCGCCGGTGCGGGGGTCATGCACATGGGGGCCGAAGGCGTTCTCGATATCGGAGGGCAGCCAGCGGATGCTCGAGATGCGGGCATCCTCGGCGTCCCAGTCAGGATCCTCGTGGGGATCGGGGGCGTAAGGACCGAGTATGGCGTTCTTGAAGCCGGCGGCCTCGAAGGCGGGCTGCCAGTCTTCGATGCCCTGTTTGACATAGGGCTTCCACTTCTCGGGAACCTCGCGCGCCACGTAGAAGACGATGGGCTTGACCGGCTCGGAGACCTCCGCTGCGGGGTCCTGCTTCTCCAACCGCCAACGGGTGATGTACCGGATTTGCTCGGCCTGATGGTCCCGGTCATCCGCGAAGTCGGTGAACCCCACGGAGAAGAACCCGACCCGTTCGTCGAGCCGCCGCGGTTTCATCGGGTCGGCCGGAAGGTCGACCATGCTGTGATGAATCCGGGCGGTGATGCCACTGCTGCGGGGATCATTGTCCCCCTGCTTCTTGGTGGCGTAGGTGGCGAGCACCTCGACGTTGATGTTCTTGGGGAACACCTTGACCCGATCCACGAAGGTCCGGTCCCCTGCCAGACTGCCGGCGTCGAGGGCGCTCACGGCGCTGAATTCCGGCACGTCCTTGGTAAAGAGATCGGTAACCTCGATCACGGCGGCCAGGTCCTTCCCGTAGGCCAGGACGTCGAAGGCCTTGATGATCGGCGCGAGGTTCGATTGCTTCACTGCCAGCGCGATCGAATCCTCCGTGTCGGCACGAATGCCGTAGCGCACGTCGCGAAGCAGGATGCGGTCGCCGCGTTTCTCCCAGCGCACGATCTGGTTGCCCACGGGCATGCCGGCGTAGCTGTTGCCGGCGGTGGTGGCGGCGATCTGGGTGACCCAGAGCAAGTCGCGGTCAAGCACTCCGGGCACGATCTCATAGAAGAGCTTGTCGTCGATCTGATGGACCCGAAACAGGCCCGCCTGGGTCCTGGCCTTCTCGGTGATCACCTCGTCGTACGCCTTGATCTTCCCCTCCTCCTTCTTCGCCTTGTCCCCGGCCCCGGAACCGGCATCAGCGGCGGACAAGGTCGGGAGGAAACCGAGGAGACCCAGAGTGAGAATCCACAGCCCGAGGGTGGAACGACGGGAAACCGAAGCATGCATGGCGTGACAGTGCCCGAAGGCGGGCTCGGACGCAAGCCGGAGGGGGGAGGGAGGGCTGCCCTCCCCAAAATTGAGTTGCCACGCCTGCCAGCGCTGTTAATCCTGACGGTCGCGATACGCAAGAACACTCATCACAGACACAGCAAGCATTATGGCTCAAAGCATCTATCATCCGAGCATCGAGGGCGCCCAGCACGGTGCCAAGTCCCTCCCGGATTTCCTCGACTACGCCAAGGCCTCCGGAGCCGCCGGCGCCCAGCCCTCCAATTACATGTTGCAGGACGGGGACGGCTTCAAGAGCGCGCAGGAGATCAAGGACACCTTCGAGCAACGCGGCATGAAGCTGGACGGCGTGTCCTGCCACTGTCCGATCTGGGTGCATACCACGGCATGGACCGGCAGCCCGACGATCCGCCCCTTCATCCCGGCGGACGTCGCGAAGCAGTCGTCGGACAAGATCGAGCAGTGGGCTGAGACCTACATGCTCAAGCTGATGGACCTCTGCGCCGAACTGAACCTCAAGATCCTGCCCACCTTCTGGGGGGTGGTCTTCGGCTGGGAAGTGGCCACCGGTTATCCTTGGGGCTTCTGGGCGGGCGGCGACTTCGACCTCATCAAGGAGGGCAAGGAGCGTTTCGTCACCAAGACCGCCAAGATTCGCGAGCACGCCAACAAGCTGGGCATCTATCTGGCCCACGAGATTCACCCCGGCACCGGCGCCTGCTGCGCGGATGACTTCAACACGCTGGTGGAGATCTGCGACGGTGACAAGTGCCTGACCGTGAATGCCGATCCTTCGCATTGCTGGGAGGGTGAGGACTGGGAAACCCGTTTCCGCAAGGTGGCGGACCGCGTCTACGCGTGCCACGTGAAGAACTTCGTCATCCGCCCCGGCTTCCCGCTGCGCTCCATGAAGGGCAACTGGCCGGATCGGGCGATGCAGTTCGTGGACATCCCCAGTGGCGACCTCAACATGGTCCGCTACGTCGAGATGCTGATCGACGTCGGGTATCCGAAGCGTTACTGCGAGATCATGGGCACCACCAGTGCGCCGTTGATCGTCGAGGCCGAGAGTGCGTATCGGGATCTGGACGCCACCAGTGCCAACGGCATCCAGTACGTGCGCGACAACCTCTGCTTCCCGCTGGCCGCCGGTTCCTTCGAGGACGGCATGGGCGCCTAGGCCGCTTCCGTCAACGAATTCCAGCAGGAGGGCGTCCCCCGCGGGGCGCCCTCTTCTCTTTGCCCTGATTGACGGGAGCGAACGGCAGGCCCACACTGCCGGCGAGAGGTTCGCGTGAGAATGACCACGGCCAACAAGATCACCATTGCCCGCATTCTGCTGGTGCCGGTGTTCGTGGTGGAACTGCTCAACTACACCGGAAATGGCCGCGAATGGCACCGGTTGATCGCGCTGGCGATCTTTCTGGTGGCGGCCATCGGCGACGGTGTGGACGGCTACGTGGCCCGCCACTACAACCAGCGAACCGACATGGGCGCGCTGCTCGATCCCCTCGCGGACAAACTGCTCCTGGTCCTTGGCCTGGTGATCCTCTCCCTCGACAACCGTCCGTGGCTGATCTCGATTCCGCTCTGGCTGACGGGCACCGTGCTCGCCCGCGACGTGATGCTGCTCCTGCTCATGGTCCTGGTAAACTACTTGGTCGGCCACGGGACGGTGCGACCGCGATGGACCGGCAAGATCGCCACGGTGCTGCAGATGGTTTGTGTCGTCTGGGTGTTGGCTGCCTTTACGGACCGGTGGTTGCTCTCGCTGGCGTTCGCCGCCACCGGCTTCACGGCGCTGTCTGGAATCCAGTATCTGATCGACGCCCTGCGAATGCTGAGGAACCGCCAGCCACCGACGGAACCGGGGGAAGGCGGGTCGGGAGAAGACTGACCGGAACCGCGGCAGGTCCCCGCTTCGACCAATGCTCGCGGCTGCGAACTGTCGATCACCGAACGCCTCAGCAATCACTCAATTGCTGAAGACGCGGTTCGTCCGCCAGTAGTCGGTGACCATCCAGAGGTTCAGGGGATACAGGAGTTGCCCGCGCATTACCAACCGCGCACTGCCGTCGGCGAAGATATAGTTGGAATAGCCGGCTTTCGAGTCCCTGCCGCCGTTCATGTGGCGGGCGCGCTCGATCTGGTCCACGTCGTTCCCCTGCCCTTCGAAGGCATCCATGTAGTAGTGGGTGGAACCGGTCACCTTCTCCCCGAAAACGATGGTGTCCGTCGGCCGACGGATGGCATTTTCCTTCATGCCATCGTTGGTCAAATCGGAGAAGCTCCGCTTCACCACTTCGCGAAAGTAGTCGTTCCAGCCGTTGATGATGAAGCTGCGTTTGGCGGCGTCGGGCTGAACGTTGAATGAGTTCGTCTTGGGCGCTCTTTGGTTCGGGTCCTTGTCGGCCGGGCAGGCCAGCCCGGCAACGTCGTCGTAGTACGGCTGGAGTTGGGTCGGCCAGCGGTTCTGATTCCGACGCGGGGGAAACTCACCCTCGTGATCGTGCCCGTAGAGCACGTGCGAAAGACCGAGCTGCCGGGCGTTGTTCTGACAGAAGGTGGACTGCGCCCGCGCTTTCACCTTCGCCAGCGCCGGCAGCAGCATGCCGGCCAGGATGGCGATGATCGCGATGACGACCAGCAACTCGATCAACGTGAATGCCCGGGAGGTCGTTCGTTTCCGGGGCGCCAAGGGCGGTCTTTCTGGTCGATTTTCGCTCACAGGGTTGAATTCTCTCACCGTAGCGCGCCATCCCGGGCTGGCAAGCGCATTGCCGGTGTTTCCGAACCGGTGGGTCACCCTGCAATGAGCACCCACAACTCCGTCAGTTCCCTCGACCGGGCCGTGCCTCCGCCTCCAACTCCGCGACGGCGGCCATCAACCGTTTCTCGGACGCCGGTTCGCTGGTGCCCAGTTCCTGGGCGAACACGGACACCTTGAATTCCTCCAGCAACCAACGCAGCCGGGTCCAGGCCTGCCAGACCGCCACCCGCGAGCCCGCTGCCGTTCGGTGACGATGCAACGCCGTGAGGAAGGGCGCGAGCCGCCCGGCCTTGCGGGCGTCGTGCAGTGGATTCAGAGCCGCCCGTTCCGCCCGCACCACCAGGGCTTGCAGATATCGCGCCAGGTGCGGCAGCCGGTCGAAGGGCACGTGACGGAGAAACTGGGCCGGCACCAGCGCGTCCACTTCGGCCCGCATTCCGGCCAGGGGCTGCCGGCAAACCAGCGCCTCCTGTCGACGCCGCAGGATCGCCTGCAACCATCCCTCGAAGCGCGGGAGAAGCGTTCGCAACTCCGCCCGCAGTCCATCGACGACTCGATCAAACTGCGCGCCCTGCAGCGGCCAGAGATCGATCCGGCTGAAGTAGTGACGCTGGAGGTTCTCCCAGGCCGTGGCCATGAGTTCCTCGCCACTGCCCAGAGTGACATAGAGGTCGCAGGACTCCCGCAGGCGTCGCAAGTCCTTGCGCAGCCAGGCCAACTCCCGCTCCAGAACCCGTTCTGCCAGGGCCGCCACGCCGCGGGCGGATGCGGTCCTGGCGTCGGCGAGGTGCCGGAACAGCCTTACATGGACGGCGCCGTCCTCCGCATTCAGGCCCGGGTACGCCACCAGCGGGAAACCGGCCACCTCCGCCACGGGCACCTTCTCCGGCAGGTCCCCGAAACTCCAATCGCGGACATCGAACCGTTCCCAAGCCAGCGCGGCGCGTTGCCAAACGCCATCGTCCGTCTGGGAGGCTTTGGCCCGCAGTTCCTCCCGCAGCCGGGGCAGATCCCGCCCCGCCGCCAGGGTTTCATCGCTCCGCCCCACAATCTCGATCCGGGGACGCAGGTGGTCCGGCAGTTCGGCAAGCCGCCATGCCTCGCGCGGGACCATCACTCCGAAGCGCCGCCCCAGGAAGCCGCTCATCGCCGCGAGGTAATCCGGCCCGTCCGACGGGATCTCCGCAACCACGGTATGGGCGGTTTCGGCGAGCGGCATCAAGGGTTTGCGGAGTGACTTGGGGAGGGCATGCAGCAACGCCAGCACCCGGGCTTCGCGAAGGGCCGGCACCGCCCAATCCAACAGGGCGGAATCCACCACCTCCGCCAGCGGGGCCGCGAGGCGGACGGTCAAACCGTCATGTGCCTCGCCCGGAGCATAGGCGTAGCGCACGTCCACCTGGTCCCGACCCAGGGCGATTCGGTCGGGAAATGCCCCGACTTCAAACGCCGCTGCGTGTTCGCCCAGCAGATTGGCCGGAGTGGCGCACAATGCGAGGCTGCCGCCATGCCCCTGCAACCAGGTCTTGAGATCGACAATCGATGCCACGTCCGTCACCCGGGCGGAGTAGAAGTCGAACAGGGCCTCGTCCAGATCCGGCACCACGCGCGCCTGCAACCGGGTCTGCCAGAGTTCGATCTTGGCCTTCGTCTGGCGATTGTGCTCGAGCAACGCGAGGATGGCGGGAGGCAGGACCGGTGGCCGGCCCGCGGGCGAACTCCGGACCGTCCCTGCCCCCGACGGTGGCCGCCCTTCACGGCCTCCCGGGAGAAGGGTGTTGGACAGAGCGCCGGCTGGCGGGAGGGAAGCCGCCTCGCGAGCGGTCTCCCCCCCCTCTTCTCCCAGGAGTGCCTCCTCCACCAGAGCCGTACGGAGGAAGATGCGCGTCGCCTCGACGGAATCGATCTGCTGATAACCCACGGTCCGTTCGCGCAGTTTGAGACCCCGCAGCGTGACCTGTTCCGTTGCCACGACCCGTCCTCCACGCCGATCGAGACGCGGGTGCAGATACCGGGTGCGCACCAGGTGCGGGGCCAGTTCGATCACCCATTCGGGCTCGATGCCGGCCAGGGTCCGGGCGAATGGCCGGCTGGTTTCCACCAGTTCCCCCGCCACGATCCAGGCCGGCTGGGACACCCTGGACGCAGGGTCGGAGGACGGTTCGGGAGACTTTCGCCGGGCCTCGCGGCGGGGCTGCGGCTTCCGGTGCAGGCAGGAACCGGGAAACACATGCGTCTGCCGTTCGCCCGCGGTGCGATAGAGGTTCCGGTCCACCCGCTGCGCGACATGCCCGAACAACCCGGTCAGCAGCGCCCGGTGAATCGCCGCGTATTCGGCCGGCTTTCGATCCGGCTCAAAGCCGCCCAGGTCGTGCAGCGTTTCCTCAATCTGTCGGTGCAGGTCCACCCACTCACGCATCCGCAAGAATGCCAGGAAGTGGGAACGACAGAACTTGCGCAACTGGCTCTGGGTCTTCAGGGATTCCCACTGGTCGTGGTAGGCGTTCCAGATGTTCAACAGCGTCAGGAAATCCGACTGGGGATGCTCGAAACGCCGGTGGGCGGCGGCGGCGGCCTCGCGTTGCTCGAAGGGTCGCTCGCGCGGGTCCTGAATGCTCAACCCGGCCGCGATCACCAGTACCTCGGCCAGACAATGTTCCTCGCGGGCTTCGAGGATCATCCGGCCCAAGGACGGGTCCACCGGCAGCCGGGCCAGTTCGCGTCCCAGCGGAGTCAACTCCCGTTCCTCGTCCAGTGCTCCCAGTTCCTGAAGCAGCGCGTACGCCGCGCGGATCGCGGTCGGCGCCGGAGGTTCGATGAACGGAAAGCCCTCGACCTCGCCGAGGTGAAACGCCTTCATGCGGAGAATGACATCCGCGAGGTTGCATCGCTGGATCTCCGGCTCGGTGAACGGCCGTCGCCCGGCAAAGTCCTCCTCGGCAAACAGCCGGATGCAGATCCCCCCGGACAACCGGCCGCAACGTCCCTTCCGCTGGTTCGCGCTGCTCTGCGAGATCGGCTCGATGGGGAGCCGCCGGCTGCGGGTGCCCGCGTTGTAGCGACTGATCCGCGCCAGCCCCGAATCCACCACATAACGAATGCGCGGTACCGTCAATGACGTCTCGGCCACGTTCGTCGCCACCACCACGCGACGACGGGGACCGGGCGCGAACACCCGTTGTTGTTCGCCCGAACTCAGCCGTCCAAACAGCGGCACCACTTCGAGGCGGTCACGGTGGTTCGCCTCAATCAGATCGCACGTTTCCCGAATGTCCCGTTCCCCCGGCAGGAACACGAGCACGTCCCCTTCGGGAGATTCCCGCACGATGGTCTCCACCGCCGCCGCCGCCGCCTCGATGGAGGTCAGTTCGCCCTCCTCCTCCGCGTGCGCGTCGAGCGGTCGGTAGCGGACTTCGACGGGATACACACGACCGGAGACCTCGATCACCGGCGCGTCGTCGAATGCCTCCGAGAACAACTGTGTGTCAATCGTGGCGGAAGTGATGATCAGTTTGAGGTCGGCGCGTTTCTGCAGGAGCAGCTTGAGGCAGCCGAGGAGGAAATCGATGTTCAACGAGCGCTCGTGCGCCTCGTCCAGGATGATCGCCTCGTATTCGCTGAGCAACGGGTCACCCTGGAGTTCCGCCAGCAGAATACCGTCGGTCATCACCTTGATGGAACTCTCGGGCCGGGTGCGGTCGGTGAAGCGGATCTTGCAGCCAACCTCCCGCCCCCATTCTCCGCCAAGTTCCTCGGCAATCCGGCGCGAAATGGACAGGGCGGCCACGCGCCGGGGCTGGGTGCAACCGATTCGAGCCCGTACCCCCAACCCGGCCTCAAGACACATCTTCGGGATTTGCGTCGTCTTGCCGGACCCGGTTTCCCCGGCAATCACGACCACCGGGTGCGCCCGCATGGCCGCCACGATTTCCTCGCGCCGCGCCGTGATGGGGAGTTCGGAGGGATACGACACCCGCGCGGCCAGCCCGGCACGCTTCTCCCGGAGGGCGATCGAACCCTGCGCTCGCGCCAGCCAGCGGTCCACCGGCAGCGCCTGCGCGCGTCCCTGCCGGACCGCCTGCAGTCCCAAAGCCAGCTGCGCTCCCAGCCGGACCTGATCCGGCAGGAGGCACTCGGGAAGCAGGCGCCGGAGTTCGGCAATCTGGTCGGAGGCACGCGCCACGCCCTGTTTTCCCCGAGAACCCGGCCTGGGTGAAGGCGATTCTTGCCACGGCTTCCTTCCATGATCATCGCGGCTTGCTTTCATCGCGTCCGGGCCGCAACTCTCTCCCCGTCGCCATGACCAGAACGATCCTCCTGATCGGAACGCTTGACACCAAGGGTGCGGAGTACGCCTTCGTCCGTGACTTGGTGCGGACCCGCGGGCATCAGGTCCTCCTCATGGACGGTGGCATCGCCGGCGAACCGCCGTATCCCGCGGACATCAGCGCCTCCGAAGTTGCCGAGGCGGGCGGCGGCCGTCTCGCAGCATTGCGGGAACGGGCAGATCGAGGCGCCGCCCTCGACGTGATGGCGCGCGGAGTCGAGGCGGTCACCGCCCGGCTGCACTCGAAGGGGCGCATTGATGGGGTCATGGCCATGGGCGGCTCAGGCGGTTCCGCCCTGGGAGCTGCCGCAATGCGAGTTCTGCCGGTCGGTGTGCCCAAGCTGCTCCTGTCCACCCTCGCGTCCGGTGACGTCGGCCCGTTCGTCGGCATCAAGGATGTCACGATGATGTACTCCGTGGTGGACATCGCCGGCCTGAACCGGTTGTCGCGGCGCATCCTGGCAAACGCGGTCGGCGCCCTCTGCGGCATGCTGGAACAGGACGCCCCCACTGCCGCCGACAAACCCCTCGTGGCCGCCACCATGTTCGGGGTGACGACCCCGTGTGTCACCGGCCTGCGGGAACGACTCGAGCAGGCGGGGTACGAGGTGCTGGTGTTCCACGCCACCGGGAACGGCGGGCGCTCGATGGAAGGCCTGATCGAGGCCGGGTTCATTGCCGGCGTGGCGGATGTGACCACTACGGAATGGTGCGATGAACTTGTGGGAGGCGTGTTGAGCGCGGGACCGACCCGGCTCGAGGCCGCCGTGCGGGCGGGCATCCCGCAGGTGGTGTCCTGCGGCGCGCTGGACATGGTCAACTTCTGGGCCCGGGACACCGTGCCGCCGAAGTTCTCGACCCGGACATTCCACCAACACAGTCACGACGTGACCCTCATGCGCACAACGCCGGAGGAGTGCGCCGAACTGGGCAGGATCATCGCCGGCAAATTGAACGCCGCGCGTGGTCCGATCGCCCTCTTCCTGCCGCTCAAGGGGGTCAGCGCGATCGACCGCGAGGGCCAACCCTTCCATTCTCCGGCGGCGGATCAGGCCTTGTTTGACGCCCTGCGGCGGGAGATCCGGCCACCGGTGGAACTGATCGAACTGGACCTTCACATCAACGACCCTGCCTTTGCGGGAGCAATGGCGGAAAAGCTGCTGGCCCTGCTGCAGGCTGCAGAACCCCGATTCCAGGCGACGTCGAGTCCGGACCATTGAACACCAGGCTCCAAACCCTGAAATCTGAAATCTCAAATCTGAAATCCCAAATCCCCCCCCATGCCCTTCATCCCACGAACGGAATCCCTGAAACGACTGCGGGCCCAGGTTGCCGCCGGCCGGCCAATCATCGGCGCCGGCGCGGGCACCGGTATTTCCGCGAAGTTCTGCGAACGCGGCGGCGTGGACCTGATGATCATCTACAACTCGGGCCGTTACCGGATGGCGGGGCGTGGCAGCCTGGCGGGACTGCTGCCCTATGGCGATGCCAACGCGATCGTGAAGGACATGGCCGCCGAGGTGCTGCCGGTGGTGGTGGATACCCCGGTACTGGCGGGTGTGTGCGGCACCGATCCGTTTCGCCTGATGCCGGTGCTCCTGCGCGAGTTGAAGGAGATGGGTTTCGACGGCGTGCAGAACTTCCCGACGGTTGGGCTGTTTGACGGCTCGTTTCGGGCGAATCTCGAGGAGACCGGCATGGGTTACGAACTCGAGGTGGAAATGATCCGCGAGGCGCGGGCCCTGGACCTCCTGACCTGCCCCTACGTCTTCAACCCGGAGGAGGCGGCGGCGATGGCCTCGGCGGGGGCTGACGTGTTGGTGCCGCACATGGGCCTGACCACCAAGGGCGCGATTGGCGCGCACACAGCGTTGACCCTGGCGGAAGCTGCCGACCGGGTCCAGGCCATGAGGGATGCCGCTGTGGCCGTCAACCCGGATATACTCGTCCTGTGTCACGGCGGTCCGATCGCCGAACCGACCGACGCCCGGTTCATCTTCGAGCACACGCAGGGTATCGCGGGGTTCTTCGGCGCCAGCAGCATCGAGCGACTGTCGGTGGAACCTGCGATCGAAGGTCAGGCCCGCCGGTTCAAGGAACTCACGTTGAAAGCCCCCACACCGTGACCGCACAGAACCCACCCGGTCGCCTGGGATCGACGAACCCGTCGCACATCACCGGCCTGACTCTCTCCCTCCACTCATCCTGTCAAACCTGATAATCCTGTCGAAGCACCCCCACTTCCCATGAAAGGTAAATTCGTCATCGGCACCGAAATCACCCGCGACCGCCTCGAATGGGGCGAGATGGGCTGGATCAGCCGCCCTGCGGACACGCAGGCGGGCAGCATTTGCGAAATCGAGGTCACTTTGGAGCCGGGCTTTGGCCACAACTTCCACAAACACCCGCGTCAGGAAGAGGTCATTCACGTGCTGGCCGGCGAAATCGAGCAGTGGCTCGAAACCGAGAAGTGCACGCTGAAGGGAGGAGACTCCGTCTTCATCCCGCCGGATGTGGTCCACGCCTCGTTCAACGTGGGGAACGTGACCGCGAAACTGCTGGTGGTGCTGTCGCCTTGCGTGGGGGACGGCGGCTACGAGTTGGTGGACGTCAGCACAGAGGCCCCCTGGAACGGACTGCGGTAGAGGCGGCCTCTACGCCCGCCAGGGTCGAAGGCGTTTCGCATTGCCGAGCACCTGCTTGACGGTGGCGACATCGTCGGGGATCTGCCAGTCGAACATCCCCACGAGGATGAAGTCCGCGCCGCTTTCGAAGGCGTGACGGAAACCGCGCCAGGGCGGTATGGCTCCCGCCGCAAGCACTTTGAAGCCAATCCACGGCTGCTTCACCATGAACATCACCTCCCGGACCTCCTCGGGATCGCTGCACCACGAGTTGTCGTAACGTCCCAGGTCGCCCGTCTCGTCCGGCCCCGGTGCCGTGTGATAGTCGTGGGAGTGGATGGTCTTGATGTAGAAATCCGGGTTCAGTTTCGCCTTTTCACAGGCGACGATCGTGTCCAACCCGTGCGCGCCGATGCCGGCGATGCGCCCCTGCGAACGGATGAACTCAACAATCCGCCCGATCATGTCGATCTCGCCCCGCTGAACGAGCGTATCGGCGACATCACCGGTCACATGCACCCCTGCGGCTCCGAGATCCACCGCCTGCTTGAACTGATCCAGGTTGTCCCGACCATTCAATCGCGCCTGCGCAATCCACTTCATCTTTCCGCCGCGTTTCCAATGGTGCTGGAGGTGGCTGATGCCGTCCACCACCCAGCTGTTGATGCAGTTGATCCCGTGCGTCTCGGCCACCTCAAGCGTCTCCACGATGCGCGCGTCCGTGTTGTAGCGCTTCATGAGATGGGAGACGTAGGTGAGGTCGCGCGCATGGGCATACCCGCCGATGAGGTTCCCACCCAGCATCAACCGGGTGAATTCCTCGTCCCGGATGCGGCCGGTGGGCAGGGTGTCAACCGGCTTGGGCAATGCGCCCTCCGGCATCGGTGGATCCGGCAGTTCAGCCCGGGCCTGCGGGGCCAGAGCCACCGGGGCGACCGTGGCAGCGAGGGCGGACGATTTGACGAAGCTGCGGCGACTGATGCGGGGATTCATGATGTGCGCGGTGCGGTTCCTGGCGGCGGAGTGATGTTACTTCTCGCGGCATCCTCGCCAAACGAGGTGTTTGAGGCAATCTGAAAGGCATTCCCACGGGGTCCGCGGCCATCACGGGCTCGATCCCGTTGGAGCCCCGAACAGTCGCTCGAGTTGATCCGGGGGCAGCCACTCAGCCGGGAATCCCAGGATGGAATCACGCTGACGACGCGGCTCCGGCAACCCGCTCGGGATCAACGGCGCCACCAGCGAAAACATGAAACGTTCACCTGCCTTGACCTCGCCTTCAACCTGGAGCCTGGCATACGGAATCATCCAGTTACCGGAAGACAACGTGCCAGAACTTCCGTGCCGCACTTCATAACCGGGTTCCGCCTCGAGAACGGTAAGCTTGACCAGGTCCGCCACGGGGATGTGGAGCGTCGGGGTGGATTCGATCAGGAAGCCACCCCCGAGACCATCGCGCAGCCACTCCAGGATCTGGCGGCTGCCGGCCACAGGCTCCACCGCCACCTGCTCCAACCGAAGCCAATCGAGTTCGAGCGACAGCAGACGCCCGTCAGGACCGTACTCGAGGGAGATCTGCTGCCTGCCCCCCATGGACCATCCGCCGGCTTGACGAATCCCGGACACCCCACGAGCAGTCACTCGTGTGACATGCCCCCCGGTGGCGCGGTCGTAGCTGGTGGTCTCCGTCTCCTGAAACCGTTTGTAGAGCCGTCCCTGAGTGTTGGTCTTGAACTCGCTCAAGGGCAACCCGAGCCGGTCAATCCATTCGCGCAACAACCCGTCCAACTCGTCAACGCCAGGAATCGTGTCCGACCCCGGAGACTCCTCCCGGGTCGGATCAAAGTACTGCACCCTGCCCGAACCGGCATCCACCTGGACCCGCCCCGGGACCGCCGAATCCTGGTACACCACCCATCCTGCGTGGTTCGTGACGGGGCGCGCCTGCTCAAGCCCAGCGAACTGCAGCAGGCTGGCAAGGGTCGTCGGCGAAGGCAGCCCATCGGCCCTCCGGTAGATGGAGACCTCCTTCGGGAGTGACCCCGCAGGCACCTTCCACTCAACCTCCAGTTCGGGGGCATGGAAAGGCACCGTACCCTCGAATTCCAGCCGCTGCCCGGGAGGTCTGATGCCGCCCGGAATTGTGTCGCCCGGAGTTTGCTGAAGCAGGAGCAGGAGGGGGAGCGGCAGGGCGCACGCGAGCCAATACCCGCTTCGACGACACCCTGGCAGAAAAGCGTTCATGCTTGGCATTTGATAAACCGGTTTGGCAGCCCGACAGACAATGAAATTGACACCGGCACATCCCCACGACAACACCGGATCCCCATGATAAAGCCAGATCGCTGGAGCGGTCGGTCGGCCCGCGCGACCGGGATCGACTCGACCAGTATTTCACGAGCGTGCGGGATCTCGAGCAGCGGATGCAGATGTCGCAGGAGTGGGTGCGCAAACCCAAACCCAAGGTCCGCGCCTCCATCCCCCTCGATCCCGCCAGCCCGAAGGCCTGCATGACCCGGCGCACAATTACCCCCTGCCCAACCTCTTCGTCTCGATGCTCCAACGCATGGGGCTGGAAACCGATCGGTTCGCGACGGCGTCCGGCACCATGCGCGGCCTGGAAATGGCATAACCCCCGTCCCTAACCGCAGAAGGAACACCCCTCGGAGGGACGACGTCCGCGAGTCCCCAACCACCTTCCTTCTCCTTCCCGTCCCGCGCCAACACCAACTCACACCAGCTCACGGGAACCGTAACGTGCACCGGCACAGGTTGAAGTGGTCGCCCCGGTCGAACACACACCAGAGGGTCCGGCCGTCCTCGCGGATCCAGTGGGCGGGAAACGTGTGCAGATAGGCAGATCGGTCCTTCTCCGCGGGTGTGTGAGTCCATTCGGGAAGATCCCCTCCGTAGGCCACGGTCTGCCAGGGGCCCCAGGGATGTTCACTCTCGTAAAGCCCCCAGTCGCCCGGTTCTTCGTGCGTGGTCACGGTCAGCAGGTAACGCCCCGTCGCTTCGTGATACACGCACGTCGTGCCCCAGGCGATGCCTGCCGGATTCTCAAACACGGGCGCCCGCTCCGCCACGTTGCCCGACCAGGCCGGCGCCTCCGGAGTGCCGGAGAAATACTCGTAGGCCTCCGGATTCTCCACCTCCCCGGACTTCACCCGGAACAGATACAACTTCCGGTCCGTGCCCCGACGCAGGTCGTTGTCGGAAAAGCCATAAACGTGACCATCGGCGTGTGCCACGGACCCGGCGCCAAACTGGATCAGTCCGGGAAAGGCAAAGACCTTGTGAGACTGCGGGAACACCCAGCCCCGATCGGACCAAGACAACCCCTGATCGGCAGACCGCCACAAGCGGCAACGATCCCATTTGCCCTGCTCACTCACATAGAGGTAGAGCAGCCTGTCCACGGCGATGAGGGTCCCCTTTCCCACTGTGGCGACCTGCGAAGAAAGCGCCCTGTTACCGCCCCAGAGATTCACGCCCTCCCAATCCGGCGGAACGCCCGTGATCCGCGCAACGCCGATTGAGGCCCGCCCCTTGGAGTCGGTGCCGCCGAACCCGCCACCATCGCCCCACGCGGCGTAGATCGTCCCGTCAACCGCAGTGGTGCAGGCCCAGATGTCGCTGCCGGGCGCCGCCCGTTGCAGTGTGTCCCGGTGGAACTCGATCCCGGTGATAAGGGTGCTGCGAGGATAGGGCGGGTCGGCTTCCCCGGCCCGGATCGCGAGGCCCGGAGACCACGACAAGGTAAGTAGCACCGGCAGGAGAAGTTGGTGACAAAGCATCGCTACAGCTAGGCACGCGACCCAGGCCTGTCAAGGCCACGGCGAGGCTCAGCGCATCACGACCGGGATGTGCACGGCGATGCGCCGGGGCGGGCGCATGACACCGGGGTTCAGAGGGGTGAAGTGGTCCGAGACACCGCCCATGTGTGACTTGTGGGGTGGTCACGACATCGGAAAACCTGATCGAAAGCGGAGATCCTCACCCAAATCGAAGCCCACAGAAGGAAACGAAGGAAACGAAGCCGGGACGGAATGGACCCCGCATCCCGGAGGGATGCCAGTGGAGGCCAGGCTGCGATCCCGTCGGGATCGGGGGGTGTTTCGGGCGTAGGTCCGGGGGTGTCGCTTCGCTTCGCTCAACCCCCGGCTAATGGCTTTGAACCCTCCGGGATGAATAGGACGACCACCAGCGATGGCGGTTCCCTCCCGAAGTGGATCGAGCACGTCTTCGATCACCCGGTCGCCGATCCTGCCTGACATTGGGCGCCTGACGCCCCCGAGTGGGAGGGATCTCCCGCCCAGGCAGCCGCGTGCATCGCCGGAACTTTCGAAGCATCTGGGCGCTTACTGGCTCGGTTCACGGATGAGCAGCTCAACCAAGGCTTCTGGTTTCTGGTGAGCAACTCGAGGCTGGTCAACCGCCCGCTTCTACGGAAACGTCGCGGCGCTTGGACCACGATGTGATCATCATTGGCGGGGGAGCCGCCGGGCTTTATTGCGCGGCGGTTGCGGGTCGGCGTGGCCGGCGGGTGCTGGTGCTCGAACATCAGTCCCGGCCTGGCAGCAAGATCCTTATCTCCGGCGGCGGACGCTGTAACTTCACCAACCTCGGGGCCGGCGCCGACAATTACGTCACCGCCGGCAGCCCCCACTTTCTGAAGTCTGCCCTCGCCCGTTGCACGCCACAGGATGTGCTGGCCTGGATCGAGCGGAACGGCATCGCCTGGCACGAACGAAAGCACCGGCAGCTCTTCTGCGACCACAGCTCAAAACAGATTCTGCACCAACTGGAAGTGGATTGCGCGGAAGCGGGTGTGGCCCTGCGGTTGAACTGCCGGGTCTTGCGCCGGACGGACGATCAGGGCTGGCGGGTGGATCGGGTGGGGTCCTCCGAAAACCCGGCCGGCCACCGCTTTGAACTCACCACCAACGCCGGCGTGTTCACGGCCTCCTCACTGGTGATCGCCACGGGCGGACTCTCCTTTCCCCGGTTGGGAGCCACCCCGTTCGGTTTCGAGATGGCACAGCAGTTTGGCGTGCCACTGATCCCACGGCGCCCCGGCCTCGTGCCATTCACCTGGTCGCCATCCGACCGGGACCAGTTCGCTGGTTTGAGCGGGATCGCCTTCGAGTGTGTGACCAGCCTCCCCGCGGGGGGACCCACCTTCCGCGAGGCGGTGTTGTTCACCCACCGCGGATTGAGCGGTCCGGCAATCCTGCAGATCTCCAGCTACTGGCGCGCGGGAACCCCGGTATGCCTGAACCTGCTGCCGGACCAATCCGCGGCGGATTTGTTGGCTGCGAACCGGGCTGGCGGACGCACGGTGAAGGCGGCCCTGCGCCAGGTGTTGCCGGAGCGCTTCGTCCAGGCCTGGTGCGAAAGGCATGCCCCCGCCAAACCCATCGCCCAGCTTTCCCGTCGGGAACTCGAGCGCCTGTCGCAGGACCTGCATGCGTGGGAGATCGTCCCGGCCGGCGACGAGGGCTACCTGAAGGCCGAAGTGACGGTCGGTGGCGTGGACACCCGGGGGCTTTCCTCGAAGACCCTGGAGTGCCGCGATGTGCCGGGGCTCTTCTTTATCGGGGAAGTGGTGGACGTGACGGGCTGGCTCGGGGGCTTCAACTTCCAGTGGGCCTGGGCCAGTGCCAACGCCGCCGGACACGCGGTTTGAACCCCTCCAAGGGCGATCCACCCGGGGGCGAGGTGCAACCTTCAGGCGGTCTTCCCCCCACCCAGGCCACCTGAAGGTTGAACTCCGGGCCGGCTTTCGTCTGGCCTTGGGACAGTGGTTTCGCCATAAGGAGGCCATGCAGCACATCGCCAGCGTTCTTGCCACCACCTTGCTCCTCACCCCCACCCTGATGGGAGCCGCCGCCCCGGCGACCATCACCACCGGCACCTTGCTGGGGGAGATGAGTGACCTCGGCGGATTGGCGCGATGGCCGGAGCCGGTGTTTCAAACCATCCAGTTCTCCAGTTACGACCGCCGCTCAACCAGCGCCGAGGCCCCTGGCTGGTTTTCCAATGCCGATGGTTTTGGGCGGGAACCCATCCCCGGCTTCCTGAGGGTGCTGCGGGAACCCGGGGACGGCCGGCCCGGGCTTTACCTGCTGGCGGAAGTGAACCAACCGGGTGCCATTGTGCGCGGTTGGTCCGCCGGCATGGGCGGGGTGCTGCGGGTCCAACTCGATCCGACGGAAAACACGGCCCCCGTCTGGGAAGGCCCCGGCTACGACTTCCTGGCCCGTCGCTCGGTGCACTATTTCAAGTCCGGCGGCCTCGACCTCGAAGCCGGCGACGCCTTCGTCCAACAGGATGCGGATTATCTGCCCATGCCGTTTGCTGAAGGGCTGCGCGTGACGTGGGAGGGCAATCTCAACGAGCTGCATTTCTACCATCTCCAGGTACGCCTTTATCCACGGGGAACGCAGGTGCGCACGTTCGATCCGCAGCAGGACCTTCGGGAGTTCGGGAAGCAACTCCGCACCACGATCGCCGCCCTCACCCATCCGGGCGTGACCGCGGAGACGGGCGAACCCACCCGGTTGGAAGGCGACCTGGCCCCCGGTGCGAATTGGACCTGGACCTCCGAAAACCAGGGCCCGGGTGCCGTGCGGGAATTGCGCCTGCAACTCGCCGCCGAGGCACCGGACGTCGCCTTGCGCGGCTGCCTGCTTCGCCTGTCCTTTGATGGTTCCCAACGCCCGCAGGTGGAGGCTCCGGTCGGCGACTTCTTCGGCTCCGGCCCCGGGGTGAATCCGTTGTCCAGCCTGCCGTTCAGCGTGGCACCGGACGGCACCATGACCTGCCGGTTTGTCATGCCCTTCGAGCGCTCGGTCCGCCTGGAACTCGTGAACCAAACGCAGGCCGCCGTCCGCGTCGAGGGTTCCATCCGCATCTCCCCCTGGGAGTGGAACGACCGGTCACTCCAGTTCCACGCCAAGTGGCGGGCGGACCATGACCTGCTCGGGGGAGCCGGGGTAATCGACCTGCCCTACCTCGTCGCCATCGGCCGGGGGGTGTTCGTTGGTTGCGCCGCCATGATCATGAATCCCTCGGGCGTTCCGACCGCCGGCGGGAACTGGTGGGGCGAAGGCGATGAGAAATTCCTCGTGGATGGGGAGACCACACCCTCCACGTTCGGCACGGGGTCGGAGGACTACTTCAACTATTCCTGGAGCCGGCCGGACCTCTTTGACCACCCCTTCTGCGGCCAACCCCTCGATTCCGGCCCGGACACCTCCGGCTATGTCTCCAACCACCGCTTCCAGATGCTCGACGCCATCCCGTTCGAACAGTCGCTGGCGGCCTTTCTGGAATTGTGGACGCATCGTCGGACACCGGGCCTCAGCTATGCGCGCATCGCGTACTGCTATGCGCGTCCGGGGTTGGTGGACGACCACCGCGGACTCATGCCGTCCGACCTTCGAATCCCGGCGCTGCCCGAACGCCCGCCGGTCGCCGCAGGGGGTGCCAACGGGGCCACGATTCACCCGGCGGAAAGACTCCATCCCGAGGCAAAGGGCGGCACGATGGAAATCGTTCCCTTCCCGCTCGCCACCCGATTACAGGTGGTCCAGTGGACGGCACAGAAGGGGGACACCCTCATGCTGCAACTGCCGGTTGAGCAGGATGGGCGATACGCGATCCATCTCGTGGCCGCCCACACCCCCGACGGCGCCATCGTTCGCGTGCGGATTGACGGCCAGGCGCTCGTCCTCGGCAATGGCAGCGAGAACGTCACGCTCCGATCCGCGCACGCGACCCGGGTGCTCAACGTGAACTTCCGGCCGGTTGAACTGAAGGCGGGAACCCGCGAACTGACCCTGGAATGCCTGGAACCCGGCCGGATCGGCCTGGACTACCTCTGGGTGAAAGGTCCGTAGGCCCCGAGCCGCGACATCCTGGTGAACGCGCGAGACTGTCACCTCGGTGGGTGCTTCCGTCTGATGGCCTTGCTGACCGCAGGGCTTCTGCTTCAGGCGGACGACTGGCCACGGCTCGGTGGAGTGGAAGGACGGGGTTACTCCACGGAAACCGGCGTTGCCCGCACCTGGCCGAAGGACGGGCCGTCCATGCTTTGGAGTGTTGAAGTGGGAACCGGGTTTGCCGGGCCCGCAGTGTATGACGGACGCGTTTACCTGCTGGATCGCGAAGCGGATCGCGCCGATGTGTTGCGGTGTCTCGCCCTTGAATCCGGCCAGGAACTCTGGCGCGAAACCACCGATGCTCCCGGCAGGCTGGAATATGACGGCTCGCGCAACGTTCCCACCGTCACGCCCGATTTCGTCTTCACCGTCGGTCCATTCGGTCACTTCCGCTGCTACGACCGCAAGACCCACGCGCCACGCTGGAGCTGTCATTTGGTCGATGACTTCAAGGATCCGGACATCGACCACCCCGAGGAACCGCAGACCCGCGCGGAGACGCTTGCCCGCACCCAACTCCCGCGCTGGGGCATGACGCAGGCGCCGTTGATCGTCGGGAACCTGGTCATCGTTGCCCCCCAGACCCAACGGATCGGGTTGGTGGCGTTCGACCAGGCCACCGGCGCCATTCGCTGGCAATCGGGTTACATCGGTCGGAACTGGTACAGCCATGTCAGTCCCACCCTGATGACTCTCGCCGGGGTGCCGCAAATCATCATGCTGGCCCAACCTTCCGATCCCGAGAAATCACCGGCCAAGGCGCCGCCCGCCATCGTGTCATCGGTCGATCCCGCCAACGGCCACATTCTCTGGACCGTTCAGACACCGCATCCCCACAAGATCCCGATTGCCCAACCGCTGCAGGTCGGCCCCGACCGCTTGTTCATCACCGGCGGTTACACCCAGGGTTGCCTGCTGCTCCACGTCCGTCGCGCGGATGACGAATGGAAGGTGGAGGTGCTTCGCAGCGACGATTCGGTCGCCGGCCACATTCAGGCACCGGTTCTGTATCGCGACTTCATCTACGTCATGAGCACGCGCAGCCAGGGTCCCGAGAAGAGCGGCCTGGTGTGTCTGGACCCGGATGGTGGTTGCCTCTGGGAAACCGGACCGGACCTGCAGTTTCACGACGGTCCGCTGCTGATCGTGGATGGACTGGCCCTGGCCATGCAGGGACGCACCGGGGAACTGCACCTCCTCGACCTCGCCACTTCGCCGGCGACGCTGTTGGCCAGGGCGAAGGTCCTGGCCGCGAAGAACCGGATGGCCTGGGCGCCAATGGCGTTTTCCAGTGGTCGGTTGCTGGTTCGGGACGACCAGGAATTGAGGTGCCTGGACCTGCGCAGGGAGTGAGGTCAGGAACCGCGGAGGGACGCGCCGCCAAAGCGGTGAAGGCTGGCGCTTTTCACCGCACTCCAAAACCTCGCGGAGCGTCGTGCGCGCGCGATCTCAATCGCCGCTTTGGATCCGAGGCCCGGACAGCCCCCCGCGACGCCACCACCCCACTCATGTCTCCGCCGCGCGCCACGATTCGGGGCTGCCGGCCGATCACCCCTTCACCTTCACCCACCCCTTCCGCCGATGACTCAGTTGGATCGCCTCGCAGACGGCGACCTCTTGGTGACCCTCCTCCGGCGTGGCGAACAGGACCGGCCCCGGCGCACCGTCCGCGATGCACCCATAAACCGCCCGGAACAGCATCTTGAACGTGTCGGGAAAGCCCTCGACGTGGCCCGCCGGGTAATCGGCAAAACCGCTTGCGCCCCCGCCAAATCCCGGCGTGTTTCGCACGGCAATCTCGTTGGCAGTATCCCGGTTGCCCAGCCACAGGACCTCCGGGTTCTCCGAATCCCACGCGGCCGATTTCTTCGAGCCGTACAGCTCAATCCGGATGCTGTTCTTCCGCCCCGCGGCGACTTGGGAAACCGCCAGGTTGCCGTGCGAGCCGGACGCGAACCGCAGCAGCACCGACGCGAAATCCTCCGTCTTCACCGGGTAACTGACGGTCCGCTGCCGCTTCGCCGTCGCACTTCGAGTGAACGTCTCGACTTCACCCACCGGCCGCTGGCGGGTGCGATGGAACGTATCCAGATGCGCGAGGACCGCCTCGATCTTCGTGCCGAGGATGAAGGAGACCGTGTCCATCCAGTGCGTACCGATGTCCGCCACGGCGCGGAGTCGCCCCCCCTCCTTCGGCAGCAGGCGCCAGTTGTAGTCGGTGTCCTTGAAGAGCCAGTCCTGTAAATAGGAACCGTTGACGTGGATGATCTCCCCCAGTTCGCCCACGGCAACCCGGTGTCGCAGTTCCAGGACCGCCGGATAGAACCGGACATTGTAGTTCACCGCGAACACCGTTCGCGCCGCCCGCGCCGCCCGGACGATCTCCGCCGTCTCCCGGGTATTCATGGCCAACGGCTTCTCGCACACCACGTGCTTGCCCGCCTGCAACGCCGCCAGCGCCATCGGCCGATGGAACCGATTCGGCGAAGTGATGTGAACGACGTCCACCTCCGGCGAACGGACGAGCTCGCGGTAATCACCGACGGCATTGGGAATCCGAAGCCGATCCGCGGCCGCCCGGGCCCGGTCTGGCAAATCGCATAGGGTGGTGACCGGAATGCCGTTGCGCCGCAACGCCTCGAGGTGAACGGGACCGATGAAGCCGGTCCCGATGATGCCGGCACGAAGAGAGGACAGGTTTGGGGTGTGACTCATGCGTGCCCCTCATTGAACCGCGGATCGAGCCGGAGGACAAGTTTACCTGGCCGACCGAAGGTGCCTCGCACAGGATGGCAGGATGGACAAGATCAGGAAGGCCCCTCACTGAAAGACCGCAGCAAGAGCAACCATCCAGCAAATCCTGTTAATCCTGTTGATCCTGTCCGAACGCCACGCCGAAAACCATGGGAGGGTCCGGAGGGGAGGTTGGTACCGGTGGTGGGACTCGAACCCACATGACCATCACTGATCGAGGGATTTTAAGTCCCTTGTGTCTGCCAATTCCACCACACCGGCAACGCTGAATACGTAGCGTAATCGGCGCCGACGCGTTGAGCAAGAACGGCGAGGCCCGCACAGTGGACTTCAGCCCGGCCTTGGAGGCACATCTCCGCGACATGGACGGACGCCGTGCCCCGGACACCGAATGGCTGTTCCCAAGTCCCCAGCGAGGAAACAAGGACATCCCCTCGCACACGTTTCGGGAGACCTTGAGCATGGCCCGTGAACGCGCCGGGCTGCCCGGTTTCCGCTTCCACGATTGCCGGCACGCGTTCATCTCGCTGGCGGTAATGGCTGGCGTGGACTTCATGACCATAGCTGCTTGGGTGGGCCACAAGGATGGTGGCGTGCTGATCGGCAAGGTCTATGGCCATCTGGCCAACGAGCACCGCAGGCAGATGGCGGAACGGCTCAACTTCGAGCCTCAGATTGTCCCCCTCGCGACGCAAACCGCCGGCTAGTGCCTCCTTCCGGGTTTGCCTGCTCTGAACCGCCCGTCACGCTCGAGAATTCCCCGTTTTTGGCCTTCCGACTCTTCGGTCTTGTGGAAATGCGGCCTCGCCGGGTCGAAGAGTGGGGGTTTAGACAGACCCCCACACCCCCCTGCCCCAGAACCCTCCTCCTTGGCGCGTTTACGTCTCTTTGCATGGGTTCCCCTGTGCGTGACCTTCGGCTGATCGACCGCAGCGGATCATCGAGACTGGCGAGGAACGGCGGGGCTCGGCTGCTGCGGAGCAGATGCGATCCCGGACCCCTACGGGCGATGTTCCGCGGGATCGGATCGAGGCGTTAGGCGTGGCTGAAGGGAGGCTGCCGCTGCTTGTCGCGGCCTCCTCTCTGATCGCACAGTACTCTCGCAACTAACTCAGATCGGGGATCGGGCGGCCACTCAGGGCACAACCCGAATCCGGAAGAACCGCGCCGTCTCCAACGCCAGGGAATCAGCCACAACGGCCGTGTGACCGGTATCGTCTAGGATCACCTCGCCCCCGTCTATCCACCCACGGAGGTCTTCAGAGTGCTCCCACACTCCTTCCGCCAAGGGCGGCCCCTGGACCTCAAAGACAAACGCTCCGCCCTCCCTCAAGCGTGCCCCCAGCAGTTGCAGCCGCACTGGCGGCGGTACGTTGACCCTCCCGGTGTTCTGCATATCGGCCTGAAATTTCGGCCAAGGTGTATCCGCCAACGGTGCCGAGCCCGCGATGGCGTACAGCTTCCCGTCGTCCGAACCGATGTAGACCGTCCCGTCGGCGCCGATGTTGGGAGAGGTGTGAATCGCGTCTTCGGTCTGGTAGGTCCAGACCACCTCGCCAGACTCGCCGTTCACAGCGTAGAGTCTTCCATCCTCGGAACCGACGTAGACAGTGCCATCGCTGGCCACGGCGGGCGAAGATTGGAAAGTCTTGGCTTCAGGGACGGTCCAGAACCGTTCCCCGGTTGCCTGATTCAGAGCGTGGAGACCGCCCCGCGTATCCAGATAGAGGACTCCGTCCAGGCCAAGCGTGGGAGACGAGTCGATTGACCCGCTGGGGCGATAATCCCATATCTGCTCCCCAGTCGCTGCGTCCAAGGCCCGAACGCCAGAATCTGAACAGACGAAGACCTTCCCCTCCCCATCCAACGCGGGAGGATTGTGGGCGAAGCCGCCCGCCGAAGCACGCCATTGCTCCTCCCCGGTTAGGCGATCAAACGCGAGCGCTTGCTGACTCGCTGACACGACATACAGCCATCCATCCGCTCCGAGGGCGGCCGGGCTGCTGTGATTGGATCCGGTCTGCACCTCCCATGCTGAGAGCCCCGTCGCCGCTTGCATCGCGAGCAGCTTCCCGCTCCCTGCAGCCAAGTAAACGAGTCCGTCATCGCTGACCGAAACCGGGTTGGAGCCATTCCAGGTACCCGTCCCCCTGGTGAGCCACATGATCTCACCAGCGTGCCCGTCCGCGGCAACCATGGCAAATCCGTCCGAGAAGAAGACGGACCCGCTGTCATCAACCACCGGGGTGGTCCCTTCGCTCCACGCGCCCACAGGCAACCCACGCCACTTGATCGTCCCCGTGTAACCATCCACGGCGATTCCCCGACTGGTGCCGACATAGACCGTCCCGTCCTCCCCGATTGCCGGCGAGCCTCGAACCTCTCCTCCCGTTGTGGCCGACCAGAGGAGCGTACCCGGCTCGACCACAAAGCGCGCTCGAATCTGGAGGTTGCTCTCCACCACAACGGTCAGTGGGTTCTCATCGGACTCAACGTCACCTTCCCACCTCAGGAACCCATGCCCTCCCGTTCCCTGCGCCTCCAGTACTACTTCGGTGCCTGGAGTGACAACACCACCTTCTGGGAGGCCTGTAACCGTCCCCAAAACCGGATACCAATCCACATCGAGAGAGTATCCCACGGCAACCTCCATCGGCGCGGTGGTGGCAGTTCCAAGCACGTTCGAGGCGACGGCGTGGTAACTTCCCTCATCTGCGAATCCCACCTCGGAAACTACCAGCTGGTTCTCCGTGGCATCGGGAATCAGTTCGCCGTCGCGATACCACCGATACTCAAAGGGGGCCCCCCCCTTGGCGTTGACCCAGAGGCGCACGACGGCGCCTGCTGGTGCCAGTTCGCCCCCGCTCTGGCTGAGCACCTCGGCGGCCCCCTCCGTCCAGTGGGACTCGCCGGTGTTGGCCAGGTTATGCTGCCACTTCGGCCAGGGGCTGTTCGCGAGGGGGGCGGAGCCACTGACCGCGTACAGGTTTCCATCGCGGCAAGCCACATACACAGTTCCGTTCGGGCCGATGGTGGGCGGACCCGCCATGCGATCGCCTCCAGTGAACCGCCACCGTTCGACTCCCTCCTCAGCGTGGATCGCGTACAGGTTCTTGTCCTCTGCCCCCACGTATAGCGTGCCATCCGCCGCCAAGGCCGGGCTGTAAAGGATTCTGCCCTCGCCGACGAAGCGCCATCGGAGACTCCCTGTGCCACCGTTGATTGCCTGAAGCGTGCCGGTGCAGACGTACACCGTGCCGTCCGGTCCGATCACCGAAGGGGAGTCCCACTGCTCCGGCGTCAGATACTGCCAGCGCAGACTCTGAGAGACCAAATCCACCGCACCGAACCCACTCGTCCAAGTCCCGACACAGGCCGTCCCGTCCGCCGCCAGCACGGGGTAGAAGGCACCGGTTGAGTTACCATCCGTCACGTATTCCTCGAGGACATCACCCGTTGCACCATCAATGGTCAGGAGTCTCCCCTTGGCTGTGAGGAAACACTCTCCCAGCGCATTCAGTGCAAGACCGCTGGAGGCTTGAAGGAGTTCCAGTGAGGTCTCCCAGACCACCCCGCCGTTGGAGGCGTTCAACGCCAGCAGCAAACCGTAGCCGCCGTGCGCGAACAAGGTGCTGTCGCGGGTCAACCCGAGCACCGAGGCTTTGCGAACGGCCGGCGTCTCCCATAGCAACTCACCGGTCTCGCCGTTCAGCGCCACAATGTTCGTGTCCAGCAACCCGACATAGACGGTGCCATCCGTCCCCAACACCGGCGCCGTCGCCACGCCCAATTCGGTCGGGTACGACCAGTGCGCCTGGCCGGTCTCCCCGTTCAGGGCGTGGACGCTCCGGTCCGGGGCGCTGATGTAAACCACCCCCTCTGCGTTCACCGCCGGGCAGAACGACATCGAGCCGCCAACCGGATACTGCCAGAGGAGGGTGCCATCATGGGCGGCCACGGTCAGATATACAAACGACGCGTGGAACAAGAACAGTAGGGCAAACCGCATCAGTGAAACTCTTATCAACAGCGCCTTCATAAACCAATAAGGGGAATGGAGATACGCCTGGAATCCTCGGGACGCTTTGCGCTCAGGTCAAGCACTGTTCGCCATTCGGCTCGTGCGGAGGTGCGCAAGCTCGACGTCTGCTTTGCCCTTCGGCCCCCCCCCTCCAATCGCCGTCCGCTTCGCCTCACCAGGGCACAAGAGGTCTTCAAGCAATCGGGGTCCGGGTTGCCCGCGCGCTGGCCCGCGCGGGCAATCCCCGGCCCCCGAATCAGGCTTTTCCCGCCCCTGGCATCACCCAGGCCGACGGCGTATAGCCCACAAGTCACGGATGGCTGATCAGCCCAGACGAAAGGCTTCAACCCTCATGGCGAGACGTTGAGGCGCGGGCAGGGGGTTTCCCACCATAGACCAGTCCCAGAGCCTGGCCCATGAACTGCCGGCGCTCTCCATCGGATGCCGGCACTTCCGGCGGATCCTCGCGTCATGGGGTGTCGGCCCGCCCGCGCTCGGGGACACCGATTTCCGCGGCCAGCTTTCGCCAGGTCGCGTTCATCTCGGACAAGCGCTCCGGAAGGGCGGAGGCGAGATTGCTCAGTTCCGTTCGATCCTCGATCAGGTTGTAGAGCTCCCAAGGACCGAAGTTGCGGTTCACGAGTTTCCAGTCGCCCTGCAGCAGGGCGTTGTTCTTGCCGTAGAAGGTGAAGTGGAGCAGCGGGTTGGGTGCGCGCTGCCGACCTTCGAGGATCGGGCGCAGGCTCAATCCGCGCATCGGCCCGACGGGGTCGCCGTGCATTTCCAGGGGATAAGTCGCGCCGGCCAGGTCGACCAGCGTGGCCATGAGGTCCACGAGGTGGGCGGGTTGGTCGGTCAACCGTCCCGCGGCGGAATCGCGAAAGCCGGAACCGCCGTCGCCCGCGCGCCGGAGTCCCGCCGGCCAGTGCACGATGCAGGGGGTGCTGATGCCACCCTCGTGCTGGTTCTGTTTGTATTCGCGGAAGGGGGTGTTGCCGACATGGGCCCACCCCTTGTCGTAGGTCCAGTAGGACTTGGGATTCCAGGGCATGAGGTTCTGCGTCCGGGTGGCGGGCTTGGTCCGTTGGAACGGGCAGGCGCCGTTGTCGCTGAGGAAGAGCACCAGCGTGTTCTGCGCCCTGCCCGTTTCGCGAAGCGTTGCCAGGACGCGACCGATGTTCTGGTCCATCCGATCGACCATCGCGGCGAACGTGGCCATGGTCAGGTCGTGTTCGGCGTGTTCTTGTTCCGTCAGCGAATCCCAGGCAGGAACGTCCGCGGGGCGGGGCGGGAGCGGATAGTCGCGGGGCAGAAGCTTCATCTCACGTTGCCGGGCGAGACGCTGCTGCTGCAGCACATCCCAGCCCGGGCGGTATTTGCCCAGGTACTTGCGAACCTCCGCCTCCGGGGCCTGCAGGGGGTAATGCGGCGCGTTGTAGGCCAGGTAAAGGAACAGCGGCCTGCCCGGATCGGCCTCGCGGATGAAGCGCAGGGCCCAATCGGTATCCGCATCCGTCGTGTAGAACCCGCTCGCGGGCACCTCGTAGACCTCCCGGTCGACGCGGAAGGTGTTGTCGCCGGTGAAGTAGTTGCAGGCGCCGCTGAGGTGACCGAAGTAGCGGTCGAAGCCCCGGTCGAGCGGATTGCCGTTCATGTGCCACTTGCCGGCCATGAGCGTGGTGTAGCCCGCGCCTCGGGCCACTTCGGCGAGCGTGGCAGCATTCGCCAGTTTGGCGATGCCGACCTCATGATGATACCGCCCGGTCAACAGTGTGGCGCGGGTGGTCTCGCACTTCGCGCAGTTGTAGAAGCGGGTGAAACGCAGGCCCCCCGCGGCCAACCGATCCAGGTTCGGTGTCGCGATCTCCCCCCCGTAACAACCGATGTCCGAGAACCCCAGGTCGTCCGCGAGGATAAGCACAATGTTGGGTGAGGCTGCGGCGCGAACCGGTGCTGCGGCCAGCAACGCCAGCGTCCCGGCGAACAGTGCGAACCAAGGAGAACTCATCCGGGAATCCTGCCCTGATCACCCCGGCCGAAGCCACGACAATCGGTCCCGTCGAAGCCAGGGTTTGCCTTTGCGACGGTTTTGTTACAGTTCCGGCACTTCAGTTGCTGTGATCGGGAGTCACCGACGTACCGGTTCCTCCCGGCGCCGGCAACCGACGTTGGCAACGCACATGATGAAACCATCTGTTTATCGGGCTCCGATGCTGAAAACCACGATCGAAGGAGCAGGCGCAAGCCGCCAGGCCCCGGCCTTCCGTCCGGCGGAGCGTCCCTCCATGCCGCGTGAAAGCCTGGGCCGTCGCGTGGGTCTGACGGCGCTCTTGCTGGCGGTGGCCATGGGGCCGGTCGGCCAGGCGGACGAGTTGATCGGGGAGTCCGCCCCATGGCGCTACTTCAAGGGGGTCACCGAGGCTTCCGCGCCGGACCCCACCGCCTGGCGGGCGACAGCCTTTGATGATTCCGCCTGGCTGACGGGTCCCACCCCGTTCTTCTACGAACTCAGCAGCGGTTACAGCGGAAACACCGAGTTGGCCGACATGCCGGACCATTACGTGTGCGTATTCCTGCGCCGGGCATTCAATCTCGCCAACGTCGAGGAAGTGGAGACGCTGATACTCGACGTGCAGTCGGACGATGGCTGCCTGGTGTGGCTGAATGGCGAGGAAATCGCCCGCCTGGACATGCCCGAGGGCGAGCCCTCGTTCCAGACTCCGGCCACGGACACCGGAGACGAGCCGCTGATCGCCACGATCACCATCACGAACCGGGTGGGACTGCTTCTGCCGGGTGCCAACGTCCTGGCGGTCCAGGCCGCCAACGCCTCGCTGAGCGGCAGCAGCGATTTCCTTTTCAACGCCACCTTGAACTCGACCGTCGATTCAACCCCACCGGTGATGGAGGAAGCCGTTCCGCCCCCGGAAACCACCGTGCGCGAGCTGACTTTCATCGAGGTGATCTTCAGCGAGAACGTCACGGGGGTGGAGGCGATGGACCTGTTGATCGACGGAATGCCGGCCACCGGCCTGGAGGTACATTCGCCCCGCGACTACACCTTCAACTTCCCCGAACCGGGGGAGGGACCGGTGACGATCACCTGGGCGACCGGGCATGGCATCACGGACCTCTCAAGCAAGGCCTACCCGTTCACGGGCACCGGCTGGGGTTACATCCTGGACAAGACGGTGCCGGTGGCGGATGTGATCATCTCGGAGTTCCTGGCGGACAACGAGGGCGGCCTTCGCGACGGCGACGGGGATCGGGAGGATTGGATCGAGCTGTACAACCGGGAGCCCGAGGCGGTCGAACTGGAAGGCTGGTATCTGACCGACGACGCGGAGGAGTTGACGAAATGGGAGTTCCCGGCGGCGACGATCCCGGCGGGCGGCTATCTGCTGGTCTGGGCCTCGAACAAGGATCCGGAGCGGCCGGGAGGCGAGTTGCACACGAACTTCAAGCTGAGCAGCGGCGGCGAGTACCTGGCGCTGGTCGATCCCAACGGCAACGCGGTCTCCGCTTTCAGCCCGGAATACCCGGTGCAACGCAATGATGTCTCCTACGGCCGGGATCTGGTGGAGCCGGACATCGTCGGCTATTTTCTGACGCCGACGCCGGGCCGGGCGAATGCCTCGAGCGGCAGTGGGTTTGCCCCGGACCCGGTCTTCTCACTGCCGGCCGGATTGTATGTCACGAACCGGCTGGAAATCGAACTGAGTGCGCCGTCGGGGGACCTCCGCTACACCCTCAACGGGGCGGCGCCCACCGAGAGCGGCACCCCCTACACGGGGCCGATCGAGATCACGCAGGGCACGATCCTGAAGGCACGGGTGTTCCAGGCCGGGCTCATGCCGAGCCGCGTGGTGGCGGCGGGGTATTCGCTGGTGTTCGACGACCTGGCGGGCTTCAGTTCGAATCTCCCGCTCCTGGTGGTGCAACCGGTCACGCCGAGCATTCCGGCGGACTCGCGCGTGCCGGTGTACGTGACCGCCATCGAGCCGTTCCGCGGTCGCACGGCGCTGCTGGGGACGCCGTCGCACACGGGCATGGGATCGATGGAGATTCGCGGGCAAAGCTCCACCGGGTTTCCGAAGAAGCAGTACAACCTCGAGTTGAACGATGCCGCCGGGCTGGACCTGGAAGTGCCGCTGCTGGGGTTGCCGGCGGAATCGGATTGGGTGCTGAACGGTCCCTACACGGACAAGAGCCTGCTGAACAACTTCCTCGCCTTCGAACTGCACGAGCAGATGGGGCACTACGCCGTGCGCCGCCGGTTCGTGGAGGTGTTCATCGACCAGAGCCGGGAACGGTTGCGGTACCCGACCGATTACAAGGGCATCTACGTGTTGCTGGAGAAGATCAAGATCGACAACCACCGCGTGGACGTGGCGAAGCTGGGCTCCGCCAACAACAGCGAGCCGGAAATCACCGGCGGCTACATCTTCAAGAAGGACAAGGACAGCCCAGGCGACCGGAATTTCAGCACGCGTGGCGGGTCCGGGTTCTCCGCCCAAAGCCTGAAGTACCACGATCCGAAGCCGGACGAAATCACCTCCGCCCAGCAGTCCTGGCTGCGCAATTACCTGATCGATTTCGAGAATGCGATGTATGCCTCCGACTGGCTGAGCCGCACGGACGAGCAGCACTACAGCCACTTCATCGACATTCCCTCCTTCGTCGACAACCACTGGATCGTGGAGTTCGCGAAGCAGATCGACGGTTACCGGCTGAGCAACTACTTTCACAAGGAGCGGGGCGGCAAGGTGGCCATGGACCCGATCTGGGACTGGAACCTCAGCTTCGGCAATGCCGATTACCTCGACGGCTGGATTGCCTCCGGCTGGTACTATCAGTTGATCGATCAAAACGCGCACATCTGGCTGCGTCGACTGATCTGCGGCACGACCAGCGGCTACGGCCAGACCGGCGATCCGGATTTCAACCAGGCCATCGCCGATCGTTGGAGCGTGCTGCGGACGAATGTCATGTCCGCCCCCCGGGTGACGGCCCGGGTGGACGAGATCGCCGCCTACCTGGACGAGGCCAAGGACCGCGAGTTCGCCCGCTGGTCGCGCCTGAACACCTACGTCTGGCCCAATCCAAGCATCTACATCGTACCCACCTACGCGCAGATCATCGCGAACAAGAAGAAGTGGATCACCGACCGGTTCAACTGGATCGACCGGCAGTTCCTTCTGGCGCCGGAATTCAGCCGATATGGAGGCCCGGTGCCGGCGGGCCATGAACTGACCATCACGGCGCCCGCGAGCGTTTATTACACCACGGACGGCAGCGACCCGCGGCAACCCGGGGGCACGGTCAACCCGGGAGCCCGACACTACACCGCTCCGATCCGGATCGACCGCACCTCGCGCGTTGTCGCCCGCACCTTTCAGAACAACCGGTGGAGCGGACCGACCGCGTCGACTTTCGTGACCGATTCGCCCGCCCTGGCAATCACCGAGATCATGTATCACCCCACGCCACCACCGGTCGGAGACACCAATGCCGTCAGTAACTTCGAGTTCATCGAACTGCGCAACCTGCTCCCCGTCGCCCTGGATCTGTCCGGTTACCGGTTCGTGGATGGGGTGGGATTCGACTTTTCCGTCGGAACAGTAGGGGCCCTGCCCCCCGGCGGGCGGGTGGTGGTGGTGGCGAACCGGACCGCCTTCGAGACCCGATACGGCAGCCTGCCGGCGGTGACCGGCGAATTCACCGGGAGCCTGGATAACGGCGGCGAGACCCTGCGGCTGCTCGGGCCGATGGGACAACTGGTGCAGGAAGTGCGCTACAAGGACGGCTGGTATCCGGCGACCGACGGAAACGGCTTCGCCCTTGTGAGCACCCATCCCAACGCGGCCGTCACGACAGCCACCGAATCCTCCGACTGGCGAGCCGGCAGTGTGCTCAACGGAACCCCCGGCACGGTCGAACCCCCCGCCCCCACCCTGCCCCGGGTCCTGATCAACGAGGTGTTGACGCACACCGACCTCCCGCAGGTCGACTCAATCGAACTCTACAACCCGGAGCCCACGACGGCCGACATCAGCGGGTGGTACCTGTCGGACGATCCGCGCGCCCCCAAGTACCGGTTGCCGGCGGGCAGTGTGGTTCCGGCACACGGTTTTCTGGTGATGGACGAAGCCCGGTTCAACCCCGGCCTGGGAGGCGCAAACGAGTTCAACCTGCGTTCCTCCGGCGACGAGGTGTTTCTCTTCTCGGCGCGGGAGGACGGAAGCCTCACCGGCTACGTCCATGGTTACCGCTTCGGTGCGGCGCTGAACGGGGTGTCCTTCGGGCGCTACATCATCGGCACCGGCGAGGAGCATTTCGTTTCGCAGGCCCGAACCACCTTGGGCGAGGCCAACGCGGGTCCCCGAATCGGCCCGGTTGTGATCAGCGAAATCATGTATCACCCGCCGGACGTTGCGGCAAACGGGGGGCTTTGGGACGCACCGGAGAACGAGTACCTGGAACTGCTCAACCTCACGACCGCGACGGTCCCGCTCCATGACCCCAACGCCACCACCAACACCTGGCAATTGCGCGATGCCGTCCGCTACAGCTTCCCGATGAATGAGGCGATGCAGCCCGGCGAGCGCATTCTAGTCGTGGGCTTCGATCCCGCACTTGAGCCGGCGCAGGCCACCGCCTTCAGGGATCTTTATGACGTCCCCGCCGGAACGCGGTTGTTTGGTCCCTGGGACGGCAAACTGGACAACGGCGGCGAGTCGGTGGAGCTGATTCAGCCCGACCAGGTCCGCTTCTACACCAACACGACCGTCACCACCGCGGTGCTGGTGGATCGAGTGAATTATCGCGATGAAGCCCCGTGGCCAGCGGGAGCGGACGGCACCGGATTTGCCCTGCAGCGAACGGTGGAGACGGCGTATGGCAACGATCCGGGGAACTGGAAGGCGCGCGCGCCGACACCTGGCAGGCTCCCCACAACCAACCCGGCTCCAGGGATCACGGTGGCGCCTCTCGGGCAGGTCACGCAGAGCGGTCGCCCCGTCGTTCTCTCAGTCGTCGCCTCTGGTGAGGGACCGTTGGGCTACCAGTGGCGCAAGAACGGATCGAACCTGCCCGGCGCGAATCAGGCCAGCCTCAGCCTCCCCGCCGTCCAACTGCTGGACGCCGGCACCTACGAGGTGGTCGTCTCGAATGCGGCGGGGGCGGTGACTTCAACTCCCGCGGCGCTCGTGGTGGTCCCTCCCGGACAGGACTCCGACGCGGATGGCATGACGGACCTCTACGAGGAAACGTACGGGCTGAATCCGCTCGACCCGTATGATCCCGGTCGCGACCTGGACGGCGACGGCATGACCAACGAGGACGAGTTCCTGGCCGGCACGGATGCTTCGGACGCGAACAGCCGCCTCGGCTTCGACGACCTGCGGGTGGAGGCATCCACGGTCGTCTTGACCTTTCGCGCGGCGGACAACCGGGAGTATCGCGTCGAACATCGTTCCAGTCTCACCGAGGGGACGTGGGAACTCCTGGAACTCCATCCGATCGCGGATCCCGACTCGGTGACCATCCGTCAGGCCACGGCCCAGGACATCGCCTCACCGCGCCCTGCCGAACGTTACTACCGATTGGTCGTACCGACGCAATAGGTCCCAACCGGCGTCACGCCCCGCGTGCGGTCGTTCTCCGCCGGGTCTTGGACTGCGGTGAAAAGCGCCAGCCTTCACCGCTTTGGGCCGGGCTGTCCCCAGATCCGAAACCTGCCCCGCGAACACTGAACACTAAAACCTCAGCTTCACCCCCAAAGCGGCGATTCGAATCGCCCGCACTCCACGACGCTTCGCGACATGGGAAGCGGCCATGTGATTCCGCATCGTTCCGATGGGCGCACGACCCGAACGCTCCCGCCGCAAAAGAAACGCCTCCGTGGTCCGGATGCCGAACCACGGAGGCTGTCTGCTATCCTGTTCCCGGCGGATCGGGCCGCCGTTCAGGCGTTAGTTGCTCCGCGCGCGGAAGTACAGGCTCGGATTCTCGGTCAACGAGAAGTCGGCCGGACTCTGGCTGTCATTGCCGAAGTCGCTCCAAGGCCCGTCCACCGTCCCGGCAGTCTGCAGGATTCCGGTCCAACTGACATGCAGGGTGGTGCCGTTGCTGCTGGCGCTCAGCGTGGGCGCCACGAAGTCCGGATCGATCAGCACGCCGGCCCGGTAGGCCATCATGGCCAGCGGGTCGCTCTCGTCATTCAGCAGGTGGGACTTCTTGTCCTTCACCGAGAACAACTCAAGCAGCATGCCCGGGGCCTCCCGGTTGTCGCTCTGGAACCACAGGAAACGGAACGGATAGAAGCCCGCCTCGGGTGCCACGACACCGAAGACCTGGCTTCTCGGATAGTAGGACGGCACCAGCAGCGGGTCCGGATCTCCCGAGTTGTCAAACTGGCTCAGCACCAGGCCGTCGGGGCTGAAGCCGTTGCTGATCTTGTGCCCGCCCTCGGTGAAGAGCCCGAGTTGGTTGTAGCCCTGCTCGAGTTCGAGGTAGGTGAGGAGTTCGATGACATCGCCCTGGAGTTCGATCCCCTGCCCGGGCAACTCGCCCAGCTTCGGGAACACCTCGTCGTTCGGGAAACCGGTGGGGTAACTCTCCGCCGGCGCCAGTTCATACCAGTTCACCACCCCCGACACGACCACCGGCTCCACGCACCACACGCCGCATCCCAGGTCGGCCTCATTGAAGTAGGGCACTCCGAAGTTCTCGAGTTCACCTGCCAGTTGCTCCTCGGCCGTATCCGCCACGTTGTGATGCACATCGGCCGCGCTGGTTTGCACGCTGCTGATCTGGGTCACACTGGCGACAAAGCCCTTGTTGGCAGTGTCCAGGGAGGTGAACCGCCCCGCCAGCGGCAACACTTCGTATGCCGGCACCTTGAAGCTGAAGGTCGCCGCTTCAGTCATGCCGTCGATGTCACAGGTCAGGGTGACCTTGTGAAGTTCACCCGCCGGCAACAACGCCGGGTTGCGCCCCGTGATCCGCGTGTATCCCGGATCCGCGACGTAGTCCACCCTCACCCCGAGTGCGGCTGCACCGTCCACCGCCACACTGACACTGCCGGCATCCACGCTCTCCCCGCCGTCGCCGTCGTAGACAGTGATCGAGAACCCGTAGGGATTCCCCGCGAACTCGGTTTCCAGGGAAAGCCCGCCGGCCCCCGGCTCGACCAGTGCAAGCACCGTCGATTCCATCCAGTCGGTTGCCCAATCATCGGACGAACCCTCCTCGAAGGCGGAGATGGCCACGGTCTGACCGGACACGACCCCCAACGGGGCGAAGGGAATCTTCGCCTCCACGGAATCGCCCGAGGCGGCATACTCGAAGTCCACGAGCAACGTCTCCTCGGTCACGGCATCGTAGACCTCGATGCCGTTGGGAGCACCGTCACGCCAGCCCACCTGCACCACCCGCTCGGCACCGATCGGGTTCACCACCCCGGTCGGCGTCTCCTCGTATTCCGAGTTGCTCCGGCCCGTGGCGGGGTTGTTGTCGGTGTCCAGCAGCCAGTGATAGTAGTAACGGTTGTTCATGCCCGGAGGCGTCTGTTCCACCGACGGCAGGGCGATGCCATGCACCGCCATCCGCAGGTACACATAACCGTTCTCCACGGTGGCCTCGATGCGCTTGAGGTCGCCGCTGGAATCCGCCATGTCAGCGGGATCATCGACCCCGACCACCAATCCCTCGGAGGCAGCCTCCGTCCAGTCGGCGAAATCGCCGTCAATCTTCATCCGTCCGGAGCTGAGCGCGTCGAGCGTCAGAACCCCCGGCTCCATCCAGTCGGTCTCCCAGTCATTCGAGGAACCTTCCTCGAACGCGGAAATCGCGATCGTCTGCCCCGGCAGCAAGCCCAGGGCTGCGAGAGGCAACACCGCCACGATGTCACTGCCGCCCAGTTGGTAGGGGAATCCCTCGAACAACGTGGCCTCCGTCTCGGCGTTGTACACCTCGATCCCGTTCGGCTTGCCGTCACGCCAGCCCACTTGCACCACCAACTCGGCCCCAATCGGCGTCGTGACTCCGGTCGGCGTCTCTTCATACTCCGCATTGCTGCGCCCGGTGGCCGGATCGTTGTCCGTATCCAGCAGCCAGTGGTAGTAGTAACGGTTGTTCATCCCGTCCGGCGTCTGTTCCAGCGCCGGTCCCGCCACATGTTGCACCGCCATGCCCAGCACGAGGTTCTCCCCCTCCACATGCGCCCGGATTCCACGCAGGTCGCCGCTGTCATCGGCTATGTCGTCCGCGTCCGTCACCCAGACCGACGGGCCGACCGGCCCTTCCAGGGTGAGCACGCCGGGTTCCATCCAGTCGGTCTCCCAGTCATTCGAGGAACCTTCCTCAAAGGCCGAAACCGCAATCGTCTGTCCGGGCAAAAGGCCCAGGTCCGCCAGCGGCAAAACCGCCAGGATGCCACTGCCGCCCAGTTGGTAGGGGAATCCCTCGAACAACGTGGCCTCCGTCTCGGCGTTGTACACCTCGATCCCGTTCGGCTTGCCGTCCCGCCAGCCCACCTGCACCACCAGTTCCGCCCCAATCGGCGTCGTCACCCCGGTCGGATTCTCCTCATATTCCGCATTGCTCCGCCCGGTGGCTGGATCGTTGTCGGTGTCCAGCAGCCAGTGGTAGTAGTAACGGTTGTTCATTCCATCCGGGGTCTGCTCCATCGCCGGCCCCGCCACGTGTTGCACAGTCATGCCCAGGTAGAGGTTCTCCCCCAGCACATAGGCCTGGACACCCCGCAGGTCGCCGCTGTCATCGGCAATGTCGTCCGCGTCCGTCACCCAGACCGACGGTCCGGTCAGCCCTTCCAACGTGAGCACGCCCGACTCCATCCAGTCGGTCGCCCAGTCATCCGACGAACCCTCCTCAAAGGCGGAAACCGCGATGGTCTGTCCCGGCAGCAGCCCCAGGTCTGCCAGCGGGAGAACCGCGTGCAACCGGCTGCCCCGCGCCTGGTAGAAGAATCCCTCGAACAACGTGGCCTCCGTCTCGGCGTTGTACACCTCGATCCCGTTCGGCTTGCCGTCCCGCCAGCCCACCTGCACCACCAACTCGGCCCCGATGGGCTGCACGACGCCGGTCGGCGTCTCCTCATACTCCGCGTTGCTCCGTCCGGTGGCGGGATCGTTGTCCGTGTCCAGCAGCCAATGGTAGTAGTAGCGGTTGTTCATCCCGTCCGGGGTCTGCCCGGTCGAAGGTGCCGCCACATGCTCCACCCACATGCTCAGATGCAGATTGTCACCCATGACCTCGGCCTGGATGCCCCGGATGTCCCCGCTGGCATCCGCCATGTCGGCCGGGTCCGTCACCCAAACCGCGTTCGCCGCCCGGGCCGGCATTATCGCCAGCACCATCGCGGACGCGGCGGACATCGCGAGCCGGGACATGCCCCGGCCCCTCTGTTTCGTTGCTTTGCTCATTTCTTGTTTGTTGAGTTGAACGATTGACGCCGGTAAGTCAACCCACCCCTCCCGTCCGCCGGCGCCGAACCGATCCGAAAGAGGTGATTCTACAGTTGTTGATTGTCTGCTCTTCTTACCACCGATACCCCCGGATGTAAACCGACTTCTCGACTGCGATCGAGTGACGACAGGGTCTCAACCGTAACATTCAGTCTGCCCGCGAACCACGCGAGGGCACGAGGGGACCGCGGTGAGGGTGGGGAATCGTTCAATCCTCCATTCGATTCCGGATCTTGAAGCAGATCAGGGGCCCGCCCACTCCCGGCGAAGCAACGCCAGGATCACGACGTCCTCAAACACACCCCATTTGCGGACGCGTTGGCGCAGCAGTCCTTCGCGACGGAACCCGGTCTTCTCCAGAACCCGGCCGGAAGCCGGGTTGCGCACCATGTGATGGGCATAGACACGGTTCAGTCCCAGCGGTCCGAAGGCGAAAGGCAACAGGGCACGGATCGCGGCGGTCGCATATCCTCGCCCCCACCACGGAACCCCGACGTAGAATCCCAACTCCGCCTGCGAATGGGCGCGGTCGATCTCGCGCAACCCAATCGAGCCGACGAGTGCATTCCCGTCGCAGGTTTCCACGCCGAAGATGGCGCCCGTGCCCGCGGTCCATTGCTCCCCCACCTTCGTGATCCATTCCACCGCGGCCTCCGGCGGATACGGATGCGGCACCGAGATGGTGGTGTCCGCAATCTCCCGAGCCCCCGCCACCTGCACGATCCGGGGAGCATCCTCCGGACCCAACGCGCGCAACCGGATCGGTCCGCCTTCGAGGGTCGGTGGCCGGTCGGGCAGAGATTCGCTCATGACACGCTCCGATCTACCAGAACTGCCAGGCCGGTTTCCAGACCACGTAGAGGGCCAGCAGGAAGTTCGTGATCGCATGGGCCGTCATCGCGTCCCCGATCCGGTTCTTCCGGATGACCAACCACTGGTAGGCAAGACCGCACAGGATCCCGGCCAGCCACTGCGAATGCTCGAAGCCGAACATCAGGCTCGTGACGATCAGGGGGGTCCACGCGAAATGCTTGAAGGGCACCGTCTCAAAGTCTGCCTTCGCAACGAACCGATAGACGAACGAGCGGTAGAAGACCTCCTCCAGCGGCGGCACCACCAAGGTGGACCCCAGGGTTCGCACCCCGACGAAGAACCACCCCAGCGCCGCCCCTTCCCCGTAGAGGAGGAACGGGTTCCAGGGCTCGCCCTCGCCACCGAGGTGGGGGTAATGGGGATCGACGGCGATCCACATGACCAGGACCAGCACGCCCACCACGACCGCCTCCCAACTGAAGGCCCAGCGCATCTCCTTCACGAACGGCCGCATCAGCCAGACCAGCCACCCGCCGGCAATGGTCTTCGCCAGGTAGAACCAGTAGGCTCCCGATTCGCCAAAAAGCGCCTGCCCCGCTCCCAGGGCCAGGAACACCGCGAATGGCAGAATCCGTGGCCAGAGAGGCGACTCCGCGAACTTGTCCGTCAACACCTTCATTGCTTGCCGTCAACCGGCCGCCGGTGTGGTTCCTCCGCGAGTCCGGCGACGCGGCCCGGACGCTACGTTGCCCCACCCCACCCCGGCAAGCGGCAATGGCCACACCGTCTGATGGGACCTGAAGGCTTTTCACCGGCCGCGCTTTCTGGCATCAAGGGCCCTCACCTCCGCGGAAAGTTCGTGGGTGGTAGCAATCTCGGTTTGGCAATGCAGGCGGACAACACTCAGAAACGCACCCACGCCACGGGACTTTCCATCGCCGTGATCGGGGTGGCCGTGGCACTCGGCTACTGGATTCACCGCACCGGTCCCAAGACCCAGGCGGAGGAGGACGTGCGCCCCCCCAGGATCGTCAAGGCGGTCTCGCCCACCCCCGCCCCGGCCCGCATCCATGTGGTCGCCTATGGTTCCGTCGTTCCCGCCCGCCGGGTCACGGTCGAACCCCAGGTCAGCGGCCACGTCATCCGACTGCATGAAGGCTTGCGACCGGGGGGCTTCGTGAAGGCCGGCGACGAACTCTACGCCATCGATCCCACCCTGGCGGAACTGGAACTGGCCGGCGCCGAGGCGCAGGTGGCCCGGGCGGAAGCCGGTCTCGCCGAGGCCCGCCGCCGGCTGGAGGAGGGACGCCGCCTGGCCGAGGAATCCGTCATTCCCGCAACCGAACTTGCCTCCCTGGAGACCACGTGCCGGATGCAGGAGGCGGAACTGCAGCGGCTGAAGGCGGACCGGCTTCGCGCCGTGGAACAACTCGATCGCCACGTGGTCCGGGTTCCCTTCAATGCGGTGGTCGTCGACGAGGCGGTCGAAATCGGGCAGCGCGTGACGCCGGGGGATGCCACCGCAACCCTCGTCGGAACGGATCACTTCTGGGTCCGCACCTCGGTGCCCACGGACAAGCTGCCGTGGATCCGGCTGCCCCGGGACGATCAGGCCGGCGCCGCCGCGGACGTGCTTCTCGACCTCGGTGAAGGCAACGAAAGCCGCTATCCCGGTCGGGTGATCCAGCTCCTTGGCGACCTCACGGAGGTCGGGCGAATGGCCCGGGTGCTGGTGGAGGTGGCGGATCCGCTTGGGCTTCGCCCCAACACGGACCGCCCTCCCCTGTTGTTGGGCAGCTATGTGCAGATCGAGATCGACGCCGGCGAACTGCCCGAAGTCCTGGCGATTTCCCGCGCGGCCCTGCGCGAGGGCGACCGGATCTGGGTGGTGGACCGGGAGGAGCGGCTGCAGATTCGGGAGGTTGAAGTGTGCTGGTCGGAGGGTGACACGGTGTGGATCAAGCCCGCCCTCGATCCCGGCGAACATCTCATCGTCAGCGAACTGCGTGCCGCCCTGCCCGGGATGGAGGTGAAACCCCAACTCGAGGAGGATGGCGGGTCCAGCCCGTCTGCGCCATGAAGCCTGCCCCTGAAGGTCCCGGCCAGGCCCCGGGCATCCTGGCCTGGTTCGCCCGCAACCACGTGGCGGCCAACCTCCTCATGGTCGCGGTCGTCGCCACCGGCCTCCTCGTCGCCCGCCACATCCGACAGGAAATCTACCCGACCTTCGTCCTCGACGTGGTGCGCATCTCGATGGAGTACCGCGGGGCCAGCCCGGATGAGGTGGAGCACTCGATCATCCTCCCGATCGAGTCTGAGCTGCGCAGCATGGAGGTGATACGCGAGGTCCGCTCGGTGGCCTCCGAAGGCAGCGCCAGTATCTCCGCAGAACTGGTGCCGGGAACGGATCGCAACCGCGGTCTCCAGGAAATCACCGCCGCGGTCCAACGCATCAGCCTGTTTCCGGACGACGCCGAACCTCCGGTCATCTCGCTCGACGGCGGCCGTCGCCGTGGCGTGATGTACCTCTCCCTGTATGGCGATCTGGACCAGCGGGGGCTGGTGGCCTATGCGCGCCAGATCGAGGAGGCCCTGCTGGCGGAACCGGACATTTCGCTCGTGGAAATCCGGGGGATGCGCCGACCCGAGGTGCAGATCGAGATCACCCAGGCGCGGTTGCGGTCGCTCGGTCTGCGACTCGAGGACGTGGCGGAGGCCATTGACGCGTCGGCGCTTGACGTGCCCGCCGGATCGATCAAGACCCCCGGTGGCAACGTCCTGTTGAAGACGGCGGAGCGACGCAACCTGGCCCAGGAATTCCAGGACATCGCCATCCTCAGCCGGGCGGACGGCACCAAGATCCGTCTGGGGGACATCGCGGAGGTCCGGGAGGATTTCGAGGAGTCCGACACCGAGCGCTATTTCGACGGGCGGCCGTCAATCTATCTCGGGGTCTACAGTTCCGAGAGCCAGTCGCCGCTGACGGTGGCCCGCGCGGTGCGGCGTTTCCTCGACCGCGAACTGCCGCATCTCCCACCGAGCGTGGGGATGACGGTGACCTACGACCGTTCGCGATCGTATGAGGAACGGATCCAGATGCTGATGACGAACGGCGCGCTGGGCCTGATGCTGGTGGTGCTGGCGCTCGGGTTGTTCCTCGAGCTGCGGGTGGCGTTCTGGACCGCGGCGGGGATCCCGGTGTCCATTCTCGGTTCGCTCTTCCTGCTGCCCGCCATGGACGCGAGCATCAACATGATCTCGCTCTTCGGTTTCATTGTAACGTTGGGCATCGTGGTGGACGACGCCGTGGTCGTGGGCGAGGACATCTTTCACAAGATGTCGGAGGGCATGAGCCGGATGGATGCCGCGGTGGCGGGGGTCAAGGCGATGACCGTGCCGGTGGTGTTCGCCGTATCCACCAACATCATCGCCTTCGTCCCCCTGTTGTTCGTACCGGGGGCCACCGGGCAGTTCTTCTACGTGCTGCCCGCGGTCGTGATCGCGGTGTTCACGGTCTCCCTGATCGAATGCCTGTTCATTCTCCCCGCCCACCTGGCCTACCACGGCAAGCGGGTGCACTTCCCCTGGTTCGCCCGGTTCAACGACTGGCAGACGCGGTTGCGCATCCGCATCGATGACGCGATTGACCGATGGTATTCGCCGGTGGTGCGGACCGTGATCCGGCATCGTTACCTCACCGGTGCGATGTTCCTCGCGGCGTTGATCCTGGTGATCGCCTACACCTTCAGTGGCCGGGTGAATTTCGCGTTCCGCCCCTCGATTGAAACCCCCTTCATCCAGGCGGAGATCGAAATGCCATCCGGCACGCCGGTGGCCCGTACCCGCGAGGTTGTCTTCCAGATCGAGCAGGCGGCCCGCAACGCCCTCGAGGAAAACGGGGAGACCAACATCCTGGTGGGCATCAGCTGCGGCATCGCCGAACGTTCAGCCAGCGAAGGGGAGGTTTCGGTCCGCCTGGTTGAACAGAGCCAGCGCAAGATCACCGGGGCCCGGTTCGCCAGCCTCTGGCGCGAGGCAATCGGTGACATTCCCGATCTGGAATCCCTGTTCTTCGATTACCTCATCGGCCCCGGCGGCTCGGCGGAAATCGACATCCAGCTTTCGCATCCGGAGGTCGAGGTCCTGCGCCAGGCGGCCACCGAGGTGGCGGCGGCCATCGAGGGCTATCCCGGGGTGGAGGACGTGCGGAAGGGTTTTGGCAGCGAGATGCCCCAGTTCAACTTCGAGATCAAACCGGCGGGACGCAGCCTGGGCCTCGATGCCCGCCAACTCGGGCGACAGATCCGACACGCCTTTTACGGGGCCGAGGCCCTGCGCCAACCGCGCGACCGCGATGAACTCCGCGTCATGGTCCGGTTGCCCCGCGAGGAACGGAACTCCCTCGGGGCACTGGAAGATCTCCTCATCCGGGCGCCCGGCGGCGGCCAGATCCCCCTGAAGCAGGCGGCCCGGGTCATCCGTACCGAGGCCCCCGTGCGCATCGAGCGCGTGGACGGCGCCCGCGTTCACAACGTGACCGCCAACGTCGTCCCCGGCGTCACCACCGGGAACAAGGTGCTGGCCGCGTTTTCCGAAGCCGCCCTGCCCGAAATCCTGGCGCGTCATCCCGGGTTGCGGTGCTCCTTCGAGGGCGAACAACGCGAGCAGCGGGAGTCCATGCTCAGTCTCACCTGGGGGCTGGTGGCCGCCCTCTTCGCCATCTACGGGATCATGGCCGCTCTCCTGCGGAGCTACGTCCAGGCCTTCATCGTCCTGCTCATGATCCCCTGGAGCCTGGCCGGGGCGGTCATGGGCCATGTGGTCATGGGCTATGATCTGAGCGTCTTCAGCATCTTCGGCATGCTGGCACTCTGCGGCATGGTGGTGAACGGTGCCTTCGTCATGGCGGTGACCCGCAACGAGTATCAGCAGGAAGGCACGCCCGCGACCGAAGCCATCCGGCGCGCCGCGCAGCGACGCTTTCGACCGATCCTCCTCACCGCCCTCACAACGTTTCTGGGTCTGGCACCCATGATCCTCGAGACCAGTCTTCAGGCCTTGTTTCTCGTGCCCATGGCCATCGCCCTGGGAATCGGGACGTTGGTCTCCTGCTTCGTGGTCATGACCTTCATCCCTGCGATGATGGTGGTGGCCGAGGACCTCTCGTTGGAGAATCTCACCCCCGCCGCCCAAGCCGCCCAAACCGAGGCCGGCCTGGGGACCGTGCCCTGAGGATCCCCCGGAGCCCGGCGGGCACCGGCTCGGCGAACGCCAGTTCGCGAAGTCGGGTTCAAGCCGCAGTCCCGGGGCCAGGCCGGCGGGATTCCGTTCTGCCTTGACCGGTCGGGGAGCCAGGGCCAGTGACAAAGTCAGCGCAAGTCGTTGGTTCGTAGCGCAGATATCTGATCTGCTGTATCGCCGAATTCAATTCGGCGGACCGTCCGATCCTCCGAACGCTTGCGGATTTGGAAATCCGCGATACAGCAGATTTGGGAAATCTGCGCTACGGCTTCGTCACTGACCCTCGTTCACCCTTCCGGTCGCAAGAAGGCCGTTCCCGTCCGGGCTTGGGGAAGTGGTTCCTGCCTACTCGACAGTCATGGCGAGCACGAATAAGCCCGAGTTGGTCATTCTCGACACGAGCTCCACCGAGTTTGCCAGTGTCTTCGGACGAGGATTCCCAAGGCTGCTGTGGAAGACACGGACTTTCCGTCCCTCCTCCGCCGCGGTCGGGTTGGAGCCTTGCCAGACCACATGGCCCTCGGTGAGCGCAGGATCGGGATTGTCGGGATCGAACCACCAGTTCCGGACGTGCTGACCATAGACGATCGCGGTTTCCCCGGACGTTCCATCGGCATAGTGCCAGCGCAGGGCAGCGATCGCCGTACCGTCCTCTACGGTGCTGGAGGCACCGAGGAGCAGGTGCAGCCGCTCGACTCGGGACCCCACCGGGATCGTTCCGGTCCTGGCGGGAAGCTGATTCCAGCAGTAATTCTGGCACGTCAGGTGGTCGGGGAACGATCGGCGCAGTTGTAGGACGCCCCGGACGTCAAAACGGACCCCGTCGTAATCGACCAAGCCGGGAGACATCGCGCGCAGATCGTTGTCATAGTCCTCCTCAAAGGCGGGGTAGAAGGGTACATCCAACCGTGCGATGTACCGGGCCGTGAGGTCGAGTTGCGCGGGGCCGGCCTCCAGACTTCTTGGGGGGATTCGGGTGCGGTCAAAAGGGACATGATTCACGATCCGTGCACTGCCCGACCGGGTCGCGGAGGTTTCCGCAGCGAGTCGTGACCGCCAGTAGTCGCGGGCGTAGTGATCGATGCGCTCCTTGAATGGTAAATCGCGGTTGCCCGGGTAATCCTCCTCCCGCCAGGGGAAGCTCTCCCATTGGCGGGCGCTATGGTCCCACGAGCCGGTGAGCAACCGGCGAACATCCCTTGAGAAGACAGCGTAAACGCCGTGCTCCTCGTGACCGACCAGCGAGAGGGCCAGCCGTCCGGAGCCGACATCCCAGATTTCGAGTCTGGGCACATCGAACCCGCTCATTCCCACCTTGCTGACAAAGGCGGCCATTCGTTTTCCATCCGGGGTGAATCGAAGGGGCCCGGTCGAACCGGACAGGGAGAACTCTTGGGTGAGTGCTCCGGTCCGAATGTTCCACAGCCGGATTCCATGATCGACGGCTGACGTCGCAAGGCGACCGTCGCCCGGCACGAACTTCAGATAGCAGCAGCCACCGGTTTGGCCAGGCAGTTCCCGCACGCATTCCCAGGAGGCCACGGACCACACACGAACGATTTCCTCGCGCGCCGACCCCGTGGCCAGGTACCGCCCGCAAGGGCTAAAATCGATTGCTCCCAGGCCTGGCAGGTGGGCGTTCAGTGTGTGCAACTCCCTGCCTGTGGTGGCATCCCAGATCTTCACCTGGCCACCATAGTCCATTGTGGCGATTTGCTGTTGCCTTCCGTCTGGATTGTACACCACCGGCCATATGGCTCGTGTGTGACCACGGAGTGTGTGGAGGATCTCTCCCGTTTTTACATCCCAGACGCGCGGCTCGTGCAGAATGCTGTCCGTGGCGATCTGCCGGCCGTCCGGACTGAAGACGGCGGTCCAAAAGACATCACGCGCGGCACTCAACTCGGCCCGCAGTTCGGTCGTGTTCGCATCCCACAGCCACAGCCCGCGGCCCAATGGAGCGGTGGCGCAAAGAGCCCCGTCGGGGCTGTAGTCGGTACCCATGATACTCGATCCCGTTTCCAGAATCTCCCGTCCAGCCCTGGCGCTCCAAAGCCCGACCGTCCGGTCCAGGCTGGAGGTGCACGCATAGACCCCATCCGGGCTCAGAGCCACTTGGTCAATGATCTCAGTATGGCCGGCCAAAGTTCGCACCTTCCGTCCGACCTCGAGGTCCCAGATGTGAGCCTTCAGTTTGTAGCCGGCAGTAATCAACACGCGATTGTCGGCACTGAATGCCGCGTGGCAGACCCGCTCCGGCACGGCAAACAGCTCCTCACCGGTTTCGGCATCCCAAACGCGCGCAGACCCCTTTTCTCCTCCCGTGCAGAAGCGGCTCCCATCGGGACTGAAGAAGACCCGTCCAACGTAGCCGGGAAAGTCCCCCAGCACGATTCCCAGCGGACGGCCTTCCTCGCCAACTTCGTAGAGCCACACCCGCTGATCAGGGTCAATGGCAACCCACCGTCTCCCGTGAGGCCCCAGGGTGGTCTTCGTGTACATGGAAGTCGGCGGGTTACGAATTGCCACCGTATTTCCGGTGTCTGGATCCAGCATGATGACCCTTTGCCAAACTTGCACGGCGAGTTGCTTCGAGTCCGTCGTGAACGTGACTGAGGATGCCCCGGGGACTGTGGTGTGGATGCGCTCAACGCTGTCGTCGTTGCCAAGCCTCCAGACGCGAACCGATCCATCCGGGAAACAGGCCGCCAGCCGGTCTTGTTTCCCCAAGCGTCCCCAGGTGAGCGACCTGGGGGATTGCCCGTCCGTCTCCAGGGTTTGGGATACCTGCCAAAATGCCGTCTCGACGATCCGAATCTCCCCGCCAAATCCCGTTGCCAGAAGCCCTCCATCGCGGCTGAAGCTGAAACTCCCGACGGGGTGCGCCGCATCACCGGCCGTGAAGACCCGGGAATGGGTCGCGACCTCCCAGAGGCCAAGCCGACCGTCATGAGCCCGCGCGGCGATGTATCGGCTGTCGGGTGAGAACGTCAGGCCCTGCAGGAAGGTCTTCAGGAAATCGGGGCGCATATCATCGACCGATACGATGTTCGTGTGCAGGGAAAGGAACGCGATGTTCTGGTGGCAGAGATACATCAGGTGTCCCCACTCCCAGTGCCGCATCTCCGTGGGGCAAGCCAGGAGCATCTCCAAGGCTTTTTGGATCTCACCTTCCTGAATGTGCTCGTAGGCAAGCGAGATGTTCGCATAGTAGCTCTCCCGGTGAGCCTCCTGAACCGCCAGGCCCATTCGAATCGCGGCGAAAGTGGAGACCACGGCCAGTATTGCCACCACGCCTGTCAGAGCGGCCAGCGCCGGCCGACGGCGGCACCAACGCCAGGCCCGCTCAACGGTGCTGGCCGGGCGGGCGGCGATGAGTTCCCCTGCCAGCCAGCGCTCCAAATCCTCCGCCAAGGCATTGGCGGTCGGGTAGCGCCGGGATGGTTCCTTCGCGAGGCACTTCAAACAGATCGTCTCCAGATCACGGTCGATCTGCGGGCAAACTTGATGCGGCGGTCGCACTTCTTCTGCCACCACCTGTTGGAGTGTCTCAACGGTCGAGTGCCCCTGAAAGGGAGTCCGGCCAGTCAGCAACTCGTACAGGATCGTCCCCAAGCCATACACGTCAGTGGCCGTCGTCACCTCTTCCTTCCGTCCCCGGGCCTGTTCCGGAGCCATGTACCCAGGCGTCCCGACCACCCCTTGGGTGAGCGTGAATCCCCGGTCCTCTTTCAGAAACTTGGCCAATCCGAAATCGCTAATGAAAGCGTCTCCCGCTGCATCGAGCAGGATGTTTGCCGGCTTGAGATCGCGATGCAGGATGCCGCGTTGATGGGCGTAGGCCAAAGCACGGCTGAGTTGCAGGATCAACCGGGCGATTCGACGTTGGCTCTCCTTGATTTCGCCAGCAGCCTGGGGCGAATCAGAACTGCGAAAACCGAAATCCGAAATGTGCTCCGCCAGGTTGCCACCCTCGGCGAACTTCATGGTGTAGAACCACTGGCCCTCGTGCTCGCCGTATTCGTACACTGGCAGGATGTTCGGGTGATCCAACCGGCTGGCGGCCTCGACTTCGTTTTGGAACCGGAGGGCGTCACCCCCGCGGCCCGAGACGGTAGGTAAGAGAACCTTGAGAGCCACCCGACGGTTCACGCCGGGTTGGCGGGCGGCATAGACCATGCCCATGCCACCACGACCGAGTTCCCCTTCAAGGCGGTAACCGGCAAAGACGCGGGTGTCGGTTGAAGCCTCATCAGCCACCTCGAATCCGTGTTCTGCGAGCCAGTCGGCATCCACCTCGGTCGGATCAACGGATGGCTTCTCCTGGTTGCTCGTGAGCGTTTGCCGCCAAAGACATCGCGGGCAGAATCGCCGCGTGTTTCCGGTCAGCGCAGCACCGCAAACAGGGCAGATGGCTGGGCTCTCGGGCACGATTGAGGATAACTGGGAATTGGGGGGCAGGACCAGCGAAAGGTCCGTCCCGGCCCGGTGTCTCCGGGCCGGCACGGACACCGAATCTGTACCGTCTACTTTCGCTCGTAGTTGATCACTCTTGGATGCTCCGGCGACGGACCCTGCCACAGGCTCTCTGGCGAACCGAGGTGGTGGGTGAGAAACGATTCCGCGTAGGCCAGGAGGGTGTGGCTCACCTCTCGGTCGGTGAGATTCTGCCCTGGAGATCCCCAGGCGTTGTCCCAGGCGTACCAGGAATACAGGCTGCTCGACGTGCTGCCGGCGATCTGGAACCAGACCGCGCCCCCATCCATGTCCTGGTAAAGGTCCTTTCGTGAATTGTCCGCCTGTTGCACGAACATCAGGGGTTTGCCGGGTCCTTCGCTCAGCAAGGTCGTCGCACCGGTGAAGCTCTGATCGGATGTGTTCAGGAGCACGCCAACGTGGCAGTTGGCGACCGTGCGACACAATTCCGCTGCGACGCCGCCGCCCCAATGGTAGCCGGCAGCCGCCAGGCGGGTGGTGTCGAGTCGGCCTTGAAGAATGGGATCGGAGGCCTGCCAGTCGTTGAGCGCAGCGAGCACCACGTCGAAGTCGCGCACCCGATCCGCGAAACCCTCCGCGCTCCGCGGCGGCGCTCCCGGAATGGCGTGGAACGTGCCATCCGGCAGAGTACTCCATCCCACATCGGAGTGGTCCGGCGCCACGACAACGTAACCCATGCGAGCGAGGTGCTCTGCAAGCATGAAGCAATCATGCGAAGTGCCGTTGATCGGGTTGCCGCCGTGCGAGAACAGGACAATTGGGCAATCCTCATGCTCGACGTCAAAAGGAACATCCGGGAAGGCGTAGGTGACTGTCTCAGGGTCCGGTGCGTTCTCGTGATACTCCCAGGTATCCATCCAGTAATGCATCTCGTTGTCCGATATGAACTGCTTCGGTATTACTCCGGCTTGGATCACTGCCGGATACCAGATCGCGACCCGAAACGAGCTGTTGTCTGAAAAGCCGTAGCGGTTCCGGCGGCTGGGATCGGTGAGCCAGCGTTCGGTGTAGCCCACCGTAGTCACATGATCGACTGCGGGGCAGGGGCCGCGCGAACCGAAGATATCGGGACCACGCCCGTCCAGAGCGGGCCAGGCCGCGCCCAGGGGGGTGGCGACCATCCTGAAGAACCTGTGCGCGTAGAACTGTCCGGCCAACTCGGGCCCACACGCCCTTGCGAGGAAGACGTGACATTCACCGATGCAAAGCGGTTCCTCCACTGTCGGGTCCCACGCAACCCATTTTGTCGCCTGCCAGGCCAGCAGATCCGCACAGGACTCAAGTCCGAACAACTCGAACCGGGGTGCCGTTCCGCCCTGACTACCCCGCAGACCGAACACCGGGCCCGTCCCGTCCATTCCGCGGTAAAAGGAAAACGATCCGAACCGTCGCGGCTCATGGCCCGTGGTGTCGTACACGTAGCACGTTGTGGTGATGTTCTTCCCGAGTCCCCCGGGTCCGGTGGGGGCCGACAGTGTGATCTGGAACGTCTCTCGCGATTCCGCAACCGCATCGTCCGTCACCCGGATGCTGATGATCTTGCTCATCTCCCCCTCGGCGAATGCCAAAGTGGCGGTTGTGGCAGCATAATCCTGACCGGCTCTGGCAGTGAGATCACCGGTGGCATAATGCACAGTGAACGGTGAGAGGTCCACGTCATTACCACGCTCCACGATGGCCGTCAGTTGCTCGTTCGCCTCATACCCCCAGAAGTGCTTCCAAGTGAACTGCACTCCGGGATCGTTGTCCTTGAGCGTGATGGTGGTGAAGCCCGGCGTGCCCACTTCAGATCCCTCCGACGGACTGAGGAGCAACAGACCGAACTGCTCATCCGGTTCCTCCGTCCCGTCGTTGAGCAGCGGCACGCTGAAAGTCTGCACTTCCTCGCCGTCCGCGAACTCCACAGTGAGGCTGGTGGTTTCGTAGTCCTCGCCGGCAGTCGCCGTCATGTCGGAGGAGAGGACCTCCACCGAGGCCGGTCCAGCCAGGTCCCCGCTCCGCAGGACCGCCACGAGGACGGAGGGAGTGTCTTCGCCGGCCGAGTATTGGGAGTACTCGAACTTGAAAGTGCTGGCGCCGTGCAGGTTCAGCCCGAAGGCCAAGATCGGCAGGGCGGCAAGGCACCGAAAAGTGGTTCTTCTTCTCATGGCTGCTTGCTTTCGGATTTGTCGTGTTTCATGTCCGTGACGGCTCCGGTTCCGGTGAGCCGTTGGGCTCCCGACGGAGCCGTCCCTTCATGAAGTAATCCGGAAGGAAGCGTCGGAGGTTAACAGGGAATCTACCGCCTCACGGGATTCTCTGCCCCGGCGACAGGGGTGGGCCGGCCAGCCTCCAACGCTTCGCCAAGATAGCGAAGCTCGTCGTCCACGCCCAGCGGGTCTGACAGTGTTTCGGCCACGATTGACCGCATGAGGCTTCGGTAACGACGACGGAGGCGATGGACCAGCACCTTGACCGTGCCCTCGGTGGTCTTCAGGCTGGCTGCTGTGGTCGCATAATCCGGAACCGGATCCTCGCATTGCAGGTAGGGTTGGAGGGCCGCAAAGACCTGTTGCCGCTGCGCAGTCGCATGCTCGCCTTCCAGACGTTCCAAAGCCTGGTCCATCACCGAAATGGCGCAGGCCCAGTCATAGACCCGGTCAGGTTGCTGGCGCTCGGCGGCGGCGAGTTCGAGCCAGCTTTCGGCTTGTTCAATGCTCTCATTGATGCGAGTCCACTCCCCGCCGCGTTTCTGCGCCCGGGCATGTGTTCGGGCGTTCTTCAGGAAGTTTGTCACGCATCCCAGAAGGTAGGAACGGAATCGTCCCAGGTTTGCCTGAGCCTGATGGAACAGGTGCTTCTCCATGAGGTGCTCGAAGAAACCCTGGGTGAGGTCGCGAGCGTCCTCGCGATTGGCCTCGCGGGACCGGATGTAGCAATAGACCGGCCGCCAGTAGAGGGCGCAGAGTGCATCCAACGCTTGTCGAGCCGCCGGAGCGCAGCTGTTGCCCGCGGCGAGTATCAGGCTCCATCGCGTATTGGGAAACGGCGATGCCACGGTTTCGGTTCGTCTCGTCATGGCCGTGTCGGTGCTCGATGGAAACCGGCAGGCATCATGCCTGACAGAACGCCGCATGAGAAGAACCAAGCGACCTGAACAGCGCCCCTTCAACCGCCGGATCCCCTCGGCCAGCCAAAGAACACCCGATGCTCGAGGTTGCACCGTTGTCTTGGTCTTTGACACCACAGGCTGACCGGGGCATCCCCGAGGCGTCCGTGGCGAACCCGCCCCTCAGCGGTCGGGAGCAGCTGATGAAGAACAAACCGACACACCCGGCGGTGGCCAGGATGTATGCCCGGCGGACCACTCGAGCATTTCCCGAAAAGCCGTAGCCGCCGACGTCAGTCGGCGCATCCATCTCCAGCGGGGCGCCCGGCAGCTGTTGTTGGAGTTGGATGGGCTCCGATCGCTGGACGTGGTGCTGCCGGTGCGGCGTTATGATTCCACCTCAATGCGCGAAGTAACCCGGCTGCTGGATGCCGTGCAACGTGGCGAACCCCACGCTGCGGAGTTCGTGAAGCTGCGGTATTTCGTTGGGTTCTTGTTCCAATGAGTCCTCTCCCCTCCCGGGGATCAGGATGGGCACGACGGCAGCCAGCCTTGTAGGAAGCCGACGCATTCCCGGGCGTGGGTCATGGCGATGAGGTGGCCGCCATCCAGCAGGAGGTCGGGGTCGTCGGGTGGCGGGATGATGTGGTCATGCCGGCCATGAATGCGCAGAGGCACCGGGCCGGGAGCGGAAAAGCCCGGCCAACGGAAGATCGCCCGGCACATGGCCCGGATGAACGGTGCCTCGCTGCGGGCGAACATCTGCGTCAGATCATGGGGCAGTTTCCCGCTGGCAGCCTGCAGAAACTCGAACGGCGTGTAATCCGCGAGCGGGTGCAACACCCGAAGCAACCGGCTGACCTCGCCCGGTTGCTCCGCACTCCCCAACAGCACGAGCCCGCGGAGCTTCCGAAGACGCGCGATCTCGCAAGCCACCATGCCCCCCAGCGACGACCCGATCACCACGGCCCCATCCGGAATGTCGGCCGCCTCGATCACGCTGACCGCCATCGCTTCGAGGGAATCCTCCTCGCGATAGGCCGGCCAGTCGAGCAACACGGCCCCCGGCAGGCCCGGCCAGGGATCCGGATACATCAGGTGATCGCCCCCCATGCCGGGCAGGATGAAGACCTGGGTGGCAACTTTCGACCGGTATTCAGGACTCGCGTCGCTGGGGTTCATGGCGGGTTTCCGCCTCCCGACCTTGGACGCGCCCCGTGCGCCTTGAAGTGGCTCGGCCGCTCCGGGCTCAGTCCTCACTATTGGCGGAGGGAGCGCCGCCAATCGCTGCAGGACTGGACCCGTCGCTCGACTCATGGGGAGCAGCGCCCTCCCCTCAACTCAGCCGAACCTCACCGCACAGGCTCACTTCCAACCCCAGTTCGGCAAGCGCCGCCGCCTTGATCCGGCAGGCCCGGTGCGCCTGCTTCTCATTGGGGGTGTAGACGACCTGGATGTGGTTCGACTTGTGCCGCGCCATCATCTGGTCGCGCGTGATGCCCTTCAGGACCGCGTGCATGATCGGCCATTGCGGCGTGGTCTCGCGCCAGCGATGTTCGGTTTCCTTGGGCGGCAGTTTGACCACCTCGGCGACCCCGAGGTCGGCGCAGAGTTTGCCGTTCATGACGAAGACACGGCTCCAGACAATCCAGCCCGGCTTGCTGATGCCCTTGATCGTGCCACCGCCGAGCCGGAAGTACATCGGCGGCTGGCGCTCGCTGCTGGCGTCCTTCCACCCACGTGCAAAGTGGGCGGGCGGCACTGCGCCGGAGATCAGGAAGACCCAGACGTAGTCATTGATCCCCTGCCCCTTGTAGGGGGCACCCCAGCGCAGGTCGTGGAGGGTGTTCTCGGGAGCGAACCCGAGTTCCTTCCAAAGCCGGTTCGTGACCAGACCGTCCAGACCGGCACATTCGTCCACCTCGTTGAAATGCGGCAGCGCATCGCCGTCGAAGAGCACTTCGCCGGTTTGCGAACACAGCACCGGCGGTCGGTCCACGTTGTTCAACGTGCCTTCCACCAGGTCGCTGGCGGGCGCCAGATCCTTGAGCCCCTGCTGATACTGGATGCCGATGGTGTCACAACCGAACTCGGCGGCGATGCGCACGGCGGCGACGTACATCTTGCACTGCAGCAGCGTCTGGGCCTCGGTCAATTCCGTGGCCTCGTCGGCGCCCCAGTTGAACTTCATCCCCTTCTGCTGCATCCACCGCAGGACCTCCGCCGCCTCGGCATCGGAGACCTGCTGCATGGCGGCATAGAGGGCGGACTGGCTGAGCCGCTCCTTGAACACGCCGGTGGGATTGAGCAATTCGTCCGGGATGATGGCGTTGTGCATGCCCATGCAGCCTTCGTCGAAAACGCCCAGGATCGCTTTGCGATCACGCAACCGACGGGCCACGGTGCGCCCGAGTTGCTCGTCCGCCCCGGGCAGCTTCAGCAGGGAAAGGCTGCGGACATGGCTCTGATCGTGGGTGACCACGCCTTCCGTCAACCACTGCCGCAGGCCGTTCTTGAAATACGCGTCGGTGAACTGCTCACTCCAGAGGGTGCTGTAGGACACGCCCATCTTCGTCAACGAGCCGTTCAGGTTGAGCATGCCGACAAGCCCCGGCCAGGTGCCGCTCCAGTTGGCCACGGTCAGGATGGGCGCGCGATGCGTCGAAAGTCCCGGGAGCAGGTGCTGGCTGTACTGCCAGACGCATTCCGCCACGATCAGCGGAACGTCCGGGTCGATCCCGCGGAACACCTCCATTCCCATCTTCTGCGAATCGATGAAGCCGTGTTTCTTGGTCCGGTCGTAGGGGTGAGCCCGGACGAGTTTGTAGCCCTCGGCCTTCAACGCCGTCGCCAGGGTGGCTTCCATCCTGGCCTGCTCGGGCCAGCAGACCTGATTGGCAGAAAGACGGAGATCGCCGTTGGCGACGAGGAGAATCTGTTTCGCTGAGGATGACTTCTTTTTCATGGTGTTCTGCGTGCCGACAGCTTGCGTTGGGGAATCGAAATCCGCGAGGCAAAACGATCAGACCCGGACCACGGGATTCCCCAACTCCCCGATGCCGGAGACCCGGATCACGACCTCGTCCCCCGCTTCCAGGGAGAACTCGTCGGGCGGCACGATCCCGGTGCCGGTCAGCAACACCGCACCGTGAGGCAGCTCCTGCGACCGGCAAAGGAATCCTGCCAACTCGTCGAAACCCCGGCGAATCCGACTCAACCCGGTCGATCCGGCATACACCTCCGCTCCCCGCCGCCGAATGCTCAATGCGATCTCCCACGAACGCACCTCCGCCTCCGCACACCCCAGGACGATCCAAGGGCCCAGAGCACAGGAGTGGCGGTAGATTTTCGCCTGCGGCAGGTACAGCAGGTTCTCCCCCTCGATGTCCCGGGCGCTCATGTCGTTGCCAATCGTCACCCCCACCACCTTGCCCCGGGCCGAAATGACCAGCGCCAGTTCCGGCTCGGGAACGGTCCAACGGGAGTCCGTCCGGACCCCGACCGGTTCCCCCGGACCGGAGACCTTGCCGGGCAATGCCTTGAAGAAGAGTTCGGGGCGGTCGGCCTCGTACACCCGGTCATAGGCGGAGGCACTGAAGCCGGACTCCTCCATGCGGGCCCGCTTGCTGCGCTCGTAGGTCACGCCCGCAGCCCAGACCTCCTGCCGGTCCAGCGGCGCCAGCAGACGAGCCTCGGCGAGCGGGAAGCTCTCCGCGGCGCGGTCCCATCCCAAACCGGCCAGTGCCCCCACGGGATCCGCCTCTGCCAGCAACCCCGCCAGCCCATCGGATCCCCCTGGCAACACCTGCAGGGTCAGGTCCCGCAGCAGACCAAGACGCGGGGCCACCCCACTCTCCTTCACCGGAACAAAGCGACACAGCTTCATGCGCGTGCAATCCCTCACCTCCCCGGCGTGCTGGCAAGGGAAATCGACGTCTCCGCACCCGCCGGCGCACCATCAGAAGTGCGCAGCCCGCCCCCGCCTCAAGGCGGGAAGGAGCCCAGCTTGAAGGGACTGCTGGCGATTCGGACGAAGTTGGAGCAGATGAGTACGTCACCAACTTGCAGGATACAAACCCGGGGCTGACCATCCCGCCTCTCCGGCGGCTCCACTTCGGCGGCCCACGGCCAAGACTGGTTGGCGACTTGCACGGCGCCCCACACCTGCCAGCGTCCGTGGCCAAGGTTCTTCCAACCATTCACCGGGTTCTCCCTGGGCTGAAACGCGACGTCGTCACCGGTTCCAACGTGTCGGAGAATGTAACGTTCTGTGGCAGCATGCAGGTACTCGCCACGGGTGACGTTGAGCAACTGCAGAATGCCCAACGACCCCAATGCCAGTACAACCACCAGCCACAGCCCAAGCAGGTTTCGACGCAAAGGCCTCATGATGTCTTGCGTCCGCCTTAAGGCAACCAGTTTCAGGGGGCCCGCATTGCTGCAGGACACCGTTCAAGGCGAACTTGAGTGAAGGGTAAGGATTTCCGTGGAAATGGCAAGTCCGCAGAACAAGGTTGGTGACACCCCAGGGCCCAGCCAGAATCAGGTACGGATGTTTAGATAAACCACTGTGCCTCGACCCGACCTGCCGGGAAGGGAAGCGGGTGGCTTCCGGAAGCCCTCGTTCCCCCGCCGGGCGGACCCGCCGCAACTCCGCGTCATGCCGAGGGCCACTCCGCACCCCCGCTTCAACCGGCAGACAACCGCCGTTTCACGGCCGCGATGAACTCGGGAGTCGTGCCGCAGCAACCGCCCACAAAGGCCGCGCCTGCCTTCACCAGTTCCGGCACGACGGTCGCAAACTCCGTCGGGGTCTTGCGATAGACCGTACAGCCCTCCACAACCTCGGGCAGACCGGCATTCGCCTTGATCCACAACGGCCGGTCCGTGGCCGCCCGCAGCCGGCGCGCAATCCCCACAAACCCCTCGATCCCCTGGCCGCAATTAGAGCCGACCACATCCGCCCCGGCCGCGGCAAGCACCGCCGCCGCCTGCTCCACCGTCGCCCCCATCATGGTCCGGTCCTTGTCCTTGCCAGAATCGAAAACCACGCACGCCACCACCGGCAGCCCGGTGGATTTCGCCCCCGCAATGGCGGCCTTCGCCTCCTCCAAATCGGACATCGTCTCAATGACCAACCCGTCGACCCCGCCGGCCTTCAGCGCCGCGGCCTGATCTGCGAATGCAGCCTGAAGGACCTCGGGGGTGACCTCCCCCATCATGAGCAGCTTGCCGGTGGGCCCCATGGAACCAAAGACGAAGGCCTTTTCGCCGGCGGCCTCGCGCGAAAGCCGTGCCCCCGCCTCGTTGATCGCCCCCGCCTGCCCGGCGGCCCCGTGCCCTTCCAGTGCCAGTGACGTGGCGCCGAACGTATTCGTCAGGATGATCCGGCTCCCGGCGGCCACATAGGCAGCCGCCACTTCCCGGACCTTGTCCGGGGCGGACAGGTTCCAGACATCCGGACATTCCCCCGGCGCCAGACCGCGAGCCTGCAATTGCGTGCCCCAGCCCCCATCCAAAACCACGGGCGCCTCGTCCAGCAGGCGGGCAATCAGGTCGTGCATGAGGCGACAGGCAGTCAGCGACCCAGTTGCTGGCGGGCCAACCCCACCGCCGCCGGCGCGGTCTCGGTGTAACCGTCGGCGCCGATTTCAGCCGCGAACTTCTGCGTCAACGGCGCCCCCCCCACAAGCACCTTCACCTTGTCGCGCACGCCCGCCTGCTTCAACGCCTCGATGGTCAGCTTCATCGACGGCATCGTCGTGGTGAGCAGGGCCGACATCGCCACCACCTCCGCACCCTTCTCCTGGACCGCCTGCACGAACTGCTCCGGAGACACGTTCACCCCCAGGTCCAGGACCTCGAACCCTCCACCCTCGAGCATCGCCGCCACCAGGTTCTTGCCGATGTCGTGCAAGTCCCCCTTCACGGTGCCAATGGCCACCCGGCCCAGCGGCTGGCGCCCGCTCTCGGCAATCAGCGGCCGCAGGATCTCGAGTGACGCCTTCATCGCCCGGGCCGAGATCAGCAACTCGGGAACGAAGTACTCGTTGCATTCAAAACGCCGCCCCACCTCGTCCATGGCCGGCACCATGTAGTCGTGGACCAGGCTCAGCGGATCGGTGCCTTCCGCGATGGCCTTTTCCGTGATGGCGCGGGCGGCCTTGTCGTCGCCGCTGATCACGGCCTCTGCGAGTGCCTTGTAGTCGCTCATAAGCTGTGTGGACGGTATTCTGTTGGGAACCGGGGCCTTCGGCAAGCACAACGACAAACGATCCCACCGGCGCGGCGGCGATCCGACCCGGTCCCCAGGCCAGCGTCCTGGCGCGCAGTTGCCAATCCCCAGTATCGCGCGCTTGCTTCGAGTTTCCGGTTTTGCTCTCCCTGCTTTCCCCACGCCCCGTGGTGAGCAGTCAAACGCACGGTTTTGTCACTGGACCGATATCGGAACTCTGACATCATGACTGCCATGAAACCCGCTTCTCCTGCCCGAATTCTGCTGTTAATGGCGATCAGCTCGGCCCCGCTTCAGGCTGCCAGCCACACCCTGATCGGATGGAACGACCTCGGCATGCACTGTACGGACGGAAGCGATTTTTCGGTGTTCTCGATCCTGCCCCATTACAACACGATCCACGCGCAACTGGTGCGCGACGGCCAACGGGTCCAGTCGGCCACCGGCATTCAGGTCACCTACGAGGCCCTGACGGATGCGACGGGTTCGATCAACCGGAGTTCCATTGGCAAGGGAAATTTCTGGGACTATGTGGCGACCCTCTACGGAGCGGAGGTGCCGCCGGACACCGGCCTCGGCGGCTTCGCCATGCCGGGCGCCGACAACACCCCGCAGGCCATGACGTTCGACCCTGCACTGGACTGGTGGACCGCCGAGGGGATCCCCCTGACACCCTACGATGACGCGGGCAGGAAGAACTACTATCCCATGATGCGGCTGGTGGCCCGGGATGCCGGGGGCCAATTGCTGGCCAGCACGGACATCGTACTGCCGGTCTCGGATGAGATGGACTGTCGCACGTGCCACGGCTCGGGAACGGACGCCGGGGCGGAACCCGGGGCCGGATGGGTGTGGGCGTGTGATGCCGACCAGGATTACAAGCTGAACATCCTGCGTCTCCACGACGAGGTGAATGACGGGGTGCGCTACCGGGCGGTCCTGGCCGAGGCCGGCTATGATGCGGCGGGACTCCACACCACCGTGACCGTGGGGGGACAACCGGTGTTGTGCGCCCGCTGTCACGGCTCCAACGCCCTGCCGGGCACCGGCCTTGAAGGCGTGCCTCCACTCACTCAGGCAATCCACTTTCGTCATGCCTGGGTAAGCGACCCGGACACCGGTCTGCTGTTGAAGGATTCCGACAACCGGGCTTCCTGCTACCGCTGTCATCCCGGTCAGGAGACCCGGTGTCTGCGGGGGGCCATGGGCAGTGCGGTGGTGGCGGACGGCACGATGGCCATGCAATGCCAGAGCTGCCACGGTTCCATGCTGGACGTGGGGGCCGCCGGGCGGACGGGATGGCTGGAACAACCGAACTGCCAGGCGTGCCACACCGGAACCGCGATCCAGAACAACGGCCAGATTCGATACCAGGCGGCCCATGAAACCGACGGAACCCTTCGCCAAGCCGTCAACCAGACCTTCGCCACGCAGCCAAACACACCCGCCAACGGTTTCTCACTCTATCGCTTCTCGGCCGGTCACGGCGGGCTGCAGTGCGAGGCCTGTCACGGCAGCACTCACGCCGAGTATCCCAGCGCGCACGCCAATGACAACGTCCAGAGCGAGCAACTGCAGGGTCACGCCGGCATGATCAGCGACTGCACGGCCTGTCACGCCACCTCCCCCAATACCACCACCGGCGGCCCCCATGGCATGCATCCCGTCGGCCAGGACTGGGTGCAGCGACACGACAATGCTGCCGAGGACAACGCGGCCCAGTGCCGGACCTGTCATGGATTGGACTATCGGGGAACCGTGCTCTCCCGGAGTCTCGGGAATCGGACCGTCTCCGCCTTCGGGACCAAGACCTTCTGGCGCGGTTTCCAGATCGGCTGCTACACCTGTCATGCCGGTCCCTCCAACGAACACGCCACCTCCAACCGGGCCCCCGTGGTCGCCAACCGGACGGCGTCGGGGGTCGCCGGACAACCCGTGGGAGTGACGCTTTCCGCCACCGACGCCGACGGCAACCCCCTGACCCTTCGCATCGTGCAGCAACCGGCCCACGGCACGGTGGCTCTCGCCGGGACCCAGGCAACGTACCATCCGGATGCCACCTACGTCGGTTCCGATTCCTTCACCTACGCCGCCTGGGACGGGAGCACGGACTCGAACCTGGGACGGGTCGATCTGACCGTTGGCAACGGGACGTGCGCGTTCGATCTGACCGCCCGGGTGCCGTCCAGCGCAAGCACGGGCGCCGGGGTGCCATTCCGGGCGGCGATCGCGTTGAGCGATTGCGCGGATTCCGCGGTCTATCAGTGGACCTTCGACGACGGAACCACACTTCCGGACGCCGGGGTCTGCCACGCCTTCACCACGCCGGGCGACCACGTGTGGCAACTGATGGTCACGGCCGGCGGAGTGGAGAAGACGCTGGAAGGCGTGGTCAGCGTGGCGCCCGGGGCGGACACCGTCATGCTGCAGGTTCACCGGGCAACCGATGGGTCGGTGGTCCTTTCGTGGCCGACGATCCCGGCCGGGTATGTGATGGAACATGCCACCAGGACCGGCAGCGGCGCGGACTGGCAGCCGTATCCCGAAGAACCGGTGGTGAACGGCGCGAACCTGGAACTGGCACTCACCCCGGACCAGAGCGTGGAATTCTTCCGGCTTCGCCAGGGACCCTGATTCCCGGTCAACCGGAACCGCCCCCCCGAACTCCGTGCGCCCGGTGGCATCCCGAGCCAGGGGCCGCGGGTTACCGCGTTATGCGGCCCCTGTTGGGCTCCCGGGATTGACCGGGCCGACCTTCGAAGACAGTCTGAGGTCGGTTCTGCGACGGGAACGGATCGACCACGTCCCCAAGGACGGCTTCCGGCAAAGATAACCCCATGAGACGCCTGGAACGATTGCTATTGATGGCCGCGGCATTTGTCGTGGTGGTGGCGGGTTTGCGGGCGGCCTCAGGCATCGTGATCCCCTTCCTGACGGCGGTGTTCGTCGCCACCATTGCCGCTCCGGTCTATGCCGGCATGCGGGATCGCGGGATATCGGCGGTCACCTCCATGCTGGTGCTGATGCTGGCCCTGGCCGGCGTGAGTTTCCTGGTGGTGAACCTGATCCAGGGCTCAATGGGGGAACTGACCGCCAGTCTGCCAAAGTACCAGAGCCTGTTGGTGGAACAGCGGGACGGCTTCCTGCGGTGGCTGGCTTCCAAGGGCGTGGCCCCGGAATCCATGGCCCTCGAGGAACACCTGGACCCGCGGCAACTGGTGCGCTACGTGGGCACGCTGGCAACCGCCGTGAGCACCATGGTGGGACAGGGCTTCCTGATCCTGGTGATCGTCGTTTTCATCCTCCTCGAGATCGCCCTGCTCCCGGCCAAGATCCGGCGCCTCCCCGGGTTGACCGAGAATGATTGGACCACCCTGAACCGGATGGTGCAGGACGTACGCCACGTGATGGGGATCAAGACCCTGATGAGCCTGCTCACCGGCGGCGTGGTCTGGCTCTGGCTCACGATGCTCGGGATCAAGCAGGCCGCGCTGCTGGCCTTGCTGGCGTTTCTCCTGAATTACCTTCCCGCCATTGGATCGATCATCGCCTCCCTGCCCGCCCTGCTCCTGGTCCTGGCGGAATCCGGTCCCGGTCCGGCCCTGGTCTGCGGCATCGGCTACCTGGTGATCAACATCGGCATCAGCAACTTCGTGGAACCCCGCTTCATGGGCCGCCGACTGAAGCTCTCGCCACTCATCGTGCTGATCTCCATCATCTTCTGGGGCTGGGTGCTCGGCCCCCTGGGCATGCTCCTGAGCGTACCGTTGACCGCCGTTGTGAAACTCGCCCTCGAAAGCAACCCGGACACCCGCTGGCTCGCCGTTCTCCTCGGCGCCGGCACCGAGGCCCCTCCCCCCGGCGCCGCCGCGGAACCACGCGACCCCAAGAATCCCGCAAAGGTCCTCCCCACGGAGGAAGCCCACTGACGCCTGCCCCCGGGGCACCCACCGCGCCCCTGGACGCCCGCACTCCGATGCCAATGCGTCCCATCGGACTCCCACCGACCCGGAACGCCGCCAGCCAGCAGATACACGAACAAGAAAAGCCTTGCGAATCGAACGCCGGGCCGGTATCGGCTGACCTTTCTGTTCCGGCCGGTCGCGGAACGCGGGGCGGTTGCCCGCTGCGCGCCATGTAATGCTGAGGTCCGAGCCGCCGCCGGGACGCCATCGACATTCGCGCAACTATGCTGAAATGCCACGAGCTGATTGGCTTCATGCCTGCCCCCCTGGCGCAGGAGATCGTTGAGTATTTGTTCACCCAGGAAAAGGCCGCCTACCAGGCGATCCTGGGCGCCGTGGCGGAGTCGCTGCGGGTCCGCCCCATCTTCCTCCAACGCAAGCCGCGGGTTCAGCGGCACGCCGACATGCTGGGCGTGTTGAGCCGACCACGCATGGAAGAGGCGGCCGCCATGCTGCTGCGGGAATGGCTCCTCAAGGCTGAAAAGGGGATGCTTATCGAGTTTCTCGGAGATCTGGGGGTGGAAAACGAGGATGGGGTGGTGGAGGAATTCCCGGACGAGATGGACCCGGACAAGCTCAAACAGGCGGTGGAAAACCTGCTCGCCAAACACACCCCGGAAAAGGTCTGTGTCTACCTGAACACGCTGCGCAGCACGAGCGGCATCGAATGGAAGAGCCTCGATGACCTGCTGGCCAACGACGCCCGGCTCCAGATTGCCTGAAGGCCCGGGTCGCCCCGGCCGGCTCCCCGGAGGTGCCGGCCGACCGGCGCGTGCGGAGCAGCGCAGACGGACCGTTCCCGTCCGCCATCGCCGGAACTGAGAAAGACTCATGAAACCCATGGACCTGCTCCCACCGATCCTCCGTTCGAGCCGCACCGGGCTTGGGCTGGGTTTGCTCCTCATCGGTCACCTCCCCACGGCCGCCGCCCCAGCGGACGACCTGCGCCTCTGGTATGACCGCCCTGCCACGAATTGGGTCCAGGCGCTGCCCGTCGGCAACGGTCGGCTCGGAGCCATGGTGTTTGGCGGGCTTCCGGGTGAACGTATCCAGTTCAACGAGGACACGCTCTGGGCGGGTTCACCCCAAAGCTACGTGCACCCGGGGGCGGCAAAAGCCCTGCCGGAAATCCGTCGGCTCTTGGCGGAAGGCAACCAACGGGAGGCCGAGGCACTGGCCGGCCGGGAGTTCATGAGCATGCCGCTCCGGCAACTCGCCTACCAACCCTTCGGCGACCTGTGGCTGGATTTTCCCGGAGGCGACGAGGTGACCGAATACCGTCGGGGCCTCGATCTCGACCGGGCCGTGGCCTGGACCACCTGGTGCGAGGGAGACACCACTTTCCGACGCGAGGTGTTCAGCAGTTTCCCCGACCAGGTACTGGTGGTGCAGGTGACCGCGAGCCGCCCGGCGCAGCTCAATCTCACCGTCCGCCTGACCTCGCCCCATACGGACGCCACCACCAGCACCGCGGCAGACGGGCGGACCCTGCGACTGTCCGGCCGCGTCGGGGACTTCGAGCCCGGACGGGGGGTTCCCCTGCAACCCTCGGTGTTGCGGTTTGAATCGCGGGTACAGGTCAACACCCGCGGGGGGCGCGTCCGAGAAAGCCCGGACAGGCTTCTCATCGAGGACGCCGACCAGGTCACCCTGCTGCTCGCGGCGGCCACGAGTTTCGTGAATTACCACGACGTGAGCGCAGACCCGGGGGAACGCTGTGGGAACACGCTGGCCAGGGCCGCGGAGCGCTCCTTCCGGCAACTGCGCGAGCGCCATGAGGAGGATCACCGGCAGTTGTTCCGCCGGGTGACGCTCGATCTGGGACGGAACGCCGCGGCCGAGGATCCGACCGATGTCCGCGTGCAACGTTTCGGCGAGCGGCCTGACCCCCAATTGCCGGCCCTCTACTTCCAGTACGGTCGGTACCTCCTGATCGCGAGCAGTCGGCCGGGGAGTCAACCGGCGAATCTCCAGGGAATCTGGAACGAGAGCCTCAAACCGCCTTGGGACAGCAAGTGGACGGTGAACATCAACACGGAGATGAACTACTGGCCCGTGGAGGTGACGAATCTTCCCGAATGCCATGCCCCGCTGTTCGACCTGATCGCCGACGTGGCGGAGACCGGGGCCGAGACGGCACGCGAACACTACGGGGCCCGCGGATGGGTCCTGCACCACAACACCGATCTCTGGCGCGGCACCGCCCCGATCAACGCCAGCAACCATGGCATCTGGGTGACCGGCGGCGCCTGGCTGTGCCAGCACCTGTGGGAACACTACCAGTTCACAGGCGACCGCCCGTTCCTCGAGGAGACCGCCTACCCGCTGATGAAAGGAGCCGCGGAGTTTTTTCTGGATTTTCTGGTGGAGGACCCGCGAACCGGCTGGTTGATCAGCACACCCTCCAATTCCCCCGAGAACGGCGGCCTGGTGGCCGGTCCCACCATGGATCATCAGATCATTCGAGCCCTGTTCGCCAACACCGCCGCCGCGGCCACGATTCTGCAGCGTGACGCGGCCTTCGCCGCGCAGCTCCGCGAGCGCCGCGCCAGGATCGCCCCCAACCAGATCGGCCGGCACGGTCAACTCCAGGAGTGGCTCGACGACCGGGACGATCCCCGCAACCAGCACCGCCATGTCTCCCACCTCTGGGGCCTCCACCCCGGAAACGAAATCCACACCGGCACCCCCGGTTTCTTCGCCGCCGCCCGGCAGTCCCTGCTTTTCCGGGGCGACGGCGGCACCGGCTGGAGCAAGGCCTGGAAGGTCAATTTCTGGGCCCGGTTGCTGGACGGCGACCACGCCAACCGGATGCTCACCGAACTGCTGGCCGGATCCACGTTGCCCAATCTCTTCGACACCCATCCCCCCTTCCAGATCGACGGCAACTTCGGTGCCTGCGCGGGCATTGCGGAAATGCTGCTGCAAAGCCAGCACCACGAACTCCACCTCCTGCCCGCGCTGCCCGGCGACTGGGCGGACGGCGAAGTCCGGGGCCTGCGGGCGCGCGGTGGCTTCACGGTCGACCTGACCTGGCGGGAGGGACACCTGCAGCGAGCCGTCATCCGATCAGACCGGAAACAGGTGTGCCGCGTCCGGATCGAGACCCGGGTCCGGGATTTCCCGACGACCGCGGGGCAGACCCTGATTCTCGACGGGGCCCTGACCCCGCAATGACCGACGCCACCGGCCCGTTCACACGGACGCAACCCGCAGCCGCGGAGCCGGGACGATTCGATGGAAACGGAAGCGGCGCGAGTCCCGCGGGCCACGCGGAAACCGGCCCTGGGGAGAATCGTGGATCGGCGGAACCGTGCGTTGACGCGGGGGGCGCAGGTTCTTAAGGTCCGGGCTCGCCTGCGCGGCGAGGATCATGCTCGAAGCGATCGAAAAACTGCTCATTCTCCAGGAACGCGACCGTCAACTGAGCCAGCTGGAAGCTGAGCTCGCGTTCATCCCCCCCCAGAGAGACGCCAGGCAACGCAAGGCCGCCGAAGCCCGGACCCAGGCCGAGGCGCTCAAGAAAGCCGCCATGCATCTCGAATCCCAGCGGAAGGAACTCGAAGTGGAGGTCGAGACGCTGCAGGAGAGCATCCAGCGGTACTCGTTGCAGCAGTTTCAGACCAAGAAGAATGACGAGTATCAGGCACTCGCCAAGGAGATCACCCGCGCCAAGGCCCGGATCACGAAACTCGAGGACGAGCAACTGGAGTTGATGGAGCAGGGTGAAGTGGCCCACCAAAAGGCCGTCCAGGCCGCCACCGAAGCGAAGGAAACCCAGGCCCAGGTGGACCGCGAACTGGTCGACCTCGCCGCCCGCGAAACCAATCTCCGCCAGCACCTGGAGGAACTCAGTCAGGGCCGCGACGCCCTGGCCGGGGCCGTCGATGAAAGTGTCCTCGGCCGCTACGAACGGCTGCGCAAGAACAAGGACCGCGTGCTCGTCGGCATCGACCGCGGGGTCTGCGGCGGCTGTCACGTCGCCCTTCAACCGCACCTGATCCTGGCCTGCCGCGCCGCGCAGGAAGTGGTCACCTGCTCCAACTGCAGCCGGATTCTTTATTACGAACGCGGCATGGAGGTGTGACTCCGTCGTGAACCGCATCCGCCTGCTCCCCGAACAGGTCGCCAACCAGATCGCCGCCGGCGAGGTGGTGGAACGACCCGCCAGCGTGGTGAAGGAACTGGTGGAAAACGCCCTCGACGCCCAGGCAACCCGCATCCAGATCGAGATCCAGGCCGGCGGCCGGAGCCTGGTCCGCGTCACCGATGACGGCCTGGGCATGGGCCGGGACGACGCCCTTCTCGCCTTCGAACGTCATGCCACCAGCAAGATCCAGCGGGCCGAGGATCTCAACGCCATCGCCACCATGGGCTTCCGCGGCGAAGCCCTCCCCAGCATCGCCAGCGTCAGCCGGTTGACCCTGACCACCCGCGAACGCGACCCCGCGGTCATCGAGGCCACCCAGGTCGTCATTCACGGGGGCAAGATGCTGGACGTCCACTCCGCCAGCGGCGCCCCGGGCAGCAGCCTGGAGGTCCGGCAGTTGTTCTACAACCTGCCCGCCCGCCGGAAGTTCCTCCGCAGCGAGGAAACCGAACGAGCCCACATCCATCACTACCTCAACCTCGCCGCCCTCTCCTCCCCCGGCGTCGGATTCACCTTCATCCAGAACCAGCGCACCGTCTGGCAACTGCCCCCGGTCAATGTCGGTCAGGGCACCGCCGCCGAACTCAACGCCCTCCACGAACGACTCCGGGCGTTGCACGGCGCCGATCTCAAACTCCTGCCCGTCGACTTCTCCGCTGCCCTGCGGTTGCCGGCCCGCTTCGCGGCGGCTGCCGCCCCGGGTGAGGACGAAGACGATCCGGCGCCCGAGACCTCGACCTTTCGGGTCTGGGGTTTCATCGGCGCCCCGGGCGTGTCACGCGCCAGCCGGGCCGATCAGAACCTGTTCGTCAACCGGCGCCCGGTCGAAAACCGCGCCCTCAATTTCGCCCTGCAGGAAGGCTACCACACCTCGCTGATGAAGGGACGGTTCCCGGTCTGCTGCCTCTTCCTCGAAATCCATCCGATGCTCGTGGACGTGAACATTCACCCGGCGAAACGGGAGGTGAAGTTCAGGCTCGAACGCGAGGTTCGGGCGCTGGTCACGCGCGCCGTGAAATCCGCCCTGCTGGACATCGCCCCGGGCAGCCGCCGCCCCCCACCGGAGGACAATCCCCCACCCGGCCCCGGCAACCCACTGCCCTCGCCACCGCTTCACGCCACACCCACCGCCACACCGCAATCGCTCGGGTTGGACGACGATCCGTTGCAGCGTCTGCGGCCCCGGGTGATGCCGCCCTCGACCGGACGCCCCGAGCCGACCGGGAGCAGGGCCGGCGACCCTGCCAGTGAGTTCCGGAAACCAGCCGCTGCAGAAACCGCGCCACGATCGACGGCCCCCGAGGATGAGTCCCCTGGCCCCGAGGCAAGCCGCGCCGAGACCCCAACCGTTCCCCCTACCGAGTCCCCCACCCCCTCAAGCGGGACCCCGTTGACCACGACGACCCAACCGCCGCCGCTGCTCGATGTCCCGCTGCGCCTGGTCGGGGTGGTGAGCCGGCTTTACGTGGTGCTCGAATCGGATCGCGGCCTCGTCCTGCTGGACCAGCACGCCGCGCACGAACGGGTGTTGTTCGAGCAGATGCTCGACCGCCTGCAACAAGGTCCGGCGCCCTGCCAGCGACTCCTGCTGCCGGAAACCATCGAGGTTTCCGCCCGGGACGCCGCATTCCTCCGCGAGCATCTCGAAACGCTTTCCCGACTGGGCGTGGCCTTGAGCGAGTTTGGCGAACGCACCTTCCTGCTCGACGGCCTGCCGCCGTTTGTCCGTCGCACCGAACCCCGACCGTTCGTGCTGCAACTGATCGACGAACTCCGCGAGGCCGGCGAGGGGGTCAATGCACTCCGTCTCGGCGAGGCCACAGTCGCCAAGACGGTGTGTCGCCATGCGGTCAAGGCCAATGATCTGTTGCAGGGCGCCGAGTTGGAGGAACTCATCAAGGACCTCCGCCACTGCGCCATGCCCTACACCTGCCCCCATGGCCGGCCCACGATGATCGAGTTCAGCCACCGCGAACTCGAAAAACGCTTCGGCCGCAGTCAGTAGGAAACGGGAGAATGGAATCCCGGCCGGAACTACGCTGCCGGGGCCAGGGGCTCGGCCCGCCGGGGATTGAACCGAACAGTCGTCGTCGTCGCGGGCGAGGACAGGGCCAACTGCTGCTGCTCCGAGCGCGCCCGGCGCAGCTCTTTGAGCGACATGGCTGCGGCCACGGTCCGGTGCATCCGGTCAAACCACCAGCGGGCCAGGGAGAGCGGACAGCGATGCCGCATCCGGGGCTGAAAACTGGCGCTGCCGTCAAAGGTGAGTTCGAGTTGCGTTGTCATCATGTTCGTTGCCTTTCGTTCTCAATTGCGGCGCCATTCTGGCAGAGGGGGGTGGACATCTACGGTCCAGGGCCCGGAGATTTTGGGATCTTTCTCAGGGAGGGGGGAAACGGTCCCGAGCAGCGGCGTTCAGCCCTGACAGTTCAGTCCAACCACGAAATACACGAACCACACGGAAGGAGGACCGAGCAACGGGTTGGTAGAGTGCCCTGCGCCGGTACGACGAGCCCCTGTCATTATGAGGTGACCTTGAGGACAGGCTCAACAAGTGGTTGTTTCCCAGCGTCTTCGTGTGATTCGTGTATTTCGTGGTTTGCCTGTCCCCGACTCCACGGAGTCGTTATGGCTCAGGCAATGTCCGGCTTACTGCAGGCGCGCCGCCCGCGCTCCGGAGGTCAAGGGGTGATCGGGGTGAGGGGCTTTCGGCTTTCGTCGGGGGGACTTCCGGCGCACAGTCCTGCCGACGTCGTCCATGAAACCGACTCTCCAAACCACCACATCTCCCCGGCTGGCCGCGCTGCTGCTCACCTTGACGGCGTCCTCGGGCGGACAGGCCGCGGACCCCGCCTTTTGGAGCTGGGCTGCCAAACCGCCGATGGGCTGGAACAGTTGGGACTGCTTCGCCACCACCGTGACCGAGGCCCAGACGAAGGTGCAGGCGGATTACCTGGCGGATCATCTGCTTTCCCATGGCTGGGAGTATGTGGTGGTGGACATCCAATGGTACGAGCCCGACGCCGACAGCTTCAACTACCGGCAGAACGCCACCCTCACGATGGATGACTGGGGCCGGCTGATGCCCGCCCCGAACCGCTTTCCCTCCGCCGCCAACGGGGTCGGCTTCAAGGCGCTCGCCGATTACGTGCATCAAAAGGGGCTCAAGTTCGGGATTCACCTGATGCGCGGCATTCCCCGACAGGCCGTCCGCGAGAACACCCCGGTCAAGGGCACGAACGTCCACGCCCGCGACATCGCCAATCCCGCCAGCATCTGTCCCTGGAACCCGGATATGTTCGGGGTGGACATGACCCGGCCCGGAGCGCAGTCGTACTACGACTCCGTGTTCGACCTCATCGCCTCGTGGGGTGTCGACTACGTCAAGGTCGATGACATCAGCCGGCCCTATCAGGAACACGCGATGGAAATCGAGGCCGTGCGTCGTGCGATCGATCAGACCGGACGCCCGATGGTGCTGAGCCTGTCGCCGGGAGAGACCGCCCTGACCGAGGCCGAACATGTGCAACAACACGCCAATCTCTGGCGGATCAGTGACGATTTCTGGGACAGCTGGCCGGCCCTTTATGCGCAGTTCGAAAGGCTGAGGAAGTGGAACCCGCACCGTGGTCCCGGACACTGGCCGGACGCCGACATGCTGCCGCTCGGGATCCTCGACCTGGGGCGTCGAAGCACCCGCTTCACACCGGATGAACAGGTCACCTTGATGACGTTGTGGAGCATCGCACGCTCGCCGCTGATGCACGGCGGCGACATGACCAAAATGGACGAGTCCACGCTGGCACTACTGACCAACGACGAGGTGCTCGCAGTAAACCAGGATTCAACCGGCAACCGTCCCCTGTTTCATCGTGGGAACGAGATCGCCTGGGTTGCCGGCGTGCCCGGCTCCACCGACCGTTACCTCGCGGTCTTCAACGCGCCGGAGCAGCACCGCATCCTGGAGGAACACGCGTTGTTCGCGAGTCCGCTGGTGACACGGGAAACCCCGGGACATGGCGTCACCATCGACGTGGACCTTTCGGGAGCGCGCCGACTCTACCTGGTGGCCACGGATGGGGGTGACGGCAATTTCGCGGACCATGTGGACTGGGTGCGGCCGCGGGTGATCACTGGCGACGGGGAACGGTCGTTGACGCAAATGAAATGGAGGGCAGCGCGCACGGGCTGGCAGGAGGTGCGGATCGGACGGGGCGCTGAGGGACGCCCCATCACCGTGGACGGCCGGGAATACGCCGATGGCATTGGCGCGCATGCGGACTCGGTGATCGAGTATGACCTGCCGGAAGGCACCACCCGCTTGAAGGCCTTTGCGGCGCTCGACGACCGGGGCACGCGCCTGCAGGGCGGGGCGACGGTGCAGTTCTATGTGTTCACTCAGGAACCGTTCGAGGCCCCGGCGGCCACGAGGGTAACCGTCCCGTTGAACGACCTTGGTTTCACGGGGCCGGTCCGGGTTCGCGATCTCTGGCAACACCGGAACTTGGGCAGGTTCATGACGGAATTCGCTCCGGAAATCGCCTCCCACGGAGCCGGGCTGTATCGACTTTCGGGTGTCCGAATCGACTACCCATCGTCCTCCCCGGACCCAGTGTCGAAGGCGCCCATCGGGCCGATGGGCACGATGAAGTGAAAGCCGTCGTCGCCGAGTTTGGCCCGGAGGACGCTGATCACGCGCTGCGCAAACGCGGGTGAATCGTGGGGGCCCTGCACGTAGAGGGGTTTGCCGCTCTCGCCAAACGTGAAGGTCTCATCGCACTCCGCCGCCTTGATCCCGCCGAACACCCGGCAGGCCTTGCGATAGTCGGCGTGTGGTCCGAGGCCCAATCCCCGCGTGTAGGCCACGGCATCCTCCACCAGCTTCCGCGCGCACGCTGGAGACATTTGCGTCCGGCCGCCGTCGGGAAAGAGCCGGTCCAGCATGTCGTGCTCGTACTCGTAGCCCTCCATGCGTGTGAAGAAGGCGTCCTTCACCCCCAGGCAATGCACGTCCAGCAGGAAGACCCCGATTTCCGCCTCGCCACTCAACTTGAAACGGGCCACCACGACATGCCCGATTCCCTTTTCGAACAACCCCGCGGAACACCAGGCCTCCGGCGCACGTTTCTGCTGTGTCATCATTTCTGCAGCATTCACCCGGAGCCGGGTCGCCGGCAAGCAGCGAGATGGGGGACAATCAGCCAGCGCTGGAGTCTCAGCCCGCAGGAGCCCAACGCTCGGCTGCGGGATTCGCGCCGACTGTTGCCTACGAGCGAACCGGCGTCCGCCGGATTCCCACCGTCTTCCCTGGGTTCCGTGGCCACGGACGTCAGTCGGCGCACTGGGTTGCCCCCGAATTAAAGTGCGCCGAGTGACGCCGACGGCTACGGGGCCGGCAGTTCCCGGGCTCAGTAGCGGGCGATGAAATCGATGCCGAAGCGATGGCGGTCGTAGGCCCGGGCGTCAAGGTTGGGAACCAGGCTGTCGGCGGACGCAAAGCTGTAGCGCAACTCCAGGGCGAGGTGGGAGTCCAACCGGCAACGCACCTTCGCGGCGGGCGTGAACACGCGGTCCCACCGGGCCACGGGCGCCAGAAAATGGTATTCCTCGACCGTGAGACTGACGCCGGCGCTGAGCACGCGACTGAACCGATGCTCGATCCCACCGGTGTAGGCGATGTTCTCATAGGCAGCCCGACCGGCGGACGAAGGCAGCAGGCCTTCACGCGTTCCCAGGCTGACCGTGGTGTTGGTGCCGATGGCCAGGCTGGCGGTCGCGCGGCAGTAGAGCAAGGTGGCGACCTCCGCCTGCCCCGGCAGTGCGACCCCGGGCTCGAATTCGTGAATGCTGGGACCGGCCTCCCCGCTCAGTTTCAGCCAGCCCCAGGCCCGGGTGTCGAGGCCCACGAGCACCCGGTGATAAGTGTTCGCGGCGTTTGCGAAAGGGACGTAGGGATTCGCAGCCTGATTCTGGTGACCGATGCGGTAGCCGAGACTCCAGGCGCAGGCTTCGCCCGGCTTCCATCCCACCTCCGGCCCCGCGTTCAGATCATCCCGATCCACGAAGTTCTGGTAGAAGGGCACCGGCTTCGGATCGATCATGAAGTCCCAAACCCGTCCCTCGTAGACCCCGCGGAGGAAGAACCGCCCGAGTTCGTAACGGACCGCGAGGCGCTGCTGGTAAAGGAAATGCCGACGGCGATTGCGGACCTCATACCCCCCGAGGGCGGGAATGCCGCCGGGAGGGTTCCACACGACGGAATCGGTGGAGCCATCCGTATACTGCACCGTGGCGCGGGTCTGCAGCTGCCACGGGTCCCGGGAGCCTTCAAACTCAAGCACGCCCATGTGCTGGAGGTACGACTCGGTCGGCTCAGAGTGGAAGAACCGGTAGTCCGCCTCGTAGGCGAGCTTCAGCCGAAACCGATCCGTGCCGTCGGCAGGCCGCAGCACGACGCCGGCCACGGGCATCACCGCGTTGATCCAGGACCCGTGTTTCGCGAGCGGCCCGAGGTTCTGCAGATAGACGTTGTCGTCGTACTCCGTCACGAGCCTCGCCGAAAGCACCGGTTCGAGCCGGACACCCGCGGCAGGACTATCGTTCTCGTTCAGGGACTGGTCCGCACCGGCAACCCGCCAGCAACCCGCGCTGCAGAGGAGCAGGACCAAAAGGAACCGCCGAACGGCTCCCGCCACCGGCGTCGGCGGGGGACCCGCCAACCGGCTGCCGCTATCGGCGTGGCGCCTGCATTCTGCTGCTGTCATGGTGAACCGGACCTCCGGACTCAGCCCTGTCAGGGGAAATCTCCGGGAGGTCATCATCCGGGGGGAGAAGCAGGCCTGGATGCGGCCCGCGCCGGAAGCCTAGCACCCGCCCCCCGGTACACAAGGGCCGTTCTTCAAGCCATTTCACCCCCCTTGAACCCCGGGGGCGTGCGTCGTGCACAGCTCGGATCTTTCGATCTCGCCTTCACAATCGTGATCCTCAGCGTAATCACTCGGACCGCGTCTTTGATCACGAGAAGCTGGAGGTTCGCCGGAGGCGCCGGCGTTCGTGGCTTGGCTGGAACCGTTGCTCGGGCAGCGGGGGATTGCGATTACGAGTAGGACCCGCGGGGCGTTCGCTCGGCAGTTCGCGGGTGGAAAAAGGTGAGATGCGCACTCATGCGCCCCCCCCGCACGATTCTGGGAGACAGGACACGGCGGCTTGGCTAGGGTTCCACGGTCACAGCAAGCAAGAACCAACCCGGCCCAAGGCACTGCCCGGCCGGGACAGCGTGTTGTCAGCCATGAATGAAAGAACGTCCTCCGATGCCGCGCGGCCCGTTGGCATCAACCGTCGCGATTTCCTGCAAACCACCGCCCGCTCTGCCGCCGTCCTCGGTGCGGCACCGTTCATCGCCTCGCCGCGCGTTCTCGGCGCGAATGAGACGCTGGGCGTCGGCATGATCGGAGTCGGTGGCCGCGGCAGCTATCACCTCGCCACCGTCCTCGGCATGATCAATCAGGGCGAACCGTTGCGCGTGGTCGGCATCTCCGACACCTACGGTCCCCGCAAACGCGCCGCCGCCGATCAGGCAAAGGCCAAGACCTACGGCAGCTACCATGAACTGCTCGCCGATCCCGAGGTGGACGTGGTGTGCATTGCGTCGCCCGACCGATTGCACGTGCCCCAGGCACTCGAGGCAATTCGTGCCGGCAAGGACGTGTATTGCGAAAAGCCCATGGGGCACTGGAGCCAGTTCGCCCTGAGCAAGCAGTTCTATCTGGAAACCAAACGGCTCGGCCGCGTCGTGCAGGTGGGCAACCAGGGCAATTCCAATGTCGCCTGGCAACAGGTGGCGGAGTTGATCCGGAAAGGCGACATCGGGCGGCCGCAGCATGTCCAGGCGGGCTACTACCGCTACGGCGACTGGGGCGAACGCATGCCCATTGCCGATCCCAACGCGAAGCCGGGACCCGACCTGGACTGGGAGGGATTCCTGGGTGACGCGCCAAAGGTTCCTTTCACGGTGGACCGGTTTTTCAGCTGGCGGAAATACCTCGACTACGCCGGGGGCCCGTGCACGGACCTGTTCCCTCACGTCCTCACCCCGTTCATCAGTCTGCTGGGATTGAAATGCCCGTCCCTGGCCGTGGCCTCGGGGGGCATCTTCCGCTGGGACACCTATGATCGCGAAGTCCCGGACACCTTCAACATGTGCCTCGATTACCCGGAGAAACTCTCCATCACCCTGGTCTGCACCCTGGCCAATGACTACCCCACCGATCCCGCAATCCGGGGGGACGAGGGAACGATCACGATGCAGGGTCCCGCGTTCGAGGGCGGTTTCGAAAGCGTCACCTTCATCCCGCGCAAGGGCGAGAGGAAGGTGATTCCCGGCACCATCCCAAACACGACCCTGCTTCATTGGAAGAACTTCCTGCACTGCGTGCGCACCCGGGAGAAACCGGTGAGCGACGTGGAGTTCGGCTTCCACGTGCAGGTCGCCATGAACATGGCCATGCTCGCCTTCCTCAATCGCAAGGTGGCCACCTACGACACCGAGAAACAGGAGATCGTCCTATGAAACGCTTCACCATATTCACCTTTCTGGGGCTGGTCTGGCTGCCCCTCGCGACGGCGGCCGAGACGCCCCTCACCACCGAAATTGTCCCGGACTCGGACTGGATCGTGCGCTGGGAGGGAAAACCCCTGTGCGTCTATCACTTCGGTTCGGACAAGAAGAAGCCATACATCCGCGAGCTTCACACGCTTCAGGGGCAGAACATCCTGCGGGATTCACCGGAGGATCACCTGCACCATCACGCGCTGATGTACGGCATCCGCGTGAACGGGGTGAACTTCTGGGAGGAGGTCGGCGGGTATGGCTTGGAGAAGCCCGTCGAAACCCTCGGAGAACAAGGCGGCGTCGATCGTCGGGGCACTCCCCGGGCCATGTTTCGCCAACGGCTGACCTGGGTGGGGGCCGAGCCGGGCGCCAAACCGCTTGTCAACGAACTGCGCACCCTGACCCTGACCGTGGACGCTACGGCCCGCGAAGTGGCTTTGGTCTGGCGTTCCCGTTTCGAACCCGCCGCGGGCGTGGATCGGGTCAGGCTGGAGGGCGCCAATTACCACGGCCTGGGAATGCGGTTCCTGAAGGAACTCGACCCCCTGGCGGTTCACTGGGTGGGCGGTGAAAAGCCGGACCTGAGCAACAGCCGGCAGGATGTGCGCGCGGCACGGTGGGGCGCCGTCATCTTCGATCAACCGGAACATCCGGCCACCGTCGTGCTGGCGGGCAGCCCGTTGAACCGCGGGGCACCCTCGCATTTCTTCAGCATGCTGACGCCGTTCGCCTATCTGTCGGCCACCCAGAACCTCGACCAGGCACCGCTGGAGTACGCCGCCGGGGAGTCCTGGACCCTGACCCACCTGGTTCTGCTCTACCCGGAGCCCAAGTCACCGGAGGCCATCGACCAGCGCGTCGGCACCTGGGTCGACAGCCAGAACCGTCGCTCCCGAATTCGTCCGGCCCAAACCAACTGAACCTCCAACCCGCGTTGCCCCATGAGCCTCCGTCAGAGCGTTCCCTCCGGGTGGTTTTCCGGCCGCGGCCGGATCTGCCGCCACGGATTCACCCTCATTGAACTGCTGGTGGTGATTGCGATCATTGCGATTCTCGCCGGCATGCTGCTGCCCGCCTTGAGCAAGGCCAAGGAGAAGGCCAAGACGGCCGGTTGCATCAACAACCTGCGTCAGATCGGCATCGCCGCCACGCTCTACGCCGACGACTTCGGCGGGCGCTACTGCCACACCTTCCAGGTGCGCGGAGCCAACGTGCTGCGGCGGGCGTGGTTCAACTTCCTCTACCCGTACCAGCAGACCACCAACACGTTGCTGTGTCCGGTCCGCACCATCAAGTTCAAGGAGTTCCTGCAGAACTACCCGAGCGAAACCGACGAACAGGCCGTCTCAAACTACGCCATGAATTTCCGGTTCGGCGGCTGCGACTGGCCGGACGTGTGGGACGTCTCCCAATACCCTGCCGTGCGCGACGTCGCCGTGCGCAGTCCCTCCCAGACGGCGTACATCACCGACGGCGGGACGCGGCCGCTTCGCACGGAGGACCCGGAAACCTGTGTCACCACGGAATCCCCCGAGAAGCCCGGTTGCTGGATCGTGCATGATCCCATCTCGGACGCCCCTTGCAGCGGCTGCGTCACCTCGTCCGGCGATCCCAATTGGGGCGGCCCGCATCCCCGGCACAGCAACCAGAGTGTAATTCTGTTCGGCGACGGCCACGCCGACGGCATGCGCCCGTCCAAGTGGTACTGGGGCGGCACACCCTGGCTGAAACCGGACGTGGGCGGCGGGGGCATCTAGAGGATTCCCAAAATCGCCGTGGCCGCCGAAGTCAGTCGGCGCATACCTGTCCGAGAGGGAATCCAAACGGTTGCGCTGACCTCCACGACTGCGGGACTTGTGGAAACCGTTGGAAGTTCGGTGAACGCCAGTTCGCCAGTACGACGATGTGAGGAAAGCTCGGCGAACGCCGGTTCGCCGCTACGGGTGGATATCCCCCCCCCAGGAAAAGCACCATCCCGCCGGAAACCTGAGCGGCTCCCGGCGGGATGTGGATCCCGTGGCGGACGCCCGGAGGCGTCCGCGTGCGACTGGCCCGAGACTACCGGCTCAGGCGGAAGAACTGCATGGCGCCCGTGATGGTGACCGTGGCGGAGCTGGCCCCGCCGGTCGGGATCTCGGTCCATTCGGTCGCGGGCAACGCGCCCGTGGCTTCCAGGCGATAGCCGGCGGCATCGGCCGGCCAGGTGATCAGCACGGAGTTGCCGTTCTGCTCGATGCTCAACGTCGGAGGCGGAGTCACCGCAAGCACGATCGGAATCCCCGCGGCAGAGGGACCGCCCATCGACTCGATCTCAGGCCCCGAAAGCGGAGCGGATCGGATCTGGATCGCGTTCACCCACCATTCGCGTCGCTCGTCCTGGTCTCCGTCACCGAACAGCACGGCGGTTGGCAACAGAGCACGTCGAGGATTGTCGAGGCTCTGGTTGGCAGTCCAGTTGTCCTGGAAGATGCCGTCGACGTACTTGACCACCACCGGCGGGTTGGCCGCCATGTTGTAGGCCGCCACGACCCGATGCCACTCACCGGCCGTGAAGGCGCCGGTGCCGTTGTAGCCGCCGCCGCCCTGACCGAAGTTGCCCTGCTGCCAGAACAGGTCCCCGTCGTCCGTGTTGTCGGTGGAACTGACCTGCAGCATCGCCGCGGCGAAGGCACCCTGATCGGCGACCATGACGTCCATGACGAGAGTGTATTGGTTCACCCGCGTGCCCCCGCCGTTCGGGGCGATCCGGTGCTCCATGATGTAGCCGATGTTCCGGCTGAGATCCCCGGGCACGCGCATGATGCTGGCCGGTTCGCCGTTGATGTTCGGGATCGCGGCGAAATCGCCCTCGCCCGTGACGCCGAATTGCGTTCCCGTTTCAGTCATGCCACCCGCACCATCCAGGTACTGCAGCGGGGAGCCAATCGTGGCGGACAGGTCCGCGAAGTTGAAGTCCCACTGGCCGGTGACGTTGCTGGTCGGGAGGGCGATCGGGATGCCCGCCGCTGAAGGACCACCAAGCAACGTGAGTTGGGCGTCGGACAGACGGCCCTCGCGAATCTGGATGCTGTTCACAAACATCTCGCGTCGCTCGTCCTGGTCGCCGTCACCGAACAGCACGGCGGTCGGCAACAGCGAGCGTCGGGGATTGTCGAGACCCTGGTTGGCCGTCCAGTCGTCCTGCTTGATGCCGTCCACGTATTTCACCACGACGGGCGGATCCGCCGCCTCGTCATATGCCGCGGCAACGCGATGCCATTCGCCCGCCGTAAACGTGCCCTTGCCGTTGTAACCGCCCGTGCCCTGGCCGAAGTTGCTCCCCTGCCAGAAGAGATCGCCGTCGTCCGTGTTGTCGGTCGAACTCGTCTGCCACAGCGCCGCCGCTCCCGAACCGGTTGTTGCCACCCACACGTCCATGATCAGCGTGTACTGGTTCACCCGCGTGCCGCCCCCGTTCGGGGCAATGCGGTGCTCCATGATGTAACCGATGTTCCGACTGAGATCACCGGGCACGCGCATGATGCTGGCCGGTTCACCGTCGATGTTCGGGATCGCGGCGAAATCGCCTTCGCCCGTAACCCCAAACTGCGTTCCCGTTTCGGTCATGCCACCGGCACCATCCAGGTACTGCAACGGCGATCCGATGGTGGCGGACAGATCGGCGAAGCCGAAGTCCCACTGACCCGTGGCGCTACTGGCGGGTAGCGACAGCGGAATACCACCCGCCTCGGGACCGCCGAGCAACGCGAGCTGCGCGTCGGACAGACGGCCTTCGCGAATCTGAATGCTGTTCACAAACATCTCGCGGCGCTCATCCTGGTCGCCGTCACCGAACAACACCGCCTTCTCCAGCAACGTGCGGCGCGGGTTGTCCAATCCCTGGTTGGCCGTCCAGTCGTCCTGCTTGATGCCATCCACATACTTCACCACCACCGGCGTTTCCGCCGCCTCGTCATAGGCAACAGCCACCCGGTGCCAGGCGCCGGCCGTGAAGGTCCCCTTGCCGTTGTAGCCCCCCGTTCCCTGGCCGAAGTTGCCCTGCTGCCAGAACAGGTCGCCGTCATCCGTATTGTCCATCGAACTGGTCTGCAGCAACGCCGCCGCAAACGCTCCCGTTTCCGCCACATACACGTCCATGATCAGCGTGTATTGGTTCACCCGCGTGCCGCCCCCGTTGGGCGCCAGCCCGTGATCCATGAGGTAGCCAATCCGCCGGTCCAGGTCACCCGGGACGCGCATGACTTCCGCCACCTCGCCCCCGATGTCCGCGATTCCGAAACCAGCCGTGCTGCCGAATTCGGTCTTCTGCGCCGTCACTCCCGCCGGTCCGTCCAGGTATTCCAGCGGCGCCCCCACGGTGGCGCGAAGATCGCCCCGGTCGAAATCCCACTGTCCCGCCACGGGATTGGCACTCCCGGCGCTGGTGTTGATGGCGAACCGCCATTCGGCGGAGTGGTTCCCGCCGGCGGTGTCGCTGAAGTCCAACCGAACCCGGTTGTCCACGGCGATGCGGGCCGGATCGGGATCGTGGCTCACGGAGGTCCAGATGCCGCTCTTGTTCACGGCAACCGGGGTGACCGCCGCCTCGTTGAGGGACAGTGCGACCGAGGCGGGATTGACTGCCGTGGTTCCGTCCGCCAGTAGTGCGGTGATGCTCGCGGCGGGATCGATGCCGGAGGAATCCGGCAGCGGCGCCACTTCAGCCACGTAAGGGGCATTCGCAGCCGCCACCGTGCTGTTGCGGTAGGCCTTCACCGAGTTCACGTATGTGTCGTCGTTGAGGAGAATGCGCAGGCCATCCTCAAACGTGTACCACTGCAGGTTCGCGCCACGCCCGCCCTGCCAGTAAACCAGGCGGAAGGGATAGACACCCGCCACGGGCGCTTTCACCGTCCACTGGTTTTCAATGTGCTGATTCGCGACAAACCCCTGGGCCGCCCGGCTGTATTCGGCCACCTTGGTCGCAAAGTAGTCCCGGGGATTCGCCCCCACGAACACAGCATACCCGTCGTCGTCGTTGACGTCGGTACGGTCCGCGCTGACGCTCACGCCGAAGGTGTGCTCGCCGGCGGACAATTCCAGAAACGCCACGACCTCCACGGCGAACTTGTCGAAATGCGCCCCGCTGCCGGGGATCCCCGGAAACAGGTCCGGATAGAAATCCCAAAGGAAGGTGCCGGTGTCATCGGTAAGTTCCAGGTACCCCGCCTCCTTCTCGAAGTTGACGAGGTCCACGTAATGAACCCCACCGGGACCGGAACCGGGAATCGCTTCATCCGCCACCGGGTCACCGGCGGAGTCCGTCAACGTGCCGTTCAACTGGCGCAGCGCCCGCAGGTAGTTGTTGTTGATCTCAGCATCGACGGGCGCCTGCACCGAACGCACGACGAAACCGCGCTGGGTCGAGGAGCCGGCAGGCAGGGCGGCCGATGCTGGCAGGTCCACCACAGCCCCCTGGCCGACCGGGAATACCCCCGCCCCCAGAGCTGTAGCAAATAGAAGGAATCTGAATGCTTTCATTTAGTGATTGTACTTTGAGTCTGACCGTCGGCTGCTGGATAGCCTGCGACGTCAGTTCTGGCAAGACGGATTGTCACCCCGTTATCACCCCGGGTTGTGTTTCCCCATCGGCGCACCGCCGGACGCCTTGACAGTTCAGCGCCTGCCGGCGGACTTCAGATGATGCTCGATCAGGCCGAAGAATGAAGATGGGGCGACCACCTCGAACGAAACCTCGGGATGCCGCTGGCGCAAACTTGCGGAGACCTCGGCATACCAGGTCGGCGCTTTGAGGATGCTGCGGGCCCAGAAGAACGCGGGTTCACCGGGGTGCTCCTTCGCGAACGCCGCCAACCGGTCGGCGGATGCTTCCACCGATCCAGGCAGATCCCACTCCCGGCAGGTTGGCACCCCGGCATGGAGGGCGATCCCCGGCTCAAAATGTGTGCCGAGCCCGTCGGGACTGAATCGGGCGTAGGCGGAATACTCCAACTCCGTGGATGCCCCCCCTGCCCCATCGAGGACGAAGCCGGTAATCGCAAGGTCCCACTGGCGGTAGTATCGATCACAATGCGTCACCCAGGCCTTGAGGCCCGACGGCAGATCTGAGAAATGCCGGATCGTCAGGGCGCGCGGATTCACATAACCCGCCCCGGAATCCCCGGCGATGAAACAGTCATTCGTGGTGGCGTGTTGACGGGCGTAGATCAGGGCTTGGGGCGCGCGGTCGGCCAGGTTCGGATTGAAGGCCCAGCCCAGCGGGACCTCGCCGCGGCGCGGATCACGAAAGAAAGCCGGCACCGCCTTGTAGAGCCAGGACGGCGCATCGTAGTCCCCGACATAATGTCCGATGAAAAGCCGTGGGGCCACCCGTCCGGTTGCGTCCACCCAGCCGCGTTCCCGCCACACCTCCGGAGTCGGTTTGGGATTGGGCTGGAGGTACGATTCAGCCAGCGGGTAGTGCTGGTGAAACGAGGCATTCGCCATCGCGGACAGGCCGGCAGCGTCGGCCTCCAGATACCCGTTGAACTCCGAGATGATCCGTGAGAACTCCCACTCGGTTGGCACCCCCCCGTGTTTGCCACCCACGCCGCGCGCGTCCGTGTACTTGTAGGGCCAGGGTGTGAAGCCGCCCACCTTGATCATCCGTTCCGGGCCGAGGGTGTTGAGCCGCTTCATCAAGGTGAACAAGGTGTCGCGATCCGATCCCAGGATCTGGTCGGGATCGTCGTTGGGCGTCTCATCGGCCCAGGCGGACAGGTCGAAGAAGAAGGCCCGATGGGCGATGAAATAGTCGTGATTGCTCAGCGTGTGAAGGTCCGCCGGACCCTGGCGCGGTCGCTGCAACCAGAACGCGTCCAGGTAATACGCCAGCATGTCCGGACTGCAGCCTCCCGGACGCAGATACCGGGCCATCGCCCAACGGTAGACGTCGATCTTGGCACTGCCACTCGAGGGTTCGTCGAGTTCGGGAATCCGTCCCCGCCCCGTGAACTTCGAGGTGCCGTCCTCGTTGATGAGCCACACCCGGACTGGAAAGCCCAGGTCCACAGTCAGTTTCCGGTACCAGGAACCCTCCCCGGGATCGAAGCGCACCGGCAGCAAATCCTCCACCCCGGCCGCGGTGGAAGCCGCATTTGACGTTGCCGGAACGGTCTCATCGTAAACCACCAATCCCTTCACCGCGGAGCGAAAGCGACCCAGCAATTCCTCCAGGGAACCGACCTCCTCCCATTCGCGCGTCCGCAGCCAGGCATCCTCACCCCGGTACCACTCCAGCCAGAACTGGTCTGTTTCCACCCCGAACTCGCGACAGTAAAGCGCGTAGAGGCGCGGCTCCTCGCGGTTCACCAACCCCTGCAACGCCGCCAGCACATGCCAGGTATCCCAAAGTTGCCGGGCCCGGGCCGGGTCACCCAGGTCCAGTGTCCGCAGGGGACGGGCATCGTAAACCACCAGGGGCATCGGACCCGACCCTGCCAATAGCGACGACGCCGATACCAGCATTGCGATCACCATCGTCGTCGAGGTTGGTCGGGCGACCACGTTTCCCAAGGTTCGCGAGATCATGAACCGAGAGTGCCGGGCGGGTGGGAACCGGTCAACCCTGCCAGGCGGCACTCGGCCGTGTCCCATCAGAGCCGACAGAAGGAAACGAAGGAAACGAAGACTGGATGGAGATCCCAAGGATTTGCGAGATCGTTGCGTCGCACCCAATGGGTGAACACATCCGGATGACGTGGGGGGGACTCACGCCGAGGGACTTATCGGCGTTCATCCGTGAGGGTATGAGGTTTGTCCACGGGGCGTCCCGACACACTCGGGTCGCACTTGCAGAACGGACGGAAACGGGTTCACCGTCAGGACCTGTTGGCTGCGAACCAGCAGGTGGGCCTCCGGGAGACGCTCGTAGATGAACCTTGGAGCTAATCTCCGTTTCTGTGAATGAGCATCGGCGCAACGCACCTACATGGGGACCGCCCCGCATACCTGAGTGCATGAAGGCGCCTGGCCCGTTTCCGTCCGCCTGCATAACTCGAATGAGAGCATGAATCCAAAACCCAGTCCTGTCCAGCGGGTGATCGGCTTGGACGTTCACCCCGATACTTTCACCGCCGCGATCCTCCAGGGGCCCACCCCGGCCGCTGCCTTCGTCGAGCAGATGCACAACAGAGTGCCGATGAGCCGCCTTTCCCAGTGGGCCCGCAAGCATACCCAGCCCGATGACCTCATCCTCCTGGAGGCTTCGGGCAACAGTTTCCAAACTGTCCGCACCCTGGCCGACATTCCCCGTCGGGCCCTGGTCCTGGAAAGCACCCAGTTGGGCAAACTCAAGGAGGCCCACGCCAACAACGACCCGATCAGCGCCGTGCGCATCGCCAAAGCCTACCTGGCCGGCACCGCCAAGGAGGTCTGGGTGCCGGATCTCAAGACCCAGGAACGCCGCGATCTCTTCCACGCTCATCGCAAGGCGGTCAAACGCACCACTCAGCTGCGCAATCGCCTCCGCTCCTACCTCAGCGACAACGGCGTGCGGCTGGCTCGGGGCACCCGGTTCAGCGAGCTCAAGCCCTTGGAGGCTCAACTGCGCCAAGCTCGAGAATGGTCGCTCCTGCAGTGGCAACTCATCGAGGGACTGTTGCTCGAATTCAGCCACGCCGAAGAGCAACGCCAGAGCTGGCGCAGTCTCATCGCCCAGGAGGTCCTCACCGATCCCAAGCTCCTTGCCTTGAGCCGGCTCTGCGGCGTGCGAGAAATGGTCGCCTTCGGGCTGGCCGCCTTCGTCGGGGACATCCACCGCTTCGCCCGCCCCAAGAACCTGGTCAAATACCTCGGACTCAATCCCGCCTTCGATGACAGCGGCCAGGGTCAATGGCGAGGAGGAATCGGCGGGCATGGCCGCAAGGACCTGCGTGCCCTGCTCATCGAAGCCGCTCACTCCATCCTGCGCGCCGGTCGCACACCCCTGACCCGCTGGGGCAAGCAGCTCCTGGCCCGCAAAAGCTCCCTTAACCTCGCCGTCGCCGCCGTGGCACGCAAGCTCACCGTCGCCGCCTGGTACCTCATGATGGGCCGTTGGACCCCTCTTGAGGAGATCGATGCGCGCCTCTCCCTCAAGGTCGGCAAGATGATCACCCAGGCGGGCCCCCGCGCCCTCCAGAACCTCGGCACCACCCGCCCCGCCTTCCGCCAGCAGATCGTCGAATCCCTCCAGAGCACCCGCATTTACGTGCTCGACCGCTCCAAGCGATGGTCTCCCAAACCGCTCCCCACCAACAAATGCGGCCTGCGGCCGAAAGAGGGGTGAGTTTTTCGCTTTGGACCATGAAATGCATGGGGCATCCGGGCCGGAGAAAGTCCCCCGACCCGGACGGGATGCATCCCTGCATTCCACGGACGACCGGGCGCTCAGGTTGCACTCCTGCAGAGCCCTATCCTCCCGGCCGCAAGGCGAACCTAGTCCCGAAGCCAGTCCATTTTCCAGAATCAACCTCTTGACAAACCACATACCCGTTCATCTGCGGTTTCCAGGGTGAATTGTCATGGCTCCGGCAGGCGGCGGGCCGGGCTTGAACGGACGACCGGACTTGCCGGAATCGCGCACGCGCCTAGTATTCCGGCGATGAATCTCGAGGATCACGCAGGCGACATCATCAGCAAGGCCCGGTTGCATGCCGGAATCGACGCGGGCGAAGTGGCGAAGGCCGCGGGCTTGAGCGTGGGGGAACTGGAACAGTTCGAGGAGTCGGGACGGACAGCGAAACCAGCCGACCTGCCCGGGGTCGCACGCTTGCTGGGGTTGAACCCGGGGAAACTGCAGGCGGTGGCTTCGGGATGGCAGCCGGCAACGGTGGACCTGGAATCCTGGCGTGAACTGCGCGCAATCCTGAGCCAGGGTCCGGGATTCAGTGTCAACGCCTACCTGGTGTGGGACGAGGTAACCCGGGAGGCAGCGCTGTTCGACACCGGATTCGATGCCACCCCCATGCTGCAGATGATTGCGGAGGAGTCGCTCGACCTGCGTCACATCTTCATCACGCACTCCCATGCCGACCACACGGCCGGACTGGCGGCCATCCGGGCGGCTCATCCGAAGGCAAGGCTGCACTCCAGCGCATCGGACGCCGCGGTGCATGAGCGTAACCGGGCAAACGACTTCATCCATCTGGGCAGCCTGCGCATCACCAACCGCCCCACACCCGGTCACGCAACGGACGGAACGACCTACGTCGTGGGAAACTGGCCGGAGGACGCCCCTCCGGTCGCGATCGTGGGGGATGCGATCTTCGCCGGTTCGATGGGACGGGCGGCAGGCACAGCGACGGAAGCGAAGCTGGCGATCCGGGAACAGATTCTCTCCCTGCCCGATGCCACCCTTGTTTGCCCGGGACACGGCCCCCTGACAACGGTGGCGGAGGAAAAGGCGCACAACCCTTTCTTCTGAGGCGGTCTACCGGGTGATCTTGCGGCCCGCGGCCTCGAGAATGCGTCGTTCGCGTTCCGTCAGGCTGTGAATCCCCTTCGAGGAGATCTTGTCGAGGATGGGATCGACCTCCTGCTGCATGAACTCCTCCGGCGGGAGTTCCACCGGGCGCTCCGCCCGAGGTTCCCGGGAAACCCGGAACTTCGGTGCCGGAGCCGCCATCACCACGACCGTCGGCCGGCGACGCATGATGCCGATCTTCGGCCAATGCCACGCGCGCCGGCCGCGGGGTCGCCCGAGGAGGAAGCGCACATACGCCACCCCGCCCAGCATCCCACCGAGATGGGCCGCGTGGGCCACGGTGCTCCCCCGCTGCAGCACCCCGAGAAAATCCATGACGAACAACACGATGAGCAGGTGCGTGGCGCGGAGGGTCACGGGAGGAAACAACAGGGTGATCGGCGCGCCCCGGTTCATCATCGCAAAGGCGGCCACCAGTCCGCTCACCCCGGCCGAGGCCCCCACGGTCCCGCCAGGGCCAAAATGCCCCGGAAAGACCCAGGCGCAGGCGGCCTGAAGCAACCCTCCCAAGGCACCGGTTGCCAGATACAGCTGCCAGAAAGTCCGTCGCCCCAGTGCCGCCTCGAGCGATCGGCCGAACAGGTACAACACGAGGCAGTTGATCCCAAGGTGTATCAGTCCATCATGCATGAACTGGAAGGTCAGCAACTGCCACACCGCGCCATGCGCCAGTTCCCCCGGAACCAGCGTGGCGTGCCTCAACAGCGCAGCAAGTTGCGACTCCGGACGAATGTCGGCCAGCGATTGCAGCAGAAACACAACGGTGTTCGCCACAATGATCACCATCGTGGCCGACCAGGGTTCCCCGGCCGGTCGCTCCCGCATGTATGGGCGATCGTATAGCACCGGCCATGACATTAGCCGCGCGAGCCGCCGGCTTCAACGCGGTTTTACGTCATGCCTGCCAACCGCGCCAGAATCGCTTCGACATCAAACACGCACCCCCCCCAGGTGCCTCCGCCCGGTTGCTGCAACGCCGCCCAGAGTCGCGTGTCATCGGGCAGCGCGGGGTGGGGGCACAATTCGGCATGCGGGGCCCGACCACCCAGCCGTCTCGCCCCCTCCTCCGCCGTGAAGACCTCACTCCCCTCACCGATGAAATCGATCGACCCCGTCAGTTCGCGACAGTCGATGAGCACCCGAATCCGGTCGCCATCACGCAGTCTGCCAATCGGCCCGCCGGCCAGAGCCTCGGGTCCGATGTGTCCCACGCAGGCCCCGGTGGAAACCCCGGAAAACCGCGCATCCGTCAGCAGGGTGACCTCCTTCCCGAAGGGCAGGTGCTTCAGCGCGGAGGTCAGTTGATACGTCTCCTCCATGCCGGTTCCCAAGGGTCCACAGCCAATGACCACCAGAATCGTCCCGGCCTCGACCCCGCCCGTCTTGACCGCCTTCATGGCCGCGGCCTCCGAGGTGAAGACCTTTGCCCGCCCCTCGCGGCGGAACACCCCGTCGGCATCGAACAAGGACGGATCAATGGCCGTGCTCTTGATCACCGAGCCCTCCGGGGCAAGGTTCCCCCGAGGAAACGTGACAGTGGGAGCCAGGCCGGCCTCGCGGGCCCGCGCCGGGGAGAAGATCACGGAATCCGGATCCACGCCATCGAGTCTCAGGAGCAGTTCCCGGAAGCGCCGGCGGCGGTCAGACGCTTCCCAGGCGGTCAATCCTTCCTCCCAGGTCCTGCCGGCGGCGGTCATTGCCTGCACGTCCAGCACGCCGAGGTCGCGCAAATGGCACATCACCTCCGGCACCCCGCCTGCCAGAAAGGCCCGCACCGTCACATGCCCGATCGGCCCGTTCGGCAGCACGTCCACCAGGCGGGGCACCCGGCGGTTAATGGTAATCCAGTCTTCCACCGTGGGCCGGGGCAGACCGGCGGCATGGGCGATGGCCGGCAGGTGCAGCAGGAGGTTGGTGGACCCCCCGAACGCCGCATGCACCGCCATGGCATTGCGGATGCTCGCCGACGTGAGGATGTCCCGTCCCCGCAAGCCCGCGGCTTCCGCTGCGATCAGCGCTCGGGCGGAGCGCGTCGCCAAATCCAGCCAGACCGCCTGCCCCGACGGTGCCAGCGCACTGTGCGGCAACGAGAGTCCCAAGGCCTCCCCCACCACCTGGGAGGTGGCCGCAGTCCCCAGGAACTGACATCCGCCGCCGGGGGACGCGCATGCACGGCAACCGAGTTCCGCTGCCTCCTCCAAAGTCAGCAAGCCGTGTGAGAACCGCGCGCCGATGGTCTGGATTGCGCCGGCATCCTCCCCCTGCTCCGGCGGCAGGGTCACCCCGCCCGGCACCAGGATCACCGGTAGATCCCGCTGCGATGCCAGGGCCATCATCATCGCCGGCAACCCCTTGTCACAGGTCGCCACCCCCATCACACCATGCCGCGTGGGCAGCGACCGGATCAGGCGCCGGAACACCTGCGCCGCATCGTTGCGGTAGGGAAGTGAATCGAACATCCCGGTGGTTCCCTGGGTTCGGCCGTCGCACGGGTCGGAGACGAACCCGGCGAACGGCACCGCCCCCAACCGCTTGAACTCCCGCGCCGCCGCTTCGACTTGCCGGTGAATTTCAAAATGCCCGGTGTGGTAACCGAGCGCGATCGGCGTGCCATCCGGTTCGCGCAACCCACCCTGGGTACTGAGGATCAGAAACTGTCGTCCCGTCAACGCCTCCGGTTGCCAGCCCATCCCCGCGTTCTGGGTCAAACCGAAAATGTCCCCGCTCGGCCGTTCCCGGAGCATCGTCTCCGTCAGCGGCAAGGCACCCGACGGCCCCGCAGCACGGGTCTGAACCGAATAGACCCCCTCCAGACAGGGCTCGAAGAGATTCGCCGGATCACTCATGCGCCCGGAAGCATGAAACCCGGGTCGCTCCCGCGCACGCGGAAAAGCAGTCGTCGCCCTTGCCAGTCACCGGTTGGCAGGCATGATGGGCCGCGATGACAAGCCCGCGTCCCACGCTGCAGCGAAGCATGACGTTCCTCAGGAACCCGTCATGGGCAGCGCAAGTCGCCGGTCCCCGCCGTGGTCCGAAACACTCATGAAGACGTTCTCCACCCTCGCCATTCCCGATCCCGCGGATCTCTGCTTCGGTCAGGCCCTGAAACCGCTCACCACCCGGCGCGGACTGCGTCTCGGAGGCGGCCTCGTCTACCCGGAACTGAACTTCACCCTGCCCCCGATGCTGGTGAACGCCGAGACGATGCCCGAAGTCCGGCAGCACTATCGCGAGATCATCAGCGCCGCCACCAAGCGGGCGGTGGAACTGGAAGCGCCCGGCCTGGTGGTCGAGTTCGAGACGCTGCCGCCCATGACCGAACAACCGGAATGGGGTATCGAGCTGACGACAATCCTCGCGGAAGGTCTCGAGCAGTCCCACGAGAAGCACGGGTTGAAGAGCGTCCTGCGCCTGACACCAAACGACACCCGCGAAATGGAACGTCCTCCCCGGATGCGCGACGGTGCCCTGTTCGAGGCCATGCTGCGGACCTTCGAAGGCGGCGCGGCGGCAGGCGCGGAGTTGCTCAGCATCGAATCGGTCGGCGGCAAGGAGGTGCATGACGATGCGCTGATGATGGGGGACATCCGGGCCGTCATGTTCGCGCTGTGCGTCCTGGGGGTGCGCGACATGCGGTTCCTTTGGACGGAACTCGGCAAGGTGGCGACGGCCCACGGGGTCCACAGTGCCGGGGACACCGCCTGCGGTTTCGCGAACACCGCGATGGTGCTGGCGGAGCAACGGATGATCCCCCGGGTCTTTGCGGCGGTCGTCCGGGCCATCAGCGCCGTGCGTTCCCTCGTGGCTTATGAATGCGGGGCGGTCGGACCGGGCAAGGACTGTGGCTATGAGAACCCCATCCTCAAGGCCATCACCGGCCTGCCGATGGCGATGGAAGGCAAGACCGCGGCGTGCGCCCACCTGAGTGCGGTCGGCAACATCGCGGCCGCCACCTGCGACACCTGGAGCAATGAATCCGTCCAGAACATCAAGTTGCTGGCCGGGATGGCGCCCACCTGTTTCCTCGAACAGCTCATCTACGATTGCCGGCTGATGAACGAGGCGTTGGCGGACGGTCCCGACGGCGCACTGCGGTTCCGCCAATGGATGGTCCGCTCGGACGCGCGGCTGGACCCCCAGGCGTTTGTCCTCGCCCCGGAGTCGGTGGTGGCCATCGCCCGGTCCATTGTCGAGTCACCGGATCATTACCAGGCGGGCCGGGCCGCCGGCCTCACCGCCATCCGTCTGATCCGCGAAGCCCATGCCGGCGAAGGCGTGAAGCTGGCACCGCGCGAGGTGCCCTGGCTGGACCGCATGGAGCAGGCTCTGACCGGCCTCCCGACCGACGAGTCGGGATTCATCGACCAGATGCTCGGTGAAGTGGACACCACGAAGTTCCGGGTGGAGGATTACGGGTTGTAGGCCGGCAGCCCTGCTGAGGACCCGGTGGTCCTGCCGTTCCTGGGCATGAGGTTCGGTGACCGGGTCACGCCCGAGGCCGACCCAGCCGACGGACGCCGGTGACCAGAGTAATCGTGGAAAGGAGCAGGCTGAGCAACATCGTGCCCACGCCAACCCGCACCCACCCGCTGGAGCTGCCTGCGGAACCGGCGGAGATCAGGACGAGGGCCGTCAGATACGCCCCAAAGGCGATCCGTTGCAGACGCCCCGGGATGGGATTGCCGGGCCCGGCAACCGCGGGCGCCCCCGCCGGCGGACCGGCATCCCGCCCTCTCACCAGGCCGGGAACACTCCGTGAAAGAAAGCCAAGAATCACCAACCCCACCGCACCCATCAGGCCGAGGAAGCCATAGACACTCTCCAACTGGGTGGTGAAGATCGTCACCGGCAATCCCGGCCAGCACAGGACCACCCCAAGACCTGCCACCCCCGTCAGCAACCCCAGCACTGTCCGGCCGTGGCAAAGGTCGCAGTCGCCCCCCTGGCGCCGAAGTCCCCGCAACCTCGCCGACATCTCGATCCCATGGATCGTCACCGCGGCGGCGAGGAGCACGGCAAACAGAAGCTTCCAGGCGCTGTGCAGGGCCAGGGTCACGAACAGTCCCGCCAGACCGGCGTTGAACAGCCAGATCGACCAGAAGGCGCACGCCTCGCGCCGCCTTTCCCTCGGCATGACCGTCGGAACCAGTCGATAGGAAAGCGCGAGGATCATCAGCACCAGGAAGCCGGCCCCGCCCAGGTGCGCGTGGGCGTGCATCAATCCCATCGGCTCAAAGCGCTGCACCTCGACCGCGGTCCAGGCCAGCAGCTTCACCAGGAAGCCCACCGGGGTAAACCAACTCCGCCCGGTGGCAGAATCGTAGGTGCACTTCCCCGCCGCCAGCGCCAACCCCACCAGCACCGCCATCGCAAGCCAGCCCGTCGCCGAGGCGATCCCCTGCGCGACGGCATCCCAGCGCCGCGTCCGCAGGAGGGTGCGCACGACATTCCAGGCATAGAGCGCCACGCCAACCGCGAGCACGGAGGCGAAGTGACCCACCTGTTCCAGGTCCCATCGCCAGAACGTCCAGACCATCCCGGTGAAGCCGACGACGTGAAACCCAAACTGCCATCGGGCCAACCTCTCGCTGTGCAACGGCACTCTCAGGGCGAGCGGTAGGAGTCGATAGGTGGCCCCCATCACCAGGGTGAGCATCGAGCCCAACACCAGCAGGTGAGCCACGGCAACCGCGTACTGATTGTAGTGGTAGGTCGCCAGCAGGTCCGGACGGAACAGCAGGATCGCAAGTCCGGTGAACCACGAGAGGACGCCCGTGATCAGGAACCATGGCATCAATCGCGTCCCCGGCACCCCGCGTTGCCCCGTCGCCGCGGGAACCCCGGTTGATGGTGCGTTCGGTAAAGCCATCACAGCGCCGGATTCGGGTAAGCAGACCGCCGTTCGCCCTCTCCCGCCGGGTCCCTGCAGGGGCGGGCACACCTCGCCCGACCGGGCCCCGGCTCCGCCCTCCCCATTCCACCGAGCACCCGCCCCCCGGTTCTGACGCACGCGCCCCGATCTCCCGGAAGCGCCGCTTCCCCGCGTGTCCAGGTCGCCAGCCCCCCTTTGCGGCAGAAAGTATGCGGAACTCTGTAACACCATTTACTTAACTGCATAGTAACCTGCGATAATGAACACCAACAGCCCCTGCCAGGAAACACGGAGAACGCAACGCCTGAAAAGACGGTTGCCCGTCCCGCAAGCCCAGGGAATTGCCGGCACCCGCCGACGGCCGTCGCCGAGTCAACCGGCCCCGGAGACTCCGGGGGAGTTCGCTTGATCCGTCAAGGCCCGAGTCAAGGCCCATGGCCGTCTGATCGACCTGGAACAACGTGAATCCACCGATGGAAATCCCAAGGGCCGAAAGCCCAGCCGTGCCCGGGTTGAAATCCCTTTGGGACGCGACCCTCGGAGATCCCCGGATCTGCATTGCGGTTTTGGACGGCCCCGTCGACCTGTGCCATCCCTCGCTGGCGGGGGCGCGGCTGACAGTGGTTGAGACCGTGGTTCCGAACGACGCCGGTCCGAACACCGCCTCCCGCCATGGCACGCACGTGGCCAGCGTCATCTTCGGCCAACCCGGCAGTTCCGTGGCGGGGGTCGCCCCCCGGTGCCGCGGTTTGCTCATCCCGATTTACCGGGCTGGGAGGGGGGAAACGCTGGCCTGTTCCCAGCTCGAACTGGCGCGCGCCATCGATCAGGCGGTGGCCCAAGGCGCGATGGTGATCAATATCAGCGGAGGACAACTGGCTTCCAGCGGTGCCGCCGAACCCATGTTGGTGGCGGCCATCCGGCGGTGCTCGGAGCACGGTGTGCTCATCGTTGCCGCGGCCGGCAACAACGGCTGCCGGTGTCTGCATATCCCGGCGGCCGTCCCTTCAGTCCTGGCGGTGGGGGCGATGGACGCGGAGGGAACACCTCTGGCATTCAGCAATTGGGGGGATGCTTACCAGGCCCAGGGAGTGCTGGCTTTGGGGAGCGCGGTTCGTGGGGCGGTTCCCGGCGATGGAACTGCGGAACGGAGCGGCACCAGTTTTGCGACGCCCCTGGTCTCGGGAATCGCGGGACTCCTTCTGAGCCTTCAGCTCGCCCGCGGGGGCAATCCCGATGCCGCCAGTGTGCGCACCGCCCTGCTTGAGACCGCGGAACCCTGCCATCCCGGCCTGGGGTCGGAATGTGCGCGGTGGTTGACCGGCCGCCTGAATCTCCCCGCAGCAACCGCCCGGGTGGCCGGTTACGGTGAGAGGGTCGGCGGCGCCGAAGCCGGCGTCGGGGGAGCACTGCCGGCGTCCGCACCTGGGGCACAACCGACGCAGGACCTTGAACCGGCGGCGAGACCCGACCCGCAGGACCGGGACGGGCGCGCCCCACCAGAGGGGGCCTCGCTCGACATTTTCCCAGCTCCGGTGTTTCGGAAGTTGGGAAGGAAGAGACCACATAGCGATCACAACAACCCACTCGTACACGAGTCCGAAAGAACGGAGACCCTTATGCCCGACGAAACCCAGACCCTGATGCCGGAACCCCAAACCGCCCTCGCCGGCGTGGTGGACGCCCCCGATTCCCCGCCACCCGGGAGGGTGCTGGCCTCGCAGATTGCGGATCGCGCCGAGGAAACCACCGCTCCCGATTCCCCCCCCGCCCCGCCCCCGATCCCTGGCGCCATCGAGGCCTCGGCCTGCGCATCCTGTGCCGCAGAGGCCCGGGCCCAGACCCACGAATCCCAACCGGGACTGGTCTATGCGCTGGGACAGATCGGCTATGACTTCGGCACCGAGGCCCGACGCGATTCCTTCATCCAGCAGACCGGCAGGAATGTGCATGACAGCGCCCAACTGCTGGAGTCGCTGCAACAGGACCCCGCGTCCGCGGCGAACCTGATCTGGACCCTCAGTCTGGATGCCACCGTGGTGTATGCGATTCAGCCCATCGGGGCGTTCGCCAGCCAGGCCTACGACCGGTTGCGTGAGGCCCTTCAAGCGCAACTGACGGAGGGGGTCGAGCGCGTGTCGGTTCCCGGATATCTGAGGGGCTCCACACGCCTCCTCAACGGGCAACAGGTGCCGGTCATTCTCCCCCAGGTTCGGGGAATGTACAGCTGGTCGACCCCACACCTCGTCAAGGCCGTGGTGGGCGCGGCGCCGAAAGCCGCCGCGGCGGCGGAGGAGCACGCCGCCAAGGCGGCCGGCATCCAGAACTTCCTCGAGCGCATCTATTATGAGGTTCGCAACCTGGGAATCACCTCCCAGGACCGCGCGATGAACTTCGCAGCCACCAACGCGTTTCAACTCGAATTCGTCTATACCGAAGCCATCAAGGGCGGCTTGAAACTCGACACGATCGCGGTGGAACGAAGCCCGATTTGCCGGCCGGGATCGGATTGCTGGGACGTAAAGCTGACGTTCTTCCACCCGGCGAAGCGACTCGAACAGGCCCGGCATGTGCACCGGTTCACCGTGGACGTCAGCGATGTCGTTCCCGTCACCGTGGGCAAGGTCCGCCACTGGGACGTCTACTAGTCCCGAGCTTTGTCGCCCACTCGGGCGCCCCCCCTTTGGTCTCCGGGTGGAGGCCAATGACATGAACCAAATGAACAACAAAACCCTACATCCTGCTATGAGACTGCCCAAACAAGTGGCTCCCATCAGTCGACAAGCTGCCGGCACCAGCCCGCAGCATCAGATCAACGCCTCGGGAATCGCCTGCAGCCTGTGCAAAATGGCCTGCAGCCATCTCTCGGGACTGAAACAGCAACTGTGCCTGCTCGCGTGCGACCACACGGTCTGCTGACCGGCGACAGACACCCCAACACCGCTGGCCACCACTCGCGGAGTCACCTCCGACCCCGCGGGTGGAGGCCGGCAACCAGCGAGTTTATGCGATTACCCCATCAATCGGCCCCCGTCATGCGAGGCAGCATCGGGTCGCCTCCCGCAGCCGCCCTGCGGCCCTCGTTCCACCCCTTCTGCGGCATCTGCCGGAAGGTCCTGAAGCCCGTGCTCCACGCGACCATTGGCAAACTGGGTTGCACCGGGGGCATCGCCGCCTTCGAGGGGGCGTGCAACCTGGCACTTGACCCCGAGACCCTCGGCGCCGGTGCCGTGGTTTGCACGGGTGGTGGTGTGGTTCTGGGAGCACTGTGCGCCAAGTACGGAGCCGACTGGATCACGCAGAACGTGGATCACGTCGTGGATCAGCTCTGCAACAAGCTCTGCTGACGTGCCGCCGGGCCGGGCCCGGCCGGAGCCGTGAGCGCGCGCCCCGTGGACCACAGGAGCGTCCTGATGCCTCCCCCACGGCCACGGGCACGGCGGAACCGCTCCGGGATGCTCCGCGTCAGCGTGCGGACGCCATTGGAATCCAGGGGTCGTTGGGGAGTCCCCCCAACGACCCTTCTCAGCCAGCCCCCCCCGCAACAGCGGTGTCGCACCGCGAGGCCATCACATTGAAACAGGCGCCCTCGATGATCTATCTGGACCACGCCGCCACGACGGCCGTCCATCCCCGCGTGCTGGAGGCCATGCTGCCCTGGTTGGGGACCGCCTGCGGCAACGCCTCAAGCGCCCACCGACTCGGCCGGCAGGCCGCGAGCGCGATCAGTCGTGCCCGGAGGACGGTGGCGGATCTTCTCGGTGCAAGCCCCCGGGAGATCCTCTTCACCAGCGGGGGCACCGAGAGCGACAACCTGGCGTTGCGCGGCATCCTTTCGAGCAGTGGCGGTGGGCCACGTCATCTGATCACCCTGCCGGTGGAGCATCCGGCGGTCACGCAGACCTGCCAACATCTGGTCGAAGGACTCGGCGCCCGGATCGCCTACGTTCCCGTCGACCGGTTTGGCCGGGTGAATCCTGATGAGATCGGACGGGCCATCACGGCCGGAACCCGCCTCATCTCGGTCATGCACGCCAACAACGAGGTGGGCACGATCGAACCCGTCGAGGAGATCGCCTCGATCGCCCGCGCCCACCGCATTCCCTTTCACACCGACGCGGTCCAAACAGCAGGCGCACTGGGTTTGCGGGTGGATTCACTGGGGGTGGATCTGCTTTCCCTTTCCGGCCACAAGTTTCACGGCCCAAAGGGCGTCGGGGTGCTTTACGTTCGGGCGGGCACGCCGCTGGCTCCGATGCAGACCGGTGGCGGGCACGAGCAAGGTTTGCGGGCCGGCACCGAAAACGTTCCCGGCATCGTCGGCCTGGCCGAGGCCCTGGTCCTCGCCTGCGGACGGGCAGAAAGCACCCGTGCGCGCCTCACAGTCCTGCGGGACCTCCTGATTGAGGGCATCACCGGAACGATTCCGAACACCGAGCTGACCGGTCATCCCACGGAGAGACTCGCCAACCACGCCAGCTTCGTCGTGCGCGATGTCCGGAGCGGGGATCTGATCCGGGCCCTCGACGAAGCGGGTGTGGCGGCCAGCGGTGGTTCGGCCTGTGCCTCCTGCGTGCGCCGTCCGTCGCACGTGCTCACAGCCATGGGCTATGACGCCGGGCTGGCCCAAGGTGCACTGCGCCTCACCCTCGGCGTGGAGAATTCAGAGGCGGATGTGCGCCACGTGCTTCGCGTTCTGCCGGAAATCGTGGCCCGCCTCCGCAGGCACGGACCCGGCCACCCACCGGCTGCCGACCGGCTGGAACTGAGTCATGACATGGCAGGGCGCGGGGGAGCATCTCCCGCCACAGTCAATGCCGCCTCCGAACCGCCACATCACGGAGATCCGGCCCTGCGCGAGCAGTATGATCCGCTCCCGGCCGATGGCGGCGTCATCGCCTCTGGGCACGGTCCGGATTACTCTCGGCAACTCGTGTATGCCTTGGGATCTCTGGGATACGATTTCGGAACGGAAACACGGCGCGATTCCTACCAGGAACAGGCAGGGCGGAGTCTCCTCGACCCCGGGGCATTCCTCACGCACCTGCAAGCCGTTCCCGAGGCGGCGGCGGGAGCGATCTGGACGTTGAACCTCGATGGTACTCCGGTCTATGCCGTGGCTCCGCACGGTCCCTTTGCGGACGTCACCTACGCGCGGCTGCGCGAACTCCTGTCCCGTCAACTGAAGGAGGAGGAGCACCGGGTGGCGATCCCCGGGATTATCGCAGGCTCCACAAAACTCCTGAACGGGCGGGTGGTCCCCGTGATCCTCCCCGAACTCCGCGGCGTAACCGCCTGGTCAAATACCTCGTTTGTCCGGTCCGCACTCGGCGAAGCGACAGCCGGCCAGACCCGCCGGACCGACCATGAGCGGGACGCGGTGGAACTTTCCAACTTCCTCGACCGGATTCACGACGAGCTGCGCAACCGTGGCAGCACTCCCCTCGATCGGGCCATCAACTATACGGGCTCCAACGCGCGCCGGGTCGGACCGCTGTTCGCCGACCTCGCGCGCGCGGGACTGAAGCTCGACCACATCACCGCGGAGCAGGCGCCCATTGTCCGTCCCGGAGGCGACTGCTGGGATGTGAGATTGACCTTCTTCAACCCTGCCAGACGACTGGCGGAAAGCCGCGTGGTCGCCTGCCTGACCGTGGACGTAAGCGACATCGTCCCGGTGGCTGTGGGTCGCCTGCGGCAATGGCACGTCTACTGAAACAAGGTCCTCCATGCTGAATCTCCGGCTCTTTGGTCCTCGCCCACACACCGGTGGGCAGAACAAAAAGCCAAGACAACAACAACAAGAACAACAGCAGAGTCATCGTTATGAGTGCATGCGCCAAACAAACCTTCAACTCCGTCACGCCGGACGCCTGGAACTGCCTGGTGAACAAGGCGGCGAGTCACGGCATCACCATCTCCGGTCCCAGCGGCCAGGCCACCAAGGATGGGTTCACGGTGGCGTGGAACTATGATAGTACCGCGCAGAACCTCACCCTCCAGTGCACGGACAGTCCGTTCTGGGCACCCTGCAGCATGATCAACGGGAAGATCCACGACCTGGTCGAAGGCTGTCTCTGAGTAACCGGTCTCGCCGGGCAGGTTCATTCCCGAACCGGGCGAGGCCGACGATGCCTCCCTTGCCAACCAAGCCAGCCTGTCGCGCCCCGCTGCGGCAGGCTGGCTTTGCGTTCCTCCAGCGGACGCTGCGGATGGCTCCACCACGCGGCGGCAGCGCGGGACCGGCAAGCTCCTCTTGCACAAAGGGCCGCCGGGGCATCACGGATTCATCACTGCATTGTCTTCGGGCAATTCCGTTTGCCACACCCGCACCGCCCCGTCATCGCCACCGGTGAGCAGGCGCCGGCCATCGGGACTGAACGCCACCGTGTTGATCGTTCCGCCGTCCTCGGGAAGAGTGAGAATCGATCTCACCAGGCCTCCGTCCCACAGCCGCAGGATTTGATCGGCCCCGACACTGGCGATCCGGCTGCCATCCGGGGAGAAGGCGGCGTCCCGAACCAGCCCACGATGGGCGGGAAGAACCCGGAGCAAACGGCCGGTTTGCGTCTCCCACAGGCGCAAGTCGCCCGACCAGTGCGCAGTGAGAAGCCGGGAGCCGTCCGGATGAAAGGCGACCGCGCCGATGGCGTCCGGCGGAACCTGCGCCTCCCAGACCTGCCGGCTGTGACGCGCATCCCACACCGCCAGCCAGCCGCCATCCCCCCCGGCTGCGAGCAAGCTGCCGTCGGGACTCCATGACACCGACCACAGCCTGGCCCGATGCAGATTGTCCCACCAGAGACGATCGCCGCCGGCGTAGTCCCAGACCTGCACGTTCCCGTTGAACCCGGCGGAGGCCATTCGCCTTCCGTCGGGACTGACCGCAACCTCCAAGGTGACATTGTCGTCCTGCCCGGGATGAGTCTGCGCCGTGATTGTTCGCAACAGCGCACCGGACGCGACATCCCAGATGCGCAATGTGCAGTCCTGTCCGGCCGACACGAATTCGCGTCCCCCTGGAGCGATGGCCAGCGACCAGATCACCGCATTGTCATGGCCGGAGAAAGTCCGAAGAGTCCGGCCGTCCGCGGCGTCAGACAAACGCACCACGCCGTCGAAGGCGGCGGAGATCACCCCTTGACTGTCGGCGGTAAAGGTGGCGGCCCAGACGCGGTTGGTCCGTTGCGTCATCCCGGTGACCTCACCTCCCATGGGCAGTCTCCACAGGCGCGTGGCGTTCGTGCTGCTGCCGCCGGAGGCCAGCAACCAGTGCGCGTTCGGCCCCCACTGCAGCATGGGAATCCAGCCCGGGACATGTCCGGGAAGGCTCTCACAAAGCCGCCCTGAATCCGCCTCGGCAATGCGGATTCCCTCGCCGAAGACCGTCCAGGCGATCCACCTGCCGTCGGCCGACCAAGCCACGCTGTTGACCATCTGCTTTTCAGGAACATCGAGAAGGTCCTGCATCCACTTCCCGGTGGTTGCGTCCCAGACCCGGACCCGGCCGTCCGCGCCGCCGGTCAGCAACCGCCCGCCCTCCGGGCTGAATGCGGCACAAAGATGCCGTTCGCCGATAGCGTCCGGGGACGTGAGATCCTGCAGGGTGGTCCCCGAAAGCACCGAGGCCGGCCCTTCGGCCGAGGTCACCACCACTTTCAAGCTGTCAGGGGCAAACCGCGCACTCACCAGCGGCGCGGCCAGGCGACGGACAGCCACCAGGTCGTTGCCGGTCCCCGCGTCGACCAGGCGGACACATCCGTCGGCGCCACAGGACAAGACGGCGGATCCGTCCGGGCTGAAATCGACCCACGCAACCCTTCCCTCGTGTTTGCGTTCACGCCACCGCGTCCGCCCGGAGGACACCTCGACGAGGCACACCATTCCATTCGTGCAACCGACCGCCACCGTCCCCTCGCCGGGACCCAAGGCAAGGGAGTAGGGCGCGTCCGGCACCGGGATCGGCTTGCGACGCTCGCCGCCGGTCCGAACGTCCAGAAACCCAAGCCAGCCGGCGGGCTGAATGAACGTCACCCATCCGGCGTCGTGACTGAGCACCGCCCTTGCTCCGCCGGCGCGGCCGGACTCGATGACAAGGGGGATGGAAGGCATGGTGCACTCGAGGTGCCGCCATTCCCAGTTGCGATGCCGAGGCTCACACGCACTCAGGAAATCTCCCGCCGTGTCATAATCCCGCTGCCGGATCGCGGCCGCTGCATTGAGCACGTGGCCCGCGTAGAGGGCGTCGCCCAATTCCCGATTTCGCTCCCCCAACCTTGCCCCGGCTTCCGAGATCCGCCTGGCGGAACGGTTTTGCAGCGAGATGACGAGCAACAGGCCCAGCACGAGAAGGCTGACCGCCACAGCCTGGCTGAATGCCGCCAGCCGGTTTCGCAGGATCCAGGCCTTCAGTTCGGCGAGCGCACCGGTGCGGTGCGCACTCACCACCCGCCCCTCCACCCAAGCCTGCAGATCAGCCGCGAACTCCCCCGCATCCGCATACCGGTCCCGTGCGGAACGCGCCGTGGCCTTGGCGCAGATCGCCGCCAACTCAGCCGGCTTGTCCCGGGCGATCGGACCGATGGGATCGGGCGGGCCGTGCCGGATGGCCTGCAGCACGGTCATGCCCGAGCATCGACGACCGGCGGAGGCGTACGGCGGATGGCCGGCCAGCAGTTCGTAGAGAATGGCCCCGAGAGAGTAGACATCCGAGGCCTTACCGATGTCCTCCACCCGCCCTGCCGCGTGTTCGGGCGACATGTAGGCCGGGGTTCCAATGACGGTGCCATCCAGCGTGACAACCGGGGAATCCGCCGCCGCCGGTTCGCCTTGATGAGTTGTGGGGCCCGCCCCGCCGGGCCTCACCCGGCTCGAAAGGGGTTCTGCCGGACGAAGCTCGTGCAGGTCCCCTCGCCCCAGCCTTCGGGCCACTCCCCAATCCATGACAAACACCTCACCGAGCCTTCCCACCATGATGTTGTCCGGCTTGAGGTCGCGATGGACGATCCCTTGTTCGTGCGCATGCGTGACCGCCAGCGAGGCCCGAAGCAGGGCGTCCACGGCGCGATTCAGGGTCCAGCCCTCGCGTTCCTCCCGGGCCAGCCGGAATATCTTCCCCAGGCGGCGCCCACGCACCAGTTTCATGGTGAAGTAGAGGCGTCCCTGCGGATCCAGGCCCGCCTCGTGAACAGGCACCACGCCGGGGTGATCCAACTGCGCCGTGATCCGCGCCTCCCCCATGAAACGGTCAACCCAGCTTGGCGGGAGTTCGTCCAGCGGCACCGGCTCCTGAAAACCATTGCCTGTGCCGATGACTTTCATGGCGATGCGGCGCTGCAACTCGCGGTCCTCCACCGCGTAGATGACCCCCATGCCTCCACGGGCGACACAACCCTCGATGCGGTATCGCCCCCCCCGGGACCAGGCACCGGTCAGACCCTGGGTCGCCGGGTCGCGCCCTGCCGACGCGTCATCTCGCATCGAGCGTTCGTCTCCAGACCTCCGACGCTTCGAGGCGGCAGCCATTGCATTCAACCGACGGAGTTCGGTCCCCAGTTCGGGGTGGGCCGCGCACACCCGCGCGAAAGCCTCCTCGTCGGCCTTGGGATACCGGGCCAGGAAGCCGGCATAAACCTCCCCGGCCGTCTGCAGCCCTGACCGCAACTGACACGCAGCACAGACCGGTCCGCCGCCCGGTAGGTCCGGAAGCCGCCCGCCACAGCTTGGGCATAGGTGGTTCACTGGCAGATGCCGCAGTCCGCGATATGCTCTTCCCTCCTCTAACCGCAACCGCCCCGGACGTTACAGGCCTCCTGCCGGACCCGGGCAGACCCGATCACCGGGATACCGCCCGCATGAGGTGGCGAAGTTCGTCGTCGACCTCCGCCGGATCCGCCACCGTGTCGGCAACCGCCTGACGCAGCAGCTCGCGATAGCGCTGTCGTAGACGATGAAAGGTCACCCGCAGGTTCACCGCGGTCATATCAAACCGGAGACACAACTCGGACAGCGGCAGCAGGTTCGGATCCCCCCAGAGATGCGCCTGAAGCTCATGAAACAGGTCCTGCCGGCCGTCGCGCACCCATTCCGCCTCCAATGTCTCGGCGGTCTGTTGCAGCATCGTACGAGCCCATTGACGCGCGTACGCCACATCCGGCGCGTCGGCGTCCAGCGGCTCCGCCGTGAAACGCGCCTCAGCCCGTTCCGCATCGAGCGAAAGCAGCACCCGCCCTCCGCCGCGCTTCTGAGCCGTCCGACGACGCCACTGGTTGAACAGGAAGTTCTCCAAGGATGAGAGCAGGAACGAGCGGAACCTCCCCCGCATCGGGTCGGCACGGGTCACCAAGTTCCGGGACAGAAAGTCCTCGAAGAAAGCCTGGGTCAAGTCCTGGGCTTCAGCCGCATCGACCCCTTTGCGTCGCACAAAGACGTAAAGGGGATACCAGTAGCGCTCACACAGGTGGGCCAGCGCCTTGTGGCACTCCTCAACAGTGGAGTCACCGGCCTTCAGCACAACGCTCCAGTGGGTGGTGGCAAAGCCGGAGGAAGGAACCGACTCCTCTTGCATCAGCATCGGCAGGGAGGTGGGGTTGACGATTGACCTGCGGCCTCACCCCCAGGCCCGGGGGCTTGAAGTCCCCCGGCCCCTCCCCCACGGGTCGGGCGCATCCATCCCACCGGCGGACGCGACCGAGACCTCGCGGGAGGCTCCTGCCCGCCTGGCAAGATCTCCGAATGCGTCAACACAAGTCGGGACTCCGAGCCATCGGATCCCAGGCTCAAGGTTCTTAAGGGCATCGACACGGAACACGGGTTTCCCAGTTCAGACCACAACAGTGGGGGAGAGTATCCTCCAACCGCCGCGCGGTCGCAACCGCAGCTTTTTCACAGCAGCCGGCGTCGCTTTGCCCCCGCCCACCGACCGGGTGAACGTGCCCTCGATCACTGGCGGCTGCGAGGCCGGTGTCTTCCAAGGCCCGTGCCGCCCGCCGGGGGGTGGCTCAAACCGTGGGTCAGAACGAATCCAGCACCTCAGAAACCCCGACCCCGCCATCGATCAACTGCCGGCCGCCGCCGCCACCTTGTCCTCCGGAGGCCGTCTGGGGTTGCAGCGCCTGGACCACCGTGGTGTGACCTCCCCGTTGGGCCAGCATGAGGGCCGTCTCACCCAGCGGACCTTGGCGGGTGACATCCGCACCTGCCTTGAGCAGCGCCTGCGTGATGGGCAGATCCCCCTTCTTCGCCGCCAGGTGCAAGGGCGTCCAACCCTCGCTGTTCGGCGCGTTCACGTCCGTGCCATAGGCGATGTGCTGCTGGACGGTCTTGAGATCGCCCCGCTCCACGGCGGAATGCAGGGATCCGCGGGGGGTGCCGGGGCCGCAGCCCACCGCCAGAGCCATCAGGCAGCCCACCCAGAGAAGCGAGAAAGTCATGGATTTCATGCCACAGGGATACGGCTTTCGCCCCCCTGTGGCGAGTTGTTTCTGACGGGTTGATTTGCGTTCGGCGGGGAGTAAGTTCCCCTCAGCTCAACGAAAGGAATCCCATGGCAGCAGATACCCAACACTCGGCGGAGCAACCGGCTCCGGTCACCCCTGGCATCACCCGGGCAATGGTCCGCGAGCACGCTTTCCGAATCTACCGCGACCGTCTGCCCGGTCAGGCGCTCTCCACCAATGACTGGGTGATGGCGGAGAAGGACCTGGTAGCCAAGCTGCAGAACGAGGACGGGGCCTCGGTGGATTAGACCTGTTGACTGCACCTGATTCGGCGCTCGCCACAGCGCCGCTATCAAGGGTCGGGGCGCGGGCAATTCCGGGCTTCATTCTGCGCGGTGGAACCCCGAGACTGGGGGCATGATGTATCGCCCCTTGCTGACGACCGGGTTCCGGACCGTGGCCCCCGTGTGTGTGGCTCTGGCACTGGTTGCCACGCCCCACCTCCCTGCTGTCGCGGACGGCCCTCCGTCTTTCGATTTCACCGAACCCGGCAGCGTCGCCGGTTGGCACGCCACCCACGACGTCGCGCCCCTCGGACAGGCGGCAGGCGCGCTCGCGATCCGGATTACGGGGGAGGATCCTTACATCACCGGGCCGGCCCGCGATTATCCGGCGGACACGCCGCTCTGGCTGAACCTGGCCATCAAATCGGAGACCGGCGGCACCGGGCAGCTCTTCTACTTCCGGCAGAATGCCACGGAGGAAGACTCGGTCCGGTTCCCGGTGGAAGCCGGAGACTGGCAGACCGTCAAGGTGCGCCTCCCATCACTGGGCGCCGGTTTCCACCTGCGCCTGGATCCCCCCGGCCAAGGCGGGACCTGCTGGGTCCGCTCGCTGACCTTCGAACCCCGCGTCCTCTTCGCTTCGCCCGAGTGGCCGCCGGTGGAACCGGTGGACCCAGGTCCTGACGCTCTCGTGGTGGAATCGGGGGACCTCCGGCTCCGGCACGCGCCCGATCGTTTTAACGCGTTTGTGATCGAGGTCGCCGGAAAACGCCTCGCCGCCGGCAATCCCCGCCAGTTGATCGGCATCGTTCAGGACGACCACCCCCACTGGTTGGAGTTTTCCTCCGGCGCGCAGCACCCGGCCTTCGTGTCCCTTCAGCCCCGCACCCATCTGTCCGACCGCTGGATCGGCGGGCGCCTGACCAGCCGGGTCACGCTCACCGACTCGGATGGCGGCACCTGGGAGGCGGAGCAGGTCTTCACCCCGGATGTCGCCGGCGCCATCCGCGTCTCGGTTCGGCTGCAACCGGATTCTCCCCGCGAGGTGTTGTATCTGCCGGTGTTCAACCTCTTCGCCGGCCTGGGCGGGTTCGGCACGAACAAGACCCAGGCCCTGCTCCCCGGCATCGAATACCTGGCCAACGAACCCGGCAGTTCCACGGCGGACCTGAATGAGCCCGCCGCCTGGCGGGAGGTGCCTGACATGATGAAACTCACCTTTCCGCTGATGGCCCTGGCAGCGGAGGACCGCTGGCTCGGCCTGACTTGGAACACCGGGCCGGAGCCACAAACGGGGGTCGTGTTCGACAGTCCCGACCGGTTCTTTCACTCCGGCGGCAGCGTGATGGGGATTCTGTTTCCCGCCTCGGACGGTTTGAACCGGGAGGAGAACAGCCTGATTCCGTACGCGCCACAGCGCCTCCGGGGCAGTCTGCGCTGGGAAGGACTCATTCTGGGAGGAAAGGGCAACAGCGTGGTGCCGGCGGTCGAACGCTACGTGGAACTGAACCCCCTCCCCACCCGACCCGCGATCGGGATGAGCCCGACCGACTACTTCCGACAGGCCGCCCATGGCTGGCTCGATTCCGACATTCGCGAAGGCAACCGCTACCGGCACGCCGCCGGAATGAACTTTAATCCCGCCCCGGCCGCCGACGCCGCGGTCTGGATGGAGTGGCTTGCGCCGCGCGTGGTGGACGAGGCACTCGCCGCCCGGCTCCGCCACACCGCCCGGGAAGCCATCGCCCTGATCCCAGCGGCCCAGCGCAATGCGGCACAGGTCGGCCACGTCCGCACTCCCCTGCCCGCGCTCGTTTTTGGAGGTGTGGAGGAATCCGCCCGGCAGGCCGCCAACCAGGCACGCGCCTTGCTGGGACGATTCGAACCCGACGGCTCGGTACGCTACCGCCGGAGCGACGATCGGCCGGACTATGGCAAGAGCCACTGGGCGCCGGACGCCAACGGCCTGACCGCCCAGGTGGTTCACGTGCTGCTGGAAAACGCCGCGTTCTGCGGTGACGAGGAACTCGTTGCGGCAGGCATCGAACGACTCCGTGCATTGGGCAAGTTCCAGGACACGGTGCCCCGCGGTGCGCAGACCTGGGAAATCCCGTTGCACACGCCGGACATCCTGGCGTCAGCGCATCTCGTGGACGCCTACGTGCTGGGCTACGAACTAACCGGTGAGGAGCCTTTCCTGGAACAAGCGCGTTACTGGGCCTGGACGGGGGTGCCGTTCGTCTACCTCACGCAACCGGTCGCGGGACCGGTGGGGGTTTACAGCACCATTGCGGTGCTGGGCGCCACAAGCTGGGTGGCGCCGGTTTGGATCGGGCTGCCGGTGCAATGGTGCGGCCTGGTCTATGCCGATGCCCTGCGCAACCTGGCCCGACACGATGATTCCGGCCCCTGGCAACAACTGGCCGATGGCATTGCCCTGGCCGGCATTCAACATTCCTATCCGGCCGGCACCCCCAAGTATGCCGGTCTGCTGCCGGACAGCTTCGCCTTGCGGGCCCAGACGCGCAACGGCCCCGCAATCAACCCGGCCACCACGCTCGTGCCGGCCATCCCGTCCCTCGGACAACCGGTTCCCTACGACTTCGCCGTGGCCCGCCGGCACGGCTGGCGCATTCACGCCCCCGGCCCCATCCGGGACCTTCAACAAACCGACCGGGGCGTGTCGTTCCGAGTGGATGGCTGGCCGGAGCAACCCTGGCATGTCTTCCTCAACGGAGTGCGGAGGCCGGTGGAGATCCAAGTCAATGGCCGCCCGGCAACGGAGAAGCAAGTGACCCAGCTACCGCGCGAAGGTTGGGTAATCTTGACGATGGACCAGCCTGCGCGGCTGGAAGTTATCCAGAAGGACTGAAGAGCGCCTCAGACTGAGGCCAGGGGCATCGTTGGTCTCTCTTGCGTTCGTCTTGGTCGGTGGAAAGAACGGACCTCGTTCGGGGGGGCGGAGCTCCCGCGGAGCAGGGCCGGTGACAGGGTCAGGGTGGGTCGTTGGTTGGTAGCGCGGATTTCCAAATCTGCAAGCGCTCGGAGGTCCGAACGGCCTGCCGAATTGAATTCGGCGATACAGCTGATTCGGAGATCTGCGCTACGAATCCCCGCTGGCCCTGCTGCCCGCTGAGCCGTTGCCCCAGTTCAGTGTTCGGTGTTCGGTGTTCACGATTCGCAGACTCCGGACATCCGCTCGGCAGGAGCCTCGCTCTCCCAACTGCACGCTCTCGCCGGCTACGACTGCTCCGGTCGCAACAAACGCTCGATGACCTGATCGGCGAAGCGGAGGCCGGTGTCGGTAAGCCGGAAACGGTCGGACAGCAGTTCGCCCCAGCCTTGATCCACCAGCCAGCGCAGGTCGTCGCCCCATTCCTCGCGCAGGTCGAAACCGGTCGCCGCGACGAAGTCCGCAAACGGCCAGCCCAGGTTCATGCGAAGTCCGAACCCCGCGATTTCGGCGGCACGCGCCAACGGCGGCAGTTCATCGCGTTGATCGATCGCCCGCTCCCCCTGTTCCAGGGTGTCGCAGTAAAGCCGGGTGTTGGCACGGTTGCGGGTGCGAACGCCCCCCACGAAACCGCTGGCGCTCGGCCCCACGGCATGAAACGAACGCCCCCGCCAGTAGGCCACATTGTGCCGGCAAACCCGTGAAGCCAGTCCGTCCGCTCCGACTGCGCCACTGGCAAAGTTCGCCACCTCGTATTGCTGGAATCCACGGTCGCGCGCGGTGCTGACCAGCAGGTCATACATCTCGCAGGCGAGGTCCTCGTCCACATCAAAGCGTCCCGCCTTGAGTTGCACATAGAGCGGAGTGTCCTCCTCGTAGATGACCTCGTAACTGGACAAATGCTCGCTCTGCATGGCCAGCGCCTCGGTGAGCGTGCGTTGCCAGGTTTCGAGCGACTGCCCCGGGATGGCGAACATCAGGTCGAGGTTGACGTTGTCGAAACCGGCCTGTCGCAGGATGTCGTAGGATCGGAACGCCATGTCGCGCGAATGCACCCGCCCCAACCGATCCAGCAGGTCTTCGTCCAGCGACTGAACCCCCATGCTCACCCGGTTGACTCCGCGCTCGCGCAACAGCCGGGCCTTGTCGAGGGAAAGCGTGGCCGGATTGCACTCGACCGTCCATTCCGCGGGCCGGTCCAATCCGAGCCGGTGAAGGGCGTCCAGCACCTGCTCCCATTGGCGACAGTTGAGGAGCGTGGGCGTGCCGCCACCGAAGAAGACCGTCTCCGGAGCCAGCTCGTTCGCGACAATCCCCAACTCCGTGATCAACGCGCGCACGTAGCGGTTCACCAGTTCCCCTTCCGACGCCTCGGAATAGAACGCGCAATACTCGCACTTGCTCGCGCAGAACGGCACGTGCACGTAGAGATGCCGGACCGGGCGGGCAGACCAGCCGGGCTCGCCGTGGGTGGGAGTGCCGGGGGTCGTGCTCATGCCGCCGCAGGGGGGTTGAGTGGAAAGCGGGCCAGGTCCTCGTAGACCGAACCGCCGGGTTGCAGCCGGCTGTGGATCAACCGGACTTCGTCGGCCGGCCAGGGCAGTTGCTCGTCGAAACGCCAGGCCGGCAGGGCCTCGGCCACGGCGCGTCCGTTGGCGGGAACCCGGTCATTCACCCGTCCCAGGGTCAGATGGGGCTGGAACGTCTGCCGGTCGTCCTCCCGTGCGAACGCCTCACCGGCCTGGGCGACCGCCTGCTGCAGGCAAGCCAGCGGCTCCAGGGCACCCTCCAGACCAACCCAGATCACCCGCGGCCGACGGGGGTTCGGAAACACCCCCAAACCGCCAATCTCCAGAGCAAGCGGGGCCGAACCGGATACCGCTGCGGCAAGGGAGGCCTTGAGCGAATCGATCCGGTCCGCCGCAACGTCGCCGAGAAATCGCAGCGTCAGATGAACTTGTTCCGCCCGCACCCAACGGACGGCCCGCTCCGGAAGCGACCCCCGCAGCCGGTGCTGAAGCTCCGCAAGCCTCGCACGCAGGGAATCCCCCAACGGCAGCGCGACAAACACACGCAGGCTCTCACTCATGTCACGCGGGCTCCTGTTGGGTGATGCAATGGAACGAGCCCAACCCCCAGATCATGTCGGTCGCGTCCAAGCCGACAACCGGCCGGTCGGTGAAGACCTCCCGGAGTCGGTCCAACGCCACCGCGTCGTTCGGATGCCGGTAGGTCGGCACGATCACGGCGGCGTTCGCGATGTAGAAGTTCAGGTAGCTGGCCGGGAGTCGCTGACCCTTCTCCATCACCGCCCCGGGCATGGGAATCGTCACAACGCGGAACGGTACGCCTTCGGGCGACCGCATCGCCTCGAGCCGGGCCAGGTTCTCCGCCAACGGGGCGTGATTCGGATCCGACGGATCCTCCTCGATGGCCGTCACGATTGTGCCGGGACCGGCGAACCGGGTGATGTCATCGACGTGACCGTCCGTGTCGTCGCCCACGATGCCATCCCCGAGCCACAGCACCTGCCGCACGCCGAGCCAGTCCTGCAATGCCCGCTCGATCTGCGCCCGGTCCAGGTGCGGATTCCGGTTTGGATTCAGCAGGCAGGCCTCGGTGGTGAGCAGGGTGCCGCAGCCGTTCACCTCGATGGAACCGCCTTCCAGGATCATGCCGGGCGAATGCACCGGAAGCTGCCGGAATGCCGCGACTTTGCGGGGCACCGCGTCGTCGAGATCGTAGGGCGGGTACTTGCCGCCCCAGGCGTTGTAACCCCAGTCGAGGACCAGCCGTTCGCGGGATGGCCTGCGGACGCCTGCCGCCTTCCCGCCGGCGGATACTGGGCGGGTGGCGTCGACATTGCTGCCCGCACCTGCCAAGCCCGTCCTTTCGTTCGCGGAAAAGGCCGTCCGCGCTGCCGGCGTGTCACGAACCAGGAAGATGGGACCGTGATCGCGACACCACGGTTCGTAGGCGGGGAAAAGATGCGGATGCACGCGCTCCAGCGGCACCCGCGCTCCAACGAGGTATTTCCGCGCGTCCGCCCAGGCCGCCTCGTCCCAGACGTTCAGATGAACCTCCTCCCCGGCCGTGATTTCCCGAATGAGGGCGGCGAAGACCGGGACGGCAATCTCGTAATGCGCGCCGGGAAAGCTGTCGCTCTCGGGCCGCGGCCAACTCAGCCAGGTGGCGAGATGCGGTTCCCATTCCGCCGGCATGCGGAAAACCTCAAGCCCGGCCGGAGGAGGCGCGATGCCCCTTGCTGGAGCGCTCATCGGTCAGGCCAGGCGACAACCCCTCGAGCATTCCAGCAGGCGATACCATTCCTCCCGGGTCAGCTCGAGATTTCCGGCGGCGGCGGCGGCGCGAATACGGTCGGGTTGCGTGGAACCGACGATGGGCATCACTCCCTGCGGCAGGCGCAACAACCACGCGAGGCTGATCGCCAGCGGCGTCACTCCCCGGGCCTGAGCCACGCTCCCCAGCAGTTCCTGCACGCGCTGGAGCCGCGCATCCTCGTCCTTTTCCAGGTGAACCTCGCCCTTGCTGACCAACATGCCGCCGGCCAGCGGACTCCACGCCTGCGGCGTGACGCCGTCGGCCTGGCACTGGTCCAGGGTGCCGTCCTCAAGCGGGTCAAGCCTCAGGAGACTGAGCTGAATCTGGTTCGCCACCAACGGCATCGGACAGGCCTTCTGCAGCGCGGCCACCTGGGACGCCCGGAAGTTGCTGACGCCGAATTCCCGCACCTTGCCTGATTCCTTCAGCTTGGAGAATGCCCGGGCAATCTCCTCCGGATGACCGAGGTAATCGGCCCGATGCAAGAGCAGCAGGTCGATGGTCTCGATTGCCATGCGCCGCAACGAGCCTTCCACCGAACGGAGGATGTGACTCTCCGAGCAGTCATAACGGTAGGGATCTCCGGGCTCCGGATGATCCACAAACCGGATGCCGCACTTGGTGGTGATGAGAATCCGTTCCCGCATGCCGGGCACTTCCCGGAGCGCTGCCCCAAAGGCGGCCTCGGCCGCGCCCCGACTGTAGATGTCGGCGAGATCGAAAAGCGTGTAGCCCGCTTCGTAGGCGGCGGAGATTGCTTCAAGGGCGGCGGCCTTCGCCTCCGCGGTGAGGGCGTCGGGACCGTCGGCCTTGACGAGCCGCCAGCAGCCGTAGGCAAGCCGGCTGGCGCTCAACGAGCTGTTTCCAAGTCGTGTCGTTTTCATATCGCGTCCTCTCGGCAGACCCCCAGCAACGGGCGTTCCCGAGGGTCGGCATGATAAGGACTCCCCCGGGTCGGGCAACCGGAAAGGGGGCGGCCTACCACCAGCGCCAGGCCGGATCGGGTGCGGGTGAGGTCAGCCAATTCTGCATTTCCTCCGGGAAATGGTAGTTCTCGGCGTGGCCGTCGCCGAACAGCATGTTCACGTAGCGCCGGCCCCGGTAGGCGTGCCAGATGTTCCGGGTGTCACTCTGATCCCCCTCGCCCAACGGCCGGTTCGCATGCCACGGCCAGTCGCCGTGAATGATCTTGTTGACCGGGCTGCGGGCCAGCTCGCCTTCTCGCAGGGAGGTGGCCTGGGGGGTCCCTGCGGCGGCCTGGGAATCGGCCGTGACCCGCTTGGTGCGGAAGTGATTCCCCACCCACTGCGGCAGGTAGCTGTTGCCCCAGGACGTGAAGCAGCTTCTTCCCTGCGGCGTGTTGCTGAACGAATCCCCCTTGTCGGCCGGACAATGAAAACTCTCCACCGCGCCGACGTAGCTGTTCAACGGACGCCTGTCCTCGGGGACGTTGCCGCCGTAATCGGCCGCCGGGCCACTCAGGTACGCGTTGGTGATGAACATGCCCCCCACCGCTCCCCAGCCGTCGTGGTTCGGGAACCAGCCGGTGTTGTCGGACACGTACATGCTGAACGCGAGCCCGTGTTGCTTCAGGTTGTTGATGCACTTGACCGAGTTGGCCTTGGCTTTCGCCCGGGCCAGTGCCGGCAACAACATCCCGGCCAGGATGGCGATGATCGCGATGACCACCAGCAGTTCAATCAACGTGAAGGCGGTCCGGCAGCACCTGCTCGAGGAAGTGAACGTGGCTGACATGGACCACCCATAACCCGGCGGACGGGTCTGTCAATGCGGTTTGTGGGGTCTCCGCCTGGCTGGGCAGTAGCAGTGGGGAGCGCGGCCGGCCCGGCTGCTCCAGTCGGCGGCTCGCCGAGTGGTCCTTGGAGGAGGGGGATTCCCGGACAGACCGTCAGGCCAGTGCCTCTGTCGCCTTCGCCAGGGCTTCATCCAGCCTGGACGGATCCTTCCCCCCGCCACGGGCGCTCTCAGGTTTGCCACCACCCTTGCCACCGATGACCGGAGCCACCTGCTGGATGAGCCGGCCGGCTTGAACGCGCTTGGTGTAATCCGGGCCGACGGCGGCCACCAACGCCACGTTGCCGTCCGCCGCGCCGCCCAGCAGGATCACGCCCGGGAACTGCCCCTTCAGGTCGTTGACCACCGATTGCAGCGTGTTCCCATCCGCGTCGAGCCGGGCGATGATCGCGGGGATGCCATTGATCTCGCGGGCTTGGTTGATCAGGTCGCGGGCCTTCGCGGCGGCCTGCTGTTGCTGCATCGCCTTGAGTTGTTTCTCCAGTTCCTTCTGGTGGGCCAGCAGCGCTTCCACCTTCTTTTCCAGCTCGCCAACCGGGCTGTTCACCCGTCCGGCAAGGTTCTTGATGAGGCTCATTTCCTCGTTCGCGAATCGATACGCCTCCATGCCCGCCACCGCCTCGATACGCCGGATGCCGGCAGCAATCGCGCTCTCGCCCACGATGCGGAACAGACCGATTTCACCGGTCGCCCGCGTGTGCGTGCCGCCGCAAAGCTCCATCGAATAGCCGTTCAAGGCGGTCGCTTCGCCGCCAATCTGAACGACACGCACCCACTCGCCGTACTTCTCACCGAAGAACTGCATGATGTCCTCACGCTGCCGGATGTGGTCGTACTTGACCTCCGTCCACGACACGAGCGCGTTGGCCAGGATGCGCTCGTTCACCAACCGCTCGATGGCAGCCACCTGCGCGGGAGTCAACGGCGCGCTGTTGAAGTCGAAGGTCAGCTTGTCCGGGCCGACGAAGGAACCCTTCTGCGACGCCTCCCGGCTGACCACCTCGTGCAGCGCCCAGTGCAGCAAATGCGTCACGGTGTGATGACGCTGAATGGCGGCGCGCCGGGCCATATCGACGCGAAGCACGACTTCATCCCCAACGGCCGGCAGGTCCTCGCCCTCGACGAAGTGCAGCCAGGTATCCCCGGACTTCTGCGTGTTCGTAACCCGCAGCGGCGAACTGGCGCCCGGCACCTCCCGTAGCGGCGAACTGGTGTTCGCCGAAGCACCCTGTGAAAGTGCGCTCGCGTTCCCCGCTTCGGGCCCGGCCTCATTCTCAGACCCCGCCGGCGGACGCCAGTCCGCCGCTACGATCAACTCGCCCGTGTCCCCGACCTGGCCGCCCATTTCGGCGTAGCAGGCGGTGGTGTCGAGGATGACGGCGGTTTTGTCCTTCAACCCCACCACCTCGAGGACCCTGGCGGGGGTTTCGAACCGGTCGAAACCGACGAACGCGGTGGGCGTCTGCGTCCCGATTTGGGAGAGTTCGATGACGGTCTTCACCTGCGCGGCACGGGCCCGGCACTTTTGTTCCTCCATCAACCGGTCAAAACCGGCGGTGTCCACGGACAGCCCCTGCTCCCGCGCCATGAGCTCCGTCAGGTCCAGCGGGAAACCGTAGGTGTCGTACAACAGGAACGCCGGCGCTCCACCGAGCACGCCCCGCATGGCCTCGGTTTGCCGGGTGAACTCCTCGAACGCGTGGCGAAACGCCGCGATCCTGTCGCGCACCTCCGCCACCTTCGGCAGCGCCTCGCCGGAAGCCCGCAGCCGGTCGATCCCCGCCACCGCCGCCTGCGCATAGGTGGTGATCAATCGGGACTCCTCACTGGCGGCCAGAATCCGGGAATAGAGCTGACGGTCAATCGTCTGGCCAAAGTCCAGCAGGAGCTTCGCCGCGTCGTAGAGGGCACAAACCGCCTCGTCGTCCAGACCGAGATCCGGGTTGTTCTCGATGGCGGTGGCCAGGTCAAAGCGTTTCGCCATCGTGTCCACGACCCGTTCCATGCCCTGCTTGATGCGCAGCGTGTCCTGGAAGATCCGCAACCCTCCGTCAAGGGTCCGGTTGAAGGCCTCCTCCTCGCGCCGAATGGTCTCCTTCACCTCCGTCTGCCGGGCGCGCAACTCCGGGAAAACGTCGCCCATCGATTCCGCCAGCGTGTCAACCAGCAGATGCAGGAACGTGTCGTGAAACCCGAGCGTCCGCCCATACCGCACCGCCCGCCGCAGAATCCGACGCAGCACGTAATTCCGGTCGGTGTTGCCCGGCAGGATGCCGTCGGCAATGGCGAAGCTCAACGTGCGGATATGATCCGCGATCACCCGGAACGCCACATCCTCCTGGATCTGAGATTCGGAATCTGAGATTTGAGATTTCTCGGAGGGCAGCGTGGCAGTGTATTTCTTCCCGCTGAGCACCTCCAACCGCTCGAACAACGGCCGGAACACGTCGCTCTCGTAGTTCGAGATCGTCCGGTCGAACCGGGTGAAACCGGCGGTGCCCTGCATGATGCCGGCGACCCGTTCAAAGCCCATGCCCGTGTCAACGTGCCGGGCCGGCAACGCCGAAAACGTGCCGTCCGGGTTCGCGTTGAACTGGATGAAGACCAGGTTCCAGATCTCGATGCAGCGACCGCTGCCCGCGTTGACCAGGTTGCCACCGGTGTCGCCCGCGGGGGTGAGATCGATGTGAACCTCCGAGCAGGGACCGCACGGTCCGGTCTCGCCCATCATCCAGAAGTTGTCCTTCTTGCCGCCGGTGACGATGTGCACCTTCGGATCGAGCCCCTCGGCCTCCATGAGCCGGGCCCAGATGTCCCACGCCTCCTGGTCGAACTCCGCGGGATCCCCCTCGCCGGGTTGGTAAACCGTCGCGTAAAGCCGTTCCTTCGGGAAGCCCCAGACCTTGGTCAACAACTCCCAGGCCCACTCGATGGCCTCGCGTTTGAAGTAGTCGCCAAAGGACCAGTTCCCCAGCATTTCGAAGAACGTGTGGTGGTAGGTGTCCAGGCCGACGTCCTCGAGATCGTTGTGTTTGCCGCCCGCACGGATGCATTTCTGGGTGTCGGCGGCCCGGGTGGGAACGGTCCCCCTGCTTTTGATGGCCCCCGGCCAGCGGTCCACGTCGGGCTGGCGTTCCCCCAGGAAGATCGGCACGAACTGGTTCATGCCGGCGTTGGTGAACAGCAGGTTCGGGCTGTCCGGCATCAGCGACGAGCTGGGGACAAGGGTGTGATGCTTCGACTGGAAGAAGTCGAGGAACGACTGACGGATTTCCGCGCTGGTCATCATGTCATGCAAACCAAACTCAAACTGTGGCAAACGTCCCGCGAAGGGGTCGGAAGCGGTGGGATGCACGGTTGCGGGCCAATCCGGCCGGGAACCCGGCCGCTCCGACCGCCGGCAGGCGGGACGGGGAGCTTAGTCGGGGCCATCCCCGGATGGCGAGATGAGATTTGGCTGGGATGAAGCCAACTGCGCGGCGGAGAGCGGGGACGGCTCGTCCCCGACGGACTTTTCATGAGCCGTCCCCCGCCAATGGAGGGCCGAGTTACACGAGGCCCTGACTTGATTCCAGGGACTCACGGAGATCGTCCCTCCAAGGAGGGTTCCAGGTCCCATTGCCTGCGCATTCGCGAAAGGGGGCGCTTCAGGAAACCCGCGCCGTGGCGACGAGCCGTCGCCGCTCCGATTCCCGCATCCGCCCCAACCGGCGGCCGGGTCCGGGGTCCGTGCTGCGAGACGCACAGTTCCCGAACGGTGGAACTTGCTGCTATGGTCTCTGCGGTTCCCTTGGAAGACTGGGACCCAGGTTCGGAGCAGGAAGCAGACTATGAAGTTGGACGTTACCCGACACATTCAGCGGAGCGAGGACCGGTCCGCGTTCACCCTGATTGAGTTGTTGGTGGTCATCGCGATCATTGCGATCCTGGCCGGGATGCTGTTGCCGGCGCTGGCCAAGGCCAAGGCGAAGGCCACGGGCATTCTCTGCATGAACAACACCAAGCAGTTGATGCTCGCGAACGCGATGTACGTCGGGGACAACAACGAACGCTTCCCCGATGCGGTTCACGGAACGGGCACCATCGGTCTCTCGGGCACCTACCGCCCCTGGGTCGTGGGCTGGCTCACCTGGGATCTGCGCGAGGACAACACCAACGTCCAGTACCTGATCGATCCCAAGTATTCCGTGATGGCGGTGTACTTCGCCCAGGCCAAGAACATCTTCAAGTGCCCGGCGGACAAGTTCATCAGCTCCACCCAACGGGGCGCCGGTTGGACCGAGCGCGTGCGCAGCATTTCCGGCAACATCGGGGTGGGTGACGGCAACGCCGAGACCGGTCCATGGGACGCGGGTTTCAAACACGTCAAGAACACCTCGGACCTCACCAATCCCGGACCGACCGAGACCTGGATGTATGTGGACGAGCACCCGGACAGCATCAACGACGCCGGCTGCTTCAGCCCCTACAAATGGCAGTGGATCGACCTGCCGGCGAGCTACCACAACGGAGCCTGCGGCTTTGCGTTCGCCGACGGCCATTCCGAGATCAAGAAGTGGGCCACGGGTGCGGACGGCGCCCAAAGACCGGTGAAGATGACGGATTTCTCGGGATTCACCCGACCGGCCGGAGACCCCGACATCGCCTGGATGCGGCTGCGTACGCCGCGCAAGGAGGGTGTCGTCGACTAGAGACTTTCCTTCGACAGTTTGTCCTCAGGGTTTACGCGCCCCACGGCTCAGCCGTGGGGCATTCCCTTTCCGGACGCCCTTGCCGTTCGTTACCGCTTTTTGACGGTAACGCTGATCCCCGAGCTCTCGAGGTTGAGAAAGACCGTCTCAAGGCTGGCATCGTTCGTGATGGCCTTCAGATACGCTGGATCCGCCTGCTGGGGATTGATGTTGTGGGCCACAATCAGTCCGCCCGGGCGCATCTTCGGCAGGATCTTCTGGAGGTAATCCACATAACCCTCCTTGTCGGCATCCAGGAACGCCATGTCGATCGGGCCTTCAAGCTGCTTCACATTCTCGTGGGCGTCCCCCATGACCAGCGTCACCAGGTCGGCCACTCCGGCGCGTTTGAAGTTCTCCCGCGCAATCGCCGCACGGCCCTCGTCGATCTCGAACGTGGTCAACCTGCCCTCCGTCCCGCGCAAGCCCAGGCACATCCAAATGCCGGAATACCCCACCGACGTGCCGAACTCCGCCACGTGCTTCGCCCCGGTGGTTTCCACCAGCAACCGCAGGATCCGCCCGTCGTTCTCCGGGACGATCATCGTGCCCCGACGCTGGCTCTGCGAAATGTCCTTCAAGACGGCCAGGATCCTGGCTTCCGCGTCGTCCTTGGGAAGGGTCTGGGCGGTGAACGCCGACGAGGCCACCCCGCCCCGCCCCCCCCCGAAGCCCCCGGGACGGGGCCCAGGTTGGGCCTGGAGCGACAGGAGGACCGCGAAACCGGCGGCAACGGTCAGTATGGAGCGAACGGTGAAACGGTTGAACTGCTTCATGATAAGTGATTTGTCGGTTCTGTTCTGGATTCCATCGCCAAGGGTTTTCGACCCCGGCGCTTCGTGGAACAGACGTCCCCCCGAAGCCGCAGGTTTCGGTTCACTCCGCTCAGTCCCCTGCGCGGTGCCCCACTGGCGTGGCTCCGGCGGCAATCTGCACGTCCCGCAGTACCTCCGGCAGCTTCCGCAGCCACGAGAAAGCCCCGTCGAACTGGTACGGCACCGTCGGTCGATAGTGACTGGAAATGGCATCGGCCACCTTCCGCCAGTGGCACACCGCCTCCTCCAATGCAGCGATGGCCTGCTTTTGCTGCGCTGGGTCGCCCCCCTGCCGGAAACGCTCCAGCGCAACGCCTCCCCGGATTTTGGCGTCGATGTAGCGTGCCAGCCAGGCCCAGGATTCCAGGTCCTTGAGTTCACATTCGAGGGTCGGGGGAACCTCCCGGTCCCCCCGGATGCTGGAGGTCAACGCAAACACGCGGTCGGCTTCGTCCGCCAGGGTCCTCGCCACGTCCAACGGCCCGATCCGACCCTCCGACACCCGGCCACCGGACGCCACGAACTCGCTGATGTTCAGGTAGTTCGGATCAAGTGTCGGATGGTCGATAAACGAGTCGATGTCAATGAACTTTCCGGCCTTGCCGCCCTTCGCTGTCAGAAAGCCCTCGCCATAGAGCGTACCGTCCCAAGTCCCCTTGAAGAACGTGGCGAGCGTGAGCGGCGTTTGGCTGGCATGTTTCCACGCCTCCAACAGCCTTTCGCCCCGGCCCACCCCCCCATGGCGTCGCGCCAGTTCGCCGGCGAACACCTCGTCCGGGGTCGCGGGATCGAACAGCAACCGGCCCCACATGTGATAGAACAACCACTGTCGCTCGAAAGCGTAGGTCCACGTCTGATGCGAACCACCGGCATGCAGGTATTCCCGCGCCGGGATGTAGCATTCGGAGCCAATGAAGCACCCCCCGACGTAATCGTGGGCGTTGTTCATCAGGAACTCCCGGATGAAATCCGGCTGCCCCCACCGCAGCACAAAGAAGTCCTCATTCCGGACCGTCCAGACGACCTGGTAATTCTTCGGCGGCGGATTCCAGTAGGTGTCAGTGAGCGGGCCGCCGTGGACCATGTGGAGCTTCGGCGACGAATGGCCGTGCGACCAGTTGTATTTGAACTCCACCAGCACCGGTTCATCGAACTCCATCTCCTCCAAAGCCTCGCGGGTCATCCGCTCGACCGACTTGCTGACCGAACCTCCCGAACCCTGGTCGGCGGACAAAGGCGCCCGGTGAATGAACCGGACCGGCCGCCCCGCCGCTTTGATGCCCGCGATGAACGTCCGCTGGAGCCAGTCCCGCCGCTCCTCCGGAGTCATCCCCCCCATGCCCTCCCCGAGCGTGATTCCCAAGCCCGTAAGGTCCGGATACTCCTCAATGACCTGGGTGACGGACTCCCGCGTGTAACGCTCCACCAATTCGGAGGTGTCCCCCTCGCAAAAGAACGTCCCATCGAGGCTGGATTCCGCCACTCCGTGGGCCCGCGCGAATTCCGGAGAAACGAAGATGTTCCAATTCACCAGGTAGGTGTCGATTCCCCGATCCTTCGCCATCCGGAACAGGCTCTTCCAGAAGTGTTGCCAGTCGGCCAGTTCGGCGTCATCGAACGAACACGCTTCCGGGAAGTTCCGCGGGCGGATCAGGTAGGGGAACGGGTGGAGATTCCAGAGCGACAGAGCGTTGAACCGGTTCTCAGCCATCATGTCCAGAAACGCCTCCCAGAAACCGAGGTCGCGGCAGGTCTCGAGGTGCGTTTGCAGCGCCTCGCTCCGCCGGTAGGACATCCACGGCAGGTTGAACTTGATGGCGCGGAACGGAAGCCGGGCCCGGACAAGCCGCGTGGGAACCCGGTCCAACGATCCCCGCATCCGCAGTTGTTCGGTCACGTCCAGCAAACCGTACATCGCCCCCCGATCCTCCCGCGCTGTGACCATCAGGGCACCACGCACGCCGGGACTGAACCGACTGATCCGGAAATCCTCCGGACCGGACGGCAACTCCGGCAGCGGATGTCGGGCGAGAGCCGCCGTCGGTTCGTCCCCGACGACCACGAAGATCTCCGCCGCGGAATCCAGTGTCGGGGCAACACGTTGGAAGGTGTCCCCCCGCGCCAACAACTCCCGCTCCAGGCGGACCAGGCCGAACTCGACACGGGCCGACCCCGACGCCACCGCAACCCGCACGACCGCCGCCTGCGCAGTCAGCAGCAAACCTGCGCACATGAGGGCAGCGGAGCAACGGGGCGGACACCCCGGCCGCAGCCAGTCAACAAAACCACAAAACACACGAAGACAACGCCGAATCAGCCCCAGCAAGCGGGCGGGTCGCATTGATGGATCGGCTGCCTCACCCAGGAGTCGGTTGGGCGCAGATGCGGAGATCAACTCTCTCCCCTCGTTTTCGTGTATTCCGTGTATTTCGTGGTTCACTTCACTCCAGAGATACGGCTTGTCTGTTCGCCTCTCAAGGCCGGCCATCGCGCCGACCCAGCGCGCCGATCCCCATCGCCAGCAACAGCAGGACGCCCCACGCGAATTCCTTGGTGAACTGGCTGAACCGCAGCAGACTGAAACCGCTCGACAGGAACTGCAGCGCCAGCAATGCCAGCACCACCCCGCGCACCCGACCGAATCCACCCTTGGGATCCACGCCCCCCAGGATGGCCACCAGCACGGCCTGCAGCAGGTACGATGCGCCGTAGTCCGCCTTCGCCGAGTTGGTGTGCGCAATGATGATCAAACCGGCCAGGCCGGCGAGCACGCCGGAGACCACATACGTTCGCACCAGCACCGAGGTCACCGGGATGCCGGCGAACCGTGCGGCCCTATCGCTGCTGCCGATCAAACCCGCCTGAACCCCGAACACCGTGCGCCCAAGCAGCAGGGCCACCGCCATTCCGGCCATCGCGAAGAGCCACAACGGAACCGGAACCCCGGCGAGGGTGCCGTTGCCCAGGGCAAGAAAGGCCTTGGGGAATCCCGAAACCGCCGGTCCCCGGGTGATTACCAGGGAAAAGCCCATGTAAAGCTGCATCGTTCCCAGCGTGGCCAGGATGGGGGTAACCCCCAGGCGGGTGATGATGAGTCCATTCCCCAACCCACACAAAGCCCCCGTCGCCAGCGCGAGCCCCACCGCCGCCAGCAAACCGACCAGGGTCGCCCTATCCCCCGCCCCCTCCGGGATCAGGCGGGTCAGGACCAGGGCCGCGAGTATCCCGGCGAGGTTCGCCGTGCTCACCACCGACAGATCAATGCCGCCGGTGATCAGCGACAACATCACCGCCAGCGCGAACAGACCCAACTCCGGGAATTGAAAACCCATCGAAGTGAGATTGCGCACCGTCAGGAACTTGCCCGGTAGCAACAGCGTCATCAGCAGCCCGATTCCCAAACAAATCCCAGACAGCCGCAACGCATCGGACTGCAAGGCCGCCCGCACCCGACGGATCCCCCACTGGAAACGCGCGTTCATGACGACCGCCTCCGCGCCGAAATCGCGGTACTGACCACGATGGTGGCTCCGACCCACACCCGCTGCCAGTAGGACGGCACCCCGAGCAGAATCAGGCTGTTGTTCAACACCACGATCAGCCACACCCCGAGCAGCGTGCCAGCGACGCTTCCCCGCCCCCCGAAAATGCTCGCCCCACCCAACACTGCCGCCGCCAGGACGTTGAGTTCCGTGCCCACGAGGTCGGATGGATTCGCATTCCGCATCATCACGGCATGAATCAGACCCGCCAGGCCCGCGAGCCCCCCCACCAGGCCGTAGATCAGGAACTGAACCCGCGCGACCCGAATGCCAATACGGTGGGCCGCCTCGGGGTTTCCGCCCAGGGCGTATATCGAACGGCCCAGGACCGTACGCCGGAGCAATACCCCCACAATCACAGCCGCCGCCACCAGGGCCAGGACCGTCACCGAGAGGCCGATGGTCTCCCCGCCCGACAGCGTTTGCCGGAATCCCTGCCACCGCGAGAACCGCACGTAGGCCGGCGGCAACGTGTTAATGATCTCCGTCCCGATGAAGGCCAGCAGAAAGCCGTGAAACACCCCCGCCGTCCCCAGCGTGACAATCAGCGTCGGCAGCCGCAGCCCCCCAATGAAGCAGGCGTTGATCAGGCCGAGCCCGGTGCCCATCCCCACCGCCAGGAGCAACCCGAGCAGGACGCTCCCCTCGCCCCCGAGGCTCACCGAGATCCAGCACGTGACATACATCGCGAAAGCAGCAATCGCGGTGAACGAGATGTCGATGCCTCCGGAGATCAGGACAATCAACACCCCCAGTGCCAGGATCCCGGTAACGACGCTCGCCTTCAACAGGTCAAAGAAGTTCGCCAGCGTCCAGAAGGCCGGGTTGACCAGGCCGATCCCCACCATCAACGCCACCACCACCGCCGCCAGCACGGTCTCATGACGCCATGACCCCGGGGGTTTCATGCGAGTCCGTCCAGCTCAAGCGCGAGATTCCCCTCCTCCACCGCGTTCCCCTCAAGTTCCACTGCAACCCGGCCGCGATGCATCACCAGCACCCGGTGGCTCAACGACGCCAGTTCCGGCAGCTCGTCGGAGATCAGCAGGATGGCCAGTCCGTCGGCCGCAAAAGCCCGAAGGCGCGCATGGATTTCCTCGCGGGCACCGATGTCCACGCCGGCGGTGGGCCGGTTCAGGATCAACACCCGCGCCCCGGTCGCCAGCCACCGGGCCAGCAGCACCTTCTGCTGGTTGCCGCCCGACAACGTGGAGACCGGCTGCGTGACGGTCTGGGTCCTCACCCCGGTCTGGCGGACCCCGGCCTCCGCCGCCGACCGAACCCCGGCCGGCTTCAGCATCCGCCAGCGTCCCCGCAACGACCTCAGGGTGGAAACCACGATGTTTCGTTCGATGGATTGATTCAGGAACAACCCCTCGCTCAGTCGGTCCTCCGGGACATACGCCAACCCCGCGCCAATGGCCGCTTCCGGCGAATCCGGCGTCACCTCGCGGCCGTCCACCCGCACCCTGCCGCGCGCCTGCGGATTCAGGCCGAACAGGCCCTGCACCAGGGCCGTTCGCCCCGCCCCGAGCAACCCGGCCAGCCCAACGATTTCGCCGGCCCTCACCTGCAGGTGGATCCCGCTGCAGCCGCCGGGAACGGAGAAGTCCGACACCTCAATCCGCGGCCCGGCACGATCCGATTCCTGAAGGTCTGCCCGAGGCGAGGGCGACAGGCCCCCCACGCTTCGGCCGGTGAGCGCTTCCGCCAGCGAGCCTGGCGTGAAGTCGCTGCCGGCACCCCCGGCCACCAGGCGTCCGTTGCGCAACACGCTGACTGAGTCCGCCAGGTCAAGCACCTCGCGGGTCTTGTGGCTGACGAACAGGATCGCCACACCGGCTTCGCGGAGTCGGCGCAACACGCCCAGCAACACCTCCACCTCCTTGTGGGTGAGTGCGGTCGTCGGTTCATCCAACACCAGCAACCGGGCCCGCTGCCGGAGGGCACGCGCGATCGCAACCAGTTGTTGTCCCGCCACCGGCAGCCCGCCGACCGTCGTATCGAGCGGCAATTCGACCCCCAGGTTCGCCAGGGCTTCCGCCGCCGCCGGCCGAAGTGATCGTCGGTTCACCCAGAACCGCCGCTGCTCCACCAACCCGGGAAGTGTCAGGTTCTCCGCCACGCTGAGATTGGGAAACAACGCGAAGTCCTGGTAGATGACCTGGATTCCCAACCGGATTGCCTGGATCGGGCGCAGCCGCTCGTGGGAATCGCCATCGATTTCGATGCGACCCGCGTCCGGGCGAAGCACACCGGACAGCAGCTTGATCAAGGTGGACTTGCCGCAGCCGTTCTCACCCGCGAGGCAGCGAATCTCCCCGGCGCGCAGTTGCAGCGAAACGTCGTCCAGCGCCTGCACGCCGCCAAAACGCTTCGACAGCCCATGCAGGGCCGCGAAGGGGGTCCCCGGAGACGCCCCTTCCGGCACGGGAATGGACGGGGATTCCAGACCGGCCGCCACAGCGTCAGAAGTTGTACTGCGCCATGTTGTTCGTGGTCACGTCCACCCAGGCCGCGCCGAAAAAGAGGTTCGTTTTCGCGGTGTCGCGCTGCAGGGCGTGATACCCCTCCACCCCGAGGTCTTCGCCATCGCCAATCTGACGACCCTCCAGCAACCGCACCGCCAGCCGGTTCATGACATAGCCGGCATCGGCCGGGTCCCAGAAACTGATCAATTTCACGCTGCCACTCTCGAGATACTGACGGCATTGGGAGACCAGGCCGGAACCCACGACACTGACCTGGTTCTGCAACCCTCGTTCCTCGACCGCCAACCCAGCCCCCGCGGCGGTGGTCGACGCACTGCCCTGGATGCCCTTCAATTCCGGGAACGCCTTCAACAGTTCCAGCGTCTTCTGGTAGGCCGTGTTCTGGTCGTCGTATTCCTCGATCCGATCCCTCGCCAACGACAGCTTCGGGTATTCCGCCTTCTGCCGGGCGAGCGCGCCATCGATCCATTCGTTGTGGGACTGAGAGGTCAGGCTGCCGACGAACACCGCGAACTGGCCCTGCTCACCCATGAACCGTGCCAGATGATCCATCAGGTGCGCGCCATACGCATGGTTGTCGAACGGTTCGATGATCAGGTCGGCATTCGCCAGGTTGGAAGCCTCGTGCGCCACGACCAGAATGCCCTGCTTGCGCGCCTTCCCCAGCACCGGTTCCAGGGCCTCGACGGAAAACGGCACGACACAGATCGCGTCCACGCCCTGCGCGATGAGGTCCTCGATGATCTGCACCTGCAGGGCGGCATCGGCCTTGGGCGGGCCCTGCTGGAAACAGTCATGCCCGGTCTCGCGGGCGAACCGTTCCACCCCTTCCCGCATCCGGTTGAACCAGGCAATCCCGTCGAGCTTCACCACCGTGGCGATGGTGAACTTGCGCTCCGGGGAACCGGTCGGCGGGGAGACAGGCGAACGCTCGTGGCATCCGGTGGTCAGGGCCCCCGCCAACGCGAGCAACGAAACAACGGTGAGAACGGTCTTGCGCTTCATGATCAACAATCGCCGGGCATCCCGGAGGATGGAAAGTCCTTCCCCAATGGGCAAGCCTAAGTGCCCCGCAACCAACACGGCGCATGGTTGATCGGGAGGGCGAAGCTCCCCCTGGGCCGGCCCATGGGAAATCCGAAGCCCGAAATCCGAAATCCGAGGCAAGCCCGAAGACCGAAGCCCGTTCGCATCTCAGGCTCTTCAAGCTCGGTTTCGTGATCGTCATCCTCATCGTAATCTCATGGACCGCATCTTGGATTGTCGGAGGCCACAGGGTCACGAGGCGGGGCTGGCTTTCGGGGCCTGGGTGTGGTAAAGCGTGGGGGCTGCGATGACGAGTAGGATTACGAGCAGGACCCGCGGAAGGGTCCTGAGGCGTTGCCAGGCTGCTGACGGGTCCTTTGATGGTGCGGCCAAAGCGGTGAAGGCTGGCGCTTTTCACCGCACTCCAAAACCTCGCGGAGCGTCGTGGACTGCGTGCGATCTCAATCGCCGCTTTCCGCCGTCCCGCCCCGTCGCGAATCACGCCATGAAGAAGTCCCTGCTCTCGCTCTGGCTCGTCTGCCTGACCGGCTGGACCGGCGATTTCGTCAACCTCACCTTCGATGAACCGGACTTGACGAATGTTCGCCCGTTCAAGCCCCCGGGAACTCAATTCGAGGGGCACTGACCTGGATGGGCGCGGGTAAAGCAAATGGGCAAGATGCACGATCAAGTGGAGGCAACCACGCGTCCTGAGGCGTTGCCAGGCTGCTGACGGGTCCTTTCATCGTGCGGCCAAAGCGGTGAAGGCTGGCGCTTTTCACCGCACTCCAAAACCTCGCGGAGCGTCGTGGACTGCGTGCGATCTCAATCGCCGCTTTCCGCCGTCCCGCCCCGTCGCGAATCACGCCCTGACGACGTCCGCCTGGGCCAGTGTCTTCCGGCCCTTGCCGGTCCTTGTCCCTCTGCGTTCATCCGCGGTTTCCCAGTTGAAGCCCAAAACCTGAATCCGGTGCTCAACCCCCGCCCAGCACGGGTCGAAGCCACTTCCCCGTGTGTGAGCGACGGCAGCGGGCCACCTTCTCAGGCGGGCCCTCCACGACGATCCGGCCGCCGGCCTCGCCGCTTTCCGGGCCCAGATCGATCACCCAGTCGGCCTCGGCGATCAGGTCCAGGTTGTGTTCGATCACGACAACGCTGTGCCCGGCATCGACCAGGCGTTGCAGCACTTCCACCAAGCGCCGGACATCCGACGCGTGCAGCCCGATGGTCGGTTCCTCCAGCACGAACAGACTCTGGCGCCCGACGGCAACGATCTGCTCCGCGCGCGGCTTGAGGCCGGTCAGCAAGTGCGACACCAGCTTCACGCGCTGGGCTTCCCCACCGCTGAGGGTGGGGCTGGTCTGGCCCAGCTTGAGGTAGTCCAAGCCGGTATCGTGCAGGGCATCCAACGCGCGGCGGATGCGGGGCACGGCGGCGAAGAACTCCCGCGCCTCTGCCACGCTCAGGTCGAGCACCTGCGCCACGTTCTTCCCGTGATACTCGAGGTCGAGGGTTTCGCGACCGAACCGCAGTCCCCGACAGCTTTCGCAGGTCACGAAGGCCGGCGGCAGGAAGTTCATTTCCAGCTTCACCGCTCCGGCGCCCTCGCACTCCGCACAGCGCCCTTCCCGGCTGTTGAAGGAAAAACGCCCCGGCGAATAGCCGCGCAAACGGGCCTCCGGCAGCGCCGCAAACAACCGGCGAATCTCGTCGAAAAAGCCGACATAGGTCGCCGGCGTCGAACGCGGGGTCCGGCCAATCGGCGATTGATCGACCTCATGCACCGCCTTCAGCGACTCGTGCCCGGAGACCTGCGGGCCGTCGCGGCGGGACCGGCGTTTTGCGTCCATGGCACCGGTCAACGCCGGGAGGAGACATTCGCGAATGAGCGTGCTCTTACCGGAACCGCTCACCCCGGTGACCACCACGAATCGTCCCAGCGGAAAGTGAACCGTCAGATCCTTCAGGTTGTTCGCGTTGGCCCCGGTCAGAGTCAGCCAGCCGGTGGGGAAATCCGAAGTCCGAGATCCGAAATCCGAAGGAACCTTCGGCTCGACGGAGTCTCGCCCTCCCGCGGTTCGCCCTCTCCGCGCTCGCCCTTCGGGCTTCGGATTTCGGATTTCGGATTTCAGCCCAACGGGCCGTCGCTCTCCTCGCGCGGGGTGGTTCGGCCGTTCGCGCAGGGCCTTTCCGGTGACGGATTCCGGATGCTTCCGCAGGGCGGCGAGGGTGCCCTGGGCCACCACCTCGCCCCCGTTCACACCGGCGCCCGGCCCCAGATCGATGATGTGATCCGCCTGGCGCATGGTTTCCTCGTCGTGTTCCACCACGACGACCGTGTTCCCGCGCGACCGCAGTTTCCGAAGCGCGGCCAGCAACTGCTGATTGTCGCGGGCGTGGAGGCCGATGGTGGGTTCGTCCAGGACGTAGAGAACACCGCTGAGGTTCGAACCGAGTTGGGCCGCCAACCGGATGCGCTGGGCTTCCCCGCCGGAAAGGGTGGTGACCGAACGCCCGAGTTCCAGATACCCGAGCCCCACCTCACCCAGGAAGCGCAGCCGCTCGAGGATCTCAGGCAGGATGTCCCGGGAGATAAGGCCCGACCGACCGCGAGGTCGCAGGTCGCGGAAGAACTTCGCGGCCCCGTCCACGGAAAGCCGGGAGAGATCCTCGATGCGGGGTCCCTCCCGGCGGCCGGGCAGGATCAATCGCACCGCGCGTGCCACGCCATTCAGCCGCGAGCCCTCGCATTCCGGACACGTTTCGCGCTGTCCCTCAGCCCAGCCAAACCACGATTCCTCGATGGCATCCTCCCGCGCTCCGCGGTCCACCCCCTTGGGCAGGTAGAACAGTTCGCCGAACCCCCGGCACTTCGGACACCAACCGGCGGCGGAGTTGTAGCTGAACAGCTTGGGATCGAGCGGCGCAAACGAGCGACCGCACTGCGGGCAGGCGCACTCGGTGGAATGCACCGTGAGACGCCGGTGATTGTCGAAGGCGAACAGGGTCCCCTTGCCCAAAGCCAGCGTCCGTTCGACGAGTTCCCGGGCTTCAGCCGGGGATGCCACGGACCTCCGGGGACGGCTCCGCTTCCGGCGACCGGTGGGACCCTCTCCGTCGAAAACGCCCGTGACGATCTCGATGTCATGTTCCTTGAAACGATCGAGACGAAGCCGTTTGCCGGTCTCGTGGATCACCCCGTCGGCCCGGAGTTCACCGTAGCCGTGGCGCGCCGCCCATTCGCCCACCTCGGTATGAAAGCCCTTGCGACCGCGGATCACCGGCGCCAGCAACAGCAAATCCCCGCGCCGGGTCGCTTCCTCCCGCAGCCGGCGAAGCAGGGCATCGCGCGTCTGCGGCATCACCGGTTGCTGGCAATCGGGACAGAACTGCGTTCCCAACCGGGCATAGAGCAGCCGGATGAAATGAAACACCTCCGTGACCGTGGCGACCGTGCTCTTGCCCCCACCCCGCGAGTTTCGTTGTTCGATGCTCACCGTCGGCGGAATGCCGGTGATCAGGTCCACGTCCGGCCGCGCCATTTGATCCACGAACTGGCGGGCATAGGTGTTCATGGAATCGAGGAACCGCCGCTGCCCCTCGGCAAACAGCAGGTCGAAGGCGAGGGTGCTCTTGCCGGATCCGCTCACGCCGGTGATCACCACGAATTTCCCGTGCGGCACGGAGAGCTCGAGGTTCTTCAAGTTGTGCTCCCGCGCGCCATGTATGCAGATGGCGTCGGTGGGAGCGGTGGCGATGGGATCCTGTCCGGACAACACGCCGGAAGAAGTAGCACGCCGCCCGGCTTCTGGCCAACGGTCGCGGACCGAATGTCGCGAAACCGATGAGGATTCCGATTACGGAGCCGGGATCGAAAGACCTGAGCCGTAACGATTCAGTGAAAAGACACCGATTTCACAGATTCTCACGGATTCCAGGAAGAGCAGCAGGGGGGACGTTGGCTGGGTACCGCTCACTTCGCTGACGCGCCGCAGTCACTAACCGGTGACCGGGCCTGATCCTCGGGGCGTACGCCATCTGCCCGGCCATTCCCTCGCTCCGGCTTCCGTGAGAATTCGTGAAATCCGTGTCATTCCCGATTCGACTGAATTCTTACGGCTCAGATGCGCACGCGCGAAAAGGGGGACGACGGGCGCGCTCTTGTGTTCCCGTGGGCCGACCGGTTAAGGTCCCGCGTCACCGCCGATTGGAAACCGCAACCACCACTGGAGACCAGATGCCGATACCGAAACGACAAGGGGGAAGACTGGGATTTTGGATGGGCTTGGTGCTGTTCGTAGGGGTGCTCGGATCGTTGCGGCTTTCCGGAGTGGAACCGCCCATCTACCGGATGGCGGCGGTGGCGGCGCTGATGGCAGTATGGTGGATCACGGAATCGGTGCCGCTGGCGGCAACGTCGCTTCTGCCGTTCGTGTTGTTTCCGGTGCTGGGACTGATGACCAGCCGGGAGATCGCCCCCAAATACATCAACAGCACGATCTTCCTGTTTCTGGGGGGATTCCTCATCGCCCTGGCAATGGAGCGGTGGAACCTGCATCGCCGGGTGGCGTTGCGGACGCTGCTGGCGTTCGGTCGCAGCCCGGCCCTGCTGGTGCTGGGTTTCATGTGCGCCTGCGGTTTCCTCTCCGCCTGGATCTCGAACACCGCCACCGCCGTGGCGATGCTGCCGGTGGGAATGGCGGTCCTGACCGGCCTGGAGGAACGCTGGGGTCGCGACAAAACCGGCACCCTGGCCACCTGCCTGATGCTCGGCATCGCGTATGCCTGTTCCATCGGCGGCCTGGCCACCCTGGTGGGCACGCCGCCCAACCTGATCCTGAAGACCATCTTCGAAAGCACCTTCCCGGAGGCGCCCCGGATCACCTTTGCCCAATGGAGCCTGGTGGGGGCTCCCCTCTCGCTGATCATGCTGTTCGTCACGTGGTTCGTGCTCACCCAATGGCTCTACCGACCCGACCCGACACTGCGCATCGACCGCGATCTGCTGAAGCAGCAGTATGCCGAACTCGGGCCGATGCAACCGGAGGAGAAAGCCGTGGCCACGGTCTTTGCAGTGACCGCCCTGCTCTGGATGTTCCGGGTGGACATCCGGCTTGGGGAATTCGTGATGCCGGGCTGGAGCCGGCTTTTCAATCAACCGGAGTTGATCGACGACGGCACCGTGGCGATCGGCATGGCGTTGCTGCTCTTCCTGCTGCCGGCGCGCGAACCAGGCGAACGCCTGCTCACGGCCAAGGTCTTTGGTCGCGTGCCGTGGGGGATCATTCTGCTGTTTGGCGGTGGCTTTGCCCTGGCGGCCGGGTTCAAGGACAGCGGGCTTTCGACCTGGCTCGCGGAAACGTTGTTTCGGGGGGTGGGCAGCCTGCCCGCCCTGGGAATCGTCCTGGCCATCTGCCTGAGCATGACCTTCCTCACGGAACTGACCTCGAACGCCGCCAGCACTCAAATGATGCTCCCGATCCTGGCTTCGGTCGCCCTGGCCCAATCGATCCACCCGCTCCTGCTGATGATCCCGGCAACCCTTTCGGCCTCGATGGCGTTCATGGTGCCGGTGGCCACACCGCCGAATGCCATCGTCTTCAGCAGCGGCTGGTTGACCGTACGACAGATGGCCCGTGCGGGAATCGTGCTGAACCTGCTGGGCGTCGGCCTGACCGTCATCGCCGTCTACGTCGTGGGCACCCAGGTATTTCATATTCCACCGACCGGCATGCCGGCGTGGGCCACCCCGTGAGAGCCTTTCCGCCGTGGTACGCTCCTCATGACGGCAGGCTTTGGGGCGGCATCCCCCGGGCATGGCGCAATCCTCGGAAGTTGGCGAACCCGGGATGGCTCATGGGGATCCGCGGTCCTCGTGGCGGAGGATCGGTCTGCCCCCCAAGCAACCTGCGGCTGCCGGCGAACGCCAGTTCGCCGCCACGGGGTCAGCAAAACGGGCATTTGCCGGGCTTGCCAAGTCTGCGACCGGGGGGTATGGTTTGACCGTTCAGTCGAAAGCCATGCAGCCCAGGCAACCAGCGTTTTCCGCCACCGGCCTCCCAATCCGGAGGAACCGGGACGGTTTCACGCTGGTGGAGCTCATGGTGGTGTTCGCGATCATCGGGCTGCTGGTCGGTCTCCTGCTGCCGGCGTTGGCCCGTTCCAAGGGCCGGGCCCATGAGGTGCATTGCCGCAAGAACCAGCGCGATCTGTTCCTGGCGTGGTCAATGTACGCGGACGAAAACGAGGGGCGCCTGCCGGCGGTCAAGGGCGGCTCCTTCGCGGGCGCTGACCGGTGGGTTTCCGGCTGGCTGGACTTCACATCCAGTCCGGACAACACCAATGCCCTCTATCTCACCGACGAACGCTTCTCGCAGGTGGGCCCCTACGTCTCCGACGCACCGGCCGTTTACCGCTGCCCTTCGGACCGCACCACCGTCAACCTGGCCGACGGCGCTCATCCTCGGGTACGCAGCGTGTCGATGAACTGTTGGCTGAACTACACCGGCACGGAACCCATCGGGGAGGACGAGTACCGGGTGTTTCGAAACATCAACTCCATCTTCTCCCCCTCGCCGTCCGAGCTGTGGGTGCTCATCGATGAACGGCCGGACAGCATCAACGACGGCATGTTCATCACCAACCTGAAGAACCGCGGCAACCTCGCCAAGTTGGTGGACTTCCCGGCCGGTTGGCACAACCGGGGCGCCGGGATCACCTACGCGGATGGTCACAGTGAAATCAAGCGCTGGGAGGATGAGCGCACCACGCCGGAACTGAAGCCCACGCAGTTGTTGCGGCTTGATGTCTTGTCCCCCGGCAATCGCGACGTGGCCTGGCTGCAAAAACACTCCAGCAGCCGCCGCTCCATCCCCGCCGAAGGACTGCAATAGCCCCCGCCCCACCGGGGTGACAGCCAGGCACGGCGCTAGCTTTTCAGAGCCTTGACGGCCTCGAGCACCTCTCCGGCGTGTCCTTTGACACTCACCTTCGGCCAGATCCGCGCGATGCGTCCCTCCCCATCAATCAGGAACGTGATCCGGTGGGTGCCCATCGACAGCCGACCCATGAAGCTCTTCTCCGCGTAAACGCCGTAGGTGTTCACCACCTTGCGGTCGGGGTCGGCAATCAACGGGAATGGCAGCTCGAACCTCCGCGCGAAGTTCTCGTGTCGCTTGACGGTGTCCGTGCTCACCCCCAACACCACGGCACCGGCAGACTGCAAAGCCGCCCAGTTGTCCCGGAAGGCGCAGGCTTCAATCGTGCAGCCGGGTGTGTTGTCTCTCGGATAGAAGTACAGCACGACCGGTCTCCCCCGAAAATCCTTGAGTGACACCTCGGTGCCGTCCTGGGTGGGTGCCGTGAAATCGGGGGCGATGTCGCCCTCCTTGAACTTAAGTTCCAGTTTTGCCATGGGTGGTTGCATTGCCGGGACGGCTTCATTGCGCCCGGCGGGTGAAAACTGCCAGCAATGTCACAGACCGCAAGTCTCCTGAGCCTGGAAACCGCAGATGAACGGGGATGAACGCAGATAAGTCCCTCGACGTGAGCCCCCCACGTCCGCCGGATGTCTTCACCCATTGGGTGTGACGCGAAGATCGCGCAAGTCCTTGGGTATCTGCGTCTATCTGTGTCGATCTGCGGTTCAACTGCTTTTTCTAGGCTGAGCGCAATCGACGGAATCCCAGGCGTCTTCCCCCGCGGGGGCACCAGGGCGGGCGCAGACAGAAGCGCGATGGATCGCTGTCGACCGCGCCAAACGACGGCCAGCGCGCCTCCGTGCATACCCAGTCAACGCCCGCCCCTGTTCCCCACGCCGGATTGCGGCATCAACAAGCGGGTGGGCTTGGGCAGTCCGTGCAGGAATCCCCGGATCAAGTCCGGGGACTGAAACCCCTCGGTATGGCCGTCGCTGAAGGCGAGATTGCCGTAGGTGAAGTTGGTCAGTGGCCGTTGGTGCAATTCACGGGTCCAATGGAGCACAGAGTTCGAGTGAATCAAGGCCAACCCGGGCTGTAGAGCACCGCCATTCGCGGCAAGATGCCGGTCACCAAACAGGATCCCCCGAGGTTCCCTGGCGCTGGCGTCCACGTTGATGAAATAGCTGAGGGTCCCGGAGCGGGGACCGGTCCAGTTCGAGGCCACCGAGCCGAGTCGCCCCTTCGATTCGGTCGGACAGACCAGATCCCGAGGTTTCATCCATTGGTTGGAAAGGGTTCTGAAATGCAGCCAGGCATCCCAACCCAACCCGAGACTGCCACCTTCGCCCACCGGCACTTCGTCCGGAAACCGGTCCTGGTGATCCTGCGAAAACAAGATAGCGGCCAGCGTGGCATTCCTGAGGTTCCCGAGACAGCGGGGCCCAAGCGATTTGCAGGATCCCGAGAGCGTGGACAGGCAAATCCCGACAAGCACAGAAAGGCAGAACAACACCGCGAGGAGTTCCATCAGGGTCAGACCATGAGAAGCCCGGGGATTCGCACGGCCGACGACGCCGGTTCTGCTGGCAGGTTTCATGAGGATTCTGCCCGGCAGATTTCAGCATCGGACGGGCCATGGCAAGCTCAGGCTTCGGGCATCGGTCCTTGGCCCGTGACGATTCAGTGAAGAGACACAGATTCCGCAGATTCTCACGGATTCCAAGAAGAGCAGTGGGGAGGGACCTGGACGGGTACCGCTTGGATCGATGACGCGCCGCAGTCACTGACCGGTAACCGGGCCTGATCGTCGGGACGCACGCCATCTGCCCGGGCATTCCCTCGCATTGGCTTCCGTGAGGATTCGTGAAATCCGTGTCATTCCCAAGTCGACTGAATTCCTACGGCTTAGTGGAAAGCCGGCGCTATCCTCGCCACGACCGCTACTTCCGACCCGCTCCTCGGGAATCGATTGGACGCAGCCCCAGTTTCAAGGCCCGGGAGCCCTCGCGATATCCGAAATCGCCGTCCTGCCAATCCACGAACTGCGGATCGTCCGTCACGGTTCCGGGTGGCGGTCCCTTCTCCGTCCGCCGGTTCTGATAATTCTCCTGATAGACCTGCGTGAACTTGCCCGTGCCGGAGTGGAACACGTTGTCCTTCCACGTGGTGATCGCGCCGACGTTTTCGATGCGGATGTCGCCGGTGGCGTATAGCACGTTGCCCTCCAGCGTGAACTGCTCGCATCGCGGGAAGGTCAGGCGGGCGTTGCCGTCGACGATAAACACGTTGTTCCGGACGATGTTGTTCGTCGCCATGTGCATGTGCAGCGGCCGGGCCACCCGCACGGACAGGTTGCCCTCGACCACGCTCCCGTAACTGCGTTCATCCAGATAATAGGCCGAGGAACCGTAACCGCCGGTGTCCGGGACATCGCGAGCCACGTTGCCCCGAAGCACGCAGTTCGTGGCCGCAAACATGTAGATCGCCGCGCCGTCGTGCAGTTCGGTCATGCAGTGATACAGCAGGTTGCTCGCAATCACATTGCCCGTCCCACCGTAGTTGATGGCCGAGTAGGTGCATTCGTGCACCTCGTTGTTCGACACCAGCGAATCGCGTCCACCGCGAAAGATGCCGATGGCACTGGGAAAGCTGCGGCCGATGTCGTGGACGTGGTTGTTCCGCAAGGTCACCCGGGTGCCGCCCACGTAGAGACCGCCGGCCCCGCAGTCGCCCACCTCGGAATCGACGACCTCGACGTTCCGCAGGCCGCCCCCGCTGTTGATCCCCTGCCCCGCCACGCCAAGGACGGTGACGTTCTCGATCCGACAATCCTCCGCGTTGCGCAACGACACCGCACCATCAAACCGTGCGGCGGCAAAGCCCCCGGCCACCAGGGGAACGGTGGTGGCGGCGAACGACAGGCCGCGGATCGTGACGTTCCGGACCGGTCGACGACGGTCGCCCTGCAAGCGCAGGATGGTCGTGTGGGTCGGCACCACGATCCTGAGGTTCGACGGGTCCTCCCCCGGCAGCGGCCAGTAGACGATCTCGCCCTTGACGCGGTCGTGATACCACTGACCGGGCCGGGTCAGGCCTTCGCGGAGGTTCCAAATGACGTATTCACGCACCCCAAACGCCCCCGGCGGATGGCCGGACGGGTTCGAGAACCGCAGCGTGTGGGAGGCAGGATCGATTGACTGCAGCCCGACCACCGACTCGTCCCACATGTGATAGACGGTGACTTCCGCGTTCCGGGTCTCCAGTCCATCGGGCAGATCACCCTCGCGATACTTCAGGGTCGTGAGTTCCGCTTCGGTCGGTTTGCGTTTCCACCCACCACCGGTGCTGCTCATCCACGGCACGTCAAAGTGCGTCTCGTGCTCCAGCCGGTCTTCCGCGGGAAACCGCGCCCGCGGACGCGATTCGCCGTTCACCAGCAACAAGCGCACTTCCCAATCCGGCAGCAGGAGGTCGCCTGGCACCCCATCTACTCCTTCGGACAGCGGCGGCAAGTTGGCCGAGAGCCAGCCGTTCTCACCCGTTCGCCACTCCGTGATCCGGCGACCGCCGTGAAGCATTGGGCGTTCTTCCTCAGCTGCTTGAACGGTCAGTCCGGAGTCGTCCGGCCCGAGCACGCAGCCCGCCTCGAAGTAATCCCCGCCATGTACCACGATGCGACGCGTCTCCCCAACGCGGACCTTCCGCATGGCGGCAACCGCCTCCCGCAACGTGGCGAAAGGGCGGGCCGCGGAACCGTCAGGTTGCGAACTCCCGGTCGGGGAAACGTGCCACTCGACGGCCGAGGCGTGAAACGCGCCGCCCAGCACCGTCGCCCACATCACTTGCCGCAGCGCCTTCATTTCACGAATGCCGCAGGACGCCTACTTCAGCTTCAACAGCACTGCGGGATCCACGGGGTAGCGCCCGAAGCGTTCGCCATACAGCGCCAGCCCGCCGGGCAACGTGTCATCGACCTCGAACCGGATCACCAGAACACCGGCATCGGCCGCGGCTTGCAGCACTTCCACCGGAATGGTGGCTTCGCAGAGGTAACCGTAGGACCCGGCTTCCCGCAGGTAGCGGTCACGCAACTGCGAATGCCAGGAGAGAATGCCGCGGTGATCGGCGGGGTCGTCCGGCAGATCGAACGTGCCCACGACGGTCCCGTTGACGCGCGCGCGCACCGAGCTGGGGAAACAGACCGTATCGGTCATGGGGTAGGCGTTCGGATTCAGGCTGGGATCGAGCGTACCCTTCCCCCGCATGTAATCACCCTCCTGTTTGGCAGCGCCTTCGCGGTCCTTGCCGAAGAGCTGCTTGGCGCCGGCCTCGAAAACCAGCGAGGCTCCGTCGACCTTTGCCGGATCCTGGTCTTTCGGCCACGGGACACGGTACTCAAAATGGCCGGAACCCGCTCCGTTCACCTTCAGGCCGTCCAGCACATTCCACTGCTTCAGCGACCATTCCGCGGCGCTGAACGTGTCCGGGGCGAACCGCAAGGCCCGGAGCCGGGCCTTGCCGAACCGGCTCTCCTCGTCGCGCGGGAGCAGTCCGTCGGTGACGCGCAGGGTGGTGAAGTTGTAGTGCAGCGGCACCCCCGCGGCAGACTCCAACCGCAGCGCCACGAGCAACAATCCCCGGCCCTTGGGCACCTTCACCTTGAGCGGCTTGAGTGGCTCCGCCATCCACGGCTTGAACGGCACGGTTGTCACCTCCTGCCCCACCGACCACGCCCGTCCGAACGAATCCCAGCCGTAGGTGTGCATCCGCAGATTGAGCGTGTCCCCCGGGGCCACATCGGTCATGAAGGAGGCAAAGAGGGGAATCTCCACGGTCTCGCCCGGCCGGACATCCCGGCACAGGTCGCTGCCGGTCGAGATGTAGAACGGGCCGTGCAAGTCCCGCAGGCTCATGCCCGGAACCAGTTCCTCCAGGCCCGTGAATTTCTCCGAGCGATCGAACCGGTAGTAGCCGTTCCACTCGTTGATCACGTCGTGATGCTCGGTGTAGAGCCAGCCGCAGATCTTGGGGTGCCGCCGGAACTCGTTCATCATGATGTGATAATCCCAGCTCCAGTCGCAGTCCCCCGTGCTCCCCTCGTAGCCCCAGACGTTGCCGCATTCGCTGTTGAACATCGGCTGGCGTCCCTGTTCCCGGCCGCCGATGAAGTTCCACTTCGAGCCCGGGTACGTCTCACGGCAGAACTCGTCGAGCTTCGACGCCCATTCATACCCCGGCAGGTAGGCGTGCCAGGAATTGAGGTCCGTTTCGACGTGATCGTAGTTGCAGGGGGAGTTGTCCTCGACGAGTCGGGTGGGATCGAGTTGCTTCGCCAGGCGGTAGACCGAGGCCACCCATTCCTGGGTCTCCGGCCGGTAGGAGCGGTCGCTCCCCTTGCCGGTGAAGAGGCCCCACGTCTCGTTGAACGGCACCCAGCAGAAGATCGACGGGTGGTTGAAGTCCCGCCGGATCATGCCGCGCAACGCCGTCTCGATCTCGAAATGCATCTCGTTGTCCGGCTCGCCCCAACTGTTCGGGACATCGCTCATCAACAGCACGCCCAGCCGGTCCGCCCAGTAAAGCTTGCGGGGCAGCTCGATCTTCACGTGCAGCCGCTGCATGTTCAGCCCCAGCCGGCGGGTCCGCAGGATTTCATCGCGCATGTACTCGTCGCTCGGCCACGTGTAGAACCCGTCCGGGTGATAGGATTGATCCAGCGTGCTCTCGATGTAGACGGGCCGGTTGTTCAGGGCGATGTAGGGGAAGTCTGTCCCGGGCAGGTCCACGACGCTGATCTTCCGCATGCCGAAGTAGGTCGTCACCCGGTCGGTGGTGTCGCCGGCGCTCAGGTCGGCCTCGACCTCGTAGAGGAAGGGATCCTCCAGGGACCACCAACGGGCGTTGGGCACCGGCACCTCGAATTGGAAATCCCGCGATTCCCGGCTGATTTCAGCCCTCGCCTCGGGCAAATCCCCGGTGAGGAAACGAAGCGTCAACGTCGTGCCCCGCGGCGGTGGCTGACTGACCGATCCCCGCACGGTGACCTTGCCGGCGTCGATGTCGGGCACGAAATGCAGCACCTCGAGGTGCGTTTCCGGACGGGCCTCCAGGTAGACCGTCTGCCAGATCCCCCGGGCCGCACCGTAGCCCTGCTTGCCTTCCAGCTTGAACGGATGCGGACGGTCGTCCACCCGCAGCACCAACTGTTGCTCCGTTCCCGGTTTGAGGTGAGGCGTCAGATCGAATTCAAACGGCGTGTAGCCGCCGCGATGCTGCCCCAACAGCTCGCCGTCCAGCCACGCCGTGGTGTGCCAGTCGCTCGCACCCACCACCAGAAAGACCCGCCGCCCCGCCCAGCCTGCCGGCGCCGTGATCGTCCGCTGATACCAGCCGATGTCCGCCTCGTCCTCCAGGGTCGACAGCACGGATCCCCACGGAAAGGGCACGGTGATTCCCTTGGAAAAGGGGGTCTCGCCACGAAACCAGCCGCCGTCCCGACCGGCATCGTCCGCATCGAACCGAAACTGCCACCGGCCATTCAGGTTCAACCATTCGGCACGTTCGAAATCGGGGCGGGGATGCTCCGGCAGGGGGATGCCTGCCTGTGACGTCAGCGGGATGAACCCCAGCAACACGGAAGCGACGATGGACTTCATGGCGGCGGATACTGCCGCGGCCACGCGAGGCGGTGAAGCAGATTCGACCGCCGTTTTACAAAGTGCGGGGGACGGTGTAGTTGTGCCAGGTCGCCGGCTCCGCTTGACTGTGGGGCGTTAAACGAAACCTGACATGATCATGACATCCCTGCCCACTCTCGGTCTCATCGGTTTCTTCGAGCTGTTGTTCGTGCTGCCGTTCATGCTGCTTTCCCTGGCCGGCACGCTCTTCTGGCTTTGGATGCTGATCGACTGCCTGATGAACGAAAGCAGCCAGGGCAATGACAAGCTCATCTGGGTGCTCGTCATCCTCTTCATCCCGGTCATCGGTTCCCTGATCTACTTCTTTCTGCAACGCCCGAAGCGCCGGGAAGGCCGGCTGCTGTGACACGAAACGGGCCTTCCGTCCTTGCTTTTCGCGCCGCTCTCAATTACCTCCCTCGCCAGCTTGACGATCAATTCACAACCCCGGTTCCGCGAGACCCACGGGCATCGGCACCCCGGAGCCGGGACCTGAATGCCATCTGTCCCGCGGCAATCGCCACCGCCAGAAATCCTAGATCCCATGAAACATCCCCTCACCCTCACGAACCCATCCATCCTCCTCCTTTGCGGTGCCCTGACCCTGTGCGGCGCCCTCGCCACCCGCGCTGCGGACGGGCCGGATTCCGTCGACCTCAAACTCCAATGGCCTGTCGGCAAACGCCTCATCACCAAGGTCAGCGTTGACCAAACCCAGCAGATCATCGGCGCCCCCACCGGCACGATGAACCAATCCATCACTCAGGAACAGGAAATCGGGGTCGATGTTCTGAAGCAACTCGATGACGGGGGCCACGAACTGGGCGTTCGTTTTCTCGCCATGAAGATGGACGTCAAGAACGGCGGTGCGTCGATGATGAGCTATGACTCCAAGAAGAAGGTCTTCGGCAGCATGAATCCCCTGGCGGACACGATGGACCACCTGATGGAGACCAGGCTCACGCTGTTCACGGATGCCAGCGGCAAGGTCACCAAGGTTGAGGGTATGCAATCGATGCTGGATTCCCTGGGACAGGGCGGGAATGCGATCGTCGGGCAGATGCTCAAGGGCATGTTCAACGAGGATGCCATCAAACAGATGGGCATGCTGCCACAGGGACTGCCCAACAAGACGGTTAAGCTGGGGGAATCCTGGCCCTTCGAGATGACCATGGACCTCGGACCGCTCGGCAAACTCACCATCGCGATGACTTATACATTTAGCGGGTGGGCGGCACACGAGGGGCTGACCTGCGCCGTGCTGGACTACACCGGGACCATCTCCAGCCAGGAAGCCGGGAGTACCCCAGGAGCCCAGATGACCATGGACATCACCAACGGCACCATGAAGGGCAAATCCTGGTTCGACGCGGAATCCGGCCTGGTCCGCGACACCCAGGGCGAACAATCGCTCAGCATGAACATCGGAGCCATGGGACAGAAGCTGACCGTCCGCATGAAACAGGAGGTCAACAACAAGCTGACCGCAATCGAGGACATCCCGGCCTTCTGACGCAACCGGACGGTGCGAGGGAAACCCTGGTGGGCTGATTCGGCGACCGCTCGGTCGGCATTTCCCTCGCAGCCCGGCTCACCCGTATCCTGACTCCCCCCCGGTGGGGGGGGTGCGCCCTCAGGTGTCACGGTGCCCGAACCGCCTGACGCCGGACCTGGGGATCTTGCGCCGATCCGTTCCAGGGCCTCTTCCAGCAAGACCCGACGTGTGGGACGGTTGGAGGCATCCGTCGTGGCGGACTCGACCCGGGTTGGGGAGGCCCGGATCCCCGGCAAGTCACGACTCCCCGCCCCCAAACGCCGGCGAGGATGATTTTTGGCGTGCAAGTGTGGACGTTTCTGTCATTTTGTTCGTGGTTCACACCCTTGCATGCGGATTCAGAGGACACTTGGACACAGCTCGAATCATGCCGTCGGTGGGCGGATATGGGCCGGCTTTTTGGTACTGATCGTGTTGCTGGGCCTGACCACCTTGGGGCTCTATGGTTACGGCCATTTTCGCCGGGACCAGCAACAGCACCAGCGTGACGTCGAGGAGCATCTGGCTCTGGTTGCGAAACTGGAGGCGCAACGGATCGAGCGCTGGCGCCAGGAACGGCTGGCCGATGCGGCCACCGTGCAGGCCACCCCCTACGTCGCCCGCCGCGCACTCAACTTCCTGAGTGAACCGGGGATCCAGTCGACGCGTCAAATGTTCACTGGCTGGCTCAACGGCCTGCTCTCTTCCGGGAACTACGAGCGGGTCCTGTTGCTGGATGCATCCCTCAGCACGTCACTGGTGCATCCGTCCGACGCGTCCAGCGAGCTCTCCCCGGAAACCCTGGATGCCGCCCGACGGGCCGCGGACTCACAGTCGCTCGTTGTCCTGGACACCGGGCGCGTCCGCGGAGGCAACCCGCCCCACCTGTGCCTGCTGACCCCGTTCGTGACGCGAGCCGGCGGGGATGTGCCGGCCGCCGGAAGGGGATCCCAACCCGGAGATCGGTGTGCGGCGGTCCTGATACTGGACGCCGATGCCACCCGCATTCTGCTGCCGTCCAACAACAGTCGGCCCAGACAGGAGGAAAGCGGCGACATCTGGGTGGCCCGACGGGAAGGAAAGCAGGTGGTCTACCTCACCGGCGGGCCGACTCCCCTCGCAGCCACCCTGGCGCCGGGCGAACTCGGGAGAGGGGTGGATCAGGTGAGTACGATGGTGCTGTTCGGCGAAACCGGAACCGTGGTGGGGACGGACCCGCAGGGCGAGTCCGTCATCGCCGCAGTCCAGGAGGTGGAGGACTCCCCGTGGTTCGTGGTCGCCACCCGAAGGCAGGAACAGGTCATCGTCCCCCTCCAGGTGGCCCTTCAAGCGCTCGGAGGGGAATACTACGGACTGGGAATCGCCGCCCTCCTCACTTCCGCCCTCCTCTGGCGCTTCCGTCGGGAGCGGCAACTGCAGGAGGAACTTCGCGCCAGGCAGAGGCTGCTGGAGTCCGAGCAGCGGTGGAAGCGAGTGCTCCAGGACGTTCCCCAGATCGGCATCTCGCTGGATCTGCGGGGACGGCTGGTGTTCGCCAACCAGCACTTCCTCGAACTCACCGGATGGACGGAGGCCGAGGCGGTGGGGCGGGACTGGTTCGACACCTTCATCCCCGAGGACGTTCGGACGGAAATCCGGAGTGTGTTCCAGGACACTGTCACCACGGGCCGACTCCAAGACCTCGGGCATCACGTCAACCCGATCCTCACCCGGGAGGGCCGGTCGCTGACGGTCGGTTGGTCCAACACGGTCACCTGCGACTCCTCGGGGACCCCGGTGGAAATCACCTGTCTGGGGGTGGACCTCACCGCGAACCTGCGGGCCCAGCGTGCCTTGGAGGAAAGCGAAACCAGATTCCGGTCTCTTTTTGAAACCCTCACCGAAGGGGTGGCGCTCCACGAACTCGTTTGGGATGAAGCCGGAAGGCAACCGGTGGACTACCGGATCATCGACGTCAACCCCGCGTTTGAGAAGCACACGGGACTGCCGGCAACGGCGGCCCGGGGCCAACTCGGCAGCGCCCTGTATGGCCACGCTCCTCCGCCCTTTCTGGACACCTACGCCTCGGTGGTTCAAACTGGCACCCCGTTCTCGTTCGAAACCTGGTTTGCCCCACTGCAACGTCACTTTGCCATCTCGGTTTGTGCCCCACGACCCGGCCGGTTCGCCACCATCTTCGCGGACATCACCGGTCGCAAACAGGCAGAGCAGGCCATCCGTGAAAGCGAGCGCCAGCTTGGCACGCTCATGGGGAACCTCCCCGGCATGGCGTATCGCTGCGCCAACCGGCCCGAATGGCCGATGGCATTTGTCAGCGAAGGTTGCACCGCCCTGACCGGGTGGACGGCGGCGGATCTGACCGCCAGCCAACCGGCCTACGGTGAACTGATCCATCCCGACGACCGCCAGCGCGTCTGGGATACTGTGCAGGCCGCGCTGCAAGGTGGGGAGGCATTCGAACTCTCCTACCGCATTCGACACCGGGATGGGTCCACCCGCTGGGTGTGGGAACGCGGCCGGGGAGTGTTCTCCCCGGAGGAAACCCTGCTCTTCCTCGAAGGCTTCATCACCGATATCACCGAACGCACGAGTGCCACTGAGGCGATGCACCGGCGCGACGCCATCCTGCAGGCCGTGAGTGACGCCTCCACGCGCTGGCTGACCCAGCCGGACTGGCAGTCGACCGTGGGCGGGGTGCTGGAGCACCTGGCCAGGGCGGCGGACGTAAGTCGGGCCTACATCTTCGTTCACAAGCTGAAGAGCGACGGCACGCGCGTGGCGTCGCTCCACCACGAATGGGTGTCGGAAGGGACGAAACCCCAAATCGGCAATCCCGACCTGCAAGACCTCCCCACGCGGGCGGCCGGATTCGGCCGCTGGGATGAGACACTGGACCGCGGCGGAGTGCTCAAGGGGCATGTGCGTGACTTCCCCGAGTCGGAGCAGCAACTCCTGATCGCGCAGGCCATCCGCTCGCTGGTGGTGGTGCCCGTGACGGTCCGGGGGACCTGTTGGGGGTTTCTGGGCTTTGACGAATGCCGCCAGGAACGCGACTGGAGCGAGCCCGAGGTCGGGGCTCTGCAAACCGCGGCCCGCACCCTGGCGGCGGCCATCGAGCGCCAGCAGGACCATCAGACCCTTGAGGAAAGCCGGAAACTCCTGGAGCGGGCCCAGGCGATCGGTCGTGTGGGCAGTTGGATCGCCGGTGTCAAACCTGACAGCGAAATCGCCTGGTCGAACGAAACCTGCCGCATCTTCGGTCTCCGACCCGAGGAGTTCGATGGCCGTCCCGAGACCTTTCTCCAACGGGTTCATCCCGAAGACCGGGACCGAATTCTGCGCACCAGCCAGGAGAACCTCAAGGGGGACCGCACCCACGAACTGGAATACCGCATCCTTCGCGACGGCCGGACCCGCTGGCTCCGGCAGAATGCCGTCGTGGAGCGTGATGCGGAGGGCCGCCCGCTGCGCCTGATCGGCATGGTCCAGGACATCACCGAGCGCAAGCAGGCGGAGGCCGTGCGCGAAGCCTCGCTCTTTCTCGCCTACCGCGTGAGCGCCGCACGCACGCCGCTGGAGGTGGCCCGTTGTCTGTACGCGGCTGCCGACCGGGTGTGGGCTTGGGACGCCGGCTCCTTTGACATCTGCCAACCCGATGCCGACACGGCGGAAACCGTGCTCTGCATGGACGTGGTCGAAGGGGAACGACGCGAGATCAAAACCGCTGAAAAGACCCAGGAAAGGACTCCAAGGATGAGTCACACCCTGGAACATGGGGCTCAGCTCGTGCTGCGCTCCGATTCGTCACCGGAGGCGAACGAGGGGGTTCCTTTCGGCGACACTCGCCGGTTCTCCGCGTCGATCATGTACGTTCCCATCCGGCATGGTGGCCGAAGCGTGGGAATGGTGTCGCTCCAAAGCTACACCTCCAACGCCTTCACCTCAGCGGACCTGGGCACGTTCGAGAACCTGGCGGCCTACTGCAGCGGAGCTCTGGAACGAATCGAGGTGGAAACCGCACTCGCCCGTGAACGCACCCTTCTGCGCACGCTGGTGGACCACCTCCCCCTGTGCATCTTCGTCAAGGACCGGGACGGCCGCAAGCTCCTGGCCAACTCCGGGGACGTCCGCAACATGGGGCTCTCCAGCGAAGCGGAGGCGCTGGGTTGCACCGACCTCGATGTGTACCCCCCGGAACAGGCCCACAGACAGATGGCGATGGACCGGCAGGTCATCGACGAAGGCGGCACCATTCTCGATGTTGAGGAGGAGTTCATCAATCCCAACGGCGAACGCGTGCGGCTACGGACCTCGAAGCTGCCCCTGCGGGACGAAAGCGGGAGCATCACCGGCCTGGTGGGCTACAGCGTCGACATCACGCATCGCAAGGAAATGGAGGACCGGCTAAGGGAAAGCGAGGCACGCTTCCGGCGGGCGATTGAGGAACTCCCCATTCCCGTCATGCTGCACGACGAGGAAGGCCAGGTGCTGATGCTCAGCCGCGGCTGGACCCACTATTCAGGCTACTCCCGCGAGGACCTGCCCACCCTGAGCGACTGGACCGAGCGGGCCTACGGAGAACGGGTCGGGCCAAAGAAGCTCTACATCGACCGGCTGTTTGAGGCGGACGACACCATGGACAACGGTGAGTGGACCATCCGGGCCAGGGATGGTTCCACCCGCATCTGGGCATTTCAGACCTCCCCGCTTGGACGACTCCACGTCGGCCGTCGGGTGATCCTCTCCCTGGCGCTGGATGTCACCGAGCAGAAGGGGGCCGAGCGCCGTCTGCGCGAAAGCGAGGAGAAGTTCATCAAGGCATTCCAGGCCAGTGCCCACACCATCACCATCACCCGACTGCGCGACGGCGCCTTCCTCGAGGTCAACGAGGCGTTCACCCGGGCCTGTGGCTATTCCCGCGAGGAAGCCCTCGGGAACTCATCGTTGGCGCTGGACCTCTGGGCGGATCCGGCGGAGCGCGAGGGGGTCATGGCACAGATCGCGCATGAAGGCACCGTGGTGGACCAGGAACACCGCTTTCGCACCAAGGACGGCCGGATCCTGACCGGCCTCTATTCCGCCCACACCATCCAGATCGGTGGGGAGGAGTGCCTGCTCACCAGCCTCAATGACATCACCGAACGCAAGCGCGGGGAGGAGTCCCTCCGGCACCTCTTGGAAGAGCGAACGGCCCTGCTCCGCGAGGTCCATCACCGGGTCAAGAACAACCTCCAGATTGTCAGCAGCCTCCTCAATCTGCAGGCGGCGCGCACCCGGCACGCCGATGACTTGGAAGCCCTGGAAATCACCCGCTCCCGCGTACGCTCCATGGCCCTGCTCCACGAAACCCTCTACCACTCGACCTCCCTCGCTCGCGTCGACTTCACCGCCTACATCGGACGCGTCTGCAACCAGATCCTGCGCTCGTCCGACCCCAGGCTCCTCCAGCGCGTTCACCTGCACCAGGATCTCCAGCCCCTGGAACTGTCCCTCGACCAGGCGGTTCCCTGTGGGCTCCTCATCCATGAACTCGTGTCCAACGCCCTGAAACACGCCTTTCCCGCCGACCGCGAAGGCACCATCAATCTCAGCCTTCGCACCGCCAGGGCCACGGACACCGGTATCCCGGTCGAGTTCGAGGTCACCGACAATGGGGTGGGCCTGGCGGAGGATTTCGATCCGGAGGACACCTCCACCCTCGGACTCCAACTGGTCTCCTCGCTGGTTCGCCAGTTGCAGGGCAACCTGGACATCCGAAGGGAGCCCGACACTTCCTTCCGTGTGACCTTCCAAGCAGAAACGCAATGACGACCTCCGACTCCGACCGCGTCAACTCACCGCCCGGGCCCGCGCCCGCCACGAATGCCCCCCCCTCAATCCTGGTGGTGGAGGATGAGGCCATCGTCGCACTTGACATCCAGGCCCACCTGAAGGTGCTCGGATATGCCGTGGCGGGGACAACCGCCAACGGCCGGGATGCCCTCCGGCTCGTTGAGGCACGACGACCCGACCTGATCCTGATGGACATCCGGATTCAGGGGGACATGGACGGCATTGACACCGCCCTGGAGATCCGGACCCGGTTCGGGCTGCCGGTGGTGTTCCTGACCGCGTACTCCGAGGACAGCACGCTGCAGCGGGCCAAACTCGCCGAGCCCTATGGCTACGTGCTGAAGCCCTTCGAGGAACGGGAACTGAAGTCGATCATCGAGCTGGCACTCTACAAGCACGGGGCGGAACAGGAGATCCTCCGTCTGAACCGGCTCTACGCCACCCTCAGTCAGGTCAACCAGGCGGTGGTCCGGGTTCGACACCGCCAGGAACTGTTCGACGAGTCGTGCCGGATCGCCATCGAGTTCGGGGGATTCCAACTTGCCCTTGTGCGCTGGCACAACCCGGAAACCAAGGATCTCGAAACGCTGGCCTCTGCGGGGGAGGCACTGCGCGTGCTGCAGGAGGAATCGGAGTCCCCCGAGACCCCCGACAGCCAGGCCACCCTCTGCGACCAGGCGTTCAGCAGCGATTGCACCCGCGTGGTGCGGGACCTGCTCAACGAACCCGGACTTGGACACCAGGCTGCCCGACTGCAGCGGGCCGGTCTGCACGCGGGTGCCGTCCTCCCGATCCGTTTCGCGGGCGCCCCGGCCGGTGTGCTCGCGGTCTTCAGTGCCCAGGCCAACGCCTTTCAGGACCGGGAGATCGGTCTGCTGGAGGAAATGGCCACCGACATCTCGTTCGCCCTCGACAACCTCGCGGCGGAGGAACGACGCCGGCAGGCAGAGGAGGCACTCGCCACCAGCGAACGCAAGTTCCGTTCGATCTTCGAGAGCATGGCCAACGGCAGTTGCTACAACGAGATCGTCTGCGATCCGGCGGGAAAGCCGCTGGACTACCGGATCCTCGATGTCAACCCCGCGCACCAACCCATTCTGGGCGTCAACCGCGAGCAGGCCTGCGGCAACCTCGCCTCCGAAGTCTACGGGGAGCCGCCGTTCTTGGAAGTCTTCGCCGGAGTGGCGGAAAGCGGCCAACCGGTCACTTTTGAAACATGGTTCCCCCACGCCCGGAAACATCTCCGGGTCACCGTTTCCTGCCCCGAAAAAGGACGCTTCACCACCCTGTTCAGCGACATCACCGAGGAGAAACTCAGGGTGGAGGAACTGGCCCGCCTGCGAGCCGACCTCGAGAAGGCCCAGGAAGTGGCCCACGTCGGAAGTTGGGGGGCGGAATCGCCCGATCAGGGGGTGCTGACGTGGTCCGCCGAGACCTACCGCATTTTCGGATTGGAACCGGAAGCGTTCGACGACCGGGTTGAGACCTTTCTGAAATACATCCATCCTGACGACCGGGACCGCCTGGTCCGCGCCGCCGAAGCCGCCTGGCGGGACGACGTGCCTTACGACATCGAACACCGCCTGATCCGCCCCGACGGCTCGGTCCGCTGGGTGCACGAGATGGCCCAGATCGAACGGGACGAGGCCGGGCATCCCATCCGCATGGTGGGGGTGGTCCGGGACGTCACCGAACATCGCGAGGCCCGCGCCCGCCTGCGCCTGCAGGGCACCGCCCTCCAGGCCACCGCCAACACCGTCATGATCACCGACCGCGACGGTCACATCGAATGGGTCAACGCGGCCTTCGAACGTATGACCGGCTATCCCACCGCGGAGGTCATCGGGAAAAAGCCCAGTCTGCTCAAATCCGGACGCCAGGATTCCGGGTACTATCAAGAACTCTGGACCACCATCCTCGCCGGCAAGGTGTGGGAGGGTGAGATGATCAATCGGCGCAAGGACGGTTCGGTTTACATCGAAGAATCCACCATCACCCCGCTCTCCGACGCCGACGGGCGGATCAGCCACTTCATCACCATCAAGCAGGATGTCACCGACCGGAAACAGGCCGACGAGCGACTGCGGGCCGAATCTGCGTTCCGCCGGTCCATCATCGAACACGCCGCCGAGGGCATCTGCGTCTGGGAGCCCATCGACGAGGCGCCCGGCGCGCACTTCTCGGTCTGGAATCCCCGGATGATCGAGATGACCGGCTACACGATGGAGGAAATCAACCGGCAGGGCTGGACGGAGACCATGTATCGCGATCCGGAGGAACAAGCCCGCGCCGCAATTCGCATGCGCAAGGCCATCGACACCGACTGCCGTGGTTCCATCGAGGTCACCCTGACCCACAAGGACGGCAATCCACGCACCGTGATCCTCTCTTACCGCCGACTGGATTCCGATGAGACCCGGCAGCGTTTGCTGGTCATGATGATCGACGTCACCGAGCAGCGGCGCATCGAACGGGAACGGCGCGAGATCGAGGCCCAGGCCCGTCACCGGGAAAGGCTCGCCGCTCTGGGCACCCTGGCAGGCGGGGTGGCGCACGAGATCAACAACCCCGTCAACGGCATCATGAACTATGCCGACATCATCGGGGAAGGCCTGCCGGCGGACAGCCCGCTCCGGGAATTCGTCAATGAGATCCAGCACGAAACCCATCGCGTCACCGAAATCGTCAAGAACCTCCTGTCCTTCGCCCGCCAGGATCAGGCCCCACCCCACCCCACCAGCATCCCGGAGATTGTTGAGGGAACCCTCTCCCTGGTGCACGCACTCTTCAAACGCGATCACATCCACCTGAAAGTGCACCTTGACCCCGACCTGCCCCGGTTGACCGGCCACGGGAACCGGCTGCAACAGGTGGTGATGAACCTGATGACCAACGCCCGTGACGCCCTGAACCAGCGATTCCCCGGTCACGATCTCGAGAAACAACTGCACGTCGAAGCCCACTCGCTCGAACGGGAAGGACAAACCTGGGTGCGCCTGACCGTCGAGGACCATGGCGCAGGAATCCCCGAGGAGGTCCGCCAGCAGATGTTTGAACCATTCTTCACCACCAAGGGACGGGAGGAAGGCACAGGCCTGGGCCTCGCCATCAGCCACGGCATCGTCAAGGAACATGGGGGCGAAATCCGCTGCGAAAGCGAGCCCGGCCGGTTCACCCGGTTCCACGTGGATCTCCCGGCGGACGCCCCTCCGCCTCCGGAAACACCAGGGGCTCCCGTCCCGCCGGGAACCGCCTGACCCGGTCGCTGATCTCATCTCTTGGTTCCAGCCTCTTGGTTCCAGCCTTGCCGGGTGCCCGTCAACCCGCCACGCTCGCCCGCATGGCCGGCTGGACCCGCAATCGCGTCAAGAACCTCATCGGGCTTGCCCTGGCGCCTTTCGTCGCCTACGGGCTCCTGCGCTGGTTCGAACATCGCCAGGTCTTCCAGCCCTCCCAACGGTTCGCCGCCGAAGGCGATTCGCTGGGGGTTCCCTTCCAGGAGGTCTGGCTCACAAGTTCCGACGGAGTCCGGCTGAACGCCTGGTTCTTTCCCACCGACCCCGCCCAACCGGCCGTCATCGTCTGCCACGGCAACGGCGGCAACATCAGTCATCGACTCGACCTCTACACCGCCCTGCGGGATCTGCACCTCAATGTGCTCGCCTTCGACTATCGCGGCTACGGCCGGAGCGAAGGCCGCCCGTCGGAGACCGGGGTCTGTGCCGATGCCGAGGCCGCCTGTCATTGGCTGGAAGCACGCGGGTTCGCCGCGACCAACCTGCTCGCGTTGGGCGAATCCCTGGGGGGCGGGGTCGCCACTGAACTGGCCGTCCGCCGCCCCCTCGGCGGCCTGATCCTGCAAAGCACCTTCACCAGCATCCCCGACATCGGAGCCGAGTTCTTCCCGTGGCTGCCCGTTCGCACCCTCGCCACCATTCATTTCGACAACCGGGCCAAACTCTCCCGCCTCCACCTGCCCCTGCTTGTCATGCACAGCCGCACCGACACCATCATCCCCTTCGCCCACGGACAGCGCCTCTTCGCCGCCGCCAACGCCCCGAAACTCTTCCGCGAACTGCGCGGGGACCACAATGACACGCTCCAGACCGGGCGGCTGGAGTTCACGGAAGCAGTCCGCACCTTTCTCGACTTGCGTCAGCGCCCCCCCACCGATTGGCCGACGGCCACTCCGACGACCAACCACCCCTGACATGAAGCCCTCCCGCACGACCCTCAGCTCCCTCTCCGCCCTCGGCCGCCGGACCGAAGCCCCGCCCATCGCGTGGCTGATGCAGCACGCCCTCGAGCATCCCGACCTCATCTCGCTCGCCGCCGGCTTCACCGACAACCCCACTCTGCCCGTGGCCGACACCCGCGACATCGTCGCGGGACTCCTGCGCGGACATCGCTCCGGGGAACCGGCCCTCCAGTATGGCACCACCGGCGGTCTGCCCGAGTTGCGCCGCCTCACCGCCCAACGCCTGCTGACCCAGGACCGGGCTGCGATCACCCTCACCCCCACCGCCGGTCCCGCAGCCGACGTCCAGGAGGGTCACTATGCCCGCGCCCGCACGATCATCACCAGCGGTTCCCAACAACTGCTTTATCTCCTGACCGAGGTCCTGTGCGATCCCGGCGACATCGTCATCGTCGAGGACCCGACGTACTTCGTTTACCTTGGCATCGCCCAAAGCCACGGACTCGACTGTCGCGGCGTTCCGCTGATGGAGGACGGGATCGACCTCGACGCCTTGGAGGCCCTTCTGGAAGGCCTGCGCCGCACGGGGACATTGAAGCGACTAAAACTGCTCTACCTCGTCACCTACCACCAGAACCCCACGGGACGCACCACGACTTTCGCGCGCAAGCAAGCCGCTTTGGATCTGCTCCGCCGCTACGAAAAGGCAGCCGGCCATCCGCTCTATTTGCTCGAGGACGCCGCCTATCGCGAACTGAGGTTTGCCGGTGAGGATGTCCCGACGGCCCTGGCGGTCCGCGGGGCGGAAGATCGCGTGCTGCTCGCCGGCACCTTCAGCAAGCCGTTCGCCACCGGATTGCGCGTCGGCTTCGGGGTGCTGCCCGAGCCTCTGCTCACCCGGGTCCTGCACGTCAAGAGCAACCACGACTTCGGCACCTCCAGCCTCCTGCAGCACGTCCTGGCCCGGGCCCTGGCCGGCCCGGTGTACGACCGGCACGTGCAAACGCTCCGCCGTCGTTACCGCCGGAAGGCGGGCTGGATGACCGCCGCCATGCGACAGTCCTTTCCGGACACCGTCCGCTGGCAGGAACCCACCGGCGGTCTCTACGTCTGGGCGGCAGCACCCCGCCGTGTTCGTACCGGCCTGAAGTCGGCCATGTTCAGGCGCGCGCTGGACCATCAGGTGCTTTATGTCCCCGGCCGGCTTTGCTACGCGAACGACCCGCACCGTCGGGCACCGGATCACGAGATGAGGTTGAGCTTCGGCAATGCCACCCGACAGGCGATTGAACTCGGCATCGAACGACTCGGCGCCGCCATCCGCGAATTGCACTGATCATGCGACGGTATCTCTGAGCATCTGCAACCCGGCCATGACACGCAGACGGAAATTGCGCCGGTGGCTGCTCCCTCTGGCGCTGGTGGGGTTGCCGGCCCTGGCGCTCGCCTTCTTCTGGCAATTCCAGCTGCGACGTCCAATCGGCGAGGGCCCCGTGGCGATCCCGGTCCCGGCAGCGCCATTCAGCAAGCCCTGGACCGACCGTCAGGTTCTCCTCGTGGGTCTGGGGGACAGCGTCACGGCGGGGTTCGGCGCCTCGCCGGGGAAATCCTATTTTGAGCGGATCATCGCCAACCCACCCGACGAGTTCAACGACCTCATGGGGCTGTGCCTCAGTCGCGTGCTGCCGAACCTGTCCGCCACCAACCTCGCGATGTCCGGCACCACCTCGCAGCAGCACTTGCGAGCGGAGATTCCAAAGCTCGTGCGTCAACCGACCCACGTGTTGGGTCTGGTGGTCTTCACCACCGGCGGCAACGACCTGATCCACAACTACGGCCGAACCCCACCATCCGATGGCGCCATGTACGGCGCCTCGTTCGAGCAGGCGCGCCCCTGGGTGGCGACCTTCGCCCACCGGCTGGAAACCATGCTTGACGCGATCCGCGCCGCCTTCCCCGGCGGTTGCCACATCTTCCTGGCGAACATCTACGATCCCTCCGACGGAACCGGCAGCCTGCGCTGGGTGGGTCTTCCCGCCTGGCCGGACGGCTTGAAACTCCTGGCCGCGTACAACGAAATCCTCTCGACCGCCGCCGACCGCCATCCCGACGTGCACTTGGTCGACATCCACGAACCGTTCCTCGGCCACGGGTTGTCTTGCGCCCAGTTCTGGCGCGTGCATTACGATCGCCAGGACCCGCACTACTGGTATCACGTCAATGTCGAAGACCCGAACGATCGTGGCTACGATGCGCTGCGCCGGTTGTTCCTGAACGCCATCGCAACCCACGTCGCTCGAGAAACCGCGCAGCTCCCCCACCAATCCACATGGCTCGACTGAACCTTGAAAGAGCAGTTGAACCGCAGAGACGCGCAGATATGCAGCAATTCCCAGAGACTTGCCGAAACGCTCCTTCTCCCCGTTGGGTCAGAGCATTCGACCACCGCTGAGGCCTCAGGCTGAGGGACTTATCTGCGTTCATCCGCGTTTATCTGCGGTTTCTGGACTGAATGCTGAGCTCAGCGACTGCCGCCCGGAACACACCCCGGCAGGAGAGGATTGGCTACTTCGACTTGCTCGGCACATTTCGCGTGCGGTCGTATCTTTGGATGCTGTTCTGGACGCCATCCCAGACGATTGCCTTTGTGCCCTCGCAACGGATCAGTGACAACACGGCCACAACCTCTTGCTCAGAGTAGAGGCAGAGGCGCCCATCGCCATCAATCTCCCACCGAAACAGCGGGGTTGCCTGGCAACGCTCGTCGCCAATCCAACTCGGTGCCGTTCCGTCATCCCGCAGCCGATATGCAGGAAGCCCTGCAGGAACGTGCAGGCTGAGCGTCCACCCGGCAAGGTCCTCCTCGTGCCAACGAATCGTCTCAGGCCGGGCAACCCTCTCACGATTCGCGCATGACGAGACCAAGCCACCCGCGACTGCCAGGATCGCAGCCGCGCGCCATGCGTTGAGATGGATCTGCATCTGGGGTTTTTCCCTGAGGGCAGTACCGCATGCTTGGACGGACTGCAGTTTGCCAACCTTTGGCCCGGCATCAGGACAGTTTCTTCAGAATGGTCTGAGCGACGAACTCGCGGATTTCGCGATGCCGTGGCACCGGCTGTGCCATCCCTGTCTCGGGATTCTGATACCAGTCGTGCTTTCCGCCGTGACGGACAAGGCGGCAACCCATCGCCTCAATCCTCTGAATCAGCTCGCGCCGTTTCACGCCAGTTCAAGCTCCGCCACTTGGCGCACGCCAGGAATGAGCCCACCCGACAAATCGGCATGCAGGTCACGCAAGTGCGCCTGAAGGTCCTCAAGGGACTCGCCCTGGGTAACATAGTCAGGATACTGCTCAAGGTAGCCCAGCCAGAACTGGTCATCCCGCCAGTAAACGTACCGGACACGGTTCATGCCGCCACCCTATCCCGAACATCCCCGGCGGGCAAAGGGGTTCTTTCCTGACGGACAACCCCTCAGTGAGGTCGGGAAGGCTCATCCCCCGCTCCCACCGACAGGGTCGAGGCCCAATCCGGCCCCAACGGCGTGACGAGGATCTTGTCCACGCGCCGGGCGTCCATGTCGATGACCTCGAACTTGTGGTTCTGTTCCTCGTGCGATTCGCCCTCGGCCGGAATCCGCCCCATTCGCTCCAGGAGAAAACCGGCCACCGTGTGATGACTGCGCCGTTCCGGCGGAGCAAACCGGAACTCCGGCAGCAGTTGCTGGAGTCGGTCAATCTCGAGCAACCCGTCCACGAGCCACGTCCCGTCGGGACGCTTCACTGCGGTCGGCCGCAGCCGGGCCTGCTGGTCGGGAAAATCACCGGCAATGGCCTCCATCACATCGATCAACGTCACCATCCCCACCACGCTGCCGAATTCGTCCACCACCAACCCCACGTGTTGACCGGTCCGCCGAAAGGTCTCCAGCAAATCCAGCACCCGCTGGCTGGCCGGCACGATGAGGGGCCGGGTGGTCAGGTCGCGCAGCCGCACAGGCACCCCGGCAGCAAGGTTCGCATATACCGCCTTGAGCGTCACCAGGCCCCGGATGTGGTCCCGGTTGCCCTCATAGACGGGAAACTGGGAGTGCCCGCTCACCACCATCTTGTGCCACACCGTCTCGTGGGAATCCTCCACGTTGAGGAAGATCATTTTGGGGCGTGGCGTCATGATCTCCCGCACCGGCAGATGGTCCAGACCCAGCACCCGCTCGATCATGGACGATTCCATGCGCTCCAGGGCGCCGGCATCGGTCGCCTCCCGGAGCAACAGCCGGATTTCCTCCTCACTGACCGGCGCCCGCACCGGTTCACGCAACCGGAGCAATCCGCAAACCAGGCGGGTCGATTTCTCCAGCACCCAGACCGCCGGCGAGGCCAGCCGGGCCAGGCGGCTCACACTGTGCGCCATTCGCGCCGCCACTGTCTCCGGGTTGCTAAGGGCAATCCGCTTGGGAACCAGTTCCCCCAGAACCAATGACAAGAACGTGATCATCGCCACCACCAGGGCGAAACTGAGCCCCGTCGCGTAACTCCCCACCCACGGCAGCTCCTGCAGCCACCGCGCCAGCTCCCGCGACATGGTGGCCCCGCCAAAAGCCCCCGCCAGCACCCCGACCAACGTGATCCCCACCTGCACGGTGGCCAGAAATCGTCCCGGCGAAGCCGCCAACCGGAGGGCACTCGCCGCACCCCGCCCCCCGGCCGCCGCCATCTCCTTCAACCGGGACTTCCGCGAGGAAACAACCGCAATCTCGGTCATCGCGAAGATCCCGTTGAACAACACCAGCGCCAGAATGATCGTCAGTTCGATGGCTACACTTTGCATGATGGATCCCAGAATGTGCCGGGCAGGCGGAGGCCCCGGCCGGACCGGGATTCCGCCTGCAAGGCACGGCAGCAAGCTACCATCAGGATGGACGGCGACAAACTGCAAGGCGGGGTTCGTTGACCCCGCAGGTGTGGTAATCGCGCCATCGGGCTTGCGTCCCTGCGGCGTTTGGCCTTAATGGGGCCTGCGGCAACGGGATCGCCCGCCCGGCCCACCGGTCCGGCATCTGCCCGACGGGTAATCCCCCCAAACGCGCCGCATCCGTACAGGAACCAGGCATGGCACTACTCGACGGCAAAAAAGGCATTATTTTCGGAGTGGCGAACAAACGGTCCATCGCGTGGGGCATCGCCCGCGCCTGGGTCGACGCCGGGGCACAGGTGGCACTGACCTATCAGGGCGAACGCATCCGCCCAAGCGTCGAGGAACTCGCCGCCGCGCTGGGACCCCGGTGCCCCGTCATTCCGTGCGACGTCACGCTGGACGAGCAAATCGACAGCGCCTTTGGCGAGGTCCGGGAGCGCTTCGGTTCACTGGACCTGATGCTGCACTCCGTGGCTTTTGCCCCCCGGGAAGCCCTGGAAGGGCGGTTCGTGAACACCTCGCGGGAGGCTTTCCGGATCGCTCACGACGTGAGCGCCTACTCGCTGGTCGCGCTGGCGCGGGCCGCCACCCCGTTGATGACCAATGGCGGCAGCATCCTCGGCCTGAGTTACTACGGAGCCGAGAAGGTCGTGCCGCACTACAACGTCATGGGCGTCGCCAAGGCTTCCCTCGAGGCCTGCACCCGCTACCTCGCCCACGATCTGGGCCCCTCCAGAATCCGCGTCAACTGCATCAGCGCGGGCCCGGTCAACACCCTTGCCGCCCGCGGGATCGCCGGCTTCCTGGACATGTACAAGCACTACGAGCAGAAGGCCCCGCTCCGACGTAATGTCACCCTGGAGGAACTCGGAGCCACCGCGACCTTCCTGGCAAGCGAGGGCGGCGCCGCCATCACCGGCCAGGTGCTCTACGTGGATGGCGGTTACCAGATCATGGGGATGTAGCAGCCTCCGCCCCCCGGAACCAGCCATGCCCGGTCCCATCGCCCAGCTCGTCACCCAGCCTTCCCGCGCCCTTCCCGTGCTCACCTACCCCGGCGCTGCGGTGACGGGAACCGATGTGCTCTCGCTCGTCACCGGGGCCGCAGCCCAGACCCGGGCCCAACTGGCGCTCGGCGACCGGTATCCCCTCACCGCCCTGATGACGTGCATGGACCTCAGCGTCGAGGCTGAGGCATTCGGCTGCGAAATCCAACTGTCCGCCACGGAGGTCCCCACGGTGATCGGCCGGCGCGTTGTCTCACGCGAGGCGCTCACTGCCCTGCCCCAACCAACGGTGGGCACGGGGCGCACCCCGGTCTACCTGGAAACCGCCCGCCGCCTCCGCGCCGCCGCCGGCAATCGCCTGGTGCTCGGAGGAATGATCGGCCCGTTCTCGCTCGCAGCCCGCTTGCATGGCGTCAGCGAGGCACTCAGCCTGACCCTCACCGATCCGGAATTCATGCACGCGATCACCAAACGGGCCACCGACTTCCTGATCGCCTACGCCGCCGCCTTTCGCGAGGCGGGCGCCCACGGGGTGATCATGGCGGAACCCACCGCCGGTCTGCTTTCCCCAAAGGGACTGGCGGAGTTCTCCGGCGCCTACGTCCGCAAAGTGGTTCAGGCTGTGCAGTCGGATGACTTCAGTGTCGTGCTGCACAACTGTGCCGCACGACTGGCGCATCTCGCCCCCAGTCTGGAGGCCGGTTCGCACGCGCTGCACTTCGGTTCGCCCATGGACCTCTCCCGCGCCGTAAAAGAGGTCGCTGCAGACCGGTTGATCCTGGGCAATCTGGACCCCGCCGCCGTCCTGGTGCAAGGCACCCCCGACCAGGTTGCGAACGCCACCCGCACGTTGCTGGCCGAAATGCGCGGCCACACCAACTTCGTCATCTCCTCCGGCTGCGATCTTCCCCCGGAAACCCCGGTGGCAAACCTCGACGCCTTTTTCGCCACCGTGGCCCGGGAAACCAACCCGTGACGCCTGCCGGCGCCGCCCCCCCCGCCCTCATGATGAACACCGTCCCTCGACCGCTTGCCGCCCTGCTCCTGCTTGCCGTCCTCCTCACCTTCGCACCGGGAGGCTGCATGCCCCCGCCCTCGATGCCCCGCTACGCGATCCCCCCCATCGGGGCGACCTGCAAGATCCAGATTCGTCGGGATGCCCTCGGCGCCGGAGCTGCCGGGCCGATCCCCCCGCGCACGGACGCCTTCAACGGGGCCGAGACCGCTGTGAGCGGGGTTCTCAAGCAGTTCACCACCGAGTGGATCGTGCTGGACGTGGCCGGCAAGGAGATTTGGATCCCGAAAACCGTGGTGCTCCTGATCGAGGTGGAACCGCCGCCGGAAGGCAAGTAGCCGCGCAATCGGGCTTTCGGGCATTCGGACGCGTGCAATCCGGCTGGCGTTCTGGCACGCAGCCTGCTATGGAAAAGGCAAACACCCTGGCTCAGCTGAAGTCAAGATGCGGAACTCAACCCATCCTCATCCCTGGTTGACCGACATGAACACCACGACTCCCCGGCAGGATCCCGTCCCAACCCCCCGCACCGCCACCGGTTTCACCCTGATCGAACTGCTCGTTGTCATCGCCATCATCGGCATCCTGGCGTCCATGCTGCTGCCGGCCTTGAGCCGGGCGAAGGAAAAGGCCCTCACGACCACGTGCCTCAACAACCTGCACCAGGTCGGGCTCGCCATGCGGCTCTACGTGGATGAGAACAGCGGCAGCTTTCCGTCCGCCTCGGCCTTCGAAGTGGACCCCGCAACCGGGAACCGGTTGACCGACCCGGTCATCATCAAGAGCACCCAGGCCGTCCCCGGCGGATTCGATCCGGCGGCGGGACTGAGCCCCTACGTGCTCTCGGCCCGCGCCCGCCCCCTGTATCAATACCTGAAACCCTCCCAAGTCTACGCCTGCCCCCGCGACAAGGGCCAGGCCATCCTACCCTGTGGCTCCGGCGTGAAACAGACGCCGTCCAACTTCGAGTCCATCGGGTGCAGCTACAGCTGGAATGGTGGCCCCCTGACCACCCTGGCGGACGGCGGCTTTCTGCGTGAGCCCCTCGGCGGCAACCATGGCCTGTCGCAGAAGCGCGAGGATCATGCCGAGGACCCCACCCGCTTCATCCTGTTCTACGAACCCCCCGCCCGGGTCTACGGCTGCATCGACACCGGCCCCCGCTGGTACCAATGGCACTACGGCAAGGGTTCCGGCCAGTTCGCCGACGTCGAGACCGCACCGTCCTCGTTCTACTCCCCCATCGCCTTCGTTGACGGTCACGCCGGCTTCTTCGACTTCTCGCGAGCGTTGAAGGAACAGCCACTCTATCCCTACGAACCCACCAAGGAGTGGGTCTGGTACACGCCCGCGGGCGGCCTATGAAGCCGGAGTCGCCCTCGCCAGCACCGTTCGGAGACGCTGCCTTCGAGGTTCCCCTCGACCGGCTGGCGCTGTTCGTTCGCGGATTGGTGCGGGCACTGGCGGAGACCGGTCTCGGAGCTTCGGAAATCGATGCGGTTGTCCGCCGCGGATTACGGGTGGATTGCGTGGGATGCGGCATCGTCCTCACCGCCGACGATCTCAGCCACCTCGCGGTGGACCAAGAGGCTCCCGCGAACGAACCGGCCAGGCTCAACCGCCTGCGCCTCGGCTACTGCGCCCGCAATTCCTGCGAGTCCCGTTACTACCGCATCCGCGTCATCGACCCCGGCGGACTCGACTGGTCCGCTCTGCTGGCGAAAGCCGGGGACCTGACCGCCGGCCCCACTTCGCTTGCAGAAGTGCCGGAGGAACCGGAGCCAACCGACGGGGTTGCTCCACCGCCCCCCCCCGCCCGTCGTCGCCCCCTGCTGATCGCCGCGCTCGCCCTCCTCGCCGCGGCCGTCCTCTGGCACTTCTGGGACGATCTTCCCATCCATCCTGAAAAGCCCCCGAAATACCGGATCGATCCGGGATCGCTCCCGCGCTACTGAGGCCCCGGGGGACTCGCCGGTAGATGAAACCAGCCCAAATCGTGAGGGAATCCGGAGAGAGCCGGGGTAATCCCTACCGATGAACATGATTTGGAATCCGATCAAGAACCCTGCCGCTGCAGCGGCGCTGACTGCCCTCCTGCTCCTTCTCCCCGGCCTCCGGGCGGCGGATGCCACAAACCCCGCACCGCTGAAGCCCAAACCCTACCCGCTCAACAAGTGCCTGATCAGCGGCGAGAAGCTTGGTGACATGGGCGATCCCGTCCGCGTGGTGATCGAGGACCACGAATTCCTCCTCTGCTGCAAGGGCTGCGAGAAGGAACTGCGGGCGGATGCCAGGGCTTTCCTGGCGAAACACGACGAGGCCTGGAAGAAGGTGAAGCCCTACCCGCTTCCGACCTGCCTCGTCTCGGACGAGAAACTCGGGGACATGGGCAAACCGGTCGGGTTCGTTTACCAGGGCCAGGAAATCCGCCTCTGCTGCAAAGGCTGCCGGAAGGACTTTGACAAGGAGCCGGGGAAGTACCTCAAGAAACTGCCGAAGAAGGGTTCGTAGCCCTGGCGAATCTCTCGCATCCCTCCGGGATGCCCCAGTCCGTCCCGTCACAGGATGCCATCGCCCGGATTACCGCCGTCGCAGAGGCGGGTCGGGAAATTCGGCGCATTCGCGCGGAGGCGCTGCGGAAGCTCGAAGGTGGCTTGCGTGCGCTCTATCGCACCCTGGAACTTTCCGGCGCCAACCCGCTCAAGGACGCCCACGCCGCCCTTGACGCCGCCGTGCTGGCCACCTACGGCTTCAGCCCAAGACAGGACTTGCTGGCCCAACTCCTGGAATTGAACCTATCCGTGGCGGGTCGGGTCGAAGGCGGTGAACCGGTCACCGCCCCCCGGCATTCCTCCCGGTTTCCCCAACCCGGAAACACTGGTCACCGACGACTGCATCCGGCCCCTCACGTGACCTGAACTGGGACTGAGCAAGGCGCGAGGCATCATGCCCTCAGTGCTTTTGATGTCCAGTCATCCTCTTAACCTCCGCGCGTCTCCGTCTCGCGGCCCGCCAAAACGGTCTTTCTGCGGAGCAACTGCGGGATCAGGCATTGGCCAATGAACCCCGCACTCCCGACATGGCATGGATCTCCCATCTCCCATCCTTCAGGCTTGGCCCAACCCCGGCCGATGCGGATATTGCGCGGCATGGCGGACATCGTGCTGGCCACACTCAACGCGAAGTACATCCACAGCGCCTTCGGCCTGCGCTACCTGCGGGCGAACCTCGGCGAACTGCGCCCCCGCTCGGAGATCCTCGAGTTCGATCTCCAACAACGACCGCTCGAGATCGTGGAACGTATCCTCGCCTCGAAGCCTCGGATCATCGGTCTCGGCGTCTACATCTGGAACGTCACGGCCACCACGCCGGTGGTGGCCCTGTTGAAACGGCTGCGACCGGATCTGCCCGTGATTCTGGGCGGTCCCGAGGTCAGCCATGAGATCGCGGAACAGGAAATCGTGCGGCTCGCGGATTATGTCATCCCAGGGGAGGCCGACCTCGCGTTCGCCTCCCTCTGCACCCAACTCCTTCACCCGTCTTCGCTCCCGCCCCTGACGCCGAAGATCGTCCTCGCTCCACTGCCCTCAATGGATCATGTGGTCCTGCCCTACGACGAATACACCGGGGACGACATCGCCCACCGACTGGTCTACATCGAGGCGTCGCGCGGATGCCCGTTCGAGTGCGAGTTCTGTCTGTCCTCGCTCGACGTACCGGTAAGGCAGTTCCCACTCGAGTCGTTCCTGGAGGCCATGGACCGTCTGCTCGAGCGCGGGGTACGCCACTTCAAGTTTGTGGATCGCACGTTCAACCTGAACCTCCGGGTCAGCCGCGCGATTCTCGACTTCTTCGCCGAACGCCTTCCACCCGGTTTGTTCCTCCACTTTGAGATGATCCCCGACCGGCTGCCGGAGGCGTTGCGCGAATCCATTGCCCGGTTTCCGGCTGGCTCCCTGCAGTTCGAGATCGGCATCCAGACCTTCAATCCCGACGTGGCTATGCGGATCGGCCGGCACCAGAACTACGTGGCACTCGCCGACAACCTCCGCTGGCTGCGCGAAAAGACCGGAGCCCATCTCCACGCCGACCTGATCTTTGGTCTGCCCGGCGAAAACCTGGAAAGCTTCGCCCATGGCTTCGACCAACTCGTCGCCCTGAGACCCCAGGAAATCCAGGTGGGCATCCTGAAGCGGTTGCGGGGGACGCCGATTGCACGGCACGACACGGATTGGGGGGTCGTGTGGTCCCCGGTGCCACCCTACGAAATTCTGGAGAACCGGCTGCTGGACTTTGCCACCGTGCGCCGGATGACCCGCTTTGCCCGGTACTGGGATCTTGTGGCGAACAGCGGCAACTTCATCGAGACCACCCCCCTGCTCTGGCAACAGGCGCCCCCGTTCGATGGCTTCCTGCGATTCAGCGATTGGTTGCACGCCCGACTCGGCCGGCAACACTCGATTGCGTTGCCCACCCTCGCCCGGGCCTTGTTCGACTTCCTCACTGTCGAAGGCGCACGGCCGGCGGAGGAAATCGGCCCCCCTCTCGCCCGTGACTTTCTTCGTCCCGGCCGGCGGGACGCACCGCCTTTCCTGCAGGCGTGGGCACCGGTGCACGAGGTTCCTTCCGCGCCCCGCAGTCCGAGTCCCAAACGCCAGGCAAGGCATCATCCGTCCCATGTTCCGACCTCTGCGTAAACCCGCCCCGGCTCCCCAATTCGCGAAGCATCCTGGAGTGCGGTGAAAAGCGACGCCTTCACCGCTTTCCCCCTGCACCCGGCGTAGCCCGAAACCAGCCCTCCCTCCTGAACACTGCAGCCTGAAGCCTCACCCCAAAAAAGCGGCGATTCAGATCGCACGCACTCCACGACGCTCCGCGCCATCTTGACGCCGTCCTCCTGCCACACGACCGCCCGGGCGTTCACTTGCCCTGAACCACCCGGTCACGTAGCCTCCAACCATGTTCTCATCACGATCGCTGCCGCTCCTCGCCTCGGTTGCCGCCATTCCCTTGTCCGGCATGGCTGCCGTGCAGGAGCCCATCGGGCTCAATCCGGAAAACCCGCACTACTTCGAGTGGCGCGGGCAACCGACCATCCTCATCACCTCCGGCGAACACTACGGGGCGCTGATGAACCTCGACTTTGATTTCCACCGCTATTTCGCCACGCTGGCCACGGATGGTCTGAACCTCACCCGCACCTTTTCCGGCGCCTACGTGGAACCGCAGGGCGCGTTTCGAATCGAGCGCAACACCCTCGCGCCGTCGAGAGACCGCTTCATCTGTCCCTGGGCCCGCAGCGACAAGGCCGGTTATCCAAATGGCGGAAACAAGTTCGATCTGGACCGCTGGGACGACGCCTATTTCAACCGGCTGCACGCGTTGATGAGCGCGGCCTCCGCACGAGGTGTGGTGGTGGAGTTCACGCTGTTCTGCCCGATGTATGGCGACGAGCAATGGCGGCTCAGCCCGATGAACCCGGCCAACAACACCAGCGGCCTGCCCGCCCTCAGCCGTACCAACGTCTACACGCTCGATCGTCACGGCGGTCTGCTGCCGTATCAGGAGGCCTTGACCCGGCGGGTGGTCACGGAATTGCATGACTATGACAACCTCATCTACGAAATCTGCAACGAACCCTATTTCGGCGGTGTCACCTTGGAGTGGCAGCACCACATCGCCGACGTCATCACCGCCACGGAACGCGACCTCGGCGTGCGCCACCTGATCTCCCGCAACGTAGCCAACGGCAGCGCCAAGGTCGGCACACCCCACCCGGCGGTCTCGGTCTTCAATTTCCACTACGCGTCGCCACCCGACGCCGTCCAACTGAACTACGGGCTCGAAAGGGTGATCGGCGACAACGAAACCGGCTTTCGCGGGACCGCCGACCTGCCGTATCGACTGGAGGCGTGGAACTTCATCCTGGCGGGCGGCGGTCTGTTCAACCACCTCGATTACTCGTTCGTCGTCGGGCACGAGGAAGGGACCTACGACTATCCACAAACCCAACCCGGCGGCGGGAACCCGGAGCTGCGGCGCCAGTTCCGGACGCTCAAGCGCTTCATCGAGAGTTTCGATTTCATCCGGATGCACCCGGACAACGCGGTGATCCGGAGCGGCGTGCCGGAAGGTTGCACCGGCCGGGCGCTGGTGGAACCGGGCAAGGCGGTGGCGCTGTACCTCTCACGAAACGCCTCGCTCAAACCGAAAGCCGACGCGCCCGCAACCGGGCCGGTTTCCACAACGCTCGAACTCAGCCTGCCGGACGGCCGCTACCAGGCGGACTGGATCAACCCGGTCACCGGCGCGGTGGACCGTCAGGAAAACGTCACCGCGCGCGATGGCGTGTTGCGCCTCGAGTCACCGCCGTTCCGCGACGACGTGGCCCTGGGTTTGCGCAAGTAGCCGCCAACTTGCAGTCGGTGCAACTCAAAGCGCCGCCGCCGCGTTCGGCGCCGCCGCCTCGGTCACCGGCCCGGGCGAGGGGCACGGGTACAACAACCCTGGCATGGGCTGCTGTGCTGAGGTCTGTTCCTGATTTGCGCGGACGGCACGTCCGCGGCTACGTGGGCCATTCCCTGCCGGCGGCCGCCGCGAGCGGCTTCAGATCCTTCATCAACTTGGCGAATCCTTCGATGGTCACCTGCTGGGCACCATCGCTCCAGGCCTCCGCCGGGTTCGGATGCACCTCGATGAGCAATGCGTCGGCCCCCATTGCCACGGCGCCTTTGCACATCGCCGCGACCAGGCTCGATCGACCGCAACCCTGGCTGGGATCGATCACGATCGGGCAATGCGATTCCTCCTTGATGATCGGGATCGTGGAAAGGTCGAGCGTATTGCGGGTGTAGCTCTCGAACGTCCGGATGCCACGCTCGCAGAACAGCAGGTTGGGATTTTCATTGGCGAGGACGTATTCGCCGGCCAGCAACCACTCCTCGATCCGCATGGACATCCCGCGTTTCAGCAGGACCGGCTTGCCGGTCTTCGCCGCCGCGATGAGCAATTGGAAGTTCTGCGCGTTCCGGGTGCCGATCTGCAGGATGTCCGCGTACTCCGCCACGAGATCGACGTGATTCTCCGCCAGCAATTCGGTCACCACCGGCATCCCGGTGGCCGCCCGGGCCTTGGCCAGCAGCTTGAGGCCCTTCTCACCCAACCCTTGGAATTCGTAGGGCGACGTCCTTGGCTTGAAAGCACCGCCCCGCAGAATGCTCGCGCCGGCCTTCTGCACGGCCCGGGCCGTCTTCATCAACTGCTTCTCGTTCTCCACCGAGCACGGCCCCGCCATGACCACCAGTTTGCGACCGCCGATTTCCACGTCACCGGCCTTGACCACCGAGCCCCGCGGGTGGCTTTCGCGACTGACCAGCTTGTGCCGCTTCTGCACGCGCATGACATTCTCGACCTGCGGCCAGGTCGTGAGCGTCTCGAGGGTATGTTGCGTCCGCTCGTCACCGATGGCCCCGATGACGACACGTTCGACGCCGCGGATAACGTGCGGCCGGTAGCCGAGCTTGCGGATTTCCTTCAGGACCGCGGTTTCCTCGGCCTTCTTGATGTTCGGTTTAAGGACAATGATCATGGTTATCTCTGGGTTGCCACGGGCCGCCGGCGCACAAAAAAACCGCAGGCGGAGCGACCTGCGGCGGGATTGCGATTTCGTTTGTTCTCGGAGTCGTCGCAGTCCTACCCGCAGGCAAGCCGGCTAAAGTAATAGAACCGGCCACCCGTAAACAGGGCATGGAACTGTCCATCGTAACGACTCACGATACGAATGAGAGTAAGCCTGTCAGCGCGCAGGTCAATTCTGATTTCGCAGGTGGTGATGCACAGGCAACCCAAACGCCTGAGGGCGGAACTCCGAACCTTCCACTGCCCGCAATCATGCCCGGCCGGCATTTGGCCCGACGGGAGGCCGGCACCGCGTTCGCCGCCTGCGGACGCACCCCCAAAGAACCAGGCCAACCGCCATCGCCGGGACCGTCGCCACCGGTTCGGGCACCGGGGTGATCATCAGGCCCCAACTGTCGAGCTGCACCGTGCCACCGCTGCTGGCATCGACGGCGAGCAAAGCCCAGATGCCGTTGGGATCCATCCCCTCGAACACCCCCAAACCGGCGGTTCGCGCATCGGTGTCCAAAACGGTCAACGGATCCGTGTCACGCCCATCGGCCTGCCAGGTCCCCTCCAACCTGCCCACCAGCGGCGTCCCCGAATCCCCCAAGACCTCGCGGTACAGATGCAGATCGCCGGTGGCGATTGCCGACAACGTGATGTCCATGTCGCCGGTGTCGCTGTAGCCCGAGCCATTCGCCGCGGTGCGGCCCGGACGGTTGAGCAGGACCGCCCGCGCGCCGTCATGCCAGAGGGCGATGTGCAGGTCGCCGGCATAGCCCCCGTCGCCCACCTCGCTGAGTTCCAGCCACACCTGAAGTGAGGCGATCTCCCCGTCCGGAAGTCCGGAAACCTCATGGGAATCCACGACCCCCAGGAGGCTGCCGTCCGGTACCGGCAGGTTCACTTCCTCGAACTTGAGGAAGACCTGCGCCCGCATGGCCAGCGAGAACGCCAAAACCGCAGCGGCCGTCCGGAGGATCTTGAGCACAGCGTTTCCCATGACCGTCTATGCTTCGGAAAGCCGCACCCGGTAGTAACGCGCGGGGGTGCTCCCCTCCGTATCCACCGCTTCCAGCAACCCGTCAGCGGGAGCCACCCAGGGATCCGGCACCCCGGGCAGCGGCTGCCACGGACTCCCGAGATCTTCGGTGTACTCCAACCGGTAACTCCGACCCGGAATCCCGAGGAAGCGCAGCAGCCATCCACCACTGGAAAGCGCCGTGGGCGTTCCCAACTGGTTCTGCGCCGGACCGGGTGCGACTGACTGAGGAAGCACGTGGACCCAGCCGACCGATCGTCCTTCCATCGTGTCTGCGACCATGTAAGGAAAGCGGTCCTCCCCGCCGCCTTCCGGTGGTTGGTAGACCAACCAGCCATTATCGAGGTGAAGACTGGCCGGAAGCAGCGGCGGGCCGAAAGCCACCAACTCCAGCGCGTCCCCTTCGGCGTCCACCACCCCGGCCAACAACCGGCTCACTCGCTGCTTCACAGCAAGCCCGGGGGCGCGATGCCAGATCTGGTCCACCGCCACGGGGGGTTCGTTCAATCCCCCCGGAAGACCGCCCTGCAGGCGCACGCCATCTGCAACCGCCAGATACAGTCCTCCCCCCAATCCTCCGAGGGAGGAGTCCACACTCACCCCGGATGCCATCACCCGGCCGCCACCGCCGTCCTGCGTCGGAGCCAGCCACCCGGGCTCCGCCGCGGTCACACCGAGAGGACTCAGCCCGACAACGAGCAAGGCGACCCCCCCGATGGCGAGCCGGCGACCCCCTTCCTGCCGTTCGCGGGCAATGGCGTCACACGGAGCATTCATGAGGGTGCGTCAGCCGCCTCCCGTTCGGCAACCTCCTCCCGCATCGTGCCGTCCGGCCACGACTCCGTCTTTTCCACCTCCCCCGCATTCGTGACCGCCCGGGATCGCAGCCAGCCGCTGGGATACCACGATCGCGCGATGCCATGCGGTTTGCCGTCGCGCATGCCGACCTCCTCCGCCATTACCCCGTTCTCATGCCAGCGACGGAAGGTCCCGTGCAGTTTGCCCTGGACGATGACAGCCTCAGTCCGCTTGCGACCGTTGGGAAACCACTTTGTTCGGATGCCATCGGAGACGCCGGCGACAAACCCCTCCCGCACCTGCAACCCGCCGTCGGCATACCAGCCCTCGGAGAGCCCCTCCAACCGGCCCTCCACCACGGCGGACCGGGATTTCAGCGTGCCGTTCGGATGGCGCTCGATCATGACCCCGCTGAACGCCTCGTTCGCCCCACGCCGCTGCAACACTCCGTCGTTCAGGACCAGAGCCTCCCGCGGAACCGGGGCCGGTTGGGACGTAGGGTGGGACGGTCGCAACGCCGGCACCAGCCAGACCGCCAGCAGCAGGGCCATCCCGCCGAGGCCGGCCAGCCAGGGCAGGTTCGGAAGCCGTCGGGTTCTGGAAGCCATTCGGGGCATCGCCATCGCGCATCAATGGACCATCAGCCGGAAGAACCGCAGCGACTCAGCCTCGCGCAACACATCCAGGCGCATCCGCCGCACCGCCGGGGCGTAGTAACGATCCCGCGCCGGATCGGTGGGAGCCGCGTCCGGCAAACGAAAACCCACGGTGCGCCACTGCTTCAGATCGGGCGAGCCCTCGATCACGTAGGTCCGGCCACGCAGGGCGGTGAACTCGATGTGACTCGAACCATCGTCCGCCTCGATCAGGTCAATCTGAAAGCCGTCCTGGGGATCGAACGCATAGGTCCCGGCCAGGTACTCGCTGAGGTTGCTCATGCCGTCGCCATCCGAATCGTCCCCCGCGTGGATTTCGGCGAGGCTGAGTTCCCCCCCGAGCATGTCGCTAAGCGCCCGCTCCCAGGCATCGGGCAGTCCGTCACCATCGCTGTCCTCGCCCAGGGTGAGATCGAGCCGGGTCGAGCAGGCCGGTTTGCCCAACTGCGCGAAATCGCCCCGCATCTCGATCGGCAGCCAAACCACGCCGTCGATCACCACCTTCATGCGAAAGGACACCTGGGGACGCAGTGCGGTGGCGCGGTAATTGTCCGCCGTGAGCCCGGCGTCCATGGGCACGCGCAGGCGGTAGTTGGAATCCGGGCCAAGCCCTGGGATCACGGCAGCGTGAAGGGTGACGCCGGCGGCCGTTTCCAACACCACCGCCGCGCCCTCGGTAACCAGCGGCTGTCCCCATTCGTTGCGAACCAGGCCGCTCAGGGTGTGATGCGGTGCCGGGGGAAACGCCTGCACCGGCGGCGAATCCAGCAGGGACACGAATCCCAGGGCGGCGACCAATGCGCGCCATGAAGGCCGGACGGGAGGGTTGCTCATACAGTGTCTCATGGTTGCAGGCCCGGCTCAGTTGCCGGCATAGGAGTACGTCACGAAATGCAGTTTGATGTCCGTCACCGTCTGGAGGAACCGGTCCAGACCCTCGTTCGCATCGTTCAACAGCGTCCGGCCCGGGATGATCAGCTTCCACTGGCTGTTCCAGACCGAGCGCCCGATCAGGCGATTGTTGGTGAACTGCGACCGGACCAGCGCTCCCGTGCCGCTATAGACGCTGTCGTCAAACATCTCAGCGGTTGAGACCGGTCGAAACGCCTGGTGCTTGCGAATGGCAAAGAGCGGTTCCGAGAGCGAATCCGAGGAGAGCCACAACGGCTGGGTGGAGTACTCCGACGCCCCGATGTTGAAGGGCATCGGTATGGCCAGATCGGCCACGCGCCAGGTTCGGGTGGCACTCGTGTCCCCCAGCGGCGGGCTGCGCATCGAATCCTCCCCCACCGCAATCAGATACACGTACGGAGTGGCGGAGAGAGCCAACGGGTCCAGAAACGGGAAGGAAGGATCCGCAGGGGATTCCCCACCTGCATGGTCCACCGCACTGCTGTTGGCCTCCGGATCCTCCATGCCACGATAACCCTCAAGTGCCACCCCCACGGCGAACACCTTGGTCGCGAACGAACTGGGACTGAAGGCGTGATCCCCCGAGGCGAGGTTCTTGCCAAACAGGTTGTGTCCGTCGGCGATGGTCGTGGAAAAGGTCACCACAAGGCCGGGCACCGGCAGACCGCTCCCGTCATCGATCTGCAGGCAATAACGGCGCACGTCCGTGTCATCCAGGATGTTCCCCATGCGGGCGGCGTGCAGCAGGTCCGTCCAGTTCGCGTCGCCATCAGTGGTGGGCAGGATTCGGAATGCCTCGCTCCGGAGGGACACCGTGGTGCCATAGGCATCCGGGCTCGTGAATCCCAGCCGACCGCGGAGCACATCCCAGTCCGCCTTCATCTCCGCCAGCGCGCTGGACAAGCCGGGATCACCGGTGTCACTTCCGGCATACTGGGGTTGCCCGTTACGGACCACGCCCAAGGCGCGGCCACTGACGATCCGGTTGAGGAATTCCTTCCCGGAATCCGTGTTCAGCAAGCCGGTCTCGTAATCGTACACGTTGGCCGCCAGCAGCGCGTAGCGGGCGGCAAGGTCGAACAACGTCTTGTAGCGCTCCAGCTTTTCGTTCCGAAAGATGCGGAAACCGGCATCACGGGTCCGATAGCCCTGAATGATCGCGGCTGCCCGTTGGCGAAACACCTGACGTTCCTGCTGGATGCGCTCGCCCTGCGCCACCAAGGCATCCTTCTTGCGCGAGGCATCGTCCAGTTGTCGCAGGCGCTCGTTGATGGTCCAGAGATGTCCCTGGGCCGTCGAGAGCTGGTTCCCCAGCGCAAGCAGCTTTTCCTTCAGCTCGAGTTCCCACTCGATCGGTTCCACGCCGTAGAACTGGAGGTTGCGCTTGATGGTCTCGTTCGCCTTCTCCAATGCGTTCACCACGGTGTATCGGATGAGGGAAGCCTTCTTGATGACGGTGGTGGTGGTGTAGCCCGCCATCTCAATCGCACTGCGCCCCGCCGACGTCAGGTCACCCCCGCTGGCCACCCCCACGATCATCATGCCCGGCAGGGCCTCCGCGGAGTAATCGGAGGCAAACCGGATGTCCTCGGTGATGGAGTCCTTGTACTTTTCGAAAACATCATAGGCAAAGCGCACCCACTGCATGCTTTCGTCGAGTTCCAGCATCGCCTGCTTCATCTCCCAGGCATCAGTGGATCGCTCCACGTAGTCCTCGAAGTGCTTGATCGCCTTGTCCAGGTCGTTCTTGGCCCCCGCGGAATCGTTCAAGGCCTGCCGCAGACGCGTGTGCGCCATGATGTAATCCGAGATGGCCTGCTGGATCTGACCGGGCGAGGCCCGACGACTGTCCCAGTCGTCCGGCTTCTCCATGAACCCATGGTCGCCGATGTGGAACTCCACAAAGTCCACATCCGGCGTGCGATCATCCTCACCGTCGTCATCGATCGCCGGGTACAGCCAGATTTCGATGTCCCCGTTTTCATCGTCGTTGTCCGCCTGGAAGTTCTGATACAGCAGGGTCGGCCAGTCATCCGGAAGGTCCTGCACGTCGATGAGAAAGTCGTTGCCATTTGTATAGCTCCACAGCTCGGGGAACGCATACTCCGGAGTCTCCACATACATATAGTGGACCAGGTCCGGCCCGCTGTATCCCTGTTCGTACAGCTGGCCTGGCCCCATGTCATCGGGGTAGGGCGTGCCATAGAGTTCCACCAGTTGATTGTTGAAGACGACCTCCTGGCGCGCCACCACGGAGCGGAAGTCCGTGAGTGAGTCCTGTTCGGCACGCATCATGGCGGTGACGTTCTTGGCATCGTCGAAGGAGGCCACGGCGTTGTTGAGGGCACTGGTGGCGCGCTGGTAGATCTGCTCGAAGTGACTGCCGTCGTCCTTCCCGATCAGCGTGGGATTGATGTCGAAGACCAGCCCTCCCTCGGGAATCCCCAACGGCGTGAGACCGCCCTCGGCATTGTCCAGGGCCGTCTGCAGATCAGCCGACAGCGCGACCAGTTCCTCCAGTTCGGGGACCGTGGTGCGATCGATCTTCTGGATCCCCTCGTGGTCCGGATCGGGATCGGTGGCCGGCAGGATGGCATTCCCGACGACCCAGTTTAGAAAGGCGCCCTGGCCGGTACGGCAGGCCCAGTGATCCGCCCCCCAATGGCGCACGGAAGGCTGATCCGGATCTCCGGTGGCGCTGGTGTGACTGCGACGGGCGTTCTCGCGGGTCGCTCCCAGGTGCTCCCAGCCGGAGGTGCTCTCGGGCCGGTAGTCCCGACGCCAGGTCAGGTCGAACACCTGCTGTCCCGCGCGTCCGACCGCCACCGCCGCCTCGGCGAACTTTCGCTCGTCCAGGTAGTCCACGGAGACGGCCTTGCCGAGCACATTCACCGCCTCAATGCGGGGCACCCAGTCAAACGACGCGTTCATCAGCAGGGAGTAGTAGCCTTTCAGGGCGGTCAGGTAATGGCCGTAGGCGTCGCCGTGGCCCTGCGGGAACATGCGGGCCGCATCCGCTGCGTCGATGACCCCGTCGGGCTCGAGGCTCGGGTCCTCCTGGATGTTGTAATTCAGGGCATAGATGACCTCGCCGGAGTCGATTCCACGGGTGTAGTTCCATACCAATCGGTTGTAAACGGGGGCCACTTCCACCCCCGGAAGCAGGATGTCATCACGGCCTCGCAGCAGCGCCAGTTCCTCCTCCAGCAACGACGGTTCCTGTCCCTTGAACGCGAACAGCGCGGTCGCCATGTCCCCGTAGGTGTGGTCCGCCGTACCGATGCCGATGGTGGGATTCGCGGCATCGGCCCAGGCCTCATCCCCCACCATCATGTAGAGGTCATGCAGATAGCCGGCCGCCAGCAGGAGGGCGTCATTGGCCGGACCATAGTTGTAGCCGGCCTCGATGCTCAGGGCGCGACCGCGACGGAGGACCGTTTCGTAGATCTCGATCAACCCGTGCTCGTTGATGTTGTCCAGGTTCAGCGCCACGTCCCCTTCCCAGCGCGTACCCGCCTGTGTCAGCATGCTGACGTCCGTGTTGACCCGGTTGTTGAACAAGTCCCGGATCCGCTGGTTGAACGGGTTGATCCCCGCCAGCACCCGCTTGATCCAGCCTTCCGCCAGCGCGGGTTCGGTCCACTCGGACCACTCGTTGCAGCGCGGGTGGGTGGCAACCGTGGGCCGGTACCGCATGACGAGGTAATTGTCGCCGAGGGTCCGGACGCCCGCTCCCCCGAGGGTGTACCGCGGCTGGTCGGCACCCGCCGCCAGGGCCTGGTAGTTCGACATGTCGGCGTCCGCATCCGGCGGCAGCCCGTCCACCGGCGCGGCGATCTTCCACTCGTAATCAAACTCGTCGAACCGACCAGCCAGATCCGCCGTGTGCTGGAGGGTCACCTGCTCGCTCATCGGGTTGTCGGCAAGAATCACCTTGAGTTCCCCCCGGTAAAGGTCGCCACCCACCTTGAAAACGTGCAGGGCGACGGGATCGCCCGGCTGCGTGAAAGCGGTGCCGCCGGATTCAACCAGCGTCACGTACCCTTCGCCCGGTCCGGTGGCACTCAGCGCGTACGAATTCACCGCCGTGTTGGCACTGGTCACGAACGCAAGTTCTCCGACTCCGGCGGCCACAGTGAGATCCGGGTCGGGCTCATAGGTCCCCGGGGTGGTCGGGGACTCGCGGAACGTCTCCACGTCCGTGGCGAGATCGTCCACCAAGGCATCCCAGTCGGATTTGTCGGGATCCCCGGTGGGGCACAACTCCTTAACGGCCGCCAAGTCCGAACCCCGCAGCACGTTGAGCAACAGATAGCTCTCCCCCAGCACTTCATCCACGAACTCACCTCGCAACACCAGGGAGCCTTCGCTGCCGCGCACGGGATCGTAGAAGACCCGCTCGACCAGGTGCGGTGGCAGGTTCGGGAAGTACCACCGTCCCTGATAAGCGATCTTGTGGACCCCGCCCGGCAGTTCCGACAGATCGTGATCGTGCAGACCCGAGGCCTTCTCACGCGTCGGGTCGTGCAGGACCACGGCAGGGCTGGCGGCATCCATGTCCGCGGCGATGGCCTGCTGGTAAAGCAGGTTCGCCGTCAGCATGCCCCGAACACCCGGCAGGCCGTTCCGGGGCGTGGTCAGGGTCGAACTGAAGGACAGCACGGGCAGCGGCTTCGAGGAATCGCTGGGATCCGCCACGGGCCAGACGGGACGGTAAACAACCTGCAGGGATTCGGTCTCCTTGGAGGCCGCGTCCCCGACATACTCGCCGGTGCTCGAATCGATCGGGCGCAGATACGGGACGTTGCTCCCCGCGGGCGGCGGATTGTCCATACCCGGCCAGTCAAAAGCCGGGTCGGTCTGGTAGTAGAACCGCATGGTGAAGCTGTTTGCCGGTGCCGGCGAAACAGCCAGGTAGGGAGGGCGGGTCGTGTACACCACGGAAGTGCCGGTGTAGGGATTGTCACACACCAACGCGAGCGGTTCCTGGGTCTGAACGACCCCGGAGTCCACCACCTGGAGTGCCAGCAACAGGTCGACCTGTTCCCCGCTGTAGAGGTCGTAGACCTTCAACGCGAATCCGGTCTCCGCCAGGCTGGCGCTCGGGATGCCCACCAGGGACATGCCTTCCACGTGCATCCAGGTCGGGAGATCCGTCCCCGAAAGCGTAAGGTTCTCAGCTCGACGGGAAACATGCACGGTGTAGCGGAATGCCTCGTTCACCACGGCCGTGGCGGCAGGGAGGTCGCCGAAGGTGTCCGTGTCCGGATCATAGGTCCCCGCCTCCAAGTCGGGCAGGCCGGCGTGCGGACCACGATAGACCCAGAAGTCGTGATGTCGATCCTCCCACGTGAAACGGGGATAGTGTGCCTGGGGGCCCACGGCATCACGCGCCTCATCCCAGTTGACCGGCAGATCCCCTTCCCCCACCCCCGGGGTGGGTTCGGTATTCAGGCTGAAGGCATCATCGCCCGTCCCCTCAATCGGTTTGCCCAGCAGAGGCAGGGGCATGGGTGCCTGAAGCAGGCGCCCGGCCGGCGTGATGTAGTCAAACACCCAGCCGCGAGCGGCGTCCTCCCGCACCACGTGGAAGGGTGTCATCCCCGGGCGCCCATCGGAGGCCGTATAGCGCACCAACACGTAAGGATCGGATGAATAGTCTTCTCCACCGGTGATGTTCAGGTCATCCCGGGTGGCCCAGGCGCTGCCCCCGGAGAGGATCGCGTGTTCCTCATTGGGATTGTAGCCGTCGAGCGTCGGATCGTTCTGGCGGTAGATGCTCCCTTTGGCCTCGAGTGAACTCAACGCGCCGCTGCCGGCGTTGCTCGCCAGGACGATCTCATCGGGATCCACCGGCCATTGCAGGGTGTAGTAGCCGACCGCCGAGGGCCAGAAGGCACTGTGGAAACCAAGTTCCCCATTGCCCGCATTGAGTCCGGCCCGGTCCGTGCTGGGTCGAAACCACCAGACCTCCAGCAGGTTGTTCCCCGGGATGGCGTTGACCGGGATGATGGCCCCGGCGGCGGCTTCCGCAAAACCGGCCTCGAAAGGGTCGATGTAGGCCGTTGGGTCGTAGGAGGTGCCGGACTGGCGGTCAATGTGACCCGCCACGTAGTCCCCGGTCGCACCCGGCTCACCCGCCGGCGCATTAATCCGCTGCCCGACCTCCACGGTTGCCCGCACGGTTCGGGGCCGGACGGAGTTGTCGGGCCAGTAGAAGGTGGTATTGGCAATCCAGGCGTCAAGGTCCGTCGCCACGCTCCCTGCCAGCGGACTGTCTCCCAGGCCGTTGTCGTGGTTCACCACAATCGCCAGGTCATCAATCCAATGGGCGTAGTACTGTCCTCCGGTGCGGGCGGCGAGCGAGAACCGGCCGGTTCGCGCCGTGTAACCGGTGGCAATGCCGGCCAGCACCTTGACATTCTTGTACCAGACATCCATGCGCCCGTTGGCGAGAAGCTCGATCTCAACTGGAACAAACTGGTCCCCGGTGGCGATGGTCATGGGAGTGCCGGTCGCGGGATCCGTCGGGTTCGGCAGCACGTAGGCGGGCTCCGGGGTGGGATTCCGTGACTCCCCCATCTGGACGGCAGCCTTGATGGTGCCGTTGCGTCGGATCATAATGGTGGGGGCAACGTCACCGCTCCCATTGTCGTAGCTGTCGAAACTCACCGCCAGACCGTCGCCCGTTCCTTCCTCACCCAACGGTGGCGTGACCGTCCCAAAGTTGAAGCTGAACCCGTCCGCCGCGGTCGCCAGGGTCCCGTTGATGCTGACCATGAAGGTCGCCTTGAAGCTCTGTACGGGGTCGCCCGCGTTGAAGTCATCGAGGACGTAGTCACCCGACTGACTGGAGATGGCATCGGTCAGGCGCAGGGTGCCGGATCCCACCCGGGCGGTCCCCGAGGCGGTGGCACCGGCGGGCGGGATGGAGAAGTCGCTGTAGAAGCTGCGCAGCGAGGAATTCGGGTGACTCACCGCCGTGTCCAGCCACGAGAAGACCCGTTCGAATGCGACGGCATCGCCGGAAGTGAAACGGAGCAGCGTGCGGTGTGCCGCATGGGCCTCATCCAACCAGGTAAAGAACTTGAGATCCTCGGTCAGCTTCGCCCGGGGCCGGTCCAGCGCGTCCTGATACTCGATGACCGGCACGTTCTCGGTGGAAAGCACCACCGCGGTCTCACGTGCCTCGTCCTCGGTGGTGGCGGGGGGACGCACATAGTGACTGTAGCGGGAGACATCCGTGGGCCAGATGATCTCGTAACGTCCCAAGAGGGCCGGCCAGTACAGGCCCTGCTCGCCCGACTCCATCCAGTGGACGAGATAATCGTTGAGGTTCCGGGTCTCCTGCGTGGCGTAGTACCCGGGATTCTCGAAGTCGTCGGGTTGATGGCGGTAGGCAAAGCTGGTACCCGACTGGAGAATCGGCTCGGGGGTCAACGCCTCAAGATCGCCCGGTGGCGGGGGCACGATGCGCTCACCCAACTCGACCCGGACATCCCCCGGCGTGGGCTGCTTGAACACGTCGACGATCTCGAAGCCCAGATGCTCCCGTGACTGCCCGTCGGGACGGGCGTCGCCGAGCAATTCCACGAACACCCGGCCCTGCCGGTTGTAGGCAAAGATGTTCTCCTGGGCCACATCATACCAAAGCGTGCGCAACTCGGGCATCGGCGTCTCGTCCGTCCCATCGGTGGGGTAGCTGTCCCCCGGTTCCGCGTGCTCCGCGTCGACTGTTTCCGGGAAGTTGTTGTTGTAGACAACATGGATGGCCCCCACTCGGGCCGGTGGGACGGAGACCGGCTTGCCGAGACGACGAAAGCCACGCTCGGTCCAGTAGATCTTCCGCGGGGGTTTCACCGCGCTGCCGGACACCACGTAACGCTTGGTGTACAGGAGATACTTGAAACTCCCCTCCGTAACCGAGCTTGGCGGGCCGCCGGGGTTTTCGTATCCGGCCGGGAAGGTCGCATCGGTGTAGGGCTGCGCCTTCTTCCAGGTGATGAAGAGGGGACCCGGTTGAACCGCGAAAACCTTGCGGGCATTGATGCTCCAATAATAACCATGCCCGTTGTGGTCATCGGTGGTATAGGGTTCCGCAAACCAGTATTTCTCCTTGTTGACGTCCTGCAGCAGCACGCCATCCTCATCGGTCTCCGGCACCTCCACGATGGCGCCGAAAGAGAAGGACACCTGCCGGCTGAGGAACGGCGCACCGATCTGCGCCCGGCGAAGGACGAGAGCGACCTCGCCCCCGGATCGCGCGATGGGCAGCTTCATCTGCTCCGCCAACTCGCCTGAGAAGGGGACATTCCCATCCTCCAACTCACTCGAATCGCCCGCCGTCTGCCAGTCGTCATGTGTCAAACCCACGGTTCCCCCAAGGTTTAGTAATCCCCCGAACTGCCCCGCGGTGGGAGGGGTGGTGGTCAGTCCATCGAGTTGCTGCGCCTCCACTGTCGGCGCCCGGCCATCCGAACCTGCGGGATTCCCAGCGGTGGTGGAAAGCGGCACCCCCCGCTGGGACTGGAGGTTGTAGTGGGTGGAATTCTGGCGAAGCTCCAGAGGAAGGGCAGCGGTGGCACCTCCTGCTCCGGGTGCGCTCAGGAATCCGACGAGAACAAGCAGAGACAGGGGGAAGAATCGCATATGCCGATGGGGGAGATTGGAGTCTGGACACGGTTCCGGCCGCCGGTCGAAACCTCATTTCACCCGCATGATGAATGCCAGGGCATAGAAGGGCGGGCGGTTCTCGTGCGCATTGCCGCCGCCTTCGTAGCCCGTGTTGTTGTCTATGTAGAAGAGGTACCGATTGTCCTCGTCGGTATCGCCGCTTCCCACTTTGCTGCCGCTCCAGTAGGTGTAGTAGCTCGCACCGTGACTGCTGGATTCAGCAAAGTAGTAGTCTCTCACGCTGTGCCTGTGGGAAGGGATCTGACTCGTACCGAGCGTCACCGAGTCGGCCCCCCCGGTGTCGCCGATCTCGTACGGAGGATCCGTTCCAGGCACTCCGTTCGGATCCGCACCCACCACGAACCGGTTCCGCAGGTCGGGCGTGGTATGCCCGTTGACCGCCGTGCCGTCACACAGCGCCCAGCCATCCGGAATGGAGCCGGCCGAACCCGACCACAGGATCACGCCCCCGACGGGAATGGTGCCATAGCCTGAGATGGTGTTCGGCGAAGGCACGCTGATGCCGCTGCTGTTCACGGTGAGCTTGGTGCCGGAGTTGATCATGAAGTCGTAGGCATTCTGCACCCGTCGATACTGCAGCCAGTCATACCCATCGAAGTTGATGACCGGGTTGTTGCCCCCGGAGATGTTCTTCACCTCGGCAAAGTAGCTGCCATCCGCCGAAAAATTGACCGTGCTCCCGTAGACCCGAGCGGCGGAGACCTTGTCCCCTGCCGTAAGATCGTCGGTGACATTCAGCGTTCCCGTCGTCGTGTTGCCAGAGACCTTGAGAGCCCCGGTGACATCGAGGGCCGCGGAAGGACTGCTCTGGTTGATCCCTACGTAGCTGCCGGCGATGGTCACCACCTGCTGGCTGCTGCTGTTTACCAGGCGGTCCGCTTCCACGGCATGCGCCGCCAGAAAGGTGAATGGCGAGCTCATGAGCCGCAGGCGCGGCAGAATGTTCGAGTCCACTCCGGAACCGCCGATGTCCTTCACCGTGATGGCCAGCCACCGATCCGACGCGGTGGTGCCGCGAAAGACCGTGGAAAGCGCCGGACGCGCCTCGCTCAGGTAGACGCTCCCCTCCCCCAACAGGACACTGAAGTAACCGCTGTCCACCGTGACGGTCTGTTGCTCGGTCCAGAGCAGATCGGAGGTGGAGGTCGAGCTCTCATGCTGCCAAATTCGGAACACCACGTCGTAGTTGCGCGGATTCGGACTGCCGAGGGCATCGCCGTTGGCGTCCGTCAAGTAGCCCTGGTAAGTCATCCGCTCGGGCGGGTTGCCGTCGGCGCCACGGGCTCCAAACGGCGGCAACAGCAGCAAGGTGAGACAACACAGGAAACCGGCCCACCGGAAGGGGACGCAGGGAGTTTGGATTTCAGCGCTCATGGCTTTGGGGTTTCGGTTCGAGGTGCGGGTTGAAGTTCAAGTTCAAGTTCAAGTTCAAGTTCAGGATCAGGATCAGGCGGTGGGCTAGGGAGTCGTGAGTGTGTCCAGGTCGGAAATGCGGCGTAGCACGTACGTCCCCCGCACCTCGAAGGTCCGGGTGTCCGGGCCGGCGGAACGTTGCAACCCGATCACCCGAATGGTCTCGGCATAATCGCCGATCACGCTGTGGCCGGCCGAGGTCAGACTGTTGAAGTCGTCAGGCGGAGCGCCCGGTGTCAGGGTGATCTGGCGTTCCACGGTGTAGGACTCCGATCCCCGCGCCAGTTCCTGATCAAAGCCCGCGTCCAGGTTGTCGTGGTCCGGATGATAGGTGTGCAGGAACGGGTTTGAGGCCTGATCGGCGTAATCCAGAATTACGGTGGTGACCCGCGGTGCCGAGCCGTCCAGCAGGCCGTCAAGAGCCCACCCGGGGTTGTCCACCGACCAGGGCAGATGGACGGCACTGATCCGTCGAGCGTCCGCCAGCGCGTCCGGATCCAGGACCGATTCCGAGTTGCTCACGACCGGATTGCCGAACTCATCCAGACCCACATAAACCCGCTGCATCAGGACGGCCTGCCCCACGGACGGGTTGTGGACAATCAACCGCAGGGGAAAGGGCGACGGCACGCCCTCGAGTTCGGTATTCACACTCTGCACCACGTAGCTGCCGTCATCGTTCATCACCGGGTCGTTGCTCGAGTCCCGCTGATAGATCTTGAGATACTGCCCCACCTGCTTCACCACAGCGCTTCCGATCCAGAGGCCGGCAGCCGAGGCGGGAAGCGCGGTCACCGCCAGATCCACCCGGGCATGCCCCAGCGAATCCGTGAACTGCAGGACACCGGCAAAGAGATCCCCTGGACTGCCTCCCATCGCGGGGCGATTGAGTCCCAGGACCACCTCGACCTCCGACCCTTCCTCGCCGGTGGCCGCGAGTTCCCATTCATGCGTCCCGCCCCCTGCCAGTTCACGGTAGCCGTAGGTCAGGTCGGTGGTATTCAGCGCCCCCCGCACCAACAACGATGGCGTCCCGCTGATGCCGGGCTGGCCCGACGGCGGGGGTTCGGAGGGCTGCAGCGTCACGGTCACGGTCAGTGGATCGGGGGTGAGGTTGCGCAACCGGAACGCGGAAGTGTTCAGGTGATCCCCAAAGTCGACTCCGGTCTCATTGGCCTGGTAGATCTCGAACGGACCGTAGTAGCGGTTGTAAAGGTTGCCGGCCCGGATCCAAAACGCCTGGCCGCGCGTCACGGGGGTCGTGCGCAAGCCATAAACGCGTGCCGGGTTCCCGGCTCCCAGTTCCCCCCCCAGGTAGCGGTAGATTTCCGCCTTCTCCAGGAATGCCGGCACCGCCTCCAAGAATCTCTCGAAAACGGGCGGCGTCAGCGGATCGGTTGGGAACCCAACGAAGTTCAGCCCCGTGGTGGTCCATTCGTGGGCGTACAGCACCGGCCGGCCCTTGACCTGCCATCCGTAGGCAGTGGTGGCAGCCTCCACCCGCACCAGGCAGGCCGTGTTGCCGCGGAGCCGCTCGAGCGTGCTGGAATTCGGATCGTTCCGAATCCAGCTCAGCCACTGGCTGCCACCATCCACCGGCTCCTGAGGGGACTGCACAAACTGCTGGGTCGTGGGTGCCGGCGACCACTGCCAAATCTCCAGGATCGGGCTGGCGGCGTCCTCACCCACCAGATGTTCCACGGTGTCGTAGGAGGCATCCACGTGCAGATACACCGCGTTCCAGCCACCTTTCAGGGCGACAAATTGGGTGATCCACTGAGCCTGCATCGAGCGCACGCCCGCCACCACCAGCAGGGCGACGAGACAGGTCCGCAGGAATGGAGGAAACGTTCTCATGGCTTGCGATACAGATACCAGATGGGTTGGGGAACAAGTCGCTGCAGTGCGCCGACGGGCTGGCCACTTGCGTTTGTTCCGCCAAACAACGCCAGCTCGGTTCCGGTGTAGATTCCGGTCGCCCGCGTGCGGGGCAGCGGACCCCCTTCACGACTCAAGGACCACCAACCACCGATGGCCGGATTATAGGCGGCACCGTCCGGCGTCACCCCGGCGGAGGTTTCCCCGGAGACCACCAGCATGTCGGTACCGGTCCACAACGCGAGGTGCCCGGTTCGCGCCGACGGGGCACCTTCCTCGGGCAAAGCCTCCCAAACGTCCGTGGCGGGATCGTAGGCCGCACCGTTCCCCAGGAGCACACCACCGGCGCCTCGCCCACCCCAGACAAGCAAGCACCCGCCAGCCCACACGGCACTGTGCCCGCTGCGCGCCGCGGGCGCACCCGCTTTGCTCAGCGTTTCCCAATGGTCCGGTTGTCCGCTCCCGTCAAACAACAGCACCGCACCATCCCCCACCGGGCCGCCGGCTCCCTCTCCCCCCCAGATCAGGAAGCGGTCGTCCGCCCAGACTCCCACCGCACCCCACCGCGCGCCGGGTGGAGAGCCCTCCGTCGTAAGCACGGTCCAGTCACCCGCTTCCGGATCATAAGCAGCACCGTCCGCCAACAGACCGTCGAGGTTGCGCCCCCCCCACACCAACACGCGGTCTCCCGTCCAAACCGCCACCTGCCCGGTTCGCCCCGCCGGTCCCACCGGAAGCGGGCTCCACTTCTGCGGATGGAGACTCAGACTCCCGCCGGAATCGAGAAACGCCCCCCCCGACGTCCCGCCCCAGACAATCATCACCTCCCCGGTCCAGATCGCCGAATGCCCGCTCCGGGCCGCCGGCGGGTCGATGGTGGACACCGGCGTCCACTCGTCGGCTTCGGGAGCGTACCACGCCCCGCTGGCCACCGGCAGCCCGGAGGAGATTTCCCCACCCCACACAATCATGACGTCAGCCGCCCAGACGGCGGTATGCCCCGATCGGGCAGAGGGCGCGCCGTCGGCGGATGCGTTGACCCAACCCGGCGCGGACAGACTGCCAAAGCGCTCGAAGCCGAGCCCCAGCAGGCCGGCATCCGCACCGTCCGCCGACGCCCCGACCAAGCCCGGCACCAGTCCGGAGTCCCCCGTCAACGTGGCCACCTGGTCCTGCAACGCTGCAATCTGTTCCGCCTGCTCCGCCACCAGGGTCTGCAGGTCGGAGAGATCGGAAGGGAGGCTCCCCAGTGCGTCGGCCGCCAGCTTCCCGGCGGTGATGGCTCCGTCGGATACGGACTCCGCCATCAGCGCGTAGCCCACGGCCGCCACGCGTTGATCGGGGGTCAGTTGCACGAAGCCCCCCCCGTCCGGGTCGAACCACACGCGCAGGTACATTTCCGAATGATCAAAGACCGCGGGGGGAATGGCGGCCATGTGAGGCAGGGTCTCATCGCCCAACAGCACCGAGTAGAGACCCCGGTTCAACTGCAGAGTCACCCCGGCATCCGGTTCGCCATCGGCGGGACTCACGTCGGCCGTGTTGCTCCAGTAGACCTCGCCTCCCCCTGCACTCACCAACGCGAACTTGAAACCGGCCGGACCGTCCGAAACCAATCCGCCGACCAACACCCTCCCCTGATGGTGAAGCAGCGCAGGCACCTCCGCGAGCGTTTGGACCGCGGTCAAGGCAGCTGCCAGGACCACCACCGCGGGGTGATGGAACCGTCGGATGACGGAATCCAGACCGGAGATCCTCATTCCTGCCTCCCACCCCGGTCGATTCGCTCCACGACCACTTGCATCTCCGCCATCCCGGGCGGCAAGTCCTGTCCTCCCTGCCCCGCCAATAGACGGATTTCCGTCAGGTGATCCTTGATGAGATACCCCCGGGCGCCCGCTTGTGCCGCAGCCACCCGCAGGGACGGGGTGTCGAGATCACTCACGAGGATGACGCGCGCCGCAGGGAAATCCCGCATCAATCCCCGCGTGGCGGCCAGCCCGTCCATACCCGGCATGCTCAGGTCCATCAACACCCAGTCGGGCCGCTCCCGGCGATAAGCGGTCGCCGCTTCGCAACCATCCTCGCAGCAAACCACACTGGCGCCGCTGCTCTCGCCGAGCCGCTGAACCAGTTCCCTGATGCGGGGGTTGTCATCGACAATCATCAGCTTCACGCGCAGGGGGCCTTTCAGAGGAAGCGTGCCCGATCACACCTGACCGGGAAATCCGGGCACCTTTGTATTTCCGCATCCGTACCCGTACGGATTTCCTCATCCGTACCTTCCCCGAAAAGCCCCGCCAAGCCGGGGCAACCCAGGCGGGTGCCCCCTGCTCCAAGGAAACCTCGCCGGCAGGCACAAAGTCTGCTTCAGTGATCGCGTGAACCGGTGCGCGATCATCTGCGGGGCTCTCGTCGGACTGGCCTGGCCGAACGCCGGGAATGCCGGTCCATCGGCCTCCGGGGTGGCGATCAACGAGTTGGTCGCCTCGAACGGATCCACGCTCCTGGACGAGGACGGCGATGCCCCGGATTGGTTTGAGCTTTTCAACCCCGGGGCGACCTCGGTCGACCTGCAAGGCTGGGGACTCTCCGACGATCGGGGTGAACCCTTCCGCTGGGTCATCGAGGAGCTTGTACTGCAACCAGGCGAGTTCCGGACCCTGTTCGCCTCCGGCAAGAATCGTCAACCGACGGAAACGGCGCCGGTGAACCCCGCCCTCCTGCCGGGGCTCCGGGTGTGGTTCCGGGCGGACCAGGTGAATCCGAACGATCCCACCCAGGTGCGACAGCAGGGCGGCAACCTGTTCCTGAGGCGTTGGAACAACCGAATTGCCGGCGGCGTGGCCGCAACGGCGGCGAACCCGTCGACCGAACCCCTGTGGGTGGCGTCGGGATTGGGCGGGCTCCCCGCCCTGCGTTTCGATGGCGCCAACGACCAACTGCTCCTGCCACGCGTCATCGCCACCAATGACTTCTGCCTGATTGCGGTATTCCGCACGTCGCAGTCCCACGAGATCGATCCCGAGAGCACCGCCGGCACGGGCGGCACAGGCGGACAGCATTACCTTTTCGGTGCCCAGCACGGCGGCGATGCGAATGGCGGCAGCGGCTTGTCCGTGGGGAGCAACGGGGTCTCGGTTTACGAACACGGCTCCGGCTACATGCCCGCGCTGGCGGTCGGGCATCTGGCGCCTGGCACGACTCCCGCGGTGGTGGCGGTAAATTATCAGACCAGGCATCCGGGCCTGTTCCTGCAAGGGGTCCGGGTCAGCGAGGGCCTGAGTTCGCCCCGAGCGGAGGTGACCGCTCCGATTGAGATCGGGGCTGGCGCGTATGGCGCGTTTGCGGGCGACCTGGCGGAGGTCCTGCTCTTCGACCGGGCGCTCACTGAGGCGGAATTGCTGGGCCTCCAGCGACAGCTCGCCGATCGCTACGGGATCCCCTTGTATGAGCCGCGCCACACCAACTTCCGCCTGGATGCGGGTGGCGAACGGCTGATCCTCACCCGCCCGGATGGCACGACCGCGGACGAGGTGAAATTCGACGCCCAACTCCGTGACGTCTCCTATGGCCGGCAACCCGATGCCACCGGACCGTTCTTCTTCTTCGCCGAACCGACCCCCGGCGCGTCCAACACCACTCCGGCCTCCGGGGAGGCCCTGGTCGCCCCAACCTTCTCGCATCCCACCGGTTTCCATTCCGGGGCCTTCAACCTGAGCCTGACCACCGACACCCCGGGGGCGGAGATTCGCTACACGCTCGACGGCAGTGAACCGATCGCAACCTCACGGCTCAGCACCGGTCCCCTCCCCATCACGGACCGGACTGGCACGCCGAACGGGATTTCCATGATCCCGACCGTCCCGGGCGGAGCGCCTCCCCTGGGCGAGGTCTTCAAGGGCTGGGTGATCCGCGCGCGGGCGTTCAAGGCGGGGGCGCTGCCAAGCCCGACGATCACCGGAACGTTCTGGGTGCATCCGAAGGGCCGTGAGCGCTATCCCCTGCCGGTGGTGTCGCTGGCGACCGCCCCGGCGAACTTCTTTGACCCCACCCTCGGCATCTACGTGCCGGGCCTGGCGCCGAACGGCAACTACTCTCAGCGCGGTACCGGGTGGGAACGCCCGGTGCATGTCGAGTTGTTTGAAACCGACGGAACCCTCGCCTTCACCCAGGACGGGGACGTGAAGATCCACGGCAACACTTCGCAGGGCTTTCCCATCAAGGGCCTGGACCTCGACGGCACGGGCGGCCGGGGGCGCCGCCCGTTCGAATACCGGTTGTTCCCCGACCGGTCGCGGACGGAGTTCGAGCACTTCCTGCTTCGGCCCACCGGGCACGATCAGATGTATGCGTTCATGCGGGACGAGATGATGCAAAGCCTGGCGGCGGAAACGGGTGCGGAATCCCAGGCGGCCCGCGCCTGCGTGGTGTTCGTGAACGGCGAATACTGGGGCCTGCATTATCTCAAGGAAAAGGAGGACGCCGAGTTCGTCGGGTACTACGGCGATCATCCGTCGGATGATGTCGATTATCTCGAGGGCTACGCTGCGGCGAAGGCCGGCGATACCGCCCACTACGACGCGATGATTGCCTGGCTGGCCACCGCCGACCTCACCGCCCCGGAGAACTACGCCCATCTCCAGACGCTGATGGAGGTGCCGAACTACATCGACTACAAGGCGTGTGAGGTGTTCTTCTACCGTTGGGACATCGGGAACCACCGGCTCTGGCGACCCCGCACGCCGGAGGGGCGCTGGCGTTGGCTGCAATTCGACAACGACGTCGGCTGGGGCGGTTTCTGGGCCGAACAACCGGCGTGGGAATTCAACATGCTGGCGGCCGACCTGACCCCGGACGGTGGGCTCCATGGTCACGCCGGCGAAGTCACCACCTTCCTGTTGCGACGGCTGACGGAAAGCCCCGAGTTTCGTGAGAGCTTCGTCAACCGCTTCTGCGATCTGCTCAACAGCACCTTCCTGCCCGGGCATACCAGGGAACGGATCAATCAGTGGCACGACATCCTCGCACCGGGGATGGCGGAGCACATCCAACGCTGGCGATCACCCGCCTCGGTCGCCCAGTGGGAAGCGAACGTGCAGTACCTGCGGGATTACGCGGATCGGCGCCCCGCCTACGCCCGCGCCCAGCTCGCCTCCCAGTTCGGGCTCGGTCCCACGGCGGTTCTTTCCCTGAGCGCGGCCCCCCCGGAAGGTGGCGACATCCGGGTGAACACGTTGCCGGTGACTGCCCCATCGGGGTCGCCGTGGACGGGTGTGTATTTTCAACAGCACCCGATTCAACTGACGGCCGAGCCGGCACCCGGATTTCGGTTCGCCGGCTGGGACGGTCTACCCGGTCTTGCCAGCAGTACCGTGCGCCTGGTTCTCCAGGGCAACACCACCCTCGGTGCGAGGTTCGTGCCGGATCCCGGCATTCCGCTTCGGCTCGCGGTTCCGCAGTCGGACCCCAACGGGGCGTTGCGGTTCGACATCATTGGCCCTCCCGGAATCGCCTGTGACATCGAAATCTCAACCGATCTCAGCCACTGGGTCCGGCAGGTTTCGCTGCTGCTCGATGCCGCGGGACACGGAAGCTTCACATGGTCCGGTACGGTGGCCACCCGCAAGGGCTTCGTGCGGCTGCGCGTTCCATGACCCGCCTCTGACGGGGGTCCGGCTCCAGGCTCGCGGCGGGAGGGCACAGCTCCCGCCGGTATCCCCACGGCTCAGAGCAGCTTCCGCCAGGTCGTAGGAGTCCGGCAAATTCATCGTCTCAAGTCGCGGCGGAGCGCGTCCAGCGCGGCACGGCCTTCCACCGTGGGCAGGTCGCCTTGGTCCACCGCACGGATGCGCGACTCCCTGTTCGCCACTGCCTACGCGCCCGTTGCTACGCGGCTCGGCGGGAGCCTCGCCCTCCCGGTGACGGAGGGGGAGACCGCCCGCCCGTTTCGGTGCGCCGTCGCGGACGGTAAAAGCTGGACAAACGGCCGTTCAGCAACGAGTTTTTCCGTCATCCATAGGCAAATGCGGGCCGGCCAGGCGGGTGCCTGCCGGGTCCCGGATGTCACAACCCAGAACGAACACAACCATGTTGAAGACCCGTAATCTCCCGCGTACGGCGGCTTGGCTCGCGCTGCTGACAGGCGGCGTTTCGCCGGCCGTCCTCGGTCAGGGCCTCGCGATCGTCCGCAACCCCAGTTTCGAGAGCAACCTGAACCCCGCCTGGCCGTACTACAGCCAGATCGACGAATGGAACAGCAGCGGCGGCGGCGTGAACGACCTGGTCAACGACCCGGGCGGTCCGTTTCACAACTCGGGAACTCCCGTCCCGGACGGACGCCGCATCGGATTCAAGCAGGGAGGCGGCACGGTGTCGCAGCAGGTCTATGGGTTCGAAATGGGGCAACGCTATTGGATTCAGTTCCACTACGATGCCCGCAACGGCAGCGACCTTGACCTTGGAATCCGGTTCTCCACGCTGTCCTTTGGTGGCGCCCTCGATGAGCAACTGGACTTCATTCCCAAGATCCGGCCTGCCAGCGCGTCCAGCGCCCCGTACTATACCCGGACCGTTCCGTTCACCCCCGATGCCTACGGCGGCGACCTGACGTTTGAGGTCACTGCCCGGGGCGACTCCACGATCCTGCTGGACGCCGTGACGATCGTGCAGCGGGACGAGGGCAACTTCCCGGTGATCAACCCGAGTTTTGAGGCGAGTGGCGTGGTGTTTGACGGGGCGCCCACCGCGGGCACCGACTGGCCCGCCATCGCCGGCTGGGCCAAGGAAGGGGTGGCTGGCGTCGATGACGGCACCGGCGGACAGGCGAACAACGGGACTACTCCCGATCAGGCGCTCGTGGCGTTCATCCAGGACGAGGGCTCGCTGACGCAAAACCTGGCGCCCCTCGTCCCCGGCACCCAATACACCGTGTCCTTCGCCTACAACGCCAGGACGGGGACCACCCCGCACCTTCAACTCAAGATCGATGACGCCGTGCTCTGGGAACGGAACGTCTCCGCTGTCGGTGGCGCGGCCGCCTATCAGACCGCCACGGTGAGTTTTACCGCCGCCGGGACCTCCGCCCAACTCGCCTTCGCCAATACCATGGCCAGCAGCTCCGTGTTGCTTGATGATGTCCGCGTCCTGGGGGAGGTCGGGACCTACCTGCCGCCGCTGGAGACGTCGCCCACCGGCATCGTGCTGCGCGTCGGGGAGGAGGCCACCGCCAACATTACCTTGCCCGCGGAACGGCTGGCCCTGGGGCCCGCCACCATCAAGTTGCAGAGCGGCAATGCGCAGGTCTGGGAACTCCCCGACGCGGGTGCCGACGGCGTGTTGACGCTGGAATTCGACGGAGAAACCACTCGCAGCTACACGATCCGCGGGGTCGACGTGGGATCGGCCGATGTCGCCATTGTTGATTCGGCGGGTCTGCAACTGACCGAGAACCTCACCAAGGTCGCCGTGGCAGGCACCACATTCGTGCTCAACCCCAGCTTCGAGATGAACCCGGACAGCGGGGTCGGAACGGCCCCGGTTGCCGGCTGGACCACCAGCGGAGGCAACATCGGGATGGCCGAGGATGGGAACGCGTTCCTGTCCGCCGAGGATTTCACCATACCCGATCGCAAGCGTGTCCTCCGGATCCAGAACGGCGGCAGCGTGTCCCAGATGATCGAGGGTTTGGAACCGTGGCGACTCTACGGGCTGCAGTTCTTTTACAACGGACGCAACTCCGGTTACCCCTACGACATGTCCCTGCAGGTGAAGTTCGCGGGCCAGGAAATCGCCAGCTACCCCGGCATCGTACCGGCGAATCAAGCCGGCCTGACCGAATACTACTTCAAGGAGGTCCGATTCACGCCGACCACCTCCAGCGGGTTGCTGGAGTTCAACGTGACGGTCGCCTCCGGGGACGCGAGCCTGTTCCTGGATGCGGTGTCGATCATCCCCCGGTTGGCGGATGAGTTGACCATCGTGAACTCCAGTTTTGAAGGCACCGCAATGGGCGCAAACTGGCCCGGTTACCTCGGCAAGATCGCCGGCTGGGAGGTCACCGGAGGGAACCTTGGCGTCAACGCCTACAGCCCAACCACCTTCTGGGTGGAACCCTTCTTCGACAACGGCATCAACTCCGACCAGGACAGCGTCTTCTTCGGCCAGGGCGCAGTCACCCTCAAGCAGAACCTCGTCGGCATGGAACCCTTCCAGCCCTATACCCTGGTGCTCGACTACAACTTCCGCGACGGAAGGACCCAGGACAACTCGGACACGCCGAACTCCGGCGAGATCCAGATCATTGCGGGGGCGACGACCATCTTCCAGAACGCGGCCTTGCCCCCGGTGGACACAGTCTCGCCGTGGCCCGGTTTCCGGCACACCCGGCCGTTCTATCAGGCCTACGCCTCGCTGAGCCCTCTGAGCGCAAATCCCGTCGAGCTCAGCATCAACCACATCGGCATCACGGGCGACGAGACCCTGCTCATCGACAACGTCCGCATCGTGCCCGGAAACCGGACCCCCCCAAGCATCACGACCGACCTGTTTGACCAGACGGTTCAGGCCGGGAACCCGGTTCACTTCACGGTGACGGCCTCCGGTTCCCTCCTCACTTACCGCTGGCTCCACAACGGCATCCCGCTGGCGGATGGCAACGGGATCACCGGCACCACCATGGCCACCCTCAACATCGCCGCCGCCGGGACCGCCGATGCCGGCGATTACACGGTCATCGTCAGTGACGGACTGGGCGTGGTGGGCAGCGCCGCCCTCCTGACCGTGGAAGGCGGCTCCGGCGGGGACGTCTCCCTGGCAATCACCCGCTCCGGCGACGGCAACATCCGGATCGCCTGGCCCGCCGACGCGACGGGTTACCTCCTGCAATCCGCCTCCGCGGTGGCCGGTCCCTATGCCAACGACACCGCCCCGGTGGTGGTGGAAGGCGAGGAGAACGTGGTCCTGGTGACGCCCGCGGGCGACGCGAAGTTCTATCGCCTGATGCAGTAGACGCACCGGGGTCCGTCCCTGGTATCATGCCTCTTGCTGGGCACGCCCTCGGGGGGCCATGAATACCAGGGACCGACCCCTTCCCTTCCCTGAACCATGAACGCGTGGAACCACGGTTTCATCGGGGACATGTACGGGCCGCTTTTTCTCGGCTTCTATGCGACGGTGATTCTCCTGGTGATTGGCTGGGCCCGGTGGCGGGTCTGGAGGGCGGACCGGACCCTGCAGGCGCAGGTGGAGGATCCGCCCGACCCCATGGATCCCACGTCCCTCGCGTTGCTGCGGGGCGGTGAGAGCGAGGTGATGCGCCTGGTGCTGGTCGAACTCGTGCAACACGGCTACCTCGAGCTTGGGCCGCACCGGGAACCCAGCCGGAGCGCGAAGTGGCGGCTGACCCACACGGCCAAACGGCCGGACCCACGTCATCTCGATCCCTGGAGTTGGGAGGTCTATGACCACTTCCGGACTCCCGTGAGCGCCTCGGCCTGCCTGCGGGACCGCGCCCTACGCGACCGCGTCCGCGCCCGCTGCGCCCCCCTGCGACAAGAACTCCAACGACTCCGGTTGCTCACGCCGGTGGGAGCGTGGTTGAAAAGCCGCACGACCCGGTTGATGGCCGGCATGGTCATCCTGGGGCTGGGCGGCTACAAGCTGGCCGCCGCCCTGTCCAAGGGGCGGAGCAACGTCCTGTTCCTGATTGCCCTGGGGATCATCGGCCTCATGCTTGTCGTCCGGGCCGGCGCCCCATCCCGGGTCAGCCGCCGCGGTCGGGCCTACCTGGCGTCACAACGCCAGCGCCATGCCGGACTCAAACGGAGCATCACCGGCCTCAGCAATCCCGTCACCGACGCCGGGCTGGTCTTCGCCACCGCGCTCTTCGGAGCCACGGCACTCTGCGGAACTCCATACGAAACGCTCGCCGCCTCCTTCCGACAGCCGGTCGGCGGTTCCGGCTCCGGGGCTGGCTGTGGGGGTGCGGGCTGCGGCGGAGGAGGAGGCTGCGGCGGAGGGGGGTGTGGCGGCGGATGCGGAGGGGGCTGCGGGGGTTGCGGGGGCTGACCGGCCATGTCCGCCCCGGCGCCAGCCTGCCCTCCGAAATGCGCTCCCGGAACCCATCACGGCACCCCGGTCAGCGTTCCGCGCCGGTTGGTGTTCCAATGGCATGTGACCGAGCGCTGCAATCTCCGCTGCGCCCATTGCTACCAGGGCTCCTACGACAGCCCTGAACTGACATTTGATCAGTGGCTGGAAGTCCTCGCCCAACTCGACGCATGGCTCGCTCAGTGCCAGGCGGCAAACGGTCGGAGGCCACGACTCCACCTCAATTTGACCGGCGGCGAACCCTTCATCCACCCGGACTTCCTGCGGTTGCTGGAAGTCCTCGCCGCCCGGCGGGACCGGCTCAGCTTCGCGATTCTCTGCAACGGCCACTTCATCGATGCTGCCATGGCCCGCCGGCTCGCCCCCCTCCGGCCCGACTTTGTCCAAGTCAGCATCGAGGGCCTCGAGTCAACACATGACGGGATCCGCGGCAAGGGCAGTTTCGCCCGGACCACCAGCGCCATCCGGCATCTGCGCCGCGCCCACATTCCCGTGCTGGTCTCGTTCACGGCGCATCAGGCCAATTACCGGGAGTTCCCGGCCGTGGCCCGGCTGGCCTGCCGTCTCAGGGTCACCCGCCTCTGGGCGGACCGACTGATCCCGTCCGGCAACGATCCGGAATCTGGGCCCCAGCCCCTGTCCCCCGCCGAGACCCGGGAGTTTCTGGAACTGATGCGGGCCGCGCGAGACGCCGCAAGCCGGCGTTGGTTCAACCGCACGGAAGTGACCCTGCATCGGGCGCTGCAGTTCCTGACCGGACACGGTCTGCCTTATCGCTGCACCGCGGGAGAATCCTTGTTGGCACTGCTGCCCAACGGGGACCTGCTCCCCTGCCGCCGGTTGCCGATCCGCATCGGCAACATTTTGGACACCCCGCTGGCCCACTTGTACGCCACCGATCCCACGCTCCGGGCATTGCGAGAACCTGACGTCAGCACCAAGGGATGCGAGGGCTGCTCCTTCCACCGGTTGTGCCGCGGCGGGCTGCGCTGCCTGAGCCACGCCATTCACGGCGACCCGTTTGCCAGCGATCCGGGTTGCTGGCTGGCGGCCGCCACAGGTCAGAGCTTTGAAGTACCCGCCGATGGAGGAACCGGTGAATGGAGTGACGCCCCGTGAAAGCGAACCTTCGTCACTCACTCGGTGGTCTGCGACAGCGATGCCCCGGGACTTGTCGAGGCATCCCGCCCTGGCCCCCGGCTGCCCCCGGCGAGCAGGGGTCGGCAACCCTGGCCGTAGCACTTGCCCGTGCCCCGGCTCGCCCGGTTGCGGTCTTCCTGACCAACCACTACGTGCGGCGGGTGTCCGGGAATTTGAAATTCAGCACCGGATTCAGACGAGCGCGCCGGCGCACCAGGTCGTGTTGTGCCTGCATGACTTTGCGGATGTCGCGGTAAGCCCCCGGAGCCTCGTCACAAAGCCTGGCCAGTTGTCGGTCGTCGTACTTGACCGCTCCCAACTGGCGCTTGAGGTCGCGCGGGCTGATGCGCTGACATGCCTCCGTGCGAGACATCACCCGACCGGCTCCGTGTGAACTCGAACACAGGGATTCCTCCAGGCCCAGTCCTTCCACGATGAAGCTCGGGCTTCCCATCGACCCCGCGATCAGGTTCCGCTCGTTCAGTCCGGCGGAGTTCGCACTCTTGCGGTGCACGATCAGTTCCCTGCCGAAGTGGCGCTCGCGTCGGGCGAAATTGTGCGGTGAATCCAGGTACGAGGACTCCTCTGCGGTGATCCCAAACGCCGCATCGAAAAACTCGACCACCCTGGCCATGATCGCCAGCCGGTTCAGGGATGCGTAGCAGACCGCCCAATCCATGTCGTTGAGGTAGGCCTGTCCCAGGGCGGATCGGCCGTCGAGGAACAGGAGTCCGGTGCGGGATCGTGTGGCTCGTTCAAGGTGGAAGCGCGTGATCAACTGGCCCAGGGCCCGGGAACCGGAATGCACCATGAGCCAGAGCGCCCCGGCCTCTTCCTCCTGAAACTCAACGAAATGGTTGCCACTTCCGAGCGTTCCGAACTGCCAGGCCCCGTCGCGCTCACTCTCCTTCGCCAACGCGGGATCGCTCAGGGATCGATCCCGGAGGCTGGCGGGAACCGCCTGCACACTCGATTGCTTCAGGGCGGGCACGAGACCGTGGAGTTGTCGGATGACCGTCCTCGCCCGCTCATCTTCCTTCAGCACATCGGCAGAGGTGTTGAACCGGACGGCAGAAAACCCACAGCCAATATCGCTGCCGCCGGCCTGGGGGTATACCAGATCCACGGTCGCCGCCACGCAGCCGTTGTTCACCAGGCGCCCCAGATGAACGTCCGGCAGCACCACCACCCGCTGGACGTCGTCGGAGTCTGCCAGCCGGTCGATGTTCTGCTGGACCTTCGGCGGCACCCTGGCTTCCGCCAGCCATTGCCTGACCTCAGCCCGGCTCGTTCCCTCCCCTTTCACCCGTCGGTTTTCCGCGCCTCCCTGGGCAGCACCACGACTTTGAGGTTTGGCGTTTCCTTCCGCGTGATCTCCGCAGCAAGTTCACGGCGCAGCATCGGGATCGCGTGCTGGACCGCCCTCGTGGCCTCCACGAGATCCACTTGGGCGTCGCCTTCCATCGGCGTCACAACCACCACCAAGGAACCGCCCTCCTGAACCACCTCCCGAACGGTCAGGCGATTGAGGACCGGTGTTGCGGCGGTTCGGAGTGCCGTGTCGATGGCGAGTCGTGCCTGCGCCAGAAACTGCTCGTGTTTGTGGACCCCGTGGGCTTGACCGGAACCCGCCTCCCTCCGTTCCTTCCTGCGCCGCTTGGCTTCCTCGCGCGGATCGACCCCGTCATCGGGTCGCAGTTCGTCAACCAACTTGCGCGCTTCCAGGGAACTCACTTCCGAGAATATGCTCTTCTTCATTGCTGAACGGCGCCGACTCTGGCAGTTCACACCAACGGGTCAAGAGTGTAGCCTCGCAGCACATCACTTCGTTCCAGGAACCCGGGCGTAACGCCGGCTTTCCAGCCGGCATTGGGGCAAGGCCGGCCTGCACTCGGGCAGTGCCGGTTGGAAAGCCGGCGCTACGGGCCTCAATGCTCCATCGCAGACAGTGATGGGCTCATTCCGGGAGTTCGATGGCGCCTGCATCGCGCCGTGCCCCGACCGCAGCGCGCCCCGCGAAGTCCCGCAGGAACGGCCCGTTGAATTCCCAGGCGTACAACTCCTCGATCGTGGTGTCGGCATCGGCCAGCGTGCCCTGCGCCAGGCGCAGGAAATCGATGGTGCCGTCGAACCAACGGCCTTTCGGAGTGCCGCCCACATACACATCACCGTCATTAGCCAGGGAGACCGAGGCGTCCGGGCCCTGGGCCGCGTTGTCCTTTAGGCCATCGAGATACAGTGTCAACAACCGCGCCTCACGATCCACCTCGACAATTGCATGGTGCCATTGCCCGTCATTCACCGGGCCGCGGCTCATCACGGCCTGCGTCGCCTCAGGGCCTTTGACCGTCAGGAGAAGCCGGCCTGAGACGCTCACGACCAGGCTGTAGCCTTGGTCCTGCAGCTTCTCGATGAGGACTTCGCAACTGTGGTCGGGTGTGGCCTGGAAGCAGACCTCGATCAGGAAGTTGCCGGTGTACACCTGCGGGTTCTTCAGCGCCTCGCCTTCGATGGTGCACGGCTCGGGCCGCGCGCCCTCATGCTGGCTCCGCTTCGACTCGCGGAATGAAAACGGCTTGATCAAGTCGGCATTGGCCAGTACGGCATACTGCCGCTTCGCCGCCGTGAACTGCAACGCACCGTCGATCCAATCTTCCAGCGGCCCTTGCGTGAAGTCTTCTGCGGCGATGTTCACGCCGGTGAGCGGAAACATCGGGCGCTTGTAGTAGTCGTCGCGCGTCACGAAGTAATCGGTCATGTACCAGTGTTCGTCGAGAATGCGGGTCGGGTCGTCGCCGGTGTGATAGAAGTTCCATTCCCCCACCACCCCGGACAAGGCCCAGGGCACAAACACCTTCACGCCCTGATTCCTGGCCGCGGAGTCGGCTGTCGGCCGGAAGTCGCCCTGGCCGGGCGCCCGCAACGGGGCCTTCTCGCTCACGATTCCCAACTCACCGAGCAGGCTGCGTCCCTTCGCAAGCGCGGCCTTGAAATCATCGAAGGTCAGCAACCAGCGACCCGACGGCTCCAGCACGCCCATTTCCGCGAAGTCGTGGAACACGTTCCGCCCATAGGCGTTGGTTTCGAGCGCGAACGCCGACTTTGCCGGCCCGGCATCCCGGGCATTCCCTTCGGCGGCGGTGCGGGCGGGGTCGGCGTGGCGCAGAACGTACTTCCCGATGCCGTCCCAGATGTTGCCGAGGTATTTGTTGCGACCGGCCACCGGCGCCTGTCGACGCGATCCGGTGTGATAGTTGAAGACGGTATTGTTGAAGAAGGTGTTCTGGTAGCTGATGATCTCCTGGAACGCCGAGCAATTGACCACCGGGCTCGATACGTCCTTCGCCTTGCCCCACGCGATGTTGTTGAAGTGATAGTTCTTGAAAGCGCCATCAAGATAGTAGGCATGTCCGAAACCGGCATCCGTCCCGGTGTAACGCTCCCAGTTGCGATACCCCAGGGCGTTGTATGAGATGTTGTTGAACACGTAGAACGGCCCGCCCTGCCAGGTCTCGATGCCGCCGTAGTCATTGCAGTTGAGCATCGATTCCCAAACCTTGTTGTGATGGATGAGGTAGCGCACGAACGGCACGTCGCCCCACATCCCGTTCACCTTCGCCCCGTGGACATCGATGCCTTGGGCGTAGGAGCGTTCGATCACGTTCCCCGCAATCTCCAACGTCCGCGCTCCGTTGATTTCCATGCCGGTGCCGCTGCCAAAGAGCGAGGGGCGTCGCCCGGTCTCCAGGGAATGGTTCCGCAGAATGCTCACGTCGCCCAAACGCCCCCGAAGTTGGGCGTAACCCCAGCCGGATCCATCCGAGACGGAGAGAATACCCGCGTCGGTGTAGCGAAAATCGTTGTCCTCGATCCGCACGCCATCCACCCGCTGCCCGGCCACGAGTGACCGGATGCGAATGGGAAAGAACACGTGCTCGAACCGGCAGTTGGCAATCCGGATGTCCCGGCCCTCTCCCCACACGCGCACACAACCCGGATGGGCATCCGCCCGCAATCCCCAGGGTTTGGTGCTGAAATCCCAGGTCGACGACGTGATCGACCATTCCGGTGTCGTGAACCGGAAGGTCAACCCGGTGATGTCGAGATGCTCGACGTTCGTACCATCCACCAGGCTCAGCCGCTTGCCGGCCTCGATTTGGGTAACATTCGGGTCCAACCCCTCTGGCAGGCGCAGGTAGAGGCGGCCACCCCGGCCCTGCTTGTCGAACCAGTACTCCCCCTCGGGATCGTCGAGGTAATGCGGTTTGTCCTCCAGGTAATAGCGCATGTTGCGCATGATCACGCCGCCCGTGCCTCCTCCCGTCCAGCCGCCGAAGCCCAAACCATGCCGTTCCAGATCCACCACTTCCACTCGACCCGGATAGGGGCCGCTCATGACCCAGCCATACTCCGGCCAGATCAACGCCCCTTGATAGTAATCCGCCGGTCGGTCCTTGATGTGCTTGGTGTCAATCCCGAGGTGAATCTCCTGGCCACCGGCGTTGGTGATGGTATTTCCGAAGGGTTTGCCGGGATTGTCCCACATCCACCATTCGCCCTTGATATCGTCGGGATTGGACACCTTCCAGTTTGGCGTTCGGGCCAGGGGGATTCGCGTGATGACGCCGGCGCCATCCACGCGCCACACGCAACGTGGGGCAAAGTCGAGGTCGGTCCACCAGACCTTCTCGGGTTCGGGAATGTCCGGGTGCGTCGCACCGCGTCGCCAGTCGAGCACGCGTTCTGATCCGCACAGCACCGCCTCCCCTTCACCCCAGTTCGGATCGCTGGTGAGACGAACGGGTTTGCCCGGCAACCCCGCCTCCTTCACCAGCAGATGGCCGCGATAGGCCACACCCCGTTTGAAGATGTAGGTGTGAACCCCTTCCTCGGCGGCCGCCTTCCCCGTGGCGTTCGGGTCCCACGGATGGTGCTTCCACGGCAGCGCCGGCGAATCGCCCAGCTTCTCGTCATCGCCGGACTGGAAGTCGATGTAACGGGCCGACCCCCCTTTCTCGAAGACAAACGGCCTCGGCTGCCAGATTAGATCGCCCTTGGGATCGACCTCCGCGTGACTCCCTTGCCAACTCCAGGCCGTCCCTGCATAAGCGGATGGAGAGGCTGAGGCGGCACAGACCAGAACCAGGCCGAGGGTCGGCGCGACAGCAGCCATTGCGTGTGAAAGCATGCGAGGTAGTCTGCCGGGTGCCCGTGCTGGAGTCGAGCCCGTCAAACACAATGGGCAGACGAATGCGGGATTCGCCAGGTCTTGGACTGCGGTGAAAAGCGCCCGACACTCCGAAAAGAATTCGACACATGCCCTCATACGGTGTCTTGTTCACACAACGCACGAAGGGATCACCTCTGACAGGTAAGGAACACTTCTGTGACAGACGTGCGGACGGCCAACAATCCAACGACGGAGGTAGAATGAAAGCACGGCACGGCACGGGCACGATGGTTCTGACGGCAACCATGCTCCTGGTCCTGACGGCGTGTGACCGATCCAACCCGGACGAGTCCGCATTCGACTTGGGCGACTACGAAGGCCAGCTTCGGGCGGAGGCGGATGCCCGCGCCAAGGACCCGGGATGGACGCCCTCCCATACCGAGATCGCGGTCATCCGGGTGGACGAGAATTCAACCGGCGGTTCGCTGCAGAACTTCTGTGTCAACGGGGAAGGCCAACTCCTCCTCTGCTGGGCCGGCCAACCAGCAACGGAGGGAGGGGCCGGCATCAGGGTCCTGACTCCGGAAGGGAAACCGGTGGCAACCTGGGCACTCGATTTCACACCGCAGGCCATCTGCGTGGACGCCACCGGCATGACCTACGTCGGCGGCGCCGGTCGACTCGCGAAGCTCGGCACCGACGGCAAGGTGCTGGCAAGCGCCACCTCACCCGCCCTCGCGGCATCGGAACTCTCCGATGAGGAACTCGAGGCGCAACTCAAAGAGATGGGAGTGCCCTCCGACCAGAAGGAGATCTACCGGCAGGCCCTGAAGAACCGCCGCAACGACATCACCGGACTCGGCACCACGGGCTCCGACGTGTTTGTGGCGTGCGCCAGTCCCAAGGGTTTTGGCTACGCCGCCTATCGACTGGATCAGGATCTGAAGAACAGCAAGCTCGTCATCGAGAAACTCTCCGGCTGCTGCGGCCAGATGGACATCACCGCCCATGACGGCAAGCTCTGGGTCGCCCACAACGGCAAACACCGCGTCGAGACCTTCGACCGCGATGGCAGGCAACTGGCGAGCTTCGGCCGGATGGACCGCCGGGCGGCCGATGGCTTCGGGGGCTGCTGTGAACCCAAGAACCTCCGGATCGCCTCCAATGGCGACGTGCTCGCGGCGGAGTCCGGTCCCCCGGTGGCCATCAAACGATTCACGGCGGAGGGCAAATTCCTCGGCGTGATCGCCAGCCCCACCTTCGATAGTGGTTGCGTCCGCACCACGGTGGATGTCAGCCCGGACGGCAAACGGTTCTACCTGCTGGACGCCGGAAGTGACACCATCCACGTCTTTGCCGTCAAGGACTAGCCGGCTCACCCCTCGGCCATAACGTTTCAGCGGCTCTCGAAGTGACACGGATTGCAGGATTACACGGATTCAACGAAGGCGCAGCGAAGGGAATCCGTGAGATCCGTGAAATTCGTGTCTCTTCACTGAATCATCACGACTCAGGCACCTGCTCCTCATGACTACCCGACAACCCGTGATCGCCGCCGTCGCCTTGACCGCCGCCGCCCTTCTCCTCGGTCCGGGATGCGCGGACAAGCGGGATCGCACCCCGCTGACGCTGGTCGTCATGGACCCCCTCGCCAGGGAACTGGCCTGCCCGTGCGTCGGTGGTTACGCTCAGAGGGACTACCCTGCCCTGGCTGAGCATCTGGGCCGTCAACTTCATCGCCCGGTGTCGGTCTGCTTCGCCGACACCCTCGAGAAAGGCATCCGACAGGCCCGAGCGACTCCCTCGCTGGTAGTGGGGAAGGAATCCCTGGTGACCGCCGACGCCTCCTTCTGCGGCCTGTCGGTACGTCCCCTCTGCCGTTTGACTGACAGGGACGGACTCACGACGCTTACCGGGTTCTTCGTGGTACAGACCGGCGATCCGGCGAAAGCCATCGCGGACCTTCGCGGCCGCCGCATCCTGTTCGGCCCGCAGGATTCCCAGGAAAAGCACGCGGCGGCACTCGCGGCGCTCGTGGAGAACGGCGTGCCGATTCCCGATGAACTCGAAACGCGCGGCGGTTGCAGCGACTCCGCGCAGGAGGTGCAGGACAGTCCCGGGACTCCCGCTCCCGTTGCCGTCATCTCCAGTTACGCCTATCCGCTGCTGGAAGGGTGCGGCCAGATCGAACGCGGTTCCCTGCGAATCCTCGCCCAGACCCGGCCCGTGCCCTTCGTGACCGTGTTCGGCACGGAGGCGATCAACCCCGAGACCGCGGCGCAAGTGAGGGAGGCCTTGCTGTCGGTCCGCGCGGACACGGACCTGCTGAAGCGGATGGAATCCCGCGATGGCTTCGTCCCCTGGGTGGGATCGGAATGGCCGGACTGGCGCGGGAGCGGGCGGGACGGGCACACCGCCTCCCTGCCGGAATCGCTGCAACCGCCTCTGAAGGTCCTCTGGCGAACGCCCGCCGGTGCGCACGGCATGGCGGGTCTGGCCGCCACCGGCGACGTGGTAATCGTTGCCGAGCGGGATCCATCGGATCAGGAAGACGTGTTTCGCTGCCTGCGCGCTGCCGACGGCCGGGTCCTGTGGACGCTCCATTACCCTGCCACCGGCAAGCTGGACTACGGACGTTCCCCGCGTGCCACGCCGGTCATTCGTCAGGACAAGATCTATCTGCTGGGCGCTTTCGGCGACCTGCATTGCGTCCGACTCGCCGACGGCGACATCGTCTGGAAGCGCCACCTGGTCACCGACCTCGGCGGCAACGTGCCCACCTGGGGCTTTTCCAGCACACCGTTGATCGTGGACGACCTGCTCATCGTGAATCCCGGTGGGCCGGAGACCTCACTGGTCGCCTTGAACTGCAAGAGCGGCGAGGTGGTGTGGAAGACGGCGGGGAATGGAGCCGCCTACGCGTCCTTCATTGCCGGGACTTTCGGCGGGAGATTCCAAATCGTCGGCTACGACGCCGGATCGCTCGGTGGCTGGGATCCACGCACCGGACAAAGGCTTTGGCGACTCGCCCCGCCAGCAAACGGCGATTTCAACGTGCCCACGCCTGTCGAAATCGAAGGCAAGCTGCTGGTCGCCACGGAGAACAACGGCACGCGTCTCTACGGCTTCCAGAAGGAAGGCAGGATCAACCCATCGCCGCTCGCCGAAAACGAGGACCTCTCACCGGAGACCTGCTCGCCAACAATGGCGCGGGGACGGGTGTTCGGCGTCGGAACCAGCCTGGTTGCTTTGAGTGTCGCGGACGCCTTGGAGCTGCAGTGGGTCTCGGAAGATGCCTGTTTCAACGGGCACTCCTCGCTCATCGGCGATGCCTCGCACCTGTTGATCCTGACCTGGCATGGCGAACTGGTCCTGATGGACGCCAACTCGACGGAACCCCGCATCCTCTCACGCACCCGGTTGACGGACGAAGACGCTGAGATTTACGCCCATCCGGCACTGGTGGGAGACCGCCTCTTCGTCCGCGACGCCACGACGATCGCCTGCTATCTGCTGGACTGACGGCAAGAACCGCATTTGCGGGATCGGCATAGGGGGACATCCGCCTTCACTCCATTCCTGTGCATCCGGTTGATCCTGTCTCGATCAGCCCGGCCGCTTTCATCCTAGAAAAAGCAGTTGAACCGCAGATCGACACAGATAGACGCAGATACCCAAGGACTTGCGCGATTTTCGCGTCACACCCAATGGGTGAAGACATCCGGCGGACGTGGGGGGCTCACGTCGAGGGACTTATCTGCGTTCATCCCCGTTCATCTGCGGTTTCCAGGTTCACAGCTTTGGTTTGCACTCCGTCAGGCCCGCTGTTTCCCTGTCGGATAGCATGACGTTCAAACCTGCCTTGTGGATGGTGACCATCGCTCTGACACCCGGGATGCCGACCGCTGCCGAGGCCGTCGTAACCGGCCCGGTCTTCAACCGCGAACCGCTCATCACCAAGCCCTACGCCACGTTGCCGCTGGGCGCCATCCGTCCGGAAGGATGGCTCCGGGACGAGTTGCAGCGTATGGCCTCCGGGATGTCCGGGCATCTGGATGAGTGGTACCCGGAGGTCTGCGGTCCCCGAAATGCCTGGCTCGGAGGCGACGGCGACACCTGGGAGCGCGGTCCCTACTGGATCGACGGGCTCTATCCCCTCGCCCGGTTGCTCGACGACAAGGCCCTTGAGGCAAAGGCGCAGCGATGGATCGACTGGACCTTGGAAAACCAACGGGCAGACGGCTACATCGGCCCGGTGGAATTGAAGGACGCGGATCGGAACCAGCCTCCACCACCGGGCGCCCAGATCCACAAGCCCGACGACTGGTGGCCCCGGATGGTCATGTTGAAGGTGCTTCAGCAACACTACGAAGCCACCGGCGATCCGCGGGTGGTCGAGTGTTTGCGCCGCTACTTTCGTTATCAGCTCAGGACCTTGCCCGATGCTCCCCTGCAGGCCCCGCCCGGTCGTCCCGGCGGTTCCTGGTGGGCGGCTCAACGGGGTGGCGACAACTTGATGGTCGTCCTCTGGTTCTACAGCCTCACCGGGGAAACCTGGCTGCTGGAACTGGCGGACCTCATCCACCGGCAGACGGTTCCCGTCACCGACTGGTTCCTGGCCGGCGACCGCATCCGGCACCGGGGTGACCAGGGGGAATCCCTGCATTGCGTGAATCTGGCACAGATGATGAAGACCCCGGTGGTCCGATATCAGCAGGACGGTGACGCACGACATTTGGAGGCGGTGGCGAAGGCGTTTGCCGACATCCGCGCCTTCCACGGTCAACCGCACGGGCTCTATGGGGCCGACGAACCGCTTCACGGAGACAGCCCGGATCGTGGCAGCGAGTTGTGCACGGCCACCGAAATGCTGTTCTCCCTTGAGACGATGTTCGAAATCACGGGCGATGTTTCGTTCGCCGACCGCGCGGAGCAGATCGCCTTCAACGTCCTGCCGACGCAGTGCACCGATGACTATCGGGCACGCCAGTATTTCCAGCAGGCGAACCAGGCTCAGGTCACGTTCGGCGAACGCGACTTCTTCGAGAACCAGCCGGATCGACTGGTCTACGGACTGCTGCGCGGTTACCCCTGCTGCACCTGCAATCTGCACCAGGGCTGGCCCAAGTTCACCCAGCACCTCTGGATGGCCAGCCGCGACGGCGGCATCGCCGCGATGGCGTATGCGCCTTCCCAAATTGAGACCGAGGTGCGCGGCGGGGTGAAAGTCCGCATCGTCGAGGAAACCGGGTACCCGTTCCAGGAAGTGATTCGCCTTCGCATCGAACCGGCGGCGCCCGTCACCTTCCCGCTGCATCTGCGGATTCCAGGGTGGTGCCAGGAAGCCACACTCGCGATCAACGATGCGGATGTTCAAGAGCAACTGAAACCCGGGAGCCTGCAGGTCGTGGAACGGCGTTGGGCGCGGGGCGACCACGTGGAACTGCACCTGCCAATGACCGTGCGCAGTTCCACCTGGGCGTCCCGGGCGCTCGCCATCGAACGCGGGCCCCTGCTCTTCGCGCTGCGCGTCGGGGAAGATTGGAGCGAGGTGGTCGAGTCCCGACCGAACGGCGTACCGGCTGATGCCATGCACCGGGGCTATCTCGAGTGTCGGCCCACCTCGCCATGGAATTACGCGCTGCCCGCCACGGCGGTGCGTCGTCCTGGGGAGGTATTTCGGGTGGAAACCGCGGCTGAAATCCCCGCGAACCCCTGGACGCTGGAATCGGCACCGGTGACGCTGCACGGTCCAGGCATCCGACTCCCGGAATGGCAACTGATGCGTCGATCCGCGGCACCGCCTCCGCTGAGCCCGGTTCCGGTTCCGGCGAACGCGATGACCGAGTCCATCCAGCTTGTGCCGTACGGCGCCAGCACTCTGCGGATCAGCGCGTTTCCCTGGGTCGAACTTCGTGAGTAGGGCGGTTGCCAGACGCCCCGGCAGGGGCCGTCGGCCCGGTCATCCCTTTGGGAAACGCCTTGGTTTGCGCCGACTGACGTCGGCGACTACGGGCCGGCGCGCAACCGCTACTCTGCCTGCCCGACCAGGTTCAGTTGCCGGGTGCTGCCGAAGGCGACATTCGCCTCGCAGTCCAGCCGCACCTGATCACCCTCAAACCTCAGATTCCAGGTCTGGTGAAACGGGGTTTCGATGGCGCAGAGCTTGATCGTCAGCGTGTCCCCAGCGGTCCAACCGCAGGTGGCCGCCACCGGTTCATCCGGAAACTCAGCGAGGGCGCCCCCAGAAAGTGGCAGGCGACCGGCCTGCCATTTGTCAAATCCCGCACGGAACCGCATCTCCTTCCCTTCGCGTTGTACCGACACGGTCAGTGTCCGCCCGGCATCGTCCGGGATCAGTTCCACGCTCTGCATTCCCGAATCGTTCGCGGCAAACACATAACGGCGGTTGACCACCCGGCTCGCGAGTTGCGACGTGGGTTCGCCCGGGGCACGGGAGACCTCGAGGCTGGCGAGCTTCGATCGCAACCGGGTGGCAGCCCCGGGATTTGCCGGGAGTTCGCTGGCGTGGCAGGCCGGCAGAAACCGGTCCCACACCACGTTGAGCACTGCCTGCATGTCACGGACACCGCTGTTGATCGCAATCACCGCGTCCAGATCCGGCATCACGATGCAGTACTGGCCAAACGCGCCGTCGCCGCGAAATGCATTGTGGCGGCAACGCCAGAACTGAAAGCCATAACCCTGGTTCCAGTCGCTGTCCGGGTTGCTGCCGTTCGACACCTGCTTCGCCGTGGCCTGTTCGACCCACGATGCGGGTAGCAACTGCCGCCCCTTCCACTCGCCGTTCTGGAGGTAGAACTGTCCCAGCTTCGCGATGTCCTCGGTACGCACCCGCAAGCCGTAGCCGCCCAGGCATATCCCCTGGAAGTTCCGGTCCCACACCGGATGCCCGATCCCCAGCGGCTCAAACAGTCGTGGGGTCAGGTAGTCGAGCACCGTTTGGCCGGTGACCTTCTGGACCAGCGCCGACTGCATGAAGGTGGCCGCGGTGTTGTATTTGAAATGGGTCCCGGGCAAGTGCGGCACGGGTTGGGCCAGGAACGATTTCGCACAAACCGTGTCGGGGGCGATCGGCGGTTCATCCTGGTGCCCGGTGGACATGGTGAGCAGGTCGCGCACGCGCATCGCCTTGAGGTTGGCACTGGGATCCGTCGGCGCGTCCCCGGCAAAGTGATCAAGCACGGGGTCGTCAATGGACAGTCTCCCCTCGGCGACGGCGAACCCCACGGCGGTCGAGGTGAAGCTCTTGCTCAATGAGTACAGGACGTGGTTGTGCTCTGCGGTGTACGGTTTCCACCAACCCTCGGCGATCACTCTGCCGTGTCGCAGGGCCATCACGCCATGCATGCCCTCGATCTGCGCGTCCAATGCGCTGACAAAGTCCAACAGGCCTTCAGAGGAGACCCCCTGCGGTTCCGGGAGAGACCGCGGAAACGGCTCGGCGGCCAGGGGAAACGTCGTGGTCGCCAGGACAAGGAGGATGCCGCTGAGATTCGTGATCGGTCTTTTCATGGTGTGATTCGGTGAAACCACCGGACGCCATCGCGTAACGGTTCCAGGAGTGTGCGCCCCCGCGTCTCACGTGTAAACGACGCAGCGGTCCCGTCATCACTCGGTCAACCTCGGATCATCCAGGTCCAACCGGTAGAGGATCTGATTGTAGTCGTAACGAGGCCAGGCCTTAGCGTGATCGGCAAACTGCGCGGTGAAGGTTCCCTCGAACAGCAGAACCGGGGAGTCCTCGTCCGTAAGTTCAGGATGCAGGCGGGGATTGTAGAAGGTGTAGTTGTCATGAGTGACCACCTTCACCGCCCGTTCCCAGGGACCCGTCGGCGCGTCGGCTTCGGCATACCAGAGTTCCCCCAGAAACGAGGGGTCGCCCCCGAGTTCCGTAAAGACCGTCACCCAGCGTTGTCGGTACCCGCTCCAGGCGATGGAACCCCGGTGGGGCGTGATTTCCCGGGTATCGTCGGCGCTGCGGACTCCTGCCTGGGGTTCAACCACTTCCCAGGCTTCCGGGTTTTCCCATGCCTCAAACCGGGCTTCGCAGCGCAGTCGCGGGAAGGGATCACCGAACAACACCTGGAGTTTGCCGGCCCCGTCTTGCCAGAACACCGGGTGCCCGTCTGGAACGGGCGGCGGTTTCGGCGACTCGGAAGACCTCTTCCAAATTACCCGGTGGGGCTTGAAGCGCGCCTCGGGCTCGTCCCAAACGCACAGGCCGGTTTCATACGCCGAGAGCAGGTTCTGGATCTTCACATACGTGGCCACCAAACGTGGCGTCCCATCGCTCCCCGGCAGGCTCACCATGCCGCTGATCCAGGTCGGGCCTTCACCCGGCATTCGGGCGACCACCCGGACATCGCCCTTCTCATCCCGGAAGTAGTCATAGCGCAGCTGCACCGGGGGTTCGAAGGAGGGGAGTGGCCGCGGATCGGTGGTGGCACCCGACATGTGGAACAGGCCCAAGGGATATCGCGCAAGCGTCGTGTCGCCCCAGGCCCAGAACAAGCGGCCGTTGTGTGTCGCCAACTGGACACTGTCGCAGCCGAGCAGACCGTGTTCCTTCCAATCGATCTCCAATCCGAACCGCCGGGATTCCGCGAAGAGCCCCCCGCCGGTGATCCGCCCGAGCCGTTTCGCCGGAAGTTCACTTTTCACTTTCACGGTGGCTTCCCGACCCGGAACCGGGGTGAGCCTCACGCCGCGATAGCCAAAGCCATCTGCCGCCACCCCGTAGCCGTGCCCCTCAACCGTGAACCAACACTCCTGCCCCATCAACTCCGGCAGGTCGAAGGCGATGATCCCGGCGTTGTCGGAAACGAACCGCACATTGTGGGTCGTCCGCAACGCAACCATCGGCACGGGCCAGCCACTGCCCTGCTCCACGACGTTGATTCGGAACAAACCTGGTTCCGCGGCCATCCTCTTCATCGCGCGTCGAATTGCCGCACCCAGTGCGCCGTCCGGTCCAGATACCAGGCCGGGTCACGCGGCCGGTAGTCGAGGTAGGTGAATCCGGGGATCGTCTTCGGGACCGCCGGCTCGATCTGCGTGCCCTCGTGCCATTCGTTGAAAGAGGTGATCGCGACCAACTCCGGTTCCACCTCCAAAGCGGCCGACCACATACGGTCGTAATAGGCGCCGTGCTCGCGATCCCGGGTGTTGCGATCGTTCCAGGGCCGGATCCGGAGGTCGATGTAGCCCGGAGCCACACAGGGGATGAACAGCTTGTCGTGGGCGCGCGCCCATTCAGCCAACCGGGGCCAGTTCGCGGTGGTGGCCCCGTAAGTGAAACCGTCGCTGGCAAAGTAGGTGTAAAACCCGTCGAACCCGCCCTCGAGCATGAAGCGTTCCTCGTGCTCCTTGACCCAGAGCCCGACGACCACTGCGTCGGCTTCCGTACCGCGAATCGTCCGGCTCCCCTCCGGCGTCAGAACCGATGACCACTCGACAGCAGGGATCAGATAGGAGTCATAAACGAAAAACACCGGACGGTTCCCATGCGACGGCAGGCGGTGGCAGGCCGGCGATTTCCCATACTTCCCGACGAGGTATTCAATCGCCTCGGCGGAAGTGGCGGCGTTACGGCCGGGGAACGGTTCGAGATGGAAGTTGATCTTGATCCCGGCCTGCTCGGCGGCCTGGAACAGGCCCGGCAACGCCCGGTCGGTGTAGGTGTCCTTCCCCCACCAACTGGCGCAGATCACCCCCACGCCCGCACGGCGCAATTCTCGCATGTGTTCGTGCAGCACCTCGGGATCGTTGACGCTGTAGCAGCCTGCTGCCGGGAAGAAGTTTGCCCCGATGTCGTCCCCGCCCGGGAACGCGCGCGGCGGTTCGTTCCGAACGGCGACCGGGTGATTCCAGTTCGCATAACGACCGTCGGCCGCCGGGTTGCCGTACCACGGATAGTAGAAGGCCAGCACGCGATCGGACGGGGCGCCCTCACTGGCTGAGCGCCCTGCCTCGTCCGGGGGCGCAACGTCAATCGGGACGCGCTGTTGCTCCGGAAAGTCCTTTGCATACCGTTCGATCAAGAGTGGCACGTCATTGGTCATGACGTAGATCTTGCCGTGGATACGGCGAGTCTCCCCCGGTTGCAGGCCGCCCAAACGGAAGTCCGAGTGCAGGCAGCGAATCACTCCATGGAACAGCTCCTGGTATGGGTCCCAAGCAGTGGCAAACAGCAACTTCCCATCGCCGCTGAAAGCACCGATCAAACCGTTGTCCGGCACCAGCGGGCTGAGCGGACGCGGGTTCACGTCGGTCCGGGGCACCTCCGCAGGACACCACACCTGGCCCGGCGTATAACGGGCCTCGGTGGCCCAGGGCTGGATCCCGGACAGGCGGGTTAGTCGACCGTTCAGGAAAATGAAACAGCGGGGCAGATAGTCCTCCGGCGCATTTCCCGGAGCGGTGAAACCGGTGAAGTCCCCGAGGCGAACGCACGGCTGGGCCCAGTGCGCTTCGGAACGTTCCAAGCCCGGGTTGTGCGCCACCAACCGGAAATCCACCTCGTCACCATTCGCGGTGATCGTGTGTTCGACCGTCACGCCGTCCTCCAGCGTGTCGCGCAACCGGAGCGTCTTTCCGTCCGGACTGCGGGCCAGCACCTCGGTGTGATGCGGGATGACGGTGTGTTGAACCCAGTCGGCGTCCGTGGAACCCGCCCGGCAGTAGGCCTCAAGGTAGTTCACGCGGATCCCGCCTCCCGGCAACCGGGAGTCGTGCAAGTCAAGCCAGTGGGGTTCCGCGTAGCTGAGCGTCAGGGAAACTGGATCCGGAACTCCTTCATCAGCCACCGAAACTGCCGCGAGGGCGGTCGAGACGATGGTCGCCGCCAGCGAGAGCGGGAGAAGGAACCTGGGAGCAATTGCGTTCATGACTCCGCCTCACTTTCTTTCGTCCACAAGGTCCTGCTGCGCCTTGATGGTATTCTGCTCCAGCACGACCTCTCCGGCGTGCTTCCCGACCCGGATGCCGACGGTCTGCCGACCGCTGCCGGAATCCTCGATGGTGTTGCCGCGAATCACCGTTCCCTGCGTGGCACCATCGACGAACAGGCCGTAACCCTCGTTGTCGCGGACCACATTGTTTTCGAAGATCGTGCGATGGGCCGCCATCGGTTCGGCTTCCGCCCGCCAGAACACGCCGCCGCGCCCGTTGCCCACGATCGTGTTGCCGCGGACCACGTCGTCACTGTCCTTGTGGCCCAGGGAAATCCCGTGTCCGCCGTTGCCCTCCAGCCAGTTGCCCTCCGCGATGCCGCCCCTCACACGCCAGCAGAAGAACAGACCATCGTCGTCGTTGGCCACCGCCCGGCAGTTCCGTACCGTGGGACGCTGCGAACCGCTCCCCGGATGCAGTCCGAATCCGGCACAATGCTCCACCGTGCAACCCTCGACCGTCACATCGTTGGACTGCTGGAAGCTGATGCCATCACCGTTGTAGTCGCGAACCTCGCAGTGCCGGATCACCGAATGATCTCCGCGGTAAAGAAAGATGCCGGCGGTGCGACAGCCATCCGCACGGGTGGGGTTCTCCGCCCGGTTGCCGTCGATCCTGAGGTTCTCCACCACGGCATCCTCGAGGTTGTAGCCGCTGATGACCGGGAAGACCGTGGCCGCAAAACCGCCGTCGGCCATCATGAGGTCGGCGTTCATGGCACGGCTGAGGGTGAAGTAGTTCTCACGGCGGTTGAGCAGGGTGGCGCAGACGGCCAGGAAACCACGATGGCTCTTCGAGGCGACGTAGACGCCACCGCCCAGTTCGAAGCCTTCCGGGTCCTGGAGGGTAATGGCCGCTTCGCCGAAATCCGCGTCCGCGGCCAGCGGCGAGCGATCTTCCCGCTCCTTCCTGAGGACGGTCGCCGATCCCGCACCTCGCACGGTCACCCGGCTGCGCAGGTGGAGCGAGTCGCGCATGAGGTATTCCCCCGGCCCGATCTCCACCACACCCCCGCCGAGGCCCCCCACGTAATCGACTGCAGCCTGAAGGGCGCGGTTGTCCGGGCCCACGATGTCGGCGTCCGCGACGCCCACCCGGATGCGGATTGCCGGCCGGGCGTGGAGCTCGTTCTCCGCGTATCGTCGGCCGGCCTGGTCGGCCAAGACAGGTGCGCCGACCAGGTGCAGCGCGCCCAGGACAAACAGGATTCGAGTCGGCTTCATGGGGACCAGACTAACCGAAGCGCCGGGCGTCGCCAACCGAACGATTTGGGCGAACGACCGGGGCGATGGTGGATCCGGTCCCGGGCCGGAGATTTGCGCCGACTGACGCCGGCGGCTACGGGGGGTCAGGGCTTGTTCGGATTGGCACCGGTGAAGTCGACCCAGGCGTCGATCATGTCCTGCTGAGCCTCGCTCATGGCCCCGCTCTGATTGTCATAGGCGCCGACGGAGAGAAAGTTGACGATCGCAGCGAGGAGTTCCTGCTTGGACGATTCGAGGTTCTCGGACCACACCGGAACCTGCGGGTTCATGAACGACATGAGGGCATCCACAAACTCCTCCGGGGTGGGGTGACGCACGGTCGGACCGACCCGGCTGCCGAAGTAACCCGTCCCACGATACCAGATACCATTCCGACAGGTGTAGACAGCGTCGCTGTCCTGCAGGATGTCGCTCCCCCCGGCCGTGGAATGACCGGGTTCCCGCGAGTGGCTCAAGGGTTCTCGGTGCTGGATCCGGTGAAGTTCGCCAACGCGTCGATCAGCGCCTGTCGGGCCTCGCCGAACGCGAAGCTTTGATTGTCATACGCCCCGACGGAAAGATAGTTGATGATTGCCGCCAGGAGATCTTCCTTCGAGGTCAGAATGTTCTCCGGCCGCACCGGAACCTGCGGATCCATGAACGCCATCAGCGCGTCCACGAACTCTTCCGGCGAGGGATGACGCACCGTGGGCCCCACGCGGGTGCCGAAATAGCCGGTGCCGCGATACCAGATGCCATCGCGACAGGTATAGACCACCTCCCCGTCCTGCAGGATGTCACGGAACTGCAGATTGCCGTCGGTGCCGTAAAGCCCCAGATAACTGCCGCGGACGACGTAGGCGGTAAAGGCTTCATCCCTTTCGGGTATCTCCACCGGCGCATTGGTGGAGCTCTCCGACCGGTCGAGCGTATACCTCCCATAATGCTGAGACTGGTCGGCATAGTATTGCAGGGTCAACCGCACGAACAAGTTGCGAAGATGGACCCGTTGGATGCACAAGTCCTGAGCATTGCCTTTCCAGTTCCAGTCCGCCGGCGTTTCCCCCTGCACGGTATTCCACAGATTGTCGAACTGGGTCTCGGTGAGAGTCGCCCCACTGAAGATGCTGGCGGGGAGGGCGCTGCCTGCCGACGAAAGCAACAGGAGCCGAGGGCTCTGAACGTCGGCTGAGCCTCTGACGGTTTGCACGTATGGCAATCCCTGCAGGTACGGCGTGCCCAAACCGAACTGGGGATCGGCCAGAACCACCCGCGGATTGCCCCGTTCGTTGGTCCGCATCGCCGCCAGCGACCACTCGGTCACCCCAGCCACCGCCGCCAGGAGATCGCTCGGCCCCGGAATGGCGGCGTGGGCCACAATCCCTGCGCGGATCGCCCGCTCAATGTCGGCCAGGGCCGCCTTCTCGTTCTGCCGGGCTGTCAGATCGTAGTAACGAACCCAGGCCAGGGCAGCCGAACCCGCCAGAATCGAGGTCACGATGACGAGGATCAGCACGGCCAGCAGTGTCATGCCGCCCCGTTTGATCCGCGTAACTTGAGGTCTCGCTCTCATGCTGGATCGTTTCTCAATACCCACCGTACAACTCGTAACCGAAGGAGAAGTCGAACGGTTGATCCGCCCGGAACTCGAAGAGGAAATCATTGTAGTCATAATCCGGTCTGTCCCCCGTCATGATCAGGTCCTCGTATCCGACGACCATGTGAAGCTGGCCACCGGAACTGAGATCCTTGATCTTGGCAAGGCTGTCGGAGCGCCCTGCGAACGAATCGTTCGCGCCGATCAGCTCAAAGCCCTGGCCATCCCGGGTGTCGAGTCCTTCGATCCAGTCACCCACCCGCTTCCAGGTGTTGATGACGAGATCAAACCGGTTGGCGGCAAATGGATTAACCTCGATGTCCACCTCAAAGGAGAAGCCTGCTCCCATGTCGCTGTTTCCGAAGTCGTAACTCACCCCGTTGACGAAGAGGGTGGCTTCGTTCAGATAGCCTGCCTCACTGGAGAGAAGCGAGAATTCCACCGTCACGAATTCCGTCACATCGGGGCAGATCAGCATGAGGGTACCTTCGTTCAAGCGGTCGAGAGTGGCCTGTGTCAGCCGCGCGGCGGGAGCCACAGTGCCGCCCTCGCCCTGCACAAAGCCGGTTTCGGCCCAGTCGACGTAGGCCCAAAGCTCTCGATAGAGTTCATCGACCGCGGCCTGCTGCCAGTCGTCCTCCTCCACGCACGGAAACTCGGCATCGAGGAAATCCTGCACGACATTGGCCAGGCCAAGTCCCCAAGCCGGGGGCCCGGGCAGGGCGGGGCCGCCCCAACCCGCATCCCCGTAATAGAGGGTGCGATCATTGTTGATCAGCTCCCGGCCCATCACGGAATCGTTGGGGCCGTGAAGGTTGACGCCGGTGCCGTGGACAAAGCCCCGTTCCCACGAGCGGGTGGAGCTTCCCCGGGTAATCGAGAGCACCGTGCCGTTGTCCTCAAGCGAGATCTTGGCGGGGTTGTCGTCGCCGGCGCTCATGTTGTTGACCACCACGCGGTGGATCAGACGCCCGAGGTCCAGCCGGGCGATCTGCAGGTCGTCGGGATCGGGAAGGTCCTCCTCGGACCAGCCGGTCGGCCGCTGATGCGGTTCGGTGTTCCAGAGGGCCTCGAAGGCTTCCGCCGATTTCAGGTTCAAACCTCCGGGAAAGTCGTCCCGCAGCGTGGACACCACCATCAACCGGTCCACCCCGCGCGAAATGCCCGTGAACCCGGAGGCCGTCTGGGTCTTGCCGAATTCGCCGGGTTGGATGGCGCATGCGGGGTGATAGACCAACATTCGCTGACATCCGCTTCGACTGTTGGCAATTCGCTGCACCGGTTGGTCCACCTCGGGGGCGACCAGGTCGACCCAGTCGCCGGTGCCGGGGAGGATCTTACGTTCCAGCACGACCTTCTCGACAGCGCGGATGATCGTGGCGGCGGTTTTCGCCTCGGACTTCCGTTCGGCGTCCCGGACCTGCTGGTGGACCGCCGGCCCCATCACCGATCCCACAATGGTCAGGATGGAGAGTACCCCGATGGCCTCAACGACGGTGCTTCCCGCGATCAGGCGGGAGAAGGGGCGGGATGGGTCCCGCGTCCGCTTCGAGTGGCGGCGGGGGCTTTTTGCCGGGGGTATGTCGTGGACATTCATGGTTTTGCCAGGAGTTCGGACGGGAGTCCAGTGTAATCGAGAAGAGCATGTGAAAGGTCATCCAAGGCGGCGGCCATGTTTTCACTTTGAGAAGGTCCCATGGCGCCGAGGGTAATGTAATTGGCCATGGCGTCGGCCACCGCCTGGGCGGCCTCCAAGCTGCCAGGGCCGGCGGGTGTTTCCTCGCCTTCACCCTGGCCCCCACCGTGATCTCGGCCTCGCCGAGAGCCGCGCCGGCCGCCGGTGGTTTCCTCGCCTTCGTCCGTGCCGGCGCCGGTGCTGCTGTCTGCGGAGGCCAGGAATTCGCCGAGAGCCTCCTCAAAGTCCGCGCCGGTGATGGGCGAGCGCAGGCTGGAGCCGGTGACGAGGCTTTCGGTACCCCGGAGCCAGCGGCCCTTTTCGTAGGTGAAGGTCAGCCCCTCCTGCACGATTTCCGAGAAGGCGGTGGCATCCACGGCGTTTGAGAGCACGATGGTGGTGCCGTGGAGATACCAGCGGGCGGCCGGGAATGGGGCTCCCGGGGGCGCCGCGAAACTGTTCATCCCAGGCAGGCGCACCTGCCCGTTGGTGTGGGTCCCGGCAATCTCGGCATGGTTCATCACGACCGGATGGAACAGATCCTGGAAGTGAATCCGCTGGAGGAAGAGGTCCGCGGGATCCCCGTGCCAGTCGAGCCCGGCGGGAATCTGGCCGGCCGATGTGGCCCAGCAATTGGAGAAGAGGTTGCCGGCGGGCATGCCTCCGGGCGGGGTTCCGAGGGAGACCGGCAGCGGGGCGCCCAGCGAGGAGACCAGCAGCATTCGGACGTTGCCCGGACTGTGGGTACCGGCGCCAGAAAGGCCGCCTGCGGCCTGATCGAAGGGGAGGCTGAAGCCCGTGTTGGTGATACCCGGATCGATGAGCAGCAGGCGCGGGTTGCCCTGGCCGTTGGCCTGGATCTGATCCACGGGCTGTCCGCTGAAGGCCGCAATTTGGGCGGCATAGCCGGTTTGATCCGGAATGCGCAGGTCCCGCACCACCGACCGCCGGAGGGCGTCCGCCATTTCCTGCAGCGTCAACCGCTCGCGGTCGCGCACCAGTTGATCGCAGTAGGCCAGACCTGCCGCGGCTCCCACCACCACCAGCATCGCGATGATCGCTAGCACGCCGATCAGCTCCACCAAGGTCCAGGCCCGGACCCCGCGATCATGCGAACGTTCCCGGGCGTCCAGGGCCGGTCGCCCCCACAATCCACCCGGCGGAGGGCGGAGGTCTCCGGACTGCGAGGCGGTAAGGATGGGGTTATTCATCGATCAGATCCCAGGAACTGAGCATCAACTGCGGGGCTGCATCATAGAGGAAGCGGGCGGCCGGAGCCTGCCACTGGGAATCCCCGCCACTCGCGCCAAAGCCGGAGGCGGCCCAGTCGGTGCCGCCCTTGAGCAGATCAAACATCCCCAGCACCACGGTGGAGGGATTCGTGCCGAGATCGGTCACGCCCCAGTCGCTCCGGCTGAGGAACCGCTCGACCTGCTGTCCGAGCTCACCGCAGGCACCGCTGACACCGCTGATGGCGCGCCGGTTCCAGCGCCCTCCTTCAAACGTATAGCTGGCTGGTTCGGTGATCAGGACCAGCGCCTGGGAGAGGGTGCCGCCGGCATAGTCCAGGCGGATTGGCGTGCTGTGGAGGAGGTGGGTGGAGATCGGTGAAGCGCCCACGGGAATCGAGTTGGTTTCCGCGTTCCCGCTGAGGCCCCGGTTCAGGAGGGCGTAAGGGGCGGCCGTATAACCGTCGACGTTGTTCAGCGTCACCTGGTGAAACAGGTCGGCGAGGTCGACCCGCTCGATGAACAGGTCCTCGGGATCGCGCGGCCAACCTGCCGGCCACGTCTCCGGCAACTGATGGGCCTCGCGGTTCCACAGGCTGTCGAATCCAGCCTCGGTGTTGAGCGCCGCGGTTGGCCAGCCCGCTTGGAGACAGGAGACGACCACCAACCGGGGATGGGTGACGGTCGCCACCCCGTTCGGGCCCTGTTGGAAAACCAACCCCGCTGGAAGCTCCGCCGGTTCGACCTCACCCAGATTCAGGTTCGCCAGGTTCAACCGGGGGTCATAGACCAGGATGCGCGCGCCACCGCCGCGGTTGGTCCCCGAGAGATCATCCCCGCTGCCCAGATGGCTGGCCACAAACGGAACCCATGCCGCGACGTTCGTCGCTGGGGCCTGCCGGTCCGCAGCGACCGCCCGGCGGAACGCGTCCCCGATACGCTCCATCTGCCGCGCCTCCTCCCGCTGGCGCAACTCAACCGCCCGCCGAATCAGCAGGCCAGCCGTGGGAACCATCAACATCGTGAGAATCGCAAGCACGCCAATCAACTCGATGAGCGTGCTGCCGCCCCGCCCTCCTCCACCCGCAGCATTGGGGCATTTATATACACCTTCTAACGATGGCCCTCTTACGTTGACCATGACAGACAGGTTGACAGAAGCGTGTCGCATGTCTCAGGACCGGATTGCGCCTGAAGGAACCCATCAGGCTGAATGTGGCATAACCAGTCTCGCTGAGGCCCATTATTCCCGCATACGCGGTTAGGCGCGCAAGAAAGACATGGTGACAATTTGTTGTCTTGTAGTAGAAACGGACCCCGCCTGCGAGGGGCCGCGATCCAGCCTCGAACATCTGTTCGACGGAGGGGGCCCGGAGGAGAGAATGGCGGGTGCGCCAGAGGCCGGAGATTTGCGCCGACTGACGTCGGCGGCTACGGGGGGTCAGGGCTTGTTCGGATTGGCACCGGTGAACTCCACCCAGGCATCGATCAATGCTTCCTGGGCGTCATTCATGGCGTTGCCCTGGTTGTCGGTGGCACCGACGGTGAGGAAGTTCATGATGGCCGCCTCCATGTCGCTCTTCGTGGCGCCGCCGTTGTCCGGCCACAGCGGAACCTCGGGGCTGAGGAAGGCCGCCAGCGCATCGGCGAACTCCTCGGGCGTGGGGTGACGGATGGCCGGTCCCACGCGACTGCCCGAGCGTCCCAGACCCCGGTACCAAACGCCGTCACGACAGGTATAGATGGTGGCATTGTCCTGGATGATGTCGCGGAACTGCAGGACGCCGTTGGTACCGTAGAGGCTGAGATAGGTCCCCCGGATGACAAAGGGGGAAAACACCGGATTCTGACCGGACACGTAAGGGAGAAGCGCGGTCAGGTTGGTGGTGGATTCCCGGCTGTCCAGGGTGTATCGACCGTAATGCTGGGGCTCGTCCGCATAGTAGCGGAGCGTCAGAGCCACGAACAGATCTCCGAAATCAACGCGCTGGATGCAGAGATCGTCCGGGTTTCCGTTCCAGTTCCAGTCGGCCGGCACCTCTCCCTGCGCGGTGCTCCAGAGGTTGTTGAACTGGTTGGTGGTGAGCGCGACGCCGCTCACCAGATTGGTCGGGAGAGAGCTTCCTGCCGAGGAAAGCACCAATAGGCGGGGGTTTCTGGGGGCGGCGGATCCCGTCATGGTCTGACCGTAGGGGAGTCCATCCAGGTTCAGGGGACCCAACCCCAGGCCCGGGTCCTCCAGCACCACCCGGCCGAGTCCTCTCCGGCTGTTCGCCATCCGGCCCTCGGATTCACCCGCCACGGCCGCCACCGCCGCCAACAAGTTCGTTGCCGCCGGGATGAAGGTGGTTTCCATCACCTCGCTCCGAAGCACGCGGTCGATCTGCGCCAGCGCGGCCTTTTCCTCCACGCGCGCGACCGCGTCATAATGGCGGGTCCACACCAAGGCAGCCGCCCCGCCCAGAATGGTGACCGCGACCATCAGGAGAATCACCAGAAGCAACGCGAGACCGCGCTCCCCCCGTGTTCTGCCGCGTCCCTCCACCTGCGGACGGATCGCCTTGTGCGGAGCGGCAATGGACGGCGCCACAGTCTTCATGGTCCCCCTCCACCCGAGCCGATCAGGTTCAGCGTCCCCTGGTTCAGCCGCGCCACGGTGGAGCGCAGCACATAAATGTCGGGTGCCTGGCTCTTGTTGTGGCCGCCTTCCAGAAATCCGGCTTCGGCCCAATCCATGTAGGTCCACATGGCCCGGTAAAGCTCGTCAATCGCCGCGCGAGGGACCTGTTCGTTCTTCGCGTCGGGAAAATCTGCGCTCAGAAAGTCGGCAACCGCCGTCATGACTTGGGAACTCCACCCCGACCCGCCCGGCGGAGCCAGCAGGCCCCACCCTGCATCCGTACAGTAGAAGGTGCGATCCTCTTCGATGAGTTCCCGGCTCGCAATGGTCCCCTGCGGCCCGTGCAGGTTCAGGCCGGTCCCGTGGATGAAGCTCCGCTGCCAGGGCTGGGCCGGGCTCCCCCGCGGAATCGACAGAATCGTGCCGTTTTCGGCCACGGAGACGGAGGCGGGGGTGTTGCTCCGGGTGAGGTTGTTGATGACCACCCGGTGCAACAAGCTGCCGAGGTCCAACCGCACAATCTGGAGATCGTCAGGGTCCGGCAAGGCGGCTGCGGGCCACCCTTGCGGGACCTGGTGTGGCCCGGTGGCCCAGAGCGCGTTGAACATTGCCTCCGTCCCAAGGTTCATGCCGGCAGGGAAATCCCCCTGAAGCGTGGACACCACCAGGATTCGGTCCCTTCCGGCCGTAACATTCGCAAACCCGGCGGCGGTCTGGGCGCGCCCAGTCCCCCCGGGGTTGAGGGCACAGGCGGGGTGATAGAGCAGTCGACGGGCACAGCCGCTACGCGTGCGCACCAACTGCTCGAAAGGCCGGTCGAGGTCGAGCGCAATCGAGTCCACCCAGTCGTTGGTCCCCGGCAGGGTCTTGCGTTCGAGGATGCTCTTTTGCAGCGCCTGACCGATGGCCTCCATGCTCTTTCCCTCGGCCTGCTGTTCCGCCTCCCGAAACTGCTGGCGAATGGCGGGACCGGCCAGCACGCCGAGCATGGCAATGACCGAGAGGGTGCCAATCACCTCCACCAGGGTCAGACCTTGAGCCAAACGCAGGTCACGACCCGATTCCCGGCCGGGATGACCCGGGCGGGCGGGGTGGAAAAGCGGCCCTCTCGTGCACTCGATCATGGCTTGTTGAGCTGGCCCGGCGGCAACTGGGTGTAATCCAGCAACGCGTCATGGAGATCGTCCAGGGGATCCTCCATGTTGGCTTTTTGCGAGGGCCCGATGGCTCCGAGGCGGATGTAGTTGGACATCGCGTTCACAACGGCCTCAGCCGAGGCATAGCTGCCCACGCCACCCACGGTCGATCCCTTGTCCTTTTTGTCCTTCTTGTCCTTGCCATCATTCCCCCCGCCGTTGTTGCCATCATCCTCGGGCTCAGGTGGCACCGCGCTGGCAAGGAATTGGCGCACCGCTTCCTCGAAATCCGCACCGGTGAGTTCGGAACGTACGCCGGTCCCCGTCGTCATGGCATCCGTGCCCCGCACCCAGCGCCCCTTCTCGTAGGTGAAGGTGAGAGGTTCCTGGACGATTTCCGAGAGAAGCGAGGCATCGACCTCGTTGGAAAGCACCAGCGGGGTGCCCTGCAGGAACCAGCGGACACAGGGACGCGGCGCACCCGGCGGACGGGCAAAGCCGTTCAACCCGGGCAAGCGGACCTGACCGTTGGTATAGAGGCCGGTGACCTCCGCATGATTGAGGGCCACAGGCTGGAACAAATCGAAGAACTGGATCCGCTGCAGACAAAGATCATGCGGATCCCCCCGCCAGTTGAGTCCCGCAGGCACGCGACCTTCCGGAGTGGCCCAGAGGTTGGCGAAAACCGCGGCCTCAGGCCTCCCGCCCGGGGCTGCCGGCAGGGTCCCCGGGAGCGGCGCCCCAAGGGACGAAACCAGCAGCATCCGCAGGTTGTTCAAGGTCCCGGCACCGCCTCCGGCCAGCGGTGCGGCGTTCTGGTCGAACGGGAGGTTGAAACCCGAGTTGGTCACGCCGGGGTCGATCAGGAGCAACCGCTGGTTGCCCCGCGCGTTCCGCAGAATGGAGGCTGCCGGCCGGCCACTGAAGTTCGCGATCTGGTTCGCGTACCCGTTCTGGTCGGGAATCACCAAGGTCTGGGACACGGAGCGGCGAAGCGCCTCGGCGATATCCTGCAGGCTGTCGCGTTCGCGATCACGCGCCAGTTGGTCGGCATAGGCCAGCCCGGCACCCGCCCCCACCAACACGAGCACCGACAGGATGGCCAGCACGCCCACCAGCTCGATCAGGGTCCAGGCACCGGAACCGGGGCCATCGCGGTCCGCGTCGACCTGCTCAACCGGAGGCTGGATTCGGCGCTTGGACCGATTGGAAGGAACGATTGCAGATTTGAACTTCATGACCCTGTCCTCGCCATCCCGTCACTCGATGAGATCCTCGCCGGTCAACATCAGTTGCGGCGCCACGTCGTACAGAAAGCGGGCGGTCGGGGTCTCCCATTTGGAATGGCCGTTCTCGTCCTCAAAGCCCGCGTTCGCCCAATCGGTGCCGCCCCAGAGGGTGTCGAACATGGCGAGCACCGCGGAGGCGGGATCGGTGCCGATGTCCGTGACTCCCCAGTCGGGGTGATTGATGAACTGCTCGACATACTGCCCGAGCAGGCCACAGGAGGTCGGGCCGTTGATCCCTGCCAGCGCATGCCGGTTCCAGCGACCGCTTTCGAAGGTGTAGCTGGCCGCCTCGGTGACGAACACCATGCTCTGCACGGTTCCGTCGCCGTAATCCAACCGCAGCGGCGTACCGTGCAGGAGGTGGGTCGAGACCGGCGGAGCATTGGTGGGAATCGCATTGGCGTAGCCCGTGCCACTCAGACGGTTGGTGAGAACCGCATAGGGTGCCGAGGAGTAGCCGTCGACGTTGTTCAGGGTGATCTCGTGAAAGAGATCGGAGAGGTCCACCCGCTGTACAAACAGGTTTTCGGGATCCGCCGGCCAGCCTGCGGGCCAACCCGCGGGCAGTTGTCGGTCCGCCCGGTTCCACAGGTTGCTGAACCCTGCCTGCGTGTTGAGGGCTGCGGTGGGAAGGCCGGGTTCCAGGGCCGAGACAATGACCAGGCGCGGGCTCAGGACGTTCGTGACCCCGGCACCCTGTTGACGGAAGGGAAGACCCGAAGCACCGACGCCGCCGACATTGAAGCCCGGATCGTAGACCAGAATGCGTCCCCCACCGGCTCGATTGCTCTCCACAAGATCGGCGGCCGTTCCCAATTGCACAGCCACCGCGGCGCTCCAGGCCGCCCGATTCGTTCCGGGAATCTGCTTGTCGGCAGCGACCGCACGACGGAACGCCCCGCCGATCTCCTCCATCCGTTGGGCTTCCGCACGCTGGCGTTCCTCGACCATCCGCCGGATCATGCCACCCGCCACCGCCATCAGGAGCACGGTCAAGACCGCGATAACCCCCACCAACTCGATCAGCGTCGTACCCCGGCGTCCCCCCGCATGGCACCGCCCTTCCGAATACGCCACAACTACGTTCACCATCGAGCCCGCCGCGCGGAGTCGACGGTCATCCTGGGGACCGGGACGACGCCCCGGCAGAGTGGCGGTCCACCCTCCGGCAACAACCCCTGCGACTTTCACAGGAAGCCACCGGATTCCGGGCGGCACCGCACCACTGGGATGATCTGAGAACAGATAAGGCACAACCAGTTCTTTCCGACGGGTTCTTTAGCATGAGTTGCCCCTTCGCGGCAACCCAAAAGCCGCTCGAATTTAGGCCAAACTCATGGAAATCCACTATTTCTCATGCATCCGAAGTCCGGCTTGTCATCAGACATATGACACGGCCTCCCGCCTCCTCCTTGTTACACCAGCGAACGCAGGATCCTGCGCCGCTCCGCTTTCGCAGCTGTGTGATCACTCATGCTCCCGAATCCCACCGGCCCGCGCTTCGAAAGAGCCGGGCTCCCCGACGCGGAGCCATCAACCGCCGCATTTGCATTGGACAGCACCGCCCCCACCCGAATAGCCTGAGCCCGTTCGCCACCGCTCACCGAGAAGACATCTGCGCCCATGAAGTCAACGTGGCACGTCGGAACGACACCCGGGGCTCCGCTCCCGGGGAGCCGCCCCAGCCGACCCTTCTGGCTGCCCTTCCGGATGGTACTGGGCGCCCTGACCGTCGTGCTGCCGGCATACGCCGACGGCTCGGACTCCAATTCCGCGAACCTCGCACCGTTGGCCCGGGTGACGGCCAGCGCACAGTTCAATGGGAGTTACGGCGGGCAGCAGGTGGTCGACGGGAAAATCCCGGCAGTCGGTTCCCAGGCGGATGTGGGAATGGCGTGGTGCGTGCCGCAGGACCGCGCCGCCAACGCGACGCTGACCTTCGAGTGGCCCGAACCGGTAACCGTCGGCGAGGTGGTCTACTACGGCCGGACGGCCTGGCTGTGGAACGAGAACTTCCGCCGGGTACAGATCTGTCTGGCCGGAAGCGAGTCAAAGCCCCTGCTCGAAAGTCCGTTGAAAGCGGGGCACGGTCCCCAGCGCATTCGTTTGCCCGAACCCGTCCGAACGACCACGTTGACACTCCGCTTTCCGGCTGCCGACGATGGCCCAAACCCGGGTGCCTCCGAGATCCGGGTTTACGAACAGTCTCCCACCGACGGGCAACTCGGCACCTTCACCCCTCCCCCGAAGGCCGGTCCGACCCTCCCGACATCGCCGGTGCACGATTCCCCGGAACTGGCGGCGAAGCTGGTGTCTGGGGGACTGGGGTTCAACCGGTTGCTGGTGATTCAGCGCCGGCCCATCACCCCGACCCATGTCTACACCTATCACTGTGAAGGACTGCAACCGGGCGGAGGACTGTTCGTGCTGGACCTGATGTCGGGCCGTTTGGAGCCGCTGGTGGACGCGTCGGAGGGTGTGATCCTCGATGCCGATCTCTCGTTCGACGGGCACGAGATTGTGTTCAGTTGGATGCGCGACATGCAGCGGTTCCAGGTTTATCGGATCGGGCTGGACGGCGCGGGACTGCGGCAGTTGACCGACGGTGACTCGTTCAACTTCAACGCCTGCTGGCTGCCTGACGGCGGCATTGCGTTTCTCTCGACCCGCCGTTCGGCCTACGCCTATTGCTGGAGTTCGCCCGCGGGAATACTGCATCGCATGGGCGCCGACGGCAGCGACGTCCACCAGCTTTCGGCAAACTATCTCAACGATTTCACCCCGAGCGTGCTCAACGACGGGCGGATCATCTACTCGCGCTGGGAATACGTGGACCGGCCGGCCATCCCCATCCAGAGTCTCTGGACCCTCAATCCCGACGGTACCGGTCTCCGCGTCTATTACGGCAACCGCGTGCTGAGCCCGGCCACCTTCATGGAACCGCGCGCCATCCCCGGCAGCGAGAACATCCTCTGCCTCCTGACCGCCCACAACGGCCCCTGCCACGGCGCGGTCGGCATCATCGACCGGCGGCTCGGCGTCAATGCCCAGGCCGCCATCCGCAACCTCACCCCCGAGGTGGCCATCGGCGCCGTCGAACAGGGTGACGGCAATTCCGTGCGCGGTCCCTACGAAAGCGCCTTCCCGATCGACGACCGCTACTTCGTCGTTTCCCACAACGGCACCCTGTTGATCCGGGACTACGCAGGCACCGAGCAGGCGGTCGTTCTCAAGCGGGACAACGAACCGCTCGGCTGGTTCACTCCCCTGCCCCTCCGACCGCGCCCGCTGCCACCGCAGGTGCCCGGAGGAATGGCCGAGAAACCACCCGAAGGCGCCTGGGCCACCGTGTATGTGCAGGATGTGTATCAGGGCCTTGAACCGGACGTGGCCCGGGGCTCGATCAAGGCAATCCGGGTCGTTCAGGAAGTGGCCAAACCCGTGGGAGTCGATCCCAACCGACGGCTGTTCGGCTTCCAGTTTCCGGTGGTGTCGTGCGGGGCGACGTATGCGCCCAAGAAGATCTGGGGGACCGCGGAGGTGGCGACGGATGGCTCCGCCAGTTTCCGGGTGCCGGCGAACGTGCCGGTCTACTTCATGGCGCTCGATGACGAGGGCCGGGCCGTGCAGCGGATGCGCAGCTTCACCCACTTCCAACCCGGCGAAATCCAGGGTTGTGTGGGCTGCCACGAGGACCGCCGGCAAACCCAGTCGCGCGAAGCCCGCCCCCTGGCCCTGCAACGACCGCCCCAGGATCTGGCGGCACCCGAATGGGGCGTGAAAGGCTTCAGTTATCTCGAGGTCGTGCAACCGGTCCTGGACCAGCACTGCATCAACTGCCACAACGCGCGGGAACACCCGGAAGGCGTGGACCTCAGCCGCGATCGCACGGACATCTTCAACGTCTCCTACGAGATTCTGGCCCGCCGGAACACGCCGGCTGAAGACCCTCACGTTGGCGGCGCGCGCATGCCCGGCTTTCAGAATCCGTATACGAGCTGGATCCCCACCTACAACGGGACCGAGGAGAACATCCTGGAAATCCGGCCGCGCGCCTGGGGTTCCCCGGCAAGTACACTGGCCGAACTCATCCGCACCGGGCACCCGGATGCCGAGGGCAAATCCCGGGTGGACCTGACGCCCGGGGAGCGCCGGCGCATCTACGCCTGGATCGACTGCAATGTGCCCTACTACCCGACCAGCGCCTCGCATGACCTGACCATCCCGGGTTGCCGGCAGATCTACCCACCGGAACTGGATGCCACGCTGGCGGAAGTCGGTCAGCGACGCTGTGTCGGTTGTCACGCGGAGGGCAAGGTGCCGAGAGCTTTCTACACCCGCATTGAGAAGCCGCAGGACAACCCGTTCCTGCTCGCGCCGCTCGCGAGATCCGCCGGCGGCACCGAACGCTGTGGCCAGGCGGTCTTCGCCTCGACCCAGGACCCCGATTACCAGGCGATCCTCCGCACCTTTGAACCGGCGCTGCAGGCCTTGGACGCAGGCCCCCGACTCGATATCGCGCCGGAGGCACCCGAGGGTTGCCCGGAAAACCGGATGGCTCTGGCCCGGTAGCAGGGATGACGGAAAGCGGCGATTGCCATCGCGCGCACTCCACGACGCTTCGCGAACCGTCCGATCTCCGCCAGGTCGTGGACTGCGGTGAAAAGCCCCAGCCTTCACCGCTTTCGCGTTGGCATGTCCGGCACGACAACCGGCGAGTGTTCATGCCCCTTTACCGCTTGGCCTCAATCAAGAGAGGCTTCCCCACGGTGCGGAACTCCGCCTTCAAGCTTCCTTCCGTTTGCGGCGCGCATCCGAGCGTGACTTCGTGGGGGCCGGTACCGATGCGGGCCGTTTCTCCCGACACGGGCAGGCGGCCGGTTTCCCGCCAGGTGGCGTCGCACAAGACCACCTCGGAGCCGCCGACGTAGCGGACTGCACCGCCGGGAACGACCTCCTCTTCGCCCAGTTCCAGCACGGTCCGACCATCCAGGGTGACCACCAGTCCCGCCACCGGTTTGGGACCGGTGTTGCGGATGCTGAACTGCAACGGCTGGGCAGGGTTGGGATTGTCGAAGTGGAGCGTCGCCGGGGCGGGGTTGGTCAGCGGATGCGACAGTCGTTCGAGCGTGAACTCGGAGAGGTTCCACTTCCCTCCGCCAGCCGGTTCGAGGTGGAATTCGCGGGTGTTGTCGCGCAGGGCGGCGCGAACCTCCTCCGGGAACGCCCCGGCCATGCGCGCGGTTTCCCATTGCTTCACCGCCTCGAGAATGGCGGGGACGGCACCAAAGCGACGGGCGGCTTCGGCAGCCTTGGGGTCGGCTTCGAGCTGGGCGGTGCTGGCCAGGCTGGCGGCGAGGGTGAAGCCCGCGTTGAATCCGGCCGCGCGGGCCAGCAGCCATTCGGCATCCTCGAGGCTCGTGTCCGGTCGCAACGCAAACCAGCCGAGCATCCGCGGCATGAGGTTGCGCTCGAAGTAAAGCTGGTTCTTGAAACGGTAGAGCGTCTGGCTTTCGCGGAATCCAGCATACCACGGTTCCCCCCAGTTCATGCGGGTGTAGATGTGCCAGTTGAAATGGCCGGGATTGCTCGCGTCGTTGATGACCTGTCCCCGCAGCTCCGGCGAGAGCGCCTCATACCAGGCGTCGGTGAAAAGGGTGCGGCCGTACTGGCCCAGGCCGGTCGACCAGTTGCCTTCGAGCCCGTCGAACGAAAGCTGGCGGGCCCCGGTGACGTCGCAGAAGCGGGCGATGTTGCGGGCGACCTCCTGGGAGAGATCGGCATCGGTGAGAAACACCTTGTAGGCATGATCCATGAGCTTCGCCACGGCATCGCCGGCGGCGTGCACGGCTGCGGAAGTTCCCCACGACCCACGTTCGCAATCCAGCAGACGCCACGGAGCCGATTCCGAGACCTTCCCGTATCGGACCAACTCATCCCCGATCCGAACGGTGTTCAGCGTGGTGGCCTTGCGGAACCAATCCGGCTGCGTGACGGGGATCTCCGTCTGGCTGGCGTCCACGCCAGCGGCCAGGGCGGTTTCCCCGATCCGGGCGAGCCGGGGATCCGGCCGAGGCGTCACGTAGGGATCGTTGGGCGTGATGAAATTGGAGAGGGTGTGAAAACCGATCCGCACCCCGGCTTTCCGGGCCTTGTCGACACAATCGCGGAAGCCCTCCCAACCGTGCGGGAACAGGTTGGGCTTCAACCGAAAATGGCCCCAGGTCTCGAAGGGCGAGCTGTGGTAAAGGTAGTCCAGACCGGCCCGCCGGGTCATTTCAATCGCGCGGTCGATGGTTTCCTCGCCGAAATCAACGATCAAGTAAGCGGCGTTCGCACCGGGAGCCACCTTGCCCCAGACGCCGTCGAGCATCGGGTGCGGCAACCCTTCCGCGACCTCGATGGCCCCGATCGTCCGGAGCGCTTCGTCGGCCGGACACGCAAACAGGGCAATCCGGCTCCCGACCACGCCGCCGTCATCGAAAGCCGGAGCCAGATATCGGTCGTGACCCCAGTTGGCAATCACGCGGTCATGGTTGCGGTTGCGACAATAGGCCTGAAGGACACTGCCGAACGCGGTGTGCCGCGCGGTGTTGCCGCGCCACAACTGCCCTTTCCCCAGCTCCGCGGGCAGGTCCGGATAGACGGCGGGATCGTCCGCCGAATAGCCTGCATCGATGTCGTTTTCCTGCGCCGGATAACCCCCCAGCGTCTTCGCGTTCAGGGCCTGGATCCCCAGCGCCGTTTCCGCGTCGCGAACCACCCCGACCGTTTCGCCGACCACCTCCCCGATGCTCGTCGGATAAGGCCCCCAGAGAGCCAGTTCGACGTTCCCGGGACAACTCACGGACTTCAGTTCGAACACCACATGGCTGGGCCTCACGCCGACCGCAACAACCACCGTGGCCTTCGCCCGAGTGTATTCCAGCGTCAACTGTCCGGTGGCCACATCCCAGTTGGCGCGGTCCGGCGCCTCAAGCGTTCCGTCGACGCGGAGACTCAGCAGCGGCGCGGGCTGGCCGGGCGCCAGGTAGTCCCGAGGGGGATCGATCCGCGCGAACCCGGTCAGAGATCCGGTGGCGTCCATCTGGAGCCGGGTGTTTTGGGAATGCCAGGTGACCAGGCTTTGGGCATCCGGGGACGCGGAGTCCACGGCGGCAGCGGCCGCCACGACAAACACCCCGCCACCAATCAGCAGCGCAACGATTCGCAAGCAACGCATACCGGCCAACCTAGCGCCGGGGAGCGGCGGGCAACAGTCAAACCGTGGATGCGCACGGCGCTCTCAACCCCCGGTCGCCGTCGCCGGTTCGTCATGCTCCTCGCTTTCGAGGTGGATCTCGAAGCCGAACGCCCGCTTCACGCCACGCACCACGTCCTCGATGATGAGGTAGAGCGCGGGCACCAGCAGCAGCGAGGTGAACGTGCAGTAGAGCACGCCGAAACCAAGCGAGATCGCCATCGGGATCAGGAACTGCGCCTGCACGCTCTTCTCCAGGATGAGCGGGGTCAGTCCCGCGAAGGTGGTGAGCGAGGTCAACAGGATCGGCCGGAACCGGGTGCGCCCCGCGTTGCGCACGGCCTCGGCCAGCGGCGTGCCGGCGCGCCGGGCGGCATTGATGGAGTCCACGAGCACCAGGGTGTCATTCACCGCCACCCCCGCCAGCGCCACGAAGCCGAACATCGACAGCACGGTCAGCATCATCCCCATGACAATGTGCCCCATGATGGCACCGAAGAACCCGAACGGGATGGCGGACATCACGACGAACGGGTGGATGTAGGATTTCAGGGGCACGGCGATCAGGGCGAAGATCAGGAACAGCGCCATGACGAAACCGCGCATCAGACTCTGCATGGTGTCCTGTTGCTCGCGCTGTTCGCCCTCGAGCCCGTAGCGCAGGCCGGGGTACTTCTCCAACAGGGCCGGCAGATCACGCGCGAGCAACTGCGCGACAACCTCCTTGCTGGTCGTCTTGCTGAGATCGACGTCCGCCGTGACGTTGATCGCCCGCCTCCGGTCCACCCGGTTGATCGTGGCATAGCCCTGCCCCGCCCTGGCCTCCGCCACCGCGGAGAAGGGCACCTCGGTGCCATCGGGCAAGCGCACGCGCATTTGCTCGAGATTGGCCAGTGAACGGCGTTCGCGCTCGGGGTATCGCACCATCACCCGAACATCGTCGCGGCCCCGCTGAATCCGCTGGGCCTCCTCGCCGTAGAAGGCCTGCCGCACCTGCCGCGCCAGGTCCTGCAGGGTCAACCCCGCCGCCTCCGCGGACGGCTTGATCGCCAGTTTGATCTCCTGCTTGCCGGAACGATAGGAGTCCGCAATGTCCAGCACGCCGTCGTAGCGGCCCATCGCGGTCTTCAGGTCCTCCGCCGCCATGCGCAACTGCGCCACGTCCGGGCCGGTGAGCTGCACGTTGATGGCATCACCGGTGGTGAACAGCGATGACGTGAAGACCAGTTCCACCACCCCGGGGATCTCGCCGGTCAACTCGCGCCAGCGGTTGACGATGTCCGTTGAGGACACCGGGCGTTCCTCGGATGGGGCAAGCTGGATGTGAAGCTCGCCCACGTTGGGCCGGGCGAAGGAGTCGGCGTTGCGCCCCCCGTTCCGGCTGAGGGCGCTGCGGTACGGCTGATCCCCCACGGACGCCAGGACGTTGTAGAAGATACCGCGGCCGTCCGGGGTCCGCGCATCGGCATATTCCGTCTGCAACTGCTCGGCCGCCTGCTCCACCTGGCGCACGGCGGCCTCGACCGCCGCCGGCGAAGCGCCCTCCGGCATGGTGATGAACGCGGCGATGTCATCCCCCTCCACGGCCGGAAAGAACTGGAACTTGAGGTAGCCTCCCGCGACCAGGCCCACCCCGACCATCAACGAGGCCAGTGCCACGGACAGCACCACGTAGCGGAACCGCAGGCAGAGGTCGAGGAACGGGGTGTAGAGGTGCTCGATGAACCCGGCCAGGCCGCGCGCGAACGCCTCCTGCAACCGCCGGAACGGATGGAAACCGCCGGGACGGATGGGGGGCTTCTTGCGGAAATGGCTGAGGTGGTTCGGCACGCAGAACATGCATTCCACCAGTGAGAACAGCAGTGTGGGAATGACAATCAACGGGATGGCCCGCATGACCTTGCCGGTGTTGCCCTCCACCATCAGCAGCGGCGAGAAGGCGGCCACCGTCGTCAACACGGCGAACACCACCGGCACCGCCATCTCCCGCGCGCCGTCGATGGCCGCCTGCAACCCGCTCTTGCCGCTCTGGTAATGGCTGTAGACGTTTTCCCCCACCACGATCGCGTCGTCCACCACGATGCCCAGCACCAACAGAAAGGCAAAGAGCGAGATCATGTTGATTGACACATCCAGCGTGGGCATCAGCCAAAGCGTGCCCAGGAAGGAGATCGGAATCCCAATGCTCACCCAGAAGGCCAGTCGCAGCCGCAGGAACAGGGCCAGGATGAAGAACACGAGGATGAAGCCCAGCCGGGCGTTCCGAAGCAGCAGTTCCATGCGGCTCCGGAGATACTGTGAATAGTCGGCGTAGGTCGTGAGCCGGATGCCCTCCGGCATCCGCGGTTGGGTCCGCTTGACGTAGTCCTTCACCGCCTGTGCCACATCGAGGGCGTTCTCATCCCCCACCCGGAAGACCAGCACCACCACGCCCGGCTTCCCGTTGAAGCGGGCCTCGCGGATGTTGTCCTCGAATCCGTCCACCACCGTGGCCACATCCCCCAGCAACAACCGCGATCCGTTCGGCAGGGAGCGCAAAGGAAGCTGTTCGAATTCCGGCGCGCGGTAGGCCTGCCCCTTCACCCGCAACAGGAACTCCCCGCCGGCGGTCTTGATGGAGCCGCCCGGCAGGTCCAACGACGAAAACCGCACCGCCCGGGCCACTTCATCAAACGTCAGGCCATACCGCCGCAGGGCCTCCTCCGACACCTCGATGGAGATCTCGTACGGCCGGGCCACCGCCAGTTGCACCTGTGAAATGCCCGGCTCGTTGGACAGCTCGTCGCGCACCCGTTCGCCGAGGCGCTTCAAGGTCAGCTCGTCGGCCTCCCCCGACACCGCCACGTTGATGACCTGCGTCCGCATGATCACCTCCTGGATGACGGGCTTGTCCGTCTCCTCAGGAAAGGTGTCAATGGCATCGACGCGCGACTTGACGTCGTCCAGCACCCGCCGGTTGTCCGCCCCGGGCAGCAATTCCACGGTCACCACCCCGGCTCCCTCGTTCGCCGTGGATCGAATGCGTTTGATCCCCTCCAACCCCTGGATCGCCTCCTCCACCCGGACACATACCGCCTCCTCAACCTCCTCGGGTGAGGCGCCGCGATAGATCACCGACACCGTGATCATGTCGGAGGAGAACTCCGGGAAGATCTCCTTGCGGATGCTCGACAGGCCCAGGAGGCCTCCCACCGCGATGACCACCAACAGGAGGTTCGCGGCAACGCCGTTGCGTGCAAACCAGGCAATCATTCGCTTGGCTTCGGCTGTTCCGCCCCCGCCCCCACCGGGGCGGACGCGGACTTCCCATCGAGCACGGCAACGTGCATCCCGTCCGTCACCACATCCAACGGCGAAACACACACCCGGTCGCCCGCTTCGACCCCATCCTGGAACACCACATAATCCGCCTCCAACCGCAGCAGGTGCACCTGGCGCAACCGCAGCCGCGATTCCGGATCCACCACCATCAGGCCCAGACCGGGTCGAAGCGCCAGGCGCGGCACCACGAAGACGTCTTCCAGACGCCGCCCCGCAATGGCGCCGTCGACGAAGAGCCCCACCGCCAACGGTGGTCGGGGATTGTCCGGGTCGCGGGCATAGGGCCGGTCCACCCGCGCCACCGCGTTGATCATCCGGGTGCGCACATCGATCTCACCCTCGGTCCTCACGATGCGACCCTGCCACTGGGCCGGTTTTCCCCCGATGCGCGCCGAAAGCGTGACTGCCGGGCCCGGGACCTTCGATTCCCCGTCGTGGTAGTCCACGGGCAGGTTCACGTAGGCCAGGTCGTCCAGGGCAAGGGGCAGGCGCACCTCCACATAGTCCACGGCGTAGATGCGAGCCAGCGATTCACCTCGGTTCACGTATTGCCCGATGTCTGCGCGCTTGGTGCGGATCCGCCCGGCAAACGGCGCCTTCACCTCGCAGCGTTCCAAATCGCGCATCGCGATCTGCAGGTTGGCTTCGGCGGACTCGACCACGGCCTTCGCCTGGGCCAGTTGTGGCTCCCGCAGCAGCAGCGGACTGGCTTCCCCCTTCCCCAGTCGCTTCCACTCCGCCCGGGCAATCGTCGCCTCCGCCTGCTCCCGATCCAGCATCGTCTGCGCCTCCGCCAGGCTCGCCTTCGCCCGGGTCACATTCAGTTCGTAGTCGCGGGGATCGATGGATACCAGCACCTCGCCTTCCTCGAAGAACCCGCCATCATGAAAGCCGGGGGCAATGCCCAGGATCCGGCCCGAGATCTCGCTGACCAGGTTGATCTCCGTGCGCGGCGAAACGGTGCCCTGTGTGCGGACCACGAACTGGTGGTTCGTCGGGCTGAGGGACGCCACCCGCACAAGCGGCAGCACCACTTCCGGCGGCGCCGGTTTCGCCACCCGACGGTGCTTGATCAACAGCGCCGTTGCGCCGGCGCCAACCCCCAGGATCGCCAGTGGCAAAAGGACTCTCAGAACTCGGCTCATGTCAGTCTTTGGTTTGCGGCGTGCCCGCCGGTTGTTCCCGCTCCGGGGGAAACCCACCGCCCAACGCCAGGAACAGGTCGATGCGATTGTCCAGCCGTTGCTGGCGCACGCGGATCAGCTCGGTCTCCGCGTTGAACGCACCGCGCTGCGCCTCCATCAGGGTGACGAACTCGATCAATCCGGCAAAATAGCGTTCCTCCGCCAGGCGCAGGGCCTCACTCGATTGCACCGCCGCCTCCGCCAGGGCATCCTCGCGCTCGCGCAACTGGGACTCCGAGCTCAATGCGATTTCGACCTCGCCAAAGGCCCGGAGAACGACGCCGTGATAGGCCTCCAATGCTTCGCGCGCCTGGGCCTCGGTCAGCTTCACATTCGCCCGCAACCGGCCCCCCTGAAAAACGGGCTGCGCCAGGTTGGCAGCGAGATTCCACATGTTGTAGCTGGCATCGAGCAGATCCGCCAGTTCCGCACTGGTCCGCCCGCCGCCGGCGGTAAGGCTGATGCGCGGCAGCAAGGCACGCTTCGCCTCCTTCACCCGCGCCAGGCTCGCAGCCAGGCGTCGTTCCGAAGCCGCCAGGTCCGGGCGACGTTCCAGCAGTTCACTGGGCAACCCCGCCGGCACTTCCCCCACCAGCAAAGGCAACGCGTCGCCGGTGTCTGCGCTGCCCGCGGGATACCGCCCCAGCAGAATCTCGAGTTGCCGCACGGCCGCCTGCCTTTCGCGATCCCGCAACGACACCAGGGCCTTCGCCGCAGCGTGGTTGTTCATCGCGAACCGATAGTCCAGCGCCGAACGCAGCCCCCGCCGGTAACGCTCGCCAAGCTGCTCCGCCGTCAGTCGAAAGCTCTCCTCCGTGGCATGGGCCAGCCGCAGCTGATGTTCCGCCGCGATCGCCCCCACCCAGGCCCGGACCGTCTGGGCCGCCAGCGACTCCATCGCCCCAAGATAGTCGGATTCGGACGCCTGCACGTTCGCCAGCGCCGCGCTCTGGCCGGCCCGGATCCGGCCCCAGACATCCAGTTCCCAGGTCAGGTTCAAGCTCGCTCCGTAGGAAGTCGATTTCGACGTGAGCGCCGACGGGCCGCCGGGAATCGGCAGGCCCACGAACACCTGCTGGCGCTTGGCCGCATCAAAGTTGAACCCAACCTGCGGCTGAAGATCCGCCCCGGCAATGCGCGCCTGGGCCACCGCGGCATCCACCCGCGCCAGTGCCTGCTTAAGGTTGTGATTCTCCCGCAACGCCTCGGCAACCGTGGCATTCAGGTTCGTGCTGCCAAACGTGGTCCACCAACCCTCTGACGCGACGTCGTTGGTCGAGGCCACCGAGGCCCAAACATCTCCCTGTGGAAGATCGTCCACCATCACCTTGTCCGGCGCGGTGGCACAGGAGGTCAGCAGCAGAAGCAATAAGGCGCTGGCGGTGGCGGGCCGTCTCATGTCCGCTCCCCCTTTCCGTCCCCGGAAGGCGCCGCCATGCCGGCGGAGGCAAACCGCACCAACTGCTGCAGCGCGACATCCACCTCGTCAGGATCGCACCGGCCGCGGGACAACTTCTTGAGCCCCGGCGGATCCATCATCAGGTGCGCCGCCGCCCCCACGGTGAAGTAAAAACGCCACATCAAGTCGTCCTCCGAAACCGCCGGCAGGGACCGCTTCAGCGCGGCCGAAAACCGCTTCACCACGTTGCCGAACTGCCGGGACAACATCCGGTGCAGCGCCTCGGTCGATTCCCCGACCAACCGCCCGTAGAGTCGGGCCATGCGCGCCCCCTTGGCCTTGGACTCTCGCATCTCCTGCATCGGCTCCAGAAAGGCCTCCATCACCGCCGCCACCGGCAACGGGCCTTTCGCATGCTCAGCCTCCAGCGCCTCGAGCAACTCAAGCCGGCGCGCGTTGATCGGCCCGATGCAGCGGGTGAACACCGCCTCGATCAGCGCATCCTTTGAGCCGAAATGATAGTGGATGGCCGCAAGATTGACGCCGGCCGCCGCGACAATCTGCCGGATCGACGCCCGGGCAAAGCCCATCTCCGCAAACACCGCCTCGGCGGCGTCGAGGATGGCTTCCTTCGTGTCACTGGCAACGACAACGGACATGCGGCTCAAACGCTCGATTCAAACAAGCGTTTGAACTATCCCGCACCCACCCGCTCTGTCAACCTCCGATCCGGCGTGGCGGCGTTCTGGCGCAGGGCCAATGACAAAGTCAACGCAAGTCGTTGGTTTGTAGCGCAGATATCCGATCTGCTGTATCGCCGAATTCAATTCGGCAGACCGTCCGAACCTCCGAACGCTTGCGGACTTGGATATCTGCGCTACGACGTTGTCACTGGCCCTGCGTTCTGGCGGGCGCATCTCACCAACTTCCACCATCGAACCCCCGCGGGTCTGACTCGCACTCGTACTCCTGCTCCTGATCGCAATCCCCACGCTTCACCAGCAGCGGTTCCACCCAAGCCACGAAACCCGGCCCTCGGCGAACGCCAGTTCGCGGCTACGGGACTGGGATTGGAATCGGGGTCACCTCCCCTGCTTGCCCGCCCGATCGCGCCGGCGTTCAGCCTGGCGCCAGGTCCGCTCCCGGAGCCGGCTTTCCTGCCGCAACAACTCCTCCGCGGACCAGCCCTGCTCCTGACAAAGCCGCGCCAACTCAAAGAGCCGCCGCGCCACGTGGTCCCGCAGTCGGGCGCCACGCAGCGGCCGCCCGCCAGCCTCACAAGTCTCCGCCGTCTCCGGTTGGGCCAACCCCGCCCGCGCCGCCTTCTTCCAGAGTTTCTGCGCCCGCATCAACGCCGGCAACCGACGTGGGATGCCGTCGAGGGCCGATTTACGCGGCTTCCCGGCGCCCGCCTTCTCAACCTGCTTGAGCCGGTCCCACTGTTCCCAGACGGCGGCGGCCGTGCGGGCTTCGGCATCGCCGAAAACATGCGGGTGCCGATGAACCAGCTTGTCCACCAGGCGCTGCGCCACATCGTTGAAATCGAAGGCGCCCCGTTCGTCCGCCATCTGCGCGTGAAAGACCACCTGAAGCAGGACGTCACCCAGTTCCTCCTCCATCTCGTGATCGTCGCCGGCCTCAATCGCATCCAACAGTTCGTAGACCTCCTCCACCGCGTGATACCGGAGCGAACGATGGTCCTGCTCCCGGTCCCACGGACACCCATCCGGCGCCCGCAACCGGGCCATGATTTCCAGCAGGCGGGCAATCGCCGGGCGGGAGGGCTCCGCCTTTGAGGGGTTTTTGCGTCGGGCCATGAGAATCAGTCTTTCGGCACTTCGGAGAATCAGAGAATCACCAGGTTGTCACGATGGATGAGTTCCTTCTGCTTGCTGCCACCACCGGCAATCGCCGTGGCGTCGAAGGCCACGATGCCGCGGGCGAACTCTTTGCCGTCCAGATCACAGACGCGCACCACGTCGCCGGCATGAAACCCGCCTTCGTGGCGCTTGACGCCCGGAAGCAGCAGGCTCTTGCCGTTGTCGCGCAACGCCACCCGGGCGCCATCATCCACGAACAGGGTCCCCTGCGGATGATGGAAGAAGGCAATCCAGCGCTTCCGACTCCGCAGGCGCGCCGGGCCGGGCACAAACAGTGTGCCCTCCTCCCCACCGCCGACGACCTGCTCCAACACTCCGGGTCGCCGCCCGCTCGCGATCACCACCGGAATGCCCGAACGGGTGGCAATCCGCGCCGCCTCGACCTTCGTGCTCATGCCTCCCACCGCGGTAGCGCTGGTGGTGCCCCGGGCCAACCCCGTGATCGAGGCATCGATCCTCTCCACCAAAGGCAACACCCGCGCCTGCGGGGTGCCGTAGCCCTCCAGAACCCCATCCGCCGTGGTCAGGATCACCAGCAGGTCCGCCGGCAACAGCGCCGCCACCAGGGCCGAAAGCCGGTCGTTGTCACCGAACTTCAGCTCGGTGAAGGAAACGGTGTCGTTCTCGTTGATGACCGGGACCACGTCCCGATCAAGCAACGCGAGGAGGGTGTTGCGCGCATTCAGGTGCCGTTCGTGATGGCGCAGATCCTCGTGCGTCAGCAGCACCTGGCCGATCTGAATGCCGTGGGCTGAGAACAGCTCCTCGTAGGCCGCCATCAACCGGAGTTGACCAACCGCCGCGCACGCCTGCAGTTCCGCCAGCTCCGTCGGCCGGCGCACGTGATTCAACGCGCCCATGCCCGCCCCCACCGCGCCGGACGACACGAGCACCACCTCGCGGCCGGCACGGCGTTGGGCGGCGATCTGGTCCACCAGGAGGCGCATCCGTTCGGGATCAGGCTGCTTCTGCTCATTCGTGAGAATGCCCGTCCCAAACTTCACCACCAGGCGGCTGACCTTCTGCAGCAGCGCGTGACGCATGGGAAGGGGTTACCAGAACGCCAATACCAAGTCGAGGAGGCAGCAGCCAGGGCGCCTCCATCCTCCCCAACGGCATGGACACGGCTGAGACCGGCCCCGCCGCAGCCGGCACCGGACAAGCCTGTTCAAGGCAAAGCGACCGCCCGGTAGAAACGCGGTCGCTGGCCGGCGGGCGCCGTGTCCAAGCAACGGTAGCGGGCGTGGGTAAGGATCACGTCGAACAGCACGACCCAGGAATCTGGTTGAAGCTGCGAACTCCCCTCCACCCGGTAGCGGCGGCCGATCTCCCCGTCCAGGGTGAGCAACGGCCCGCCCGCGCCGGCCTCGACCTTCAGCCGGGGCGGTTCCTGAAGCACCTCCACCCGCGCCGGCTCGCTTGCCACAGTGCCCGCTACATTGCTGACCTCCACCCAGAAGCTGGCATCCGCCTGCAACGGTGCCGTCGTGTAAGTGGCATTGGTTGCGCCCTCGATGAACCCGTCCGGTTGATCGCCCACTTTCCGGTACCACTGGTAGCTCACCCCCATGCAACGGCTGGCGACCACCGACAGCGTTGCCTGCTGCCCCGCCACGACGACCCGCGAGGACGGGGACTTCACGATCACAGACCGTCCGGGATACTCAAGTCCGACCAACTTGGCTGGAAGCTGCGGTGGGCCGGTGAGCCCAATCCTGTCGTGCGGGTTGAACCTGAACGCTGCATCTCCCATGGCCTGAAATGCCGTCAAGAAGATGTCCGGCAGGTAGAGGATGTTCGCGTTGCCGGTCCACCCCGCACTCAGAGCCGCCGATTCAAAGCTCCCACCGCTGGCTGTGTGCCAAGCACGAACCTGCATCCAGGCAACCTCGGGTCCCCACAAGGGGATTTCAACCTCGTCGCCCCAGAAGTAGCCCGGCGGCGCTTCGGGAACCGGTTTCCTGAAGGAGACCGGTTCACCAACCGCCTGGAAACCCTGGCCCGTTCGCCAAACGTAAAGTTGTGCGAGGTAATCCTCTCCCTCCAAAGGGTGCAGTTGGTCATCATAGAACGGGGCATCAACCGGAGGCTGGATACCTGTGTATCGGTTCCTGAAAAGGAGCCGGCCACTCGCATACTCCCCATCCGTTCCCACCGGCGGGCCAGCGTGTGCAGCAGGCCAGCCACCAGCCACCTCCGCGGAGAGGAAAAGGCTGAACGCGATCTTATTGGCCCAAGCAATCATGACGGGCTCATGGCTTGATGCGGGCAAATCGAACGTTCGAGTCAGGTCGAGTGCCTCCGGGCACAGAGCACGACTGCGATCGATCACACCAAGCGAAGTAGAAATGGCTCGCATCGGCTGCTGCCCAGGTGTAGTCATCCGCCATGAAGTGCTGGTACGTTGTACCAGTAGCATGAGCAGCGTTCCACGGCGGAGGACAGGCCGAGTAGACACCGTTTTCATCAAGAGCCACACCGTTCTGCGTGAAGACATGATCGTAACCCCACGGCTGACAGGGAGGCACGAAGACGGTCGCGCCAGGCGGGGCCCCAACCGGAGGCTCATGAGGTCCCGGAAAGAGCGGAGGGAAGGTAGTGCTGCTAATTGGGAATGTGTCGAAAGTGGCGTTTGTCAACCCGTTTGAGATGTCGGCCTTGACCCCATACGCCCGGATGAGATCGTTTTGCGCGGGTCGATCCTGGCGGCTGTAATAGCCCACGAAGAGTGTATTTCCAGCGACAGCGATCGCAGGATTCCATTGGTCCGTTCCCGACCCGCCTTGGCTTACGCAGACAGCTTCGTCCAGCCAACTTAGATTACCACTCCCCTCGCCGATGGTTGCTTGTTGAACGAAGATATCCCCGCGGTCCGTATTACGGCCCCCGGGAGGATCCTTCTGAGGAAGATCCGCAAACGCGACGTAAACGCACTGGCCGCTGACCGCCACGCGAGGCCAACCGTTGGATTTAAAGAAATCCCCCTGTAATGCACTCTCGTGCCGTTCGTTGTCTCCACTGCCGCTTTCTTGTTCGCAGTTAAGCAACAGGCTGGTCCCTGACGGCCCATGGGCGGGGACGGGAACAGGAATTGACCAGGTTGTCTCCCCTGGTGCCTTGTAGCGGTACTCCAGTCTGTTGGATGGAGTAGGAGGCTTCGTACTTACCAAGTAGAAGACATAGACAGTGCCGTCATCGGTTATCGCGATATCGGCGCCCTGGGCACTGTTGATAGCATTCGTGTTCTCGAACAGCAGAGTATGCCCCTCCCAAGAGGCACCATAATCACTCGAGTAAGTGACCAAAACCGACTCCTCAGTTCTCCCAGCGACATAAATGTACTGTGAGTTGCTCAGATTCAGAAAGTTGTTGACCGCAATTATGGGCTTGTCCCCTTTGATGTAATCCGTGCCGCTGAAAAGGTCGTCGCAGATCGTAGTGAACGTAGCCCCGTTGTCCGTGGACCGCCAGAGACGAAACCCTTTCCAGCTAACGGCCTCGCGGGAAGGATTTAGAAGGAGGTAAACGTAGCCGTTGCTCGTGTCCCGTGCCATAACCGGATCACCGGCATCTCCCTCCCAGGCATCCCCGGGTTGCGCCGGAGCAGGAATTGGCACGGGCGGGAGCGCTCCTTGATCGTCGAAACTCTCACCGGCGTCGTCAGATGTCGCCCAACCGGTCGAACGTATAAACTCAAGAGTCTGAAAAGACTCCCCGCCAAGGCCATACGCGCTGAGGTGAGTATCCCAAAAAGCTGCCACGACGCGGTTGTTGTCGGCAAGGACGAAACTGCACTCGGACTGCGTGTTCTTGTTCGGATCACCGTACGGATCCTCCACGAGTGTGTCCGCATCCGGATCGTTCACCCAGGCCACGGACTGCACATCACACTGAGGATCGGTGGCCATCGCGCCATAAACCGTACCGCCGCCGCCGCATTCGATCTCAGTGCCCAAGGTGCACTCCTTGACGTTGCTGAGAACCAAGGTGGCATTTTGCAGGTTGGCATAAATGCCGATCTCGCAGTAAGCCAACCACGAGCCGCTCAGATAGTGAGTTTGGTTGCCCCCCGGATTCAAGTCGTACTGAATGCCCTTCCGGGCCCACGTAATCCGGGCGTTTTGGATGGTTGTGCTGATGCTGACGTAATAGATCCAGATCGCTTGCGCCGCCTGATGCGCAGCCGGGTTGCCATCGCTGTCGTCCTCGTTCGGCACGTAGCGGATGACGGCGCCGTGTTGATCATCGTTCCGCGAGGTGAACACCACCTCGTTTCCTGAACTCGGGAAGGAGACCGGACCGTAGAGGAGCAGGTAGGCGTTGTTCTTGAACTTGATCGTGGCCCCTGACTGGAAGGTGACCGAACTACCGCTGTAGTAGCTGGTCTTCACATAGTAGGTCCAGCCGGTCTGGAAGACCGTCGGGTTGCTTCCGGAAACGGTCACGAAGGCAAAGTCGACCAGGTACCCTTCCGGTTTGTAGGGCATTTGGGCCAGTTCAATGGGTTGGCGCTCGGGAGATGCGGGACGCGGTGCCGGCCAGGTACGCCGCGGCGTGTCCACGGCTCCAGACGAAGCCGCCCCGGCCTTCTGGACGGAAATCGTGGTGGCCGCCAACCGGCTGGTTTCGTCGCCCTCAACCGTCCCGGCGGGCACGGGCTCAACGGGAGCAGCGTCCTCGCCCGTCGCGGATTCGGGATGCGCATTAAGCGCGAGGTTGGCCCACTGCCCTTCCGCCTCGGTCCAGGCGACCGATTCCACCAGGAACCGCCGGCCGTCCGGCAGTTCGTGAAACTGCTTCAGAACCGGTGTCTGCGCTTCGGTCGGCATCCCGCCGTCGAAAGCCCACGCGTCTCCGCCGTCCACCGGAAAGGCGTGTCCCTTTAGGATCGCCATGCCGCCGAAGTCCACCACGGTGTGGTCTTCCAGCATTTCCTCTCCGGTGCCCCCCACGGACTGGCAGCGCAACTCGGGGTCGGGGCATTCGGCGAACTCGGTCACGACTTCGAGGCGGACCTCGTCCGGCTTCCAACCTTCCGGCAGCCGCGGGCGTTGTCGGAGCACCACATCCTGCAGGAACTGGTTGTGACGCCAGACCAGCACGACGTCGGCTTTGAGCCCGTCGAACGCATCGCGATAGACAATCCGGTCCGGCGGAAGGAGTTCCCCGGGCGCGGACTTTTTCACGCTGCCCAGTGCCACGCTCCGCCCGGTGGCCAGGTCGGTGAGCTGGATGGCCCGCACGCCGCCCGGCAGCCGGCCGCCATCCCCCATCCGGATATCAAACACGGCCGAAGCGTTCAGGTCCGGACTGAAGATGGCCTGGTTGGGCCCGTACCGGGCGACCGCTCCTTCAGCGAACGGTTCGATCAGGTCCCGGCTTTCCTGCCACGCGCCGTTTTCGTCCTGATAATTCAACCCGTTCTCCAGCAGGGTGAAACGATTGGTGTGAAAGCGGGCTTGGCCGTCGGCGGTGAGGGAGGTTGTGACCTGCTGGTACACGGCGAAGTCGGGGCCGCGTTCGATCACGCCCGCGTCAGCCACACTTTGGGCCGCCACCGGACCGATGCCGACAGAGAATGCAGCGCCGCCCACGCAGAGAGAGAGAGAGAGAGAGACGATTTCGGCTGCATGATGATTACTGCGGTAGCACGTGAAACGGCTCTGCGCAACCCACTAATGTTGGCAAGGACTGACCGGATATTGGGATCCGGCTCCGGCGGCTGGCTGGCTCGCGCTTTTTGCCTGATGCCGGTGGGCCGGATCGCCGTACGGAAGGGCCCCCAGAAGAAAACGAAGGCAGGGCGGTAGTGTCACAATCCGGGGACGGGCCGTCCCCGCTCCGGCTCCGGCTCGCGGGCCTCGCTGGGCCGTAACGATTCAACTCTCTACAGAAGGAAACGAAGAGAACGAAGCGAGGCAGGCCCGCGGGAGATCAGGGTCGGACGCACCGCCATCCCACTGAATCATGCCCGGCATCACCAACTCCTGCGCTTTTGGCTTTCCCGGAATCGGTCGCCGCCGGATGCTGGTTGCTTTGACGATGAGCGACAGCAACAAGGCCCAGACGAGCAAGAAGGCCCGCGCCTGCCCGGCGTTGGACCGGACGATCACCCCCGCGGAATGTGGATCGCAGCGCGGCAGCACCATTGCCTGCCCGGCGGACTGTCCGTTCAACCCGCTGGGCACCACCAGCTACGATCTCTACCAGAAACTGGACGGCACCTGGGTGGGCAAGGCGATGCAGCGGGTGGTCGCCGCCCTGGGCGACGAGACCTTCCGGGCACGGTTGAAGGAGGAAACCCTCCCCATCCGCAACAAGGCTCTGGAACTCGATTTCGCGGCCCACAACGTCCTCTACCAGGCGCTGTTCCTGGACCGGGATACGGACGGCCGCACGCTGGTCGAGGTGTGGGAGAGCGAAGGGTTTCCGGGCCTCAACAACGACGAGCGCGTGATGACCCAACACCGTCGCCGCACCCTGCCGGGCGTTCTGGAAGTGCAGCGGGTGCCCGGTAACGACCGGTCGGAATGCATCGACCTGCTCAACCCGGAGGCCGGCGTGTTTCTGGTTTACGACCGGGGTGTGGCGGAGTCGTCGGCACGGTACACCGTGGTGCTGAGCTGGCTGACTCGGTATCCGCACTACACCCGGACCAGCGGCATTGCTCTGCAGCTTCCCCCGGCCCTCTGGGAGACCTGGCACAACCGGCTGGCTGCCCGCCACCAGGAAGCTCGCAAGGAAGATCCCGACCTCGATTTCCGCACGTTCCTGGCCCATCACATGGTTCAGGCCGGTGAGGAGGCAGTGCGACTGCAGAACGAAATGAACGAACCGCTGCAGGGCGGCAGGCTGCTGATCCATCGCAGCGAGTTCACCCTCGAATCACCGCTGGACGAAATTCGCGCCACTCTCACCGCGGCCGGGGACTTCCAAGAAGAACAGGATGAGGACGAGGAGAATGAGGCCGAAACCGGGGCGGAAGACGCGCCAGCGAAAATGCTGCGGCTTGCCTGGAAACCGGCAGCCTCCGGCGACGCGGAACCCCCGTCCGGGGCTGCGACGGCGGACAAACCCATGGTCCGCCTGACCGACGGCATGATGGTGGCGGACGCCATGAAACCGGAAACCCGCGACGCCTTGAAAGCCCGCCTCATCGAGGTGCTCGCAGGCAAGACCGCCCATCGCGAGGACAGTGCCATCGACCTGATGGAGTTCCTGCGGGCGATGCGCGAGGAGCAGCTCCTGGTGGACGACGCGCAACAGCAGGTCTATGGCGGTCCGGCCAATGCCGGGGCGGCACTCCCCACGACCGGCCAACCGGCGGAGGCGGAAGCACCGGAGGCCGACGACGTGGCGGCGCGGCTGCGCGAGCACTACGAACAACTGCTCGACCGGCAGCTGGAGTCTCTGGACGGCAAGACCCCACGGGAAGCGGCCGCAGACAGTTCGATGCGCACCCGGCTGCTGGCCTGGGGCAAGCAGCATGTTCACACCGTGGATATGCGGGCCCGGGCGGAAGAGCTGCCGTTGAACATCGACTGGGTCCTGGATGAACTCGGACTGGCGGAATTGAAGTAGCCCACGAATCCCCCGCGTTGCCGTGCCCCCGCTCCCCAACTAGAATCCGCCTCACCATGACCACACCCTACCATGCTCTGGCCGCCCGGTTCGCCGGGCTGGTTGCCGAGGGACGATCCCTTCCGCTCGGCGGCTTCGCCACCCCGAAACGCCCGGCTCCGGCCGCGAACGCCCCGAAGGTGCTCATCTTCTCCCCGCACCCCGATGACGAATGCATCATCGGCGGAATCGCCCTGCGGTTCCAGCGCGAGGCCGGCATGCGCGTGGTCAATGTCGCGGTCACCCAGGGCAGCAACCGCGATCGCCAGGCGGGGCGCCTGGAGGAACTGCGCCACGCCTGCGAATTCCTGGGTTTCGACCTCGTGCAAACGGCGGAAACCGGCCTGGAACGAATCACCGCACGGGCCCGGGCGGAGGCACCGGACGAATGGCGCGCCAAGGTGACGGTCATCGCCGACATCCTTCGGGAACAGCAACCCGCCGCCATCTTGTTCCCCCACGAACGCGACTGGAACGGCACCCACATCGGCGTCCACCACCTGGTCCGGGACGCACTGGCGGTCGCCGGCGACACCGTCCGCTGCCTCACCGTGGAGACCGAGTTCTGGGGAGCCATGGACGATCCCAACCTGATGGTCGAATTGACCCCGGAACACGTGGGCGATCTCATGGCGGGAACCTCGTTTCACGTGGGCGAGGTAAACCGGAATCCCTATCACCTGCTGCTGCCCGCCTGGTTGCAGGACAACGTGCGCCGGGGTGGCGAACTCGTCGGCGGCCAGGGCGGCACCCCGCCCGATTTCAACTTCGCCACGCTCTACCGCCTCGGGCACTGGGACGGCCGGGGTTGGAGCAAGATCGAACCGGCACAACGATTGCTCGGCGCGGGCGTATCCACCGGTTCCCTGCTGGACGCCGTTCCCAAGACCCCCTGAGCCAAGTCCGGGAACCGGCATGAGCGCGGCGCCGCCACGCGAGGAGTTCATGCGCGAGGCCATCCGGCTGGCGCAGGAGGGAATGCGCCGGAACGCCGGAGGCCCGTTCGGCGCCGTCATCGTGCGCGACGGGCAGATCGTCGGCCGCGGATGGAACCGGGTCACCTCCACCAACGATCCCACGGCGCACGCGGAAATGGTGGCCATCCGGGACGCCTGTCAACGGCTGGGGTCCTTCCAACTCACCGGCTGCGAGATTTTCACCAGCTGCGAACCGTGTCCCATGTGCCTGGCCGCCATCGGTTGGGCCCGGCTGGACCGGGTCACTCATGCGGCGACGCGCGGGGACGCCGCGGCCGCCGGATTCGACGACGATTACCTCTACACCCAGATGGCCCTCTCCCCGGGGGAACGGGACCGGCCCACCGAAATCCTGCTGCGACAGTCCGGCCAGGCACTGTTCCGGGAGTGGCTTCTCAAGGAGGACCGGACGCCCTACTAAGATTAAGCTGGTTGATGCCGACTGTTAGCATTCCGGCTACTTTTCAGAATTGGCCTGTTGTTGTTGCGCTTATGGGTGAATCTGCCCACCCTGTCTGCGTTCATTCGATCATTCGCAAGTATATGAAAAAGCAACCAAACTCCTCCTGCCGGCGGTCCGCCCCCGGGTTGGCGCTGGGCTGCCTGCTTCTCGGCATGGCCATGCCCGGAGCTTTCGCCGCCGTCAATCACAGCGCCTTCATCAGCGAGTATGCCGGCACCACCACCTGTCTGGGTTGTCATGGTCCCGACGGCATGCTGGGAAATGACCAGACCGCCGGATTGATGCAGACCGTGCACTGGACCTGGCGCCATACCAACCAGCTCTCCACCGGGGAATCCCAGGAGCTGGGCAAATACAACGTTATCAACAACTACTGCGTTGCCGTCCGCTCCAACGAGCCGCGCTGCACCAGCTGCCACATCGGCCAGGGCTGGCGGGACGACACCTTCGATTTCGACGATCCCACCAAACTGGACTGCCTCGTCTGTCACGACACCACGGGCACCTACAAGAAGACCCCCACCGCCGCGGGCAATCCGGATCCCTCGGTGGATTTGCTGGCGGTGGCAAAGAGCGTGGGCCCCACGAGCCGCGCCACCTGCGGCGCCTGCCATTTCTACGGTGGCGGTGGTGACGCCGTGAAGCATGGCGACCTGGATTCGACCCTGACCCATCCGACGCGCGCATTGGACGTGCACATGGGGGAGGACGGGATCAATCAGGACTGCTCCTTCTGTCACGACGCCGGCGGCCACCAAGTCTACGGTTCCCGCTACTCAAAGGCCGCACCGGACAACGCACTTTGCGAGCGTTGCCATACGGATGCCCCGCACACCGGCGACAGTGCCGAGCGCCTGAACGGGCACACCGCCCGCGTGGCCTGTCAGACATGCCATGTCCCCCGCTTCGCCCGGGGCGGCAAGGCCACGAAGATGAGCTGGGACTGGTCCACGGCCGGTGACCGCAATCCCGACGGCAGCACCCGCACGGTCAAGAACGCCGCCGGCGAGGACATCTACAACTCGATGAAGGGAACCTTCACCTGGGAGGAGAACGTCGTGCCGGAGTATCAGTGGTTCAACGGGGACGTGCTCTACCACACGCTGGACGACGCCGTGGATCCCAACCAACCGATCATGATCAACCAGCTTCATGGGTCGGAGACGGACGTCAAGGCGCGCATTGTGCCGGTCAAGCGTTTCACCGGCGTGCAGCCCTACGACGTCGCCAACAACGTCCTCGGAGTCCCCAATCTGTTCCCGAACGACGCCGCGGACACCGACGCCTACTGGAAGGCTTACGACTGGGATCTCGCGCTGACCACTGGCATGCAGACCGTGGGACGTGAGTACAGCGGTGAGCTGGGTTGGGCTTCGACCGAGATGGTCTGGATCCAGAACCACATGGTGGCCCCGAAAGAGATGGCGCTGCGCTGCGCGGACTGCCACACGCCGGGCGGTCGACTGGACTTCCTCGCGCTGGGCTATCCGGCGGAACGGGCGGCCATGCTCCAAAGCATGATGGGCTTCGCGATCGAGGTCCAACTGGCCGGACAACCCGCGGGCATCGAGCTGATGTGGCCCGGCGACCCGAGCTACACTTATCAAGTGCAGGTTTCAGCGGATGTCTCTGATTCGGTGAACTGGGCCGACGCCACCAACGGCACGCTCGCCCCGGACACCGCCGGCGACCTGAGCTGGACGGATGACCTCCCGGCCACGCAAGCGGCCCGTTTCTACCGCGTGCTGAGAAACGCCCGGTAACGCGCCGCACACCGGCCGGGCAAGGCAGGGTTGGGCCGGAGTCCCTCAGGAGGACTCCGGCCCTTTCCTTTTCAAAGGTGTCGGCTCCCTGTCGGGTGCCGTGGCCACCTGCCCATTTGGCCATTCGGTGAACGCCAGTTCGCCGTTACGAGGGGATCAGTCGGAGAAGAGCTGGGACCGCTCGGCTTGACGGGCGAACTGCTTCTGGAGGCTGCCGCAAACGGTCTCGCAAAGCACCATGATGGCGGGGTCTGCGATGCGATAGAAGACACACGTCCCCGCGCGACGCCGGGCGAGGATCCCGGCATCCGCCAGCACCTGAAGCTGGCGCGAGACCGTGGCCTGCGGCTTGTCGGTGGCGGCCATCAGTTCCTTCACCATCTTCTCCCCCTGCTCCAGGGCGATGATCAGCTTCAGACGCAGCGGATCACTGAGCACCTGGAAACGCCGGGCGATGAGCTCAAGCGCGGTGTCCGTCAGTTTCCTGGAGGAGGAGGTCCGGGGCATGGGCGCAGGCGTGAACGTGGACGTGGGGATGGAGGTGGAAGCAGGGGCGGCACGGACGCCGCCGGGCTCCGCATGGGAAACCGGCGGCCCCAAGCCTCAGGTCCGGGGCAACGCGACCGGTCCGGTCCGCGTGAGTTCCAGAATCCCGAACGTCTGCATCAACTGAATGAACTTGCCCACCTTGCTCTCGTCACCGGTCAGCTCAATGGTCAGGCTCCGCGGCTGCACATCGATGATCTTGGCCCGGAAGATGTCCGTGATCTGCATCACCTCGGCCCGGGACTTGGAGTCCACCCCCACTTTGACCAGCACGAGTTCGCGATCCACATACTCACCCTCGCGAAAGTCATGGACCTTGATCGAGTCCACCAGCTTCTCGAGTTGTTTGACGATCTGGTCCACCGTGGCGTCGTCCCCGCGGGTGACAATGGTCATCCGGGAAACCGTCGGGTCCTCGGTCGGCGCAACGTTCAGCGTGTCGATGTTGAAGCTGCGGCCACTGAACAGCCCGGCCACGCGCGTCAGCACGCCGAACTTGTTCTCCACGAGCACGGAGATGGTATGTCGCATAGTCAGCCAGTCGATTGGGCATTCCGCCCGCCTCACGTCGCCCCCGGTAAACCGCCACCACGGCGGTCACCCGGAAAACACAAAACCCGCGTTCCACTGGGAACGGCGGGCGACCGGTGAGCTGCTGCCAAAGCGCACGGTCGCGTCAGCCCGCTAGGACCACGCACACCACGACGACCTTGACCGCATTCATCATGGCCAAAGCCTAGCCAGTCCGTGTCCCGCTGGTCAACGGGTTTCGCACGCTCTTCCGGAAAGCACCCGTGCCCGTGCCGCGTCCCCTTCGGCGCTTGACACGCACTCCGGCAACCGGTCGTCTTGACCCCATCAATGAACCCGCCCCTGACCGACGCCGGCAAAACCTGAGGTCCACCCATGTCCCTTGGAATCGACCAGAGTTCTCCCTCCGTCGGCAATGCCCGTTGCTTTCCCACCACGCGTTGGACGATGGTGCTGCGCGCCGGCGAGTTGGAGGCGGAGGGAGCCGCCGCCGCGTTGGAGCAGCTTTGCCGGGCCTATTGGTATCCGCTCTACGTCTATGTCCGACGCCGGGGCCATCCGCCTGGCGAAGCCGAGGACCTGATCCAGGGCTTCTTCGCCGACTTCCTGGCCCATGACCACGTGGCCAGCGCGGACCCCCGGCGGGGCCGCCTCCGCTCCTACCTGTTGGGGGCGCTGAACCATTACCTCTCCGACACGAGGGACCGCCAATGCCGCCTCAAGCGTGGCGGTGGCCGCCCCACGCTTTCCTTGGATGTGGCGGCGGGGGAAGCCGGCTACGTGCATGAGCCCATCGACGATCTCAGCCCCGACCGGCTTTTCGAACGGCGTTGGGCCCTGACGCTGCTGAACCAGGTCCTCGAGCGTCTGGAGGCCGAGTATCGGAGCGGTGACAACGCGGCTCTATTCTCGGCAATCAAGGGCTTTCTGACCGGAGCGGATGAGAGTGCTTCCTACGCCAGCTTGGCACCGCAACTGGGGCGGACCGAAGGCGCACTCCGTGTCGCCGTTCACCGGCTGAGGCGCCGATACGGCGAACTGCTGCGCGATGAGATTGCCCACGTCGTGGCGGACCCGACGGAGATCGACGAGGAACTGCGCCACTTGACGGCGGTGTTGTCCGCCTGAAGCCGACGAGCGCGTGTAACAACCGGGGCCTTCCGCCTCATTACTGATTTCACATGGCCGGAAGCAACGTGGCAACCTGCGCCACCTGTGGCACGCCGATGCCCTCGGACGCGCCGCTCGGGCTGTGCCCGCGCTGCCTGATCGAGTCCGGTGCCCGGCTGGTCAGAGAACGGACGGGAGCGGGGCCTGGCGGGGATCCGGACAGAACGTCCACGGCTGCGCTGCCCGAAGCCGGATGCATTGGGGACTACGAACTGATCGAGGAACTCGGTCGGGGTGGCATGGGGGTGGTCTTCAAGGCGCGGCAGACGAGCCTGAACCGCATCGTCGCGGTGAAGACCATTCTCGCCGGCGAGTTCGCCACCCCCGCCGCCCTGCTCCGCTTTCGATTGGAGGCCGAGGCGGCGGCCACGTTGCGCCATCCGAACATCGTGGCGATCTATGAAACCGGCGAACTTGACGGCCGGCCCTACTTCTCCATGGAGTTCGTGGAGGGGCGCAACCTGGAATCGCTCGCCAAGGAACGTCGCATCTCACCGGAACAGGCGGCTCGTTACGTCAGGAAGATCGCCCTGGCCATCCAGGCCGCCCACGACCGCGGCGTGCTGCATCGGGACCTCAAACCCTCCAACGTGCTCGTCGATCAGGACGACGAACCGCGCATCACGGATTTCGGCCTCGCCAAGCGCCTCCAGGTCGACTCCGACCTCACGCTGTCGGGGCAGTTGCTGGGCTCGCCTAACTTCATGCCGCCGGAACAGGTGTCCTCCCACCACGGCAAGGTCAGCGTCCGCAGCGACATCTATGCTCTTGGCGCGACGCTTTACCTCCTGCTGACCGGCCATCCACCGTTTCAGGCACCGACCGTTCCTGAGACGCTGCGGAAAGTGACCGACGAAGAACCTCCGTCCCCGAGGATGGAAAACCGTGAGGTTCCCGCCGACCTGGCCACCATCTGTCTCAAGTGCCTTGAGAAGTCACCGGACCGCCGCTACGGCTCGGCCCGCGAAGTCGCGGAGGAGCTGCAACGATTTGGGAACGGAGAGCCCATCCTGGCCCAACCGGTCGGAACCACCACGAAGCTGTGGAAGTTCTGCCGTCGCAAGCCGGTGCTCGCCGGCTTGAGCGCCGCGGTTGCCGCGCTGGTGCTGGTTCTGCTCGTCGGCCTGCCCATCGCGTGGATGGCGGTTCGGGAGCAGCGAGACCAGGCCCGGGCTCTCCTTTACGTGGCGGACATGAACTTCGCCTTTCAAGCACTCAAGGAGAACAACCTCGTACGCGTCCGCGATCTGCTGGAAAGGCATCGTCCCAAACCCGGCGAACCCGACCTGCGCGGCTGGGAATGGGGCCATCTCTGGCATGAGTCGCAATCGGATGAAGTCGCGACTTTGCCCCGACTTGGAGATGCCGTTACGGGACTGGCTTATTCACCTGACGGACGCCATCTGGTCTCCGGCGGCGGTGACCGGAGTCTCCGGGTCTGGAACGTGACAACCCGGCAGGAGATCACCCGCATTGAGTGTGCCGGCCTTCCCACGCAATTGGGTTTCACCCCTGACGGCAGGCACCTGGTGTCGATTGTGGACAGCCTCACCGGGAAGGCATCCGTCCTCCACGTCTGGGAAGCCGGCACTTGGTGCGAAGAGAAGCGTGTCCGCCACGAGGAGGGTATTCGGTCCTTCGCGATGGCAGCCGACGGACGGCTGCTCGCGTTCCAGTTCAGCGACGGCAGTGTCACTTTGAACGACTTCGTGAGTGGCGAACAAGTGGCCACCCTGGTGCAACCTTACCGTGGAGGCTACGGCCACCGTGGGTTGGCCGTCGCAGCCAATGCCCCCGTGCTGGCCGCACTCGAGCCCGCCGGCATTGGGATCTGGGATCTGCACAGTCTGCGGAAGGTGAAACAGGTCCCGTCCTCCGATGACCCCGCTCGCTTTCGAGCGCATCCGATGGCGCTGTCTCCCGATGGCAGGCATCTACTCGCCGCCGCCCCCCAAAGCAGCGTAACGGACCTGCAGGGCGACGCGAAGCCGGTCGTCCTGACTGAATCGACCGGGAATGCCGTCGGAGCGGCGTTTTCTCCGAATGGCGACAAGCTCGCCCTGGCCGACGTTGACCGGACGATCAGGATTTGGGACACCACCTCCTGGACGCTCTTCGCAACGCTGCGCGGTCAGGAATCCGATGCGACGGAACTTGCCTTCTCGCCAGACGGTGCCCTCCTCGCGAGTGGCGGAGCCGACGGCTCCATCCGCTTCTGGAACCCGAAGGCCACTCCGATCCGACGCCAGAGCGCGGACGTGCCGTCGGAGTTCAGGGGCTTTTCCGCGACCCAAGGTTCCACTGTCCTCTTTTGGCTGTCCGAACGGGAGGTCGAGATTCGGACCGGCATACCGGAGCCGCAAGTCATCCGCGCGGAGCTCCCGTATGTCCCCGAGAGTTCCGCGGCGGTCTCCCCTGACGCGCGGTTCGTGTGCGCGGAACGCTCCCGGGGGCAGTATGACATCTGGGAAGTAACCACCATGCAACGGCGGGGAACGCTTGAGGGCAACCATGCGTTTGTGTTCAACCACCGGAGTTTCTCTCCCGACGGAAACCTCATCGTCGGTGGGGACACTGCCACGGAGGAGCGGGTGATTTGGACCGTGGCCGACGGGCGAGAGCGAGCCCGGATCCGGTTTGGCGGGGGAGAACGCAATTGGTTCTCGGACAGTTGGGGCATCGACTCGCGCAAGGTGATGCTCGCTGCCGGCAGGAATCTCGGCCTGTGGGACATCGAACGCAACCGTGTTGTGCTCGTCATGCCTCATGGCGCCCAGGTCGCAAGGGCGGTGATGTCCCCCGATCGACGGCTGATTGCATCGCTGGACGCTGAAACCAACGTCCAGCTCTGGGATGCCCAAACCGGGAACCGGCTCAGCCTCCTTGGCCGTCGCGGAGCGTCCCGGCAATTCCTCTACCCGCTGAGCTTCAGTCAAGACAGCCGGAGGTTGGCGGTGGCCGGAGGGCTGAACGGCTTTCGTCTCTACGACCTCCTGACGGGCCACGAACTGGGTGTGCCGGAAATGAACTTCCTGCCCCGCGGCTGTTACTTCTCGGAGGACGGCAGGTGGCTTGGGCTCGGGAGTGCGCCAGGGTTCGTCTATCTCGACTCCACGCCCTTCACACAAGCAGAGCCTTGAGCCTGAGCCAGGGTCTGGACACGGACTCTCAAGCACTCCCCACCCCATCGGACTGGCGGAGCCTTGGGACTGCGGCGAGTCATCGCCGCTTTCCAACCGCTTCACGAACGCCGGGTCTCGCACGGTTCCTCGCCCACGAAATCCCCCTCCGCCCGCCTCTCCTCCCCAAAACCCGGTAACAGTCCCGGCGGTTTGCCTCAGTAGCTGGTGATGACGGTCGTCGGGAGCCCCTGGGTAGGCGGCCTTTTGAGAAACCGAGAACGACGGCCATTAGAGCACAAGACCAGACGATGCCAAAGGAGACCCCATGCAGCAGACACCCTCATCCCGCAGACCACCAAGGTGGCTCTGGATCGCTCCACTCATTCTCACCCTGCTTTCATCAACGGCGGCACATGCCGAACTGATCTCGGATTTTAACGACGGGGTACCGGATTGGGATTCACTGGGAGTGGGCTTCGGCACCGCCAGTTTCGAGGAAGCAGAAGGTCACCTGGCAATCGAGATCACGGGAGGCAACACGGTTGCCGCGACGTGGAATCGAAATGTCGAGCTCGTGGAGGGCGCAAGAACCGAGGTCCGGGTGGACCTGGTGGCTCACGACGGGGGCGGTGCGATGCTCGGATTCAAAGGTCTGCGCGAACCGCAACTGGAAGTGGGTTACTACGCGATGCTCTATCAAAACTGGATCGCCGTGATCGAGTATCAACTCCCACTGGACGGGCCATACAGTCCGGAATGGGGCTTCGTGATCCCGCAGGTTTCCGGCCTGTCACATCTGGACGTCACCTACGGCCTGGCGCTGACCAAGAGCGGGGACGGCGTGGAGATCACCCTGTCAGTTTGGGATCGAACGCCCGAGCGCAACTTGCTGTTCACCCAGACGGCGTTGGATTCAGTCAACTCAGGAGGTGGCAGTCTGGACCAGCCCTTCCTGGCCTTCTCCGGGATCTTCGTCGGCATGGTTGATCCTCCGTTCTTTCCACAACGGCTGGTGGTGGACAACCTGGAATTGGAGGTAGGCCCGTCACCGTTGCTGCAAGTTCGGAAGGTGGATCCCGGCTCGGTGGAAGTGTCCTGGCCCAGTTGGTCCATCGGACGGTACCGGCTCTATCGCAGCCTGAATGACCTGGAGCACTTCTTTCCGTTCGGCGACATACTGAAAGGCAATGGCGGCACGCTCAGCCATCTAGACGAGATCAGCATGGCGCGAAGCGCCTTCTACAAATACACCCAGCCACCCGCCTCGGAATCCGCAGCGAGGTTGGTCACTTACTACCAGCGGTTCCGCGAGATGGTGGTCAACCCGCACAACCCGTCGCGCATCCCCGTCGTTTGCAGCCGGGACATGTGTTTCGATGATGTCGCCACCCTCAATCCCCGAAACCGGGCGGAAATGCAGGAGGATTTCACCGGGTTGTTCGCGTCGTTCCCGGATTACCGGATGACCGGCGATCGCATCCTGACCGCCGCCAATCTCGCCACCGCGGAGGCCGTGGTCACCGGCACCCATTCCGGCGACTGGGACACTGGCACACTCGGAGTGGTTCCGGCGACCGGAAACCCGGTCACCATTCGCCAGCTCGGGGTGTTGGATTTCGAGGGGGACATGATGGTGCGCTACCGGGTCTACCAGGACCTGATGGAGCCGCTCATCCAAATTGGCGCCATTCCCATGCCCGAGGTGCCTCCGTTGGTGCCATCGATCGCAATGCCGGTTCCGAATCCGACGGGCCTTTCGCCGATGGAAACCGTCACCGAGACCACCGCCCGCTGGAACGCCTCCGACCTGGCGGGCTACATCGAGGCCTTTGCGGAAGATGCGGATCCGGCGCTTCCCGGCGTTCCGCCCGGAATGACGCGCGTCGAATATGCCGCTGCTCAGGAGGGTTTCTTCATCGCGTTTCCCGACCATCACATGGAGACGGAGCGTCAGCTGGATCTGGGCGACGGCTGGGTGTTGGTGGAGGCGCTTTGGACCGGCACCCACACCGGTCCCTACATGGGCGCCCCGGCATCGAACAACCCCGTGGACCTGCGGGGCGCGATCCTTGCCCGGGTCGACGAAGCGGGACTGGTGACCTATTTCCACGTCTATTTCGACAACCTCACGCTGTTGGGTCAAATGGGGATGCTCACGCCGCCAGCGCCATGACCAGGAACCTCCTCGGAGGGACGAGTTCCACGAGTCCCTGAAATCAAGTCAAGTCAGGGCCTTGTGTAACCCGGCACTCCGCAGGGCCAGTGACAAAGTCGTAGCGCAGATATCTGCTGTATCGCGGGTATCCGACCCGCAGGCCGTGGGAAAGTCCGGACGCTCTGCCGAATGGAATTCGGCG
>JACKPW010000004.1 GCA_024233215.1 Verrucomicrobiales bacterium | reverse complement strand
GAACGCCCAGGCTCGCTTGAAGCTTCTCCAAGCGGTAATGGGGCATCCCGCTGCCATAGCGCAACAGACTCACCAACACCCCCACCCCGGAAGCGTACTTGCCCTCGCCGGCTTCGGGCGGTGTCGGGGCGGTGAAGGTTTTGCCGCAGAGGTTGCAGCGAATCACCTCCTTCTCGAAGACCGTGGCTGGAAACGGCGGTCGAGCTTCAACTCGGACCACCGGGGCCGGGGTGGCCCGGCGACGCAACCGGCCCTTCCCGCACTCGGGACACGAATCTCCCGGCTGGAGGCGGGGATGCCGCACCGTTTGGCGGCGGGCGCCGGTGTAGGAGCGGGCCGGACGACGGCCGTGGCCCCGGCGTTTGCCCTGGCCTTTGGGCTTGGCCCCGGGTTGGGCGGGCGGACAGACCGTGGCGGTCTTTTCGGTGGACGCGCCGAAGAGCATTTGTCGCAGACGGGTGATCGAGAGATTCTTCCCTTCCAACGCCGTTTTGATCTGCGGGAATGCCTCGATCATGGCCTGGATGAACTCGAACTGTTCGGCCGAAAGCACGGGGCGCACCGCTGCCAGGAACGCCTCCCGTTGCTCTCGGGGCAGGATCAACTGGTTCAGGTCAGGCAGGGATTTCATGGCTCAAGCCGCTTGGAGCCGACGACGGAAGTCCCGCGCGAGGGGCTGGACCCAGAGTTGCTTTCGGGGTTGATCGCAACGGTTGGTCGAGTCGTTGTGTCCGCGACCGGTGGTAAGTCCCAGATAGAGCCAGTTGGCCGCCCGGTAACAGACTCCCCGGAAGCGGGCCGGATCGATGAAGGTCTCCAAGAGCCAGATCCGGTGGGCATAGAGCGCCTGCCAGTCGGCCGAGATCCGGCGAGCGATCCGGCCCAGGAGGTGGCTGGCCAAATGGGGCACCGCAATCCAAGGCAGGATCAGAAAGCGGGTGTTGTAGGCGATGAGATGCAGGTTGCGCCGGCGCACCGGAGCCGACCAACCGATGAACCGGTCCCGCGGGGCCAGATGTCGCGGCGGCGAAGACCAGGCCATCGCCGCAATCGGATCGGCGCCGGCGAAGACGAGGTACTTGAGATGTTCGCCGACCGGTTGGGTATAGCCGAGGTAATGGTGTTGCTCCATCAACGTGTTGAAGAGCGGTTCCTCAGCCGTGCGACGCACCGGTTTGATCTCCAGGGTGCCCAGTTCCCGCAGCGAACATTGACGGGGTCGTTCCCACAGGGGCAGCGTCGGTTCGGGCGTCCGCTTCGCCACCACGTTGTTGGGCGGGGAGAACCGTTTGTCCGGCAGCCGGATGTGACCGGCCCGGTGGAGTTGGAGCATCAGGCTGCGGGCGACCATGTCGCGCCACTGGCCGTTGGCTTGAGTCCAGTTCCAGGCCCGGCACAGTTCGACCGAGAGCCGACGGCGACTCAGGCCCGGGTGTTCATCGATGAGTTGCTGGATGAACCGGGCCTCTTCGGCTCCGATCTCCCGGCCACGATAACGCAACAACACCTGCGACATGCCCCTGAGGATAGGGGGGCAAAATGTGGAACGCAAGTTTCCAAGCGAAAAATCTGCTCCTCAACTTCCCGTCTCCAAGCGCCGCCACATGGGCGCGGCCTGGGCTTGGGAAGGATCCCCGTTCCAGAAGAGCAGATGGATCTGATGGGCGTCGAGCCCCACGCTGGCCTTGCCCTGCGCCGCGGGCCACCATTGGAAGCGCCCGCTCGAAAGCCGCTTCTGCGCCAACCAGAAGCCCTGCCCGTCATAGACGATCATCTTGAGGGCCGTGCCACGCCGGGATCGGAACACGAAGAGGGCACCGCTCATTGGATCGGCCGCCAACGCCTGCCGGCAGACCGCCGCCAGACCATCAATGCCTTTCCGAAAATCAACCGGTTCAACCGCCAGGAGAATCCGCATCTGGGGCGTGATCTGGATCATACTGCTTCCTCCGGCCAGAAAGCGCGGGCCACGTCGCGCCAGCACGAGGGCTCGCTCGGTCCCCGCAGAGTCAGCTTGCGGCCCTCGGGGTCGCAGAGTTCGAGCGTCCATTCGCTTGTGATGGACGATGTCGGGTTGACGCTCAGTTCCACGAACCCGAGAGGGGCGCCGTTGCTTCGGGCCTCGGAAGGTAGCCCGGCCGCTCGCCGCTTGAGCTTGTAGTAATCGAGCCCCAGCACCCGGGCCACCCGACTGACTCCCTGCTCACGTGCCGCTTCGGTCGCCTCGTCCCAGACCCACTGCGGAAGCGCTCCCCGGGAGCGTTGTCGCCCACGCCATTGCTTGAGCCGGCGGGCCAACTTGTCCAGCTCAGTGTCGCGTCCGTTGAGTTCCTCAGCCGCTACAGACTTCGTCGCCTTCATCTGCGGCCCAGCCTACGCTGGCCCCGGAAATCGCCTCACGCACTCTTGCCGAAGCAACACGCTTGCTTTGCCGCCTGTTGCCCGGCAATTTTCGACCAAGAACTTAGGGGCCAAACCCGCAGGCGGTCCGCCGCCCATGTCGCAATCGACGAACTCATGAACACCCGCATCCCGCCCCGTGAGGCCGGTTTCCCGGTCGCCTCTGAACGCTGTATTCGTCGCCTCCGGCACGCCGGGGACTCCTCGTTCGTGCTTTTGGCAGCGGGAGGCGGCGAGGGGGTTGCCGCTGAGGTTGCCAACTGGACGGCGGGCACCGTCCTGGGGAACTACAGCGAGCCCACCAACTGGGACCTCGGGCTCGTGCCGATCAACAGCGTGTCCGAGACCTACATCCTCGAGGTCCCTGCCAATGCGAAGATCAGTTACGACCTGGCGGGGGTGGGTCGGGTGGACGCCCTGCGGTTGGGCAGCGCCGCCACGTTCACCCTGGAAGGCACGCGGGAATTCGCGGTCCAGGGATCTCGGTGCTCGATGGGATCATCACCGCCAGTGGGGCGGGCGCGGTTTTCCGGTCGGATGCCACGACGGCCACGCTGGGCAGCCGGGCCCGGTTTTCCGCGCAGAACGGCGGCCGGATTTCGGTGGATGCGCCGTCCTTCGCGCTGCCGGAGGATTGGCGGGCGAACGAGATCCTGATGGTCGCCAACGGGCCCGATTCGGTGGTGGAACTGCCGGGAATGGTCTCGCTGACCACGCGGGGGGGAAACGGCACTTCCTACAATTACTCGGTAAGCGCGGTGAATGGCGGACGGGTGGATTTGTCGGGTCTGACGGCTGCGGTGGGGCCGCGGACTGACGCCTACAACGCCGACGATTGGCTGACCTTCAGCGTGAGTGGCGGGGGGCAGCTCGACCTCGGCAGCCTGGCCCGCATTTCGCTGAGGACCCGGCTTGCCCCGCAACAGGATTGGGCCCTGCCGGCGCTGGCGGACGTCGAGATGGGTTTCCTCACCCCGTCGACCGGCGTGACCTTCGACCTCCCTGAACTTCAGAACATGGCGGCGGGCCAGATCACGCTGCCCGAGGACAGCGTTCTCAACGTGCCGAAACTGGCGGCCCTGCAGCATGTGACGCTCACGGTGGCGCCGGGGGCGGAGTTTCACGCGGGCCAGTTGTCGGATGTCAGCGACAGCTCGATCACGGTCGAAGCCGGTGGGGTGCTTGAGCTCGGATCGGTGAGCGTGGTCGACCGGTTGAGCCTGGTGGCGCGAGCCACCCCGTCGCTGACACCGGTTGCGACAAGCTATGAGATGGACGACTGGCGGGGGCACCGGACGCTTTTTGAGGCCGACGGCGCGGGCGTTGGCATGGATCTCCACTCGCTGGAGACGCTCACCGTGACCGGGGGTTGAGCGGGGGTGGAATTACCCGGTGATTGCGGCTCACGGCGCTCACGTGGATCTCTCGGGACTTGAGGAGGTCACCGGCCCCCGCACGGATACTTACAGCAATGATGACTGGCTGACCTTCTATCTTCGAACCGGGGGCACCCTGGACCTGTCGGCGCTGCGCCGCATTTCCCGCAAAGCATGGTTTCTGCCGGAGGCGGGGGAGCCGCTTCACCTGCCCGCCCTGGAGGAGGTGGACGGCGGGTTGTTCACGCTGCTTTCCGCATTGTGCTCGATACGCCCTTGCTGCGGACGTTTCGGGGGACACGCACGGCGTGTGGGTCGAAGTGGATTTTGCGGCGGAGATGAACGCGCCGGTGCTGGGTGAGATCGTCAGTGCCGGGGTTACGATTCATCCCGGCGGACGCATCCTGGCGCCGGAGATGACGAACATCCTCAACACGAGCCTGACGATTGAAGCGGGTGGCCGTTTGCAGGCGCCTAAGGTTCGCGACCTCAGCGGCAGCGCGCTGGTGTTGGATCCGGGGAGGAACTGCTGCTGGGCGACATCGAGGTCTGCGACCGCCTGCAATTCATCGCGAAAACCACGCCGGGATTTGCGTTTACCGCCGCCAGTTACACCACCCCGGAGGATTGGCGGGCCCACCGGACGCCGTTCGAAGCGGATGGGGTGGGGGTGCATCTGGCGTTGGGAAGCCTGGAGACCATTACCGTGTCCGGCGGATGGAACGCTTCCTACATTACTTCGATCAACGCCCGGAATGGCGGCTCCATCGACCTTACAGGCTTGCAGCAGGCGTTGGGCGGCCGGACCGATGCCTACAGTGCGGACGACTGGCTGACGTTCCGCTGCGAGAGCGGTGGCACGTTCGACTTCGAGGACGTCACCGTGTCACGGACGGCCCGATTGCAGATCGTGGGGGCCGCAGGCGCGGATGACCGCGGGCAACCTGAACCTGGTGGCTCCGGCCCGGCTGGAGATCAGCGACCTGGGGACGCTGGAATTGACCGGAGGTTTCGAGTTCAATCACACGGTCGAATCGCAGGTCACCGCCGATGCCGCGGTGCTGGCCTTCACGGGCCCCGGCGCGCATCACCTCGAAATCGGTGGACAGGATGCGGGGTGGCAGGCTACACCTCCGGTAACTTCGGCATCGGCCGGATCGAGGTTGGGGAACCCGGCAAACCGGCGACGCTGCAGTTGCTGGACGGCATCAGCAACGGCAACCGGGGCGGCGGCGGCGAACCGGAGGCCCTCTATCTCTACGGCGTGGATGCCGCCGGGTTGATCCTGCACAGTGGGTCCCGCCTCATCATCGGTGACCTGAATGTCTACCTCTGGCACGAGGGGCGATGGTCCACCTAAACTCGTTGCTGGCCGGGGGGACACGGTGGCGTTCGGTGACGGCGTGGTCGCGCGTTTCGGCGGGCCGGCGATTGTGGGGATGGAGCCGTCCGGTCAGGTCCTGCCGGTGGTCGATCACGCCGACGTGACCTTCAACACCCCCATCAATCCGGCGACCTTCACGACGGCGGATGTGCAGCTCACGGGTTCCAGCGGGGCCATTGCGGCGACTGCGGTCAGTTCCTCGGTGGAAACACGTATCGCGTCACCTTCCCGGGGCAGAGCGATCATGGGTTTGTCAGCGTGCGGATCGGGCCGGCCATCAGCGGGCGGGCGGGGTGCTGATCGGCATGGACCAGAACGGCAACGGAGTGCCCGGCGACCCGGATGACGCGTTCGAGGCGAGGTTTCTGGTGGACACGCACGGGCCGGCGGTGGTCGCCGCGGTGGTGATGCGGAACGGCGGGTTGGTGGGGTGGAGTTCGATGAGGAGGTTGATGCCGAGAGCCTCGCTGATCCGGCGAACTACTCCATCGCCGGCACCCCGGCTGATGCCGTGACACCCTGGCGGACAGTCGCTCCGCGGCGCTGCGGTTCCCGGCGATCGAGGGGAGGCGTTCACCCTGGAAACCGTGGATTTGGAGGACTTGTTGGGGAACCGGCTGACCCAGCCTCAGTCGTCGCCGGGCACGGCATTGCCCCCAGAGCAGCCTCCAGGTGGGGGCGCCCACCGGCGTCCGTGAGGCCTATACCCACGATGGGAAGCGGTTTGAGATCCTGGCGGGAGGCGGATCCGTGTGGAGCACGGCGGATTCCTTCCAGTTCTACCAGGAACCCCGCACCGGCGACTTTGACGTGAAACTCCGGATGGTTTCCCTGGTCGGCGGCAACTACAACGCCCGCCTGGGCATCATGGCCCGGGAACATCCGGGCAACAACAGCCGGCACTGTCGGTCGTGGCCTACCAACCCAACCAGGCCAACCTGTATGCCTTCCTCCGGCGACCGGGTCAGGGAGGTGGCAGTGACACCTGGGGATCGAACCTCAGCGGCGTCACGCCGCCGAACGCCTGGGTGCGGTTGCGGCGCACGGGCGACGTCTTTCAGGCCTTCATCAGCACCGACGGATCGAGTTGGACCCAGGGAGCGGAGACCACCTTCGCGCTGCCCGGGACGCTGCTCGTCGGGTTCTTCGTCAGTTCGGAGGATACGAACCTCAGCCGCAGTGCCGCCGCCACCATTGACGAATGGGGGAATACTCGCCGGTGATCCTGCGCGAGCCGCAGTCCCAGACGGTCTTCCAGGGTCAGACCGCCCGGTTGGGGGTGGAGGCGCGGGGAGTCGGGGAACTCGCCTACCAGTGGTATTTCGAGGGCGCCGTGCTGCCGGGGCTACCGCGGCGGTGCTCGAACTTGCGAACATTCAGCCCGTCCGGGCCGGCAGCTATCACGTGACAATTCAAAACTCCATCGGGTCCGTCACCAGCCAGGCCGCGACCGTGGTGGTGGACACCTCGGATCCAGGAGCGGGCTTTGAGGCGGACCTGATGCCGCGTGAGTCCGGCGACGGCACGGTGGGCGTGGCGGACTGGACCATGGTGGGACGGTTCGCCGTGGGGCTCGAGGATCCGGCAAACGCCAGCGAGTTCGCCCGGGCCGATTGCGCGCCGCGCACCACGCTGGGGAACGGGGTGATCAGTGTCACCGACTGGGTCCAGGCCGGGCGTTACGTTGCCGGCCTGGAACCGTTGACCCCGCAGGCGGGCCGAACGGGATCGGCGTGCTGAACTCCGCCGGGGTCCGACCTGTCTCCTCCGCCGCCCGCGAACTGAGCCTGCTCGGACGGACGGATTCGGCGGACGGCCTGCACGTCGCGGTGCGGCTTCGCGCTTTCGGCAATGAGAACTCCGCCAGCTTCAGCGTCGGTTTCGATGCCGGCGTGCTGGAGTTTGAGTCAGTGCGACCGGGGACCGGGGTGCGCGGTGCGGCGTTGTTGTGCAATGACCGGGCGGCGGCCGAGGGGCGGGTGGGGATCGCGCTCGCCCTGCCGGCCGGCGGCTGCCTGCTGCCGGGGATGCCGAACTGGCGGTGCTCGAGTTCAGACGCCGGACCGGGGCGCGTCCGGTGTTGCGGCTGTCCTCCCGTCCGGCGGTGTTGGCAGCGGCGGACGACCGCCGGGGCCCTGGCGGTTCAGGCCTCGGCGGAGAGCTACTTCCCCGGTCCCGCCACGGACCGGGCCTTGAGCATCGTCTCCCTCGGGGACGCGGACGGCCCGGTGACCCTGGAATTCCAAGGCGCGCCGGGAACGCCGGTGGTGCTCGAGGTTTCGGGCGATCTGGTGAATTGGGAGGTCGCGACGGAGCCGGTCGTGGCCGATGACACGGGGTTGGCCTGGTTCACCCAGTCGGGGCAGGACACACCGCGGTTCTTCCGGGTGCGCCAGTTGGATTGAGCCGCCGGGGTTGTTGCAGACGGGTCCACTCAAGCCTTGCTCACGCCATGAAACGGAACCGATGGATTCAGTCCGCAACGCTGGCGGGCGCGCTGGGAATTGGCGCGGGCGCCGGCGCCCTGGCCGCCACCGAACTGGCCCTGGGTCGGGTGGGCGCTTACGAGACGCTGCCTGTTTCCGTGCCGTTGACCGTGACCGTCGGAGGGGGCGAACAGGCGTTGGCCTTCAGCGTGTCCTTCGATGCGGAACGGTTGCGCTTCCAGCAGGCCGTCCTCGGCGATGGCGCGGGCGGGGCGTCGCTCGTGCTGAACCTCAGCCAGGCGGATCAGGGCCGGGTGGGGCTGGCCTGCCCAACCTCCTGGCGCCGTCTTCAGCGCGGGAACGCTGGAACTGGTTGACCTGCACTTTCAGGCCCGGGACGGTGCGGGTTCGGTCGAGGTGCGCTTCGGGGATGCGCCGGTGGTCCGGGGCGTGGCGGATGCTTCCGGGAACACCCTGCCTGCCGGTTGGGTGAACGGGAGCGTGGAGGTTGCCGTCCTGCCGCCTCCGACCTTCACGGTGGTTCCCTTGACCAGACCGTTTCGGCGGGTGCCAACGCGGTGCTCGCCGCCGCCGCCCAAAGTCCCGCCCCCGCTGGCCTGGCAGTGGTTTCACGACGACGTCCCGCAGCCCGGCGCGAATGGTCCCCGCCTCGTGCTCCGCGACCTTTCGACCCCGGATGCCGGAACCTGGCGCGTGGCGGTGTCGGCGGGTCCGGGAAGAGTCAGCGAGCGCGAGATGACCCTCACGGTGATGCCGGATTTGCGTTCCGGTCTGGTGGGACAATGGGATTTCGCAGAAGGCGACCTCCTGGCCGGGGTGGGGCTGGACCTGGAGTATCGGGGCGACACGGAGTCCGTCACGTCGTTCGGCGAAGTGGAGTTCGGCGGGCAGTCGGCGGCTGTCATGACCTTCCCCGGGCCACCCAGGCCCAGGGCTACCGCCTGTTTCCCGCCACGGATGGCAACGCCGGCGGGACCCGGCTCAACCGCTACACCCTGGTGATGGACGTTCTGCATCCGGCCGGGGCAGGTGGCCAGCACTGGCTCTGCTGCAAACCGACCCTGCCAACAGCGGTGACGCCGAGCTGCCGTCACGCCGGACAACGGGCTCTGGGTGCGGGGCGAGGGGACGGTCGGGGCGGGCCTGGTGACCCTGGACGTATGGCATCGCCTGGCCTTTGCGGTGAACGCGGACGCCGGTCTGGTGGCGGCCTTCCTGGACGGCCGGTTGGTGCATCGATTCAGCTTTCCGGGTGTGCTGGACGGCGAATACTCGCTGGGCCCGGAGGCGTTGCTTTTCACCGAGAACAACAGCCAGACCTCGGTCGGATCGGTGAACAGCATTCAGCTCTACGAGCGGTTGCTGGCCGACGCCGAGATCGAGACACTCGGGGGCCCCACGGCCGCCGGGTTGCCGCGTTCGCAGCAGGACATGAGTCCGCCGAGTCTCGTGGTTGCACCGATCTCTGAAACGGTGCGGGAAGGCGAAGCCGTCACCCTCACCGCCGTGGCCCGGGGAACCCCGCCTCTGGTTTTTCGCTGGCAGCGCAATGGTGTCGACGTGCCGGAGGCGGTCAGCCCCCAGTTGCATCTGCCCGCGGTGAGCGCGGCCGAAGCGGGGGATTACGCGGTCCTCGTGTCGAACACCGCGGGCACCGTTACCAGTCACCCGGCGACGGTGAGCCTCAGCACCGAGGAGCGATTGCTGACGGTGGGGAGTGTCGAGATTCCGCGTGGCCAGGCCTCGAATGTTCCGGTGGTGCTGCACGCGTTGGGCGGGGAATCGGCGGCCTCGTGGTCGGTTCAGTTCGATCCGGAACAACTGCGATTTGCCGGCGTGACGGGGGTTGGGGGCGGGACCGCGCTGGCCCGGACCACGGACCTGGGCGACGGCCGGGTGGGAATCGCCTTCGCCCTGCCGCCCGGACAGGCACTGGCCGCGGGGACCATCCGCTGGCCAACCTCCGGTTCGAGGCGCTGGGGAGGGGCGACATTCCGCTCGAGATGACGGGCAGTCCGCTGCCGGTCGAACTGGTCGATCGGGCGGGAAACCCGCGGCAGGTCACCGGGGTGGATGGTGTGGTGGCGATCCTGTCCGCCCCGCGCATCACGTCGCAGCCGGACAGCACGGCGGGAGCCCCGGCGGCACGGTGACTTTCGGCGTGGAACTGGTGGGGACGGAGCCGTTCAGCTACCAGTGGCGGTTCAACGGCAGCCCCCCATCCCGGGGCGACCTCGCCAACCCTGCAGATCTCGAATCTCGAACCCGCCGACGCGGGCGAGTGCTCGGTGGAGGTGGGCAACCGCGTGGGATCGGTGAGCAGCGAACCCGCGCAACTGGTGATCGGACGGTTGTTGCGCGTGGGCAACGCGGGCGGGTTCAGCGGCGAAAGAGTGGAAGTGCCGGTAATGCTGTTTGCGCTGGGCGACGAGAATTCCCTCGGAGCGAGCGTCGCCTACGACGCGGATCGGATCGAGTTGCTTGAAGTGGTGCCGGGGAACGGAGCCGTCCAGGCCAGCCTCTTGTTCAATGGCGAAACCCCGGTCGGGCAGGGTTCCTGGTGGCGTTGCCCACCGGTGGCACCTTCAGCCCGGGCTGGCATGAGGTGGCCCGGATGGCCCTGCGAACCCCAGGCCCGGTGGCCCGGACGGCGTTGGCATTCGCGTCGGAACCCGTGGCGGTCGAAGTCTCCGATGCGGCCGCCACCCCGCTGTCCACGACCCTCATGAACGGCAGCCTGACCACCACCCCGCGGCCGGTGGATGTCGATCAGCTTCCCGACCTTCTCCCCTCGCTCCGATTGCGCCCAGCGTGGCGCACCTGGGACAACCGGTGCTGATCCAATGGCGCGTGCGGAATCTCGGTCCGCAGCCGGCCGTGGCTCCCCTGGCAGGAGGCGCTGTACTCACCCCCGCGCCCGACAGCCCGCAACGCCAGCTCATCGCCCTCATCACGGTGTCGGCGGATCTGCCCCCGGCGGCGAGATCACCCGCAGCCAGACGCTCGTGCTGCCCCCCTCGGCCGCGGGCGAGAACTTCCTGCTCGTCGAGGTCGACGGGCCGAACACCCTGGCCGAGCGCCGGGAGGACAACAACCGGGCGGCCGGTGCCACTGGCGTCCTCCTGGTCGGTCCCGACCTCCAGGCGTCTGCCCTGACGGCTCCCGTGGAGGGCGAACAGGGCACCTCCATTCCCGTGGCCTGGACCGTCGTGAACCAGGGCACCTCCGCCACCCTGTCCGACTGGCGGGACCGGCTGATTCTGAAACCCCTGACCGGCACGTTGGCGGACGGCATCGAGTTGCTCAGTCTTCCACCCGCGCGCTGGCCCCTTGCGGTTGCCGAACACTATCGGCGGGAAACCGCGGTGACCCTGCCGCTGAGCCGTCTCTTCCCGCCGGGGGACTATCAACTCGTTGTTCTGACCGACGCCGGCAATGTCCAGGCCGAGCTGGATGAATCCAACAACGCCGCCGAAACCGGCCTGCGACTGACCCGGGTGCCCCGCCGGATCTGGTGCTCGCCGGCATCACCGCGCCCTCCACAATCCCCGCCGGCCAGCCCGTCTGGGTCACGTGGACGCTGCGCAATGACGGAGCCTCCGATGCGCTCGGTCCCTGGGAGGACGCCCTGCAACTCGCCGATTCCGCCGGGGACCGGCATTCGTGGAACTTGCACGGGTGCCCTTCACGGGCCTGCTCGCGGCCGGGGCCTCGGTCACCCGCTCGAACCTCGTGGTTCTGGCTCCCACCCTGGCGGGCTCCCGCTTTGTGCGTGCGGTCGCCGACGTCGACGACCGCCTCCCGGAAACCGACGACACCGGCAACAACTCCCGGACGATGGCCACCGCTTCCCAGGTTACCGCCCCTGAACCTGGTGGTGCAGAGCCTGACTGTGCCAGCCACTGCGGTTGCGGGGACCGCGGTGCCGGTTTCCTGGAGCGTGCGGAATGCGGGCAACGCCGCCGTCATGCTGCCCTGGACGGACCGATTGATCTTCAATGGCCCGGACGGTTCGCAGGTCCTGCTGGACCGGAGGGTGGAGGACCAGGTGCCCCTGGGTGCCGGAGCCGCCTATTCGCGGTCGGTGTCCGTCCTGTTGCCCCTTCTGACCGGAGCCGGGGCCGGGGCCCGCACGTTGTCGCTGATCACCGACTTCCGGGCGGACGTCGCCGAGTCGGTGGAAACCGACAACACCTGGAAAGTGTGGCCGTCGCCGTCAGCCTTCCGCCCATGCCCGACCTGGCGGTGCAGACCGTTGCCGGCCCCGGGGATGCATTTCCGGGCGGCGAAGTGGAACTGGTTTGGACCGTCGTCAACCTGGGCGAGGCCCCCTGTTCCCGCCCCCTGGCAGGAGCGACTGTTCCTTTCCGCCGATGCCGTTCCGGGAGACGATTTGGAACTGGCCACTGTCGAGATCGGGGAATCCCTCGCCGCCGGCGCCAGTGTCAGTCGCACGAACCGGGTGCGGCTGCCGCTGAGCCTGGCCGGTGTTTTCCGGTTCGTCGCCGCGACCGACAGTGCCGGGGATGTTGTCGAGCAGGACGAGTCCAACAACCTCGGGATTGCCACCGTCCCCACGGCCCTCCCGGCCCGGCTTACCCTCGACCTCCCCACCCTCACCGTGCGCGAGGATGCCGATCCCCGACCTTGCGTGGCCGGCTGTTCCGGTCCGGTGGGACGGCGACGCCCCTGCAAGTGACGTTGACCAGCAGTGATCCGGGCGAACTGCAGACCCTGGACCGCGTCACCCTGCCCGCCGGGTCGAGCGCCGTCGACGTGAACTTCGGGATCGTGGCGGACGGCGTCGTGGACGGTCCCCGGCCGTGACCCTGACGGCGTCCGCACCGGGAATGCTCGAGGGAACGGCACTCGTGACAGTTCAGGACGCGGACCGGTTCCCCTGGTTCTGGAGCTGGACGCGGCATCCGTGGTCGAAGGCGGGAGTGTCGGCGCGGCGGTGTTCCTGCCTGACGCCTTGGGCAGGGATCTGGAGGTGTTGATTCACAGCGCGGACCTCGGGTTGGGGTTGCCGGAATCGGTGCTGATTCCCGCCGGCGAGGGCATGGCTGCGTTCAACATTTCCGCCGTGGACGACTCGATCCTGGCGCCCGGGCGCACGGCGAAGATCACGGCGACGGCGGAAGGCCATACCCCCGCCGACCAACTGCTCGACATCATCGACAACGACGATCCCGGATTGGTGGTGGAGGTCATGCCGTCGGTTTTCAGCGAGGGGGCCGGTGGGCTGGCGGCGCGTGGCCGGGTCACCCGGACGCACGTCACCGACCGCTATCTGACGGTTCAGCTTCGCGTGAGCGACACCACCGAGGCCCGGTGCTGCCGCAGATCGTGATTCCGGGTGGCCGGGACTCGGCGGAGTTCTTCTTCAGCGCGGTGGATGATGAGGTGGTGGACGGCGATCAGGAGGTTCAATTGCAGGCCCAGGTGGCGGGTGCGGACTCGCCCGTGCCGCTGGCTGCGGCGACGCCGGCGACCTTCATTGTTGTGACGGACGACGACGGACCGGCCCTGCGGCTGGTTCCCGGGAGCACGCTGGCCCGGGAGGGGCTTTCTCCAGCCTTTACGGCGGTGGTGTCGCGCAACACCGGCACCGGCTCGCCTCTTCCGGTGACGCTGGCCTCGAGTGATCCCACCGAGGCAACCGTTCCCTCCGGGGTCGTGATCCCTGCCGGGGCAACCTCCGTGACCTTCCCCGTTAACACGGTGGCGGACGGGGTGCCGGATGGCAGTCAGGCGGTGACCCTGACAGCGGGTGCCTCCGGGCATTCCACCGCGGCGACGGTGATCACGGTGACGGACGCCGAGTTGCCCGACCTCGTGGTGCGCGACCTGGAAGTGCCTGCCGGTGGTCTGACGCGGGGGCTGTTTACGGTCCGTTACCGGGTCACGAACCAGGGCTTTGCGCCGGTTTCCGGCAAACCGCTCCAGCGCGTGATCCTGTCACCGGATCCCCTTTAAGCTCAAACGACCGGGTCCTGAATGAAACGCCCCTCGAAGGCGCCCTGGGCCCGGGGCAATCGTCCGAACGTCAGCTGACGCTTTTCCTCCCCGCCACGGTCGGGGACTGGTGGGTCTTCGTGGTGACGGATGCGGATGATGTGGTGGAGGAGACCCTCGAGAACAACAACACCGCGGCCTCAGCAGCCCCGGTGCACGTGGCCCCGGCCTACACTGCAACCGTGCAGACCGACATCGACGTGGCTCCTGCCGGCACGGTCATTCCGCTGCACGGCAACGCCGTCCGCCCGGGAGGCGAACCCGCCATCGGGGAGTTGGTGAACATCCACGTGGTGACGCGCGGCATGCGACGGACCGTGTCGGCCCTGACGGACGTGAACGGCGGTTTCACGGCGAACTTCCAGCCGCTGCCATCGGAGGGCGGGGCATACACCATCGGAGCGGCGCACCCCGGAGTGGCGATCGCGCCGGTTCAGGATGCGTTCAGCCTGCTGGCCCTGCGGTTGACCCCGGATTACGCGACCCAGGTGATATTGCCGGGCGGTGTGGCGGTGTCCGATTTCGAACTGGTGAATGGCGGCGATCGGACGCTGACCGGGATCACCGCAAAATCCGGGGCGGTGGATGGGTTGGACGTGCAGATCATCGCGCCCACCGAGCTGGCGGCCGGAGCCTCGGCGCCGGTGCAGGTGGTCTCCACGGTGCCGTTGCCGCGCGACGCCGCCGGCCGGTTCCTCGTGATGTTCGAAAGCGTTGAAGGCGCGAAGGCCGAGGCGACAATCGATTACCTGATCGAGCTGCCCGTGCCGCGACTGGCCGCCACCCCCACATTCTCCGGGGGCATGGTGCGTGATCGCCAGACCACCGTCGAATTCTCGGTGATGAACATCGGGGGCGCGCGAGACCGGTCCCCTGAACATCTCCCTGCCGGAGACACCCTGGCTGAAGAGTGCCACGCCCAGCCCGATGCCTTCCCTGGAGCCCGGCGAATCGACCATCGTGACCTTGCTCCTCCAGCCTGATGCCACCCTGCCGCTGCAGGAATACGACGGCCGCCTGGCGGTGGGGAATCCCGACGTCGGCGTGCCGGTCTCGTTCGTTTTCCGGCATGTGTCCGACGCGACGGGTGACCTGCGCGTGACCGTGACGGACGAAAACACCTACTACGGCGATGGCGTGAATCTTGCCGGCGCCCAGGTGAATCTGCGGGACGCCGTGTCCGGGGAAACGGTGTTTACCGACACGACCGATGCCACGGGGTGCTCGAACTGACTGCCCTGCCCGAGGGCGCCTACAATCTCGAGGTCACCGCTCCGAAGCACGACTCCTGGCTCCAGACCCTCCGGATCGAGCCCGGCCGGCTCAATGACGCCACCGTCTTCCTGCGGACGCAGCTGCTTCGCTACACCTGGAAGGTCGAGGAGATCGACATTCAGGAGCGTGCGAAGATCAAGCTCGAGACCATCTACGAAACCACCGTGCCATCGCCGGTGGTCACCGTGGATCCCCGATGATCAACCTGACCGGGATCAAGGCCAACGAGGTGCAGGTGGAACTGAAGTTCACCAACCACGGGGCGGTCGCTGCCGAGGAGGTCATGATGAACTACCAGGACGGCGGCTACTGGAGTGTGCATCCGCTGGTCGAGGCCATCGGGGTGATTCCCGCGCAAAGCTCGGTGACCGTGCCGGTTGTCTTCCGCCGCATCACCCCGCCGGCGGTGGGATTGGCGGGAAGGGGACGGCTCTGCAGTCCGCCGGGCTGGACTGTAGCCCGCCCACGGTCGGCGCGGACTGGCACCTGCTGTGCGGTCCCTTCGGCGTGAACTACTGGGTTCCCGCCCTGTGGTGGATCTTGGCCGCTGCACTCTGGATGATGATGACGATGAAGAGGACGACGTCGAGGATGACTGGGATGATGAGGACGAACCGTTCGTGCTGGTTGATCCTCCGGTCGGTCCCGGAGGAGGCCTGACCGTGGACCTGGACATTCCATCGGGGAGTGGGGAAGCAACCGGTTGACCACGCCGGCACGACAGAATCCCGTCCTCATCGAGGTCAGCGTGGGCACCCACCAGCCGACCACCTACGAGCAGGAGAACGAGTGCGCGTGTGACCCGTCCTCGTTCACCGATCAGTGCATTCAGGGTGAGGCCGGCTACAAGCAAGAGCTTGATGCGTTCGCCCAGGAGTTGGTCAACACCGCCCTGAGCTCGATGGCCTACAGCCGCCTGCTGGGAGTGGAGGTCGACGTCAAGGGCAACGGCAAGATGTGCGTCTGCTGCGCGGAGGTTGAAGGGCAGGGGGTCTACGGGGTCAAGGTGGAGGGATCCCTGTCCACCTCGATCTCCGCCAAGGTCTGGATCGGCCCCAGCCTCAACTGGAAGCAGCAGGCGGAAGTCCCGGTCTGGCCGATGTGGAGGCCACCTTTTTCGGCGGGATCGGTGCGGAGATCGGACTCACCGGTTTCGCCACGCTCAAGGCCGGTGCGCAGTGCCTGCTGCAGGATCCGCAGCTGTGTCTCGAAGGGGGGCTCAACTCCGCCTATTTTGTTGGTGGCAAGGTGAGTGCCTCCGCCGAGGGGTCCGTGACGGTGGTGAATCCCGACGGGACCGAGGGAAAGGCGAAGGTCCAGGTGGCCGGCGAAGCGACGGCGGGGTTCACCAGCGGTGTCACTCTGCGCTACAGCGAGTGCACCAGCACCAACGCTCCTCCGGGGCGATTCGAGATTTGCCATGACGCGGGCGTGGTGTCGGCGACCTTCAAGGGCGGCTACACCAACCCCGCCACGGGTCGCTACGTCTCGGTCACCTTTGGCGTCGAGCGGGAGCTGTTCCCGGCAGACTGTATTCCTTTGCTCGGCACTACCGCGGAGAAGCCTCCCGGCACGGACGGGGAGGTGGTGGCGGACTGGATGGGGTACGACTCGCCGGCCGCCCTGGTGGCCGCCGTCGCCCCCGATGCTGATCTCGCCGCCCTGGGCGAGCATCCCTCCGGTCCCGAGCTTTCCCGGGTCCTCATGAGCGGCCTGCCCGATTCCTCCCGGGTCGCCGCCGGGGACACCGTCCTCACCACCTCCCCGGCCCCTTCAGCGGCCGCCACCCAACAGGTCTCCTACGAGGCCGAGACCCTCTCCGCCGATGAGGCCCGCGAACGCGATGCCCTCTCCCGCTGGTCCCGCGCCCACGGCCTCGCCGGCGCCCCCGATCCCGGCGTCTGCGCCCAGGTGCGCCTCGTCCTCGAGCAGGAGGCCGTCGTCACCCGCAAGGCCATCGGTGCCACCCTCGAGGTCATCAACGAATCGGACGACACCCCCATCGAGAACCTCGGGTCACCCTCAACATCTATGACGCCGCCGGCAACCTCGCCAATGACCGCTTCCTCATCCTCGATCCCGAACTCACCCGCCTCTCCCTGATGGATGCGCCCACCACCGACGCCTTCATCCTCAACGGCAAGCCCTTCCAGCTCGCCCCCCCCACCACCGGCTCCGCCCGCTGGGTCATCCTCCCCGGGACGAGGCCGCTCCCGAGGAGCCTCAGGACTACTTCGTCGGCGGCATCCTCGCCTACACCGCCGACGGCGTCCCCGGTTCGGCCGAACTGGTCCCCGGCCAGGTCACCGTTTATCCCAACGCGAAGCTCTATCTCAAATACTTCCACCAACGCGACGTCTTCGCCGATGACCCTTCACCGACGCAATCGAGCCCTCGATCCCTTCCTGCTCGGTGTGATGATCGAGAACCGCGGCAACGGCCTCGCCCGGAACCTCTCCATCACCTCCGGCCAGCCCGAGATCGTCGACAACGTCAAGGGCCTGCTCATCGACTTCCACATCCTCGCCACCGAGGTCGAGGGCAAAGCGCTCACCCCATCCCTGACCGCCAACTTTGGCGATGTCGCCCCCACAGCACCGCCATCGGTCGCTGGTATCTCAAATCCACCCTCCAGGGGCTCTTCCTCGATTACCAGGCCACCCTTGAACACGAGGACCGGTTCGGCGAACGCGGGGCCTCCGTCTTCGAGGGGGTCGAGATTCATGAGATGATCCACCAGGTCGAGGCTCCGGGCCCCTACGACGACGGCCGGCCCGACTTCCTCGTCAACGATGAACCCGACGACGAGGACCTGGCCGACACGGTCCATTTGAGCGATGCCACCCGGGCCCCGGTCACCGTGGTCCGCTCGGCCACGGCCGACGGCGTCCCGAGTTCCAGCGACCTGGAGATCGAACTCACCGCCCCCCTGCCGGCGGGGTTCGCCTACCTCTGGGTGCCGGACCCGGCCGAAGGCAACTTCCGGCTCACCGGGGTGCGGCGTTCGGACGGGCGGGTGCTGGAGGTCGGCGTCAATGCCTGGACCACCGACCGCACCTTCATCGGGCAATCGCGGCCGCCCCGGCTGGAACCGCGGCTGCACCTCTTCGATCACGACAGCACCGGGCATACACCCTGATCTACGCCCATGACGAACAGGTGCCCGACACCATCGCCCCCGTCAGCCGGGTGGCCGCCCTGCCTCCGACCAGTCCGGCGCAGATTCCGTTGAGCTGGACCGGTTCGGACGACGCCCTGGGCAGTGGGATCGCCGGGTTTGACCTGTTTGTGTCGACGGACAACGGGCCCTTTGTCCGCTGGCTGCAGAACACGAGGAACACCAGCGCCATCTACCCCGGGGCCGCCGGTCGGCGGTATGCGTTCTATGCCATTGCGCGGGACGTGGCGGGGAACGTGGAGAGCGCACCCCTGGCACCGGAGGCGACGACCCTGACCACGGGCAACTCCGCCCCGCAGATCCTCTCGGCCCCCTCGGTGAGTGTGGATGAGGGGCAGACGGTGGAAGTGACGGTGGAGGCGACCGATGCGGATCTGCCCGGGGACACCCTGACCTACAGCCTGGTGGCCGCCCCCGGGAGCCCGGATCGGGCCCACCAGCGGGGGGTTGAGCTGGCCGACCGGGGAGAACGACGGTCCCAGGACGCATTCCATCACCGTGCGGGTGACCGACAACGGGGACCCGGCGCTGAGCGCCGACCGGACCCTGCTGGTGACGGTGCGGGAAGTGAACCAACCGGTAAGCCTGGAAATCCCGGCGGTCATTCCCCCGCCCTGGAGGGGCAGCTCTGGACGCTGGGACTGGGGGCGACCGATCCGGACCTGCCGAAGCAGGCGCTGCGCTACCGGTTGACGGGATCGGTGCCGGCCGGGTTGACGATCAACACGGTGTCCGGCCAGTTGACATGGGTGCCGGGGAGACGCTGGGAGGGAGCAGTGTCGGGTTTGACGTGAGCGTGAGCGATGGCGGGACGCCGGAGTATACGGACACGAGGCACGTGACGGTGAGTGTGGTGGACGTGAACAGTGCGCCGACGCTGGAGCCGATTGCCGACCGGGAGGTGTGGGAGGGGGGACTGGTTGAGCTTCACGGCGGTGGCGCGGGACAGTGACGTGCCGGTGGACGTGCTGGTGTTTTCGCTGGATGCGGGGGCGCCGGAGGGGCGGAGATCGGGGCGGAGAGCGGGGCGTTCAGCTGGGTGCCGGTGGAGGATCAGGCGCCGGGCGTGCATCCGATCACGGTGCGGGTGAGCGACAACGGGGTGCCGGTGCGGGAGGCGAGCCGGACGTTCCGGGTGACGACGATGGCGTTGAAGCCGGGATTGAACCGGCCGGAGCGGCATGGGAACGGGGACGTGTCATTCCGGTTCAAGGGGTGGCGGGCCGGACCTACGTGCTGCAGGCCTCGGTGGACCTGCGGACCTGGATCGACCTGCGGGAGTTCCTGGCCGAGGAAGCCATCTTCACCCTCACCGACCAGACCAGCGCCGAGTTCCCGCTGAGATTCTTCCGGGCGGTGGAGAGGGCGCCGTGAGGGGTGGATGAGAGAGTGTCTCCGGGGTGCCCCCCGTCCTCGGGCGCAGCACCGGCCGATGGCTCGGGGTTCCGGATTCCGCCCGGAGCTGCGGGGGGTAGTGCCGGGCGCGTGGGGCATCCTGGCATACCGCCGCCAAAGCGGTGAAGGCTGACGCTTTTCACCGCACTCCAAAACCTCGCGAAGCGTCGTGGACTGCGCGCGATCTCAATCGCCGCTTTCCTCCGGAGGACCCGGGCTCAAAAACGGCCCCGGCCAGACAGACATGCCCGATGAGGCCGCGACCTGCGGGGGGTATCGCCGGGCGCGTGGGGCATCCTCTCATACCGCCGCCAAAGCGGTGAAGGCTGACGCTTTTCACCGCACTCCAAAACCTCGCACCGCTCGGTTCACACGCTTCCCTGGACAGGTTCCAGCCGGAATTCCTGGATTTGGAAGGGATTGGAGACAACCGTTTTCCGGGCTGGCTCCATAATACCGTTTGCATAGCAGTGCAACCTGACTTATATATGACACCAGCAACCGAACTGAAATGAACCCGGCAAACATCCAGTTTCGTCTGGTCTCTGGCTTATGTTCCTGAACGCCTTCCTTTCTTCCTCGCGGCGCCTGGTTGGCCGCACGGTTTTCCTTGCCTCGCTTTGCCTGGCGGCGATTTTCTGGGTCAACTCCCAGGGAGGTGAGGGTGCCACAGGTGGGCCCGCTCCGAAGGCGGAGCCCTTCCTCAACCTGAAGGCGGCGGCCGAGGGACCGATGATGCGGGTGGAATTCGACGCTGCCGAACCGGGCTTCTATTATCCGGAGTTCCGGCAGATTGCCAGGCTCACGGAGACCACGCCCAGTCCGTGGATTCCACTGCCGGCCTTCGAGCAGTTCTACCGTCCCGGCCATTACATCATGATGATCCCGGTCCCGGAGGAACTGGGAGCGGTCGTGATCCGGGTGGTGAAGTCGGAGCACGAGCAGTTGCCCACGATCTTCCCCGTCGCCCAGACGCAATGTCCGGTGCAACAAACCACTTGTCCGCAGCGTCTGACGGAATGCGTTCAGAAGGAGACGGTGTGTCCAATCGCCCCGGTCGCGACCAAATGCCCCCTGACCCCCACCGAGTGCACCCTCCAGTGGACCGTCTGTCCCACCGCACAAACCGTCTGCCCGGTCCGCCCCACGGAATGCACGCCGCAGCCGCGGCCGACCTATTGTCCGCAGACCCCCACCGAATGTCCCCTGACTCTCACGGAGTGCGCCCAGGTGGAGACCCTGTGTCCGAAGGAGCCCACCCGGTGTCCCAAAGTCGAGACCCAGTGTCCGACTGTGGTAACCGTCTGTCCCAGCGACCTGCCGACGGCCTGCCCGACCGTTCCGACCCAGTGTCCGGCGGATGTCGCCACCCAATGTCCGGTGCTGCCCACCGCGTGTCCGCCCACCCCGACGGAGTGTGCCACGGAACCCACCGTCTGCCCGGTTGGGGAGACTTTCTGCCCGGTCCGGCCGACCGAATGTCCGGTGACTGCCACGGAATGCTCGACGCAGCCGACCGAATGTCCCGATCCGAGTGGCGCGGTGACCGTGTGTCCCCGGCAGCCAACCACGTGTCCCGCCTATCAGACGGTTTGTCCGTTGGATCCGGTGCAGACCCAGTGTCCCGAGGAACCGACGAACTGCCCGAAACGGGCGACGGTCTGTCCTTCCGATGTGCCCACGGAATGTCCGGCGGTAACCACGGAGTGTCCGCAGGGGCCGACCTTCTGTCCGGAGCAACCGACGACCTGCCCGCAGGAGCGCACCCAGTGTCCGGACGGCGTCACCTTCTGTCCGGAGATCCCGACTTCCTGCCCTGCGGTTCCCACGGAATGCGCTGACGCGGTGAACGCCACGGTCTGTCCGCAGGTGGAAACCTTCTGCCCGGTGGGCCTGACGGAGTGCCCGAAGACCGAGACCGAATGTCCTTCCGGCCCCACCTTCTGCCCGGTCACCCCCACGGTTTGTCCCCGGGTGGCCACGGAATGCCCGAAGCAGGTGACCCTCTGCGTTGTGGCCCCCACCGAATGTCCGGTGGCGGGGACGTTCACGGAATGTCCGACCCAGCAGACCCTCTGTCCCAGGAAGGCGACCGAGTGTCCCCGAATCCAGACTCAGTGCCCGGACATCCCCACCACCTGCCCGAGCGATCCCGCCGCCACGCAATGTCCTGTGGTGCCCACAGAGTGCCCGGCGGAGGCGACACATTGCGTCCAGGAGTCGACCCTGTGCCCCGTTGCCATCACGGTCTGTCCCGACAAGGCGACGGTGTGCCCGCGCCTGCAAACCGAATGCCCGGCCGGTCCGACGTTCTGCCCGCAGGTGGCCACCGAGTGTCCGAAGACCCCCACGGAGTGTCCGGCACAAGCCACGCGTTGCCCACAGACCTCCACCCAGTGTCCGGTGCTTCCCACCTTGTGCCCGTCCGAACCGGCCCCCACCGAGTGTCCGGTCAATCGCACGGAGTGCCCCACCGCCGAGACCTACTGCCCGAAGGTGCCCACGGAATGCCCGATCGTCCGCACCGAATGTCCCGGCGGACCGACCTACTGCGTCGTTGAACCGACGGTCTGTCCCGTCGACCTCACCACCTGCCCGAACCGGCAGACCTTCTGCCCCACCGCCCAGACCCTGTGCCCGATCCAGGTGACCGTCTGTCCCGAGAAGGAGATCGCCACCGTTTGCCCGCGGGCCGCAACCCAATGCCCGAAGATCGAGACCCAGTGTCCGGGAGGAGCGACGGAGTGCCCGGTGGATCGCACCACCTGTCCCTCGGTGATCACGGCGTGCCCGGCGAAAGCCACGGAATGCGCCGGCAAACCCACCGAATGCACGCCGCGTCCGGTCGTGACCGAGTGCCCGTTGGTGGCCACCACCTGTCCGGTTGGCGTGACCGAGTGCCCGGTGGAAGTCACCGTTTGCCCGCGGGAACTGACCGCTTGTCCGGCTCAGGCCACGGTCTGTCCCCGGAAACTGACGGAATGCCCGATCATCGACACGTATTGCCCCCGCGAACCTACGAAATGTCCGGCGGAGCCAACGCTTTGCGCCCAGGAGGCGACGGTCTGCCCGCTTGACCGCACGGTCTGTCCGACGGCGGTCACGCTGTGCCCCGAGCGTCCCACTCTCTGCCCCGTGGAGAGGACTGCCTGTCCCGCGGAGGTGACCCTCTGCTCGGGAACCGATGCGGTGACCCTTTGCCCGGTCCGGCGAACGGAATGTCCGACCATCCGCACCGAGTGCCCGGTCTCACCGACGTTCTGTCCTACCAAACCGACCACCTGCCCGGCATTCCCGACGGTCTGTCCGAAGGTGCCGGTGGATACCCAGTGCCCGAAGAGCGCCACCAAGTGCCCGGTCGAGCCGACGGAATGTGCGGCGGCCCAGACGGAGTGCCCGCTGGTGCGGACCGAGTGTCCTTCGGGACCCACGTTCTGCCCTGAAGTTCCGACCGAGTGCGTCATCAACGCCGCCACGATTTGTCCGATCGATGCGGTCGATACGGAGTGCCCGCAGGTTCTGACGGAATGCCCGAATCGCCCCACCCTGTGTGTCGGGGATCAGCCCACCCTCTGTCCTCAACAGAAGACAGAGTGTCCCCAGCTCTTGACCGTCTGCCCCGAGCATCTGACCGCCTGCCCGCAGACCCGGACCGAATGTCCGGATCTCTCGGCCGTGACCGTCTGCCCGATCCAGGCCACGAGTTGTCCGATCGTGCTCACGGAATGTCCGACGCGGGCGACCTACTGCGCCACCACTCCGGTGGTGACGCTGTGCCCCGTTGAGTCCACGACCTGCCCCGAGAAGGCGGTGATCACCGAATGTCCGGTGGCTCCCACCTATTGTCCCGGCAAACCGACCGAATGCAGCGTGGCGGTGACGGAATGCGCGGTCGATCTGGCCACCGTCTGCCCGGCAGACCCAGTTGCCACGCAATGTCCGGTCAAACCGACGGAGTGCCCCGCGGGCGCCGTCACGGTCTGCCCCAGCCTGGGTGTCGTGACCCAGTGTCCGGTCCAGGCAACCTCGTGCCCCACCGTGGCCACCGAGTGTCCGGTGCGGCCGACCACCTGCCCGACCAAACCCACCGTCTGTCCGGACGCATCCGTGAAGACGCAATGCCCCGTGCAGGCCACTGTCTGCCCAACGGCTGCCGTGGTGACCACGTGCCCGATCCAGGCCACCGTCTGTCCGCTTGTCTCGGCGGTGACCACCTGTCCGACCCTGGTCACGCGGTGTCCGGGACAGGCCACCGTTTGCCCGACCCAGGCAACCGCCTGCCCGGTTCAAGCCACGGTGTGTCCCTCGAATCCGACCCAGTGCCCGGTCAACAACGCCACGGTTTGCCCGGCCATTCCATCGCCCACGGCTTGTCCGGTGAGCGCCACCATCTGCCCGGTCGCGGCCTTTAACACGCAGTGTCCCAGGACCCCGACCCTGTGTCCCGCCGGCGCCACCTTCTGCCCCCAGAACGCGACGACGTGCCCGAGGGTGGCCACCGCCTGTCCGGTGAACGCAACCACCTGTCCGACCGAGTTAACGAAGTGTCCGACGCAGGCCACGCTCTGCCCGTTGCAGCGAACGGTCTGTCCCGCGGTGGTTCCCACCCAGTGTCCGGACGCGGCGACCTTCTGTCCCACCAAGATCACGGCCTGCCCGAGGGAACAGACCCGGTGTCCGTTGCAGGCCACGGTCTGCCCAACCAAGACCACAATCTGCCCGCAGCAGCTCACCGTGTGTCCGGAGAAGGAAACCGCCTGCCCGAAGGCCCCCACCGAATGTCCGGTGGTGAAGACGGAGTGCCCAACCGGAGTGACCTTCTGCCCCGTGGAACCGACGCGTTGTCCGCAGAGCCGCACCACCTGTCCGTCGTTACCCACCGTTTGTCCCTCCGCGGACGGCACGACGGTGACCCAGTGCCCGATCAAGCCGACCATTTGCCCGCTGGCCCCCGCGACGACCGAGTGTCCCCAGCAGAAGACCGAATGCCCGGTCGAGCAGACCGTGTGTCCGCTGGATCCGGTGTTGACCCAATGTCCGACCCGGCCCACCGCCTGCCCGGTGCAGGCCACCCTCTGTGCCAGTGCCCTTACGGCGAGCCTGACCCAGTGTCCGGCGCTGCCGACGTTCTGTCCGCCCGCCTCCGGGGCGGTGCCCACACAGTGTCCGGTCGTGGTCACCGAGTGCCCACCCAATGACGCGCCGACCACCTGCCCCAAGGTCGTGACCCAATGTCCCGCGAACAGCTCGCTGACCGAATGTCCGCAGGGCCCGACCTATTGCCCGCAGGAGATCACCGCCTGTCCGGACCTCCCAACCGAGTGCAACGGGGCTGTGACCATTTGCCCCGTCGATACCCTCGCCACGCAATGTCCGCGCGTGCCGACCGTGTGCCCGCAGGATGAAGCCACCGTCTGTCCGACCGACCCGATACCCACGCAGTGTCCCGCGCAGGTTACGGTCTGTCCGGCAAACGCCCTGACGGAATGCCCGCACATCGCGACCATCTGTCCGGTGCCCGGTACGCTTACCCAATGTTCAGGTGTGCCCACCCAGTGCCCGACCGATGATCTGGTCACCTCCTGTCCGCAGGAGCCGACCATGTGTCCCATCAAGCTGACCGCCTGCCCGGCGAACCCGACGGTTTGTCCGGAACACGAGGCCACGATTTGTCCGGTGAATCCGAACCCGACGCAGTGCCCGGCCACGCCGACCGAGTGCACGCCCGGCGCGCCAACGGTCTGCCCGGTGGACACTCTGGCAACCCAATGCCCGGTGCAGGCGACCTTCTGTCCTGACGTGGCCGTGTTGACGCAGTGTCCGGCCCTGCCCACCGAATGCGTGCTGGATGCCACCATCACGACCTGTCCAAACCGGCCCACCGTGTGCCCGGCCGGCGGGATTGTCGTGGCGACGCAGTGCGCCATCGATCCGACCCGATGCCCGATCAGCCTCACCGAGTGTGCCTTGGTGCATACCCAATGTCCGGGGACCGGGGTCACGACCTGCCCACAAATCACATCGCCGACCCAATGTCCGCTGGTCCTGACGCAGTGTCCCGAGCAGGCCACCCGCTGCCCGGTGCAGGTGACCGAGTGCAACCTGTACGGCGTGGTCACGGCCTGTCCGCAGGAGCCGACCCGCTGTCCGGTGGAACGCACTTCATGTCCCGAGCAGCCGACGCTCTGTCCCGTGCAGTTGACGGAATGCCCGCGCATTCCCACGGAGTGTCCGGCCATCGAGCCGACCGTCTGCCCGGATGCAGGGTTGTTTACTGAGTGTCCGAAAGTGGCTACCCAGTGTCCGTTGGATGAGCCCACCGTCTGTCCGAACACCACGGTCGCCACGCAGTGCCCGGTGGAGGCAACCGTTTGTCCCGTGACGTCCGACGTCACCCAATGCCCGGCCTTGCCCACGTTCTGCCCGGATCCGACCGGGGCTTATGTGACCCAGTGCGCGGCCAGACCCACCGTGTGTTCGCTCCTGCCCGTCCAGACCCAGTGCCCCATCCAGGTGACGGAATGTCTCGATGTCGCAGTGATCACTCAGTGTCCTTCAGGGCCGACCTTCTGCCCGACCGTGCCGACCGAGTGCCCGAACCTGGTCACCGTCTGTCCGGCGCGGGCCACCGAGTGCCCCGTTGACCCCATGGTGACGGAGTGCCCGAAGGTGCCGACCCAGTGCCCGGTGAACGAGCCAACCGTATGCGCCGGAGTCGCCAACCTGGTCACGGAATGTGCCGTGAACCCGACCGTCTGTCCCGCGGACACCGTGGCAACGCAATGTCCGGCCTGGGTGACGCTGTGTGCCGTGACTGCCACCATGCAAACCCAATGCCCGGTACAGGCAACCGTCTGTCCGGTGGACACGCTGGTGACCGCGTGTCCGATCAAACCCACGACCTGTCCGATTCGTCCGACCACTTGCCCGGCCCTGGCCACGGAGTGCGTGGACGTCGCGGTGACGGTGTGTCCGAATGACGTGACGGTGGTGACCCAGTGTGCCACCCAGCCTACGGTTTGCCCGTCCGACACCGTGTTTACCCAGTGTCCGACGCGGCCCACACTCTGTCCTGCCACCCCGAACCCGACCGAGTGTCCCGTCGTGGTGACGGAGTGCCCGTCCACGAGTTCCGCCGACGTGACGATCTGCCCGCGCAAGGTGACCGTCTGCCCCACGGAGGCGGTGCTTACGCAATGCCCGATCGATACCACCCTCTGTCCCCGCAGCCTGACGGAGTGCCCAAGACTTGTCACCCACTGTATCATTCGGCCGACCGAATGCCTGGCCAGCCCCACGGCTTGCCCGGTGGTCCAGACCCAGTGCCCGGCCACGCCGACGGAGTGTGTGACGGTGCCGACGGAATGCCCGTTGACCCCCACCGAGTGCGTCCTCGAGATCACCATCTGCCCGGATCCTGGTGGGGCGATGACCACCCAGTGCCCGATTGAGCCGACCAGGTGCCCGGTGGATCCGGTGCCCACGCAGTGTCCGGCTACGGTCACCGAATGCGTGACGGTGCCGACGGAGTGTCCGTTGACGCCCACCGAGTGCGTGTACGAACCGACCGTTTGTCCGAACCCGGATGGTTCGGTGACCGAGTGCCCCGATCTCGCGGGCCAGGTGACCCAGTGTCCGCTGGAAACGACGCGATGTCCGGTGGAGGACACGGTTTGTCCACAAGATCCGGTGGATACCCAGTGTCCCGTGCAGGCGACGACGTGCCCGAGATCCCTGACCGAATGTGTTCAGGAGACGACCATCTGCCCGTTGCTGGCAACCGTGTGCCCCGATCCGACCGGGGAAACCACCCAATGTGCGGTTGAGCCGACCGTGTGTCCCACGGACACCACGGCGACGCAATGCCCAAAGAAATCCACAGAATGCCCGATCATTCTGACCCAGTGTCCGGCTGAGCCGACCCTCTGCCCGGTTGACCCGAAAGCGACGGAATGTCCCGTGGAACCAACGGCCTGTCCGAAGGAAATCACGTTGTGCGTGATCGAGCCGACGGTCTGTCCAGACCTGACGACGGACCTCACCCAATGTCCGAATCAACCGACATTGTGTCCGAGGGAGCCGGTGTCGACGCAATGCCCAATCGTGCCCACGGAGTGCGGCGACCAGCCGACGCTCTGTCCAATCCCGGGCGCGACGACGCAATGTCCGATCGTGTCGACCCTATGCCCGCAGTTCCCGCTCATCTGTCCCGGTTGGCTTGAGATTGACGAGTTTCCGGAGTCCGTGGCGCGGTTGCAGCTGTGCCTGCCAACCGGGGGGAAGCAAAGTGTGAGTCTCACCGGTCCTGCCAGGGTGCATGTGGGGATCGGCCCGAACGGCGAAGCCCATGACTCGGATGGCGACGGGCTGGACCAGGTGCAGACCGAGATCGTTCAGTTGGAGTTGAATGGCGAAGTGGCGGGGTTGGGAAGCGTGCGGGTCCATCTCCCGATGATTGCCGGTGCCATCCCGCAGCCGGCGCACGGCGCGATGGAGGAGACCGCCAACAATACCCCGGGGATCCTGGATGTCGCCCCCTTCGCCTCCACCGGGTCCGTCGACAGTTTCTTTGACGTATTCGTCGAAATCGATCTGACCGACACCTCGGGCAACCTCACCACGGTGCGCGGAGACAATCCGCTGCGCCTTCGAGCGAATCTCCAGCACAAGCCCGCCGGACCTTGCGAGACCTATCAGGCCGTTGAGCCGATCATGCTCCTGGATCTGAACGGGGAATCCACCGGTTATCAGGTGTGCGGGTTCGAGTGGGTACCCAATCCGGGGCCCAACGGCGTGACCGAGTGCCCCGTTGAGCCTACCCGCTGCCCGGTGGAATCCACCCTCTGCCCCGTTCAGGCGACCGTTTGCCCTTTGGACCCCGTGCCTACCCAATGTCCGGCGCTTCCAACGGAATGCGTCTCCGATCCCGTGCTCTGCCCCGTGCTTCCCTGCATTGAGTTCGAGGGGCCGCGAGTTGGCACCGAATACAAGGTCGGTGACTCGGTGACGGAAAACGGGGTCACCATGGGGATTGAGAAGTTCCAGTGGAGCAACGGGGACACCACCGATGCGGGCCATGCGGTGATTGACAACCGCCAGTATGCCGGTCACGTAGGGCAGGATCTCAACCTGAACAACGTCAACCTCAGGTTCCGGTTCGATCGCTGCATCCGGAAGGTGTCTCTGCACTTCGGTGAATACGGCGGCAACGTGAACCTTGCGATCAACGGGGAACTCAAGAACGTCGAGAACTTCATCTCGCTCAACGGGACCACAATCGGCGGGGTGCTCGTGCAGGTCACCCAGGTGACGACGGGAAGAGGTGTTCTGGGAACCATCGTATTGGACGGCGCGATCGAGACCTTCGCCATCGGTGGTCAGGAACTGTGGATCGACCACATCTGCTTCGAGGAATGCCAGGTCAATCCCATTCCCTGCATCGAGTTCGAGGGCCTGCCGGCCGGGGCCACCTACATCGTGGGCGACAGCTTTACGGATGCCGGCATGACAATGGTGGTCGAGCGCTTCCAATGGAGCAACGGCACCTGGACTGACACCGGGCATGCGTTTGTTGACAAGAACCAGCAGGCGGGTCACGCCGGGCAGGACCTGAACCTCAACAACGTCAACCTCCGCCTCCGTTCCGAGGCCTGCATCGGGGGATTGACCCTCCGGTTCGGCGAGTACGGCGGCAACGTCAACCTGGACGTCAATGACGACTTCCGGAACGTCCCCAACTTCATGGCTCTGAATGGGCTCGTGGTCGGCGGGGTCACGGTCCAGGTGACTGATCTGGGAGGTGGCAAGGGGCGGCTGCAATTGATCGGTGAGATCAAGAGCGTCGCGTTCGGCGGGCAGGAACTCTGGGTGGATCACATCTGCCACGGCGAATGCCAGCCCGCGAACTGAGGTTCCCAGTCTGACTTGATTCCCAGGGCCGTCCTCCAACCGGGGGCGGCCCTTTTCTTCGTGAGGCAGCACCCTCAGCCCGGTCTGACCTGACATGAGGAACCCGGTCAGAGTGCTGACCACGGCGTTGCGCTGGTGCCGGCGCCAATGGTGGAAGCTGCTGCTGGGCGGCGCGGGACTCCTGCTGTTGCTGCTGGGGATCGCGGTTTACGGGCTGCGCTACGGCTTCGTGCCGCTGCCCCAGGCACCGGACGGTTTCAAGCTGCCTTACCCGCCCCCGGGTGCGGTCGCGTATCACGATGCGACGAACGGATGGGCGGTGGTTCGGAACGCACCCAAGCGGACCTTCGTGCTCGGCTGGGCCGACCCGCTGGTGGCATTGGCGTTGGGGGAGCCGATCACCGTGATCAACCACGGCCAGGCGCCGCCTGAGCTGGCGCGCGGCGACTGGACGGAGCGGGACATCGGAGAAACGGTGCTTCATGGCTCTCGGGAACTTGCCAACTGGATTGCCACCTCGGACGCCGCACCCGCCTGCTTCGACCGGCTGTCGCAATTGCTGCGATGCCCTGAGTGCTTTGCCTGCAAACTGGTGTTGTCGACGAATACCGACTCCGCGGACATTCCCGAGTTTGGGGACGCGTTGGACGGGTCATCCGATCTGGCCCTGGTCCTGGGTGCTTGTGCGCTTGAGCAGGGACAACCCGTGGCCGCCATGGACTACCTCACAACGGTCTTCAGCATGGAGGCTGCCAGTTGGCTGATAACCGGAGGAACCGTATTCGGCAGCGCAAGGGCACTCGACCTCGTGAACCTGGCATGTCAGTCGGAAGGAGAGTTGGGTCGGGCAGAAGGCGTCCACCTGCTCGATGCCTTGGACCAGACCGCCCGGAGCCTTCCGTCTTTGGAGGAGACCTTTGTTGCGGCGGCGTGGTTCGATCTGCCCAGGGAGACAGCGCGCTTCGGGTTTAAACGGGACGAGACGTTCCCCACCTGGGGCGATTGGGCGGAGGACGTGGTGGGAGACCTCGAACACGCCTGGGTACGCCTTCCCGAGCTTGGCAAGGCCGTGTGGGGCAGGCTCATGGGGGTTGAGCGCGAGGGATCTCTGTTTGGCATCCTGCATCTGGACATGGCGCAATGGGCCACGAGTGGCTGGGGCACGTTGGCGGTTCAGGTTGCCTGTCCCGCGGATATCCGGCGGGTTACCACGGCGGCGGCAAGCGAAGGTCTCGCTCGTTTGCGGACGGTTGAGGATCGGACCTACCGGTCACTATCCGTGGCGGAGAGAGAATCCCGAGGTGCATTCCGTCCTCCATGGTGGATGTGCTTTTCCCAGCCGGTGGCGTGGAGATGGCACGCAGATGCGTTTTCAACGGCTCCGTTCGCTCGTGCGCGCGAGCAGTTCCTCTGGCGAGTGGAAACCGCCCGGCTTCTTCTGGCGCTGCGGTTGCACCGGGATGCCACCGGAGACTGGCCGGAAACTTTGGAAGCGTTGGTGCCGTCATACCTGGATCACCTGCCGGGTGAACCGGATCTCGGACGTGCCTTCCGCTACCGGCGGGTGGGCACCCAATGGGTTCTTTGGCTGCGGGATCTGGGACGCGACCCCGACGACTGGCTGTTCAGCGGGACCGCTTTCTGGTCGACCCGGTGCCTGCTGGGCGACTGGCGGTCCCGCCTGCATGAGGTCGGCAGCGCCGCTTTCTTTGATGACACTCCCAACCTGGACGATTTGCTGGCCCTGTTGCCAGCGGGAGCAGGGGAGGTGAAACCCGGGGCGGAACCGCCGTTTCCCCCGATGGACGAGGCGATGATGCGGCGGTACGGCCTGCTGCCCCCGTAATCGATCGCGGGGCAGATTCCCCGATCTGCGGCATCGCCGATTACCCATCTCCCGGCCTGCTTCCTGAAAAGTCCCGCTTTTGCGTTTGACCCACTTCCGCGCGGGCCGTTAGGTTCCGGGCTCTTTGTACGCTTATGATTGGTACTATTCGAAAGCACTCGACCTGGTTGTGGTTGATCATCATCGCCGCGACCATTGTCAGCTTTGTCATTTTCTTCACGCCGAGCGCCATGAGGGGCGGCGGCGGCGGTCGCGGCCCGGAGTCCTACGGCACGATGAACGGCCAGCCCATCCCCGTGAAACGGTACCGGACCGCGGCGCTGGAGGCGCAGCTGGGATTCTTCATGCAGTCCCAAGGGCGGTATTTCCCACAGGACGTGAATGCCGCGCAGTTCGGGTTTGACCTGGACCGGGAAACCCGGAGCCGCCTGGTCCTCCTGGCCCAACTCGATGCCCTCGGGATCGAGGTGGACGACGCGTCCGTGGCCGATTGGATCCGACGCCGCTTCGCCTCCCCGGACCAACCGGGGGCCGCCAGGGCGGTCTACGAACAGATGCTTGCGGCCCTGACCAAGCGGGGGATCAGCACGGAGCAGTTCAGCGACTATATCCGCCATGAGATCGGGGTGGAGCACATGGTGCGCGTCGTGGGCGTGGCCGGTGAACTGGTCACCCCCCGGGAAGCCACCGATGATTTCCGCGAGCGGAACGAACTCATGGAAGCGCAGGCCGTGATCCTGGAAGCGACGAACTTCCTCGCGCAGGTCCAGATCACCCCCGAAGCCCTCGGTGAGTTCTACACCAACCGGCTGAGTGCCTACCGGACTCCGGAACGGGTGCAGGTGGACTACGTCCGGTTCGCCGCCTCCAATTACATCGCCCGGGCGGAGGAGGCGCTGGGCCGGATCACCAATCTCACCGAGCGTCTCGATGCCCTTTACCAGCAGCGGGGGGCGAGTACGTTCCTTGATACCAACGGCCAGGTCATGCCCCCTGACGCGGCGAAGCTGAAGCTGCGCGAGGAACAGCGTGACCGTGAGGCGTTGCTCGTGGCCCGCCGGGAGGCCGCCAAGTTCGGCACCGAACTCATGAACCTCGAGCCCGCCGCCGCGACGAATCTGTGGACGGTGGCCGCGGCACAGGGGATTCCGGTCGAGACCTCCGTGCCCTTCAACGAGAACGGGATGGTGCCCATTCCCGGAGCCGGTCAGGACCTGGGCCAGGTCGCTTTCAAACTGGATGGCAGCCGGCCCATTTCCGCCCCGCTGGTGGGGCAGCAGGCGGTCTTCATCATCGCCCTCAAACAGCGCATCCCCAGCGAGGTGCCTTCCCTGGATGCGGTGCGCCTGCGGGTTACCGAGGATTTCCGGCGCGATGAGTCCCGCAAACTCGTCCGGGCCGCCGGTACAAACCTTGTGGCCACGCTGAAAGCGGTGGTGAACTCCACCAACGATTTTGCCAGCGCCGTCATCGCCAGCGGTAACGCCCTGACCAGCCTGCCCAAGTTCTCCGAGGCAAGCCGGAACGTGACCGGTTGGCCGCGTCAGATTCCCCTGAGCACCGCCCTGACGACGGTCAAGGACATGGCCGTGGGGGACATCAGCGACTATGTGGACACCGGTGCCAGCGGGTTCATCCTGCATCTGCAGGGGCGCGAGCCGGTGGGGGAGACCGAACTCAAGGACGCCCTCCCCGAGCACCTGGCTGATATGCAGACGAGCGGACGGTTCGCGGCGTTTCGCGAATGGCTGACTCATCGCATCGATCAAAGCCGACTGAGCTTCCCCGGCGATTCGACGGGTGCCGAGAATCCCGCTGCCGAAGGGCAGGCCGGGGCGCCCTGAGCCCGCGGTCCGCCCCGCCGGTGACTTGCTGACGGTGTCCGCAGTGATTCGAGTGTCATCGCCCGAACCGGGGGACTCCCGGGCCCTGCCGGTGTTGTATGAGGACGAGCATCTGCTCGTGCTCGACAAGCCGGGCGGTCCAGCCGCGATCCGGGGAGAGGGGGACCCGGAGCAGCCGGTGCTCGAAAGCCTGTTGCAGCAGGGGATTCATGACGGCAAGCCCTGGGCGGTCGAACGTGGGCTCGAGTTTCTCCGCAGCGTCCATTGCCTCGACGCCGATGCGTCCGGCGTTTGGGTGCTCGCCCGTTCCGCGGCCGTGCGGGTCGAACTCGTCAACCAGTTCAACGCCGGCAAGCCTCTGGCCTCCTTCCTGGCGCTCACCCACGGCACTCCCCTCGAACGTCGTTTCGGGGTCAACCTCCGCATGGGGCCGCATCCGGAGGCGGTGGGGCGGATGCGGGTGGACGCCCGGGGCGGACGGAAGTCGGTCACCCGCTTCGAGTTGGTGGAGGCCTTTGCCGGTTGTACGCTGTGGCGGTGTCACCCGGCGACGGACCGGTTGCACCAGATCCGCTTGCACCTGCGCAGTCGGCGGTTGCCCGTCGTTTCCGACCCCGTCTACGACGGCAAACCGCTCTTCCTGTCCGCCATCAAACCCGGTTACCGGTTCAAGCGGCATCAGGACGAGCGACCTCTGATCGCCCGGGCTGCCCTGCACTGCGAGGCGGTGGAATTGAAACACCCGGCAACCGGCCAATCGCTGCGTGTTGAGGCGCCGTTGCCCAAGGATTTCGAGGTGGCGTTGAAGTACCTCCGGCGCTTTGCCGGCAACCCCAGGTAGCCGCGGACGTAGAGTCCGCGCATTCTCCTGGGCAGGGCCGTTGAAGGTAGATCTGCGCCGACTGACGCCGGCGACTACCCGACCGGCGTAGCCGCGGACGTGCAGTCCGCGCATTTTCCGGGAAGCGCCGTCTACGGAGGATTTGCGCCGACTGTACGTCGGCGGCTACGGGGGGCTACCCGTTTTCCAGGGCTTGATCCAGGAGCTGCGGCAGTTGCGCGAGCATGCCGGGGCCCGGCGAGAGGACGGATGCCCCGGCCGCCTGGGCACTGCGGCCGGCGCCATCGCGCAATCGACGGTCCGTGCCTGCCAGCCAGGCGAACACCGGGATATGGCGGGTGTCCCCCGCGGTCTTGACCTGCCGGATGGCCGCGCACGCCGCCTCCGACTGGGCGTTCAGTTCCACGAAGACAAACAGCGGCTTCTCCCGGACGGCAAGCTCGGGGAGCCGGGCCAGTTCATTGATCGTCAGGACCCGGTAGCCCAGGTCCTGAAGCCGGTTCAACAACTGGTTTCCCGGCAGCAGGCTTTCGTAGAACACGAGCGCAAGAGGTTGCCGCATGGAGGCCAAGCCTGCCGGAGTCGCCGGGAACTGACAAACCGATTCCCCTGGCGGCGGACCGCCCGGAAACGGGTTGGAGTTGCGCGGAAACTGATGGCAGCTTTGGCCCGTGAGCAAAAGCAAGATCGTCGGCATCGATCTCGGGACCACCAACTCGCTGGTGGCGGTGGTGGAAGCGGGCATCCCCTACGTCATCGCCGACCCTGAAGGACGCCGCCTGACGCCGTCCGTCGTCCATTTCCCGGCGGTGGACCGGGAGCCGGTCGTCGGCGCCGCCGCCCGCCGGGTGCAGGTCGTGAAACCGCAGGAGACCGTCTATTCGGTCAAGCGTTTCATGGGCCGCCGCGGCGTGGACATCCCCCGGGAGGAGATGGTGGTGACGTATCCCGTGCAGGGGGAGGGGGCCGGACCGGTGACCCTGGAGATTCACGGCCGCCGCTTCACTCCCGAGGAGGTGTCCGCCGAGATCCTCAAGAAGCTCAAGCACGATGCGGAGGCGGCTCTGGAGGAACCGGTCACCCGGGCGGTGATCACCGTGCCGGCCTATTTCAACGACGCCCAGCGCAACGCCACCAAACGGGCCGGTGAACTGGCAGGCTTCACCGTCGAACGCATCGTCAACGAACCCACCGCAGCCGCGCTCGCCCATGGACTGGACAAGCTCAAGGAGAAGTCGCGGGTGGCGGTTTACGATCTGGGGGGTGGCACCTTCGATCTGTCCATCCTGGAACTGCATGAGGGGGTCTTCCAGGTGTTGTCCACCAGCGGCAATACCCGGTTGGGTGGCGATGATCTGGACGCCCGGGTGACCGCGTTCCTGCTCGACGAGATCCGGAGGGCTGGCGGACCCGGGGGATGGGCTCAATCTGACACCCGAAATCTGAAACCCGAAGGGGCGGTGGCGTCTTCGCCACGCGACCCGGTGCTGCTGTCGCGGGTGCGGGAGGCGGCCGAGCAGGCCAAGATCCGGTTGTCCGGCGAGACGGAGACCGAGGTGGTGCTGCCCTTCCTGACGCCGGATTTCAGCTTCCAATGCCGCCTGACGCGGGAGCGGTTGGAACAACTGACCCGCGAGGTGATCGAGAGGACCCGGCCGCATTGCCTGCGCGCGCTGGCCGACGCGAAACTCGAGGCCCGCGAACTGGACCAGGTGATTCTGGTGGGCGGCCAGACCCGGATGCCGCTGGTGCGCCGGTTGGTGGGGGAATGGTTCGGCTGTGCGGAGTTCGAGGAAACCCGGGGCAGTGTGCGGCTGGGGGATGAGTTTCACGCCGCGGAGGGGCCGGAACTCAACACGGGCCAGAACCCGGATGAGGCCATCGCCCTTGGGGCCGCAGTTCAGGCGGCGATTCTCGCGGGGGATTACCGGAACCTCCTGCTGCTCGACGTGACGCCGCTGTCGCTGGGAATCGAGACCTTTGGCGGCTTGATGAACGTGATCATTCCGCGCAACTCCACCATCCCCGTGAAGGCGGGGGAGATGTTCACCACCGCGGTGGCCAATCAACGTTCCATGCTGATTCACGTGCTGCAGGGCGAGCGCGAGCGGGCGGCCGACAATTGGAGCCTCGGCCGGTTCGAACTGGAGTTCGAGGCCGCCCCGAAGGGCGTGCCGCGCGTGGGGGTGCAGTTTGAGATCGATGCCAACGGCATCCTGCATGTGCTGGCGCGGGACGTGAAGACCGGCCACGAGAAGGTGGTGCAGATGCAGTCCGCCGTGGACGTCGATGACGCCGACGTCCAGAAGATGGTGGAGGAATCGGTGGAGCATGCCTTTGACGACCTGCGCGCCCGCCAATGGATCGAGGCCAAACTGCGGGCGGCCGAGACCGTCACCGCCACGCGCAAGGGCCTCAGTGATTGCCGGGCGGAGCTGGAGGCGGATTACGTGGCGCAGGTGGAAACGGCTCTGCAGGCGGTGGAGCAGGTCCTGGAAGGGGAGGACTCCCGGACGCGCACCGGGGACCCGGTTGCCCTGAAGGCGGCCACCGCCGGTTTGGATGAGACCACAAAACCACTGGCGGAACGGCTCATGGACCGCGCCATGGAGGCATTGCTGAGAAAGCGCGGAATGATCGATTGAGCCGGGGCGCTTTCCACCGGCTTTTTCGTTGAGGCGACGGGGGGCTTGGTGTCTGCTGGGCGGCGCTGACTTGATGGTCGAAGAGAACAGTGCAATCGAAGCGGAGGCTCCGGAGAAGACGGGCCTCGAGGAATTCCGGGAGGAGCTGCCGCGGGTGTGGGCGGCGATTCCTGACAAACCCCTTTTCTTTGGCCTCCTTGCGGGGTGGCTCCTGATCTTCCAGTTTCTGGGGAACGCCACCTACGGCTACATCGATACCGCCTCGCTCTTCGGCTGGATGAAGAATTCCTATGACAACGGATCCGACGACGCGCATGGGAGCCTGATCCCGTTCGCCGTGCTGGCTCTGTTCTGGTGGAAACGCGAGGCGCTGGCGCGACTGACGGCGCGGACGTGGTGGCCGGGCGTCCTTGGCCTGGCCGGGGCGATGGGACTGCACATTCTGGGCTACGCCGCCCAGCAACCGCAGGTGTCCGTGGTCGCGATGTTCACCGGGGTGTATTCGCTGATGGCGATGGTCTGGGGCTGGCGGGTGGCGGTCGCGTCGTTTTTCCCGTTTGTCATGTTCGTGTTCTGCGTTCCGTTGAGCAGTGTGGCGGAACCGGTGACCGTCCCCTTGCGGGGGGTTTCCGCGGATGTGTCCGTGTTTGTCCTGCGGCACCTGCTGGGCATCCCGATCCTGCAGGTCGGCGTGCAATTGCTGGATCCCCACGGCCGCTACACCTATGAGGTCGCCGCCGCCTGCAGCGGCATGCGCAGCGTGATCACGCTGCTGGCCCTGACCACCGCCTATGGCTGGGTCAACTTCGACCGTTGGTGGAAACGCCTGTTCGTGGTCGGCCTGGCCATTCCCCTGGCCCTGGTCGGGAACGTGTTCCGGTTGGTTTCCATCGTCGTTGCTGCGGAGGCCTTCGGGCAGGAGGCCGGCGCCTTCGTGCACGATTGGTTCGGGTTCGTGACCTTTGTCATGGCGTTGGGGGTGCTGATGGGGGTCGGTCACTGGCTGCGGGAGCCGGAGCCACCCGTCCCGGATTCGGGTTCGGACGCAGAGAAGGCAACGGCATGAAGCACTCCAGACTCGGTTTGATTCTCGTCTCCGTCGCCATCATGGCGGCGGGTTCCCTGACCTTGGTGCGTCTGAGCGCCTCCCAAGCCCTGGGACGCCCCGGGGTGCGGGCGGGCGCGGAGGATCCGGAGACCGGGCGGCTCGAATTGAGTCTTCCCGCACGCATCCTGGACTACACCTCCACGAACGTCCCCCCCACCCAGGCGGAACAGGACACCCTGCCCAAGGACACGTCCTTTGCCAAACGCCACTACCGGGCTCCGGACGGTTTCCAGATCGCCCTGACCGTGGTGCTGATGGGCACCGACCGGACCAGCATCCACAAACCGGAATACTGCCTGACCAGCCAGGGCTGGCAGATCACGGGGCGGGAGACCGTCTCGGTGAAGATCGGGGCCCCGCACCCTTATGCCCTGCCCGCCCGCCTGTTCACCACCGAACGATTACTGGAACTGCAGGGCGGCCAGGCCCGACGGGATGGCGGCGTCTACCTCTTCTGGTTCGTGGCGGACGGCCGCGTGGCTGCAGGGCACTTCGAGCGGCTTGCCAAGATGACCTGGGACCTCCTGCGCACCGGCAATCTCCCGCGCTGGGCCTACATTTCCTGCTTTGCTCCCTGCGCACCCGGATCGGAGGCGGAGACGGCGGAGCGGGTGGAGCGTTTTGTGGCTGCCGCGGTTCCGGAGTTCCAGGTGGTCACGTTACCCGAAACCGGCCCGCAAGAGCGGTGATGGCCCGCCAGCCCGCCGCGTTGCGCAAGGCCCGGTTTGAGCGCGTGATGCCCGTCGTCCTGATAATGCCTCCCAACTCAGGCCTGCGGGAACCGGCTGCCGAGAACCGGATGGGCCGTCTTTGGTGCCCACCGGGTGAACAATTCGATTGAACCCGGGTCCATTAGCACTTTAGATCGTTCCCCGATGCCCTTTCGGGCAGGCACGCCAGATGCTCGGACGCCAACGACAGATACGCAGCCAGGTGCAAAAGGTCCTCGATGCGGCCCTTTTCGGGTTGGGCCTGTACCTGGCCCACCTGCTCCGGACGGTGTGGCAGTTCGAGATTTTCGGCGGCAACCGGGTCATTGGGCCGTTCGAGGATTACTGGTGGCTCCTGCTTATCATCATCCCTGCCGGCCCCCTGTTCCTCCACGTTCGGGGTTTCTACGACCGGCCCCTGCTGGTGTCGCGGCGGCAGACCCTGATGGAGTTGCTGCGGGCGTGCGGGGGGCTGACCGTGACCGTCATCATCGGCATGTGGCTGTTTCGGGCGAGCAGCGACGTGGGGCGCTCGGTCGTGCTGTTCTTTGGGGCCATCAGTTTCGTGCTCCTGGCGCTCAAGGAGGAGCTGCAGCAATGGTGGCTCCGCACGAGTCTTGGGCGGTCGCAAATGCTGCGGCGGCTGATCCTGGTGGGCACCGAGGATGATACCAGCCGGATTCAGGGCAGCCTGCTCCGCGGGCAACGCGACAATCTCCAGGTGGTGGCGCGACTCAATATCAACGAGGAACCGCTGGCCCGGTTGGTGGAACTGATGCACGAGCATTCCGCCAACGCGGTGGTGATCAATGCCCGTCACACTTACTTCGGCCAGATGGAGCAGACCATCGAAGTCTGCGAGCGGGAGGGGGTGGAGGTCTGGCTGCTGGCGGACTTCTTCAAGACCCAGGTCTCTCAAACCTTCGTGGATGATTTCTACGGGTCGCCGATGCTGGTGTTCCGGAGCGGCCCCGACACCTCCTGGTCGGCCGTGGGGAAGCGGTTGATCGACGTGTTCGGTTCCCTGATTCTGCTGGTGGGGACGGCGCCGGTGACGCTGCTGGCGGCCCTGGCGATCAAGCTGGGGTCGCGGGGTCCCGTGCTGTTCCGGCAGGAGCGCAGCGGGCTCAACGGGCGGCCGTTCACCATGCTGAAATTCCGGTCGATGACCACCGATGCCGAGCAACGCAAGAGCGAATTCGAGGCGCTCAACGAAATGACCGGTCCCGTGTTCAAGATCGCCAACGATCCCCGTATCACACGGGTCGGCCGGCTGCTGCGCAAGTTCAGCATCGATGAACTCCCCAGCTCTTCAACGTGCTCAAGGGGGAGATGAGCCTGGTGGGGCCGCGGCCGTTGCCGGTGAGTGAGGTCGCCCGGTTTGACGACCTCGCCCATCGTCGTCGTTTGAGTGTGAAGCCCGGTCTGACCTGTCTGTGGCAGATCAGCGGGCGGAACGAGGTGACCGATTTCAAGGAATGGGTGCGACTCGACCTGGAGTACATCGACAACTGGTCGCTGTTGCTGGACCTCAAGATCCTGGTGCTGACGGTGCCGGTGGTGCTCACGGGGGCCGGGGCGCGATAGGGCGGGGCGGGCCGAACGTCGCCATCGTGGCGGAACAATTCAAAATTCTTGCGGGCTTCAGCACGAAACCTGCTAACAATGGAAACATGGCTCGGTGCAACCAGATTCGCGGCTTCGGCGGTTCCGGCGGCAGCCCCTCTGGGCGGTCGCTTTCAGGGGCGTTTGGGGGCGTGAAAAGCCTGAGTGCGATACTTTTCTGTTTGACCGGTCCGGCCATTTCCAGTAACCACCCTCGAACTTTCTCGACGAGGTTCGGGTTCATTGCCGCCGCGAGGCGGCAGTGTTCTTTTGCCCCGGTCGAGTCCAGGCCATGCTGAACGCAAAATCATTTCTCAGCGTTGATTTCGGTGCCGGCACGTTAAAGCTCGCGGAGTTTGACGTCACCGAGGCGGGCGCCCTTCGATTGCTCCGATATGCCGTGAAGCCCTTGGGCCTGGCGGGGTCCCAGGAAGCGGCCCGCGACGGGGTCGTCCAGCGGGGCCTGCAGGAGTTGATGGCGTCCAAGACCTTCGTCGGGCGGCAGGCCAACGTCTGTGCCCCGGGCTTTCACGTCTTCAACAAGTTCGTGAAGCTCCCGCCGGTGGATGCCTCCAAGGCCACCCAGATCATCCAATACGAGGCGCAGCAGAATGTGCCCTTCCCGCTCGAGGAAGTGGTCTGGGACTACCAGATCCTTGGTTCGTTGCCCTCCGGGGAACTCGAGGTCCTGCTCGTCGCGATCAAGTCCGCCATCGTCGAAAAGCTCTTCGCCGGTGCGGAACCCGCCGGCATGCGGCTCAACCTCGTGGATGTCTCGCCGGCCGCCCTCTGCAACGCCTTCCGTTACAACTACGGGGACGTCGAGGGATGCAGCATGCTGCTCGACATCGGCGCGAAGACCAGCAACGTCCTGTTCTTCGAGAAGGACAAGTTCTACTGCCGCAGCATCAACATCGGCGCCAATTCCATCACCCAGGAGTTTGCCGCCGAGGCCAAGATGCCCTTCGTCGAGGCGGAGAAGATCAAGATCGCCGAGGGCTTCGTGAGCCTGGGCGGCGCCTACGAGGAACCGGACAACCCCCACCAGGCCGCGATCTCCAAGATTGCGCGGCAGGTGATGACCCGGTTGCACATCCAGGTCAACCAGACCATCCAGTTCTACCGCAGCCAGCAGGGCGGCAAGGCGCCCGAGCGCCTCTACCTCAGCGGCGGGGCCTCGATCATGGCCTACACCGCCCAGTTCTTCGCCGAGAAACTCAACCTCTCCGTCGAGTACTTCAACCCGTTCCGCAACGTCGAGATTGATCCTTCGGTGGATCTCGAAGACCTCGCCAAATACGCTCACGCCTTCGGCGAAGTCGTCGGCCTGGGGTTGCGCAACCCGACGCGCTGCCCGGTTGAACTGAACCTCATGCCGCGCAGCATCCTGAAGCGGCAGCAGCTCAACCAGAAGAAACCCTATTTCATCGGCGCCCTCGTGAGCCTTGTGCTCGCAATCTTCGCCATGGGCTGGTTCTACGACAAGGTGGCGGGCCTGCGCCAGGACGCCATCAATGATCGAAGTCCCCAGGTCAGCGGGATGGAGACCAAGGATCGCCAGTTCAAGTCGGCGATGTCCAAACTGCGCTCGACCCAGGGAGACCTCGACGAGTTCGCGGGGTGGACCCGGGAACGGTTCCTGTGGATCGACATCATCTCGGAAATCCGTTCGGCGATTGAACGGACCGAGGTGGGTGTGGCGGCCGAAGTTCCGGGCATCCGTCCGGCCGTCTGGGTGGAGCGGATGGCCAACGAGGGTTTGGATCCGGTGATCGCCGGCTACCGCGGGGGCCCGCTGAGCGGAGGCCCCACCGGCGGTAACGAACCCGCCCCGCAGATGGACGAGCTGATGATGCGTCGCTACGGTCTGTTGCCGCCCGAGGGATCGAGCGGAGGAGGAGGGACCGCCGAGCCCGGCCCGGACACCGACTGGGCCAACTATGACCCGACCGCCCCGGCCAGCAGCGGCTCGACCAAGGACACCAACCAGATCGATACCATCGATCTGACCTGCCGCGGCGTCAGTTGGAACCCCGGGGCTGATGACAAGCTCTCTTTCCGGCTGGTTGAGGAGCTTATGCGAAGCTCGCTGTTCCTTGGGACCAGCACCAACCTGACCGGTACGAATGTGACCCACCTTGATGGCGGGAAGAACATGGATCCGTCCACCGGGACCTTCACCTTCCAAGTGAAACTCAAACTCGCCAGCCCGATCAAACTCTAGCTCCATGCCCTGGCTCAAAAAGAATCTGACGTTGGTGGTGGCCGGGTTGGTGGCGTTGTTGCTGCTCGGTGGCTCCGGCTACTTTCTCTACACCAAGATGAATCGTGCCGGCGCCGTCCAGGCCGAGCTGAATGCTCAGCGCACGAAACTCGAACAGCTGAGCAACCAGCGACCCCACCCCGGGAACGCCAAGGTGGACAACGTCAAGAACGCCAAGGATCAGACCGAGGAACTCAAGGCCCAGTTGGCGGAATTCAAGCAGACCTTCGCGCCGTTCGACCTCTCCACCAACCTGAGCAGCGGCGACTTCAAGTCCCGTTTGCTGGAGACCCTCGAGGAGCTCGAGCGCGGAGCCCTGCGTTCCGGCATCAAACTCGGGTCCAACTTCGCGTTCGGCTTTGCCGGCATCAAGAACAAGTTCTCCTTTGAACCGGAGGAACTGGCGGTCCATATCGAGCAGTTGGCCCACGTCCAGGCCATTGGCCAGGCCTTGATCGATGCCCGCGTGCTCACCATCGACAGCATCAAGCGGCCGGCCCTGCCCAAGAAGGAGGAGGCAGCTGCGACCACGACCGGGTTCGGTCGATCCCCCGCTCCCGCACCCGCCGCCACCACGACGACGGCGACGGAGGAGCTCTCGCAAGACCACTGGAAGCGGGAGCCGGAGACCACGGATGTGGCCGTGCTCTATCCGTACGAGGTGACCTTCCAGGCGTTTACTCCGGAACTCGGGAGATTCCTGGACGCGCTGGCGCGCGGCCCGCACTGCATTGTGCCCAAGAATATCGCCGTCGACACGGCCAGTTCCTCCCTGCTTACCACCCCCATGTCCCCTTACCAGATGTACGGCATGGGGGGCGGCGCCGCGGCCGCGTTCGGGGGCGGGGGCGGGGGGATGGATCCCGGCATGGCCGCGCGCTACGGCATGGGACGTGGCGAAGGCGGGATGGATCCCGGCATGGCCGCGCGTTACGGCATGGGCGCCGGCGCCGGCATGCCCGGCATGAGCTTCGGCGGTCGGGGACCGGTCATGCGCGGAGGTAAGACCATCCTGCTTGAGGAACACCCGTTCCGCGTCCGGGCCTGGCTCTACGTCGTGGTTCCGTTGGCGGAGCCCGAGACGGCTGACACCGCGACGCCCGTTGCCAATCCGATGGCTCCGGGTCCCATGGGATCCCGCTACTGACCCGCTCCCGCTTCCAGGCCATGGATTTACTAAAGAACCACTACGAGAAGATCGTCCTCAGTGTTGTGCTCCTGGCATTGGCGGTGGTCGCAGCCTACCTGCCCATCGAGGTGTCCAACGTCCGGAGTTCCCTGGCGGAATTCACCGGGCGGGTGTTGGGCGGGCGCGTGGATCCCCTGCCGCCCTTGAACCTGAGCACCAACCAGGCGGTGCTGGACCGGCTGCACGCCTATCCTGGCGCGCCGTTCAGCCGGAACGGTCACAATGTCTTCAACCCCGTCCGTTGGGTCAAGGGGCCGGACGGCATGCCCATTCCGGAGGAGGACCTCGGCATCAAGCAGTTGCAGGTGGCCAAGATCACTCCGCTTTACACGCGGGTTAGCTTCGACGACGTCCGCGACAGCGGGCAGACCATCCGCTACCAGGTCAAGGAGGTTCAGGAAACTTCCACCAAGGCGAGTGAGCAGCGGGGGGTCGTGCGCTACATGACCCCGGGCGACAAGACCGACCTGTTCCGGTTGGTGGAAGCCCAGGGGCCGGCCGGACAGCCCACCGGGCTGGTGATCGAATTGCTGGATTCCAACCAACAGGTGGTCATCACGCTCGACCGACCCTATGAGGTCGTTTCCGGCTATTCCGCCGACCTCCGTCATGCCGCGACCAATAAGACCTACAATCGCGAGCGCCAGGACGACCAACTGGCCATCGGCGGCGAGACATACAAAATCGTTGCCATCGAATCCGACGCCGTTACACTCGAAAACGTCCATACGCTCAAGCGGACCACGATCCGACCCTGATGCCGCAAGACATAAGCAAACCGGTTTTATGCTGCCCGTCCCAATCAGAATGATACCCATGATTCGCAAGGTATGCCTCCTCTCCGCGCTGAGCCTCCTGTGGGCGGCGGTTCCCTCGATCCAGAGCCAGTCGGCCATTGACCGGGCGGCTGAAGAGGAGGCGGTGCGGCGCCAGGAGAAGGCCATCCTGCTGCGGACCACGCTGCAGGAGGCCGCCGCGCTTCGGGCCAAAGGCGATCTGACCGGTACCGCCCGGCTTTACGAACGGGCGTGGATGCTGGTGCAGGAAATTGGCGATGCCACCATCGAGGTCGAACGGGCGCAGACCGTGACGGGTTTCGGAGAGGTCTACCTCGAACTGGCCCGCCGCTCCTATGTTCATGCGGATTATACCGACGCCACCGTCGAGGTGAACCGGGTGCTCCGGATCGACCCGCGGAACGTGGACGCCCAGGAGTTGAAGGCGAAGATCGATCACGCGGTTGACAATCTTCAGGGCCGCCGGCCCAGCGCCGAGGTGCTGGCTTTGCTGCCCGACGCGGGCAAGGAAAAGGTGGAAATCAACACGCTCGTCCAAGACGGGCGTCTCTTGTATGAAATGGGCAAGTACGCCGAGGCGGAAGCCAAGCTTCGCGAGGCCTTCCAGCGCGACCCCCACAACGAGGCGGCAAATTACTACATCCGGCTCGTGGATGAGGTCCGCTACAACATCGAGGCCCGGAAGCGGGAGTTGATGGCCAAGGGCAAGATCGTGGAGGTCGAGAATGCCTGGAACCCCCCGACCGGCAGCGAGAAACTTGGAATCCAAAACCCGTTCCACCGGACCAATACCGTTTATACCGGTCCCGGTCGGCGCGTCATTTTCGACAAGCTGGGCCGGATCACCTTCGACAAGGTGGAGTTCCCCGGCATCCTCCTTCCTGAGGTGATCAAGTACCTTTACGACGAGGTGCAGCCGCGCGATCCCGAGACGAAGGGCATCAATTTCATGCTGGCCCCGGACATCGACCAGCAGGCGGGTCTGACCCAGACGGGGCTCAACACGCTGGGCGGCGCGGGGGGCGGCTTCGATCCTCGCTATGGTGGCGGCGCGGCGGGCGGTTTCGGTGCGAACATCGATCCCATCACCGGTCTGCCCATGGCGACGGCGGCCCAGGAGGAGGAGAGCTTCAAGCTGGATGAAGTCTACGTGACCATCCAGCCGCCCTTGCGGGACGTGACGCTGCAGCACGTGTTGGACGCCATCGTCCTGGCGGCGAATCACCCGATCAAGTGGAACGTCGAGGAATACGCCATCGTGTTCAGCCGAAAGGTCCCGGAACCCCTCGACCTCATCACCCGGCTTTACAAGGTCAACCCGAACACCTTCGTGCAGGGCCTGGAAGGCGTGATTGGCTACCAGTTCGAAGGCGCCTCGCTCACCGGCGGCACGACCGGCGGCGGCAACACCGGCGGGTTCGGCGGCGGCACGACCGGCGGCTTTGGTGGCGGCAACACCGGCGGTTTTGGTGGGGGTAGCTCCGGCGGCAGCAGCTTCATGATCCCCAGGGTCGACGTCACCGGTATGGGCGGCGGCTACGGCGGCGGCATGGGCGGCATGGGTGGCGGCGGCTATGGCGGCGGCATGGGCGGCGGCATGATGGGCGGCGGCATGATGGGTGGCGGCATGATGGGCGGCATGGGCGGTATGGGCGGCGGTATGATGGGCGGCATGGGCGGCATGGGCGGCGGTATGATGGGCGGGGGTGGCCTCCGCGGGGTGACCAGTCTGCAGATGATGTCCTACGCCAACGATCTGGTGCGCATGTATTTCACCGCGGCCGGCGTGGACCTGGGTCAGTCCCAGACCTTCGGTGGCCTGGGTGGCGGTTTGGGCGGCGGCTTCGGCGGCGGTCTGGGCGGCGGGCTCGGCGGCGGCTTGGGCAACGGCCAGCAGGGAGCGGCCCAGGGCAAGGCGGTGTTCTTCAATGATCGCACCGGAGACCTTCTCGTGCGCGCCACCTTGCAGGACCATGACATCATTGAGCGAGCCATCCAGGCCCTGAACCGGACGCCGGATCAGGTGACCATCGAGGTCAAGTTCCTCGAGGTTGGCCAGGACGATGCCAAGGCTCTCGGCTTTGACTGGATGCTCGGCAACACCCTGATCGGGAACGGCAACATCGGCTTCAGCGGCGGCACCGCGCCGTCCTACGCCGGCGGGGCCTCGACTGCAAACCCGAGCGGCGTGTTCCCCGGGACTTTCGGCACCCCCTACGTGACCCAGAGCCCCACCACGGACCAGTTGGTGACCGGCGGGCTGCGCTCCACCGAGGTCGGTGGCACCGCCATCCCGGCGGTGGGAACGCTGACCGGAATTCTCACGGATCCTCAGTTCCGGGTCGTCATCAAGGCACTGGAGCAGCGGGGCGGAGTCGATATCATGGCGGCACCGAAGGTGACCACCGTCAGCGGACGGCAGGCGCAGATTCAGGTCACGGACCTGCAAAGTGTCGTCGTGTTCAACAGTGGCGGCGCCACCGGTGGCGGGATCGGGACCACCACGACAACCGGGACCACCGGCACTGGTGTGGGCGTGACGCAGTAAGGAATCCGAACAGGCAAGCAATCAGACTGGTATACAATGACAAAGCTCTTCCGAGTAATCGCAGTCGTGGTCGCCGCAGGCTTCGCGGGAGCGACGGGCTACGCACAGGTCATCAACCCGGCCCAGCCCGTGGCTCAGATCCAGCCGCAGGTCGCCCAGATTCCCCTGGGACCGACCCTGGATGTGATCCCGCACGTGTCGGCCGACGGCTACACGATCCAGATGAACCTGCTGCCAACCCTCACCGAGTTCCTTGGCTACGATGATCCGGGCCAGTTTCAAGTGCTGGTCGGCAACCTCGCCGCTCCGACTCCCCTCCCGCGTTTCCGGATTCGTCAGGTCACCACGACCTCCATCGTGTGGGATGGCCAGACCATCGTCATGGGCGGTTTGATCGCGGAGAAGGTGACGAAGGTTCGTGACAAGGTGCCTGTGCTGGGCGATTTGCCGGTGCTCGGACGCCTCTTCCGCAGCGAAGGCAAGGCCAGCAGCAAGAAGAACCTGGTGATCTTCGTCACGCCGACCATCATCGATCCGGCCGGCAACCGCGTGCACGATCCGGACAACCTGCCTTACGACCCCAACAAAGTACCGAAGCAGGTGCCGTTCGCACCGGATTCCGCACCAACGGGCAACTAGGCCCCAGCGTTGTGGGTGTGATTCATCGAGGGACGGCCCGGTGCCGTCCCTCTGCGTTTCACCGGGTTTCCTGATACCACTCCGGATGGTTCCACACGGTCACAACGAAGCAGGCGACCCCGCAGCGGTCCTCCTGCTGATTGACGGCCACGCGCACGCGTACCGGGCCTTCCATGCCATTCGGAACCTGACCGGACCGGATGGTGCCCCCACCAACGCCCTCTTTGGGTTCGTCAAGGCGGTTGAGAAGCTGCTGGGCACGTGGCAGCCGACGCACGTCGCCGGAGTCTGGGATGGAGGGTTGGCCGAAGAACGGACGGCCGTGCTCCCGGGCTATAAGGCCAACCGCCCCCCCATGCCGGACGCTCTGGCGGCCCAGATGGATGGCCTGATGGAGTGGCTGGAGGCCCGGGGTTGCCTTTCGTTGTGCCAGAATGGGGTCGAGGCCGACGACTGGATCGCCCGGCTCGCTGCAGTCGGGCGTGAGAACGGGGCCCGGGTGCTGATCAGTACGAGCGACAAGGATTTCATGCAGTTGGTCAGTGAGGACGTTCAACTGATCAATCCGGCGGACCGCGATGGAGTCCCAACGGACCCCGCCGCGGTGCGGACGAGGACCGGCGTCGAGCCGGCCCAGATCGTCGACTGGTTGAGCCTTGTGGGGGACAGTGTGGACAACATCCCGGGTGTTCCAGGGGTGGGACCGAAGACCGCCGCCGCGTTGCTGCAGCAGTTCGGGACCTGTGAGGCCGTTTACTCGGGGCTGCGGGAGGTGGCCCCGGAGCGGGTCCGACAGGCCCTCGAAATCGCGCGGGAAGACGTTGTGCGCAACCAGGCGTTGGTACGGCTCGATCCCTCGGTGGGCCAACATGTCCCTTGGGCGGACCTGCAACTCAAACCGTCGGATTCCGCCCGGCTGGGCGGGCTTTACGAGCGGTGGGGATTCCGGTCCCTGCGGCGGGCCGTGCAACCGGAACAGGGGGTGCTCTTGTGAAAGCGTCTCTGACGACGAAAGCACCAGGGACTGGCAGGCAACTTGCTGTGGTGAGGTCTGTTGCAGGCTTTGATCAAGACCACTCCGGCACCGGCGCGAACCTCGAATTCGCCCATGAAAACGGGGGCGGATGTGGAGATTTGTTGGAAGAAAGCATAGACAAGAAAAAGCCCCTTTGTTAGAAAGCCGCGATCTTATGCTGACACTGTTACGTGCTGCCAGGCGGCCCGCCCTTGCGGGGCTGGTTGCCGTGGGATCCACTCTCCTTTACGGCCAGTCCGGTTTCTCGCCGCAGGAAGGTGAGTATTCGCTCACGCGCGGTTTGCTGGGGGACCAAACCCGCCCCGTGCTCAGCGTGGTTGGCGACCGCGGCTACGTGGTCTGGCAGGATGCGTCGGTCGACGGCAACGGTTTGGGGGTCGGCGCCAGAGCCCTCAACAACTCCCTTTCCCCCATCGTCGCCCAGACCTTTCGGGTCAATCAAACCACCGCGGGTGATCAGGAGAATCCCCAGGTCTGTCTTTTGCCCGGCGCGGGCGCCATTTTCGTCTGGCAGGGAGGCCCCCAGGGGGATCAGGACATTTTCGGTCGCATCATCGGCGCCGACGGAGTGTTCCTCGGCCCGGAATTCGTGGTGAACAGCACCGTTGCGGGCAACCAGACCGAACCGAAGCTCAGCCTGCTCAAGGATGGGAGCCTGGTGGTGGTCTGGACCAGCGACTTGCAGGACGGGAGCCTGAAGGGTGTCTACGGACAGAGGGTTTCCGCCGCGGGCGAGAAGCTGGGAGGTGAGTTCCAGGTCAACACCACCACTCCCTTCAATCAACGCTCGGCCACCGTGGCGGGTCTCGCCGGAGGCGATTTCGTGGTGGCCTGGATCGGGGAACAGCAGCGGTACGAGAATTCCGTGGACCTGTTCGCCCGCCGTTACCAACTGGACGGGAGTCCGCTGACGGGTGAGGTGCTGGTGAACAACAATACGAACCTCTGCGCCAATCCCGTGATCGCCGGCGCCCCCGACGGCGGCTTTGCGCTCGCCTGGAGTTCGCTCTCCCTTGGCAGCCTGCAGGAAAGCTGGGACGTGCTCCTCGCCTCGTACCAGGCGGATGGAACCCCGCGCGGGAATCCGGTCCGGGTGAATGAGTTTCTGACGGGCCCCCAATACGGTCCGGCGATGGCGATTGACGGTTCCACCATCATGGTGGTGTGGACGAGCAGCTATCAGGAAGGCTGGCGGGAGGGAATCTACGGCCGGTTCCTGACCACCGAGGGGGAACCGCAGGGTCCGGAATTCCATGTGAACACCCTGGCGGTGAGCCAGCAGATTCAGCCGACGGTGGTCGCCGACGGGGCCGGGCGGTTCCTGGCCGCCTGGACCAGCTACGTCGGCGGCAACGCCAGCTTTGAGGTCCTGGGTCAGCGCTATGCAAAAGGAGCGGTCCTGCCGACTCCGGAAGCGCCGTTTGTCGCCGCCCTGGACTCGTACTCACTTCTGGTGAGTTGGCCGGAGCTTGCGGGTTATGGCGGTGACGTGAGCTACCAGGTGTATGTCGACGGAACCGGTACCCCGGTCACCACGGGCGCCGGACACCATGTGATCGAGAATCTGGTTCCCGGCACAACGCATACTGCGCGGCTGGCCTATGTGGTGGCCGGACAGGAATCCACCCTCTCCGGTGCCGCCTCCGGGACCACTTGGGGGCGTGACAACAACTTCGATGGACTGCCGGACGACTGGCAGATCCAGCATTGGGGCGCCAATTCCAAGGACTGGCCGTCGCCCACCGCGGACCTTGACGGCGATGGGGCGCGCACGGTGGACGAATTCCTGGCCGGCACGGATCCGAGGGATGGCGGAAGCGTCCTCAAGCTGAAGATGGAGCCGACCATTCAGGGTTTGCTCGTGAGCTGGCAGGGCGTGGTGGGCAGCGTCTATCAGCTGCAGACCTCCACCGAACTGCCTCATTGGAGTCCCCTTGAAGGCCCCGGTTCGCGGCGGAACCCCAGGTCAGCGTCGTGGTGCCGCCCGCCGGAACCTCCACCTACTACCGCGTCATTCGGATTCGCTAGTTCCCATTATGCGACGATTCATCGGCATTCTTGCGACCGGGCTGCTCTGCTGCGGCACGCTCCCTCAGGCGCGGGCGTTCTCCCTGCTGGGCATCGAGCCCGCCTGGCAGACGGCGGAAATCGGGTACCTGCTGGGTGATGTGGGCGGCCCGATGAACATCGGCGAGGAGTACCGTCACACCCTCCCCATGTTGACGTACGCGTTCGATCCTTCCTTCGTAAACTATTTCGGAAGCCGGGGCGTCGCGGAGGTCGAGAAGGCGGTCGCCATTATCAACGCGCTGCCCAAGTTCAGCACGATGAGCGCCGACCTGCACGAGTATCCGCTGGACACCCGCCGGTTCAACCACCAGGCCAGTGCGCTGGGCATCTTCGATCTCAAGTCCCAGGCCCTCGCCGCTCTGATCGAGCAACTCGGGTTGGCACCCGCTGAGCGGTATGTTTGGACGCTTCGTTCGCGAGTGGTGGTGAACAACATTCCCTTCTACTCGGTGATTCGCCGGAACATCGATCCGTTCACCGGGTCCTACAGCAGCTACGTCAACGGCAGTCTCTACACCTACACAATCCTGCAGACGTACGCCACGCCGACCTTCGAGGCGGTCGAGGTGGCGATCGACCCGACCTTGCCGTCGGTCAGTTCCGTGTCGGCCCAGAATCTCAGCGGTGGGACGATTCTGGCCTCCGGCGCGCTGGTCACATTCTCGCCGGGGCTGTTCTACACGGGCCTGACGCGCGATGACGTGGCGGGGTTGCGCTATCTTTACCGGACCCAGAATTACAACGTCGAAACGGTTCCGACGAATGCGGTGGTTTCCACCAGCACCAGCACCGGCGCCCCCCTGATCATCGGGCCCGGGGATGGGGGCGATCCATGGGGACCGCCCGGCGGTACCGGGACCGTTGCCACCAACACCACCCCGGTGGTCAGTCCGGCCGTGGGGCCGGGGCTGGACCAGGTGCTGCTCAAGCGGTTGGAGTTCGACTCGGTTCTCGGGTTCTTCCAGCCGGTGACCAACCGCTGGACGGACTACTATGTGACCAATGGCGTGCTTCACACCCAGGTGCTGGAACGGGCGATCACGGTCCCGGACATCCTGTTTACCGCGGCGGACCTCGGGATCGCGGGGCCGGCCGTGCCGATCTTCTACGCACGCACCCAGGGTTACGTGAACAACGAGGCGGTCAATCGAAGTGCCGCAGCACCGCCCCTGGAAGGACCGGGCGTGTTGGTGCCGGGCCAGACCATTACCTTCAGCAAACTGGGACTGAGCCTCTATAACGTGGGCGGCGGCGGCGAGATTGACGGGAGCTACGTGCCTTGGTGGGGTTCCTACGACGGGACGACGAATGCTCCGGTGGTCTACCCGTCCGGGGTCAGCATCCAGGAAATCGAGCAACTCGTCGCCACCGGGAGCGGTGAGGGACCGAGTCCCTGGCTGGCGCCCCCGATGCTCCTGACCAATACCGGCGGGAATACGAATGTCACCGGACAAGCGGGCACGATCGGGACCGGTGGCACTGGCGGAACCACTCCGTGATGACGTTGATGCCTGGATTTACTCAAGCGATGAAGCGCATTCTCAACTTGCTGTGTGGCGGCCTGGTGGCAGGGGCGGCTTGGGCGGGCCCCAACACGATCCCGGTGTACCTCAACTACACCACGGTCACCAACGTGCCGCAGATCGATGCCTTGGCGTTCGCGAACTACGGCATCTTTAACGTCTACACCTACGGGTTCACGTACGACTTCATGAACGTGGACTTCTACACGAACCGGGGCGATTTCTACGCCAGCCCCGGCGTCGTGTTCGATCACGTCAGTGACTCGGGGGAACGCCGGCCCAGCCAGGTCTTCGTCAACGAACAGGGCGCGACCGTCACCGCCGAGGGCGACTACGGCATTTCCTTGGAGCAGGGCGGGCGGCCCGGTGCCCTGCAGGTGTACGCGGACAAGGTGGTCAACCACGGGACGCTCGAGATCAGTTCGGAGGGCGTCATGCAGTTGGAGGGTGGAGAGGTGGATTTGCGCCGGGGCGCCTTGAGCGTTGCCCCGATCCTGTTCGGGACGGGCTTTCAGGGCACCACGAACTACTGGCCTGACGAAGGCATCACCGACCTGTTTTGGGGTATCTCCGAGCAGGCTCCGCGGATCCGGTCATCACAGGTCATGGTGGCGTTTCCCACGACCAGCGCCGGCTACGCCCCGCCGCACATCGTCACCAACCTGTTCGGCGGGTTCACCTTTGTGGGCCAGAATGCCTTCACGCTCAACACCCCGAAGAGGTTCGCCTACACCAATATCGTGGACTCCACAAACCGGACCTACCAGGTTGTGCTCGTTGCCAACTCGGATCCGGACATGAACTCGCAGGTGACCTTCTTCCCCAGTTACCTGCCCACCAACGCCTTTTCCACCGCCACCCTCCAGCTTTCCGCCGAACTCACCAACAACATCATCGGAGGAATGGACACGGTCACGGCCTACCTGATCGACCGGCTTGCCTCCGACACGAACTACGCGCTGGTGACCAACATGCTCACGGGCGACATGCCCTACCGCCCGGCCAGCTACGAGTTTACCCGCAACGCGTCCTGGGAGTTCGCCTTCGGCGATCCCCCCAATTTCAACGGCTCCGCCAGCAATGTCGCCCGGCTGATTTACAATCCTGGAGCGGCTCCGGTCACCAACGTCATTACGAACCTGATCATCACGGCGCTGCCGCCCACCACCACCAACTATACGCTCCAGATCATCACCAACATCGTGCGTGACCTCGGGTACAGCCACGATGTCGTGACCAATCTCTACGCCGGCTACGGCGCGCGGATCACCAACTCGTTGAATGCCGTCCCGGCAGTCCCGGGCAGCTCCCCGACCAACGCTGCCGGGAAAATCAGCGTGGTGGCGGATACGCTGAATCTGGAAAGAACCCGGGTGCGCGGAGAGGGCACGGTGGCCTTTTCCACGCGGCATCTCGTCAGTACCAAGCTGTTGTCGGTGGACGTGCCCAACGTGTTGTACACCGTCGGTGCCACCAATGGTTTTCTGGAACTCGCCAATCTCGTGACTCCCGAGGTGCGGCGATTCGCGGGCGACATGCAGGCTTGGAGCGGGCTCTGGACGAACACCTGGAACACCGTGGTGGACTCGATCACGAATACCACCACCACCAACATCGTCAACGATCCCACCACCGGTCCTTCGATCACCGTCACCAATGACCCCGGAACCAATGCCATCACCACCAACACCATTCAGGTGGGAATCCACGTCATGTTGGTGGATGGCACGGGCATGAACACGCACTGGCCGGGCTTCATCACCGGGCTTGGCGCCACCGGGACCAACGTCTACGTCTCCGACACCACCCGGGTGGTGGAAACCCTGCTTGTGCAGGCGGAGAACCTCGAGGTGGGCCCGAAGGGATCCCTGCTCCTCGGCGTGGTGGGCGGCGGTACCTTCCCGAATACCATCACGGACTGGAAGGTTGAGCACTTCCCCGACCTCCTGCGTTTGACCAACGAAGGCGTCATCAGCGTGCCCGGCCAGATGATTCTGGGCGATGATCGCGCCGTGCCCTACGAGCGGGTGGAAATCCGCGGCACGAACGCCGCCATGGCGCATCGCTACCGGGTGAAGAACCTCGTCAACTCGGGTTACATCGTGGCCTCGCCGGCGATCACCGTCGGGACCAACATTTACTTCTACCAACCCATCGGCCCGGTCGAACTCACGGCCGAGGCGATGACCTTCGACGGCGGACGCATCGATGCCGGCGGCGATCTCGCGATCAATGCCGACAGCCTGAAGCTGCGTCACAGCACCAACATCACCAGTCGCAATCTCTACCTGAACGCGACGGGGTTGCTGGCGGACATCGGCGGTGATGCCGAGGTTCTCTTGAGCGGGCAGCAGGGCGTGCACCTGCTCCAGAAACCGGCGCAGGGCGACCTGCTCGGCACCACCGTCGCGCTGACCGCCCCGCGGTTCCAGTTGACGCGCTCGACCTGGGCGGCGGAGGACCGCGGCCCGGTGGCCGCCGGCTTCAAGGACAATGTCGCGCTCGGGCGTCTGACGATCGACCCGTCCTTCGACACCACCGTGGAGTTGGCCGGCGTGGGAACTCAGAACGGGTTGTACGTGGACTATCTGGAACTCGGTCCCGCGGTGATGAACAGCCTGGAGGAAACCCTGGTCATTGAGCCAAACCTGACGGTCTACTTCGCGGACGCGAACATGGACTTCAACACGCTGACCAATGCCTTTCCGGGTCGACTCCACTGGGTGAGCGAGTTCGCCGGGCCGAACAGCGGGATGAGCGTCGCCCTGCCATCAGGCGAGACCATCTGGGTGAATCGTCCGTTGCGGGAGAGCCCCATCATCGATTCGGATGCGGATGGCACGGCCAACGGCTTTGACCTGTTCCCCTTCAGTGGCGTCACCATCACCGATTTCCGGGTCGAGAACGACAAGCTGATGCTGACGTGGCGCGCGGCGGCCGGGACCACTTACCGGGTCGAGTCCACCGGGAGTCTGCCGGCTGATGGCTGGGAGGTCATCCGGGAGTACCACCACGCCGGGGATGACGTGGCGGAAGTGAGCATCGAGGACACGCTTCCAGCCGATGCCACGCAGCAGTTCTACCGCGTGAGTTACACGCCTTGATGGCCCTATGTCGTGGTGTCGGTTCATGGGGGATGCCCGATGGGATCGGCCGGCGATTGCGAAACGATTGCGAGTATGTTGATGAGATGTTCATTCTCCCTGGCCTTGGCCGGGTTGTTGAGTGCCGCGGCGATCGCCGCGGACGCCACGCCGGTCCTCGTGGAAATCGATGGACTCAAGGCCCATCCGACGCGGATTCTGGCGCGCTATGCGGATGCGCAGGGACTGGCAAGCTCGGCCACGCAGGCCACCCTCCGCGGTCTTGGACTGACGACCCGACGCCAGGTCGGCCTGGTCCCGGGCGGCGTGGTGCTTGAACTGGACAGCCCGGTGGCATTGAGCGCTTCCGGCGAACCGGATCCCGTAGCCCAGGCCGAACGGCTCCTCTCGAGAATCGAGATCCTGCGAGCCTCGGGGTCTTCCGCTACGTCGAGCCCGACTGGCATGCGGACTGGGAGTTGACGGAGCCCACCGACGCCGCCTACGTCGACGGCACCCTGTGGGGCCTGCGGAACTTGGGGCAGAGTGGCGGTGCCACCGGTGCGGACGTCCTCACCGATCCGAATAATGCCGACAACAACGCGTGGGACATCACCACCGGTTCGACCAACGTCATCGTCGGCGTTGTGGACTCAGGCATCCGTTACACCCACCAGGACCTGCGTCGCAGGATGTGGGTGAATCCGGGTGAAATCCCGGGCAACGGGATTGATGACGACCAGAACGGCTACGTGGATGACGTCTACGGCGCCAACATGATGACCGGGTCCGGTGATCCTTGGGACGACGTGGGACACGGTACGCACGTGGCCGGCACCATTGGCGCCTCCGCCAATGACTCCGGACGACATGTCGGGGTGGCGTGGCGGGTGCGGTTGCTGGCGGCGAAGATTGGCGGGGCCACCGGCATCTTCACGAGCGACATCATTGAAGGCGTGGACTACGCCGTCCGGATGAAGGCCCAGGTGCTGAACAACAGCTACGGCGGGTATGCCTTCAGCAGCCTCCAACGCGACTCGATCATCGGGGCGTCCACCAACGGCGTCCTGTTCGTCGCGGCCGCGGGCAATGAATCCAACGACAATGATCTGATCCCCGCGTTCCCCGCCTCCTACGACGTCGAGAACATCGTCTCCGTGGCGGCTCTGGATCGCAAAGACCAGATCGCCTACTTCTCGAACTACGGTCTCGTCACGGTCGATATGGGCGCCCCCGGCGTCGACATCTACTCCTGCGGATACGGCTCGGACCTCGACTACGAGGTGATGAGCGGCACGAGCATGGCTTGCCCGCACGTCGTTGGCGTGGCCGCGCTGATTTGGAGCGCCCACCCGACGGCACCGATGCTCGAGGTGAAGGAGCGTATGATGCAGACCACCGTTCCGGTCGATGACCTTAAGGGTCGGACCGTGACCGGTGGCCGGGTCAACGCGTATCAGGCCCTCAATGCCAATCCGGATGGCGAGTTGGAGGTGACGATCGATCCGCGGGATGACTCCGCGGTTCTGCTGAGTGCCGCCTTGCCGGTGTTCGTTCAGGTGAATGACCTCTTCGGAATCACGAACGCCACCGTGTGGGCCGAGATGCCCAACACCAACGGCACGACCTTCACGCTGAATTTCCTGAACGACGGTCAAGCCCCGGACGTGGTCACCAATGACCACATCTACAGCGCGCTCATGGACCTGACGCCGTACACCAATGCCCCGTTCAACAGTGTCCTGGATTTCACCCTGAACGTGACCGCGCCGGGCAAGGTTCCCTACACGAACCTCATCACCTACTACATTGTCGAACGACCGCGGAACGATCCCTTCGCCTCTCCGGACAAGGTTCCCGCCGCCGGGGTGTGGGGGGAAAACAGCATCTCGGCGACCAATACCTACGCCACGCTGGAGATGTACGAACCCTATCCCGCCGGCAATACCAATGCCCTGAAATCGCTCTGGTGGACTTGGTCACCATCCGAGAACAGCGCCGCCATCGTCGACACCGCCGGGAGTTCCTTCGACACCGCGATTGCCGTCTATACCGGAGCGGACCTCGAGGTGCTGGAGGAGGTCGCCTCGGCCGATGACGTCGACGGCAAGAAGCAGGCTTACACCACCTTCGCCGCGAAGAAGGGGGGAACCTATCGGATCCAGGTGGCGGGCGTGGATACCAATGGCTTTGGCACGATCCGCCTCCGGGTTCAGCCGAACGGCCGGCCCGACTCGGTGCCGCCGGTGACCCGCTTTTCCTCTCCCGTCGATGGCACCTTGTTCACGACCCGGGACATTGAGGTGATGGGGACCGCGTTTGATCCGGAGCCCCACGCATCCGCCGTGCAGGAGGTCCTCGTGCGCTTGAACGGGGGGACGCCGATTTCTGCCATCGGCACCACCGATTGGCACGTCGGACTGATCCTGCGAAACGGCGAGAACACCATCTCGGTCTGGGGCTCGGACCGGGCGGAGAACATCTCCGATCCCACCACCATCACGGTTTACTTTGCCCCGAACGATCCCCCCAACGACGTGTTCGGCACCGTGCTGAGCCCGTCCAGTCCCTTCTATCTGTCGGATAACGACGGTATGGGGACCGCGGATACCACCAACGCTTCCAAGGAATACGACGAGCCGCTGCACGGGGGCAACGATGGTGGGCGCTCCGTCTGGTGGACCTTCAAGGCCGCGGACAACGGGGTGTTGAGCCTCGATACCGAGGGGTCGGATTTCGACACCCTGCTCGGCCTCTACCTGGGTGACCGGGTAAACCACCTGACCTCGGTTGCTCAGAACGACGACGCCACGTCGACGGTCCGGCACAGCAAGATCAGCACCGCCATCCAGGGCGGGTTGGAATACCGCATTGCCGTGGATGGCTACGGCGGCGCCTTCGGGAACGCTGTCTTGAACTACGCCTTCGCGACCACGAACACCTACTCCGTCACCATCACCGCGACCGCCGGAGGGTCGACGCTTCCGGCGCCGGGTCGCTACGATATCGTGGCCGGCTCCACGCTCACCCTCACTGCCAATCCCGAGGCCACCTACGTCTTCAGCGGTTGGACGGGCAGCCTGAACCTCCCGGCGGACAACCCACTGAGCCTGGTGATCAACGGGGACCTCACCATCGAGGCCGGGTTTGCCGTGGCGGCGCACAGTGATGATTTCGAGACCGGAGACTTCTCCAATCTTCCCTGGACTTTCGGGGGCAATCAACCTTGGGAGATCACGGATGCAGAGGCGTTCGGCGGAACCTACGCCGCCCGCTCCGGGCCCATCGGGGACAATCAAACCAGCGCGATGCTGCTGTCAGGGAACTTCCGGGCCGGCATGGGCACTTTCGATGTCCGGGTCAGCACCGAAGGGGACTGGGACTTCTTCCAGTTCTACGTGGACGGCCGCCTGATGGACAAAATGAGCGGAGAGCAGGCGTGGGCGAACTACCAGTTCCTCATCGCGGCCGGCAGTCACACGCTGGAATGGCGGTATGTCAAGGATTCGCGCGAGTTCGCCGGGATGGATGCGGTTTTCATCGACAACGTCGATCTCCCCCTGATCCTGCCTGCCGATCCCGACCAGCCCGCGCTGCTCAGCCTGCGTGAACTCTACGACGGACGCATGCAGGTACTGCTGGAGGGCCAGGTCAATCAGACCTACATCATCCAGGGCGCGGACCGGGTGAGCGGCCCCTGGCGGGGCGTCCTCACCAACATCGCAGCGCAGGGTGTGTTGCAGTATACCGAGCCCGAGGGCGCAATGAAGCAGCAGCGCTACTATCGGGCACGAGTGGCGCAGTAGACCGTCCCGGGCATCCGCATGGGATGTGTGTGCGTTCGGGCCGGAGCGTTCCTCCGGCCCGATGTGCTTTTGTGCGCTGAAATCCCGGCCGTCTGATGCTGTGAATTAACAAAGATGGGAATGAATCCTGCTGGGATTCTCCCTCAAGTCGGATCGCCAACCGATGACACGGTCGATCAAATGCTCATGAAGAAAGCACCCCGTCTCCGTCAGTCACAACCCGGTTCTCTGACCGGAACGTCCCTCTACCTCGTCCCCTGCTGGGGCGTGGCGATCCTCCTGGCGGGCGTCTTGCGGCTTTCGGCCGAACCCGAACCGCCTCCCGCCCTGAACATCACCATCGCGCCTCCCCCCAGTACGGTGATGGTGACCCAGACCGTGGAGTTGATCACCGTCAAGGTGGGGAACGCCTCCTCATTCACCAACCTCATGGTGCAGCTCCAGCCGCCCGCCCCGGGGCCAAAGGACTTTCTGGATGATGGCAATCCTCCCGACGACACCGCGGACGACGGCACCTTCAGCGGCGAGATCAACGTGCCCGCCCTGCCGGCCAGCACCACCATGACGCTGACGTTCGTCAGCCAGGGCCTGCCCCTCAGTGCCACCAACGACATGGGGGAACTCGACCCGGACGCGCTGGTCTTTTCCACCAACGAGGTCGAATACATCGTCGTCGTCCGCCCCCCGAACGACAATTTCACCAACGCAATCAAGGTGCTTTCGGCCGGCGAGTTGATCCTCGCCACCAACAACTGGGCGAGCCTGGAACCCCCTGCCGAACCCCTGCACGCCGAGGTCGCGGGGGTCGACGCCTCCATCTGGTGGAACTGGTCGTCCCCCGTCTCCACGAACGTCCTCATCGACACCGCGGGCAGTTCCTTCGATCCGGTGGTGGCGGTCTACCGGGGCGGCACGCTGGACGCCTTGGAGCCGGTGGCCAGTTCCACCTGGGATGAACAACACAACCAGCAGGCCAATGTGAACTTCCTCGCCGAGGTCGGGACCACCTACCGCATAGCCATCTCCAGCATTAGCGCCGGCGACGAGGGGGACGTGCGGTTGCGGGTCGCCCCGGGTTGGTTGCCGGACGTGCTCCCGCCGGTGGTGACGATTCTCGCGCCCGGGTCCGAAACCCTGGTGGATGTGCCGGACGTCCTTGTCAGTGGCACCGCCAAGGACGGCGAGCCGTTTCCCACGGGGCTTGAACGCGTGGAGGTCTCGGTGAACAACGGGGCGCCGTTGTTGGCGGACGGATTGCAGAACTGGTCGGCCCGCCTGACACTTCCCCCGGGCACCAACATTGTGAAGGCCGTCGCGTTTGATTGGGCGGGTCACATGAGCCCGGCGGACACGGTGATCGTTCGTTACATGAATCCCACGAACGACCTGTTTGACAGCTCGATCCTGCTGACCGACCTCGGGGGGCACATCGATGCCGTCAACGAGCGCGCCACGAAGGAGGAGGGCGAACCGCCGCACGGCGGCAACGACGGCGGGCATTCCATCTGGTACACCTTTCAGGCGCCGGCCCAGGGCCTGTTCTCCCTCACGACGGCGGACTCCTCCTTCGATACTCTCCTGGCGGTCTACACCGGGGACTCGGTCACCAACCTGACTCTCGTGGCTGAGAACGATGACGCCACTCCCGGCAGCGGATACAGCGAGATCGTCACGGGCCTTGAATCGGGAGTGACCTATCACCTCGCCGTGGACGGCTACGGCGGGGAGTGGGGCGACATTTCGCTCGACTACTCATTTGCCACGACGGAGGACTATTTCAGCATCAACTACACGTCGATGCTGGGAGGGACTGTGACCCCTCCGGCGGGGCTGTTTCTCGCCGGGACCTTGCAGCCGGTTACCGCCCTGCCTTCGCGCGACTTCGTGTTTGACGGGTGGGAAGGCACCGTGACGGGGACGGAGAATCCGCTGGTCCTGACCATGGACCAGAACTATCTGCTGGCGCCGCGCTTCCGTGTCATCAGTTTCACGGAGGACTTCGAGTCCGGGGGGTTCGGCAACCTGCCCTGGAGCCTCGAGGGGGGCTCAGAGTGGTTCGTCCAGGACAAGTACGCCCAGTCCGGCAGGTATGCTGCGCGCTCCGGTCCGATGCAGGATGACGACTTCGGCGCCCTGATCCTCACCACGACGATGATCGAGGGCACGGGCTCATTCGGCTTCATGGTCAACTCCGAGAAGGGCTTTGACGTCCTCGAGTTCTTCCTCAACGGGGTTCCGCAGGGGCGCTGGAGCGGCAATGTCCCCTGGCAGACGTTCCTCTTCCCCGTTCCCGAAGGGACCAACCGACTCGAATGGCGCTACAGCAAGGACGCCAACTTCGGTGCCGGTCTGGATTCTGCGTTCATCGACAACCTGTATCTGCCGTTGGCAGACAGTTCGCTGGCGGCTTCCCTCAGCATCGCCCATCTGCCGCTGGGCATCGTCCAAATCGTCGTGCAGGGGCGACCGGGGCGGACCTACGCCATCCAAACCTCCCCTGATCTGATTCACTGGACGGACGCCCATACCGATGCCACCCCGGATGGTTCGTTTGTCTGGCAGGATCCGGACTCGATCAGTGAGCCGATGCGGTATTACCGCGCCGAACTCAGGTAGCCGCCCGACCCCGACCCGGGGGGCATCTCCGGAAGACTCATGAACCACGCGAGCGTCCCGGCCGGGCTCGGTCCGGTTTGGGGCGCCGTGTTTTGGCGCCGGCCCTTCTCGGGGCGGAGGTGCGCGCATTGCGGCCGGGACCTTTTCCCCGGGTTGGCTGGCTCTTGAAGTCGACTTTCTTGGGCCGGGCCCGCGCGTGGATCAGGACCGGGCAGCCCTCGAACCCAAACGCCTTCCGCAGTTCTCCGGCGAGGTACTTCACGTAGGTTGGGGCAAACAGCTCCGACTTGTTGACGAAGAGCAAGAACCGTGGGGGCGCCTGACCGATCTGGGTGGCGTAGAAGAACCGCAGCCGGCTGCCGGTCGCACTCAGAGGTTGGCGTCGCTCAATCGCTCCCTGCAGCGTGCGATTGAGCAGAGCGGTGGGAATCGTCTGGCGGAGTTGGTCCGCCACAAAGCGCACTGCCTCCAGCAGGCGGTCCAGGTGCAGACCCTCGGTGGCGGAGGTGAAGACCACGGGCGCGTAACTCAGGAAGAACAGCTTCTCCTTCACCCACGCGGAGAACTCCCCGAGGGTCGTCGGCGGGGCATCCGGCGGCAACCGGCCGCCCTTGGTCTGTCGCTGGAGTTGGTCGCGCACCGCCGCCACCTTCTCCGCGTAGATATCCCACTTGTTTACCACCACCACGCATGCCTTGTGCGCCTCGACGATCTTGTCCGCGATCTTCTTGTCCTGCTCAAGAATGCCGGACTCCGCGTCCAGCGTGAACACCACGAGGTCCGCCCGCCCGATTGAATCCTCCGCCCGCCGCACACTGTAGAATTCGATCGAGTCCTTGACTCGTCGGCTCTTGCGCATCCCCGCCGTGTCGATGAGCAGGTACCGTTCCGTGCGACCCTCGGTGGTGATCTCCAGGGGAACATCCACCGAATCCCGGGTGGTTCCCGGTACCGGGCTGACCACCACCCGCTCCGACCGGGTGAGCGCGTTGACCAGGGAGGATTTGCCGACGTTGGGCCGCCCCACAAAGGCGAGCTTCAGCGGACCGCCCTCCCCCCGCCGTGGCGAAACGGCGTTCACCAACGCCCCCGCCTCCTCCGGCACACCCTCTCCGGCCAACGGCTCTTCGCCGCCAGGCGCGGGAGGCAGTTCCTGGGCTGCTGATGCCGGAAGTGCCGCCAGGATGGCCCGCGAGAGCGCGTCGATGCCCCGACCGTGAATGGCGCTTACCGGAAGTGGCGTCGGAAAGCCCAGGCCGGCGAACTCCGCCACCGCCATCTCGTCACCGTCATGGTCCACCTTGTTCACCACGAGCACCACCGGGCGTGCCGACTGGCGCAGTTGCTGGGTTACCTCCTGGTCCAGCGGCACAATCCCCTCCCGCACGTTCACCACGAACACGATGAGATCCGCCGTGTCGATCGCCACCCGCACCTGGGCCATGGCCGCCTGCACGATCGGATCGCCCGTCTTCTCCCCGGAAAGGAGCCCGATGCCCCCCGTGTCGATCAGGGTGAAGGGGCGGCCCAGGACCTCGACCTCCGCGCTGATGCGGTCCCGCGTCACACCGGGTTGGTCGTGCACGATGGCGATCCGCCGGCCTGCCAGGCGGTTGAAGAGAGCGGATTTGCCGACGTTGGGACGTCCGACGATGGCCACGGTTGGCGTCATGCCAGCGAGGATGCGGAAGGGCTCCAACCGACGAAAGGGAAATCCGTGGTCACAAGGCCCGCAGGACCGAGGCAATCTCCCGGAGGCGTCCGTCAGCGCCCGGTTTGCGCAGCCGCGGGAACCGGCCACCCACCATCACGTAATCGCCGCGTCGCGTGATCATGAGCTTGTCGCCACGGACCTCGAGGATCTCCACCCGTTTCGCGCCTGCCTGCAACCGGAGTTCCGCCAGTTGCAGCAGCCGTTCCACGCCGGGCGGAATCGGGCCGAACCGGTCGCGAAGTTCCGTCCGGAGTGCAGCGACCTCGGCGACTTCGGTGAGCTGCGCCAGTCGGCGGTGGAGTTCGATGCGCTGCTGGGGTTCCGGCACATAGGCGGGATCAAGGCCGGTGACGTCGAGGAAGTCCAGGCGCAGCGTCACGTGCGGCGCCTGCTTCAACGGTTCGCCCTTCAACCGATGCACGCTCTCCTTCAGCAATTGGCAGTAAAGCTCGAAACCCACCGCCGTGATGTGGCCGCTCTGTTCCTTGCCCAGCAGGTTGCCGGCGCCGCGGATTTCCAGGTCGCGCATCGCGATCTTGAACCCGCTCCCGGGGGCCGAGAACTGCCGGATGGCACCGATCCGTTTGCGGGCGTCCGCCAGCAGACCGGCGTGTCGGGGGATCAGCAGATAGGCGAACGCCTGGTGCTTGTAACGGCCGACCCGGCCGCGCAGTTGGTAGAGATCGCTGAGCCCGAACCGGTCGGCACGGTCAATGATGATCGTGTTCGCGTTCGGAATGTCGATGCCGCTCTCGATGATGGTGGTGGAGAGCAGCACATCGGTTTCGCCGTTGATGAACCGCGCCATCACCTCCTCGAGGTCGTCCGCCTTCATCTGGCCATGGCCGACGCCGATGCGGGCGGCCGGCACCAGCGCCTGCAGCTTCAGGGCCACCGCCTCGATGTCGAGGATGCGGTTGTGCAGGAAGAACACCTGGCCGCCGCGCCGGAGCTCCCGCTCGATGGCCTCGCGAATGATCCGCTCGTCGAACGGGGCCACGATCGTCTCAACCGGCAACCGGTCCTGGGGCGGGGTCTCGATCGTGCTCATGTCCCTCGCGCCGGTGAGTGCCAGGTAGAGTGTGCGCGGAATGGGCGTGGCCGAGAGCGTCAACACATCCACCAACCGGCGGACCTGTTTCAGCCGCTCCTTGTGCCCCACCCCGAAGCGTTGTTCCTCGTCGATCACCACCAACCCGAGGTCCTTGAAGGCGACGTCCGGGCTGAGCAGTCGGTGGGTTCCAATCACAATGTCCGTGCCACCCGCCGCCAGGCTGGCCATCACCTGGTCCTGCTGCTGCTTCGAGCGGAATCGCGACAGCAGTTCCACCCGCACCGGGTAATCGGCCATGCGTTCCCGGAAAGTGTTGTAGTGCTGCTGGGCCAGCACCGTCGTGGGCACCAGCACCGCCACCTGACGTCCCCCCATGACCGCCTTGAACGCCGCGCGGATGGCCACCTCGGTCTTGCCGAATCCCACGTCCCCGCAGATGAGCCGGTCCATCGGCCGCGGCGCCTCCAGATCCCGGCGGGTGGCTTCAATCGCCGTGACCTGGTCGGGTGTCTCCTCGTAGACAAAGGCGCTTTCGAACTCCCGCTGCCAGGGGGTGTCCGCGGGAAACGCGTGGCCCGTCTGGGAATCCCGGGCGGCCTGCAGGCTCAGCAGGTCCGCCGCCAGGTCCCGGACCGCTTCCGCCGCCTGGGTCTTGGTCTTCGTCCACCGGTTGCCGCCGAGAATACTCAGGGGCGGTTTGGCCCGGCCGGCACCGACGTACTTGCTGACCAGATGCGCCTCCGTCACCGGGACGTACAGTCGGGGCGCGGGCTGGCCGGGCTCGCGACGGGCGTATTCAATCACCAGACACTCCTGCTCCACGGCCGGCGGCTCCCCGTCCCGACGGGCTCCCGGGGTGGGCAGGTTCTCCATTCCGACGAAACGTCCAATCCCCTGCTGCAGGTGGACCACGATGTCGCCCGGTTCGAAATCGGTGAAACTGATGTCGAACACCGACCGTGTGGCGGCGGCGTGCGGCGACTTCATCCGCCGGGGCCGCTGCACCTTGTAGCGTCCGAACACTTCGGCATCGGTGACGACCACCAATCCAAACGGCTCCGCCACGAACCCCTGTCCCAACGTGCCGAACTGCAGCGCCGGACGGGCCGGCGCCCGGCCGCCTGCGGGACGCCGGGTTTTGGCTGGAGTCCTGCGGCCGGGTCCTTTCGGGGAAGGGGTGGCGGGTTGCTCCGGGTCCGGGGCGGCACCGCCTGTGGAAACGACCGGTCGGGTCCCGGGCGCGTCCCCGGCCAGACCGTATTCGTCCCAGACCTCCTCAAACCGACGTGCCTCTCCGTCGTTGTTGCAGAACACCTGAACCGCAAGGCCGCCGCGCATCCATCGGTGCATCTGGGCGAAGAACCCCCGGCGCTGGGTCTCGGCGATCTCCGGCCCGGGCAGTTGGAGTTCGACCGGGCGAAAGGCGTCGAGATTGGTCAGGGGAAGCCCCATCCGGTCGGGGGGAACGCCCTCGCCGGGACGCACCAGACCCGCTTCCTCCGGCCACCGGACCTCGAATTCCGCCAGTCCCACCAGGCACCGCCCTCCTTCGTGCCATGCCGCGGTCAACTCCTCCCAGCGCAGACAGTAGGGGTTGCCGGCTGCCGCGTCCCCGGCGGCCTCCCGCGCGTGCTCTCGAGTGTCTTCCGGGTCACAAACCACCAGCAACGCCTCCGCCGGCAGATGATCCAGCAAGGAGCCCGACAAGCGGTGGCCTTGCCCCACCGCGCGTCGCAGCAGCCCCAGTTCACCCGCCGGGGAGATGGTCACCGCGTCCCGCGTGGCCCGGGCGAGCTGGGTTTGGGGATCAAACTCACGCAGCGACTCCAGGGTATTGCCAAAGAACTCGCACCGCACCGGCCACGGACTGGCTGGCGGAAAGACATCCACGATGCCGCCGCGCAATGCCAGGGTTCCCTTCTGAGTGACCTGCGCTTCGGGTTCGTAACCCTGGTCCTCCAGCCACTCGATCAGGTCGAGCGGATCCAGTTCCTGGCCCGGTTGCAGCCGCCTCATTCGATCGGCAAATTCCTGGCGCGAGAATGTGCGCTGCAGTGCCGCAGTGCCGTCCGCCACGATGATCGGGGACTGTCGCCGTGCAACTTCATGTTGCACCTGCAACACGAAGTTGGTCTCGCCTGCCGGCGGGAGGAGGGGGGAAGCCGTGCCGGGGGTGCTTTCTGCGAGCGCCACCAGGACCTCCAGGCGTTCGCTGATGACGTCGACGTGGGGCAATCCGCCGGAGTCCGGCCGCACATCCCAGCCCGGGTAGAACAGGACCGGCGTGGTGGCTTCCGGGCCGGAATTTTCGTTGCCCCTGTCCGCTGTCCTGCTTGTTCGGGCCGGACGTTTCCTGCCGGTGGTGCCGCGGCTTTCGACAGAACCGGTGATCGGGCCAGTGCCGCCGGGTTGGGTGGACCCGTCCGGTTTGCAGGGACTCCCGGCGGAAAGCCAGGTTTGCAGATCCTGGTGCAGGGTTTCCTGAGTCTTGGGATTGGGCGCGACGACCAGGATGGGGCGTCCCGGGTTGAGCCGGTGAATGAGCCCCAGCACGAAGGCCTGCGCGCCGGGATGAACGCCCTCGATCAACAACACTCCTCCCCGCCCGATCCGTTCCCGCAACGCTGCGGCGGAGGGCTGTGCGAGCACCGAGTCGATCAACTCCAGCGGTGTCTTGACCGGTCCGTTTCCCAGTGGAGACAGAATGGCCCCGCGAGGGCAGGGGTCAAGTCGGAGGCGTTGGCTTTACCTGAACCGGGCGGCCAGGTGTTGTACCTGAGCCCGCGTGGCGGTCAGGTCGCCCTCACTCCAGATCACATGATTCGCCCGGCGCAGCTTCTCGCCCACCGGCAGTTGGGCGGCGTTCCGAAGCTCAATCTCACGGTCAGACCAACCTCGTGCGCCCAGCCTGACCCGCTGTGTTGGAGCCGAGCAGGCCACGCAAACCACGCGGTCGAGTTCGGCCTCGGCACGGGTCTCGTAGAGCAGGGGGATGACGATGACCGCGAGGGCCACGCCGGCGACCTGCCAATTCGCAACCTGTGCCTGCCAGACCTCGCGGATGCGCGGATGCAGAATGGCTTCCAGTTCGCGGCGGGCGGCGACGTCGCTGAACACCCTGGCTGCCATGGCGGAGCGGTCGAGGTTTCCGTCCGGGAGGATGAACTCCCGGCCCAGTCGGAGCCGGATCTCCGAGAGTGCCGGCGAACCGGGCGTTACCACCGCACGGGCGATCACGTCAGTGTCCGCCACGCACATCCCGTCCGCCGCCAGCCAGCCTGCCACCGTCGATTTGCCCATTCCCACGCCGCCTGTCAGACCAAGTCGAATCACCTCTTCGCTCTAGCCCGGGAATGCCGCCGGTGCAAGTGCGAAGCCGGCCTTCAGAACTGGCGGGAGAGCGGGGGCCGGGGGCGGTTCTGGCTGGGCTGCGGGTCCTGCCATTGTCGCCTGCCCTTGCGGGTGGTTTGGATTGGACGGAAGGGATGGGTGCCGATCCCGCCTACCAACCTGCGGCGGAGGGGGGGGCGTCACCGGGAATGCTGGAATCGGTCGCGGGGATCCGCGCGAACACGGCGCCGGATCCTCCCGTCCCGCTGCCAATCGCGGTCGCCTCGGTGAGTTGCGGGGATGGCCGCAACCAGAAGGCTGCGGTCACGGCGCGGTGATCAGAGAGCCGTTGGTCCAGGCGAGGCGAATCAAAGGCCAGCCCCGTGTGGGTCCCGCGTAGTCGCCAACCCGGTCGGGCCAGGACAAACATATGGTCAAGCGCTCGGGCCTCACCGGGTCGGGCGTCCAACCAGCCATACGTGGCCCGACGCGTTTCGCCTGTCGCCGTTCCCAGTGCCGGACCGAACGCGTCTTCGAGTTCGTGGAAGTTGGCGCTTCCGGGCGTGCAGTTGAAGTCGCCCCCCACGATGTCCGCCACCTGGTCGTCCTTGGCCTCGTGCACCCATTCCCGCAATTCCCGGATCTGCCGGGAACGGGTTCGCGCCGCGCGGCCCGTTGCAGATGCTCCCGCCTGCAGGTGCACGTTCCACACGTTGACGCGGTCGCCGCCGGCAAGTTGCAGCGTGGTCTTCAAGGCTCCCTTGCTCATGATGGAATCCGGCAGCAAGCCGGCTTCGAAAGGTCGGAACTCGCCTCCGAGCATCTCGAAGCGCGACAGGAGTACCAGGCCGTTGCGCCCCCAGAATGGGAAACGCCGTTCCGTGGAGGCAACCCACCAGTCGCCATCAGGCAGGACGTCCCGGGCCCGACTGGTCCAGACCTCCTGCAGCAGGACGATGTCCGGGCGCAACCGCTCCAGTTCATCGGCGATGCGCCCAAAGCGGTCCGCCGAAGCGCCGTTGATCCATTTGGGCAGACCCCAGACGTTGTAGGTCAACAAGGTGAGGGGATGGGGATCGGAAAACGCCGCGGGGGACATGGGCTCTCGGGGAGGCAGCACGCTCAGCGCCCGGGGTTCCGGGGACTGGCAACCGGTTTGCCAGCCGACAATCAGCAGCGCAGCGAGGGCTGCCGCTGCGCGGGGGCGAGTCCATGAAATTCGGGCTGCCATCCAGTTGTCGGCCTCAATCCGGCCGCATCAAGATCACCAGCGTTGTGTTTCAAACGTGCCAAGCCGAGGCGACAACCCGGAAACAATGCGACCGAGGGAAGGGCGGGGCCGGCTGGTTTCCCCGGGGGATGAGGACGGCAGGCGCCTCGACCGCAATGGTGCGTCGGGGGGGGAGCGTGCGGTGGCGCCCCGCAGCATCAGGGCACCGGATCGGTCATTCGGATTCCCACGCGGTGTGCGCCCGACTTGAGTCCGTAGTCGAACGCCTCGTCCACCTGGTTCAGGGAGAACCGGTCGTACACCAGTTGCTCGAAGGGGAACCTCCGATGCTGCGTCTCGATGAACTCCACGGCCGCCACGAAGTCCGTCTGGTTGTAATTGTGCAGCCCCTTGATCGTGTGGAGCCGGCGGACCATCTGTTCGGCGCTGAGGCTGAGCGGGCGTTGCGGATAGGTCGCTCCGACCAGAACCAGGACACCCCCGATCCCCAAGGCGGCGATGAGTGCTTCCATCGTGTCGGGCACGCCGCTGTAATCGAGAGCCACGATCACCGGTTCGTCCGGCAGTTCGTCGGCCAGCTGTGCCGCCGGGGACGGCCGGCCGGGACCGGTTTGGATTGGCAGGTCGGCGCCGAAGGTTCGGGCGGTTTCGAGCCGTTCCGCGTCGATGTCCAGGGCGATCACCCGGTTTGCCCCGGCGCAGCGGCTCATGGCGCATGCGATGACCCCGAGCATTCCGGCTCCTGCGACGAGGACATTGCGGTCCCGGACATCGCCTGCCAGCCGCAGGGACCCCGCCACCGTTGCCACCGAACAGTTGATCAAGGCGGCCACCGGCAGGGGAATGCCCTCGTCCAGACGGAGGATGGGGGTGTGCCGTCGCAACAGGCAATGCCCGGCCAGACCGCCGTGCAGATGACTGGTGGGAGTGATTTGCTCGTGACCGTACTTGAACAGGTCCGGGGCTTTCTGGGGAATACCACGCCGCGCGAGGGGCGACGACGGATCCGCCGCGTAGATCGCCCAGGTGATCCGGTCGCCGACCCGTAACGCCGTCCCCCGGCAATCGCTGGAGGGAGCACCCGCTCCCAGTTCCTCGATGCGGCCGACCACCTCGTGGCCAAGAATGGTGGGGGTCTTCTCGGTTCGCTTGCCACTGAAGGTGTTGAGGTCGCTCCGGCACAGCGTGGTGTACTCGTTGCGCACCAGCACCTCCCCTTCGTGGAGGGCCGGGATCTCGACCGTCTCACAGCGGAACGGCCGGCCTGTGCCCTCGAACACCACCGCGCGGCTTGTCTTCATCCGGTCAGGCGAACTCGGTTTCGATGAGGGCGGGCAGTTCCTTCACGCTCGGGATCACGTGCGTGTGCCGGTAGCAGCCCCAGGCCGTGACGGGTCGCGGCCCGCTCAACACCCCCACCACGCCACGACATCCTGCGTTCACCCCCTCCAGCATGTCTGCCGGCGTGTCCCCGATCTTCAGCACCTCATGCACGCTTTGGATGTCGAGGTGCTCCATCGCGTGGAAGATCATGAAGGGGGCCGGGCGGCCACGTTCGCCGGGGATGTCCTGAACATCCACTGAAATGTCCACCAAGCCGTCACGGAGCCACCCGAGTCCGTCCATGATCGCCAGTGTGATCGCCTTGTGGAAGCCGGTGTCGGTCGCGACCTTGATGTCGTGCGCGTGGCACCAGCGGAAGGTGTCCGCGGCTCCCGGCACCTCCTTCACCTGGGTGCGGTAGTGGTGGATCATGATCTCCTCGTACCGGTGGAACACCTGCATCGCGAACTCCCGGGTTTCAGGGTCGCGGGTCTTTTCAAAGTCGCGAAAGTCGATGTCCTGACCCTTGGATTTGGCGATCAGGTACTGATAGAGGTGAATCTTGTTCGTCCCCATGTGCAGGAGGATCTCGTCGGGTGTGGTCTGCAGGCCGTGTTCCTGGGCGGCCTGGTAGAGGCAGTCGCGCACCCCCGTGTCGTCATGGACTGTCGTTCCCGACAGGTCGAACATCACCATCTTGATTTTGCTCATGTCTTGCGTGGTTGTGTAGTCCAACGGTTGTTGTGAGTTCAAGCTTCGGTTGGCACTTGTGTCATCCACCGGGCTTTCGCCGTTACCTCAGACCGCGGAGTCCGGAGCCAACGAGACCGGCCCCTGCGAGGCCGGTCCCGGGTCCGGGCGGGTGGCGGGATGGCGGAAGAACCAGATCGCTGCGAACGCAAGCGCGATCAGGGAGGCTCCGGCAACCAGCCAGGCCGTCAGTTTGAAGAAGGCCATGAGGTTGCCGGATTCCGGCCAGATCCCCGGCCAAAGCTGCCGGCCGAGCATCAATGCCACGTAACCCAGGTAGCCGGTTGCGTCGGCGACGTACATCAGGAACCCCAGGTTGCCCTGCTGCCTTGTCATGGCAAGGAGTCGCTCGAAGATGGTGGTATGCACCGCGACGTAGGGGAGATACATCCCGAGCCCGAGCAGCACCATGAAGGCGAACGGACCACAGACTCCCCGGTCCAGGCCCAGCAGCGCGACCGCCACCATTCCGAGTCCTCCCGCTGAGATCCCCAGGCTCAGGAAGAACGCCCGGCGGTTGTCGCGGATGAGGACCAGCAGGCCGTTGGATGCGGTCACCCCCAGGGCCACCCAGAACTCCGACCGCGCGAAGATCCCGGGCTGCCCGGTCAGACCCAGAGTTCGCCACAGTTCGGGCGCGAAATCCGCCCGGATGCTTCTCAGGATGGTGACGAGCAGGTAGGTCAGCGCGATGGCGACCAGGCCGGGGGCGAAACGGCGGAAGAGCGCGCGCCGTTCGCGGCGAGTCATGGGCATCCGTTCCGAGCGCGCCTCGACATCCTCTGCACTGGGCGGTGGAATGGCCCGCAGCATCCAGACAAAGCCGCCGAGCGGCAGCAGGAACAGTCCTCCCGCCACTGCCGGCATCCACAATTCCGTCACGCCGGTTTTGAGGAGGTACGCCCCCACCGATTTCGCCACGCCATCGGCAAGGATGAAGCTGGCGCACAAACCCGCGATCAATGCCTCAGTCAATCGACGTCCCTCGAGAAAACCGAGCACCAAGCCGAAGACCATTCCCAAGGCCAGGCCATTAAGGAACAGCCAGGCCGAATTCCAGGGAATCGGTGTCACCGCGAAAAGCAGCAAGGCGCCTTCTGCGATCCCCACCAGTGCGAGCAAGGACAGAGCCCGGCGGGCCGGCGGCATCTCTGCAATCACCTTGATCCCGACGATCTTGGAGAGCGTGTAGCCGAGGACCTGGGCCGTTACCAGCCAGGCTTTGAAGCCGGTGCCAAGGCCGGCCGCCATTCCCTCGGCTTCGTACGTGGCGGCGGTGAACGGCTTCCTCAGTCCGTACATGCACGCGTAGGCGCCGAACGCGGCCACCACCGCCCAACAGGACGCCCAGGTGCGGTTGCCGAGCCAGCCGCGGTTTTGCCGGGGCGGGCTCGGGGGAGCAGCAGACGCAGGTTTCGAGTCCGGCATGGTCACGCGCCGACTGGCATAACACGAGCGAGCCGGCCGCAGTGTGAAATTCCTGTGAACAGAAGAGTCTCGGGTGTGGGGCGGCCGGTCGCTGTCGGCAGACCCCGCCACCCGGCGGGGCAGTTGCGGAGGCCGAACGACTCTCACGTGCCGGCGGGAGGTCCCGTTCCCGTGTGACAAATCGGATTCTGTTGTTGCGGCAAGGTGTCCGGCTGTGACGGCCAGGTAGAATCGAGCCTGGGGTATCGATTTGGGATTGTGCCGGCGGCGGGTGGCACGTTAGGGAGTGGTCATGGGCAAAGCCATGACTCCCGTGCCGGCATGAAGCACCGGTCCGTCTGGATTTCCGATGTCCATCTGGGCACAAAGCACGCGCAGGTGGATGCCTTGCTGGAGTTCCTTCGGGAGCATGAATCCCGCTATCTCTATATTGTCGGCGACTTCATCGACGGTTGGGAACTGAAACGTCGCTGGTACTGGGTTGACCAGTACAACGTCCTTCTGCAGAAGCTGCTGCGGAAAAGCCGGAAGAATACCCGCGTGACGCTCGTCATCGGGAATCATGACGAGTTTCTCACCGACTATCTGGATCTGCGATTCGGGAGCATCCGGCTGGCCGAACGAGCGATTCATCTGACAGCAAGACGGGAACGGTTCCTGGTGATCCACGGACACCAGTTCGACGGCCTGGTCCATTTCAATCGACTGCTGGAAAAGACAGGTTCCGCACTCTACCAGCAGATCCTCGATCTAAACCTCAACCTCAACCGCTGCCGCCGGATGATGGGATTCGGCTACTGGTCTCTTGCGGGGTATCTCAAGGGCAGGGCGAAGTCGGCGGTGAAGTTCGTCACCAAGTTTGAGGACGCGATGCTGCAGATGGCGCGCAAGAACCGGGTTCGGGGCGTCATTTGTGGCCATATTCATCATCCCCAGATCCGGCCGCTGAATGACCTGATTTACATGAACTGCGGGGACTGGGTCGAGAACTGCACTGCGTTGGTGGAGGATTTTGACGGTCGTATCAGCCTGATCAAAGCCCATGAAGATCATGTTTACGGTTCAGGGCGAGGGGCGGGGACACCTGACCCAGGCGATGGCGATGGCCCGGACGCTGAGCCGGGTGGGTCACCAACTGACCCGGGTCCTGGTGGGCAGCAACTCCAACCGGAGTTTGCCGGCCTACTTTGAGGCCGCCATTCCGGTTCCGGTGAAGCGGCTCACGAGCCCGGGTTTCGTCTTCCACCGGGGCCGTGGCGTCTGTCCACTGCGGACACTCTCAGGCTTCTTGGGGCATCTTGCCCGCTATCGTCACAGCCTGGGGCTGATCGAGAACGAGATTCGCGAGGCGGAGCCAGACCTGATCATCAATTTTCTGGAGCCGCTGATGGGGCTGTACAACCTCTTCCGGCCACACCGGATCCCGGTCATCGCGGTGGGACATCAATTCATGCTCGGTCACCCGGAGTTCGTGCGGATCCCACGACGGTCCATCCAGCACTGGGCGATGCGTCGCTACATCGACTTGGTGGGGGCTCGTAGCATCAAGCTGGCCCTTTCCTTCTACCCTGCCCGCGACCTGCCGCACCGGGCGTTGATTGTGTCGCCTCCGCTCCTGCGAGAGGGGATTGGCGCGCTGCTACCGCAACCGGGCGACTTTCTCTTGATCTACCTGTTGAACCCGGGTTATGTGGCCGACATCCTCCAGTGGAGTCGCGATCATCCCCGGATCCCCATCCATTGTTTCTGCGACCGTCCGGGAGCACCGGAGGAGGAGTCCCTGACCTTCTCCCTGACCCTGCATCGTCTCAATGGCACGCGTTTCCTGGAGATGATGGCGCGCAGCCGGGCGGTGATCTGTACCGCCGGATTCGAGACCGTGAGTGAGGCCGCCTACCTGGGCAAACCCCTTTTGCTGGTTCCCGTCGAGCAGCATGTCGAACAGCACCTCAACGCATTGGATGCCGAACACGCCGGGATCGCGATTCACGACACGCGTTTCCGGTTGAGTCGCGTGCTGGAGCCGGGGGTGCCCGTGCCAGGCTCCGCCTTCCGACGGTGGGTCGATCGCGGCCCGGCGCTGGTTGAGCACGTGATCGAACGGGCGGTTCACGGTTTCCCGCCCCGGTTCGAGAAGGAGGCGCCGCTGACTCCCGAACCGGTTGCTGCCTGTCACTGAATCCCATGGTCTCCCAACCTGAGCCGCGACCCCGACGGAATGGCCCCAGCCTGTCCTCGCACCAGCCGCTTGCCGATCCCAGGGAATCCGGGCCGCCCCCCCCGGCTTCACCGGGTGCCAGTGGGTTGCGGTGGTGGCAACGCCGGCTGCTTCGGCTGCTGGTGCATGACCGGGCACGTCCCGGTTCGTGGTCGCCCGTGCAATTCGTGTCGCGACGGCGGACCTCTGCCAACTACCGCTTTGCCGCCGGTCTCGCCCGCGGGAAGCACGTACTGGATGTGGGCGCCGGACATGGACTGGGAATGGAGATTCTCTTGCGCAACGGGGTGGCAGAACTGGTGGGGGTGGACCCGAGTCCTGCCATTAACCATGTTGCCGGCCTGACCGATGAGCGGTTGCGGCTGATCCAGGCTCCCGTTGAGGAAGCCGGCCTGGCGGCAGCTTGGTTCGATCTCGTGACCTGCTTCGCCGTGGCCTATTTCATTCCCAACCTGCCTCGTTTCCTGGCGGGGATTGCCCGCCTGGTTCGACCGGGGGGGCGGTTGTTGATCAACAGCATCGATCCCGAGTTCCTCCAGGCGGTGCTCCGCATCCCCACTGCGGAGGGGGATGGATTTGCCTGGCGGCCATTGCCGGTGTTGCGAACGATGATCGAGGAGGCCGGACTCCGGATCGAGAGTGAGTGGCAGCAAACGGCGATCCCGCGCAGTCACCCGGGCCCCTGGCCGCGGTGCGCTCGTGCGGCGCTTGCCGGGGCCCTGGGGTCGATGGTTCTGCAGCCTGCGCTTCCCACGGACCTCGCCTTTTACCGCCTCTTCAGCGTGCTTCGTGTTTCCCAGCCGTGACCTGATCTTAACCGCCCCTCCGTGGTCATGGGGATGGATGCGCGGTTGAATCCACGCGTGGAAGATCGAACCCACAGCAACCGAATCGGCACCCTGCCCGCCTGCCTTTCTCCGCTCGAGGCCTCTCCCGCGGTCGCGCTGGCGGGTCCTTACCAGGTGCGGCTGGCGGCGACCCCGGCCGAAGTGCGCGCGGCCCAGCGCCTGAGATTTGAGGTGTTCAACCTCGAACTGGGGGAGGGACTGGCCGAGTCGATGGTCACCGGCCACGACGCGGATGCCTTCGATGCGGTCTGCGATCACCTGATCGTGGAACATCTCGAATTGTGCCAGGTCGTTGGCACGTATCGTCTCCAGACGGGGACAACGGCCCGACGGCATCTGGGCTTCTACAGTGATCAGGAGTTCGACCTGACTCCATTCATCCCGCTGGGCGATCGCTTGCTGGAATTGGGAAGGGCTTGTGTACAGCAGGCGCATCGCAACGTCACGGTCCTGGGATTGCTGTGGAAAGGCATTGCCGCCTGCGCGTCGCGTCACGGCGCGCGTTATCTGGTCGGGTGCAGCTCGCTGACCAGTGTGGACCCGGCGGTGGGGGCGACCGTCTACGCGAACCTCTATCGTCGTCACATCGCGCCCCTTCAGTGGCGCACGCAACCGCGGGGCGCAGCGGCGTGTTGCCTGGACCGCCTGCTCGACGAGGCTCCGCCCGTTCCCAAACTCCTCCGGGCCTATCTTTCGTTGGGAGCCTGGATCTGCGGCCCTCCGGCGATCGACCGGGAGTTCGGCACCATCGATTTTCTGACCCTGCTGGACCTCGATGGTTTGAGCGCTCCGGTACGTGCACGGTTCTTCGGCCGCCTCCCGGTCTCATGCTGAGTCCCGACGAATCGATGCGGCTGGAGGTTCCAATCATCCGGTGGCGGGAGACCCGGGAGGTCTTGCGCATTGTTCATGCGGGGGGTCTCGCGTCACGGGATCAACGGGATGTGTCAAGCTGGGGCGAAGTCGGTGCCTCCATCGCGCGCCGGCCGGGGTGCTTTCTCGGCCGGGCGGTCCGACTTGCCGCCGCGGTGTCCCGCGCCTGGGTATCCCTGGCCCGACCGCTGGCCTGCGGCGTGGATGACCCCGGGGGGGATCGTGCCCGGCGCCTCTCCCTCGCGTGCGTTCGGGGCCTGAGGGCACTGGGAGTGGAGGTGCAGGCAAACGGTCCCATTCCGGATCACGGTTTGCTGGTGGCGAACCACGTGAGTTATCTGGACACGCTGGTGCTCGCGTCCCTTTCTCCGGCCACCTTTGTGGCGAAGAGCGACGTGGCCCGCTGGCCCGTGTTCGGCCGGTTGGCGCGGCTCTCCGGCACCGTGTTTATCCGCCGCTCCCGACGGCTGGCGGTGCGGCCCGCGCTGCAGCAGATGAGCCGGGTGCTCGATGCGGACGGGTTGGTGGTGGTGTTTCCCGAAGGAACCAGCTCGGACGGGGAAGACGTCCTGCCGTTCCATCCCGCCTTGCTGACCTCGGTGAAGGCCGGGGATCGTGTGCACGTCGCCTGGGTGAGCTATCGCGTTCCGGGAGACGACGCGGGGCGCCTGGTCGCCTACTGGGGGAGGATGCTCTTCGGGGCGCACCTCCTTCGGTTGCTCTGCGTAAGGGGCATCCAGGCCGAGGTGCGATTTGCCCGGTGCGAGTCGTTGCCGGAGGATCGGAAGGCCCGAGCCGACCACCTCCGTCAGGCCATCCTCGACCTGAGCCGTGCCGGTTCAGTCCAAGCACGAAACACACGCACTTCACGAAAGGAGGATCGAGGAAGGGGTTGGTCGGGACCCGTGCGCTTGTGCGATGAGCCCCTGTCACCATGAGGCAACCTTGACGGCAAGGTCACCAAGCGGTTGTTTCCCATCGTTTTCGTGTGATTCGCTGTACTTCGTGGTTTGCTCAACTGCATGGAGACCGCTGAGAGACTGCGGCCCCGCTTGAGCACCCGACGCGGAGTTGTCAGGGATCCCGCAGCGGGCGGCCGATGTACCACTCTTCCAGCCAGTGGATCTTCCCCTCCCGCTCGTGGGAGGCGTGGCCGTCGGCCCACATGAGATTCGTCGAGCGCGAACCGTGGCGGTACCATTCCGCCAGTCGTTCCGGCTGGCTCGTCCACTGGTATTCGTCGGTGGGGATGTCCCCGTTCCCGTCGATCAGCGACTCCCAGGCGTCCTGGAGCAGAATGGTCCGGGAGGGCATCGGAAACGTATCCACCCGGCGCGCCCGGACATCGTCGCTGCAGTAGCTCACCAACCCGTCCCAGATTGCCAGCGGGAGGCCCACCGCCCGCGCACTGCGGGACCGATTGACCCCGTTGAAGCCGTAGGTGATGAACTTGAACCCGTCCTTGAAGAAGCCGTCGTTCAGCGGCGGTTGACCGCGGATGTCATCGACGGACCGGGTGGACGGGCAGAAGAACACGTGCGGGTCCCAGCTCAGGTATGGCACATAGGCCACGCCCCAGTACGCGCCCGCGTGCCAGGGTTCAATCATCTGGTCCGGGCTGGGGGCGGGCCGGGTGAAGTCGCCGCCGTCCTTGATCCAGCGCATCCAGTTGCGCCGCGGATGTCCCCGGCCGTCGTAGTCGTCGGCATACATGGCCCACGCCAGGTGGATCTGCCGCTGGTTGCTGCGGCAGGTGATCTGGTGGGCCTTGCCCTTCGCTGCTGAAAGGGCCGGTAACAGCAGGGAGGCCAGGATCGCGATGATCGCGATGACCACCAGCAGTTCAATCAGGGTGAAGCCGTGGCGAGCTGCGGCGGATGCTGAATCCGGCGTCAACGAGCGACGGCGCCAAATCGGGTGACGACAAGCGATCTTCATACAGTGCGGTTCATGGAAAGCTCCCTTTCGCGATTGCGCATGCCAGGGGACGTTGAACCTCCTCGGAGGGACGAGATCCGCGAGTCCCTGGAAGCACGTCAAACCCGGGCCTCGTGTAACTCGACCCTCCATTGGGGTCGCTCTGGGGATCAGTTCTCACTGTCAACGGAGGGAGCACCGCCAACAGTTGCAGGACTGACCCCGTCGCTCGGTCCATGGAAAGCAGTCCTGAGCGGAATAGGGTCGCGGTCACTCGCGATGTCGGGATGGCGGAGGAGAGGTGGACGACCGGCACAACCCGGTCCTCCACCCTGGTCAGACACGTCGCAAGTCTCTTCGCATATCAAGGGTTCACGGAGAGGATGCGGAAGAACATCACCGGGCTGGTGGCGTTGTTCAGGTCATACTCGTAGGTGGTTTGCGTGCCACCGGGTGCGAGACCGGTTGCCACGGATCCCCACGCATTGAAGTCCGCCGTCCCCTCGATGGCGTAGGTGGCGTCAGGCACCGATCCCCAGGTGATCCGGAGCATGCCTTCCGCGGTTACTTCGACGCCAATGATCCGTGCGCCGGGCGGCGGTTGGGCCAGTGCCTTCTCGGCGAGGACGACCAGTTGCGGTTGCTGCTCAGGCGTCGCCAGACCCGGCCAGTAGGGCTGCCAACCGTCCGATCCCTGCGGTTTCACGTCGAAGCCGTATTCGGGGCTCCCCTGCTGCCAGTGATAGACGATCCGGGTGACGTCTGCCATGGCCCGGGCGGTCTCACCCATGCCGATGAACTCCGACACCGCAGGTCCCGCCTGTCCGGCCTCGATGGAGATGCCGTCCACTCCGTAGTTGCTGGTCACGTCCCAGGTCTCGAGCATCTCGTGCACGGAGTAGGGATCGTCGCTGTCCGAATTGTCCACCGGACCCGCGGTCTGCAGGACGAACCACGCCGCCAGCACCCGCTCGTCGGCCTTGACCTGTCCGGCACCTGTGCCGAACACCGGTTCGAACCGGTACAGACCCTCTTTGTAGTCGGCATCCGCGCCACCGTCCAGGTAGCTGGCACCCAGCAGGCTGCCGTCCAGCGTCTCTGCGGCTTTCGCAATGACGGCGGACTGGGTGGGGGCGAACACGTACTCGTTCACGGTGCCCGTGGAGTAGTCCACGGTCAGGCTGGGCCGCAGGCTGACGTCCGGGTTGCCGATGGTGGCGAGTTGCCAGCCGTTTGCCGTGTCGTCGGTGAAGATGGCCAGTCCGAGGTTCGGATCGCCGTTCACCCAGCGCTGCACAATGGGGCTGATATCGGCGGTCACCACTTCCTCCACAACGATGTCGGCGTACCCCGCCAGCAGCGGTGCATCCACCGAGCCCCGGGGTCCGGCTTCTTCCGCCACCCCGGTTCCCGCGTCCAGACCGGCGTAGGTGGTGGTCTCATCCACCGGCTGGTTTAGGGCGCCGATCACGTAGGGGCCGTCGCTGTCCGCCGCGGCGGCGGTCCCGGTATGGAAGGTCAGGGCGGCGCGGATGATCTTCGCACCGGCGGGGATCTGCCCGGGAGCGTCGCCGACGAGACCGTCGAACCGGATCAACTCACAGGTGTCGTTGGCCGCCTGGGCCGCATCCTGGGGGCGACCGTCAAGGTAGTACTGCGTCACATCCTGTCCGAGTTCCACGAAGGTCGGATTGACCCGCATTTCGAAGGTTCCCGCGTAGCCATTCAGACCCTGCTGGAAGGTTAACGATTCCACCGAGGTTTCGAAGGCCTTGATGGTCTCGGTGCGCGTCTCAACGACGCCCTCATCGTCCGTGACGGTCAGCGTGAGCAGGAAGTCGCCGCCGTGGCGATAGGTGTGGGTGGCCGAAGGAGCCGTCACCAGGGTGCCGTCACCAAAGTCCCAGCGCACCTCAATGGGGCCGCCGTCCGGGTCGGCCGACCCGGTGCTGTCGGCCACGACGACCAGGGGTTCGGGCCCCTCGACCTGGCTGAGGGTATACACCACCGTCGGGGCTCCCAGCGCGGTCACGGTCGTGAGGGCCGTACCCTCGTTGCCCTGGGGATCCTTCACGGTCAGGGTCACGTCATACATCCCTGCCACGGTGTATTCGTGGTTGACCTGCATGCCGGTGCCCGACTGGCCGTCGCCGAAATCCCAGGCGTATTGCAGCGTTTGCCCCTGGGGATCACTCGATCCGGAGCCGTCGAAGGCCACGGTGAAGGGAGGTGTTCCCACCAGGGAGTCCGCGGTAATGGCGGCAGTGGGAATCCCGGTGCCGCGCACCGACCAGACGCGCAGCGTGGGGACCCGGGTTCCATCCGTCGCGCCGGGCCAGAACATCTGCCAGCCATCCGTTCCCAGCGGCTTCACATTGATGCCGAAGTTCTCCTGGCCGGCCTGCCAGTTCTTGATCATCGACGTCACATCCGCCGAAACCCGGGTCCAGTCGCCCAGCCCCGAGATCTGATCCGCCGCCGCCGCGATCTCGCCGCCCACCTCGGAGATGCCCCCAACCCCGAACTGGGTGCTCGTGTCCCAGTCCACCATCATCTGGTGAATGTCGAACCGGTCGTTGCTGCTGGCGTCCACGCTGTAGTCCGGGCCGCCGGCGGTTTGCAGGATCAGTGCCGCATGAAACACCTCGTCCTGCGATCCAATCCGGCCTTCCTCCTCCCCGAGGAGATCGAAGAACAGCAAGGCCTCGGTGACGTCATCCACCGCGTAATCCAGAAAGGCCGCGTCCAGGGTCGCGCCGTCGACGGTCGCCACATTGCTCCGCACCTGGGCGGAACGCGTGGGGGTGTAGTCGGTGATCGTGAGGGTCTCGGTGGTATACTCCACGACCAGCTTGGGGCGCTTCGTGACCTCCGTGTTCCCGATGGTCGCGAACTGCCAGCCGTCGGTGCTGTCGTTGGTGAACACGGTCACGCCGTAATTGGGCTCGCCGTCGGACCACGCCTGCACAAACTCCGTGACATCCACGTCGAGGACTTCGAGGGGGAGGACGTCAGCCACGCCCGCCAGCCACGGTTGGGCAGTGATGGTCCGGGCCGAGCGCAGCTCCGGCGGGTCCAGCGGCCAATCGGTGTAGAAGGACCAACGGGCGTCGCCGGTCAGGCGCCCGATCACGTATGGGCCGTTCGAGATCGCGGCCGCGGCCGTCCCGGTGGAGAAGGTCAGGGTCGCCTTGAGGATGGTCGCCCCCGCCGGTACCTGGTCGGCGCCATTGCCGATCAAGCCGTCGAACATCAGGATCTCGAGGGTGTCGTCCTGCACGTTCGCAAACGGGCTGCCATCCAGGTAATACTGCTCGACATCATACCCGTATTCCTCGGTGCCCGAGGCGAGGATGCGTTTCTCAAAGGTCAACTCGTAGCCGTTGACACCTTGTTGCAGGCTCACGGTTCGAACCGGCGTGGCGGCGACGCCGTTCCCGGAGAATCCCCCGAGTATCAGGCATAGCGCCCCGCAGCAGCGGAGTTTCGTCAATTGTTTCGTGTTCATTCGTGTTCAGTTTCGCTTAATCCGTCGTGGTGCCGGAGATCAGGTTCCTCAGAGGGTGAAACACCGGGTTGCCCACCAGCCAGGTGGATGTCGGTGCCGGCCTTCAACTCCCACCGAACGCAGGCTAGGAACCGTCCCGACAGCACCGCAAGCGACTCCGACCCCGGCAGGACAGGTTTAACTTCTCCGTCATCTTCCTGACGTCGACATGTTTGAAACCCCCGCCTTTGTGTCGATGGGATGACGTTTCCGACGGGCGGCTCAGAGTCGCGGTTCCCAGTCCGCAGGGGGTGGGACTGGCTTACTGACGTTCGTTGACACCCCACTCCCACACCCGCAGACTCGCGGTCGGGTTGGGGCGCAGGCGGGCCGTGATGCTGCGGCTGCCAGCCCACCGGTCCGTTGGAGTGGTCGTATGATTGAATTCCTGAAGCAGCCGTTGAACACGTTTTGGATTGGCCTTGCGGCCGGTCTCGTGATTGCCGCGTACCTCTTTCTCAACGGCCTGCTCCGACGCCGGGAGTTGCGCCAGGAGGTCCGTGCGTTGAAGGACCAGTTGCACCGGCAGATGACGATCAATGACAAGGGGAACGAGCAGGTCCTGGCGGAGGTTGAGCGGCTGCGCAAGGAGAACGAGAACCTGCGCATCACGGCCGCCACCCTGAAGGCCAAGCCCGGCCGCGCCGAGTTGGTCACGTTGAACGTCTACGACCGCGCCATCCGCCTGTTACACCAGCGCGCTCCGGGATTCGCCCCGGCCTGGGAAGGGGTTCTGACCGAGGCCCAGAAGGAGGTGGAACTGACGGACACCGGCCTGCTGGCAATGGTCCGCAAGGTCTTCCGGCCGTCCCTGGCAGCCGGCACGGGGGTTGCCACGGATCCGGGATCGACTCCTGAAGCGGTCGACGCAGAGGAGGTCAGGGTGCCCAGGTCCGGCCCGACCGGCGAATCCGGTTCCCGTCCGTCCTCCGAATAGCAAGCCGGCCCGGAGTTGCGGCGGCGAAGGGGGGCTCAGCGTTGCGCCTCATCGTTGCAGAGGCACCAGATCTGGTCGGGGGTGAAGTGGTTGTAGTCGTCATTCACCTGCAGCACCAGGGCGTCGGCATTTCCCATCAAGGCATACACCGGGCGCGCAGCCTCCACCGCCGCGGTGACTTCGTCCACGGTCGCGAACCGGTTCACCCTGGGCACCACCACCAAGGTCGGCCGGGGGGCGATGAGGGCCAGCAGATCGGTGAAGTCGTAGGGTAGTTGGGTCTCCCTTCCATCGAAGTCCGCGAGTTGGGGCAGCAACGGTGGCTGATCCGCCAGGCCGGCCAGCCGTGGATCGGGGATGCCAGCGGTTTCCCCGCGCATTGGTGGAAAGCCGGCCACGTCCAGCACCCCGGCCACGCGGTCGTCCAGGGCGGCGGCATGCAGGGCCACCACCCCACCCAGACCGCCACCCAACAGGAAGATCTGTGCCGGATCGACATGCGGGTGTCGGGCGAGCGCCGAGACCGCATCCCGAGTGTCCTGCACCATGTGGGACAACAGCGAAGCCCCGGGATGCCGTTGCGTGAAGTCGCACCCTTCGCGAACGCGGGTGCCGCAGCCGATCAGATCAAAGGTCAACACCACCGAGCCACTGCGGGTGAGGGCCCGAGACGGTTGCTCCCGGCGAAACGCCGCCGCTTCGTAACCGGTCGGGACGGACCACGGATGCAGCCAGACGAGCGCCGGCAGGCGGCGGGTTGTGCCAACGATATGCGTGCGATGGATGACGCTGCCGACCAGATCCGGCCGGATGATCAGCGGTTCCTTCACGAGCCAGGGCGCGGGTGGTCCCGCAGGGTGGACGGCCGGGGTGGCAGGGGGCGGGGACTCTTCCGGTTCCCGGGTTTCCCGGGCCGGCCCCAGGACTTTCCCAACCACCACCCGCAATGCATTTGCCTGGGACCGCCAGGCCCCGGGTGTGGCGATCATCCCGCCGTGGTCTGCCACCAACAGGTCGGCGGGCCCGCGCGGTGGGAAGTCCTCCGGATGGAGTGGTTTTCCGCCGGCGGCCAGCCACTCTTCCCGGGTCGGGAAGAGCGGGCCGGAGATCTTCCCGGTGTCCGGGACGTCCGGGACCAGCCGGGATTCGGTCCAATCGAGCCAGCGGCTCCAGTCCAACGTCGTGGTTCCACCCCGGCCCGCTCGGATGTCCAACCCCAGCGCGTCGGACACGCCTTCCCGGACAAAGCGGGGTTGCGCGGCGCGCCATGCCTGCTCGACCGCCCAGGCGCTTTCCTCCGGATTGTTCAGCGCTGTAGCCACCAAAACCGGGCGGGGCGCCAGGCAGGCCAGGAGCGACGCCGCGTCCACCGGCAGTCGATCCTCGCGTCCGGCGAAGAATCGCAGTGGCGGTGTGAACCAGTCGGGATGAGCCCGGGTGGTGATTTCCACGCCCGGCCCGAATTCGGCCTCCGTCCAGAAGCGAAACGGGCAGGCGCCACCCGGCCCGGAATCCACCGCGAGCACGGCCGCCACCCGCCGGTCCTGCGCCGCCGCCCACAAGGCCACCTTTCCGCCGAAGCCCTGTCCGGCGAGCACCACCCGTACCGGTGTTCCCGGCTCATGGTTCAAGAGGAAGTCGATCACGGTTCGGACCCGCCAGGCCTCGGTCGCAATGGCCGGATGAAGCGGCAGCGGTCGTTCTGCCTCCGTATCCTCGGAAACCGCCGTTGTGGTGAACCGCATTCTCCCGGCGAACCAGCCCCTTTGCGCTGCTTCCCGAAGAGAGAGGTCGGTCGGGCCGCACAGCAGCAGAATGCCCGGGGACCCGGGAGGGATTCGCCGGGGGCGGAAGGGAGCTGTGACCGCTCGGTCAAACTCGAGTTCGATGGGATTGCTGGGCACGACTCCCTCGGGCATCTGCAGGACCAGGTGTCGGCGGCTGTTGTCATCGCCCGGTCTGCCTGCCGGAGTCGGCGGTGTTCCGGGGCCAGCCGGCGCGGAACCGTAGATCCAGCGTGCCAGGTCTGCTCGCAGGGTTTCCTGGCTGGTGTCGACCGGATCCCGGAGTTGGAGGAGATCGAATGCCGGTGGAGCGACGTGGGTGGTCTCAACCCATCGATTCCAGGCCGGAGAAGCGGGCACCCGGGCTTGCAGATCCCAGGCGGCGGCGGGTGAAGGGACACCGTCGTCAGGTGGCACGGGCAGGTCTCCTGCTGCGGTGACAGACAGCAGCAGACCGGTTGCCAGCGGGGCCAAAGCGCTCCGGGATGGGTTCAGGCGTGACATGTTGTGAGGCGGTATTCTGCGGCCTGCTGGTGCGCGGGCAAGCCCCGGGGTGCAGCACTTCTTTCCATGAAGCGAGCGACGGGGTCAGTCCTGCAGTTGTTGGCGGCGCTCCCTCCGCCAACAGTGAGGACTGTCCCTGCTCCTGCGGGGAGGCGGAGTACAACCGTGCCCGGCGGTATCCCGGGGCAGGCTCGCCTCATTTGGATGTGCCCCGCCGGTCCGGGGGGGAAAGGCTTGGCGTCCCGTCGGCTGGTTCGCTAGCCTGCAGGGGTCATGAGCGCAACCGGCTTCCGGCAGACTGCCCTGCATTCGTTGGTCGAACGGGTCGTTAACTCGACCCCGGTGACCGACATTCACACTCACCTGTACGACCCTGCCCTGGGTGGGTTGCTGCTCTGGGGGATCGACGAGTTGCTGGTTTACCATTACCTCGTTGCTGAGGGGTGCCGTTGCACCACGCTTCCCTACGACCAGTTCTGGGCGCTGTCGAAGACCGAACAGGCGGACCTGATCTGGAAGGAGTTGTTTCAGGAGCGTTCACCGGTGTCGGAGGCGTGTCGGGGAGTCCTGACCGTGCTGCACAAGTTCGGGCTGGACGCCAAGGAACGCGACCTGCCGAGCCTGCGGGATTGGTTCAGCCAGTGGACGCCGCAGTCCTTTGTCACCCAGTGCATGGAGACGGCCAAGGTGCAATCCATCTACATGACCAACTCGCCCTTCGACGATGCGGAGCGGCCGGTCTGGCAGGCGGGTTTCGAGGGGGACCCGCGGTTTCAGGCGGCGCTGCGGTTGGATCCGTTGCTCACCGACTGGCCGAATGCCGCCCTCAAGCTGGTGGGATGGGGATACAACGTGGGCGAGGGCTTTTCTCCCACGACCTTCAACGAGGTACGGCGTTTCCTGCGCGACTGGACGGCCCGCCTGAATGCCCGTTATCTGATGGTCTCCCTGCCGCCGGACTTTGCGTATCCCTCGCACAGTGACACGGCAGAACTGCTCGATGGCGCGGTGCTGCCGCATTGTCATGATCACGGGTTGCCCTTCGCCCTGATGCTGGGGGTGAAGCGCGCCGTCAATCCCAGCCTGGCGCTCGCGGGGGACGGGGTGGGGTGCAGTGATCTGCAGGCCCTGCAAAACCTCTGTGCCGCCAATCCGGGCAACAAATTCCTGACCACCGTGCTGTCACGCGAGAACCAGCACGAACTGGCGGTGCTCGCCCGCAAGTTCCGCAACCTGCACATCTTTGGTTGCTGGTGGTTCACGAACATCCCGCACCTCATCGAGGACATCACCCGCATGCGTCTGGAATTGCTGGGGCTCACGTTCACCCCGCAGCATTCGGATGCGCGCGTGCTGGACCAGATCATCTACAAGTGGGACCACACCCGCCGCGTGCTGATCAAGGTGCTCTCGGACAAGTACGCCGACCTCACTCTCTCCGGTTGGGAACCCACCGCCGCGGAGGTGGAGCGCGATGTGAAGACGCTGTTCGGCGGCGGGTTCGAGCGCTTTTGTGCCTGCTGAGCCCGGCCCCCGTGAAGCGGCCCACGCAGCATTTCCGGCACTGCCCGCGTTGCGGTACGGTGGTCGAACCACCCGTCGGCAACCACCCGTTACGGTGTGCGGCGTGCGACTTCACCCTGTTCTTCAATCCCGCCGCTGCCGTTGGGGCCTTTGTGCTGCGTCCGGACGGCCGGATGCTCTGGCTGCAGCGGGCGAAGGATCCCGGGAAAGGCAGACTGGGTCTGGCGGGCGGGTTCGTCGACGTCGGGGAGACGGCCGAACAGGCCCTGGCCCGTGAATTGGACGAGGAGGTGGGGTTGACCATCCGGACCTGGCGGTTCGTCTGCTCGGTGCCCAACGACTACGAATACGCCGAGGTGCGCTATCCCGTGTGCGACCTGTTTTTCGAGGTGCAGGTGCAGGCTTCCGAGGTGGTCCGCGCGGAGGAAGGCGAAGTGGCCGGTTGGCGCTGGCTGCTGCCGGAGGAGGTGGATCCGGGGCAAATCGCCTTCAACTCGGTGCGCGCGGCCTTCCAACAGTGGCGGTCGGCACCGGCGTAGCGGCGGGTTGGAATCCGCCGGGCGCTGGTGGGCATTCTGCCGCTTCGGCGAACGCCGGTTCGCCGCCACGTGCCCCCAACCGGTGCGCGTGCCGGGGTGGGGCAGACGTCAACTCCGGGCTGGTCAATCCTGCAGGGGTGATTATGGTTATCCGTAGCACGAGTGATTAACGATCATGCGTAACAACCCAACCGACCTCCGGCTGCCGCTGCTCGCGGCGGTGTCGTTTCTGATCCCCGTCAGTGCGCTGGCTCATCCGGATCATCCCCATCCGTGGCTGCTGGCTAAGGCCGTGGCGGCTCCCGCACCTGAAGCTCCAGTGGCCGTGACCCGGCCGGTCGAGCGGGCGGGACAGGGCGATTTCGTGTTTCGTTATGCCCCGGAGCTGAGTTCCCTGCCGGAGGCGGCATTGCCGAATCTGCCCCAGGCGCACGGTGGCTTCGCGGTGGACCCTGAGACGGGGGAGGTGTTCTTCGGACTCAAGGGCGCCGGCATCATCTGGATGAGCAATGACCTGACCGAGAAGCGCGTGTTGCCGGCGTCGGATCCGCGCCTGCTGGAGGGGAATTTCCACAACACCACCCTGCTGCGTCGGGCCGACGGCAAGCGCTTTCTTGCCCTGCCGGACAACGAGAAGGGGCGGGTCTTCGTCACGACGGATACCGGGGAGTTGGTGGGAACCCTGGACGCACCGCGGCAGGCCAACGCCTATTACGCCGGGGGCGGCGCCTTCAACCCGACCGACACCGAATACGCCGGCGGGAACCTCTACGTGGCCGACGGCTATTCTCCCGGTAACTACATTACCGTGGCGAATCCCTGGACGGCCCGCTGGCTGGATCTGGTGTTCGGTGGCAAGACCGGGCCGGCGCGGGAATACGGACTCTTCGGCACGGCGCATGGCATTACTTGGAACGCGAACACCCGCCGGTTGGTGATTGCCGACCGGGCCAACTCGCGCGTCCAGGAGTTCGACCTGCAGGGTACGTTCCTGTCGAACACCGCGTTGCCGGCGGGGTCGCTGCCCTGCGACGTGGACTTCCTCGGGGGATACACGCTCGTGGGCTGCCTCGACGGTCCGACCGCGCAGAGGCCGGCACCGGCGCCGTTCTACGTGCTCGACCAGGACGGTCACCTCGTTTCGGAGGTCGTTCCCAAACGGGACTTCGGCTTGGAACTCTTCACCCACATTCACAACGCGACCTGGAAGACCACGGTGGCGGCGGATGGCAAATCGGTGAAGACCTACGTCCTGGCGACGGCCTGGAATCCCGGCGGCTTCGCCGTGTTCGAGCTGGTCAAATAACCCCGTAGCCGCCGACGTCAGTCGGCGCACTCCGGGGCAGGCGGACAACGGCTGGGGTGCGCAGATGCGATGTCCCGTAGCCGACGTCAGTCGGCGCACTCCGGCCCCTGCTCAAGGAGCGCGGGATTCGGCGCGCGAACGCACCGAGGCCGGTCGTTGACGGGGACTACAGCCGGTGGACCTCGATCCAGGTGGTGATTCGCTGACCGGTCGCCGGTGCCAGGACCTCCAGTTGGTGCCGGCCGGGGCTCAATTCCGCCCATTGACCGGACGCGTCGTCGTCGATCTTCAGCGTGCTGCACCGCCATTCCACGCCGCCGGCGGCGCGGGCTTGCAGGTGGAGTCGGTTGCCTTCATCGGGGAGATCGGGGTCGAGGAAGAGCACGGCTCCCGCGACGGGCCACGTGATCTGGATTGTGGTCGGACCGCTGTCGCTCACGGCCCGGTCGCCCAGCGAGTTCTGGGGGCTTGCCAGCCAGTCGGCGTATTCGGGTTCCAGTCGGACCCGTCCCCGGGCATCGAAGTCCTCCGCGGTTTCGAGCAGTGGGGGTGAGTCCGCCAGAAAGACCTCCCGAACGGGGGCGAGAAGGGGAGGGGATGACGAATCGGGCACTGCGGCGGAATCGCCGGTCCGGTCGGTTAGTAGTCTGCCTGTGACCGGATTCACCCGGCCTTCAACCACCGTCTCCGGACGGGCGAACCAGGTGGTGCCCCGGCGTTCGTGCAGCCACGCGAACACCTCGTGCAGGACCGGGCCCGCCCCGCTGATACCGGACACGTCCTGCATGGGGGAGCCGTCGAAGTTGCCGACCCACACCCCGACCGTGAACTCCGGCGTGTATCCGATGGCCCAGTTGTCCCGGAAATCTGAACTGGTCCCCGTCTTGCAGGCCACGGGAAACGCCATGCGAAGCGGCGAGCCAAGGCCAAAGGCGGTCTGCCGGGCCCCGTCGTCGTCGAGCACGTCCGCGATCAGCCAGGCGGCGTCCGCGGGGAACCGCCGTTCCGGTGGCGTGGGCGGAGCGTTGGTGGTGAGACACCAGGGCCGGTGGAGGCCGAGTCGGGCAAGCACGGCGTAGGCATTTACGAGTTCGAGCAGGCGCACCTCGCTGTTCCCGATGGTCAGTCCGAGGCCATAGAAATCGGCGGGTTGGGTCAGCGTGGTCAATCCGCAGGCCTGCAACCGGTCGCGCAGGATTGCCGGGCCGCCGAGCGAGGCCAGCACGCGGACGGCGGCGACGTTGAGCGAGTTGGCCAGGGCAAACCGCAGGCGGACCGGTCCGTGGAACTGCCGGTCGTAGTTCACCGGTGCGAAGACGCCCGTGGCGGTCGGGAACACGCTGGGCACGTCCGCCACCACGGTGGCGGGGCTTGCGCCGTGCTCACAGGCGAGCAGGTAGGTGAAGGGCTTCAGCGTGGAACCGGCGGAGCGTGGGGCCCACGCCCCGTTGACCTGGCCCGCCCCCGGCTCGAAGTAATCCGGGGATCCCACCATCGCCAGCACTCCGCCGGTGGCGTTGTCCAGGACCACCACCGCGCCTTCGTGCACGTGGCGGTCGCGCAGCAGGCCCAGGTGATGGCGCAGTGAACGTTCCGCGGCGGTCTGCACTTCGAGATCGAGCGTGGTGCGCGCGGAGCCGTGGTCCGGCAGGGTTGGGAACTGCTGTTCCCGTTCCATCAGGAAGTCGACGAAGTGCGGCGCGCGGAAGTCACGGAACGCCGCGGCCAGACGGATCGGTTCCCTCAATGCCTGTTCATACTCCGCCCGGGTGATCCAGCCGCCGGCCAGCATTCGTTCCAGAACGTAGTGCTGGCGCTCGCGGGCGCCGTCGAGGTTCGTGTGGGGGTTGAGCCGGGAGGGTGCCTGGGGCAACCCGGCGAGCAGGGCGGCCTCGGCCAGGCTGAGGGCGGACAACGGCTTGTCGAAGTAGAACGCCGCCGCCGCGGCACAGCCCCGGTTGAAGTTGCCGTAGTCGATGCGGTTCAGGTACGCGGCGAGAATGCGTTCCTTCGACCAGACCCGCTCCAGCTTCAGGGCCCGGGCGGCCTCCACCAGCTTGGTCGGCAGCGTGCGGGGTTGGTAATCCGCGAGCTTCAGCAGTTGCTGCGTGATGGTCGAGGCGCCGGAGACGACGCGTCCATGCCGAACGTAACCGAAGGCGGCACGGATCGTGGCGCGCCAGTCCACTCCGGGGTGCGACCAGAACCGCTTGTCCTCGGCCGCGACGGTGGCATCGATGAGATGCTGTGGCACCTCGGCAAGCGTGATCTGGTGAGCCACGAATCCCTCACCGTCACGCAGTTGGCGCAGCGGTTGCCCGCCGGCATCCTGCAACTGCAGCGGGGCGGGCGGCGGCTCGAACAAGGCGGGCGGCAGCGGAACCAGGGAAATCGACAGCCACCCGAGGACGGCGAGGACGGTTGAGGCCGCGACGCTCCACAACCCTGCCCGGAGGAGGCGTCTACGCCAGCCACCTCCCGGAGCGGTGGGCGTGTCGGCGGGACGCTGCGGTCCCAGAGTGGCCTTGCGTCGTCTCATTGGCCGGAAGCGCAGTTGAGGGTGGTGGAGGCGCTGAGTCCGCGTCGTTCCGGATCATACATGGCCTCGACCTTTGCCGCCGGGGCGATCACCTCACCTGCCGCCCGGGCGCGGGCCAGGTAGTGGACCTGCCAGGTTCCCGGGGCGAGATGATCCACGAAGAACAGGACGCGGTCTGCGCGGATTTCCCGGAAGTCGGACCAGAGATTTCGGACTCCCGTCGGGGCGCCGGACGTCATCGGTTCCTCCGTGGTTCTTCGGGTTGGCAGATTGGCGACCTCCAGCACGGCGGGCAGGGGATCCTCGATGGCCACGAAATGCGCCGGTCGATCCAGTCGCAATTCGAGCGTGACGAGCACGGGATCGCCGACCTTCAGGCCGCCGACCGGTTGCCGGCTTCCCTGGGCGTCGATGCGTTGGTAGGTCCGGGCGATATGAAAGCCCTGGTTCAACGGCTGGTTGCCGGCGGGGATTCTCCCGGCGATTTCGGTTTCGACGAAGAGGCCGCGTGCGCCGGTGTTGGCGAACTCGAGGGGTTTGGTCTCGGCGGCGGTCACCCGGTATTCGTGGCGGAACAGCGGTGCCGGATCAGTGAGTTCGAAGCGCTCCTCCGCGGCCTCCCATCTCAGGCTGCCGGTGGCGGGCCCGGATTCTGCCGGCTGTCGGTCGAGGTATTCCAGCAGCGCAAAGGCGGCCCAGGCATTGCCCTGCGTGGTGCTCCAGTGCGAATGGCGACGCAGCTTGAGCAGGTCACGAGCCAGTCGGTGGGTGTCGGCGCAGGTCGCCTCCCGGAAGGTCGCGGCCAGCAGGTGAACCGCGGCGCGGCGTTCCTTGCCACCGTAGTAGTCCCGTGAGGTTTCATCCTCCGGCGCGGCCAACAGCACGTCCACCCGGGCGTCCCCGGCAGAGCCGAGGGCGATGGCCGCCGCCAGCAGCATTTGCTCCTCGGTGGTCAGATCTCCACGGCGGGCAAACAGGGCATCCTGCAACGCCGGCATGGGGAGGTCCGACATTGCGAAGGCCAGGGCAGCGAGGCATTGGGCGGTGAATTCGGGGTTGTCGATTCCGGTGGTCAGCGCGCCGGCTTGTTGGTGCAGGTACTGGATCAGATTATTGAAGGGCACTTCGGGTACGGCGACCCCGGCGGAGCGGGCGACTGCCAGCACCACTGCGGCGTAGGCGCTGCCCCAATGCTGCGGGGTGTATTCCCCGGGCCAGTAGGAGACGCCCCCGTCGCCGGTCTGCATGGAGAACAGGCGGTCGAGGCCCGCGGCGATGGCCTCGTTCACCCGGGCGGTTGGGATGTCCAGCACGGTTGCCAGCGCCGGTTCCCGCTTGAGCAGCAGCCAGGGCAGCAGGCTGGAACACGTCTGCTCCACGCAGCCGTACGGATAGTGCAGCAGGTTCTGAAAGGCCTCCCGCAGGGAAACGGCACGGGAATCACTGGCACGCACCGTGATCGTGGCCTCGCCGCCGAGCAGGTTGGGATCGGCCCCCGCCAGAAGGTTGGTGTGGCCCCGGGTTACCACCGCCTCCAGCACCTGCCGCAGCAACGGCGTGCGATGTTCCACATTCAGCTCGGAACGGACCGCATCGCGCTCCGTCATTTGGCCCGCAGGATCGGCAACGGTGCTCGCGATCCAGGTCCACGCCGCCGGGCCGGGTTGGGTGAATCGCACGGGAAATTCCACGACCGTGGCGGTACCGCTGGGTGCGGTGAGAACCCGTTCCACATTGGTGGTCCCGGCACTTGCGGTTGCTGCGACCGCCACGTCGCCGCCCATCGTCAGGGTCACCTTCACCTGCCGGTCGCTGCCGGTGTCGTTGTGCACCAGGGCGCGTGCCTGGAGGAGGTCGCCCGTGCGGGCGAACTGCGGCAACGCCGGAACGAGCATCAGGGGCTTGCGCGTTTCGAATGTGGTCGAGGCGCTGCCAAACCGGCTGTCCGCCGTGTGGGCCACGGCGATCACCCGGTACCGGGTAAGGCTGTCCGGCGCGTTGAATTCGGTCCGGGCGGCTCCGTTGAGATCGGTTCTCAGGCTGCCAATCCAGAGCGGGCAGGGAATGAAGTTCTGCCGCAGCGCCTCCGCCTCCCGGCCTCCGCCGCCGACCAGATAGCCCTTGTTCGGATAGGTCCAGAGGGCGGGATCGTCCGCCATCAGTTTGAACAGGGACAGGGACGTGCGGACGCCGAGCGGTTGGGTGTCGAGGAAGACGGCCACGGGATCGGGTTCCTCATAGGCGCCGAGCCTGAGGACGCCATCATCGACGGCGAACAGGGTGAGTTCGGCGTTGGGGACCAGTGTCCCGGCGTGGTCCCGGGCGGTGACGCCGGCCCGGACGATTCCCCCGGGTCGGTATTCCGGGGCATCCGTGGCGAGGTCCAGGGTCAGCCGATGGTGGAGGGGGGCGACCTTCAGTTCGCACGCGCCGTAGCGGAAGTCGGGCATCTTCACTGTGTGCGGGCTTTCGTGGGCGCCCCGAAGCAGGGTCACGACGGCGAAGACATTGGGGGCATCCTCCGGTTGCAGGGGGATGCGCACCACGGGGGCATTGCCCTCCAGCCGGGTTTGGAAGGTGCGGCGCACCGAACCCCGCTCCACGCTGACCAGGGCCTCACCGTCGAAAGGTGCCTTGATCAGGACGGTGGCGGTGTCGCCCGGTTGATATTCGACCCGGTCGGCGACGAGTTCGAGGGTCGCGGCGTTGCGGTAATCCCAGGACAACCGGCCGACGGCGCTCACGTAGAAACCGGTGCGGGTGAGGATGCGCCGCTGGGAGGCGTCCGCGGCCTCGATCTCGAGCAGGTACTGGCCGGGCTCACCGGGGGTGAAGGTGAACGCGGTTGCGGGCTGCCGGATGCCTTCAACGGACTGCATGGGGGCGATCTCGACCCGCTGTTCCAGGGTGTTGGTGAGCCCACACTCGCTCCGGTAGGCCGGACGCCCGCCGGCGTCCTGGTAACGGACCGTGTTCCAGACGACCTGCGAAATGCGTGCGGTGGCACCCAGCGCCTCGGGCCAGGGCGCGCCATCACGGCCGACGACACAGAGTGGAAAGCTCGCGGGCGCACCCGCCACGAGCACCTCGGGCTCGTCCTTCACCCCGATGTAGCAATCACTCGAATGGGCGAGGGTGGTGGCCTGGGCACGGAGGGTCTGCTGGTTCAGGTCGGTCAACTCCACAAACAGATCGACCTCCCGCGGCTGGGGGGCGGCCGGGTTGAAGCTCAGTTCCGGCGTCAGGACGAAGTTCGTGGCCGCGGTGTGCACGCCGTCGCCCTCGGTGGAGGTCCAGGATTCCTCCTCCGCCCTCAGTTCCCACGGCACGTCGAACGCGATGAACGACCACCCGTCGAACCCGGCGGGCGCGAAGCCGGCATCCCGTTGACTGACCGTCCACCGGACCTCTCCGCGGCTGACCGGCGAACCGAAGAGGTAGCGGGCGCTTACGCGGGCATCCAGCCTCTCGCCCGGTGCCAGATCGGAGGGTGCATTGAGAGTGACCTCGAAGGCGTCGGGCTGGTATTCGGCAAGGGTGAACCGCCACCAGGCCATTCCGCCGTTGGCCGTCTCCAGGTGGAAACTGTAGTCGCCGGTGGGTGCCGTCGGCAGGGTGTGATCCCAGTCCAGACTGCCCAACTCCCCGAGCGTCAGGTTCGTCTGCAGGACGGTGTCCCAGTGCGGGTCGATCAGGGAGAGCGTGGCCGACAGGTTCGCCGGCACGGCGAGTTCCTCGTCCTGCCAGATGCGGCTGATCGCCTTCAGATGGATCGTGTCGCCGGGGCGATAGAGGTTGCGATCGCTGAACAGCATGAGGACCGGCCGTTCGCCCTCGTCGTAGTAGCTCGTCGGCACCCCGGTGCGATAGAGGCTGGTGTCGTAATCCTGCAGGGCCACCGCGTGAACGTCGTTCTCCGACGAGGCCACGATCCAGTCCGACTCGGCCTGCATCCCCAGGCGGACCAACCCGCTGCCGTCCGTGATTCCGGCCGAGCGCGGTTCATCCTCCTCGCTGACGACGGCAACGGAAACGCCGGCGAGCGGCCTGCCGGAATCGAGGGAGAAGACCTGTGCCAGCACGTTTGTGTCCCATCGTTTCCAGTGCAGGCCGAGGTCGGTAAGCTGGAGAATGCCCTGGGTACCGAAGGCGTCCTCCTGCTCCCCGAACCGCGGGAGCGCCGCGTCAAGGAACACCGCCCCGCGTTGTCGCGGGCCCAGCAGATCCTCCCAGGCGAGGGAGGTGAGATGCTGTTCATCGGTGCGCGCCTCCACGTCGATCCAACGATCCAGCGTGGTGATTCCCGGAACCACGTTGAAGTCGACCTCGCTTTGGGGGGAGACCTTGCCGCCCTCAAGGCGCTTTGCGTAGAAGTAGCTGCCGTAGCCGCGCAGGGCGTGAATGAGCTGGGGACGGTCCAGGCGTTTTGCCCGCACCCGAAAGCGCGGGGTGTTCACCGAGACCAGCCGGATGTCACGCGGACTGGAAACCATCTGCTCCCCGGAATAGACCGGCAGATAGAGGCGCGGCGGCAACGGTGCGAGCTGGACCGACAGGTCCTGGTCCGCTCCGAGCGGGGTGCCGTCCGCGGCGTTCAACCGCCCGTCGAGGTGAACCCGGTAACCGGTTCCCGCGACCAGTCCGCGTCCCGGTGCGCTGAGGATCAGACGGTCTCCATCAACCGCAAGCTCCATCCCGGGCGGTGCCGGCGTGAGGGTCACCAGTCCGGCGAGTTCCGCCGGCTCAAGTGCCGGAAGCAGTCGGCGATTGAAGCGGATCCGGATGCTCGGATCCCGACCGAGGGAGTTGATGCCGGCGATGTCCTCCACCTCGAACCGCTTCGTGGGGCCGAGCACAAACTCGAGGTCCCGGGTGAGCTTGAGACCGGGCGTGTCCGGGCCGGTACCCAAACCGGCGGCCAGCGTCAGTTTCCATTGACTGGCCGGGGGAAGCGGCTGGGCCGGAGAGATCAGGAACTGGTCCGCGACCGGCGGCAGGCCCAGGGGCTCGGGCGAAACCGGAACCGGAACCGGGCGCGCATCGGCAGATTCGGTGGAGCCAAAACGGGCGCCGAACCGGAGTCCGAAGGAACGGACCGGTTGCAGCCGATGACCCGGAACCTCCACCTGCACCGGCACCGTCCGGCCATCCTCCGCGACGAAGGCCAGGCGCGCCTCGAGACCGTCGGTCTTCACGGGGTGATTGAAGAGCAGGTAGACTTGGGGAAGGGCGTTGTGCGGGTTCCAGTGTTCCGACCATGGGGAGCCATAGGGAGAGTACTGAACCTGCGCCTCCAGTCCCGGGGTCTCAAGGGTGTGGCGCAGGCGGGCCGGAACCAGCCGGCCTTCGGCGTTGCGCAGACCCGGGCGCAGGGAGACGACGTAACGCGTGGCCGGTCGCGGCGCCTCCGACAGGGTGAACAGTCCGCTGCGGCGGCTGGTCCACACGAACTTCCCCGACAAGGGGGGATCGAACTGCAGCGGCGGCTCCGGGGCCTCGATCCCGACACGATCGACCGCCACCACGGGTTCCTCAAAGCGCAGATCGAAGTCTCCCGGGGTATTGGGCCGACCTGAGGCGGACAGGAGCATGACGCCGCGCTGGACGTCCGCGGGAGGCCGACATCCGGTGAAGAGCGCCGTGGACAACAGGAGTCCCACCAGCGAGGCGAGCACGAAGCCCCGGGGAGCCAGAAGAAGACCGGTCCTCATGCCCCCCAGCTTGCGGCACCGATCCGCCGCGTCAACGCCAACCCAACGGTGACTTGTCTTCCAGTTATTCACAGCCCGCGCCAGCGCACCGGCAGGGCCAGTGACAAACTCGGCGCCAGTCGTTGGTTCGTAGCGCAGATATCTGATCTGCTGTATCGCCGAATTCAACTCGGTAGACCGTCCGAACCTGCGAACGCGTGCGGATTGGGACATCCGCGATACAGCTGACTTGGAAATCTGCGCCACGACTTTGTCACTGACCCAGCGCACGGGTCGGGGCGCGGGTGAATCGCATTGACGGGTGCCCCCTGAACGGATTACAAGCCACCCACAGCATGAACACGTCGTTGGATATCGTGGTGACCAACCTGGAGTCTGTTCCCGGGAGGCGGATCGTCGAGCACTATGGTCTGGTGCAGGGCAGCACGATCCGGGCGAAGCACGTGGGCCGCGACCTGATGGCCGGGTTGAAGAACATCGTGGGCGGGGAACTCAAGGGTTACACCGAGCTGATGCAGGAATCGCGGCAGGAGGCCACCAACCGCATGCTGCAGCAGGCCGCCGAACTCGGCGCCAATGCCGTGGTCAACGTCCGCTACTCGACCGCCTCCGTGACCCAGGGCGCGGCTGAAATCCTCGCCTACGGCACCGCCGTTCGCATCGAATAGCGCATCGCAAAGGGGTCCATGGAATCTCTGTTCGGATTGTTCGTCGTGGTCGTCCTGCTGGTCGTGGGTTTCAGCTTCGGCCGGCTGGCCGAGTCCCGGCATTACGCGTCGATCAAGCAGCGGGAGGCCGACACCCTGAATGTGCCGGCGGTGACCTGTCGCCGTTGGGAATTGGAACGGCCCATCGCCGAAGCGTCCCTCGCGGTGGGCAGCGTGGTGGTGTCCGTGGACTATTTCAAACGGTTCCTCACCGGTCTTCGGAAGGTGTTCGGCGGGGAACTGCACAGCTATGCCTCGCTGATCGACCGGGGGCGGCGGGAGGCATTGCTCCGCATGAAGGAGTCCTGTCCGGATGCCCATCTCTTTCTGAACTGCCGTCTGGAGACCTCCTCGATCTCCAAGGGACAGGGGGATTCGGTGGCTTGTGTCGAGGTCCTGGCCTACGGCACGGCCATTCGATTCGCCGACGGGGATGCGGTTCGTTCCCAAGCCACTGATTGAAACGGCGGATGCCTCGCGAGGGCGGCGCGACCTGAGAGTCCGCGTCAAGGACTGCGTCTCCGTGATCCTGGTGCTCGGGCTTGTCTGGCTCCTCCTGGGCTGGGTGGCCGGTGGGTTGGCGGCGAGGATACCCGACGCTTGGGAGGTCCGCGTCTTTGGCGGGGCCGGGGCCGTCACAAGCGGGTCTTCGGAGACGGACCCCGCGATCGCCGCCGCCCAGCAGTTACTGGACCGCCTCACGGAGGGGGAGGAGTTACGGGCGCTCAATTACCGCGTGTGGGTGATCGACCTTCCCCAGCCGAATGCGGTGGCTTTCCCGGGGGGGGGTATCGGCGTGTCGCGTCAGTTGCTGGAGGAGGTGCAGAGCGAGGAAGGGTTGGCCTTCGTGCTCGCCCACGAACTGGGGCACCATCAGCACCGCGATCTGTTGCGGGGGATGGGGCGGCGGTTGATCCTGCAGCTCGGGATGGCGCTGATGTTCGATTCGGGCAGCGCCGGTTCACTGAATCCCCTGGTCGAAATGGGCGAACGAGCCTACTCGCGACAACAGGAACGAGCGGCCGACGATTTCGGGCTTTCCCTGGCGATGCGCAAGATAGGTTCCAGCACGAACCTGCTTGAGTTTCTTCATCTGGCCGAACAGGAGGAGCGGGGGCGGTTTGGGGTGCAGTGGGCCGAGACCCATCCCGCCACGCGCGAGCGTATCCGCCGGTTGGAAGGGCGGCTTCGTGGGGAGAGGGAGCGGCCGGCGGGCGACGGCGATTGAGGAGGGAGATTTGCGCCGACTGGACGTCGGCGGCTACGGTGCGGGGCTTGGGCAGCAAAAAGGGCGCGGTGAGACCCGCGCCCGTGAAGGATTCTGAATGCCCTGCTTAGCCCACGGTGGGGACCTGCGGAGGATTCGAGAAGATGTCGTGCAGGCTGGGCAGCGGCGGCTGCAGCGTGCGGAACTCGCCGAACTCCATTCCCGCCAGGTTGTCGTAAACGGCATCCGGGCCGTAGCGGAATTCCGAGTTCAGGATCTGATCCCAGGTGACCTCGGAACCGCTGTAGGCGGCCTCGCGACCCATGATGGCGGTCAGCGTGCTGTCCGTCACATTCTCAGTCTCGTTCAGCGGGGTGTCCTTGACGATGGCGTTGATCAGGTCGATGTGCTCCTGAACGTACGGGTTCTCGGACTGGCCGCGGAAGCGCCAGTTCCCGCCCTCGTTGCGCACCCAGCCACCCGGGTTGGACGTGCCCTTGGAGCCGCGCACGAACTCGCTGACGGAACTCCACTTGCGCTTCACCTGGCCGCAGTAGCTGAACATCGGCGTGCCGTCTTCATACTCGAACTGGCAGGCGAAGTTGTCCCAGATTTCGCCGGACTTGTCGCCCAACATCTGGCGGGCGCCCATGCCCCAGGCCTTGACGGGGTGGGCGTTCTTGATCCAGTTGCAGACGTCGATGTTGTGGACGTGCTGCTCGCAGATGTGATCACCGCAGGCCCAGATGTAGTGATACCAGTTGGCGATCTGCCGCTCGAGTGCGGTGGCGCCATTGTCGCCGCGATGCCAGATGGGACCGCCGTTCACCCAGTAGGCCTGCAGGGTGACGATGTCGCCGATGGCGCCGTCCTGGATGCGCTTGATGGTTTCGATGTAGGGGGCCTGGTGCCGGCGCTGGGTGCCGGCGGCAACCTTGAGACCCTTCTGATCGGCCACCTTGCCGGCCGCATACATGATCCGGGCGCCCGGACCGTCGGTGCAGACCGGCTTCTCGGTGAAGGTGTTCTTGCCGGCTTCGATGCAGGCCTTGAACTGGGCGGGCTTGAACCCGGGCGGCGTGGCGATGATCGCGTAGTTCACCCCGGGAACCTCAAGCGCCTTCGCGTAGGCGTCGAACCCGCTGTAGCACCGCTCAACGGGGACCTGCCAGCGGTCGCCCGCCTCCCGGGCCTTCCGCGGGAAGAGGTCCGCCACCGCCACGATCTTCCCTTCCACGCCCGCCTTGCCGGCGGCGTTGAGGAAGTCGCCCCCCGCGCCGCTGCCACGTCCGCCGCAGCCGATCACGATGGCGTTCATGACCGGCTTCGCCTGTCCGAGCACCGACGGGGCGCTCATCGCGGCCACCGCGCTGGCGGTCAGGAGGGAGGATTGCTTGAGGAAGTGCCGACGCGACTGCGCCTGCCCGACGGTTTGATTCTGTTCGCTCATTTTCGGTTCTTTCATTGCTCTGAGATCATGCTTGTTACGACGGCCGATCCTGGCGCGGCGTTCAAGCTTGGGTGGCTGGCCGGTATTATTCCTTCTCCACGCCGCTCGTCCAGTACTGTTGCAGTTTCTCCGGCCCGGGAATCTCGAGGGGACGCACCAGGCGGAAGCCCACCCACGGCGCGTCGGAGAACCACCAGATGCTCTTCGGCAGCTGAGGGTCGCGCATCTTCCACGTGGGATCCGAGCCCCGGCGGGCGGCCGACCGCAGCGAGGAGGCCATGTCGTCGTAGCTGCCGCCGCGGGCCACATGCGGATACGGCTTGGTGGCCTTGTTCCACGGGTTCACGGGCTGGTCGAGGACCACCTCGTAGGAATCCGCATACTGGTCGAGGCAGTATTCCCAGACGTTGCCGTGCATGTCGTAAAGCCCCCACGGGTTGGGCTTCTTCTTGCCAACCTTCTGGTACTTGAAGTCACCGTTGTCCTCGAACCAGGCATACTGCGGCAGCTGCGAGGGATCATCCCCGAAGGAATACGCGGTCGTGGTGCCGGCGCGACAGGCATACTCCCACTCCGCCTCGGTGGGCAGCCGGTAGAAGTGACCCGTCTTGGCGCTGAGCCAGTGACAGAACTTGTTCGCGGCGTGCTGGGTCATGCAGATCGCGGGATAGCCGTCGCGGCCCATGCCAAAGCTCATCTCGGTGTAGGGTTTGGACGGCCGGGTCACGCCGTCCGAGACCTTGTTGATCGTCTCGTCGGTCGGGTAGTTGTTTCGCAGCTTCTTCTCGTCGTCCGGATACATGAACAACTCGTACTCGTTCCAGGTGACCTCGAACTGGCCCATCCAGAACGGAGAGACCTTCACCTTGTGCTGGGGACCCTCATCCTCGCCGCGCCCCGGCTCGTTTGCGGGGCTTCCCATCACGAACTCGCCGCCCGGCAGCGCGATCATGGCGTACGTGGCCACCGAACCCGGAACCGTGTTCGTGTAGTTCTTCATGTCCGCCGCCGCGCGGATGCCCTCCTGCGCCAGCACCTCGACGATGTGCTTGTGAATGTCCGGCACCGTGGCGTCATCCGAATCCGCCAGGTCCGCCATCTTGCCAAACACACCCGCGTCGATGCCGGAACCGTTCCACGCGAAGGACTGCTGGTGCGTGGTGAACCGGGAGTAGTCCGCCCCGCTGAAGAGACAGAACCGGCTGCCGGCCGGAGCGGCGCCGAAGTAGAGATCGCCGCCGCGCGCCTCGAAGGTGTGCAGACTCTTCGGGGCATTCTCGCCGTCGAACGCAAAGAGCCCCGCGGTGGCGCCCTCGCCCTGGATGATGAGCAACTGACTGCCGCCACCCACGGTCACCACGAGTTTGGCCGGCGCTTCCAGTTCAAAGGTCCGCACCCCGCTGAGCACGCACTTGCCACCGGCTTCCGTCACTGACACCGCCTGCAGCGTGTTGCTCCCCGGGACGTAGAACACCAGGTCCGCCGTCTCCTGCCCGCGGAAATGACCGGCGGTGAACGCCGCGCCCGACGGGAGCCCGGGCAGTTCGACCACGCTGACCGGCTTGCCGGCAGAGAAGTCCAAGGCGCGGAAGGTGTCGGAGTCCTTGCCGCGCCAGATGCCGGTCATCACCGGGCTGGCACCGGTCTTCAAGGGAAGTGCGTTGGCCCAGCGCACCGGGCCAATGTCGTCGAAATCATCCAGTCCCTCGAAATCGCCCCCCGTGTTCCGAAAGACATTGAGAAGGTTGGGAGTCGGGTCGTTGTAGACACTGCCCACCACCAGGTCGTCGAGCGCCGTGTTGCCGTCCCCGCCCACGTCCACCGCCACCACGGAACTCGGGCCCAGCGAGAGGAACATGACCGGTACCGCCTTCTCCGGCACGCCCGCATCGGCGGCGGAAACGAAGGTGATGGAGTTGTCGTCCGCGGCGCAGAAGGCCAGCGCATCATGGTCCGTGTCGATCAGGCGGCCAATCCCCAGGCCGGTGGCCCCCTTGACGCCGCTGAGACGGTGGTTCACCCACTTCACGTCTCCTCCGGGTTGACCGTAGCCCAGGCGGTACTTCCCGCTCGCACGGTCCACCACGATCACGTCCTGGCTGCCGTCGCCGTCGAAATCACCGCTGCCGATGAGTTCGTACTTCGTTTCATGAACGAAGGCCAGGGCCACGGAAGACGACGCCAGACCGAGGAGGCCCAGACGCGCGAGTCTGTTCAATTTGGTTAATGCTGCTTTACCCATGATCAAGTTAATGCTACGGCCAGCTTTGGGGCCGGGCCTGCTTTTGTCAATGCCTTGGACGCCGGTCCCGGTGGCCGTCTTCAGGCTTCGCCACCCGTAGCCGCGGACGTGGAGTCCGCGCAATCCTGAAGTCGGCTGGGAGGAGAGATGCGCCGACTGATGTCGGCGGCTACGGGGTGGAAGGACTTGTGCCGGGGGGCGGGTAGCCGCGGACGTGGAGTCCGCGCAATCCTGAAGTCGGCTGCGAGGGGAGATGCGCCGACTGATGTCGGCGGCTACGGGGTGGGTAAGGACTTGTGCCGGGGGGCCGGCTGTGGTGGGGTTGCGGGGTTGTCCTCCGGTGGGAGTATTCTCCCGGAGGCCGTTTCCAACTTAACGTCCTGGATGCAGATGAATCGTCGTTCCTTCTTGCAGCTTTCCGCTTTGGGCGGAGTGCCGTTGTGCCTCGGGTTGGGTGCGGTCGACCTCCGTGCCGCGGCGAAGGGCTCGAAAATGCGTTTCGGCCTGGTGACCTACCAGTGGGGGCGGAACTGGGATCTGCCCACCCTGATTGCCAACGGTGAAAAGAGCGGTGTGTTGGGGGTTGAATTGCGCGTGGACCACAAGCACGGCGTGAGTCCGAAGCTGACTCCCGCCGAACGCCGTGAAGTCAGACAGCGCTTTGCCGCCAGCCCGGTGACCTGTGTGGGGATGGGCACCAACGAGGATTACCACCACCCGGACCCGGCGCTGGTCCGGGAGAAGATCGCCAACACGAAGGCCTGGCTGCAGTTGAGCCACGACATCGGAGGCAGCGGCGTGAAGGTGAAGCCGAATGACCTGCCCAAGGGCGTCCCGCACGAACAGACCATTGAGCAGATCGGCCGGTCCCTGAATGAGGTCGCCCGGTTCGGAGCCGATCTCGGTCAGCAGATCCGCCTGGAGGTGCATGGCGGGTGCTCGGAACTGCCCGTGATCAAGGCCATCATGGATGTGGCGGATCATCCCAACGCCACGGTCTGCTGGAACTGCAACGGCCAGGATCTTCAGGGTGCCGGGCTCGAGGCGAACTTCAACCTGGTCAAGGATCGCTTCGGCGCCACGGTCCACGTGCGCGAGTTCAACCTGGGCGATTACCCCTATGCCGACCTGATGAAGCTGTTCGTCGGCATCGATTATGCCGGCTGGATTCTGCTTGAAGCCCGGGTGGATCCCGAGGATCCCATCAAGGCGCTCATCGAGCAACGCGAGCTCTTTGCGAAGCTGACCGGACAAACCGCATGATCACCCTGCTCAAGGTCCTGCTCGCCATCGTTGCCGCCCTGGCCATGCTACTGGGTTCGTTGTGAACCGGTTTCGTTACCTCCGCGACCCGGTCTTCCTGGTTGCGGTCGCGCTTTACCTCCTGAACCGGCTCTGGTGGAAGCCCGGGTTCGGGAATGCCTGGCTGGTAAACTGGTTCAACGACGGGTTGCTGATTCCCTGCGCCCTGCCGGTCCTGCTTTGGATTCACCGGTTGGCCGGGTGGCGCCCTCACGACCTGCCGCCGGCCTGGGGGGAAATCGCCCTTCACGTCGCCGTCTGGTCCATCGTTTGCGAGGGTCTCGGACCATGGCTCTTCCGGGGCGCGGTGGGGGATCCCCTGGACGTGCTCGCCTATGCCATCGGCGGTCTGGTGGCGGGCGTGATCTGGCGATGGCGCCGGTGCGCTCACCGTGGAACGTGCCTTCCCCAGCCCGCCTGACTTCGACCGGGTCGCCCGGTGGTACCCGTGGGCCGAAAAGGTCTGTGCCGGCGGTCTGATGGCCCGGGCCCGACGGGCGTTCCTGGGGGAAACCGCTCAAGCGCGGTCCTTGCTGTTGATCGGCGAGGGGCCCGGCCGGTTCCTCAACGACCTGCTCCGGAGCGGTTGTCCGGCCCGTATCACCGTGGTGGATTCCAGCGAGCGCATGCTGGCCCGGGCAAGACGGGTTTGCCATCGAGCCGGGCGTCGTGTGGACAGCGTCACCTGGGTTCGTGGAGATGTGCGGGAAGTCGATCTTCCCAAGAGGTGCTTCGACGGGGTCGTCACCCATTTCTTCCTCGACTGTCTTGAAGAGCGCGAATTGACCCGGCTGGTTTCGCGCGTGCGCGACTGCGCGATGCCCGGGGCGTTGTGGGCGGTCACCGACTTCCGCATTCCGTCCGGTCCGATGGCGTGCCCCGGCCGGGCGCTGATCTTTCTGCTGTACGCGGCGTTTCGAACGGCAACGGGCCTGGAGACGAGGCGGCTCGTGGATCCCGACCCGATGATTACGGAGGCCGGGTGGAAGCGGGCGGCGCGACGCTGTTTCGCCGCCGGGTTGTTGCGGAGCGACCTTTACCGTTTGGCATCCCCGGGCGGGGACTCCGGATCCGACCTGCAGTGAAAGACCTTCATCATTCGGGGTTCGGCGTTCCTAATTCGGTATTCGCCGTTCCCTCTTCTGCCCTCCGTCGTCCGTCCTCCGTTTTCAGTTCCTCAGAGGGCAGTTCGGGAGGAATCTCCGGAGGCAAACGGGGGGGCAGGGCGGATTCTCGCGAGGCGCACCGGCTCTCCGCTTCGACCTGTCGGCTGGTGTTCAAGGCCCACAGCCAGGCAATGCCGGCGACGCCGATGCTCAGGACGCCGGCGACCAGGGCGGGGTTGGTGATTTCCTGGGGCATGGTGCCGCGGCTGGTCCATTGCCAGAGGAAGGCCAGGACCGACACCATGCTGCCGGCGAAGCCGACGAGGTAAACCCCCATTTGGACGTAGCCGATCTTCCGGCCTGCGGCGATGGACCCCAGTCCGGGCATGCTCAGGTTCGCCACCAGGCAGGCCCGGCGGGTGGCCTTATCCGGCACGGTTCCCGGGGGGGTGTCCGAGGAGGTCTTCATAGGCCTGGACCGTCACAGCGAGCGCAAACGGCAGGTTGAGCAGTTGCACTATGGCGTGCTTGAACTCGAGCCCGGAGGTGTAGATCGCGAACTGTTTCCACCGCCCCTGGTCCGTCAGCAGGCTGAAATCAAAGACGCCGCCGTTCGAGAAGACGTCCATGGCGTAGCTGGTGCTCAACGCCTGCAGGTAGAGCGTCGCAATCACAAAGGGGAGCCAGGCGATCAGAAGCAGGACCGCCACGCTGATGAAACGGGGCATCACGGCGTGCCGACTGGTTTCCATGGCGTGCCAGTAGTGGCCGGGCCGGTCCGCCGCCGCCACGAAGGCGAACGCCCAGATCACCATCAGCACCAGTCCCGGCACGAAACACAACAGCATCCCCAGGGAGGTGGCGACGACATAGATGATCCCCAGCAGCATGAACTGCACGAACGGGGGGCCGAAGAAGCTGAACATCTCCGTGATGTGGGTGGGTTGCTGGCGTGCCCGTTTCAGCACGATCAGGCTCAGTCCCGCCATGAGCGGACCCAACAGGATCGGGTTGACGATGACGCCGATGCACAGGTAACCCAGCAGACGTCGCAACCCCCAAAACAGCAGGCACCCCCCGATGATCAGCCCGAAGTTTGCCATCAGGAGGCTCCAGGCCCGCCCCAGACATCCTCCGACATCAAGCTGACCGGACATTCCCGCCCCGACCACCGGGGCCGCCTCAGCCGGCAGGGGCGGTGGCGGAGGGGGGGGCGCCGCGTGGTGTCCGGCGGCGTCGCGCAGTGCGTCGGCGAATTCCGGCAGGGCCGCCAGCGGTTGCCACGCGGTTTCCCCATCGCGCCGGACCTGCGTCTGCCCGTTGGCGCGGTGTTCCGCCACCCACTCGCCCAACTGGTCCGCTGACACCGGGCCGTATTCCCGACCGTCGCCTCCGATCATCCAATACATGCCCGTCACTGTGGACGCACCCTTCCCAAAGGGCAAGTCGCCCGCGGGATGGCGCCCTGCGGGAAATTCGAATCCCCGAAATCCAAAATCCGACGCAAGACCAGAGGGAGGGCGCGGCTCCCGCCGAGACGGCCAAAGGGAAATCCCGGGCCGCAGGAAGGGAAGGTAAGTGTCCCCCTCTGTGCAGCCTTCGAATTTCGGATTTACCGGCGTGGCGCCCTTGGGGCCCTTGGGATTGCTTTGCCCCTTCCCGGACGGCAGACTTCGGGGCCATGCCGCCCACGTTGAAAGCGTTGCGTGCCTTGTCCGATCCCACCCGGTTGAGATTGCTCGCCCTGCTGGGAGCCGAGGAGCTTTCCGTGAACGAACTCCAGGAAATCACCCGCTTGGGCCAGTCGCGCATCTCCACCCATCTGCGCCTGCTGGAGAATTCGGGCTTTGTCCTGCACCGGCGGGAGGGGAAACGGAGTTTGTATCGCGTGCCTCCCGGCGGCAGTGCGGCCATGAAGGAGTTCGTGCAACTGGCGCGACAGGGGGCCGCGGAGTTGCCCGAGCACCCGGCCGACCAGGCCAACTTGCGCCGCATTCTCAAGCTGCGCGAGGACCAGTCCCAACTCTACTTCAACCAGGTGGCGGGACGCTTCGACCGCAGTTACGGCCCGGGCCGGTCCTGGCAGGCGTTTGGTCAGTTGCTCCTGCGCATCCTGCCGCCATTGGAAGTGGCGGATCTCGGGTCCGGCGAGGGATTGTTGAGCGAGTTGCTCGCCCATCGCTGCCGGCGGGTGATCGCGGTGGACAATTCGGAAAGCATGGTGAATTACGGGGCGCGCAAGGCCCGGAAGAACGGCCTGGACAACCTCGAGTTCCGCCTGGGCGACCTGCACGATCCTCCCATCGCCGATGCGGCCGTGGACCTCGTGATTCTCAGCCAGGCGCTGCATCATGCTTCGGATCCGGAACGGGCCCTGCGGAATGCCTTCCGGATTCTCCGGCCCGGCGGGCAGTTGCTGCTGCTTGACCTGCGGGAACACGGTTTCGAGCCGGCCCGCGAGTTGTACGGCGATCACTGGCTGGGTTTCGCCGAGGCGGATCTCCAGCGCTGGTTGGAGGAAGCCGGCTTCCGGCGGATCGAGATCACCACCGTGGCCCGCGAGGAGGAACCACCCCACTTTGAGACCCTTCTCTGCGCCGCGACCCGGGTTTGAGCCTGGAAACCGCAGATGAACGGGGATGAACGCAGATAAGTCCCTCGACGTGAGCCCCCCACGTCCGCCGGATGTCTTCACCCATTGGGTGTGACGCGAAAATCGCGCAAGTCCTTGGGTATCTGCGTCTATCTGTGTCGATCTGCGGTTCAACTGCTTTTTCTAGGTTGAGCTTTGAGGCGGCGGCTTCCACGGGTCCTCAGTCAGACCAGTCGTATGGTTCCACAGGGCAGACCAAAACAGGGCTGTTCGCGGCCCCCGGGTTCTGGCAGGGTGCCGCCCCATGAATGACTGGATTTCGCGTTACCTGCAGGCGCAGAAGACGGCCGTGGATTCGATCCCCGTGGAAGGTGTCGCCCGGGTGGTGGACCGTTTGAGGACGGCTTGGGAGGAGGATCGGCAGATCTTCGCCTGCGGCAACGGGGGCAGCGCCGCCAACGCCTCCCACTTCGCCACCGACCTCGGCAAGGGCGCCTCCGACAAACTCGGCAAACGGTTCCGCGTCCTGTCGTTGAACGACAACGTGAGTTGGTTCACCGCCCTCGGCAATGACTACGCCTACGAGGACGTCTTCTCCGGACAACTCCAGAACTACGCGCGGGCCGGCGATCTGCTGCTCGTCATGAGCGTCAGTGGGAACTCCCCGAACCTCGTGAAGGCGGTCGAGTGGGCCCGGTCACATGGGGTCCATACCGTGGCCCTGCTCGGTGGCAAGCGCGGCCGCCTGGCGGACCTCGCGGACGACGTGCTGGTCATCGGGGACGAGCATTACGGTCGGGTCGAGGACTGCCACATGCACATCTGCCATCTGCTCTGTTACGCCTTCATGGAGGGCGCCGTCCGCAGCGAAAACTGACGGGCGACGGCGAACTCCCGAAGTCACTTCATCATTCCGTGTCGGCGAACCGGCGTTCGCCGAATCCCTCGACTGCGGACGGCATGGTCCTCGGCGAACGCCAGTTCGCCCCTGCGCACGCCGCGCCGCACGTCACTGTTGGCGGACGATGGTGACCTGGCCGCTCCGGGCGTCGTATTGGACCTTCATTCCGTAGGGCGCTTTCGGGAGTTGAGTGAGATAGCCGGAACTCACCAGTTCGTTCAGGTCCTTGGGATTGCGATCCTCCACGGCCTGGAACTGCCGGATGGCGCTCTGGATCTGGACCGTGTCCAGCACCTTCTCCGAGTGGCGCTGGGCCTGGCCGACGGCGCCGAGGTAATCCACCGGCGCGGTGAGGGGGTTGCCGGTGTTGTAGGCCTGGTTGGTGGCTGAGTCCGTCTGGTTGGTGCCGGCGGGTTTCGCGGGTTCCTCCTTCTTCCCGCTGCACGCGGTCAGCGCCAGGGCCAGGATTGCGGCACAGAAATACGCAACTTTCATGGCGACACCATACGCCAGGAATCCCAGTTTCCAAGCCTGCCGAGCAGGGGGACGGGGCATCAACGGGGTCTGGGCGCGCGCGGGAGCGGAAGGGAGTGGTTGAGCGATACGATCGCCAAAGACCACGAATGGACGCGAATGGACACTAATCACGAGTGTTCCCGCGCATCGTCAGGCCTCGCCCCGACTCATCGCTTCCGGCCGATTTCCGCTCTCGTTGGGGACTGCCTCTCGATTCGGGTTTCTTCGTGCCCATTCGTGGTGGAACGGAGTGGAGACGGCCGGTCGGTCAATGCCCAACCGCTCGATAGAACCGATACGGCACCGCGCCTGCTTCAGGATCATTCAGTTCACCGGGCCCCTCGTCCCGGCTCACTGTCTGCCAGTCCTCCCAGTCCCGCAGGTTCGTGCTGCGTTGGATGGTGAGCGACTCCGGGGCAGGGGTCGCGCTGAGGAGCCTCAACGGCGTGGCGGGTGGGTCCCGGGGCTCTCCCACACTCAGTGGAATCCAGAGAGCAAGAGGCCGGCGCACCACCATCTCAGCCCAACCGGAAGTCCCCGGGCGGTAGTAGACGATCGCTGCGGTAGCCCCACGGAAGGCATCGTTGGGGATATCGAACAATGGCACGTCTCCTTCGCAGAACACACTTGTCAAACCCGAGCAATCCGTGAACGCGGCGGCACGGATGGTGGTGATGCTCTCCGGGATTCTAACACTTGCAAGCGCCGTGCAGCCTGCGAACGCGCGCTCTCCGATACTGGCCACGCCATCGGGGATGGTGACAGTCGCGAGACTTCTGCAGCCGTCGAACAGTCTGTCACCGATCCGGGTTAGGCTCGACGGGATTGAGACGCCGGCCAGACGGCTGCAGTAGGCGAACGCGCCGTCCCCGATGTGAGTGACCGTGTCTGGCATCGTGAAGGTCGTGATGTGCCAGCAACTCTGGAACGCGCTGTCCCCGATGTTAGTGACGGTACCGGGTAGCGTGACGGCCGTCATGTCGTAGCATTGGTGGAACGCGCCGTTCCCGATGCTGGTTACGCCGTCGGGAATGGAGTAGGCGCCAGTCCTGCCGGCTGGGTATGCAACGATGCGAGTCCGCGCCTTGTCAAACAGCACTCCGTCCAAGTCGCTGTATTCCGGGTTGGTCGCGTCCACCTGAATCCACTGCAAAGTGTCGCAGTAGCCAAACGCCGATTCCGCGACGTTGGTCATTCTATTCCCGAACGTGATGCTGATCGTGTCGGTGTGGGAAAACGCATCGTTGCCGATCCCGATAACGGGATAGCCGCCCAGGCTATCCGGGATCCACACGTAAGGGTAGGAACCATGGTAATGTGTGATGGTAATTCCGCCGGGGCCCAGGGTGAACGTCCACAGAGGCCGCGAATAGGGGGACCACACGCTCCAGCTCTTCAAACCCACAAGGTCCGCGGGAGCGTCCGGACCCCCGAGGGTGACGTGAACCGGGTTGGACGCGCCGACCTCGCCCCCCACGTCATCAGCCAGTTCATAGGTCTCCCCGTCAACCATGTTCCAGACATAGAGTCTGACCCAGATCGGGGTGTTTTCGGGAATCCCCGGGACTGCGGCAACCAAGGGTACCAGGTAGCCAAATTTGACGTCCCTATCGCCGTAGAAGTGGGTTACGGCACCGGCAACCGGCGTGTAGGGCCCGGTCTCGGCATCGCTCACGTAGGCCTGGGCAACCCAGCCGTCGGAACCGCTCAGCGGGTTGTCGCCCATATCGTACACCCGGGCGTTTATCGTGGGTGACACCTTGTTCCTGAGGTTTATCAGGCCTTGCCCCAGAGCCAAGGGGCTGGCTCCGAAACAAACCGCCAGGACAATGGACGTCTTCATGTTTCCTTGCCGCTTTGACAGGCCGCCCGTCGATTAGACCCGCTCCACTGGTGATGTGTGATCCAATATGTCGCCCTGTCGGAATTGTCAATTCCAGAAGCCGGTTCGCGTTCGCCGTTACGGGGGGGACACATCCAACGCCCGGGTCGACCGGCTGATCGGCGGAGTGCTGACGGGCGTGCCTGTGGTCTTGCCAGGCCGGCAGTTGCTCCTTGGGAAACCAGCGGGCACCGGCGCATTCGATTCTGGACTGCGCCGGCAAAGCGAAGCGACGACGGCGGTTTCGGACGCCCGGACGCCACCGCGGCACACGCCTTCCCCGCCGCTTTCAGTCTTTCCAAAGCGGTGTCGTGCTGTGCGTGCCACCGCACTCCATACGCGTGGGGACTGTGCCAGTCCTCCAGCGCTTTCTAGAAGTGCTGAAGTTTCCTTGGCTTGCGACGACCCGGCGGCTTCGGGCAGGCTGTTGCCAGGACACGCAAACCATCATGAAATTCGCCATCTGCAACGAGATTTACCAGGACTGGAAGGTCGAGGACGCCATCCAGCACGCTGCGAAGACCGGTTACGACGCCATCGAAATCGCGCCGTTCACCATCGCGCAACATGTCAACGACATCCCGGCCGCCCGACGCCAGGAGATTCGGGACGCCGCCGCGCGGGCCGGCATCGCGATCTCCGGCATCCACTGGGTGCTGGTGAAGGCCGAGGGCATGCATATGACCAGCCCCGACCCGGCCGTGCGTGAGCGAACCCGCCGCTACTTCGTCGATCTCGTGGATTTCTGCGGCGATCTGGGGGGCAAGTCGATCGTGGTGGGGTCGCCCAAGCAGCGGAATCTCGAGGGCGGGGTGACACCGGACCAGGGCTGGGCCTGGGCCACCGACGCGTTCCGGGACGCCGTCAAACAGGGCGAAGAACGCGGGGTGACGATTTGCTTCGAGCCGCTGGCCCCGGTGGAGACCAACTTCATCAACACTGCCGAGGAAGCCGTGCGGTTCATCCGCCAATTCGATTCGCCGGCGATGAAGATCATCCTGGACGTGAAGGCCATGTCGTCGGAGTCGAAGCCGGTGCCGCAGATCATCCGGGAAAGCTGGCCGCACTTCGGCTATTTCCACGCCAACGACGTCAACCTCAAGGGGCCCGGTTTCGGTGACGTCGATTTCGTGCCGATCTTCGCCGCGTTGAAGGAGGTTGGCTACGACGGTTACGCCTCGGTGGAGGTGTTCAACTTCGAGGAGGGTGCCGACGCCATCGCCACGCGGAGCCTGGCGTATATGAAGGGGTGTTGCTGATGATGGTATGCGGGGCGGGGGTCGAACCCACAACCTTCGGCTCCGGAGGCCGACGCTCTATCCAATTGAGCTACCCGCACTACCGTTCGGGAGGGGAACCGTAGCGCCTAGGGGGCCTGGACTGCAACTGGTTTTCGAGGGGCAGATCGGGCGATCGGGCGGGATGGACCAGAAAGCGGAACGGCGGGGAGGACGTTCGTCCGCCCCGCCGGGTGTGCGTCTTGGGCCTGCTCGAGTGGCCTGCCGGGTCCCCGCCATTTCGGCGGGAGGCCGCCGATCAGAGGGTCCAGCCTTCGCGGTATTTCGTGTGCAGGTATTCGTCCGCCTCGGAGAAGTTGCTGAAGCGGAGGGTCTGCGGATCCCAGCGCAGCTTGCGTCGGGTGAGGAGTTCGCGCAGGTGAACGCGCAGGGCCACGTTGCCCAGCAACACCACCTCGGCGAGCTGGCCTGCCCAGTTCGGGAAGTTCGAGCCCGGTTCCGGTCCCCGGCCCTTGATCGCGTTCAGCCACTCCTGGTGGTGTCCGGGGGAATCGGGAATGCTCTTGGGGATTTCTCCCACTTCCTTCCGACGCTTCTCAGGGTAGATGGTCGTGCCAAGGATGTAACCCTCGTCGCCGACGAGCAGCCGGCCGTTGTCCCCCATCATGTCACCGTCGGGGAGGTCAACGGGGCGCGGCGGGCGCAGGCCACCGTCGTACCACGTGAGCTTGCATTCCGGTAGATCGCCCCGGGTCGGGAAATGATAGGTGACCATCGACGCCGAGGGGTAGGTCTCCTCGTTCACCCGGGAGGAGGCCGCTTCAATCGTGAGCGGGTGACCCAGCTTGAGCGCGCGGAAGACCGGGTCGAAGGCATGGCAGCCGATGTCGCCCAGGGCGCCGGTGCCGAAGTCCCACCAGCCGCGCCATTTGAACGGCAGGTAGGCGGGATTGTAGGGACGTTCAGGAGCCGGGCCGAGCCAGAGATCCCAGTCGAGCTGATCCGGCACGGGCGGGGTGTCCGTCGGGCGGTCGATGCCCTGCGGCCAGTAAACCTCGAAGAGCCCGCGGGAGGGGCGGTCGGTCCAGATATGAGCCTCGCGGACCTTGCCGATGGCGCCGGCCTGGACGATTTCACTGAGCCGGCGGGTGTCCCGGGAGGCTTGTCCCTGGTTGCCCATTTGCGTGGCGACCTTGGCGTCGCGCGCGGTGAGGGCGACCTGGCGGGCCTCGTAAACCGAGTGGGTCAGCGGCTTCTCACAATAGACGGCCTTGCCCATCTTGAGGGCGCGCATGGAGGCGGGCGCGTGCATGTGGTCCGGCGTGGCCACGATGACGCCATCGATGTCCTTCACCTCGTCGAGCATGACGCGAAAGTCCTTGTATTTCTTCGCCTGCGGCCAGTTGCGGAAGGCTCCGGCGGCCTGGCGCCAGTCGACGTCGCAGAGGGCGATGATGTTCTCGCCGGCGACCTCATCGAGATCTCCCCGGGCACGTCCGCCGGCGCCGATGCCGACGATGTTCAGTTTGCCGCTGGGAGGGGTGGCGCCATTCAGGCCCAGGATGTGTCCGGGCACGACCGAGATGGCGGCCGCGGCGGCGGAGGCCGTGCCGAGGAAGCGGCGACGGCTGAGGGGGGAGGGGGATTTGCGCATTTCTTTCATTCTCTTTCTTCCGAATCGCTGACGGAAACGGTTCCGTGAGCCACACCCGCAAGCGCGGCATCACGGAGAACACGCCGGGCAGCTTACGCCCCGGGCCGGTCTGGAACAAGGTGGAAGCGGAGGAATTGGGAGTGGAGAACTGCTGGGAGGAATGGGTCCGTCAGTTGACGGGGGGCTCGGGGGGGGACGCCGGCTTTGTCGGAATCGCGGAGGCCGGGTCACCGGTGGGGATGGGGGCCGCCGGCAGGGTGAGCCGGAACACGGTGCCCCGGCCGATCTCGCTCTCGGTGCAGACCTCCCCGCCGTGGGACTGCACGATGTGCTTGACGATGGCGAGACCCAGGCCGGTGCCGCCCTGTTCGCGGGAGCGTGCCTTGTCGACGCGGTAGAATCGCTCGTAGATCCGGTTCAGCGCCTCGGGCGGGATCCCGGGGCCGTCGTCGCGGATCCAGACTTCGATCCACTTGCCGTTGATGCGCCGGGCTCCAATTTCCACGCGGCCGTCCTTGCGACCGTACTTGATCGCGTTGTCGATGAGGTTCGAGAAGACCTGCTGGAGCCGGTCGGCATCGCCGCGCACCTCCAGCCCGGCGGCAATCCCGTTTTCGAGCCGGACGGTGCGGGAGCGTTGCCGCCCCTGCAGGTCCTCCAGGACATGATCCACCAGGGGGCGTAGGGGCAGCGGTTCGAGGTGCATCGCCAGCGCGCCCGATTCGAGTTTGGAGATCGTCAGGAGATCCTCGATGAGAAAGGCCAGGCGGTCGGCGTGTTTTTGAATGGTCTTCAGGAAGCGCTCCACGGTTTCGGCATCATGGGGGCCTCCGAGGAGGAGGGTTTCGACGAAGCCCTTGATCAGGGAGAGGGGCGTGCGCAGTTCGTGGCTGACATTGGCGACGAAGTCGCGTCGCGTATTCTCCAGTTGCTTGAGCCGGGTCAGGTCATGCACGAGCACCACCAGGCCGCTGGTTCTCCCTTTGGTTTCGCGCATTGCGGTGACGCTCACCTGGACGAGCCGGTGATCGACCCCCGGCAGTTCGATCTCGGCGTCGAGCACTCCGCCGCCCTCATGGGCCCGGCGGAGCAGGCGGATGAACTCGGGCAGCCTCAGGGTGTCCTCCGCCTGCCGTCCTATGACTTCGGGCGGCAGGGCGAACATGCGCGTGAAGGCGGCGTTCACCAGTTCGATACGGCCTTCGGCATCCACCAGCATGACACCGTCGCTCATGCTCTCCAGAAACACCTGATGCCGGTGCAGTCGGCGGCCCGTGTTGTCCTTCAGGCTGCCGATTTCATCCTCGAGTTCCCGGATTCGGCGTCCGGCCCGGGCTTCCGACTCAAGCCGGCCGCGTCGGGAGCGCCACCAGAGCCCGCCGAGGACGGCGGCGATCCCAATGGCAACGATGGCAATGGTGGGCCACATGGCGGAGACGCAGGCGACTTCGAGTGGCGGGGCCGCAGCAGTCAGCTGTCCCGGAACCGGTAGCCCACGCCCCTTACGGTGTCCAGCATCCGCGCTGCCGGGCCGAGTTTCTCCCGCAGGCGGCGCAGATGGGTGTCCACGGTGCGGGTGTCGATCAGGCTGTCGTAGTTCCAGACGTCCCGTAGCAGGCGTTCGCGGGACTGCACCCGTCCCCGACGCTGGGCAAGCACCGTAAGCAGCTTGAACTCCGTCGCGGTCAGGTCCACCGAACGGTCCTTCACCGTGACCAGATGGCGCGGCACGTCGATGAGCAGTTCGCCGAACTCCATGCGGTCGGCGTCGCCCTCGGGAGCCCCCTGGCGTTTCAGGAGGTTCTTCACCCGGAGCACGAGTTCCCGGGGGCTGAACGGTTTGGTGACATAGTCGTCGGCGCCCAGTTCCAGACCGATGATGCGATCCACTTCCTCCGCCTTTGCGGTGAGCATGATGATGGGGACGGAGGCGGTGGTGGAGTTGCGGCGCAGCATTTTGCAGACCTCCAGCCCATCAACCTCCGGTAGCATCAGGTCCAGGACGATGGCGTCGGGGGATTCCTGCCGGGCACGCCGCAGGGCGGACTCACCGTCCATCGCGGAAATGACCTCGAACCCGGCCGCCTTGAGATTGAAGGCAATGAGCTCGACGGCATCCGGTTCGTCATCCACCACCAGAATCTTCTGTTTCACGCGAAGCTCTGATGACATGCGCGGATGATGATCCGGTGACGCTCATGTGACAAGTGTGTTACAGCGAGCATCCGTCACGGCATGGATCCGGCTGAGCGGAGGGCCTCAGTCGTCCCCAAGGCGTGTCCCCATGGCGCTTCTGCTTTCTTTCGAGCGGCGGTTTTGGTACCACGTTCCCATCATGTCGCTCAACGAACATCGCCATCGGGTGGTCGGGCGTTTTCCGGCCCTGGCATTGGCCGGACTGACTGCCGGTTTTGCCGCCGTTTCCACTGTCACGACTGCTGCCACCGCCGCCTCCCCCAGCCTGCGTCCTCCCGCCGTGGCGCTGGTCACCCACGACCCGTATTTCAGCATCTGGTCGCAGGGGGACAAGCTGACGGATGTGGACACGACGCACTGGACCGGCAAACCGCACCGGCTCACGAGCATCGCGGTGATTGATCGCAAGGCCTACCGCCTGATGGGGGCCGAGCCCGCCGGTCTGCCGGCGCTCGCCCAGACGGGGATGCGGTTGTTGCCGACGCGCACGATCTACTCGTTTGAGGGAGCCGGCGTGGCCCTGACCTTGACGTTCATGACCCCCGCGTTGCCGGGGGACATCGACCTGCTGTCCCGGCCGGTGACGTATCTCACCTACGAGTGTTGGAGCGCGGATGGCGAGCAACACCAAGTGGGGCTGCACCTGAGTGCCAGCGGCGAAATTGCGGTCAACGAGGCGTCGCAGAAGGTTGTTGCCAGCATGGAACGGTGGGGCGACATCAACGTCCTGAAGGCCGGTTCGGAGGACCAGGCGGTGCTGGCCAAGCGCGGGGACGACATCCGGATCGATTGGGGCTGGTTCTACCTGGCGGCAGCGAACAACTCCCGGATTTCCTGGCAGGTGCTGCCGGACGGGATGGCCCGCCCGTTTTACTTCGGTCGCGAGAAGTCGGTGACCCTCGAGAATCCGGTGGCCGGCGGTGATCTGCAGTTGGCGGTGGCCCTGGAGCCATTCATCGCGGGGACGAAACCGGTCACCCGCTGGCTCATGCTCGCCTACGACGATCTCTACTCGATCCAGTATCTGAAGCAGAACCTGCGTCCCTACTGGCGGCGCAACGGTTGGGAAGCCACCGACTTGATCCAGGCTGCCGCACGGGATTATGAGTCGCTTCGGCGCCGTTGTGAGTCCTTCGACGCCGGGTTGGTGTTCGACCTGCGCAATGCGGGCGGGGAGCCATACGCCGAGATTGCCACGCTGGCCTACCGCCAGTGCTTCGCTGCGAGCAAGTTCGTGGCGGACGCGAACGGGCAGCCGCTTTCCTTCTCGAAGGAGAACCACTCGAACGGATGCATTGGCACGTCGGATGTGTTCTATCCCATGGCGCCGCAGTTCCTGCTGTTCGGCCCCTCCGTGGCGAAGTCGTTCATCGTGCCGTTCATGAACTACGCGGCGAGCGATCGTTGGAAGTTCCCGTTTGCCCCGCACGATCTGGGCACGTATCCGCAGGCGAACGGACAGCGCTACGGGGGCGGGGAACGCAGCGAGGAGAACCAGATGCCGGTTGAGGAAAGCGGCAACCTGCTCATCCTCATGGCGGCGGTGGCGGAGATGGAGGGGAACGCCGATTTCGCCGGACTCTATTGGCCGCAGCTCACCCAGTGGGCGGAGTATCTCAAGGCAAAGGGATTCGACCCCGAGAACCAGCTTTGCACCGACGACTTCGCCGGGCACCTGGCGCACAATGTCAACCTGAGTGCGAAGGCCATCTGTGGCGTCGCCTGTTATGCCAGGCTTTGTGAAATGCGCGGCGACACCGACACGGCCCGCGAATACGCCGCCCTGGCCAAGGCCTTCGTCGCCCGCTGGCTCGAGGAGGCAAACGACGGTGACCATTACCGGCTGGCGTTCGACAAGCCCGGTACCTGGAGCCAGAAGTACAACATCGTTTGGGACCGGATCCTCGGGCTCGGTCTGTGGCCGCAAGCCGCGCTGCGCCAGGAGATGGACTACTACCGGCGCATCCAAAACACCTATGGCCTCCCGCTCGACAACCGGTCGCAATACACCAAGCTCGACTGGGTGCTCTGGACGGCGACGCTGACGCAGGACCGGGCGGATTTCGAGGCGTTGGTGGCTCCGGTCTGGAAGTTCCTGAACGAGACGCCCGACCGGTCGCCGATGACCGATTGGTATTGGACGCAGAATGCGAAGAAACGTGGCTTCACCGCCCGGCCGGTCGTGGGGGGGGTGTTCCTGCAGATGCTTTACAACCAGGCGGTATGGCAGAAGTACGCGAGCCACGACGTGACCCGTGCCACGGGATACGCCCCCGCCCCGAAGCCGCCGAAGGTGGTGATCCTGGTTCCGGCCGCCGACGAGCAGCCCTCGCTCTGGCACTACACCACCAGCCGCCCTGAGGCCGGCTGGAACGGGGTTTCCTTTGATGATTCCTCGTGGCGCGAAGGGCGATCCGGCTTTGGAACCGCGGGCACACCGAGCGCAGCGGTGCACACCGTCTGGGACACCGCGGACATCTGGTTGCGACGGGAGATCGAGGTTCCCGCGGGCGACGTGGTGGCACCGGCCCTCTGGATTCACCACGACGAGGACGCTGAAGTCTTCGTGGATGGCGAACGGGTCGCGCGCCTGCGCGGCTTTACCACCGGCTATGAAGTGGAGGCTCTCAACCCGCGCGGGCGGGAACTGCTGGTCCCGGGGAAACACCTCGTCGCCGTGCATTGCCGTCAGACCTCCGGCGGCCAATACATCGATCTGGGGCTCGTGGACATCCGCCCGGCCGAGTAGATGTCACCCGGCAGACTCGAAAACGGGGCCGGACCGTGACAGTCCAGTTTGCGGGGGGGAGCGCGCGCGGCCCGCGTGCGGTGACCGGCGGCCCGCCGGTTACATCTGTCGCGACCTGAAGTCACCATTCGGTGACGGTGCAGGTGCATTTGCCCGCGGACCAGTCGGCGAGCCGCCGACTGGGGCAGCCGGGCCGGCCGCGCTCCCCGTTATTGCTGCATGGGGACGGTCAAGCGTGTCCCGGCGCCCCCTTCAACCGCGGGGCAGCAGGATCAGGTCTCCGGGTGGGAGTTGCAGGGCCACCGATTCTCCCGGGGCATGGTGCTGCGACGGGTTTGTCTGGAGGACCTTGATGCCGTCGATGGGACCGATCCGCAGCCGGTATTGTTCCACCCGGCCGAGGTAGGTCACGCGTTCGACGGTCGCGGGCAGGGTGTGTTCATCTGGGGCCCCCAGGAGGGTTCCGGCCTCCGGGCGGAATCCCAACCAGACCCGGGCCCCCACACCCGTGACTTCCGGGGTGTCCGCGAGCAGTTCCCCGGCGGCGGTGCGAACCCGGGCCCGGCCGGAATCCACGGCGGCGATCTCACCCTCCAGCCAGTTGCATTCGCCGATGAAGTCCGCCACGAAGCGGTTTGCCGGGTGGCGATAAAGCGTGCGCGGGGCGCCGATCTGTTCGATGCGACCCTCCCGCATCACGGCGATGCGGTCCGCCAGCGAGAGGGCCTCGTCCTGGTCGTGGGTCACGTAGATCGTGGTGATCCGGGTTTCCTCGTGGATGCGCCGGATTTCCTCGCGCATTTCGAGCCGGAGCTGGGCGTCGAGGTTCGACAGGGGTTCGTCGAGGAGGAGGACGTCCGGTTTGATGACGAGGGCGCGGGCGAGGGCGACCCGTTGCTGCTGGCCGCCGGAAAGCTGGTTCGGCGACCGGTCGCGGTACCCCCCCATCCGGACGATTTCCAGGGCTTCATCGACCCGCTGCCGACGTGCGGCTCCCCGCACCTTCCGGATGTCGAGTCCATAGGCCACGTTTTCCCAGACCTTCATGTGCGGCCAGAGCGCGTAGTTCTGGAAGACCATCCCGGTGTTGCGCCGGTGCGGCGGGACGCCGTTCATGCGGCGCTCGCCAAAGCGCACTTCGCCCGCGTCGGCATCGTAGAAGCCGGCGATCAGCCGCAGCAGGGTGGTCTTGCCGCAGCCCGAAGGCCCGAGCAGGAAGAAGAGTTCCCGCTCCTCGATGGCAATGGAAACCTCGCGCAGGACCGGTGTGGTCTCGAAGCGCTTGCTGACGTTTTCAATGGTGACGCGCATGGTGGATCAGTACTTTCCCGCCAACCGCCGGTACTTTTTCTGGGCCCAGCTCTGCCATTCAATCCGTTGGCGGGTGCGGAAGGCGGGGTCCTTCCACTCGTCTTTCGCCAGGGCCAGGACTTCGGCTTCGCTCAGCGGAACCCGGCCCAGTTCGGCGCATTCGTCCGGACTGCTTCCCCGTTCGATGATCGCCTTCCACGCCAATCGAAGTTCACTGTGGGTGTCGACCAGCAACGCACCAAACATGGCCGACATCACATCGCGTCGGGACTGTGCCAACTGCGGGTCGTAGCGGAATCCGCTCCTCAGATCAAAGGGGGAGAAGGCGATGTTGCTGACCTCCCGATAGCGGCGGTAGAGGTCGGGGCGCACCGCCATGCGTTCGATGGAATACTGTTGGGGACCTTCCGGATGGCCTCGGGGCAGGAGCCAGAGTTTCTGGCCGGCATCACCCATCACGAACTCCAGAAAGCGCCGGGCCAGTTCCGGATGTGGCGGGCCTTTGAGGATGGCGATGCCGTCCAGGCTGATGGCGGTGAAGTCCTCCGGCAGGACGAAGGTCAGGTTTGTGCGGCCGGCATACGCGATCTGGGTGAACGCATAGAAATCGATGGCGAATCCGCAGGCCGCCTCGCCGAGAGTGACCTCCTTGGCCGTGCTGGAGGAGAGCCGGTCGAACTGGGAGATGTTCCCCGCCACCTCGGTCAACAGCTGCCAGCCGCGTTCCCATCCGCAGGCCTGCAGGTAGGCCTCATACATGTTGTTCATCGTGCCGCTGCGCCGCGGGTCGCCCCCCGCCACCCAGTCGCACAGGCCGGGGGAGGCCAGGTCCTCCCAACGATGGACGGTCGGCAGGTCCAGCCGTGTCGTAACGCGCAGGTTCTGCAGGATGCCGAAGCTCGAAAGGGCGGCGCCGTACCAACGGTATTGCGGGTCGTAGAGTTCCACTCCGTTCGCCTCGTGCGGAATCCCATCGAGCACCTCCGGCGGCAGCTTGCAGGGCTCGGCAAGATCCAGTTCGGCCAGGCGCAGGTAGGGTTCCGGGCCGCCGCCGAAGAAGCAGTCGATGCCGATGCCGTCGGGCTTGGATTCGAATTCCGAGAGCACGAACTTCACGGCGTCGGAGGTGCCGCCAACATTGCGCCACTCGACCGTCGCGGGTTCCCCGAACCGTTCCATATGCCAGCGCTCGAAGGCCTGCCCGAACTCATGCCGGATTGAGGAGTTATGGGGTGAAATGACGATGACCGGATCGGCCGCGCCGACCGCGGGGAGCAGGCACCCGACAAGGATCGAGAGAAGCTGCATGAACGCCGGGATCGCGCAACGGCGTCGGAACCCGTTGTGTGGAGCGCTGGGGAGGATGTCTCCGGGGTGTCGGGGGTTCCGGCTGAGCGGTGGGTCTGTAGTCATCCGCAGCTATCGGCGATTTCCAGGTTCACGGCTTTGACGCCCGGGAGGCGGGGGCGGTCGCGGCGTATTCCGCGTGGGTGGCGAGGAGAATCTCATGGATGGCGCGTCGTTCGTCCAACGGGAGGTGCCTGAAGGGGAGGGTTGGCTCCGCGGCGGTCAACCCGTCGCGCAGTCGCGTGAGCACTTCGTGGCGCAGCGCGTCCGGCAGCCAGGTGAAGGCGTCGGAGTAGATCAGGTAACTGCAACGCCAGCGGAACAATCGCGTCTGCAGATCGAAGTCCTTCAGGCTGCGTGCCTGCGGATCCACCCGGCGATTCTGGCGAAAGGCCTCGCGAAAGTCCGGATTGCCGGGGATTCCCGTCGCGGGCAGGGCGGCTTCCCCGGTGAAGAGGAGGTGTTCGAGAATCCGACCGGCCTCCCCCTGCACGACCCGCAGGGCGGTCCCCACGGGTTCGTCAGAGACCGGTTTCCCGAGTTCACGCTGCAGTTCACGCTGGTAGTGACTCCACTTGCGCACCTGCAGCGCGCCCTCCGCGAACCGGTTGTGCATGCCTGCCTGATGTTCCAGGACCATGAGCGCCACGATGTCACTTGTGGGAGCGGGGTAACCTCCGGGGTCGAAGAACCCCGCGAGGTTCGTCCGGCTGGCGCCCGTGGTCCGGTCAATCTCCTGACCCGGTTCGTAGTGCGACAGGACGAGATTGCCCAGGTGCCCTTCGCGACCGCTGCCGCCGGTCACATACCAGCCGCCCCAACGGTTGGAAATCGCCGTGTCCTGCTCGACCAGGAAGCTGCCGGCCGGACCGATGGGTTCCCCGGTTTCATCGGGGAAGACCGACCGAACCAGTAACGAGGGCCATTCGCGCGTGAGCGGACCCGCATGACAGGACAGGCATTCGGCGTCGCGCTCGACGACCGGGGATTGCTCGTCGGAACGGGCGTCGATCCGGTAGAACGCGAGCCCCAACGCGGGGTCGGTGACGGCCAATTCCATCAAACCGCCGGGAACCCAGCCCAGGTAAGCATCGTCCGAGAAGTAGAGCGCGCGCGGGTGGTTCGGGGAAATGAGCCGGCGCTGGAGGCTGGTTTTGGAAAAGACCAGCACCTGGCTGGCGGTTGGGATGTCCAAGGCGGACAGCAGAGATCGCAGCTTGTCCTGTTCGGACCTGCCGTGCAGGCGGGTGGGATCGGAGGCCAGTTCGGCGGTGAGTCGGGTGGCGCGGTTGGATTCGGTGGCGGTGGAGTAGTGGATCGGCGGGAGTTCGTACGCGGGTAGCGTCTGCGCTTCCAGAAGAGCCGAATCCGGTCCGACAACCAGGCTCACCAGGAGGCACACGGCACCGCACCTTCGGGCCGGGGCCATGCCCTTGTTGAATGGACGATGAAGCGGGGCCACGGCTCTTTCCCGGGTGGGTCAGGTCAGCGCTCCTGCAGGACCTCGGCGACGGTTCGGACCTGGGCCTCGTCCGTGCTGCCCCAGACGAACTCGGGCGGTCGCAGCGTTCCTCCCATGAACACCCGCGGGTTGCGGAATTCCATCCCGCTTTCCGTCCGTGCTCGCGCGCCCAGATGAACCTCCTGCACCCCGGTGCCCTCGACGATGCGCCGGACGTTGCGGGGGCTCAGCCCGCCGCCGGGCATGACGATGATTCGCCCGGCGGCCTGGCGGTGGAGGGCAGCGAGGGTTTCCATGCCCTCGAGACAGGTGGGTTCCTGGCCGGAGGTGAGCACCCGCTCCACGCCGAGCCCGACCAGGTCTTCCAACGCCCTGGAGGCATCGCGACACACATCGAACGCCCGGTGGAAGGTGACCTTCAACGGGCGGGCGAGCTCGATCAGTTCGCGCGTTCGCGGCACGTCGATTTCCCCGGCCGCCGTCAGCAGGCCGAAGACCACCCCGTCGGCGCCAAGGTCCTTCGCCACCCGGACATCCTCGCGCATGACGGCGAATTCGAGGTCGGAATAGAGAAAATCGCCGCCGCGTGGGCGGACCATGCTGTGGATCTTCAAGGAACAGCGTTCGCGGGCGATGCGAAGGCAGCCGGCGGAGGGGGTGGTGCCGCCCTCGAAGAGGTTGTCGCAGAGTTCGACCCGATGCGCGCCGCCGCGTTCGGCCGCGAGGGCGCCTGCCACCGAGTCGATGCAGATTTCGATCTGGATCATGTGCGTTGCTTTGTCGCTGGCAGTCCGGCGGCACGTGCTTTTCGATTGCCGGATCGCCGGTGGAATGTGCCGGCAAGCGCCCCCATCCGGCAATGCCGGAATGATCGGACAAAGCGCGCGGTTGACTCCGGCGACGGTTTGTCCCGTACTCACCGGCCATGACTCCGAAGACAAATGCCGCCACCGGCAGCGCGCGCTATGTGGCGATGGTGTGCGGGGTGGCGGCGCTCGGCGGCCTGCTGTTCGGCTACGATACGGCGGTGATCAACGGCGCCATCGGGTTCCTCGAGGAACACTTCAAGTTGACGGCCGCGATGAAGGGGTGGGCGGCGTCGAGTGCCTTGCTGGGTTGCGTGATCGGGGTGGCCCTGGCCGGCGGGTTCAGCGACCGGTTCGGCCGCAAGCAGACCCTGCTGCTTTCGGCGGTGCTGTTCCTGGTCTCCGCGGTTGGCACCGCAGTGCCCAGAACGTTCACGCCGTTTGTGATCTACCGGATGCTGGGCGGCATCGGGGTGGGGATCGCGTCGATGACCTCGCCGATGTACATCGCCGAAATCAGCCCGGGCCGGATTCGCGGGCGGTTGGTGTCGGTGAACCAGCTCGCCATTGTCGGGGGCATGCTGGCGATCTACTTCATCAACTACGGGATCGTGCGACAGGGCGACGCGGTGTGGCAGGTGACGAGTTCCTGGCGATGGATGTTCGGGTCGGAGGCGGTGCCGGCGCTGTTGTTCCTGGGCTGCCTGTTCCTGGTGCCGGAAAGTCCGCGGTGGTTGATCGAGCAGGGGAGGGAGTCGCAGGCGAAGGCGGTGCTGGAGCGGATTGGGGGCGGGGCGTTCGCGGATTACGAGGTGACCGCCATTCGGGCGTCGGTACGGCGGGGCGTCGCGCCGTTGTCGGAGTTGTTCACCGCGGGGATGAAGCGGTTGTGTTGGGTGGGCATTGGGCTGGCGGTGTTGCAGCAGGTGACCGGCATCAACGTGTTCCTCTATTTTGGGGCGGAGATCTTCAAGCAACTGGGGTCGAACGTGGACGCGGCGTTGCTGCAGCAGGTCGTGGTGGGCGCCGCGAACCTGGCGTTCACGGTGGTGGCGATTGTCACGGTCGACCGCCTGGGGCGGAAGCCGCTGATGCTGGTGGGGGCGGCGGGCATGGGGATTTGCCTGGTGGGAATGGGGGCGGCGGCGCAGGCGAATGCGGTGGGGGTGTGGGTGCTCGGGTTCATCCTGGGCTACATCGCGTGCTTCGCCGTGAGCGTGGGGCCGGTCACGTGGGTGCTGCTGTCGGAGTTGTTCCCAACCCGACTGCGCGGCCGGGCGTTGGGGATCGCGACGCTGTTCCTCTGGAGCGCGAACTTCGTGGTGTCGCAGACCTTCCCGATGATGGACAAGAACGACTGGCTGGTGGCGCGGTTCAACCACGCGTTTCCGTTCTACGTGTACGCGGTCTTCTGCGGGCTGTTGGTGTGGCTGGTGTGGGCGAAGATTCCGGAGACGAAGGGGCGTTCGCTGGAGGAGATTGAGCAGGAGTTGGCGGGGTAGGGGCACCACGAATGAACACGAATGGACACGAATAAGGGGGGCTGGTTCGTCACGGGGCGGGCTTGGCGACTCAGCGGATCGAGCTGCCGTCGTTGCCCCTGGTGGCGGAGGTTGTCAAGGCCGGGGGCGCGGCGGGAGTGTTGCCCGGAATTGCGCATCAGGAATTCGTTGGCGCGGAGGTCCGGGAGTTTCGGCCTTCCGGGATGAGGTTGTTGCGTCGGCCCATCGATCTGGTTTGGAATCCACGGATGGCGCGCATCCGACCGGTCTTGAGTGCGGTTGTGGAGGCGCTGGCCGGTTGCGGGGAACCCGGTCTGAGCGGTCGGTGATCCGCGGGGTCGGCGAAGTAGCGATGAAAGGCGAGTCCAATCGAAGGCGGCCGTTGCTGCTGCGGCTGACCGGCGTGGTGGAGGCGGCGGGGATGCTGGCGCTGGTGGCCACCTTGGTGGCCCTCCTTGCCGGGGTCCATTGGGTGGCCGCACTGGCGGTCCACTATCCGGCGCAATATGCCGCGGTGCTGCTGGTCGCGACGATCCTCAGCCTGGCAGGTCGGCGGCGTTCGCAGGCGGCGTTGTTTGCCGCCGGAATGGTGGTGAACCTCGCAATCCTGCTGCCCGGTTGGTGGCGGGTTGAGGTGCCGGGGGGCACCGCGGGGTCCGCCCTGCGCGTCCTCTCGATGAACGTGCTGGCGTCCAACGGCAGTTACGACCGGATTCGCAACGCGATCAGCGTCCGTCATCCCGAGGTGCTGGTGGTGATTGAGTTGACGCCCGAGGGCGCCCGGCAGTTGGAGTCCATTCATGGCGAGTTCCCGCACCGCCGGCTCGATCCCAGTCCGGGTAACTTCGGCATCGGGTTGTACAGCCGGTTGCCGCTGCTGTCCTGTGAGAGCGTGGTCATTGGCCCGGCGGGGGTGCCGTCGCTTCAGGCCAGATTTCGGGTCGGGGAACGGGAGGTGACCCTGGTGGCGACCCATCCCGTGCCGCCGATCACGGGCGCAAACGCGCGGGATCTCGAAGCGCAGTTGCTTGGGGTGGGGGAGCGCTGTCGCGAAACGGCCGGTCCCGTGGTGCTGGTGGGGGATTTGAACACGACGCCTTGGTCGCCGGTGTTCCGGCGGTTGAAGAAGGCGGGCGGACTCCAGGACACGTTGGCGGGGCGGGGGTGGCAGCCGACCTGGCCGGCGCCGTTGGGCTTCGCCGGGATTCCCATCGATCACTGCCTGGTCAGCGAGGAGTGGCGGGTGGCGGAGCGTTCGACCGGGCCGGCGGTTGGCGGGGATCATTTGCCATTGTTCGTGGACCTGCGGCTGCCTTGAGCCTAGAAAAAGCAGTTGAACCGCAGATCGACACAGATAGACGCAGATAGCCAAGGACTTGCGCGGTTTTCGCGTCACACCCAATGGGTGAAGACATCCGGCGGACGTGGGGGGCTCGCGTCGAGGGACTTATCTGCGTTCATCCCCGTTCATCTGCGGTTTCCAGGTTGAGAGTTCCACCACGAAGGAACACCAATCCACACGACCGCGAATTCGGGGTTGGCATCCTGCCGGAGGGACGCCAGAAAGGGGCATGGTCTTTCAGCGTGAAATCCAGTTTCGGACGTCCGGTCACCGGGAGATGCACGACCTGACGGAAAAGGTGGCACGAATCGTGGGGGAGTCGGGGATTGCGACCGGCATGGCGCACGTGTTCAACGTCGGCAGCACGGCGTGCATCGGCACCATTGAGTACGAGCCGGGGTTGGTGGAGGACTTGCCGGATCTACTGGACCGGCTCATTCCGCCGGGTCGCGACTACGGGCACGAACGCGCCTGGCACGACGGCAACGGGCATTCGCATCTGCAGGCGACCTGGATGGGGCCTGAGCTGACCGTACCGGTGCGCGCGGGCCGGTTGGTGCTGGGGACCTGGCAGCAGGTCTTCCATCTCGAGTGTGATGTGAAACCGCGGAACCGCACCGTGGTGGTTACGGTGACGGGGGACCCGGCGTGAGTGTGACCCAGGGGTATCTGGACTTCGTTGTGGACCAGTTGCAGGGCCTGGGCGAGGTGACTGCCCGGCGGATGTTTGGAGGCGCGGGGCTCTACCTTGACGGCCGCATGTTTGGCTTGATCGCGGAGGATGAACTCTATCTGCGGGTGGATGCGATCAACCGATCCCGGCATGAGGCGGCCGGATGCCACGCCTTCCGCCCGTTTCCGGACAAGGCCGGTCGTTCGGCGGCAATGCCGTACTGGACCGTGCCCCCGGTGGTATTGGACGACCGCGATGGCTTGTGCGAATGGGCCAGGGCCGCTCTGGCGGCGGCGATCCGCAAGAGCCGTCCGGGCCGCAAATGCGTTAAAACAGGGGCTGGCTCCGGGGGGAGTTCCTAAACCCCCGCGAGCAGACGTTCCCAGAGGCGTTCGTTGGTCATGGCGCGGATGAGGAATTCCTCCCCTTCCACGTCGGCGTGGGGTTCGGCGGATTCAAGCGGCAGGGTGATCGTGTAGCAGACGCCCTTGTCCGCGGACTGGTCCACCCGAATCCGACCGCCGTGGTGGTACACGATGAAGTAGCAGGCCATGAGGTGGATGCCCATGTCGTTGGCCTTGCTGCTGCGGTCGACCAGGGGATCCAGGACAGACAGGACCAGGTCGCCCGGCAGGCCCGGTCCGTCGTCGCTGATTCGGAGTTCGATCTCCAACGGCCGGCCGGTTTCATCCTTGATCAGGGAAGCGTCAAACCGTACCTCGGAGTCCTCCTCGAGACAGAGGATCTGGTCGTGCAGCAACAGCTCGAACATCCGGGGGAACTGCTGGGGGTCCACCCGGAGCAGGGGCAGGTCCTCGGGAATGTCGTTGACGACGTGGAGTTGGGCCTCGTCGAGCTTGGGAGCCATACGTTCCACCACCTGGGCCGCCACGGTATGGAGGCTCACCGTGATGTTCGAGCTGGATTCGGGGCCGGAGCTTTCGGCCAGGTTCTCCAGAAGGCCCATGATCATCTGGATTTGGGAGCGCACATGGCGGTGGTAATCCTGCCAGAAGGCGGGGTTGCGGAGCTGGTCCAGTTCGACCTGTTCGCGCTCCAGCATGGAAGGGGCGAGGTCCAGGAAACGGCGGGCGGCGTCCAGGGTGCCGCGCATGCGCTGGCGCAGGCCGCTGGCCAGGACGCCGAGACTGAGAATGCGGTCGGCGATCAGCATGCGGTGGAGGCTGGAGAGCTTCTCGCGCAGCAGCAGGTCGCGTTCGAGCTGCACCATGAAGAACTCGAGGCTGCGCTTGAGGGTGGTCTGCAGTTCCGGGACGTCCCATGGTTTGGTGACGTACTTGTAGATGGCGCCGGAATTGACGGCGGCGATGGCGGCCTCCAGGTCGGTGAACGCGGTGGCCAGAATGCGGATGATGCGGGGTTGCAGTCGCCGGGCCCGTTCGAGCAGCTGCACTCCCTGTTCCCCGGGCATCCGTTGGTCCGTCATGAGGATGCCGATTTCCTCCTGATGATCCTGCAGCGTGGCGAAGCCCTCCGTCGCATTGGTGGCGGTGTAGATGCGGAAGGTGTTCTCGAAGGACTTGCGGAAGTACTTCAGGGACATCTCCTCGTCGTCCACGTAGAGGATGGCAAACCGTTTGTAGTCGTAGATGTTGTTCATGCAACAGATTGAGGCTCGGGGTTGTGCGCGTCCCGGCTCCTCGGCAGGGACGCAGGAAAGATGATTCTAAACTCGCAGTAGCGGCCCACCTCGCTGTCGACGGTCAACCGGGCGCCAAAGTCGCCCAGCAGACGGTAGCAGATGCTCAGGCCGAGGCCCGTGCCCTGGCCGACGTCCTTGGTGGTGAAGAAGGGGTCGAAGACCTTCGCAAGATGGTGTTCCGGGATGCCGGGGCCATTGTCGCGGACGGAGACCACTCGGGTGTCCCCCTCGACGGCGGCAGTCAGCCGGATCTGCGGCGGCTCGGCTCCCGCGGGCTGGGAACGCAGGGCGTCGAGGGAGTTTTGCAGCAGGTTCAGGAGCACTTGCATCAGGCGGTTGCTCACGGCAGGAACCAGGAAATCCTCGGGAATCTCGTTCCGGATGTCCACCTTGTCCTTCCACTCCGCCGTCAGAAAACGCAGGGCGGTCCCGGCGCTCTGGTGGACGCTGACCATGGACAACTCGCCTCCCTGCGGGTGGGTGAAGGTGCGCAGGTCGCCGACGATGACCGAGACGCGTTTCAGCCCGTCCCGGATGTCCTTGAGCGTGTCGTTGAAGTCCGCCTCGTCCTCGGGGGCGAGTTTCCCGGCGGCATTGCCGAGCCAGTCCAGCGCGGTCAGGGAGAAGTTCAGCGGATTGTTGATCTCGTGGATGATGCCGGCGCTCATGCGGCCGAGGGACGCCAGTTTCTCCGCCTGGACCAGCTGGGTCTCGGTTTCCTTCAACTGCTCGATCGTGCCTTCCAGACGGCGGTTGTTCTCGGCGAGGGTGCGTTGCAGCCGGTGATGCTCGCACAGGCTGTTGACCCGGGCGCGCAGTTCCGCCACGGAGAACGGCTTGGCCAGGAAATCGTTGGCCCCCGCCTCAAGCGCGCGCAGCATGGTCGCGTCGTCGGCGCGCGCAGTGAGCATCAGCAGCGGCAACGCCTTGGTGGAGGTGCGTCCACGCAGCTCCCGACAGACCGTCATGCCGTCCTTCTCCGGGAGCATGAGGTCGCAGACGATCACGTCCGGCAGGAATTGCGCCGCGAGGGTCAGTGCTTGGCTGCCGTCGGCCGCCTCGATCACAGCGTACTGGTCCTCCAGCTCCATCTTGATGAAGCGCAGAATCTCCGGTTCGTCGTCGACCACCAGAACCCGCGACCGTTTGGACCGGGTGGGCACGTTCAGATCGAGGGCCGAGGCCCGCAGGGGCGTGACGCTGGCATACAGGTCCGCCCGACGGTAGAGGCGGTTGAGCCATGCGGCCTGGTTGTCCGTTGCCGGCTCTGTGCCGTCGTCCGTTGCCGGCCCGGTATCCGCTGGCGGCGTGGGTTCCGCAGCCGGCGGGTTGCCCACAGGCAGCCGGACGTGCATGGTGGTGCCTTTCCCCTGAACGCTGGTGGCTTCGACGTCGCCGTCGTGCGCCCGTACCAGTTCCTTGACGAGCGCCAGGCCGATTCCGGCCCCCTGAAACTTGCGGTTACTGGCGGAATCCGCCTGCCAGAACCGGCTGAAAAGGTGCCGCAGATTCTCCGGGGCAATGCCCATTCCGGTGTCCCGGACCTCGATCCGGACATCGGAGTTGTCGCGGTGCGCACTGACCTCGATCTCCCCCCCGGCTCCGGTGAACTTCAGGGCGTTGAAGACGAGGTTGAGGAAGACCTTTTCCAGCTTGTCCGGGTCCGCGTGGATGGGCGGGAGGTCTTCGTCGACCCGGCAGGTGGTCTCGATGCCGCGATCCTGCGCCGTCGGCTGGACGGACTTGAGGATGCCCCGGAGGAAGGAGTCCATATCGACGGCGCGCCGGTGCAACTTCAGTTCCCCGGCGTCCAGGCGGACGAGGTCGAGCAGGTCGTTGATCAGCTTCAGGAGGCGCATGCCGTTGTCGCGCATGGTCTCCAGGGTCTGACGGGTTCTCGGGTCGGAGGCTGCCTCGGACTGGAGCAGGCTTTCCAGTGGCCCGAGCAGCAGGGTGAGCGGCGTGCGCAGTTCGTGGCTGATGTTGGCGAAGAACTCGCCCTTCATGTCGTCCAGCTTCCGCAACTGTTCATAGCTGGTCTTGAGTTCGGCCCGGCTTTTCTCGAGCTCGCGGTTGGACTGGAATTCCCGGAACCGGAGCCGGTGGCTCAGGTCGCTGCCCACGACGGTGATGATGCCGGTGAGGGCCATGAACCAGAGGTTGCTGAGGAAGATCCCATCGGAGATGTCCGTCTTCGCCTCGCCGGGGGGGGCTCCCTCGGTTCGGGCCTGATCACCGGCGTGAATGCCGGGTTTCGGGATGTCGGTGTTCGCTTCGGCGCCGTGGCGGGCGTTGGGGAGCCAGGCGGAGACCGCGTACATGCCGATGAGCAGGGTGGCGGCAACCATGCTTTGGCGGCCGTTCCACTGGGCGATGAGCGCAATCGCCAGCATGATCAGGTTCAGGGAGGCATAGTACGGGGAGGTGGCGCCGTCCTTGCCGAGTTGGAACAGCATGACGCAGATGGCCGCGGCAGGCAGCACGGCCACGAGCAGGCTCAGCACTTCGAAGTGCCTGGCGCCGGCCGGCCGATGGAACAGCCAGGCCAGCGGGATGACCAACCCGGAAAACAGGAGGCGGATCACCAGGAACGGCAACCAGTGCTGGTGGTAGACGAAATAATCGACGATGGCCCCGGCCGGCAGCAGGACCAGGACGAGGTAACAGCCCACTTTCAAGCGGGCCGCACCCTGCGTGCGTTCGTGCTCCGCGAAGGCGGCGGCGGTGGTGATGTTGTGCTCCTGCTCCACCATTAAAGGGAGACGGCCTGGGGTCGTGATGTCCGACTTCCACCCGCCTTTTCGGAGGTTCCCGCCGGGGTCACGGGGCGCTGCACCTCCAGAAAGAGGTTCACGCCGGTGGGGTCGGCCGCGAGATTCCAGACCGGCTTCCCCGGGGCGACCGGCACCAGGTCCTCCATTTGCTGCCGGTTCCGGCAGATCAGGTGCCATTCGAGGATGTAGTCCATCGAGTATCGAAACGGCTTGGCGGCGTCCACATTCGTGACCAGCAACGAGCCTCCCGGCGCCAGCAGACTGTAGAACAGCTCGGTGAGCCGGCGGCACACGCGGTCGGAGACGTAGTCGAACAGCCCGGCGCAATAGATGAAGTCGTAGCCGTCACGTGCCGGGGAGGCGACGTCCACCCGCAGGGAGTCCTTCAGGAGCTGGTTGATGGATTTCTGCTCGATCCCGACATTGATCTCGCGGTGGTGTCGTTCCTTGAGGTCCCGCAGGAGTCCGCCGGTGTATTCGAGGGTTTCCGCGTTGAAGTCCAGCAGGGTGAAATCCGCGTGATTGGAAAGCTCGTCCTCCTGGATGAACCGCTGGACCTCCCGGGCCGGGCCGCAGCCGAGGTTGAGAATGCGGGCGCGGCGGCCCGCGGCGCTGGCCTGGCGACACTCGTGTTGCAGGCGCCTGAGCAGGTGGTCGATGCGGTTTCGGTGCGCCTCGGCCGGGGGGTTCCGGAGGAACACGACATTCACCATCTTCGCGAACATGGTCGCCCCCTCGTGGGGATCGCGAAGGATCATGTTCACCATCTCATAGTCGCCGGCGTAGCCCAGGGGTTTGTGGTAGGTGCGGTAGACGAAGGGCGAACACATCACCAACGGATGCACCTGCCGTCGGGCATAGGCCCGGTAGGCGGGTCGCAGGCTCGGTTCGGCGGCGTCCGCCGCGGAATCGAACCGGGCTGCCCAGCGGTCGATTTCCGGCAGGATGCGCCCTTCCAGTCCCATCAACACGCTGCGCTCGATCTCGTGCCGCTTCCCGCCCGGCTCGGAGCGAACCCCGAGTTCCACCTGATCCAACCAGCGGCGAACCTCCGCCAGCAGCATCTGGAAGTCCGCGACCGCGAGCTTGAACTCCGGGCTGATGCTCTGCATCCGGTCCCAGTGGACCATGAACGCATCGAACTCCTCCCGCAGCCGTTCCGGCTGGGACACGGGGGAGAAGATGTCCACGTCCAGCCAGGACTCGTCGTCCAGCGTCACCTCGGCCAGGACCAGCACGCCGGTGTTAACCAGATTGCTCACCACGGCCCGGCCGGCATAGACACACCGGTCCCCCAGCATGACGCGGAAGTCCCCGAGCACCTCGGAGAGCTGGACGAGGCTGTGGGGGTTGTAGATCTCGAGAACCGCGTTGAAGCGGGTGATGCGGATGGGGGTTGACCGGACGTCAATCCCCTGGCTGTTGCGGCAGGAGATCAGCAGGTCACGTTCCTGAAATATCTCCGGAGTAATGGCAATCGTGTCGGCCATAGGGTGTAGTCCCAGATGCAGGTGCTCCGCCACCCAGGTCCCGTGGCGAAGCCAACCAGTGCGCTTCGCACAAGATTTAATTGCCATCGACGCAAAGACAAGGCAATAACACGGGGCATGACGACCGCCTGCCGCCTCCATGGTGGGGAACCGGTGCCTGGTGCCCCCCGCTCTTCGCGTCCCTTCACTCCAACCGCCGCCCGGTATCTGGCGACGGCTTCGGCCTGCTGCACGGTGCTGCTCCCGTGGGCGCGTGCCGAGGGATTCCGCAGCCCGACCATCGGTACCGCCGGTCTGGGAACGTCCGGAGGCCGGATTGTGTTCGTGGATGACGCCTCCGCCGTGGCCCACAATCCCGCCAACCTGATGAAACTGGACCGGTGGGAGGCCTCGTTCGAGCCCACACTCGCCTACCACTCGGTTGAATACCTGTCCCCGGCCGGTGGCACGGCCTCGACCGAGAATCCGTGGAAACCGATGCCCCACGTATTTGCCGCAGGGCCGGTCCTCAAGGATCGGGTGGCCCTTGGCTTGGGAGTGACGGTTCCTTACGGCCTGTCGATTGACTGGGGTGATGGTGGGGCACTGGCTTCGCTGGCGCCCCACTATGTGGATCTCAAGACCTTCGATGTGGCCCCCACCCTGGCCTTGAAGCTTGCCCCCGGGCTCTCGGTGGGGGCGGGGCTGGATTTCATGTGGTCGGAGCTGGAGTTTCGTCAGATGGGCGGGTTGCTCGGCCTGCCGGCCAGCGAGATCCGGGGCAAGGGGGACGGCGTGGGCTACGGTGGTCATCTGGCCCTGACGTGGAATCCCTACGGTCCGCACTGGCTGGCGGCGACCGTGCGGGCGCCCATGGACGTCACCTATGCCGGGGGACTGAGCCTGAACAATGTGCCCGGGGTGCCGGGCGGCGTGATGGCGGGGCCGCTGACCACCGGCATGGCCTTCCCCACCATCGTGGGGGCCGGGTACGGGATCGAGTTGTGTCCATGCGTCCGGGTTGAGGCGAACGTGGAGTGGCTGCAGTTTTCCCGGTTCGACACGCTGGACCTGCAGACCACCTTGCCGTTGCCGCCGGCGTTCATGACTCAGGTCCACAACTGGCGGGACACGGTGACGGCGGGGGTGGCAGGATCGTGGGATGTCGGACGGGGCTGGCGTCTGCGGCTGGGCTACCAGTTCTTCCAGACGCCGGTTCCGGATGCCACCTTCAGCCCGGCGATTCCCGACGCGGATCAGCATACCGTGACATTCGGCGTGGGGTACCGGCACGGGAGGCATCGCCTCGACCTGGCCTATGCCCCGGTGTTCTACGAGGAGCGTACCATCCCGGCCCCGAGTCCCGTGGCGGGACGGTACACCTTCACGGTCCATCTGATATCGGCGGCGTACGGATTCTCCTTCTGAGTTTCCGCGACCGTCCCCTTTGAGGCGATGACCCGGCGAACATGAGCATGCTTCCACCCAGTGCGGTGCGCGTACCCGACGGTGAGGGGGCGGGGGTGGAGATGATGGCCCTGTTGTTCGATCGGTTGGCCCAACAGGCGGTTGCAGTGGGGCAGCATGGTGGAATCCTCTATGCCAACCCGAGTTGGTTGGCGGCGGTGGGGCTGCCGGTGGAGGAATTGCCGAAGGGGCGCATCATGGACTGGGTGGCCGACACCCATGCCCGGCGGTGGCACCGTTGGCTGGAGCATCCGGACCGGCTGGATCCCCGCGCGGAGGTGCGCCTGTCCTGGCAGACGCGTGAGGGCGAGTTGCGCCCGGTGGTGGGAAGTCTGAGTGCCCTGCGCCAGGGGCTTGGGCCCGTGAGTCTATTGGGCATCTTTCAGGACAACAGCCGTCTGCTCACGATGCAGGCGACCCTGCGCGAGCGGGAGGCAATTCACCAACTCCTGGCCAACCATGCACCCGTGGGGGTCTTTCAGACGGACGGCGCGGGCCGTTTGCTCCGGGCCAATGCCCGGTGGCGGCGGATTGCCGGGCTGCAGCACACGGACATGCCCCGGGGTGTCTGGTGGCAGATGGTCGCCGAGGAGGACCGGCCCAGGGTGCTTGCCGGCTGGGAGAGCTTCGTGCGGCACGGACACGAGTTCGTCTGCGAATACCGGGTGAACACGGGGAAGGCCGGCGTGCGGTTCGCCCGCACCCGGATTGTCCAGGCGTCCCAATCCCAGGAACAGGATCTGGCCTGCGTGGGGGTGACGGAGGATATCACGGAGCAGCGCCGTCAGGAGGCCGAGCGGCAGGAGGTCGAGGCCCGGTTGCGCCAGCAGCAGAAGCTGGAATCCATCGGCAACCTGGCCAGCGGAGTGGCCCATGAGATCAACAACCCGCTCATGGGCATCGCCAACTATGCCGAACTCATCAAGGACGAGACGGTCGAGACCGGGGCGGCCGGGCAGTATGCCGACGAAATCCTGCGGGAAACGGGCCGCATCGCCTATATTGTGCGCAACCTGTTGACCTTCGCCCGCCAGGATACCGCGGAGTATGGCCCGACGCCCGTGGAGGAGATCATCGAGGAAACCCTCGCCCTGGTGCGTACCATCATCAAGCGGGACCGGGTGCAGCTGCAGGTGGAACTGCCGAGCTCCCTGCCGGTGATCTGGTGTCGCAGCCAGCAGATTCAGCAGGTGCTGATGAACCTGCTCACGAATGGCCGGGATGCCCTGAACGAAAGGTATCCGGGGGGCAGTCCGGACAAGCTCCTGCGTGTCTCGGCCACCGTCCCCATTCTCGGCGGGCGCTCATGGGTGCGGTTGACCGTGGAGGATCACGGCGAGGGCATCCGGCCGGAGGTGGCAGAGCGCATGTATGAGCCGTTCTTCACCACCAAGGGGCGTAACAAGGGGACGGGGCTCGGACTGTCCACCAGCCTCGGGATCGTGCACGAGCATGGAGGCGAAATCCGAATGGAGACCGAGCCCGGCCAGTACACCCGCTTTCATGTGGATTTGCCGACCGGCCCCCCCGCGAGATTGGACTCCGCCGCAGTCGTCCCGCCTGCAACCGGCCGGGTGCCCAGCAGCGCGGACGTGCCCGACAGCAGGTGAGTGGTGCGGAGACCGGATTGCCCGGAAACTCTGATTTATTCCAGAGATCCTGGGTCCCAGGCCGGCGGGACAACCGCGCTCCTTGGTGAGAATGAGCGTTGCAGGCGAATGGGTCGCGGGCTTGACAAGCGCTTCTGGTGGCGTTCGCATGGGGTTGACCATGAAGACTTCCTCGTTCCCCTTGTTTCTGTGGATGGTTGCCGCCTCGGCTGCGGTTGTCGCGCAGGGCGCCGGCTGGAAGCTCGTCTGGGCGGACGAGTTTTCCGAGGACGGCGCGCCCAACCCCGCCAGGTGGGGTTACGAACACGGCTTCGTGCGCAATCAGGAACTCCAGTACTACACGGAAGCGAAGCCGGAAAACGCCCGGGTGGAGGACGGGATGCTGGTCATCGAATCGCACCAGGCTCACCTGCCTAACCCCGGTTTTCGCGCCGATGCCAGCCCGCGTCGCTGGCAGCAGCGGCGGGAATTTGCGGAGTACACCTCGGCGAGCCTGACCACCCGCGGTACCGCCTCCTGGACCTACGGGCGTATCGAGGTCCGGGCCAAGGTCCCCGCGGGCCGCGGCACCTGGCCCGCCATCTGGATGCTCGGGACGAACATTGGCGAGGTCGGCTGGCCCGCCTGCGGAGAGATCGACATTCTGGAGCACGTCGGGCACGAACCGGGGGTGGCCTTCGCCAATGTCCACACCCGCGGGCACAACCACATGCGGGGCAACGGAAGGGGCAGCCGCCTGGAACTGCCCACCGCCACCACCGAATTCCACGTATACGCCGTGGAATGGACCCATGAGAAGATGGATTTCCTGGTCGATGGGCAGAAGTTCTTTTCCTTGAAGAATGATGGCACCGGGGTCGATTCCTGGCCTTTCGATGCACCCCAATACCTCATCCTCAACCTGGCGATCGGCGGCAGTTGGGGCGGAGCGAAGGGCGTGGATGCCACCGCGTTCCCGCAGCGGTTTCTCATCGATTACGTGCGCGTCTACCAGCAGGAAGGCGAATAGCCGTTCGGGAATCCGCTTTCCGCCCTTCCTCCCATTCGCGTCGATTCGTGGTTCTCCACTGAACCTAGAAAAAGCAGTTGAACCGCAGATCGACACAGATAGACGCAGATACCCAAGGACTTGCGCGATTTTCGCGTCACACCCAATGGGTGAAGACATCCGGCGGACGTGGGGGGCTCACGTCGAGGGACTTATCTGCGTTCATCCCCGTTCATCTGCGGTTTCCAGGCTGAATCGTTACGGCTCAGGGGCGACTTCACCGGCGCTTTTCCCTTTCCGTGCGTCTGCAGGTCTGGCTTTATCCCGTGCCTCGTGCCGCCACATCCCGCGGCGCCCCAAGCCATGAGCGTTGAAACCAGTTCCTCCCGCCAGCCGGCTGTCGTGCTTCGACCTGCCGAGGCGGATCGTGTTGTCGCCGGTCACCCGTGGGTCTATGAGCGCGGCATCCAGAAAGTGCAGGGTGAGCCGGGGAATGGGGACGTGGTCACGGTGCTCGACCCGCGTCGGCGCTTTCTGGGCATGGGCTTCTACAATGCCCGCTCACGCCTGCGGGTTCGGGTGATCAGTCACCGCAACGCCCCGATCGATGCCGCATTCTTCGAACAACGCCTCGGGGAGGCTCTTGCCCTGCGCGAAAGGCGCTTTCCCGATGCGCGTTCGTTCCGCCTGGTCAACGCCGAGGGCGACTTCCTCAGCGGCCTCATCGTCGACAAATACGAGGATGTCCTTGTGGTTCAGATTTCCTCCGCCGGCATGGAACAACGAAAGGAACTCATCTTCGACGCGCTCGAGAAGATCGTCAGTCCCCGTGCCATCGTGGAGCGGGGCGACATTGCGTCCCGGCAGTTCGAGGGGCTCCCGGAACTGGCCGGCATCGCCCGGGGCGAGTGTGCCGATGAAATCGCGTTTGAACTCGATGGCTTGCGGCTCCTCGCCACGCCGTTCTCCGGCCAGAAGACCGGGTTCTATCTCGATCAACGCACCAATCACCGCCTCGTGGCCGAGGAGGTTGCCCGCCGTCCCGGGGCCCGCGTGCTTGACTGCTTCAGCAGCACGGGGGCGTTCGCGCTTCATGCTGCCCGGGCCGGGGCGGGGTCCGTGCACGGTTTGGATCAAAGCCGGGAGGCGCTGATGACCGCCCGGCGGTTGGCCGATGAAAACGGTGTCGGGGACCGGTGCGTCTTCGAGGAGGCGAATGTCTTTGACTGGCTGAAGGCCCACAGCGCCCCGGGCGGCGACGATCCGGCCCCCGGCCAGTTCGATGTGGTGATCCTCGATCCCCCGTCATTTACCCGCAACCGGGCGTCCGTGCCCAACGCCTTGCGCGGTTACAAGGAGATCCACGTGCGCGCCCTCAAGCTGCTTTCGCCGGGAGGGTTGCTTGCCACGTTCTGCTGCTCGCACCACGTCGACGCCGGGATGTTCCAGGACGTCATTCTCTCCGCGGCCTTCGACGTGCGCCGCGTGTTGCGGCGGGTGGCGGTCTGCTCCCAGAGCCTGGATCATCCGGTCATTCCCAGCATCCCGGAAACCGAATACCTGAAGGGCTTCCTGTTCGAAGTGGTGCGCTGACCCCCGGGCCGGGTGGGCGAAGGCTCCGGTCCACCGGCCATGAACAAGCGCCGTGCGAGGCAGGGGTTCACCTGGATCCATGGCGGCGCTTTCGGTGGGGAGCGTCCGAAAGCCTGCCGCTCCTCGTTTCCTTCGGTGGGCAGTCGGGGTGTCCCGGTTCACGCGGAGCTTTGCCTCGCAAGGTGGGGTGGCGCATCGCGCCTTCCTTTGGGGCTGGTCCGTCGGTGGTCCGCCGGGCACACTCGCCGCATGCAGTTCCGTTCTCGTCCGTTCCGGCGTTCCGCTGCGTTGGCCGTTCCCTGGTCGCTGGTGGCGCTTCTACCCTGCTTGATCGTGGGGAGTGCGTTGGCCCGAGGTGTCGAACCTGTCCGGGTGTTCATCCTTGCGGGGCAGTCGAACATGGAGGGCAAGGGAAGTGTGGCGCTGCTGGAGCGTCAACTCGCCGCCCCGGAGACGCATGATGAATTTGCCGGTCTGCGTCCGGACGGGGGTTGGATTTCCCGTCCGGATGTTTGGATCAAGTTCTGGGACCGGCACGGGCCGCTGACGGTGGGTTACGGCAGTCCCGGCTGCATCGGGCCGGAACTGGGCTTTGGTCTGACCGTGGGGGATCGCCTCGAGGCCCCGGTGCTCCTGATCAAGACGGCTTGGGGGGGACGCAGCGTGTTCTGCGACTTCCGCCCGCCGGGTGCGGGTCCCCCTCCGGCGGAACGTCTGAACCGCGAACTGGCAAACGCCCGCAAGCGCAATCCAGACGCGACCATGGAGGAGGTCCGAGCCCGTTACGGGCAGGCGTACCGCGACATGATCCTCGAAGTGCGCGGGACTTTGGCCACCCTCGGCACGCTGTTCCCGGAATATCAGGGACAGGGCTATCAACTGGCCGGCTTCGTTTGGTTCCAGGGTTGGAACGACATGATCGATCCCGAAGCCACCGGCGAATACGCCGACAACCTGGCGGCGCTCATTCGCGATGTGCGACGGGACTTGGGCGTGCCCGGCTTGCCGGTGGTGGTCGGTCAGATGGGGGTCGATGGTCTGGCCGGCAATGACAATCCCGGGATGCGCGCCTTCAAGGAGGCGCAGGCGGCCGCGGTCCGGCGCCCGGAATTTACCGGGAACGCCACCCTTGTGCCCACCGACGTGTTTTGGGACCAGCAGGCCGATGCCGTGTTCCGCCAGGGCTGGAAGGAGCATCGCGAGGAGTGGGACCAGGTCGGGTCCAACTACCCGTTCCACTACTTGGGGAGCGTGCGGACGATGTTGGCCATCGGTCGCGCGCTCGGGGAGGCGGCGCTGAAACTGGACGCGACTCCCGGGGGGTGGGGATCGGGCTCCCCCTGAAGCGCGCTCGCCGCTTCCCCCCCAACGCCGGAAGCCGGGCATTTCGAGTCTGAGAATCGAGATTTGAGACGGGAAAACTGACAGCCAAAGACCCAAAGCGATGTCCCTCCGCAAGCAACCCTCCGCCCATCCCGAAAGCCTCCTGATGCAGCGCGTCAAGGGGGTGGAAGCCCAGTTCCTCGCCGGCCAACGTGATCGGGGAGCCGACCTGGAAAGCGCCGTGCAGACCTTCCTTGAGTTCCTGCGAGGCTATGAGTTCTTCGGGGACATGCATCAGCCGTGCGTCACGGTCTTTGGCTCGGCGCGATTTCCTGCCGGCCATCGGTATTACACGCTCGCGCGGGCGGTGGGACGCGGGTTGGCGGAGGCGGGGTTTGCGGTGATGACAGGCGGCGGCCCGGGCATTATGGAGGCGGCCAACCGCGGTGCCCGGGAGGGGGGCGGGGTCAGTCTGGGCTGCAACATCATTCTGCCGCACGAACAGAAGCCCAACCGTTACCTCGACCGGTTCATCGAGATGGACCATTTCTTCGTGCGGAAGGTGATGCTGGTGAAATACTCGTGTGCGTTCGTGGTGATGCCGGGCGGGTTTGGCACGCTCGACGAGACCTTCGAGTCCCTCACGTTGATCCAGTGCCGGAAGATCGCGCGATTCCCCGTGGTCCTGATGGGGACAGAATTCTGGCAGCACCTGCGGACTTTCGTGCGCAACTCACTGATTGCAGAGGGAACCATCAGCCCGGAGGATCTGGAACTGGCCCGCCTCACCGACTCCCCGGCTGAGGCGGTGAAGCTCATTCGGCAGGCAGTCCCGGCAAGCTGTCGGAAGCGGCTCCCCAAGACGCGAAGCAACGCCCGTCCGTAACGCGGATTCCTCGGCGCCACCTGCCGGTCATTTGGCGGATGGAGCGTGCTTCCTGCTCCGGATAGGGCGTGCGGTCCGGGTGGAAGAGGTCGTGGAACCACAACTCGGGCTCGGCGGTTGTGCGCGGGCGAGATCTCCAGCTCTCGTGGGTTTGATGATGCTACCAAGTCAACCGGAAGAACTCCGCATTGGCATTCGCTGACAGGTCGCAGGGGCTCCGGGCGTCCTCAACCACCGACCATTCCCCGCCAACCGTGGTGGCCGATTCCAGCCGGTAATCGCCCGACCAGGTGAGCCGGAGTCCTTCCCCGGTGCGGTAAACGCTCAGCACCGGGCGCAGGACGGCATAGACCTCGAATTCCGCCGCCGCCACGAACCCGGAGACATCCACGCCGGCCCGTCCGCCGCCCTCGCCGAACAGGCGGATGCCGTCGATGTCGTCCTGGGGCGGGAACGAAAAGGAGATCGGCCCCACGACCTGGCCGTTCTGGCTGGTGGGGGACACGAGCAAGCCGTAGTCAGTAGTCACCCCTTCCAGGTCCAGCCAGGTGATTCCGCCATCGCGGCTGACCTGCACCTTTGGCGCAACGGCATTGTCCAGGCCACCAAACCAGCCGCCGTCGCCGAAGATCCGGTGATACAGGTGAACCAGGCTCACGCCATCCCGCGGTTCGCTCCATTGCACGCCGAGGAAGTCATAGGGGTCCGCTCCTCCGTCCGGGTTTTCCAGGGAGGGATCGTCCACGTAGCCATCGCCGCTGTAGGTGTCCACCACGCTGTCGAGTTCGACACTGCCGTCGATCAGTTCGCCGGGGGTCTCGGAGTGGTGCGGGGTCAGGTAGCCCTGGGCGCTGATGTGGTAGGTGCCGAACGTCCCGTTGTCGAGCGGCGCGTGGCCCATGATCGGGTTGGAGTCGAGGGCGAGGTTTCGGGACGGATCGATCGGCGGGGGCGGACGTTGCGGCACTGCGTACACTTCGAATTCCGCCGCCGCCACGAACCCGGAAACATCCACGCCGGCCCGTCCGCCGCCCTCGCCGAACAGGCGGATGCCGTCGATGTCGTCCTGGGGCGGGAACGAAAAGGAGATCGGCCCCACGACTTGGCCGTTCTGGCTGGTGGGGGACACCAGCGAATCGTAGTCCGTCGTCACTCCCTCCACGTCCAGCCAGGTCGTCCCGCCATCGCGACTGACTTGCACCTTGGGCGCGACTGCGCTGTTCAGGCCGCCGAACCAGCCGCCGTCGCCAAAGATACGCTGGTAGAGCTGGATCTCCGCCACTCCGTCCTGTGGCTCACTCCAGGCGATTCCCAGGAAGTCATACGGATCGGCACCGCCATCCGGGCTCTCGAGATCAGGGTCATCGACAAAGCCGTCGCCACTGTAGGTGTCGACCACGCTGCTGGGCCCGATGTCCCCGTCGTTCAGTTCCTCCGGGGTCTCCGAATGGTGCGGGGTCAGGTAGCCCTGGGCGTTGATGTGATAGACCCCGAACGTGCCGTTGTCGAACGGTGCATGTCCCATGATGGGGTTGCCGGCCAGTGCCAGGTTTGTGCTGGGACCGTCTGGGGCCGGATCAGGGAGAAATCCTCCGCTTCCGGTTTCGACGACGAGGCCAGTCTCGTCGGGGGAGAAGAGTTGTATCTGACCCGGAGCGTCCTCGCTGTACAACAGCACCGGTTCCGCCTCATCGAAACTCAGGCTGTTGTAGAATGACGAGGAGCCGCCACTTGTGCTATGGGCCGAGAGGGTGATGCGAACCCGATGCGGGCCGTTGAGCAGGTGCAGCCCCGGAAGGGCAATGAACACCGTTTCATTGATCGTCAAGGATGCGTGGTTCTCCGGCGATCCGGAGGTTTGGATCGACCGGGGTCGGTTGTTGAGATTGTCCAGGAACAGGCCGGAATGGTTTGGCTCCGTCCGGGACGAGCTCCCCCCGGTGAAGAAGATCTCGAGGGCGCCACTATTCCGGCTTTCCCGATCGGGCTGATTGAAGTTGGCGACGACACTTAGTGCGAGTCTTGACGAGTGGTCGCGGGAGTAGCCGTTGGCGCCCTGGCCGGTGATCATCAACTCGCCTTTCAACCGCATCTTGAGGATTACACCATCGTAGGCGATCGGATCCGAAATGTTGAAGAAGGTCACATCCTCTTCGACGCCGACTCTCGCGGAGCTCCCGAATTCAGGGGCCCCGCTCTGGTTTTCTGAAGTGCAGAGGATACCCAGATCGACGTTGTTTTGCCCGATCCCTGCACGCGCGGCAGCATAGGCTCCCGGCTGGTTGGGAGAGGAGGCCGAACTCTCCAAGGTCTCCGGGATGGATGCCGACAGGGTCCAGTTCGTATCAGTGACGAGGCTTTCCCCTGTTCTCGCGCTGGCGAGCGTTTCAATCGCTGAGCCCACCGCGGTGCCCGGGATGAGGGGCGAACAACACGCGGCGCTGACGAGGGCGAGAATGGTGCTACGGTTCATGGCCTTTCGGTGGACGAGGTGAAACCAGACGGACTAACGCGCGCAACCGCGTGGTCCGGAGACTCCTGGCATGGATCGTGATAAAAGTGTGGGGGCAGCCGGCCAGTGTGTCAATGCGAAGGTCATGCGAAGGTCGGGCTCGTGGTACCCCCCCTTCAGTGAAGCCCGGGAGGCGGAGTGGGGGACGGCTCGTCCCCGAAAGGCGTCGTCGACGTATTCCCGTCAGGGCGACGGGCCGTCGCCTCTCCGCCGGGCATGACGGAGGTATGGTGGCTACCGACGGTCACGTGGTACGCCTGCCGCCATCCCACCCTCCGGGGCTGCCGGCGCCTCGCGCGCAATTCCCCGGTCTCCCGCCGTCCGAGCGAGCGTGAACACCGATTTGTCTGCCATGCCGGGGGGCATGGGCCTACTCTCCGACCCCGGCTATGAAACACCTCGTGATCCTGACCTGTCTCGGTCTCCTGATCGGTGCCAACCGCTTCCCGGTCGCGGCCCAGTCGTTTCCCAAACTGACCGACGCGCAACGCATGGCGCTGTTGCAGCCGCCCACCCACCGGCCGGTGCCGATGGTGCTGGACACCGACACCTACAACGAGATCGATGATCAGTTTGCCCTGGTCTACGCGTTGATCTCGCCGGAGTTGAACGTGGAGGCCGTCTATGCCGCCCCATTCAAGAACAACCGCTCCAACAGCCCGGAGAACGGCATGGAACGGAGCCACGAGGAGATTCTCCGCATTCTCGCCAAGCTGAACCGTTCGCCGGAGAACTTCGCCTTCAAGGGCAGCCGGCACTATGTCACCGATCCGAAGCAGCCAGAGGAAAGCCCGGCGGCGCTGGACCTGATCCGCCGGGCGAAGGCGCACAGTCCGGAGCATCCCCTTTACGTCGTGGCTGTGGGGGCGATCAGCAACGTGGCGAACGCCCTCCTGCTCGATCCCTCGATCCTGCCGAACATCGTCGTGGTGTGGCTTGGTGGCAACGGCCTCCAATGGCCGCACCAGCACGAGTTCAATTACCATCAGGACCTCAACGCCTCGAAAACGATCTTCAATTCCGGGGTGGCTCTCGTGCAGTTGCCCTGCACCCCGGTCGTCACCCACTTCGCCACCACCGTTCCGGAAATGGAGGCCAACCTCGCCGGCCGGGGGGCCATCGGCGAATACCTGCTCGAGATCTTCAAGGACTTCCGCCAGGACCACTTCGCCTGGTCCAAGGTGCTCTGGGACATGACGGCGGTGGCGTGGGTCATCGACAGTCGCTGGCTGCCATCCAACCTCGTTCACAGCCCGATCCCGACGGACAACTACACCTTCAGCTTCGACGACTCGCGGCACCTGATCCGCAGTGTCTACTTCCTTCAGCGCGATCCGATCTTCCGCGACTTCTTCACCAAGCTGCAAAAGCTCGGGAAGCCGTAGGGCAACGCCGGCTCATGAAACGAGCGACGGGGTCAGTCCTGCAGCCATTGGCGGCGCTCCCTCCGCCAATCGTGAGCACTGACCCCCGAGCCGCCGAGAGGGGGGGGGCATGAACCGCGGGGCAGCCATCACGCTGGGCGTCGGCCTCCTGATGTGCGCGACCCCTCAGGGCAGGACCGGCGTCGCAGGTGTTCCGGGGGCCACCGCCGCGGTGTCCGTCGGCGAGCCAGGCGATCAGACGAGCCCCGGCTCCCGCGAACTGCCCGGCACGGTGGAACGCCGTCGCGCCGGGCCCGCGATCCTGGTCCACCGCGGAGCCACCGCCTTTGCCCTGGAGAACTCCCTGCTGGCCTGCGCCCTCGCCATGCGTCACGGCGCGGACGGCGTCGAGGTGGATGTCCGGCGGACGCATGATGGCACCTTGGTTCTGTTTCACGATGAATCGGTGGATCGGGTGCTGCGAGGCATCGGCCGGGTGCGCGAGCACACCCTTCGCCAGTTGGAAACACTGGCAACGGTGCCGGTCCATGGCCGGCCGGTGCCCGGGCAGGTCGCGCGTTTTGACGACCTGCTCGATCTCGCCGCCCGCAGCGGCATGCTGCTGCATCTCGATCTCAAGGAACCCGGCCTGGAAGCCGAGGTCGCCCGGTTGCTCACCGAGCGCGGGGTGTGGCCGAATGTGGTGTCGATCAATGAGGTGAACGCCGGGGAGTTGCGGCGCAATCCCGGGTTCCACCCGTTGCGCTACAAGGTCCCGGGCCTCTACGTGGGCCGGCGGGATGTCGACCCTGCGGCAATCACGGCGGCCCTGGCGCAGCCTGGGGAGATGATTCTGGTCGACGATCCCCGGGTGGCGGCGAATGTGCTGGAGCGGGCGGAGGTTCCTTTTCTCGCGCTGGACCTGGGATACCGTGTGCGCCTGCCGGTCCGGGAAGTGCCGTTGCGAGATGCGACCGATGCCTGGTTGCCGCCGGTCATCGTGGATCGTCTCCGCGGAATCCGACCGAAGCCGACGGCGGACCGGTTGGTGGAGATCTTGGAGGCCTCGGCCGTTGCCGTTCCCGACCTGACCGGGGAGCAACGCACCGTCCTGGTGGTCACCCGGGCCTGGGCGGCGGGCGAGCTTGGCACGAGCGGCAGGAACCGGGGGGATTCCCGTCAAGCCCTGCGGGCGGTGCTGCAGGCTCCGTTGTCACATCCCGATCCGGAACTGAGCGGGGTGGATGCCGCGATGGCGGTGCGGGCGTTGGGGGAACTGGGCGCCACCGCAGCGGCCGGTGACCTCATCAGGTTCCTCCGGAGCGACGGGCGGATCTCCCCACGTGACCTTCCGCCTGCCGGGTTGTGGAGTCATTGGCGGCCGCGTCAATCTGTGTTTGCCGCCCTCGGCGGCCTGCGTTGCGGGACGGCACGACGGTTCCTGTGGGATTATGTCCGTGCCGGCGAGGAACAGGCCTGGCGGTATGGCGTCCCCGCCTACGAGGAGGCCACCCGTGCCCTGATGCGGCAGACCATCGATTGGAGCGGGATTGCGGAACTGCTTCGCAGCCCGAACAGCACCGTCCGGGGAACCGCGCTGCTGGAGTGTCTTGATCATCCGACGGACGAGCGCCGGTTGGCATTGAGGAAGGCCGCGTCGTGGGCGGTGGGGTTGATGAACCGGGGAGGCGCAATCCCGTAGCGGCGCATGGGCATCCACCGGACCGATCGAGCGGCCTGCCACGGCATCGGCGAACACCCGTTCGCCGCCATGGACAGGGCTTCGGTGCACAGCAGCCTGCCGCTACGGGGCTGGGGAGGTTGCCCGGTGGTAGATCAGATAAAGCTCGTTGCCCACGCGCTTCCGCGCCTTCAACCGGAAGCGTCGGGCCTCCGCCAGGGCACTCACGCCGACGCCATCTGCGAGGGTCGGAGCGGTGCGTCCGCCCGCGATCCACGGACAGAGGGTCAGGTGGAGTTCGTCCACCAGGTCGGCGCGAAACAACGCATCGTTGAGTTCGCCCCCGCCCTCGCACAGCAAGCGGTCCACCTGCCAGCTCTCCGCCAGCCAGCGAAGCGCCCTTGTGAAATCCACCTCCTGTTCGCCGCACACACCCACCTGGGTGGCAACCCGGCTCAACCGGTGCAGTGCCCGACGCGGGGCCCGTTCCGACGTAAGCACGATCACCGGGCTGGTTCCATGCTGAAAGACGGCCGCATCCGGTGAGAGCGAACAGGAGCCGCTGACGGCGATCCGCAACGGCCATTCGGGCCGACCGGCCAGGCGACGTTGTTGGCGGAAGCGCTGGGGGCCGGGACCGAGCGTGGCTCCCTCCGCCATCAGGGTCGTGGCTCCGCTCATTACCGCGTCGACCGAAGCCCGCAGCGCGTAGAGGTTCGCTTCGTCTTGCCGGGTGCCGAAACGCGAGAGGGCGCGGTTGGCTGTGGCGATCTTGCCATCCGCCGTCATCGCCATGTTGATCAGCACGAAGGGGCGTCGCCCCCGACTGCCGACCGGCAATCGGATTGGTTCCCCGGTGGGTTGGGTTCCTGTCATCGGATCACCTCACAGGATCAACATGGCATCGCCGTAGCTGAAGAAGCGATAGCCTTCGCGCACGGCCTCGGCATAGGCCGCGAGGACTCGTTGCCGCCCGGAGGTCCGGCCCGGGGCGGCAAACGCGCTCACCAGCAGGAGCAGGGTGGAACGGGGGAGGTGGAAGTTCGTGAGCAGCGCATCGACCACGGCGAACCCCGCCGGCGGATGCACGAACAACCGCGTGTGGCCGCTCCACGCCTCCAGGGGTCTTCCCGCCTGTGCCCGCGCGGCACTCTCCAGCACCCGGAGCGAGGTCGTGCCCACCGCGAACACGCGCCGTCCCGCCGCCTTCGCCGCACCGATGCAGGTGGCGGTTTCCGCCGGCAACTCGCCATACTCCTCGTGCATCACGTGGTCCTCGACCCGCTCCGCCTTCACCGGGGCGAAAGTGCCCAAACCGACGTGCAACGTGACAAACCGTACCTCGACGCCGCGGACGCGAAGCCGGTCCAGAAACTCCGTGGTGAAGTGCAGTCCCGCGGTCGGTGCGGCCACCGATCCGGGCGGCTGGGCAAAGACCGTCTGGTAACGCTCGCGATCCCTGTCCGAGGGCGCCGCGGTTCGTTCGATGTAGGGGGGTAACGGCACCTCGCCAAGTTCGTCCAACCGATCCAGGACATCCGCCGGCCCCGCGAATTCCAGCCGGCAATGGCCCTCCCGGTTCTTCTCGCGCACGGTTGCCGTGATGGCTGCCCCCCCACGTTGGAACTCCAGGCAGGTTCCGGGTCGCACCCGTTTGCCCGGGCGCAGCATCACCCACCAGTCGTTGCGGCCGACGGGCTCGCTCAGGAGGATCTCGACCTGACCGCCCTCGGGCAGCTTGCGGCCGCGCAACCGGGCCGCAATGACGCGGGAGTTGTTCAACACGAGTACATCACCCGGACCGGGATAGTCCGCGAAATCGGCGAACCGGCGGTGTACGACCTGCCCATCCTGGCGCTGGAGGACCAGCAGGCGGGACGCGTCCCGATGCTCCGCCGGATGCTGGGCGATGCGCTCGGGCGGCAGTTCGTAATCGAAGTCTTCAATCCGCACGCGGCGCGAGCCTAGCCGCCCACCTCGGTCGGCGCAAATCTCCACGGCGGCAGCCGCGACCGCTTGGGCAACCACGGGCCAGTCAGGGGTGTCGGTCCACCGGTTCCTTCCTCCGACGCCTCAGGATCAGCGCAAACTGACGTCCGCGGCTACTCGGGCCTGCGGCAACGGAAGGTGTAGGCCCGGGGATTGTGCTGGTCCTTGCAGCGAAAGGCCTGGCGGAGGAAGGCGTCGATGCTGACGATCTGCACGTCGAACCCGGCCGCCTCGAACAGGGCGCGGGTGTTCCCGGCATCGAGCGTGTTCCAGTGGTAATCCTCGACCTCGCGCACCACGGTCCAGCCTTCCTCGTGCATGTTGAAGAAGCCCACGCAGAGTTCGTTCCGCGTCACGCGGCACACCTCACGGATCGCCTGCTCCAGGCCTTCGGGCGACAGGTGTTCAAACAGGTCGTGCGCGATGAGAAGATCGTAGGCGCAGGCGTTGGCGGGGATCGCAAAGACGTTTCCCACGTCGAAGCGCGTGTCGGGATGCATCGTGCGGGCGTTGGCCACGTTCTTTATGCAGAGGTCGAACCCGTGATAGTGGATGAGTTCACCGAGTCCGCAGGCGGCGATGGCACGGTAATCGTTCGCCGAACCGCAGGCCGGTTCCAGCACGGCGACGCCGGTCGGTTCCAAGGGAGCCAGGATTGTCCGCCAGGCTTCCATGAAACCGTCCAGTTCCGGTGCCCCGCGCAGGGTGGGTTCGGGCGATTGCGCCAGTCGGACAAGCACACTGTTCAGATAGGTCGATCCCGCCGGGGGGGCGTCGGCTGCGGGTTGTTGGGCGAACGTCTCGCCCAGGTACTCCGGCAGGTGCAGTCCTTCGGCGTTGTCCGAACCCACGCGCAGACCATGGTGGATCGCGGAGAAGTCCTCCGGACCGGCTCCAAGTTCGATCTGCTTCAGCAACCACGTCAGGCAAATGGCGAAACGCAGCTCCGCCTCCATCAGCGGCGCGTGGTTTTCCGGGGTCAGTGCGTCAATCAGGAAATGGCGGGTGAGAATGCTCTGCACGTTCAGTCGGGGGTCCTCCACGCTGCCGACCAGATAGTCCCGCAGCCAGTCGGCCTCGTGGCGCATCCAGGAATCGGTGAGTTTCCTTGTTTCAACTTCGAGCCGTTCATTCATTGCCTTGGTTGGGTCCGTTGGTTTCCACCGGCCAGTAAACCGCCGAAGTCCGCCTCCTGACAAGACCCCGTTTCCGCCCGTCGCAGCGTGCTGGCGGCGGAACGCAGGTCGCGCACCGCTCACGTTACCCACTGCTGCGGGCTTGCCGCCTGCTGCGCGCGGCATGGGGTGGCGAACCGTGGTCCCGCCCCTGCCTCGGCCGCGGCCCGCCTTCCTTCTCCGGCCCCGCAAGGTGAAGAAATCGGTTGCCTCACCGGGCCGCATCCGTCATCTCATTCCTGATGCTTGCCAGAGTTTGTTCAGCGGCCGTCATGGGAATCGAGGCCTTCGCCGTCGAAGTGGAGGTCAATGATGGGTGGGGGGACACCAAGGTGGTGCTGGTCGGTTTGCCGGATGCGGCGGTGCGCGAATCGCGTGACCGGGTGTTCACGGCGCTGTCAAACTCGGGGTTCAAGGTGCCGATGGGTCGCACCACCATCAATCTCGCCCCGGCGGATGTGCGCAAGGAGGGGCCCAGCTTCGATCTGCCCATCGCCATTGCCACGGCAGCGGCCAGTGAACAGATGGTCTCTGATCAGCTCGACCAGTTTCTGCTGGTCGGCGAACTGGCGTTGAACGGGGCGGTGCGGCCGGTGAAGGGCGTGTTGCCCCTCGCCCTCCGGGCCCGGGCCGACGGGCGATTGGGCGTGATCGTGCCCGCCGCCAATGCCGCGGAGGCCGCCGTCGTCGCCGGATTGAACGTCATTCCCGTCGGCAACCTTCGCGAAGCCGCCGCCTTTCTTGAAGGCGAACTAACGATCCCGCCCGTGCGCGTGGACACTGCGCGGTTGTTCGATCATCAGGCTGACGGCGATCTCGACTTCGCCGACGTGAAGGGTCAGGAAACCGTGAAGCGAGCGTTGGAAATCGCTGCGGCGGGCGGACACAACCTGCTTTTGATCGGCCCGCCCGGCACCGGCAAGTCGATGCTGGCAAAACGGCTGCCCACGATCCTGCCGCCGCTCACCCTTGAGGAGGCACTGGAGACCAGCAAGATCCACAGCATCGTCGGCATGATCCGACCCGGCCAGGCGTTGGTGACGCGACGCCCTTTCCGCGCCCCGCACCATACCGCCAGTGATGCCGGGTTGCTCGGTGGCAGCATCCATCCCACCCCGGGCGAGATTTCACTCGCGCACAACGGCGTCCTCTTCCTCGATGAACTGCCCGAGTTCAAACGCACCGTTCTGGAGACGATGCGCCAACCGCTCGAGGAAGGGGAGGTCACCATCTCCCGCGCCGCCGGCACGGTGACCTTTCCGTCCTCCTTCATGCTCGTCGCTGCGATGAACCCGACGCCCGATGGCAAAATGCCCGGGGAATCCAAATGTTCCCCGCGCGAAATTCAAAGCTACCTCGGTCGCGTTTCCGGGCCGCTGCTGGACCGGATCGACATCCACATCGAGGTGCCGGCAGTGAAGTTCCAGGAAATGACCAGCGGGCGTCCCGGTGAACCGTCGGCCGCGATTCGCGCACGGGTCATCGCCGCGCGGAACCGCCAGTTGCGGCGGTTCGCGGACCGACCGGGCCTGGTCTGCAACGCGCGGATGGGCAGCCGCGATTTGAAGGCCCATTGTTCCCTGGATGAAGCCACGCTCGAGATGCTGCGCTTTGCCATGAGCGACCTCAACCTGAGTGCCCGCGCCTACGACCGAATCCTAAAGGTCGCCCGAACCATCGCCGACCTTGCCGAATCCGAGTCGATCACCGCGGACCATGTCGGAGAGGCGGTGCAGTTCCGTTCGCTGGACCGGCAGATCTGGGGATGACGCGCAGGGGCGTGGAATGCGAAGTCCGGAATTCGGGAGCCAGGGACCGAACCCGCCGATATCGCGAAGCGGTCTTGGAGTGCGCCCTTTCAAGTTGCGGAATCCCCGGAAGCAGGTCATGAAACCGGCGCGACTATGGACTGGCTGTTCAACCCGGAAATCTGGATCAGTCTCGCCACGTTGACCGCCCTGGAGGTGGTCCTGGGCATCGACAACATCATCTTCATCGCGATCCTGGCGGGGAAACTCCCCGTGGCCGTGCAGGAGCGGGCCCGGCGCACGGGATTGCTGGCGGCAATGGTGATGCGCGTCCTGCTGCTCCTGGCCATCAACTGGATCATGGGGTTGAAGAGCGAGTTGTTCCACCTGTTCGGGCACGGTTTCTCCGGACGCGATCTGATCCTGCTGCTGGGGGGGGTATTCCTGATTGGCAAGGCGACGCATGAGATTCACGACAAGCTGGAAGGCGAGGACATCCACGACACCCAACGGGCCGCGGCGACGTTCGGGGGGGTCATTGTCCAGATCATGCTGCTCGACATCGTGTTCTCGCTGGACTCGGTGATCACGGCGGTGGGGATGGCGCAGCATCTGCCGGTGATGATTGCGGCGGTGGTGATCGCGGTCGGGTTCATGATGTTCTTCGCCGGGACGGTCAGCCGGTTCATCGAGGTTCATCCCACCCTGAAGATCCTGGCACTGAGCTTTCTGTTGCTGGTGGGGGTGGTGCTGGTGGCCGACGGCCTGGGCCATCACATCAACAAGGGCTACATCTACTTTGCGATGGCGTTCTCGGTGTTCGTGGAGGCGCTGAATCTCAAGATGCGATCGAGGCAGCGAAGGAGCCGGCCGACGGGACCGCCTCCCCGATCCGGACCGGCGTCCTGATGCGGTCCTGCTGGCTTCCCCTTTCGTCCCTGCCCCCGGCTATTCGCTGGTCTTCGGATAGGCCCTGCAAAGCGGATCGCCGATCACAATGTCCTCCCAACCCACCAGACGGGAGGCGGCATAATAGCTTTCCGCCAGCGTCCAACCCCGGGTGTATCGATCGAACAGGATGCTGGGGGAGGCGACCGCCTGCAGGAGCGGTTCGTCGGTGTATCCCTTGGCGCCCGTCGCCCCTTGCCGGATCAGGTCGGCGATCAGTGACTGGCCGCCCTCGGCGGGCAGGAAGGTGCGGGCGCTGGTCGAGACCGCCGTTTCGCACAGCGCACCCGCTGCGAACCGGAGCGACCGGTAGGTGCCGGCATCGAACCGCCGGTCGTTACTACCCCATGAAACGTATCCTGCCAGAGCGTTTGTGCTTCCCGCGAACAGGTCCGTGGTGTCCAGTTCGACCGGAACCCGCCGCCGCTCCAGCGTCTCCGCGGTCCAGCGCAACTCCGTGTTGAACTCACTGAACGCGCTTTCCTCGATGATCTTCGCCGATGTGCCCGGAGCCTCCGGCAGGATGGAGTGGGGGGCCTTGAGGACGTCGTCGAACTGATACGCGGGGCAGGCATCGAGCAGGATGGCTGCCCCCGTGGACCCGGCGGTGTCGTGTGCTGCCTCGGCCGCGAGCGAGCGCGTGGTCAACGCTTTGGCATCGGCTTCGGTATAGCCGTCGAGGCGCGTCACGAGGTAGCCGCCAAAGCGCCGGTGGGAGAATCGCCCCGGGCTGTTCCAGAAGCGGTTGGCCCAGGCCATCCCGTGAAAGCCGCTTCCGTAGGCGGGGTCCGTGACATCCACCCGGACCGCATCCTCCAGGGACTCGTAATGCCAGGCGGCGAGGTGGCTGTCCAGCGACAGCGGTCCCTGGGTGCGGCCCTGAGGGGCGGAGGCGAGCCGGATGGGAATGCCCTTGGTCAGGACGATGAAGTCGGTCTCCGGATGATCGTGCAGGAAACCTGCGAGCGGAGTTGCGATCAGTGCCTGGAACCGCTCGAAGCGGAGGGTTTCAGACGCGACATCCGTGGCGGCGTCCGGACAGGCAATCGTCAGGACATGCCGGATGCCGCGGCGTTTCGCGTAATCGTCGGCGACCGCCAGCGAGATCGGGCTGTTGGAGTTCCGGATCACCAGCACCCGGTCTGCCATCGCATCGGCCGTTTCCCCGGACGCCTGTCCCATGGCCATCAACGGGAGCACGACGGTGAACCGGAGCAGGGCGGCAACATGCGAGCCGCCCCGGGGAAACAGCCTCGCCGGAGTCTTTCGGAGGGCTGTGACGGCGCGCGGGGTTTGCGAAGCAGCGGGGATGACTTCGGCTTCCCGGCGTGGCCCGGGTGCGGGTTCGCGGTGCATCCCGGAAGCCTGCGCAAACCACCGATGGGCACCAAGTCGAAACACGCTTCCGGCGAAGCGCGGGTCGCCGGGCCCGACGTAAAGGGGTTGATTCGCGGTCGATGGCGGCAAATGCTCGCGCGCGGTGCCCTCCCGGGCCCGAGTCTGCCGAGGTCCCGGCCGAAATGGAATCAACGCCCGACAAGCTGTTCAGCAAGACCCGGCATCTGCCGAGGGGGCTGCCGACGCCGTTCATGGTGGTGGCGGGGTTGGTGGCGTTCGGGTCATTGCTGGTCGAGCACGGATGCCGGTTGCCCTCCGGTTGGGTGCTGCTGCTGCACGCCCTCGACCTGTTGGCCGGGGCTGGTTACATCGCGGACCGGGTGGCGTTGTTCCGGCGGAACCGGGACTGGCGGGCGGTGCTGCGGGGGAGGTTTTCCGAACTGGCGGTGCTGGTGGCCCTGGCGGGGGTGGCGGGGGGCCTCATGATCTGGCCGGAAACCACGGGCAGCCTCGTGCATTTCCTCCACGAAAGCACTTCACAGGCATTGTTCATGGACGTGGTGCAGTTGTTCCTGCTTGGGAACCTGCTGATCCATCTCCTGCGGCTGCAGCAATACATCCTGGCGCGGGGCCTCCGGCCCGAGATGATCCTGATCGGGTCGTTCGCCATGATTGTTCTGGCGGGCACGCTCTTGTTGCTGCTGCCCCGGGCGAGCGGGCGGCCGGCCCGGCCGATTGGCGTCATGGACGCGTTGTTCACCTCCACCAGCGCCTGTTGCGTGACCGGGTTGGCAGTGCGGGATACCGGGACCGATTTCAGCGTGCTCGGGCAGGGGATGATCCTGGCGCTTTGTCAGGTGGGCGGCCTCGGTATCATGGCTTTTGTCGCGTTTCTCGCAGTGACCTCCACCCGCTCCCTGCCGGTCGAACACCTGCTCGCGTTCAAACACCTGGTGAGTGCCCGCAGCCTCGCCGGTCTGCGTCGGCAGGTGCTGCTCATTGTTGTGGGCACGCTGTTCATCGAGGGCGTCGGCGCCGCCTGTCTCTTTGCCTTTCTGCCGTCGGAGGGCGATGCCCTGGTCCGGTTGCGATGGAGCGTGTTTCATGCCGTGTCGGCCTTCTGCAACGCCGGCTTCGGTCTCGCTTCCGACAGTTTGGTGGCGTGGCAGTCCGACGGCCGGGTACTGACGGTGGTGATGGCGCTGATCATTCTGGGGGGATTCGGGTTCCTGGTGATTGCCGACCTCTTCAGCGTGCGCCTCACCCGCTGGCCGTTGCTCCGGAGGATTCCTTGGTGCTGCCGCCACAACGAGGTCACGGCAGTGCGCCGTCTGCCAGTGCAAACCCGCCTGTCGCTGATCGTGACCGGGCTGCTGTTGGGGGTGGGCTTCGTCGGCTTCTGGGTGCTGGAACACGGTCATGTGTTGCGGGGACAACCCTGGGCCGCCCAGGGCTGGATTGCCGCCTTCCAATCGGTGACTCCCCGGACGGCGGGGTTCAACACGGTGCCCATCGGCGACCTGCAACCGGCCACCTTGATTCTGTTGATGGCACTCATGGTGGTGGGCGCCTGCCCGGTTTCGACGGGTGGCGGGGTGAAGACGGTGACGCTCGGGGTGCTGGTGCTGACGTTGCGGGCACTGGCCCGGGGACGACGGCGGGTGGAGGTCTTCGGAAGGGCGCTGCCCCAAACGGTCGTCTACGCCGCGCTGAGCGTCTTCATTCTCTACATCGCGGCGGCGGCCCTGGGCATCTTCGGCCTGGCCTGCTGTGATCCGGAGTTGCCGCTGCGGGACCTGGCGTTCGAACTGATTTCGGCGTTGAGCACGGTGGGCCTCTCGACCGGGATCACTCCGGGACTGAGCACGGGCAGCAAGCTGATTCTCTGCGCCGCCATGTTCATCGGGCGGGTGGGACCGCTTTCGCTGGTGATGTCCGTGATCCAGGCGGCGCCGCGGGCACTTTATGAATTCCCGGAGGAGGAACTGCTGGTGGGCTGAGGCGGGACGAATCTGACGGAACGTTGCGGAGAGGTGGAACCATGAAATGCGCGATCATTGGGTTGGGTGAATTCGGACGGGCGGCAGCCATCGGGCTGGCCCGGGCCGGGGCGGAGGTCATTGCCGTTGACCGGACCATGCAGCATGTGAACGTCGTCAAGGATGAGGTGTCCCTGGCGGTGCAGTTGGATGCGAGCCAGCGCGAGGCACTCGCGAGTCATGGTCTGGCCGAGGTCGACGTGTTGGTGGCGGCCATTGGCGACAATTTCGAAGCCCAGGTGCTCGCGGTGGTGCACGCCCGGCAGCTTGGGATCCGTCGTGTCGTGGCCCGCGCCGCCAACCCGGATCACCGCCGCGTTCTTGAGGCCGTCGGGGCCCACGAGGTCTTTGATCCCGAGGAGGAGGCGGCCCGCAACCTCGTGCAACGCCTCACCATTTCGAACATCAAGAACTACTTCGAGCTGGCCGACGGTTTCAGCCTGGTCGAGGTGCGCGTGCCGAAGTCGCTGGTCGGGAAAACGCTGCGCGAAATCGACCTGCGCCGGCGGCACCGGTTGAACCTGGTGGCTTTGAAACGGGTGGAAAAGCGGGAGGACGGCTCCGAAACCGTGGTTGCCTTCGATCCCGTGCCGTCGCCCGAGGTGCGGTTGGCGGAGGACAATGTCCTCGCCCTGGCGGGAAGCGTGGTGGATCTCGCCGCATTCATGGGGTGGGGGTGATCGACGTCGCACTTCCGGCGTGAAACGTGACGGCGTTCCCGCTACTTCTGGGCCGTGCATCTGGCGCAACTCAGACTCCGGGACTTCCGCAACTACGCCCGGTTGGACGTGGACTTGACGCCGGGATTTCACCTGCTGCTCGGCGGCAACGCCCAGGGCAAGACGAACATCCTGGAGGCCATCTACCTCCTCGCCACGCTGCGCTCCTTTCGCGGCGTCGGCGGCGCCCAGATGATCCGCCACGATCATCGCGGTTACTTCGTCGGTGCCACCGTGGTCGGCGAAGGCACTCATGCGGTCAAGATGTACTGGTCGCCCAAGGAGCGGCGCCTCACGCTCAACGGTGATCCGGTCCGGCGGTTGGGCGATTATCTCGGCGTCCTCCGCGTCGTGGTGTTCTGTACCGAGGATCTCCAGTTGGTCAAGGGGGCCGCGGGTCAGCGGCGTCGGTTCCTCAACCTCCTGCTCGCGCAAACGCACCCAGCTTACCTGACCATGCTCCAGCGCTACGCCCGGGCCGTCCGCTCGCGCAACGCCCTGCTACGACAACGCCCCCTCGACGAAACCGCCCTGGAGAGCTTCTCGCGCGAAGTGGTCGGGACAGGCACGGAGATCACACGCTTGCGACATGAATTGATCCCGCGAATCTCCCCGCTCGCCCGCCTGGCCTACCGCCGCATCTCGAACGATGCCGAGGAACTCAAATTGGAATACCGTCCCTCGGTTCGGGCGGACTTTGCCGCGGAGCTGGCCCGGGTCCGCACGCGGGAACTCAATTACCGGACGACCCTGGTGGGGCCGCATCGCGACGATCTCGATCTGACCCTCGACCGCAAACCGGCGTCCCAGTTCGGCAGCGAAGGCCAGAAAAGGTCGCTCGCGGTCGCCCTCAAGATGGCCCAGGCAGAGTACGTCACCGGTTTGCGCGGCGCGCCGCCGATCCTGCTGATCGACGATGTCATGGGGGAACTCGACGCCAAACGCCGCGCTGGATTGCTGCCGTTGCTGGAACGTTCCCACCAGGCCAGTGGTCAGGTCTTCATGACCTGCACGGAGGAGAACTGGCCGCATGAACTGGGTCGACGCCTGCAACGCTGGGAAGTTGTCTCCGGCACGCTGAACCGGGTGGCGGACGGCGCGGCGGCGCCTGCGTGAGAGCGGGACCATTTGATCGCGGTTGAAAGAATGGTCTGGACCATTCGATCACTTCCTCTACCGCATGCATCCGTGGTCCGTGGCCGAAACCGTTCGCACCGATCTGCCGTCGGAACTGATCCACCTGCCGACCGAAACCCCGGACGCGGACTGGGACGCGCTGTGGCACCACGGTGGATTCCCGGAGCCCACGGCGAGCACGATCAACATCCCCATCGAGAGAGTCCTCAGGCTGAGCGGACGGTTTGTCATCCGGTATCCCACTCCTGCCTCACTCGGTAATCAAATGCCAAGTCTTGTCGATGACCTTCCCTTGGCGGAAGCGTACCGCGCAATGCCGGTAGCGGGACAGCAGACCCGCGCTGATTCGCATTGGAGGCAACCAGGAGGGGGGAGGCCCTTGGGGGGAACTCCTGGCAGTCAAGAACTCGCGGAAGCCCTGGAGGGGGCTTGGGACTTGTTGCGACAGCGCACAACTCAATGGACCATCCCGCGCAGCACTGCGCGACGCATCATCGCCAGGTTCAAGGCTCATGAACCGAGCGACGGGGTCAGTCCTGCAGCTATTGGCAGCGCTCTCTCCGTCATTAGTGAGGACTGATCCCCAGAGTGGCCAAACCGGTTCCAGGTCCCATTGCATGACAAAGCGTTTGTCATTGGGGCTCTCTCCATGAACCGTCCCCCGCCAATGGAGGGCCGAGTTACACGAGGCCCTGACTTGATCCCAGGGACTCGCGGAGCTCGTCCTTCCAAGGAGGGTTCACGGTCCCGTTGGATGCGCGTTCGCGAACGGGGGCTTTCCAGGAGAAGGAGGGGCATCTCCCGGAGGCGCCCCCACCGGGCTTGCCACCCCTGGCTCGGATGTGATTCTCTTGTTGGGAAACATGTGATGAGATATCCGCTCCTGCCGGCGGCCCTTGCCCTCGCGATGGGGATCGTGATCGGTCGCCTCCTGTCGGGCGCGCCATTGGCCGGGCTGTTCGGGGTGGCGGCGGTGCTGCTTCTGCTGGCGTTGTGGAAAGCGCGGTGGCGACCCTGGCTGCTGTGGCCCCTGTTCCTGCTGGTGGGCTGGATCAACCTGTCCCGGCATGACGAGGCGCATTCGCCGCATGACCTTCGTCGATTCGGCTTCGACGAACCCGTGCTGGCCACCTTGCGGGGGCGGTTGGCCACCGAACCCGCCCTGCGTCGCAACGAGCGCCGGGCTGGTACGACCACGTGGCGGACCCGGGTGATTCTGGAAGTCCGGCACCTCCGGCGACGCCACGACTGGGAACCGGCGGCCGGCCGGGTGGCGGTTTCGTTGCCCGAGATTCTGCCCGCCGGTTTTCATCAGGGGTCGGAGGTCGAGGTCTACGGCATTCTGCGGCGGCCCGCGGGACCGGTGGCGGAGGGGTTGTTCGACTGGGCCCGTTTTCTGCGCAACAAAGGCATCTGGTATGAGTTGGTGACGCGCGATCTCCGGGACTGGCGGCCGGTGGACCCCGGCGGGTTGCGGCCTTCGTTGCCTCGACGGTATGCGACATGGGCGAGGCGGTGTCTCTCGCGCGGGTTGCCCGAGGAGGAGGAGGAAGTGCAACTCATCTGGGCGATGGCGCTGGGCTGGCGCACGGCGTTGACCGACGAGGTGGCGGAACCCTTCATGCGCACGGGGACAATGCATTTGTTTGCCATTAGTGGCCTGCACATTGGGTTGATCTCGGGCATGCTGGTGGCGGTCCTGCGGGTGTTGCAGGTGCCGCGCGGTGCCTGCGTGTTTCTGGTGGTACCGGCGCTGTGGTTCTATGTGGCGGCCACAGGTGGGCAGCCGTCGGCGGTGCGGGCGTCAATCATGATGACGGTGGTGGTGGGGGGCTGGTCGCTGCGGCGGCCGGGGGACCTGCTGAATTCCCTGTGCGCGGCCGGGTTCCTGATCCTGCTGTGGGATCCGCTGCAGTTGTTTCAGGCCAGCTTTCAGCTGTCGTTCTTCGTGGTTTTGGGACTGGCGCTGTTGATGCCGTTCTTCGAGGGACTTCGGGAACGTCTGCTGCAAGTCGATCCGTTGCTGCCACCGGAACTCCTGACCCGCTGGCAACGCATGCAACACGACGGGGCGCGGCTGGTGCTGGGCAGCCTGGGGGTGTCGATTGCGGCCTGGTTGGGATCTTTCCCGCTGATCATGCACTACTTCAATCTGGTCACTCCTGTGAGCCTGCTGGCCAACGTGGTCATGGTTCCGTTGGGGGGCCTTGCGGTGATGAGCTGTCTCGGCAGCCTGGCCACGGGCGCCTGGTTTCCGGGGGCCTCCGAACTGTTCAACCACGCCGCCTGGTTCTGGATGCACCTCATGACGGGGCTCAGTCAGCGGGCGGCAACCTGGCCCGGCGCCTTTCATTACGTGATGGCTCCCGCCGCCTGGCAGGTGGGGCTGTACTACGCGGTGCTGGTTGGCTGCGTCGGGGGGCGGTTGTGGCAGTCCGGCCGTCGCCAATGGCTGGTGCCGTGCGGTCTGGGCCTTCTGTTCGCCTGGGGGGCACCCGCCTGGGCGCGCCGGGGCCGGACCGAGGTTGTGGTGTTGCCCATGAACGGCGGTGGTGCCATCTGGGTCGATGCCCCGGGGCGGCGGAATGATCTGCTCATCGACTGCGGCGACGAATATCAGGTCGAGCGACTGACCCTGCCGGTGCTGCGTTCCCGGGGCGTGAACGTCCTGCCTCGACTGGTCCTGACCCATGGGGATGTCCGGCACGTGGGCGGGGTGGGGTTGCTGGCGGAGGCATTGCCGATTCGAGAGGTCGTGGTGGGGCCCCACGACTTCCGGTCGCCCAGTTACCGGGAGTTCGTCGCGAGACTCCGGGAACCGGAAACCGCCGGGGACACGGCCTTGCGGGAAGTGGTAGGCGGTGATGCCGTTGCGGGCTGGGAGGTGCGGTCTCCGCCGGCCGGAACCCGGTTTGCCCGGGCGGACGACAATGCGCTGGTGCTGACGAGGGATTTCGTTGGCACGCGGGTGCTGCTCCTGTCCGACCTGGGCAGCAAAGGGCAGGGGGCGTTGCTGGCGGCGGAGGGGGACCTGGGGGCGGAGGTCGTGGTGGCGGGGTTGCCGGTGGATGAGGAGCCATTGATGCCGCGGCTGCTCGATCGGGTCGTGCCCAGGCGGGTCGTGCTGACCGACGCGGCGTGGCCTGCGGCGCAACATGCCGGCGCAGCGCTGCGTGGGCGCCTGGTCGCGGCGGGTGCGACGGTTCTTGCGACCAGTGAGGCGGGCACGGTGACGTTGATCCTGGAGGACGGGGATTGCGAGGTCCGGCTGATGCCGGGGCGGTAGCCCGCTCATCTCCCCATCGGGACGCTTGACCGTTCCAGCGGCGGAGCAGTACAAGCTTTCGCACAACATGAGCCGTCTTACTCGTACCCTGGCAGTCCTGCTTCTTGGGGCGTCCGCCCTGTCCGCAGCCGAACCTCCCCCCGATCAACTCACCGATGCCGAGAAGGCCGCCGGCTGGCGATTGCTCTTCGATGGCAGGTCGCTGGCGGGCTGGCAGGTTGCCGGGAAGAACACGCCGCCGACCCAGGGCTGGGTGGTGGAGGACGGGATCTTGAAGAAGCAGCAGGGAGTGCGTGGCGGTGACCTTCTGAGTGTCGAGGCGTTTGACGATTTCGAGTTCGCCTGGACCTGGCGTTTGCCGGGGAACGGGAACAACGGCGTGAAGTTCTTCGTGGTTCCGGAACGCGGGATCGTCGGCCATGAATACCAGATGTACGACGAGAAGCGGGGTGGCGAGGGCAAGGGTTCCACGGGGAGTTTCTACGACGTACTCCCGCCGAACCCAGGCCGGCTCCCGTTCACGACCGCCGAATGGAATCACTCCCGGGTGCTCGTGCAGGGCAACCACGTCGAACACTGGCTGAACGGGCAGAAGATCCTGGAATATGAACTGGGGAGTCCAGAGGTGCTGGCGGCGGTTCAGAACAGCAAGTTTCGGAACACCCGCGACTTCGGAAAGAAGGTCAAGGGTCACATCCTGCTGACCGACCACGGCGATGCCGCCTGGTTCAAGGACGTGAAGATTCGGGAGATCCGCTGACCTCGCCGGAGGCGGGCCCGAACCCGGGCCTGGGGGCTCTTCCGGTCTCGCCGGGACATCGCCGCGCCATGGAAAGCCCGCCTTCGCGAATGCGCAGGCAATGGGACCAGGAACCCTCCTCGGAGGGACGAGTTCCACGAGTCCCTGGAATCAAGTCAGGGCCTCGTGGAACTCGGCCCTCCGTTGGCGGTTGACGGTTCATGGCAACGACGGCGGGGCGAACCCCGGCCGTCGGAGTGAGGTCGTCGGGTGGTTCAGTCCCGCGCCGGCCTGACCGGCGGGTGTTTGGCATACGCCATGTAGTAGAGCACGGGCACGGCCATGCGGCTGATGAGCAGCGAGGCGATTTCACCCGCCATCAGTGAGATGGCCAGTCCTTGGAAGATCGGGTCCGCCAGAATCACGGCAGCGCCCACCACCACCGCCATCGCGGTCAGCAACATCGGTCGGAACCGCACCGCACCGGCGTCCACGACGGCTTCTGCCATGGGCATGCCCTGGGCCAGGCGCAGTTCGATGAAGTCCACCAGAATGATGGAGTTGCGCACGACGATGCCGGCGCCCGCCATGAAGCCGATCATGGAGGTGGCGGTGAAGAAGGCGCCCATCAGGCCGTGGGCCGGCATGATGCCCACGAGGGAGAAGGGGATGGCGATCATCACGATGACCGGGGTCAGGAACGATTTGAACCAGCCCACCATGAGGATGTAGATCAGGATCAACACGGCCCCGAAGGCCATTCCCAGATCGCGAAAGACCTCGATGGTGATGTGCCATTCGCCGTCCCACTTCATCGAGGGTTCCTGCTCGGTGAACGGTTGGGTGGCATTCAGCACCTTGAGCGACGCCTCGCTGCCACCGTAGTCGGCGGGGTTCAGTTCCGCGAGTTTCCGGTTCATTTCCAGGATGGCGTAGACCGGGCTTTCGACGGCCCCCGCCACGTCGCCGATGACGTAGGTGACCGGCATGAGGTTCTTGTGGTAGATGCTCTTGTCGGTGATGGTGTGCTCGAGGCTGACGAGTTCGCGCAGGGGCACCAGCGCCGGCAGGCTGTCGGTGCCGGGTTCTGGGAGGGCGTTGGCGTCGCCCGAACGGACCCGCAATCCGAGCAGATCCTCGGGGGTGCTGCGCAGGGTTCGGGGAACCTCGACGACCAGGGGGACGTCCTCCTTTTCGTGCTCGAAGTGCACGAGGTCCACCGGCATTCCGGAGGCGGCGATGCTCAGGGTCTGGGCGATCGTGGCGGCGCTGATACCGTGAAGGGCGGCCTTTTCCTTGTCGATGACAAAGCGGGTCTTGGGTTGGTCGGCCTCCATGTACCAGTCGGTGTCAACCACTCCGGCGCTGTTCTTGAAAATGTCGATGACATCGGCGGCGAGTTTGTGCCGGGCCTCCTCGGTGGGACCGTAGATTTCGGCGACGAGGGTTTGGAGGACCGGCGGGCCGGGGGGCACCTCGGCCACGGCGACCCGGGCGCCATAACGTTCAGCCACGGCGGCCACACCGGGGCGGACCCGTTTGGCGATGTCATGGCTTTGCGCCTTGCGTTCGTGCTTGTTGAGCAGGTTGACCTGGATGTCGGCGACATGGGCGCCGCGGCGCATGAAGTAGTGGCGGACGAGGCCGTTGAAATTGAAGGGGGCGGCGGTGCCGACGTAGACCTGATAATCGGTGACCTCGGGTTCCTGGCGGATGATGGCGGCCATTTCGCGTGCGGCCTGGGCGGTCTTTTCGAGAGAGCTGCCCTCGGGCATGTTGAGGATCACCTGGAACTCGCTCTTGTTGTCGAACGGCAGCATCTTGACCTTCACCCAGCCAATGCCGACGAGTGCCATGGCGGCGAGCAACAGCGCGGTGATGCCGCCCAGGAACGCGAACTGCCAGGAGGCGTGGCTCAGGAGCGGTCCCATGATCCTGCGGTAGAAGCGGGTGAAGAAGTCCTCCTCGCAGGTTTCGCCGTGGCCAGCGGCGGCGGCGGTTTTAGCCGCCGGATCGGTGGTGCAGGCCTCTCCGCCGATGGGGGCGGCGAGGTGTTTCTTGTAACGGTTGCCCCAACGAAGCATCCGGATCGAGGCCCAGGGGGTGACCACGAAGGCGATCAGCAGCGACCAGAACATCGCCGCGCTGGCGCCGATGGGGATGGGCCGCATGTAGGGGCCCATCAGGCCACCCACGAAGGCCATGGGCACGACCGCAAAGATGACGGCGAACGTGGCGAGGATGGTGGGATTGCCCACTTCGCCCACCGCCTCGACGGCGATGTCGGACCAGTTGCGTCCGCGGTTGTGGGGCAGGTGGAAGTGGCGGACGATGTTTTCCACCACAACGATGGCGTCATCCACCAGGATGCCGATGCTGAAGATGAGTGCGAACAGGGTGATGCGGTTGAGGGTGTAACCGTAGAGGTAGAAGACCAGCAGGGTGAGTGCGAGGGTCGTGGGGATCGCGACGCCCACGATGCCGGACTCCCGCCAGCCAAGGGTGAGCCAGATGAGGATCGACACGCTGAACACGGCGATGGCCATGTGGAACAGCAACTCGTTCGATTTCTCCGCGGCGGTCTCCCCGTAGTGGCGCGTGATCGAAACCGTCACATCGTCGGGGATGATCCGTCCCTGCAACGTGTCCACCTTGCGCAACACCTCGTCGGCGACGTCGATCGCGTTGGACCCGGGGCGTTTGGCGATGCTGAGGGTGACGGCGGGTTGTTCGTCGGCGTTTGTGGCGGTGGCCGCACCGTCGCCGTAGAAGACGTATTGCGAGGGTTCCTCGGCGCCGTCGACGATGGCCGCGACCTCGTGGAGATAGACGGGGCGGCCGCCGTAGACCCCCACCACCACACGGGCCGCGTCGGCCGCGGTGGTCAGGAAGCCGCCGGTTTCGATGACGACCTCGCGGTTGTCGGAAGTCAGGCCACCGGCGATGTTCTGGCGGTTGGCCTGCTGGAGCATGGGAACGATCCCGGCGAGGCTGAGGTTGCGCGAGGCCAGTTTGACGGGATCCAGTTGCACCCGGACCTGGCGGCGGGCGCCGCCGATCAGGGTGGTTTCCGCCACCAGCGGCACCTGTTTGACGGATTCCTCCACCTGTTTGGCGATGCGGCGCAGGGTCAGGTGGTCATAGCGCTCGCTGTGCAGCGTGAGTGCGAGGATGGGGACATCGTCGATGGACTTGGGCTTGATGAGTGGGGCGCTGACGCCGTGGGGGATGCGGTCGAAGTTCGACTGCAGCTTCTGGTTCAGCTTGACCAGGCTGCGCTCGATGTCCTCGCCCACCTTGAACCGCACGATCACCAGGCTCTCGCCGGGGCGGCTGGTGGAGTAGACATATTCGACTCCCGGAATCTCCCACAACAATTGTTCCATGGGCCGGGTGGCACGTTCCTCGACCTCCTTGGCGGAGAAGCCGGGCATGGCCACCATCACATCCACCATCGGCACCTTGATCTGCGGTTCCTCCTCGCGCGGCAGCAGCCAAATTGCGCCGAGACCGAGCAGCAGCGAGGCGATGACGACGAGCGGGGTGAGCTTGGAATCGATGAAGGCATGGGCCACGCGGCCGGCAATGCCCAGGGACTCGGCGGAATGCGATTTCACGGCGTTAATGGGGATGACGTCGGCTGGCGGCGGCAGGGTGAAGCCGGGAGGCTGTCCAGGGGTCAGCGGGAAGTGACTCTGACCGGTTGACCATCGAGCAGGGAATCCGCTTGCGTCACGGCGACGACTTCGTTGGCGTCGAGGCCGGCGAGAACCTCCACCAGGTCGCCGCGGGGGCGACCGGTCTTGACGATGCGCATGCGGGCGACGTCGTTGGTGATCACGAAGACCATTTCCAGTTGGCCGCGCCGGCTGATGGCGGTGGCGGGTACCTGAAGGGCGGTTCCCCCACCGAGCGGGATTTCGGCCCGTCCGAATTGTCCCGAGAGCAGGCCCTCGGTTGTCGGCAGATCGAGCTTCACGCGGAAAGTGCGGCTGCCGGCGTCGGCGGAAGGGGCGATCTCGGCCACGCGACCCTTGCTGACCAGTTCCAGGGCCGGGATGGTGACGGCGAGTTCGGTGCCCAGATCGAGCCTCGTGGCCAATGCCTCGGGCACGTCCGTTTCCAGGCGAAACAGAGAATCATCCTCGAGGGTCACCAACGGTCGGCCCGGGGTGGCCAGATCGCCCCGTTCCGCGTGCTTGCGGGTGACCACCCCGGCGACCGGTGCCACCACCTTCGCGTAACTCATCATCGTCTGCGCTTCGAGCACGCCGGCATCGGCGATGCGCTGAGCGGCTTCCACGTTGTCAAACTCGGCCTGGGTGACGGCGCCCTGGTCGAGAAGCTGGCGATAGCGCTGGAGGTCGCGGTTGGCCTGCTGCTGCCGGGTGAGGGCCTGGTCGAGGCGGGCCTGCACCTCCTGCACGCCGAGTGCCACGATCAGATCGCCCTGTTTGACGCGCTGGCCGACCTCGACCGGCAGTTCCTCGATGCGCCCGCTGAGTTTGGCCTCGATCACGACCTGCAGTTTGGGCCGTACCGTTCCCACCACGGATTCCGCGGCACTTTGGGTCGATTTCACGACCGGCTGGGTGGAAACCTCGAGGGTGGGGAGCGCGGGACCGCTTTCGGGGGGGGCGGGTTCGTGATGACAACCGGTGGCCAGCGCGACGGCGGCGAGCAGGACAGCCAGGGCGAAGTTGCTGGGATGGCGTCGATTTGCAGCGGGGTTCCCTCTCAGCCATCCGTCGGGTGCCTGCGTTCCGGTTGGCGAAACGGGAAGGGAAGGAAGGGGGGCATGCATGGGGCTGGGTGAGCGGTTCATGTTCAAAGCGGTCGGCATTCGGGTCAGTTGGCGGCAGGGGTGGTTTCCAGTTGGGGCAGGCCAAGGGCCTTGCGCAGCGCGGCGATGGCGATGCGGGCATCCGCCTGGGCCTCGGCCCGGCGGACCCGGGCGCCCGTCAGGCTGGTTTCGGCGTCGATCAGTTGGGTGGCGATGGCCAGACCCTGCTCGAAACGGGCGCGGGTGAGTTGGACGCTCTCCTCGGCCTGGCTGACAGCGGCGGCGGAGACTGCCAGTCGTTCCCGTGCCTCATTCAATCGGAGGCGGGCCTGCTGCACCTCGAGATCGATGCCCAGGCGTACCCGGCGGGACTCCTCCTCGGCGGTGGCGAGGTTGGCCTTCGCCTCCTGCACGCGGCCGTGGGTGAGTTTGCCGTCCCAGAGGTCCCACTGGACCAGGGCGCCGGCGGACCAGCTTCCGCCGTCGCCTTCAGTCTTGAAGCCGTAGTCGTATTGGGCACTGCCAAAGAGGCCGAGCCGCGGAAGGTAGCCGGACGAGGCGGCCCTGACGGTGGCGGCCGCGGCACTGGTGCGTTGGGCCATGGCGGTCAACTCGGGGCGGACGGCTCCCGCTCCCTCGGCGGGTTCCGCGGGGGTCTCGGTGGTTTCCACCACGGTGATGTCCGGGAGTTCCACCCCGAGGAGGTTGATGAGCACGCGCTGGGTGAGGTCGTTGGCGTTGCGGGCCCGGACGAGATCCTCGCGGGCCTGGGCCAGGCGTACTTCGACGTCGAGCACCTCGGCGCGGAGCAGGGTGCCCGCGGCGAGCCGCTTGTTGGCGATGGCCAGATTGGCCTCGAAGGCGGTGACACCGGCCTCGGCGGCACGAATGAACTCCCGGGTCTTCAGCACCGTATGGAAAGTGCGGGCCACCTCAAACGCGAGGGTCTGGCGCACGGCGTCGGCGTCCGCCCGGGCGGCCTCGGTGCCGGCGCGGGCGGCCCGGCGGTTGGCGCTGATCAGGCCGCCGGTGTAGAGCGGAACGGTGACGATTCCGCGTACGTCCAGGTTGTCCACCTCGGGGACGTCATTGAAATCCAGGGTGGGGCTGAAGGCCCGCTGGTTCAGGATGGAGCCGAACACCATCATGGGGTTGTCCGTGCCCATGTAGCTGGTCTCGAACTGCAGTCTGGGCCAGAGGGCGGAATCGGCCTGTTCCACCAGGGCGCGGGCGGCCCGCAGTCGGTGTCCGGCAACCCGGGCGGAGGGATTGTTCGTCAACGCCGTGGTGATGGCCTGTTCAAGCGTATAGCTTGTCTTTGGATCGGATGCCCCGGGTTGGGCGACCGCGGAAAGCAGGCCGGCGAGCAGACCGGCGACCGCCGGAAGGAGAATGCCAGGAAGAGTCGTTTTCATCACGAGAGACGGTTGGAGGGTGGCTATTCCGATTGCCGCCGGCTGACTTCCAGCAGGGTGAAGATCACCAGGGCCACGGCGGCCAGGATTCCGATCCAGCCCCAGTCGGGAATCCCCGTGAGGTCGGGCAGTCGTTTCTTGCCGAGATCGGCCACGCCAAGGATGTGTTGCTGAATCCAAGGGAAGCTGAGGGCGTAGAGCACGCCACCCACGAGCATTCCGGCGAGGCCGACCAATCCGTGGATGCTGCCGGTGGCGGTCGCGGCGATGCCCGTGCCGGGGCAATAGCCGTAGACCACCATGCCGATGCCGAAGAGGGCGGCCCCGATCACGACGCCGAGCATGGTGGCGGGTTTGATGTGCCATTCGGCGTGGCCTTGCTGGTGCAGGAACAGGACGCCGGCGCCGCCCACGACAATGGCGGTGAGCATGACCTTCAGGACGGTCCAGTCGCGCAGGCGAAACTGGTTCATGATGACATTGGCGTCGGTGACGCCGCCGCGGTGGAGCAGCAGGCCGAACACCATGCCCATGGGGATGGCGATCCACTTCCAAGTGTCGGTATTCAAAGGCAGATCCATGCTATTGCTCCTTTCCTTCCGACTTGCGAAACAAGATCCACGCCGTGACGACGCCGGTGGCGAAGAGGGTGAGGAAGAACGTCCAACTGCTGACCGCGAGTTGGAGCGAGCCGCTGATGCCGTGGCCGCTGGTGCAGCCGCCGGCGAGTCGGGCGCCGAACATGATGATCACGCCCCCCAGGAACGCCGCGATGAGCCGGCGCACCGCCGACCCCCCGAACCGGCCCTTCCACACGGCGGGGACGACCTCGATCTTCCAGGTCTTCGAAAGCAGGGCGCTCAGCAGTGCGCCGAGGAAAGTGCCGGCGAGGAACAGAGTCCCGTAGTCGACCGCGAAGGGGTGTTTGGCCAGGTAGGCGTTTTTCGCGACCGCCTTGGCGCCCAGGACAGGTTCGGCGCAAAGGCCGGCCACCGCCTCCAGGGACGAGGTGATGCCGAGCGGTGTGTTGACAACGGCGAAGGCGGCCCAACTGAGCAGGCCGATGCCGGCGCCGACCACGTAGGGGTTCCAGCGCCCGCGGGGGCGTTTGGAACCGCCTGAAGGGGCAGGGGTGTCACTCATAGAAGGGGATTAGAGCGGCGGAGCGGCCCGCGCCGCGAGAAGATATTGCGGCGACCCGATCGCGGCCGGCCCCGTGTGGAGGTCAATTCCCGGGTGGTTTCCCGCTGCAGCAGGTCCCCCCTCCGCCTCCCACCCCGAGTTTCTTGAGGATGTTCTCTGCCGGGCAGAACCCGGTGAAGGCAGACTGGATGAGGTTGACGCCGACGAAGCAGGTCAGCAGCAGCCACCACTCGCTGACCCAGTGCGTCAAGGCCACACTGATCAACACCATGGTTCCTGCCATGATCCGGATTGCGTTTTCGATGCTCATAGTACGGGGTAACTGGGGTTGGGATTCTGGGAAAGCCGGTCAGGGTGCGGGCGGCTGGACGGGGGCAGCAGTGGCGGGCGGAGTTCCCGTCTCGGTCGGGGGGCAGTCGGTCTGGCCGGTGGTCTCAGCGCATCCGGCCGCACAACCCGTTTCTGCCCCAGCCTCGCAGCACCCCGGGGTGCCGGTGCCATGGTTACAGGCCGGGGCGGATGGCTCCTGCCCCGATGCGGCCGATGCCGCGTTGTTGCGAAGCCAAGGCGGTCCCATGCCGGCGCCGCGGCCGCGGCCCCTGCCGCGCCCGGCGGTTGTTGTGGCCGGCTTTCCGGGTTGATCGAGCACTGCCGGGTGGAGGCGGTCGTGCCCCTCCCAGCCTGTCTTGACGAAGTCGCTGACGACCCTGGCGTGGTTCCGGGCCACCTTGACCGCCTCCGGCGTGCGTCCCGTCACGGTCACCTTCAAGCCCTTTGCGGTCTTTTCGATCCGGTGATTGATGTCCGGGTAGTGCGGGATGAACTCGGCGAAGGCGGGATCCCAGCGTCGCACCATGCGGCCCGACCCAAGCCGTTGCTCCATCTGCCCGACGTGTTCCTGAAGCACTTTGGCCAGGGCCGGGTTGTCCGTTTCGGTGATGGCCACATAGCCCTCGGGGGTCAGGCGCACCTCGCGGGTGAGTTCCGCATGACCATTGAGGAGCGTGTGAATGGAACTTCGCTCCTCGGCGGACATTCCTTGGGCACCGGCGGGCCCGGGAGCCAGGAGGGTAAAGGCGATGGCGACTGCCAGGGTCAGATTCGAGAGCTGGTTCATAGTGGGTATTGAGCGATCGGCGACTTGCGGGTTACTGCCTCTTAGCATCTGGAGAAAGGGCCGTCAACGGGGACGCGGCCTGCCGGATTACTGGCAGCAGTCGGCCGGGGTGGCCAGCGCGGCGTCGAGCCGCTGGCGCAGCATCTGCGGCGGCAGGAACCCAACGATTCGATCGACCACCTCCCCGTCCCGGAAGAGGAGCAGGCTGGGCACGCCGGAGATTCGGTAGGTGGAGGCCAGCCCGGGAGACTGGTCGATGTCCACCGTTACGAAGCGCATCCGTCCCTGGTATTCGTCGGCGAGTTGATCGAAGACCGGCGCGAGCATGCGGCAGGGGCCGCACCAGGTGGCGCTGAAGTCCACCAGCACCGGGGTGGCACTGTTGAGGACCTCGGTCGGGAAGGTCTTTGGGTTCACGCTGCTGACGTTCTGGCTCATTTCGTTTTCTTCTCCGTTCTCGTTACGCCATATCTGAGCCGCTGGGGCGGGGAAGGTTACAGGGCGTGTTCGGCGCTCTTACTCGGGGCTGGGGTCGGTGGCCCCGTCGTTCATCCCGTCAGAGCGCAAACACGGCTTGAGAGCGGTCGCGGCTTGTGTCACGAATCTGTGACACACGATGCGAAACGAGTCTGGCGTACAAAAGGTGGGAACCGGCCGGTGGCCGGGGCTTGGTTGCCCGAAGCGGGTTGGTGGCCGTCGGGCTCGCCAACTGGCCGGATTGTTGTCGCTTGCCACCACCCTGTCGGCCCTCGCGGCCTATGTGCCAGCGGAGATTGGCGGGGCCGCCGTGGTGGGTTCCGCCGAGGAGGTTCCGGATGGCTACGACGTCACCGGGGCAGGGACTGGGTTGGGTGGGAGCACGGACCAATTCCACTTCGAGCACCAACGGCTGAGCGGTGACTTTGACCTGCGTGTGCGGGTGGAGTCGCTCTCGCCCACGGATCCCTTCGCCCGGGCGGGCTTGATGGCACGGGAAAGCCTGACCGCCAACAGCCGGTTTGCCGCGATCTTCAGCTCGCCGGGTACCGTGGGCAGCCAGGGCATGTGGCGGATCACCCCGGGGGGGAACACCGCCGCCAGCAGTCGTTTCCCGTCAAACCACCCGCTGACCTGGCTCCGGTTGAAGCGCGCGGGCAATACCTTCCTGTTCTACGCCGGCCTGGACGGGGAGCATTGGACGCTGCTTGCCGGCACCAGCCTGGTCGTGCCCACGGAGGTCTACGTGGGACCGGCGGTGACGAGCCGTGATGCTGCGCGTTTGCTGTTGGCGAGGTTCCGCGATCTGGGCCCGGTAAGTGAGGCCGAGGTAGGTCCGCTTCCCGCAGGAGTGGAGACACTTTCACCCTCCTCACGGCGCACCAGCGTGGTGGTCTCCGAGATCATGTATCATCCCCGGGCGCGCCCGGACGGTCGGGTTCTCGAGTTTGTGGAACTCGCGAACCCGGGCCCGATGTTCGAGGACATCGGCGGCTGGCGCCTGAGCGGAGCGGTCGACTTTGTCTTCCCGGAGGGAACGGTCCTGCCGGCGGATGGTTTCCTGGTGATTGCGCGTGTTCCGGGCGACGTGGAAGCGGTGCATGGCTTGAGCGGCGTGCTGGGGCCCTACGACGGATCCCTGCAGAACAGCGGGGGGATGGTGCGGGTGCGGAACCACTCGGACGCCATTGTGTTGGAGGCGGTCTATGACGGCAGGGCGCCGTGGCCGGCCGCGGCTGACGGCGGCGGTCATTCGCTGGTGCTGGCACGGCCCTCGTACGGGGAGTCGTTTCCGGAGGCATGGGGCGCGAGTGCCTTGATTGGCGGTACGCCGGGGCGTGGCGATGCGGTCGTGGTCGATCCCTTCCAGGGGGTTCGGATCAATGAGTTGCTGGCGCACACGGATGATCCGCAGCGCGATTTCGTGGAGTTGTTCAATCCGGGCGGGGACGGCGTGGACCTGTCCGGCTGCGTGCTCACGGACGATCCCGGGGTTGACCGGTTTGCGATCCCCGCGGGTACGGTGCTGGCGCCCGGGGGGTTCGTCGCATTTGACCAGGACCAGTTGGGTTTTGCGCTGAGCGCGGCGGGCGAGGCGGTTTTCCTGATCGATTCCGCGGGCACGCGGGTCATTGATGCCGTCCGTTTCGGCCCGCAGCCCAACGGGGTGCCCTTGGGCCGGTTTCCCGACGGCAGCATGCGAATGGAGCTGCTTGCCGGTCCGACGCGGGCCGGGGCCAATGCGGTGCCGTGGCGAACTCCGGTGGTCATCAACGAGATCATGTACCACCCGCTTTCCGATAGGGACGAGGATGAGTTTGTGGAGCTGTACAACCGCACGGCAGGGACGGTGGATGTGAGCGGCTGGCGTTTCACGGATGGGATCGACTTTACGATCCCTCCAGGCACCTCGATCCCTGGCAATGGATTTCTGGTCGTGGCAAGTGATGTGGCGAATCTCCTGCTCATCCATCCCGAACTGAGTTCGGGGAACACTGTGGGCGGATTCGGCGGCCGGCTTTCGAACGCCGGGGAGCGGCTGGTCCTGGCGATGCCGGAGGAATTGGTGGGCACCAACGAGTTCGGCGGCCTCACCACCAACCGGGTGTACATCGTCGTCGACGAGGTGGATTACCGCACGGGCGGGCGTTGGGGGGAATGGTCGGATGGCGGGGGTAGCAGTCTCGAACTGATCGATCCGCAGAGCGACAATGCCTTGGGGCCGAACTGGGCTGACAGTGATGAGACCGACAAGGCGTCCTGGGTGACGGCGGAGTTTACCGGCCGGCTCGACAACGGCAACACCGGCGTGGCGCTCAACCGCCTTTACCTTGGGTTGCAGGGTGCCGGGGAGTGCCTGGTGGATGACGTGGAGTTGTTCCGGGTGGGCGCGGCGAATCTGATCGCGAACAACGGTTTTGAGAACGGGACCGCGGGTTGGACGTTTTACGGAAACCAATCCGACTCGACGGTGGAGGTCGGGGGGGCGGCGGCCGGCGCTCGTTGTCTGCACCTGGTTTCCTCCGGCGATTGTGACACCGGTCCGAACACCGTTCGGACCAGTTTTACCGGCCTGGCACAGGGCCAGACGGCCACCTTCCGGGCGAAGCTCCGCTGGATGAAAGGCTGGCCGCAGGCGTTGTTCCGGCTTCGGGGCAACTGGCTGGAGATGAGCGCGGACCTGCAGGTCCCGCGGAATCTGGGGACGCCCGGCCGGATCAACAGCCGGCACGTTGCCAACGCCGGTCCGGCCATCTCCGGGGTGGTCCACCGCCCGGTTCTGCCCCAAAGCGGCGAGGCGGTGCTGGTGACCGCCCGGGTGCAGGATCCGGACGGGGTGGGGGCCGTCCATCTGCGTTACCGGCAGGACCCGAGCACCACGCTGACCACCGTCATCATGCTCGACGACGGGACGGCCGGCGACGAGCGGGCCGGCGATGGGGTCTATACCGGGACGATTTCCGCCCGGAGCAGCGGCCAGCGGGTGGCGTTTCACATCCAGGCCACGGATACCCACGCCGCCGCGGCCACGACGCTGTTTCCCGCTTCCCACCCGGATGAGGAGTGCGTGATTCGCTGGGGCGATCCCCGGCCCGCCGGCAATTTCACCGACTATCACCTATGGACAACCACCGCCACGGACAGTCGTTTCAATGCGGTCAACGGGCTGGACAACCGGTGGTGGGACGCGACGCTTGTCCATCGGGACGGACGGGTGATCTACAACGCCAGGTTCCGCAACAAAGCCAGTCCGTATCATGGCGGACGCGGCGACTTCGCGGTGACCGTGCCCAAGGACGACCTCCTGCTCGGGGTCACGGACCGGGTGTTTGCGCAGACCGGCAATGCCAACAGTGAGGAGACGGCCATGCGGGGGCAACTGGCCAACTGGATGGCCGGCCAGTTGGGCCTGCCGTTTCTCCATGCGCATTACATGCAGCTTTACCGGAACGGCAGCCGGTATGCGAATGTCACGGAGGATCTGGAGCAGCCGAACACCTACTACGCCGAGCGCTGGTTCCCCGAGGGCGGGGAGGGGGATCTGTACAAGGTCGCTGTGTGGTTTGAGTTCCAGGATGACAACTCGAATTTCAATGCCACCAGCGCCACCATGCAGAATTTCACGACGCTGGGGGGCGAACAGAAGCTCGCGCGCTATCGCTGGAACTGGCAGCGCCGGGCGAATGACGGCGATGCCAACAACTACGGTCAACTGCTGAACCTCATGACGCTGGCCAACGCTGCCGGTGCCTATGAAGGGCCGCTGCTGGAGGCGGCGGACGTTGAGCAGTGGATGCGGGTGCATGCCTTCAACCGGGTGACGGGAAACTGGGATGCCTGGACCTTCAGTGTCGGGCAAAACATGTATCTCTATCGCAGGGAGGGACAACGCTGGGTGATCATGCCATGGGACATCGATTTTGTTCTCGGCCTGGGCAATGGTCCCACGGATGCGCTCTGGGGGGGGCAGGATCCCACCGGCAACCGGATGTACGACACCCCGGTCTTCCGCCGCGCACTTTGGCGGGCGTTTCAGGATGCCGTGGCCGGCCCGATGCAGGCGGCGAACTACGAACCCCAAATCGAAACCCGGAGCCGCGCTCTGGCCGCCAACAACGTCAGCGTCAGCCGCGACCCCTCGGGAATCCGTGCCTACCTCGAGCAACGCCGTACTTACCTGCAGAACCAGCTACGGGCCAACGACGCCGCGCAGTTCGCCATCACCACTGGTGGCGGGAACGACTTCGCCACCTCATCACCGCTGATTGTCCTGACCGGCACCGCGCCGTTCGCCGTGGCCGCCATCGCTGTCAATGGCGCGGCCTACCCGGTGCGGTGGACCGGACACACGTCGTTTGCGGTTTCGATTCCCCTGCTGGCTCCGACGAACCCCGTGGTCCTCGCGGGCCTGGATGAGGATGGCAACGTGCTCCCCGGCGTGACCGACTCGATCACCGTCACCTACACCGGGGAGCTTCAGCAACCGGAGGAACACCTTCTGATTTCCGAGATCATGTACCATCCCGCCACCCCGGACACCGGCTACGTGGAGATCTACAACCGTTCCACCCGGACCACCTTCGACCTGTCGAACTGGGTGCTTTCCGGGACGGGCTTCACCTTTCCGGCGGGCACCCTGATCAGCCCCCGGGCCTGGTTGCTCGTGGTGAACAACCGACACGCCTTCGAGGCGGAGTTCGGATTGGGCAAGCCCATCGCGGGCGAGTTCAGCGGCTCCCTCGACAACGGCGGGGAAACCCTCCGCCTGGTCCGTCCCGGCGCAACCCCGGCAGAGGATCTGGACGTGGACGTGGTCCGCTACGACGACGATCCACCCTGGCCGATCGAGGCGGATGGCCGGGGGGCCTCGCTGCAGGTCGTCGATGTCACCCGGGACAACTGGCGGGTCGCCAACTGGGGCGTGGGCGACACGAACTCGGCAGCCCGTGCCACCCCCGGCGCCGCGAACAGTGTCGCTGCCAGCCTGCCGGAGTTTCCGCTGCTCTGGATCAATGAGGTCCTGCCGGAAAACATCACGGGATTGACCGACGCCGCGGGGGACCACGATCCGTGGATCGAAATCCACAACGCCGGGGACACCGCCCTCGATCTCGACGCCCTGTACCTCACGGACGACTACGCCAGCCTGCTCAAGTGGCGGTTGCCGTCGGTGGTGCTCCCGGCGAAGTCCTTCGTGGTGGTCTGGGTGGATGGCGAACCGGGCGAAAGCCTCGCCGGCGAACCCCATGCCAGCTTCCGGCTGCCCGCGGGAACGGGGTCAGTGGCGCTGACTTGGGAGGCGTCCGGTGAGCCCGCGGTGCTTGACCACGTGGATTATCGTCTGCTCAGCCCCGACCGTGCCTACGGCTCCTATCCGGACGGCCAGCCGCGCTTTCGCCAGGTACTGCACTACCCGACCCCCGGGGCCCCCAACAACCCGGCCTCACGGCCGGTGCAGGTCTTGATCAACGAATGGATGGCGGTCAACCACACCACCATCGCCGATCCCGCCGATGGGGACTTCGACGACTGGTTTGAGCTGTTCAACGCCGGGGCGGAACCGGTCGACCTCACCGCCTGCACGCTCAGCGATGATCCAGCCAACGTCACGAAGGCCCTGATCCCCGCCGGGACCGTGATTCAACCGGGCGGGTTTCTCCTGGTCTGGGCGGATGAGGACAGCGGTCAGACCGTGCCGGGGGGCGATTTGCATGTGAACTTCAAACTGAGCAGCGCCGGTGAAGCCATCCTGTTGCACGCCCCGGACGGGACCCTGATCGACCAGGTCAGTTTCGGCGCGCAGACGCCGGATGTCAGCGAAGGCCGCCGGCCGGACGGGGGCCCGGGTCCGTTCGAGGCGCTTCCGGTACCGACGCCGGGACACGCCAACGAAGTGTCCGGCGCGAATCTTCCCCCGGTCCTTGCCGCCATCGGCAATCGCATCGTGTTGGAAGGAAACCTGGTGACCTTCACGGCGACCGCCACCGACAGCGATGTTCCGGCCCAGACGCTCACCTTCAGCCTGGCCGGCGCGCCGGAGGGGGCGTCCATTGACCCCGACACGGGCGCCTTCTCGTGGCGGCCTGACGAAGCGCAGGGGCCGGGTGAGTATCCGATTACGGTGTGGGTGGTGGACGACGGAAGTCCCGTGCGGGCCGATTCGGAGACATTCCTGGTGACCGTGAACGAGGTGAACGAGCCGCCGGCCCTGGCCGCGATCCCCGACCGGACGGTCCTTGAAGGCGAATTGGTGGCGCTCCGGTTGGATGGCAGCGATCCCGACCTTCCGGTGCAGACGTTGACGTACACGCTGGACCCGGGGGCACCCGCCGGGATGACCCTGGATGCCGCGAGTGGCTGGCTGATCTGGCCGGTGCCCATCGATTACCCGCCGGCGTTGAACGATGTCACCGTGCAGGTGACGGATGATGGGAATCCGCCACGGAGCGCGCAGCGGACTTTTCGGGTGACGGTGGAGCCCGCTCTGAACGTGGTCATCAACGAGGTGATGTACGCTCCGGCCCGGACGGGCGCGGAGTTCATTGAATTGCACAATCTCTCCACCAGCCGGGCGGTGGACCTCGGCGGGCTCCGGTTGCAGGGCAATGCCCTGACATTCGATTTCCCGGCGGGTGAGATGATCCCCGCCGGCGGCTTCGTGACCGTGGCCGCGGACCCGGTGATCTACGCCGCGGACTATTCGGAGGCGCCGCCCCCGGCCGGTGGGTTCAGCGGAGCGTTGACACCGGCAGAAGAGCATCTGCGGCTGCTGGAGCCCCTGGAGGGCGGGGACTCGTATTTCGTCTGGGACGAATGCTGGTTTCGCAATGCCGCTCCCTGGCCGATGGCGGCTGCAGGGGCGGGAGGTTCCCTGCAACTGGTGGACCCGCTCCAGGACAACCGGCGGCCAGCGAACTGGGACGCGGTCGCGGACTTCCTGCCCCCCCAGCCCGTGGACCTGGTCGCTTTCGACGCCCCGTGGCGGTATGAGCAATCGGGCCTGGACCTGGGAATCGCGTGGCGCGAGCCGGGCTACGACGATAGCGCCTGGGACAGCGGCCCGGGCTTGTTGTATGTCGAAGGCGCGGACTTGCCGGAGCCAAAGGGGACCGAACTGGCGCTCGGGCAGTGGACCTACTATTTCCGCACAACGTTCCAGTTTGCCGGTAGTCCGGCGAACGCGACCCTGAATCTCCGAACAATCATTGATGATGCGGCCGTGTTCTACCTCAACGGGCGGGAGCTGTATCGCCTCGGGATGAACGAGGGCGAGGTGGTCTATGACACGCCGGCGGGGCGCACCATTGGCGATGCGGCGCTGGAGGGCCCCTTCGAGCTTCCGGGGGACCTGCTGCTCGACGGGGAGAATGTCCTGGCCGTGGAGGTGCACCAACACGGGCTCGGCAGCTCCGACATTGTCATGGGTTGCGCGCTGGAACTGATCGGCGGCCCGCAGGCCCCCTTCACGCCGGGGGCGCCCAACTCCCTCGCGCGGCTGCTCGAGCCGTTTCCCCCGGTCTGGCTCAATGAGGTTCAACCGGAGAATGTGACCGGTCCGGGCGACAACGGGAGCGAACGCGAGCCGTGGATCGAACTGGTCAACGACGGTCCGCTGCCGGTGTCCCTGGGCGGGTGGTTCCTGAGCCATCGCAATGATGCCCCGGCTCTCTCGCCCGCGCCGGACGGCGAGGTTCTCGCTCCATGGGAACACCGTCTCGTCTGGGCCGACGGCGAGACTTCCCAGAGCGAGCCGGGCGCCTTTCACACAAGTTTCACCCTGGCGCCCGGTGCGGGGTCGGTCCTGCTTAGCCGGACGGGTCTGTCCGGACCGGAGGTGCTGGATCAGCTTGAGTATTCGGCGCTCCCGTCGGATGCCGCGTTCGGCAATCTGGTGGATGGCGATCCCGCGGCGCGCGGCCGGCTGGAATGGCCCACCCCGGGTGAGGTGAATCCCGTGAACGCGGCGCGGATTGACCTGGAACCGCTGGCGTTCGATTTGCAGGGGCGGCCGGTGCTGGCGTGGGAGGCGGAACCCGGCCGGCACTACGCGGTCCAGGCAACCGATGACCTGAATGGTTGGAGCGAGATCGGGTCGGTGGTGAGCAGCACTGGCAGAGCGACGTTCACCGACCACACCGCACCCCTGCCATGGACGCGGTTCTACCGGATCATGCTCAAACCTTGATGCGGATCCGCGAGGCCTGCCGTTCTTGACCGTCTGCCGACCGCAACCATGCGAATCCCCCCCCTTTCCATGAACCGACAACCGCCAACGGAGGGCCGAGTTACACGAGGCCCTGATTTGATTCCAGGGACTCACGGAGCTCGTTCCTCCAAGGAGGGTTCATGGTTCCATTGCCTGCGCATTCGCGAAAGCGGGCACCCCCTGAGGCTTGAACCAAACTCGAACTCTCCGACCCCCTGTTGTGACCGGTTGCTGGCGATGCTGGTGGCCGCTGCCTTGGGCGGAGTCCTGATGGCCCAGGAAACCGCGATTGAGATTGATGCCGACGCGGTGCTGGGACGGGTCGGCCCGGGGCTGACCGGGGCGTGCATCGAGGACGTGAACCACGAGATCTACGGCGGCCTCTACAGCCAGATGATCTTCGGCGAGAGCTTTCAGGAACCGCCGTGGCGGGCGCCGTTCCGAGGCTTCACCGCCTACGGTGGGGAATGGCGGTTGACCGACGGTACGGTGTGGGGAGAAGGGCCGGACGGACCGAAGCTGGTCAGCGAGGTGCCCGCGTTTTCGGATGGCGAGGTCGGCGTGGAGGTGTTCCTCAAGGATGCGGGGGGCGGCAATGCCGGACTGATTGTCCGCGTCGATCGACCCGGTCCCGGCGCGGACAATTTCGCGGGCTATGAGGTTTCCCTGGACGCTGCGGCGCAGGTGCTGCGGTTGGGCCGGCACCGGCACAATTGGGAACTGATTCGCGACATCCCGTGTGAGGTGCCCATCGGGCGATGGATCGCGCTGGTGGTGAAGCTGGCCGGGAACACCCTGGAGGTGCACGTCGACGGCCGGAGGGTGATCCGCCATGAGGATCGCGATCATCCGTTGGAGTCGGGCACGATTGGTCTGCGCCCCTGGGCGCGGGAGGCGGGCTTTCGCAACCTGTGGCTGCAGAGGGACGGCATCACCACGCCGTTGCCCTTTCAACGCAGCGCAGAATCCGGGTTGGAGGTCAGCCGGATGTGGCGTCCGGTGCAACGCGGTTCGGCTTTGCTCGCAGCGAGGTTGGAAACGGCCGGACCTTTTGTGGGGGTTCAAAGTCAGCGGATCGAGTTCCTGGGAGGCGAGGGTGAGGTTGGGATTGAGAACCGGGGCCTGAACCGGCAGGGCATGGCGTTTGTCGCCGGGCGACCCTACGAAGGGCACGTCTGGGTGCGGGCGGTCCGGCCGGTCGATCTGTTCGTGGCGCTGGAGAGTGATGATGGGACCGAAATCCACGCGGAGAAGCGGTTGCCGGTGGCGGCAACGGATTGGCAGCGGCTGGACTTTGAACTCACCCCCCACCTCGACGAAACGCAGGGACGCTTTGCACTCAAGCTGAAGGCGGCGGGGGCGGTGGATATCGGATACGCCTTTCTGCAACCGGGGGCTTGGGGACGGTTCCAAGGATTGCCGGATCGCCGGGATGTCGTCGAGGCGTTGCAGGATCAGGGGATCACGGTCCTGCGCTATGGGGGTTCGATGATCAATGCCCCGGAGTACCGCTGGAAGCAGATGATCGGTCCGCGGGACCGCCGTCCGCCGTATCGTGGCACGTGGTACCCGCATTCCTCGAACGGTTGGGGCATTTTCGACTTTCTGAACCTCTGTGAGGCTGCGGGTTTCCTGGGAATCCCGGCCGTGAACATGAACGAGTCGCCCGCCGACATGGCCGATTTCATGGAGTACGTGAACGGGTCGGCGGACAGCGAATGGGGTCGCCGCCGTGCCGCCGATGGTCATCCGGCCCCCTACCGGTTGAAGTGCCTGGAACTGGGCAACGAGGAACGCGTGGACGGCGCCTACTTCGAGAAGTTCAAAGCGCTCGCGGAAACGATTTGGGCGCGGGATCCCGACCTGACCCTGGTGGTCGGCGACTTCGTTTACAGCCGGCCGATCCACGATCCGATGCATTTCGACGGTGCCGCGTCCCGCATCACCAGCCTGGCGGCGCATCAGAAGATCCTCGCGCTTGCCCGCGAACATGATCGCGAAGTGTGGTTTGACGTGCATGTGTGGACGGAGGGGCCGGGCGCGTCGGACGACCTGCGGGCGCTCCCCTCTTATGTGGCGGCGCTGGAGAAGCTGGCCGGGGGCGCGCGGCACAAGGTGGTGGTGTTCGAGTTCAACGCGAACAACCACGCACAACGGCGCGCGCTCGGCAATGCGCTGGCGATCCAGGTGGTCGAGCAATTGGGCGAAGGGCGAATTCCCATCGCCACGTCCGCGAACTGCCTGCAGGTGGACGGCCAGAACGACAACGGTTGGAACCAGGGCCTGCTGTTTCTCAACCCTTCCCAGGTCTGGTTGCAACCGCCCGGTTACCTCACCCGGATGCTCTCACGGAACCACGCACCGTTGCTGGTGAAGACGACGGTCCGGAGCCCGGGAGACGTGTTGCAGGTCACCGCCAAGCGTGCCGAGGACGGCAGCGCGCTGGTGCTATTCGCCGTGAATCCCGGCGACAAGGCGTTGGACGCCAGCATTCGTCTCCAGGGCTTTGTGCCGGGTAAACCGATCGCGAGCGTGGAGCAACTCGCCGGTCCGCTGGATGCAGTGAACACGGTGGACGCGCCCCAACCCATCGCGTCACGGAGGAGCAAGTGGCGCCACGGCTTGCAGGAAGGATCGGGAACCTACGAGTTCCCGGGCTGCTCGGTGACCGTCCTGCGTTTGGAATAGGGGCCGCCGCCCGTAGCGGCGAACTGGCGTTCGCCGAAGTCCGGCGTAGCACCGAACCGGTGTTTGCCCAGGAGCCCTGGGTCGGCGAGGAAGCCCGGCGGATGCCAATCCGCCACTACGATTCGGCGGGGTGATCGCCGAGGCGTCGGCTACGATTCTGGGAAGAGGTCGTTCCAGACATCCATGAGTGGGAGATCGCCCTTTACCACGCTCCAAAGCGCGGGCAGTTCATCCACCCGGAAATGACGCAGGAATCGCCCCAGTGCGCGAAACGCCGCGAGACCTTGGCCGGTGGTTCGGAAGCGCAATCGACGGGCAAACGTTCCACCTCCCGCCTCGATGATGTCCTCAACCAAGACGGGCGAACCGGCCAGAACTCCGATGGAGGTTCCAGCCAGAGCGATGATTGGCATCGCCAGCACCAGGAGGCACTCGGCAACAGTCCGTTCTGCAAGGCTCCAAAGTGCTCGTTGCCAGGCCCGCTTTGGCACGGTGGTTCGCGTTCCGTTCCAGCGCCGGGAAGAGAAAGGCCGACCCCGTCAGGCAGATCGCCACGGAGCCGGCCCCAATCGGTCGCGCCTGCTAAATCTCCGCCTGCAGTTTCTTCAGCGCGGCGAACGACAGGGCGGTGCATTCCATCGGGGATTTGCCGTCCGGATAGGCCTCCTGCTCGAGGGTGACCCACTCGGTGCCGCCAATGGTCATGCAGGCCTTGAGCACTGCCGGCCAATCCACCGAATCCTGCCCGAAGATGGCCTTCTTGCCGGCCTCGTCGCCGACCACCGTGGGCTTGAAGTGGGTGCTGCCCATCCGGCCTGGGTACTGCTGCATCATCTTCACGGGATCAAGCCCCGCCGCCGCCGTCCAGCCGCAATCCTGCTGCAGCACCACATCCTTCGTCGTGCGCTCGGCGAACCAGTCGTAATACGCCTTGCCCTCGTATTTCGTGAATTCGTGGGTGTGGTTGTGGTAACCGCACTTCATCCCAAGCGGCTTCAGTTTGGCGGCGGTTTCGTTGAAGAAATCGGCCAGTGCCTTGCACTTGTCGGGCTTCGTGAAGTCGCCGTCGCCGGGCACGATCAGATACTTGCACCCGATCGCCTGATGGAAGTCGATGGTTCGCTTCAGCGCATCGCCGCGGAAGCTGCCGGTGCCGATGTGCGTGGCGGCCGCCTTCAGCCCAAGGTCGTCGAGCTTCTTTCGCAGGCCTGCGGCGTTGTCGCCGTACTGGTAATAGCCGGCGAATTCCACACCGTCGAAGCCGAGTTCGGCCACCTTGGCCAGGGTGGCGTCGAAGTCCTTCCCGCAGTCGTTGCGGACCGAATAGAGCTGCAGCGCGACGGGCAGGGCTTTGCCGGCGGCGAGTGCACGGCCGGAAAGGCTGAGGGCGGCGACGGCGAGAGTGGAGTGGCGGATGAACTGGCGACGGGAGACGTGACTTGTATGCATGGGAATTCTCATGATTCGTGTGCCCGAATGCTACGCGGTTTCCGGGGCCCGCGTAAACCGGGTTTTTCTGCTTTGGGCGGCCCGCGGCGTCGTTACACTCCCGCGCCAGATGGCGTTGTTTCCGCTGGTCGAACGCGAGCTGCGTGCGGCGGCGCGACGAGGCCGGACCTACTGGCTCCGGTCACTCGTGGCGCTGGCGGCCTGTGCCATTTGTGCGTGGGTGTGTCTGGTGACGACGCGCGGTCAGCAGCACCTCGCGATGGGCAAGTCCCTGTTTGGCTTTCTCAGCGCCCTGGGTTTCGCCTACGCGCTGCTGGTTGGGCCGTTCCTGACCGCGGACGCCATCAGTGAGGAGAAACGCGATGGCACGCTGGGGTTGTTGTTTCTGACCACGCTCCGGAGCTGGCAGGTGGTGGTTGGCAAATGGCTGGCCTCGTCGCTGGCCGGTTTCCTGGGGTTGCTGGCGATTCTGCCGTCGCTGGGGATCCCCTTGTTGCTGGGGGGCGTGACTCCGGGGGAGTACGGGCGGATGGCGCTGGGAGTGGTCAACGCGATCTTTTTCTCACTGGGGGCGGGGATGTTCGTTTCGGTGCTGAGTCGCGACCAGGGGCGGGCGACGTTGGGGACCGTGGTCTTGGTGCTTGGTCTGGCGGGCATGCTGCCCGGACTGGTGATCTTCCTGGGAAGCATCACGCTGGGAGTGCCGGTGGCGAAGCTTGAGCCGGTGGCCCTGATCAGTCCGGTCTGGACCGGTTACCAGGCGCTGGACGCGGCTTTCCGGGCGAATCCCCGCCAGTATTGGATTTCCCTCGGGATCTCCCACGGGCTGGGCTGGGCTTTTCTTGCCGCCACCGCCATCGTCCTTCCGGGGATCTGGCGGGACCAGTTGGCGGATCGCCCCGTGACCCGGCGTTGGGTGCTGCGGCTCGGCTACACGCGGGGGTGGCGACGGACCTTTCGGCGGCGGGCCGAGCGGAATCCGGTCTACGCGTCGGCGGCCCGCCAACGCTGGCCGCACTGGGTTTTCTGGGGCCTGGTGAGTCTGGTGGCGGTGAATGTCTACTGGCTGACGTTCGGCTATCGCAGCAGCCCCGGCAGCGCGAAGTTCCACCAGAACTTCGCCTACGCGCTGGTGTTCACGAACCGGGTCTGGGTCGCGGTGATGGCCTGCCACGTCATCCTCGAGGCGCGGCGCTCCGGTGCCTTGGAACTGCTGCTGACCACGCCGTTGCGGGCCCGCACCTTCCTCCGCGGTCACTGGCGCGCGCTCCGGCACTACTTCTTCTGGCCCATCGTGGTGATCGGCCTGCTGCACGTGTTCTACGTGGTGGGAACCTGGTCGGCGCTGTCGGGTCGCTCGGCCCTGGGGAACTCCTACCTTCTGTCGTTTGCCGTGTCGGCGGCGGGGAGTTTCGTGAACTTCCTGAGTGACGTGGTGGCCCTGTGTCTGGTGGGCACCTGGCTGAGCGTTTCCATGCGTCGGCCGGCGCTGGCGATCCTGGCCACCCTGTTGCTGGTGATCCTGCTGCCGTTTGCGCTCAGCAAGACGCTGCCGACGTTGCGCACCCTGACCCCGGACAGCCTGGCGGCGTTCCTGGTGACGCTTCCCGGACTTCGGTGGCTGGCGGGCATGCCCTATGCGCTTTCCCCCGTCGTGCATTCCACCGTCTGGGTCGGCAAGAACCTCGTGCTTGCCCTTTGGGCCCGCGGCCGGCTCAAGCGGCATTTTCGTCGGGCTGCCGCGCAAACCTACGCCTCGGACCGGTCCCGTTGGTGGCGTCGCCGGCGCAGACCGCGGTCGCCGGCCCCGGCCCCGGCTCCGGCCGCCTCCCCGGGTTGAAGCGGAACGGATGGTGCCGGGCCTTGTCTGAGGAACCATGACCTTGTTGCCAGTCGTCGAACGGGAACTCCGCGTGGCCTCGCGGCGGTGGACGACTTTCTGGCTGCGACTGCTGGCCGCGGTGGCCTTTGTGCTGATGGGCATGGGGGCCATCATGACCGCCAACTTCGTCCGGGGCACCCCGTCCGGGGTGGCGCTGTTCCAAACGCTCAGCGGGCTGTGCTTCGTTCTCTGTTGCGTGGCGGGCCCGATCCTGGCAGCGGACATCCTCTCCGCGGAGAAGCGGCAGGGCACTCTCGGCCTGCTTTTCTTGACCGACCTGAAGCCCATCGACGTGGTGCTGGGCAAGTTGGCGGCGGTGTCGATCAATGCCGCGGCCGCCGTGCTTGCCAGCCTGCCGGTGTTCGCCTTGGCCTTTTTGCTGGGGGGCATCACGTTGCCGGTGCTGGTGGCGGTCGCGCTGGCGCTGTTCAACGCACTGGCATTTTCGTTGGTGGTGACAGTGATCGTGTCCGCCTGCTGCGTTGAAGGGCGCAGTGCCCTGGCCCTGAGTGCCTTTGTGGTGGGCTGTGCCGTGTTCCTGTTGCCCAACCTCGGGGAGTTCGCACCCTCCCGCGTGACACCCCATCTTTCCTGGTCGGTCATTCTCTCCGAGGTGTTTTCGCTGCTGCGTCAGCTTTCGCCCGTGACCGTCATGGACCTCGTGCTCAGCGACAACCGCAAGGGCAATCCGCTGAACAACTTGCAGTTCCTGAACGCCCTCGTGCTTTCCCAGACCATTCTCTGGCTCAGCCTGTTCCTGGCCGGATCGATGCTCAAACGCGCGTGGCGTGGGGAAGGGCGCCTGGGAGGCAACGGCGGCCTGTGGCCTTGGATGGCGCGCTGGATGTTTGGGGGCAGCGAGACGCGGCGGGTTCTTCGTCGCCGTCTGCTCGACCGAAACCCCTGGACCTGGCTGGTCTGCCGCAACGTCCTCAAGCGTCGGATCTTCATCTGGGGTCTGACGCCGGTGCTGCCGCTGTATGCCGTCGTTGGGCGGCGGTTGCTGGGCGACTACGGGCATGATGCCGAACTGACGCTGGTGCTGGCGTACGTTCTCCAGCTGCTGCTGAAGGTGTTGGTGGCTTCCGAAGCGAGTCACCTCTTTGCGGAGAACCGACGGGCGGGTTCCTTCGAGTTGCTGCTCACAACCTCGCTGGGTGAACGCGAGATCGTGCGCGGCCACGCCGCCTCGGTGCGGCGGCTGTTCGCGTGGCCGGTGCTGGTGACGTTGGTCACCACCGCGCTGTTGGTGGCCCCGCAGACGGAGGGGTGGCAGTTTCCCGTGTTTCTCCTGGTGGCCGCCCTGCTGATCTGGGACATGGAAGTGTTGATCTGGGTGGGGATGTGGCGGGGGTTGGTCCAGAAGCGGGCGCACCTGGCGGCGTTCAGCGCCATGCTGCGCGTCCTGTTCTGGCCTTCCCTGCTGGCGGGGGTGACGGCGTTTTTCGCGACAGTCGCCGATCCCGCCTTTCCCTTCATATTTGCATTGGCGGTCTACGCCATGTTCAACCTCGCGGGAGCCACGGCGTCCAGCGCGGAACTGCGACAGGAGCTTCGTTCGCGCGTGGCGGAGCAGTTCCAGTCCGAACGATCCGGGGCGTAAGTGTCGGTCCGGAGAATCGCGCTGGGAGATTCACCTTCGGGCGGCAAGGTCTCCAGGAACCGCCTGACGGCGGGACTCCGAGCCTGGCGTCGCTGCGTTCGGACGCCTTTTCTGACGGGCGCCGAACTCGATCCGCCCCCCGGTTCCTCGTGCTTTCTTGCTGAATCCGCCGGGGCGCCGGTGTTCAATCCCCCCATGCGACTCACCGGTGGCAAGCACCTCGCCTACTGCACCAACATCCATCGTGGCGAAACCTGGTCCGAGACCCTCGCCAACCTCGAAACCCACACCTTGCGGGTTCGCGACCAGGTCTGTCCCGGCGAACCCTACGCCATCGGCCTCCGCCTCGGTGCCGAAGCGGCCCGGGAACTGAGCGATCCGGCAACCCTTGCCGCGTTTCGCCGGTGGCTTGATCATCACGACTGCTACGTCTTCACGATCAACGGCTTTCCCTACGGCCGGTTCCACGGCACGCGCGTGAAGGAGCAGGTGTACGCGCCGGACTGGACGACCGAAGCCCGCGTGGCCTACACGAACCTGCTGTTTGATTTGCTGGCGGAGATGGTGCCGGCGGGTGTCGGGGGCAGCGTCAGCACCGTGCCGTGCTCGTTCAAGGATTTCATCAAGTCGCCGGAACAGGAGGCGGCCATGCGGCGGAATCTCGTCCGCTGTGTCGATCACATGGCGGAACTCAGCGAACGGACCGGGCGCGAGTTGCATCTGGGGCTGGAACCGGAACCCCGGTGCTTCGTGGAAACCACCGGGGAAGTGCTGCGATTCTTTGAGAAGCTCCGGTCAGAGCATCCCGGGGATGATCGACTCACCCGGCATCTCGGGGTGAACTACGACACCTGCCACCTGGCGGTGGAGTTCGAGGAAGCCCGCGAAAGTCTCGACCGCCTGCGCGCGGAGGGAGTCCGGATCAGCAAACTGCATCTCAGCTCCGCCCTCAAAGTGCGATTCTCCGAAGAGGCCCGGGCGGCTCTTTCGGCCTTCAACGACCCGGTCTATTTCCACCAGGTGGTGGCACGCCCCGCCGACGGCAGTCTGGCGAGGTTCAACGATTTGCCGGATGCGCTGGCGGATGCCACCGCCGTAACGGCCGAAGAATGGCGCGTGCACTATCATGTGCCATTGCACGCGCAACTGGCGGCGCCTTTCGAGACCACGGCCGATCACTTGCAACAGGCGCTCGATTTCCTCCGGGAACACCCGGAACTCTGCGATCATTTCGAGATGGAGACCTACACGTGGGAGGTTCTGCCGCCGGAATTGCGCGCCCGAAGCGTGGTGGAGCAACTGGTGGCGGAACATCGCTGGACGCTCGGGGAGTTCGCGAAGCGCGGGTTCGCGCGGTGCTGAGTGGGGAGGATGGTCGGCTGATGTTCCCCAAGAACCGCCGAACGACCAATGTTTCGTAGCGCCGGCTTTCCAGGCGGCCCTGGTATCGCATCTCAGGGTCCTCGATCCCGCGCTCGTCATCGTAATCCTCATCGTAATCCCATGGAGCGCCTCTTTGATCACGGGAGGCTGGGGGTTTGCCGGAGCGGCACCGGCTTGCTCGTCCCAGCCGGCTCGGCTAGCGTTGCGGGGTGTTCCGACCGTGCATAGACCTCCACGAGGGGCGCGTGAAGCAGATCGTCGGGGGGACGTTGACCGACGGGGGCGAGAGCCTGCGGACGAATTTCGAGTCCGACCGGCCGGCGGAGTGGTATGCCGCGCTTTACCGGCGCGACGGACTTGTTGGTGGACACGTGATCAAGCTGGGCCCGGGCAACGACGAGGCTGCGCGCGCCGCCTTGGAGGCTTTTCCGGGCGGTTTGCAGATCGGTGGGGGAATCAACGGGGAGAACGGTCCCGCCTGGCTCGATGCGGGGGCCTCCCACCTTATCGTGACTTCCTGGGTCTTCCGTGAAGGGCGGTTGGACGAGGAGCGGTTGGCACGACTGGAGCAGGCCGTTGGACGCGGGCGCCTGGTGCTGGACCTGAGTTGCCGGCGGCGCAACGACGAATGGTGGGTGGTGACGGATCGCTGGCAGAACTTCACGGAGTTGGCGGTCAATCGGGAGACCCTCCACCGGTTGGCGGGGCATTGTGTCGAGTTCCTGATCCACGCCGCGGACGTGGAGGGTTTGTGCCGGGGCATCGACCTGGAACTGGTCGAGCGGTTGGCGCGCGATTGTCCGATTCCCGTGACCTACGCGGGCGGGGCCAGGTCGCTGGAGGATCTGCACACCGTCACTCGGATCAGTGAGGGTCGCGTGGATTTGACCATCGGCTCCGCCCTGGACGTCTTTGGCGGGACCGCCGTGCGCTATGAGGATTGTGTGGCCTTCAACCGCGCTCAAGGGCGCGGGGTGGACTGAGCGGCGGCAGCCCAGCACGGCAGGGACGGGGAGCGCAGCCGGCCCGGCTGCTCCGGTCGGCGGCCCGCCGACTGGTGTTCGGGGGAGTGGACCGTGATCGAATCGTGATTTCAGGATGGTTTGAGTATGCCCGGCGGGCCGCCGGTCATGGCACGCGAGCCGCGTGCGGTCCCGGTGCTGAGTGCATCGCTGCGGCTCAGCGATCGAAGTTCCCTGGCAGGGCCGGTTGGTAGACCTCGTTCGAGGCGAACAGGGTGTCCTCGGGAATGAGCAGTCCGCCCGAGCTGTGGTGGAAGCCGACGGGCACCGAGTGCAGTCCGGCGCCCGTGGAGAACAACCAGGGGGGCGGGGCGGCCGCGGTTCGCGGTTCCAGGCTGCCTCCCGCGTTGGTGCGGTCCGCCGGGATTTCCGCCAGCCATTGGGTTCGTGGGGTGATGCTCAGGCCGGGTTGCGGGTGCGACGGGGCCGGGGGCGGGGCGGCGGCGGTCGTGGGACTGGCGTCCGGTGCCTGCGGGCCGAGCAGGGCGATGCCGTAGATTCCCGCCACCGCAAGCAGCATCGCGCCGGCGAGGGCCGGTTCGAGCCGCCAGCGGGAGCGCAGGAGTTCCCACAGCCCCGCCAGTCCCCGGGGGTGGGCCGCGGCCTGCTCAAGCTCCGCCCGGATGGACTCCGGCAGACGGTCGAAGAAGCCCGGCGGGGGCACCTCGTGGCGCTTCAGGGCAAGCAGTTTCTGGAGGGCATCGAAGTTGTCGCGGGGAGGTTCCATGGCGTTAAGCGATGAGGTCCGAAAGGTGGGCCTGCAGTTGTTGTCGCGCGTAGAACAGGCGCGACCGCACGGTCCCCACGTTGCAGCCCATGATGCGGCTGATTTGCTCGTGGGGCAGCCCCTGGATGTCATGCAGTGTCACCACCATTCTGTGTTCCTCGGACAGTTTCTGCATGGCGGTGTTCAATCTCTCCTGCAACTCGGACAGACCGGCACCCCGCACCGGCGTGTCCTCGGACACCATTTCCACCAGGGCGGGGTCGTGTTCCACGTGCTGGTCAAGGTCGTTCAGGCTCAGGTGGCGGCGGTTGCCGCGCTGTTTCAGGAAGTTGATGGCCTTGTTGACACCGATGCGATAGAGCCAGGTGAAGAAGCTGGATTGCCCGCGGAACCTCGCCAGGGAACGGAAGGCCTTGATGAAGGTCTCCTGCGTCAGGTCCGCGGCGTCCTCGTGATTCGAGGTCACATGGTAGAGGGTGGCGTACAGCCGCTCCTGATGCTGTCGGACCAGTACGTCAAAGGCGTCGAGATCCCCTTCGCGGGCGCGATCGATGAGGGCGGTTTCCTCCGCCGAAGGCCCGATGGCGCGAGGACTGGTGGCTTCACGAGTCTGCCGGGCCGTGGTCATCTTACCCGCGGCCCTGGGCGATCAGCAGCTGGGTGTGTCGGGCAAGGAAATCGGCCGCTTGTTGCAGCGCGGTGCGGCCCGGGCGGGCCGGCAGCAGTTCCAGGGTCTCCGCGGCTTCGGCGCACATCCCGCAGACCACGTCCACCGCCGCGGCAATGGCGTCGTAGCGCTGGAGTGAGGCCACGAGGAGCGGGTGGTTTCCCGGCTTCCAGTCCGTCAGGAGCGACCGGAGCGCGTTGCGTTCCGCCGGGGTCGCCCGTTCCATGGCGATGATGACGGGCAGGGTGGGCTTGCCCCGTAACAGGTCTGTGCCCAATGACTTGCCGGCCCGTTCCTCCAGTCCCACCAAGTCCACGCAGTCGTCGTAGACCTGGTAGGCAGTCCCGAGCATCACGCCGAAGCGCTGCAATGCGGCCACCACGTCCGCGCGCGCCTGGGCCAGGGCGGCCCCCTGACCGCAGGCCAGGCTGAAGAGTTCCGCCGTCTTCATCCGGAGGATTCGGTAATACCCTTCGCGCGACAGCTCGAACTGGCACCGGCGCATCGTCTGGATGATCTCGCCCGAGCAGACGGTCCGCGTGGCGGAAGCCACGGCCCGGCAGACATCCGTCGTGGGGAACGCGGCGGCCATCGTCAGCGCATGGGCGAACAAGGCGTCTCCCAGCAGAATGGCGGTTGAATTCCCCCATTCGAGCGCCAGGGTGGGCCGTTGCCTCCGCATGTCCGCCTCATCCATCACGTCGTCATGCACCAGGGTCGCCAGGTGCACCATTTCGATGATGGCCGCAACGGTGACATGCTCGTCCCGCACCCCGCCGGCGGCGGTGGCAGCCAGGCCCACCAATGCCGGCCGGAGCTGTTTGCCGCGGCTGGCCAGGGCGTAGCGGGCCGGTTCGACGATCTCCGGCTCGAAATGAGAGAGTTGTTCCTCCAGGCGCCGGCTGACGGCGTCAAGAAACGGCCGTACCGGTTCCACGATGGTCTGCCAGTTGAGGCCGGATTCCATGGGACCGGCGGCGGAATCGGCTTGTGAGGATGGTCTGGTGTCCGCTGCCAGCATGCCCTGCCACTCTAGGTTTCCCTGAAAACCAAGTCAAACCGTTAACCCGCGGTTCAGCGGCGCTGGGCGCCCCCTGCGGACCTGGGACGTGGGGGGGGCGCAGTGGGCCGACGGCCCAAGAAACGGGGCTTGACCATAGGGAAACTATGTATTATGCAATACAAGGTATCTGGCGCTTGGATGATCCGGCCAAAACGTATTCCATCGAAAGAACACAATGAACTCTCCACGCACTTGGCGACGCAGAACCTGGCTGGCGGCGATCGGTGGCGGGTTGTTGTTGGTCGTTGTCGGCGGCTACCTTGCGATCTGCGTCTGGATTGGGATGGGCGTGCGAGCCCAGGTCGCCCAGGCGCAGTCCCAATACGCGGGGGACCCGGTGGAGGCGTTGATGGCGCTGGTGGCCGACGAGGGTCAGCCCTTGAAGGATCGGAATTATGCCATCTGGGCCCTGGGGCAACTGGCTGACGAGCGTGCCCTGCCGCTCTTGCAGAGGCTCCGGACCGGTCAACCCTGCGACCATGCCCACCGCGTCTGTGAGCACGAATTGGCCAAGGCGATCGCGCTCGTGGAAGGGGGTTGGAATGCGGGCGGGTGGGTTTGGCGGAGGGGGGAACTCACCGGGGGAGGCGGGCGATGAGTTCGCCCGGCAATGCCCGGTCTTACGAAGGGGTTTCCGGACCGAGTGCTGCCCGGCACTTGGTGTGTGGGTCGGGGGTATCCTCGACCTGCCAGCGCATTGGCCCGGAGATCCCCGCGACGGCTGAGCCCTGCCGATACTGCTGGAAACGGGCACTCGCTGACTGTCGTGCCCGGCTGTCCGGGCGGGGCTTCCGAGTTTCAGTCCTGCCCGCGACGCTTTGGTCGGGCTTGTATTTCGCGTTTGTGGTGCACGTCAGGCTGTCACTGGATGGTTGGCCGCGGTTTGGTCAACAGTTGGAAGGCACCCTGCTGCGATGGCACGAGGCGACTGTCTGGCAGCTCGGCAGGGGGCTCTTCCTGACCTTGTACGCGCTCCCGATTGCGGTGTTTGTTCTCCTGACCCTGCCGCGCTGGCGGCATTGGGTGGTCTACCTTCTGACGTATGCGGGAGCATTTGCCGCGGCCTATGGGCTCGTGTTTCTGGCACCGGGACCGTTTTTGAACTGGTTCCTCGACTGAGATGTTCCCACCCACGTCAGATTTCCGGAGCCCGCTGCTGCTGCGGTGGGTCCGATTCGCGGCCTGGCTGCCCCTGGCTCTGGTGGTGGGGTTGGTCATGGGCATCGCACTGACGGGGCGCGGGACCGCCTTACCTGGCGGCGGGCGTGACGGGGGCCCGGTCTGGGCGCAGTGGCTATTGATGAGTGGCAACGGGTTCCTCCTGAGCTGGGCGCTTTTTTTCCAGCGAGTCGAGGCGAGGCATCGCATTCGGTCGGAGCCGCCCCGCGAGGTTGGTGTTGTGCCCGGGGTGGGGGGCGTCATCATCCTGACGTTGGCTCTAACCCAATACGCCGATTCCGAGGAACTCATCGGCCTGACGATCGTGATCTTCGCGCCGACCCTTCTGCTCGGTTACGGCCTGGTGGGCTGGGGGTTGCCGAGGTTGAAGCGAATCTGGCACGTGGCGGCGGTGCTCGTCGGCGTGGCGCTGGTGAACTTCCTTTGCCAGTTGGGCTACGCGGCGGGGGGATTCGACGATGCCCGACCGCTCACTTTCAGTTCCGTCTTTCTGGGGGCGTGCTTTGCGGTGCGGCTCGCCATCTGGTGGCTGACCGACGAAGGCCATGTGCCCGTGACGTGACACGCGTATGAACGATCTCTTCGACAAATGGACCGTGCAGGTGCGCAAGGGCCTGCTGGATTTTTGCATCCTGAGCGCGTTGTCCGGTCGGGAACGCTACGGCTACGAACTCGTCAAGAGCCTTGCCGGGGTGCCGGGGTTGGGGGTGACCGAAGGGACGCTCTACCCGCTTTTGTCGCGATTACGCGTGCAGGGACTTGTGACGGCCCGCCTGGTGGAATCCACCGAGGGTCCCGCTCGCAAGTACTACCGGCTCAGTGAGGACGGACGGGATACGTTGGATTTGATGGAGGAATACATGGAAACACTCATCGCCGGAGCCAAGTCGCTGCGGCAGCAGGAGGGAGGATCGCGATGAACACCTGGACCACCGCCGCCCGCGACGAGTTGGAGCGCTATTTTGCCCGGCTGGGGCCCTGGCTCAAGGCCACCGGGGCCGACCCCGCAGAGGTCATCGAGGATCTCCGTGAACACCTGCGGCGGGAACTCGAGAACGAGCAACTCAAGGCCGTGACGGAGGCCGATGTCCGGCGCGTGCTGGGCAAGATCGGCGCCCCCGAACCGGAGCTGCCCTCCGAGCCACCGCAGGAGGCGGGCGCGCCGTCCGGGTCGACCCGGAAGGAGCCTCTCCCACCGCGTCCGGGTTACAGCCTGTTCTTGTTTGGCGTCGCGTTGCCCCTCGTCACGCTCATCCTGGAATTGACCACCGGCATGTGCGCCGCGGTGTTCTTCGATCCCCTGCCGACGCTGGGGCACGTGCTGCTGGTGGCGCTGGTGCCGCTGGCGAACTGGCTGGCTTGGGAGTCCCTCCGCAAAGGCCGGGGCAACCGGGTTTTATGGCTGGCGTGGCTCAACGCGCTGGCGGTGGGGGTGGCGGCCTTCTACTCGGTGCTCTACCTGCCGTTGATGGTCCCGGGGCTGTTTGCGATGATCGTCTATGGGTGGGGGTTGTTGCCCTGGTCGCCCATGATCAGTCTCGTGGCCGGGCTGCTGCTGCGGCGCCATTTGCGCCGGCTGGCCGGAACCTCCGGAGTTCCTCGGTTGCCGGCGGGTTGGAAGGGATTGCTTGCGGCGTGGGGGGTGATTCTGGTTCTGGGCCTGCCCGACTGGGCGACGCGGGTCGGCCTGGATCTGGCGGCTTCCCCGGAGCCGGCCACCCGGCAGCGCGGACTGGGTGTCCTTCGCAGCGTGGGCAGCGAGGAGGCCATGTTGCGTGCCTGTTACGGCCGCACCCGCAACGCCGCCAACATGGATCTGGTGGGCCTGGTGCTGACCGGCGGCCGGGATGTGCCCCCGCAAACCGCCCGCCGGATTTACTATCGGGTGAAGGGCCGGCCGTTCAACGGGGTGCCTCCGCCGCGCGTGCGTACTGCCCGGGGCGCCTTTGCTGAACTGGAGGACTGGACCTGGGATGTGGACCAGGCCGGGGAGGCGGTTGGGGGACGGATCAAGGGGCTGCATCTCCGCAGTTCGCGTCTGGATGCGGTGGCGGATGCCTCGGCGGCGTGGAGTTACACGGAGTGGATATTGGAATTCGAAAACACGGGATCTCGTCAGCGCGAGGCCCGGGCCCAGGTGCTGTTGCCGCCGGGGGGCGTGGTGTCCCGTCTCACCCTATGGGTGAACGGCGAGGAGCGGGAGGCGGCGTTCGCCGGCCGGTCCCACACGCGACAGGCCTACGAAAACATCGTCAGGCAACGACAGGACCCGGTGCTGGTCAGTACGGCAGGCCCCGACCGTGTCCTCGTGCAGTGTTTTCCCGTGCCGCCCAACGGGGGCCTGATGAAGATCCGGATCGGGATCACCGCCCCCCTCTTGCTGCCGGACGCCGAGGCGGGCCTGTACCTCTGGCCCCGGTTCGTGGAGCGGAACTTCAGCATCCCGGAAAACCTGCACCACACGGCGTGGCTGGAGGCGAACAACGCGCGGGCCGTCACCTGTGAGGCGTTACGGGCGGAGACGGTCAAGGAGGGAGTCCAGGCGGCCCGGGGCGAGTTGTCGGATGCCGATCTGGACCCGGCCCGCAGCCGCGTGCGCCTGGAGCGCAGCGGAGGCCCCCTGGCGTTCTGGACGCGGGACCCGCGCACGCTGGGGGACGACATCGTGGAACAGGGCCTGTTGTGGACGAATCGACCGCCGGCGTCCCGGGTGGTTTTTGCGGTCGACGCATCGGTGGGGATGAGCGACGAGTTGCCCGCGGTGGCGGAGGCGATTCGCAACCTGCCGGCGGACATCGGTGCGGACGTCATCCTGGCCGGCGACGAGCCGGTACGACTGGGGGTGGCGGAACGGGAGGGGGCGCCGTTGTCCCACGAGGAGTTGGCGCGACGGGTCGAGCGGGCCCGCTGCCTGGGCGGGCAGGATAATCTCCCGGCCCTGGTCCGTGCCTGGGACCTGGCATCGGAAAGCCCCGGGGGCGTGGTGGTCTGGATTCACGCACCCCAACCGGCGGAGCTGAGTCCCGCAGACGCCCTGCGGCAGCGTTATGATCGGCGGCCGGGTGGACCCCGCATTGACGCCATCCAGACGCGTCCCGGCCCGAATGAGCTGCTTGAAGCGCTCGACGGTCTGGCCGGGGTGCAGTCCATACCGCGGTTGAGTGCCCTGCGGGACGACCTGGGCAGTCTGCTCGGCCGTCTGACCCAGGGGGTGCGGTTCATCGAGTTCGCGCGCCGGCGTCGTTCCGGCGAAGGACTGCGGCTGGAGGAGGCTGGGCGGACCGGCAACCACATCGCCCGCTTGTGGGCCAAGGACGAAATCGACCGTCTTCGGGAGAAACGGGAAACGGGAGCCGCGATCCGGTTGGCGGGCGAGTTCCAGTTGGTGACGCCGGTGAGCGGCGCCGTGGTGCTGGAATCGCAGGCGCAGTTTGAGGCGGCGGGGCTCACGCCTGTCGACCCCCAGACGGTCCCCGCGATTCCCGAACCGGGAACCCGGGCGTTGCTGGTTCTCGGGGTGGCGGTCCTGTTTCTGCGCCGGCATCGCTGATCACTTCAAAACTGTTGACGGCCGGGCACAGCGCCCCCTAGGTTCTTCGTTCGGTCGGTGATCGTAGCTCAGTTGGTAGAGCCCCAGATTGTGGTTCTGGTTGTCGCGGGTTCGAGTCCCGTCGGTCACCCCATTCCCCCCTTATCACCATACCTGCTTGAGCTTCCCGCCGAAGAGGCCTAGTTTTGTTCCGACATTCAATCACTCCCCTTTGAGCCATGAGCGATCCACAAAACATCCCTTCGGCGGCCGTTGCTGATGACGACGCTTTTGCCTTTCAGCGTGTGTTGGTGCCCCTGGATTTCTCGGAGCACGCGCGCAAGGCCCTTCGGCACGCGCGCGGTCTGGCTCGCCAATCGGGGGCGCGGCTGGTGCTGCTGCATGTGGTGGAACCGATGGCTTGTCCGTCGGACCTCGGCTACACGCCGATCATCACGGATGAAATGGTGGAGGAAATCCGCCGCGAGGCGGGATTGCGGCTGGAGGAGGCCGTGGCGGCAGAAAGGGGGCGGGGAATGGAGTGCGAGGGTCTGTTGCGTTTTGGTCGGCCATACCTGGAGATCACCGAGGCGGCGGGTGAAGTGGGAGCGGACCTGATCGTGCTGACCACCCACGGCTATACCGGCCTGAAGCACGTGGTGCTGGGCAGCACCGCGGAACGCGTGGTGCGGCACGCGCCGTGTCCCGTGCTGGTGGTGCGGGAGAAGGTGGCCGTCGGGGCAGCCACCTCCGACGCTCCGGCGACCGGAGGCTGACTGACACTCATTCCACCCGGGGCGGGTCCCTTGCCGGCTCCGCGGAGAACCCCATCCGCATCAACTCCGCGTCGAATCCCTCGCGAAACGTGGGGTGGCGCAGCCTGACCTGAAGTTCCTCGATCAGCCGGCGATTCAAGATTCGTTTGCTGCCTCGGAGGCCTTTTCCGCCGGTCGCGATTCCCGGTTCCGCCCGAAGGGGCAGGGGGCGGTTCAAACGCCGGGCGAGCCAACCGAGCAAGTCGCGCTGCCGAACCGGTTCGTTGTCCACCACGTTGTAGATTCGACCCGGCCGGCCGTGCAGCAGGGCGGCCAGGATTGATTCCACCAGGTCGTCGCGGTGGATCATGTTCAGGATTCGGGAACCGTCCCCGTCGAGGCGGGCGGTGCCGGCGAGGAACTGCCGCAACCAGTAGCCGCGTTCGGGGCCGTAAATCCCGGCCACCCGCAGCAGGACTGCCGGCACCCTGTCCTTCATGGCGGCCTGGCGCAGCAGTCCCTCGGTCTCCAGCAACACGCGGGCGGTGTCGGCCTGCGGCATCGTGGGACTTTCCTCGTCCACGTCGGAACCGTCGTTCTGGCCGTACACACCCGTGCTTCCGGTGTAGACCAACCGGGTGGGGGGGGCGTCGGCGAGCCACTCCAGCACGTTGGCGGTGCCGTTGACGTAGATCCGGCGGTATGTCTCCAAATCGCCTCCCGCGCTGGCGGCGCACAGCACGGCGTGGGTGCAGTCCGCCCGGAGCCTCCGAAGTTCCTCCGCTCTTGCCAGGTCCGCGATCACGGGGCGGATGCCGACGGCAGCGAGGTCGGTGGCCCTTTCCCGGGTCCGGCAGAGGCCCGTGACCGTGTGCCCCTCCTGCAGCAGGCGTTTGCCCAGGGCGGTCCCGACGTAGCCACATCCGATGATCCACACGCGCATGGCGTGATCGTAGGGAACCCGGGGCGGGCGGCAATCCTTCATGGCCTGATGGGTGAAGTTGTGCTACAGAAACCGTCATGAAACTCGTCTGGCCACTTCTTCTGGCGGTGCTTCTGGCGCCCGGGTCGACCGGTTGCAGGAGCAAGAAGCCCAAACCGCTGGACTACTACGACTCATTCCAGACCTCCGACGGGGAGGCGAGCGACCGCGGCAGCATTGCCGACCTGAACCGACGCATGGGGCAGGGCGGGCAGGCGGCGGACCCGTCCAAGCCGCAGGCGATGCACTTCCTGGTGGTGCACGACGTGGACGGCAAACCCGTGTACGTGGAACTCCAGCGTAGTTCCGGCAATCCGGATCTGGACCGCCGCGCGCGGTTGATGATCATGCGCGATCAACGGTTTCCCCCCGGCAAGGCGAACACGCTCACCGTCACGGTCGAGCCGCGGGAGGTGCCGAAGGAGTAGGCAGACCTCTGCCGAAAAAGCCGTCCAACCCCGGCTGCCTTCCCGTGCCGCTTGGGGGAAGGACCGCGTTTCCGACTGTTTTTCCGCTTGGCCGGAAGGGAAGGGTGCGCTTTTGTAGAAGGGATGCGAATCTGTGTTGTCAATGCGGTTCATATCTGGCTGCTGGGGTGGCTGGGGGTGGTGGCCCAGACAGCACGGGCGAACGGGGTGCTCGACTGGAACCGGCTGGCTCTCGACGCCGTGCGCGATTCCAACAGCGCTCCGACCCTTTCCACCCGCAACCTGGCGATTCTCAACCTTGCCATGTGGGAATCGTTCAACGCGGTGGATCGGAGCTGTCAGCCCTACCATTTCCTGCTCGAACCTCCGGCGGACACCTCCCCCGAAGCGGCATTGATGGGGGCGGGACATCAGGCCATCCGGCTGCTTTACCCGAGCTATTCCGCCCGGGCCGACGCCTTGCTGGCGGCGTGGATGGAGGCCACCCCGGCCACCGGGGCCCGGGCGGACGGGGTGGCGTTTGGGGCGGAGGTGGCGGGCAGGATGCACGATTTGCGGGCGGGGGACGGGGCGGCGACGCAGGTTCCCTACATTCCGAGTGAAGCCCCTGGGCAGTGGCGGCGCACACCGCCGTTCTTCCGGCCCCCCCTGGATCCGCACTGGCGTTACGTGACGCCCTTCGCCCTCCGCGAGATCGAGCCCTTCGTGGTGTCCCCCCCCCCGGGTCTGGCAAGCCCGGCCTATGCGGAGGATTACGCTGAGGTTCGCCGGATTGGGGCGTACGACAGTGCCGTCCGAACGGAGGAACAGAGCCTGATCGCCATCTTCTGGTCGGACTTCAGCTATACGGCGATGCCGCCGGGGCACTGGTATGAAATCGCCATCGGGATTCTGTCCGACCATGGTGAGGGGCTGGCTCGAAGTGTTCGTTTGATGGCCCTGCTGAGTCTGGCGCAGGCGGATGCAGCGATTGTCTGCTGGGAGGGAAAATACCGTTACAACGCGTGGCGGCCCCTCACCGCCATCCAGCGGGGCGACGAGGATGGCAATCCGGCCACCGTTCCGGATGCGGCTTGGGATTCCTGGCTTATTTCGCCGAATTTCCCGGAGTACCCGAGTGGTCACAGCACGTTCAGCCGGGCGGCGGCGGAGATCATTGCCGGGTTCTACGGCACCGACGCACTTTCGTTCACCGCCACCTCCGATTCCGTGCCGGGGGTGCGGCGCCATTATGAGAGTCTGCTGGGTTGCGCGGACGAGGTGGGGCTGAGTCGGATATACGGAGGTATCCATTTTCAGTTCGCGAATCGGGAAGGGAAGCGGAGCGGGGCGCTGGTGGCGCGGGAGGTGTTGCGGAACCAACTCCTGCCCCTGGACCGTCTCCCGTTCGTGCGCTGGGAACGGATGGATGGCGACGGGGCCCTGGTCCGGGTGCATGTCGCCGCCGGACACGAGTTTGTGCTGGAGGCAACCGGGGATCTCAAGGCTTGGCGGGAAATCGGCCGGGGGATGGGTCAGCCGGGGGGCACCCGTTGGCGGGACGAGGACGCCGGCCTTCCCGGTGCCCGATTCTACCGGGCGGTGGAACTCCCCTGACCCGGGGCGGGGGGCAAACCAGCCTTGCCAACCACCGGGCGGGGGGGTTCAACTTGGCCCCGCTGACCACAACCTATGGAAGCAAACACATCATCCGGCGACGAGCCGCTGCCGCCGCCTGTTGCCCCTGAGCTGGAAGAGCCGACCGACTTCGAGGACGAGGAGTTGTCGCTTGGATTCAATCAGACCCGGCTACCCTGGCTGATTGGGGCGGGACTGCTGCTGATCTACCTGCTGACCCTCAACCGGTGGCTGCGGGCCGGGAATTTGCCCGACGTGGCCCAGGCTTTGGGGTGGGACTGGCTGCCCCGGTTGAAAGCCCCGCTGCTGGTGCTGCTGACGCTGCCGGTCCACTGGCTTCCCAGCGGCATCCAGCCGGTGTCGCTCAATGTCCTGAGTGCCCTACTCGCGGCCTTGAATGGGGTTCTGCTGGCCCGTTGCGTGGCCTTGCTGACGTATGACCGCACCCGTGAGGCCCGGCAACGCGAGCGCAGTGATTTCGGGTTGCTCAGCATTCCCCTGTCCTGGGTGCCGCCGCTTTTTGGTGCGCTGACCCTGGGATTGACCCTGACCTTCTGGGAGCATGCCACCGCGTTCAGCGGCGAGATGCTCGACCTCCTGCTGTTCGGCTGGGTGGTCCATTCCTTGCTGAGTTATCGGTTGACCGAGCGGGATGGAACCCTCTACCAGGCCGCGTTCGTCTATGGCCTGGCGATCACGAACAACTACGCGATGATTGCGTTCCTGCCGTGTTTCGTGATTGCCCTGCTCTGGATTCGTGGCTTCAGCTTCTTCCGGCTGGCTTTCCTCGGCCGGATGATCGGCCTGGGACTCGCCGGGATGCTGCTTTACCTGCTCCTGCCTGCCATCGAGGCGGGACCGACGGGCCTGGGGTTCCTGGAACTGCTCCGGGCCACGGTGGTGGCGCAAAAGAACGCCCTGCAGGCGTTTCCTCCCTGGATCATCCTGGTGCTTTCATTCACCACGCTGCTGCCCGTGCTGCTGATGGGTGTGCGGTGGCCGGTGAATGTGGGGGATACGAGTGAGGCCGGAGCCGTCGCCATGGCATTCTTCATGCGACTGACCCACATCGTCATGCTGGTGGGGCCGCTGAGCATTCTGCTGGGTGCGAAGTGGGGCCCCCGGGGGCTTACGGGCGGTCCGGCGCTTCTCCCGCTCTACTTCCTGGCCGCCCTCGCCGTGGGTTACTATTCCGGCTACCTGCTTCTGGTGTTTGGGAGTTCCGGCAAGCGTTCGCGCCGACGCGGGGGGGCGAACGCGCGGTTGTTGGGCGCAGGGATCACCTTTCTGGTCCTGGTCGCGGCGGCCGCCTCTCCGGTGGTTCAGGGGGTGCGGGACTATCCCCGGGTGCGGGAACGGGACGGCCGGTACTTCGCGCGCCTCGCGTCACTCTTCACCCGGCCGCTTCCCGCGGAGGGGGCCTGCCTGATCGCCGACAACCGGTTTGAGCTGCTGTTCGCCGAAGCCGGATTCCGGCACCAGGGACACGCGGGGGGCAATGTGCTGATGCTCTCGTCGACGCTCCCCTACCGCACCTACCACGAGCAAATGGCGCGTCGCTTTCCGGGCCGCTGGCCGGCCATGCCGGCGGACCGCGGCACCAACGAGGTCTTTGGCGAGCCGGAGTTGGCCCGTTTCGTGACTTCGGTGGCGCGGAGCAACCAGCTCTACTACCTGCATCCGAGTGCCGGTTATCTGTTCGAGCAGGTGGAGTTGGTGCAGCGCGGCCTGTTGTTCGAGGTCGAGCCGCGGTCCCCCGCCATCGATGCGTCGGCCGGATTGAGCGACGAGGACCTGGACGCCAACGAGGCAATCTGGGAGTCGGCCGGCCCCGTTCTCACGATTGGAACGTCCCGCCTGGGCGAGTCCACCGGGGTCACCTACGCCCGCCAGATTTTGGCCCGAGCGCTGGATTACTGGGGCGTTGCGCTGCAGCGGCACGGGCGGTTGGAAGCGGCGGCCAAGCGGTTCCAGCAGGCGCTCGACATCCAGCCGGGGAATCTTTCGGCCCAGCAGAACCTGGCCTTCAACCGGGCGCTGGCGGACGGGAAAGTGCCGCCGCTCGATCTGAAGCGACCGTTGTCGGAAGCGGAGCAGGCCCTGACTTGGGCCAGCCTGTTGACGGGATACGGCCCCATGGACGAAGGGGTGTGGACCTTCCGCCTTGGGAGGATGCTGGCGGGCGGTTCCTTCTTCCGGCAGGCCCTTCCGGAGTTGCGCCGGGTGCATGAGCTTTATCCGGAGAATCCCGAAGCCGATGCCTGGTACCGCAGCACCGAGGCGATGTGCTGGCTGGGCGAGGGGGAACTCGACCGTGCGCTGGCGCTGGCCTCGGCGGCGGTGCAGGCCCATCCGGAGGCCCCGAATGTGCTGGATGCGCTGACCCAGGTCTACCTGTATCGTCGCGATGCCACCAACGCGCTGGCCACCTTGGCCCGGCAGTTGGCCATCAACCCGGACAACCGCAGTGCCCTGCTGAATGAGGGAGCCTTGCGCATCCAGGTGGGGGATTTTGCCGGGGCGGTGGTCTCGATGGACCGCCTGCTGGCGTTGGCACCCGACAATCCCTCCGCCCGCCTGAACCGGGCGATCGCCCGGCTGCAGATCGGTCAACTGGATGCAGCGCGGGAGGACTACCTGCTGCTGCTCAAGGAGGCGCCGGAGTTCTTTGCGGTGCACTATGGGCTCGCGGAGATCGCCTGGCGGCAGGGGCGGAAGGGCGAGGCCCTCGATCATTACCGGCGTTACCTCGAAAGCGCACGTCCGGGCACGCAGGAATACCAGGAGGTGCAGCGACGCGTCGCGGAGCTGGCACGGGCCGGCGTGCAGCCGTGACGGATGCGCGTCTGCCACGTCATCACGCGGCTCATTGTCGGGGGCGCCCAGGAAAACACCATCGCCTCCGTGCTCGGCCTCCGGGAACAGGGAGGCTTCCACGTCAGTCTCATTGCCGGTCCCACCACCGGGCCCGAGGGAAGTCTCGAGCCGCGGGTGGCCGGCATCCCCGGGTTGCTCGTGCTCGAGCCGGCGCTGGTGCGCCCGGTGCATCCCTGGAAGGACCTGCTTGGCTGGCGGCGGCTCACGTCCCACTTCCGCCGGTTGCGTCCGGATCTCGTTCACACGCACAGTGGCAAGGCAGGCATCCTGGGGCGGTTCGCCGCCCGGAGCGCCCGTGTCCCGCTGGTGGTGCATGGCATCCACGGGCCCTCGTTCGGTCCGTGGCAGGGGACAGCCGCCAACAGGCTCTTCACGACGGCGGAACGCCGGGCGGCGCGTTGCACCACCCACTTTGTCACGGTGGCGGATGCCATGAAGGAGCAATACCTCGCCGCGGGTATAGGACGTCCGGAGCAGTTCACCCGGATCTTCAGCGGCTTCGACCTGAACCCGTACCTGCAGGCGACCAACGCTCCTGCGGTCCGGTCGGCCTTGGGGTTGGAGGCGGAGGATCTCGTGATCGGGAAGATCGCCAGGTTGTTCCGGTTGAAGGGACACGACGACCTCCTCGATGCGGCGCCGGCGATTGTGCGCGCGTGCCCCCGGGCGCGGTTCCTGCTCGTGGGGGACGGATTGTGGCGGGACCGCCTCGAGACCCGGGCCCGGGGATTGGGGTTGGAGCGTCATTTCGTCTTCAGCGGATTGCGACCGCCGGAGGAAATCCCGACCCTGGTGGGCGTGATGGATGTGCTGGTGCATTTGTCGCGTCGCGAAGGGCTGGCCCGGGCGCTGCCCCAGGCGATGGCCGCCGGCAAGCCGGTTGTGTCGTGGGACTGTGACGGGGCGCGGGAGGTCTGTCGGGAGGATGAAACCGGCTTCCTGCTGCACCCGGGGGACGTTGCCGGGTTGGTCGATGTGCTCACACGACTGGCGGGGGATGCCGGCCTGCGGGCCCGGTTGGGCGGTCGGGGACGGGCCCTGGTGCGGGAGTCGTTCAGCGTGGAACGGATGGTCGCCGAACTGGCCGGGCTGTATCACCGACTCGCCGCGGCGGCGGGAATGGAGCCATGAAGTTCCCGGACCTGATCTACCTGCTTTCGTTTCTCGGGGGGCTGGTTACGACGGCGGCTTCGATGCCTTTCTGGCGGGCTTGGTGCCGGCGGACCGGCTTGCTCGATTCCCCGGGTCACCGCAAGATCCATCATGTGCCGATCCCGCTGGCGGGAGGTTTCGCCGTGTTGACCGGCCTGCTGCTGCCGGTTCTGGCGGCCTGGGTGGTGCTGCAGTCCGGGATGCTCGATCCCGACACGGTGGACCGCCTGCGGCATGGTCTGAGCCGGCGGGGGGGACAACTCGCGTGCGTGCTGCTCGGGGCGGCGGCGATGGTGGGGTTGGGGTGGTGGGATGACCGGCACACGCTTTCGCCGGGGGTGAAGTTCGCCGGGCAAACGGCCATCGCCTTGGCGGTGGCATTCAGTGGGGTGCGGGTGACGCTGTTTGTTCCGAACCTGCTGTTCTCCGTCGGCGTGACGGTTGGCTGGATCCTGGTGGTGACCAATGCGGTCAACATCATGGACAACATGAACGGGTTGTGCGCCGGTTTGGGGGTGATCGCCACGTTCTGCTTCGGGGTCGCCTCGGGGGTCGCCGGGCAGTATCTCGTCACGGCGCTGGCCTTGTTGATGTGCGGGGCCCTGCTGGGTTTTCTGCCGTTCAATTTCCCGAAGGCATCCTCTTTCCTGGGGGATTCCGGCAGTCATCTCGTGGGCTATCTGCTGGCGGTGCTGGCGATTCTCCCTGACTTCTACTCGCTCGATCATCCGGCGCGATTCGCCGTGCTGACGCCGCTGCTGGTGCTGGCCGTGCCGCTGGGGGACATGGTCATGGTGATGATGATCCGACGGCGGTTGGGCCGGCCGATCTACGTCGGCGACAACAACCATCTTTCCCACCGGTTGGTGCGGCGGGGGCTCAAGCAGACCGACGCCGTCCTGGTGATCTGGTTGCTGGCGGCGGCCTTCGGGACCCTGGCGTTGCTGTTGTTCGGACGGTGATTGTGATCCCGGGGACGAAACGGAAAACGCGCCCGCGGAGCGTTTGCCGCCGGGGGCGCGATGTTATCCGGGAGGAACCGGCGGGGATCAGTAGGGCAGGGGAAAACGGGTGGTCAACTCGCGGACGCGGTTGCGGACCTGTTCCTTCACGGCATGGTTCCCGAGATCCATCAGCACCTCGCTGATCATGTCGGCGATGGCCGCCATCTCGGGTTCCTTCATGCCGCGCGTGGTGGCCGCGGGACTCCCGACGCGGATGCCGCTGGCCTGGAATGGTGAGCGCGTCTCGAAGGGAATGGTGTTCTTGTTCACCGTGAGGCCCGCTTCGTCCAGCGCGATCTGGCAGTCCTTGCCGCTCATGTCCCGGGCGCCCACATCCACCAGCATCAGGTGGTTGTCCGTGCCGCCGCTCACCAGGCGGAATCCATTCCGAGTCAGTCCCGCCGCCAGTGCCGCCGCGTTCTTCACAACCTGCTCCTGGTAGTCCTTGAACCCGGGTTGCAGGGCTTCGTGGAAGCAGACCGCCTTGGCGGCGATCACATGCTCGAGCGGACCGCCCTGGATGCCCGGAAACACCTGCGAGTCGATCTGCTTCGCGTATTTCTCCGGACACAGGATCAGGCCGCCCCGCGGCCCGCGCAGGGTCTTGTGGGTCGTGGTGGTGACGAAGTCCGCGTGACCGACCGGGCTGGGATGCAGCCCGGCGGCGACGAGCCCGGCAATGTGGGCGATGTCCGCCAGCAACATGGCATCCACCTCCCGCGCGATTTGCGACATGCGCTCGAAGTTGATGATCCGCGGATAGGCACTGGCGCCGACGGTGATCATTTTCGGCCGGTGCTCCCGGGCTTGGGCCGCAAGCTGGTCGTAATCGATCCGCTCGTCGTCCTGCCGCACCCCATAATGGACCACCTCGAAGAATCGCCCGGAGAAGTTCACCTTGTTCCCGTGCGTCAAGTGGCCGCCGTGCGACAGGTCCATGGTGAGGATTCGGTCGCCCGGTTGGAGAAAGGCGAAGTAGACGGCCATGTTCGCGCCGCTGCCCGAGTGCGGTTGCACGTTCGCGTGCTCGGCCCCAAAAAGGCGCTTCGCCCGGTCGATGGCGAGCTGCTCCCCGGTGTCGATAAACTCACACCCGCCGTACCAGCGCTTGCGCGGGTAGCCCTCGGCGTACTTGTTGGTCAACACCGAGCCCTGGGCCTCCATGACCGCCGGGCTTGTGAAGTTCTCGCTGGCAATCAGCTCGATGTTCTCCTGCTGCCGGTTTCGCTCCGCCCCGACGACCGCCGCAATCTCCGGATCGATCACCGCCAGTCGCAGTTCGGCGTGGGCCGCCTCGATCTTGCGGATGCGGCGATCATGCCGGCCTCCCTCGAAACGGGTCTCCAGGAACACGTCGACCAACCGGGCCGCCTTTTCCGCCGGGGTGAAACGTGCGCCCAGACAAAGCACATTCGCGTCGTTGTGACTGCGGGAAAGCCGGGCGCCTTCCTCCTCGGTCGCCAGGGCCGCCCGGATGCCCGGCTGTTTGTTCGCCGCGAGACTCATTCCCACACCGGTGTGACAGACCAGAATGCCCAGCCCGGCCCGGCCCTCGTGGATTTGTTGGGTCACCGCCAGGGCGTAGTCGGGATAATCCGTCGATTCCGCCGAGCCGGCACCCAGATCGGTGAAGGCAATTCCCTTCCGGCTCAGGTGAGCTTTGAGGGCCTCTTTGAGTTCGAATCCGGCGTGGTCCGATCCGATGGCCACGGTGGGGCTGGAAGGGGTCCCGCCGGAGGGGTTCGCTCCGCTGTCTGCGGCGTCACTGTCGATATGCTTCAGCATGGTCTTGATGGCGCGATGTATCTGGTCGCGACAAACTCGGTATACCTCGAGCGGCGCCCCGATGGGGTCGGCGACGTCCCGCTCGTAGCGCGGCACCCCTTCCTCGAAGTGGCGCAGCAGAAAGGTCTTCTCAATCGCCTCCGGATGCATCAGGGCGATGGAATCCACGTGTCCCTGGGTCATTCCGAACACCAGGTCCGCCTCGCGGATGAGACCGGTGGTCAGCGCCCGGCTCCGCTGCTGGCTGATGTCGATCCCCAGTTCCTGCATGGCGTTGATGGCGTGGCCGCTGGGGCGCATCCCGCTCACGGCGCCGACTCCTGCCGAAAGGACGCGAAACCCGCCGCGATCCTTCGTCAAATGCCGGAACAACCCCTCCGCCATGGGGCTGCGACACACGTTTCCCGTGCAGATGAAGAGGACGGTTGTCATGCCGTTCAGGGGCGGAACCGTGGGGCGCATGCCTGCAATCGTCAACGCGAAACCGGCGGCGGCGGGTGCTCGGGCCGAAGAGGATGTCACTTGCTGGTTGGGGAGCCGGCGTTTAGGCTGGGGTCCCGATGGAACAATCGACTGACCAGCCGCATGGGGCCGGTTCCGATGCCCCGCCTCCGCCTCCGCCGCCGGTTCAACCGCCGCCGGTCCTCTACGCCCAGCCCACGATCATCCGGAAGGGACGCGGGTGGAAGTACTTTGCGCTGATTCTGCTGGTGCTCCTCGTGCTGAGCAGCCTGAGCAGCCTGGAGGATTTCTTCGGCGAGACCCTGGGGGTCACCACCGGAATCCAGGGCCCGGCCCGCAGCCTGCAGGAGGTTCTGGTGGAGAGCGCGGGCGTCACCGACAAGATCGCGATCCTCGACGTGCGCGGCGTGATCTACGGCGGCTATGTCGGCGGCGGCGACCTGGGGCCGGTGGACGTCCTGCGGCTGGCCCTCGAGCGGGCGGGAAAGGATGCCGCCGTTCGGGCGGTTATTCTGCGGATTGACTCCCCCGGAGGCGAGGTGCTCGCGGCGGACGACATCGCCCGGGCCATCGCCGACTTCCAGCAGGAGCAGAACAAGCCTGTGATCGCGACCATGGAAGGGCTGGCGGCGAGCGGCGGGTATTATGTCGCCGCCCCGTGTCGTTGGATTGTGGCGAATCCGCTGACGTTGACCGGTTCCATCGGGGTGATCATGAGCGGCTACAATTATCGCGGGCTCATGGACAAGGCGGGGGTTCGCCCGGTGGTGTTCAAGAGCGGGCGGATGAAGAACATGCTCAGCGGCAGCCGGGCGGAGGACGAGATTCCGCCGGAGGAGGCGGAGTTGTTGAACGCGCTGATCCGCGAGACCTTCGACCGGTTCAAACAGGTGATCGCCGAGGGGCGCGGCACCCGGTTGCAGGAGAACTGGCAGAACTTTGCGGATGGCCGGATCTTCCTCGGCACCGAGGCCTTGGAACTTGGATTCATCGACCAGCTTGGGGATTTCGACGACGCCGTCTCCAAGGCGAAAGCCCTGGTGGGAATCAGTGAGGCCAGCCTGATTCGCTACGATGCCCCCCGCCGTCTGGGCGGGTTGCTGCGACTGCTGGGGGAGGCGGGGGACGCGAAGGTCCATGTCGATCTCGGCGTGAACCTGCCGAAGATGGAGATCGGCCGGCCGTATTTCCTCTATGCCCCCGGGCTTTGAGCCGGCGCGAACGATGTCCCCGGCGATTCCCGGTGCGGGGGCGGTGGTCGCGGCCCGATGCCGCGGGTTCCGCCTCGCATGGAGCCCATTCCAACCATTCCAACCATGACAACGAAACTGAAATCCGTGACCGGTTCGGTGGTGGCCCCGCAGGGCTTCCGCGCCGCCGGTGTGTTCTGCGACATCAAACGCCTCGGCACGGGCAAGGGCTCCGACAAGGGCCCGAAACGCGATCTCGCCCTGATTGTCTCCGACGTGCCCGCGGCGGTCGCCGGCATGTTCACCACCAACCAGGTCTGTGCCGCGCCCGTGAAGGTCTGCCTCGATCGGGTGCGACAAGGCTGGGCCCAGGCGGTGGTCGTGAATTCCGGAAACGCCAATGCCTGCACCGGGCCGACCGGCCTGCGTGACGCCCGGTCCATGACCGCCGATGCCGCCCGGCATTGTGGCGTGGAGGAGTCGCTGGTGCTCGTGGGATCCACCGGTCGGATCGGTGTGCCGATGCCCATGCCGAATGTGCGGCGCGGGATCGCTGCCGCCGCCCGGGAACTGGACAACACCCCTGCGAGTGCCGGGGCCGCCGCCGAGGCCATCATGACCAGCGACACGCGGTCGAAGCAGATTGCCGTGGAGTTCACCCTGGGAGGCCGGAAGGTGCGACTGGGGGGCATGTGCAAGGGGGCGGGGATGATCCAGCCCGGCATGAGCGCCACCGGGGCCCGGCCCGCCGCCGGTTGGGGAGGGCTGCATGCCACCATGCTCGCGTTCCTGACCTGCGACGCCGCCGTGGAACCGGAATTGCTCCAGTCGTTGTTGCAGGAGGCGGTCGCGGCGAGCTTCAACCGCATCACGGTGGATGGGGACATGAGCACGAACGACACGGTCCTGCTGCTGGCGAACGGTCTGGCGGAGAACCCCGTGCTGCGGGCGCGGGACCGCTCGGCCGCGCGCAAGGCGGATCAAGGGGTGCTGCGGGAGGCCATCCGCCACGTCTGCCTTGAGCTGGCGAAGATGATCGTGCGGGACGGGGAGGGGACCACGCGGGTGGTGACCGTCCGCGTGGAGGGGGCGCGGAACCCTGCCGAGGCGGATGCGGCGGCCCGGGCGGTGGCCAACAGTGCGCTGGTGAAGACCAGTTGGCATGGGGGCGATCCGAACTGGGGACGCATCATCGATGCCCTGGGCTACAGTGCGGCCAGGGTGGTCGAGGACCGGGTGGACATTGGTTACAGCGCGGTGGGCGGGAGGCGCGTGCTCTACTCCCTCAAGGGCGGGCGACCCACGAAGGTCTCCTTCGCGCGGTTGTGCGCGGCGGCGGCCCCGGCGGAGTTCGAATTGCACATCCAACTGAATCAGGGACGGGGAACCGCCGTGGTCTACGCGAGTGACCTGACGGAAGCCTACGTCGAGTTCAACAAGGGCAACGTGAGCGATCCCGCCTCGCTGGGCGGATAAGCCGCGATTTCCCGCCCTCGTGACGCTGAACTGACCTCTGCCGTCGCGTAGCCAGCCGAACGCCGGTGTGCCGCCGGAACTTGGTGGGGTGACTGTGGCGGTGCGGCAAACGCCCGTTCGCCGCCGCGCGGGAAGTTCATGCGGGCGCGTAGCGGTCGGGGTGGAGGACGCCCACGAAGGGGAGGTTGCGATAACGCTCGGCGTAGTCGAGGCCGTAGCCGACGACGAATTCGTTCGGGATGTCGAAGCCGACGTAATCGACCGGCACATCGCGCTCCCGGCGGTCGGGCTTGTTCAACAGCACGCAGGTACGCACGCGACGCGGCTTGAGTCTTCCGAGTCGTGCCTGCAGCTCGGCGAGGGTGTTCCCGGTGTCGAGGATGTCGTCCACGAGCAACACGTCGCTGCCGGCCACTTCCAGTCGGAGTTCCTTCGTGAAGGTCAGTTGCCGGGACTCCGTGCCCTCGCGGTAGCTCGACACACCCACGAAATCCAGTCGCAGCGGCAGGTGCAGGTGGCGCAACAAATCGGCCATGAACACGATGGTGCCGGTCAGGACGGGTACCACGAGCAGATCGGCCCCCACGTGATCGCGGGTGATGGCCCGGGCCAGCTCGGCGACCCGTCGCCGGATTTGGGCCTCCGTGATCAGCACGGATTTCAGTTCCGACCGCCACTGGGCCGGGACCACGTTGCGGCGTACAATCCGGCGTCCGGCCTCCACGGGAGCCCGGGACGCGGTGCCCTCAGATGTGGCGCGAGTCGTCATGGTCCTTCACCGCATAGCCCGTTTCCTGACGCTGGAAGTTCACCTGGTTCTTCTTCACGTAGGCCTCGAACACGTCGTCCGCCCCCATGCCGAGCACCTGGGCGAGGCTGATGAGGAAGTGGAACAGGTCGACCACCTCGACCCGGGCGTTCTGCTCGTCGAACTCCTGGTATTTGGCCCACCACTTCCAGGGCACGCTGTCGGTGAGTTCGGCGAGTTCCTGGCTCATGGCGCGACAGTAGTTGAGCACCCATTTCGTCTTGTCCTCGGTGCTCATGCCCTGGGTGTGGACGCCGATGCGCTCGTTGAGCGCGCGCTGCATGCGGAACAGTTCGCGCAACTGGTCCTTGGCGGCAACGGGGGTGGGGCCCGCCGGTTCGGCTTCCGCGGCCGCTGTCGCGGCGGCCGCCTGGGGGAGGGGAAAGGCGGCTTCCAGCACGGACTGCACCCATCGGGCCACCCCGGCCTCCTGGCTTTCCCGGGGACCGGCGATGTTCAGGATGCGAATGCTGCGGTTTTGCAGGAAAGCCTTCAGCTTGCGCACTGCCGGGCCCAAGCCCAGGTTCTGGGGCAGGCAAAGGCAGGGTCGGCGCAGGTTGCGGGCGGTGTCGACCGTGAACAACGAGCCGCCGACCAGCACGGGCTGGACCGAGAAAACGACGGTGGCATCGGAGTCGCGCACGTTCCACATCGTGCGTTGGGAGTGGTCCGCACTGGGGGTTTCCCGGAGCTTGTAGCCGCTGGGCAGGGGGCCGTCCTCGGCCATGCGTCCGCGGGGACACCACCCGCCGTGCGGGATGTCATGCGCAATCGCCCAGTCGAGGGCCGCCCGGTCGGCACCGGTCTGGCCGCCCGTGACAATCGTGAAATCAGGAGGCAGGTCCGCCATGCCCGGCGTTTTACGTCTCCCGCCAGCGCTGTGCAATCGGAATGCGCCGGCCCACGCCAAACGCTTTGCTCGTGACCTTCAATCCCGGGGCGGCCTGCCGCCGCTTGTATTCGCTCAGATCGATCAACCGCACCACCCTTTGCACGTGCTCGGGATCGAAACCCGCCGCCAGAATCTCCGCCACCGGCCGGCATTCCACCACGTAGGCGTCGAGAATTGAGTCCAGGACCTCGTAGGGTGGCAGCGAATCCTGGTCCTTTTGGTCCGGTCGCAGCTCGGCGGAAGGCGGCTTGGTGATCGAGGATTCCGGGATGAGTTCGCGCTCGCGGTTGATCCATCGTGCCAGCCGGTAGACCATCGTTTTCGGCACGTCATTGATCACCGCGAGCCCGCCGCACATGTCGCCGTAAAGGGTGCAGTAGCCGACAGCCAGTTCGCTCTTGTTGCCGGTGGTCAGGACCAGCGAACCGAACTTGTTCGACAGCGCCATCAGGATCACTCCGCGCAGCCGGGCCTGGATGTTCTCCTCGGTCAGGTCCTCCGGGCGATCGCCGAACAGCGGCGCCACCCCGGATTTCATCGCCTGAAAGGACGGCTCGATCGGGATCACGTCGTAACGAATGCCCAGGTTGCGGGCCAGCGCCTCGGCATCGGCCAGGCTGCCGGCGGACGAATAGCGGGAGGGCAGGGCCACGCCATGGACGTTTTCCGAACCCAGCGCCGCCACGGCCAGCGCCGCTGTGAGCGCGGAGTCGATCCCGCCACTCAGACCCAGGACCGCCGACTTGAACCCGCACTTGTGCAGGTAATCGCGGAGGCCCAGCACCAACGCCCGGTACAGCTTTTCCTCATCCTCGAGTTCCAGCGGTTCGGCGATACCCGTGGCGTTCGTGTCCACCACGAGCAGGTCCTCCACGAACGCCCCGCCCCGGGCGATCAATCCACCGGATCCATCGAACGCCAGGCTCGCCCCGTCGAACACCAGCTCGTCGTTGCCCCCGACACTGTTGCAGTAGAGCAGGGGAATCCCGCTGCGCCTTGCGAGGGTTCCGAGCATGGCGTGACGCACCCGGTTCTTGCCCAGGTGCCACGGCGAGGCCGAGAGATTCAACAACAGGTCCGCCCCCGCAGCCACCAGCTCCGCCGCCGGATTTCGCCGATACCGTCGGTCGGTCCAGAACCCCTCGTCGTTCCAGAGATCCTCGCAGATCGTCAGGCCCAGTTTGACGCCGCCGAACTCGACGGGCGCGTTGGTGGTTGCCGGCTCGAAATAGCGGTCCTCGTCGAAGACATCGTAGCTCGGCAACAGCGACTTCTCCCGGGTGGCAACCCTCTCCCCGCGATGCAGCAACGCCACCGAGTTGGTGGCATCGCGACCGGGGCCCGTGCGGTTCTGCCCCACGTAGCCGACGGCGAGCGCGGTTTCCCCGGTGGCAGCGGCAAGCTCGGCGAGGATTTCCAGGTTGCGCGCGACAAAGCTCGGCCGGTTGAGCAGGTCGCGCGGCGGGTACCCGGTGACCGCCAGTTCGGGGGTCATCACCAGGTTCGCACCCGCGTCCGCACCCCGCTGCAACGCCTCCAGGATGAGCCGGCGGTTGCCGTCGAAATCGCCGACGGTGGTGTTGATCTGGGCCAGGGCGATCTTCATGGCGACAGCGGGATTCAACCGCAGATGAATTCGGATGGACGAGGATTCCGAGTGAGTGTCCCTGCCGGGCACTGCTCCTGCGCCGTCCGCCACGCCGCGGCTGAGAGAGGCGCGTTTCGCCCGTTTCCCCCGCTGCGTCGACCCGCGTCCGTCTGCGGCTTGCCCTTCATCGACGTGGCTGCAGGGTCGCCCAGTTGATGACGGGCAGTTTGCCTTTCGACGTGCCGACCAGCATGCCGGGCTTGATGCCGACCTTCCCGAACCAGCCTTGTGGCACCTCGAGCGCATACTGGATGCGGTCGCTGGCGGAATCCACCGGGGTTTCGTCCTGCGCCTTCATGTCGTGGATCTCCAGGATTTCGCCGTCCGGATCGAGGTAGGCGATGGAGAGGGGCACCAGGGTGTTGCGCATGTAGAAGGAACGGGGTTCCGGCCGGGCGAAGACGAAGAGCATGCCGGTGCCGTCCACCATGTTGGTCCGGTGCATCATGCCGGTGGCGATCTCCGTGGGGCGCCGGGCGATCTCGGTCTCGACCTCCTGGGTGCCGATCCAGAGCTTGAGCGTGTCGAGTTTGGGCTGGGCCTGGTTCAGGTAAAGCTGGCCCGGCTCGCGACGCGAAACGGACGGTGGCGAGGCGGGTGCCGGGTCGGCGGGTTGACATCCCGCCAGGAGCATCAGGCTCGCCAATGCCGCCAGCCGGCGAATTGCGATCTGCGACAAGTCACGCATGCCGGCAAGCTTGGCTTCCCCCGCCCCGACTGGCAATGCCGGCGTGCGTTGGCTTGGCCGAACCCCTGGTCCCGGGGTTGCAGCTTCCTTCCACGCCATCTCTGGATTCTGCGGACCCATGGGGGGGGGCGATCCACAGGCTCTTGATCCAGGGTGGCTGGCGCCGTGCCAGGTTGAGGCGAATGAATGGGTTCCTTCGGGGGGCGTCACTCGCGGTTTGCCTGCCTCGCTCCCTTCAGTGAGACTCCCCGTCATGTTGAACCTGCATTTGCGCTTTCGAGCGGCGACCTGCGCCGTCGCGTTGGGCTCGGTTTCCTTTGGGGTCCACGCGGTGGACGACTACGAGTTGGGCTCCGATTCCACCGTCCGGAGTCCCGGTGTGCCGATGGGGCGCGTGGAACGTTTCGACTTCGCCGGCTCGAAGATCTTCCCCGGTACCACCCGGGCCGGGTGGATCTACCTTCCGGCGCAGTACGATCCAGGGAAGCCGGCCGCGCTCATGGTCTTCCAGGACGGCCACGCCTACGTTTCAACCGACGGCCAGATGCGGGTGCCCATTGTGTTCGACAACCTGATCGCCCGCGGCGAAATGCCGGTGACGGTCGGTTTGTTTCTGAATCCCGGGCATCGGGGGGATGACGGACCGGCGGCGGAAGGATGGGGCAACCGGAACAACCGCAGCCTCGAATACGATTCGCTCGGCGACGCCTATGCCCGGTTCCTGATCGAGGAACTGTTGCCTTACGTCACGAATCGCTGGCACCTGAACCTGAGTTCCGACCCGCGTCTTCGCGCGATTTGTGGCATGAGCAGCGGTGGTATCTGCGCGTTTACCGTGGCATGGGAACGGCCCGATTCGTTCGGCAAGGTGCTGAGCCAGATCGGGAGTTTCACCAACATCCGGGGCGGCCATGTTTACCCGGCGCTGATCCGGAAAACGGAGCGCAAACCGATCCGGGTGTTCCTCCAGGACGGCGCCAACGACCTCAACAACCTCCACGGCAACTGGCCCCTCTCGAATCAGCAGATGGCAAGTGCCCTGGCGTTCGCCGGTTATGATCACAAGTTTGTCTTCGGCGACGGCGCCCACAACGGCCGGCACGGCGGCGCCATCCTGCCGGACTCGCTTCGCTGGCTCTGGCGACCCGAGATGGAGGCGCTCCCGAAGCCGCTGACGAAGGACAACTTCCGCGGCGACGAGGCGCTGTCGAAGGTCCTGCCCGATGGCGGGCAACCCGGTGACTGGCAACTGGTGGGCGAGGGCTATGGCTTCACCGATGCGGCGTGCAGCGATGCCGAAGGGAATCTCTACTTTTCCGATTTGCCCAAGGGCCGGATCCTGCGGTTGGCGGTGGGCAGTGAGCTTTCCCCGGAAGTCTGGTTGGACAACGGGCCCCGGATCAGCGGGTTGAAGTTCGGGCCGGATGGGCGCCTGTTTGCCTGTGTGCAAGGGCAGGGGGACAACCCCACCAAACGAATCGTGGCCATCGACCCCCAATCGAAGGAGATCGAGACGCTCGCCACGGGAGTCGAGCCGAATGACCTGGTGGTTTCCCGGCTTGGCTTCATCTACTTCACCGACACGGCGGCGGGGACCGTTGCGCGGGTGCCGATCCGTGCCCATGAGATGCCCCGGCCGGCGCCGGTGGCGGGCGGGATCGTGGCGCCGAACGGCATCGGGTTGAGCCCGGATGAACGGTTCCTCTACGTCAGCGAGTATCGTGGCACGAACGTCTGGAGCTTCATGCTGGATGCGGAAGGGAAGGTGGCCTCGGGCGAGCGCTCCATGACCCTGCGAACACCGGTGGGCGACGAAGCCAGCGGCGGCGATGGCATGACGGTCGATGCGGAGGGCCGCCCCTGGATCACGTCGAAGGAAGGCATCCAGATGTTCGACGGGACGGGCCGCCTGGGCGGCGTGGTCAGCAAGCCTTCCGCGAAGGGGATCGTGAGTTGCGTCTTTGCGGGGCCGGATCGGAAGTGGCTCTACCTCTGCAATGCGGACAAGGTGTTTCGACGAAGGACGCTGACCCAGGGGGCGGCGGTGCCTTAAAGGATTGGATCGTAGCGGCGAACTGGTGTTCGCCGAAGCCGGGGCGGGCGCCCGAGGAGGTCCGGCGAATGCCGGTTCGCCGTTGCAGTATGATGGCGCGACTGCGGAGGCTCGGCGAATGCCAATTCGCCGCTATGGGGCTGCTGGCGGCCCGTTGTGCTTCATCCGAAACGCCAGTGCGGGTCGGCCGAAGCCCTTGAAATCCCCGTGCAGGCGGCCCAGGTCATCGGTTGAACCATTCTCCGAAGCTCGGAACTGGACGTCGAATTCGGCCATGTCGCCGGGGGGCAGGGAGACGTGCCAGGCGCCGCGGGTGAGTTGCCATCCGGCGGGAAGGTCGGTGGCGATGATCTCGCCCGTTGCCGGCTGATCGCCGAAGTTGTACGCGCGGAGTTTGAAGGTCACCGGCTTGCCCGGTTCGAACCCGTAGGCATACCCCTGTGACCACGGCCGGTCCTCGACTTTCACGCGTTGGTCGGAGAGGAACACCGCCTGGAGCACGATGGGGCAGGGGACGCCGCCGGGATCGGCTGCCATGGAAGGCGGATTCTCCAGCGGCAGCTTCGTGCCCTCGCCTGTGGGCAAGAGCAGATAGACGGGCGCGGAGGTCAGTTCATTTGGGACTTCGACTGAACGTCCGAGGTAATCGAAGGCCGCAATCGGCTTCAGGCCGTCGGGCAGGTTCAGCCCGGCTTTGGTCTTCCCGCGCTGCGGCCAGTCCACGTCTTTCTCCGCCCAGACCACCAGCACGTCGCGGTCCGCCCCGTCCGGTTGGGCGCGGAAGAGAATGCCGGTGATGTCGTTGCCCGGTTGCCAGCGGCCGATCACTTTCGCGCCTGCGAGGAAACGGCCGACCGCGGCCAGGGCCACGTAGCCCGCACGCGGCGTAAAGTCCTTTCGCAGCAGCGAGAATTGAACCCCGTTGGATTCCGTGTAATGGCCGAGGATGAAGTGAAAATGGCGGGAGGAACCGGCGAAGAATGACTGCGCGTAGGATTGGCCGATGTACTCCGCCTTGAGCCGTTCGTCGTGGCGGGAGAGGTCGAACCAGGGGGCGTTGCCCAGATGCTGCAAACCGCGGTCGCTTTCGGTGATCCAGAGGGGGCGTCCGGCGGTGGCCGCCCGTGCCTGCTCCCAGAGCCCAAGATAGGAATGGGCCCAGTCGTAGGTGTGGATGTTGTAGGTGTCGTAGTAGGGCCAGGCTTCGTTGGCGAGAATGCCGGTGGTCTGTTGCACGGTGGGGACGGTGGTGGTGACGTTCCAACCGACCGTGACGCCGGGATCGCCGGCCTTGAATCCCAGCCAGGCCGCCTTCTGCCACGAGCAGATCTGGTCGACGGTGTGACTGCCGAAGGTTGAGACGTTGGCTTCGTTCCACGGTTCCCACGCCTGGACGCGCCCCTTGAATCGCCTGGCCATCGCCTGGCCGAACCGGAACACGTGCCGCAAGTCCGTGGCGAACTCCCCGCCGCGCCGGCCCTCGCGCGCCCAGGGAGGGGTGTCATGGAACACCTGCAGCACCTGCAAACCGGCCGCGTGCTGGATGTCGGCGGCGGAATCGTAGGTGGTGTGGGTCGCGAAGCGGCCGGGCTCCGGCTCCATCTCGCTCCAACGCATGCGGTCGCGGACCCAGTTCACGCCGGCGAGAGAGGCCAGGTTGGCGAAGCGGCTTTGGTCGATCGGGTTGTCGCGGGCGAACCAGGAAGTTGCCAGGTCCAGACAGACGGGGGAATCCAGCGGGGTGGGGGCACGGAGTCGGGCCAGCACGGCGGCGGAAGTCCAGTCCAGCAGACCGTCTTCCTTGTCCAGAAACTCGATTCGGTAGAAGCCGACGGTGCGTGCTCCGAGGTCAAGGCGGTTGGGTGGCGTGCTTCCAAAGGTGCCGCGATCCAGTTCGTGATCGGCTTCGTCGAGGAGCCGCCAGGAGGTTGCGGTCTCCGGCAATTGAGCGGGCAGGGCAACGGTGACTGGTTCGCCGGCGAGGAAGGTGTTGCCCGGATGGTCGGGGAGCGGTTCCGGGATCGGTCGGGAGAGGTCTGCGGTGTGAACGAGGCCCGAGGAGCTGAGAGTGAGGAATGCGGCGACCACGGAGGCCAATCTGCGGCGACCGACGTCAGCGGCTACGTGCTTCTTGGAGGCGCTCATACGGTGAATCGTCGCAGGAGTTTGTCGTGGATGCCACCAAATCCGCCGTTGCTGACGATGGCATCCAGGGCAGGGCCAGTGACACAGTCAGCGGAAGTCGTTGGTTCGTAGCGCAGATATCTGGCGCTACGACTTTGTCGCTGGCCCTGGCATCGAGGGAACTCAGGGACCAACCGTTCGCAAGCCGGGGAACAGCCGTGCGAAGTCCGACTGGTTGCGCGTGAGGAGGCCGTCGAAGCGCGAGGCGAAGGCGCCGATCAGCACGTCTGCGACCGGTCGCTTGCGGACCTGCCCAGCACGTCTTGCTGTGACGTGGTGATACCACGCCTTGTGGGCAGCAACGGTGTCCGCCACCATCCAAGCTTCCGGCCAAGTCACACCGAGGTGGTAAAGGAATTCATCTTGGGCCTCCGGGTGGCCCTCGAACACGGGTGCCAGTTCGACGTAGCTTACCGGGCAGACCATCAAGCCCGCCGGTCGGTGGGTATCGATCAACGCCGCCGATCCCGCACCGAAAGCGGGATCCTCCTCCGCCACGTCAATGAGCAAGCAGGTGTCGATCACCCAAGCCATCCGGTCAATCGTGCTCCCCTTCGCGGAGTTCGAACATCCAGGCAGCGGTGGTCCGAGGCTCGCAGCGGAAACGCCGCGCGAAACCCAGCATCGCCTGCGCTCCCAGTGGCGAGGACCGGGGGGCGACGGGTTGCTCCTGCGTCTGTAACCAAGCCAGCAAGCGACCCGCCTGGACTTCGTCCAAGTGCTTCACCCTTTCGATGGCCAACTCAACCGCGCTCATACAGACAGGATGGGATTTGATGGCAGGGCAGGCAAGTGCCCATCTGTGTCCTTTTGGGAGGCGCTCATGCCTGGAAGCGTTGCAGGAGTTTGTCGTGGATGCCACCAAATCCGCCGTTGCTGAGGACGGCCACCACGTCGCCGGGCTTCGCCTGCGGAGCGATCAACTCGACGATTTCATCGGCGCCGGCAAGGTGCCAGGCGCGTCTGCCGGCCCGGGTGAGTTCCTCGACCACGCGATCCACGTCCAACCGCTGGTCGGGAGGCAGCAGGTTGGCGCGAGCCACGGCGGCGATCACCGCGCAATCCGCCAGGCCGAGGGCCGCGGTCAATTCGTTTTGGAGCACGTTCCGGCGCGTGGTGTTTGAGCGGGGTTCAAAGACCGCCCAGAGCCGGCTCTCCGGGAAACGCACGCGCAGGGCCGCCAGGGTTTCGCGAATCGCAGTCGGGTGATGGGCGAAGTCGTCGATGACCGTGATGCCACCGGCTTGCCCGCGCACCTCCAGGCGACGCCGGATGCCCTTGAACGTGTCGAAGCCTGCCTGGATTTGAGTGTCGCTGAGGCCGCAATGCCGGGCGCAGGCCGCCACCGCCAGGGCATTGGCCACGTTGTGCCGCCCCGTCATGGGCAGGCGAAAGCGCGTACCGCCGAGATCGAATTCACTGTGCGCACCGCTGAGGGCGACGTTCTCGGCGCGGAAGTCGCTGTCCCCGCCAAAGCCAAACCGTCGCACCGGACAGAACGACACGTTGATCAACTTGCGCAGGTTGTCGTCGTCGCCATTGGCAAGGAGCAGACCGTTGCCGGGCACGATCCGGATCAGGTGCGTGAACGTGCGTTGGACGGCGGCCAGGTCGTCGAAGATGTCGGCGTGGTCGAATTCCAGGTTGTTGAGGATCGCCACCTCGGGGAGGTAGTGGACGAACTTGCTCCGCTTGTCGAAGAAGGCGGTGTCGTATTCGTCGCCCTCGATGATGAACCACTCGCTGTCGGAGAAGCGCGCGCCGGCGCCGAAGTTCAACGGAATTCCGCCGATCAGATAACTTGGATTCAGGCCGGCGCTCTCGAAGACCCAGGCGAGCAGCGAGGTCGTGGTGGTTTTTCCGTGGGTGCCAGCGACCACCAGCGAACGGCGTCCGCGGATGAAGAACTCCCGGAGCAATTCCGGCAGCGAGCAGAACCGCAGGCGCCGTGCCAATGCCGCTTCCGCCTCGGGATTGCCCCGCGAGATCGCGTTGCCGATCACCACGAGGTCCGGGGCGGGGTCGAGATTGGACGCGGCGTAAGGGGTGCGGATGGGAATGCCTCGCGACGCCAGGAAGTCGGACATCGGCGGGTAGGCGTTTTCATCAGAACCCGTGATGGTGTGACCGCGCTCCTGCAAGGCCGCCGCCGTGGAGGCCATGGCGGTGCCGCAGATGCCGGTGAAATGGATGGTGCGAATGGCGTCGCGTTGCACCCGGCCATGATGGCGGCCGAAGGCCTGGGGGGAAGCCGGAAGTCAGCTTCCTCCCATCGCCGACGACGGCAGGACTGGCGGCCAACCTCGAAGCCGGGGACGGACCCAGTCCCGCCTGTTGGGGCGGAGGAGCCGCGATCCAACCTCGCGTCGATGGCGCGCCTCTGTTACCACCCCGGCCATGCACATTCGCGGTGTCCTGCTTGTTGCGTTGCTGACGGTCTGCAGCCAGCCCGGTTCGTCGGCTTCAGCCCAGGGATCGAAGTCCGACTATGAACGCGCTCTCGGCCTGCGGGAACGCACGTCCGGGAAGGTGTTTCGTGCCCGGGTCCGACCCGCCTGGTCCGAGGACAACACCCTGTTTTGGTACCGCAACGATCTTCCGGACGGACGGCGTGGGTACGTTGCGGTCGATGTCGTGCAAGGGGTCCGGAAACCCGCCTTCGATCACGCCGCCCTGGCGGGTGCCCTCAGTGCAGTGACCGGTGAACCGGTCGACCCGGATCGCCTTGACCTGCGTCGGTTGGAGATCGAAGCAACCTCCGGGGACGTGCGCTTTTCCTGGCAATCCCGCCCCTGGCTGTGGGCCCCGGCCACGAAGGAACTGGGCGAGGCGGCCGAGAGCGGAGGGGGTGGGGATTCCCTGCCGTCGAACCGGCGCATTCGGCCCAGCGTCCGCACGGGCGAGGAAACTTCGATCACCTTCATCAACCGGCTCGAAACCCCGGTCCGCCTCTTCTGGATCTCGCCCGAGGGCGACCGTCGTGGCTATGGCGCGCTTGCCGCCGGGACTTCGCGGGAGCAGCACACGTTTGCGGGCCATGTCTGGCTGGTCACGGATGAGGCCGGTCAGGCCCTCGCGGTTTTCGAAGCCACCGACGAAGGCGGGGATGCGGTGATCGACGAGCAGGCCGGAACCCGGAATGAACCGCGTCGGAGCTCCGGTCGGGAACGTCCGCAGCCTTCCGGGCGTTCTCCCGATGGACAATGGATTGCCTCGGTTCAGGATCACAACGTCCACCTGCGCAGGGCCGATTCGGGGGAGGCGACCGCGTTGACCACGGATGGTTCCCCCGCGGACGCCTACGAAGGCCGCATCCGGTGGTCGTCCGATTCGACGCACTTCGCCCTGCTCCGCACGCTCCGTCCCGAAACGCGGCAGGTTCATCTGATCGAGTCCTCGCCGAAGGACCAGTTGCAGCCGGTGCTGCACACGCTGGATTACGCCAAGCCCGGCGATCCACTGCCCGTTTCGCGGATGGCGCTTTTCGACGCGGAAGCCGGCCGCGAGATTCCTGTGTCCGACGCGCTGTTCGCCAACGCCTGGAGCCTGGGAGAGTTGCAATGGATGCCGGACGGGCAGGAACTGATGTTCCTCTACAACCGCCGCGGGCATCAGAACCTGCGGTTGCTGGCAGTGGACGCGAAGACCGGCGGGGTCCGGGTGGTCATCGATGAGACCAGTCCCACTTTCATTGATTACGCGGGCAAGTTCTTTCTCCGGATTCTGGAGGGGACGGACGAGGCGATCTGGATGTCCGAACGCGATGGCTGGAACCACCTTTACCTCTACGACCTCAAATCCGGACGGGTGAAGAACCCGGTCACCTCCGGGGAATGGGTGGTGCGGAGAGTGGAGCGGGTGGACGTCGCCGCCCGACAGATCTGGTTTTTCGCCGGCGGCATCCGCGAGGGGCAGGATCCCTACTTCCTTCACCTTTGCCGCGTGAACTTCGACGGCTCAGGACTGGCAGTGCTCACCGAGGGCAACGGCAACCACGACGTGCAGTTTTCGCCGGATCGACGGACCTTTCTCGACACGTGGTCGCGCGTGGATCAACCGCCGGTCACGGAACTGCGTCGGTCCGAGGACGGCGCGTTGATCTGCCGGTTGGAGGAAGCGGACATCACCGCGCTGCTGGCGACCGGCTGGCGGCCCCCGGAACCGTTTGTGGCGGAGGGACGCGACGGCACGACCGACATTCACGGCGTCATCTACCGGCCGTCGAACCTCGAGTCGGGCCGCAAGTATCCCGTGATCGAGTCGATCTACGCGGGGCCGCAGGCGGCCTACGTGCCGAAGTCGTTCGGTGCCTACCACGGACCGCAGTCGCTGGCGGAGCTGGGTTTCATCGTGGTGCAAATCGACGGCATGGGGACGTCGTATCGCTCCAAGGCCTTTCATGACGTTTGCTGGAAGAACCTCGGCGACGCCGGTTTCCCGGATCGCATCGCCTGGATCAAGGCGGCGGCCGCGAAGTATCCGGAGATGGACCTCTCACGCGTCGGCATCTACGGCGGTTCGGCCGGAGGCCAGAACGCACTGGGGGGCCTGCTCACCCACGGGGATTTTTACCACGTGGGCGTTGCGGATTGCGGGTGTCATGACAATCGCATGGACAAGGTCTGGTGGAACGAACTCTGGATGGGCTGGCCGGTCGGGGACCATTACGCAGAGCAGTCGAATGTCACCCTGGCTCATCAGCTGCAGGGAAAGCTGATGCTCGTCGTGGGCGAGCTGGACCGGAATGTCGATCCGTCGTCCACCTTGCAGGTGGTGAACGCCTTGATTGCGGCGGACAAGGACTTCGACCTGGTGATCATGACCGGCACGGGCCACGGCGCCGCGGAGACGCCCTATGGCAACCGCCGGCGCATGGACTTCTTCGTCCGCCACCTGCTGGGCATGGAACCGCGCTGGGCTCACTGAGTCCCCCCGTGACTTGCGTCGCGGGCATCGAGGGTCCATGCTTCGCCATCACATGGATCAAAAGCGCATTCTGGTGGTTGAAGATGACGACCTCCACTACGAACTCTACGAGGAGGCGCTCAAGGGTTATGAACTGATCCGCGCCAAGACGGCCTCGAAGGCCCTGGCCGCCATCGCCCAGACCCGACCGGACGTGATCCTGCTGGACCATGTTCTGGCCCGGGGCGAGAGGGGGCTCGATTTCCTCCCGGAACTCAAGGACCTGCTGCCCTACGTGCCGATTGTGGTCGTCTCGGGCGCGTTGGAGGCGCACCAACAGATGGAGGCCCTTCAGGGACCGCGTCGCGCCCACTACTGTCTGACCAAGCCGGTCGACCTGAACGAACTGGTGCGCACGGTGGAAACGGCCCTTCGCGAATGCGGTGAGACCGAGGTGGTCCGTCAGTTCGAGGCGTTGGAACGTTCCAAGCGGGTTGACATCGAGGACCTGTTGAGCCGTTCCACGGACCGGTTGTCACGCCAGACGGCGATTCGGCGACTGCTGCAGGGCGAGGAAGGGCGTCCCAACATTTCGGCCCTGGCCCGGCAGTTCAAGGTGGCCCGGCGGACGATTATCCGCGACCTGAACGAGTTAATCCGGCGGGGGGAACTTCCGGATTCCCTGTACCCGCCGTGGGAGGGGGACTCCCACGACGCGGAGGACGGGGAGGAACCCGGGGAACCGCCGGTGGCCGCAGGCCCGTAAGGTCCGGTTGGGCCGGACGCGGCGCCGGACTCCGCAAAAACGTCGCTTGCGTTTCCCGGGGACCTTAATCAAGCTGCGCGTCGGAAAGATTCCCGCCGGTGAGCGGCTGCGAACGCAGCATGCCAGACCGGCGAGGGAGACCAAACACATCACGCGTGGCGAAGGAAGAAGCGATCGAATTGGTGGGAACAGTTACCCAGGTCTTGCCTGGGACGATGTTCCGGGTGGCGTTGCCGAACAAGCACGAGGTGCTGGCACACATTTCAGGCAAGATGCGCAAGCACTTCATCCGGATCAGCGTCGGGGACCGCGTGTCGTTGGAGATGTCTCCCTATGACCTGAACAAGGCCCGGATCACCTACCGCCACCGCGGCTAGGCCGAAGTAGAACCGGCCTGCCCTCTTCCGCTCGGTGGAAGTGCTCCCGCCCGGTTCCAGTCGGGTCGGATGGGGAAAAACGAACGCGGCGCAGGTGACTGCGCCGCGTTTGTGTTTCGTTGTCAGAGGTCAGGTCGATCCGATCTGCAGGACGGTGGTCCGCCCTCGAGCCTCCATCGGATGGGAGGCCCGATTGGGTACGTGCTTAGTAGCGATCGCGACCGCCACCGCCGCCGCCGCCGCGACGTCCGCCGCGGTCGTCAAATCCCCGACGAGGGCCCCGGGAGAAGCCGCCGCCACCGCCACCGCCACCGCCGGGACGCTCTTCGCGCGGCCGGGCGACGTTCACCGTCAGGGCCCGGTCATCGATCGAGGCGCCGTTCATGGCTTCAATGGCAGCCTGGGCTTCTTCCTCGGTGCTCATGGTGACGAATGCGAACCCGCGGGGTCGGCCGGTCGCGCGATCCGTCATGATGTGGCAGTCCACCACGACACCATGGGCGCCAAAGGCATCGTGCAGTTGGGATTCGGAAACACTGTACGCCAGGTTTCCCACAAACAGTTTGTTGTTCATTCCGTGATGATTTGCGCCAGAGGCCTCACGCTGATTCCAGACTGTTCCCGCTTATCGGGTTTCAAATCATCACTGAACACCGTTCAACTGAAGATTTACCATGCCGTGGAAGCCGATGCATCTAACGCGCGTCCGCACAATAGTCGGCTCCCGCGAGCACGCAATCGAAAAATCACCCCGCTTGGCCGTCTGGATTCGGTTCAACCCGGGCTGGCGGAACGCGCCTTGAGCGCCTTCCAGAGATCCCGCTCCCCCTCCGAGATGGTTTTCGGCAGCTGAATCCTGATCACCACATAGAGGTCGCCGGGCGGATTGCCCCCGCCGGCGGGCAGACCCCGTCCCCGGACTCGAAGTTGCTGTCCCGCAGCTGTTCCAGGCGGGATTCTCAGCGAAACCGGCGCCTCGAGAGTGGGCACGCTGACCGTGGCTCCCAGCACCGCATCCCAGGGGGCAAGGTCCAGATCGTGGTAAAGATCGCCTCCGCGTACCTGGAAATCCGGATGCGCCGCCACCCGCACGTGCAGCAGCAAATCGCCGGGGGCACCGCCCCCGAGGCCCTCTCCTCCCTTGCCCGCCACCTTGATGGTCTGGCCGTCGCGGATTCCCGTCGGGATGCGCACCCGGAAGGTCTGGACCGCGGTATCGCCCGTCGCCGGATTCTCCCGTTGCAGCGAGATTTCCCGGATGGCCCCCTGGCGGACCTCCTCCAGCGTGACCAGAATGTCGCCCTCTATGTCCCCGCCCCGGCGCCCGGCAGGGGAACGCCTGCCCCCCCCGGACGCCCGCGCCTGCCCGAAAAGCCCCCCCAGCCCGCCCATGCCCCCGCCGCCGCCGAACAGTTGCTCGAAGAAGTCGCTGAACCCGGTGCCGCCAAAGTGGAATTCCCGGGCCTGGTCCTGCTGGCCCCCCCGACCCCTCGCCCCGGTCCATCCCGGCGGTGGCTCAAAACCGCCCCCATGCTTCCAATTCGCCCCCAGCGCGTCGTACTTGCGCCGTTTCTGGGAGTCGCCCAGCACTTCATAGGCCTCGTTGATCTCCTTGAACTTTTCCTCCGCCTCCGCCTTGTTGGCGGCCGTGTCGGGATGGTGTTTCCGGGCCAGCTTGCGGAAGGCCTTCTTGATTTCCTCCTCGGACGCCGTGCGCGGGACGCCGAGTGTGGCGTAGTAATCCTTGAACTCAACCGGCATGGGCCAAAGGAATAGGGCGAACTCGGGCGCTTGTCCACCGGGGCGTTGACCGGGTGGGCACCTGCCCCGTAGCGGCGAACTGGTGTTCGCCGAAGCCGCAGCCGATGCCGGAAGAGGGCCGCCGGATGCCAATCCGCCGCTACGGTGGCTAATCCGGACGCAAGTTTGCCGTGCGTTCGTCCGACGCTTTTGCGACGCTGCCGACTGCAACCCGCCGGATCGTGGCCCCAGAGAGGGCCGGGCTTCGCTGGGTGGCAGGAACGAATGCAGCAAATCACTCGACTCATGAAACAAATCCCAAGTCTTCCGGCGCTCCTCGCGGTCCTCTCGCTGGCGGTGATCCCGGTCCTGCAGGCCCAACCCCGCGGCTTCAGCAGCCTGACCTCCGACCTCGGCAACATTTACCGGCTCTCGAACGCCGAATCCCGCTCCATCAGTCCCGAGAACTTCACGGGCGAGAAAGGCAGGGGCGGCATGGCCACCGAAGGCACCGGCAAGAATGCCGCGCGCGATCTCGGCCAGGGCTGGAAGGTGTCGCCCTCCGTCCGCATCCAGGGCAAGAGCACCTTTACCATGGCGGAAATCGAGGGGCCCGGCTCCATTCAAAGCATCTGGATGACGCCGACCGGCAACTGGCGCTGGTCGATCCTCCGCTTCTATTGGGACGACGAGACCGAGCCCTCGATTGAGTGTCCGGTGGGGGACTTCTTCGCCAGCGGTTGGGGCAAATATGCCCAGGTCAGTTCGCTTGCGGTTTGTGTGAATCCCGGCAGCGCCTTCAACTGCTACTGGCCGATGCCGTTCCGCAAGAAGGCCCGGATCACGATGGAGAACCTCGATGACAACGGGATGACCCTCTACTACCAGATCAACTACGCCCTCGGCGACGTGCCGCGCGATGCCGCCTATCTGCACGCGCAGTTCCGCCGGGTCGACCCGGTCCCGCGCGAGGAGGTCTACACGATTCTCGACGGCGTGAAGGGGCAGGGGCATTACGTCGGTACCTACATGGCGTGGGAGACGCACAGCACCGGATGGTGGGGCGAAGGCGAGATCAAGTTCTTCATGGACGGCGACCAGAAGTTCCCGACGATCTGCGGCACGGGGACCGAGGACTACTTCTGCGGCTCCTACAACTTCGATTTCGAGGGGACGTACAAGGAGTTCACGACGCCGTATGCGGGATTGCCGCAGGTGATTCGCCCGGATGGTTCCTATCAATCCCAGATGCGCTTCGGACTCTACCGCTGGCACCTGCCGGATCCGGTCCGGTTCAAGGAGGATCTGAAGGTGACGATCCAGGCGCTGGGTTGGATGTCGGGCGGACGTTATCAACCGCTGCAGGACGACATCGCCTCCGTGGCGTTCTGGTACCAGAACGAGCCGCATGCGCCCTTCCCGAAGCTGCCGTCGAAGGACGAGTTGGAGGTGAAATGAGGATCGGGATCGATGTCGGGTGGATTCCTTGAACACGGTCAATGCGGCGAAGCCAAAGCGGCGATTGAGATCGCGCGCAGTCCAAGACGCTTCGCGAAATCCGTTTTCCGACAGGTCGTGGAGTGCGGGGAAAAGCGTCAGCCTTCACCGCTTTTCCCCGCCAGCCACGATGCGCATCAGAGCCGCTCGTGGCGGCGGTTTTCCAACCGGCAGGCCGCGCGAATTCCCCTGCCATCGGCAGTGGGCGATGCCGGGTGAGACCATCCGGTCGCGACTCCTTGACCACAAAGGACACAGGATAACATGAGAACATTGCCATACTCCGGTCCCGCCTCACTTCCTTTCTTCAGGTGCGCCCTGGCGGCGCTTTGGCTTCCTGCCGTCCCGGCACTGCTGGCCCAGTCGCCGGCGCCGGTCCATGTCTGGGAGGAAGACCTGCATCTGCCCTCCTACCGGCTGACCGCGCCCGATCCGAACCCGATGTTCTACCGGGGCGAATCCTATCAGGGCGCCGAGAAACGGGTTTATCCCTACGCCCTGATGGACGGCATCACGGGCGAGAAGGAGGACGGCACGTTCCACGCGGTGTATCTCGAGAACGAGTTCGTCAAGCTGTGCGTCCTGCCGGAGATCGGCGGGCGCCTCTTCTACGCCACCGACAAGACGAACGGTTACGACTTCTTCTACCGCCAGCACGTGATCAAGCCGGCGTTGATCGGCATGCTCGGCGCCTGGATTTCCGGCGGCATCGAGTGGTGCGTGTTTCATCATCACCGGAACACCACCCACATGCCGGTGGACTACGCGATGCGTGAGAACGCTGACGGCAGCGCGACCATCTGGATCGGCGAGACCGAATTCCGCCAACGCATGCGCTGGCTCATCGGCATCACGCTCAGGCCGGACCGGTCGTTCATTGAGGTCGAGGTCCGGTTGATCAACCGCACCCCCATGCCCCACTCGATCCTTTACTGGGCCAACGTCGCCGTGTCGGTGAACGACGATTACCAGGTGATCTTCCCGCCCAGCGTCCAGGTGGCGACGTATCACGCGAAGAACGATTTCGTGAACTGGCCCATCGGTCAGGGATCCTATCGCGGCTCGGACTACACCGGCGTCGATCTGAGCTGGTGGAAGAACCATCCGAAGGCGGTGTCGTGTTTCGCCTGGGATCTGCAGGAGGATTTCATGGGCGGCTACGACCACGGACGCGAGGCAGGCGTGGTGCACGTCGCCGATCACAACGTCGTCTGTGGCGCCAAGCTCTGGGAATGGGCCCCCGGCAACATCTGGGATACGCAAGTGCTGACTGACAATGACGGTCCCTATGCGGAGTTGATGGTCGGCGCGTTTTCGGACAACCAGCCGGATTACAGCTGGATCAAGCCGGGCGAGGTGAAGCAGTTCACGCAACACTGGTATCCGGTACGCGACATCGGCGGGTTCAAGAATGCCAACCTCGAAGGTGCGGTGAATCTCGAGGTGAACGGCACGGAGGCGCGGATCGGCTTTCAGGTCACCTCGCGGCAGCCGGCGGCGAAGGCGTTGCTCAAGCAGGACGACAACGTTCTGTGGGAAAAGCAGGCGGACCTCTCGCCTGCCAAACCCATGGTCGAAACCGTCACACTGGCGAACCCAGTGCCGGCGACGGAACTCAGAGTCAGTCTCCTCGATGCGGCCGGCCATGAGTTGATCGGGTATCAACCGGTCGAGCGAAAGCCGGTCGAGTCGTTGCCGGACACCGTCAAGCCGGCGCCGGCGCCGGAATCCATCGAGTCGCTGGAGGAACTCTATTTCACCGGCCTGCGGGTGGCGCAGATTCACCAGCCGACCGTGGATCCCACGAGCTACTGGCGGGAAGCGCTCAAGCGCGATTCCGGCGATGTCCGCTGCAACATCCAGATGGGCACCGACTGCAACCGACGCGGTTTGTACGCGGACGCCGAGGCGCATCTGCGAACGGCGATCCAGCGGTTGACCACGGACTACACGCGGTCGAAGGACACCGAGGCGTTCTATCAACTCGGGCTGGCGCTCAAGGCACAGGGCCGTTTGGACGAAGCCGTGGACGCCTTTCATCGCGCGGCGTGGGACCAGGCATGTAGTTCGGCGGCGCACTACCAACTCGCGACCCTGGCCTGTCGTCGCGGCGACTTCGAGCGGGCACTGGAGATGATCGACGAATGTTTGGCCACGAACGCGCGCAGTGTGCGCGGACGAAATCTGAAGACGGCGATTCTGCGGCGTTTGGGGCGGCTGGGCGAAGCCCTTGAATTAGCAGAGGAGACCGCGCGGCAGGATCCCTTGGACTACTGGTCGAGGAAGGAACTAGAGGAGGCGGAGGACCTTGTGCATGATGCTCGGTCTAAGGATTTGGAGCGCCAGCTTCAGCTCGTGATCGACCGGACTTTGGGCTGGGGATCTGCCGGATCCTGGATCGGCTTACATCACCTCAAGGATGCTGAACCTTTCTTGGAGCTTGCGGCGGATTACCTCGATGCCGGACTTCTGGACGATGCAAAGGAGGTGCTCGAGTTTGGGCCGTGGGGTGGGTCGTCAACTCCGCCGATTGCCGCCTACCATCTCGGGCACATCGCGAGCCTGCAGGGCGACGCTACCGCCGTTGCTCGTTGGCTGGACGAGGCCGCTTCCGGCAGTCCGGATTACTGCTTCCCCTTCCGTCTGGAGACCATTGACGTGCTGGAAACCGCCAGTCGGCTGAGACCGAAAGACGGGCGGGCGCATTTGTATCTCGGCAATCTGCTCTATGACCTCCAGCCGGAGCGGGCCATAGAGGAATGGGAAGCCGCCCGCGACCTGGAACCGGACCTGGCCCTCATTCATCGCAACCTCGGCTGGGCCTACCAACGCACCGAAAAGGACATCCCGAAGGCCATCGCCAGCTACGAACGCGCCATCGCCAGTGGCGGCGAAGATCCCCGCCATTTCCTCGAACTCGACGATCTCTACGAACGGAACAACACCGACCCGACCAAACGCCTGGCCTTGTTGGACGCGCATCCTTCGGTGTATGCCGCCCGCAAGGACCTGTTGATCCGGCGCATCACATTGCTCGTGGCAACTGGCGACTACGCTTCCGCCATCACTGCGCTGGCGGAGAATCGGTTCTTCATCGCCGAGGGTGGTGGCCGGGAGTTGGGTGATGTTTACGTCGATGCCCACGTGCTGGAGGCGTTGCGATTGCTTAAAGCTGGCCGTGCCGCCGAAGCTCCTGACGTGATCCTTGCCGCCGCCAGTTATCCGGAGAACCTCTCGCAGGAAAGCCCGCGCAATGAACGCAAGCAACCGCTCGTTCTCTACTACACCGCGCAGGTCGAGAAGGCTCTTGGCCACGACGCTGAAGCCCAACGACTGCTCCACGAAGTCATTAACACCGACACCTCCCGCTCGCGCGAAGCCCGTTTCTACCAGGCCCTCGCCAGCCGCGAACTCGGCGATTCCGATACGACCGACGCCGTCGCATCGCAGCTTGCCGACTGGGCAGCCGGGCAGCTCGGCGGGAGTGCCCAGACCGAGTTCTTCACCAAGTTCGGTGAGCAACAGACGCTCCAGACCCAGCGTGCCGAGGCCCATTACATCCTCGGCCTGAGCCGGCTCTTGACGAACCAACCGGACGAAGCGGCGAAACACTTGACCCAGGCGCTCGCCTATAACCAGTCCCACGTCTGGGCGCGCTACCAATTATTGCAACTCACTCACCAGCCGTAGCCGTCGACGTCAGTCGACGCAAATCTCCCCTTCCGAACCGCCCGACAAGTTTGCGCGGACTGCACGTCCGCGGCTACGGCCGGGTAGCCGCCGACGTCAGTCGGCGCAAGTCTCCCCTGACATCTACATGAAACCCACCACGCATCCCTCCAGGCGAGCCGCCGCGCTCGCTCTCCTGCTCGGCACCTTCTGCTCCGCCGCCAACGCCGCTGCCGATTATCCCCTGCGCGACGCCGTGGAGTGCCGTTCGCGCAACGGCCTCCCCAACGTCCTGGCCAAACTCGAAAGCGGCCAACCGGTGCGGATCGCCTATCTCGGCGGCAGCATCACGGCCCAGGCGGGCTGGCGTCCCAAGACGCTGCACTGGTTTCAGGAGCAGTTCCCCAGGTCTGAAATCACGGAGATCAACGCCGCCATCGGCGGGACCGGTTCGGATCTGGGCGTGTTTCGCTTGAAGCAGGACGTGCTCGATCACAAGCCCGACCTGTTGTTCGTCGAGTTCGCCGTGAACGACGGCGGCGCCGATCCGCACCGGATTCATCAGGCGATGGAAGGCATCGTCCGTCAGACGCTCCGGGCCGATCCTGAAACCGACATCTGCTTCGTCTACACCCTGGTGGCCGGCTGGACCCAAACGCTGCGCGACGGCCAGTTCCCGCGGGCGGCGTCCGCGATGGAGGCGATTGCCGATCATTACGGCATCCCCTCAATCCACATGGGGCTGCAGGTGGCGATCCTGGAGGGCGAGGGTCGGTTGGTTTTCACCGGGGCTCTGCCGAAGACCGACGAGGAGAAGGAGGCCCTCGGCGACAAGATCCTGTTCTCACCCGACGGCGTGCATCCCTATCCGGATTCCGGCCATGAACTCTATTTGCAGGCCGTGATTCGCGGGATGAAGCCAATCCGCGAGGCGGGCAAGCCGGGTCCGCGCGTGCTTCCCGAACCGTTTGTGAAGGACAACTGGGAGGCGGCGAAAATGGTGCCGCTGACGCGGTCGATGTTGAGCGATGGGTGGCAAAAGCTTGATCCGAAGGACAACGACCTGGCCCGGCGCTTTCAGAATCGCATGCCGGAGATGTGGGGCGCCCGCCGCCCCGGTGAGACGATCAAGCTTCGCTTCCGCGGTGCCACGCTGCGGATGTACGACTTGCTCGGGCCGGACTGCGGCCAGGTGATCGTCCGCGTGGATGACCGGGCTCCGGCCATCAAGCCGCGTTTCGACGCGTATTGCACGTACCACCGACTGGCCACGTTGTCGGTGGCGGAGGACTTGCCCGAGGGGATTCACACGGTCGAGGTGGAAATCCACCCGGACCAACCCGACAAAGCCGCGATCCTGGCGCAACGGAAGGAATCGATCGACAACCCGGCTCGCTACGATGGCACGGCCTGGTACGTGGGATCGATCCTGGTTCTCGGGGAGGTCGTCCCGTAACCGCCGACGTCGACGCCGCTCGGCGCGAACAACCCCGCCTCACGCCGCCTGGGGTTGCGGCGGGGCGGGTTGGCGGAGGAACCGGACGATCCAGTGGCGGGCTTCGTCGCGGTCCTCCTCCGAGCCACCGCGAAGTCGCAGCGTGCCATTGATGTGCCGGACCAGCCGGGCTTCGCCGAATTGCGCCACGAGCACGGTTTCGCCGGGCGACCTGCCATTTCCCTGAGCTTGCTGCCAGTTCATGCCGCCATTCTGCGCCTGGGGGTGGGACTTCCATGGGGCAGCCCCTCCGGAAAATGAGCCGGCTCGGCTCGGAAGGATCCGTTCAACCGCAGATGGACGCCGACAAACGCAGATTCAGAAGGACTTGTGCTCTCGTTCCGTTTCACCCGTTGGGTGAGGAGGTCCCCGGGGCCGGGGATCTCGGCAGGAATGGAGGCGGCTGGGGGCGGAACCCGGTTTGTCCGTCTGTAATCGTGCCCTCCGGCGCAAGCCGGGCCATGCCGGACTTGCATTCACCCAAGGGGGGCGACATGCTGGCGTCGCTTTGAACGTACCGGGTCACGGGCTCCCGCGAGCAGTGGCCGTCAGTAAAATGAGCAAGAACTCAGACTTCGAGCTGGACCTTGATCTCCAGCTTTTGCCGGAGTGGGCACGCCAGGCGCCCACGGTCAACCGCTACGCCAAGTATGAGGGCGACGAAGGCGATGATCCCCGTCGCGGTCGCAAGGGCCCCGGTTTCCGCCGTGGGCCGCGACCCGACCGGGATCGGGACCGCGGTCGTCCCCCGGGACGCGAAGGGGGCGGCCCTCCCCGGGGTGACCGTCAGGGCCGCGGCGGTCCCCGTCCCCCGGGGCGTGGCGGCCCGCGGGATGATCGGGGCCCCGGAGGCGGCCGTCGGTTTGACCGCCGGCCTCCACGGGAGGAGATCCCGCTGCCGGAGTTGCAGGTTTCCCTGGTTCCGGAGGAGGCGGGCGTGGAATCGCTGGCGCACCAGATCAAGCTGACCGGCCGCGCCTATCCCCTGTTTGACATCGCGGCACTGATCCTGCAGCGGCGGGAGCGTTACCACATCGAGGTCACCACCAAGCGCGACGCGGAGGGCAAGGTGGCTCAACCGTTGTTCCTCTGTTCCCTGGACAACTCGGTGTGGTTCAGCGAGGAAGAGGTTGCCGCCCACGTGCTGGCCAGCCACTTCGACACGCTTTACCAGACCGAGAAAGTTCCCACGGACCCGCCCAAGGGCACCTACACCCTCGTGGCCCAGTGCCCGATGAGCGGCGTGATTCTCGGTCCGCCGAACCTCCACGACTACAATCAGAAGCTGCGCCGGCTGCACTCGGAACGTTTTTCCCGGATGCCGTTCGAGGCCTACAAGGCGCGGATCAAGATGGTGACGGAGGAGGCGGTGGTGAAGCAATGGGTCGAGGAACAGAGCTTCAAGAACGAGTACACCTGCCTCAACGTCCCGGAACCCGTGAAGTTCGGCACCCGCGAGGAGGTCGAACAGCACTTCCGGGAAACGCACCTCCCCGGACTTGCCCGGAGCACCGACAAACACACCTTCCCGGGCGCCGGCGACTGGCCCGCGATGCCACGAACTTTGAAGGTGTTGATCAACCGGACGACCGACGAGCAGCGCCGGTTCCCGCTCAAGGTGGCGATGGTGTTGAGCCAGCAGTTCGCACGGCATGGCCTGCAGTTCTTCAAGGTCAACAAGACCCTTACCCACGTGTGCGTGGCCCGGCCGCACTTCCTGGATCTGGAGAATACCGTGGTTTCGGAGGGCGTCCGCAACATCGTGGATTACATCCGTGCCCACGAAGGGTGCAAGCGCCGGGAACTCCTCGAAGCGCTGGCTCCGACGCCCCCGGCGCCCGCGGAACCGATCGCGGTTCCCGCGCCCGCGCCCGCGGCGGAAGCACCTGCGCCCGCTCCTGCCGCCACGGATGGGGCTGAGGCCGGGGGCGACCAGAGCGGGGTCGCGGCACCGGCGTCGTCCGTCCCTCCGGCGGAGGCTGGCAGTGACGCACCAGCCACGGAAGCCCCTCCGGCGGAAGCCAGGACCAGTGCTCCGGCCCCGGTCCAGGCGGCCCCAGCCGCTCCCCAACCGACGGCGGAACAGGCGGCGGTCATCGCCGACCTGCACTGGTTGATCCACCAGGGCCACGTCATCGAGTTCACCAGCGGCAGGATGGAACTTGCCAAGCGGCCGCAGCCCAAGCCCGCACCCGCGAAGCCGAAGCAGAAGGACCGGCCCAAGCCGGCCGAGCCGAAGGCCCCGGACGCTGGGACGCCTGCTGGAACCGCCCCGGAAACCGCCGCAACCCATCCGCCCTCCGCCCCTGCGGGGGCGACTGACGCGCCTGCCGCGTCGGAGTCCGGGCCGGTCTCGGAACCGGCAGCGCCTGAACCAGCCGAAGCCGCCAAGCCCGAGACTGAAGACCTGTCTGCCTCGGCGGCGGACGTGATGGGGTCCACTCCGGCGGTCCCGGCGGAAACGGCCGAAGCGACTCAAGCGACGGGCACGGAGAAGCAAGCCGGCGAGGAGAAACCGCCGCAGACCCCCGGAACCGGGGCTTAGCAACCCAGGCTCTCAGGTCAGCGAAGGACAGCGAAGCGCCGGTTGAATCCGGCGCTTCTGCTTTAGTGGACTCAATCGCGCCGACCGGCAGGCTCCAGAGGATCCAGCGCCACCGGTTCACCGCAGTGGCCACAGTTCCCGGTGGCCACGGCCACGTAGCCGAGGTTGCCAACCAGATCCGCCCGACACTTCGGGCAACGAAGCCGGTGGCGCCTCCCGCCCGTGATGGCGGGCAACAGCATCGCCGCGACAGCACCCAAGCACCCAAGAACCGGGATGATTCTCACCGCAACACCGGGTGGTTCATGCCCATTTCCTCCCTGAATCCCATCCAGCAGGAATCCGGCTCCCAAACCGGTCACGAGAAGGGCCAGTCCCAGAAACACCCATCGCAGAGACGTCTTCTCGAATTGTCTCAGACGAGCCGCGATTTGCCTTCTTGTCGGCTGCCTCATCGTTTCTCCTCCTCGAAAAGCGGCATCGAACATCGACCACAATGGCCGCTCGCGATTGCCAGCGGGCCGAGAATCCGGATGAGCTTCAACCTGCAATGCGGGCACCGGGGCCCTCGCTCTCGATGGATGATCGGCACAACAACCAACGAGGCCAACAGGATCGCCAAGCCGACTCCGAAGACCATTCCTCCGGTTCGGACGCCTGCCAGATCGCCGGCTTCACCCGCGCCATATCCGTGGGCCGCCCCCCAGATAAAACACCCCAGAGCCACCAAGTTGACGGCGACAGGCCAGAAACTCACGGTTTGCCTGCGCGCCGCCGCCTGCGCCGAGATGAACTCGTGACGAGTCATGGTAAGCGGGCAGACTCTCGCAGGAGCCAACACCCGTCTGCAAGCCTTCCCGAGCCCGATGCCGCCAGGGACGGAGGCGCAGGTACTCCGATCACCCATCGTCAAGGAACGCGGTCAACGGGCTGGTCGGGCTGGCGGTCTCCAGTTCATCCGCAATCCCCACCTCGTAGGCGTCGCGACCCGCCTTCACGGCGGCCTGGAACGCCCGGGCCATCCGACAGGGATCGCCTGCGACGGCGATGGCGGTGTTCACCAACACGGCGTCGGCACCCAGTTCCATGGCCTCGGCGGCGTGGCTCGGCGCGCCCAGGCCGGCGTCCACCACCACCGGCACGGTGGCCTGCTCGATGATGATCCGGATCTGGTCCCGCGTTTGGATGCCGCGATTCGAGCCGATCGGGGATCCGAGGGGCATGACGGTGGCCGTGCCGACTTCCTGCAGACGCTTGGCAATCACCGGATCGGCATTGATGTAAGGCAGCACGGTGAAGCCCTCACCCACGAGCTGTTCGGCGGCGAGCAGCGTTTCCACCGGGTCGGGGAGGAGGTAGCGGGGGTCCGGGTGAATCTCCAGTTTCACCCACTTCGGCAATCCGGCGGCTGCGGCCAGACGCGCCAGTCGCACCGCCTCGGCGGCATTCATGGCGCCGCTGGTGTTGGGCAGGAGGAGGTATCGTCCGGGATCAATGAACTCCAGGATGTTGGCGAACGGGTCCTTCCGCCCGCTGAGGTCCGCCCGCCGCAACGCCACGGTGACGATCTCCGTCCCGCTTGCCGCGAGCGCGTCGCGCATCAACTCGGGTGAGGCGAACTTCCCCGTGCCCAGAATCAGGCGCGAACCGAACCGGCGTCCGGCGATCTCCAAGGGTGCGTTGTCAGTGGCCGCAGACATCCCGTGCAGGGTAGGAATCCCCCCGCGCCCGCGTCGAGCGGTAATGCCTCGCCCGTCGGCGTCGAGCGTCTTTGTGCTTTCCCCACCCCCGTCCGTCTGCTATCTGCTTCAGCCGAACCCGGAACAAAACCCGCGGAGCGGCACCATCACCATCGCCGATCGGGTTGTCACCATCACGCAGGCCGGAGCGGATGAGTGAACCGCTGGTGGTGGAAGCGCACCCCGCCGTGGAAATCCGTTGGCTCTCCCAGATTGGCAGGACCTATCAAGTGTATCGTACCGTCGGGGTGCCGTTCGACCTCTTCGAACCCCTGGGCGGCCCCATTGCCGGCACGGGCGACTACATCAGCGTCTTTGACCACACGCGCCACGGCGCCCAGGCGTTCTACACCGTGGAGATTGTCGACTGAGTCTCGGTTGGGCGTGCCGCGGCCGTTCCGTTCCTGAAGGCCTCGATTCTTTTCGTGTGGCTTGGCGTCCAGTCGTGGTCCGACCGCGTCGTTCCAGCTCGGCGATTGTGGCCGACAGGGCCCTTCGCCCGGCTCAGAGGAACTTGCCGGGGTTCAGGATGCCGTTGGGATCCAGCGCCTGTTTGACCGTGCGATGCAGGGCCTGGACTTCGGGTGAGATGGCCTGCGGAAACCACCGTTTCTTGGCCAGGCCGACGCCGTGTTCACCGGTGATGACGCCCCCCCAGTCGATGACGCGGGTGAACAGGTCGTCCAGCGCGCGTTCACTCCGTTCCTTCCAGCCGGGCGAGGTCTCGTCCACCATGATGTTGACGTGGATGTTGCCATCGCCGGCGTGGCCGAAGCACGCCACCGGAAAACCGTGTTTCTTCTGCAATCGGGCGGCAAAGTTGAACAAGCCGACCAGGCGGCTGCGTGGCACGGCGACGTCCTCGTTGAGCTTCGTGAGGCCGGTGTCCCGAAGCGAGTAGGAGAATTCGCGGCGGACCTGCCAGACCTTCTCACAGGCCGCGGCACCGAGCGCGCGCTGCACGAACCGCGTTCCGGGTTGGCGCGCCGCCTTTTCCACCTCCCTTAGTTCGGCGCGGACGGAACGTTCCTGACCATCCACTTCGACAATGATCATGGCGTTGCAGCCCTCGAGTTGCCGGCTGCCGGTCCGTTTCCGGGCGGCGGCCAGGGTGAAACCGTCGGCCACCTCCAGCGCGCAGGGCAGGATGCCGGCGGCGAAGATGTCTTGAATCGCCTTGGCCGCGGCTGGCGCCGTGTCATACCCGACCGCCACGCACCCGCGATACGGCGGCAGCGGCAGCAGTTTCAGCGTTGCCTCCGTGATCACGCCGAGCAATCCCTCGCTGCCGACGAACATCCGCGCCAGCTCGAACCCGGTCTTGTTCTTGTGCGTCCGACTTCCCAACCGGCAGATCGTGCCGTCCGCGAGCACCACCTCCAGGCCAAGCACGTAGTCCCGGGTGACCCCGTACTTCAGGCAACGCGGTCCGCCGGCGTTGGTGACAATGTTCCCGCCCAGGGAGCAGTCGCTGCGACTGGCCGGGTCAGGCGGGTAGAACAGCCCCTTCGCCTCGACCTTGTCCTGCAGTTGTTGCGTGCGCACGCCCGGTTGGACCACCGCCACGAAGTCGCCGGCGTGGATCTGCTTGATGCGGTTCATGCGATCCAGCGAAAGCGCGATGCCCCCCTGCAACGGCACGCATCCGCCGACGTAGCCGTGGCCCGCCCCGCGCGGGGTGACCGGAATGCGGTGCTGGTTGGCGAATCGGAGCACGGCGCTGACCGCCGCGGTCGACCGGGCGAGGACCACGGCATCCGGCAAATGGCTGGCGAACCAGCGATCGCCCGCATGGGCCTGACGGGTGACGTCGTCCAGGCGAAGTTCGCCGGGCTTGAGAAGTCGTTCGAGTTTGCGAAACAGGGCGGGGGAGAGGCGGCTCATTCGGCGGGATTTGGATCGGGGTCAGGCTCGGTGGGAGAATTGTCGGGCGATGGGTCGTCGGGGCCGGCATCAGGTTCCAGCAGGGCGCGCGCTTCCTCCTCGAAGGAAGCCGGAACCTGGACGCGCACGCCACCCACCGTCAGTCCGTAGCCTTCGGTGGTCAACGCCGCGGTTTCACTCGTGACCGTGACGGGAATGCCGGCGGCGTCCAGTCGCGAGCGCGCCAGTTGCGCCTCGGCCGGGCTGAAGGATCGGAACACAGTCACCAGACTCATGGGGGGAAAGCGTAGCGCCAGGCGGGGGGTTGGGCGATGAAATACGCGTTGGGAAGGCGGGGGAAGATGGAGGATGGAGGATGGGGGATGGGGGATGGGGGGCGTGGCGGCGAACTGGTGTTCGCCGGTTCAGAGCCGACCTGCTGCCTGTGTCTCACCCCGGATTCGCATCGCCCAATTCCCGTTCGGCAAACGTTCGGGCTTCCGTGCCGGAAATCTGCGCCACCCACTGGTCGGATCCCGTCGGACCGGCCTCACGCCGGTTGCCGAAACCGAATGGGCACCGCCACCGGTTCGTTCAGGCTGCCGCGGCGATACCCCATGAGGTCGAGCGTGACGTGGGTGTAACCGTGTTCCTTGATGCGGTCGGCCACGCGCTCCGCCGTGCCGTCGGCGAGGAATCGGCCAAGCTCGTCGGGCCCGACCTCGATGCGCGCGAGATGACCGTGCTTCAGTTCGTGATGGCGCACCCGCACGTCGTGAAAGCCGAGGTCGCGGAGGACGTATTCCGCCTCCTCGATCATCCGCAACTTCTCCGGCGTGACGGCCTCGCCATAGGGGATGCGGGAGCTGAGACAGGCCATCTGCGGCTTGTCCGCGGTGGGCAGACCAAGCATGCCGGAAAGTTCACGGATGTCCGCCTTGGTGAGACCGGCCTCCTTCAGCGGCGCCCGCACGGCGAACTCCTCGGCCGCCTGAGCGCCGGGCCGATGATCGCCCACGTCGCTGGCGTTCTCGCCATAGACGACCGTCGAGAAGCCCTCCTCTTTCGCGAGGGGAATGAGTTCCTCGAACAGCTCGTGCTTGCAGAAGTAACAACGGTTGAGGGGGTTGGCCAGATACTCCTGGTTCTCGAACTCGTGCGTTTTCACCACGCGGACCGGAAAACCGTGGCCCCGACCCAACGCCATCGCCTCGGTCAATTCGCGGCGCGGCAGGCTGGGAGTGTCCGCTATCACCGCCAGGGCCTGGTCGCCGAGCACGTCGAACGCCACGTAAGCCAGGAAGACGGAATCGACGCCGCCGGAATAGGCGACGACGCACGAGCCGTAGGATTGGAGCAGTTCCCGCAGGCGCCGGTAACGAGCCTCAAGCATGGGCGCAAGGTGCCATTCCGACGGGGGAGTGTCGAGGGGGAGGGGAGTGTCAGGAGGCGGGTTTTCAGTTCTCGGAGTGGGAAGGCGGTCACATTCCCTTCCGCATGGGCTGCAATCCGTGTCCATGCGGGTGTCGCGGATTGTCCCGATGTCGCGGTAGAAAGCGACAGCGGTGAAGGCTGTCGCTTTTCACCGCACTCCAAGATCTGGTGGATTCTGGCTGGGGCCGTCGCAACGTGCACCAGCGTCCTGGAGTGCGGCGATTTGATCGCCGCTTTCGACTTCCCACGAGCGGATTGCTCAATTGGTTCCGCTGAAGGCCGACCGCAGCGCGGCGAGCTCTTCTTCGACGCGTCCGGGGTCCGAGAGTGTCTGCGCCACTTCCTGGCGGAGGAGTTCACGGTAGCGGCGGCGCAGGCGATGGACGGCGACGCGCAAGGCGCCTTCGCTCATGCCGACTTCAGCGGCGGTGGCGGCGTAAGGGATCTCCCCACGTTCCATGGTGAGGAAGCTACGCACGTGCTCGAAGAAGGCCCCGCGCCCGTCGTCGGCGCATTCCGATTCCAGGTGTTTCAGCACGCGTTCAAGCAGCGTGATGACCCAGGCGCGGTCGTAGAGGCGGTCGGGGCTGAGGCGGTCACTGGGCGCGAGTTCATAGCGGGTGGCGGCGCCATTCCAGTCGAGCGAAAGCGGCTTCTCGCCGCCGCCCCGTTTCTGGCGGTGTTCGCGCTTCCATTCGTTCGCCAGAAAGTGGTTGAACGCGGCGAGCAGGAAAGCGCGGAACCGGCCGCGATCGCTGCTCAACCCCTCGAGGTAGTTCCGTTCCAGGAAGCGGGCGAAGAATCCCTGCGTCAGATCCTCCGCATCCTCACGCGAGCAGCCGCGTCGGCGGGCATAGGCGTAAAGCGGATACCAGTAGGCGCGGCAGAGCTCCTCCAGAGCCGCGCCTGCGCTGGTGGAGTCGGTTCCGCCCGCGGCCACAACGAGGGTCCAATGGGTGGTGGCGAACCAGTCCTTGCCGGGGCCGGTGGGCTTGCCGGAGTCGCCCCCGCTGCTGGTGTTCCCGGGGTTCATGGGCTCGACGGTTCCTCGGGCAGCTTCGCTCGGTCCCGCTCCTGAATCAGCAGTTTCCAGCGCAACCAGACTTCGCGGCCTTCGTCGCGCACGTCGCTGATCTCAATGACTCCGGCCTTTCCGTCGAGCGATCGGAAGAGCCAGGTGTTGCTTTCCTCGTTCGCGTTCAGGCCGCCCAGAACCGGTTCGTTGGGGTGGTTCCGTGCCTGCAGCGTGAGAAGCTCATCCATGTTCCCGCTGAATGCCCTGACGTTCGTGGCCTCCTGCGTGTCGAATGCCGACAACCCGGGCTCCGGTTCGCGGCGCGCGGTGGGAATGGTCACTCCATCCAGCAAGGTGAGGTGGTCGATTCCCGGTTGGAACACGACATCCACGTGGTTGCTACTCATCCAACTCCGGAGCGGTTCCCGGACGAGTTGAAAGGCCTGACCCGGCTGAAGTTGCCCCTTGGTCCGCAGGCTGCGTACCATTTCCGGCGGCGCGCTGAGCACGCGGCCGGTAGCGAGGTTTAGAAAGCAATCCGTAAGCCGGTCGGCCATGGCCGTGCTGAGGACGGCGGTCTTCGTCGGTTCAAATCCGCGGCGGGCGTCGACGGGGACCTTGGGTGCCATGGAGGAGGGTACCTCGACCCAGAAGCGCAGCTCGTCCAGCTCGCCCTGGCCGTGAACCTGCCATCTGCCGGGACCCCCGGGAGTGATTCGAACGCCGGCGATGACCGGTACGGGGATCGTTCCGCCGTCGGGGATTCCGTGCCCGAGGTGGCAGGATGCGGAGGGGGGCAGTCCGCTCACCTGCACGGCGAGGTCGTCCAGGCGCCAGCCGAGTTCCGCGGCCCGCGCGGTGATCTCGGTTTCCAGCACAGCCTCGGCGACACGGGCTTCCGCAGTGGTGAGAAGGTCGCGTCCCTCGACGCGCTGGGGTTTCATCGTGAACGCCGCCGTCAAGAGCGCCGGCCAGAACCAGATCCCCGCCCAGGCGAGCCTTCCACCACGTCGGGGTGCGCCGGGATTCTGACACGCTTTTCGGCCCATGAGGCCCAGGATCAAACTGCCCAGTGCGAGCAACGTGGCGCCGCCGATGATTCCGATGGCGAACGCTGCCTCTTGCGGCGCCGGATTCCAATCAGGATCGGCTGCGATGGCTTGAATCGTCAGCAGCGAAGTCGCCGCCAACGGGAGGCAGAGGACGAGCAGCCCGGCTGAGACAATCGCCCTCCAGGACCAGGGCATGTGAGGCCCGTTCGTCGGTGTGGCACTCGGGTAGATCAGAGTCGAAGCCCAAACGGCCGCCGCGCCCAGTCCGGTTGCCACCGGCAAGCCGAGCAATGCGACGAAGAACCGTACGTCGATGTCCAGATTGAGCACATTGCCCACCAAGGCCGAGGTGAACAGCATTGGCGGCAGCAGGAAGATCAAGCCACGCAGGGCGTCGGCAAGCCGCTTTGGGAACTCGTGAGCGGGGCCGGGGAAGAACCAGGAGGCACTGAGCCAGACCGGGACGGCGACCAGGGCGTTGATGGCAAGGACGCCGAGGGCGGTGAGGGCGAAGTTTCCGTGGGGGGCCAAGGACCAGGACGGCCCACTCGCCAGGGCCCAGAATGCCCAGGACACCCCGAATACCGCAAAGAAGAGGGTGGCGACCCAGGCCGCCTTGAGCCGCAACCGCAGGCCCAGGAGCAGCAACAGGTCGGCGAGCACCCAGGGGTTGTCGCGAGGACCCAGGGCCACCTTGGCAAAGAAGGTCAGCAACAACACAACGAGTGCGATCCACAGGAACCACGGGCAGGCGTTTCCCTTGCTTTGGCGTTCGTTATCGGGGGGGGCGTGGGTGGCGGTTGCATCCCGTGGCGGGGTAATGCCTGGACCTGCCGCCGCCGAGGTTCCGGGATGATTTCCCGGAATTGGGGGTGTTGGGTCGGTGACCGGTCGGGTGCCCGGGGGGCGTGGGGTGAGTCGCTTGGAGAGTCGTTTCCAGAGCCCGAGTTTGGTGCCCCCGACGGCGATTCCGAGGATCCCCAAACCCCATACCAGAGGCAGATCGAGCGCGAAACCCATCGGGATCCCGAAGATGCTGACGATGAAGCCATACCAGAGCAGGGCTTTGCGGCGACGTTCCAAGTCTTGCAGACGCCGGGCGGCATCGGCATCCCAGCCCGGGCCGGTGCTGGAGTAGGCCGGACGCGAGGGCGTGGGCTCTGGGGAGGCGGGCTGTTGTGCCGGCGAACCGGAGATCGTCTCCACGTCTGTCTTCACCTCGCTGGCCTGCTGGTAGCGGCGTTCCGGTTCCTTCTCGAGTGCGCGGAGAACGACTTCATCAAGACGCAGATCGACTTCTACTCGACGCGATGGTGGCTGGAACTTCCCCAACGGCAGTTCGCCCGTGAGCATTTCGTAGAAGACCACCCCCAGCGCATAGATATCCGCGCGATGGTCCACCTCCAGCGGGTGCTCCACCTGTTCGGGCGCCATGTAGTGCGGGGTCCCCATCACCTGGCCTTCGCCCGTGAGGCGGAGGTCCGGGGCGTCCGGACCGAGGATTCGCGCCAGGCCGAAGTCGGCGATCTTTACCCGGCCTTTGCGGTCCACGAGGACGTTTTCCGGCTTGATGTCGCGATGGACGACGCCTTCGTCGTGGGCGTACTGGAGGGCGTCGCAGATCTGGGGGATCAACTGAAGGGCCTCCCGGGGGGTGAGTCGACGGGTACGCTCCATCTGGCGGAGGTTCACGCCATCAACGAACTCCATCAGGAACCACGGGATGCCGTCGGTCTGGCCGAAATCATGCACAGCGACGATGGCCGGGTGGCTGAGGCGGGCGAGCGCCCGGGCTTCGCGATTGAAGCGCTCGGCAAACGGGCCGCCCTCGCCGGCCTGGCGGGGCAGGATCTTCAGCGCCACGAAGCGGTCGAGGGCCGGTTGTCGGGCCTTGTAGACGGTGCCCATGCCGCCCTTGCCGAGTACTTCGATGATCTCGAGCTGCGGGAAGAGCCGGGCGACCTGGTCAAGGGGGAGTGCCTCCACCGGGGGCGAACCCGGCTGGGTGGCGGTGTCGGCGGCCACGCCTTGTTTTAACAAGCATGCCGGGCAGAGCCCCTGCAGGGCATCGGCGGGAAGGGCACCTCCGCAGTGCGGGCATCTCGGGTCTTTGCTCATGGCCGGATTCCTTTCCATTTCTGTCACACCCTTCCCAGAAGCGAAGGCCGGCGGATGTTACGGAGTTTTCTCCGCGGCGTGATCCGAGGCGCACCGGCTTCTTGTTGCTGGTGCAACAACAGGCTGTTCAGCGCGCGGGTGGCACGCGCCTGGTTTCAAGGGAGGACTGGCCTGACGGGTTGTCGCGTCTCCTTTGCGACGGGATACACCGCCCGGTGTCGCTCCAGGCTGGCAACGAGTCCCTGCATCATCCGTTCCAGTTGGGCGGGTTCGGTGGCGGCAAGGTCGGTCTGCTCGAACGGATCGCGCGCCAGATTGAACAACTGGTAGTGAGAACCGCCGGAGACCTCGGTGGGGAAGTAGTGGTACACGACCTTCCAATCGCCATCCCGCCAGACGGTGAAGTAATCCGATCGGTGCGGCGCGTGCGGGTAATGCATCAGGAACTGCCTCGGACGCGTGGCGTCGGGCCGTCCCGTGAGCAGTGTGTCCAGGCGGAACCCGTCCACCACGTGGCCGGTGGGAATCGGGACCCCGACGATGCCAAGCACCGTGGGGAACAGATCCTGGACGGCCGCCTGCTGGGATTGGATCACACCGGAGGGGATCCGGAGCCGCTGTTGGTGGGGGTTCGCCGGATCTGCCTTGGCCCAGGCGGCGATGAACGGCACCCGGGTGCCGCCCTCGTAGTGGGAGCCCTTCTTGCCGCGCAGGGGGGCGGCGCACGCGACGACATGCGGGCCTCCGAGAGGCGCATCGCTCCCGTTGTCGCCCAGGAAGAACACCAGCGTGTTTTGGGCCACCCCCAATTCCTCCAGGTGTTGCAGGACATCGCCGAGTGATTTGTCCATCCCTTCGATCAAGGTGGCGAAGGCCTGGGCGTTGGCGGGCTTGCCGGAGTCCTGATAATGCGCGGCGAAACGCGGGTCGGAGTTGAAGGGCGCATGGACCGCGTAGTGCGCGAAGTAGAGAAAGAAGGGCTTGCCGGCGTCCACGCACTCGGTCAGCCGCCGGTTGGCTTCCATGGTGAGCGCCTCGGTGAGGAAGGTCTTGGTGCCGTGGTATGGGGCCAGACCAAGGACGGCGTTCGGGGCCTTCTTCTGCACCGGTCCGCCCACGTTGCCGTAGTTGCGTTCGCCGTAGTAGGTGGCCGGCGAGCCAAACGAGGCCCCGGCGACGTTGACATCGAAGCCGAGGTTCGCCGGGTCCGCGCCCGGGTCGCCGCGCGGGGCGAAGTGGCCTTTCCCGACGTGGATCGTCCGGTAACCGGCCGTGCGAAGAAGCCCGGGCAGGGTGATGTCGCCAGACTTCAAACCGTGCCAGTTCCAGTCGGGGGCACCTTGAGGACCGGCGTTGTCGCTGTCGGGATTGATCCAGTTGGTCGTGCGATGCCGCGCGGCGTTCTGGCCGGTCAGAATGGAGATTCGCGTCGGCGAGCAGACGCTCATGGCGCAGAAATCGTTGAACCGGATTCCCTGGGCCGCCAGCCGCTCCATGTTCGGCGTCCGGTAGTAGTCGTTGAGCGGGTGACGTTTCGGGTTGCCGGCCTGGTCCGTCAGGAAGGGGACCGAGGTGTCCATGACCCCCATGTCATCGACGAGGAAGATGAGGATGTTGGGCGGGGGCGCAGGGTTGGCGGCGGCGCACGTTGGCGGGACCGCGGGAGCGAGACCCAGAGCGGCCAGCAGAAGAGGCATCGCGCGAACGGCTTTCATGGCCTCGAACCCTACCGAAACCCACCCGAACTGACCACGCGGAAAACCGTTCCTCCCTAACACCACAGGTGGGGACGGAGGAACACGGACAAGCCCACCACCTGAACCCCTGATGCCTCAGGTCCGGACGTGGCCAGAGAGGCATGGGCTTCACTCTCCACCGCCCTCCAGACGCCTGTGGAGTGTGCCGGCAGAACCCGCGAATGCGGGAGGCCACGGCGCTTTCGGAGCGGGACAAGATTTCGAAGATACGCTCGCTTCCAATGGCTCCCCCGAAAAAGCGGTGTCGTGCTTCGCGTGCCACCGCACTCCAGAACCTGTGGAGTGCGTGCGATCTCAACCACCGCTTCCCGCCATCAGGCCCAGCCCCGGATCACGCCTCCTCGACAACCTTCCAGCCGATGGCGTCGGCGAGGGCGTAAACGGGTTGCTTCAGGTCGCCGTAGAACGTCACCCGGTGCCAGCCCCACTGATCCCACTCGCTGAAGAGCTTCTCGATGTCGCCCTTGGGTTCCGCGCAGAGCTTTGTCCGGCAGGCACGGTCATCGGGATCGTTGGCCACCGCGCGTCCCTGGTGCATGAGGATTTGTCGTTTGCCCTGGTCCACCTGGAGGCTGGTCGTGAGGTAACCCACGGGCAGGATCGAGCGGACGGAGGCACCCTGGCGATCCTCGGAATGCGTGAGAATCTGGTAGGGATTCGTCGGTCCTTCGGGACCGAAGGCGCGGTTGTGCGCCACGCAATGCGCGTAGATGATCTGGCCTTTGGCGGTGTCGATCACGGGATCGGAGATATAGCCCGGACGGCCATGCGTCAGCACGTTCATGGCCACCATCGTTGCCGTCGACCGGATGTCGCACTCGCAGGCCCCGATGAGGCCCTCGTTCTGGAGGGCGTGGAAGCCGAGGCAGGGGTAGGCGTGGATGTGGCCGCCGTAGAAGCCGCCCAGGCAGTTCACCGTGATGGCGTTCGCATCGTGCTTCTTCAACACCGCCTTCTGGCCCAGGTACATGGCGGCCGAGGTGATGAGGGTTTCCCGGGAAACCCCTTCCACGAGGGTGGCCTCCTGCTGCCACCGATCCGCGATGGCGCGGGACTCGTCGGGGTCGGCGGCCTTCCAGGCGTCGTTCAGTTCCGCGAAGGAAATGAACTCCAGCGGGATGTGCATGATCGGGTCGGCCGGAGCGGCGTTCGTGTCGCGGACGGCGAGAATCCGGGAGGTCTTGAGGCGGGCGAGGCAATCGTCGGTGGAGCGGAATTGCAGGTCGTCGGGCAGGCAATCGTCGGTGCTGGCGGCCGGGGTGTGCCGTTGGCGGGCGCGGGCGGTCCGGGCGACGAATTCCGCGGGGCTGCCGCCGTCCTTGAGCACCCTGAAGGCGCGGGTCGCCCGGACGAGATCCTCGGGACTTGATGAGGCCACGAAGCCAACGTTCGGTGATTTCGCGCGGAGGAAGCCGGCGTTGTAGACCAGGAACCCGCCGCTGCCGCCGAATTGGAAATCGGCGTAGAGCACGGGTTTGCCGGTGGTGGCCAGGGTCTGCACGACGCGGTTCCAGCAGTTCAACTGGAAGACCACATAGCCGTCGACGCCGGCGGTCTGGTCGGCGGTCACGATGGCTTTGGCCTGTTCCTCGCCGGTGGCCTGGGAGGTGAGAAACTCCAGGTCCGGACAGCCTTCCGCCAGGGTGTGGGTCAACCGTTCCATGACCGGCTTGAAATCGAAGCCGACATTCGGCCAGTCGGGGCCCGGTTGCTTTTCGGCATGGAGGGAATAGACGATACGGATGCGGGGCCGGGTCACGGGGGCGGCGGCCTGCGCCCAGGAGGAGGCGCCCAACAATCCCATGGCGCCGGAGCAGGTGGCACAGCGTGCAATGAACTGCCGGCGGTTCTGGTGGCAACCCGCACAACCCGAGAGTGGGAGGTGATTTCTCATGGTGATGATGGTGGTGGTGTGTTCTGGACTTGGTGAAGTGTGGACGAAGTCTGCGCCGCCGGGAACCGGGGCGTCGAGCGCAAACCGCAACTCCCGAGCTGGGGAACTGGCCCTGTCTGGCGATGGGGTGTCGCTTGCCTGGCCGGCTTTGGGTCCGGGTGTCGACCGAAGCGTCGGGATTCCCGGGCTGTTGCTTTTCCGCAAAGAGAGTATGTTTCCGGGCAAAGTCCGCTCCAGATTGCGTCTAATCCCGGTATGAAAGCGTCGTGTCTCCCTGGCTCCGCGATCCTTCGTTCCACCCGGTTGTGTGCCGCCATCCTGCTGGCCGGCGTCAGCCTCATGGCGGACGGCCTGATCATCGTTTCGGATCTGCATCCGGTTCCCCCCGTGCCCCGACCGGGTCCGATGCCGCCTCACACCTTCGCGCCACTTGAAGTGGTGTATCACCACGTGACCGTGGACATCCGGGATCAGGTGGCCCGGACCGCGGTGGACCAGGAGTTCCACAACCCGGGTTCCCGCCAACTGGAGGGTTACTACATCTTCCCCGTGCCGAAGGGGACGCAGTTGGACGCGTTCAGCATGGAGGTTGGCGGGGAGATGTTGCCGGCCGAGTTGCTGGATGCCGGCAAGGCCCGGCGCCTGTACGAGGACATCGTGCGCAAGCACCGCGATCCCGCCCTGTTGGAGTACGCCGACCGGGACCTGTTCAAGGTGCGCATCTTCCCGATCGAGCCCCACAGCACCAAGCGGGTCAAACTTTCCTACACCCAGGTGCTCACGGCCGATGCCGGGATGGTGGAATACCGTTATCCCCTGAACACCGAGAAGTTTTCAGCCGCGCCGATCCAGGACGTGAGCGTGAAGGTTGAACTCCGGGGGCGCGGGCCGCTGAAGTCGGTTTTCTCGCCGACGCATGAGGTTGAAGTGATCCGGCATGGCGGACGGGAGGCGACGGTCGGTTTCGAGGCCGCGAACGTCCGACCGGACCGGGATTTTCAGTTGTTGTTCAGCCGCGATACCGGCGACCTGGATCTGAGGTTGCTCACCCACGCCACGGGAGATGGCGAGGGTTTCTTCCTGCTCCTGGCGTCGCCGGACGTTGGGTTGACGGAAGATCAGGTGGCCCCGAAGGACGTGGTGTTCGTGCTGGACACGTCGGGTTCAATGGCCGGCGGGAAGATCGTGCAGGCGAAGAAGGCGCTGCAGTTCTGCATCGACAACCTGAACGACCGTGACCGGTTCGACATCATCCGGTTCTCCACCGATGCGGAACCGCTCTTTGACGGACTGCAGCCCGCGGACCCGCAACACCGGCAAACCGCGGCCGGGTTCATCGGGAAGTTGCGTCCGCTCGGGGGCACCGCGATCCACGAAGCGCTGCTGAGCGCGCTTCGGGAGCGGCCGAAGGACGCCGGGCGACCGTCCCTGGTGATCTTCCTGACGGATGGGTTGCCCACCGTGGGCGAGGTGAAGAACGACGCCATCGTGGCGGCTGTGGAATCGGCGAGCGGCGGCCTGACCCGGATCTTCTGCTTCGGTCTGGGGCACGATGTGAACACGCACCTGCTGGACCGGATCACGGAGACGACCCGGGCGAAGAGCCAGTATGTGCTGCCCGAGGAGGACATCGAACTGAAGGTCTCCTCGTTCTTTGCAAAGGTGAGTGATCCCGTGCTGACGGACCCCCGTCTGACCCTCGACGGCCCGGTCCGTCTGAGCCGGATGCATCCGTCGCCGTTGCCCGACCTGTTCAAGGGGGACCAACTCACCGTGGTGGGGCGGTTCGAGGGGACGGGACGCGGTACCCTTGCCCTGTCGGGCGGGGTGGCCGGGACGCCGCGCTCGTTCACGCGGGAAGTCGGTTTTCGGGAACGGGCGCGGGACAACGATTTCATTCCGCGGCTGTGGGCCATGCGCCAGATTGGCTTTCTGCTGGATGAAATCCGGTTGCGCGGGGAGAACCCGGAGTTGAAGGAGGAAGTGGTTCAGCTGGCCCGCCAATACGGGATCGTCACCCCCTACACCTCCTGGCTCATCCTGGAGGATGAACAACGTCGCGGCGTGCCGGTGGCGATGCAGACCCAGTCGGCCCTCAGCCGGGATCACGGGGCGCAGGCGGCCAGCCGGCGTGCCTACGAATCCCTGACCCGGGACCAGACCGGTTTGGACGCCGTGATGGCGGCCCGTTACGGCCTGGCCAGCAAGTCGGCCAACCAGGTCGAAGCCACCCTCGCCGCCACCCAGGCGGATGCCTTTCGCGCAGCGCCCCCGGCGACGATGTCGGCCCCGGTGGCAGCGGGTGGCCGGGTTCCCGCGGGCCCCGTTCGGGGGTGGATGCCGCTAAATGCTCCGGGACCGGCTTCCACTGCAGCTTCGCCCGACCAGGTTCAGGCCGTGGCAACCCAGGGGCCGGGTCAATACGTGGGGGGGCGCACATTCTACCAAAACGGCGAGCGTTGGATCGACAGCCAGGTGCAGGTGCAATCAGCGGACGTTCCGCGCAAGCAGATCCAGTTCGGCTCGGACGAGTACTTTGCCCTGCTGACAGGCCATCCGGAAACCCAACCCTGGCTGGCCCTGGGGGTGGAGGTCGAGTTCGTGTTGGATGGCGCGGTTTACCAGATCTCCGAGTAGAACGAGTGCAGCATGAGGGGGCGACTCCCGGCAATGAACCGGTTCCTTCTCCGCCAGGTCGTGGAGTGATACGGTGGAGAGCGCCTGCTTTCTCAGCTGAAGTCTGCCTGGCTGGAAAGCGGCGATTGGGATCGCCGCACTCCAGGACGCTTCGCGACATCGCGGCCCACACCCGTTCTCCGCCAGGTCGTGGAGTGCGGTGAAAAGCGCCCGCCTTCACCGCTTTCGCATCCGCAGCATGGACCGGAACCCGGAGACTGACCTCCGGGAGGATGACTTCCACCCGCGGGGGAAGCCCGCGTTGGCATCGGTGGGGAGGGGCGTCTGATGTGCAGGTGGTCTATCGCCGCCCGGCCCCGTTCAGCCACTCCACCAAGGCCTTCGGGTTGTCGGTCTGGAGTCCTTGCAGTCCGAGATCCACGGCGCTTTGCCAGATCGGGGGGCTCTCCCAGGGACCCTGGATGTCCGCCCAGACGGGCACGTGCTCGCCGCGGGCGGCTGCGACCAGATCTTTCGTGTAATCCGGCACCGAACCGTCCAACACGTCGGGATGGTGTTGTCGCACGAACGCCTGCAGCGCGGCAGGGGTGCGGGTCCCGTCCGGCAGGCTGCACATCAGCGGAAGCTCGGGAGCGAGCCTGCGCCATTCGGCAAAGGCCCCGGGGTCGTCGTAAACGACGGTGTGCTGCAACATGTCGTGTTGGCGGAGCAATTTGACGGCGAGTTCACGGCTGCCCTCCTTGAAGTCGAGATACAGGTTGATCCGACCGTGCATGGCATCGAGGGCCTCCTGGAAGGTGGGCACCCCTTGGAGGGGGGGCTTCAGGTGTCTCGCGTCCCGGACTGTCAGGGCCTTGACCTCGGCCAACGTGAGGTCACGCACAGCTCCCTTGCCGTCGGTGGTCCGTTCCACGCTGCCATCGTGCATCAGTACGAAATGGCCGTCGCGGGTTTGACGGGCGTCGATTTCCACGAAGTCCGCCCCGGCCGCCGCCGCCCGTTCGATGGCAGCCAGGGTGTTCTCGGGCACGACCGTGTGGTCCCCGCGGTGGGCGATGACGACGAACGAGTGGCGCAAGGCGGGGAGGTCCGCCGCCTCGCCCGATGTTGCCAGCAAAGTGAGGGCAAGCAGACCGGTCAACCCGACCCGCTGCCACCGCAGTGTTTCCGACTCCCCGCAGCGGCGCACCGGGGTTCGCCGACGGGGTTCATTGTGACCGGGGTGCTGAAGCGGTGTGTCCGGCAAACGCCGGTTCGCCGCCGGAGTGCCGGTGCTTTCGAGCAGTCTCATGTCGGTCGGCTACGCACTCCGGTTCAGTCCGCAGAGGACCGCCTTGACCGAGGCCAGTTCGATGTTGGTGTCGACGCCCACGCCCCAGCGGCTGCGTCCGTCGGCGTGTTTCACCTGGATGTAGGCGATGGCGGCGGCTTCCTCGCCGGTGCCGAGGGCGTGTTCGCTATAGGAGGCGATCTCGAAGCGCGGGAAACCGATTTCGGTGAAGCCGTGCACCAGCGCCGCCAGCGGGCCGTTGCCTTCGCCGGCGAGTTCGGTGGGGGCCCCGTCGCGGGTCAATGTCGCCCGACACCGGACCCTGCCATTGCGGCTTTCGGTCTCGAAACCGGCCAGTGCCCACGGGGTCTCGCGCTGGACGTATTCTTTCCAGAACATCTCCTTCAACTCGGCGCCGCTGACCTCGCGCCCGAGGCGGTCCACCGCGTCGTTCGCAATCGGGCCGAACTCGCGTTGGAGGTCCTTGGGCAACTCGATGCCGAACTCGCTTTCGAGCAGATAGGCCACGCCGCCCTTGCCGGACTGGCTGTTGACGCGGATGACCTCGCGGTATTCGCGGCCGATGTCGGCGGGATCGATGGTGAGGTAGGGCACGTCCCAGTGGGGTTGGGTGCCGCCCTTCCACTCGGCCAGTCCCTTCTTGATGGCGTCCTGATGCGAGCCGCTGAAGGCGGTGAAGACCAGTTCACCGCCGTAGGGTTGGCGGGCCGGTACGGTCATGCCGGTGCAGCGTTCGTAAACCTCCCGGACCGCGTTGAGCTGGGAGAAGTCCAGGCCCGGATCGATGCCATGCATGTAGAGGTTCAGCGCGACGGTGATGAGGTCCAGGTTGCCGGTGCGTTCGCCGTTGCCGAACAAGGTGCCCTCGACGCGGTCCGCTCCGGCCAGCAACCCCAGTTCCGTGGCCGCCACGCCGGTGCCGCGGTCGTTGTGGGTGTGCAGGCTGACGATGAGCGAGTCGCGGTTCCGAATGTTCCGGCAGATCCACTCGATCTGGTCGGCGTAGACGTTGGGCATGGCGACCTCGACCGTGTCCGGGAGGTTCAGGATCATCTTGCGTTCGGGGGTTGGCTGCCAGACCTCCATCACGGCTTCGGAGACGTCACGGGCGAACCCGACCTCGGTGGCGCTGAAGCTCTCGGGGGAGTATTGCAGCGTGACCTCGGTGCCCTCGAGCCGGCCCAGGCGATCCCGGATCATCTGGGCACCGCGCACGGCCACCTGAATGATCTGGTCCTTGGACATGCGAAAGACGACCCGGCGTTGGGCGGGCGAGGTGGAATTGTAGAGGTGAATGATCGCCCGTTTCGCGCCGTGCAGGGATTCGACGGTGCGTTCGATGAGTTCCTCCCGGGCCTGGACGAGGACCTGCAACCAGACGTCATCGGGGGCGCGGTGTTCCTCGATCAGGCGGCGGTTGAAGGCGAACTCGGTGTTGGAAGCGGAGGGGAAGCCGACCTCGATTTCTTTGAACCCGCAGTTCACCAGCGTCTGGAAGAGATCCAGCTTCTGGCTGACGTTCATGGGGACGGCGAGGGCCTGGTTGCCGTCGCGCAGGTCCACGCTGCACCAGCGCGGGGCCCGGGTCAGGACACGTCCCGGCCATTCCCGGTCGGGCAAATCCACCGGCGGGAAGGGGCGGTACTTCTTCGAGGGTTCTTTCTGCATGTTGTTCTCGTGCTTTCGGGATGATGCCCGGAGGCGGTGGTAAAACAAGAAACCCACCGCCGGTTCGGGCAGTGGGTTCCAAATGGTTTCACCAATAACTCAGAACCCGCCCGCCGCGCGGCCGGTAAGCAGCGCGTCCAGAGCCAGAAGCAGGTTCCGTGTTCCATTCATCGGAACCGAACCTAGGCATCCGGCGTGGACGGGTCAACGCGATTTCTGCGCCTGAACCCGGATTTTGCACTGTTCGCCGCCCCGCCGTGCCGGCAGACTCCCAGGCTGCTCCCGGGCACGGAAGTCGGTCCTGGGGGCCGAACCGAAATTCACGAACATGACAGCAGCGAAAGCGAAGGAATCCCCGGCGAGCCGTTGGCTCTCCTACCGGCCCGAAATCAAGGTGCTCGATTGCACCATCCGCGACGGCGGCTTGATGAACAAGCACCAGTTCCCTGACGAGGTTGTCAAGGGGGTCTACACGGCCTGCGTCGAGGGCGGCATCGACTACATGGAGCTGGGTTACAAGGGGTCGCGCAAGAACATCGTCGTCGGTGAGTTCGGCTGCTGGAAGTACTGCCAGGAGGACGACATCCGCCGCGTCGTGGGCGACAACCCCACCTCCCTCAAACTCTCGGTGCTGGCCGATGCCGAGAAGACGGACTACAAAACCGACATCCTGCCGAAGAGTGAGAGCGTCCTGGACATGATCCGGGTCGCCTGCTACGTGCACCAGATTCCCACGGCGATGGACATGGTGAAGGACGCCCACGACAAGGGCTACGAAACCACGTTGAACCTGATGGCCGTCTCGACGGTGGCAGAACGGGAGCTGAACGAGGCGCTGGAAATCGCGGCCAAGTCCGAGGTTGGCACGATCTATGTCGTGGACAGCTTCGGTTCGCTCTACAGCGAGCAGATCCGGTTCCTGGTGAAGAAGTATCTCGGCTACGCCAAGGCGACGGGCAAGGAAGTCGGCATTCACGCCCACAACAACCTTCAGCTCGCGTTCTCCAACACGATCGAGGCGATCATCCTGGGCGCGAACCGGCTGGATTCCACCATGGCCGGTCTGGGGCGCGGTGCCGGCAACTGCCTGACCGAACTGCTGCTCGGTTTCCTGCACAACCCGAAGTACGACCTGGGTCCGGTGCTGAAATGCGTGCAGGACCACATCGAGCCCATGCGGGCCAACATGCACTGGGGCTTCGACCTGGCCTATATGATCACCGGTCAGCTCAACCAGCATCCCCGCGCCGCCATCAAGTACTACGAGGCGGACAAACGGGAGGACATCGTGAACTTCCTCAACCGGGTCAGCGAATAGCCGCGACGGGTCGCAGCGACCCCTCCTGGCCTCAAAGCGAGACCGCCGAAGCCGTGCAGGCTTCGGCGGTCTTGTCTCGTCCGGCTGCGGGGTGGCTCAGTATTTCACCGAGGTTTCCACGAACAGCCGGGTGGTGTCGTTGGAAACTGCCGGGTTCGGATCCTGGATCAGGCCGGTGATGAAATACGCCACGCTGACCGACCACTGGTCGAAGATGGCATAGGTGCCCTTGATCCAGTGGCCCTGCACGTTGGTGCCGGAGTAGTAGCCCGCCTTGCCGGCCGCGGGGGCGGCGGTCCACACGGCGCCAAAATCCGATTCCACGATCTGATCCCACCAGGCATCCGCCTCCATGTGGGTCCACAGGTAGTTCAGTTCCCACTGGCCGCGCTTCGACGCCTTGCCAAAGCGGATGCCCACGCCGTAACCGATGTTCTCGCGGTCGGCGCCGAAATTATAGATGGCGTTCCCGTAGGCGTACACCGGGAACTTGCCGCGATAGAGCGGGGCGGAGTCGAAGGTGTAGGTCAGTCCGGCGTCGCCGTAGAAGATGTCGTAGTCGTTGACGAGGACGCCGGCGACGGTCCGGGTGTTACCCTGGCCAATGTAGGGGACGTTGGTGGTGGTCAGCGATTCGGGGTGCAGGATCGAATACGCGGCGGCCCCGATGCTGGACTTCAGGCGCGGACACCATTCGGCGTCCCATCGGACCTGGCCACCGAATTGCCACGGATTGCGGGAACTGCTCTTGAGTTCGTCCAGGACGTACTGGGTGAGGATCAGGCTGATGGTGTGGTTCTCGGCGAGGTCGTAGGAAACGACCTGGTTGAATCCCTCAGGCGTGTAGTCCTTGTCAAACAGGATCGTGGACGGGTAGTGGATGGGATTGCTGAACTTGCCCGCGGTGATGCCGCCCGTCCAGTCACCGTGGTGCAGCGGAGCGAATCTCACGTAAACCTCATCAAACGCGACGCCCTTCTTGCTGGCATTGTCGGCGAAGGTCACGTTCTGCGAGATCGGATCGCCATCGCTCGTGGTGGTCAGACGCACTCCAACCTCCAGATCGTTGGCGAGGTCGAGAGTGACTCCGAACCGGGCGCGAAACCGGTAGCGGGTTCGATCCACAAAGGCGGGGTCCTCGCCGTTGATGCTGTCCATGCGCACCCGCACGTCACCACTGAAGCGAACCTGCTCCACCCAGTCGGCAAAACTCATCTTGGAGTGGGACTGTCCGGAGCCGTCCTTCAGGAGTTCGTCGGCTTCCTGCTGCGTGAGAATGCCCTTTTGGACGAGCTTTTCGAGCAGGGGGTCGCCGGTTGTCGCGACGGCGGCGAAAGTGGACAAGCTGGGGAGGGTTCCCGAGAGGGCGACCGCCAATGCACTGCCTGAGATCAGGTTGCGAAGACACATTCGTGACAGCCTTGAGGCGCGCGCATGGCAGGTCAATGCCGGTTATGTGACAATTAGGTGACGGCAGGAGCGGTGGCGGCTCCGCCCTCGATGGGCCTTGCGGGGGCGAGTTTGCCCAGGGTGAGAAGCATGGAGAACCGTTCCGTGGCCTTCACTGCGTGGGGCAGTCCCGGGGGCATGTGGAGGACGTCTCCGGCCTTGAGGGGGTGCGGGCGACCGGCCAACTGGAACTCGCAGCTCCCGCTCAGGACCTGAATCACGGCGTGGTGCGGTGAGGTGTGCTCGGTCAGTTCCTGCCCGGCGTCGAATCCAAACAGGACCAACCGCAGGTTCCCGGTATCCAGGAGGGTTCGGCTGACAATGCCGTTCGGGGCAAACCGGGTCTCGGTGGCCAGGGCGATGACGGGGTTGTCGCCTGCCCGGAGCAAGGGTGTTTCACTCATGGGTGGAAGCCTGCCATCCGGGATTTCCGGGCGCCTTGATCCGTGTCAAGGCAACCGGCAACCAGGCGCGTTTGGGAAGTCGACCGGAAGGCGATCAGGTTACGGCAATGTTACAATTGTGACGGTGGTGTGATTAACAGGCCGCCGTGCCATCCGCGACGGCGCTTTTCCTTGCGTCCCGCCGCACGGCAGCGGAGTTTCGTGGCCTGTTCGGCGGGCAGGGAATTGGGGAAAGCGGCGGGGGCCGCTTTCCGGCGCCGTTCGCCATCGTCAGTCAGTCAACATGGCAACTCATCTTGAAGCCAGTCTCCAGCGGGACATCGACCTGATCCGGAAGAAGATTCTGGAGATGTCCGGTCGTTGCGAAAGCGCCCTGCGGGACGTGCTCACGGCCTTCGTCGAGGGTAACCGGCAGCTTGCCTATCTGGTGATTCTGCGGGACCAGCACATTGACGAGTTGGAGCGGCAGGTGGATCGCCTCTGCATGGAGTTTCTGGTGCGGCAGCAACCGGTGGCGAAGCACCTGCGCCTCGCTTACACGGCATTCAAGATCAATGGCGAACTGGAGCGGATCGGGGACTACGCCGAGAGCATCGCACGGCAGGTGCTGAAGCTCAACCACGCCGAACTCAACATCTCCTTCGAACGGTTTCAGGAGTCGTGTGACCTGGCCACCCGCATGCTGCATGATGCAACGCGGTCCTTCGTCGATGAGAACGAGCAGTTGGCGGTCGAGACGATGAAGGTGGAGGAGCAGATTGATGCCCTGCGACGGCAGACCGACGCCGAGTTGGTGGCGATGAGCCAGGAGGGGAGGATTCCGGTGGAATCGCTCACCCCTCTCATGACGATCTCCCGCCGGTTCGAGCGCACCTCGGACCAGGCGAAGAACATCTGCGGGCAAGTCCGCTACATGTGCACCGGGGAGTATCTGCGGCATCAGGGAGCCGAAGTGTTCCGGGTGCTGTTCGTGGATGCGCACCACGGGGTGGCCAGCCGGATGGCGGAGGCGATTGCCGAGTCCCTCGAATTCGACCGGGTCCATTTCAGCAGCGCGGGAGTGGACCCGCGCGAACCTGACCCGCGGCTTGAGACGGCGCTCGCGGAGGCGGGCGTCGCGTTCCGTGCCGGGCCCGTGCGGTCGTTGGATCAGGTGCCGAATCTTGATCACCACCAAGTGATTGTGGCGCTGGACCATACGGCCCGGGCGGCGTTTCCGGGCCCTCCTTCCAAGACCGTCACCTTCGAATGGAGCGTGCCGGATGTCGGGGTTGCGCAAACCCCGGGCGAGGGGAGTGGACCCGTCTTGAAGAATCTCCGGGATTACCTTGAGACGCACATCAAGGACCTGGTTGCCGCCATCATGGGCGAGCAGTGAGTTAACCCATTTCTTATGAGCCACAAGCACCACAGCGACATGAAACAGACCATCGGAACCCTTCTTGGCATCGCGGCCCTGACCGGCCTGACCGCCTGCGGGCCGTCCGGCGGCGACACCGGCCACTCCTCTTCAAAGAAGGTGATTGCCGTCCAGGGCTCCGACACCATGGTGAACGAGGCGCAGGCCTGGGCGGAGGCCTACGCGAAGGTCGAACCCGGTGTGAGCGTGGAGGTCGGGGGCGGCGGTTCGGGCGTTGGCATCGCGGCGTTGATCGCCGGGACCATCGACATCGCCGATGCCAGTCGCGACATGAAGGACTCCGAACGGGCCAAGGCGAAGGCGAACAGCGGCAAGGACCCGGTGGAGTTTGTGGTGGGTTACGACGCGCTGGCGGTTTATGTCCACAAGGACAATCCGCTCAATGAAATCACCTTCGAGCAGCTTGCCGGGATCTACGCCGAGGGCGGCACCGTGACGAAATGGTCCGACCTGGGGGTGACCCTTCCCGGCGGGGGGGACGACATCCTGCGGGTGAGCCGGCAATCGAACTCCGGCACGTATGAGTTCTTCCGCGAGCACGTGCTGAACAAGCAGGACTTCAAACTGGGGTCCACCGATTTGAACGGGTCCAAGGAAGTGGTGGAGATGATCTCCAACACCCCGACCGCCATTGGCTACAGTGGCATGGGCTACGCCACCGACAAGGTCAAGATGCTGAAGATCGCCCGCAAAGCTGGGGACACCGCGTATGCCCCCAGTGTGGAAAACGCGCTGAACAAGACCTATCCGATCGCCCGTCCGCTGTACCTCTACACCCTTGGAGAACCCCAGGGACACGTGAAGGCGTACATCGACTGGATTCTCGGTGCCGAGGGCCAGAAGATCGTGGCGGAGAGCGGCTACGTGCCACTGCCGCCGAAGGCGGCCGAATAGGCGTCGCGTTTCCCGAGATGACCGACCTCCCGCATCCGGATTCAGCTCCGTCCGGGGCCGGAGGAACGAGCCAGCGGATCCTGTCCCCATCATGACTGACCTTGCCCCGAGTCCCGCCGTCCGGACCAGGCCTCCGGGACGCCCGCGTTGGGCGGTGCTGGGCGAGCAGTTGCTGGAGTGGATCATCCGCCTGTGTGGCATCAGCGCGATCCTGTTCGTGCTGGGCATCTTCTACTTCGTGTTTGCCAAGGCGGCCCCGATCCTGGTGAGCGGGGATTTCAGTCTGCGGGAGTTCCTCTTCAGCACGCAGTGGTATCCGACCTCGGAGGTCAATGTCCGCTACGGCACGCTCGCATTGACGGTGGGAACGCTGGCCGTGACGGTGCTGGCGATGCTGCTGGCGGTGCCTTTTGGGCTTGGGGCGGCCGTCTTTGTCTCGGAGTTCTGCGGCCCCCGGCTGAAGGAGATTCTGAAGGTCGTGATCGAACTCCTGGCGGCGATTCCCTCCGTGGTGTGGGGGTTCATCGGGCTGACCGTGATGAAGACGGTGATCGAGAAGACCACGGGGGCGGCGGTGGGGGTGAATGTGCTCAATGGAGGGATCATCCTGGCGCTGATGAGCGTTCCCATCATCGTCTCGATTGGGGAGGATGCGCTGAAGGCGGTGCCGGATTCATACCGTGAGGCCGCCATCGCGCTCGGGACAACGCGCTGGCAGCTCGTCTGCCGGGTCCTGTTGCCGGCGGCCAAGACCGGTCTGCTGGCCGCGGTATTGCTGGGTGTGGGGCGGGCGATCGGGGAAACCATGGCGGTGCTGATGGCCACCGGTCACGCGGTCAACATTCCCCACAGCCTGCTCGACCCGGTGCGCACGCTGACGGCCACCATCGCCGCCGAGTTGGGGGAGGCCCCGGAAGACTCCAACCATTATCGGGTGCTGTTCCTGATCGGGGTGTTGCTCTTCACCATCACCTTCGTGATCAACCTTACCGCGGACCTGGTGATCCGGGGGATTCGGAAGAAGTGAGTCCGGTCATGGCTGATGTCTCCTCCATGTTCCGCGAAACCGCGCTCGGGCGACGCAAGCGCCGGGTGGAAGTCGTGGCCCGGTGGGTGCTCCTGGGGATGTCCCTGGCGTTGATTGTGCCTCTGCTGCTGATCGTGGTTTACCTGGTGGTGAAGGCTCTCCCGGCGTTGTCCCTCGGTTTCCTGCTGGATCCGCCGGTTCGAGGCATGCGGGCCGGGGGCATCTGGCCAGCCCTGCTGGGGACCATCTACCTGGTTGTGATCTCGCTGGCCGTCGCGGCGCCCATCGGCATCCTGGCGGCCGTGTACCTGAACGAGTACGCCCGGGACAACTGGTTCAACCGCCTCATCAACCTGGCGGTGATCAATCTGGCCGGGGTGCCCAGCATTGTGCATGCCCTGTTCGGTCTGGGTGCCTTCGTGCTCGCCGCCCACATCGGCAAATCCATCCTCGCCGCCTCGTTGACCCTGGCGGTCATGACGCTGCCCGTCATCATCGCCAGCACCCGCGAGGCGCTGGCATCGGTGCCGCGGCCCTTTCGGGAGGCCTGCTGGAATGTCGGAGCCACCCGCTGGCAGACCATTCGAGCCGTCGTGCTCCCCAACTCCATCAGCGGCATCCTCACGGGGGTGATCCTGCAGGTGTCCCGGGCGGCCGGCGAGACGGCGCCGATCATGTTCACGGGGGCGCTGTTCTTCAAGGCGGTCGAGAAGGGCGACATATTCGCCTACGGGTTGTTTGAGCAATGCATGGCGCTTTCCATGCACCTCTACGTCATCGCAACCCAGGTGCCCGATGTGCCGGAGGCCATTCCCTACGCCACGGCCGTGGTACTGCTGGGAGCCGTGCTGCTGGTCAACGCCACCGCCATCGTGGCGCGCATCTTCATGCGGTCGAGGAAGAAATGGTGACTCCGCCCAAGACCATCGAAGTCCAGAATCTCCGCCTGGCGTACGGCCCGAAGGAGGTGATCCACGGCATCTCGTTCGATGTGCGTCGCCACGAGATCCTGGGGGTGATCGGTCCCGCCCAGTCCGGCAAGACCTCGCTGTTGCGCTGCATCAACCGCACGATTGAATTCACCCCGGGGGTCCACCTGCAGGGTGCTGTCCGGGTGGACGGTGAGGACGTGCAGAAGGTTCGCGACGTGTTCGCCCTGCGGCGGAAGATCGGCATGGTGGCGCCGTTGCCCGTGGGATTACCGCTCACGATCTACGACAACGTGGCCTTTGCGCCGCGTTGCTCCGGAATGCGGTCGCGGAGCGAACTGGACGGTCTGGTGGAGCAATGTCTCCGGCAGGCCGCGCTGTGGGACGAGGTGAAGGATCGACTGAAGACCCTCGGCACGAAGCTCTCGGGCGGCCAGCAGCAGCGGTTGACCATTGCCCGGGCATTGTCCCACCAACCCGAGATTCTCTGCCTTGACGAGTTCTCCATTGCCATCGATCCGGTGACCACGATGCGGATCGAGGAGGTGCTGAAGGAACTGCGGAAGGAGATGACCATCATCCTGGTCACCAACCTGGTCCAGCAGGCCCGGCGGCTGGCGGATCGGACGATGTTCCTGTGGAACGGCGAGATCGTGGAACTGGACCGCAGCGACGTCGTGTTCTCCGAGCAGCCCCGCGACCGGCGGACCTACGAATACGTGAACGGGATCTTCGGATGAGCGGCGTGCTCCAAGAGCCTCGCGCCAAGGCGCAAAGACGCAACGAGCCGAGTTGGCGCCACGAGCGTCAGCCACGGCGGGTTCTCAAGTGTGCCTGGAAACGACTCTCAGTCCTCGAGACCGTTGACGAGGTCGAGCAACCCCGGTCCCATCTGTGTGTGGATGCGATAGGCCAGGTTCACAACAATGCGGGCAATCTCGTTCTCGCTCATAGCCAGCGAATGCTGGTGCATAGCCATACGCATGTCCATGTGACTATACATCGGCAACCTTGCGCCTTTGCGCCTTTGCGCGAGGCAATCCGACCATGAGCGAATCACCTGCCTTTAGCATTCAAACCCGCGGTCTGAATCTCTGGTATGGGGATTTCCAGGCGCTCAAGGAGGTCACGGTGGACATCAAGCACGGGCGGATCACGTCGCTCATCGGGCCCTCCGGCTGCGGGAAGACCACGTTGCTGCGCTGCTTCAACCGCGTCAACGAACGTTACGGCTATGTCACGACGAAGGGGGAAATCCGCCTGCTTGGGAAGAACATCTACGATCCGGACGTCTCCCTGATCGAGTTGCGCAAGTCCGTGGGGATGGTCTTCCAGCGGCCGAACCCGTTGCCCATCTCGGTCTACGAGAACGTGGTCTTCGGACTGCGGATTCACTCGCCGCGAAGCGCGCTGAAGCGTCCCCTGCTGGACGAGGCGGTGGAAAAGGCGCTGACGGAGGTGGGGCTCTGGGACGATCTCAAGGACCGGCTTCGCCACAAGGCCACCGAGCTCCAGCTCGAGCAGCAGCAGAAGCTCTGCATTGCACGGCTGCTGCCGTTGAAACCGGAGATCATCCTCATGGACGAACCCTGCTCGGCGTTGGACGTCGAGGGTACCCGGGCCATCGAGGAGTTGATGTTCGAACTGAAGGGGCGCTATACGATCGTCATTGTGACCCACAACATGGCGCAGGCGCGCCGGGCCAGTGACGAGTGCATCTTCATGCTCCTCGGCGAGCTCATGGAGCACACCCGGACCGAGGATCTCTTCCTGAATCCGAAGCATCCCAAGACGGCCGAGTACATCGAAGGCCGCTACGGTTGAGGGCTTCGGGGCGGCGGTTCAGGACCTCGACTGTGCTTTCTTGAGAAAGCGCCTCAGCTCCATGCGGGTGGGAATGCCCGCCTGTCCGCCCAACCGGGTGGCCTTGAGGGCGGCGGCTCCCGACGCGAAGCGGATTCGTTCCGTCAGCGGCAGGTCCTCCAACAGCGCCACGGCGTAGGCCCCGTGAAACACGTCGCCGCATCCCGTGGTGTCCACCACCGGGACCTCGAAGGCGGGAAAGTGCACGGGCGCTTTGCCTGAGGCATCCAGTGCCCAGCAGCCGTTCCGTCCACAAGTCACGACCACCGTCTGGCGGTCCGTCCGCCACAACTGCCTCGCGCCCCTGGCCGGTGATCGAGTCCCGCAGTACTTCGCAACAAACGCCTCCGGCACGATGAGGTGATCGGCCAGGGCGAGGAGTTCCTCAAAGCGTGGGACCTCGAAATTCTCCAAGTCACCGACCACCGACACGCCGGCGTTTCTGGCGATCTTCGCCGCCCGGATCATGCCTTCCATCCCCCAGCGATCCACCAGCAGCACGCCGGTCTGCTCGAGAAAACCCCGGGTCGGACGATTTGGGTGGGCCCCGGCGCTGCCACTCGTGTCATAGAGGATGGTGCGGGTGTGGGTTTCCTCCTCGACCACCACGAATGAGTGGACCGGACGGGCGTCCGACGCTGTCACCGCTTGATTGAGGTCCACGCCTTCGCGCTGGAGTGCCGCGCGGACGAAGGTCGAGTCCTCGTCCGTTCCCAATTGTCCCGCGTAGGCCGCTCGGGCGCCGAGGCGGGCAGCGGTCACGAGTGCCGTTGCGGTCATCCCCCCGCACTGTCGTTCCCGGCGGTGCAGGGGTTGTCGGGCATCGCGCCCGGGATAGCGGGGCATGAACAGCAGTTCGTCCACGGCCACGCAACCGAGCCCCAGCACGTCGGTCGCTGTTCCCTGGCGAAGGGCACGTCTCTTCATAGCAGGAGTTGGAGGTAAACCACGTCCAACCAGCGGTCGAACTTGAATCCGGCTTCCCGGACCCGGCCCGCCGGCTCGAAACCGAACGCCCGGTGCAACCGGACGCTCGCCTCGTTTTCGCCGTCGATGGCGGCGACGATGCTGTGCATCCCGAGTTCGCGCGCCGCCTCGATCAGGGCCGCGAGCAGCCGGCGTCCCAGGCCCCGTCCCTGATGGGGTTCCCCGACGTAGACTGAGTTCTCCACGGTGAACCGGTAGCCGGGCCGGTGGTTGTACTGGTTCAGGGCGCTCCAGCCGAGCACCGTGCCCGCCTCAGTCACCGCCACGAAGACCGGCAGTCCTTCCCGCTCGTGGGCGGCAAACCACGCCTCGCGCCGTGCCATGTCCATCGGTTCATAGTCCCAGGTGCTGACAGTGTGGAGCACGGCGTCCGCATAGATGGCATTGATGGCCGGCAGGTCGGCTGGTGTGGCGGGTCTAGTGGAGACGGTGGCGTTTGTGCTGGGAGGCATGGCCGGGATGCAGGGTCTTCCCTGTGCTGGAAGCGGTGTGGTGACTACTCGTCGGGAGCTTTCCAGTGGCACCGTTCCGTTTGGATGCGGGTGAATCCACAGTCCGCTACTGCGCGGGCTTGGGAGTTCTGTGCCGGGCCAGATTCATCCGTAGGAACGACAGTGCCCGTTTTGGCAACTTCAATCACTGCGCTTCCGGTTCCACCCACTTGCCATGTTCGCGGATCAGGTCCACCAGGCGGTCCACGGCCTCGGCTTCGGGGATGTTGAACTTCACCGGGGTCTTGCCGACGTAGAGGTTGACCTTGCCGGGGGCACCACCCACGTAGCCGAAGTCGGCATCCGCCATCTCCCCGGGCCCGTTCACGATGCAGCCCATGATGGCGATCTTCACGCCCTTGAGATGGTCGGTGCGGCTCTTGATCCGCGCGGTGATCGTCTGGAGGTTGAACAGGGTCCGGCCGCAGCTCGGGCAGGCCACGTAGTCCGTCTTGAACGATCGCGAACCCACGGCCTGGAGGATGGTGTAGCCGAGTCGCAACGCCTTCCACGGGTCTGCCTCCAGCCGCACCAGAATGGCGTCCCCGATGCCGTCGGAAAGCAGCGAGCCGATGACCGTCGAACTCCGCAGCATGGCAAGCCTCGAGGGCAGCGGCGACGCGGGCTGGCTCAGGCAATCCTTCAGCAGAATGGGCAGCCGGGAACCCTGTTCCTTCAGGCGGGCGGCGAGCAACCGGAACGCCGTGATGGCCGGCAGGTCCAGGCCATCGCACGCGGTCACGATTCGCGCGGTCTCCGGCAGCGCGAACGCCCCGCGAGGATCCACCGCGGCCAGCGCCAGTTCCTCGAGGACGCCCTCGGGGCGGACATCGTCCTTGGGACGGATGCGCGGCAACACGGCGTCGGACGCGGCACGGGTCGTGATCACCCGGATCGTCTGTTCGCCGCCACAGGCCAGTTGCGGCCCAAGGGGTGCCTCGTTCGTGGCCCGTCTCCCGTAGGCGAAGGGATCGAAGGGCAGGGGGGGCGGGCTGAAAACGGGTCCCTGGTTGGCCAGTTCGGGGGTCTGGGCAATCAGATCCTCGCAGACCGGGATCTCGTGGGGGGAATCCTCCGTCAACGAGACGCGGATGGTGTCGCCGATGCCGTCACACAGGAGCGCGCCGATGCCAATCGCACTCTTGATCCGACCGTCCTCGCCTTCACCGGCCTCGGTGACCCCCAGATGGACCGGGTAATTCCAGTCCGATCCCTGCTCCTCCAGTCGCGAGACCAGCAACCGGTAACAGGCGATCATCACCTTCGGGTTCGACGACTTCATCGAGAACGCGAAGTTGTGATAATCGTGCTTGCGGCAGATCCGGGCGAATTCGAGCGCGCTTTCCACCATGCCCATGGGCGTGTCGCCGTAGCGGTTCATGATGCGGTCGCTCAGGGAACCGTGATTCGTGCCGATGCGCATCGCGCGGCCCAGTCGCCGGCATTCCAGCACGAGGGGCGTGAATGCCTCCTCCACCCGGTCCAGTTCCGTCTGGTAGTCCTCGTCGGTGTATTCGCGGGTGGCAAAGCGCTTCTTGTCGGCGTAGTTCCCCGGGTTCACCCGGATCTTCTCCACCCACTTCACCGCCTCCATCGCGGCGTCCGGTTTGAAGTGGATGTCCGCCACAATTGGCACCAAACAGTCACGCCGCCGCAGTTCCGCCACAATGGTCTCGAGGTTGGCGGCGTCCTTCACCGTCGGTGCGGTGATGCGGACGATCTGGCAGCCCACGGCGACAAGGTCGAGCGTCTGCTGCACGCAGGCGTCCGTGTCCATCGTGTCACACGTCAGCATGGACTGCTTGACGATGGGGTGATCCCCGCCGATGACCACGCCGCCGCGGGCGGGGTCGCCCACGGTGACTTCACGGGTCCGGCGTTGGTGGTAGTGGTAGAGGACGTCCTGCAGGGGGGTGGCACTCATTCGGGAGGGGCGGGAGTCTCGGGCTGGATGGGTGGCTGGGGTGTTTTGTCAACCGATTCGATCTGGGAATCGGTGGTGTAAAGCACCCGGAACAGGGACATCCGTTCAAACACGTCGTAGAAACTGACGTAGGCCATGAAGCCGATCAGGAGGAGCGCGCAGGCGGTGCTGACGACCTCCACCAACCGACGGCTCAGGGGGCGGCCCCGGATCTTCTCCAGGATGGACATGAGCACGTGGCCGCCATCGAGCACGGGGACCGGGAGCAGGTTCAGGATGGCCAGGTTGACGTTCAGCAGGACCAGGAAACTCAAGGCGAGGCGATAGTCGGTCTTCACCCAGGCACCCAGCATCGCCAGAATTCCCACGGGACCGCTCAAGTCCTTGGCACCGACCCCGGTTTCCTTGGAGTGGAAGAGAGCGGACAGGGTGCGGATGGTTTTGTCCCAGACTCCCCACACCTGAGCCCAGGGCGTGGGACCCGGGCGCATCACCTCATAGACGGAAACCGTCGTGTTCCCCACGATCACCCCGATGAGGCCCTCTCCGTCGGGCATCTTCTTGGGCTTGATGGTCAGCGGGGTTTCCTCGCCGTTCCGATTCACCACCATCGCACTGGGTTCGTCGGGTCGTCCCTTGATCAGCTTGATGAATTGATCCCGGCTGGCGATGGGGACTCCGGCGAAGGAGAGGACCACATCGCCCTTTTGCAGGCCGGCTTCCTGGCCTGCTCCACCGTCCATTACCTCGATCACCTCGGGATGATCCCGGGGTTCCAGATTGAGCATCTTCAACCCCAGTTCCTCGCTGATGCGCGTCTTCAGCTGGCAGGTGAGGTGTTCCCCATCATGCTCAATCACCACCGGGAGTTCGGAATGCCGCGACAGAATCGTAATCTCATGCACGTCCTGCCAGGTGGTCACCTTCCGGCCGTCGACCTCAACCACACGGTCGCCCTCGCGGATGCCCTGGGCGTATTCGTCCGAGTCGGGATCCACGTGGCCGATGATCGAGGGATTCACCAGCATCGGCAGACCGACGAAGTAAATGATCGTGGCGACGACGAAGGCGAAGATCACGTTCATCAGGGGACCCGCGATGGCCACGAGGATCTTGGAGGCAGGCGGCGCGGGGGGTATCGGTTGGCCGTGGTCCGTCGCACCCTCCAGCGCGTCCGACGTGAGCATTTGCGGGAGTTTCACGAAACCGCCGGCGGGAATCCAGCGGATGGAGTACTCGATCCCCCGTCTCGTGGTGGACCAGATCTTCGGGCCGAAGCCGATTGCGAAAGCCTCCACCCGCATGCGCCGCCACAGGGCGACGATGAAGTGGCCGAATTCGTGGACAAAGATGGTGGCGCCGAACAGCAACACCACCGCGATGACCACATAGAGATGATCGAGCAGCTTTTCCATTACGATGTCCCCCTACGGGACAGCTTCCGGAACACTACCGTTCAACCTTGTTGGCTGCAACCGCTCCGAAGCCGCCCCGGCGGACTGCGATCCGGCGGCCTGCCCGCTGCCCGCCTGCGGGTGGGGCGGTTTCGCTCAATGCCCGGACCCGCCTCAGGTGACCGGGAGTTGGGCGCGGTAGTCGGTGGGCGACATCCCGGTGATCTTCTTGAAGACCCGGTTGAAGTGGGTGAGCGACTGGAACCCGACCTCGAAGGCGATTTCGCTGATGCGCAGGTTCGGGTTCAGCGCGAGGTTCTTGGCCTTTTCGATTCGGATGCGGGAGACGTAGTCGGTGAAATTGATCCCGGTGGCCTTCTTGAACACCTTGCAGAAATAGAAGGTGCTGGTGTTGACGGCCTTTGCCACCTGTTTCAGCGAGAGGTTCTCGCTCTGGTGTTCCTCGATGAACGCCTTGGCCCGCGCGATCATCGGCGGGTCGGGTGCCGTTTGCTGGACGACCATCCGGTTGCTCACCAAGGCCAGGTGTTGGGAGAAGATCTCCAGCATGTTGACCAAGGCCTGGTGTTCCTGCGGGGAGACCACCGGGGTTTGAAAGTAGGCCTTGCGCAGGTCCGCCCGCCCCACTTCGAGTCCCCACTCCGCCACCTGCTTTGCCACGCGCTCGAACTGTGCCTCATTGGGGGCACGATTGAACATCTGGCCGGTTTGGAGGAACCCGACGAGTTGTTCCCCCAGACGGATGGGGACGGCGGTTTCGGTCAGACCGGAAGGACAGGTGAGGCTGTTGGTCGACTTCTCCGAGCATTCGCTGAGCCGCTGCTGGGTCTGGAGACAGAAGGCGCAGGCGCTGCTCCGCCCTGCCATGATGGCGCAATACCCGTTCTCGTTGGGCCGTCCGTGATAAGGAAGCTGCCACGATTCGATGGGCCGGAGGGTGAGGGGGAGCCCCGTCAGGTTGTTGAAGGAACGGGAAAAATCCGCGAAGAGCCGTGAACTCTTCAGCACCTCGACCAGATTCTTGCCGCTCGTGTTCATACCCGGTTGCCTGCCCGTGCCGGACGGCCATCGCCTGCGCTGGTCGACCGGACTTGATCTTACCCATGCAGAACTTGGCCTGCACGCAGCAAATTATGCGCAGTCGGGCGTCCTGGGCAAGCGGCGAATGTGGTGAGCCTTCTTTTGAAGCGCTCAACCCTGAGCGGATTTGATGATGTTCCGCGAAGGGAGCGCCTAAAAGACGTGCACGCGGAGGCCGGTGCGGTCCCTGACGAGGTGGGCGATGCGGGAAAGCGTGCGGAGCGGGAGATGGCCGCAATCGGGGAGCATGGTGGGCCGCATGGCGGAGTAGATCTGGACGAGCGAGATTTGGGCGCCGCCGTTTTGCAGTTCGACCAACCGGTCCACGTAGGCCTCGATTTCCGCCTCCTCCGGTTCCTGCCGTTCGAACCTGGCGAACAGGCTTTGGATGACCACGGGGCGATGCCTTCCGAGCAGCAGGATGTTCTTCAGGACCCGTTCGAGGGGGACGGTGGGGCGGTTGATGTGCTCGAGATAGGCGGCGGTGCCGCCGTCGAGTTTGAGCCAGACCTCGTCCTGGTTGGTGAGGGTTTGGAGCGCGCGCCAGACCGGCGGGTGGTCGATGGCGGTCCCGTTGGAGACCAGGACGATTTTGAAGAAGGGGAGTTCCTCGAGGGCCCGGAGGTGGGCCAGCGCCTCCAGCGCGGGGGCGAACTTTGGTGAGATTGTGGGTTCGCCGTCGCCGCTGAGCGCGACGTGGCGGGGAACGAGAAGCTCTTCCGGCAGGGACGCGAGGCCGGGACGGGCGCGCAGGCGGTTGTCGCGGGCCATCGCAAGAGTGCGCTTGAGTTCCTCGATCATGACCGGGACGTCGAGTTCGCGCGCGCGAATGGGGGAGGTGCGATCCACCTCGCAATAGACGCAGTCGTAGTTGCAGAGGCGGTCGGGATTCATGTTGATGCCGACCGAGAGCCCGTGGGCGCGCGGGGAGATGACGACGTAAACGAAGCGGTTGTCGAGGAAGTCGCGGGCGTAGCCGAAGGCGGTCTCCCAGCGGTTGGAGGCCGCCATCGGGGGAGCGACTTCGGGCTCCGGGCATCTCTGTTCAGCGCGCGTACACATGCCGTTTGCTTCCGGTGCTCGGGAGGCGCGACCGGGGGAGGCAAGGGCCTGTCGGCCGTGACAGGCCGGAGGTTCCCTTCCCTGCGAGCGATCATCCCTTGAGCCACCGGGTTGTGGTCCGGGAGCATGTTCACGGCAAAGGCGCGCGGCCGCTTTCCGCAAATTGAACAATGCTCACCGCCAATTGGCCTGTGGTGGCGCGGGCCGGACGGGAGTGGCGACAGGGCGGAAGGGGGTCCCCGGCGAAGGTTTCTTGAATCGAAGCCTCGCCATCAGCGTCTGGTTTGTCTATCAACAGGACCAAGACACGGAAGTTGTGAGATGAATGTTCGAGCTTATCGACGGACGGGGTTGAGTTTGCGGCGCAGCGCGGGTTTCACCCTGATCGAAATCCTCCTGGTGATCGTCATCATCATGATGCTGGCGGCCGCGCTGGTGGTTTTTGTCCTGCCCCAGCAACAGGGGGCGGAGAAGAACACCACCCGGCTGCTGCTGCAGAACACCGAGAGTGCGCTGGACACCTACCGGCTGAACATCGGGCATTACCCGACGGAGGATGAGGGCGGCTTGGGCGCGTTGCTCGTGAAGCCTTCCTTCGACAACGAGACCCTCGGGGAGCGCTGGCAGGGGCCTTACGTCAAGCGGGGCACGAAGCTGCTGGACGCGTGGGGGAATCAACTGGTCTACGAGCCCCAGGACAGTTCCCTCGCCGCCACGGACGAACCGGGCGCGCTGCCCTACAAGCTCTACTCCATGGGCCCGGACGGCCAGTCCGACACCGAGGATGACATCACGCTGTCCACTGAGGAGGAGGGCACCCTCGACTCCAACACGGTCCTCGACCAGAACCCGTAGCCGGGGTGGGGATGGGGCCGGAACGCGGACCCGGGCCGTGGCCTCCGGGCGTGGCGGTTTCTCATTGGTGGAGCTGCTGCTCGTCCTGGTGGTGCTCCTCCTGTTGTTGAGCGCCGCCGTCGCCAACGTCGATGCCATGCGCCACGGGGCGGAACTGCGCGAGGGGGTGCTGCGCGTGGAGAGCCTGCTGCGGTTTTCCCGGGCGGAGGCGGCCCTGCGCGGACGGCGAATTCGGGTGGAGTTCCAGGTCCAGCCCCTTGAGGATCCGCTGGAGCCCGAGGAGCCGGTGCCGGACCCGGTCCGGTTGACCATTGAATCCGATCCGCTCGTCAGCCCCGGCGAATTCTCGCCCCTTCCGATGACTTCCTGGGGGAATCGTCGCCTTGGCGAGTTCATCCAGTTGGAGCAGGTGCTGGGGGGGGAGCATTCCGACGGGAACGCGACCGCGGAGGGGGAGTGGTTTGGCGCGGAAGGCAGTTCCGGGGGGCGGGCGGCCCCCTCGCGCGTGGTTTCGTTCGAGCCCGAAGGGGGGGCGGCCGATGTGCGCCTCGTGGTTCGCTCCATGGATCCCGACGACTCCCGGAGGATGTTGGTGGCGCTGGATGGACTGACCGGTCGCGTCACTCACCAGGAACTGAGTGGGGAGGAACTGGAGTCCCTGCAATCGGAGGCGGAAGCGGCGCAGCCCGGGGCGGTCCGGGGTTCCGCGGAAACCCCGATGGGTGGTGACGCGCGATGAACTGCCTCGTTCATTCCCGACCGGGTTCGCAATGGCGCCGGGTGGCTTTCCCCAGAGCCAGAGGGGCGGTTCTGCTGGAGGCGATCCTGGCACTCGCCTTGTTTGTCTTTGCCGCGGCGGTGATCGGGAGCGGCCTGCATGCGGCGTTGCAGCGGGTGGACCGGATGCGTCGGGAATGCCATGCAGCGAACCTGGCGGCTTCGGTCATGGCGGAGGTCCAGCTTGGCATCCGGCCGATGCAGAACAGCGGGCGGGAACCCCTGCCCGAGCCGTTCCAGGATTGGACCGCGCAGGTGGAGTCCGCCCCATACACCTTCGGGTGGGAGGATGTCGCCGGGCTGTCCCTGGTGACCGTGGTGGTGCGGCACGAGGAGAGTGATACGAGCAGCCGGTTGTGTGCGCTCGTGCCGGCCGAACCAATCCGTGAGCCGGTTCTGCCGCCCGCTGACAGCGACCCGCCCGGCTATGCGAATGGGGCCCCGTGGGGCACGGCGGGCGGAAGCCCACGGGCACAACTGGTCGGTCCGGTGGTTCCGAGCGGACGGCTGAACGCCGGGGGAGGCCGTCGATGAGCCCTGGCCCCCCCGTTTTTCGACAGTGGCGTCACCCGATTTCCGGGCGGGCCTTCACGTTGCTCGAGGTGTTGCTGGCGGTGGCGATTGCCGGCGCGTTGCTGGCGGTGGCGTTGTTCTTCTACCGCCAGACGAGCGTCTTTCGGGATGGGGTGCTTCAGGAGATGGGGCGTCTCGGCTCCGCCCGGCTGGTCATGAGCCGGTTGGCAACCGAATTGACGTGTCTCGCGCCGGAGGCGGGGGCGTTGCAGGGCAGCGCTTCCGAAATCCGGTTTGCCTTTGCCGCCGTGCGAACGGGAGATGCGGGGGAGGGCGAACTGCGCCAGGTGCGCTATGCCCTGCCTGAACCGGACCCGGCCGCGGAACCGGAAGCCCTGCCGGGGCCCCTGCAGCGTCAGGAGACGGAGTTGGTGACGGAGGCACCGTCGGCCGCCGGGGCCGCGGAAACCAACCTGGTCACGTTCGGATCCCTGCTGGAGGAAAACCAGGAACCGCCCCCGCCGTCGGGGCAGACCGCGATTGCCGAGGTGAACTTCTTCCGGTTGCGCTACTGGGATGGTGCGGATTGGCGAGAGGAATGGAGTGCCGCCGAGCCGCCGTTGGGGGTGGAGGTCACCCTGGGATTCGAGCCGCTGGACCCGGAGACGGCTCCCGAGGACTATCCGCACGAGGTGTTCCGGCGATTGATCGCGCTGCCGGTGACCGGGCCGGCGGCGGTGGCGTCGAACGGTCCGCAAGTCGGGCCGGGGCCGGGCCGGGGCCGCGGAGGACCGGGCGCGTCGGAAGCTGAATCGCCGGAGGGAAGCGTCGACGACGGGGGGGGAGCGGGCGACGAGCCGCCGCCTCCCGGGTCGGGTCGCGGGGGCAACCGAGGAAGGAGGCGGGGATGAGGTTCGGAGTTCACCGGCACCGTCGAAGCCGGGGGCTTGGAAGGAGGCGTGGGTTCGTCCTGTTGACGGTGTTGATCGTCATCATGCTCAGCTCGATGGTGGCGGTGAGTCTGCTGTATGCCACCAAGGCTGAGACGACGGCGCAGGCCGCCGGGGTGCGGGGGGAGCAGGCCTGGGCGGCGGCGATGAGCGGGGTGCGTCGCGCGCTGGCTCTGGCGCAGGGATCGATGCCGGGGGATTCCACCTGGATGGACAACGCGGCCTCGCTTCGCCATCAGGAGGTCGTTGATGACGGCTCGGACCGCTGGTATTTCAGCATCTGGTCCCGCAGCGACTCCGAGGTGAGCCCCGTGCGTTTCGGGCTGTCCGATGAGGCATCCCGGTTGAACGTGGGGGTGGTTCCAGCGGACTGGCTGGGTCGTCTCCCGGGGCTGGAGACGAACCTCACGGAGATGCCCACGAACACGGTGGAAGCGCTGGATGAGATCGCCGGTGACGGCTTCCCGGAAGACCCTCCGCCGGGAGCCGGGGAAACGAACACTCCGCCCCCCATGCGGGCCCCGGCAGGGACGGTGGCGGCTTTTCTTGCCGGTCGTGGGCTCGGGGTGGCGGCGCTTTTCGGTGAGGACGCGAACCGTAATCTGCGGCTTGATCCCAACGAGGATGACGGGGACACCCGGCAGCCCGCGGACAACCAGGACGGGCGCCTGGACGCCGGGTTGCAGGAGTATCTCACCAGCCTGAGCTATGAGCCAAACGTGGACCCGGAAGGGAACCTGCGGGTCAACCTGAACGATGCCGAGACGCCGCTCGAAGGCCTGGGTCTGCCTTCTGCCACGGTGGCCTACGTGGAGGCACTGCGCCGCGGGGGTCAGTCGCTGAACCACGTGGCGGATTTGCTGGAGGCGGAGGCAAGCCTGCCAAACGAGCAGGGGGCTCCGGTCCCGATGCGGTCGGGAATCGGTGGGGCGGAACTGCCCGGCCTGCTGGAGCGGTGCACCGCCACCGACGCCACCAATCTTACCGGTCTGGTGAACGTCGGCACCGCGCCGGTGGCGGTCCTGCGGTGTCTGCCCGGGTTTGATGAGTCCCTGGCGGAATCTCTTGCCTCGACGCGCGTGGCGCTCGGCCCGGAGGAACTGCGCACCCCGGCCTGGCTGTTTACGCGGGGCTTGCTGACGGCGGAGCAGTTTCGTGCGGTGGCACCGTACGTGACCTCGAGCAGTTACCAGTTTCGGTTTCACTGTGCGGGCTACGGTCTGCCGTCGGGGCGCTACCGGGTGGTGGAGGTGGTCATCGATGTGGCGGCCGTCCCGGCGCGAGTGGTATCGGTGCGGGACCTGACCGCCCTGGGGTTTCCACTGCCATTGGATCTCTTGGAGACGGACGGAAACGTTGGGGGAACAGTGCGGGTGGCTCCCCGGGAAGCGCCCGGGGGTTCGGGCCGGGCCTGTTTCGCCGCGGCCTTTCCCTCGCGGAATCCTCTGCCGGATGAACAAGACGGGCTCGCCTGGCGTCCCAGTTTGTCGCAACCATACGCCGATGTGACGAGTGCCCGCGGGTGGGTCGATGCCGACCGGGGCCCCGTTCCTCGTTTGTAGTGGTCTGATACATGGCTCGTCCTGATCACGTCCGGAAGCAAGGTCCGTCTCGCGAGGGTCGGCGGAGCCGGCTGTTGCCGTGGCGCCGGAGGGTGACGGCGGTGGATCTCGACGGCGACATGCTCCGGGTGGTGCAATCGGAGACGGGGCCCCGCGGACCCCGCGTCACGCGCTACGCGGCCACCCTGCTGGAAGGGGTGACGGAGTCTTCCCCCGCTGCAGAGCGGGGCAAAGCCATCGGCCGGGGGTTGCGGAAGCTGGGGATCCACACGCGGCGGGTGGTGATGGGGCTTCCGCGGGCCCGGGTGATGCTGCGCACCCTGGAACTGCCCTCCGCCGGGAGTCCGGGGGAGCTGGCGGCCATGGTCCGTTTCCAGGTCAATCGCGACCTGCCATTCCCGGCGTCGGAGGCGGTCGTGGATTTCACCCTGCAACCCTCCCCGGGAGGCGACGCACCCGGGAGCACGCCTGCGGACGCGGTTGGGGCGGGGACGACCCGCGTGCTGGCGGCGGTGGTGAAGGCCAACCTGCTGGAGGAATTCCTGGAGACGACCCGGGCCGCCGGGTTGCATACGGATGCCATTGGCCTCCGTTCCCACGCCAACGCGCGGTGTGTGGAATTGTGCCGGCTGCAGCCCGAGGAACGTTGCCTGGCCATCGTGTCGCTCCAGTCGAACGAGATCATTTTCGACGTCCTCTATGACGGGACGCTGGCATTCAGCCGGGTCGGCCCGGTTCAGCGCCCGCCCGAATCCGGCGGGGAAGGGGCTGGCAGCCGTCTTGAGCACTATGTTCAGGATGTGCTCATGGAGGTCGTGCGCGGGTTGCACAATTACGAGGGCGTCGAGGGGCATGGCTCGATTTGTCGGTTGCTGGTGGCGGGGAGCACGGGGGCGGAGCAGACGGTGGCAGCGGCCCTGACCCGCCGGTTTGAGCTGGCCGCCGAGGTTCTGGATCCGGTTTCTCTCGTTGGTTTGAAACGGGTGGACGGCAACGGGGCGACGGGGGCTCAGGCAGCCTTTGGACTTGCCCTCGGGGCGCTGGATCCGGGCGGGCTGCCGTTTGACTTCCTGCATCCTCGCAAGCCGCCCGAACCGCGGAACACGCGTCGTCTGAAGGGACTCGCGACGGCTGCCGCCCTCACCTTCGTATTGCTGGGGGTGGTGAGTTGGCGGACCCTCCTGATGCGTGGCCGGATGGGGGAACGCTCCGCCCTGCAGGAGCAGATCCAGGCGGCGAACCGGAACGCCGTTGCCTACCGTCAGGTGCGCGCCCAGGCGAAGACGGTCCGGTCGTGGGAACAAGCCAATGAGCGCTGGCTGGATCATGTCGCGTTGTTGAGCGCGCTCCTGCCCCCCAGCCCGGATCTCTACGTCAGTTCCATCGCCGCCGGTTCCAGAAGCAGTCTCAACCTCTCGGTCAAGATCCGGAGCGGCGAGATTCTCAACCGGGTCGGGGCCACGCTGCGGGAAGCGGGCTATGAGGTCCGGCCCTCCGCCATCACACCGGTCTCGGACCGCTACGGTTACCGCTTTCAAGCCGGGATCGAGCTCGAGATACCCGCCGCCATGAAGGTCGACCTCGCCTCGCTGGCTGTGCCGGAGCGCCCTTCGGATGATGTGTCTGGGACCGTGGCACTCAACGAGGGTGACGGGACCGGCGGCGGGAGTATTGCCTCGCCGGTTGGCACGCCCCCGCCCGGCAGTGGGGGGCACGGGGCAGGTTCAGAGCCGACCCCGCAACCTCCCGGAGGGCGCCCGAATGCCGGTCCCCCGCAGGACTCCGGTGGCGGGGAGGGCGTGATCATCGTCGAGGAAGTGCAGCCCTCGCCGGTGGTGGACCCCAACCTGCCGGAACCTTCCGCGTCGGAACCGGCGGCGTCCGGGCAGCGGGCCGACCGTTCGGGTCGGCGGCCCCGTCCTGGAGGAACGCCGCCTGCCGGGCCGGACGTGAGTGGGCTGTGGTCGCGGCTCGGGGTGAACCTGGAAGGCATGAGTCCCGACGAACGCCGCAAGGCGATCGAGGAGTTCCGGGCCGCGCGGGCGCGCGAACGCGGAGGGGCGCCGCGGGCACAGAGAGGGGGACAGCCATGACCGGGCGCGCGCGACTGCTGGCGTTCCTGGCCCTGGGGGGAGCCGCCCTGTGGGTGCTGGTGCTGGGGGTGAAATCGTTCGTGTTTGCGCCGTTGCGTTCGGTGGACGAACAGATCGAACAGCTTCAGGGCAAACTTGAGGCCGCCGCGAAGGACCGGGCCTCGTTCCTGGCGGATGAAGTCCATTTGCGCGCGCTGGTGCCGCGCACTTTCGGGACCTCACCCGACACGGCCTCTGCGGAAGTGGGTTCCACCCTGACCGGCCACATCCTTCGGGTGGGTTTGCGGGAGTCGGATTTCACCCGCATCCCCATCGGGGAACGCCGTCTGCCCGGCGCGGTGGAGATCGGGTGGACGGTGCAGGGCGAGGGCGCGTTGAACCGCATTGTGGACCTGCTCTACCTGCTCGAGGCCGATCCGCGGCTTCACCGGATCGATGGGCTGGTGTTGTCGGCCGGCAGCAAGGGCGACCGGGTTCGGGCCCGGTTCCGATTCATGACCCTGCTGCTGAATCCACCGCCTCCGCCGGGCGACCAGGCCCCTTTGTCTCCCGCGACCCTGGATGGCGGGGACCGCGGCCTTTACGCCGGCATTGTGCGGCGGGACCTGCTTCGACCCTACGTGCCCCGGCGCGAGACACCATCCTCGCCGATCCCTCCGGACGCCGGATCGCCCCCCGCCGAACCGTCGGTCTCCGACCCCTATTTGAACCTGGATGACCTGCGGGTGGTGTCCCTGAGTTCCTGGGGCAACGGACCCGAGGTGCACGTGCGCGACACCCGGGCGGAGCGGTTGCAGGTGTTGCGTCCCGGGGACGAACTCGGGGACGTGAGGATTGTGGCGGTGGATTACCGGCCGATGCCGATGGCCGACCGCGGCGGGTTGCTTTCCTACAGTCGAGTGATCCTGCGGAGTCACGAGGCCCTTTTTGCCGTGGAATGCGGCCAGACGCTCGGGCAAAAGCGGGCGCTCACCACCGACGAACTTCCCCCTTCCATGCGATGAAGAACATGTTTCTCCCAGCCTTCCGATTTCCTCGAGCCGTGGCCGGCATGCTGGTGGTGGCGGCGATGCTGTTGCCGGGATCCCCGGCTGTCGGGGCCGATGGCACGGCCACCAACACCAACACGGTTGCCGGGGCTTCCGCGGAAGCCCCCACGCCCGCTGCCGAAGTCTCCCCTGTTGTGCCCGGGCCCGCCGCGGACACCACCGCCCCGCTGTCGGCGGGCGCGGAAAGCGGTTCCCCGACCAACCTGACCGCCGCGACCGAGTCCCCCGCCGCTCCGGCGGTGGCGGCCACTGGCGGGGCCACAAACGTGACGGCCGCCGTGGAAACCGTGGTGCCGGTGCCGTCCGCCACGGCGGGTGTCTCCACCAACGCGGTCCCCGCCACGGAAGGCACGATCCGTTTTGAGTTCAGTGACATGCCCTACCGGGACGTCGTGCAGCGGTTCTCGCAGATCACGGGCAAGCCGCTCATCTCGGACGTGCAGTTGGAAGGCACGCTGACCTTCTCGGACCCGCAGCCGTACACGTATGGCGAGGCGCTGGACACGCTCAACCTGATCCTGGCGGGGAAGAAGGCCATGCTGGTGGAGACGGGGCGTTACCTTCGGCTGATCCCGTTCGATGACCTTCAGAAGCTCCCGCTGCCGATCTTCGAGGGAGTGGAGAAGGCGGATGGCGTCCGTCCCGGCGAGGTGGTCACCGTGGTGTTGCAGTTGCAGAATCTCGATGCCTCCGAAATCAGCGAGTCGATCACGGGCATGCTGACCAAGGCGGGCTCGGTGGCTCCATTGTCCCGGGGACGCGGTTTGATTGTGACGGACCGGGTGGAGAACATCCGGCGGGTCCGGGAGTTGCTGGCGCAGATCGACGCCAGCGCGCCGAAGCAGCGGCAGATGAAGATTCATCCGCTGAAGAACGCCTCCGGAACGCTGCTGGCCGATCTGGTCAACCGCACCTTTGGCGTGGCGACCGCCCCGAAGAAGACGGTGTTCAACCAGCAACGGAAATCCTGGGATGTCCTGCCGGCGGATCCCGAGGACTACATCACGGCGATCTTCGCGGAGGCTTCGAACACCCTGGTGCTCTTTGGACCGGCCGAGCGGATGAGCATGGCGGAGGAGTTGATCACGCGGTTCGAGACCGAATCCGGCGCGCGGGCCAGCGAGGTCAAGGTGTTCTACCCGCAGATGAACGCCGAGGATCTGGGGGACATGGTGCGGGAGGCCATTCCGGGGATTGCCTCCCCGCGGGACAACAGCAAGGACGCCGGGGTCAAGGCTCGCGTGATCGCGGATTCGACCAGCAACCGGTTGATCGTGACGGCGCCGGCCAGCGGGCAGTTGGATTCCATCGAGAAACTCATCCACCAGTTGGATCCCACCACCCAGGAGGTGCCCCAGGAACAGGCGGGTGAGAAGCGGGAACTGCGCATTGTCCAACTCCAGACCGTCTCCTCCTCCGCGCTGGCGCCGATTCTGCGCGATGCGTTCGCGGAACAGTTGCGGAATGAGAAGGGCGCCGATTTTACCTCGCGCGCCCGGATTCTTCCGGATCCGTCCGGCGGACGCCTGTTGCTGTCCGGTTCACCGGAGGAACTCGACCAGATCGCCACGCTCATCCAGCAACTCGATGCGGGTGAGGAGGGACAGAGCGAGATCAAGGTCTTCAAGCTCAAGGTCGCCAATGCCCGCAACGTCTCCGCCATGATCATGGGCGCCATGGGCGGGGACACGAGCCGGTACCAGTACCGACGTTCCGGCGGCCTCCAACGTCCCGGCGGCATTCCGGCGCGGGCCATCGCCGATGATCGCAGCAACAGCCTGATCGTGATGGCGTCCCCGGAGCAGATGAAGCTGATCGAGGAGGTCATCCAGAAGATCGAGGAGGGTGGGGACACCGAGGGACGCGAGGTGAAGCTGGTCAAGCTGGAGCACAATTCGGCGACCTCCGTGGCTGCCATGCTGTCGCAGCTGTACTACGCCCAGATCCGGGGCTATGACCGCGAGAAGCGCATTGCAGTGACCGCCGCACCGGACGACCGCACGATCGCCTTGGAGGCGGATGGCGAGAGCATGAAGCAGTTGCTCGAGGTCGTGAAGGAGCTGGACGTCGAGCCGGCCGACTCGGGATTCGAGGTCCGCACCTACGCCGTGCCCGAGGGCCGCGTGAACGACATCATCTCCACGTTGACCCGGCTCTACTCCGCCCAACGGGATTCGCGCGGGCGTGACCGGGGACCCGAAGCCAGGTTTGAGGCGGACGCAGCCTCGGACACGCTCATAGTGGCCGCCAAGGCCGACCAGTTCCCCGAGATCGAGGCGCTGCTTGAGAAGCTTCGGACGGCGGTCTCATCAGCCACTCAGATGCGCACCTTCCTCCTGAAGCACGCCCGGGCCGACCAGGTGGTGAACGTGTTGCAGAGCATGCTGGGGGATGGGGGTGGCGGGTCGAGGGACTGGTATTATTACCAGCGCAATCGGGGTGGTGGCTCGGGCGGAAACGAGTTCAAGGTGACCTCGGCGCCGGCCTTGAACGCCATCGTCATGCAGGCCGCCCCGCAGAAGCTGGCACTCGCCACCCAGCTCATCCAGACCCTGGACGTCCCCGAGACGAGCGCCGCCGCCACGGTCCAGACGGTGGCCCTCAAGCGGGCCAACGCGGACGAGGTGGCCGCGGCCCTGAGCCGGATGCTTTCTCCCCGGGACTATCGGGAAGCGGGCTCGGGCGTCCGGGTGGCGGCGGTGTCCGGTTCCAAGACCCTGCTCGTCAGCGGTCCGGAGGCGGAGGTCAAACGCGTGGTGGGACTGATCAACGAACTGGACTCCACGGCCGGCGAGAGTGGTCAGGTGACCCGGGTGTATCGCCTGCAACATGCCGACACCGATGAGGTGATCCAGGTCCTGCAGAGCGCCCTGGATGCCGTCAGCAGCGGGGGGCGGAGCTACTACTACGGCTACCGCTACGGGGGCGGGCAGGGAGACACGATCAAGGTCAGCCCGGCGGACTCCCTGAAGGCGATTGTGGTTCAGGCCAGCACCGAGAAGCAGCAGCAGGTGGCGGACCTGATCGCGCTCCTGGATGTGGAGGATGCGGAGGGTGCCAGCGTGCTCCGCACGGTCCAGCTCAAACAGGCGAACGCCGACGAACTGGCGCAGGCGGTCACGCAGATTCTCAGTCCGTATGACTGGCGGGGCGACCCTCCCGCGGTGCGGGTCACGCCGGTTTCGGCCTCGAAAACCCTCCTGGTCAAGGGGCCGCAGGCGGAGGTGGAGCGGGTGGTGACGTTGATCGAGCAACTGGACGCCACCAGCGGGACGGCGGGCCAGATTACGAAGGTTTACCATCTGCAACACGCGGATGCCCAGGAAGTGGTCTCCGTGCTGGAGACCACGCTGGGCGGGACCGGGGGATCGGGCCGCAGCTACTACTACTCCTACCGTTACCGGGGCGGAGGCGGAACCGGGGGGGACGTCCGGGTGACGGCGGCCGAGGGATTGAACTCCGTGGTCGTGCAAGCCACGCCGGAGAAACAGAAGGAGGCCGAGGAGTTGATCAAGCTGCTGGATGTTGAGGAGGGAGGGGGCCAGATGGTGGTTCGCTCGGTGCCGCTCAAGCAGGCGAACGCCGACGAGTTGGCCAACGCGGTGACCCAGATCCTCAGTCCGCTGGGTTCCCGCGGCAAGGCGCCCCCCGTCAAGGTGACACCCGTTTCGTCCGCCAGGACCATGCTGGTGAAGGGACCGGAGGAGGAGGTTCAGCGCGTGGTCGCCATGATCGAGCAACTCGATGCCACCAGCGGCGCCGCCGGCCAGGTCACGCAGGTCTACCAGTTGAAATACGCGGACGCACGGGAAGTCGTCACCGTCCTCGAAAGCACCCTGGGCGCCGCCGGCGGGTCCGGTCGGAGCTACTATTACTCCTACCGTTACCGCGGGGGCGGGGGCGGCACGAGCGAGGAAGTCCGCGTGACTGCGGCGGCGGGACTCAACTCCGTGGTCGTGCAGGCGACGCCTGAAAAGCAAAAGCAGGCCGAACAGCTCATCGCGCTGCTCGACGTCGAACAGGCCGGTCAGGCCGGTGCCATTCAGACGGTTCGACTCGAGCGCGCCGCGGCCGACGGGGTGGCCCAGGCGGTCAACCAGGCATTGCAGCCTGCCGACCGGAACGGCAGCCCGCCCTCGGTGAGGGTGACCGCGGTCGCTGTCGCCAAGAGCGTCCTGGTCACCGGGCCACCCGCGGAGGTGACCAAGGTGGTGGAACTCATCAAGGGTCTGGACGTCACCAGCGGGGAGACGGGTGTCGAGACCCGGGTCTATCGCCTGGAGCACGCGGAAGCGCGGCAGGTGGCGGATGTCCTGGAGAACACCATGGGGGGGGGCGCCAACTCCTTGCCCTATTACATTTACAGCCCCTACCGCCGCGGCGGCGGCGGCACCACCGAGGCGGAGTTCAAGGTCACCGCCGCCTCCGCGCTGAACGCGGTCGTGATCCAGGCCTCCCCCACCCAGCACGAACAGGCCGCCAGTCTGATCAAGGCGCTCGACGTGGAACAGTCCGCCGAGGCGGGCCTGGTCCGGGCGATCCAGCTTGAGAAGGCCGACGCCAATTCCGTGGCGATGGCGGTCAACGAAACCCTCTCGCCGCGCGACTGGCGCAGTGGTTCGCCGACGGTCTGGGCCACGGCGGTTTCGGGGACCAAGACCGTCCTGGTCAACGGCCCTCCCGCCGAGGTGGAGAAGGTCGTGCAGTTGGTGCGGGAACTGGACCAGGCCGGCGGCGATGCGGGGATGGAAACGAAGGTCTACGTGCTCAAGCATGCCTCCGCCGCCCAGGTGGTGGAGGTGCTGCAGACCACGCTCGGCCAGACGACGAGTTCCCCGCGGAGCTATTCCTACTATTCCTACGGCTATCGGCGCTCCGAGCTGTCGGAGTTCAAGGTCACGGCGGCAAGCGGAGTGAACGCCGTCATTGTGCAGGCCACGCCGTTCAAGCAGACCGCGGCGGCGGATCTCATTGCGGAGTTGGACACGCCGGAACTGGCGGGGGCCGCTCAGGTGCGGACGGTTGTCCTGCGCAAGGCCGAACCGGAGGCGGTGGCCCAGGCGGTGAACGAATCGCTGGCTCCCGAGGGGCGCAACGGGCAGGCGCCGGCGGTGCGGGCCACCCCGGTGCTGGGCACTCGCAGTGTCCTCGTGCGCGGGCCGGCGGCGGAGGTGGAGAGGGTCCTGGCCTTGATTGCCCAACTCGACGACACCGGCAGCGGCGGCGGCACCGAAACCCGCGTCTACCAGCTCAAGAACGGCGATGCCACCGACCTGTCGCGCACCCTCCAGCAACTCCTTTCCGGCATGGCCCGCGCGCAGTCCCGGTGGGCCAGCCGTTACAGTTCATCCAACTTCACTGTTGCTGCCGACGAACGCACAAACGCGATCATTGTCTCGGGGACCCCGGACGCTTTCAGTGTGGTGGAGCAGTTGCTGCCCATGCTCGATCACCTGCCGGAACGCCAGGACCGCCAGATCCAGTTCTACTGGTTGTCGGTCGCCGATGCCTTTGACGTGGCGGATCGGCTCGACACCGTCTTCAGCGATCGACCCGAGAAGGAACAGCCGATCATCGAACCGGACATCTTCAGCAACTCCCTGACCGTCGTGGCCAATGCCGCGGATCTGGTGGTGATCGAGGACGTGATCCGGCGGCTCGACGTCGGTGCGCCGGAAACCACGTTGCAGGTGCGGCTCATCACGCTCGGCTCCGTGCCGGCGGACAAGATGACCGCCATGCTGACGAACATCTACCCGCAGATGTCGCCGACCAAGATCCGGGTCATGGACCGGCTCCCGACCCCGGTCATCACTCCTTCGACCAACCGGACCGGAGCCCCGGTGACCGGTTCCACGAACCAGCAATCCAGCCTGTCTCCGCCGCCTGCCGGCGGAAACGTGCCTTCCTCCACCAACCGGCCGGCCGGTGTGGCTGTGGCAGGCGACACCAACACCCTCGCCATGCGAAGCCTCCCAGGTGTCCCGCCCGTCACCGCCTCTCCCGCTACTCCATCCTCCATTCTCCTGAGCGGGGCCGCGGATTCCACGGGATCCACGAACGCCCTGGGGGCGGTCGCCGCGGTCCTGGCCCAGCGCCCGGATGTCTTTCTCTCTTACGATACCGAGGCCAACGCCATCATCATGTCGGGGCCTCCACTGGAACTGGACCAGATTCAGGACATCATCGACAGCCTGTCCGGCGCCTTCGGCGACACCGACACCGAAATCCGGCAGTTCCCGTTGAAGGAGGCCGACCCGGTGGCCGTGGCGAAGGTGTTGACCGAACTCTTCAAGGTTCCCCAACCTCCGCAAGCGCAGGGCGACCGTCAGCCGCCACAGACGGAAAACGGCCGACCGGTGCCGGATCGGGGTGAGGGTGAGGAACGCGAACGGAATCGGGAAGGGCAGGGGGGAAATCGGAACAACCCGCCCGGCGGCAATCGTGGAGGGGGGCAGCCGCCACAGCAACCGCGCGTGGCCGTGGTGGCCGAGCCGCGGACCCGGAGTGTGATCGTGCGCGCCAGCGGGGCCGACATGCCGCTCATGGAATCGGTGATTAAACAGCTCGACGCTCCCGGCGTCAGCTCGCAGCTCGAGCATCGCAGCATCCCGCTGGATTACGCCCGACCCGACAAGCTGCTGCCGCTCATTCAGCAGATGGTCGATCAGCTCAAGGAGGTCCAGCCTGCCGATCCGGTGGCCGTGGGAGCGGACCTGCGCCAGCGGGCCATCTTCGCCGTGGGACGCGGCCCGGTGATTGAGCGGCTGGTTGCGCTCATCAAGGAACTCGACGCCCCGTCCGAGTTCGCCGAGATCGAGTTGCGCGTTTTCCCGCTGAAGAACGCCAACGCCGCAACCCTCGCCACCCTCCTGCGCGACATGCTCCAGCCGGCCGCCGGGACCGCCCGGGAGTTGTCGGAGGACGCAAAGACCCTCCTCGAACAGGTCCAGCGCCTGAAGCTGACGGACGACTCCGGGCAGCCGGTCACCTTGGACCTGACGAAACCCGTCAAGATTATCGCCGATCCCGCCCAGGCCAATGCCTCCACCGGGGTCGCCCAGCGACTGATCCTCGGTTCGACCCCCGCCAACCTGGCTGCGCTGGCGGGCGTGGTGGAACTCCTCGATACCGTACCCATTGTCGAGGGGCTCACCGCGCGCATCATCCGGCTGAAATACGTCGATGCGAATGTGGTGCTGGAGACCTTGAACTCCATCTTCCAGCAAGGTACCGGCGACGCGGGGTCTCGTCGGTCGCGGGGAAATCGCGGCGGTTCGAGCGGTCAGAGCCAGTCGGTAACCGCGGGCAGTGCCTTGAGCCGCACGCCCAACATCGCCCTCGATTCCCGCAACAACGCGCTCATTCTCAGTGGTCTGCCCGAGTCCATCGCACTGGCGGAGGCGATCATCCAGGATCTCGATCGCGAAATGGATGCCATGGTCACCGAGGTGCGGTTGTTCAAGCTGGAGCACGCCCTGCCGTCGGGCTTGGTGACGCCCCTGCGCTCGGTCTTCGCCGAAGGGACCGGACGGGGCGGTGGTGGTGGTGCCCGCGGGTTGAGCGAGCAGATCAGCCGGCTCCGCCTGGTGATGGGCGGCGAAGTGGCGCAGCTCAGCGATAATGCGACCGCCCGGGCCGCGGTGACCATCCAGGCGGACGATCCGAGCAGCACCCTGATCGTGGCGGCTCGCAGCGACCTCATGCCGCTGATTGCCGAGGTGATCCAGACCCTGGACGTGCCGCCGGCGGGCAGTTTCGACACGCTGCGGGTGTTCGCGCTGGAACATGCCGACGCCGCCAGCGTTGAGCGGGTGCTCACCGACCTGGTTCGGAATCGTTCCCGGACCGGCAGCGTGCGTCCGGAGGACGTTCCGACCCTCTCGGTGGATGAGCGGACCAACAGTCTGATCGCGTCGGGCAGCGACGCCGCACTTTCCCTGTTGGAGCGGCTGGTTGAGGAACTCGACCGTGAACTGCCGGCGGATCTCCAGAACGTGAAGCTGATTCCGCTCGAGAACGCGGACGCCGGCACCGTGGCGACCTCGCTGCAACGCCTGATGGACGAACGCAACGGGGTGACGCGGCGAGGCGGTGGCGGCGGACGGTCGGTTTCCACCTCCAGCCTCCAACGCGTGGTGATCATCCCGGACGAGCGCACGAACACGCTGTTGGTGGGGGCGGCACCGGAAGGGTTCGCGTTGGTGGAGGCGCTCGCGAAGCAGTTGGATCAGGCGGGTCCTTCTCTCACGGGCCAGGTCCGGTTGATTCCTTTGGAACATGCCACCGCCCAGACCCTCGCCACCACGTTGACCACGCTTTTCAACCAGCGCTACCAGGCCGCCCGATCCCCGGAGATGCAGCGCAACCGCCCGGTGATCCTGCCCGATCCCCGCAGCAACAGCCTGCTGGTCGCCGCCGGCGTGGAGGACAATCGCGCCATCGACGATCTGCTGCTCAAGCTGGACCGGCAACCCGACAATCCCGCGCTTGAGCTGACCGTCATCGGCCTCACGGTCAACGACGCCGCCCGCGTGGCGCAAACCCTGCGCGGGGTCTTTGCGGCCCGATTGACCAGTTTGACGCCGCCCGGACAAACCCCGGCTCCGGCCGAGCGCGTGGATGTCCAGGCAGACTCCCTCAGCAACGCCCTCATCATCACAGCGAGCAAGGAGAACCTGGTTCTGGTGGAGAGCCTCGTCGCGAAGCTGGACGTCGAGCCGGTGGCCTCGGAAGGGGTCATTCAGACGTTCACGTTGAAACACGCCGACGTGCAGCGCGTGGCCACCATGCTACGGTCGTTGATCGACCAGGGCGTCTACCGGCCGGGCGTTTCCACCGGCGGCGGGCGGGGCGGGGCCAACGCCGCGCGCGAGGCGCTGGCCGTGACTGCCGACGCCGGTTCCAACACCCTCATCGTCTCCGCCAGCCCCGAGAACCTGGTGGTGGTCAAGGAACTCATCAACCGGCTCGACACCCCGGAATTCACCGAGGTCGGCGACATCCGCACCTTCCCCTTGAAGCACGCCCGCGCCTCCTACCTCGCGACTGTGCTGGAACAGTTCTTCCGCGCCAAACGACAGGGCGAGACGACCGCCCAGGGCGGACAACGTTCCGTGCCGGTCACTGTTACCGCGGATGATCGTTCCAACACGCTGCTCATCACCGGGGGGAAGGAGAGCTTCGCCGCCGTCGAGCGGATGATCGAGCAATTGGACACCGAGGACGCCGTGGCGAAGACCAACTTCCGGGTGTTCCCGCTAAAGCAGGCCACGGCGGGCAAACTCGCGGTGACGCTGCAGCGACTCTTCACCGGTCGCCCCGCCCGTGCCGGAGTCGCTCCCGAACCGGTCAGCGTCATTGCCGACACCTGGGCCAACGCGCTCATCATCGGGGCGGCCGACGACGACATGGCGATGATCGAGAGCCTGCTGGAGCGCTTGGACAGCGCCACGGATGAGGCGGGACTGCAGGTTCAGGTGTTTCCGCTCGCCAAGGCGGATGCCCGCCGGGTGGGACAGACCCTCGAATCGCTCCTGCGTGGCGCCGCCGTGGGCGCACCGGGAGCCGCCGCCACGGTGGCGGTGAATGTCGACGAACGGCTCAATGCCGTGATTGTCTCCGCCGGGGAGGCCGACCTCAAGCGGGTCGGGGACCTGGTCAAACAACTCGATACCGACCAGGTCGCCCGCATTGCGGAAATCCGGGTCTTCCCGCTCCAGAACGCCCGGGCATCAGCTCTGGCCACGATCCTCAACGACGTGCTCAACACCAATCCCCAGCCTCTGGGCGAGGAGAACCCAAACCGCCAGTCGCTGCTGCAGTTCATCAGCCGTCGGGACGGCGGGGAGGACCTCATCGCCAGCGCGCTGAAGGAGGGGGTCCTGATCGTCCCGGACACGCGCATCAACGCGCTCGTCGTTTCGGCGCCGGTGGACTACATGGGCCTGCTCGACGAGGTGGTGAAGTACCTGGACACCAGCTCGCCCCAGATCGCTCAGATCAAGGTGTTCAACCTGAGGAACGCTGATGCCCGGCAGATGGCGCTCGTCCTGACGTCGCTGTTTCGCCTGGAGCAGACCGGTACCGCCGATGCCAACGACCGGTCCGTTCAATACACCCTGGTCCGACCCGCCGAGGTCGGCGGGGCCGGTGAGAACCCGGGCGTGGGGGCGGTGGTGAATTCCGCAGAGGAGCATGCGCTTACCGTGACGGTGGATCTGCGGACAAACAGCCTCCTGGTTGGCGGCACGGAACACTATGTTGCCCTGGCCTCGCAGATCATTGAGACCCTCGATTCCAGCCCGGCGCAGGAACGGCAGACCGCGGTCTACCGACTGCGCAACACGCGGGCCCGCGACGTCGAGGTCCCGTTGCGGACCTTCCTTCAGCAGGACATCGACCGCATCACGACCGTGCTGGGTCCAAACGCGGTGGGGACCGCCCAGAACCTCCTTGAGCGGGAGGTCAGCATCGTCGCCGAGACGAACAGCAACACCCTCCTCATCTCCGCCAGCCCGCGCTACTTCAACGAGGTCGAGGCCCTGATCGAGGAACTCGACCAACCACAGGCCCAGGTGCTCATTCAAGTCCTGCTGGCGGAGGTCCAACTCGACTCCACCACCGAACTCGGCGTGGAGTGGAGCTATGCCGGGTCCGGCAATCCCACCTTCAATACCGGCACGGATTTCGCGATCCAGGAGGCGTTGCAGAACTTCGGCGGGTACTATGCCGCTCTGAGCGGCAGCGATGTACAGGTGTTGCTGCGGGCATTGCAGGTGGATGGCAGGCTGGAAATCCTCAGCCGGCCGCAAATCCTGACCGCCGACAACATGGAGGCGACGATCAATATCGGTCAGCGGGTCCCGCTGGTTACGGGTACCCAGGTCACCCCTCAGGGGGGAACCATCAACCAGTTCAATTACGAGGACGTGGGGGTCCAGTTGACCGTCACGCCCCGCGTCAGCCCGGATGGTTTCGTTCGGCTGGATGTGGGGCCCACGATCAGCGCGTTGAGCAGCTCCTCAGTGCAGATCAGCGCGGGCCTGGAGGTTCCCATCATCAACCAGCGCACCGCCACCACCACCGTCGCCGTGCGCAGCGGTGAGTCCGTGCTCATCGGCGGCTTGATCGGCAGCACCGAGGACACCCGCACCCGCAAGGTGCCCTTCCTGGGGGACATTCCGCTCCTCGGCAACCTGTTCCGCAGCAAGAAGGCGAGCCAGGGCCGCAACGAACTTCTCATCGTCCTCACCCCCCAGATCCTTACCAAGGGCACCGGGACCGGAACCAGCGTCGACGCCGTGAGCTACAGCAATCGCGAGATCCTGAACTCGGACCTGCTCGTCCAACCGGAGCGGGATCCGATCCAGGCGCGCATCCTGCGGGAGTTGCATCCGGACTATCGCGCGGGCCAGTTGACGAACCAGACCCTGATCGTGAACACCAACAGCATGTCCACCCGGCCCCGGTTGCAACCGGTGACCCGGACCACCAACTCGGTTTCCTCCATGCCGGGACGATGAGTCGCTTCCGGCTCAGGCTGCTGACCTCAGGGTTCCCCCTGCTCGTGGTGGGAATCGGACTGCTCCTGTCGACCGGTTGCGCCACCTCCGGCGGGGAGGGGCGCGACCGGATTCGCACCCTCTATATGGTGACCACCCCCGTTGCCATGAACCTGGATGACACCCCCGGCGTGGACGGCATCGGGGTCAATCTCTTCGCCTTCGGTGCGGGCGCCAAGGCTGTGCCGCTGCCGGCGGGTTCCGTGGAGTTTGCCGCCTATGATGCGATCGGTATCCTGGCCAACCCACCCCGGGCCTTCCACACGTGGACCTTCGAGGTCGCGGAGTTGAAGCGGTTCCGGACCCAGGCGGCCATCGGTGAGGGCTACCGGTTGCTCCTGAACTGGTCCCCGAAGCTGCTCCTCTCCAGCCGTCTGGCACTGGTGTGCCGTTTTCGACCGGAGACGGGAGCTGAAGTGGTGTCCGAGCCCGGTTTCATCGCCGCCCTGGGTGAACCCGGACGCTGAGCCGCAACGATGCCGTGGCCGCACCCTTGCTGGATCACCAACCGACGACGGGCGACCGGAAAACGGGCTGCCGAGGCAGCGGTTCGCCCCTTTCTTGACAAGGTCTCATGGCAGAGACGTTAATACCCCCCATCAACTGCTCGTGTGACCCGGCACGGCGGTCGGCGGGACCAGCGGTTGGTAGCCGGTTGATTTGAAAGCCGTTCTGAACCATGCAAACGCTCGCCACAGTTGACGCGATCCTCCACCAGAAGGGGGCCGAGGTCTATGCCATTCCCCCGGACGCCACGGTTTTCGAGGCGCTGAAGACCCTGCGCGCGAAGAACGTGGGAGCGCTGCTGGTCATGCGCGACGACCGGTTGGTCGGGATTGTCTCGGAACGTGATTATGCCCGCAAGGTGGCCATCGAGGGGCGGGACTCGCGGACGACCCCGGTGAGCGACATCGTGACCTCCGCCGTTCACACCGTGACCCGGGAGACCACCATTCAGGACTGCATGGAGTTGATGTCCGAACATCGTGTGCGCCACCTGCCCGTCCTGGAGGAATCTCGGGTCATCGGGGTGATTTCGGTGGGCGACCTGGTCAAGTGGATCATCCAGGCCCAGAGTGCCACCATCGATCAGCTCCAGTCCTACATCTCGGGCCAATACCCGAGCTGAGCCGCCCCGCCCCGGGTATCCCTTGGCCGGGCCCGTCGCGGGGGCGCCTTCCCACCGTGGGCCGCGGACGATTCCCGGTGCGGCCGCATCACCAAGTTGTCCGGGCGCGGGCTGCGTGCGCGTCGTTGCCATCTCCGAACGAGTCCGCCATGCTGACGACGTCCTGCCGCCAGGAATTCGGCGGCCGGGGCGAATGAACAAGCTATGACGCCAGAAACCGCCCGATCGGCAACCGAGGTTCCAGCCGAACCCCGTCCGCGCCGCATCCAGGAAATTGCCCTTGAACTGGGCCTGGACTCGGATGCCATCCTTCCCTACGGCCATCACATTGCCAAGGTGCCTTACGGGGTGCTGAAGGAACGTGAATCCGCCCGCGATGGTCATCTCATCCTGGTCTCCGCCATGAATCCGACCCCGCAGGGGGAGGGCAAGACCACCACCACAATCGGTTTGGGTGACGCTCTGCGACTCCGGGGCAAGCGCACCGCGATCTGCCTGCGCGAGCCGTCCCTGGGACCTTACTTCGGCATCAAGGGGGGAGGCACCGGGGCCGGACGCGCCCAGGTCATCCCCGCCGAGGACATCAACCTCCACTTCACCGGAGACATGTATTCGGTCACCAAGGCGAACAACCTGCTGGCGGCGATGGTGGACAACCACATCCACCATGGCAACAGCCTGGAAATCGACCCGCGACGGATTGTGCTGCGCCGGGTGATGGACCTGAACGACCGCGCGTTGCGGGAGATCTTCGTCGGTCTGGGTGGGGTCAAGAATGGGGTGCCGCGCAAGGATGGATTCAACATCACCCCCGCCTCGGAGGTCATGGCCAGCCTTTGCCTGGCGCGCGACTACGCCGATCTTGGCGAACGCCTCGGCAACATGGTTGTCGGTTTCACCTACAAGGGCGAGCCGGTCCGCGCGACCGCGGTGGAGGCGGTGGGCGCCATGCAGGTGCTGCTGCGCGATGCGATCCATCCGAACCTGGTCCAAACCCGCGAAGGCACCCCGGCCTTCATCCACGGGGGGCCATTTGCGAACATCGCCCAGGGAACCAACACCGCGATCGCCACCCGCATGGCGCTGAAGCTGGCGGACTATGTGGTGACGGAGGCGGGTTTTGCCACCGACCTTGGCGCCGAGAAGTTCTTCGACATCAAATGCCGCATCGCCGGGCTCAAGCCGGCTGCCGTGGTGATCGTCGCCACCGCCAAGGCGGTGGCCTGGCATGGAGGGGGAGGAGCCAGGGGCGGACTCGGCAACCTGCTCAAGCACATCGAGAACGTACGCCTCTTTGGCCTCGAACCGGTCGTGGCCCTCAACCGTTTCGATGACGATACCCCCGCCGAACTGCGCAAAATCGTCAACTTCTGCGCGAAGCACGGCGTGGAAGCGGTCGTGGCGGAGCACTACGCAAAGGGCGGAGCAGGGGCCACCGGTCTCGCGGATGCCGTCGACCGCGCCATCCAGAAGAACCGCCGTCGCAAGTTCCGGTTCCTGTATCCGCTCGAGGCGTCGCTCGAGGCGAAGATCGAGAAGCTGGCGCGCGAGGTGTACGGTGCCGACGGGGTGGACTACGACCGCAGCGCGGAGACGGACATGGAATTGCTGACCCGGCACGGTTTCGACAAGCTGCCCATCTGCGTCGCGAAGACGCCGGTGTCGCTCTCCGACACCGCCTCCCTGCGCGGTCGGCCGACCGGATTCCGCATCACCGTGAACGAACTGCGCGTTTCCGCGGGGGCCGGCTTTGTTGTGGTGATCTGCGGCAACATCATGACCATGCCCGGCCTGCCCAAGGTGCCGGCGGCGGCCCGGATCAAGGTGCTGGCGGATGGCCGGGCGGTCGGCTTGAGCTGAATCTCCGGCGCGGGGTCGCGGGGCGGAACCGGGGGCAAAACGGGTTGACGCCCCCGGTTCTGGCACGGACCCTTCCGTCCCACAAATGGACATCAGTGATGCAGCCCAGGTCCTGGCGGGTTTCCTGCCCGCCAGTGAGTTCTTCGTCGGGATTGACTCGGACGGATGCGTGTTCGACACGATGGAGATCAAGCAGAAGGAGTGCTTTGCGCCCTGCTTCATCAAGCATTTCGGCCTCCAGGCGGTGAGCAAGTACGCCCGGGAAGTCTGGGAGTTTGTGAACCTCTATTCGCGGACGCGGGGCATCAACCGGTTTCCGGCGCTTTCCAACTCGCTGAACCTGCTGGCGGAGCGTCCCCAGGTGCAGGCACGTCATGTGGCGGTCCCGTCGTCGGACGCGTTGGACGCCTGGCTGGCGGGGGAAACCGCTTTCACCAATCCGACGTTGGAAGCGGCCATCGACGGCGGGGCCAGCGAACTGCAGCCGATCCTCGACTGGTCGCTTGCGGTGAACGCCGCCATCGCGGACATGGTGCATGGCGTGCCGCCGTTTCCGTATGTGCGTGAAACACTCGATCGGTTGGCGGGGGTGGCGGACCTGATGGTGGTTTCGCAGACGCCCATGGAGGCGCTGCAGCGGGAGTGGGAGGAGCACGGAATCGCAGCGTCCGTGGGGTTGATCGCGGGGCAGGAACTGGGATCCAAGGCACAGCATCTGAAGCTGGGGGCCGGCGGGAAGTACGAGCCGCGCAGGGTCCTCATGGTCGGTGATGCCCCCGGGGATTTCAAAGCCGCGAAGGTCAATCACGCGTTGTTCTACCCGATCGTGCCCGGTCGGGAGGAGGAATCCTGGGCCCGGTTGTATGACGAGGGTTTGGAGCGGTTCTTCGCCGACACCTTCGCGGGCGAATACGAGGACGCCCTGCTGGCGGAGTTCAACGCCTCCCTGCCGGAACTGCCGCCCTGGGCGGGGTGACGGTTTCCATGCGCGTCCTCATCGCACCGGACAAGTTCAAGGGAACGCTGACCGCGGAGGAGGCGGGCAAGGCGATGGCCCGGGGCTGGCGTCGGGTGCGGCGCCAGGACCGTTTGGATCTGCTCCCGATCAGCGACGGGGGCGACGGCTTCGGCAGCCTGCTCGGACGGCATCTGGGGGCGGAAACGCAGATCGTCCCGACGGTGGACGCCGCCGGCCGGTCCATCCAGGCGACCTGGTGGTGGGAGCCGGTCCAACGCCTGGCGATCATTGAATCGGCGGCCGTCATCGGGTTGGCGATGCTCCCCGCGGGACGCTTCCATCCGTACGAACTGGACACTCTCGGTCTGGGGACGGTTCTTCGTGAGGTGGCGTCCCGGCGGCCCCGGCGATGTCTGGTGGGGGTCGGTGGCAGCGCGACAAACGATGCCGGATTCGGTCTGGCTCGGGGGATCGGGTGGAGGTTCCTCGACGCCGCCGGGGGGAAAATCACACGCTGGACCGGGCTGGACCACCTGGCTCGGATCGTGCCACCGAAGCGCCGGCACTGGTTCCGCGAGTTGGTCGTGGCCGTGGACGTGCGAAATCGTCTGCTGGGCCCGCGCGGTGCCACCCGCATTTACGGGCCCCAGAAGGGAATCCGACTGGAGGAGGTTGTCCCGGCGGAACGGTGCCTTCGACGTTTGGCACGTTTCTGCAACGGGTTGGGACATCCCGGAGGGAATCCGTCTTCCCTGCCTGGAAGCGGCGCCGCCGGTGGGCTGGGTTTCGGGCTCGCGGCGTTTGCTGGCGCGCAGATCGAGTCCGGCTTCGACCTGTTTGCCCGGGAGCTTCGGTTGGAAGCGCGGTTGCGTGATGTCGACCTGGTGATCACGGGGGAAGGGGCGCTGGACCTGACGAGCGTGGCGATGGGCAAGGGAGTGGGGCGGTTGGCCCGGCTTTGCCGGGCTGCCCGGATTCCGTGTCTGGGGCTGGCCGGCGTGGTCGGGGATGGCCCGCAGGTCAGACGGGCCTTCACGGAGGCGCGGGGCTTGACCCCGGATCTGACGACGCCGGAGCAGGCATTGGGGCAGGCGTCCCGCTGGCTGGCCCGACTGGCGGAACAGGCCGCACGCGATTGGAAGTCCGGGGGGGCGGTTTGAGGGCGGGCGGGGAGTCCGGATATCGCGGCCGGCTTGCTCCTTCGCCGACCGGGTTGCTGCATCAGGGCCACGCCCGGACGTTTTGGATCGCGCATCAACGGGCCCGGGAGCGGGGCGGGGTGGTGGTGCTCCGGAACGACGACCTGGATTCCGGTCGTTGCCGTCCGGAGTTCGTCCGGGCAATGATCGAGGATCTGCGCTGGCTGGGAGTGACATGGGAGGAGGGGCCGGACGTGGGTGGGCCGCACGCCCCCTATGACCAGAGCGGGCGGATGGCGTGCTACCGCGAGGCGTTCGGACGGCTGCGCGAAATGGGTTGTCTGTATCCGTGCAGGTGCTCCCGACAGGACGTGCGCCGGGCTGCCTCCGCGCCTCATCCCGAGGACGACGAGCCGATCTATCCGGGCACGTGCCGGGACTTGAAGGAGCCTCCGCCCGGACGCTCCTGTTCCTGGCGGTTCCGGGTGGAGGCCGGGGCACGGGTCGCCTTCGAAGACGGGGCGTGCGGTGCCCAGGCCTTTCTGGAGGGAAGGGATTTTGGCGACTTTGTCGTGTGGCGTCCGGACGGGGTGCCGGCGTATCATCTGGCCTGCGTTGTGGATGACGCGTTGATGGGGATCACGGAGGTTGTCCGGGGGCAGGACCTGCTGCGGTCGACCGCCCGGCAGATTCTGTTGTTTCGTGCGCTGGGGTGGCGGGAGCCGTGCTGGTACCACTGCCCCCTGGTCACCGACGAGCACGGCCATCGCTTGGCGAAACGGCATGATGCGCTGAGTCTGCGAACTCTGCGTGAACGTGGCACCGTAGCGGCGGCACTCCGGTGTGGATGGACCGAGGGATGAACCGGCGGCGGGGCTTTTCGCGTTGTCAAAACCGGGGGAGACCTCAATCCTGTCCGGCACCAACTGGGTAATGGAGAACGAATCGGCATCCGATGGAGCTTGAACGGAAGGTAGAATTTGTCTCGGAGTTGGACCTGCCTTGGTATCACCGCAGGTTCTTCCAGTGGGTCCTGTCTCTGCTGGTCCCGCCGGTCGGACTGGTCCTGCTGTGGCGCCATCCGCTCATGCGCCGGCCTCGGAAGTGGGTGCTGGGCAGTCTCGTCCTGGTTCATCTGGTGATCTGGATCGGTTTGCTGGGAGCTCTGGGGATTCAAGTGGGCTGGTTTGCCCTCGACTGGAAGGGAGGGGATCTGCCGGAACTGGTGCTTCGCCGGGACGGCCCGAACTACCTGCTCCTGGAGCAGGATCGCGAGGCCCGGGAACGGGCGCGGAACGATGGAGCCACCACCAACCGGATTCAGACGGTTGCGGCTTACTGGACGGACTTTCGCGGGCCCGGGCGGGCCGGGGATTACGAGGAGGCCCCCATCCGTACCCGCTGGCCGACGCGGGGTCTCCCGGCCTTGTGGCAGCAGCCCTGTGGCGGGGGATACGCTTCCTTCGTGGTCGCCGAAGGTCTGGCGTTTACGATTGAGCAGCGCCTGAACAAGGAGGTGGTTGCCGCTTATGACCTTGAAACCGGCTACGAGGTGTGGACCCAGGCCCATGAAGCTCTGTTCAGCGAATGGATGGGAGGGGACGGCCCCCGGGCCACCCCCATCTACCATGAGGGACGGCTGTACAGCCTGGGGGCCACGGGCAACCTGAGGTGCCTTGGCGCCCGTACGGGGACCCTGATCTGGGAACACGATGTGCTGGCTGACAGCGGTTCGGAGAATCTGCGCTACGGCTTGGCCGGCTCGCCGGTGATTTCGGGCGAACAGGTCATCGTCAGCAGCGGTACGGCGAACGAGTCCGGCACGCTGCTCGGTTACGACATGTTGACCGGTGGCCTCCTCTGGAAGGCCGTGCCCGAGCAGCAGGCCTATGTCTCCCCCATGTTTGCGACTCTTGGCGGCCGCCGGCAGCTGCTGGTGGTCACCGCCAGTCACGTGTTGGGGTTCGATCCGGAGAACCAGAGCGTCCTCTGGGAACACCCCTGGGAGGTGAGCTACGGCAATGCCATCTGCCTGCCGGTGGTCGTCGACGAAAACCGCTTCTTCCTGGGCGCGGGTTACGGGACGGGCGGATCGCTGTTTGAGGTGGGGTCCGGCGATGCGGGACTCGCGGTGAAGGAGGTCTGGCACAACCAGCACCTGCGCACGAAGTTCAACCCGGCGGTGTACCACGAGGGCTGCCTTTACGGACTGGACGAGGGTGTGTTGACCTGTGTGGACGCGGCGACCGGCGAGCGGAAATGGCGCAAGGGTCGGTACGGCTACGGCCAGCTGCTGGTCGCAGGCGACCACCTGATCGTGCTGGGCGGGGAAGGGCGCCTGGCGCTGGTGGAGGCCACCCCGGAACAATTCCGTGAACTGGCCTCGTTCCAAGCGCTCAAGGGCAAGACCTGGAATGTGCCCGCCATTGCCCACGGACGTCTCCTGGTGCGCAATTCCGCGGAAATGGCCTGCTTCGACCTCGGTCTGCCGCGCCTGTAGTCCGGGATTCTGGGACGTACCGGACGCGGCCCCCTGCCGAGGGCGCCGGGTCTTTCGATGACCCGGCGCCTTGGAGGCCTTAGAGGCCTTCCTTCAATCGCCGGATGTGACCGCGCCCCATGCCCTTGACCTCACAGCCCAGCTTCAGGTAGGCCCGGATCTGGGCGTCGTCCAGGATGCAGAAGCAGTCCACGATGGCGAAGGGTTTCCCCACCGCCGCGTAAACCTCCGCGGGTTGCAGCCTCAGGTAGGCCTCATGGCGGACGGCCAGGACGAGGACATCAATGCCCTTCAGCGCCCGGTCGAGATCAGCCTCAACCCGAAGTTCCTGAAGGCTTTCCTGCCGGTTAAAGAAACGCCTCAAACTGTAGGCCGGATGCGGGTAGGTGTCCTGCGCCTCAAACTCCCACCAATGGTCCACGTAGGGATCATGTACCCGGACGTCCGCCCCCATCTCGGCGAGCTTGCGTACCATGACCTCGGAGCCGCTGTATCGGGTGTCGCCGACGTCCTCACGGTAGGAGGCGCCACAGACCAGCACCTCGGCGGCAGCCAGGGGCTTGCCCATGTTGCGCAGGGCGTCGCGGACCAACTGCGGGGCATGCAGCGAGCGCGTGTCATTCACGTCGATGGCCATCGGCGTGATCTTGAAGATGTCATCGTCAAAGCCGAAAATGTGCTTGTAAGCCCACATGCCCAGGCCGCCGTCCTTGGGCAGGCAATAGCCGCCGATGCCGGGGCCGGGGAACATGATGTTCGAGTGGGTGGGACGCACCTTCACCGCCTGGATCACCTTCTTGAGGTCCACGCCGTTGCGCTCGGCGAACAATGACCATTCGTCCATGAACGCCAGCAGCGTGGCGCGGTAGCTGTTTTCCACGATCTTGGCCGTCTCGGATTCAATCGGCCGGTCCAGCACGGTCAGCGGGTACTTCTCGACGTTCAGCACGTCGCTGAGAAAACGAACCACCCGTTCCCGGGCCTCCGCGTTGATGCCGCTGCACACCCTCCAGAAATCCCGGATCGACGCCACGTAATCGCGTCCCGGCATGACCCGCTCGTAGCTGTGCGCGAGCAGCGGGTCCGACTCAATTCCCCGCCGCTCGAAGATCTTTTTCATGATCGGGTAGGCGACCTGTTCGGTCGTGCCCGGGGCCACGGTGGTTTCGATCAGCACGAGCGCCCCGGGCGGGATGTGCTGGGCAATCGTGCCCATCGAAGCCTCGAGGGCCGCCATGTCCGCGGCCCCGGTTCGCACGTCGCCCAGGGACTCCTTCAGATAATCGCACTGCACGTCCACCACGACGACGTCGGCGAGCTTCAACGCTTCCTCGGTGTAGGTCGCCACGAGGGTCTTGACGTCCTTCACGCACCGCTGGATGAGAACCTCGACCTCGGGATCCTCGGCCTTGACCGGTGACACGCCCCGGTTAAGCAGGGGGATCTTCCAGAAGCTCCGCGGGCTGGGTCGCTGAACCCCGATCACGAACTTCCCATGCTTGCCGGTGCCGCGGTCCCTGGCATCCGCGACAACGGCCGCCATGACGGCCCCGACGAAGCCGAGGCCGACCACCACGACGATTTCGCGACCGGCCTTGCGCTCCCGCGCGGCCAGGCGCTTCAGCCGGGCGAACTCCCGTTGATAGTCGGCAGGTTGCGGGATGGGGAAAACCTCGCCCGTGGGGCTGATGGAAACGGGACCCTGGGGTTTGGGGGTGGTCTTTCTCGGCGATGTGCGTGTCTTCATTGTGACGCGCACTCTTTAGCGGGCGAAGCCCCCCGGGGTCAAGCCGGGCAGTCGGCAGGCTGTCAGCCGCATGGCTTCCGCTAATGCCCGGAATCCCCTGCGGACGCCTGCGCCGCGGCGACTGGAATCAGCGCGGCCACGGCGTTGTCCGTGGCTTGGAAGGCTCCGTCGCCGCCCTGGTTGCAGCAAATCAGGATGGCGAACCCCTTCGCCGGTGCGATCCAGACGTTGGCGTAATTCATCGTGTTGCTGCCGGTGTGGTTCAGCGCCGGTCCACCCGCCCACCCCCGCGGGACAACGATCCAGCCCATCGCGTGCCGGTCGTCCCCGACCGGGGTCTGGATTCTGCGATAGGTCTCCGGCCGGAGCAACCGGCCCTCCCCCCGGGCACCCCGGAGTTGGTCGGTGATGAACAGCGCCCAATCCTGAAGCGGGGCGTGCACCCGGCCGGCGGGGCCCAGCACAGGAGGGTTGTCCGTGTCGGGACCGTTCGATGGAACCGGCTTCCCTGTCTCGAAATGGCCCCACGGTTGATCGAGTTCACCCGGGGTGCCAGTGCCGCCAAAGCCGACGTGCCGCATCCCCAAAGGTTCGAACACCTCCTCCACAATCGCCTGTTCCCACGGTTGATCGAGTGCCTGCTCGATCATCGCGCCGGCAATGACATAGCCCAGGTTGGAGTAAAACACCTTCGAGCCGGGCGGGTGGAGTGGGGCCCTGGCGGTGGCCTCCCGGACCACCTCCCGTCGCGCTTTCCGAACATCGCTGCGGTCGAACGAACTCCATCGGAGGTTCGCCGGCAGTCCCGCGCGATGCGTGAGCAGCTGTTCGAGGGAGACCTCGCGAAGGTCCGGGTGCATGTCGTCCGCCAGACCGGGGAAACGTTCCGCCAGGGTGGTGTTCCAGCGCAGCAAACCGCGCTCGACCAGGCGTCCGGCGAGCGTGGCGGTCATCGCCTTGGTTTCGGAACCCAGGTGCCAGCTGTCGTCCGGAGTGACCGCCTTGGCCGCACCCGCCTTGCGCCAGCCGCTGGTCGCGATGGCCTGAAGCCCATCGGTGGTCACGACCGCTCCGGCGAGGGCCGGCACGCCTGCCTTTTTCCGCGCGGTTTCCAGCAGTGCCGCCACCCGTGGATCACCCGCCGTGGGTGCGGGTTCCGACAGGTCCGTCGCGGCGGGGGCTGTCAGGACGGGCCGGGCCGCGCCGAAAACGAGGAGCAGCGTCAGCCACGTGCGGACTGCGGTGGGTCGAAGGGACATTGGGAGGTGAGGTTTCATCCGGGTGAGGGAAGCGGGTCAGGTGAAGCTTCCGGCCAAGTACTGCTTTCGCAGCGGCTCCGGGAACCGCTCGATGGCATACCGGAGCATGGTGCGGGGCATCCGGTTGCAGCGGGGACGAAGGAAATCCTCCAGCACGGCCTGGTCGCGTTTGCCGACCTCCCGCAGCATCCAGCCCGTGGCCTTGTGCAGCAGGTCCTCCCGGTCTTTCAGCAGCCGGTCCGCGATGTCGAGGGCATCCGCGAACTCGTCTCGTCGGATGAAGGCAAACGTGGCGACGATGGCGATGCGCCGTTCCCAGAGGGATTCCGAGCGGGCGAGCCTTCGGAGCACGGCGCGGGAGCGGTCCAGCAGCCAGGTCCCGACCAGGTGGGGCGCCGACAGGTCCACGAGATCCCAGTTGTTTACCCGCGCGGTGTTCGCGAGGTAGGCGGCGTGGAGGGTCCGGCGGGCTGGCTCGTCGCCGCGCTCGAATTGTCGGACCCAGATCAACAGGGCCGTGAGCCGGTGCTCGTGAAAGGGCGAAGCCAGCAGTTGCCCACCCTCCTCCATGGGCAGGGCGGCGAATTCGCGGGCGACCTTGCGCTGCTGCGGGACCATGATCCCCAGGAAGCGGTCGCCTTCACCGTATTCGCCGGGGCCGGTCTTGAAGAAGCGTTGCAGCAGGGCGGCCTTTTCGGAGTTGGCCACCCCGGCCAACCGCTCTGCAACGGCAGCCGCGGTCTGCCGGGTTTCGCGGGAGGCATCCGGACGGGCGGATTTCATGGCGTGGGACTGTGTCAGGGGCGGCGGGTCCTGACAACCCACGGATGTTGGATGTTCCACAGTGGTACATCGGGACGTTTGACTTTGGAAATGCCGGACCGCATTCGGCCGCCTTGATCAGCCATCCCGACCGGGTGGAGCGGGCCCCGTCGGGCGCGCGTGTTTCGGCTTTACGCTGGTCTGAAGGCACCGCCCAGTTCCAGCCGCCGTCCCCAGAGTTCCCCCGGCGGAAAGACCCCGGCGGGCGTAATGATGCCGGTGATCAGTTCGGCCGGGGTGACATCGAATCCCGGGTTGCGCGCGCCACTCGTCGGATTCGCAATGCGCACATAACGCCGGATCGCCTTCCCTGAGCGGCTGACCGAGGTCGTCACTCCCCATGCCCCGAGGACCTCCGCTTCCTCCCGTTCCTCAATGGGAATGTCCCGTCCGCGTCGCAGGTTCCAGTCGATGGTGGACAGCGGGATCGCCACGTAGAACGGGATGCCGTGGTGCGCTGCCAGCACCGCCTTCGTGTAGGTGCCGATCTTGTTGGCCACCTCCCCGGTGCGCCCGAGCACCCGGTCGCTGCCGACGATAACCAGGTCGATTTCGCCTCGCTGCATCAGGTGCCCGGCGGCGTTGTCAGCGATGATCTGGTGGGAAATCCCCTGTTGGGCGAGTTCCCAGGCGGTGAGGCTGGCGCCCTGGCAGCGTGGCCGGGTTTCGTCGCAGAAGACGTGGAAATTCCGGCCTTCCGCCTGCGCGGCGTAGAGCGGTGCGGTGGCGGTGCCGATGTCCACGAAGGCCAGCCAACCGGCGTTGCAATGGGTCAAGACCCGCATGCCCTCCCGGATCAGGGAGGCGCCCTGCCGGCCAAGGGCCTCGCAGTGCGCCACATCCTCGTCGGCGAACGCCCGGGCCGCTGCGAGCGCGAGACGTTGCCGTTCGGTCACGGTGGTGCCGCTCTGCATGCGTTCGCGAACCTGGATCATGGCGTTGACCAGATCCACGGCGGTGGGTCGGGCGGCGGCCAGTGTCTGGAAGACCCTTTCCACATGCCGCGTGAAGCCCGTCAGGCCGCGACCCCCGAATGCCCGCGCGCCCTGGGCCAGACCGTAGGCCGCCGTGGCGCCGATCGCTCCCGCCCCCCGCACCACCATGTCCCGGATGGCCGCGGCCGTGGCCACGTGGTCGGGAATGGAAACGACCTTGAAGGTGTGTGGGAGCAGGCGTTGCTCGATCAGCCGCACGCAGTTGCGCCGCTCATCGAAGTCGACCGTGCGGTGGTGTCGGGACCGGCCGCTGACGCGGACAAGCATGATCGTGGGGTCAGTCCACCGGCACGCGCATGGCGCGCACGCGGGTGCGGAGTTTGCGGTAAAGCGGATGCTCGCGGAAGACGGCGAGGTCGGGATCGCGCGACAGCCAGTGGAAGTCGCGGTAGCCGCAGTCCAAGGCCTTGTTCAACGCCTCAAACGCTTTTTCCGGCTGGTCCGTCAGGGAGTAACTGCAGGCCAGGTTGTAGTGCACCAGGGGGTTCCCGGGCCGCAGTGTCACGAGCTGCAGGTCGACCTGAAGACCGTCCTTGAAACGCCCGCGCCGCGTGTAGTCCTCCCCGAGAAGTTCCAACGCGTCCACATAGTCGGGGGCCCGCCGGGCCAACCCGGCCAGGAAGTCGATCTCGATGTCCAAATCGCGCTCTTCGGCGCGGGTGAGCTTCTTGCGTTCGCTCTTTGCCATATCCGCAGGACCTATCTTTGGCAGGGGACGGCGGGTGTCAAGCCGCCGTCGTTCCCCAGGGGGCGGGCGGGTTTGACCGGCCGACGCGCCTCGCCCCGATTCACGGTTGTGCGAGGCGAACTGGGGGGCGCGAACTGCGGGGCGCGATTGCCTTTGCCGGTGACCGGCGTTACGCTCCAGCCATGATCACGCGTCGAATCGGCAGTATCATTCGCGGAAGAGCGACTCCATTCCAGATCATCGCGGCCAGCATGCTGGGATGCATGCTGGGTTTCATGCCCGGTTTCGTGCAGGCGGCCGGGCTCATCCTGGTCCTGACCTTCCTGCTGGTCATTCTCAACGCCAACCTCGCCATCGCCGCCCTGATCGCGGTGGGCGCCAAGCTCCTCTCGCTGGCCCTCGCACCGGTCAGTTTCGCCGTCGGACGACTGCTCCTGGACGGTCCGACCTCCGGCCTTTTCAAGTCGATGATCAATGCCCCGGGCCTGGCCCTGTTCGGATTCGATTACTACCTGACCACCGGTGGGCTGGCGGTAGGCCTGGTGATGGGCATCATCGTGGGCCTGGTGATTTCCGGAGCCATCACCCGGTTTCGCCGCAAGATGGTGTCGCTGGAGAAGGATTCCGAGCGGTACCAACGCTACCAGGCACGCAAATCCGTGCGGTTCCTGGTCTGGCTGCTGGCGGGAAGCGGTCACGGCAAGGTGTCCTACGAGGATTTGCTCTCGAAGCGATTGGGGAATCCCATCCGCATCCTCGGGGTCGTGTTCGTCGCGCTGAGTGTGGCGGTCCTCGTGCTGCTGAACCAGTTGTTCGCCGGTCCGATTCTCACCGCCGCCCTGCAATCCGGCCTGGAACGGGCCAACGGTGCCACAGTCGACGTCGGTTCCGTGGACCTCAGCCTCAAGGAGAACCGCCTCACCGTGACCGACCTGGCCATGGCGGACCCCAAGGCACTCGAAACGGATCTCTTCCGCGCCCGCAGGCTGGAGGCCGCCCTCAACGCGGAGGATCTCCTGCGCAAACGGCTCAAGATCGACCTGGTGGTCGTCGACGGGGCGAGTAGTGGGGATGCCCGGAAGGTGAAGGGCCGTCTGGTGGGTCCCCCGCCGGAACCTGAACCGGACCTGGAGAAGCCCGGCGACGCCAGAACTCTCGAGGACTACCTCAAACAGGCGCAGCTCTGGAAGGAGCGCCTGGCCCAGGCCAGGCGGTGGCTCGAGAAGATCTCCGGTCCCGACGAGGCCAAACCTGCCGGGCCCGATGCCCCGGTCGAGAAAGAGGAGGGCCTGCGCGAGCGATTGGAACGGGAGGTTCAGGAGAAGGGCTATGCCCGTGTGCGGGCCACCCACTTGATCGAGGGCAGCCCCACACTCACCATTGCCAAACTGTCCGCCTCCGAGGTCAGGGTCGCATCCCTGGGCGACGACCGGCTGGACGTCGAGGCCCTGAATCTCTCCACCCATCCCGCATTGCTCGGCCGGACGCCGGAGATTCATGTGCGTTCCGGTTCCGACCGCATCGTGTTCGGCCTGGCGCTCGCCGCGTTTGAGCGTGCGGGTGCGACGAACTCCCTGAGCTTTGCCTGGCGCGGGTTGCCCACGGACCAGATTGCCGGCGACCTCAAGATCGCAGACACCCAGCCTTTGCAGGGCGGCACCATCGATCTGGCGGCCGACGGAAGCTGGGCCTCGCAGGGCGGGATTACGATTGATTTGCCGTTGCAGGCCACCCTTCACGCGGTGGACATCGTGCTGCCCACCGGCGACCGCACGAAACTGGACAACTTCACCCTGCCCATCGCGTTGACCGGGCCGCTGGACAACCCGCGGGTGAAGGTCGACGACGGCGGCCTCAGCAAGGCGCTGCTTGCGGCGGGCAAACAGCGGGCGGTCGACGAGGCCTCCAAGGCCGCCACCAAGCTCCTGGACGAGAAGGTTGGCGGCGACCTCGGCAACCAGGGCAAGAGCCTCCTCAACAACATCCTCGGCGGAAAGAAGAACCAGCCGTGACCGGGTTCAAGCACGAAACCCACGAAGGACCGAAAGAAGCGGGTTCTGCGGGTGGCGGCGCCGGAGGCATCCGGCCATCCTCCATCTGCCGCCTTCAACCTTCGCGGGTGACAGTCCGGCTTCGATGCTGGTGGCGTGCGGCAAAGGTCTTTTCGCGGTGAGCGGCATGGTGTCCTCTCCCCCGACGTTCCGGGAGCGCGGCGGCGGTTGGGCGCTGGTGCAATCGGTCCTCATGATTGCTGTGTGTGTGGCAGTCTTCATTGATCAAGGCAGTTTCGGTGGGTCCTGGGTGACGGTTGTGGGATGGGCCCTGTTTGGACTGGGATCGATTGCCGGTGTGGGGGGAGCCCTGTCGCTGCGCAGCAACCGCACCATCTTCCCGAGGCCGAAGGAGGATTCCCGGCTGATCACCGGCGGCATCTATCGCTGGGTCCGGCACCCGCTTTACGCGAGCCTCATGGCGCTGGGGTCCGGTTGGGCGCTTCTCCGGGGAAGCTGGACCGCGCTCGGGATCACCCTGGTGATGATCGTCTTTCTGCGCTTCAAGGCCGCCCGCGAGGAAACCTGGCTGACGGAACGATTCCCCGACTACGTCGATTACGCCCGCCGCGTGGCGCGATTCATCCCCGGTGCCTGGTGATCGCGGGAAGAGCCGAAATCCGAAGCCCCGAAATCCGAAGCCCGAAGCTGGAGCGCTGAAACCTGCCCTCTGAAACCTGTAACCTCGCAACCGACCCCCAATCACTCTTCTGCGCCCCGGCGTCTCTGCGCGAGTTTTCTGTTCAAACTGGGAGCAGCCGCTTCGCCGTAGCGAGATTGTCCTGCTGGGTCGCTCTTCGGTTACCGGGTGACGTATTGCTTGCGCTTGATGCCGTTCCAGAGGGCCATCGTCGGACCCTTGTCCGCGCGATCCTCGGTGTCCTCCTCCCGGTTGTAGAAGAACGCCAGGGTCATCTGGTTCGACTGCGCGAACCCCTTGCCGTCGTCTGTGGTTTCCAGCAGCGGGAGGTACGTGCCGGTGTTGAGATACATCTGCACCCGGCCGTCCACCGTGCCAGAGAGATGATCGTGCCGTGCCCGGTGCGTGTGGCCATAGACCAGGTACTGGATTCCGGGATCGAGCCGTTTGAACTCCTCTTTGGCGCCCTGGTAGTCCTCGGCTTTGCCGGGCGCCACGGCTGAGGCGAAGTTGCTGACGAGCACCAGCAGCTTCACGCATTTCCGCAGGCCGTCATAGCCGGAGGCGCGGAGCCGTGAGCGGACCAGTTCCAGTCGGTCCACCAGGTCCCCGGAGACCAGGAGATCCGTGGTCGCCCGGTCCCACAGTCGCCCAAAGGCGGAATCGACGACGCCGGCGATGGACTCGCTCAGCGACTGTGCCAGAAGCTCCTTCTGGCTCTTCTTCAGCTTGCGGCTGCGCGCCTGCCACTCGATCCATTGAAACACGTCGGTCGCCGGCCGGAGCAGGTCCGCGTGCTTGACGATGTCCGTGAGGTCCGGATCGTCGGCCTGCCGGACCCGCCAGACCAAGCCGGACATCAACTCCGACGTGATCACTTCCCCAAGGTTCTGGACCCGGTTGATTGCCGGGTCGAGTGGATCCCATTTCCTGCGTTTCTGCAGCACCTTCTGCAGGAGGAGTCGGGCGTGGCAATTATCCTCCCATTCATGACCGTGCCGGGCGGCCACGGCGTAGGCTGGATCGGTGAAGGATGGCTTGAATTCGACCTTGTTCCCCTTCAACGCGATCTCCTCCGTCAACGCAGCCTGGATGGTCTGCTGCAAGCCGGGGAAATTGTTCAACGCCCGGTCGTGGTTGCCGATGACGTAGGTGATCTGGAGTTCCGGAACGGCATCCGAGGTCGCCAGCCCCTTGATGGCATCGATGAATCCCTTCGTGGAGGGGTGATCCAGGATGCCCCTCAGGATCGCATCATACTGCCGCCCGACCCCGACGCTGTCGCGATTCATCGCGGTCTCAGGATCGAGATCGCCGTTCCATGGACGGCTCTCCCACGGCGCGTTCTCCCGGCCCGAGGCGTCCCGTCGGAACCACCAGTCGGTGCGGACAAGGTCGAAAATGTCGCCAAGCAGGAGCAGGTGCACCGTCCTGACGTTACCCTTCCCGGCCCCGTTGGTCCGCGCGGCGGCCTCGATCTCCTGTCGCAACAGATCGAACGCGCTGGGATGGATGGTCGTCGAGGTCGACCCGTCCGTGAGATGGAGGTCACTGATGATGGCGAGCATGGTGGGGTCCTTTCAGCAATGGTGACGCAGCATCGCCCGGGTCCGCTCGGACGTCCAACGGTTTTCCCGGGAACGCGACGCCCGAAGACCGAAGCAGGCGCCAAGCCCGAGGCGAACGTGGAGTTCGCGCAGCGTCGTGGAGTGCGTGCGATCCCAATCGCCGCTTTGGCGGTTGAGGGGAGGTTTCAGGTTTCAGTGTTCAGGTTTCAGCGCTCCGTGTTCAGGGCTTCGATCTTCGATCCTCGATCCTCGATCCTCGATCCTCGATCCTCGATCCTCGATCCTCGATCCTCGATCCTCGATCCTCGATCCTCGATCCTCGCGCCGGCCCCTGCCGAAAAGCGGCGAAGGCTGGCGCTTTTCGCCGCACTCCAAAACCTGCCAACTTGAAACTCGCCGCCGTGGAGGGCTTCCGCTTTCATTCGGGGGTTATGAGTAAGACGGCGTTGTTGTTCGCGGGCCAGGGTGCCCAGGTGGTCGGGATGGGGAAGGACTTCGTGGAGCGGTTCCCCACGGCACGTGACTGGTTTGGCCGGGCGGATGCGGCGCTTGGCTATTCGCTTTCAGCGGTCTGTTTCGAGGGGCCGGAAGCGGAGTTGACCAAGACCGGGCACGCACAGCCGGGGATCTACCTGGTGAGCTGGGTGGCGCTTCAGTTGTTGAAGGAAGCGGTGCCAAGCCTGCGCTTCGACGCCACGGCCGGGCTTTCCCTGGGCGAATTCACTGCGCTGGCAGCGGCCGGCGTGCTGAGTTTTGAAGACGGTCTCAAGGTCGTTCGCGAACGCGGCCGGTTCATGCAGGAAGCCTGCGAGGTCACCCAAGGCGGCATGGCGGCGATTATTGGCCTGGACGAAGCGCCGACCCGCGAGGTCTGCTCGGAAGCGGGGGTGGAACTGGCGAACCTGAATTGCCCGGGTCAACTCGTGATCTCGGGTGAATCCGGGGCGATTGCGAAGGCGGTGGAGCTGGCGAAGGTGCGGGGAGCCAAGCGCGCCCTGCCATTGCCGGTCGCGGGGGCGTATCATTCGCGGCTGATGGCGTCGGCCCAGCCCAAGCTGGAGCAGGTGCTCGGTTCCGTGCCGATCAACATTCCCGCCGTTCCGGTGATTGCGAATGTCACCGGGCAGCCGCACGGCGTTCCCTCGGACATTCACCGGCGGATGGTCGAGCAGGTGACATCGTCGGTGTTGTGGGAGGCGTCGATGCGCCATTTGCTGGCGGAGGGTTTCACGCGGTTCATTGAACTCGGACCCGGGACGGCGTTGACCGGGTTCCTGCGCCGGATTGATCGTGCCGCCGAGGTGCTGAATGTGGCGGACGTGGCCAGCCTGGAGAAGACGGTCCAGGCACTGCGAGCGGTATGACCGCCAGGTGAAGTATGGATCTCCCGACGCTTGGTATCGCACTTCGTCCCCCTGCATGCGCCCCTGCCTGCCGATGGACCGGGTTCAGGGCCACATGCCTGACGAAGATCGGGTGGGCCATTCTCACGGTGGCCCTTTGCCTCGGCTCGGTTGCGTCGGCAGGGCAGGAGGATGTAGCCGCACGACCGAACGTCATCCTCTGCATGGCGGATGATCTGGGCTGGGGCGACACCGGTTACAACGGGCATCCGGTTCTGCGCACGCCGAACCTGGACCAGATGGCGCGCGAGGGTGTCCGGTTCGATCGCTTCTATTCCGCGGGGCCGGTCTGCTCGCCCACCCGGGCCAGTTGCGTGACCGGACGGCATCCGTTCCGGCAGGGCATCTACACCGCCAACGCCGGGCACCTGAAACCGGAGGAGATCGATCTGGCAGAGGTTCTGAAGGAACACGGTTACACCACCGGACATTTCGGCAAATGGCACCTGGGCACGCTGACCCAGGAAGTCGTCGAGAGCAACCGCGGCGGTCCGCGAGGTCGAGCCCATTACTCACCGCCCTGGGAGAACGGTTTTGACGCGTGTTTCTCCACCGAGGCGAAAGTGCCGACGTGGGATCCGATGGTGAAACCGGTAAAGGAGGCGGATGCCAGGGGTTGGAATGCGCTTGCCGCAGGCCTGCCGCGAACCGCCTACGGCACCCATTACTGGGAGGGCCCGGGCCGCATGGCAACCGCGAACCTGGAGGGCGACGATTCCCGGATCATCATGGATCGTGCGATTCCGTTCATCCGCCGGGCGGTCGAGGCTGGGGACCCGTTCCTCGCGGTGATCTGGTTTCATGCGCCGCACTTGCCGGTCGTGGCCGGACCCGAGTATGCCGCGCTCTACCCGGGTCAGGACGACTATACGCGCAACTACTACGGCGCGATCACGGCGCTGGACGCCCAGGTGGGACGTTTGCGGAGTGAGTTGCGGGAACTGGGGGTGGAGCGTCGGACGATGCTCTGGTTTTGCAGTGACAACGGGCCGGAAGGACAGGCGGGTTCGGCGCCCGGCACGGCGGGGCCATTCCGCGGACGGAAACGCAGCCTCTACGAAGGTGGCGTGCGGGTACCGGGGCTGTTGGTGTGGCCGGAGCGCTTTCCCGAGCCCCGCGTGATCACGACGCCCTGTGTGACCAGTGATTACCTCCCAACGGTGCTGGATTTCCTCGGAGTCAAGGTGCCGGCCTTGGAACGGCGACCGGTGGATGGACTCAGCCTGGTGCCGTGGCTGGAGGGGAGGGTGTTGAAGCGGCCTTCCGCGATTGGCTTCCAATCCGGCAAGCAACAGGCGTGGACGGGCAACCGCTACAAGCTCTACACGCCGGATGCCGGGCGCACGTGGGAGCTTTACGATCTGCAGGACGATCCGGCCGAGAGCCGGAACCTCGCGCAGGACGAGCCGGACAGGGTACAGTCCATGCAGGCGGGGTTGCAGGACTGGCTTAACTCCTGCCGTTCCAGTGACGAGGGCGCGGATTACTGAGGCGCCTCTTTCTCTCGACAAAGCGTCGGCACGGCGTTGTCATCGGGTTGAAGCCTGAGTTTCTGCTGCGATGAAGACGGTCCGTTGTTTTCGTTTCCCCCGGACTTTGAGGTCCCTGTTCACCTTGCTGTTGCTTGCTGGGGTGCCGGCTTTCTCACCGGTGCGGGCGGCCGAACCGGATCTCCTGGCACCCGCCCTTGAGGGACCGCTGAAGGGGCTTGAGGAAGTCCTCTACTGCGTCCGCCTCGCCTATGACGATCCGCATTGGTACGCAAACATCGGCTACTACTGCGACGACGAGAATCACAAGGCGCGGTGTGGCAACGGCGGCCCGGACGCCGGGTTGTTGTGCAAGCTGAACCTCCGCTCGCGCGAGGTGACAGTGATCCTCGATGCGCAGGGCGGCTCGGTGCGCGACCCGCAGGTCCACTACGACGGCGGCAAGATCCTCTTCTCGTTGCGGCCCGCCGGGACCGATTTCTACCACCTCTGCGAAATCAACCCCGACGGCTCCGGTCTACGGCAGTTGACCGAGGGGCCGTTCGACGATTACGAGGCGACCTATCTGCCGGATGGCGGCATTGCGTTTGTTTCCACCCGTTGCAGGCGCTGGGTGAACTGCTGGATGACCCAGGTGGGCACGATCCATCGCTGCGATGCGGACGGCTCGAACATCCGGTCCATTTCGGCGAACACCGAGCATGACAACACGCCCTGGGTGCTGCCGGACGGGCGGTTGATGTACACCCGTTGGGAATACGTGGATCGCAGCCAGGTGGAGTTCCATCACCTTTGGGCGATGAACCCCGACGGTACCGGCCAGACAATCCTCTACGGGAACATGCATCCGCACATCCTGATGATCGACGCGAAGCCGGTCCCCGGGACGCGTGAGATCCTGGCGAACTTCTCCCCCGGCCATGGCGTCAACGAGCATGCGGGCCGGGCCACCCTGTTGTCGCTGGACCAGGGACCCGATGAACCGGCGGCGGCGCGGCAGCTTCATGGCGGCAAGCTCGTCCGCGATCCCTACCCGTTGACCCGGGACCTCTTCCTGGTGGCACGTGACAACCAACTGGTCCTGCTGGATCGCGCGGGCCGGATGCAGGTCTTGCACACGCATCGGGGACCCGGCGGAGTGCAGGAACCGCGACCGATTGCCGCGCGACCACGCGAGCCGGTGATTCCCGTCCGCATGAAGCCGGAGGAGTCGACCGGAGTCATGGTTCTGAGCGACGTTTACGAGGGGCGCAACATGGCGGGCGTGGCACGGGGCGACATCAAGAAGCTGCTGATTCTCGAGTCGCTGCCCAAGCCGGTGAACTTCAGCGGCGGCCCGGACCTCACCAGTTGGCTGGGGACGTTCACGCTGGAACGGGTGCTGGGCACGGTGCCGGTGGAGGCGGATGGTTCCGCGGCTTTCGAGGTCCCGGCCGAGCGGCAGGTGTTCTTCGTGGCCCTGGACGAGAACGACCTTTCCGTAAAGCGGATGCAGAGCTTTGCGGCGGTCATGCCGGGGGAATCGCTGAGTTGTGTGGGCTGCCACGAGCATCGTTCCCAGGCGCCGGACAACCGGTTTGCGCGGAACCTCCTGGCACTACGCCGACCGCCCAGTCGGATCGAACCCTTCGCAGGGTTTCCGGACGTCCTCGATTTTCGGCGCGACGTCCAGCCGATCCTCGACCGGCATTGTGTTGAGTGTCACGGGTACGAGCGGCACGAGGGCGGGGTGTTGCTGGGGGGGGACCTGGGGCCGCACTGGTCGCACGGTTACTTCAGTCTGCTGGCCAAGGAGCAAGTGGCCGATGGCCATAACGGTTTGGGCAACAAGCCGCCGCGCACGCTGGGCAGTTCGGCCAGCGCGTTGTTGACCAAGGTGAACGGGACTCACCATGACGTGGAAGTCAGCGAGCCGGAGTGGCGGACGATGTGGTTGTGGATCGAGAGCGGCGCCCCGTATGCGGGGAGCTATGCCGGCCTGCGCAACGCGGAAGAGCAGGGGTTGCCGGGGGCGGCGTTCGGAGCGGTCTTTCGGCGCGGCGGAGCCGTGTTGAACCGGCGCTGCGTCTCCTGCCACAACAGCACCGAACTGGCGGACGGCAAACCAAAGCGGCTGCCTTACGACCCCGCGATGCGCGAGACGAGGCGGTCATTAGTGGGACATCCGACTGCGGAGTATGAACGGATTGTGGTTCCGGATGATCCGATGGCCCGTTACAGCGCCAACATCCTGGTGAACTTCAGCCGCCCGGAGCTTTCGCCGCTGCTGCTGGGTCCACTGGCGAAGGAGGCTGGCGGGTGGGGGAGCTGCGGGGGGGTGTTCCAGTCGAAGGAGGATCCGGGGTATCAGGCGCTTCTGAAGGGCCTCGAGGAAGGGAAGACGGTGCTCGATTCGAGGCCGCGCTACGGGGAGCCCGGGTTCCAGCCCAACCTCCAGTACGTGCGGGAGATGCGTCGGTTTGGGGTGATTTCCGGGCAGCCAGACGTTCAGATGGATCCTGTTAACGTTTTCTCAGCTGACCAAGCCTACTGGCGTGCGTTGTGGTACCAGCCAGAAAATCAAAACCAATTGCAGTGAAGCAACTTGCGTTCTCAGTCCGAGCCGCGGGACAACGGGGGATTCGGAGTGAGTGGCTTTTGTTTTGAATTAGCATGGTTTGGACGGTTGATTCGGCGTGAATCAACTTCGCTACTGGGTTCCTTTATTCAATTGCCAAGAAATGGTGAACTCAGGGCAAACGAGGTGTAGCTGGTCAGCGACAGTTGTCGCCAAATCGATGAAAGTTATGAGTTGCATTCAAGAGCGAGTTCCGTGCGACGGCCGAGATGGCAGTGGTTCCGGCCGCCGGGAGCCTGCCCGTCCGGGCTGGTTGAAAGGCGCGCTGGTCACCACTGGGGTGCTTGGCGCGGTGGCCTCGGTGCTGGTGTCTTGCGGCACTCTCAGCCGGACCGTGGTGGCTCCCCCGCAAATCCCCGGGGCGGAGTACATCGGTGACGAGGATTGCGCGATGTGTCACGACGTCATCGCGGAGCACTTCGCCACCGCCAGCCACGCCCGGTTGACCGCGAAGGGGGACAACGCGCTCGGTTCCGGGTGCGAGACCTGTCACGGCCCGGGCAGCCTGCACAGCGATGCCGGCGGCGGCACGGACAACATCCTGAACCCGGGCAAGGACCCGACGATCTGTCTGAATTGCCACCTGGAGGTGCGCAGCCGGTTCATGCTGCGGTCGAAACACCCCGTGGTGATGGGGCACGACGTGATCCAGGGCGGACTGACCTGCACCGACTGCCATTCGCCGCATGAGGGCAGCGCGCGTCCCGGGGGCGGAGGGCTTTCCGGGCTGGCCCGGAATGACGCCTGCCTCTCCTGTCACGAGGCGCAGCGGGGTCCCTACGTGTTTGAGCACGAGGCCCTGCGCGAGGGCTGCGACGTTTGCCACGACCCGCACGGTTCGGTGAACGAGAAACTGCTGGTTGCGCGCAACGCCAGCCTTTGTCTGCGATGCCATTTTCAGCAGCAGGCCGGGCCGGGCGTCGTGTTGATCGGCGGTCAGAACCACTCCGAGTTTTTGAGTCGGGGAACCTGCTGGACCTCGGGATGCCATGAAGCCGTTCATGGTTCCCGCGTCAGTTCGTCACTTCGCTACTGAGGAAACGCTCATGAAGGTCAAGACGCTCACACGCTTTTGGTTTCGCAAATGGGTCACCGGCACCTTCCTGCTGGCCGGTGCCTGCCTCGCCGGCTGGATCGGGGTGGCCCAGGACGACGATACGGATGCCGCCGCCGAGCCGGAGGCGGATGCCGCTGAGGACGAGGCCTCGGATCTGGTGAACTGGGTCGAGTTCGGTGTCGGCGGCGTGTTCATGGACGGTGGCAGCCGGGCTGAATGGCAGCGGCTGCACCGCCTGCCTGAGGTGTTCGGGGGGATCACCGGGTTTCACTATCAGCGCGACCTCGGCAAGGACTGGCAACTGGGAATTGACGGGCGCGGCGTGTTCGACAGCGAGGACTACTCCCTCAACGTCAACGTACACCGGGAGGATCGCGGGTTTGTCCGCGTCGGCTATGAGCAATCCCGGACTTGGGACGACGGCGCCGGTGGTTACCTGCCATTCGACGGGTCCTGGTACGAGCTGTATGACACGGAACTGTACACCGATCGCGGGGACTTCTGGATCGAGGCCGGGTTGACCCTGCCCGATGTGCCCCGGGTGACCCTGGCCTACCATCACACCTTCCGGGACGGCACCAAGGGGTCCACCATCTGGGGACCCGCCATCGGGGCCGGCCTCCCGGTCTGGACCGACGTTCGTGGCATCGTGCCGACCTTCCTGGGACTGGACGAGGAGCGGGATTCGGTGCGGGTGGATGTGGACCACCAGATCGGCAGCACGAAGTTCGGGGTCGGGGTGCGCTATGACACCGGCAGCATCGATGACACCCGGAACAGCCGCGAATACCCGGGGCAGGCGGGCGATGCCCACGTGACCACCCGGGATGAGGTGGACGATGACATGGTCAACGTCCACTCGTTTGTGGAATCACGCCTCAGCGAGAAGGTCCTGTTTACCGTCGGCTATGCCTATACGGATCTCGACACCGACACGGCGGGTTACCGCGTGTATGGCACGGCCTACGATCCCGATCTCGGTCAGCGGCTGCCTCACCCGGGAACCTACGCGAACCTCATGGGGGGCTCCTCCATGGGGCAGCACACCGGGACCATGAACTTCCTGCTCAAACTCCACGAGAACCTGCAGGTGATTCCGTGGCTGCGATTGGAACGTCAGGACATTTCCTCCGCCTCGCTTTACCAGCAACCGGCGGACGGCCTGGCTCCCTCGTATGAGGCCGTCAGCGACCGGGGGTTCCTCGAGGTCTCGGAGAACCTGGACCTCCGTTACACCGGGTTCAAGGACTGGGTGTTGTACGCCGGCGGCAGCTGGCTGCAGGGAGACGGCGACCTGCGCGAGAACTGGGACAACCTCATCACCGGCGGGAACCTTCTCCAGCGGGTGACCGATGATTCCCGCTTCGCCCAGAAGTACACCGCCGGTGCCAACTGGTACCCGGTGCGCGGACTCAACGTGTCGGGCGAGTACTTCCACAAGATTCGTGAGAATGACTACGACCATCCGCTGGACTCGACGTCGAACGCGGTGGGCAGCCCGAACCGCTATCCGGCGTTTCTCCGGGCGCAGCAATTCGACACCGACGACGTGAATCTGCGGGTATCCGTGCGGCCGCGGTCGAACGTGAGCCTGGTGGCCCGCTACGACTTCCAACTGACCTCGCTGGAGAGCAGTCCGGACAATCTGGCCACGCTGGAGAACAGCGAGATGACCAGCCACGTGGTCAGCGGCGGTGTGTCGTGGGTGCCGTTTTCCCGGGTCTACCTGTTGGGGAACCTGAGCTACGTCTGGGACCGGACCGACACGCTGGCGAGCAGTGCGACGGCAACGGTGGCGGATTCCCAAAACGATTACTGGACCGCGACGGCGACAGTCGGCTATGCGCTGGATGACAAGACCGATCTGCAGTTGCAGTACATGTATTACCTGGCGGACAACTACTTCGACAACTCGGCGGTTACCGTGCCCTATGGCTCGGGCAGCGAGGAACACGGTGTCATGCTGGGCGTCACCCGGCGGCTCAACCCGCGGACCCGGCTCGGTGTTCACTATGGCTTCTTCGATTATTCCGACGACCTGTCCGGCGGCAACCTGGACTACCAGGCCCACGTGCTCTACACGACCCTGAGCTACCGTTTCTAACCCCCATCCGAGCAAAGCGAGATGAACCATCCCAGCAATCCCCGGCGACGAATGACCCTCACCGCGCTGGTCGCAACCTTGGCGATGACCACCGCGCTGGGTGCGGAGGGTGAGCCGAAGGAAATGTACAAACCGGTTGGCACCGCCGTGGGCGGGCTGAATCCCCGGCCGACGATCCACACCCTGACCGAGGAGGGCGGATCGGTGACCCTCGGATGGCAGGGGCTGACGCCGCCGTATCAGGTGGAGGGATCCCCGAGTGCGGCGGATCCCATCTGGCAGGCCATCGGCGGCATCCAGGCGGGAACGTCCGCCACGCTGGATGTCGCCAGCCCGATGGAGATCTTCCGGGTGCGCGCGGCCGACCCGATCTACGTCGGGGCGAAGGAGTGCGGAAGGTGCCATCGTGATGTGCACACGCAATGGAACGAGACCGGCCACGCCCATGCGCTGCAGACCCTGGCGAACATCGGCATGGACCACAATGCCAGTTGCCTGGGTTGTCATGTCGTCGGCCTCGGCCAGCCCAGCGGGTTTGTCAGTGCGGAGCAGACGCCGCAATTGGGCGGCGTGCAGTGCGAAAACTGCCACGGTCCCGGGGGCAACCATGCCTTCAACCCCTTTGACGAGGGCATGCAGCCGAAGGTCACCCTCGCTTCCGAGGCGTGCGGCGGGTGCCATACCGACGCGCATCATCCCACCTACGACGAGTGGGTCCAGTCCGCCCACGCGGTCATGGACGACCATGTCGGTGAGGGCTTCATCACGTCGGGGGAATCACGCATGAACGCGTGCGGCAGTTGCCATTCCGGGGCGGTGCGGGTGGCGATGTTGAATCATTGGGAGAGGTTGCAGGAGGATCCGGACGCGCAGATGCAGTATCCGACCGGCGAGGACGCCGCATACTTTACCGTCGAGTGCGCCGTCTGCCATACAGCCCACGAGGTCACCCCGCACGCACAGTTGCGGAATCCCCGGGCGTCCCTGGTCAACTTCTCCTACAACACCGGGCTTTCGTTTGCCGAACAATACAATCCCGACGTGCAGCTTTGCGCGCAGTGCCACAACCTGCGGGGCGGCACGTGGGACAGCAGTTCGCGTCCGCCGCACCACTCCCCTCAATACAACATGCTGATCGGTCTGGGCGGAGTGGACCCGGATGGGGAGCAGATGCTCGTGACGCACAGCCGGCTTGACCAGCAGTGCGCCCATTGCCACACCCATTCCCACGAGGCTGCGAGTCCTTCCGAGGAGGATCCGAACTACACCGGTCATGAGTTCAAGCCGACCTTCGTGGGGTGTGTTGAGTGCCACGGCTCCGAGGAACTGGCGGAAATGCTGGTCGAGGGTGGACAGGCGGCCATCAAGGAGCGCATGGCGCGCGTGGTGAACCTGCTCAACGAGTGGGCACTCACGAAGGCGCCCGAGGACCTGCGCACCAAGTACGGGACGCTGGCTTGGGAATACACCAACGTCGGGCAGCTGTCGAATCCTGACGGCGAGAGCGTCAGCGGCCCGTCCAGCGCCGAGCAGGGCGCCATTCCGGACGGGATCAAGCAGGCCCGTTTCAATGTCTATCTCGTCGAGCACGACGGGAGTTACGGCGTCCACAACGGCGCCTACGCCCGGCGTCTGCTCAACGTGGCCCGGGACTTGGTGAACGCGGAGCTCGCCGCCGAATGACGGTTGGTTTGAACATCCGGCCCCGCCGGGGCGTCTATCAATTCGCAAACGTTGGAACCCCAACAGATCGAAATCCGAATAACCGTATGAAACATATCGCAGTCATCGCCGCCGCCGCCCTTTGCGGAGGATTCGCCACCCTGAACGCCGCCGAACTCGACGCCGCCGCCCTCGCGAAGGCCAAGGCCACCTACGAAAAGGAATGCGCCAAGTGCCATGGCAAGGAAGGCAAGGGCGACACCAAGATGGGCCAGAAGCTCGAGTGCAAGGACTACAGCAAGGCTGAAGTCTGGGCCAAGTTCAAGGATGAGGAAGCCCTCAAGGCCTTGAAGGAAGGGCTCAAGAAGGACGGCAAGACGCAGATGAAGGCGTTCGGTGACAAGCTCAAGGATCAGGAGATCAAGGACCTGATCGCCTTCATGAAGAAATTCAAGAAGGACTAACAGAGACGCAACCCTCTTCTCGCGGGCCCGGTGGTTGATCCTCCGGGCCCGTTTCTTTGCATCATCCCCGCGCCGCGTTGCGCGCCGCCTGGACCGGGAATTCCCCTTGCCCTCCCGGAACAGCCCTCTAGTCTTGCACGCCGTCACCCGTCTCCGGGGTTCATTCCGGTGGCCGGTCCCACAATGAGAACCTTTTGAGCACATGAATCCAGCTTCTGACGTCGGCCTCTTCTTCGGGCGGTTCCACCCGCTTCTGCTGCATCTGCCCATCGGATTCCTTGTGGCGCTGGCGGGGCTCGAGGTGCTGGCCATTCTGCCGCGCTTTCGTCAGGCCACCGAAGCCCGGCGCCCCATCCTCTTGATGCTGGTTCCGGCGGTCGTCCTGACGGTGGTTTGCGGCTGGTTGCTTTCGCGCGGGGGCGGTTACGACCAGGACCTGGTGGACTTCCATTTCTACACGGGCATTGGGGTGGGGGTGCTGAGTGTGGCGTTGCTCTGGTTGCAGGGGCGCGGACGTGTTTTGGGCTACCGTTTGGGGCTGGCGGCCACCCTCGGTCTGATGCTCGTCTCCAGCCACAAGGGAGGTACCCTCACTCACGGTCGGGGCTACCTGACTCGTCATGCGCCGGAGCCATTGCGAACCTGGCTCGGCACGGGACCGGTTGACCCGGCCGCGGCTGCCGCGGGTGGGGAGGACGCCGGTCCAGGGGTCTACGCGGGATACGTGCGGCCTATCCTGGAGCGGAACTGCGTGGGCTGTCATGGCCCGGAGAAGGCCAAAGGGGGGCTCCGTTGTGACTCCGTGGAGGCGCTGCTTACCGGCGGGGATACGGGCCCCGTCCTGGTGGCGGGTCGAGCCGCAGACAGCCTGCTGGTGCAACGGATCCACCTGCCCCTCACGGACGATGAGCACATGCCCCCGGAGGGGAAACCCCAGCCCACTGTCCAGGAGGTCGCCGTGCTGCGTTGGTGGATCGACACCGGAGCCTCCGAGTCCGCGAGCGTGTCGCAATTGAAGCCGTCCCCGGACGTGCAGGCCCTGCTGGACGGTCTGAAACCGTAACCACCCGAGTCGGGCGGATTGCGGGCGGTGCGGTGCGGTCAGCGGGTGGCGGGGCTATCTCCTGCCAGCAGCAATGCGCCACGGGGAACCGCATCCTCACCCAGCGCCGCCAGCCGGATTTCCGGTCCGGGCTCGAAGGCGTCCATCAGCATGCCGGGCAACGCGGCTCCAACCGCCCGTCGCAGCGGTTCCCCAAGCAGTGACAGACCGCCGCCAAGGACAATCACTCCCGGGTGCATCAGGTGCACCACGTGGGACAAGCCGAATGCGAGGTCGTCAGCAACGGCTTCCAGAATCCTCAGCGCGTCGGTATCTCCCCCGGCGAGCGCGGGGCCAAGCTGACGAGCCTCCGATCCCGGGTTGCTTCGGACCCGGTTTGCCAGTCGAGTGGCCGGATGTGCGGCGGCGAAGTCCCGGACTGCACGGTCCACGGCCCAGCCGGAACAGCGGGATTCCACGGTGGTGCCGCTGCGGTCGAGTCGCACATGTCCCAGTTCCGCTTCTCCCGGGGGGGTTCCGTGGTAGACCGCTCCATTTACTGCGAGCCCGCCTCCAACCCCACTTCCCAGGGTGACATAGAAGACCGGGTCGCACCCGTGACCGGCTCCGATTCGCGCCTCCCCCACGGCGGCGGTGTTCGCATCGTTTTCCACTACTGCCGGCAGACCGGTCTGTGCGGTCAGCCACTCCGTCAAGGGGAACCCGTCCCAGCCCTCGATCTGGTGCGACCGGCAGATGCGGCCGCTCCGGGCATCCACCGGGCCCCCGAACCCCACGCCAATCCCGGTGGGTTTCCAACGTTCCAGGAGGCCAGGCAGGTTCTCCGCAATCTGCCGGCGGATCCCCTCGCCACCTGCCGCGGGGTTCACTGCCAACCGTCGCCGGTCCGTGATGGTGCCGTCGGCCTGGCCGGTGACGATCTGGAGCTTGGTTCCGCCGATTTCGATGCCCAGCAACTGTGCGTTCACGCCGCGGTTGTATCCCATGCCCCGACTGAAGAAAACGCGGAACCAGGGACTTTGCCGCACCGGGAGCGGGTTCCGTTTGTTGTTGGCTTGTCCGGAGTCCCTTGGAGTCGCAGAGTGTTCGTGATCTCGTATTGAGCAGGGGCTACCCCGGAGTGTGGGGGCGGAGGCGAGGGCTGAACATGGAGACTATTCGACGACTCATCGGGCTCGGCAGCCTGGGCTTGGTTCTCGGAGGCTGGCCGGGAGACGCGTTTGGCGGGGATGCCGCGGTTCGCAACCGTTATGTTCCCCACCCGGAGGTTGCGCCTCTGACCCATGGCATTGCATGGCCAAGGGGGCAGGCGTTGCCGCGGTTTGCGACCCCGGCCCCGGCGCTGGACGCCATCGAGGTCCAGGCACTTTCCCGGGATGAGCAAATCACCTTCTCGGCCCTGCAGGGTCAGGTCAACCGGGAACGCCCACGAATCCTCCTGCTTGATGCCCGTTCCGACGAGGGGCGGGACACCTGGCCGGAAACCGCGACGGTGGGACTGACGGTGGGGCATCGGTATGATCACGAAACCCGGTATGACCTTGTGGCGAAATTCGCCGGGGAGGTTGCCGGCCTGGTGGTTTATGATCCGGATCTCAGCCCGCACCACCGGAATCTGGCGGGGACCGTGGCGGGGCTGCGTCAGGCGTTGCCGGTGACGACCGGGGTGCGTGGCGAACTTGAGGCACACGGGATTCATCTCGAGGTGGTGGAGGACCTGACGGAGCTGGAAGGAACCTCACCGCTCGAGGTTTACCGGCACCTGTATGAGACGGTGTGGCCGCTATGCGAGAAACGGCTGATCGTGAGTGCCCGGCCCGAGAACCGGGGGGGCGACTTTCATCATACCCGGGACATTGCCGCCGCGTGCGGTGCGGCAGTGGTCTGGCTGGACAACCGCATTCCGGAGGAACGCGCCCTGATGCGTCGCTTCCTTGGGGACATGACGGCCGGGGAGGGGGTGGTGCTGGGGTGGTACTCCACCGAGCGATCCGGCATCACCACGGCTTCCGAGTTCGGCATTGGCACGTTGCCGGCCGACCATTTCATCAGCGGCAGCGTCTATTCCGGGACGGACCCCCGAATCCTAATTCCGCTCGTTCCCAGGATGCCCGCCCTGACCAACCAAGTGTATGTGGCGATCTTCATCAGTGACGGGGACAACATCCAGTATACGCAGCGGGCCCTCCGGCGGATCTGGGACCGGGCGAGCCCCAGCCGCGGTCGGGTTCCCTTGAACTGGACGATTGCGCCGGGCCTGGTCGACATCGCCCCGGGGATCCTCAACTATTACTACACCACCGCCACGACGAATGACTGCTTCGTCAACGGCCCATCCGGGATGGGTTATCTGATGCCATTCAACACCCTGGAGGAACCCGGCGCCCCGGTGGGGAACCCTCTCGAGGATCCCCGGCGGATGGCGGGATACGCCCGCCTGACGGAGACCTATCTGCAGCGGGCCGGACTGAGGGGGGTGACGATCTGGGACCAGGCGTTACCCATGCACCGGGCAGCCTACGCCGAGCACTGTCGCACCTTGTACGGGGCCACGGTCCAGAATTTCAGGGACGTTCCCTCCGTTGCGGGAAGCGTGGAAGCCGGCCACCTGTGGTTCGACCGGTTGGTGGTTCCCTACGTCGGCACCTATGAGCACATCCGTCGCTCGCTCACCGGTCAGATCGAGCAATGGGATGGATGTTCACCCCTGTTTCTGGCCTATCAGGTGAGCATCTGGGGGGAGATGAAGCCGGACCGGATCGTTGGGCTCCAGGAGGAACTGACCCGCCGATTTCCGGGTCAGGTGACTTTTGTTCGCGCGGACCACTATTTCAACCTTCACAACCAGGCGGAGGGATTGCCCTTCAACCTGGCGCTTCTGCCGGGAGTCGAGGTGCGGGGCGGCGATTCCCGGACCCGGCCGGAACTTGCCATCGACGGCACTCCGAACACCTTCTGGCAATCATCGAGCCCCGACAGCAACATGGTGGAACTCGCTTTCGGGGGGCGTTACCGCCTTCATCGCTGTCTGGTTCGTCACGCTGGCGCCGCCGGCCTCAGTCCCACGCTCAATCCGCGTGCTTTCACCGTGCAGGTCCGATTGCAGGATGGGGCTTGGCGAACCATCGGCGAGTTTCGGGGCGACCCGGTGGACGTCACCGACTTCGATCTCACCCCGGTCACCGCCGATCAACTGAGACTCTCAGTGGAGGAACCGGGCCTGGATGGCTTGGCGAGGGTCGCCGAACTGGAGGTCTACGGAAGCCGCTGATCGCGGGCAACGATGGGGGCGCGTTTCGGCGCGGCCGAGCCCCGTCCTCCCGCGGCATGATTTGTCGGGCGTTACCGCTCGTGGCGGATGAGGACTTCCGTCGAGCCGGCAGGAATCTGTTCTTCCGTGGTTGTCCCCCCCGGCCAGCGCACTTCGATCCTCATCGCGCCGGTCGGACGAGGGATCAGGATCACCGGCGCGTCAGCCGACCACCAGCCTCCCCCCAGCCGCACTTCCCGGGCAGCGCCCCACCGGTTGCCGTCCTTCGTCCGGACGACCGCTCCTATCCCCCACGGATTTGCCGGGCCCGCATCAAGCCGTAGTCGGATGCCCGCCGCCGAGTGGCGGTTCAGGTAGAGATGCGTGGTGGTGCCATTTTCGCCAACCGCAAGGTCCGGACGACCGTCATGATCAAAATCCGCCATCGCGACTCCCCGGCCTTCGCCCTGAATCGTGATCCCCGAGGTCTGACCGGGAACCGGGGTGAATCCCCCCTGCCCGTCACCCTGCAACAGCAACCCGCGGCCCGCATCCATGCGGGGCCATTCGGGCCGCAGGGCCAGGCAGTTCTGGCTGAGAAAGACGTCATCCCTTCCATCGCCGTCGAAGTCCGCCACGCCCAGGCCGAATATCGGGCTGAAACGTGCCTCGCGGGGCAGCGGCAGCAGGTGGAACCCGTCCTCCTGGTTGAGCAATACCACCGGGTCGAGCGTGACGGCTTCGACCATTGCGGGGCGGTTTGGCAGCGCCGCAAGGACCTGGTCGAGGGTCGCCGCGCTAAAGGCACGATGGGTCGGGAACGCCGCGCCCAGCACGGGAATCGCGCGGCTCAGGGCCGAGAGCGGTCTTAGCGGTGCTTCGCTGTCAAGCTGCGGCACCCAGGTGGTTTCGATCACGTCCACGACGCCCTGTTCCAGCAGATCGCCATAGTAGAGGCGCAGCGGGTGGTCCGGGTTGGCATGGTAGCCGGTGTTGCCGCCCCAGTTGCCCACAATCAGGTCGAGTCGTCCGTCACCGTTGAAGTCGCCGGCCTGAATCCCGGTCCACCAGCCGGTGAGGGCATCCAGCGTGGTTGGCGAACCCGACGGGGCGTTCTTCAGCGGGGGATTCCACGGGTCCAGCCTGCCGCCTGCGTTCCGGAACATACGTATGGGACCCCATTCACCGGCGAGCACCAGTTCCGGGTAACCGTCGCCGGTCAGGTCGGTCCAGACCGCGCCGTTGACGCGGCCCACCCCCCTGAGCAGGGCGGTGCCGGCGGCGTCCGGTTTCCAGGCACCGCCCTCCCGCCGGAACAGCCATGAGTCCGCCGGTTCGGGGTAACGTCCGGCAACGATCTGCCCTCCCACGAACAGGTCGAGGTCGCCATCGGCGTCGTAGTCCGCCATTGCCATGGGCCCGGTGCTGGCAGTGGGAGCGGGGAGTTCGTCGCGCATGGCGCCGGCGGCCACGTCATACGTGCGGGCGAGGGACCCGGCCACGATGCCGTCTTCATAGTTGGCCGAACCCGCCAGGATGGCGACGGTCCCGTTGGTTTCGGGAACGGGCAGCAGGGTTGTGAGGTCGCGGATGGCGGGGGTGTTGAACGGGGCTTCCGTACGGAGGGTGAGCGCCCGGCCCTGCTGATTCCGAAATGCCGCCAACCGTCCGCCCTTGCCGCTTCCCACCAGCAGATCCTCCCAGCCATCGCCGTCCAGGTCACACCAGGTGACGCCCGGTCCGAGGCTGCTGAACTGCCGGTACAGCAGGGGTTGTCGCGCGTAGTCGTCGAACGCCTCCTCGTGGTGGACATGATTCAGCGGACCGCTCAGATCCTGGAACCAGGGGGGCGGTGTCGAGGAATTCACCGGCTTCGACACGGTGGATCCGACATGGCCGATCTCGTAGAGGTGATTCGGCAGCACGTCCTCCACGACCGTCCGCCGGCCATCCGGCCAGTCCACCCGGATGACCAGCGGGCCGTGGGCGGGCGCCGCGGCGAAAGTACGCATGGGATCGTCCCCGCCGAGATAGCGTCCACCGGCGACAATCTCCTGCATCTGTTCCGGTACCGGACCGCCCTCGAGCCGGACCTTCGCTCCGATGCCCTGCGTGTTCCCGGCCGGTCCGTGGAGCCTTACGGCGACCCGCGCGGCCTGCACGTTGTTCCGATACAGGAGCGGGCCGCCGCGGAGGGTGTTGACGATGGCATCCTGGTCGCCATCGTTGTCCAGGTCGGCGAGCACAAGGCCGGTGCTGATGTTGGTCGCTGCGAAGCCCCAGTTGACACTTCGATCGGTGAAGGTGAGGTCGCCCTGGTTACGCCAGACCACGTTGGGGGTAAGGAACGGCGGATAGAGCAGCAGATTGAGTCGCGATTCCTCAACGGTCTGCTTGCCCAGGTTCCGGATGCGCTGGCCGGTGTCGCGATCCTGGACGTCCTGAAGCATGCCGTTGATCACCATCAGGTCCTCGTAACCGTCAAGGTCCACGTCCAGAAACGCCTGGCTCCAGGTCCAGTCCGAGCCCTCCACGCCGCTGAAGTGCGCGATCTCGGCATAGGTGTCATCACCTCGGTTCCGGAAGAGCGTGTTGCGGACCACGTCGGGGCGGTTGTCATACCGACCGGGCAGGGGGAACACCGGGGTGGACCCGGTGATCTGGCGCTGGCGTACGCGCGGGTCGCGCGGCCACATTTCGGTGACGAAGAAATCGAGGAAACCGTCCCGATCAATGTCCGCGAAGTCCACGCTCATGGCCGAGAAACTCTCGTGACGGATCGCCAGCCGCGGGATCAACCGGAAGTGCCCGTGGTTGTCGTTCAACCACAGGCGATCCGGAGTCTGAAAGTCGTTGCACACGTAGATGTCGGGCCAGCCGTCGCCGTTGATGTCGCGGATCTGTGCGGTCAGGCCGTAGTCCGGCGGTGCCGCCATCGGGCGGCCCAGTTCATCCAGGAAGTTCTCCCCGGTCCAGGGGAGGGCGGCGAACCCGCCCATGCCGTCATTTAGCAAGAGCACGTCCGGTTCACCGATTTCCTGAATTCGCCCGTTCACCAGGCTCAAGCGGTTCGCCATCGGGCCCGTGAACACCCACTGCCCGTTCACCTGCTTTACCTCCGCCCGGCCCGCCGAGCGGATATAGGACATGGCCCCGTAGTTCGCCACGTAGAGGTCGAGGTCACCGTCCCCGTCCACGTCGCCCAGCGCCATGGTGGTGCTGCCATGGGTGGAACTGAGGCCGGCTTCCGCCGTGGTTTCGCGAAACCGGCCGGTGCCGTCGTTCAGGTAGCTGTGGACACCTCCCCCCAGGGAACTGACGAGCAGGTCCAGCGCGGCATCACCGTTCAGATCGGCGAACACCGCTCCCGTGCAGTGCGGATACGGCTGGGTCAACCCGGACTCCGCGGTGCAGTCCTCAAAGCGCCAGTCCCCCAGGTTCCGATAGAGCGTGTTCGTGCCATCGACCGCGCAGAAGTAGAGGTCGCACCGACCGTCGCCATCGAAGTCCCCCGCGGCGACCCCGGATCCATTGGCCAGGTTGATGTTCTGAATCAGGGCCTCGTCGGGGAGGAGATTGCGGAAATCGATTCCCACGGCGGGTCCCGCCAGTTCCGTGAATCCCACCGGCGTTCCGGATCCGGACGGACTCAGCGGTTTGACGACGGTTTCTCCGGCGGCGATCCAGGAGCTGAGGCCCAGCGCGGCAACGACTCCGGCAACAGTGGTCGATGCCATTGGGTTCCCCCGGCCGACCCCGTGTGCCGGGCGACGGGTTGGGGGACGATCTCGTCCCTTACCCGGCGATCGTTCCTCGGTTCGCATGCGCCCGACCTAGTCGACCCGGGCCCGGGAGGCCAGCCAATTCTCCGTGGTCCGTCGGCACGGGGTCAGGCAGATTCAGCTCGGGGGTGGGGCTTCCGGTCGTGTATTGTGGCGGAAAAGGCGGGCAAACCCGGCAGCAACCCAGAATGAACGAACCACAAACTCCCTCGAACGGTGAACTGGAATTCATGGCGATGAACTGCCCGCATTGCGGCGTGGGTGTCGATTTCCTGGTGGATCTTGCCGGAACGGTGCAGGGGTGTCCCAGTTGCACGCGATCCCTGGTGTTGCCGCGAAAGACCGGGGATCCCGCCAGCACCGTTCCGCTGCCCATGGAGGGTTCAAAGGTGCGTCTCCGTCGGTTGGGGTTGGCCGATGTCCAGGACCTGACCGTTCTCTGGGAATGGGAGGAGGAGGAGGTCGCGGACTGGCTGAACCAGCATGGCAACGATCGTCTCGCCGTGGAGGGAGAGACGGTGTTGCTGGCCATCGAACGCCGGGATAATCCCGCGATCATCGGGCAGTTCGAGTTCGGGTTCACGGATCACACTCATTTTCTGGCGGGTTTTCAGGTCCGCCTCAGCAAGACGCTGATGACGGATGAACTTTTCCGGGAGGCCTGTTCGTTGTTGTTCGTGCTTTGTTTCGGCGCCCTGAATCTGCATCGCCTGGTCATCCATGTTGCGGGCGACGGTGACGGTCTGTCGCAGCAGCTTCTGGCGGTCGGGATGAAACAGGAGGCGGCATTCCGCCAGGACCGCTGGGTGCAGGGGCGCTGGGAGGACACGCAGGTCTTCGCGTTCCTGCGCGAGGATTACGAGCAACGGGTGGCGGCGGGGAAGTGAGCTGCTGGAGTACAGGAAGTGCCTGTTCCGGAGGAATACCAAGGAGTCTGAGCGCAGGGGATACGCTCGCCCGGAACAGGCACGGACTTATGATGGACTGAAGTCGGGCTTAATGCAAGCGGGAGTTGTCCCGGGTTTGACCTCACCTACGCCGCCCCATCGACGACGTCGCACACCCAGGATTCCAGCGGGTGGCCGGTGCGGCTTTCGTAGGCCCGGCCCACGCTGGCACGAAAGGTCTCCGCTTGATCCGCCTGGACGAGATTCAGCGTGGCTCCACCGAAACCGCCCCCGGTGAGGCGGGCCCCGAGACAGGCCGGTTCGACGCGGGCGAGCTCCACGAGGATGTCGAGTTCGGGGCAGCTGTTCTTGAAGGAATCGCGGGAGCTCGCGTGACTGTCGAAGAGGAAGCCGCCAAACGTGGCGAGGTCATTGACGGCAAGGGCCCTGGCGCCCCGCTGAACGCGGTCGTTTTCCCCGACGATGTGAACGGCGCATTCATATTCCCGGGGGCTCAACCGGGCGCGCGCCGCCTCGAGTCCGGGTGGGTTGACGAATCGGAGGGCGGCGACCCCCAGTTTTGCGGCGGCGGCTTCACACATGGAGCGGCGTTCATTGTATTCGCCGCCCACCAGCGCGTGACGGACTCCGGAATGGCAGACGACCACGGCCAGGTCGGCGGGCAGGGGCGCCCAATCCACCGTGAGATGGAGGCAGTCGATTCGGACGACCTGATGCGCCTTGCCGAAGAGCGAGGAGATGTGGTCCAACAGGCCGCAGTTCACTCCGACAAACTGGTTCTCGGCCGCCTGGCAGGCCTTGGCGAGGGCCAGGCGTTCCGGGTCGGTCAACGGCGGGGCGTGGCCCTGCGCCGGCGTTGCGGTGCCGTCGGCCGCGAGCGTGTACGGGTGGAGTTTGCGGACGGTCAGTGCACTGGCAACGAGCAGCGCGGCGGAACTGCTCAAGCCACCGCCCAGGGGTACGGTGCTGTGGATGGCCGCGTTGAAGCCGCCAGTTCGAACGCCCCGTTGCTGCAGTTGGAGCAGCAGACCCTTGGTGTAGTTGGCCCAGGTGGCCTCCGGGTCCCGCTCGATGTGGCCCACCGTGAAACGGGCCGGGGCGTCGAAGGCGGTGGAGACCAGTTCCACCTGGTCGTCGTCGCGCGGTGCAGCGGCCATGGTGATGTACTTGTCCACCGCGAGCGCCATGACCAGGCCCTGGTTGTAGTCGGTGTGGTTACCCAGCAACTCGACCCTGCCCGGGGCACGGGTGGTGCAGGCGGGAGCGGTGCCAAAGTGCTTCTCGAAACAGCGGATCGCTTCGTTCATGGCCGGTGGGTTCGTGAAGGCGTGGGGGGCGGGATTCAAGCGGCTTTGCGGTCGAACTGGCGGGCGAGATCGAAATCCTTCGGGGTCAGGCCACCTTCGTCGTGGGTGGTCAGGGTCAGGGTGACCCGGTTCCAGGCGATCTCGATGTCGGGATGGTGCGAGGCCTTCTCGGCGATTCGGGCCATCGCGTTGACGAACCGAATTGCCGTGGGGAAATCGGTGAGCGTATAGGCCCTCCGGATGGACGTGCCCCTGCGAACCCATCCCGGGAGTTCCTTGAGCGCCTGCCGCACCTCGACTGGAGTCATCTTCGCCATCCCCGGTTTATGCCAAGCCGGCCCGGGAGAGGTCACGAGGAAAACGCCTGCGGGCGGCGGCGGGGGACGGCCGCCGCCCGGATTTGCGGCCAATCACTTCGGTTGGTTCGCGACGGTACCGGCCGGACAGCCGGCGGTCCGGGGAGCGTGGCGGGTGGCGGCGGTGACGGCGGCTGCGCCGCATTTCTGGCGGGCCGCGAACCGGCCATGGACCTCGAAGGCGAAGTTGTCGAGCACGGTGGGATCCACCGGCTCCCCGTTCAGGGAGAGCGTCAATGAGAGCAACCCCTCCCGCTGGCGCACGTGGTGGAGTTGGGCCTCCGCGATCTTGTTGGGCATGCATTCCAGGGGGCCCACACTGATCAGGCCGTCGATGCGTCCCTTGCGCCATTCGTGCAACGGCGTGCCCAGGGTGAGCACCGCCTCGCCCTCCAGATCGCAGGGCAGGTATTCGTCGGAGGCATGAATGGCCTCCACCACGGAACCCAGCTTTTCGTTGGTGAGGGCCGGCTTGATCGCATTCCAGGTGACGTCGGTGAGTCGGCGGTGAAGCAGGCGGCTGAAGCGGTCGGCCAGCGCGATGCCATGGCCCAGTTTGCAGCCGTGATGATCCACGTAGTCCACCCACTCGTGGAAGGGTGCCAGGCGGACGCGCAGACCTCGTTGTTCCAGCTCCCGGATGAGGTGGCCGTTGGAGAAGGGGTCGAGTCGCACGAAGATCTCGCCGGCGAGGAGAACGGTGGGGAGCTTTCGATCGGTGCGATGTTTGGCGAACTCCCGGGCCGCCCGGTCGAGCAGGTCCCGAATGCCGAACAACCGCCCCGTTGCGCTTTCCCATGTGACGGCCGCGATCGAGGGACGCCGGCGGGTGGTTGCCTCAATCAGCAGCAGCAGCTCCCGCTCGTATCGGCGATGGACCTCCTCCACCGCGGCGCGGTCCCGGCTGACGGGGCGCACCTCGTGCAGGGCCTCCAACAGCCAATCCGCCGCGGTGAAGCCGCAGATGATGAGGAACGTGGCACTCGGGTTGAACGTGTCGAAGTACTCATACTCCTTCGGCGCCCAGATGCGCACGCGGTCGCGAAGCCTCAGTCGTTCGAGCACGATCTGGTTCAGGGTGTTGTAAGCGCCGAAACGGCAGGGGCCCTGCGGCCGGGGCATGAGAAAGATGAAGCGACGTTCCGGATCGGGGTCGGCCTGTACCCGTCTCAACAGGGCGCCCAGCGTCAGGCTCATCGGCAGGCACTCCTTGCCCGATGTGTGGCGGCGGCCGGCCCGCAGGGCGTCGAGGTCCGAGGCGGGAAGCACTTCTGCGGGGATCCCCAGACCGCGGAGACACGCCGCGACCGGTTCGGATGCCGTCCCCATTCGTGGGAGTAGAAGCGTGCGTCCCGCCGAGCGCAATTCGCCGAGGGTGGCGGGCTGCAGTTGCAAATCTCCCAAGTGCCGGGGCCTGGCGGGCTGGCGTCCGCCGGTCAGGTCCTCGTGCACGCAGTGCAGAAACGCCTCAATCCGGGTCTTCGTCCCGGCGTCCCCGGAATGGCCGTCGGTTTCGAGCATGGCGAACGGCTTGCCTTCCATGGCGTAGGCGGCGAAGTGCAGTGTGAAGCTGTCCGGTCCGCAGGAGTAGTTCGAGCAGCAAAGCGCGTAGACGCCGGGCATGCGTCGGACCTGGTGGGCGGCTTGCAGAATGCGCTGGCTGTAGGCCCAGAACACATCAGGAAAGGCCGGTGTTGAGGCGTCCAATGGCAGACAGTCGATCGGGATGCCGATGGCGCCCTGTTCCCGAAGCAGGGCGGGGGCGTTTGAGTTCAGGACCCGGTTGTAGATGGTGTAAGGCCGGCCGAGGACCGCGACGGCGGGCAGTTGGTGTTGGGTGCAGAAGTCCAGGGCGGCCTTTCCCAGCCGGATGCAGTCCTGCTCGAATTCCCGCTGAGCCGCGCGCGCTGTCGCGAAGGCCTCCTGCCAGCGCCTGCCCGGGGACGCGATCTCCTTCGCGAGCCGGGCGCAGGCGGTCCTGAACGTTCCGCCGTCCAGGCCCTGCCCGTCGATGGCCAGCACGGGGGAGAGAATGCGTGGTCGCCGGTCATCGGGCAGGCAGTTCCAGGCCATCTGAGGTCCGGCCTGGACGATGGGGCAGGTCTTGGCCACGGCCTCTTCCCCGCTGCGTGGCAGCGAGATGATCATCGGCAGGAAGAGGGCGTCCGTTTCCAAGGCGGCCAATTCGCCGACGATGCCCTGAAACAGCTGCATTGGCGCGCAGAAAGGGACGTTGGCGGCCTGGATGCCGTGATGCAGCGTGGCCGGGTCGGCCGGGGCGCCAAACACGAGGCGGCAGCCCAGGTGGCGCAGGAACGTGATGAAGAACGGCGCCAGTCCCTTCAGCATGAACTCGTCGCTGAGTGCGACCCGCAGTCCCTTGCCTTCCCCGGGTTCGCCGATCAGCCGCTGGATGAGCGCCTCGCGATCGCGGAAGGGGTCCGGTGCGCGGTCCGGCAGTTTTCTGCGGCGTGTGCCCTGGTCGTAGAGCGAGCAGCCGCCTCCCCACAGGAAGGTCTGCTCCCTTCCGCCCACCACCGTTTTGAGGCGGTCGATCCGGCAGAGGTTGCCCGGTTGGCCGCACCCCTTCGTGGAGCGGCACTGGAAGGTGTCCTTGCTTTCGACGCGGGCTTTGAGAAAGACGCCGGCCTCGACGGCGGCGGCGTGGTTCCCTTCCAACTCCCGGCACGCCAGCAGCGCGATCCCCAGTGCCCCGACCGTGCCGGGGTTGGGGGGCACGATGACTTCACTGCCGGTCTGGCGGGCCACCGCCGCGGCCAGGGCGTCCGAGGCGAAGGGCATTCCCTGGCAGAACACCACCTGACCGACGGAACGGGCGCCTTTCACGCGGTTGAGGTAATTCTGAATGATGGAATCGTACAAGCCGGCGATGATGGCGGGTTGTTCGATGCCGGCAGCGACCGCTTCGCCAATGACTTCCGCCATGAACACCGAACAGTGTTGACCAAGGGACACCCCCGATGGTGCGGCAATGGCCGCCCGGGCCAGCGCTCGCACGTCCTCCACCCCCTCGAACCGGGCGCCTTGTTCCTCGATGAACGAACCGGTGCCCGCGCTGCACGCCTCGTTCATCGCCGCATCAATCACCCGGCCGGCTTCCAGGCGGATGTACTTGGCGTCCTGGCCGCCGATCTCGAAAATGGTGTCCACGCGGGGGTCGTGGTGCAGCGCCCCGGTGGCGTGCGCCACGATCTCGTTCAGGACAAACACCCGGCCCGCTCCGTAGCAGGTGGCCAGCAGCGAACCGACAATCTCGCGTCCGCTCCCCGTGACCCCGAACCCGGCCACGCAACCCGCACCTCCGCCCTGCCCGCCTTTCGTGTCGGAGAACTCGCGCCACAGGGCCTGAGCCGCCGCCACCGGACTGCCGGAGGTGCGGCGGTAACCCTCCCAGACCGTGGCGGCAGAAGCCTTCTCGATCACGACCAGCTTGGATCCCGTGGAACCGATGTCGAATCCCGCAACCAAGGGGCCTGTGACGCCGGCAGGGGGTGGGGGAGGGGCGGGCAGGCGGCGAACCCGGGTCAGCGATTCCGCCAGGGGGGACAGTCGTTCGAGTTGCAGTTCCGTGCCGCCGCGAATGATCTGATTCAAGTCGGGAACGTCGCCGCTCGTCGCCTGCTCCGCCGCCAGCAGCGCGCCGCCTGTGGCTTCCAGGAACAGCGCATCCTCACCCAGGGAATCGGCCAGCCGAAGCCCCATTCCCGTGAGCCGATGCTGGAAGGTGTTGCGCACCCGGCGTGACTGGCTGACGCCGCCGATGAGCACCACGTCCGCCGGGCAGCGACCGGGTTTGACCAGGACGATGACGTTGGCGCAGACGGCGTCGAAAAGGCCGGCGAGGATGCCTGCCCGGTCCCCGCCCTTGTTGGCGAGGTGGGTCATGTCCGTCTTGAGAATCACCGGGCAGCGGCCGGACAGCGTCGCCGCATTCGGGGCTCCGGCGCACAACTCGCCGGCCTCCGCGACGCTGAGACCAAAACGCTCCACCAACTGCCCCAGGAAGTTGCCCGTACCCTGCGAGCACCGTCCGTTTTCGCGAAAGACCTCCACTCCCTCGGCATGCAGCTCGAGCACCGAGAAACCGTGAGCCCCGATCGAGATGATCGTGGCGGGCCGGTTGTCTGACCGGGACTTCCAGGCGCGGGCCTGGGCCTGTTTGACGGGGGCGGAAGGGAGGTTGACCAGTCGACTCAGCCGACCGGTCACCATCGCTCCGGCAAGATGCGGCCAGTCGAATTGCGCCAGGATCTGCGGCAGGGCTTTCGCCGGGTTCTTGTGGTGTTCCAGCCGCCGGCGTCGACCGATTTCCAGACGGCCACCGGCCTGGATCAATTCGACCACCTTGACCGTCTCGGCCCCGACATCGATTCCCAGGAACCGGCGCGTGTCCGGGGGGGGCGGCGCGGGCGCTGTCCGGTCTTGCGTCCTGGCCGCACGATGCACCGCGGGGCCGGGAAGAGGACGGCCGGTTCGCCCCTCCTGCGGGGTTGCGGAACCGTCCGTTCGCTGGTCTCTGGCGGTCGGCGTCATGATGGATGGGGTGACCTGTTGCTGACTGTATGCCCGGTTGCGGGAATCCCGCAACTGCGGTGGCTCGATTTGAACCGCGAGCGAAGGAACCACCGGCGGCGGTGAGGGAGAAATCGAAAATGGGGGGGGCGGGATCGATTAGCTCGATGATGTGGGCCTTCGAGTTTTCCCTCGCCCGTGCCTACCCCGGCGCGGTAGAAACCTCCATGCAAAAGAAGCTTGTTTCCCTCTCCTTGGGCCTGGTTGGCCTGTCCGCCGCTGCACTCCTTGGCGGGTGTTGCCATACTCCCAAGCCGGCCTGGGTGGCGCTTTACAACGGGAAGGACCTCGACGGCTGGGCCCAGCACGGCGGGAAGGCCACCTATGAGGCAGCGGGCCCGGAGATCGTCGGCAAGCCGGTCCCAAACACCGGCAACTCCTTCCTTTGCACGACGCGCGACTACGCGAACTTCATTCTGGAACTCGAGTTCAAACCCTGCACCGGCCTGAACTCCGGGGTGCAAATCCGCAGCGAGTGCTTTGCCGAACCGACCACGGCCACCCTCAACGGCAAGGAGTTCAAGTTCCCGGCCGACCGGGTGCATGGTTATCAGGTGGAGATTGACCCCAGTGACCGGGCGTGGACGGGCGGCATCTACGATGAGGGACGGCGGGGCTGGCTCAACGACCTGAAGGAGAACGAGCCCGCGCGGAAGGCCTACAAGGCTAATGACTGGAACAAGTTCCGTATCGAGTGCCGGGGCGATTCGATCAAGACCTGGCTTAACGGCGTGCCGGCGGCCGACCTCAAGGACGACGTGACGCTGAAAGGGTTCATCGCCCTGCAGGTGCACGGCATCGGCAACAAGGAGCCCGGCGATCTGGAAGTGCGCTGGCGGAATCTCCGGATCAAGGAACTGCCGTAGCCCTGTGCCATGGCGATTCAGCAGCTTGACGAGCAGCAGGTCCGCACCTGGACGCTCGAACAGAAGGACCGTTGGTGGTTGGAGCACGTCTGGCGCGGCAACATGCCGCAGCTCACGCTGCGCTCCGCCGCCACCGGCATGATTCTGGGCGGGTTGCTGTCGCTGACCAACCTCTACATCGGGGCCAAGACCGGCTGGACGCTCGGGGTCGGCATCACTTCGGTCATTCTCGCCTTTGCCCTGTTCAAGCTTCTGGGTCAGCTCGGTTTGGCCAACGAGTTCACGGTGCTGGAAAACAATGCCATGCAGTCCATCGCCACGGCGGCGGGCTATATGACGGCGCCCATGATTTCCAGTCTCGCCGCCTACATGCTGGTGACGGACACGATCATTCCCATGGGCACCACCATGATCTGGATCGTGGCCCTGGCGGCGTTGGGAGTCCTGTTCGCCTTCCCATTGAAGCGTCGGTTCATCAACGACGAACAGCATCCCTTCCCGGAAGGCCGCGCGGCCGGCATCGTGATGGATGCACTGCACACGAGTGACGCGGCGCGGGGAATGTTCAAGGCCCGGATTCTCGTGGTGGCGGGAAGCGCGGCGGCGTTGCTGCAGTTTCTGAAGAACGGGGACATCCTCGGGAAGCTGAAGCTCGGTTTCCTGGCCATTCCGGAGTTTCTCGACGGGTGGTTCTACACGCTGAGTGCGAAGTGGTTTGCGTGGACACCTTCCATCAACGGGGTGGACCTGCGGCAACTCTCGGTGCGGCCGGAGACCGACTTCGTCATGATGGCGGCGGGGGGCTTGATGGGCATTCGCGTGGGGGTGTCGCTGATGGTCGGGGCGGTGATCAACTACCTGATCCTCGCGCCGTTGGCAATTTCCGGGGGTGACATCAAGAGCGCCGTGACTTTTTCCGAGGGGCAGGTCCGGGACGTCCCGGGGTTCGTTGCAACGGTCAGCCAGGCGGCGGATCCGGTGAGCGCGTTTGTCTGGCAGGACTTCGGGGCCGACAGTCATCAGGTTCTGCTCAGTACGGACACGCCGGCAGCAAGGCGGGAGGCCGTGTTGGTGGCGGCGTTGAACCTGACGCTCAATGCGGGCGGAACGCTCAAGGGAACCAACCTCTACTCACCCGAGCGGTTTGCCGGGGTGGCGCTGTCACCGACCGCTCGCGGTTTTGTCGGACGGGAGTTGGACAAGGATGAACTGACCCATTTCAACCGGCAGCTCCTGGAGGACGCTTATCCCGCGTTCATTTCCACGGATCGCACGCTGGTCTACGGTTTCCGACGCATCACTGCCTGGGCGCTCTGGGGCGGTGTGGCCATGATGACTGCCGCCTCGCTGTTCTCCTTCTTCTCGAAACCGCAGATCCTTCTGAGTGCGTTCCGTGGGATGTTCGGCCGCAAACAGCCGGGCAGTGACAACGATGTGCTCCGCAACATCGAGCTGCCGATGATGGTCTTCGTCCTTGGCATACCGATTCTGGGGGCGTTGGTGGTGCTCCTGGCCCACCGGTTCTTTGGCGTCGAGGTCTGGATGGGAGTCGTTGCGGTTCCGTTGATCTTCGTTTTCACGCTGATTGGCGTAAACTCCACGGCGCTGACTTCGATCACGCCGACGGGCGCCCTGGGCAAGTTGACGCAATTGACGTATGGCGTGCTCGCGCCGGGCAACGTCACCACAAACCTCATGACCGCCGGCATCACTGCCGAGGTCGCCAGCAATGCCTCGAACCTCCTGATGGACATCAAGCCGGGCTATCTGCTCGGGGCCAAGCCGCGGCAGCAGGCCATCGGACACGTGCTCGGCATCTTCGCCGGGGCCGTGGTGGCCGTCCCCGTGTTCTACGCCTTGTTCCTCCAGAACGGGGTGTCCGGACTGACCAACGAGCAGTACCCCATGCCCGCGGCCACGATCTGGAGAGGCGTGGCGGAGATGCTGACCAAAGGCCTGTCTGAACTGCCCATGACGGCCCGGTGGGCCGTGGTGGTCGGCGCGATTCTCGGCATCCTGTTTGAGACCCTGCGGCTGGTGACGAAAGGCCGTTTCTGGTTGTCCGCCGTGGGGATCGGCCTCGCCGCCGTGATTCAGTTCAACACCTGCTTTGCCATGTTCCTGGGGTCATTCCTGTTCTGGTTGGCAGGGCGGACGTTCCGTCGTCCGGAGTCGAAGGTCCACGAGATCGTGGTGAAGAACCAGGAACCGATTTGTGGCGGGATCATTGCCGGCGGCGCCCTCATGGGGATTCTGCTGCAACTCCTGTCGATCCAACTGGATCGGTGAGATACGAAACCGCCGATGGACGCGGATGAACGCGGATGGCGGGCGGCGCGACCTCCAGTTGAGGAGTCCTGAGGTTGACGGCCGCCTTCCCGGGGAGGCGTGCACTGGAATAACCCCGGAATCGTCGATGAACGCGGAGGAAACCAAGCGTTTCCCGATGACAACAAAAGGGCGGCCGTCTGGCCGCCCTATGCCTGCCTGTCTGGTTCAGCGGGTTGGACCCTACTTCACAACCGGCCGGAGCACCATCTTGCGGTAGTCCACGCTGGTGTGGTCGCCCTGGAGGTAGAGCGGGCCGGGCCGGAATTCATCCGACCAGAGTGCGCCGCCGGTGCAGCCCATCAGCGGTTGGTTGTCGATGATCTTCTTGCCGTTGAGGATCACGGTGACGTGCCGGTCCACCAGGGTGATGTCCAACGACTGCCATTCATTGGCCGGTTTCTCGGCGTTGACCGTGGGGGTGATGCGGCTGTAGACACCGCCCATGTTGTGGGAATCGAGCGGCCGGCCGTAGCTGTCGGTCACCTGGACTTCGTAGATTCCGCGCAGGTAGATCCCGCTGTTGCCGCGGGGCGGCACGCGAACCTCAAGCGTCAGGTTGAAGTCCTCGAATTCCCGTTCGGTTTTCAGGTTGGTGTAGCTCTTGTGGGGCTTTCCTTCCTCCTGCACGGCCTTGTTCCGCAGGATGCCGTCCTCGACCATCCAGCCGCTGGGCTGCCGGGGGCTCGTGGGCTGCCAACCGCTGAGGTCCTTGCCGTTGAAAAGGCTGATGGCCTCGCCGAACTTCACCGCCGACAGGTCCGGCGCGGGCGGCAGGGCCGGGATGCGTTTGCCGGAGAAGGAGGCGTCGCGGATGCCCTGGCCGTTGGCGTTCGGCGAGAACTGCTGGAATTCGATGGTGTCGCCCCAGACGGAGCCGGCCAGCAGTTCCGTGAACTGCTGCTTGCGAATCACCTTGCCGTCCGCGCCCTTGCGCTCCACGTCATTCACCCGGGTGACGTACAGGGTGCCGTCGTTGAAGAACACCGACGACACGGGCACGACACTGCCGCCCCCCCAGAGGATCGAGCCATCGAACCAGCCCTGTTCCTGCCGGACCTCGAGCCAACCGGCGCCGCCGCCCGGAATGGTCAGAGCCCAGCGCCCCAGGAAGGGTTCGGGATTCTCCGCTGCGAAAGTCGGTTGAGCGAAGAGAATGAGGCCGGAAACCGCCGCGAGACCGCGGCCCACGAGAATGCGTGTTTGCATGGCCCGGTTATCGGTGCGACCGCCGTGGCACCTCAAGCAAAAAGCCGTGCCGGGGGGCACGGCTCGTGGGTCAACGGCGGATCGATCCTGCGCGGAGGAACGCGGCTACCTGAGCCAGAAGCTGAAGTAGAGATACAGCCCGCCAACCAGGAGCAGGATGAGGCCGGCCATCAGCTTGTTGCCCCAGTCCCAGCTGTTGTGGATCTCCTCACCGGCAAGGTGATGGATCGACCCATAGGTCAGGCCACGCGTCTTCTCCTCGGAAGGCGCCGCGCCGGCCAGTGAGAAGCCGATCATGACGACCACGCTGATGAGCATCAGCACGCCGGTGGCGTAGAGGAAGTTGAAGTCGCCAATCGCCGCGAGAAACGCCGGATTCGCGCTCTTGTCCGGATCGTCCGCGCCGTAGAACGACTGCAGGGTGAGCTTGATCATGCCCAGCACGAAGCCGATGAGCAGGGCGGCGGTGGCGCCCTTGGAGTTCATGCGCTTCCAGAACAGGCCGAGCAGGAACACCGCGGTGATCGGCGGCGCGAGATAGCCCTGCACGCTCTGCAGGTACTTGTAGAGGCCGCCATCGGAGATTCTGGCCATCACCGGAATCCAGATGATGCCGCTGCCCACCACCACCACGGTGGCGATGCGTCCCACCGTGAGCAGGTGCCGCTCGGATTGTCCCGGTCGGATCTTCTCGTAGACGTCCACAGTGAAGAGGGCGGCGCTGGAATTGAACAGTGACGCCAGCGAACTCATCAATGCAGCCAGCAGGCAGGCGACGATCAGGCCGCGGATGCCGGTCGGCAGCAGGGAGGTGACCAGCGTGGGGAACACCTGGTCGCCCTGGATCACGAATCTCTTGATGGTCTGCTTCTTCCCGTCCGAGCTGGTCTGGGTTTCCTTCGCCAGTTCGCGTTGGATGAAAAAGCCCTTCTGCCCGGCGTTGTTCTCGGTTTCGTTCAGTTCCCGAAGGCGGTTGTTCAACGCCGTCTCAACCTCGACCTCCTGCTCCTTCGAGATGTCATATGGGTAGGTTTGGTTGATCATCTGCCGGACCTGCGCGTCTTCGGCGCCCCGGTTGAATTTCTTGTCCAGGGTCCAGCCGATCATGCCGGGGATGAGGAAGATGAGCACCGGCCAGACCTTGAGCAGGCCACCGAAGAGGGCCCCCCGCCGGGCGGTGGAGAGGTTCTTCGCGGTCAGCGTGCGTTGGACGATGTACTGGTCCGTGCACCAGTACCAGATGCCAATGATCGGCGAGGCGATCAAAACCCCCAGCCAGGGGAAACCGTCGGGGTCATCCAGCGGCCGCCACAGGGCGAAGTGCTGGGCGTTGGTCTTGCAGGTGGCGATCATCTCATCCCAGCCGGCGCTGATGCCCGAACCGCCCCCGAGGCGGGAGAGACCGATGGCGGTGATGACAAAGGAACCGAACAGGATGATCACGGCCTGCGGCGTGGAGGTGGCCATGATGGCGCGCATGCCGCCGAAGACGGTGTAGACGCCCGTGATGAGCACCGTGGCAAAAGCGCCGATCCAGAAGGCGTCGAGGTAGACGCTGCCAATGGTGAGGTTGACCTCGGGCAGAAGCGCCTTGAAGACAATGGCGCCGGCATAGACCGTCACGCTGACCTTGGTGAAGACGTAGGCCACCAGCGATACGATCGAGAGCACCCAGCGCGTGCGGGCGCTGAAGCGTTTCTCCAGAAACTGGGGAATCGTCTCGACCCCCGACTTGTAGTAGAACGGCACGAACAGGCCCGCGAGCATGATGAGCACCCAGGCGTGCAGTTCCCAGTGGGCCATCGCCATGCCGGTCGCTGCCCCCTGTCCCGCCAGGCCGACGATGTGCTCGGAACCGATGTTCGACGTGAAGATCGAGGCGCCGATGGTGATCCAGCCGGCGTTGCGACCGGCGAGGAAGAAGTCGGCGGTGTCCTTCTGCTGGCGGCCGAACCACCAGGCGACGTAGCCGATGAGGCCGAAGTAGAGGGCGATGACAAGCCAGTCCAAGGGTTGCATGGCGCTTTCCTTTCTGGGAGGGAGGGGGTAAGCCGGATCGGCCGGCTATTCCGCGTAGAAGCGGTAGATGATCGTGTTCTTGTACACCTCGCCCGGACGTAGCACCGTGCTGGGGAAGTGAATCTTGTTCGGGGAGTCCGGATAGTGCTGCGGCTCCATGCAGAAGCCGTTGCGGTGCTGATAGGTCCAGCCGCCCTTGCCGGTGATCGTGCCGTCGAGGAAGTTGCCCGAGTAGAACTGCAGACCGGGTTCCGTTGAAAGCACCTCCATCACCCGACCGGTGCCCGGCTCGTGTACCCGAGCCATCAAACCGAGAATGCCCATCGGCTTCTTGATGACCCAGTTGTGGTCGTAGCCCCCGCCGAACTCAATCTGCTGATCCGCAGCGTTGATCCGCGCCCCAATGGTCGTCGGCTCGTTGAAGTCGAAGGGCGTGCCCGCCACCGGACGGAACTCCCCGGTCGGGATCAGCGTGGAATCCACGGGCGTGAACGCATCCGACACCAGCATCACCTCGTGGCCGAGGATGTCGCCCTTGCCGGCCAGGTTGAAGTAGGAGTGGTGGGTCAGGTTCACCACCGTGGCCTTGTCGGTGGTCGCGGTGAAGTCCAGGCGGAGTTCATTGCGCTCGGTGAGCGTGTAGACCGCGGTCGCCTTGAGGGTTCCCGGGTAGCCTTCCTCCCCGTCGACGCTGGTGTAGTTCATCACCAGCGACGGGCCGAGGGGAGTCATCTTCGGCTCGGTCTTCCAGACCACCTTGTCGAAGCCCTTGATGCCGCCATGCAGCGCGTTCGGGTAGTTGTTCGTCGCCAGAGTGTAATCCACTCCGTCGAGCGTGAACTTCCCTCGCGCAATGCGGTTGCCGTAACGGCCGATGAGCGCCCCGAAATAGGGGCTGTTGGTCAGGTAGCCGGTGAGGTTGTCGTAGCCGAGCACGATGTCGGCGTAATTGCCGTCCCGATCCGGCATCTTGAGCGAGGTCACCAAACCGCCGTAGGACGCGATCGTGGCCTCGGCACCCTGGCTGTTCTTCAGCGTGTAGAGGGTGACCGGTTCCCCGACCAGCGTCGTGCCAAACGGCCGGCTGGTGATGGAGCTCTTTCCGCTCCCGGTTGCGGTGGTGGATTGCGTGGCGCAGCCTGCGAGCAGCAGCAGGCCGGCAGCCGCGGCGAGTGGGATCAGTTGCTTGGTCATGCGATGTTCGGTTTGCGTTCTGGTTTCAAAGGCTTAACTCAAGGATCAATCTCGATTCACGCGGCCAGCCGGGCCGATGCCAGGGAATCTCAACCGCGTTTGTACCCCGATGGTCTGGGAAAAGCCAGCCCCAGAGCGTGCCCCTGGATCCGTGGAGGTCGACGTGAGGAGGCTCACTTCGTCCGTCCGAAAGCGGCCTGGCCGCGAGTTCGGCGCCCCCTCACGGAGGCTGGCACGGCGTCGGGAGGAGTGTTTCAGCACCTCGTCCTCCCCGCTATTCAAAGGGCCTTTCATGCCGGGAGGCGGCTCACTTCTGTCCGTAGTAGGCGCCGGGGCCGTGCTTGCGCAGGAAGTGCTTGTCGAGCAGGACCTGCTGCATCGGGCCGATGACGGGGTTGATCTGCCGGGTGATGAGCGCCATGCGGGCGACCTGCTCCAGTACCACGGCGTTCTCGGCTGCCTTGGCCACGCTCTTCCCCCAGGCAAACGGGCCATGGCTGGCCACGACCACCCCCGGGCACGCCAGCGGATCCTGCTTGTTGAAGGTCTCCACGATCACATGACCGGTGTTGGCTTCGTAATCGGCTTTGATCTCTCCGGGCTTCATCAGCCGGGTGCAGGGAATGGCTCTGTGGAAATGGTCGGCATGCGTCGTGCCCAGCGCGGGAATCTCCTGGCAAGCCTGCGCCCAGCAGGTCGCATGCAGACTGTGCGTGTGAACGATCCCCCCGATCTCCGGAAAAGCACGGTAAAGCACCAGATGCGTCGGCGTGTCGGAACTCGGTTTCAGGTCGCCATCGACAACCTCTCCGGTCTCCAGTGACACCACGACCATGTGCTCCGGCTTCATGCCGTCGTAGGGCACGCCGGAGGGTTTGATGACCACGAGGCCCCGCTTACGGTCGATGCCACTGACGTTGCCCCAAGTCAGCAGGACCAAACCCTGTTTCACGAGGTCCAGATTGGCCTCGCACACCTGTTTCTTGAGTTGTTTCAGCATGTTATCGCAGCTCCAGAACCACGACCGATTTGGACGGTAGTTTCGCCGCGAATCCGGCATCCGTCAGCCTGCTGTCCGTGAATTCCCTGGGGACCACGGCCGCCGGTTCCGCAAACGTGTTGTGTGCCTGCATCGCGGACGCCGTCAGCACCCGACCGGATACCTGCCGCACCTTCGTCCCAAGCAAGTCGCAGGAGAGGTTCACCGGTTCGTTTGGGTGCAGGTTGCAGACGGTGACGTGGATCACTCCCTGCGAGTCGCGGGAGGCCGACGCATTGATCTGCGGGATCTGTTCATTTCCAAACGCGTAGGTCCCGCAATCCAGGTCCGACGGCAGCAGCGTGGCGTCGTGATGCGGCGTGAACATCTCGAATACGTGATAGGTCGGCGTCAGAATCATCTTCGACCCGTCGGTCAGGGCCATCGCCTGCAGCACGTTGATGGTTTGGGCGATGTTGGCCATCCGCACACGGTCGCAGTGCTGGTTGAAGATGTTGAGGCTGACCGCGGCCACGAGCGCGTCGCGCAGGGTGTTCTGTTGATAGAGAAAGCCGGGGTTGGTGCCGGGTTCCACGTTGTGCCAGACACCCCACTCGTCCACCAGCAACCCGATGCGTTTTCGCGGGTCCTTCTTGTCCATGATCTCGGAATGCCGGGTGATCAGGGTGTCCATCTGCAGTGCGCGACGCAGCGTGCCATGCCAGAGGTCCTCGCCAAACTCCGTGGCGGAGCCCTTGTCTCCCCAGCTTCCGGTCGGGATGGTGTAGTAGTGCAGGGAAAGCCCGTTCATCCGGTTTCCCACGTTTTCCATCACGACCTCCGTCCAACGGAAGTCCCAGTCATTGGCCCCACAGGCCACCTTGAAGATCCGATTGCCGCCATGGTTCTTGGCGAACTCCTGATAGCGCCGGTAGATGTCGGCGTAATACTCGGGTCGCATGGACCCGCCACAGCCCCAGCTTTCGTTCCCGATGCCGAAGTAGCGTACCTTCCACGGCTTCTCGCGCCCGTTTTGTCGGCGCAGATTGGCCATCGGCGTGTCCTGATCGGAGGTCAGGTACTCAATCCATTCCATCATTTCGCGCACCGTGCCGCTGCCGACATTGATGGCGATGTAGGGTTCGGCGCCGATCTGCTCGCACAGATCCATAAACTCGTGGGTGCCGAAGTGGTTGTTCTCCACGACACCACCCCAATGGCTGTTGAACTGCGTCGGCCGGTCGGCGCGCGGTCCGATGCCGTCCTGCCAGTGATACTCATCCGCAAAGCAGCCACCGGGCCAGCGCAACACCGGCACGTTGATGTTCTTGAGCGCAGCAACCACGTCATTGCGGATGCCGCGGGTGTTGGGAATCGGACTGTCCTCCCCCACCCAGATCCCGCCGTAGATGCACCGGCCCAGATGCTCGGCGAACTGGCCGTAGAGGTTGCGGCTGATCGCGATTTCTCCCTGGTCGGCGTGGATGACCAGGCGGCTGGAAGCAGGTCCGTCCTGAGCAACGCCGGTTGTGCCGAGCCCGCTCGCGATGGCAACGATGGCAATCATCCGGGGAGCGTGATGAAAGATGCGTGAGAGGTTGGTTGTGAACAGAGGTGGAGTTGTCATGAGAGGAGAGGAGGAACCACGAAAAACACGAATCACACGAAAAGAGATCAAAGGACGATGCGTTCGTGTTGCAGTTTGGGGTAGTGAGCGAAGTTCACCAGCGGCCCTAGCTTCAGGCCCGTCGCTCGGAGGTAGTTTTGAACCTGGGCTCGATGTTCATCCGTCAGCCCGGAGACGGCCTTCAATTCAACGATGATCTTGTCGTAACAGATGAAGTCCGGAATGAACTTCGACTTCAACGGCCGACCTTTGTAGGCGAGAGCGAGAGGAACCTGCGCCTGAAACGGGATGTTCCTGTCCGTCAACTCCATCTCCAGACACTCCTGATACACCGGTTCGACGAAACCACATCCCTGCTCCCTGTAGACCTCGAAGCACGCCCCCATCAGGTCATAGCTCTCCAGCTTGTAGACGATGTCCATTCCCGGCTGTCTTTCGTGTGTTTCGTGTATTCCGTGGTTTCTTCAACTCCGGGCCCGGGTGCGGATTTCCAGGAGCTTCTTCATCACCCCGTGCAAACCGCCCTGCCACTGCTTCGTGCCGAAGGCGTCATGCAACGTGCGGTAGAGCGTGTAGAGTTCGCGGTAGACCTTGTGGGCTTTGGCGTTCGGTTTGAACACACGCGGCTTGAGACCGGTCATCTTCTTCTGGGCGGCGGGTACATTCGGATACGCGCCTGCCACCACGGCGCCCGCGATGGCCGAGCCCAGCGCGCACGTTTGCGCCGAGCGCGACACCTTCATCGGTCGGCCGGTGACATCGGCGTAGATCTGCATGACCACCGGGTTCTTCTCCGCGATGCCGCCGCAATTCACCACCTGCTTCACCTTCACGCCGTATTCCTCAAACCGGTTGATGATGGTGAGCGCTCCAAAAGCCGTCGCCTCGATCAAGGCACGGTAGATCTCCGCCGGCGTGGTGTAGAGCGTCTGGCCGAGCAGCAGACCGGTCAGGCGCTGGTCCACCAGGATCGTGCGGTTACCGTTGTTCCAATCCAACGCGAGCAGGCCGCTTTCGCCTGGCTTCAGCTTCGCGGCTCCCGCCGTCAACGCCTCGTGCGTGCCGGCCTTGCCGCCCGGTTGGAGGTAGTTCACGAACCAGTTGAAGATGTCGCCCACCGCCGACTGACCGGCCTCTAAACCGTAAAAGCCCGGCAGGATGCTGCCGTTGACGATGCCGCACAGCCCCGGGATGTCCGCCAATTCCTCATCGGCCGGCGCCACCATCATGTCGCAGGTGCTCGTGCCGATGATCTTCACCAGCGCCCCCGGCGCGATGCCGGACCCCACGCCGCCGAGGTGCGCGTCAAAGGCGCCGGTCGCCACCGGGATGTCCGCGGGCAGTCCGGTTCGTTTCGCCCAGGCTGCAGTCAAACCTCCAACCGCGGTTTCGATGGTGGCCGCTCTTGTCTGCAGGCGTGACCGCAAATCGGCCAGGGCGGGGTCGAGTTTGCCCAGGAACTTCGCGTCCGGATAACCGCCCCATTCGGCGTTGAACATCGCCTTGTGGCCGGCCGCACAAACGCCGACGGTCAGCTTGTCCGGCGATTCCGTGCCGGTCAGCGCGGCGGGCACGAAGTCCGCCAGCTCCACCCAGGAATGGGCCGCCTTGAAGACCTTCGGGCTGGTACGTTTGCAGTGGAGAATCTTGCTGAAGAACCACTCGCTCGAATAGGTGCCACCGCACTTGGCGAGGTATTGGGGCCGCATCTTCGCAGCCAGCGCGGTGATTTCCTCCGCCTCGGCCACGCCGGTGTGGTCCTTCCACAGCCAGGCCATCGCGGCGGGGTCCTTGTCGAAGCGCTTCTGGAATGTCAGCGGCTGTCCCTTGGCATCCACGGGCAACGGCGTGCTGCCGGTGGTGTCGACGCCGATGCCGATGACCTGCTCCGGCTCGAAGCCGCGCACCTTCTTCTTCGCCGCGGACAAGGCCCGCTTGATGGTGACTTCAGCGCCCTTGAGATAGTCGGCTGGATGCTGACGGGCGAGATTAGGATCGCGGCCCAGGATGACGCCCTGTTCGCCGTGCTCATAAACCCAGACCGCCGAGGCGACCTCCTCGCCGTTGGCCACGTTGACAAGGAGCGACCGCACCGAGTTGGTGCCGTAATCCAGACCGATGGTGTATTTCGCGTTCATGTTCAAAAGTTGGGTTGTTCGACTTTGTCCTTCAGCACTCCCGCATCCATTACTTCAAACCTCACCTTGGCCTGCTTCTCCGCCAGTTTGCACCCGGTCCACTTGGTCTGCAGTTGCCGCAAGAACCCCGCGCGCTCCCCTGCCTTCAATCGCCGCCATTTCACCTCCGCCACCAAGAGTCCCCCGGCAACCTCGGGATCGGGCGCGACCAAGTCGAGTTCCACGTCGCCTTCCCAGTAGCGCTGGGCGCCGGGATACCTGAGCCGACAGAAGTCCTCGAAGACCGTGGCCGCGTGGTCGTGCATCAGTCTGGCGCGCCGGTCCAGAGGGAGAGTTCGCCAGAGCGATTGCTGTGGCGAATAGACGCGGAACCAGAATCGCAGTGTCGGATCCTGGATCCGGTAGAGAATCCGTTTCGTGGACCGGACGCTTTCGCCGAACGGCAGCTCCCTCGTCAGCACCGAGACATCCAGGAGTTGCTGGAAAACTCGGGAGAGGTTGGTCTGTGCCGTGCCCAACCGGGCGGCGATCTCCGAAGGTCGCTCGGCGCCGCGCCCGATGGCTTCCAACACGGCCAGGGCATTCGGGCCACCCACCCCCTCGTCGCGCAGCAGGCGTTGCGGCTCCTGTTCCATGTAGGGCGCGAAATTGAAGTAGAGCGCCTCCGCCAGTTCCACGGCCGTCTGCCGGGATTCCACAAACTCGCAGTATCTCGGCACGCCACCGACCAGGGAGAACTTGAGAAAGGACTCCATGTCGCCGGGCTTGAGCCGGCAGGCGGCACAAAACGCCGGGTAATCCATCGGTTCCACGTGCAGCAGCTTGCGGGCACGGCCAAACAACGGTGCCGCCCGGTGCTGGAACAGGCTGTGCATCATCCGGGTGCTCGAGCCGGAAAGAATCAACGTGCTGCACGCCGGCATGTCGTGGTCCACCCAACGCTGCAAACGGCTGGGAAGGGTGCGGTCCGAGGCGACGAGGTAGGGGAACTCGTCGAGACAGAGCGTCCATGGCGACCTCTGAATCCGCAGGAGATCGAACAACTCCGTCCAGCTCTTGGGAACCACCGCGGTGTCGAGCCCGGCTCGTAAGTCCTCGAACGCCTGCTGAACCTGCATTTCAACCGGTCCCTCGATGGCCTGGCTGTACCAGCCCCCCCGACGTCCCAGCCACTCGACCAACAACCGTGTCTTGCCAACCCGGCGACGCCCGTAAACTGCCAGCAATCCGCCCTTGGACGCAGCGGCGTCCAACTCGCCCAATTCGGAATCGCGATTGACGAAATCGAGCCTCATGCGGCAGTCCGCGACTGGGCAGTATGATGATCCACGTACATTATGCAGTCAGAGCATAATAAACCGCTTCCTCCCGGTCCAGTACCGGCGTGGCGACGGTTCCGCGGGGTTTCCGTCCTGCGGAATAGCCCAGGCGACACGTTCTGCGAGGTGGGGTTCATTCAGCTCTCCACCATCACCTTCACCACTTGGTCGGCGTATTCCGCATTCAACCGGAATGCTTCGACTGCACGCTCCAACGGAAAGCGGTGGCTGATGAGCCCCTTAAGGTCCACCCGGCCTTCCTCCACCAAACGAATCGATCGCGGATAGACGTGTTTCATGCGGCGGCTCATCCGAATGGTCAAACCCTTGCGGCGGGCGGTGGAGTGCTTCAAGCCGACCCGGTCGTCCGACGGAATCCCAACCAGAACCAGCCGTCCACCCAGGCGCGCCATCTCGGCTGAATCGGCCACGGAATGATCCGCCCAGGCTGCCTCGATCGCCACGTCGACGCCGCGTCCGCCGGTTTCGCACAGCACGTGCTCGACGGGATTTCCCTCGTCGCAGCTCACCGGAGTGCCGCCGAACTGCTCGGCCAGTTTCAGGCGCCACGGGAACTTGTCCGAAATGAAGATGGGCGAAGCGCCGGTCAATCGCGCGACCTGGAGAATCAACAACCCGATCGGTCCCGCACCGAGAATGGCCAGACTGTCGCCCACGCGGGGCTTGGCCAGATCGACCGCATGAACGGCCACGCCCAGGGGTTCCAGCAACGCCCCCTGTTCGTCGTCGAGCGAGTTCGGCAACGCAAAGCAACTCCGCGCCGGCATGTGCATCCACTCGCAGAAGCTGCCGCCGTCGGGGTAGTTCCCGCAGAAGTGGAGACGCCGGCAAAGGTTTGGGTGGCCCTGCTCGCAGAACTCGCAACGCCCGCACGGTTGGGCCGGGTCCACCGCCACCCGAATCCCCGGTTGCAGGGGCTCGAAATGCCCGTCTGAAGAGTTCGGGCCGACCAATTCCACCCTCCCGGAGAACTCGTGGCCCAGGATCAACGGCGCCTGCACCGGGGTGTCCCCGATACGGGCGTCGAGATAGGAATGCAGGTCGCTGCCGCAAATGCCGGTCGTCGCCACCCGGATGAGCGCCATCCCCGGACCGGGCTCGCCCGGATGCGGCACCTGCTCGACCCGCAGGTCCTTCGGCCCGTGAATCCGGGCGGCGAGCATGGTGGAAGACCAGGCGCTCATTGGAATCTGCCTTCGGATTTCGGATTTCCACGCCGCTCAGGCGTGGTGATACACGTCCCAGCCCAGGTATTTCTCCAGCGCTTCACGGACACCCAGCGCAATCCGGGTGGGATTGACCGCGACGTGATGTTCGAAGCCGTTCTCGCAGATGTAGGCGAGGAGCTTCTGGAACCCGGGAATCTGCACGACGCCGTAGCCGCCGAACGTCTTCAGCGGATCCTTGGTCAATTCACCCTCGCCCACATAGGCCCGGACCGTTCCCCAGGCATCGTCCGTGCTGACGCGCAGGTAGGTGAACGGCGCCTGGGCCAGGCGTCCCACCACCGTGCCGTAGGTGTTGTCCTTGCCGACCGTGCCCGCGATGATCTCCTGGAAGTCCATCTTCGGCGCATCCTCACCGCTGGTTTCAAACAGGTCCTTCGGCAGGTTGCTGCAGTGGAAGATCACGCCCTTGTCCGGATCCTCGCCGTAGTTGTTGTTCCAATCGACCAGCGCGCTCGGTCGCCCGCTGCCCTTGACCATCGCATACATGGCCACGGTGCCCATGATGTCGACCTCGCACGCGCTGCTCATGCCCATGTTGCTGAGCATGCTCATGAGCGTGCACGGCACGACGCCGAAGAACTCCTCCATGGCCGTCCAGCACTGGATGGCGGTGGCGTTGAGCCGCGTGGCCTTCATCCAGTTGTCCACCGCCACACCGAACTTCGCCATCTTCATCAGCGCCGGCGCCGGCACCGATTTCGCCACAACGTAGTCCTGAATCTCCGCCAGCTTGGCCTGCACCGCGGCATCGTCGTCCTTCATCTTGCCGATCCAGCCAAACAACTCGAACAGGTCGAGCGTCTCAATGCTGATGCCGGATTGCTCGAGCAGTTTTTCGCTGTAGCGGACGGTGTTGAAAGCCGTGGGCCGGGCGCCCAGCGCGCCGATGCGCAGGTTCTTCAAACCCGCCACGACCCGGCAGGTCACCAGAAAATCCTCCAGATCCTGTCTGAGGCTTGCGGAGTCGGGCGCGCAGGTGTGCAGGCGGGTGAGCGTGAAGGGGATGTCATACTGCCGGAGATTGTTACAGACCGACATCTTGCCGCAGAAACTGTCCCGCCGATCCCGGATGGTCATGGTGGCCGGGTCGTCGTTGAAGGCGTGCACCAGCACCGGCACGTTCAGGCCCGACCAGCGAATGGCGTTGGCCACGCCGCGTTCGTCACCGAAATTCGGCAGCGTCACCAGGATGCCGTCGATCTTGTCCGCGTTCGCCTTGAACAGATCGGCGCATTTCTGGGCGTCCTCCATGCTTTCCACGGAGCCGAACTTCGTGGCTTCGGTGGACAGGATGACCGGTTCCACCCCGGCCTGCTTCAGGGTGGCGAGGATCTGCTGTCGACCGGTGTCGCAGAGGTGGGCGGGGAAGAAGCCGCGATTGCCGACGATGACTCCAAGGGTGCTCATACGATGCTGCTTTCTCTCAGTTGTTCCGATTCTGGTTTGGTCCGTCAAAGCTGTCTTGGTTCCTGCCACCGACCGGGTCTGAATGGCACAAGCCTGGTACGAATGCCGTCCTGCGAAAGCCCACAACTGAGCCTGTTCCCAAGGCCCTGGACCCGCCCCGGAGCCCGGTCGATCGGATTTACTTAACAAGGTTAAGAAAACCCTGCCACAGGCTGGCCCGTCCGGTCAAGCCTGCGGTTTCGGTCTTGCCGCATGGGATGGCCTGGCATGGGGCGGGAGCGCGGACAGCCTGGTCCGCACGCGGCAAGATCCGGTCGGAACGGGACGGATTAAGCGTCGGCACCACGACCTCCAGATCCTCCGGCAGGACGGGGACGCTGCGCTGCTCCCGCCCCTTTCCTCCCTCGCGGACTCGGCGGTCCGCGCTCCTGGGACCAGCAACTTCCGGGCTCAAGCCTTCAAGTAATCCTCCGGGAACTTCCACGGAGCGCGGTATTCCGGAATCGCCGCGCGGGCGGCGATCGGATCGCCCACGATGGTTTCCTTTTCCGGATCGAACTGAATCGACCGGCCCAGGCGCAGCGAGAGCAGACTCAGGACCACCGGCACGTCCACGCGGACGTGGTAATCCACGTTGCAGAGCGGCTGTTTGCGCGACCGGATGGACTCCAGCCATTCGAGTTCCTGACCGGGTGACGGCAGGATCGATTCCGCCGGCGGCTCCCATCCATCCATCCGGTTGCCTTCGGGGATCACCCGGTACATGTCGTAGTTCGAGTAGAGGGTTCCGTTGCTGCCTTGGAAGTAGATGCCCAACCGCCGGGCGGGATCGACTTGGCCGCGCATGACGAAGTCGTAGCTGTTGGTCAGCGAGGACATCCAGGTGAGCGTCGTGTTCGGATAACGCCACAACACCTCGTGATGATCGTAGGCGTCGCCGTCGTCTTTCACGACGAAGCGGCCGCCGGAGGAACTCACCATCTGCGGGAAACCGAGGTCCAGGGCCCAGATCGGCAGATCGATGATGTGCGGCGCCATGCCCGGGGTCCAACCGCCGCTGTAGTCCATCCAGGAACAGTGATAGTAGGCGTCGCGGACGACGATCGGGTTGAACGCTTTCTTCTCCGCCGGGCCGCACCAGAAATCCCAGTCGAGATCGGCCGGTGGTGGAGTGGGTTCCGCGTGGCCCACGCCTTCGGGACCCTGGTTCATCACGTTGAAGGTCCGGACCACGCCGACGTCGCCCAGTTGTTTCGAGCGGATCAACTCGACCACGCGCCGGTAATTCGCCCCGGAATGGATCTGGGTGCCGATCTGCGCAATGCGCCCGTGTCGGCGAACGGCGTTGCGTACCGCCAGGCTTTCCCCGAGATGCAGGGTCATCGGCTTTTGCAAATAGATGTCCTTGCCGGCCTCGCACGCGGCGATGGCCGCCAACGCGTGCCAATGGGGTGGGGGCGCAATGATGACCGCGTCGAGATCCGGTTGCTGGAGCATGTCGCGGAAGTCGGCGTAAGTCTTACAGGTATCGGGGAATTGGGCGGCCACGGCGTCGCGGCGTTGCTTCCAGACATCGCAGGCGGCCGTCACGACCACGCCCGGATCGGCGGTGCAATTCTTGAGATTTACCCGGCCCATACCGCCGCAACCGAGCAGTCCGACATGGATGCGACTGTTGGGCGACGGCTTGGGTTGGCCGGCCGGTTGGGGATCACCGGCATAAACGGCGGCAAAGCCAATGGCGCTGAGGGTGGACGCCTTCTCAATGAAGGCACGGCGGGTGAGGGAGTCGGGGGATTTCATGGGAGGTGTTGAAGACATACGGTTTTTCAGGAACTGGCACGTTGAACCAGTGGGGCCGCTCGGGGGTCAGTCCTCACTGTTGGCGGAGAGAGCGCCGCCAACAATGCAGGACTGACCCCGTCGCTCGGTTCATGGGGTAGCATGATTGCAGGGGTTGGGATGAAGACTGAATCAAGGCAGGTCGGCGTCTGATGAGCCGTTGGCGTAGCGGTTCCACTCGGCGTCCCACGTGCTGTGGGGGTGACTGGCGTAATTGGAGAAGCGGTAGCGCAGAATCAGCGGCTTGTCGGTGGGAAGCGGAAAACGCGTGCCCGCTCTTGGAAACGTCGGCTGCAACCAGTTCAACTCCGGGTATTGCACCCAGTCGCCGGGGTAATCCAGGTTCGCGGGATGCTGGAAGATCCCCAGGATCTGCGACCCCTTGTTCGCGAAGTCACCCGTCAAGCTGGCCCAAGCCGGGCGCGGATCGCTTCCCTCCGGCGCGATGTAGGTTGTGAGTTCCTGGCCCGCGTTGGACGCAAACCGGCAGTTCAGCCCGCCGTAGAGTCGGGTCTCCCTTCGGGCCACCGTGACGTTGTTGGTCAGCGCGCGGAAGTGGAACTCCAAGTCGATCCTACGGACGGGTTCCATGTCTTCAAGTCTGAGTCGCCACACTCGAATCCGTGCCGTTTCCTCGACGATCGGGATCGTGTCCTCCCACATCCAGCGTGACCGGGCTTCAATCTCGGCAAAGGCCTCTTTGGTCCGGGTCACCGGCGTTCCGACCGGCCGGGCGAATACCCGTTGCAGGGCGTGCAAATCGCCCATCTCCTCACCCAGCATCACCTCGGGCCAGGCCCAGTAGATGCCACGATGATGCGGGTGATCCAGCGACCAGTCGTGGGTCAACTCCTGCCCGTCCAAACCGTAGAGCGGGTGGATGTAATCACTGCGCGGTTTCGCGTACTTGAGGTTGCCTGGAGCGACTTTCTCGAGGAAACCGTCCGGCGGCTGGATCGTGCCGTGGTTGTAAACCAGGACCGGTCGGTCGCCTTCGGCAAGCGTCCAGCGTCCGGGCGAGGGCGTCTCAGTGACCTGCATGCGGTCCGCGGCAACAGGGCTGGGCACCGAACCTGCAACTGCCAGGAGCAGCGCGGTCGCGCCGCACCACCGCTGGACGGTCCGCGCCGCGAACGTAACGGCGACCGCAGGGAACTCCGGGAGTTCGTCATGGGGCTGCATAGTATGGCGCGGTTATGGCAGCTCTCCGGTAAAACGAGAAGCCCATTCCTGCAGCGGCTCTCGGACCCCGGACTCTTGGGTGGCATGGGTACGTCGGATTACGGAGTCCCGTCCGGGCCTGGCGGGAGTCCGTTTCGCCCGCCCAGGCTGTCCAGGTGGTCGCGGAGCGGGGGGGGGGCGGAGAGGGCGGTTGCTCGCGGACTCGGCGGTCTGCGCTCCGGTCCCGTCTGTCTGTTCGCACCCGCGGCGCAATCGGCTGGACACTTTGCCCACGTTCCACCCAATCTGGGGGGACGACCTTTGGAGGTTGTCTCCCGCGGCTGGCTCAGGGGAATTCCGGACGGAGGACGCCTGCCGGTCGCCTGGATCCGCATCCGCATTGGACATTGCATTGAACTGAAATCGTTTGACTGACATGCCACTTGAAGTCTCACCCCTCCAGCAGGCGCGCAGCGCCTATCAACCGAAGTTGCCCGGCGTTTTCGCGAACGGTGCCGCGGCCCACTGTGTGGACGGCGAGGTGCTCGAACCCGCCACGGATCGCGAGGAACTGAAGCAGCTCTTCCCGAACACCTACGGTTTGCCGGTGGCGAGTTTCGAGCCGGGAACGGCTCCCGCAACCGGGGTCCTCAAGGCGGGGGTGATTCTCTCCGGCGGCCAGGCTCCGGGGGGGCATAACGTGATTGCCGGGTTGTTCGACGGGTTGAAGGCGTTGAATCCCGCCAACCAGCTCTACGGTTTTCTCGGTGGTCCGGGCGGTCTGGTGGCCAACCGGTACGTCGAGATCACCTCCGAATTCCTTGCGCCCTACCGCAACACCGGCGGCTTCGACATCATCGGGTCGGGCCGCGACAAGCTGGAGAAGAAGGAACAGTTCGACCAGGCGCTCGAGAACTGCCGCGCGCTTGGGATCAACTCGCTGGTGGTGATCGGTGGCGACGACTCGAATACCAACGCCTGCGCCCTTGCCGAATACTATCGGGCGACCAACGCCGGCGTGAACGTGGTGGGGTGTCCGAAGACCATCGACGGCGACCTGAAGAACCAGTTCATCCAGACCTCGTTCGGCTTCGACACCGCCACCAAGGTCTATTCGGAACTGGTGGGGAACATCCTGCGCGACGCGAACTCGGCCAAGAAGTACTACCACTTCATCAAGCTCATGGGCCGCAGCGCCTCCCACATCGCGCTGGAATGTGCCTTGCAGACCCATCCGAACGCGTGCCTCGTGGGCGAGGAAGTGGCGGCGAAGCGGCAGAGCCTTTGCGAAGTGGTGGAGCAGTTGGTGGACATCGTCGTGAAACGCGCCGCCCAGGGGAAGAACTTCGGCGTGTTTCTCATCCCCGAGGGCATCATCGAGTTCATGCCGGACATGCAGCAACTCATCCGCGAACTGAACGACATTCTCGCGCATAACGAGAGTTACCTGAAGGATCTGCCCTCGCAGGACGACCGCCGGCAGTTCCTCTTCAGCAAGTTGTCGGCCGAGGCCGGCAAGTCATTCAGCGTCCTGCCGCAGGAGATCCAGTTGCAGCTCATCCTGGATCGCGACTCGCACGGCAATGTGCAGGTCTCGCGGATCGAGACCGAGAAGCTGCTGGCGGACATCGTGGGCGACCGGTTGCGCGAGTTGAAGGCGGCGCGCAGTTACCAGGGCAAGTTCTCGGTGCAATGCCATTTCTTCGGTTACGAAGGTCGCTGCGCCGCGCCGGGCAACTTCGATGCCGACTACTGCTACAGCCTCGGTTACACGGCCGCCGCCCTGCTGGGTGCGGGCAAGACCGGTTACATCGCCAGCGTGCGCGGGCTCAACCAACCCGCCGCGCAGTGGACGGCGGGCGGCATTCCGCTCACGGCCATGATGAACCTGGAACGGCGTCACGGGGCCGACAAGCCGGTGATCAAGAAGGCGTTGGTCGAGCTCGAAGGGAAACCGTTTGCCGAACTGGCCGCCAACCGCGAACGCTGGGCGCTGGAGGATTGCTACCTCTACCCCGGGCCGGTGCAGTACTTCGGGCCCAGCGCGACCTGTGACCAGCCCACCCGAACCCTGACGCTGGAGCTTTCCTGAAGCCCCCGGTCCGGTCGGGGTTGTGCCGGTACCGCAGAACCGTTTAACTCCGTCGCGTGGTGCCGGGCACTGCCCCGGCGCCGCGCGAAATGACGGTTCAGCCTCACAGCAACCGGACGAACGCAGGCGCCACCGCTGCAGCAGGGCAGGGGGGGACATTCTCCCCCTGGCCCGCCTTGGCGGCGTTTGTGGTCTCCGTGGCGTCGACGTGGTCGGCGGGTGCCTGGCTGCAGACCTGGCGCCTGGCGCCCGGCCTGTTGCTTACCGAGCTTTGCTTCTTTGCGGCACCCGCCAGCCTGGTCCTGCTGTGCCAGCCCTGGCTCAGAGCCGGCGAGGTCTTTGTGGCGCCCAGCCTCCGGCGACTCGGGCAAACGGTGCTTCTGGCGTTGCCGGTGATTGGTCTGGCGGTGGGGAAGGGGCTGGCGGTGCGGGAGGCGCTGAAGATTCCGGTGCCGACGGAGCCGCTGGCCTGGCCGGTGGCGTTGGTGGTGGCGTTTGCCGCGCCGGTCTGCGAGGAACTGCTTTTCCGTCCCGTCTTGCAGGGAGCGTTGTCCCGGATTTGGAAGCCCAGCAATGCCATCCTGGCAACCGCCCTGCTGTTCGGCTTGGTGCATGGCAGCGGGGTGCGGTTCGGGGAGACCTTCCTGCTCGGGTTGTTCGCCGGCGTGGTCTTCCACAAGACCGGGAGCTATTGGGCGTGCGTCCTGCTTCACGTGCTGTCGAACACGCTCGGGCCGGCCTTGTTCAGGCAGGCAGCGATGCTGGGATGGCTGACCAGTCCGTTCGTCGCGTTGCCGCTGGCCGCTGTTGCCATCTGGCTGTCCGGCCGGTTGGGGCCGCCCGCACCGTTGGACCTGGGCGGCTGGCGCGCCGTGATCGGCTGGCGCTTGTTCGGTGGAGGGCGATTGCCCGGGCCTGCCGGTGGCCGGCGCGGTTCGTTCGTGGCGAGTTTCTGGGGGCTTGCCGCCGCCATGACCTTTCTGGTGGTGTTGGCGACCTTCCAGGAACTGCGGGAACGGATTCCCCCACCGGTGCCGATGCTGGAGGCGCGGCAGTCCGACACGTGGCTGGTTCGGGAGGACGAGATGATCGTGTGCGAATCGCGCATCGAGTTCACCGGAAGCGCGGTTCCGCCGCGGGAGTTCCGGTTGGCGTTGCCGTACCCGGAGGCACGCATTGCCAGGGTGCGGCTCGGGGACGCCGACTTGAAATGGCGGATGACTTATCTGGATCTCTTCGAGGTGATTCTGCCGGAAGAGGTCCCGGCAAATGCGCTGCCGGCGTTGGAGATCGAGTGGGACTTGCCCATGACCGCGCTGGACCGTGACGGTCGGGGCTACACGGCGCGACTACAGGCGCTGCTGCCGGTGCTGGCCTACCGGCTCGACCTGATCCTGCCGCCGGATTCCCCCTGGCAGCTGGGTTCGGATCCTGCGCTGCACCGGACCACGTTGTTCTCCATCGAGGATCCCGGCACCCGTCCGCGACACTTCTTCGGAACCTGCGGCATCCGGCTGCGAAAGCGCCTGCCGGCTCAGTAGTCGTACAGTCCGCCGTCGCGGCTGTAACCGCCGCCGTAGCCGCCCATTCCCCCCATGCCGCCCATCTCGTCCTCGTCCTCCCCGGGGCCGCCCATGAACTCTCCCAACACGTCCCCCATGTCTTCCTCGATCTTTTCCGGGTCCTCGCCCTTTTCCAGCCGCTTGATGGCGATGTCCATTTCCTTGGGCATCATTCCGTCCGGCATGGCCTCCTTCATCTTCCTCATCATGTGGGCCATGTGGCGGGGGTTGTTCTCGTCGAGGTGGTCCATGTCCTTCTCCAAGTCCGACATCACCCGCATCATGCGGGCCTCGTCGGCGGGGGACATGTCGGGTTCATCCCCCTCGGGACCGGCGGCGGCCGGTTCGGCGACGCCCTTGATCATGGCGAAGCGGCTGATCTCGCGGGTGAGCTTCTTGTTGCCGCACTTGGGGCACTTGGGGGTGCGTTCCGGATTCACGCGCTTCGAGAGGAAGCTGTAAATCACGCGGCACTTGGGACAGGCAAACTCGTAAATCGGCATGGCGACAATTGGGTTTCGTTCGCAGCGCCGCTGATTTTGCGCAGGCGGCTGCAACCGTCAAGCAGCGGGGGGGCGGCCTGCGGGGGTCTTTGGAGGAGAGTAGGCCCGGCCGGGTGTGGAGGGTGAACTGGGCCCGGAACACCCGAAGGCGACCGGACGGCTCGAATTCGCGACCCTTGACAGGCGTTCAAGGAAATGAGCAGATGTCCTGCGTTGAGAGTTTGCGAGAGATATGTCCATGGAATAGTCCCTAATGCAACTCACTGTCAAGAATGTCGCGAACCTCTTGAGTGTGTCAGAGAAGAGCGTCTATCGCTGGATTGGGGAGCGCGGTTTGCCTGCGCACCGGGTTGGCGGCCAGCTCCGCCTGACGCGCGGGGAGGTAATCGGGTGGGCCACCGCCAACAAGATCAACCTCGTCCCCCAGGTGTTCGAGGAACCTGAAGCCGACGGGCGGCCCCCTGCGCTTTCGGAGGCGATCGAGGCTGGGGGCGTGTTTTACCGTATCAGCGGCAGTGACGTGGCGTCCGTGCTCGCCGGTGTGGTGGATTATTTGCGACTGCCCGAGGGGGCGGATCGGGCGTTGCTGCTTCAGATGCTCCTGGCGCGGGAGCAGATGGCTTCCACGGCCGTTGGTGAGGGCGTGGCGATTCCGCACGCCCGGAATCCCGTGGTGCTGCACGTGGACAAGCCGATAGTGACCCTCTGTTTCCTGGAGCATCCCGTCGACTTTGGTGCGCTGGACGGGCTTCCGGTGCAGGTGTTGTTCACCCTGGTGAGTCCGACGGTACGTGCGCATCTGCACTTGTTGTCGCGTCTGTCGTTTGCATTGCGGGATACGGAGTTCAAGCAGCAACTGCGTGAGCAGGCGTCGCGCGATGTGTTGATTGCCACGCTTCGTCGGTTGAGCGCCGGTCTGTCCGCCTCGGGCGCGGTTCAACCTGTCCATGAATGAGCCAGCGCCGTATTCCGTGACGCCGCCGGGACCCAAGGAGGGTTGCTTTCCTACGCCTGGGCTGAATCCGTCATGACTTGCCTCATCGAGACCCTGCTTCGTCTGGCTGCCTGGTTGGTCGTGGCACCGCTACTGCCGGGCATCATCAACAAGGTCAAGGCTTGGGTGGCCGGACGAAAAGGGCCGCCCGTGCTCCAGCTCTATTACGACCTCGCCCGGCTCTGGCGAAAGGGCGTGGTGCAAAGCACGCTGGCGTCGCCGGGGTTCATCGCCGGGCCGGTGGTGGGCTGGATCGCTCTTCTGGCCGCGGCCCTGCTGCTGCCGCTGGGGCGTCATGCCGTGGCGCCGTCGTTCCAGGGCGACGTGATCCTGCTGGTCTACCTGCTGGCGGTCGCACGCTTCGCCACGGCGTGGGCGGCACTGGAGACCGGTTCGGCTTTTGAGGGGATGGGGGCGGCGCGCGAAGTGAGTTTCGCCGTGCTGGCGGAGGCGGCGGTGATCACCGCTGTGCTCGCGCTGGCGGTGCAGAGCGACAGCCTCTCGCTGCCCGCGATGCTGGCCCCGGCGGGCGGCACGGGGGCACTGTTGTTGGCGGCCGGTTTGTTCATCGTGTTACTCGCCGAGAACTGCCGAGTGCCGTTCGACGACCCGAACACCCATCTCGAACTGACCATGATCCACGAGGTGATGGTGCTGGACCACAGTGGCCCCCCGCTGGCGCTCATCCTGCACGGAGCGGCGATCAAGTTGCTGCTTTTCTCCGTGCTGCTGGTCGAGGCGGTGCTGCCGGTGGGTGACCTGCCTGCCCTCGCCGGGACGGGGGCTCTGGTGGCTGGGGTGCTGGTGGTCATGGTAGGGGTGGGTTTGACGGAGTCCTTGCTGGCGCGGGCGGCTTTCCGCCAGGTGCCGTTGATGCTGACCACGGCGTTCCTGTTGTGCCTGTTTGCCCTGCTGGTGGCCTGGCGCGGGGCGGCCAGCCCCCTCCCGGAACGTCCGCCCCCCACCGTCCGGCTCCCCGGGGAAACCACTTCATGAGCGAGAACCTCAACATTTTTGTCGGCCTCGCCATGGGGCTGAACCTCGTTGCGCTCGGCAGCAGTCGTTTGACTTCCGTCATCCGCGCAGCGGCCGTCCAAGGCGTGTTGCTGGGGGTGCTGCCGCTGCTGATGGAGGAATTCCACTGGATGATCCTGGTCGTGGCGGTGTTGACGATGCTGGTCAAGGGAGGCCTCATTCCGTCGCTGCTAAACCGCGCTGTGAAGTCGGCGAACATTGACCGCGACCTCATCCCTTTGGTTGGTTATGTGCCGTCATTGCTGCTGGGGGCGACGGGCACGCTGGCGGCGGTGGCGGTGGCTCAGCGGTTGCCGTTGTTACCGGCGCACGCGCACACCCTGCTGGTGCCTGGGGCACTGGCGTCGGTGTTCACCGGCCTGGTGCTGCTCATCGGCCGCGTGAAGGCCATCACCCAGGTGTGCGGCTATCTGATTCTGGAGAACGGCATCTACCTGTTCGGCCTGCTCCTGCTGCACTCCACCCCGCTTATCGTCGAGGGCGGCATCCTGCTCGACCTCACCGTGGCCGTGTTCATCATCGGTATCATCGTGGACCGCATTCGCACCGAGTTCGACACGCTCGACACCCACAAACTCAACATGTTACGCGAATGAGAGAGCTGCTGCTGGTCATCCTCCCGCTGGCCGCCGCGGGCGTGGCCGCGGCGTGGCCTGACGACCGCACCCGTCCGCTGCTGCTCCCCGTGACGGGCGTCGCCCACGCCGCGCTGTCGCTATGGCTGCTAATTGCGGCGCCCGGCGCCGCGCTGACTCCGTGGTTTGGTTACGATCCGCTGGCGCGCGCGGTGTTGCCCGCGGTGTCCCTGTTGTTCCTGGCCTGTGCCGTTTACGGCGTGCCCTACCTGCGTCTGCGCGGAGAGCGGCCGAACCGCGTGTTTGTCTCGTTGTTCCTCGCCATGCTCGGTCTGATGAGCCTCGCGCACCAGGCGCTGCACCTGGGGGTGCTGTGGATCTCCGTCGAAGCGGTCACGCTCTCGACCGTGCCGCTCATCCATTTCAACAACACCGCCCGCGCCTACGAGGCCACGTGGAAATACCTGCTCGTCGGCGGCACTGGCATCGCGTTGTCGCTGCTCGGTTCATTCGCGCTGGGTTACGCGTCGTTGCACGGCGGCGGCGAGGGCGACCTGACCTTCACCGCGCTGATCGCGCAGGGCGCGGCGTTGTCGCGCCCGTGGGTGCTGACGGCGTGGGTGCTGGTGCTGGTCGGTTACGGCACCAAGATGGGCCTGGCGCCGATGCACACGTGGAAACCCGACGCCTATGGCGAAGCACCCGGCATCGTGGGGGCCATGCTCGCGGGCGGGGTGACCACCGTGGCCTTCACCGCCATTCTCCGCGTGCGCGCAGTGGTGGACGCGGCTGGGCAGGGCGCGGTGACACATCGCACCATGCTGGCGCTCGGTCTGTTCTCCGTGCTGGTGGCCGCGTTGTTCATGCTCGCCACGCGGGACTTCAAACGCCTGCTTGCCTATTCGAGCATCGAGCACATGGGCATCCTGAGCCTTGGCGCGGCGCTGGGCGGTGCTGGGTTGTGGGCGGCGCTGTTCCATGTGTGGAACAACACCATGACCAAGGGTGCTCTCTTTCTCACTGCGGGCAACATCCGTCGCGCGGCGGGTGCGCGCACGGTGGACGAGGTGCGCGGCATGGCCTGGCTCACGCCGCGCTCGGCAATGCTGTTCGTGATCGGGCTCTTCGCGGTGACCGCGTGTCCGCCTTTTGGCCCGTTCTTCAGCGAGTTGGGCATCGTGCGCGCGACCGTGGCGGGCGGACACGGTGTGGTCGCGGCCCTCTTGCTGTTTTGCCTGCTGCTCGCGTTCTGTGGGATGACGCGACTCGTGTTCGCCGTGGTGGACGGCCGGCCCCGCGCGGGTACACGAAAGGGTCTGGACCGGATGCGCGAGCGTGCGGCTCTGCTGGTTTCACCCATGGCATTGCTCCTGATTTCGATGGGGCTGGGCCTGTTCACACCGAGGACCCTGCAACACTGCTGGCAGGAAGCCGTGCAACAAGTCGGCGGTGAAGTCCCACCCGCCCCAACGACTTCCGCCGACATTGCGGGCGCAACGGCGACCGATCCCGTGACCCCGCCGCCGCCGGTGCTTGCTACAACCCACTCGTCCAAGCCCCGTTCATGAACCCGGCTCCATTTCTCCTGATTGCAGTCGTGGCGTTGCTGCTGGCGTTCGCGCTTGGCGGGCAGTCGGCGCGGGGATGGCTCGCGGGCCTGCTGACCGGCGGTGGCGGTCTGGCCACGGCTGCGCTCGGCGTCCTGCTCGACGGCAGTCCGTGGGACTGGCACGCACGGTTCGCGTTGGGCGGCGAAACCGTCCATCTGCGGCTTGATGCGGTGAGCGCGATGTTTCTATTGCTGATCGCGGTGATCGGCGCGGCGGGCGGCGTGTATTCACTGACGTATTGGGGGAACGATGAGCATCCGCGCTCGGCCGGCACCGGACGGCGCTGGTGGAGCGCGCTGGTGCTGTGCATGGCGCTGGTGGTGAACTGCACGAACGGACTGCACTTCTTAATCGCCTGGGAACTGTTCGCTCTGGCCGCGTATCCGCTGGTCACGCTCGACCGCAAGAACCGTGAGGCGCGCGCGGCGGGCTGGTTGTATCTGGCCGCGTCGCATGCGGGGACGCTGGTGTTGTTCGTGTTCTTCGGCGCACTGGCGGCCAAGACCGGTTCGTGGGAACTGGGCGATTTGCGTTCACGCCCCGAAGTGGCGCCGCTGTTCTGGCTGGCGATGTTCGGGTTCGGCGTGAAGGCCGGGCTGTTCCCGTTGTACATCTGGCTGCCATCGGCACACGCCAACGCCCCAAGCCACGTCTCTGCCATCATGTCCGGCGTGGCGATCAAGATGGGGATCTACGGCATCGTGCGGTTCGGCGGCTGGCTGCCGGTGAACACGACGCAGGCACTGAGCCTCATCGGCCTGGCCACGCTCGGCACGGTGCTGGGCATCGCGTTCGCACATGCGCAAAACGATCTCAAACGTCTCCTCGCCTACTGCTCCGTGGAAAACGTCGGCATCATCCTCATCGGCGTGGGCGCGGCGTTGCTCGGACAGGCCAACGGGCATCCGGACTGGGGCCGGCTGGCTCTGGCGGGGGCGCTCTTGCACGTGTGGAATCACGGCCTGTTCAAGTCGCTGCTCTTCCTCGGCTCGGGTTCGGTGCTGCACGCCACCGGCACGCGCGAAATGACGCAGTTGGGCGGGTTGTGGCGAAAGATGCCGTGGACGGCCTCGCTGTTTGCGTTCGGTTCGGCGGCGATCTCGGCATTACCGCCGCTCAACGGTTTCGTCAGCGAATGGCTGATTTACCAGGGCCTGTTCCGCTTGGGCTTGTCGCACGCCGCGGGCACGTGGGCGGCGCTGGTGGCGGGGATCGGACTTGCGGTGGCGGGCGCGTTGGCGCTGGCGTGTTTCGTGAAACTCTGCGGCGTGGTGTTCCTCGGCGCACCGCGCACTCCGGTTGCTGCGCATGCGCATGAGTGCGGCACCGGAATGCGCCGGCCGATGCTGGTGCTGGCGGGTGTCTGCCTGGCCGTTGGCCTGTTGCCCGTGTTGGTGCGGACCCCTCTCGAACATGCCGTGGCGGCGTGGTGCCTGGCCGGTGACGCGACGGCCTTCGCCTTGCCCCTCGCCCCGTTGGCCAGGGCGCATCTGGCGCTGGGCGCGGCTTTGGTGGTGGGTGCGATTCTGTTGTTCCGTCGGATTCGCGGGGGCGTGGTCCGGCGGTTGACGTGGGATTGCGGTTACGCCGCCCCGGCCGCCCGCATGCAATACACCAGCGGCGCGTTGGCGGGCTGGACGATTTCGTGGTTCCGCTGGGCGCTGTGGCCGGTGAAGAAATGGCACCGGCTGGACACCACTCTTCCGCGGGACGCCGCGTGGGAGGAACGTACGCCGGAGACCGTGCTCGAGCGCATTGTGCAACCGGTGGCGCGCGCGCTATGCTGGCTGGGGGTGCAGACTCGCCGCACGCAGCACGGCCGCCTGCAGCTTTACATCTTGTATCTCGTGCTCGGGTTGCTCGCGCTCACTTTCATGGCGTTGGGAGGTGGAATGAAATGAACACGGGCCTCCTTCTGGCGCTGTTCGCCGCAGGCATGACGACCGGCATCCTGGCCGGGCGGTCCGCGGTGCGCATTTGGCTGGGAGGCACGCTCGTCGGCGCAGGCGCGGCCATCGTCGCCGCGAGTCAGACCCTCCTGACCGGCGCAACCTGGGACTGGCAACCCGCCTTTGCCATCGGCGCACAACCGGTGCATCTGCGCCTCGACGCGGTTGGCGCGTGGTTCCTCATGCTGATCGCCGTGGTCGGCGGCGCGGCGACGGTTTACTCGCGCGACTACTGGTCCTCCGAAAACCATCCCGCATCCGCGCCTGCCGGTCGTTGTTGGTGGAGCGCAGTGTTGCTGAGCATGGGGCTGGTGGTGCTGTGCGCCAACGGACTACACTTCCTTCTTGCCTGGGAGACGTTCGCCATCGCCGCCTACTTCCTGGTCACGCTCGACCGCAAGAATTCAGAGACTCGCGCGGCGGGCTGGCTGTATCTCGCCGCCTCGCACGGTGGGACGTTGTGCCTGTTTGGCCTGTTCACGACGCTGGCAGCGAGGACCGGTTCGTGGGAACTGGGCGACATGCGCGAGCACACCGAACTGGCGCCGCTATTCTGGCTGGTGCTCGCCGGGTTTGGTGTGAAGGCGGGTTTGTTTGGGTTGCACATCTGGCTGCCATCGGCGCACGCCAACGCTCCCAGCCACGTTTCCGCCCTCATGTCCGGCGTGGCGATCAAGATGGGCATCTACGGCATCGTGCGGTTCAGCGGCTGGCTGCCGGTGCCGGTGAGTGCGGCGTGGTTCGTCGCCATCATCGGCGTCGGGAGCGCGGTATTGGGCGTGGTGTTCGCGCTCGGCCAGCATGATTTGAAACGGCTGCTCGCCTATCACAGCGTCGAGAACGTCGGCATCATTCTCATGGGCGTCGGCTTCGGGTTGGTGGGCCTGGCCAACGGCGACACTGCCTGGGGCCGGTTGGCGTTTGCGGGCGGGCTGTTGCACGTGTGGAATCACGGCCTGTTCAAGTCGTTGTTGTTCCTCGGCGCCGGCTCGGTGTTGCACGCCACCGGCACGCGCGAGATGTCGCGGCTGGGCGGACTCTGGCGCGGAATGCCATGGACGGCCGGGCTGTTCGCGCTGGGCGCGGCGGCCATCTCCGGGCTGCCGCCGCTGAACGGATTCGTCAGCGAGTTTCTCGTGTATCTCGGTTTGGTCGAAGCCGTCAACGCGCACGGCGGCGTGGCATTGCCGGCGATGGCCACGGTGGTGTTGCTGGCCATGACCGGAGCGCTGGCGCTGGCGTGTTTCGTCAAGGTGTGCGGCGTGGTCTTCCTCGGCGCGCCGCGCAGTGAAGCCGCCCAGCAGGCTCACGAATGCGGTCCGCTGATGCGGGGGCCGATGCTGCTGCTCGCCGGCCTGTGCACGCTGATCGGCCTGGCGCCCGTGCTCTTCTGGAGTCCGGTGTCGCGCGCCTCGGTCGCGTGGCATCCGGCATGGAGTGGCTTGCCCGCCCCGGCGGGATTGCGGGCGTTGACTGTGGCGCATCCGGTGGTGGCGGTCGCGGCGCTGATGGGCGTGGCGCTGTTGTTCCGCCGCGTGCAGCGGTCGGGCGGGTCGCGCGCGCCCACGTGGGACTGCGGTTACGCCGCGCCGGCGGCGCGGATGCAATACACCGCGGGCTCGTTCGCGGGCATCATCACCGCGTGGTTCGAGTGGGTCCTCCGCCGCGAACGACACGTGCAGGCACCGGAGAAAGCGTTCCCGCGTCACGCCGGGGTGGTCGAGCACACCCCGGAGACGGTGCTGGAAACCGTGTTCAAACCGGCGGCGGACCGCACGCTACGCGCGGCGGCGCTGGCGCGGAGTTTCCAGCATGGCCGGCTGCAATCCTATTTGTTGTATCTGGTGGCCGGTCTGATCGTGCTCGCAATCGTCACGGTGTGGCCGGTTTGGCAATGAAACCCTGTTAACCCCATAACCACCATGCACCTGAATCTGCTGCAACTCGCGGAATCGTTCGGCGTCCCCGAGAAGGTCGTCATGGACTGGGTCCAGCACGAGGAACTGCCCCACGCGACAGTTCGTGGCCGGCTGGTCTTTCGTCGCGACAAGGTGGCCGCCTGGGCGCAGGCGCGTGGCATCGGGGTCCGTGCCGGGTTCCTGGTCGAGGATCCCGTACCGCTGCGGGACGCCGCCGGTGTGGCTACGCTGCTGCGCGTCGGTGGCGTGTGGCGGGACGTGTCCGCCGCCGAGGCCCGCGCCACTCTGGCGAGGATCGTGGCGACTCTGCCAGGCGTGAACGCGTCCATCCGCCAGTTGCTCGGACAGCGGATGCAAGCTCCGGACGGCCTGGTCTGGGCGCCGGCGGGTCACGGCTTCGCACTGCCGCATCTCAAGGCGCGGGTGGCACTCGGTCGGGACGCTGGCGTGGTGGCGCTGCTCTTGTTGCGCGACGCGCTCCCGCTTGATGAAGCCACGCCGGACGGCGAACCGGTCAGACGCCTGTTGTTCTTTATGGCACCGACCCCGCGCGCACATCTGGATCTGCTCGCGCAACTCGCCCGGCTGAGCCGCCACGCGCCCTTCCAGCAGGCGCTGGAACATGGCGCTGACGACGAGGCCGTTTTCCGCGCGGCCGCGCCGACCGCTCAACGCAAACCCGCCGCAGGCGCCGGATGCCGATGCGTATGATTCTGACATGAGCAGGCGTTCCCCCTTCACCCTCCTCGCCAACGGCGCCAGCCTGCCCTGGAGGAAGATTGCCGACTGGCCCGGCGATGAGTTCGTCCGCCTGAGCGCCGCCGAACTCGAACGGGGCGCGCGGTTGGTTTCTTGGTTCGGCGTGCCGGAACCCCACGGCGCCACCCGGCTTGTCGGCGTGCTCGCCTACGATGCGGACAATACGCTCGCCGTCGCTCGCAGCCATCCGCTGACCGGAACAGTTCCCTCGATCACCGCGCGGCAACCGCAGGCGCACCTGTTCGAGCGCGAGGTGTTCGAGGAACACGGCCTGCGGCCCGTGGGGCATCCCTGGCTGAAACCGGTTCGACGGTACGGAGCGGACGGTCCGGGTGTGATGGACTTCTTCAAGGTGGACGGGGCTGAAGTGCACGAGGTCGCTGTGGGCCCGGTGCATGCGGGCATCATCGAGCCGGGCCATTTCCGGTTCCAATGCGCGGGCGAAGACGTCCTGCACCTGGAGATCGCGCTCGGCTACCAGCATCGAGGCATCGAACGCGCGCTCTTCGGCGGACCACATCGCTCGACATTTGCCCAGATGGAGACCATCGCCGGCGATACCACCGTCGGCCATGGCACGGCGCACGCGATGGTCATGGAAGGGTTGGCCGGTGCGGACGAGGCGCCTTTGCGCGCGCAGTGGTTGCGGGCCATCGCCCTCGAACTCGAACGCCTGGCCAACCACACCGGCGACATTGGCGCGCTGGCGGGCGACGTGGCGTTCCTGCCCACGCAATCGGCCTGCGGCAAGATTCGGGGTGACCTTCTCAACCTGACGGCGGCGATCTGCGGCAACCGGTTCGGGCGCGGCCTCGTGCGGCCGGGGGGGTGCCGGCACGACCTCGAGCCGGATCGCGTCCGCCAGGTGACGCCGCGGCTGGAGCAGGCGCTGAAGGACGTCCTCCAGGCCTGCGAATGGATGTGGGACGCGGCCTCCGTGCGGGCGCGTTTCGAGAACACCGGCCCGGTCACCGCCGAGCAGGCGCGCGAGATCGGGTTGGTCGGGTTGGCCGCGCGCTCGTGCGGCCTGGTGCGCGACGTGCGCTTCGATCAGCCGGCGGGGTGGCATCGCTTCGGGCAGGTGCCGGTGGCGGTGTGGCCGGGTGGGGATGTGTTTGCCCGTGCCCGCGTTCGCACGATCGAGATCGAGCGCTCCGGCCGGTATCTGCTCGAACAACTGGCCTCGCCGCCGGAGGGACCAGTGTTCACCCAAGCAACAGCGCCCGTGGCGGACACGTTCGCCGTGGCGCTCGTCGAGGGCTGGCGCGGGGAGATTTGCCATGCCGTGTTGACCGGCACGGACGGGAGATACCGGCGCTACAAGATTACCGATCCGTCGTTCCACAACTGGACCGGGCTGGCGCTGGCGTTGCGCGGCCAGGCTATCTCGGATTTTCCCGTGTGCAACAAGAGCTTCAGCCTGAGTTACTGCGGCTTCGACCTCTGACCATGTTCATCCACGACACGCTGCTTCATCGCCTGAAACGCGGTTGCGAGACGATGACCTATCCCAAAGGCCCCGTGCCCGCGTTGCCCGACCGCCACGGGGGCGCGCTGCGGTTCGACGCCTCCAGGTGCGCCAGTGGTTGCATGGCGTGCCTTCCCGTGTGCCCGACCGAGGCCCTCATACGGCCGAACGGCGCCCCTGCCGCAATGGATCTGGGCCGCTGCATCTTTTGCGGCGACTGCGTGCAGGCGTGTCCCGAGAAGGCCATTACGCAGACCAACGATCATCGCCTCGCCGCACGAACACGTGAAGATCTCGTGCTCGGCGACAACGGCCGCGACCAGGTTCGGCTCGCCACCGCGCTGGACGACACGCTGCGCAAACTGTTTGGCCGCTCGCTGAAACTGCGCCAGGTGAGTGCCGGCGGATGCAACGCCTGCGAGGCCGACACCAACGTGCTTGGCACCATCGGCTGGGACCTTGGTCGGTTTGGCATCCAATTCGTCGCCTCGCCGCGGCACGCGGATGGACTGCTCATCACCGGCCCGGTGTCGGAGAATATGGAACTGGCGTTGAGGAAGACCTACGACGCACTCCCCGAACCGAAGATTGTGATCGCTGTTGGGGCGTGTGCGATCGCCGGTGGGCCGTTCATCAATCATGCCGAGCATCGCCAGGGGGCCGCCAACGTGGTGTCGGTGGACCTGTTCATTCCCGGCTGCCCGCCGCATCCCCTTACCATCCTCGATGGCTTGCTGCGTCTTTTAGGCCGGCTCGACCAGGCCGCCACGAACCGGTGAAATCCCGGACGACGCGGGAGGGGGGGGAGACTGCAGTTCCGGCCCCCGAAGCAGTTTCCACACCATGACCGACCGGCAGGCTGGGTCGACTGTCGCCCGGCAGAAAGGAAAAGGTGGGTGGGCGGCGGTACAGCAAAACCCCGGCTGCGGCTCAGGCGGCGTCGAGCAGCGCGAGCACCCGCGGCATCCGGGCCACGGTCTTGCCGAGGGAACGAAACGCGGCGGGAGTGGCGGGGGGGCTGGCCATTCCAGGCAACGCGCGGGGCGTTTGCGTTGCCCGGGAAGGTGGGGACCAGACCCCAAGGGATTCGAGGTCGTAAATGCCAAAGACGATCTCCCGTTCATGATGCTCTCCCTCCCCAAGCTCGCGCGCGAGCGTATGCGCCGTCAGGGCGGCATTCAGGATCACGGAACACTCGATCAGAGCCGCACGGTAGCCCGGGGAGTTGTCGGCATGCGGCCCGTGCACTTCCCGGAGACTCCGGTCGGCCGCGCGCACCGCAATGAACAACCGGTCAAGCACACCCCGCAGCGGTTGGCTGGGCGCAAGGTGCAGGTACTCCATCGGGGCCAGGAACGCGTCCACCGCCGCCGTCACCGCCCCGCAGCGGGTGTGTCCCAGCACCACCAGCAATCGCAGGCAGCGGGCGAAAGCCGTCGCCGCAAAATCCAGCGACCCCAACCCTTCGCTGGTGAGGATGTTGCCGGCCACCCGCACCACGAAGAGGTCGTTGCAGGCCTGCTGGAAGATGATTTCGAGTGGCACCCGCGCATCCGAACAGCCCAGCACTGCGGCAAACGGTTCCTGGGAGCGTGGGGCGCCCCGACCGAACGAACCCGCGTCGGCGCTCAACAGCGGAATCAGGGTGGGAGTGTCGTGGGGCGCGGTGGCCACCAGTCGGGCAAAGGCGGCGTTGCCCTGCTGCAGCAACCGGTGGGCGGCCGCGGGGGTGGCGGGCGGGCGGGGAACATGGAGTTCGCGATTCCTTCTGCTCATGCGAGTGATAGCTTAGCCTGAAATCCGGCTCGCGCCACAGTTTCCCCGGGAATCCGGCGATCCGGGTCCGGGTCGGCGGGGGAGGCAGGGCGCCCGGATCGTTGCCGCCGCTTCTTTGCTTGAACAAATTCCGGGCCGGCGTTCGCTAAGTGATTGTAAGCCGCATGGCGATGACGGAAGGCGAGCAGCACAACCTGGAATGGCGCGAACTCCTCGAGGAGTGGGGCGCGCGTCTGTTGTTGTTCGCCCGGCAGCAGACGCCGGAACCGGCCGAGGCCGAGGATCTGGTGCAGGAGGCCCTGGTCCGGTTCTGGAAGGCGCGCTCCCGGGGAGCGGCGTTCGAGCCACCCCTGTTGTTCACACTGGTCCGGCGGATTGCCATCGATCGCGCGCGTCAACTGCACCGGCGACGAGTCCAACAGGAAACCCTCGCGGCGGAGGCGGGAGTGAACAGGGAAGGGTGGTTTGACCCGCCCCTCGAGGAGCGCGAACGGGCGGCCTGTCTGGAGGCGGCGTTGCGGGGACTGCCCGGCGAGCAGCGTGAGGTGGTGGTGCTGCGAGTCTGGGGCGGACTGACATTCGAACAGGTGGGTGAGACCCTCGCGATTTCCCCTCACACTGCGGCCTCGCGATATCGCTATGCGCTGGGCCATATGCGGAAAACCTTGAACACGGTACTGGCATGAAGACCCCTTGGGACGATCCCGAACTCGAGGCCGAGCTGCGGCGTTTGCAGCCCCGCCGACCCAGCCAGATGCTGGCGGCCAGGGTGGAGCAGGCGGTGGCTGCGGAACGGAGGGCGCGCCGTTGGCGGAGCGGGTGGCTTGTCCTGGCCGCCGCCGCCGTATTGACCGCGGTTCTGGTACCGCTGACGCCGGGGCCTTCCGCGCCTCACCCCGCCGAACTGGTGGACCCTCGGGCCGACGGAAGCCCTGATCCGAAGGTGGCGACTGCTCACTCGGACGGCGTGCGGCAGGGCGCGGACGAACCTTCTCACCCCGGGGAAACCACTTTGACGCGCGACACGGCTTTCGCCGGGTATACTCGCTTGGGCGAGGCAAACTACCTCTACGCCGCCGAGGATGACGGCATCCTCTTTGCCTCCAGCACGACCCCTTTGCGGCGGATTCGTTACCAGTACCTCGACACCACCGACTGGCGGGATGAACAGGCCCAGGCGGTGGTCCGGGTGGTGGTGCCACGCGAGGACGTGGTCCTCGTGCCCTTGCATGTCTATTGAGTGTTGGATCAGTGAACTCAGGAACAAACGAATGAACCCTATGAAGACCAAGAGAAATCACTCCTGGCAACGGACCGTTCTCTGGACGGCAACCGGGCTGCTGGGATTGCAACTCAACGCCGGCGACACCTCCACCTGGCTGGGGGTGTCGGTGGGAACGGTGGCCGATGCCGTGCGCCATCAGCTCCAGCTTCCCCGCGGGGCGGGGCTGACGGTGGAGAGCGTCGCGGACGGCAGTCCGGCAGCGAAGGCCGGACTCGAGCAGCACGATGTCCTCCAGAAGGTGGATGACCAGTGGCTGTTCAACGCGGATCAGCTCACGCGGTTGATCCGGAGTTACGAGCCGGGGAACGCGGTGGACTTGACCGTTCTGCGCGGCGGCAGGTCGGAGTCCTTGGTCGCCACGCTTGGGGAGCACGAGGTGATGCCTGGGCCGTCCTGGTCGGTCGGCGGGCCGATGATGGGTTTCGGGGGGGGCGGAGCCATGGGGGGTGGCGCGTTCGGAATGGGGAGCATGGGTGGCATGGGGGCTCCGGGCGGGATGGGCGGAGGCGGGTTTTCCACGGGGGTCGGTCCCGGCGCTCCAGGGGGGATGATGGGGGGCATGGGGGGCGGCATGATGGGCGGGGGCGGATCCACCCAACCCCAGGCGCCCAAGCTGCTGCAGGATCTCGAGGAGGCGCGAAAACTGGGAGGTGTCTGGACCCCCTCGGGCCAGCCGACGGCCTACCTCGGTGTGGAACTAAGGGAGCCGGATGAGACCCTGCTCGAACAGTTGGACCGCAGTCGCGAGGACGGCGGGGTGTTGATTGAGCAGGTCATCGACGACAGCCCGGCAGCCAGGGCCGGCCTGGTGAAGCACGACCTGATCACCGAGCTCGACGCCAAAAAGGTGACGGAACCGCGGCAGTTCGCGGAGATCATCGGTCGGTGGAAGCCGGGTGACTGTGTCGCCCTGAAGTTGCTCCGCGAGGGGAAGCCGGTGGAGGTGAAGGTCGAACTGGGCAAGCGCGAACCGGCCGACGCACAGCAGCTCAAGCAGTTTCGGCGACAGTACATGGTGGCGCCAAAGATCGAGGTAAACGCCCTGCCGAACCAGTCCGGCTCGGTCATCATCATGAAATCGCCCAACACCGGTGCGGGCGACCCCTTTGGGGAGGGCGGCACCAGCGCCGGCTTTGGCATGGGGACCATGATGGGGGGGGCGACGGGGAATCCGACCGTCCAGAATGTCGAAATCCACACAACCGCGCGCGGGACCGGGACGGTCCAGAGTCGGATCGGTACGGTGATCTCCCGGGATCCGGCGGGTGAACTTGCCGTGCGGCAGGAGGGCGACAGCCGTCATGTCACGGTGAAGGACGCTGAGGGCAACGTGCTCTTCGAAGGCGAGGTGAACTCGGACACCGACCGCGAGAAGCTGTCGCCGGAAGTCCGCGAGCGGCTGGAGAAGGTGGAGCAACTGCTGCAGCAAAACCTGGATCGTCCCGAGGCGCCGCCCGTGGAACGGCAGTTGCGTGTGATCCACGAGGACGCCCAGCCGGGGTTCATCCGGGTTGAGGAGGAGGAAGTGCTGACGCCCGATACTCCGACCGGAGTGTGAGGCCTGCAGAGAGCGACCGACGGCGCGCGATGCCCGTCGGTTATCCGGCAGCGGCAGGGTTGATGGGGCCGGATCGGCCCCCCCTGCCGGGAGGCGGGGCCAGGCCGAGGCGACTCAGTCCAACCACGAAACACACGAAATACACGAAAGGAGGAGCGAGCAACGGGTTGGTTCAGTCCCTTGCGCCTGTACGCTGAGCCCCTGTCACCATGAGGTGAGCTTGACGACAGGGTCGCCAAGAGGTTGTTTCCCAGTGTTTTCGTGTGATTCGTGTATTTCGTGCTTTGGTCGACTGCATGGAGACGGCTACGGCTGTTTGGACAGGAATCGCCGTTCGGAAAGGGCCCGGTCCAGGTGGAGGAAGGCGAAGAGCCCGAGAGCGCCCTGAAAGACGAGCCAGGTACTGCCGGCGTTCGCCGCGTTCACGCCGAGCAGTTTGAATGCACTCAGGGTGTTGACCAGCAGCAGGGGCAGGACCACACCCGTCAGCAACGTCAGCAACCCGGCGCTCAGCAGGCCCCGGCGTTGCATGGAGAGCCACAATCCGACGATGGGAACGACCGCGAAACAGCCGGCGAAGAAGACCTCCGGCTCATGGCCACGCCCCATCGCAAAGGTCCAGATTCGGAGCAGGAGCTGGATGATCGCCAGCAGGGCGGCTGCGGGAAGAAACTGCCTCCAGATTCCCGCCAGCCTACCCCAGATCAGGGCGGGGACCGAAAGCGGGGTGACCAGCAGCAGTTCGAACGCCCCGTTCTCCCGTTCATGGCGAAAGCTGGCCGCGGAACTGAAGGCGACCCCCACCAGCAGCGCGAGGGCGAGCAGGTATTGGGCATTCCGGAGATCCCGGGACTCGCCGGCCCCGCCGCTTTCGCTCAGCACCAGGAATTCGCCCAGGATCATCGCCAGGACCCAGCCCCATTTGACCATCCGGGCGTTGGGCGACCGTTGGTGCAGCCAGCCGATGGGGTTCGATTCCAGGGTCTGGCGGAGGCGTCGTTGCAGGAGGTCGGTGAGGTATCGGGGCGTGAGCAGCTTCCGCCGCATCCGTTCCATCGCCACGGAGGGAGGCTGTTCGACCCACGCACTCCGCACGCTTCGTGCGGCGATCCACAAGATCAAGAAGGACGCCACGAGGCATCCGAGCAACAGCGTGGCGGCAGCCTGGTGCCAGACATGTTCGCTCCTGGCGGGCAGCGCCGCCCAGACATCACTCCAGACATTGGTCAGGCCCGTGTTCCAGCCCCGGTTCACCCCGCTCGAGGTGGTGAAGAACAGCAGACTGACCGCACGACTCAGAATTCCCCGCTCATGGTACCAGCCGGGCATGAAGTCGTTCAGGCTGAACCCGAAGCCGGGCCCGCCGGGGCCCGCCAGCGCCGGCACGACCTGCATTCGGAATATTGCCTGGTGACCCAGCAGAAAGACCGCCAGCAACAGGACACTCAGACCTTCCGCCAGCAGGATGGCCTTGGCGGAGTCGCGACAGAGGGCCGAGGCGAGCATGCCCGCGCTCAGCCCCAGCACGAGAACCCCGGCATTCAACTCGGCCGCCAGGGCGAAGTGGGCCATGCCCACGCCGCCCAGCAGGACCGGCAGGGTGAGCCACGGCAACATCGTGAGATACAGCGTCAGTCCCTTCAGCACCTGGGCGATGCTTTTTCCCAGAACAATGTCCAGCGGTCGCAGCGGGGTCAGCCGAAGCAGCCCCAGCGTTCCTTCCCGCCGTTCGCGGCTGACGCTGTCCGCGGTCAACAGCGGGGTCAGGAGTCCCAGCGCCAGGACCATGGCGAAGTTCATGGCGCCGAAGAGCATCACGCCCAGACTTCGCTGGTCGACCCCCGCGGACGTGACCATGCCCCGCATTCCTCTCAGCAAGGTCCATCCGACACCGATTCCCAGTCCCAGCCAGGCCACCCCGAGCACCCGCAGCCAGTACGTGAAGGGTTGCCGGGCGGATGCCCGGAGTTCGCGTTCGATGACCGGCAACAGGCGCACGAGTGCAAATCCGAAGTCCAAAATCCGAAGCAAGCCCGAAATCCGAAGGCCCGAAGGCCGAAGAGCCGTGGCAACGAACCAACGTTCGCCGATCCCGGCGGGATGGCTCAGGCAGGAACCGCCCATCAAACGGTCGCTACGTCGCTGCTGGGGCTTCCCTTCGGATTTCGGATTCCAGGACTTCAGCCCTGGCTACTGCGTCTCGCCGCGGGTGACTCGGAGGAACACTTCCTCCAGACCCAGTTCGTCCTCGCGGAGTTCGATCAGGCGGGCGCCGCCCTTGACGAGGGTCTCGGCCACGACGGCGTGGTCGCTTTCGTGGTCGGACAAAGTGACCTTGATCCGGCCGTCGACGGTTTCGACGTTGCTGACCTCGCTCCGGGACTTGAGCAGTTCCACCGCCTGTCCGGGATCACCCGAGACGCGGACCCACATGACGCGGCCGGTGGCGAGTTGGTCGCGTACGCCCTGGACCGGGCCGCTGTAAATGAGCTTGCCCTTTTCGATGATGGCGACGCGATTGCAGAGGTTTTGCAGTTCGCTGAGGATGTGGGACGAGATGATGATCGTCTTTCCCATGCGCTGCAGTTCCTGGAGGATCGCCATGACCTCGATGCGGGCGCGGGGGTCGAGACCGCTGGCCGGCTCGTCGAGCAGGAGGACCTTGGGGTCGTGGATCAACACGCGGGCCAGGCCGAGGCGTTGTTGCATGCCGCGACTCAGGGCGCCGATGAGCGCACCGCGTTTCTCGCTGAGCCCCACCAGTTCCAGGACGTCGTTGACGGTCTGTTCGCGTTTGGAGGATGGGATCTTGTAGCAGGCACCGAAGAAATCGAGGTACTCCGTGACCTCCATGTCCTTGTAGACGCCGAAAAAGTCGGGCATGTAGCCGATGATGTGACGGACGGCGTCGGCTTCCTTGACCACGTCGTTGCCGAGGATGGAGGCGGTGCCTCCTGAGGGGGAGAGGAAGGTGGCGAGGATGCGGAGCGTGGTGGTTTTGCCCGCGCCGTTGGAGCCGATGAACCCGAAGAGGTCGCCCTGGTTAACCGTGAGATCGAGGTTGCTGAGGGCGACCATGCTGCCGTAGAGGCGGGTCAGGCCATGGGTTTGAACGGCGGGTTTGGGTTCGGGAGGCGTGCTCATGCGGGTTGCGGTTGCGGTGCCATCAATCAAGGCTGTTCGAGGGCGGTGCCGGGATTCACGGCCAGCCGGTAGAAGACGCTGCTGGTGACCCGCGGGATCTTGGTGGTGATGAAGGGGGTGTCGGCGATCTTTTCGCCGGGATCCCAGGCTAGGAGGACCGCTTCGCCGCGATCCAGCAATGGGGTGAGGTCCAGCCCCGCGGGGTAGACCCAGTCGCGCTGGTTGGGCTGCCGGACTGCACTGCGGCCGAGGAACGAGACGGCGAGCAGGTTGTCCGCGTCGGGTTCCAGTCGGCCGGATTCCGTGTTTCCGAAGGCCTGCCGGCGGGAACTGACCGCCACGCGGAACTGGTTGAGGCGGTTGTTCAGCAGGTTTGCCACGGGGGTTCCCTCGGCCAGGCGGAAGTTGAACGTCCGCCGTCCGCCGCCGGGCACGGTTTGGAGGTCGTAGTAGCGGTCCTGGTAGACGAGCCGCACGTTTTCGAGGGCCCGGGGAAGGTGGTTTTCCACGGCGACGCGCAGTTCGTTGCCCGAGACCTGCAGGCTGGCGCTGGCTGGCGCATTGGTGGTTTCGGCCCAGTCCGCGGTGTAGAGCAGGCTGGTCCAGACCGGGACGGAGACGCGTGCCCGCAGGGTGTTGTCGGACAATTCGGTGGTCATGGAACCGCCAACCTGGCCGCCCATGTTGCCCCGGTATTCTCCCCGCATGACCGCGTTCTGCAGCGGGGGTTGCAGGTCGTAGGCGGCATTCACGGAGGAGTAGAGCGAGCCGTAGGAGCGCCCCCGGAGTTCGGCCTCCCCGATGCCGGGCAGGATGTCAACAATGTGCAGTTCGTTCCACTCCGTCTCACCCGCGCGGAGTTTGTAGCCGATCCAGTAGATCAGCAGCGAGAAGACCACGACGTAGAAGGGGAACGTCACCCAGGTGAGGATCTGGCGGTTGATCTTCTTGAGCCACCAGTGGTCCAGCGGGCCGATGACCACGAGGTAAACGATGAGGAGGATGAGCAGCCATTCCACCGGGAGCTTGCGGATCTGCCGGCTGTCGATCATCGCCCCGAGGATGCCGTCGGCGCTGTTGCCGCCGTAGATGTTGCGGTCGGCCCGAGACAGGGTGGATCCCGGGATCCCCACGAGCCGGGCCCAGAACCATTCCTTGCTTTTCCACGACTTGAACGGTTCGCGCTCGGGGCTGAACGCCAGCAGCGTGACGCGACCCCGATCCCGCTCCGCGGTCAGGATCAACGGGTCGGCGCCGGCGGCGAGCAACACCTGGCCATCCCGGCGGGTCAGGTTGAAGGCCGGGAACTCGGAGGTTTCGAAGGCCGGGTCCATTGCGGCCTTTAGATAGGCGTTTTGTTCCTGCGGCTGCCCGGGTCGGCCGGTGATCGAGCTGCCGGGGTCGCCGGTCCACGATTCGAAGGGCGACTTGTCCGAGGGACCGCTGCGGATCCACTGGGCAAAGAGGCCCCCCGTCCGGTTTGTGCTCAGGGAGCCCAGGGTGGCCGGCATCAGCGTTTCGAGCCACGGGGTGCTCAGGATGTCCTGCGCCTGTTCCGGCGCGACGATCAGATGGCCGCCCCCCCGCACCCATTCGGTCAACGCGGTGGCCTGGGGGACGCCAAGCTCCAGGGCCTTCTCGGAGTTCAGATAGAGGGCGTCGAGTCCTTCCAGGGCAATGGGGTTGTCCGGGAAGAGTTCCGCGGTCAGACGGGCGACCCGCGGCTTGATCTCATCCCGGGGGCCTTCGGGATCCGGCAGCGAGGGCAGGCCGCCGAAGCTCCGGGGCAGACCACCGAGCAGGTAGGTCTCCCAGGAGATGTCCTGGGTGCGAATGTCCGTGCGCTCCGCCTTGGTCTTCCCGCGGTCGTCGGCCAGTCGCGCGTACCAACTCGCATACCGCCCCCCGGAGAAGACTGGAAACGAGAAGCGCTTCCGGGTGTTTGAGGGCAGTTCGACCGGCAGCCGGATCGTGTGTCCCCCGCCGATCTGCTGGGACGCCAGCTCGAACACGGCGTCAAAGGCCGGTCCGTCGTTAAGGATCTCGCAGGCGACCGGAAACCATGCGGCCTCCCGCACCACGCCGTCGTTTGCCCCGCCACTGCCGTAGCCGAGGAAGACGTCGAACTGGATGTCCGCCTGCGCGGAAACCGAGAGGAACCCGAGCAGGGCAGCCGCCAACCCGACGTGGCGACCCCTCCCACGAGTGCGTCCTGCCGGGCCTTGACGATGCTGCTGGTTTTCCATGTTTGCGATATGACTGACAGGCTGCGTGACGGGTCCATTTACCGGTAGTGATCGACGGACGGCAATGCGGAAGTGACGGTTGAGATGCTTGTTGGTGTGTTTCTGGGGAGGTTGCCTCTGAGTCTCGCCGGCCGGGGGACCGTGTCCGGATGGGGGACGCGGGCCGCAGTGATGCGCCCACCCGCCCGCCATTCCGTCCATTGAGGACGCGCGAACCCGTTGCCCCGGGTGGGCTTCGCCCCGGTTTGGTCCACGGGGCCAGCCTTCGGCTTGCCCGTCGGGTTGGCCGGTTCGCGCCGCTGGCATCTTACTGGACCAAGCGCAGGCGATAGAAACGCGGGTTTCGGCTTGGGACGGTCGAGTCGATGAAGCTCAGGCCCTTTTCGCCGGAGCAGTCCATCTCCTCCGAGAGCGCCTGCCATTTTGCGCGCGGACCGAGGGTGGGGGAGTATTCGAGCACGTACCTTCCAACCCCGCCGATGCATTCCCAGGAGAGTTCCGCACCTTGGGGGACCATCCGGATATGCAACGTCAGGGCCGGCGGTCGGTACAGGATCATGGCGACTTCCGTTCCCACGGATTCGTTGCCGGAGGAGTCCTTGAAGCGACCGTAGACCTTCGCGAAGGTTCCCGCGGGGGTTTCAGGATTCAACTGCCAGGCCAGGTTCTGCTTGAGCGCCTGCCACTTGGCGCTGCCAAAGTGCGGCTCGTTGCTCAGGATGACCTCGGAAATGTCCTGGAAGGCGGCAAGCTGCTCCTTGCCTTCCTCATCATAGGGGATGAAGGATAGCGACACCTCCGGATCCATCGTGAAGCGGGCTCCCCGGTTGATCAGGATCTGACTCTCCGGCGGAAGGGGATCGTCGCTGGGAGTGACCGGTTCGCTGCCAATCACCGCAGTCCAGTGTTCCTTGCGGTCGACGGCGGTCAGTCGGTAGAAGTACGGTGTCCCGTTCTGCGCCGGGTCGGCGTACCAGCCGTTCAAGGGCAGCTCCGCCTGGCGGAGAATCCATGGCCCGGTAGAACTTAGGGACCGATAGACCGCGATCTGGGAATACTCCTTCCGGACGTCATAATGGAGCTGGACCTCCTTCACGCCCGGGGCGGCAGTGAAGAAGCTTGGAGCCACGATCTGGTCGTCGTCGGGGGCCAGTGGATCCTGGCCATGTTCCAGTTCGGAACCGTCGTGCTCGCCGCCGCTGTCCGTATCGGAGTTGTTGGGGTCGGTGCCAACCCGGTACTCATCGAGGGCGGTCAGGCGATCCAGGTCGTCGTCGGATTTTGGGTCCTTGATGTTGTGCCGCCGCTCGTAGGAATCGGGGAGGCCGTTGCGGTCGGCATCCGCACCCTCCAGGACAGAGAAGGAACCGAGGGCTTCCCGCTGGAACTTCTCGTGAGTGGCCACGACGCGCACGCGATAGCCACCTTCGTCGTTCGGTTTGGTGCCCTGCTGACCTTCCTCCTGGGAATTCACCACCTCAGCCCGGGTCACCCGGGTGAAGACGCCGGTGTAGAGTCCGTCTCCGGCCTGGTCGTCGTGGTGCTGACCGTCATCGTGGAGTCGCACCCGCGTCTCGCTCCCATCCGGTCCGGTGACCACCGCCTCGACCTGTGCATTGAGGGGGCGATTGGACGACAACAGAGCCAGGAGAGGCACCGGGTCGCCGGTCATGAACCGGCTTCCCAACCGATCCGGCAGGAGCAGATGCAGGGTCAGGCTGGTTCGCCCGCTGACGAGGACCTGATACGGAACGGGGTCCTTGGCACCGCCCTGATGGGTTACGCGCACCCCCCACGTGCCCGGTTTTGGCTTGGCAAGGCGCCAGCCGAGATGGCCCCGCCGGAAATCGGCGAAGCTGTAGGGCAACTTGCCATCGTCGATCACGATCCCGTCGGGATCGACCAGTTCCATCCGCATTTCCACGTTCCTTTGCGCCCAGTCCAGGGCGAAGACCGCCTCTCTCACCGTTTCATCGACGATCAGTTTGTACTCGTCGGGCGCTTCGGGTCGGATCGGCAGGAGCCCGCGCACGCGCAGGAGGCGCTGTCGGTCTTCTGCCTGAGCCTGGGCGTATTCGTAGATGTCCCCCAAATCCAGTTCCATCTCGTCTTCCGACGAAAGACCGGCGGGCGTTGCCGGAAGGCTGACGAACACATCGTTGAAGAAGAACAACCCACCCGTGTCGGTGGCGATATCCTGCAGGAGGGTTTCGTTCGATTCCGCGCCGAAGGCGATGGTGGTGACCGGATAATCGCTGGCAACCAGGTCAGCCCGCACGTCGGCGTAGAACTGCCCCGAGTTCTCCATCCCGTCGGAAAGCAACACGATGGAGCCACGGGGGTTTCCGGTGGGGCTTCCTGCCAGACGATTCAGGGCCTCGGCCAGACCGTCTCCAATGCTGGTGGCGCCGCCGGGGTTGAGTCCGCCGATGAACGTTTTCGCGTCCTCCTTGACCAGGGCGTCCACCACGTCCATGCCGAAGGGCGCCGGCGACACGTCGTGGTGGTAGGGAACCACGGCGACTCCGTCGTCGTTGCGGGTGATGTCCACATAGAAGCTTGCGGCGTTGATGGCGGCCGTCATCTTTTCGTCATCGGCCATCGAGCCGGAACGGTCGATCACCAGGACGTAATCGGTTTCCTCATTGTCGTAGACCACGCTGGCGGCGTTCGTGTCTGTGGCGATCACGTCGGTGGTTCCCGGCATCTCCAGAAAGACCTCCAGATCGAAGGTGCCATCGGCGGTTTGGGCGGGTGCCTGCACGACGAGCCAGTACTGCTCCTGGATGAAACCGCCGGCGGTGACCAGGGCGGGGACGCCGTTGACCTCGACCTTGAAGTCGCTGTTGCTCAGTCCCGCCACCACGGGACCTTTGGGGTCTCCGTTGGTCACCAACACCTGGACCAGAAACTTGCCGGGGGTTGCCGCGGGGCCCACGAAGGAAGTGGCCGCGTTGTTGGGCAACTGGATGCTGAGGACGGGGTTGGCACAGGAGCAGGTGAGATCGATCTGAGCGGAACTCGATTCCGCCCCTGCGATGACGACGACCTTGGTGATTCCGTCGTTGATGAAACTCTGGGTCCAGTCCTCCCCGCTTCCCTCCACGTGCGTGGCGAAATTCGAGCCCTTCTGCGCGATCACCTGATAGAACTCCGAGGAACCGCTGTCGCGATGGAAGTGGACGCTGACGAGCGGGCAGTCGGCGGCCGGAGTCACTTCGTAATAGCGGATCCCGTAGCGGCTGAGGCCCTGGTTGTTCCAAGTGGCTGCGGTGGCCAGGTTGATGGTCCCGCCATTGGCCGGTTCGATCGGGCCATAGGGGGCGGGATTCCCCGCTTGATCCTCGTCGAGGTAGTTGTACGAAGCGTCCGGAACGCCGTCGAGGTCCTTGGTCCAGTTGGCGGTCGCAAAGCGCCGGAAGGCCTGGTCGAAGGTCATTCCCGGGCTCAGGCCGCCAAGGGCGGCGTTCAGGGCGGCAAGGTCATCGCTCGAGGCCGCGGCTTCCCACAGTGCCACCAAGGCATCCACTCCCAACTCCGGTTCCGTGGGCACCGTGCCAAACTGTTCGGTGAAGTACTTCCACCAGAGGGCCGAGTTATACCGCATTCCATTGCTGGTGATGTCATTATTCGGGTCCGCCAGGTAGGTGTTGACCTGTTTGTTGAACGAGGAGGAGACGGCGTCCAACGCATTGGGCCAGTTGTCGATGTTGTCAAACGCGAGATCCTCCATCGCCCGGGCCGTGCCTTCCTTGAACCATTTGACCTCACTGCCGTCATAGCTGTACTGGACCCGGTGGAACAACTCGTGGCCGAGCACCTTCTGGATTGCCTCGTCCTCCGCGAAACAACCGGTCCACGCATCCATCACGTTTGAAGTCGAACTGGTCCCCCCGTTGCAGTCGTTGTCAACCGTCAGCTTGATCTGCAGCTTGTCGCTGAAACTGGGGGTGAGAAAGCCAAAGTCAGCCACATACCGATCCCAGTAGTCCTCGACAGTATCGGCGGCTTGATTGGCTTGGTCGGCAGTGATGGACCCACTGTAGTAGAGGCAGAAATTCGCACGTTCCACGACGTTGGTCAGGGGAGCGGGTACTGCGAGGCAGTCCGCCCTCAGGCGAGCATCTCCGACTCCCCACCCCAGGGCGACGGCAAGCAGTAGAGTCTTGGAGACTGGTCGAACGTATGGTTGTTGGAGCGCAGACATGGCAGTCGTTTTCTTGGGGCCTGGTCTCAGGAAGCTGTCGGAACAGGTAGGACTGCCGTCCCGGGAATGCAAGCTGAATTGGCAATCGATCAAGCCAGTCTGCCCGCCGACCCGGGGAGTCGGGTCGGCAGTGCTCCCGGTTACGCCGCCTGCGTGGATGCCCCTGCTGCGTGATCGTCCCGCGGTATTCGGTGCTCAGGGAAACACCACTTCCAACCGCAGGAACTGGGGTTGTCCCGGGGCCACCGGCGTGAGGGAGCGGATGGAAACCGTTTCGGTGTTGTCCGGGCCGTCGGTCAGGTTGAACAGTGCGGTGTAAGTTCCCCCCGTCCCATCCCCGTTGTAGTGCCACCCGTCCAGATTGCCGGACACCGCGACCCGGTCGGTGAGGTCGTTCAGGCCCTTCTTGCGGACATAAGTCAGGATGGCATAGGTGGCTTCGCCGAGGCGGGCGGTGGACGCGGTGACCGGAGCCGCTTGGTCGAACATCTTGGGGCCGGTGCCGCCCAGGTACTCGAGGGCGTTCGGCCGGGAATCGCCGTCGGGATTTGCCCCCGGGCCGCTGATGGCCGGATCCAGCCGTTCTGCCGCGTTGAATTCGGACACCTTCCAGAGTTCATACCCGGTCAGGGTCTGCTGGAAGTTCGCCGTCACGTGCTTGTCGGAATCCATCGTCAGCACCAGGGGATTGTCGGTGCCCGTGGCATCACCACTCCACTCCAGGAAATCGTGCTGGGTGCCGGGGGTGGCGGTGAGCGTGACCACGGTTCCCTGCTTGAACGTCGCGCCGGGCGGGTCCACCGACACACTGCCGTCGCCGGTGATCGAAATCGTCAGCGCATGGTCCGGCAACGGATCGGTGCTCAGCAGGAGTCCGCTGCCACCGGCCGCGACGATGCGGTCGTTGCCCTCGGCGAAACGGGAGAGGTTGAGGGGGAAGCCCATGCTCGTGGTGGTCCAGGTCAGGCCGTCCGTGCTCAGGCCCAGCTGGCCATAGCTCGCGAACGCGACGAAGCGTCCTTCGCGGAACATGAGGAAGTTGATGTTCGACGGCGCCAACTTCACGCCGTCCGTGCTCCAGTCGATCCCGTTGATGCTGGTCCGGAGCGTGCTGCCACTGCCTGCGGCGACGAGTCGTCCGTTCCCAAAGGCCACCGCGTTCAAGCGGCTCGTGGTTCCGCTCTCGTGCGGATCGAAGGACATGCCGTCCAGGCTCGTGAAGACCGTGCCGTTCCCGCCGGTGGCGACGTACAGGCCGTTGGCGTCGATGAGGTCGGTGATCTCCTCCGCCGGAGTGACATCGGAGACGGTCCAGTTCGAGAGATTGGCACTGCTCCGGAGGAGGCCGTTGCGCCCCAGCAGGAACCAGCGGCCGTTCAGAAACCGCACCTTCTGGACGCCGGGAAACCCCTCGAACTGCCGCACTGGAGCCGACCATAACTGGCCGTCCACGCTCTGGATGATCTGGCTGTTGTAGGAGACCGCCACGAACTTCCCGTCGCCGTAGGCCAGGTCGTTCAGCCCCTCGCCATCCGGCATGGTAAACACATCCGTCCAGGTGACGGTGTCCGTGCTCGTGCGCACCACGCCATCATAGTCGGTTGCCACAAAGCCTCCACCGCCATACTGCAGTCCGCTGAACCCGCCCGAAAAGCCCCCCTTGCGCGAGGTCCAGACCCCGAGGTCGGGACTCGTGTTGATCGTGCCGTTCCGTCCCACGGCAACGGTGATGCCTCCCGCCGAAACCACGCCGTGGATGTCGTTGTCCCCCGGAGGGGCGGTGGCCACCTCCTCCCAGGTCACGAAGTCCACCGTCTTGCGCAGCAGACCCTGGCGCCCGGTCAGATGGTAGGCTCCGTCTGCAAAAACGCCGCCATAAAACCAGTCGGTTCCCTCGCTGTAAGGGCGATGCGTCCAGACAATGCCGTCCGGGCTGGTGAGGATCGTGCCCTGTTTGCCCCCCACCACGTACAGATTGTTGAGCCAGGTGACGGACAGCAGCCCCGCTTCCAGGCCGGACAGTTCGATGCCCGTGGGCCGGACCGTCCACTCCAATCCGTCCGGACTGGTCACGACGGTGTTGTTCGCGCCCACGCTGATGAACTGCCCACCGGCAAAGAGAATGTCGTCGAGGGTTTGGGAGGTGCCGGTGTTCACCGAACTCCAGGTCAATCCGTCGCTGCTGCTCGCCACGGTGCCCTGGGATCCACAGATGTGGAAGCGACCGTTTGCGAAGACGATGCCATTGCCGTTGGAGGGGACTTCCTCCGGACGGGAAACCTGCCACGTGGCCAGGTCGTAGCTGGTCAGCACCGTGCCATAGTCGCTGCCGGAAATCACGAACACCCCGTTGCCAAACGCGATGTCCGCCACACTGCGGTCGTAGCCGGTCGGATGCAGGGTCCAGGACAGGCCATCCTCGCTGCTGATGACCGTACTGTTGTCACCGAGCGCCAGGAACCTGCCACCACTGTAGCGCACCTGATTGAGGTGGTTGGGCGTCGGCAGCGGACTCCGGACCACCATTTGCTCGTAGATGGTCTGGGCGGCGGTCCGATGGAGACCGGCGAAGCCGAGGGAGGCGACGATGAGGAGCAGGGGGTACGGGGGTCTTGGCATGGTGCGACGATTGCGTTGGATCATAACTGCTCTAATATCTCGATAAAAATGGAGGTCTGTCGTGTCCCTTCGTCCTTGGGGTTGCTTGAGCCCTTGATCAAGCCGAGCATGAGTCTCCTGACCCGGCACGTCAATGCGTCTCCGGCCTGGCGGGCGGGCGATCATCCCGCCAGAAGTCTGCGTGATACGTTGTGCCGTCCTTGTTCCAGATCTTGCTCACCAGATCCGGATCGCCATCGCCATCGACGTCCCCGACCGAGGTGTCGTGCCATCCGGGATTGTCTTCATGAATCACCCTGGGAAGAAATGCCGGTGCCGGACCGCCGACTTGATACCAGATCACGCCGCGTTCCTTCAGTCCCCGCGGCTTCATCGGCAGCTTTCCGCCGGATTCCATGTAAGTGTCCGGATCCTCCTGCTCGCCCCCGAAAACGTCGAGCAACCCGTCCCCATTGAAATCCGCCACCGCGAGCGAATGCCACGAACCCGTGCCCGCGACGCTTCCCGCCGAGGTGGGGGGATCGGGGAGGAGATGCCGGGTCCACTGTTCCCCCTTGCCCTCGTTGCGCGCCCAGTAGACATGCCCGCTGCCAGTGTCGCAGTCGCCGTAAATGATGTCCTGCTGGCCGTCCCCGTCCAGGTCCGCCACCCAGCTTCGGATGCTGGTTCCATACGAGGCCTTGGGAATTTCGAGATGCGGCCAGGTGTGTCGCTGCCAGTCGCCCCGGCCGTTGCCGGGATTCGCAAACCATATCCCCGCCACCACCAGGTCGGGATCGCCGTCGCCGTCGAGGTCGCCAATTCCCCGGGGCGCCACGCCACCATGATGCCCGATGGCTCGCGCGACGACATTGCTGCTCCAGGCCTGGGCGGGATCGAACCACGTCAGGATGTTGCCGTCGAATGTCACGATGTCGGGTCGACCGTCACGGTTAAGATCTGCCGGGACAATATCGTGTCCCCCGCCGCCATACCGATGGACTTTCCAGGTCGCCTCCGGGGAATGGCCGAGGTTTCCCGGGTTCTCAAACCACACTCCGCTGAAGATCAGGTCCACGTGCCCGTCGGCGTTTACGTCCGCCGCTGCCGCCCCCAGACCTTGTGGGAGTTCCTCCGATTCACTCAGCACATGACGCACCCACACCGCATCGGACTTTCGTTCGTACCAGTAGAAGCCGGGGGCGTCCCGGCGCGACAACGCCGCATCCAGATCGCCGTCCTCATCCAGGTCGGCCAGCGGAATACCGGCCGTTCCCCAGGCGGTGCCGGGCAGGGGATCGTCGATCGTGAAATGAACCCAAGGGACGGGCGTTGGGGCCACTTCCGCGCCGGAGGGGATCCGAGAACCGCCAGCAGCGACGGCGCAGGCAATCGCTGCGGCGAACCCTCGGGACCGCCGGGCGCCGGCCGTTGGGGGTTGGGCGGCAGGGCAGGCAAGGAATGAATCTGGCAGGCGCATCGCCGATACGTCTATCCCGGCTGGGGACGAAAGGCCAACCGGATCTGCATCCTGATCGGCGTGATGCCACGAGGGCACACCTCACGTTGCCGCACCCCGGCGATGCGCCCGCGCCTACCGCCCCCTCCAATCGAACCGTTCAGGCGCTTCTTGTCACCGGCGGACGGAGCCTGCGGGGCCATTTGAAGCACCCGCGCAGCGCCCCGGCTGTGAACTGATCCTGCTTTTGTATTGACATTAGAGTTGCTATATGTTCCTGTCCTACAGTAGGTTAGTGTCAAGTAATATAAACACAAGTATATGAAAACGCACAGTAGATCACTCTGGACGATGTTGTCGGCCATGTGCCTGACAGCCGCGTCGTCCAACGGGGCAACCGTGTTCAACTTCTCCTACCGGTTCGCTGAATCCGTCTGGCCGGATGGTTACATCCAAGAGGCCATGACCGTTTCCGGTGCCTTGGTTGGCGATCGGGTGGACGATCACGTGGAGAACGTCCTCCTCCTCTCGGTGTTCTTCGGCGACATTGAAGCACCGGGCCCTCTTGAAGTGAGGCCAGGCTCGGTGGTCTCCTTCGACGCCTTGCTCAACGAATTCGAGTTCAGGGACCCCTCGGCCTATCCGGAGTTCCAGTCTTTCGGTTCCTGGCACTTCGACATGAGCGGGTTCTACAACGGGGTTGGGGCCATTAACTATACGGCAGAGTGGTGGAACATCCCCATGCCCGCCAACTACGGCGAAGCCATCGTTCCTTCCAGTTGGTCGCTCACGCCGGCGACGCCTCCCGTTGAGTTCACCGGGTTCCTACCTCCCCTCGGGGGATCCGATGCCACGGGGGGGGGATTCGACAACCCGGTTCGGACCTTCAAACTGGCGAGCACGATCCCGGTGAAGTTCGTCGGTACCCAGGCTGGATCTCCTCTCACTTCGGGGTTGCACACGCTGCAGGCCGTTAAATGGAGCAACCCCACTGAGCCAGCCCCGGCCATCGATGCGATTGCGAGAGACGTCGCCACGCCGGGAAACACGTTTCGCTGCGACGATGGCAGGTGGCATTTCAACCTGGATGTCCTCGCAACGGGCATGGTTCCTGGCATCTGGCAGTTGATTGCCACCTTGTCGGACGGCAGTCGGCATCAAGTCTGGATACGGATCAAGTAGTCAGCACCGCCGACCCCGCTGGCGCTGTATTGACGGTCCCCCGGTCACAGACTTGCCCGAGCGGGCAACTCCGCCTGGGTTGCTCCAGGAACAAAAAACCGAATTGACGCTCGTTGCAGGCGACGTATCTTCGCATCCTGATATGTGAATACGTCGCCTTGCGACGGCCCTTAAATCCATGAGCAAACGTTACATTTTCTCCTCCGAGTCCGTCGGTGAAGGTCATCCCGACAAGGTCTGTGATACCATTTCCGACGCCATTCTCGATGCCTGCCTTGCGCAGGACAAGACCAGCCGCGTGGCTTGCGAGACGTTTGTGAAGTCGAATGTGGTGGTGGTCGGTGGCGAAATTACCACCAAGGCCGACTTCAACTACAACGACGTCATCCGGGCCGCCATCCGGGAAATTGGCTATACCCACGACGACGACGTGTTCCACGCCGACAAGGTGTTCATCAACAACTACCTGACGCGGCAGTCCCCGGACATCGCGCAGGGGGTCGACGCCCGCAAGGCCCGGGGGAAGAAGACCGCGGAGCAGGGCGCCGGCGATCAGGGTTTGATGTTCGGTTACGCCTGCGATGAGACGCCCGAGTTGATGCCTGCGCCGATCATGTTCGCGCACCGGGTCGGTCGCGAACTGACGCGCATCCGCAAGAGCGGCAAGGTCAAGTGGCTGCGTCCGGACGCGAAGAGCCAGGTGTCGGTGGAGTATGTGGATGACAAGCCGGTGCGGATTACGAGCGTGGTGGTCTCGACCCAGCACGCGGCGGACGTCGAGCACGCGGCCATCGAGAAGTTCATCATCGATCGCATCGTGCGGAAGGTGTTGCCGAAGAAGCTGCTGACCCGCGACACCCAGTTCCTGATCAATCCCACCGGGCGGTTTGTCGTGGGCGGCCCCCAGGGCGACAGCGGCCTCACCGGTCGGAAGATCATCGTGGACACCTACGGCGGCATGGGCCGGCATGGTGGGGGGGCGTTCTCCGGCAAGGATCCCTCCAAGGTGGACCGGAGTGCGGCCTACATGGGCCGTTACGTCGCGAAGAACATCGTGGCGGCCGGGTTGGCGAGTCGCTGCGAGGTGCAGTTCGCCTATGCCATCGGGCATCCGAATCCGGTGTCGGTGTGCGTGGATTCGTTCGGCACCGGTGTGGTGGCCGATGAGGCACTCACGGCGGCCGTGGAGAAGGTGTTCAGCCTGAAACCGGCGGACATCGTCAAGCAACTCGATTTGCTCCGGCCGATCTACCTCAAGACGACGAACTACGGTCACTTCGGCAAGGACGATCCGGCGATCACCTGGGAACGGACGGACAAGGTGGCGGCGTTGCGAAAGGCCGTGAAAGCCTGAGCCTGAGTTTCAAGGTTCAAGTGTTCAGTTTCAAGACGGTCCGGTCATGGCCTACCAGTCTTTCGAAGATCTCGAAGTATGGAAGCGGGCCTGCCGGCAGGCGGTTGACATCTATCGGACACATGAGACCTGCAAGCGATACTCGCTCAGGGACCAGATGGAGCGGGCCTCGTTGTCCGTCCCGTCGAACATTGCCGAGGGCCAGGAGCGTGACTCCGATGGGGATTTCGTGCGGTTCCTCCGCATCGCGAAGGGATCCAATGGCGAGCTCCGCACGCAGATATACGTCGCTATCGAACTTGGGCTGCTCGAGCGGGATAAGGGCCGGGCGATGGTGGCAGAGTCCAAGGAGATCTCCTCGATGCTCCAGGGCCTGATTCGTGCGGTACACACTCGCAGGGGAGCCTGACTTGAAACTGAAAACTTGAATCTTGAATCTGAGAAAGTATGAGCACTGCAACCCAAACAGAAATGACCGCCGACTACAAAGTCCGCGACATCAATCTCGCCGACTTCGGTCGCAAGGAAATCTCCATCGCCGAGCACGAGATGCCCGGGTTGATGGCGACCCGCCGCAAGTATGCCGCCGAGAAACCGCTCGCCGGCGTGCGCATCATGGGCAGTCTGCACATGACCATTCAAACGGCGGTTCTCATCGAGACCCTCAAGGAACTCGGCGCGGATGTGCGCTGGTGCTCCTGCAACATCTTCTCGACCCAGGACCACGCCGCCGCCGCCATTGCGAAGGCCGGCGTGCCGGTGTTCGCCTGGAAAGGGGAGACCCTCGAGGAATACTGGGAGTGCACCCTGAATGCCCTGACCTGGCCCGATGGCAAGGGTCCCCAGTTGATCGTCGACGACGGCGGCGACGCCACGCTGCTGATCCACAAGGGAGCCGAGTTGGAGGAAGGTTCCGACTGGGTGAACACCGAAAGCGGTTCCCATGAGGAACAGGTCATCAAGGATCTCCTCAAGCGGGTGCGGTCCGAGGATCCCATCAAGTGGACGAACTACGTGAAGGACTGGAAGGGCGTCTCCGAGGAGACCACTACCGGCGTGCATCGTCTCTACGAAATGGCCAAGAAGGGCACGTTGCGGGTGGCGGCGATCAACGTCAACGACTCGGTCACCAAGTCCAAGTTCGACAACCTCTACGGCTGCCGGGAATCGCTGGTGGACGGCATCAAGCGGGCCACCGACGTGATGATCTCGGGCAAGGTGGCCGTGGTTTGCGGTTACGGCGACGTCGGCAAGGGCTGCGCGCAATCACTGCGGTCGCAGGGCGCCCAGGTCGTCATCACCGAGGTGGATCCGATCTGCGCGCTGCAGGCGGCGATGGAGGGGTATCGCGTGTTGACCGTCGAGGACACACTGGGTTGGGGCGACATCTATGTCACGACCACCGGCAACCGCGACATCATCCGCCTGGAGCACCTGACCCGGATGAAGGATCAGGCAATCGTCTGCAACATCGGCCACTTCGACAACGAGATTCAGGTCGACAAGCTTAACAAGCTCCCCGGCATCCGGAAGATGAACGTGAAGCCGCAGGTCGACCAGTACACGTTCGAGGACGGGCACCAGCTTTATCTGCTGGCCGAGGGTCGCCTGGTGAACCTGGGTTGTGCGACCGGCCATCCGAGCTTCGTGATGAGCAACAGCTTCACGAACCAGACCCTGGCGCAGATCGATCTCTGGAGGAACCGCGAGACCTATAAGCCCGGCGATGTGAAAGTGCTGCCCAAGGTGCTGGACGAGGAAGTCGCGCGGCTGCACCTGGAGAAGATCGGGGCGAAACTGACAAAGCTTACCCAGGCGCAGGCGGACTATATCGGCGTGAAGGTGGAAGGCCCCTACAAGCCGGAGCACTACCGTTACTGAGCCTCTGCGCGAACCGTACCCGTTCACGCCCGAAAGCCGGTGCAGCCCCAGAAAGGCGGCCCGGCTTTTCCGCCTTTACGGGCGGTGCGGCGTGTCATGGGCTGGCCGCAGTGCGGGCAGGTGGGGCTTTGGTCAGACTTGTCGGACTGGTCAGACCTGTCAGATCCGGGCAACCCGGGACGTGGACCTCACCCTCCTCACCGGCTTCGGCAACGACGAGTCCGCCGTGGCTCGCGCCCGGGACACCGAGATGCTCCCGGGTGGCTCCCTTCGGCTTTGCACTCCCGACGGCCTGATCGTCTTCAAGGCGACCGGCCGGCGTTTGTGCTTGGCAATGCACGACGTGGAATTGCAGATTGCGCGGAAGCCACAAGGGTTTGATACCGCCCGGGCTGTGGTATGGGCTGTAGCGTCAGACGCAAGGGTTCATCCATGATCTCGACTCATCCAATTACCGGCCTCTCGCGCCGCATTTTCACTCTGGTTCTCCTATGTCACGGGCCGCTCGCCCAGCCCGCGGAGGTGGCCCTCGATTTCGATACGCTCGGGGACGGCTACGGGTTTGACGCCTCGCACCAGGCGTACGCCGACCTGGGCGGGGGCCGCGGCGTGCTGATTCAAGGGGTCTACGGCAGCCAACCGGAGGTCTTTGCGCCCGCCACTCCCACCGCCTCCGGGGATCGTGCCCTGCGCAATCGGCCCTCCAGCGGCAATGAATTCGGGAGTGCAAACGATGCGGTGGAGTTCGTGCTGGTCGGTTTCAGCTCCGATCAGGTGGAACTGGCGGTCGGGCTGAGCGAGAGCGCCGCTCCCCCCGTGACCGCCACGCTGCGTGCCGGTCGCCGGGTGGGGGATCTGTTCGTGCCCCTGGGGATCGAGGATTCGCAGGGCCTGGGATCGGACCCGGTCGGTCCCACGGCGGCGAACAACCTGACCGTGACCTCGGCAACCGGGGCCATCGAGGCGTTCCGGGTGACCTACGGCAGTTCGGCCGCCCCGGAGGTGATCGACGGAATCCGGATTCGGGTCTGGGAGGGGGACGAACCGCCGCCCATCGAGGACCTGATCCCACCGGTCGTGCATCTGACCAACCCGGCGCCGGACGGAGACGAGGGGCGGGCCCGGAATGTGACCGACTCCACCGTGATCACCGTTGCCGGATACATCGAGGAGAATCTCGGCGTGACCTTGATCGAAGCCCGCTCCCTTGGGGGAGGGGGCTGGCAACCGATCGTGCCGATTGGAGTGGCGCCAACCATTGTCTTCAGTGCTCCAATTCGTCTTTATGACTCCGAAGGAAACCACCGCGTTGAGGTACGCGTCACCGACGTGGGTGGGAACGTGGGCGAGGCAAGCAGCGAGATCTACTATCATGCCCCGCCGCCGCCGCCCCCGGTCATGCCGGAGAACCAGAACTTCGTGGCCGAGGGTCTGGAGGTTCTGCAGGCGATCCAGGACGACAGTCAGGTCCATCGGTTGATCGCCAACAAGTCGACGGCGGTGCGGGTCTATGCCCAGGTCGACACCGGGGTTCAGGTTCACGGCGTGGACTGCAGCCTGATGGCGTATCGGGGCGGCGAGCCACTCGCGGAACTGCCCCTCCGCGCGCTCAACCGCGTGCGGCTCTCACCGGGCGAACACTGGATCGCTCAACGCTGGCGTGGCATGGACGATCCGTTTCACGGCGCGCGGTCCGACTACACCCACGGCTTTGACTTTGTCATCCCCTTCGAATGGACCGCCCCCGGCCACGTGGAGTTTGTGGCGACGGTCAACCCGTTCAACGGTGTGCCTGAGGGGGACGGCATGTACAACCCGCAGAACAACACCGGCCGCGACGTGGTCTTCCACGACACCCAACAGCATCTGAACTGGCGGGTGTACCGCCTGCGCGTGACCCTCCTGAACGAGGACGGCACCACCACCGTTTTTGAGGAACCCACGGAAGAGCAGGCCTTGAGCCCGCTCGGCACCTCAGGCGCGGGTCTCTTCTGGCTGCCCCTGCCGGGCAACCGCATCCATGCCCGCCTCGCCGACGTGGTGGATATCACGCTTACGGGTTCGGAGCCGCGGGACTATGACGGTCAGGCCTTCGCTCAACTGCTCGGGCACATCGCCGCCAATCCAACACCGACCCCTGAAACGCCGGGTCCGGAGTTCCGGGTCGGGATCGCACGCACGGAGCTGCGGCTCGAGGACGTTGGTCCCGACGCGTCCCTCTTCCTGATCGACCGTTCCACCGCCTTTTCCATGGACTTCGGTCCATGGCTGTATCGCGGCTTGGGGATGAAGCCGATCGTGTCCGACTCTGACTGGGCGTTCAACCAGTGGGCACTGGAGACCTTCGGCGAGGACAGCGTCCTGTGGGAAGACATCGAGCGTGAGTACAACACCGACTTCCCCCAGTACCGCGCGCCGGGTGGCATCCCGCTCCCGCGCGGCTCGATTGGCGAAATCGGTGCGAATCCCGGGGGGGTCGGAATCAACTGTGGAGTCCGCTACCAGAGCCCTTGGACGGAGCGTGACCTGCTGCTGATGGAATCGGCAAGGCTGTGGAACAACGGTTGGATCAGTCGCTACACCTGGGAGTGGTTGACGGATCATTTCGAAGCCATTGATCCCGCGGTCGCGGCGAAGCGAGGTGTCCAACCGGTTGCGCTGAACGCCAAGCCCCCCCTCATGGAGGAGTACATTCATTTCACCGGTTGGGTCCGACCGGACCGGGTATGGCTGTCCCGCGGTGCCCGCCAGCTTCACCCGACGGGGTTCTCCCCTCAGGCTGGCCACGGTCGCTATCGTTTGGAACTTCATGACGCCAAAGGCGTCGCCACGTTCAAGCGCTACTTCGAGCTGGAAGACAGCCGGGACAACGGGGGTTTCTTCCATCAGGCGCTGCCGGTCGTTGGTGAACTCGCTGAAGCAATTCTATATCAAGGGGATATCGTCCTCGCCCGGGTGACCGCCTCACCGCCCGCGCCTTCCCTGGCGGTCACGCAGCCGAAACCGGGCCAAGCTTGGCCTGCCACCGGAAGTGCCTTGGTTGCCTGGCTGGGCGAGGACACCAAGTCCGACACCCTGACCTATCGGATCGACTACCGGCCTTCGCCGGCAGCCACGTGGCAGTCCTTGCGGCAGAACGCCGTCGGCCGGAACGCCACGCTGAACCTGGCCGACCTGCCGGGCGGGGATCAGGCGGAACTTCGGGTTGTGGCCACCGACGGACTGAACGAGACCGCTGCCTTGGTCAGCCCGCTGATCAAGGGCGAGTTGCCGCCGCGCGTCGCCATCCGATCTCCCGGCTTCATGCAGGTGTTCGGCGAGGGGCTGCCCGTACTGTTTCAGGCGGATGTCCGCGATCCCGAGTCCGGTGAACTCCCGCCAGAGGATGTGCGATGGTTGTCCGACCGCGACGGACTGATCGGCTACGGCGCGTGTCTCAGCGCGTCCCGGCTTTCGCCGGGGATTCATCGTGTTCGGGTGGACGCCCGGGATGGCCGGGCCCAGCGGACCTCGGATGAAGTCACCATCGTCATCGCCCAGGACGATGACATCGACCGCGACCGGCTTCCCAACGGGTTGGAGGCTCAGACCTGCACCTCGGCCGATGACCCGGACTCGGATGACGACGGCATCCTGGATGGCGTTGAGGACGCGAATGCCAACGGTCATCTCGATCCCGGCGAGACGGACCCTTGCGACGATGACACGGACGGGGATGGGCTGCCGGATGGCTGGGAGGTCAGGTTCGGGCTCAACCCGAGAGACACCAAGGATGCGTTGTCGGACGGAGACGAGGATGGCCACAGCGCGTTGGCGGAGTTCAAGGCCGGCACGGATCCGACCGCACCGGGGTCCGTGCCTGGTCTGCGGTCGCCGGACCTGGTGCCGCTGGAGATTGAGACCGACGACTGGCTGCCAACCGGCGCCCCGTTCTCGTTCCGATATCGCGCCGGGAACGCGGGCGAATCCGTCGCCGGGCAGCCTTGGGAGGATCATCTGTACCTGTCGGACGATCCCGAACTGAGCGGGGACGACCTCCGGCTTGCGAACTGGACCATCAAGACCGATTTGCCCGCCAATCAAGCCTACACGCAGGAGGCCAAGCCGAAGTTGCCCGGGCTGCCGGATGGCACCTACTACCTGCTGTTGGTCACCGACGCGGGCGCCAAACCCGGCGTCGCGGAGGTCAACGAATCGAACAACGTCCGGGTGCGCCTGATCGAGGTGCTCGGACCTGATCTGGTGCCGGCGGATCTGGAAGCCCCGCCACAAGCGGCGGTCGGGAGCACGATTCCCGCTGAATGGTCCGTCCGCAACCAGGGCCGGGCCGAGGCTCAGGCATGGTTCGACCTGCTCTATCTGTCCGAGGACGATCTGCTGGACCCGACCGACTTGCTTGTCTGGAGCGCGCCCGGAGAATCCGTACTGGCACCCGCCGGAGCGGTTCGCCGGCGCTGTGCCATAGCCCTGCCGAC
>JACKPW010000003.1 GCA_024233215.1 Verrucomicrobiales bacterium | reverse complement strand
GGCGCCCGATCCCCATCGCCGCGCAGCGGCTTCGTTCAACAAGTGATTATGCGAGTCTGGATATCACACCGTTTGGGGTGATAGCCGACAGAACCGCGTTCCTGCTGTCGGTCTTGGTGGTCACTTTCGAGAGGTAACGATACCGGAAGGCTCCACTGAAAGGAAGTCAAGTTTACAGTGCCACCTTGATTGATCGGCCGGTTCGGCATCGTCGGCACCGGGAAGTTTGGCTGCTGCCAGGCAACCCGCGCCTTCGTGGGGTCAATGACGCGGCCGTGGGAGAAACACACCCGGTCCGTCCGCGGGTAGCACCAACCGGCGCCGGCGCACCTCCAACCGCAACGCGGCGGCGGCGGCTCCGGACCCTGTCCCCCGCCGTGTCCCCAGTATTGGTGACTGGTGAGGACGGAGGAATCGGGTAAGATGACGCCGTCGTTGATGCAGAAATGCGGTTTCCCGTGTGTCCGGCGTCAGTCCGCAGCGCCGCATCAGGACGGAAGGATTTCGGCAGGCGCGGCCGGGATCAGGTAGTCAGACCGAGCGTCAGGTTCTCAAGTGTGTGAGAAAGGCCGGGTTTCCACCCGGCCTTCCTGCTGTACTGCACCGGAACTCCGCCAGGTCGTGGAGTGCGGCGAAAAGCGCCAGCCTTCGCCGCTTTTCCGCCGGCCTCTCCGGAAGCCAGGAGCTGAAAAGCCAAAACCCGGCCCCCTGTCCCCGGTCCCTCTCCGTGAACCGAAAAGATCGCCCCGTTGATTTCCAAAGCTTTGCGAGACTTGAGGTTCCTGGTCCCCTTGCAGACGCAATCGCGGAAGGGACTCCCCCTGAACCCCGAAAGTCGCGTTCTAAGCGGCGATTGGCATCGCGCGCACTCCACGACGCTCCGCGACGTCCTGACGCCCATCCCGAAAGTCGCCCTCATCCCTGCTGGCTTCCTCCGCGCGCGGTTGCTAGGTTGCCGCCATGAAATCCGACTGCCGCCCTAGTCCGCCCATGAACCACCGAACTGCCCTTTCACCCCGCCAGGTCACCCGCCGACAGATGATCCAACGCGGTACCGGCGCCGCCGTCGCGGCCCTCACCCTGGGAACCTCCCCGCACGCCACCAGCGCCGCTCCCGCCGGCGGGAAGGGCCGCATTCGGCAATCCATTGTGCACTGGGGCTTCGAGGCCTACGACCCCAAATGGGATGTCGAACGCTCCTGCCAGGCGGCGAAGGACCTCGGTTTTCTCAGCGTGGAACTCGTCGATCCCAAGTTCTTCCCGACCCTGAAACGTTACGGCCTGACCGCCGCCATCTGCCAGATCGACATGGCCCCCGACGCCCCGTTCGTGAAGGGGTGGAACAACCCCGACCACTGGCCGCGCCTGACCAAAGCCACGCGCGATGCCATTGATGCGGCCGCGGACTTCGGGTCGCCGAACGTGATCTGTTTCACGGGGTTCAGCGCGAAGAACCCGGACGATCCGGCGAGCCCCCACATTTCCCGGGAGGACGGGGCCCGCAACTGCATCCGCGGTTTGAAGGACATCGTGCGTTACGCCGAGCAGAAGCAGGTCACGCTCTGCCTCGAAATGTTGAACACCCGCGATGACACGCACCCGATGAAGGGCCACCCCGGCTACCAGGGCAACGATACGGAGTATTGCATCGACATCATCAAGGCGGTGGGCTCGCCGCGGCTCAAGCTGCTATTTGACATCTACCACGTGCAGGTGATGAACGGCGACGTGATCCGCCGGTTGCATCGGCACAAGGATTGGATCGGACATGTCCACACGGCGGGTAATCCGGGCCGGAACGAGATCGGAGCGAAGCAGGAGATCAACTATCCCCCGATCATGGAAGCCCTGCTGGAGATCGGCTACACGGGTTTCGTGGGCCAGGAGTTCATCCCCACGCGGGACCCGATGGCGGGATTGCGGGAGGCCTTCGCGCTCTGCGACGTGTAGAGCGTCGCGAGCCGTTCAGCGCGGGTCTGAAGGATCTCCCGTCAACCGTTCCCAGGCGGCGCTCCGGACCTGGCGAAACCGCCCATCGGCCTCGCGCAGAATGAACAGGGCGGCCGCCTCCGGTTGGGCATCGATGAACCGAAGGCCTGCTTCCGATCCCAGAACGAAGAGCGTCGTCCCCAGAGCGTCGGCGGTCATGCTGTCGGGGGCGACCACCGTCACCCCGGCCAGCGCGTGTTGCACCGGGCGCCCCGTTCTGGGGTCGAGGATGTGGCTGAACCGTCGGCCCTCCGGATCCCGGAAGAACTTCTGGTAATCGCCGGAGGTGGACAGCGCCTGCCCGGAGATCGCCGCCGCCGAGGCCATCGGGTCATTCTCACGCCAGAAATCCGTGGGCGCCGAGATGCCGACCCGCCAGCGGGTTCCACCGGGATTGTGACCGGACGCAAAGACCTCGCCGGCAATGGAGACGTAGGTGTTCGTCAACCCCTGCCGCTCCAGCAGGCGCGTCACCTCATCCACGGCAAAGCCCTTGGCGACGGCGCTGAGATTCACCGTCAACCCCGGCAAATCCTTGATCAGTTCGTTCCGGTCGGTGATCCGGAGATGCTGCCAGCCGACCCGTCCCCGGGCTTCCGCCAAGGCCGACGCCGCGGGAGCCTTCTGTGCCGTGCCCCGTTCGCCGAACCCCCAGAGATTGATCAAGGGGCCGAGTGTCGGATCGAACGCCCCTTCCGACCGACGGCTCATGCCGAGCGCGAATCCGACCACCCGGGCAAACTCGGGTGAGATCAGGAAGGGCTCGTTTGCCGGTGATCGGTTGAACCGCGAGAGTTCACTGTCCGGTTGGTAATGCGACATCTGCCGGTTGAGTTCCGTCAACCGGGACTCGACCCTCGCCCGAAGATCCGCGACACGCGAGGCATTGAGCTCTGCCTCAACGATCTGGACCGTGTAGGGGCTGCCCATGGTCCGCCCTTCCCAGCGGACGACAGGAGACGGCGCGATGGGTTGGGTTTGGACCGTCCAGCCCCAGCAGCCCAGGATCCCCACCAACACCGATCCCGCAGCCACGACGCGGGTGGGTCTGCGCAGGCCTGGATGGAGTGAACTCAAGGGGTCGGGATGGCCAGCCGGTAATAGGTCCCGGCGGTCCCGAGATCGACGCCGTTGGTATAGCTGAGCTGGCCGGCTGCACTGATCTGGCCGGAGCCGATGGTGGTCCAGCCGGTCATCGGCGAGAGAATGTCACTCGTCGTGAGCACATGAAAGGTGAGTCCTGCCTGGCCGGTGCCTTCCAGAATCAGATCGCTTCCCAACAGGCGGACCGAAGTGATCACCGGCGGTTCGGGCGGAAGGATGGGGTTCCAGGTCACCTGCATGTTGGCGAAGTTCGAGGCCTGGTCGGGGTAGGCCCAGGAATCCACCGCCGGACCCTTCGTCCAGAGCAGGCCGGTGCTGGTGTAGGGTCCCTGGCCGCCATCCTCGGCGTATTGCACCCAGAATCGGTATTGCCCGTCCGGCACCAACTGACCGCTGGCATCCCGACAGTCCCAGGTCGGCAGAATGGGACTGTTCACGCCGGAATAGGAGGTCGCGGTGGCACTGGTGTAACCGTCGAGCGCCTGGCTGCCAGCCCGGGCGGAGTACCATTTCCCGCAGTGGCTGTTCCAATGGGAACTCCAGAAGCTGTTCTTGTTCCCCTGAATCCACAGGGTCTTGATGAACGTGCCCGTGGCCGTGGTCACCCAGGCCACCGTCCAGTGTTTCGTGGACGACCCGCCGTAGTCGCGCAGGGTGACCTTCAGGTCAACCGAACCGTCCGTCTGGGCACGCGCCACCGCAGGCGCCGCCATCAGGGGGATCAGGAACAGGAGGGTGGAACGGAGCAGGATTCGCATGGTGTGATTTCGTGACGCTTCTGAGCCCTAATTGAACTGCCTCTAGGTCGCTTTTCGCCAGGTCCCCGAACGGTCCCGACCCGGACCACACGACGCCGCTGACGACATCGCACGACGAGGAACACAGGTGCTTATGGGTTGATGGGCACCTTAAGGCAAGCTTGTTTATCCCAAACCTGGCAGTTTTCACTGTAGCGGAGTGCCGCCCACACATGCAGGATTGACCCCGTCGCTCAGTTCATCCGCCCGCCCCGTCGCTTGCCCCCCGGCCGCCTGCCGGTCAAGATGCCGTGCTCATGGCCGAACGCCTGCCCATCTACGACCTGGAATCCGGGATCATCGACCGCCTGCGCAGCGAGCGTCGGCTGATTCTCTCCGCGCCCACCGGCTCCGGCAAGTCCACCCAGGTCCCGCAGATGATGCTTCGGCACGATCTGCTGGGCGCCTCGGGCCAGGTGATCATCCTTCAGCCCCGCCGACTGGCCGCCCGGCTTCTCGCCGCCCGCGTGGCCCAGGAACTCGGCGTGGAATTGGGGCGCGAAGTCGGTTATTCCATCCGCTTCGAGAACGTCACTTCGAAGGCGACCCGCATCCGCTTTGTCACCGAGGGTGTGCTCTTGCGGCAGATGCTGGACGAACCGGAACTGCCCGGCGTGGCGGCGCTGATCTTCGACGAGTTTCACGAACGCCATCTCTACGGTGACATCACCCTGGCCCGCGCCCTGGATCTGCAGGAGTCGACCCGACCCGAGCTGCGACTGGCGGTGATGTCCGCCACGATCGACTCGACTCTCCTCTCCGCCTACCTGACAGCGGGCGGTCACAGCTGCGCCAGTCTGCAGGCGGAGGGTCGGCTCTTTCCGGTGGACCTCCGTTACAGCGACGCGCCGTCCTACACGAATCGCGAGCCCGTTTGGGAACAGGCGGCGGATGCGTTCGCGGACTATGTTACCGCCGGTGGCGCGGGTGATGTGCTGGTCTTCATGCCGGGCGCTTTCGAGATTCAACAAACGCTTTCCGCCATCGGCCAGCGCCGGGCCTCCGACGGCTTCAAGCTGTTGCCGTTGCACGGCGAGTTGAATCCGCGCGACCAGGATGCGGCCGTGGCCCGTTACGCGCAGCGCAAGGTGGTGGTGGCCACGAACGTCGCCGAAACCTCGCTGACCATCGACGGTGTCCGGCTGGTCATCGACAGTGGCCTGGCGCGGATCCCGCGTTTCGATCCCTATCGCGGCATCAACACGCTCCTCATCGAGAAGATCTCGCGGGCGAGCGCGGATCAACGGGCCGGTCGGGCCGGTCGAACGGCGCCGGGCACGTGCCACCGGCTTTGGACGGAAGAGGAACATCGGGATCGACCGCCGCAGGAGAAACCGGAAGTACAACGGCTGGACCTGGCGGAAGTGGTGCTCACGTTGAAGGCATCGGGGGTCGTGGATCTCCACGGGTTTCGTTGGCTGGAACATCCGGGCGACCAGCGCCTGGCGCACGCGGAGGAACTGCTGATTGATCTGGGAGCGCTGGGCAAATCCGAAATCCGAAATCCGAAATCCGAAGAGCGCGCGACGTCCACGGAATCTCAAGTTGGAGATCTCAAATCACAGATCACTCCACCCGCAGCCCGTCATTCAGAACTCACGCCTCTCGGCCGGCGGATGCTGCGGTTCCCGTTGCATCCCCGCTACGCCCGGATGCTGCTGGCGGCGGCGGATCTCGGTTGTGTGTACCAGGCCTGTCTCATCGCCGCGCTGACGCAGGGCCGGGATCTGCTGCAACGTCGCGTCGAGAAACGCGCCCGCGAACAACGCGAGGATTTGTTCGGGGAGAAGGCGCCGTCGGACTTCTTCCACCTCATGCGCGCATGGAGCTTTGCCTCGAAGAACGACTTCCGCGTTGAGGCCTGCCGGCGCGTGGGAGTGAACGCCGCCGCTGCCCGCCAGGTGGGGCCGTTGCTTCAGCAGTTCCTGCGGATCGCCGAACGCGAGGGTCTGGACGTCGAACCCAGACGGGTCTCCGACGACCAACTCCAGAAGTGTCTGCTCATCGGATTCAGTGATCGCGTGGCACACCGGCTGGACTCGGGCACGCTGCGCTGCGAGCTCGTGCATGGCCGGCGCGGGGAGCTGGCCCGGGAAAGCGTGGTCCAGCACAGTCCCGTGCTCGTGGCTGCCGAGGTGCGGGAGATCGGAAGTCACGGGGGCGACGTGCGCACCCTGTTGTCGCTCGCCACGGCGGTGGAACCGGACTGGCTGGTCGAACTGTTTCCCGCGGACATGGAACGGGAGCTGGAGGTCTTCTACGACGCGCAGGCGCGCCGGGTCTACGCGGAGGAACTGCAGACGTTCCGCGGACTGGAACTGGATGCCCGCAAGATCGAACCGCCACCGCTGGAACCGGCGGCCCGGTTGCTGGCCGAACAGGTGCTTGCCGGCAGGCTCGAGTTGAAGGAGTGGGACCATGGCATCGAGCAGTGGATCACGCGGTTGAACTGTCTCGCCCGCTGGTGCCCGGAATTCGAGCTGCCGGCCATCACCGACGAAGCCCGGGTCGCCCTCACCGAACAGGTCTGCCACGGCGCGTTCACCTACAAGGAGATCAAGGACCGCCCCGTGCGTCGCTCGGTGCTGGACTGGCTGAGTTCCTCCCAACGCCAGTTGCTCGACGAGCACGCCCCGGAACGTGTCAAGCTGTCGAATGGCCGCATGCCGAAGGTGACCTATTCCGAAACCGAGGCGCCGTTCATCGCTTTGCGGATTCAGGAGTTGTTTGACGTCCGGGACACGCCGCGGGTGGCGATGGGCCGGACGCCGTTGCTGCTGCACATTCTCGCGCCGAACATGCGACCCGTGCAGATCACGCAGGACCTGGCCGGTTTCTGGCGGGACCACTACCCCCGGGTCAAATCCGAACTGCAACGCCGCTACCCCAAGCACCCGTGGCGGTGAGGCGTAGCCGCGGACGTCCGGTCCGCGCATTTTCCCACGCCCACACAGGCCACCTGGCGGATCCACCCTCCAGCCCACACGCGGCCATGACCGTTCCCGGATCGTCTGCCCCAAAGCGCTTCGGGGAGGGAGGGAGATTTGCGCCGACTGCACGTCGGCGGCTACGCTTGACGGTGCTTGCCGGCTTCGCGAACTTGGCGGGCGCCGATGAAGTTCGTTGATGAATTCCGTGATGCGACACTGGCCCGCGAATGCGCGGACGCCATTGCCCGCCTGGTCACCCGGCCCTGGACGTTGATGGAAATCTGCGGCGGCCAGACCCACGCCATCATCAAGTTCGGTATCGACACCCTGCTGCCAAAGGAGGTCACCCTTGTCCACGGCCCCGGTTGTCCCGTCTGCGTCACGCCGCTCGAAATCATCGATCAGGCCCTGATCATCGCGGCGCGGCCGGAGGTCATTTTCTGTTCCTTCGGCGACATGCTCCGGGTGCCGGGCAGCCGGGAGGACCTGTTGTCCGTGAAGGCCCGGGGCGGAGACGTCCGGATGGTCTATTCCCCGCTTGACGCCGTGAAGATCGCGCGCGCCCACCCGGATCGCGAGGTGGTGTTCTTCGCGGTGGGCTTCGAAACCACGGCTCCGGCCAATGCCATGGCGGTGTTCCAGGCGCGACAGGAGGGGCTGAAGAACTTCTCCCTGCTCGTTTCACACGTGCTCGTGCCGCCCGCGATGGAGGCGATCCTCGGTTCACCCACCAACCGGGTGCAGGGCTTCCTGGCGGCCGGACACGTTTGCACCGTGATGGGATGTCGGGAATACGCCCCCATCGCCGCCCGGTATCACGCCCCGATTGTGGTTACGGGATTCGAACCGCTCGACGTGTTGCGCGGCATCCACCAATGCCTGCGGCAACTCGAAGCCGGCGAGGCCCGCGTCATCAATGCCTATGCCCGGGCCGCGCGCGATGACGGCAACCCGGCCGCGCGGCACATGCTGGGAGAGGTGTTCCAAGTCATCGACCGCAAGTGGCGCGGCATCGGCGAAATCCCGAACAGCGGCTGGGGACTGGCGGAGGGATTTGCGGCATTCGATGCCGCCCGCCGGTTCGGCGTGGCGGATCAGACGGCCGAGGAACCGGCGGAATGCATCAGCGGACTCATCCTACAGGGGGTGAACAAGCCGCACGACTGCCCGGCCTTCGGGACGCGCTGCACGCCGGAACATCCGCTCGGTGCGACGATGGTCTCCAACGAGGGGGCGTGTGCGGCGTACTACCGGTATCGGCGGGAGAGCGAATGACCCGAGCGCCGGCCCTCAACGGCGGTTGCCCAGATTCTCCGCGAGGTGGAGCCGCTCACGAACGTGGAACGACCGGCGCTGGTGATTGGTGTTCCGCATGGGGATTTCCGCCGCGCCCCAAACGCCAAATCCCGGGGAACCGTTGAAGCGGTCCACCCGGGACTGGGGCTTTGCGCCATGGGGCGCAGAGTTGCTTAACGCATCGCCTTCGGCAAAGCGGCCTTGCCGGCGTAGACGGCGGCCTGGCCGAGCTGCTGCTCGATGCGCAGGAGCTGGTTGTACTTCGCCAGGCGGTCGCTGCGGCTCAGGGAACCGGTCTTGATCTGGCCGCAATTCGTCGCCACCGCGAGGTCGGCGATGGTGGCGTCCTCGGTCTCACCCGAACGATGGCTCATGACCGCGGTGTAACCGTTCGTCTGCGCGAGCTGCACGGCATCGAGGGTCTCGGTGAGCGAACCGATCTGGTTCACTTTCACCAGAATCGAGTTCGCCGTGCCGGTGTCGATGCCCTTCTTGAGGAACTTCACGTTCGTCACGAACAGGTCATCGCCCACGAGCTGGACGGTATCCCCCAGCTTCTCGGTGAGCGTCTTCCAGGTCTTCCAATCGCCTTCGGCGCAGCCGTCCTCGATGCTGACAATCGGGTACTTCTTGCAGAGCTTGACGTAGGTGTCGACGAGCTCGTCGCCGGACACGGTCTGGCCGGTGCTCTTCTTGAAGGTGTAGGTTCCCTTGCCCTTGTTGTAGAACTCCGAGCTGGCCACATCGAGCGCGAGGAAGATCTGTTTGCCGGCCTGGTAACCCGCGTTCTTTGTCGCCGTCAGGATGGCGTCAATGGCGTCCTCGACACTGTCGAGCTTCGGGGCGAAGCCGCCTTCGTCGCCGACCGCCGTGCTCAGGCCCTTCTTCTTCAGGACGGCCTTGAGGGCGTGGAAGATCTCGGTGATCGCGCGCAGGCCCTCGCTGAAGTTGGGCAGGCCGTGCGGCATGATCATGAACTCCTGAAAATCGATGGGCGCATCCGAATGCGCGCCGCCGTTGATGACGTTGGCCATCGGCACGGGCAGAACCTTGGCGTTCGTACCGCCGACATAACGGTAGAGCGGCAGATCGAGGAACTCGGCTGCGGCCTTCGCGGTGGCCAGGGAGACGGCGAGAATGGCGTTGGCGCCCAGCTTGGATTTCGTGGCGGTGCCGTCGAGGGCAAGCATGGCCTGGTCGATGGCAACCTGTTCCACCGCGTCCATGCCGGCGAGCTTGGGCAGGATCTTGGTGGTGATGTTCTTGACGGCGGTCTGCACGCCCTTGCCGAGGTAGCGCTTGCTCTTGGTGTCGCGCAGCTCGAGGGCCTCGTTCTCGCCGGTGCTGGCGCCCGAGGGCACGGCCGCACGGCCGATCACCCCGCCGTTAAGGATGACGTCGACTTCAACGGTCGGATTGCCGCGGGAGTCCAGGACTTCGCGGGCGATGATATCTTGAATGGTGCTCATGTTATCGATGTTCGTATTCAGTTCCCAAAATGAACCGGCATCATATGGCGGGGCTCCCCGCCGTCAAGGCGAACGCCCTGGCCGGCGCCTCAGGGATTTCAGATTTGAGATCTGAGATTTGAGATTTGATGGCCGATGACGCCAGAACACCGCTGTCCGAGCAACGCGCACTCGCTATCCCGAGCACGGGCTGCGGTTCTGCCTTGCGCCTTGGCGTCCTGGCACGAGATCGCGATGGGATCGTCTAGGGTTCCACAATCCGGGCGCGGTAGAACAGGTTGGCATCCGGCAGGCTCACGTCCGGGATGATCGTGAATTCGCCCTCCAGGACAAACGTGGCCACGATCTCCCAGGCCGCGTCCGTGCCGATCCCCGGGGAGGCCTCAATGACGAGCTCCGTGCCGGGCCTGCCGTAGAGGATGAGCTGCGCCGCATCCGCACAGCAGGCCTCCAAAACCGGCGCTTCATGCACCACGATCACGCGCCCCTGCTGCAGCCGCGGGTTCGTCAGCGGCTCGTCGCCGGTCGTCATCCCGGTGACCTCCGTCGCCCGCAGGGCCACGATTCCCGACGGCGCCTCCGCCGGCACGTCAAACCGCAGCCGGGCCACTTCGCGTTCCCCGTTCACCAAGCCGGCCGGATCGAACTCGAGACTCCCCGCCAAGACCCCTTCCCCGACGGGTGTCAGCGACGACGACAACAGGTCCGGCGCCACCGAATCGATCGCCAGGTTCTCCAGCCAGCCCGCCGGCACTTCGAGGGTGAAGTCAAGCCGCCGCAGACTGTCGGACGTCAGCCGCAGGGGCACGGAGCTGCTCCCACCGCTGAGCACGTTGGTCCGCCCAATCTCCATCAGGAAGTCGCCCAACCGGTCGAGCACGACCACCGTCAGAATCGTCTGCCCACTGCGCGGCGGTACGCCATCGTCGGTCACAAGGACCGGAATCGGATTGGTGCTCGGTCCCTGCAACGGGCTGGGAATCCAGGTGAACAGCCCGCTGTCCGGATCAATCGACGCGCCATCGGGGGCGCCGGCCCCCAGCGCGAAGGTGAGCCGGTTGGCCGGCAGATCCAGATCGGTCGCCACCATCTGCACGCTCAACAGTCGTCCCTCGCTCACGCGCTGCAGGGCGACCGGATTGACGACGGGTGCCGCGTTGACCTCGCGGACGGTCACGCGCACCACGTCCGAATCGCTGAGCGGCGGCACGCCGTTGTCGGTGACCCGGATTGTGATGTCGTGGGTGCCGGGGCCCGTGCCTTCACCCGTCGGCCAGGTGAGCTGGCCGGTTTGCGGATTGAGGGTGACACCGGGCGGTGTGCCGGTGCCGAGGCTGAACACCAGTGTCTGCACGTCGCTTTCGGCGTCGGTGGCACTGTTCGCAATGCGCACGGTCTGGCCTTCATCCACCGTCACATCCGCCCCCACGGTCAGCACCGGCGCGGTGTTCTCGCGATCCGTGGTGGTCGTGGCGTCGGCAGTGACCGGGGCCGCTTCGCGGTTGCCGGCCTCGTCGGTCGCCACCGAATAGAAGGCGTAGGTGTGATCTGCCTCACCCGGATAAACGGCGCCGGAAAGCGCCGTTCGCTCGAGCCAGAGGTTGAAGGGACCGCCGTTGTCGGCCACGTAGATGTCGAACGTGGCCAACCCGCTGCCGCCCGTGTCCGTGCCGCTCCACGAGAGCGGGATTTGCGGGAAACTGCTCGCCGGCAGCGCCGCGATGGCACTGGTGGGGGACTCGATGTCCGGCTCGGCCACCGGCTCGTAGGTCAGCGTGTAGCGACCCAGGCTGTCGTGGTCCAGCAGATGAAGGTTGTTCTCCTTGATCGGCCGCTTGCCGCCGCCGATGAAGGTGCGGTCGGTGGTCCATGCGGTGTTCCCCACGCCCAGCAGTTGACCGTCCGGGCGACGCACCTCAACCAACCGGTAACGGCCATCGGCCGGATCAGGCACCCGCACATACGTCCAGCCGGCTCGCGGCGTGGTGGTCAGTGTCACCTGCAGGGAATCCGCCGCGACCGCGCCGGAGACGGACCCCGAAATGAGCGTGGTCACCGGGGCGACCGAACCGTCGCTCAAGTAGAGCGCATCGGGCAGATCCTCAAGGTCCGGAAAATCGTTCACCAGCATGTCCGGCAACCCGTCGGCGAAGGCTCCTTCCAGGCTCACGAGGCGGATGAGTTCCTTGATGTCGACGCTTTGGATGATCGAGGCGCGTTCCTCGCCAAGGCCGTCCAGATGCTCGAACTCGGCGGAGTACTCGACGAAGAGGCCCTGCAGGGTCGATTTAAACAGCCAGCGGCCGATGCTGATCGTGCCGGGTGCGATGTCGCCGAAGGCCGCGGTCAACGAGGGCACGAGGTTTTGTCCCGCGACCTCGGTGGCGATGATCTGGAAGTCGACGAACAGGCCCTTTTCGTTTTCGACGATGACCGGTTGGGCGGAGGTGATGCGCAGGTTGCGCGCGGTGCCGTAGCCGGTGTTCTGCACCAGGACCGCCAGTGAATAGGGCACGCTGGGTTCAACCTCGTCAGTGAACGGATCGTCCGCCAGGACGTTGCGTTCGTGGAAGTAGGTCAGGTGCAGCTGGGCCAGCGGATACACCGTGATGGCACTCGGCGCCAAGGGCACCGTGGTCAGGGCACCATTCTGCCGGTAGGTGATACTGCCGCCGACGTAATAGACCGTCGGACCGGTGATGGCCGTGTCGGTGGTCGGCAGGATGTTCCATTCCGCAATGCCGGTCGTGCCGGCGGCAACCTCGCCGGTGCCGTCGATGGCGGCGATGCCGGAGAGCGTCGGTGCCGGGATGAGGAACTGTGGGGTGACGACTTCGCCGGCCTCGTTCGCCACGGTGACTTCGACCGCCACGTCGGTGAGCGGGGTATCGGCGCCGTTGACCATCTCCAGGGTCGCCCTGAAGGCATCCCGGGCAATCACGGCTTCCTGATCGATGCGCAGGCGCACCTGGGCACAAATGCCGCCCGACGGCTGGTAGAGGAAGTCGCGCAATGCCTGCAGGTCCAGCTTGAGTTCCTCGAAGGTGGAAATATGCCCGGCGACCTCGGCCTCTTGCTGGGCTTGTTCCGCCAGAACCACCCGGGCCTCCAGCAGATCCCGCGCAATGAAGTCGTCGCTCTGCCCAATCGGGACCTGCGTGCTGTCGAGAGTCCCGGCGGCGTAGTAATCCACCGTGCGGTTCCAGCGGGCGATGAACTTCGCGACCTCGCCGGCCGAGAAGTCCGCCACGAACGGATGTCCCAGCAGTGCCGTCTCCTCGCTCGTCGAGATCCGTTCCGCCGCGTCGCCGTCGACCGCCACGGTGGCGGCCAGCAACTCGAACCATGGTTGGAAGTTCGAGCTTTGCATCGCCGGCAGCCACTGGGGTCCGCCGAAGATCTCGCTGAACACATCCAGCACCGCGCGCACGTGCAACGCGGCCACCGCCACCTCGGCCATGCCGGGGTAGGCGTTGGGACCGAGAGGATTCGGGAAGACCCCCGGGGCGGCCAGGCCGACCTTGCGAGGCGACCCGTCGGTGCTGAAGGTGCCGGCGCCGGGACCGCTCCCAGGGCCGTTGCCGCAAAGCGAAGGACCGCCAAGCCCGCCCCCGCCACAGGCATAGGACAGGTCGTCGGCACAGCAGAAGAGCGTGATACCGGTCCCAAGGTAGGGCACTTCCTTGCCCAGCGCGGCCAGGCAGTCCAGGACAGCCGAGATGCAGCCTGCGGGATTCGGGGAATCGTAGCATCCCTTGAGCCCTTGCAGACACTTGACCGGGTCGGGCAGCGGGTTGATGAGGTCCCAGAGGCACTTGGCGATCTTGCCGAGCAGTTCGAGACCGCAGGGGTTGCAATCGGACGCGCCGCCACCCGGACTGAAACTCGCCGAACCGCTTCCGGAGCCCCCTCTGGGCCCGCCCGAGCCCCCGCCACAACCGCCTCCCCCGGCGTTGCTGACCCCCACCGGCGCGCTGCCCCCCACGCCTCCATTCCCGCAGGGCACAAAGTAGACCACGACCCCACCTCCGCAGCCGCCACCCCCGCCACCGCCGCGGACCTGTTTCAGGGCGAGGTTGATCTCCTGCGGGTTCACCGACCGCAAGGCCGGGCGCCCGCCGCTGTCGCAGGCACTGAAGTTGCCGCTGCACGTCACATCCCGACAGATGGCCACCGGCACGACGATGGAACTCTTCGCCGCCAGTGTCCCAAGCTCCGAGATGAGCGGCTTGAGGCGGTAGCAGTCAAAGTCCGAGAACGACATGCGAACGTCCTGGGCCGCGAGCAGGCCGTGATTGGTGATCGTCATGTTGATCGTGCCGCCGTTCGGGTAATCGGCCAGATCGATGACCGAAGGCTCGACCGTCACGACCGGCACCGGCACCACGGTCTCAAAGACCGCCTCAATCGTGATCCGGGTCCGATCCTCCAGCTCCACCGGGACCACCGACCAATGGAACTGCACGGTCTGCGCCGCCATCAACGCCTCCACGTTCGCCACATCGCCCGCGGTCACGAACACCGTCTGGCGGAACGACGAATGTTCCGCCGCCGAGACCTCCAGATCATACCAGCCCTCCGGAAGGTCGGCGAAGTTCACCAGACCCGCGGCGTCGCTCTGACCTTCGTGCAGCAGCGCCCCGTTGTACGGATCCTTCACCCGCACCTGGGCCCCAACCACCCGCGGTGCCCCTTCCGCGTAATAGGTAAACTGGTCGGTCACCTCCACGACCAAGGTGCCGGTGGCATCCGAGACGATGCGGAAGGTGTACGGGACCGAGGCCGACACCTCACCGTCCGACACGACGAGGTTGCCCCGGTACTCCGCATAGTCCACATCGGGAGCGGGCGCGAGCTGGAGGGAAACCACGGTCGATTCGCCCGGCGCCAGCGCGGCGAGCGGGGTGGGGGACAACACCCGGAGGAACGGCACCGGTGGCAGCAGAACGTTCAGCGGGCCGCTGGGCAGGCCGCCTTGATTCGACACGTTGAACTCCAGGAAGCGCTGGGTGCCCGGAACCACGCCGGCCAACAGGGCGGGCCCCGCTTCGAGTCGTGGCCGCAGCGACTCCGAGGTCAACGTGAGAATGATGTCGGCCACGGCGCCTTCCGCACTCTCGACCCGCACCGTGAACGTGCGCGTGACGTTGACGTCCTGAGTCGCCCCGAGGCGCAGGCTCACGACTCCCTGGTCAAACGGCAGCAGCGTCTCGTCCACCGTCCCTTCCACCGAGAATTCCGCCGGCAGCCCGATGGTGGAGAGCGTCAACCCGCTCAACGTCGTGTCGCCGAGGTTCTCGATGACGATGACTTCGTCAGCCGTGTCGAGCGCGGTGAGGGTCCGCTCGAAGGTCGCCGGGCGGGCGCGCATTCCCAGCAGGGTGAACGTGTCCTGCACCGGCGGGTTGCTGACGCCGGGATGCGCCGCCGCCACGGTGTAGGTACCGGCCTCTCCGGGCAGCGGTGTGAAGGTGGCACTGAAGTTGCCCGCCTCATCGGTCAAGGCGGCAATCGTCCTCACCGTCTCCCGCAGGCCGATGTGCAGGCTCACCAACTCGAACGGGGCGGGGAGGTTGCCGCCCGCCTTCCGTGCCGTCCCGGTGAGCAGCACCGGCGTGCCCGCCGGCGCGACCTCGACCGCCGCCTGCACGGTCGCCGTGTAGGCCGGGTCTACGTGCAGCGGCGTGGCGGCGATGGTGTAATTGTTCAACTCGTTGACCTCAGCCACATGATTGCTGCCGTCGGCCTGCACGATCAGCCAGTAATCGCCGGGCACGCTGGGCAACCGGAACGTGGCACTCCGGTCGAGGAAGACGTAGGGCCTGGCCACTCCGTCGAACAACGTGGCCCCCAGCAACTCGTCGTCGCCGACGGCCGGATCGGTCGAGAGCAGGACGCGCTGCGCAACATTCGTGATGCCGTTCGGATCATCCGTGACATCGAAATCCGCCCCGACGTTGATCTCGCGGAAGCTGACAGGGAAATACTCGTCCGTGAGACCGGCGGCCGGCACGACGAGGTTGATGATGCGCAGGTCGGGACCGCATTCAGAGGCCCGTTCGAGCGTCGCCACCGCATCGTGATAGCCTGTCGCGGTCGCCGTGAAGGTCACCGTTTCCCCGGGCGCGGCCGGCTCAAGCAGGGAGGCGGTCACCTCAAACGTGAGTTCCGCCTGATCCGCCTCGAAGCTCAGCGTGTCCGGGAACTCGAGCAATCCGGGCAGATCGGCTGCGAGCACGACGGTGGCCGCTGATTGCGTTTCGCCGGTGCGCGTCAACGTGGCGGTGGCAAAGGCCAGTTCGGCCCGCTCGGCATCGAGGCCGCAAACCCAGTCCCGGGAGAAGGACAGGCGCAGCCCGGGACCGTCGTCATCCAGGAGGGTCAACTCCGCCGCCGCGCCGCCGCCCAGCGGATTCAGCGCCAGCGTCTCGAGCGGCTGGGCGATGAGCGTCACGATCACGTTGTCCTCGATCTCATCGTCGTCAATCGGCGTCAGCGGCACGTAATGGACGAACTCACCGGTGTTGAAGGTCACTTCGTCCGCAAAGGTCAACAGCCCGGGCAGGGAGGCGGTGATTTGAACCCGTACCGGATACACGGAATCCTCGCTGCGACGGACGGCCAGTGTCGCGGCATTCGGGCCGGCGCCCTCGAAAACCTGCGACCGGTCGAGACTGACGGTCAACCCCGGCGCGTCGTTGTCCAGAACCGACACGGTGGCACTGGCGCGCTCGAATCCGGCGGCGTCCGCGGTGAGGGTGTAGCCGCGGGTGTTCTCCACGTAGAGATCATCCACGGCCAGGATCTCGAAGGTGGTTGAGGCCTCGCCCGCCGGGATGGCGACCTGACCGGGCAGCGAAATCTGGCCCGGACTCGACGTGCCCAGGCTCACCGTCAATGCACCATCCGGGCCGCCTTCGCGCGTCAAGGTGGCGGTCGTGGTTTCCCCTTCCGGGATCACCGCGTCAGCCACCGCCAGGACAAACCGGGGCACATCAATGTCCGTCACGGTGAGATCCCGGGTGCCGGGGACGAACCCCGCCGCGCTGGCCTGGACCGACGCGACCCGGGGCCCGTCGGCAATGCCATCGGTCAACGCATTGAGGGTGAATGACACCTCGCTCTGGCCGGCCGGGATCGTGACCTCCGCCGGGACCGCCAGCTCCGAGGCGTCGCTGCTCTCGAGGGCAACGGTCAGCGCGACGGAAGTCGGCCCGTTGCGCAGCACCTTCGCCAGGATGGAGCCCCCCTCCGCCAGCGTGTCGCCATCGGTCTGCACGGACAACGCCTGCGGCACGTCGATCGTCGCCGTGCTGATGCCCGCGTTGTTCGTCTCGTCGCTCTCACCCACTTCGCGATTGGCGTCGGCCGTCACCACGAAGTGCAGGGGACCGGCCGGACCCGTGAGGGGAATGGTCACCTGCTCCGACCGTGCGCGCTCGCCGCCGGCCGGCAGGGGAGCGGGAACACTGAAGGTCGCGATGCGAGTTTCGCCACCCGGCACCGCTGCGACGGTGAGGCCGCTGACCTCGGTGAATTCGCGCGTCACGTCGGCGTTGCCGAGGTTCTTCACCGTCCACGACACCGGGATGATCTCGCCGGGCAACGCCGAGGCGGGTGCCGTCACGTTCTGAACCACCAGGTCCGGCGCGCGCACCAGGAGGGTGGTCTCGAACCGGTCCTCCACGGGCTCACCGTAGCTGGCGTCGCCGTCCTGGTTCATCCGGTTGCCGGCGAGATCGGTGATGTTCGGTCCCACGATGAGCGTGTAATCCCCGGTGGTTCCCTGGCTGGCAAAGCGAAGTCGGTGAGTGTTGCCGGCACGAAGTTCAATGCCGGTGATGGGAATGGCTCCGTCAGGCCCGCTGAACGTCACGTCCGCTCCCGTGAAACTGCTCGCGAGCATCGGCTCGTCAAAGCTCACGTCGATGAACGCCAGGGCCTCTGCAACTTCACCCGCGGGCGCCACGGCCACCACCCTCGGCGCCGTCTTGTCGATCGTGAATTGCGCGGTGAAAACGTCCGGCATGGCGGTCCCGGCCAGGTCCGTGAGATCCGGCCCGACCTGCACCGTGTAGAGCCCTTCCATGGAAAGGACGGGCAGGGTCACGGTGTAAGTGATGCCGTCGCCACTGGCCAGCGTGAACAAACCGGGATCCAGCGGCCCACCCGGCGTGATGAGGGAGAGATCGGCGGTGCTGAACGTGGCCGGATCCACCGGTTCGGTGAACGTAAGGCTCAGTTGGCTCACGTTGGCGGCCACCGGTCCGTTGGGTGTGAAGGCAGCCACCAGCGGACCCTCGTTGTCATCAAGGAAAACCGTCGTTTCAAAGGCGTCTTCCGGTTCCCCGTTCACTTCGTCGGCATCCTGGTTCATCGCGTTCCCGGCAAAGTCCGTCACGGCCGGTCCCACGCGCAGGGTGTAGTCGCCCTCGGCCCTTTGTTCCGGGAACGCAATGCGCCACCGACCCTGGCCGATCGCCACGGGACGCGCGACCGCAATGCCGCCGGCCGGGCCCGTCAACTGGACATCCGCCTCGGTGAACGAGGCGGGATCCACCAACTCGCTGAATCGAATGATGAACTCCTTGAGCAGGGTCTCCGCGGACCCGTCGGGCGCAACCTCCGCCACCCGGGGCCCGCTGGAAAAGCCGACCACCAGATCCACCCGGTCGGCCTGGTACACCGGATTGAACTCGAGGCTCGGTCCGGCAAACAGGTCCGCCAGGGAGCCAAATTGCCCCTGGACTTCGGCGGCCGCCAGAATCGTGAACACCGCATCCAGCGGAGCCTCGAAATCGTCCACCACCGTGGCTTCGAGCGTGCCATCCAGCACGGCCGTGCCCAGGACCACCAGCCGGTCAAAACCGACTCCGGGTTCGTCTCCCGCCACCTCGAAGACCAGCTTCCCTTCCGAGGTCTGGGTGAAATCACCGGTGATCGTCAACCGCCCTGGCGAGGTGCCGGGGCGCAGGATGCCGTGGTTGATCAGGCTGGCACGGATTTCGCCCGCCGCGGTGGAATCGGAGCCCGGCCCGAGTTCCAGAATGCCCCCCTCCACCCACGACTCCCGGTCCAGCAACAGCCGGGTCCGCGGCAGTGCCGTGAACAAGGGGTTCAACGTGAGGGCACCGCCGGTGTCCGCCTCGAGGGTCAGGGTGTGTCCCACCGCCGCGAACTCCGCCAGCGCGCTCAAATCAATGTGACTTTCCGGTCCGCTCGCCAGGAAGCGCAGGTGGTTTTCCTGAATGGTCCCCAGGGCCGGCAGTTGCACTTCACCCCCGTTCCGCGCCTGGATGTTCATCGCCCAGGTGGGATTCCCCGTCAGCCCCGCCAGGTTCGGCAGCGCGAGCCGGCTGCCCGCGTCGTCGCACCGCCACAAGGCCCCACAGCAACCGTCGGTGTCGACGTAACCCGTGACCCCCGGCAACTCCAGAGTCGCTCCCCCGGCCACCACCAGGTCGGCGCCGTCGATCATGGTGAGGTTCGGAAGCACCAGCGCATAGCCCGCGCCGATGTCCAGCGCCCCGCGGGTCAACTGCCCGAATTGCGCCACCGGAACCGAGCCGCCGGTGCGCAGGACCACCGAGACCCGGGAAGCGTCGGTGAGGAGGGGCAGGTTGATGACTCCCTGGTCCTCCGCCGTAAGGGTCAGTCGGTCGCTGCCGGAATCGTCAAAGTGGGCCAGCAGGGCAAGGTCCACCAGACTGTCAACCCCGCGGGCCTGAATCGCGAGCTGGCTGTTGAAAACCGTGGCCAGGCTGGGAAGCCGCACCTCGCCCCCTTCGCGGGCCCGGATCTGCATCGCCCACGTGGGATTGCCCGTCAACTCCGTCAGGTTCGGCAGCGAGAGCACACTCCCGGCCCCCTCGGCCTGCCACAATGCCCCGCAACAACCGTCGGTGTCGGCATAGCGCGTCACGCCCGACAACGTCAGCCTGGCCCCGGCGCTCACCATCAAGTCCGCCCCGTCCAGGGTGGTGATCCCGGGAAGGCTGAGGTCATATCCCTCCCCGAGGTCCAACTCGCCCCCGGTCAGATTGACCAGTTGGTCCAGGTGAATCGCGCCGGCCGTGCGCAAGTAGATCGAGGTGCGCTCGCCATCCGTCAACCCGGGCGCATTCACCGTGCCGCCGGCGCGTGCATCCAGAGTGAGCCAACGCCCCCCCGCACTGTCGAATTGCAGCAACGCCGGCAGATCCACCAGGCTATCCGCCCCATTGGCGTAGCAACGAAGCTGGCTGTTGGCGATCTGGGTCAGGTTCGGAATCCTCACCTCGCCGCCGTCCAACGCCTGGATGTTCATCGCCCACGTCGGATTCCCGGTCAGGTCCGTCAACCCCGGCAACGCCAGCAAACTCCCCGCGCCCTCCGCCTTCCACAACGCACCGCAGCAGCCGTCCGTGTCCGTGAAGGTCGTGACCCCCGACAGCTCCAGGGTCGAGCCTCCGGACACCTCGATATCCGCGCCATCCATTGCCAGAATGCCGGGCAGGCTCAGAGTGTATCCCGCCCCGACATCCAACGCCCCCCGGTCGAGATTCTCAAACTGATCCAGCGAAACCTGCCCCCCGGTGCGCAGCACAATCGACACCCGCCGTCCGTTGGTCAGCAACGGAGTCTTCACCTGCCCCGCGTCCCGGGCATCCAGCGTGAGCCAGTCCCCCCGCGACTCCCCGGTTTCGGACAACGCCGGCAGGTCCACCAGGCTGTCCGCGCCCGTTGCGTAACACCGAAGGTGACTGTCCGGCACCGAGGCCAGCACGGGCAAACGCACCTCGCCTCCCGCAATCGCCTGGATGTTCATCGCCCAGGTCGGATTGCCGGTGAGTTCGACCAGGTTCGGCAGACTGATCCGCGAGCCGGCGTCCTGCGCCTTCCACAACGCCCCACAACATCCGGCGGTGTCCGTGCTGGTCGTCACTCCCGGCAGTTCCAGGGTGGCGCCACCGCTCGCCGTGAAGTCGCATCCGTCCACGTTGGTCAAGTTGGCCAGACTCACCGTGGCTCCCTCCGAGATCACGAAAACCGTGATCGGCAGTTCGCTGACACTCCCCAAATCGAGATCGCTGTCCGGACCGCTGATCTCCACCCGCAGGTAGCCCGACGCCACCGCCGCCAGTTGCGGCAGCCGCACCTCGCCCCCGTCCAGCGCCTGCAGGCGCATGCGCCATCCACGGGTGGGGTTCCCGTTTAACTCTGTCAAATCCGGCAGCGACACCACACTCCCCGCACCCTCCGCCTTCCAGACCGCCCCGCAACAACCCGCGTCGTCGGCCACCGTGGTGATTCCCGGCAGCGTGATCGTCGCCCCGTCCTGGGCCACCAGATGCCCGCTGTTGATCACGATGGACCCGGCGGTGTTGAAGGTGGTGCCCGTACCGGTGGCCGTCAGGGTGCGCGCGGCTCCCAGCACGAAGGCGCCGCGAACCTCGGAGGCGCCTTCGGTCACCGTGAGGTTGCCGGCCTCGACCACCACCGGCGCATCCGACTGAAGGTTACGAATGGTGATGTTGCCCGAGCGGTTGGTCACCGCCAGATCGCCCCCCAGATTCCCGATGATCACCTCGTCGCCGATTTCCGGGAGAAGATCGGTGCTCCAGTTGGCCGGGTCATTCCAGGAGGTTCCATCCCCGCCGCCATCCCACGTGACGGTGGCGGCGCCGAGTTGGACTGCGGTCAGAAAGATACCGAGGAGGAGGCGGAGAGTTCTTCGCATGTGACAGGTCCGGTTGTCGCGTAGCAGGCGCAAAAGTAATCCGGCTTCGCCAACACTGCAACGGGAAGAATTTGAATGGTAATAGTGCGGCTTAGTCACACTGATAGCGACCCGGACCGCACCCCGGGTTACCGGGGCCAGAGCCGCATCCAGCCCCGGAGGGGACGCCGCGCCAGCAGGTCCTGGATCAGGTGCGGCAAACGCCCGGCCGTCGGTTCGTCCAACCGGCGGCTCAATCCCAGCGTCACCCCGAAGGCAACCGTCGCCAGCAGGTAAAACAGGCTGTAGCGGTTCACCTCAAATCCCCCCACGCCAAGCGTCCGATCGGCCCAACCATCGATCAACAGGCCCCACAACACCGGCGAGATGCCGAGCGTCAGGTTGCTGACCACCGAGAACAGCGCAAAGAAATGGCTGCGTCCCATCGCCGGCGCCACCGCCATCGCCAGTCGCGTGTTCGCCATCGAGAAAACGGCATACCCAAGCCCCATCGCCACCTGCAGGGCAATCACCACCCCCAGGCCCGGACGCATCCAGCCACCGGCGATCATCGCCCAAAGTCCGGCCACCGCCATCCACCCGATCACGCACAGCAGCAAGACCGGTCGGCTGCCGTGCCGGTCCAGGCGCGACCCAAACAGCACGAGGCCACCGAGTCCCCCCAGGGAGGAAATCGCGGTGGCCGCCAGAATCCAGCCCGAGGACATGCCCGCGAACACCTTCAGGTACGCCACGGTGAACGCGGTCATGCCCCCATACGCCACCGACCACGCCACATTCAGGCGAAGCAGCTTCCGAAACGGTGGATGCGCCGCGATGGCCCGCCAAGGAACGGGTTCGCGACTGCGGCTTTCGGTCTCGACACACGGTGTGTCCGGAATGCGCCGCAGGAACCAGAGGCTCAGCGCCCCCATCGAGGCGCTGAACAGGAAGGTCGCGGCATACTGCCAGGCGGCCGGTTGTTCCCCCAGCGTGGCCGCCGCCAGCAACAACGTCACCGCGCTGGCCAGGTTGGCGCAGGCGGATTCCCGCGCGAGATACCAGCCCCGCGATTCCCCGGGCACCAGATTCGTGATCCAGGGCAGCCAGGCGGCGCTGGAAATGCCGCGGGACAGGTTGAATCCAAAGAGCAGCAGGAGCAGGAGCGACAACCGGCCCATCTCCCGCAGAAATCCCGACGTCAGCGGCACCATCGCCATCAGGAAGATGAACATCACCCGGAGGCTCCACCCCGACACCATGAACCGCCGGTAACCCAGCCGCGGCACATGGCTCGCCGCCGGAATCTGGAAGATCACCAGCAACGGCATCATCCCCGCCACGACCCCCAGCACCGTCGCCCCCGCCCCGAGGCTCTTCGCATAGAGAATCATCGGGCTGCCCAGCACGATCTGGTAGGACAACGCATTGAAGACCGCGAACCCAAAGGCGTGTCGGAGTCCGGGTAGATCAGGCGGGCGCTGGGGGGAGGGATTCGTCATTACACGCCGGGGGTCACGACGGGTCGGCCACTGCATCGACGGCAGGTTGTGCGGCGAGCTTGCGTCGCTCCCAAAGATGGGCCTTCAGGTCGAGCACCACCTTCCCGGCAACGAGCAACGCCAGACCCAGGGCCGGCGAGTTCAGGAGCATCATGACCCCGCCGCCCAGCAGAAGGGCCACATGCAACACCACGATCCGCCCGTACGGCCCCACCATGAGGGTGTCCAGCCCGGGCCGGCGATACTCCCCCTTCCCGAGATAGTTCGTCACAAACGAAAACCCATGGCTCACCACGAGCGCCGCCACCGCCCAGAACAATCCCTCCTCCCGCATCCGGTCGATCACCGTGCCCGCCGAGGGAAAACCGCCCCCCTGCAAAGGCCCGCCAAACAACGCGATCACAAACATGCCATGGACCAGGCAGAAGATCCCGTAGTGCGCGCAGAAGAACGGCACCAGGAAGAGCTTGGCCTTCCAGGCCGCCGCTTCCTGCGGCATGGCCGTCAGCATCTTCAACGCGTTGAAGAACCCCACGATCAGGTTCTCGATCCAGAAGATCAGCATCAACGGAAAGACCTTCCAGCCAAAAAACAGCACCCCGCCGAGCGGCACCAGGTTCGCCAGAATCAAGGCCCCGGCACTCGGCGTCAGCCAACTGGGTTTCTTCGTCTCTGACCGGACGTCAGTCATCGCTGGAAATCCGGATCCAAATCAGCCACCTCGGCATGAAGAGCAAAGAGCGAGGATGGAACATGGAGGCAGGAAGATGGCATCCATCCTCGATCCTCGATCTTCCATCCTCGCTCCCCCATGCCCCATTTCCTATCTCCGATTCCCCAACTCCCATCTCCCATTCCCGCCCCCCTTCAATGCCCCCGGGCCGCTTCGCTGTCGCGGTAGCGGTAGAATGAGGCAATCACACTGAACGCAATCGCCACCACGAAGGTCAGGCCGGCATAGAACAGGAACATCTGGGGCGACACCGCGACATCATGCCCGCCCGTCCCGTCGCCCAGAACGTGGTCGGCAATCCCGGTCACCACGGTCACCAACAGGTTGCCGAAAGCCACTGTGAGGTTCCAGAACCCGGTGATGATGCTCTTCATGGAGGGAGCCGCCTCGCGGAACGCAAACTCCAGGCCGGTGGTGGAGAACAGCACCTCGGCGATGGTCAGCACCACGTAGGGCAGGGTCTGCCAGAGAATGCTCAACTGGGCCCCGCCGTCGATCCGAACCTGCATCCACGCCACGATCACAAACGACCCGGCGGCCAGGAACATGCCCGCCGACATGCGCTTCAACGGCGTCGCGAACCGCCCGAGCAGGGGATACACCAGGATGCTCATGATCGGCACGAAGATCATCACGAAGATTGGGTTCGCCGCGAGCATCTCCTCGGGACCGATGCGGTAGGAGCGGACGATGCTGTCGGGAAAGGTGTCCTCAATCAGGAGGCGGTTCACCCGCGCCGTCACCTCCGGATCCGGCGGTGCCCGCAGGGTCAACAAGGTCTCCGGGCCAAGCGCGTTGGTGTCGAAGACATCCGCGCGGAACAACGACGCCCCCGCAAGCAACCGGTTCAATCCTTCGGCCACCGCCGCCTGCAGGTCCGGCACTGCGGCCCCCGCCTCCGCCATCCTGCTTTTCTCCGGTTCCGGCACCGCCTCCCAGATCGACGCCATCACGGCGTTCGTCCCACTGCGGGCCTGAGCCAGAAACAGCCCGGGGTCGCCCACGTCCGAGGGCTTGAAATCGGCCGCACGCAGATACGCCGGACGCATCATCTCCCCCTGCAGCACCCAGGTCGAAAAGGTCTGATCGAAAAGCGCCCAGAACACCGGCGCCAGGGCGAACACCATCAGGATCGGACCCAATGAGGCCGCGGCATCCACTTCGGAATCCTTGAAGCGTGCCCGCGCCGGGTCCCAGAACTTCTGTCCCGCCTGCCGGTTGCGACGGTTGGACAGCGCAAAGAGAAAGACCCGGAAGAAACCCGCCGATTTCGTCTTCGAGGTGGGCGGCACCATCACGTACTTGCTCGTCCCCAGCCAGAAAACGAACGTCGCCACCGCCATCGCAATGCCCGGCACGCCGAACGCCCAACTGTAACCCCATTCCTTCCGGATGTAGGGGATGGTCAGAAACGCCGCCGTGGAACCGAGGTTGATCGACCAGTAGAACGCCGCATACGCCTTCGGCAGCAGGTGACGGCGTTCGGGACCGAACTGGTCCCCCATGAAGGCCGACACACACGGCTTGATGCCCCCCGATCCGAACGCAATCAGCCCCAGCCCCACGTAGAGACAGATCGTCTTCGCGTCCACCGTGACGAAGGCGTCGCTCAACGCCAGCACGCCGTGGCCGGCACAATAGGAAAGTGAGATCCAGAGGATCGTCTTGTAGCGGCCCCAAAACCGCTCGGACACCCAGCCCCCCAGGATGGGCATGAAGTAGTTGACAAAGCTGAAGAGGTGAATGATCTGCGTCGCCTGGTCCTGCGACATGATCAGCACGTTGGTGATGTAGAGGGCGAGGATGCCCTTCATCCCGTAGTAGCTGTACCGCTCCGCGGCCTCGTTCCCGAGCACGTAGCGGGCCTGCGACGGGAACCGGTCGTGCTCCGGCCTGGCAGTCTGGCTGGTCTGCGTCACAGGGCCAGTTCTCTACCCGAAGCCGCCGGCCCCGGCCAGCCGTTTTTGGCCTCTCCCTGAACCGAGCGACGGGGTCAGTCCTGCAGCGATTGGCGGCGCTTCCTCCGCCGATAGTGAGGACTGACCCCCGAGCGGCCGAACAGGTTCACGGTCCCATTGCATGCGCATTCGCGAAAGGGGACTCCCTCTGAACCCGGAGACGATCGGAAGGCGTGATCGCCGGAGCCGATGCGCCAGGCTCCGCGTCCACCACCCGCAACTCCGTGTTGCAGGTGCAACACGAAGTTGGTGGCACGTTCCGGCGGCGCTCCCCGCACTTGCAGGTTGCATGGAAGCCCCGGTGCCCCTCTCATTCGCGGGTGGGCACGACACACCGAACCTGGCTGGGCTGGTTGCCGGCAGCAGTCTGGATGGCACTGATCTTCATCGGTTCCACCGATCTCCTCGCCGACAACCACACCTCGCGCTTCATCGGACCGTTCCTGCACTGGCTGATTCCCGGGATCTCGGAGGCCGCCGTCGATCAGGTGCGGTTCGCCATTCGCAAATGCGCCCACATGGGAGAGTACGCCGTGCTCGCATACCTGGTCGCCTCCGCCCGTTTCCGCGGTTTCAACCCGCGATGCTGGCGCTGGTCCTGGCAGGCGGCCGGCAAGGCGCTCCTGGTGTGTGCGGTCTACGCCCTTTCCGACGAGTGGCACCAGTCCTTCACCCCCTCCCGACAGGCCACGCTGCGTGACGTGGGCTTCGACACCCTGGGCGCGCTGGCGATGCTGGCCGTGCTTTGGGCGTGGAACCGCCGTTTCCCCGCGGCGCGCCACTCCCTGGCAGCAGCGGAACCCACCACCGGGTAGTGCCGGCTCAGAGCCGCACGTCTTCCGGGCGCACCTCGAGACACTCGTCCTGATCCTCCCAGATCAGGGCGGGGAGCGACTCCAGCAGGCGCGGGACCATCTGATTGCCGGCAAAGGACAGCAGGGTTTCCGCCTTGGACGCAGCCTCCTCGAAGGCCTGGTCGTAGTCGTTCTCGCGCTTCTGGCGGGTCTCATCCCAATGGGCCACCGCATGCACCGGGCCATACTCCTCCGCCCACCCCCGGAGCATCGGCTGCAACTCCGCCGGCAGATCGTCCAGGGCCACGGCCGTCTCGTTGCAGTGCATGCAGACCAACCCCGATTCGAGCACATCCCGGCTGAGCAGAGGCAGCATCGGCGCCCCACAGCATTCGCCCACGGGATAGCCCAGGGGCAACGACACCAACCGCTTGTGCCAGATGCTGCGGTCGTTGGCCACGGTCGCCGCCAACCGATATGCGGCCACCAGCGGGTGCGACAACCGGAGCCCGCGCCCCTGAAACTGCCCCAGCGTCTGGGACATCCAGCGGGCCAGGGTCAGATCGTCAAAATCGCGGAACAGCCGCCCGTACTCGGCGAGCAGCTCCTCCAGTGTGTTCTCTCCGGATTCCGCCATGCGACCCGCAGCCTATGCGCTGCACCCGCCCCGCAAAGTCAAAACTGAACCTCGCAGCGCGAACGTTCGGCCGCTCTGGGCTCAGTCCTCAGTATTGGCGGGGAACGTGCCGCCAAGACCTGCAGGACCGACCCCGTCGCTCGCTGGGAAGGTCGGTTCCCCACTTCCCACCACTGCGTCTCTGCGTCTGTGCGCGAGGCCCCCTCAGCGCGGAGTACTCAGCGCCGAGATCCGGTATCCGGGTTGATCCCCCGCAGTCGCTCGATCATCCGGGCGATCTTGTCCCGGTGCGCGAGGATCGTCCGGGGATCGGTCGTGAAATGCGTCAGGTCCTTCGACACATCCTCCGGCACCACCAGCAAACCGCGCGCCTCGACAAGAACCGGTTCCAGCGAGGCACGCTTCAACCCGGAGAGGCGTTTCACCTCCTGGTCGAGCAGCCAGAAGTATTCGTAGTCTTCCATGCCGTCCCGCAGGTTCTCCCAACGGATCGAGCTGATCGGGGCGTCGAGGCAGGGTTCGGTGGCGGTATTCGGATCGCGTCGTGGCGGATAGAGAAAGCGACCATCGCCGTTGCCCCACGGGCTCCGTGTCCCCACCGGCCGACCGTACCCGCTGACCCAGCTCATCGGGTCTTCCCACGGATCCTGCAGTGAATCGGGATACGCGAGTGGACTGGTCCAGTAGATCGTGGCCCAGACGAGGATGCCGGTGACGCCGTATTGCCACGATTGCCAAGGCCAGAGCCGCAACTCGGTCCCCGGATGATCGATGAACTCCGTCACGTAAGGTGCCTTCGGGCCGGTGCAAATGTACCACCATACCTCCTCGCCGGCGTCGCGCCGCGCGCGGACCTCTTCAGGAGTCCATTCCGGGGTGAGTCCGCACCAGATATCGACATGGCCCATGAGCGCGGGTTCGGGTTGCTCCGTCAACATCCGCTGGAGCCCGGGCGCGGCGGCCTTGATTCGATCCTGGCCAGCAACGACGAATTCGTAGTCCTTCGGGTCTGGCTCATCGAACCAGTAGGTGAACGCCTCGTCCAGCCAGCCCTTCTCGCGCAGATGTGCCTCGACCTGGCCGAGGTAATCCTTGAACAACCGCGCATGCTCCGGCGTGCCTTCCTGGAACCCCTCGAGTTCGCCCAGATGCCGGCTGTGGAAGGTGCCGCCACCCATCCCGCGCAACGGCAACCGAAATGTGTTGAACGGACTGCCACCATCTCCCTCGCCCCCCCCGGGGGAGAGGGCCGGGGTGAGGGGACCTTTCCCATCCAACCACCGTTCCGCCCAAAGATCGAACTCGGTGAAGTCCACACTCGCCCGTTTGCTCGCGCCTTCGCCCTCGAACGACACCTTGATCGGCGCGTAGTCAAAGAACGAATACGGACTGATCCGGTGTTCGGCGAAGTTCTGGAGATACTTCGCGAACACCGCAACCTGATCCTCGCGCTGGGTCAGCTTGTGGTAGCGATTGATCTCCGACGTGCCCAACCCAAGCGCGCTCCGCAGATGCGTCTCGCGGGGGAGTTCGAAGTCGTAAACGTGGACGGCGAGCGGGACTTCATACGTCTCCCAAGATTCTGGACGGCCGATCTTCAGCAGCAGCTTGCTGGCGTAATCTCCTGGGGGCGTCCCACACGGGATCTCGAAGGAGAGCCAGAGCGGCTGGCTTGAGCAGGCCTCCCACTGGAACGGCAGCTCCAGCGGCGGTAGCGGGTCCGGATACATACGCCGCTCGCACGAGTTGTCGGTTGGGGTGGTGACTTCGACGTAGCCGACCTCGTACAAATGGAGGCTGATCGGTGAACTCACCCCGTCATCCCGGACGAATGGCGTTGTCGAGGTTTCTGCCAGTTCAAGATCCTGTTGCGGAAAGAGCACCAATTGCGCCGCCTCGGTTTCTCCCCCTGCGGCACTGATGGTAATCGGCCGTGCCGTGGACTCTTCGGAAGGGTCAACACGTCCGGGCGAAATCTTGAACCCGCTTTCACACCACCAAAGGCTTCCCCAGTCACCTGATTTCAGAGGATACCCGGTAGCACGGGGGTCATCCATGTGATTGACCGTGACGGACGTTCGGAGCCGCAGGAGTTCATCCTGCTGGCTGGAACGAAGCGTCCATAGCAGTTGGTAGTCTCCGGGTTGATCGATGCCAACCCCACTATTGTCCCCCATCCCGTCTGGCAGCTGGTTGACTCGATGTCGCGGTGCGGAAGTTCGGCGACCACTTGATCCCACGGCTTCGAGGATGACGCTGCTGTCTAGTAAGCTGGATGGGAGGTTGCTGAGAAACACCCGAAGTCCAAGACGCCCGTCGCCGCGTCCTCTGGAGATGCTGAAATCCGAGACAGCCAGCGCATGGCTGTTCAGGAGCACCTCCATGAGATCTGAACTCCCGGTGTAGTTCCCTCCGTACAGCCCGTTCCTCTCACCCACATGTGCCTCGTAGTCGCACTGATTAACCTGAAGCGAGGTACCGGGATCGGGTGTGCTCAGGCGCACGAAGACCTCTTCTGCCGGGAACATGCCGGCTGGCAGGTCGCATGCGCCGCCCCGCTTCTCGCCGTCGAAAGTGGCGAGGGAGATCCACGCGTCACCGTCCTTGCTCGCGTCGACATGCAAGCTGCCGGCGGTGTGATAGTTGATCGCCACGCTGACCTGCGCCTTGGTCTGAGCGACATCGTCCAACGCGAACCGATAGACCACTTCCGAACCGGCCGAGAACACCCAGCGATCCGAGTTGAAGGTCGCGGTGCAGTGCTGGAGCGGTCGGTGGAAGTTGGCCCCGAGCCACCCGAGGTTCGGCGTAAACCGATAGGTGCCGCCGTCTCGGATCGTCTCGGCCTCACCCAAAGAGGAACCGTGGCTCGCCAGCGCCGGCACCAACTCCACGTCGTCGAACTCGATCCCGCCCTTCACCTGCCATTGGCCGAGCCGGACGTAGTCCTGAGCGCCGTTGTCGGGCTGACGGAAGAAGAACCGGTAATCACGCCAGTCCGTATCCAGCCGGAAATCCCGGTTCACCCGACTCGTCCCGGCGATGGCCGATCCCCCACTCGCCCCGGCCGACCGACGCGCCCGAAAGTGCAGCGCGTAAAGCCCCCCGGCCTTCAGCGCCAGATCCGGCGTCCGCCAGTAACCGGAATCCGCCCCATCCCCCTCGACCGCCAGCACGTGGTTGGTGCCCGCCGCCCGCCATCCGCCCGCGCACCCGGTAAGCGTCCACCCAAGGGGTCGGTTCTTGATATTGTCAACTCCTCCGCTCTCTCGGCCCGTTGCCGGCTCTTCGAAGGCCGGGTTGGGCAGGAGGTTCTGGGCGAGAAGACCGGTCGCGGAGACAACCGCGATCACACCAAGGAAGACGAGGGGTGTGCGCATGACAGAGCTCTTTCATTCAGGATCGGGTGCCCGAATGTGCCCCCGTGTGGTGCTTCCCGCAATGCTGTTCTGCCCCCTGTCACGGGAGGGGAGCGCACGCGGCTCGCGTGCCGTGGCCGGCGGCTCGCCGGGCGCATCCCAAGGGACGTCAGGTCATTCTCCGAAAGCGGTTCATTCACCGATGGACCACCTGGCGAGCCCCCGACTGAAACGGCCGGGCCGGCCGCGCTCCCCCGGTTCTGCTGCCAGCAAGGTTCGACGCGAGGCCGCGTCGAACAGCACGCGAGCCGGGTGCACTCCCCAGGCCAGGCCTGTTGCCCTCACCCAAACACGCGCACTTCGCCGCTGGTGCCGGGCACCACGAGCCGGCCATCGGGCGCAAACGACGGCTGGGTTTCGATCGAGCGTTTCGCCTGGTCCACAACCTCCCCCCGACCGTCCGATCCGATCCGGTGCAACCGACCCCACGGGTCCCCGATCCACGCCGCACTCGCGTCGGAACACACGGCTCCGGCCAGCAGGTATTCGCAACCGGTCCCATATTCCCAAACCGGATTCCCATCGCCATCGAGACAACGGACCGTTCCCGCAAGGTCCGCCACCAACAACCGTCCCTGATCGTCGAGTGCGGGAGTGGCCGCCACTGCGGACGGCAGTTCGCGTCGCCACGCGATGGCGCCGGTTTTCCCCGACCAAGCCTGCAGAACGGCATCGCGATCCCGGTTGGTGATGAAGCAAACCTGTGATCGTTCCGCGTCCAACACCGGCGCCGCCGACACCACCGTTCGATTCGCGCCGCGTGGGCTTTGCGGTTCGCGGTGAAGCACGGCTTCTTCGCCGGCGGGCGACACACGCACCAGTTCCACGCCTTGATCCCAAACCGCCCGGAGAAAGAACACGTTGCCCCCGCGATCCGCCGCCGCGGCGCTGCGGGGCGAAATGCCGGCATCCCAGGAGCCGCGGGGTCCGCCCGTTCTCGCGTCGAGTCGCACGAACCGCCCGCCCCAACTGCTGAGGATCACCGAGTCGTTTCCATCGAGATACAACACATCGGACAGGATGCGCGGATCGCTTCTGGTCTTCACTTCCACCCGCCACAACTCGCTTCCATCCGCCGTCGACAGAGCGCATACCACTCCTCGAAGCGTACCGACAAAGAGGCGTTCCCCCGAAGCATCCAGGGCCGGGGCGGCACTGATTCCGCCGGGCAGTGGTTTCTGCCAGAGGCAATGACCCTCCGCGGCGAAGGTCGCCACGTTTCCGGTCATGTCCGCAACGAACGCGGCCCCCGCCCGGTTGAAGACCACCGAGGCTTTGACAGAGCCGTCGGCGCGAAGGGTACGTCCGAGTTTGATCGAACCGGTTGGGCCGTCGGGCGACCGGCCCGTTCGCGCGGCGTTTCCACCGGCCATGCGCCAGGTGCCGGATTCGGGAAGCGGATCAACCTTCAGCGGCTCGCTCATGACGCCTTCCTTCGATAAGTGGGTTCAAAACCGAATCGGGCCTGCTCCAGTCCCGCGCCGACGATCTCAATTTCCCTGATGCGATTTTCGCCCAACCCCTTTCGCCGTGCCAACGTGAGGTGGTTGGTTCCGTTCACAAACGGCCACGTCCGGTCAGCGGCATCGGGATCGAATCCCATCAACGCGGCCCCCACCGCGTCCGTGCATACCGGATTGCGCCCGGCAACGAGCAGCCCCGGTCGGGTGGGGTGAACCATCGATCCCAACCACCAACCCTCCGCCGACTGGATCGTGCTGATGCCGTCGAGCACCACGAGGTCGAGCGGGAACGCGGCGTTCAGATCGACAATGAAACGCGGCACATTGAAACCGTGATCGCCTTCCACGGAGCCGTCGTTGAACGTCCCCGACGAGGTGAACGGCTTGCGCGTGCAGTCGTGCATGGTGCTGCTGCGATAGCCGCTGGCGTTCTCGTCCGGTTCGTCCTTCACATCGTCGCCGTAGAGACTGCTGGGTGGGATGCCGAAGAGGTTCTTCATCCCACCGGTCACGCCGCCTGACACGTGGCTCTTGAGCTTGCCGAGCGAGACCAGCACGTCGGTGTCGACATAGGTCCGGTTGATCTCCCACGCCGAGGCCAGCTCGCCGCCGTTCGGCACCTTGACCCAGCCGTAACTGGAATGCGGCCCGCGGTTGCGGGTGTTCGCAAATCGCGCGCGGCCGTCCATGACCGCGTTGAACTCCGCGAGGTCAAAGCCGTAGCCGGTGAACGACTCGGGCCCAAGCGCGCGAAACGGCAACTGATCGCAGTAGGTCACCGACCGGGCGCCGTATTCCACGAACAACGCCCCCAGCGCCCGTGCCACCACCGGATGCACGGTCACGGTCAACCAGAGCGGCACGCCGGCCAGATCCTCGGCGGAGGTGTTGACGAGATTGACCTTCACAGTCACGTGCTTGCGCCGCACGAGCTGCCGGACGTCCCCGAGTTCATCCAGCATCCGACCCAGCTCACGCCGGACGAGTTCGAACTCATACCGTGGGCAAAGCCGGATGCCGACCGGCTTGCGCGGCGGGCTGATGGGAAGGTCCGATTGAGCCAACGCGTCGGAGGCTTCCGGGAGCACGAGGGCTGCGGTCGAGGCGGCCCGCAGGAAATCGCGTCGGGTCAGAACCCCGCCCGGACATCGGGGAAACCGTTCGATTGGGATCTGGTTCTTCATCGCATCATCTCGCCGGTCATCCGCAGCTACCAAGGAACGCACTGCAGCAGCAGAAGTCAACGGCGGGTTGGCCCTGTAACGGCGAATTGGCAATCGCCGGGGCAGATTCTCGGCTGGCATCCAGGCTGCGGACGTCACCTGGGCATGATCCAGCCTGGGCCGCGAGCGCCGAAAGCGGAGATTGACATCGCCCGCACTCCACGACGCTTCGCGAGACCGGCCGTTCTCCGCCAGGTCGTGGAGTGCGGTGAAAAGCGCAGCCTTCACCGCTTTCGCCACATCGTAAACCGAGGCATCAGTCGATCGGCAAAGCCCCAGCACGCCTCGTCCCGCCAGCCTGATCCCGCACCTCAACCACTCGCCTTCCCACTGCCTATCCACGCCGTGAGTGCTGCCTCAAGTGCATGACGACACCGCAGTGGTGTTGACGGGCGATGGCAAGCCTCCCCCCCTTTCGGCGCAATTCGCAAAGCGTGGCTATGCGGTAGCAAGGCTTGTTCGCGCCCGCAGCCCTCCCCATACTTCCCCTCCATGACTGCCCGCTGCGATTCCCGGCTGATTGTGTTCCTCCTCCTGTTCCTCGCGTGCGTTTCCGCTCCCGCCGCGGGGCGCACCTTCCCCGCGCCGCAGATGTCCTATCTCGACAACGGCGTCGTGCGGATCGGCGTCGACCTGGCCTTGGGCGGCGCCGTCACCTACCTCTCCAGCAAGTCTCCCGATCATCCGGGCAACCTCATCAACAGCGCCGACCTCGGCCGCCAGATTCAGATGTCCCATTACTCCGGTCCGTGGCCGTTTGTCATCGGCGACAAGCAACCCAGCCCCCAGTGGGCCGGCCTCGGCTGGAATCCCATCCAGACCGGCGACTGTTATCTGAACCCCTCCGAAGTCCTCGAACACCGCAACGACGGCCACGCACTCTACGTGAAATGCCGCCCCAAACTCTGGCCCATGGACGACGTCCCCGCCGAATGCGTTTTCGAAACCTGGACCACGCTCGAGGGACCGGTCGTGCACATGCGCTTCCGCTGCACCAACGCCCGATCCGACCACGCCTGGTATCACCCCTGCGCCCAGGAATTGCCCGCGGTCTACACCATCTCGCGCCTGTCGCGGCTGATGGCCTACACCGGCGAAAGGCCCTTCACCGGCGACACTCTCACCCACGTCACCAACGACTGGCATCAGCCGTGGCCGTGGACCCGTTTCCTCGCCACCGAACGCTGGGCCGCCTTGGTGGACGAGGACAGCAACTGGGGCCTTGGCGTGTTCAAGGACGACGGCGGCGAGTTCCACGGCGGCATCCACGGGGATGGACGCACCGATGATCCCAAGGCCGGCCCAACCGCCTACGTGGCCCCCATCCACCGCGAGAACTTCGATCACAACATCGTCTACGAACACGAAACCCACCTGATGGTCGGCGCGTTGACCGACATCCGACAACGCTTCAACGCGATGGCCACGAAGACCCCGCCGGCCTGGCGCTTCGCAAAAGATCGACAGCACTGGACGCTCCACAACGCCACCGACCAAGGCTTCCCGATCCCCGGCGAGTGGCGCATCGAAACCGGCCCCAAACCGTGGCGCATCGAGGGTCCGACCTTCGCGTGGCGCGCCGACCCGGCACCGATTGCCAGGTTGGAAATTTCCCTTCACAGCCAGGCGGCAGCCACGTTCCGGCTGCGCTGGAAACGCCTCGACGACGACCGTTTCGACGACCGCAAGAGCCTGACCTTCGAACTGCCGCCAAACGGCGGAATCCAAACCCGCGAAATCGATCTTGGCGGCTCGGAAGACTACCACGGCCTGATCACCGGGTTGTCGCTCGAACCCGCAGCCGGGCTTCGCGAAGGGGACACTCTCGCCATCCGCTCCATCGTGTTGGGGAAGACGAGAAGCCAGTAGGCGCCCCGGACGGCGGTCAGTGTGCAGACAGAATCGCCTCTGCGGCGATGGCACGGAAACACGACGCCTTGCTGCCGGGAGCGCGGACCGCCGAGTCCGCGAGCGAAATACCCGGTTGAACAACTGCCCAACAATCCCCGCCAACGCTCCGGGAATCCGCCGAAAAGCGCCGTCGACGCTTCGCTCTGCCGGCGCACAGCCGCCACTCAGCACGCGCGCACGCCTCGCTCACCGTTATCTCGCGATTGCCAACCGGCGCAAGGCCCGGCTACCCTTCGTTGGCGTGGGGCGATTAGCTCAGTGGCTAGAGCGTCTCCTTTACACGGAGCGGGTCACAGGTTCGAGTCCTGTATCGCCCACCACCCTCCCCACCAAGGCTTTGCGTTGATCGCCAAGGGCTTAGGACCCCTTTTCTAGGTTCCCGAAATACCCGAGTTGTCGTGAGTTTCCCTGGACTTGTCCGAAGTTGTCGGAAGAAAATCAGGCACTATTTGGCACTGTGCTCACACTGCGAACCGTCAATCGGAAGGTGGGAAAACGCTGGATCGTCGATTCCAACATCGACGGCAAGCGCGTCCGCCGCTTCTTCACGTCGAAATCCGCTGGCCAGACCTACCTGGCCGAACTCCGCCTTCAGCAGCGTGAAGCCGGCCAGGCGTGGATGACCTTGGAGCCGGAGGAGCAGACGGAACTCCTGCTCCTGTTCCGAGAAGCCGGTGAGCTGGGCCTCAGCCTGTCGCGGATTCGGGAATCCCTACCCAAGCTGGCCGGCAACGGCTCCTGCTCGGTCACTGTCGCCAAGGCGGTGGCGGAGTGTCTGGCCTCGAAGCAGACCGCAGGCCGGCGGCAGAAGTACGTCACCAAGCTCGGCGCCCTGCTGCGCAACTTCGCCAAGGGCCGGGAACAGCAACCGCTCTCGACCGTGACGCCAAATGACGTGGAAGCCTGGATCTCCAAAGCGAAGACGGCCGGGTCACGGGCCACCTACCTGTCCCGAATCCAGACGCTCTTCAGCTTCGGCATCCGCCGCGGGTGGGTGGAGTTCAACCCCTGCCAGCGGATTGACCGCGTTTCCCAGGAGCGAAAGCCGCCGGCCATCCTGACCAATGAGCAGGTTCGGGCGGCACTGGCCTTCACGCGGCAGGAATATATGCGGTTCCTCGCTTGGCTGGCCTTGGCGGTCTTCGCGGGCGTCCGACCCGAAGAGCTCGACCAAGTGACTTGGGCTGACGTGAAGTGGGACAGCCGGACGCTCGTGATCGACGCTGCAGCCTCCAAGGTCCGCCGGCGGCGCATTGTCCACCTGGAGCAGACCGCGCTCGATTGGCTCAAGCTGGCGAAGAAGCTGAAGGCAGACCTCCCGGTCCCCTGCGTCTCCCGCCGCCGCTGGCTCCGGGCGATGCGAGACCATCTCGGCTTCAAGGCGTGGCCCCAAGATGTCTTGCGCCACACAGCGGCATCACAACTCCTTGCCCGCAGGAAGGATGCCGCTGCGGTCGCTCTCGAACTCGGCAACAGCCCGCAGGTGTTGCTGACGCACTACCGGGAGTTGGTGACGCGGGAGCAGGCGGCGGAGTTTTGGGCGATCAGCCCGTCAGGCTAACGAGTTCACTCACGCCCGCAGGGCACGCTGCGGCTCAGGCACGCCGGTCCAATGGTGTTCTGTTGTCAACCGAGACGCGATCCCGGCGTTGCCCGCAGCCGGCTTGTTCGACACTGATTCTCTCATCACATCGTGAAAGTGAAGATGTAGATACGCCCCGTCTGCTGCGAGACTCCAATCCAGCCCTGGGCTCTCCCCGTCAGACTATCTGGCCTGTAAAACTGGAGCGAGGCGAATGCATCGCGAGCAATCCACCACTTGCGAGACTGCGCTGGCGCGTCATAGGCCGCCACCCCGGTCAGCGGTGTGAGAACAGCTGTCCACAACGCGACATCTTGCGGTGCCACCTCGATAAGACAGAATGACCTGAAATCCGATGGACCAAAGCTGCCGTCTCCCTTCTGCTCTTTCCGAAACCGGGCGTCCAGAATGGCTGTCGGTGGCGTTCTGTGCTTGGAGATGATGGCCGCTACGGCAGCAACACGCTTCGGACTACTACCTATAACCTCGAGTTGCGAGATCTTTGGCGCTTTGCTCCGGCTACACGCGGCGAGAGCCAGCAGAAGAGTGAAGGTGACAAATCTAAGAGCGTGTCTGAAAAATGGGGTGTTGGCCTTTGGAACATAGTGATCCAGAGGTGTGATAGAGAAATGTGAAGGAACATGCGATTGTGTCTTGACATAGGACGAGCGGGGGTGCGGCCACACTCGCGGCAAAGCCGCCAGTTGGGCGGTGAAAACGTCCAAGTACTCTACCGACCTGACTGACGCCCAATGGGCCTACCTGGAACCGATGCTTCCGAAACCGCACCGACGTGGCCGGCCGCCCACAAACCGACGGGTAATCCTCGATGCCATTCTCTACGTGCTCAAAGGAGGGATTCCTTGGCGACTCCTGCCCACGAACTTCCCGCCTTGGCAGACGGTCTACCATGTGTTCCGCCAGTGGAGCCTCGATTCCACTTGGGCCGCCGTCAACGACGCGCTGCGAGTATGTCTGCGGCGGGCCTTGGGGCGACACGACGAGCCCAGTGCCGCGGTTCTGGACAGCCAGAGCGTCAAGGCAGATGGGCATGGCGGGAAGGTCGGCTATGATGCGGCCAAACGCATCAAGGGACGCAAACGCCACCTCCTGGTCGATACCAACGGGTTGCTGTTGGGGGCCGTGGTCAGCCCGGCGGATTGCCCTGAGCGGGAGGGCGGGCAACTCGTCCTGGATCGGGTGGCTGACTGGTTCGGACGACTGCGCCGGCTTTGGGTCGACGGCGGCTACAGTGGGGAATCCTTCCACGACTGGGTCAAGGAGCGATGGTCGAAGCTGGAGGTCGAGGTAGTGAAACGTTCTGCGGACCTCAAAGGCTTCGTACTGCTGCCACGTCGCTGGGTGGTGGAGCGGACCTTCGGATGGCTGATGAGACATCGCCGGTTGGTCCGCGACTATGAACGGAGCGACTCCAGCGCCGAAGCGTGGATCCAGCTTGCCTTGATCCGCATTCAGTTGAGGCGGCTGGCATGAGTAAACCCGGGCGTCATGCATTTTTCAGACACGCTCTTAGGTAAGTTCATTAATACTCCTTCTGTGTTTGCTGGGTTCGACCCCAAGTTTTGACCGCATGAGTCGTTTTTGTCAATGTAATACATCGCATGAGCGTGCATTATATACACGATCGGTAGCAGACGTGGAGCCCCTCTCCCGCAGGACTGCCGGACCGCACGAAGCAAAACGGCCCCTCGGTTTCCCGAGGGGCTTGGTGACGCGGCCGGCGATCTACTTCCCGGCGGTCAGCTCCATCGCCCGCTGGAACATCCGCGCCCGGCCGGTCACCCGCCGGACGATCTTCGCCGCCCGCGCCTCGCCCAGCTTGAAGACGGCCTGCACCTCCTTGGCGATCTCATCCTTCCCCTTGCCGGAGAAGAACAGGTGGCTGACCAGACCACCCTTCGTGGCCTTCAGCTCGTCCAGGGTCGAGGGCAGCCGGTCGGGCCGTTCGCCGTTCCGTTCCGGCTTGGCCTGCTTCGCCCGCTTCGTCCGTGCGGCCCGCTTGGTCTTCGTGGTCTTGGGGGTGGTCTCCTTCATGGCGTCTGCTTTTGCTTTCATCGTGTGTTCTGTTCGTGGGTTTGTGGTGAGTGGGAAGTCCGCACCGGCGGGTTCCCGAGAGTGTCGCGTTGCAGCCGGCGGATGACCTCCTGGGCGCCGCGCTTGTAAACGCAGACGCAGACCAGTTCACCGGCGGGATCGAGGACGGCCCAGAACCGGGAGTGGCCGTACTTGGCGAGGGTGTGCATGGCGTCAGGGCAGCAGTTCGATGAAGGTCGCGCCGCGGACCGACGCTTCCCGGACGGCCCGGCGGCGGGCTTCGGCGTAGCTGGCCAGGTGCTGGAAGGGCTGGTCCCCGATCTGGAACCACCACCAGCCGAACCCGCGCGGGGCGTGGCCGTGACTGAACTCGAACTTGTCGGTGACCACCCGGATGCGCCGGGCCGGATAAGGATTCGTCATCATCGATGAAGGTTTCATCATGATGTGCTCGTATAGGGCCGGGCGGGTGTGGGGCCAGTGGAAAACCCATGAATCTTGGGACCGGTCAATCCACCGGGATGAAGCCCCCGTTGTGCTCCGCGATGGCGTGGTCATACACCCCCTCGATGACGGCCTGCAGCACGTCGCAATACACCTCCCGGACGCAGGCCAGCACCATCGATGACGGGCTCCGGCCCTGGTGCCCCTCGACCAGCCAGACGGTGTAAACGTCGGTGGGTTCGTAGGCGACGATGAGGGTCCACCGGTGACCCCGCTTGCCGTTGACCCGGCATTGCAGGCCGACTTCGTAATCCACGAAGCCGGTGCCGGCCTCGGTGGTCAGCTTGGAAGGACGGCTGGAACGGTATTCCCCGTGCGGTTCGGCGCAGCGGTAGGTGAACCCGGTGGCCCCGATGTAGGCGAAGGCTCCGTTGAGCCGGAACCCGCCGGCCTGTTCGATGATCGATTGAATCGTGTCTGGCAATGCATTGGCTTTCATGACGGCTGAGTTCGTAAAGGGCGCGGCGCCGTCTGGTCCAGTGGCGATCAGTCCGCGGCCTGCCACTGCGTCAGCCGTTCATCGATGACCTGGAGTTGCCCCAGAATTTCATCCTCCACCTCCTTCAGCCGGCTCTCGATCACGGGGACCCCGTGACCGTCCAGGGAGGGCGCCAACCGGTGCAGCCGGGTGATGACCGTGCGGATGGCGCTCCCGAGTTCCCGGCCCAGATGGGCGACCTCATCGGCCGGGATGAGTTCGGCCTTCAACTGGCGCAGCTGGACCTTCAGCTTGGCGTTTTGCAGGACGACATGCTGGGCGCGTTCCTGGTCGTAGTTGATCGGGGACCGGTCGGGCGTCTCGAACAGCCAGCGCAGGAGTGGTTCCAGATAGACCCGACTCCCACGAAACGCGGCACAGCCGGACCGCTTGGCGTGCTTCAACGCCGTCATTGGGATGCCCGTCCCGTTCGCGCACGAAGCCAGGCTGTCGTAGGAGTCCTGGATTGTCCGGCGCTGATCCCGCTCGCGGTAATAGCGGAGCAACCCCTGAATGGACGGCACCAGCGGGTATTGGCCCTTCGATGCGCTCGGGAGCCAGCCTTCGCTGACCAGCGCGCGGAGTCGCCGCTCTGTCAGGCCGGAGAGCCGGGAAAGCTGGGACGCAGCGATAGTGCCGGTGTCCGCCATCAGCCCTCCGCCTCGATGATCCACCCCACGAACTCCCCGACCTGAAAGAACGCCCGCGCCGACTTCGGCAGGGACCGTGGGTCCAGCGGCCGCTGGTAGCCGGCGAGGGACAGTTCCTTCGCCAGGATGGCATCCGGCTTCGCCCCCATCACCAGCTTCTGCTGCATCGTCAACCGGGCGAACGCGGTGCCGACGTAACCGCCCGGCATCTGCACCTTGTCCACGATCACCAGCGCCCCGCCGGCCTTGATCAACCCCTGCAGCCGGCGCAGGAACGACGCCCGCGTGTCGATGGGCAGGAACATCAGCACCAGGAAGCAGACCGCGAAATCGAACGGCTCGTAGTCGAACGAAACCGCATCCGCGACGATCAACTCGGGAGGCCCTTGGTAGAGGTCCGCCATCTCGTGGCTCTCCTCGATGGCGGTGAACTTCACCTGCCGTTGCTTCAGCGTGTCCTCCAACGCCCGGCCGATGTTCCCGGTGGACGCCCCGATGTCGTACACCCGGCCCCCCTTCGGGATGTAGTGCCGCCCGAAGTGGGCCACCGCGTTCGTTGCCAGGTCATACCATGGCAGGCTTTCCCTGACGTGCTCGTCGAACTGTCGGGCGACCGACTTGCTGCGGAATGTCCAGTGCTTGGGGATGTTCTTCATCATGGGAGGCGCCCGGCGACGAGCGCGTTGTAGATGCCCACCACCGACTTGAACCCGCCGATGTTCCAGTCGGTCTTGAGCAGGCGTTGGAAGTGAGTGGCGATCCGGCTGTCGCCCAGTTGCAGATTCGTGTGCGGCCGCACGCGGACGCGGCGGAAGTAATTCGGGAACGCATCCAGGATAGGCTGCTTCTGCTTTGGCGTGTTGACCTCCCGCCACGTCGTGCCCAGGAACTCGCTGCGCATCGACTCCGCCAGGAACGGCAGGACCGCCCGTTTCCCAAGCCGGGCCGCAAAACGGGCGTGAAGATCCTGTTGGGCGTAGGTGGGGGAGCGGTAGAGCCCCAGCCGGAACTCGTCGATCCGATCCCTGAAGTGGAGCAGGCCCTTCTTGGAGATGCAGAAATGCCCGTCCGCACCCATGCCAGATACCACCACCGGCTCTTCAACCGCGCGGTACGCGTGGAGCATCGGCCAGAAACACTCGAAGGCGGTCTTCCGCTTGGCCCCGAGCGCCTTCAGTTCCCGCAAGTCGGCCTTCAGTCGGTCGATCCCCACCGGCAGCCAGACCGGGACGAACGGCACGTCGAACGTCGAAGCCGCCCGCCGGGCGGCGGCGAAGTCACTGCTGACATGGGCATCCAAGGTAAAAGTGTAGGCCCGGACCCGTTTGCCCGCTTCCAGCAGGCTGAACAGGAGACTGAGCGAGTCGATCCCGCCGGACAGCAACAGCGCCACGTCCAGTTCCGGAATGGCGCGGGCCTGGTCCACGAGAACCTGCCGGACACGGGGCTTTCTACCGGAGGATTTCATCGCGGATGGTGCGGGCGACGGCGGCCATCATGACGGGTGGTACTGCCCGGCCCAGTCGCTCCCACTGCTGGGAGTAGGTGCCGGTCAGGATGAAATCGTCCGGGAACGCGCAGATGCGCTTGAGTTCCGCAATCGAGAGCTTCCGTTTCTCGGTGGGGTGGGTGACTGACGCCACGCCGGGATGGCCGTGGCTGGCGCAGATGGTCGGGCACGGCGCTTCGGGATCGGGCCGCACCAGGTTGAAGTACTTCTCCGACGCCTCTCCCGGCTTCAGCTTGTCCCATTCCTTCCCGACCGCGAACCGCTCCATGCCCAACTCGAACTGGTTCGGCTTGGTCCCCAGGATGGTCGGGCACGGCTGATCCAGATCAAACGCCCGCTTCTTCTGGTCGAAGGCCGACCCCGAGCCGCCGCGAAGGCGCACCTTGAACTGACCTTGACCCTCAACGGTGATCGACGGGCACGGCCGGTCGGTGACATCCCCCGCGGACGGAAACTTGCCCCGCGTGTCGTGGATCACGGCTTCAACCAGTTCCAACCCCTGGTGACTGGTCTCCGGGTTGTAGCACCCCTGCGCCGAGACCGTCGGGCTGGGCGCGTCCGCCTGCTTCCACTTCGGCCCGTACTTTCCGCGAACGATCCACGGCAACGCCTCCCGCAGGCTGTAGCGATACGGCAATGGCTTCGGGAACACCGGTTCGCGGCCCAGATCGTCGCGCACGCCAATGAAGATCGTCCGTTGCCGTGCTTGCGGCACCCCGAGCCACTGGGCATCCAGGACCTTGCACCGAACCCGGTAACCGCAGCCCTTCAGCGCCTTCAGGACTTCCAGGAAGACCCCCTTGGCGACGCCCTTGACCAGGCCGCTGACGTTCTCGGCAACGAATACCTTCGGCTGCAGGCCGCGCACCAGCCGGACGTACTCAAAGAACAGGTCATCGGTGCGCTGTACGGTGTCTGAGTACCTCTTGGCCTTCCCCCAGTGCTTCTCCCGCTTGCCGGCGGTGGAGAACGACGCACAGGGCGGAGACCCCTCCAGGCAATCGAGTTCGCCGGCCTTCAGCCCGATGGTCCGCAGGATCGCCTCCGGCTGGACCTTCCGGATGTCCTGGGTGTCCAGATGCGTGGTGGGATGGTTGGCCCGGTAGGTCTCCTGCGCCGCCGGGATGAACTCATTGGCCCAGAGCACACGGAACCCCGCCATCCGGAACCCGAGGCACGAACCGCCGCACCCGCTGAACGTGGACACCACCCGCAGTCCGTTGTCCGGCAACGCGGCGATCTCCGTCATCAACGGCACGCGATAGGGGGGCTTGGTCATGACGCCTTCCCCGACCACTCGAAGCCACAACGGGGGCATTGGTGGGTGGTCTCGATGTTCTCATCCGCCTCCGGGAAGTCCTCCGGCGGCTCCGGTTCCGCCGGCACTGCGAGCAACCCCGCCAGCGCATCGGCGTCGAAGCCCGTCAGCTCCATCTCGAAGTCCGTGGCCTTCAGCTCCCCGAGCAGCTCCTTCAGCGCCGCTTCGTCCGCTTCGGCCAGTTCCGCGATCCGGTTGTCCGCAACCAGGTGCGCCCACTCGTCCGCCTCCGTGGCGAAGTCCTGGTAATCGACTGGCACCTCCGTGACGCCCAGGAGCTTGGCCGCGTCATACCGACCGTGACCGGCGACGATGAACCCGGACCGGGTGGACACCACCACCGGGGAACGCCATCCCTGGTGCGCGATGACCCTGGCCAGGAGCCGGACCTGGGATTCGGGGTGGCGGTTCGGGTTCCGCGGGTTCGGCACCAGTTTTTCGAGCGGTAGCAGCTCGTCAAAAGCGCAGTTTACCTGGGGTTTTCCGTCATTTTGCGGAACCGCTCCGCGTTTTTTTCGTTTTGTGTCGTTCATACGCATTCTCCGGGCTGGCGCGGACCCCCCTGATGACTAGTGGTTTTGAAAGATTCCTTCCCTTTGGCTTCCTGGCCCAAGGTTGCGGTGGGTCTCAGCCACCGGGTCGATGCAGACTGATGATGATGCGTCCATTCACCCTTGCTCCCGATGTCCGGGTCCACGCCAGTTCCAGGCCCTTCTTTGAGCGCGGTTGCGCCATCCGACCATCCGGCTGATTTCCGCGGTAATCAGGGTCATTGTGGACCGATGCACCCCGCAGCGGCGGGCCAGTTCACGCATCGACGGAGTGTCCGGGAAGTGTCCGGGTGAGAGCACCCAGGCCAGGGCGATGAGCCGCAGTCCGACGGCATGGGGATGGAGCCGGGGGCAGACGCCGGGGATCAGCAGTTCCAGGAGCCGGCTGACCGCCTCCGCGACCTTCGGGTCCATCTCCGGCATGCGGGTCTCCTCATCGAGGCGGCGGTAAAGCTCCTCCCAGTCGAAATCGACATGCAGTCTTCTCGGGATACCGCCCTCGCTCATTCGGACCTCCCGTCGGGTTGGAAGTCGGCCTTGGTCAGCACGCGGACCCGTGGCTGCCAGAGCAGCAGCTTGCCGCCGCGCTTGGCCTTCACCTTGCGCCAGCCCCAGAGCTCCAGGGCCGTTCCTGGCGTCCTGAGCCAGTCCAGGCACTCCTGGGCACGTTCCTCCGTCAGCTTGCGGTAATGTCCGGCGAAGTCCTGGCCGGTGGACTGGACCCCGATGACGCCCCGCTGGGGATCGAGGGCGAGCACGTCGATGCATCCGAAGAGGTCCTGGCGGATGCCGTGCGGACCGACAAAGCCGTTCCACTTCTCCACGATGGCGCAGACCAGGCCGCGGGAGCGCAACGCCCGGAGGGTTCGTTGGGTCGGTGAGAGGGTCTTCACGCCTCCACCTCCCTCTGCTCCCGCAGCCAGAGCGCGTAGCTGGGCACATCCCAGAGTTCGATGATCCTGGAGTTGCGCAGGAAGCGGTCGGCCACACGGTCGTCCCAGGCAGAGACCCAGCGATCCGATGGCAGGTTCGTGCTCAGAACGCTCCAGCGGTCGATCCGTTCCTCGAGGAGGTTGCGCAGGGCCTCGGCGGATTCACCGCGGCGGTAGCGGTCCACCTCGGCCCCGACGTCATCCAGCAGCAGCAAGCTCACGCTCCGGACGGCATCCGCCCGACGCGGCTCCGAGCGTCGTAGGTCGATGTAGTCGCTGGCGCTGATCCGCCGGACGTTCGGCAGGCCGGGCCAGCGTCCCTTGACGTCATCCCAGCGCAGCCCCCGCATCCAGACTTCAAGCCTGCGGAGACAGTGGCTCTTGCCCGTTCCCGGAGGCCCGGCCAGGACGATCAACGACGGGCCTTGGCGGCTATTGGCCAGGATCGCCTGACTCAGCTCGGCGAGCCGCTTCTGCAGCGTCACGAGCTTCCCGTGCGTCAGCCTCATCCTGAAGTCGGGATGAGCGGGCGACGGCTTCGGCGATTTGGCGGCTGCGGCGCTCGACGTCGACGCCCATCGCGGCGTTGCGCGGATTGTCGGTAGAAGGGTGGCGGCGGGACGGCCCGCCGTTGGCACGGTCGCGGTCCCGCCAGATGAGCAGCTTGTGTTTCCAGTCGATGAGTCGGTCATGTTGATTCCTCCAAAGGCTGTTTCCCTGATGATGATCGAAGAAACGGGCGCAGGTGTCGGCGGGCACACCGACCAGCGCTCCGTAGGTTTGGACCTCTTCCTTGGTGGGCAGATCGCCCGAGCCCTCGCGCGCGCGCGCGATACGCTCTCTGCTCTTATGGTCTATATGGTCTATGTTAGTGGCCCCTTGATGGCCCTCCTGCTGGCCCCGGATGGGAGCGGGAATGACGAAAAGCCTTGAGTCGCAGAGACGTGCGATGGTCCCTTTGCTGGCCCTTCTGGTGGCCGCAAAACCAGCTTTCACGAGCAAAACCAGCGCGGTTCGGTACTGCTTCCGTGACATGCCGTAGCGGGCGTAGTCCCCCAGCATGGCCTCACCGAAGCGCAACCCCTTGGCATTGAACCCCTCACGGTAGTTCGCGCGGAACGCGATGACCGTGGCGAGGACGTACGCCAGGGGGTTGGCTTCGATCAGCTCCTGGGCTTCGGCGCCGGTGACCGCCTTGACCCAGAACGTGGTGCCGGATGGAGCGTCGGGAGTCACAGGCGGAACACGCCCTGGCCGAGCGCCAGGGTCACCAGGTCGTGGAGTGAGAGCTTGTGCATCTTGCGGGAGCACTTCACGCGCACCCGCAGGCCCTTCTTGGTCAGCTCGATCCGGACCGACTTCCCGTCGGCCGGATTGGTCGTCATCACCCGGCCGAAGACCTGGCGCTGCCGCTTCATGCCGGCACCTCCTGCTGCCGCGGGTCGTAGCCCTTGATGTAGCGCCAGAGCGCCGCCACCAGTTTGAACGCCTGCCAGTCCCGCGGCAGCGTCTCGTGCTTCACCACCTCCATCCGGCCCGGCTCCGTGGTCGAGATGAACACGTTGGCGGCCAGGATGCGCCCGACGTTCTCCTCGCCCCAGTACGTGGCCCCGTAGGCCGCGAGCTGCATCGCCTGGTTGTCATAGGCGACGACCTTCTCCTCCGGCTTGGTCTTCCGGGTCTTGTAGTCGAGGATGCCGATCCCCGACTGCCCGTAGCGGAACAGGACATCGGCCGTGCCGGCGAACCCGTGTGCCTGGTTCACCAGCTTGACCTCGCGATCCACGATCTCGATGCCGACCTTCCGCTTCCATTCGAGGACGGGCTCCACGTAGACCTTGAACTCCGGGTCGTAGGGCTCGCCGGCCATCGCCAACTCCAGCGCCCCGTGGACCATGGTGCCGAGGTCCGCGGCCTGCTCGACCTGCTCGAAGGCGGCGTTGCGCACCCGGCTGCACCAGTAGTCCTCGGACTCCTGCTCCTGCTTGGGCGCCCGGAGGCAGGCAAGCGCGACCTGGTCGAGCTTCCACTTCTCCAGGCCAGGCTTCGCGAGGACTCCCAGGATCCCGGTGACGCTGGGGAACAGGCCCAGTTTCTTGGCGTCCCGGAGCGTGGTGGCCCGGTCTCCCGAACCGTCCGCGGTCGGCAGACGGTGCACCGGCGTTCCGTCCGCACGGTACCAATGACCGCCCGCGCCCTTGTTCTTGGTGAGGATGGCCATGATCAGAAGGGGACGTCGTCGTCCTGTTGGGGCGCCACGTAGGGCCGCGGCGGTTGGGGAGCGGGAGCGGGCTGGGGGGCCGGGGCCGGGGCGAGGGTTGGTGCGGGAGTCGGCTGGCCGAAGCCCGGCGGCACGGGCGACAGCGTGGCGATGCCGGCGAAGACGCCCCTGCCGTCCCGACGCTGGATGTGCTCGACCGTCAGGAGGCATTTCGTGCGTTTGAGCTCGCAGTAGTCCCAGCCGTATTCGGGCGCGCGGCCCAGCAGGCTCTTGAGGAAGCCGAACAGGGCCGACTTCTCGTTGCCGCTGATCCGCATCCGCTTCGATGCGATCCGGTGCGGGTTGCCCGCAGGGTCGCGGAAGCCGAAGAGGAAGCAGGCCAGGTCGACCTTCTCCGTTTCGGAGGACTGGTAACGGGTGCGGGTGACGCCGAACTCGTCGATGACATCCAGCACCGTGGCGACGTAGGTGCCGATGGGCGGGAGCTCATCACCGAGGACTTCGGCGAAGGGGTTCTGGTTTTGGGTGGGTTCTTTGAGGACTGCCATGATCTTGCGTTTGTCAGTGGAGTTGCGATTGCGCACGCCGTCCCCTTCGTGAGGACAACGCGTTGAGGGCACGTTCCGGATCGGTGAGTTGGGCGACGACGGTGGGTTTGTGGAACCGGACCAACCGGGCGTTGATCCAGCAGCCGGGAATCACCGGCTGCGGCCCCTTGCTCAGCAACGACACCTTGTCAGGCGTCAGGCGCAGCCAGGCCGCACACTCCTCCAACGTCAGCCACTCCTCCCCGTTCATTCGGCCGATCCCTCCGTGGGAAGCGCCTCTCCATCCTTCCTGAGCCCGGCCAGCACCTCCGTCAGCACCGGCAGGTACTGGCGGACGCACTGGCGGATCAGGACCGACTCCGTAAGGCCCGTGCTCCGGCTCAGTTCCTGCAGCCGGTCACGGTCGGAATTGGGGAGTCGGATGGAGAAGTTCTTCGTCACGGACGAATCACTGCCACGCCACGCACCCACACGCACCGCCATTCTTGACATGCGTCGCATTTTGATGTGACGTTGTCACGCATGATGTCTGGCAAGATCAATTTCAGCATCCGCCTCGACTCCGATCTGAAGGGCGAGGTGGAGCGGGTCGCCGCCCTGGGCGGGGTCTCGCCCAGCGACGTGATCCGGGTGTGCGTGAGCAAGGGATTGCCCATCCTGGCGGAGGGCTACGCGCTCATCCACAACCGGTTTGCCTCCCTGCACGGGGGGGTGCCTAGTTCCGGACCAGCCGGGGATGTGACAGCCGACGAAGCCCGCGCTTTGGCCGAGGCTGCTGCCGGGCTAGAAGAATCCGAGCCGACACCACCAGCTGGCGGTTCCAGCGGGCCAGCTTCCGGGCGAAGGCGAGCCGCTTCCAAGGGGGCCAGTTCCCGGCGAGCTTCTCCAACTCAGGCTCCATCGTGACCGACTTGCGGTGCGTTTTCATGACGCCCGTGAGTGTTCGCCAGGGGGGTGGACATCTACAGTCCCTCCCCAATAACTTCCACCCGATTGTGAATAACTTTTCCGGGCGCGGGGCGGGATTCGGTTGACGGGGACCGGGGCGATTTGGGGGTAAAGGGGAGCAGGAAGGGCGCAAGGGCGCAAGTCTAACCGCACAAATGAGTTGCCCGTCAAGCGGCTGCCGTGGCAGGGTCGGGGGTAAGGATTCCTCCTAAATGAACGATAGAATCGAACGCGAGAACCGACTCTGACCCTCGAAAGGAGTGCCGTTTGAAGACTTACCTGCTCACCTGGAATCCGAGGAAATCACCTGGAGATGAGACATCGCTCCGCCGGTGTGTTGAAGTGCTGCGCAAGGGTAGGCAACCCACATACGAGTGGAGCGCAGGAAACGCGAAAGGCATTCGAGCTGGCGATCGAGTGTTCCTGCTCAAGCAAGGCCAGGTTATGCCTGGCCTGCTGGCTTCGGGCCATGTGACGAGAGGTTCCTACTTAGGGCCACACAGGGATCCTGCGAAGCGACGGGCGGGAATTGACGGACTTTGGGTTCGGGTCAAGTGGGACGCCGTGGCCTTACCAGAGCAGGTGCTTCCGAAGCAAACCCTTCGGCGGGGGCTCCTTCCGGCTAACCTGCTCAGGGTAGCTTGCAGCGGCCCAGAAATCCCGAAGGATTACGCGGAGCGACTCGAACGTGCGTGGGCGGTTTATCCTGTGAAGGCTGAACTTGGAGTAGCGAAGATTCCAGAGGTCGCACACAAAGTGACTCGCATCTGCTACAACTCGCTAGAATGGAGAAAGCCCAGCGGCGATGCCCGGACGCTGGAGGCCGCGAACACGCACAACCATCGGAATGGCTTCGGCCACGAAGAATGGCTCTTCCGAAACGAATGGCAGATCGATGGCTGGCGGTACGGCTTCATCCAGGGGGTGAACAAGGGGCGAAATCCCCTGCTTGCGAAAGGCACGCCGTTCGACCTGACCCTATTCACGATTACGCCGACGAAGCAACGGCTCTACGTTGCGGGAATCCGTGCCGTCGAATGTCTGACGGACAAGCAGGCTGACGAGGCGGTTGCTGCCTTCAAGGCAAGAGGATGGCATCACCTCATGCTCCAGGAGATCAAAGCGGTTCAGGGCAATGCGGAGGAATTCGGCTCAACCCGCTACGCAAAACATGTGCTAAATGTACGATTCCGACAGGGGAACTGTCGGATCTTCAGTCCCCCGAGGACCGTTGCGTCCGATGACCCGGTGCGGAAACTCTGGCGCTATCAGCTCTACGATACCCGGAAGTTACGTCGCCCGCCGAAGGAGACAACTCCCCCGAAGTACCCGGGATCGTCCGACGAACCCACGATTGCGCCGTGGGTCAGATCGGGCACCGATCCAGTCGAATGCACGCCCGAACACGCGAGGATTCAAGCCCAACTCATGCGGGAACTGGAAGTGCAGTATCCAGGCAAGGTCACGCGTGAACAGGACTTCATTGACGTGCGCGTCTGCACCGACACAGCACTGCTGTTGTTCGAAATCAAGTCCGACCTTGAACCCAGAACGGTCATCCGCCAGGCATTGGGCCAGGTTCTCGAATACGGATTCCATCCCAGGCATCAACACCCGCTCCCGGTCGAGCTGGTAATTGTCGGGCGTCAGAAACCCTCCAAGGATGATGCTCGCTACCTTGAGCACTTGAGGAGCGAGTTCAAGATCCCGGTCACCTATCGCGTGGTGTCAATCTAGCAGGGGACTCAAGTCGATGCGCGAACGCTTCTACGAAATCCCCGAATCGACCTACCTATTTCCCGAGCACACGTCCCAGAACGGGGCGCGGGCGAAGCCCGAAGAGCGGGTTCGACAATGGTGCGCATTCGAGTTGATTCGTGCCTACGGCATATCCGTCGCCGACATCGAGTTCGAGCGGCAGGTAAAGGTGGGATCGAAATCTTATCGGATCGATATCCTCGTGTCGCGCTGCGGCAAGCCCTGGTTGGTCGTTGAGTGCAAGGAGAGGAAAGACAAGAAGCCTGAGAAGAGCATGGCGCAAGCCATCAGCTACGCAGACGCACAGAGCATTCGGGCGGAGTTCGTGATTTGTACAAACGGCGACTATTGGTGGAGCAGGCGACATCTGAGACGAGATTGGGTCCAGATCCCGGACATTCCGCGTGGAAGCATCGGCGATGTCGATGCACCCCTCACGGGAATCCTGCGAGGAATCAGTGACATCGCTCCCGTTCTACACCGGATGGACGATACCTTGAAGGAGGCAGATGCGCAGCGCTTCCTGTCTGCGCTCCAGCGTTGGTTCCACGGAAGCAGCCTGCTGACTGAGGGCATTACTCGTGAGCTTCTTTGGGGATTAGACAACCTATTACGAGTGCTGTCTGGAGCACACGACCACATCAACTACTGCTGGGGCAAGCTGGCGGACGCCGCTGACGGCTTCGACCGGTGGCAAAAGGAACGTGGGTTCAGTTGGCCGCTCACCCCTGTAGATCCCAAGGGCGGGATTTCGTATGCGATGCAGCTTCTGTGGGCCGACCTCCTCAGGATCGCTGAGAGTTGCGCAGCGGTGCCGAGCGGCGACGAGCGTGCGCTTCGCGTCGCAGTCGCACTGCTTGAGTACGGTCAGGTTCAGTTCGCCCCACGGTCACGCACATCATACCCGGAGATCAATCGGAACGTGCACGCAGCTCTTCGGGATTTTCTGGATCATGCCCTTGCCGTCCACCTTAACACTAAACTGCCTGATCCGCTGGACGTGACCTTGGTCGGTGAAGTCAGGCAGCTCTGCTCAAAGGCTTGGATGGTAGCGAGGGATTAGCTCGCGGGGAAGGAATCGATCATGGGTCGAAAGAGAAGAAAAACTCTGGCGGACGTGCTGATTGTGGCGTAACGCGATATTTCGTGGAGGAGCTGTGAGGAATGGTCCGTGGGGAAGCGCCGTGGGGTGGCGGGATATTCCGTGGATAAGGGAGACGAGGGAGCGCTTCGTGGAAGCGATGGGAAGATGCCGGGTTGGGTGGCGGCGGCTTACGGGAGGCCGAGTCGTTGCTTGATGTGGCGGATCTGACGTAACGCGTGGGCGCGACGCGCTTGGGCTTGTTCCGGGGACAGAGCGGGTGGAGGCGGCGGAGGAGGGGGTTGAGGTTTGGGCGGGGGCCGGAGGCGGACGCGGGCGATGTTGAGGTCTTCCTCGAAGCGGTCGGGTTGGAGGAGGTTGGAGAGCTTGAGGGCGCCGACGTTGCGGCGTTGTTGGCGGATTTCCCCCTGGAGGTAAGTGATCACGCGGCGCAGGTCCTCGAGGTTGAAGCCGGCGCGCAACAGCTCGAACCACTGGCGCTCGCGGTCGTAACGCAGACTCAGGCTCTGGCCGGTGAGACGGCAATAGAGCTGGTGGGCGGCGAGGATGTGGTTGGGACCGACGGGGGAAGGCATAAGCGGGTCAGGCCGGGAGCACCTCCTGCGGAGGTCGAGCCAGTCCCGGCACGCAGGGAACCGATTGGAGCGCACCGTTGACGTGGTCGGGAGTGATGCGTTGGGCCTGCCCGGTGGCGGCGAGGATCCAGGCCGAACGGGCGAGCAGCGAGAGGCTGCGGGGGATGCCACCGCTGGCGTTGACGAGCAACTCGGAGGCGGCGGGTTCCAAGGAGGCAGCACTCAAGCCGACGGCGGTGAGAGCGGTAGTGAGGTATTGGGCGCATTGTTCCGGAGTCCAAGGGGCAAGATTCCGGTGGCAGCCCAGACGGGAGTAAAGGGCCCGTTGACTCCGGAGCTGGAGGGTGCTCAAGAGGAACTCGTCACCCAGGAGGATGAGGGCGAAGGAGGGATGCTGGGGCAGGTTCAGGCCCAGGAGGAGGCGGATCTCCTCGAGACTCGAAGCGCTGAGGTTCTGGGCCTCATCGACCAGGACCACGGGGATGCGGTGTTCGAGTTGAGCGAAGGCGTCCTCGATGAACTGGAGGTTGCGTTCGCGGCGGAAGGAGACCGGTTTGCCGAGTTTGGTGGCGAGGGAGGCGAGGATGCCGCAGCCGCTCAAGGTGGCGTGGGTGAGGCAGAGGGGGGCGAAGAGGCGGGAGTCGAGGGCGCGGAGCCAACGACCGGCCAGGGCGCTCTTGCCGACGCCGTTGGGACCGGTCAGGAGCATGACCGAACGGAGCGTGGCGGTTTGGGTGAGGGCATCGGTGGCGGCGTGCATGGCCGGGGTTTCGAGCCAGTCCTCGGGGTTGGCCAGACTGAAGGGAACGGCGCTGGCGCCCCATTGGCGGGCGAGCAGGTTGAGGTCAGTGGGAGGTTTCATGATCGTTTCCTTTGCGGGGCAGGCGGCTGTTGAGGTGGCGGTCAACCAGGCGGGCCAGGCCGAAGGACTGGCCCCGGTAATCGACTTCGACCCGGGCAAAGGTCCAGGGATCGAAGCAGAGGCGTACTTCCAGGCCCCGGAGGGCGAGGTCGACCTCGTAAAGTCGACTCTCCAGGCGCACGGTACCGTCCTTGCGAACGACCCGCGTCTTCTGGGCATAGAAGAGCCGGTCGAGATTCTGGTGGGGGTCGAGCAGGCGGAGGTGGGCGCTGCCGCGGGTGAAGCGTTCATGAGGGCTCATGGCGATGCCCTCATGGTGACGGGGGTGATAGACGCCGGCGATCCAGTCGGCGAGCTTGGCGTTGAGTTCCTCCAGGGAGGCGGGAACCTGGTCCGGCAGGCGCAAGCTCACTTCAAAGTCCCGTTGGAGGGTGCCGAAGAACCGTTCGATCTTTCCCTTGCTCCAGGCGTGATAGGGTTTGGCGTGGAGCAGGCGGATGCCGAGGTTGGCACAGATGAGGCGGGTGTGGTCATTGGTGAAGGGTCCGCCCTGGTCGGTGTAGAGCTTGCGGGGCAGGCCGCGGCGACGGAGGGCCTCCTTGAAGCTCTGGTGGAAGCAGCGGGTGTTGGCTTGGAAGTAATAGGCGGCGTGGACGACGACGCGGGAGTGATCGTCGAGGAGGACACACAGATGGGTGGGGACGGCTTTCTTGTGACCGGGAAGGTGGAGGAAGGGACCGGGGGAGAAGTCGGCCATCCAAAGGTCGTTGACCACCGGGGCTTCGAAGGCCTTGGTGGGGCCGCTGACGCTTTGGCGCAGGAGGTTGCGGCGGGAGCGATGGCCCAAGTCGTGACGCTGCAAGGCGCGGTAGATGGCACTCAAGGCGGGCAGTTTGGGGTCCTGCTGGCGCCAGAGTCGGTGGAGGACCTTGATGGGGATGGCGGGATGAATGCGGACCTGGGTGAGAATGAACTGTTCCTGCTCCGGGGTGAGGGTGCGGGGCACGCCCCGATCAGAACGGGTCTTGGGACGGAGGGCGGCAAAGCCGCCGTGTTGATAGGCATACCACCAGTCTTCCAAGGTGCGGAGGGCGACCGGACCGATACCTTCGGCCGGGTCGGAGGAGACCTTGGAGGCAGCGGCGACGGTTTCCAGGGCCAGCCTCAAGGGCATCGGCCGCCGGAGCAGCTCCTGGAGTTTGCTGATGAGGGCGAACCGGGCCAGGGCCACCGCCTCGGCCCGGTCTGACGAGGGTGTCGTTGTCATGGCCGCGAGGATCAGCCGGGGTGTTGGGCCGGGCCAAACCAACGGTTGTGTGGGATCGGCTCCGAGGTTCCCGTGACGACACCCTCCCGGAGAAAACGCGCTCAAGCCGGCAGCCGCAGACAACGATAGTCCCCCAGCAGGGATTGCTTGCCGACCCGGGCCAGGAAGTCGAGGATCCCGGCCAGTGACCGCTTGGCGCGGCGCATCTGTAACCACAGATCCCGCGCGGAATCGATCACACTCGGCAGCCGCAGATCAAAGGCCTTTTGTAAGTGGGAACCTCTGGTCTGAAACCGAGCCCAAGCCCGACGCAGGCACCCTGCCTCGAGCAGACCAGGCGGGGGATCGGGACCCGTTCCCACCCCCGCCTGGCCATCCAGGAAAGCCTCCAGTCGCGGGACTTTCACCGGTCGGTAGGGAAGATGTTCCACCGGCAATACCGAAACGGTCAGACCGCAGCGCCGGCAGAGGTAACGGGCGATGGTGAGGAACTCCGAGCCCGCGGGTGCGGCATAGCGACGATAGAAGCCGTGGCGATGCAGCCGCCCGGGGCACTCACGAGGACACGGCGGCCGTTCCCCAACAAAGCTGTCCGCCCGGATTTGAATGGCGCCCTCAGAAACAGCACGCCGTCCCAGTCGGCAATCCCGAATTGCTCCCGTGACCCCGTGACCTCCTCCACAATCCATTTCCTCACCGTTCCCTCATTCCCCCCACGGATTACTCCGCACCGTTACATGCTGATGATGGCCCCTTGGTGGGTAAGTGTCATCCTCGGGATCGTCGCCTTCGTACCGCTGCGATACTGGATTCCCGCCTCTGGCGGAGAAGCGAGTCTGCGGCCGCAGCTACCTCATCAAGCCGCAATTCTATACTCTGAATGCACCCAAGTGAAAAGGCTACGACATTCCCGCCAATTCGGCCGACACTCTCCCTGACTCATCCGCACGTTCTTTCGAACGTGCCTAATAAACGGCCCGGTGCGGGGACCGGGCCTGCACGTACCGCGGAGGATGCAGCCCCGCTGTCCACGGCCGCCGGTCGGGACGAATTCTCAGACAGCCTCTTAGGCATCGTCAGTTCTCATACGCCTCGGTGCCTGCGAGAAGTTCATCCACACCGACCAAACAAAGAGGACAGTCTGCCGCGCTTGCTATCTGACCACGCACTGGCCTAACCGACGGACTCGCAAAGGGCCACGAGCGAGCCAAGCGCAGACAGGAGTAGAGCGGACGCGGCCCCTTGCTCGAAAGGAAACTGATCATCCTCCCGTGTTGCGATTTGAGGCTAAGATTCACCCGTGGGTCAGCGAGTGACAAATCCACCAAAACCTCATCCATCTTCGCTGTCAACACCAGTCCCGCGCTGACGTCCTGCGAAACAATGATTGTTGCCACGTCAGCACGCTGCAGCGCCTCGATGACGAGCCATGACTTCTCCCACCGTCCTTCCTCGTAAGCCTTCACTACCTGTGCTCCAACCCCCATCGAATCTCGCAACCGCTTCACCCGGAGCCCAGACGCTTGGAACAAAAACGCGCCCTCGTGTGAGAAGTCGATCTCGACTTCCGCTGTTCCAATACCCTTTCCGTCAATGCTCTCTTTCGTCGTTACCTTCGTGCCATTCGTTGACCGGTAGTCGAGCGCCTGCTCAGTTCTGCTTTCCGCTACCTCAAAGGCTATCCCAAGATCCTCGAGAGAAGCCGATCTCCGAAAACGGCCTTCACAAATCCGACCTATGTCACCGACCTCCACAGGCTCATTTGGTAGCCAGGTTGCGAAGAAGCCAGTGTTGTCATGAATCTCGCGCTGGTAGTGCTTAACAGGACTTTGCATTGTATCTCTCTACTTATCGTGTTTGCCGTAAGCGCTGGACCCGGACATCCAGCAGAAACCCCATCTCGACGTTGCCGTCAGTAAGCAATCGCGTCGCTGCGATCTGCGCGTCGGCAAAAGACAGCGTGTTTGTGTATCGCATCCACTCCTCCTCTCCCCCGAGGACTTCTTCTGAATCGAGAACCCCGGTTCCCTCGAAGAAAACCGCGCTCCCATCCCTTGTAGCGCGTCTAAGCATGCCGATGGACGGTTTGTCCCAGGCCGGCTCGCCGGGTACGCGATAGCCAACTATAGCATGCCTGTGTTCCCGGGCGGTAAGCAGGGCGACGAGCGGCTGCTGATGGGCAGCTTCGAGCATTGCCGCGAACAGACAGCATATGTCGATACACGTCGCTCTCTTTTCCTGAAATATAGTTGCCGCGTTACGGATAAGCTGCTTTCCAGGTGTGGCACATCCTGGCTCCACATCGTACATAAACTGCTGCCGCAATATGTCATGATAAAATGCGTTGCACAACAGCCTACTTCCTGGTCGCGTGGACATCTGTCGCATGCTTCTTCCGAGGCGCCGAAAAACACCGCCTAATTGATCAGACACGATCTCGTCGGTCGGATCGATGTGGTCCAAGATCGCCAAATAGTCATCTACCTGCCACAGATGTCTCTCTCCTGCCCCAGAGGACCAATCCCCCTCGTTCTCGCGCACCTCGCCATCCGGTGCAACTTGCGCGGGGGAAGTCTGCCTTTCGGGCAAACGTCTCTTCTCGCTATTATTGCGGCCAGGTCGGTGTCTTCCCGGCACATCTTCGCGGTTTTCGTTAGGACTCACAGGCGTGAGTTCTTGAGCAAGGAACGTTAGTATGTCCTTTGCACGCTCCGACCCGATTAGCTCCTGCGGCAATTGTATTCTTTCGTTTTCGTGGAGAGAGAGTCTTGACAAAGATGTCATTGCGCGAACGCAATGGGGTATCTCCGTCAGGTTGTTGTTCGCTAAGTGCAGGACTCGTAGCTCTGAAAGCTGGCAGAGCGCGTCTGGCAGTGTCGCCAGCTGGTTCCCACTTAAATCTAATTCCTCCAAATGTCGTAGGAGCCCAAGAGAGGCAGGCACCTCAGTTAATTGATTGCCGCTAAGATCGAGTCTCCTCAAGCGAGAAAGCTGGCTTAATGACTCGGGGATAGACGTCAGTAGGTTGCCGGCAAGAATCAATATAGTCAGGTGAGGTAGTGCGGTCACGAACGCGGGCAAGGCGGTGAAGTCGTTGCCGCTGAGGTTAAGGAGCCTCAGATGAATGAGCTTAGCGAGCGAGAGGGGTAATGATGCAAGGCAGTTGCCGCTCAGATCGAGTGCTGTCAACAACGGCACTTCGCCCAGGGAGGTGGGGATCTCGGTGAGGTCATTGCGGCTTAGACTGAGGGTCGTTAGCCGTGGAAACTCACCGAACACGTCGGGTAGAGTGGACAACGCGTTGCGGGCGAGACCAAGCTCCGTCAGTTGGTGGAGGCGTGAAAGCGACAATGGAAGGGTTGTGAGTAAGTTGTCGGTAAGATCCAGCATTCGCAGTGTTTTGATCGACCCTAGCGATTCCGGGAGGGAGCAAAGCGAGTTGCATCGCGCGTCCAGCAGCACAAGGTTCTCAAGATCTCCTACAGACTGTGGTAGCTCCGCTAGCTTGTTGTAGCTAACGTCTAACTCAACTAGCTGTGACAGGGCGCCTACGCTGTTTGGCAGCGTGGTCAGTCTGTTGTGGCGGAGAACGAAACGTTTCAAGCCCTTAAGCCCATCTAGTGATTCGGGTAGCCCTTGTAGCTGATTCCGCGATACGAAAAGGCACTGCAGGTTGGGCAGTGCAGTGATCGAGTCCGGGATACTGGATAGCGTCCCTCCGGCGAGGTCGAGTGTCTGCAGGCGAATGAGCCCTGCGAAATTATCGGGTAACTCCCCGCGATTTCCTCTGATGATGAGATAGCTTAGCCGGGAAAGGCGACCCAGCCCTGGTGGCAAGCGCTTGAGCTGGTTGTACGAGAGATCAAGCACCTCAAGCTGCAGCATTCGACCGATTGAATCGGGCAGGTCTTCTAAAAGGTTGCGCGAAAGGGACAAGTAGCGCAGGTCCTGTAATCTCCCAATGGTGCCGGGTAGTTGCGTCAGGCCGAACGTCCATAGGTATAGCGCGGAGGGTTTCTCTTTAGCCGCCCACTTTATCCGGCTACTAGCTTCGCGGTATGCCCTGGGTGGGTCGAAGGCGCGGATTACAATGTGTCCCGCCGGCGCGAGAGAATTATATGCGGCGTTTGCCGCTTCTATAGCGTTGCCAAGAGACCGTGGCTCGAAAGTCTCGGCGTAGCGGATCATGCCCTTCGTGTTCCGTTAAGGTACAATTGTAGTGCCGTCTGGCGGAGGCAGTAACAAGCAACTAGTCATTGGCTCCTTTGAGCACGATACTGCCGCACTCTTCCGTGCCAGCATACCTGGCTACCGGGGGTTGGCCGCCCGGGGAAGATCACCGGGGGATTTTCGGGCTGTTGCCACGTTAATGTCAACACCTGTTAACAGTTTAGTGAGGCGTCTCCTGCGGCGACGACATGACGGAAACGGCGAGGCGAAACAAACGGTAGACCAGCAATAGCTCCTTAACAGCTGCTTCTGAAACCTTGGTCCGGTGCCGGGATCCCGGTGTGTGTGCATCGGAGCTGCGTTCGGTTTGCCAGTCAGCCGCCTTGGTGTCGAAGGGTCTGCGCACTGCGGGTCCTTCGCTTGTGCTCCAAGGAGAGGCACCCGCGCCAGGACGGCGCAGCGTATTCGTTCGTCTTAGAAGGCGAAGCATGGTGCTGTTTGTGGTTTGAGACCGGCCACGGTAAATGATGGCGCTGCGATCACCATACTCGATGGAAGTCGCGGGATTCTTACGCAACTTCCATGCCATGCCGTTTCTCTCCCTGACAAGCAGCTCCGCGCTGCCTGGCGGGCCTCCGATCGTCGTCCATCAAATATCTCAACACCACGCCAATCTTGGGCGGTCAGCCAAATTGAGGGGAAGTTCCAAGATCGAGTCGTCCCTCGCACATCCCGATCCATCCGGTCGTTTCCCGTTTCCGTTTCCCTGCGGGGCCTGAGGAGATACGCGGAAACGGCGGAGGCCGGCGTCGCGCAAATGGCCTTGGGGGACGCTGTCCCCCAAACCCCCTGGGATTTATCGCATTTCCACTGCACCAGCAGAGGAGAAGCGGCTTCGCCGACCCAGAGGAGGCTCAGTGAGGGTCGAAACGGCATTACCCCGAATACCGTGATCAGGAACGGGGGGGCCACCCCTCGATTACCGTGGCCGCTCTCATTCCGACGTTACTGATGCACAGGTTGTTAGCGCGTAGATGAGGCGTCAAACATGGATGCCACAAACATGGCACCTAATGGCGTTAATGAACGTAAGCCGTTCATAGCAAGGCGGCAAAGGGAACCTTTACACGGAGCGGGTCACAGGTTCGAGTCCTGTATCGCCCACCACCTTTCCCACCAAGGCTTTGCGTTGATCGCCAAGGGCTTAGGACCTTTTTTTCAGGTTCCCGAAATACCCGAGTTGTCGTGAGTTTCCCTGGACTTTTCCGAAGTTGTCGGAAGAAAATGTGGCACTGTTTGGCACCATGCTGACGGTTTACCCAATACCGGGGCACCGACACGCCGGCGCGTGTAAGTGCAGCGTCCTGCGGAATCCGCCGGCACTGTCTGACCCTTCCGGCTGGCTGGCATCGGTGACGATCTACCCTGGCGTCTGCTCGCCCCATTTGTTAGGAGGGAGCCCATTATTCTGTGTTTCCAGGCCACCCGTGCCGTAGACTCGAAGCGAATCAGGAACTCAAGAAGATGGCGCCCATGACGATCAATCCCGGGACAGAATTGCGGCCGAGAGCATTCGTCGTCTCCGCGCCATCTTCTGGCCGGGATACTCGCAAGGAAATCAATTGTCGTTCGCTGCTCCGTGGATCGCGGAGCTTCAACCGGACTCAACATCCGCAGACACCGACCTGCCGTGAACACCATTAGCCTCACCATCCAAACCATCGCGGAGAGGATCTCCGGACTCGTCGTGGGTGACCCGACGATCGCCATCAGCGGGATCGAGGAAATCGAGTCGGCCAAAGCGAACCACCTGACCTTCATTGGCGGCAAGCAGTACGTGCCCCTGTGGAACGATTCCCGCGCATCGGCGGCACTCGTGAATCAGGATCTCGCCGTCGACCCGGGGCCCGGTCGAGCTCTGATCCGGGTGCCCAGCGCTGATCTGGCCATGGCCGAGGTGTTGGCCATGTTTCAGCCCCCGGTGCCGGTGGGCTCCGCAGGAGTCCATCCGCAAGCAGCCGTCGATGCCACCGCGATCCTCGGGGACGGAGTGTCGGTCGGCCCGGGATGCTACGTCGGGCCCGGCGCTGAGATCGGCGCGGGAACACGCCTGTATGCCAACGTGACCGTGCTGGATCACTCCGTGGTCGGCACCCGATGCATCCTGTGGCCTGGTGTGGTCGTCCGCGAGCGCTGCCGCATCGGCAACGGCTGCATCCTCCACGCGAACGTCTCCATCGGCGCCGATGGCTTCGGCTACCGCCCTTCCCTGGACGGCCGCAGCCTGGTCAAGATCCCGCAAATCGGAACGGTCGTCCTCGGTGATGGCGTGGAGATCGGCGCGAACAGTTGCGTCGACCGCGGGAAGTTCAGCGCCACCACGATCGGGGCGGGCACCAAGATCGACAACCTGGTGCAAATTGGCCACAACTGCCGAATCGGATCATGCTGCGTGATCGCCGCCTGTACCGCGGTCGCCGGGTCGGTTACGCTGGGCGATGGTGTTGTGATCGCGGGGTGCGTCGCTCTCAAGGACCACATTACCATCGGTAGCGGAGCGCGCATTGGCGGCGCATCGGCGGTGGGGGCTGATGTACCCGCCGGGCAAACCGTGGTTGGCTACCCGGCCGCAGATTACCGCCAAACCCTGCGCCAATGGGCCGCTCTGAAGAGACTCCCCGACCTGATCCGCTCAGCCAACGTCAAGCCTTCTGCGGCTTCCTGAACGGACCTCAGGCCAAAGGGGAAAGCGCCCAGGGGGCCAAGGAGGGAGCGGTGCGGGAGGCAGGGGTAGCCCTGGCCCGCAAGCTGAAGGCGGACCTCCCGGTCCCGTCCGTGTCCCGCCGCCGCTGGCTCCGGGCGATGCGGGATCGCCTCGGTTTCAAGGCGTGGCCGCAGGATGTCCTGCGCCACACGGCGGCTTCACAGCTCCTTGCCCTGCGGAAAGACGCCGCCGCGGTCGCCCTCGAACTCGGGAACAGCCCGCAGGTGTTGCTGACGCACTATCGGGAGCTGGTCACGCGGGAGCAGGCGGCGGAGTTTTGGGGGATCAGTTCTGGAGCGACCGCATAAGTGGACGCAGCCGGTCTTCGATGGACGGGAAGTCGTTGGATTACGGTTAGCGTAGTGCATGCGTTCTATTACGTATGCTTGCTTTCTGCTATCCCGTCGCATACCCTGTGGTGCTGGTGGGTTTTCGCACTGCAGATCGTAGTGCCTTGGCCAGCAACTGGTTTAAGCGATACAGAATAACTCAAATGAAGATCACATGCATGTTGGGGGTCGCCACCCTTGTTCTGGCGACCTCACACGCCTCGAACGTCACGCTGAACAAGCCCGTCACTTTGAACGGGTCGTTCTTCACTTCTGGCGGGACCTACTACCCTGGATACACTTCCCCAGCCGCCACTGTCACCGATGGCCTGTTCGTTCCGGCAGGTACGGTTTGGTACGGAGGCACCATCTGGTGGACCGAAGGAGACTCCCCGGGAGCGACGGTCGAAATCGACCTCCTGGGCACCTTCACCATCGAGTCCTTGGTGGTGCAGGCCGATGATAACGACGCCTATCTTCTGGAATACTACGATCCCCAAGACGGGCTGTGGAAGACTGCGTGGGACGTCCCGAACGCGGACTTCGTCAATGGGGTCAACGTCTTCGGGATGCAGACCCGCCCCAACCCGCAGGACGAGACCGAGCAGTACATCCTGCCTGCACCGATCATCGCGTCGGCGCTGCGTTTCAGCGGCAAGGTCCCGCCTCAAAGCGATGGGGCCTTTTCAGTGTCGGAGATCCAAGCCTACGGCTATGAACTAATCGCTGGAGACGTGGACATCAAGCCCGGCTCGGATGTCAATCCGCTCAACGTGAAAGCCAAGGGCGTGCTACCGGTGGCCGTCCTTGGGTCGGATATGGTCCGGACCGAGCGGGCATAGCAACCCGGTGTACAGGACTGACTGCGGTGGGACCTTCGACTCAGCTGCCGAATAAGCTTGTCCTCCGCTTGGGAGCGAACAGAGTGGGTGCTCGATGGACGGTGATGACTGTGATCGGCCACTCACGGTTTGTGCCACTGACCGCTCTGTCCCATGATGCGGGGAGGACTTCCGTTTGTGACAGCGGTATCATCGCGCAATTTGTGGAGAAACACAGTGAGTCCACAAGTCATTGTCCATCAATTATATATAGGGCCCGTAGCTCAGTGGTTAGAGCAGGCGACTCATAATCGCTGTCCACTGATTTCCCCCACGTGGACTCAAATGGACTGGAGTACCCTAAATTCCCACGCTGCAAGGCCTTGCAGGATCGTTTGGTGGACTCTCTGGGACTCACGTGGGCCCATTTTTGGGCATCCGGTATCAGATAGAGTATCAGATCTGGGGTAGGCGAATCCTTGAATCCCGCTCGGTGGACGCCAAGGCGCGCGGCAAGGCTCCGCCTGCGAAAGGTGAGAGCGCAAGCCGACGGCGGGAGAGGAGTCCATAAGGTGTGGCTGAAGGAGCGGTCTCAAGGCCGGGCTACGCCAGCAGATGTCCCATCGGAATGGCGAAGAGCCTCTTGCCCAATTCGACAGCCTCCCGACCGTTGTAGGCAAGCACCGCGGCAACGCAGGTCGGCGTGCGTTCCAGAAAGGTGCGCAGACCCGACAGGTCGTTCTCGCCCCAACGGGTGGCAGCCTTGACCTCAATGGCCATCACCCGCCGCCCCAGTTCGATCACGAAATCCACTTCATGCCGCCCCTGCTCGTGCCAGTAGCCCAAACGTGCGTCGGGGAGGTGCGCTTCCAGCAAAGCAGCCAGGTTCTGCGCCATGTAGGTCTCGAACAAGGCGCCGCGCAGCAGGTCGTCCTGCCCCGGTTCAAGCGAGGTGACACCCGCCAGATGCGCCGCCAACCCGCTGTCGGTGAAGTGCAGTTTTGGCGACTTCACCAGGCGGGAACTCCGGTTCTTCAGAAACGGCGGGAGCCGGTGAATGAGGAAGGAAGCCTCCAGCAGATCCAGGTAGCGACCCGCCGTCACCGCATTAAGCTTGGCATCCCGGGCCAGGCTGCTGATGACCAGCACCTGTCCCGAACGCAAGGCCGCCAGCTGGGCCAGCGTGCGGAAGGCCAGCAGATCGGTGATCGCCGAAAGCTGCCGCACGTCTCGCTCGACGTAGGTCTGCACGTAACCCCGGAACCACTCCTCAACGCCTTCCGAGTCACCCAGGCAAGCCGGCGGCAGGCCGCCCCGCAACACCTCCGCCTCCGCGAGCGGCTCGGCTTTCCCGGAAGGAAGGGTCGAGGAGTTGAGGAAGTTGACGAGCACTGGCTCCCGGGTCGTCCCGCCGCGCTGTTCGCGTCGGGTCATGGGATGGAGTGCGATGTAGGCCGCACGACCCGCCAGGGTTTCGGAGACCCGGCCGAGCAGGGCCAGATTGGCCGAACCGGAAAGCAGGAACCTCCCTGGCTGGCGGCGCTTGTCCACGGTACGCTTCAGCGCGACCAGAAGTTCCGGACACCGCTGCACCTCATCGAGCATCACGGCTCCTTCCAGCAACGACTCCGGATTGCCCTGCGCCGCTTTCAATGTGGCGAAGTCGTCCAAGGTTCGGTAGGCGTGGCCACGGGCAAGCTCCTCCTCGTTTTGCAGCAGGGTGCTCTTGCCGGTCTGCCGCAGCCCCGAGAGCACCACGATTGGCAACCGACGCAACGCCCGGATCAGGCGCGGGGTGATTTCACGGGGAAGGTAATGTGTCATAATAAAACACCATATAGTGCCATTATGACGTATCGTCAACTTCGTGTTGCGACTCCATGTTCGGCCGCCGACCCGAGGGTCCCTCGTCGGTGAGGACCGCATAGCGGCTTCCCCGCGACGTCTCCATACCGTCGTCCGCTGCGGAGAATCCGGATGTCTCGACCGTCCCACGATCCCGCCTCCGCGCGCGGACGGTGGAAAGATCCAGGACCCGAATAGCTCCGTTCACGGATCCCGACCGTGCTCGCAAGTCCGTTGCGGCTGTGAAGCGAGGGTTCTTTTTGCCTGTTCTGGCCCTGTTCCACAGGGCATCTTCCGAGCCCGTCCAAATGACCGGGTCGATACAGCGCGTGGTTCGGCGTGGTTGCTGCTTCGTCGGGAGGCGCCACCGAGGGCGTCTGACGTGGTCGCTAGCGCTCTGGCTCTGTCTCGCCCCCCCGGTGGCCCGGTCGTCGGATGGCATCCAGCCTGCCGAACTGGGCTACTCACTCCGGCTCTGGACGGTGGAGGACGGGTTGCCGGCCAGCTTCATCGATTTTCTCGCCCAGACTCCGGATGGCTACCTCTGGTGGCCGACTTCCTGGGGAGTGGGCCGGTTTGACGGATTCCGATTTCATTCCCTGCTCATCCGTGACGAGGACGGCAAGCCGGAGGCGATGGATGGCATTGTCTGCGATTCCCGTGGCCGATTGTGGGTCTGGAATTCCCACCGGACCTTGGGGGTGCTCGAGCGGGGAGAATACATCTCGCGCGGTCGTAGTCCCCACACGCCCGCCCCGTTCGGAGTGTGTGAAAGCCCGGAGGGAGCGGTCTGGCTGTCCCAGTGGGAGGACGGCAAAGGGGGCATCCTGGACCGTGTGGACGGGGGCGAGCCGTCGAGGCGGGCCATGCCTTCGGAACTCGGTTTCGAGACGCAGTCCTGTCTTGGGTCCGAGGGTTCCCTGTGGTTCTGGCACGCGGGGAAGCTGCACCGGGCGGAAGGGGATCGGGCGGTAGTCGAGAAGCTGCCCGTTCGCGACGGGGAGGCGGCGGCGCAGGCCAGCATGTTTTTCCGGTTTCCTGACGGGGGTTCCGGGGTCGTGGGCCAAGGCGGGGTGTTTCGGCTTGAGGGTGCGCGCTGGAGGTTGTGTCAGGCGTTCTCACCCACGTTGCCGGCGGGGATCCTGCTGCAGCGGGCGGCCGCAGACCGACTGGGCAATGTCTGGATCGGCTCACGGCAGGCCGGCTTGTGGGTGGCCACTGCTGCCGGCCAGCTCATCCAGCTGGACTTGCCCGGCCTCGTGACACCGGACGGCTTTGGGATCGGCGCGGTTTGCTGCGACCACGAGAACAACGTCTGGGTGGGCGCGCGGGGTGGCCTGTATCAATTGCGTCGGGCTCCCTTCCGGCGGGTTCTGGACAGTGAACCTCTCGCCAAGTCGGAGCCGGTGGACCTGGCACAAGACCGGGAAGGATGTCTCTGGGCCCTCACGGAGTCAGGCCGGGTATTGCGTTACTCTCCCACGGGCACGCTGTTGGCCGTGATCCCCACACCGTCCTCCGTCGTCCTTCTCGAAGCCGACCCTCGGGGACCGGTCTGGGTGGCCAGCCGAAGCGAGATCTGGAGATGGGCTGAGGGTCGGATCGAACCGGTGGTCATCTCCACGGAGTCCGGGGCGCCCGCCCCGTACTTCAACGGCCTCGTTTCGGTCGGCGGCATCTTGTGGGCGGGGAGTGGTGATGGTTTGTGGCACCTGTCTGACGGCCGGCTGCTGCGCGAGTCGCTGGAAACCCTCGGCCACGAGGCGGGCACGGTTCTGGTTCACGGCAACGCCACCGGGCAACTGCGTGCGCTGGCCCTCGGCGTCGGGCTGCTGCGACCGCTTAAGGACGGCGGCTGGGAGGTACTGCCGCATTCCGAGCGTTTGCTCCGTCAGGACGCGGTCGGGATTCACGTCGATCCAGAGTTCCGCACCTGGGTGTACGGCCGCAACCCGGCGCTGCAGCGACAGGAGGAGGATGGTTGGGGGGAAGTGCCGTTGGGTAACACCGACCGGCCAATGGAAGTCATTGCCGTGGAGTCCGACAACGTCGGGGGGCTTTGGGGGTTGACTCCGTCGCAGGGCGTCTTCCGGTTGAAACGGGACTTCCAGCCGGGAACTGCGCCTGCGGTGGAGTGGTTCGGCCAGTCGAGCGGACTGCCGTCCATCGCTGGTCGCGGTTGGGGCAAAGGCCTGATGAAGTCGCGAGACGGGAGGATCTGGGCGGCCACGGCCCGGGGAGCTGCGGTGATCGATCCGCCGGAATGGGCGGCCGAGCGGAAGACCACCGGCATTCCCCTGGTCCACATCGAGGAGGCGTGGCTGGACGATCAACCGTTGGACCTGCGCCGTGAGGGCGGGATCGTGGTCCCGCCGGGAGGCAACCGCCTGGAGATTCACTTCACCGCGCTGGGTCTGAATAACGCCGCCCAGAACCGCTTCCGCTATCAGCTCGAGGGGGTCGATCCGGCGCCTCAGGACGCGGGGACCGAACGCTCCGCCGCGTATCACAAGCTGCCTCCCGGCCAACATCGCTTCCGGGTCACCGCCGCCAACAGTCATGGCATCTGGAACGAGAAGGGGGCCGGTCTGATGGTAACGGCCCTGCCGGCCTGGTGGCAGCGCGTCTCGGTGCACGTCGCCGGGTGGATGCTGCTCATCGGGGTCGCCACCCTCTTCTACCAGTGGCGGCTCCGCCAGTTGGAACAGCGCCGCGCCCTGCAGGAGAGCTTCTCGCGCCAACTGCTCCACTCCCAGGAAGCGGAGCGCAAACGGATCGCCGGGGAGCTGCACGACGGCCTCGGCCAGAACCTCCTGGTCGCCAAGAACCTGGCCCTGCTCGGCGCCATGAAGCCGCCCTCCGCCACCGAGCTGGAACCACGCTTCACCGAGATCGCAGAGGCTCTCGGCACCGCCCTGAATGAGGTGCGGACGATTTCGCGGGCACTGCGCCCGGCGGAACTCGACCAACTCGGCCTGACCAAGGCCCTTCGGTTGATGTTGGAACGTCTGCAGGCGTCGACCGGGATCGCGGTGGTGGTGGACGTCCGCGAGGTGGACCCCCTGCTGCACGGGGACGATTCCATCAACCTCTACCGACTGATCCAGGAAGGCTTGAACAACGTCATCCGCCACGCCCAGGCCACCCGCCTGCAATGCCGGATCCACCCCACGCAGGACGCCATCGAGGTGGAGATTTCCGACAACGGCCGCGGCTTCGAACTGACGCGACTCGAGCAGCAGGGCAAGGTCGGTTTGGGGTTGCAGGGCATGAGGGAGCGTGCTCGGCTCATGGGCGGGCGGATGGAGATCGACAGTGCCCCGGGCCACGGCACCCGGCTCTGGCTGACTCTCCCGCTGACCAGGCAGACCGATGAGTGATGCGACCACCGTGATTCTGGCCGACGATCATCCGATGTTCCGGTTCGGGTTGAAGTCGGCCATCGGCTTGGACGAGGGATTCCTGATCGTCGGGGAGGCGGATGACGGCCTGGCCGCCCTGGCCCTGATTGAGGAGCGCCGCCCCGGCATCGCCGTGGTGGACTGGGAAATGCCCGGGCTCAACGGGCTGGAACTGCTCCGCCAGGTGACCCAGCGAGGACTGCCCACCCGCGTGATCATCCTCACCATGTACAACGAGGAGGGCCTCTTCGGCGAGGCACTCGATGCCGGGGTCTTTGGCTTCGTCCTCAAGGACAACGCCGTCAGCGACATTCTCGCCTGTCTGCGAATGGTGCGGGACGGGGAAATCTACCTGAGCCCCGCCGTCTCGCGCAGCCTGCTCAAGCGCACCCGCCGGGCGGCTGAGTTGCGTCGGGAGAAACCCGGGCTGGACGCGCTCTCCCCCACCGAACGCAGGGTTCTCCTGCAGGTGGCGGAGGGGCGGACAACGAGGGAAATCGCGGTCGAGGTCGGGGTGAGCCCACACACCATCGAAACCCACCGCCGCAACATCGCCCGAAAGCTCGATCTCCAAGGAAGCCACAGCCTGCTCCAGTTCGCCCTCCTGCACCGGGGCCGTCTGTGAACTCCGGAAGCCCCCTACCTGTTCCCCCCTTCCGGAACAGGTAGAGAAATACCTGGAACAGGTAGCCCAAAATACCTGCGGGCAGGGATACCCGGTGGGTCGGTTCATGGCCATGTTGTCACCCAGCAGATGGACATGGCCCGGACAATTCTCATCGCGGACGACAGCGCACCCATGCGGGCGGTCATCCGCCGTGCCTGCGCCCGGTCCGGGGACACCATCCTCGAGGCGGCGGATGGGCGGGAGGCGGTGGCGCTGTTTGCGTCGCATCAACCCGATTGGGCCGTGATCGACATCAAGATGCCGGGCATGGACGGGTTGGAGGCGACCCGCCGGATTCGGAAGCAGTTTCCCCGGGCCCGGGTCGTGATCGTCACCCAGCACGAGGAATCGCTATGGCGCGACGAGGCGACAACGAGCGGCGCCGCCGGCTTCCTGCTGAAGGACGATCTGACCCAGCTCGCCGCGATCTTGAACCGATCCCCGAAACCGGCCGACCCCGGCAAGCCGCCGACCCACCAAACGACTCTATGAACGCGATCCTGAAAACCATTCCCCGACTCCTCGTCTCCGGCGTCTTGGCCGCCGTCGTTCTGGCCGCCGACCCGCCGGGCATTCTCAATCACCAAGGCGTGATCAACGCCGAAGCCACGCCCTTCAACGGCACCGGCTCCTTCAAGTTCGCGCTGATGAACGGCGCGCTGGGCACTACCCTCTGGTCCAACGACGGCACCAGCACCGGCGGTAGTGAACCCACCGACGCGGTGTCCTTGAGCGTGAGCAATGGCCGCTACTCCGTGGCCCTGGGCGACACCGGGATCGCGAACATGACCGCCGCCATCCCGGCCAGCGCGTTCACGGACAACGCGGACGTGCGGCTGCGGGTGTGGTTCGACGACGGTGTCAATGGCTCTCAGCAACTCTCCCCCGACCAGCGCCTGGCCTCGGTCGGCTATGCGCTCAGTGCGGCGCAGGCTCAAGGAGTCGCGGACGGGGCGATTACCTCGGCAAAGATCGCCGTCGGGACGGTGATCCCCGCGCAGGCCATTGCGGGCACGTCGCAGGCGGCGGCGGTGAACACCGGCTACACGGCGACGAGCGAGTTGCTGACCTACATCGATTTGCCCACGACTGCGAACGTGGGGGACACCGTGCAGATCTCCGGCGCGGGCACCGGAGGCTGGGTCGCGGATCTTCAGCCGGATCAGTGGACGCCCCAGGAGAGCAACCGCAACTGGCGCAGCGTGGCCTCCTCGGACGACGGTAGCAAGCTCGTCGCGGTGGTGGATGGCGGCCAGATCTACACCTCCACGGACTGCGGAGCGAACTGGACGCCGCGGGAGAGTAACCGCAGTTGGCAGTCCGTGGCCTCTTCGGCCGACGGCAGCAAGCTCGTCGCGGTGGCGTGGAGCGGCCAGATTTACACCTCGACCGACTCCGGAGCGAACTGGACACCCCGGGAAAGCGACCGCCAGTGGCAATCCGTGGCCTCCTCGACCGACGGCAGCAAGCTGGTCGCAGTGGTGTATAACGGACAGATCTACACCTCGACAGACTCTGGCGTGAGCTGGACACCCCGGGAAAGCGACCGCAGTTGGCACTCCGTGGCCTCCTCGGCCGACGGCATCCAGCTCGTCGCCGCACCCTTCGGCAGCGAAATCTATACCTCGACGGACTCTGGGGAGAGTTGGACCGCACAGGAGAACATCCGTTACTGGGTGTCCGTGGCTTCGTCGGCGGACGGCAGCAAGCTGGTGGCCCTGGTGAATGGCGGCCAGATCTACACATCAACCGACTTCGGGGTGAACTGGACGGCACGGGAGAGCAACCGCAACTGGTGGTCCGTGGCCTCCTCCGCCGACGGCAGCAGGCTGGTCGCGCTGGACAATGCCGGCCAGATCTACACCTCGACGGACTCCGGAGTGAGCTGGACGGCGCGGGAAAGCAACCGCGACTGGCTCTCCGTGGCCTCCTCGGCCGATGGCACCAAGCTGGCCGCCGTGGTGCAAAACGGCCAGATTTACACCTCCGACTCAACCGTTGCGAGCGGCGCGCAAGGCACTACGGCCACGCTGCAATACCTCGGCAGCGGCCAGTGGAAGACCCTCGGCGGTGCCGACGCCACGGTCACCTCGGCACAGATCGCCCCCGGCGCCGTCAATTCCAGCCACATCGCCCCCGGCACGTTGAACCCGGCCCAGACGGTCCCGGGCACTTCTCAAGCGGCAGTCGCGAATGCCAGCTACGTCGCGACGAGTGCCTCACTCACGACTTTCGATCTGTCCAGCACGCCGGCCAACGTGGGCGATACCGTGCTGATTTCCGGTGCAGGCACCGGGGGCTGGGTCGCGGAACTTTACCAACCGGACCAATGGACGCCGCGGGAGAGCAACCGCCAGTGGGCGACCGTGGCCTCGTCGGCTGACGGCAGCAAGCTGGTCGCGTTGGTCTATGACGGACAGATCTATACCTCGACGGACTACGGAGCGAGCTGGACGGCGCGTGACAGCACCCGGAACTGGCTTTACGTGGCCTCATCGGCCGACGGCAGCAAACTGGTCGCACTGGTTGACGGCGGCCAGATCTACACATCGACGGACTCCGGGGTGAGCTGGACAGCGCGGGAGAGCGACCGAAACTGGAGTGGCGTCGCCTCCTCGGCCGATGGGAGCAAACTGGTCGCGGCGGAGCAGGGCGGTCAGATTTACACCTCGACAGACTCCGGGGTGAGCTGGACGGCGCGGGAGAGCGACCGAAACTGGAGTGGCGTCGCCTCCTCGGCCGATGGGAGCAAGCTGGTCGCGGCCGATTATGGCGGCCGGATTTACACCTCGACAGACTCCGGAGTGAGCTGGACACCGCAGGAGAGCAACCGCAGCTGGGTATCCGTGGCCTCCTCGGCCGATGGCACCAAGCTGGTCGCGACCGTCGGGGGATGGGCGGCTTCCGGACAGATTTACACCTCGACGGACTCTGGAGAGAGCTGGACACCGCGGGAGAGCGTCCGTCATTGGGGATTCGTCGCCTCCTCGACCGACGGCAGCAGGCTGGTCGCGGGGGTGCAGGGCGGTCAGATTTACACTTCAACAGACTCGGGAGTGAGTTGGACGGCGCGGGAGAGCAGCCGCGTTTGGAATGGTGTCGCCTCCTCGGCCGACGGCAACAAGCTCGTCGCCCTGGCGGGCCAAATCTATACCTCGGGAACCATTACCACAGGCGCCCAAGGGACCAGCGCCACGCTGCAATACCTCGGCAACGGCCAGTGGACGCTTATGGGTCCGGATGCGTCGGTCGGCCAATGGAGCGCCTCGGGCAACAACGTCTTTCGCACCGCCGGCAGCGTGGGCATCGGCACTGCCAACCCCAGCCATGCTCTCACGGTGGTTTCGGCCGAAGCCACCTACAACAATCCGGTGATGCGGGTGCAGAGCCAGAACACGGGAAGCCTCGGGAGCAGTGCGATCGGCTTCTTTGACGAGACGGGCACGCAGGAGGCATGGGTCGGTTTGAACCTCGGCACAGGTCTGGTTGGAGGTCAAGGTGGCCTCCAGGTCTATACCGCATCGAGTAAATCCATCGCCCTGGGTGATGACGATGGGGGAATCGATGTCGTGTTGAATGGCGCAACCGATCGGGTGGGCATTGGCACCGCGAGTCCCAGCGAGAAGCTCCACGTCATCGGCAACATCCTGGCCAGCGGCACGGTGACCGGCTCCAGCGACCGCAACGTGAAGGAAAACTTCGTGCCGGTGGATCCGCGGGAGGTGCTGGAACGCGTCAGCGCGATGCCCATCCAACGCTGGAACTACATCGGTGAAACGACACCACACCTCGGCCCGGTGGCGCAGGACTTTTACAGCGCCTTCCAAGTAGGCATGGACGACAAACACATCTCCATGGTGGACGCCGACGGCGTGGCGCTGGCCGCCATTCAGGGACTCAACGAGAAGCTGGAAGCCAGAAGTCAGAAGTTGGTAGAGGAGAACGCCGCGTTGAAAGCACGGCTCGAGAGGCTGGAACAACTCCTGACACCCCAAGTCAACGGAGGTACGGAATGAAGACACGAGGATGGAAGATGGAGAATGGAAGTGGCAAGACCTTCTGGAGTGCGCCGGCAGAGCGAGGCGCCGACGGCGCTTTCGAGGCCGGACGGGCGATCGAACACCTCATCCGCCTCGAAGCCGAAAAGCGGTTTCCGGGCCACCGTACTCCAAAAGCTGTCGCCTCCCTTTCCGCCCTTGCCCTGCTGCTCCCCTCCTTGCTCAGTCTGGTGAGCCCATCTCTCCACGCCGCCACGCGAACCAGCGCCAACTACTCGCTCACGGCCGAGACCATGGACGGAGGCGGCGGGACGTTCAGTTCGGCAAGTTACATCTCGGCCACCTCTATCGAGCCCGCTTCCATCGGCACGGGCAGTAGCGCGAATTACGACGTCCAGCACGGCTACATCGCCGCCGAGGTCGTCGCCGTGGCCGTCCTCGTCGAAGGCCAGTGGGTCTTCTACAACCACTCCCAATGGGACGGGAACAACGCGGCGGCCGATGCCAACGACGACAATGCCATCGCCCCCGACAAGAGCGCCCTGTTGCCCGGCGGCGTGGCCACCTTCGCCAACTACACCTCCTACTCCCGCGGCCTCAACGGCCTCATGGTCGACATCGCCGGGTTGGCCGGCACGCCGACGGCGAGCGACTTCACCTTCAAGACCGGCAACGACCAAACGCCCGCCGGTTGGGCCCTCGCGCCTGATCCCTTCAGCGTCACCGTGCGGGTCGGTGCGGGGGCGGACGGCTCAGACCGCGTTACCCTCATCTGGAACGACAACAACCTCGACGCCACTGCGGATCCCAACGAAGCCGTGGCCAAGGCCTGGCTCGAGGTCACCGTGCGGGCAACCGCCAACACCGGCCTGGCCGCTGACCACACCTTCTACTTCGGCAACGCCGTCGGCGAAGTCGGCAACAGTGCCATCGACACTCTCGTGGACACCACCGATGTCCTGCAGCCATTCTACCACCAGACCAGCGGCGGCGCGGCGGGGCTCACCTCCCCGTTCGACATCAACCGCGACAGGACCGTCGACACCACCGACGTCCTCCTGCCCTTCTACCACCAGACCGGCGCCTCCACCGCCCTGGTCCTGCTGGACCTCTCCGGCGGTGGAGGCGGAGGGAGCTCCGTATCGCTGGCAACAGCGCGCCCGCTATCGGGGGTGGGATTGCAGAGCCTCATGCAGAACGGCTGGGTGGAGGGCTTTGACCGGGAGACCGGTTTGCCGTTGACGGAGACAACGACCCTGCCGGCGTTGCGTCTGCTCCGTGCCGATGCGGTTCATCTGTTCGTGCAACTCGAATCCGCCGCCGAAGACGACTGGCGACTCCAGTGGACCGATGACCTGGGCCAGCCGCAGTGGCGAACCCTGGAGGCCGGTCCTACAGACGGTCTGGAAGGACAAGGCTGGTGGCTCGAACTGCCCGCCAACCCGGGCGCCCGCTTCTTCCGGGTGGTGAAACCCTCCAACTCCCAACACTAGACCTCAACGATGCCATTGCCTTGCCATGGGGACCGCACGCGGCTCGCGTGCAGTGGCCGGCGGCCCGCCGGGCACGCTGCGATGAACCGCATCCCATGCGACGAACCATCCGGCGAGACGCCGGCTGGGGCAGCCGGGACGGCCGCGCTCCCCATCCCCGTTCCCATTCCTGTTGCCCGCCATGCAGCCCAGACCTGATTTGATGAACCCTGCGAACGCAACCGAACCGATGAAGCAGCCAACGAGCAATGATAACCACGCCCCAGGGCGTGCGCCTCTCAGCCGCTTCGGAGCGCGGACTTCAGTCCGCAGCAGGCTCGACCTGGGGCGGGGCCAGCGGAATGGACTCCGCGCTCCATCACCCTGGGGGCCTCGGGCTTGGAGAAAGCTCAGATGCGCCCCCCCAAGGCGTCACACTACTTCAGCGCTCACCCTGAGCGGACTGCTGTTGGCAGCAGCCATGGGATTGGGGGGCAGCGCGATGGCGGCGACGCCGGTGCTGAGCGTTGATGTGGGAACAATCTACCTGCAACCCAACTTGAGCGGGCAGGTGGTGGAACTGAGCCTGAGCAATGAGGGTGCAAGCGCCGCGCAGGTGCAGGGATTGAACCTGCGGCTGGAGGTGGACGACGGACTCGGGGGCGCGAACGCCCCGATCATCACTGACGTGGATCCGGTCACCGGCAGCCTGTGGGACGGGAAGCTTGGCTCGATCACCTATCAGGAGCAGGAGGCGGAGTATTGGGATGTAAGGCTGCTTACCGACTTCTTCGGCGGGGAGGTGGTGGAGTTCGGGCCCGGCAGTCTGACTCGCATGGCGTTGGTGGAACTGGACACCACCGGGTTGACCAGCGGAAGCTGGTCGCTGCGACTCTCCGACCACCTCTCGCGTGTTGCCGACACAAAGTACACGGCTTACCAGACCGTGGAGGAATGGTATCCGGCGGTGATCAACGGCCAGTTGGTCATCGTGCCCGAACCGGGAACTTATGCCCTTCTCGGTGCCGGTGGTCTGCTCGCCTGGGCCGGCTTGCGCCGATGCAGACGGCAACCCCTGGCAATCGAGCAAGACGGGGCCGACCGCCCAGGCGCTTCGGATTCGACTACCGAATAGACTTGCCCTGGGCTGGGGCGCGAACAGAGTAGGTGCTCATTGAGCGGTGATGAGTGTGATCGGCAGTGAGCGATTCGTGCCACTGACTGGCCCGCCCCATGGCGCATGGCTGAATTCCGCCCATGAAAGCGGTATCAGATCGCGGATTCCGGCAAGATCATCCGTCGCCGCAAGTCATCTTCCATCAATCAGATGGGCCCGTAGCTCAGTGGTTAGAGCAGGCGACTCATAATCGCTTGGTCGGGGGTTCAAATCCCTCCGGGCCCACCACCGGCTCCACAGCCCGCGGTTGATCCCATCCGGGGCTGCCTCCCTCATTCGTCTTCCACGCGGCCCCGCAGCCCGCTTACGATTCCGCCGTTGCGATCGTTTCCACGGCGGCCAGCAGCGTGTCCATCTGTTGCGCCGTCCCGATGGTGATCCGGAGATAAGCCCTCACCGTGGGGGGGGCGAACCAGCGGACGAGGACTTTCTTCTCCCGTAGTTTGTGCATCCATGCCTCGGCGGAAAGCCGGGGAGGGCGAACCAGCAGGAAGTTCGTCTGGCTGGGAAAAACCTCAAACCCCAGCCGGGCCAGCGATTTCGCCGTCTGTTCCCGGGCGGCCACGATCTTTCGGAAGTTCGCCTGGTAGTAGTCCAGGTGATCGAGGGTGGCCTCCGCCGCGACCTGGCCCAAGCCGTTGACGTTGTAGCTGTCGCGAATGCGGTGCAGCGCGTCGATCAGTTCGACCGGCCCCACGAAGTAACCCACGCGCTGGAAGCAGAGGGAGTAGGCCTTGGAGAAGGTTCGCGACACGATCACGTGCGGGTGCTTCAGCGCCAGGCTCAGGGCGTTTTCCTCCGCAAAATCCGAGTAGGCTTCGTCGAGGATCAGCACGCCCTTGTGGAGGCCCGCGAGGGCGTCCAGATCGGCGGTGGCGTAACCCCGTCCGCCTGGCGCGTTGGGAGTGGTGATGAAGCTGAGTGCGGCACGGAAGTCCCATTGGACCCCGCGGCGCAACCGGCTCAGCGACGGCAGCTCGAAGTCGTCGTGCAGCGGGACGGCGTTGTGGCGCGCCCCGTGAATCCCCGCCAGCACCGGGTAGAGTGAGTAGCTTGGGTCGAAATACTGGACCGTGCTCAACGACATTCCCTGCGCCGTCAAGCGCGTGGATTCGGTCGGTTCCACGAAGGCGCGCGTGGCCAGGGCGAGCAGTTCATCGGAGCCGTTGCCGACGATGATGTTTCCGGGGCTGCAGCGGTGCAGCTTTGCCAGGCGGGCGCGAAGCGGTTCCGCCGTGGGGTCGGGATACCGCCGCAGGCGGCCGTCCACCGCCGCCTTGATCGTTTTCAGGACTGCCGGGGCGGGGGGGTAAGGGTTTTCGTTGGTGTTCAGCTTCACCAGGTCCGGGACCTTGGGTTGTTCCCCCGGAGTGTAGGGGTGCAGGGTTCGGACGAGGGGTCGGATCAACCGTTCGCCCGGGGTGGGCTGCTTGACAGTGCGCTTCTTCATGGGGCTGTGGGGAGGCTTCATGACGCGGACCGACGGAGCTTCTTGGAGGTCCGCCGGCGGGTGGGTGGTTCGAGACGGATCGCCGCCGAGCGGCCGTGGGCCTCGAGCCCCTCGAATCCGGCGAAGGCCGCCACGGCCGGGACCGATTTTCGGAGTGCCTCGCGGGAGTATTCCACGACACTGGTCCGGCGCTGGAATTGATCCGAGGTGAGCCCGGCAAAACTACGTCCCGCACCGCCGGTGGGAAGGGTGTGACTGGGGCCGGCCACGTAGTCGCCCAGGACGGTCGGCGACCACGGACCGAGGAAGATGGCCCCGGCGGTGACGATTCCCTCGGAGAGCTTCGCCGGGTTTCGGGTCAGGATTTCGCAGTGCTCGGGGGCGAGCCGGTTGGCGAGTTGGACCCCCTCGGCGAGGGACTTCACCTGGATCAACCAGCCGCTGTTTCCCAGGGCGGTTTCGATGAACTCCCGGCGGGTCCGTTCGGGCAACTGCCGATTCACCTCCCGTTCGACGGAGCGGAGCAACCGGGCCGACGGAGTGACCAGCCAGACCCGTTCGTGTCCGGAACCGTGTTCGGCCTGGGCCAGCAGGTCGGCAGCGACAAACGCGGGGTTTGCGCTGTCATCCGCCAGCACGAGCAGTTCGCTCGGTCCGGGAAGGAGATCGATGGCCACATGGCCCACGAGCAGACGTTTGGCGGCAACGACGTAGGCGTTGCCCGGCCCGAAGATCTTCTGCACCGGCCGGATGGTGCCGGTACCGAGTGCCATCGCGGCCACGGCCTGAGCGCCCCCGACCCGGTAGATTTCGGTGGCTCCCGCCAGGTTTGCCGCGAGCAACAGTGCTGGATTCACGCCGCCTTGCGCGTTGCACGGGGTGCAAACCACGATCTCAGGGCAGCCGGCTACCCGCGCCAGAACGATGGTCATCAGGGCGGTGGAAATCAGGGGTGCGGTGCCCCCGGGCACGTACACGCCGACCCGCTGGAAGGGATCGTACTTTTCCCCCACCCGGCCGCCCTGGGCATTACGGCCGGACCAGGGTTTGCGCAACGATCGCTTGCTGAACCGCTCAATATTGCGGGTGGCGAGTTTCAGAGTGTCGCGCAGCTGCCGGTCGGCCTTCAAGGAGGCGGCGAGCAGTTCCGCATGGGTGACCGCCAGTTGATGGGGCTGCAGTTCGGCGCGATCAAACCGGGCGGTCAACTCCAGCAGAGCCGCATCACCGCGATCCCGTACCGCTTCGATGATCCCGCGCGTGCGTTCCTCAATGGTCGCGTCAAACAGGCTGGAGCCACCCGCCATCCGCTCCAGGGCGGCTGCATAGCCAGGGTCCGTGTGACGAATTGTGTTCATCGCTGGCGGAATGCTGGTCGAACCATCTCCGAAAGTCAAAGTCTGCGCGCCCGGATGACCCGGCGCGGGGGACGCGATCGTGTGGCTCGTCAGGGCTGGCCCGCCGCCCGGCGGCGGCCCCGAGGGGGACATTCTAATCGAGTCCAAAAGGGGACATTTCCAAAGAGTCGCGACAGATGATGCCGGGAGGCTTGACCGCGGAGGGGGGCGTGCCGGAAGCTTCCCACCAGCAGCAGATGCAGTTTCCGGTCATGGCTGACTGGTCGAGATCATTCAAGGAAGCGTATTGCGAGCGATACCGCTGTTCGCCCGGGCGGTTTGTGATTCGCGTCTTCAAGAAGGGGCTATACCGCCGGGCCCGGCTCATCGGCCCCATCCTCATGGTGTTCAGCCCGAGGTTGTTTCAGCTCGACATCGATCTGATCAACGAGCTGGGAGGCGCCCGGAACTGGGGGGATTTCAATGCCATTATCAGCAATCACGTCCAGAGCAGCCATCTGCGCAGCGGCTTTCTGCGAAACGCGCTCAAGCTGAGGGTCTCCTGCCAGCGCCTGAAGCGGATCGCGACAAAGCTGTTCGGTCGGCGGCAGGGGGTGAGGGAACCCGAGTTCCGCAACACGGCGATTGAACCGGCGGACATCGGCCGCCGGGTTGCGCCCGAGGAATAGCCCGGCATCCGGCCCCTCGCCCGCGGGGAACACGCCTACCAGTCCCCGTCGGTGAGGAGGATGAGAATGTTGCGGCTGAGATCCTCGGTCAGCAGGGGCAGCGTCTGCCGTTCGGAACTGACCTGGTCGTTCAACACGGGGACCACGGCCCGTCCCTGCACCTCCCGGTCCACCAGCGTGCGGCCGCTGGACCGGTCCACTGCCACCACCCGGGCCACCAGGGTCAGTTGGAAATCCCGTACCGTCTGGGCATCCCGGGCGGAGAAGGTGACGCCCTGGCGGTCCAAGCGCAGCAGGGTCCCCCGGACCACGACATCCGCTTCGCCGGTGTGGGTGGAAAGCCGGTAAGTGCCGTCCTTCTGCACGGCGGTGCGCAGGTTGACGACCAGGGATTCGGGCAACCGGGGTTCCATCGTCTGGTTGGTGAACGGCGCGATCTCCAGGCTGCGCGCGCCGGCCTCGAAACCCGCAGTGGGGCCCGGGCGATAGCCGGCACAGCCGGTCAGCAACGTCGCCAGCAGGAGTGCCCCTGCGCGCGGTGGCGTCCGGCGGGCGCGGGTGTCAGTTGTTCGAACCACCGGCTTTGGCCTCCTTTGCCTTCAGGGCTGCCAGACGCTGACGGGCGGTCTCGGCGTACTCGGACGTGGAATCCAGGCGCAAGACCTCGTTGTAGTAGACCTTCGCGCCATCGAGTTTGTGACGCTTGTCGTAGTAGCGGGCGATCCGGAGCGCCCCGCGCGCCTGCTCCTCCTTCATCGACGCGATGTAATCCCGCAGTTCCGGCACCCGGGGATCGGCCGGGTAGAGGATGATGAAGTCCGTGAACGTGTCGATGGCGCTCCCCGCGGCGCTCTGGTCGTATTCGGAGGTCTTGGCCTGTTTGTACCAGGCCATGCCTGCCCGGTAGAGCGCCTCGGGTGCCATGACCGGATTGTCGGCATAAAGGTCCGCGGCCTTCTCGTAGGCGCGCACGGCCAGATAGTAATCCTTCTGTTTCTCGCGGGCGACGCCGATGTTGAGTTGGGCCTGAGGAGCGATGCGGCTGTACTGGCCGTTCCGGATGATCTTCGAGTACATCTCCGCGGTCTTTTCCATGGACCGGTAAAGGCGGATGAGCCCCCAGAGCCGGAATTTCTGGCCGGCGAGAAAGCGGTTGGCGATCTCGAACTGGTGGACCAGGACGGTATCAAACTGATCGTATTTCGGGTACCGTTCGACGAGTTTCTGGTATTCCTTGAACGCCCGCTCGTCGCGGGTCCGGAGTTCGTAGCTCTGTCCCACGAGGTATTGGGCGTCGGGGGCGAAGTCCGAGTTGGGCCAGCGGGAAACCACGCGTTTGGCCGCCTTGGTGGCGAGTTTGAACCGCCCCTCGTCATACGCATCGCGGGCCACCTTAAGCTGGTCCTCGGCGCGGGCGCGCTGCCATTTCGCGCTCCCGGGGGTCTCATAGGTCCACCCCTCGCCCGGCACATAAACCAGCGGCGCAGGGGTCCGCACCGGCAGCAGGAGCAGACCGAGCACGGTGGCAAGGAGAAGGGCGGCAGCACGCTTCATGTCGCGGCGACGTTATGAAATGCCCGTTGGAGCGTCAACCGGAGTGATGGGGACCGGGGAGTGTCCCGGTCATGCCCCGCGGAGGGGCGACGGCCCGTCGTCCCTGATGGGACTGCGTGAAAGCCACGAATCGGAGATGGGCCGTCCGGGTTCCGGCTTCCCGATTTCACCGGAGGGTTGCGGCAGGGGAATCGGACGGGTTCGGCTGGACGTTCCTCCCGATTCCTGGACACGCTCGGGGCTGGCGGCGGAATCCAACGAATGAGCATGACAAGACACGAGCTTCGACAGGCACAGGCGGCGGCGGTGGATGCCGCACAGCAGGCCGGGGATCTCATGCGCCGACACTGGCGATCCCCCAAGGTGATCGGCCAAAGCACCCGGCATGACATCAAGCTGGAACTGGACGTGCGCTCCCAACGCCTGATTGGGCGGACGCTCGCGCGGGCGCTGCCGGATGTTCCGGTGTTGGGGGAGGAGGGCGACCAGGCGGGCGGGGACCATTTGCGCCGTTGGGTGGTGGACCCGATCGACGGCACGGTGAACTACGCCCATGGCATTCCTCACGCATGCGTATCCATCGCGCTGCAGGCTCGGGAGCCGACGGGGCCGACCGCCGCGTTCCGGACCCGGCTGGGGGTCGTATACGATCCTTTTGGCGGTGAGCTCTGGACCGCGCAGGCGGGCGGGGTCGCGCGGTTGAACGGCAAACCGATCGCGGTCAGCACGCGTCCGTTGGCGGAATCGATGGTGTCGCTCGGGTTTGGCAACAGCGCCGGTGTGATTGAATACCTGGTTCCTGCAATCGGGAACCTGGCGAACCGGGTGCGCAAGATCCGCCTCATGGGTTCCGCGGCACTGGCGTTGTGTTACGTGGCGACCGGACGTTTTGACGCATTCCTGGAACCGGGGCTTCGGCTATGGGACATCGCAGCGGGGGGCTTCATCGTGGAGCAGGCAGGGGGAACCTTCTGGCGCCGGCAACTGCAGGGCTACGAACGCCACGCGGTCAACGCTCACAATGGGCGCCTGGGGCGGGCGCTGAATCCCTTTCTCAGACCGTTGATTGCCAACGACCGGTCCCAGGCGGGGACGGGGCGATCGGCGGGGTGATGCCGCTTTTCGGGGGGGATCGCCCGCTGTGATGGTGTGGTCTGCCGGGGGGGCGATTTCAGAGCCCCCGCAACAGCCGGCGCAGGGCGCGGCCGTGTCCGGCCTCGTCGGCCGCCATTTCCTCCAGCTTCATCTTGAGTTCGGGCAGTTCGAGTTCCTCGGCCAGGCGGGCGTGGGCCATGTAATGGGTGACGTCCTCGGTCTCCATGCGCACGTCGAGTTCGAGCATTCCCTTGAGGGTTTCCGGTTTCTCGAACGGTTTGGGTGTGGTGGTGGGCTCACCGCCCGGATCCTGGATCACGTCCATGAGATAGGCGGCATGGCCCAGTTCATCCACCGCTTCCCGGGCAAGGAGTTCGCGGGCCAGGACCGAGTGCACCCTGAGTTCATTCCATACCCGGTCCGGCTGATGGCGGTCTCGCTGCATCTTCAATTCCGTCGGGGTGACCGTGATGATGGTGATGGTCGTGGTGGTGATGATGATGATGATGATGGCCGCAGTCCTCGGGAGACTGGGTCAACCGTCCCTCCAGGAAGGCGGCCACCTGGGCCTCGATGGAGCCTCCGGGCAAGCCTGCGCGCACACTCACCCCGTGGTGGACAAAGTTCGCCAAGGCCCGGTGTCCCACGCCTCCCACGATCACAAGGTCGACTCCTTGCGCCCGCAGCCAGCGCGGAAACAACCCCGGTTGGTGCTCCGGCGCGGGGACGGTCTCCGTGCGGAGCGTCTTCCGACTCCCGGGGTCCACGTCAATCAGGGTGAACTGGCGGCAACCGCCAAAATGCCCGTGCAGATGTCCGTCCTCTGTGGGAATTGCGATCTTCATTTCTCTGGCTCAGGATTTGATCTGAAAGTGTCCGGCCCCGGCGGATGAGGCGCACATGCCGCCCGGCCGAATGCGGGCAGGCCCAAGCGGGCCCGATGCCATCCCGGCAGGCCCGTGATGCGACGCCAGTGTCGCCGGTGACTCGCCTCCGGCCGTTGATGCCGGCCGCGAGCCGTCGATTCCTGCCCGGGGTTGGAGCCGTAGGGAATCATGGGGTCCGGGGTTCCGTCCGAGGGCTGTTGCGCAGCCGGCGGGCCGGCCGTCGGCAGCAACTGCCCGCATGGTTTCCGCGACAGCCCGGCATGCGAAACTCCGCACGCCCAAGCTGCCGGGCGCAAAAGGCCTGGAGCACGGCCTCCACCTCACCGCAGACGTGCGGCCGCACGCGGATGTGTTCCCGCCGTAAGGCCCGTTGGAGCGTCTCCGAAAGCGCCGCGCACAACACCACCTCGATTCCCATTCCGGCCAGCAGGCGGGCGAGGTCGGCGGGCGGCAACGTTTCGATGACGTGTTCGCAGCGCCGGACTTCCCGGCCCCTTTGCCGCGTGACCAACAGCAGGTGGGTGGCGGTGTCCAGGACCGGTGAAATGCGTTCGTGCAACACTGGGACGCCAATCGTCACGGGGTTACAATAATGCAGGGAGCGTGCCAACCCGCCGGCGACACAGTGAACCGGGCCAACCCGGGCCATGGTTATTGGTTCTTCAGGAGGAACAGGCGGCATGCGACGTCCGCCTCGTGGCAAAATGCAACGCCACTCCGCTCGCCATCGTAGCAGAACGCCACCAGTGTCTTTCGTAGCGCAGACATGTGATCTGCTGTATCGCCAGGTTCCATTCGGCAGAGCGTCCGGACCTCCCCACGGTCTGCGGGTCGGATACCCGCGATACAGCAGATCAGATATCTGCGCTACAAGCGGGTCCGGCGGCCCTCCGGCGGCCGGCGTTTCAGCTTGCGAAACAGGGTACTCGTGGCGATGCCCAGGTCCCGCGCAGCGGCAGCACGGTTGCCCTGGTGCCGGCGAAGCGCCTCGCCGATGAACCAGGTCTCCATCTGCTCGAGCGTCATCGACCCGGGAAGACCGGCACGGTCGCCGGCGGGTCCTCCCTGGAAGTGCGGGGGCAGATGGGCGGGTTCGATCAGGCCGCTGCGACAAAGCACGAATGCGTGCTCGATGGTGCTTTCCAGTTCGCGCACGTTGCCGGGGAAATCGTGTTGCATCAGCGCGGCGAGGGCGGCGTCGGAGAGGCCGGCGATGTCCCGTCCGCGCAGCCGGTTGAATCGCGCCACGAAGTGGTCGATCAACAGCGGGATGTCCTCGCGCCGTTCGCGCAGCGGCGGCAATTCCAGGCGCACGACGTTGATCCGGTAGAACAGATCCTCCCGGAACCGTCCCTCGCGCACAAGGGCATTGAGGGGCCGGTTTGAGGCGGCCACGATGCGCACGTCACAGCGAACGGATCGCACACTCCCCAGGGGTTCGTAGACCCGCTCCTGCAGGACCCGGAGGAAGCGGGTCTGCATGGCCGGCGAAATGTCCGCGATCTCATCGAGAAACAAGGTGCCGCCCTCGGCCAGCGCAAACCTTCCGGGTTTGTCCTTCCGGGCGTCGGTGAAAGCCCCGGCTTTGTAGCCGAACAGCTCGCTTTCCAGCAACGTGTCGGGCAGGGCGCCGCAGTTGACCGCGACAAAGGGCTGTTCCTTGCGCGCGGAAAGCCGGTGGAGCGCCCGCGCGAAGACCTCCTTGCCGGTGCCGCTGGGGCCCTCGAAGAGCACTGTGCTGTCGCTGTCCGCCACCACCGGCAGCAGTTCGAAGAGCCGGCGCATGGCCGCGCTGCGTCCGATGATGTCGAAGAACGAATCCTGGTCCCGGGCCTGCTGACGCAGCTCCGCCACGAGACGCAGATCACGGAAGCTCTCCACCCCGCCGATGATGCGGCCGTCCGCATCCCTCAGTTCAGCGGTCGAGATGCTGATGGGGATGCGTTCCCCCTGGGCGCTGACGATGTAGACCACCTTGTTGGTCACCGGCCGGTGGGTGGCCAGTGTCTGCTTCAAGGCACAGGCGTTTTCGCAGATGCTGGTCCGGAAGACCTCACAACAACGGCGGCCGAGGGCCTCCCGGCGTGGGACCCCCGTGATGCGCTCGGCGGCCCGGTTGAAGGAGAGAATCCGCCAGTCGGCATCCACCGTGAACACCCCGTCGGGCACGGAATCCAGCAATTGATCCTCAAGCGTGCGTTCCATGAACCGTCAACCGCCAACGGAGGGCCGAGTTCCACGGGGCCCTGACTTGATTCCAGGGACTCGTGGAACTCGTCCCTCCGAGTAAGGTTCGTGGTCCCATTGCCTGCGCATTCGCGAAAGCGGGCTTTCCATGAATCACCCCCCCGGCACCACGCCCCATCGTCCCCGCGGGCGGGCGCGGGCGCAATCGCTTTATATCCCTGCCGGACCTGGCATTCCTCCTGCTTGGGCAGGCACCTGATGAAGGTTCCGGTCACCGCCTCCGAGGCGCATCCGTTCTGTTTCGCCTGCAGCGCCTCCAATCCGATGGGCCTAGCGCTGGAATTCCGCGGCGATCCGGACGGCGGCGTCCTCGCCACCTTCCTTGGCCATGCCGCCCTGGAGGGCTATCCCGGAGTCATGCATGGCGGGGTGGTCGCCACCCTGCTGGACGGGGCCATGACGCGTTGTCTGTTTGCCCATGGCGTGGTGGCCGTGACCGCGGAGCTGAGCATCCGCTACGTGCATGAGGTAAACACGGCGGAGCCACTGACTGTTCGGGCCTGGCGGGAGTCCCAAAGGCATGGCTGTCACCAGGTCGCCGCCGAAATCCGGCAGGGAGGCCGGATCACCACCCGCGCGCGGGCCACTTTCATGCCCCGACATCCGGGGGAACCGGCGCGGCCCGGAGGCACAGCGCTTTGATCGCAGCAGGCAGACGGGGATAACGAAAGACAAAGTCGCCCGCCAGGAGTTTGCCCGGCACAACGCGGCGGCTCTTGATGACCAGTTCGGTTTCCGTGCGCAGCAGGAAGGCGCCGATCTCCAGCAACCAGCGCGGCGATGGCAGACCAAAAGGGGCGCGGCAAACCCGGCGTATGACCGACATGAACTCCGTGTTGGTCACCGGATTTGGCGCCGCCAGGTTCACCGGGCCGGCAAGCTCCTCGTGGTCGAGGATCCACGCCACCGCCCGCACGAAATCCTCCTGATGAATCCACGACACGAACTGGCGCCCGCCCGCCAGAGTGCCGCCCAGACCCAGCCGGCTCAACCGCAGCAGGTTGGGCAGCACGCTGTTCCCGGCGTGACCGAGCACCATCGCCGAACGCAGGGCGACCTTCCGCGTAAGCGGTGTTGGCGCCTCATTGAACACGCGCTCCCACTCGGTCGCGATGTGGACCGAAAAGGCGTCCTTCGCCTCCGCGCACCCCCCGATGACGCCCTCCTCATCCCAGGCCGGACCGAAGGTGTGCCGGTAGATCGTCGCCGTGCTGGAGTTGAGCCACACCGGCGGCGGGTTCCTGCACTGGCCGAGTGCCTCGCCAAGCACCCGGGTCGAACTGAGGCGGGAGTCGAGCATCCGCCTGCGGTTCCGCGCGTGATAGCGGCAATTCACCGAGACGCCTGCGAGATTGATCAACGCCCGTGCGCCTTCGAGTTCGGCCCGCCAATCCTCCAGGTTCGCGCCATCCCAGTGCACTTCGCGGACCGGACCTCCCCGAGTCTTGGGGCGCCGCGTGAGGATGACCACTTCGAGGTCTTTCGTGGCGAGGTATTCCGAGAGCACGCTCCCGAGAAAACCGCTGCCGCCGGCGAGGATGATCTTCGTTCTCATGGAAGTTCGAGGAAGGAGCGGGGGCGCCGACGGCACTTGCTGGTTGTCGAGGCCCGGTGCCTGTCGATACTGCATTTCCCCCCGAAGCAATGACGCCTCGACGCGACGCGACGGTAGGCCGCTTGCAGGATCACGCCAGCGCCTGGCAACCGGCTGACGAACCAGAGCGGCCTGGCCCACCAGATGTGGCGGGCGATTTCGACGAGCGCGTCCGCCCCGCCGAAACTGCGGCCATCCGGCGCCAGCAGGCGCATCTCGCGGAGCAGATCCCGCTGCTCCAGCCCGAGCAGTTGAGCGGTGCCGGGGGATTGCAGCGGTCGAAGGCCGAAGCCGCGTCGGGTTAGCAGTCGCCGAAAGCGGTGGACCGCCCCGCAGCACAAGGGGCAGTCGCCGTCGTAGAACACCCAACCGGCGGTGGTGACGTTCTTGTCAGGCATTTCAGCATTCACAGAAATCGATCCTCAAGGCAGGAGAGGGGGCGTCCGGACGGAAGTTCAGTCCGTCACACCCAGGAGTTTCCGGACCTTGTCACCGGCTTTGATGAACCGGGTCAGCGTCCGGCTTGGCCATTGCCGGACCACCCCGTACCAGGCCGAGGTGGTTTCAAAGAAACCCGCAAGTTCCCGCCACTTCCGGATGGGGTATTCCTCGCCTTCCGGGCGCTCGCCGGCTTCGGCGATGCACTCGCGGATCAGGCGTTCGGTGGGATCGAACTCGCGTTTCTTGCGTTCGTCCATCACGATCCGGAACATCTCCCACACGTCCTTCATGCTCTCAAAGTGGTCGCGGGGATCGCCCAGCAGATGGACGCGCTTCACGATTCCCCAGCCGAGCAGTTCCTTGAGGCTGTTGCTGACATTTGATCGGGCCACCCCCAGGGCCTGTACGATGTCCTCGGCATTCAGGGGGGCATCGGAAATAAAGAGCAGGGCATGGATTTGTGCCACGGTGCGGTTGATTCCCCAGCGGGTGCCCATCTCACCCCAATGCAGGACGAACTTCTGCCGGACGGGGCTGAGCGTTTTCATAACATCTGTCATTTCTGATGGGACAGAAAATGCAGGCACAAAGCCGGGTTGTCAAGAGGGCGCTTTCCCGGGTACGGGTGCGGGAGGGCATGTGCGGGCTTCGGCGTTGCACGCGAAGGATCAGCCCCGGTGCCGGGGCGGGGGCCCCCGGTGGAATCACCCGAGGCGACTCATCGCCTGCGTCACGGGTCTCGAACCACGCACCCATCTTTCAGCCGCACGATCCTTCCGGCCCGCCGGCTCAGGGCAAGGTCGTGGGTGACCATGACCAGGGTATGGCCTTCCGCCACGAATTCCTCGAGCAAACGCACGATTGCGGCGCCACTCTGGGAGTCCAGGTTGCCGGTGGGTTCGTCCGCGAGAATCACCGGGGGACGATTCGCCACGGCGCGGGCCACCGCCACGCGTTGCTGTTCACCGCCGGAAAGCTGATGCGGCCGGTGGTCCTGGCGGTCCGCCAGTCCCATGCGTTCGAGCAGGGCGGCCGCCCGGGCCTTACGCCCCGCCAGTCCCATCCCCGCGAGCCGCATTGGCAGAGCGACGTTTTCCCAGGCGCTGAGCCGTGACATGAGGTGAAAACGTTGGAAGACAAACCCGATCTTCCGGTTCCGGATCGCCGCCAGCGAGCCGGAATCCAATCCGGCGACGTCCACCCCGTCGAGTTGGTAGACGCCGGCGGTGGGGCGGTCGAGACAGCCGATTACGTGCATCAGCGTGGATTTCCCCGAGCCGGAGGGGCCGAGGAGCGCGACGTACTCGCCGCCGTCGATCTTCAGGGAAACCCCGGACAGGGCGGGGACCCGGCGGGTTCCGTTGACGTAGTGGCGTGAAACCTGGTCGAGCTGGATCATGGTCATTCCTCCCGCAACGATTCCACCGGATCTGCGAGTGCCGCCTGGCGGGCGGGAAACCAGGCGGCACCGACGGCGGCAACGCAGAGCACGGCGGTCACTCCGAGCGCGATGCCCGGGGAAACCTCCGGACTGCCGAGGTAGGCGCGGGGTTCGCGGCCGAGAGGCAGGGCGTTGAAGGCGTGCAGGACGGCGAGGCTGCCGACGATCCCCAGTATCCCACCGCCCAGGGTCACAAGTGCTCCATCGAGCAGCGGGCCGAAGAGAACGGTTCGCGGGGTCGCCCCCAGGGCCATCCACAGCCCGATTTCGTGGCGTTGTTCCTCGACCATCACGAACAGAACGTTCGTGACGCCCACCAGCGCAACCAGTAGTCCCAGCGTACCGACAATCGCCAGCAAGGTCCGGACACCGGTCACAATGCCGCGAGTCATCCGGTCGGTCGCCACCTGGTTTTGCAGTCCCACGGCGGGAAGATCCCGGGCGTCGAATCCATGCTGCCGGGCCAGCACCGTGCGCAGCCGTCCGATGACGGCTTCGTCCAGTTGCGGTCCGTCCAGGCCGACGATCAGGTAGCTGACGTACTGTCGCCCAGTGAGGTCGGAGAACGTGGTTGCCGGGATGAACAGTTTCTCCTCGTCTTTCCATTCGTAGTTGGACATCGCCACCTTCGGTCGCATGACCCCGATCACGGTGAACGGCCGGCCCCACAGTTCCACCGAGGCGCCGACCGCCGGCCGGTCTCCAAACAACCGCTGCTTGATCACGTCGCCGAGGAACACCACACGTCGCCGTTCCGCCTCGTCCTGCGGGTTGAGGAACCTCCCGCCGGGCGCGGGGCGGATGGAACGAAGTTCCCCATAGCCCGGCTCGACCCCGTGAATCCCCGCGTTGATGTGGTCCTGGGCGCGGGTGATGGACTGGTTCCCGGCAATGAACTCCACGCTGATTCCCCGCACCCCCGGGACGCCTTGCCCGATCAAATCGGCATCCTTGGGCTGCAGTCCGATCCAGCGGCCCGGAGACAGACCTGCATGCGCCCGGGTGGTGGTCCCCGACCACACCCGCACGTAGTCCCTGCCGGAAGCCTCGAGGGCATTCCCGATCGCCTGTTGGAGTCCGTTGCCGAACGCAAAGACCACGGTCAAACTGAGCGTGCCCCAGACGACCCCCAGCACCACGAGGAGGCTGCGGGCGCGATCCGCTGCGAGTTCGCGCACCCGCTCTCCAGCTCGTTCCAGGTTGTCGGTCAGCCACTGCATGCGTCTATTCCGTCAGTGCCTGCACCGGATCAAGTCCGGCCGCCCGCCGGGCGGGAAACCAGCCCGCCAGGAGGCCCACCCCGCCCAACAACCCGACCGTGACGGCGGCGGTCGGCAGCGACACCCGGGGCACTCCGATGTCCTCGATCAGCGGCGTCACTCCCACCCCCACGATGACCAGCATGGCGGCCCCGGCTCCCAGTAATCCCCCGGCTGCCGACAGCACCAGGGTCTCGCCGAGAACGCCGCGGAGAATCGATCGCGGCCGGGCCCCGAGCGCCAGCAGGATGCCGATCTCCCGGGTCCGTTTCCGCACGCGGATGAACATCAGGTTCGCCACCCCCACCCCGCCCACCATCAGTGTCATGACCGCTGAACCGCCCAGCATCAGATTGAGTCCCAGAAAGGTGTAGGAACGCATCCGGGCTTCCGCAGCGGTGTCCCAGACCTGCAGGGCCGCCTCATCCCTCGGGGAAAAGCCGCAGCTGCGCGCCAGGGCTTCGCGGAGCCGGCGGGTGATCTGTGCCTGGTTCCCCGGGGCCCCCGCCCGGTACACCAGCGCGTCCACGAAACGGTCGCCGGTGACCTCCTCGAACGTCGTGGCGGGAATGCACACCCGGTCCTGATCTTCGCTCGAGTAGCTGCTGTCCTGCAGCTTGGGGGCAAGCACTCCGATGACCAGGAAACGGTTCCCGCGGAGTTGCAGCCATCGCCCCACGGCCGGTTCGCGGCCGAACAGCAGATCCTTCACCCGGTTCCCCAGCACCACCACCCGCCGTCGTTCCGCGGCGTCCACGTCGTTCACAAAGCGGCCACCGGATTCGACCCGCCAGGTGCGGAGAGCGGCGTAGGCCGGGGCCACGCCCGAGATCGTCACCCGTACCACCCGGTCGCCCGCCCACAGCCGGTCAAAGGTGATGAACTCGGGGCTGATGGACGCCAGTCCGGCGACCTGTGCCGGGAGGGACTCCACCTGCTCCCGCCGGATGAGGACCGGTCGTCCCGGCTCCCACCCTTCGTGGGGCAGCACGGTTCGTCGGGGGAAGGCGATGGCAATGCCCGGTCCCAGATTGGCGGCTTTGTGCTGCAGGAGTTCCTCCAGGCCGGTGCCGAACGACACCATTACCAGGATCGCGAAGATCCCCCAGCCCAGGCCAAGCAGCGTGCCAAGCGTCCGCCCTTTCTCCTCGCGCAGCGCTGCCACCAGTTCCCGCATGGACATGACCGACGACACAACCCTCACTCCATCGCCGGTTCCAGGACGGTTTCCCCTTCCGCCAGGCCCTCCGTGATCTCGACCGTGAGACCATCGCTGAGACCGGTTGCCACCGGCTTCTCTGAGATCTGCCCGTTTCCGGCCGGAACCCGCACGAAGGCCTGGCCGTCGCGGAAGGCGACCACACGTTCGGGCAGCACCAGGACATCGTCGCGTCGGTCCACCTCGATCTCGGCCACGGCGGAATAACCCGATCGCAGCCTCACGCCCGGCGGGGTCTCAACGGCCATCAACACCCGGAAGACCGTGGCGTTGTCGCGAAGCGTGGATTTCAGGGCGATCTCGACCAGTTCGCCGGTCACCGCGGTGTCCCGCAACGAACCCACGGTGATCCGCGCCTGCATCCCGTTCTTGAGACGGCCCGCGTCGATCTCGTCCACCGTGCCGCGAAAGACCAGGTGATCCAGGTCGGCCAGGACCAGGAACTCGCTGCCCGTGCCGTAGAGACTCGAAGGCACGATCGGCGAGCCTTCCCGGAAGCGGACGTCGAGGACATGCCCGTTGACCGGGGCGCGGACCAGGTAATCGAGCTGCCGGTCCCCGGCGTTGGCCTCGCCGCTCCGCAGGAGTTCCAGATGTTCCTCGGCCTGTTCGCGGGTCAGCTCGGCGGTCTGATACATGCGTTCGAGACTGTTCTTGCCGAGGAAGAACCGCGTGAGGTAGGCGGCCGGATGATCGCGATCGACGTATTCGCGGGCCGCCTGTTCCGAGATCCGCGCCTGTTCCACCTCGCGTTCCGCCTGCAGCAGGGTCTGTTGCGTGAGCACGGGTCGCACCTCGGCCAGCGGTTGGCCCACGGTCACCTTCTCGCCCAGCTCGACGTACAGTTTCGTAAGGATGCCGCCGGTCAGGGAGTTGACCGGCACTTCGTAGGGCACTTCGATGCGTCCAACCGCCGTGGCCTTCCGGACGACGGTGCCCCGGGTGACGGTCACGATGGCGGGACCGGGGCGGGCGCCCTGTTGCGACCGCAACCAAAGGAAGCCCGACGCGATCAGTACCGCGACCCCAAGAAGCCAGAGGAGACGTTTCATGACTCAGGTTTCCGGTGATTTCATGATGGGGGAGTCTAGTGAATGAAACCCTGTTTGGCGAGCCAGAGCCGTAGCCGCGCACACAATCCTCCCAGGAAGGCTGTGGAAACCCGGGGGGACGTGGCATCACTAACCTGGCGGAGTCGCGCAGCGTCGTGGAGTGCGGCGATCTCAATCGCCGCTTTCCCGTACCCTGGGAGCAACCCGGAACCGTAGCCTTCATCCGAAGCCTGGCAGCTGAATCTCGTCCCGGGATCGGTCGGGGTCCTGCTGGGGGGGTGGACAGGACTGATGCCCGGGGGAGGAAAGCGGTGAAGGCTGGCGCTTTTCACCGCATCTCTGAAAAGGTTTTTGTCAAGGGGCCTTCTTGGTGTGTGTCTTCGGCTTCCCGGAGGCTGTTGCGGATCGTCCCGAATCATCTCTTCGCCTTCTTGTGAGGCATGAACGTCTTCCTCCGGTGTCTCGCATTCACTCCCCGAGGACTTCTCGCCCTCATGCGGCGGTCGCGCTCACACCGGACTGGTTCGACCCCGGCGCGGGCTTTTGCCCCAGTGCCGGATCGCAATAATCCTCGTCCTTGCTCAGGACGTGGAAGCTGGCTTCGGCCAAGTGCCGGGCCACCGCCCCGATGGCCTTCGGATGCCCCTTGCGCTCCTTAAGTTGACGGTAGCGCCGGCTGACGTGTCGATCAGGTTGCCGCTGAAGGTTGAGGGCCACCGTGTTGGCGGCCTCCACATAGGCCCACTTCAGGTAGCGGTTCACATCCGGACGCAGCCGGCCATAACGCACCTTGTCTCCGCTGGCATGCACTCGCGGAGTGGTGCCCGCGTAGCTGGCCAGCCGTTCGGCACTGGCAAAACGAGTAATGTCCCCGATCTCCAGGGCGATGGTCGCGGCCAGGATCAGGCCCACCCCGGGCAGACTCTGGAGCCGTCGCATCATCGGAGTCACCTCAAGGAGTTTCCGGAGCCGGGTTTCCTGTTCCTTGATCTGGCCGTTGATGAAGTCGAGCTGAGCCAGAAACTGGCACGCGATCCAACGGGTCTGTTCCGGAAGTTCTGCGAGCAACGACTCCCATTGCCGCCGGGCGCTCTTCCCGAAGGGGTCGCTCCAGCCTTCGATGCGCCGACCGTGTTTGGCCAGGATCGCCTGCAGCCGGTTCTTGAGCTGGGTGCGCTGTCCGGTCAACGCCAGCCGTCCCCGGGTCAGTTCCCGTTGGTCCCGCAGTTGGGCCGAGGGGATCCAGACGGTGGGCAGGGTCTGATTCTGCTGCAGCCGGTTGAGACCATGGACGTCGAGTTTGTCGGTCTTGTTGATCAACCCCATCATCAGCTTGGCCTTGCGGGGATGCACCAGTTGGGGACGCCCTCCAGCCTGCTCGATCTCTCCGATGATCCAATACCAGTTGCCGGTGGCTTCCACCGCCACGGGCGTGTCCGGTTCGATGCCTCGGAGGTGTTGAACGAACACCCCCCGCTGGTGCTGCAACCGGACCTGACGAGTGCGTCCGGTCGCGGTGTCCCAGTGTTCGACCAGAGTGTAGCTCTTGTGGCTGTCGAAAGCGATGTGCTCTTTCATAACGCGGGTTTTCTTCTACGGGTTGTTCTTACCCGCCACGGTAGCACCGGCCGGCGCCAGCGCTTTCATACGTTCACTCCAAGACCTGGCGGAGTCGCGCAGCGTCGTGGAGTGCGGCGATCTCAATCGCCGCTTTCCCGCACCCCGGAACAACCTGGAACCGTGGCCTTCACATTTTCCATTGGACCGCACGCTTCGGTGGGTCGATGCTCACCATGCACGGCCACCAATCGCCTGACGGGACGGGCTGAACCAGGGCGGCGTCGTGGTGTGACGTGAAGACCTGTCCGGGGAGGTCGGCGACGAGTCCCCCGGGAGAAAGGGCTGTGTCATGCTCGAGTTGACTATCCTGAGTCCGGACTTTCCCGTGGCGAAGGTGGAGCTTCCGGACGGCGGTGGCACCATCGGACGCAACGAGGACAACACCATCAGGCTGGAACACCCCACCGTGTCCGGCCGGCATTGTTGCCTGACGCTCGAGGGGGAGCGGGTGCGGGTCAGCGATCTGGGATCGACCAACGGAACCTACGTCGACGACCAGCCGGTCCAGGAGGCGGAGCTGCAGGTGGGTCAGACGCTGCGACTGGGCGAGCTTCCGATGCGACTGACGAGTGCGACGGCTCCCGTGACGCCCCACAGCCACCTGCATCTTGAGGCCGAACCCGCTCCCCTGACGCTGGCCGACGGGCGGCCTGCCTGCGCGGCGCACCATCAGGTGCCGGCCAGCTATCAGTGCCAGGGATGCCACCGGATGTGCTGCACCAGTTGCGTGCGTCATGTCCACCTGGCGGGCGGCAAGGTCCGGGTGTCCTGTCCCCACTGCAGTTCCCCGTGCGTCTTGCTGCCGGGCGCGGAACCGCCGGCCACACCTCACCGTCGGGGAGGGTTCTTCAAGACGATGCGGATGCGGTTCGGAGGGAAGCGGGCGGACGACTGAACCTCACAGGATCCAGCCGTCGCGGTATTTCCGCTGAAGAAACTGGTTCGCCCGATTGTCGTTGGTGATCCGCATCGCGGCACCGTCCCAGGCGATCCTCCGGCCGGCGCGCAAAGCGACGTTGCCCAGCAGACACACTTCCGTCAGCAGGCCGGCGTGATTCACGAAATCGGAACCCGCCCGGTCCCCGCCACGGCAGGCGGCGACGAATTCATGATAATGGCCCGGCGAACGGGGCAGCGTCTTGGGCGGGCGGCGGTAGCTTTCCATTCGCGATTCCGGTATCAGCCGTTCGCCCATGAGCTTGCCGTTGTCCCCGATGTAGATGATGTCGCGCATCGGTTCGTCCGGTTCGAGTTCCAGCGGCCGGGCCGGCTTGAGCCCGCCATCGTACCAGGTCAGCGTGACCGGCGGCAGCTCGCCCCGGGCGGGAAACTCAAACCGGGCGATCACGCCGAGCGGATAGGTCTCCGGATTCCACTGGGTGCAGGAGGCTTCCACCGTCACCGGATGTCCCAGCTTGAGCGCCTTGAACACGGTCGACAGCTTGTGACAACCCAGATCCCCCAGCAGGCCGGTGCCGAAGTCGTGCCAGTTGCGCCAGGTCCACGGATGATAGGCCGGATGATACGGGCGTTCCGGTGCCGGGCCGAGCCACAGGTCCCAGTCGAGCCCTTCCGGCACCGGCGGCGTCTCCGGCGGACGATCCTCGTAGAGCGGCGACTTCCAGAAGCGCGCCGGACTCCACACCTGCACTTCGCGTACGGGACCAATGGCCCCGTCCCACAGGATCTCGCAGATGTTACGGGCGGCTTCGTCGGCCTGCCCCATGTTGCCCAACTGCGTGGCCACACCGGCCTCGCGCGCGGTCTCCACCACCCGGCGCGCTTCGTCCACCGACCACGTCAGCGGCTTCTCGCAATAGACATGCTTGCGCCGCTTGAGGGCGGCCATCGTGACGACCGCGTGAGCGTGATCCGGCGTCGCGATCACCACGGCATCCACGTCCTCCTTCGCCAGCAACTCGCGGTAGTCCGCATAGGCACGACAGCCCCGGGAATTGCCGGAGCGTTGTTGCGCGGCGTAATGCTCGTCCACCATCCGTCGGGCCGGCTCGCGACCGCCGTGGCGCCGTTCGTTTCCCTGTCCCCAGTACCACGACAGGTAACCACCGCTCTCGCGGTTGACGTCACACACGGCCACCACCTGGACTTCCGCAAACGGCAGGAAGGCGTTCAAGTCCTGGATTCCCTGCGAGCCCATGCCGATGCAGGCGAAGGTGAGCCTGTCATTCGGCGCGACCTGGCCCGCTCCCCCGAGCACGTGTCGGGGAACCACGGACAGGGCGGCCAGCGCCCCGGATCGGGCCAGGAAACCGCGCCGGTTCATCCGCAGACGCGACGCGGCGGTCCGGGGCAGGGCACTTGCAGGCGGGTGGTGTTGCATGAGCCGACCATGTCCACGTGCTGGCCGGCGGTCAATAGCGGACGGTTGGGAAGCGGGGCACCTGGCGAAGCGGCTGGTGAAGAGGATTCCGTTCTTTGGGGGATTGCGGTAAGCTCCGGCCATGAACGTTCCCCAAGACCGTCGGGCTTTCCTCAAGTCCACCGCCGCCCTGGCGGTCCTCGCCACCTGGCCCCTGGGCTGTGCCACCTCTGAGAACACCCGGTTCAATGCCCGCCCCCGCCGGAAGCAGCCGGCTGTCATCCGGGGCGCCTTCCTGTATCCACCGGCGGCGGATGTGATCGCGGGGAAGGCGGAGGACAACTGGGCACCGCATCAGTGGTTCACCTGGCCGGGCAACCAGTTTGAGCCGGAGGCGCAGCAGGCGAAGTTCGAGACCCGGCTGCGCGAGTTGACCGCCGATCTGGATCTCAGCCTCCAGCTTGAATCCCATCCGCTCTGCACCGACGCCGGGATCGCCGCATTTCTGGGAAGTGTCGGGGAAACTCAACCCGATGCCCTGCTGCTTTTCAACTTCTGGAACAGTTTCAGCGCGAAGCTCAAGCCCGTCCTCGAACGGTTCAAGGGCCCGATCATCGTCTACCATCCCGTGGGGGCGAACCATCAGTTGCCGCCGGAATACCTCCGCACCGCACCGCGCGTGCAATACATCCATTCCATCGAAAACTGGACGGCCCTGGAACGCGGGTTGCGCGCCGTCCACACCCACACGCGCATGGGTCAAAGCCGGTTGCTGCGAGTCTCTGGTCGACTGAAGGAGGAAGCCGACGACGTGGAACCGTTCTTCCGGACGCCGGTTCACGGTGTGCCTGCGGAGCATTTCAACGCCATGTTCGATGAGGTCCGGGTGACGCCCGACATGGAACATCTGGCCCGCTCGCTACGGCGGGACGCCCGTCAGGTACGCGAGATCACGGAAGCCTCGTTGATCGACGCCGTCCGGGCGCATGTGGCCGTGCAGCAGATGATGGAGCGGCACGAAGCCGACGCCATCACCATCGAGTGCCTCATGCTGAAGCATCGCAAGCCGTGCCTGAGTTTCGCCCGGAACAACGGCAACCTGGTCCCGTGCGGTTGCGAGAATGATCTGAACGCCACGCTGTCGTTGATGCTCGGAGCCGGCCTGTTCGGGCGGGGCGGCTTCCAACACAATCCCGAGTTCGACACGGAACAGAACCTCTACTTCGCCTCCCACTGCACCTGCACCACGAAACTGCACGGACCCACGGCGAAGGACTCGACCTACGACCTGCGCCCCTTCTTCCATCAACTCCCGAAGACCCCGGCGCTGGATGTCCAGTGGCCGGTGGGGGAACCGGTCACGCTGTTCAAGTACCACAGCGGAAAGGCCGTCGTGGACGCCTGGCGGGGCTCGGTGGTGTCCTCGCCGACCTCTCCTCCCACCGGCGGATGTGCCACGCGGGTACTGGTCAGGTTGGACGAGGTGCCGGACGTCTGCAGCGTCTATCCGGGCCCCCACCCGATCCTTTACTGCGGCGACTTCGCCCGGCACGCCGCAGTGCTGGCGCAACTCTACGGGCTCGAAATCCGCACGAACGCCTGAGCGCATCCATTCGGTGAAGGGGCCTGCGAAACGCGCAGAAGGAGCGACAAGCACCGGCAGCTTTGCCAGAAAGGCCGCCTGCCGATCGGTGATTGCACAATCGCTTGACCGGAGGTGCCGATCGGAGGCCTTCCAAAGCGGTTCCTTTCGTGTCTTTTCGTGTGTTTCGCGGGCGTTGAATCGTCACAGCCAAGCCCCAGCGATCAAACCGCGACGATCCCATGTCAGCACCTCACGACCATCCCCATGGCCGACCCGGCCGACCGGATTCCTCCCCAGCCGGGGATGATACGGGGACCATTCGGCGCATTCGATGGGCCGTCGGCATCTTCATTGCGGGCCTCGTCCTCAGCGGCGCCACGGCGATCCCGATTCAATCGGAACTGGACGGGTTGGTGCGGGTGGTGGATGCGCAAGCAATGCAGGAAGAGGGGGGCTGGTGCGGAGAACTGGCGGGATGGCTGTTGCGCGTGCGGGAAGGGGTGAGCCAGACCAACGAGTGCTGGCCGTTCATGGCGTATGGCGGCGACTGGCTGGCGTTCGGACATTTCATCATTGCCCTGTTGTTCGTGCCGGCCTGGCGCGATCCGGTCCGCAACCGGTCACTTTTCGACTGCGGACTGATTGCCTGCGCCCTGGTGATCCCTTACGCCTTGATCCTGGGCGGCTTGCGGGGCATCCCCTGGTGGTGGCGCCTGATCGACTGTGGCTTCGGCGTGCTTGGCGCCATTCCACTCCTGCTCGCCCGCCGGTGGCTAAAGCCATTGGTGTGTGGTGTGAACGGATAACCTGGGTGCCCCGGAGGCCGTTGGCCGGTGACCGGCTTATCTGGAGAGTTGTGCCGTGGATCGTCGGGGGGGCATAGTATCGCCGTGTTTCCGGTGGAAGTCATTCACGCTAAGGCCACAGGACAGGGCCTTCGCCACCTTCTGATCGGGGGACAAGCCGTCAACGCCTACGGCGAGCCCCGCGCCACCCTGGATGTCGACCTCCTGATCCCGGTCGACGAACGGGGAGATTGGAAACAGCTGCTGGTAGAGGAGGGATTTCGATGCTGCCATGAGGCGGACCATTTCGCGCAGTTTTCCCCCCCCTACGGCGTCTCGTGGCGGTTGGATCTCATGCTCGTTGGCGCTGACACTTTCAGCCGCCTTTGGCAGGACTCAACCACCCGCCCCGCCTTGGGCATCCAGGCGCGCGTTCCTTCGATTGAACACCTCATTGCCCTGAAACTGCATGCCCTCCGTCACGGCCCTTGCGACCGTGCGGACAAGGACTTTGCGGATATCGTCACGCTGGCCCGGGTGGCCGATCTGGACCCCGAATCCCCGGCGGTCCGCGAGGTCTTTCTGCGGCACGGCAATCCTGAACTGCATGAGCGACTCCGAAAAGCCCTGGGGAACCGAACCTGAGTTCACCGGACTGTCCCTCGACTCGCCTTACGCCCTGGACCTGCCGGTGGCGCCGGACTGGTTTTCCGAGGCTCCGCCGGGAACTCCGGATGACGGCTGGCGGCTGATGCTGGAGGCCGTGGCGTCACTGAAGGATCCGGACGCGGTGTTTCGCCGGCGCGAGCAGCACCGGGTCATTGCCGAGTTCCAGCTTTGAGCCGGTGAGTCGGGCTCCGTCCGAAGGACGCCGTGGCGGAAGGGCCTCCACGGCTGTCCCCCATGGCCTGGACAGGGCTCACGGGATCCGCGTGAACACCATCAACCCCAGGACGACGGGCAGGTAGATCACGGAACCGAGGAAGAGCTGGCGGGCCTGGACATCCGTCCGTTCGCGGGCAAACCGGAGGGTCAGCCAGAGAAACGCCGCCCCCGCCACGAAGGCGCCCACGCCGTAGACGCCGCTCGTCAGTCCAAGAGCAACCGGCAGCAGACTCGCCGGCAACAGGGCGCCGGCATGCGCGATGGCGTGCCGGCCGGTTTGGGCGCCGGTCAGGTCAAGCACCGGCATCATCCGCAGGCCCGCCCGAGCGTAGTCCTGTCGGTAAAGCCAGGCAATCGCCAGGAAATGGGGGATTTGCCAGAAGAACTGCAGCAGGAACAACGACCAGCCCGCGAGTCCCAGTTCCCCGCGCGCCGCCGCCCAGCCGATCACCGGCGGCAGCGCCCCCGGCACCGCGCCCACCAGGGTGTTGACCGTGGCCCGGGTTTTCAGGGGCGTGTAGACAAACAGATACGAGAGCAGGGTGGCGGCGCCGACCGTCGCAGCCAGGGGATTCACGGCGACGGCCAACAGGACGATGCCCCCCACTCCGGCCAAGGCCCCGCCGAGGGCGGCCACCCGCGGATCAAGGCGGCCCGCCGGCAACGGGCGGTTTCGGGTCCGGAGCATGAGGGCGTCGAGCCGCCGCTCGAACACCTGGTTGAGCGCCGCCGCCCCGCAGGCCAGCAAGGTGGTTCCCAGCAGGGTCCAGGTTAGAAGACCAACCCGGATGCCGTTCGAGCTGCCCATGCAGAAGCCCACCAGCGTGGTCAGCAGAACCAGCGTGGTGAGACGTGCCTTCACCAACTCGCTGAGGTCGCCTGCCAGGCTTCTGACTTCCGGGACGGGCGTGGCGCCGGCTTGCGGGTGGGTTTGGACCTGAACTTTCATTGGATGAACCTCATGCCGGTAGCGGCCCTGACGGTCGTGCGGCTCCGGCGCTGACGTCGGCGCTCATGTCGATCCGACCGGGCGCGTACCGCCGAAACGCGATCAATGCCAGCGCGACCCCCAGCGCGAGCACCGTCGAGCCCACGGCAACGTGGGCGGTGGCAATGTCGGCGGCCTTGTTGGACCAGACCGTCCAGATGCCGAGTCCGGCCTGGACGAACACCAACGCAAGCCAGATCGAGGCGCCCCGCCGCGGCCCCTTGCCGGGTTCCCGGCGCAGAATCAGTGTGACCGTGGTGGTCACCGCCGCCAGGACCAGAAGGGCGTTGAGACGATGGGCCATGTGGAGATGAATGTCCAAGGCCTCCAGATCGTTGGCGGCCCGCTCCTCGAGTCGCAGGCGGTTGTAGCGCGTGATCGCCGTGGCGTCGGTGGCGGGCCACCATTCGCCGTAGGCCAGCGGAAAGTCGGGCACTGCGAGTCCGGCGTGCCGGTGCCTCATCGCGGCACCGAGAACGAGCTGCAGAAAGATGAGGCTGATCGAGGTCACCAGAGCGACCTTGACAGCCCGGCCTTCGCCAGCGGGGCGCGTGGCGAGGTCCTGCCAGCGGCGGGTCCGGCAGAGGGCAATGGTGACCACCAGGCAAAGGAAACTCTGGGCCACCGCCCCGTGAATCCATCCCAGGGTGTTGCTCAGCAGCGTTACCCGCAATCCGCCGAGAACGCCCTGCGCGATAACTGCCAGCACGGCGCAAATCCCCAGCACGCGCATCCAGCGGCGGGGTTCCTTGAACCAGAGCCAGACCGCCAGGAGGACCGTCATGAGTCCGACCCCTGAAGCCACGAGCCGGTGGCTGTGTTCGTAGAAAATGCCGTTCCCAGCGAACTCGTTGTCCACGAACAACCACTGCGACAGCGGGAACGCGAACATGTTGTAGCCGTAGGAATTCGGCCAGTCCGGCACGGCCAGTCCGGCCCCATGACTGGTGACGAGGCCACCAAAGCAGATCAGGATGAGCGTGGCGAGGGCGGTCAGCCACGCATAAGCGGTCAGGGCGGGATTGTGCGGGGAGCGGGTCACGCGGGGGGATCACGAAAAACCGCCGGAGGCAGGCCCGCCCCGGCGGTGTTCGATCCAATGTCAGTGCCGTCGCCTACTTGGGCACTTCCATGGTGAAGTTCACGGCCTTCTTGTCCCCGTCGGCAACCGTGATCTTCTGGGTCGACTCGCCGGCCTTGCGGTGCAGGGCCACGAGGGTGTATTCGCCGGGCGGCAGGTCGGGCGGCAGCTTGTATTCGCCCTTCTCGTTCGTCACCGCGAACCACGGGTGATCCATCACACCCACATAGGCGAACATCCAGGCGTGGACGTCGCACTTGAAGCGCAGCAGGACCTCGCGCTTGGCGAAGCTGGCCTTGTATTCCATGCCCTTGACCGGCTGGCCGACGTTGAACTCCTTGTTGCCCTCCACCTTCGGGGTGGCATGGACGTTGTGCATCAGGGGATCGGAGTTCTTGATGATGAACGGCTGGTTGACCATCACGCCGGAGACGTAGGGCGTGTAGAGGCACTTCTCCTGGTCCAGCTCGGGCGTCTTGGCGTCCGCGGCCGGGGTGTAGGTCTTGCCGCCCGGGATTTCCTTGATGTAGACGAACACATCCTTCAGCCCGCCATCACTCGCCACCACGTAGTGCTGGGTGGTCACGGGTTCCGAATGCAGCCGGCCACAGAGAGGATCCAAGCCAATCGGGATTTCTTTCGGCGGCGTGCCCTTGAGCGTGATCTTGCCGGTCACTTCGGCTCCCGCCATCAACGCCGGCACGCCGATTGCCACGGCGGCGGCCAGGACTAACAGTTTCTTCATGTTCACGTTAATCAATCAGTCTATTCAATGATCGAAACAAGGAGCGCAAAGTAACACCGCCCCGTCAAGCCGGCAAGTGTCCGATTCGCCCGTGTCCGATTCGCCCGGCAACAGTCCGGCGAATTCCCGGTCATGACGCCTGTGCCGTTGCGCTGGTGCGCCGCCACGGATCATTCCGCCCCGACCATTCGCGACGCCAGCACCCGGCTGGTGGGCACGTAGTTCGCGATGAACCCGCGACGGAACTCCTCGAACGTGCCCGCCGCGAGGTGGCGCCGGATCTCCGCCATGACGTGCAGGTAGAAATGGCTGTTGTGGATGCTCACCAGCCGCAGCCCGAGAATCTCGTTCACATTGAGCAGGTGGCGGATGTAGGCCCGCGTGAACTGGCGGCAGGCGAAGCAGGTGCAGCCCTCCTCAATCGGACGGAACTCCGCCTTGCACGCGCCCCCCTTGATCGCGAAGGTCCCCCGGTTGGTGAAGGCCGTGCCGTTGCGTGCCACCCGCGTCGGCAGCACGCAGTCGAACATGTCCACCCCGCGGGCCACCAGTTCCACCAGTTGCGCGGGCGTGCCCAGTCCCATCGCGTAGCGCGGCTTGTTCGCCGGCAGGAAGGGTTCGGTGAATTCCACCGCCTTCATCATCTCCGGTTCGGGTTCGCCCACGCTCACGCCGCCAATGGCGTGGCCGTCGAAGTCCATCCCCACGATCTCCTTCGCGCAATGCTCGCGCAGGGCCGGGTCGGCGCCCCCCTGGACAATGCCGAACACGAACTGCCCCTCCGCGCGGGGTTGTTCCCGGCATTCACGGGCCCAACGAATCGTGCGCTCCACCGCGAGGTTCTGCTCCTTCGCCGGGGCGTCGTGGGGCGGGCACTCGTCAAACACCATCGCGATGTCGGACCCGAGCTGCCGCTGGATTGCCATGGATTCCTTGGGGCCTAGGAAGAGCGGGGAACCGTCGAGGTGCGAACGGAACTCGACGCCGTGGGCGCGGACCTTGCGGATCTTCGCCAGGCTGAAGACCTGGAACCCGCCGCTGTCGGTGAGGATCGGAGCGTCCCAGCCCATGAACGAATGCAGGCCGCCGCCGGCCTGGATGATCTCCATGCCGGGGCGGATGCTGAGGTGGTAGGTGTTGCCGAGGAGGATCTGCGTCCCCATTTCGCGGAGTTCCCGCGGGTCCAGGGCCTTGACACTGGCCTGGGTGCCGACCGGCATGAAGACCGGCGTGTCGATCACTCCGCGCGAAGTGGTCAGGCGACCCAGGCGGGCCTTCGAGGTGGCATCGGTCTTTAGCAGGTCGAACACGCCGGCAGCGTAGCGCAAGTCCGACCGGGGCGGGAAGGGGCCTTCGTTGGTGACGCGCCGACCCCGTTGCCTCGCCTTCCGGCTTGGGGTATTCTTCGCCCACACATTCAGGGCGGTTTCCGGACCTTCATGAACGAACTCAGATTCTCCTGCAGCAAATGCGGCCAGCATCTCAAGGCTGAGCCCGGGTGCGGGGGCACGGTCATCCAGTGTCCCCTCTGCCAGGCCCATGTCCGCATCCCGGCGTCGCCGGAAGCGGCGGAGGACGGTTCCCTGCCCACGGCCTGGGAAACGGCCTCCCTCCCCACCCCCATGGCGGGCAAGGTCTGCGCAGCCGTGGACCGGGCGGGGTTGGGAGACGGTCCCCCCGGTTCGGCGGACGACCCGCTCGGAGCCGGGAGCGAGGGGTGGGGTGAGCGCAAAGCAGGATCCGGTTCGGCAACCTTGTTGGCGGGGGGACTTGTGCTCGCCGTCGCAGGTGCGGGGCTGTGGTTTTGGAAACCGTGGGAAACCGGGACGCCCCTGACACCGGAGGCCGCATCGACGACTCCCGGAGCGGGTTCTCAAGCGGGTGCCCCGGCGGTTCCGGGGGGGGGCGAACTTCCCTGGAACCCGCCCGCCACCCCGCCACCGGCCGCTGTCGCATCGGGTTCAACGGGCTCAACCGGGCCGGTGGCGAACGCGGACCCGGGCGACACCCCCACGCCCGCCATGGCGGACCCGGGTGTCGAAGATGACCTGCCGGCCGGCCGCCTGACGGCGTGGACCGAATCCTGGACCGTGGATTTCGCCACGCTCCCCGACGACGCCCGGGCGGTGGTGGAGGCCCAACTGGAGCCGTTGGGGTTGGCGGTGAGCCCGAGCATCTACACCGCCACCACCGGGCGGAAGGTCACGTTGCCCGCGCGTCGGGGGACGCGGCTGGAGGTGATCGAGGAAGTGGGGCGGCAGATCGGATGGACCCCGCGCTACGACGGCCGTCAGCTCAAGTTTGAGCGCGGCACCCGGGACGAGCCGGTGGCGTTTGCCGGCCCGTTCCTGTTGGCGGCGGTGCTGGTCACTCCGACCAGTTCCTATGCCACCGCGGAGATCACGCTGCGCCTGACGGGCGTGGGCATTCCCGACAGCCTGCGGAAAACGTGGATCCGTGGTTTCGACGGGTTGCAGCAGATCCGGGCCCAGGCACCGGATGGCACGGACCTCGCAGATCCTTATGGCGGTCGCTGGAGCATTCCGACCGGGGCCAACCCCCGGTTGATGGAGGCGGAACAGGTGGTGGGTCTGTGGCATGCCTTTCGGGGGGTCACCCGGGTCAGTTCCCTGCATGCGCAGATCATGCTGGCGGGTCTGCCGGCTCCGCAGGACCGGCTCGAGTTCGAGTTTGCCGACCTGCCGCTCAAACCCGGTCCGGGCACCCCGGAAACGGAGCGCCCGCTCGCCTACAACGGCGACGAACCCGTCGTCGCACGGGTCCACAGCATCATCCCGGAGGTTCCATTCGACCGTGCCCGGGTGGAGCTGCAGAACCTTGCCGACCGCCCCTTGCGCAGCGTGGTGCTCGAATTGACCTACCGGGACGCCGGCGGCGAGGTCGTTGGTGGGATCGAATTCCGCAGCTCGGACGAGAGCGAGCTTCCCGGCGTGCGGGAGAAGCGACGCCTGGACAGCGTGCTCCTGCGCGATCAACCGGAAACCACGGCACGCGTGGACGTGGCGGTGAAGGCGGCGGTGTTCGTGGGCGGGCTCGAGTGGAAGCGTGCGGAATAGTGGCGGGAGGGTTACAGTTCCCCGCGTGACGGGCCGATCTGACGATTCGCAATGAGGGATTTCAAGTTCATCTGCAAGCGGTGCGAACACCGCATCCAGACGCGGACGATCTACGCCGGCGAGTTGATTGCGTGCCCGGTTTGCGAGGGGGAGATCGTCATCCCCCAACCGCCGCGTTCGCCCGGCGATCCCCTCCCCGTGGCGTATCCCCCCGGGGAATCCCCGGCCTCTTCGGTGACGCCGAAGCCGGACAAACGGGACAAGCCGCTCCGGCCACCAGGGGACTTCTCGCCCTTCGCCGGGGGCTATGAATTCCAGGTCCCGGTGCCGGTTCCACCCCCGGGAGTGTTCGAACCGGAAGTGCCGGACTCGCCGGCTTCGGACGGGCTCGTCATCCCCCCATCCCAGGTCGTTGAGCCTGAGCCGGAAGCGGCGGTGACGGGGCCCGCTGACCAGGCCAACGAATCCCCCGCCCCGGAGCCGCCGCGGGAGGAATCGGCGGAGGGCGAGGGGCTCAGGCCACCCACGGAACTGCCACAGCCGGAACCGTCGTTGGAGGGGCCCGGGTCCGAACCGGAATTCGCACTCACCGACCCGCAGGCTGAACCGCCCATCGAGGAATCGCCATTGCCCCGGGAGGAACGGGCTCCTGATCCGGCCTCCAGCCCGGAGATTGGGTCCCAATCCCGGTGGCCCCAGGAAGCGCAGGCGGCACCGCCTGCAGAGGAGGCGGCTTCCCTCCCGCCGATGCCGGTGCCCGCCATGCCCGACCCCGTCCCGCGGCCCGCACCGGTTTCGTCGCCATCGCCGTTTGCCCCCCGACCGGAGTCCACCTCGGCCACCAGGACGCCGCCCGCACCGTCGCCCTTCGGTCCGGTTCCCTCGGCCGGTCCGAAACCGGCTGCGACCCCTGAGCGGGAGGGGCCCCACACCGGGGTGCTGATGCTGGCGATCAACGTCCTGATTGTCCTGATCGTCGTGGCGGTGGTGCTGATCCCTCGCAATGGCAAGGGGCCTTCCGGGCCGCCGGACGCCGCGCTGGATTCCGCCAAACCGACGGTGCCCGACTGGCCGTCGATTCCGGAACCAGACGCGACGCCGGTGGTCCCCGGGGACGCCGCCGCCCGGGTCGAGCAGGCCATTAACGGCCTGCTGGGTTCGCTCGCTCGGAACGACCTTCTGGGTGCGGCCCGCTGGATCGTGCCGACGGCCACCCTCAGGGAAGTCACCAACCGCCTGGCATCCCTGACCGTGGGGGGGGAGGGCGGGACGAATGTGGCCTGGCGCCTGCTTGCACCGATATCCGCCTCCCCGGGCGGGTTGGCCGTGGTGGTGCGGGTGGGGGGACAGGCCGGCCACCGGCTGGAACTCGACTTCCAGAACACCTCGGTGGGCTGGCGCGTGGGCCGACTGCAATGGTCCGGCACCACCAACGAACCACCCGTGAACGTGGACTTCGTTAATCCACTACCGTGACGGCTCCCCGCCAGGAGCGCGGACAGCCATGTCCGCGCGCGAGCGAATCGGCGGAGCACCGGCGGCGGGGACCTCGGCACCGCTCCCCTCCGGGGGCAGCGGGCGCGCAGCTACAGGAGTCCCGGTCAACCATCGGGTCGCCTGACTGGCTTGAAAGCTGGCGAGCCGTGAGGTAGACCAGCGCCATGGCAACCCTGCTGATCGCCCTGCTGGCCGGCCTCGGCTTCGTTGTGGCCTACCATACCTACGGACGCTGGCTGGCCAGGAAGTTGTTCCGGCTCGACCCGGCCGCAGAGGTGCCGAGTGTCCAGCTCAACGATGAACGCGATTATGTCCCGACGGCCAAGAGCATCGTCTTCGGACATCACTTCACCTCGATCGCCGGCACGGGCCCGATTGTAGGACCGGCCCTGGCGATCATGTGGGGCTGGGTGCCGGCGTTGTTGTGGGTGGTGTTTGGCTCGATCTTCATCGGGGCGGTGCACGATCTCGGCAGCCTGGTGGTGAGCCTGCGGAACCGGGGGATGACAGTCGGGGAGATCGCCGGACGCGTGATCACCCCGCGGGCGAGACTGCTCTTCATGGTCATCCTGCTGTTCGCCCTCTGGGTGGTGCTGGCGATCTTCGGACTCGTGATCGCCAACGTCTTCGTCGCCTTCCCCGAGTCGATTCTGCCCGTATTCCTTCAGATCCCCATCGCCATCTGGATCGGTGTGGCGGTTCATCGCCAGGGGAAACGGCTCCTCGTGCCATCCGCGCTGGCCCTATGCCTCATGTATCTGACGGTGTGGTTTGGCGCCGCCTGCCCCGGCCTGTCCTGGTCCGGGGGCGGGCTGGGCACCGGCATCCGGCACTTGAACACCCAACTCGCCGCGTGGCCCGTCTGGGGCTGGGTGGCCGTCCTGCTCGCCTACTGCTACGTGGCCAGCGTCATCCCGGTCTGGGTGCTGCTTCAGCCGCGCGACTACATCAACAGCCTGCAGTTGGTCACTTCCCTGGGACTGGTCGTGGTTGGACTGGCCGTTGCCGCTGTCCTCGGGGGCGTGTCGCCGACACCCGATGCCGCCCGGCTGCCGCTGGAAATTGTTGCCCCCGCCATCAACCTGCATCCGCTCCACGCGCCCCCCATCCTGCCGTTCCTGTTCGTCACCATCGCCTGCGGCGCGATCAGCGGTTTTCATTGCCTGGTCAGCAGCGGCACCAGCAGCAAACAGTTGGGGAACGAGGCGGACGCCCACCTGGTCGGCTACGGCGCCATGCTCCTGGAGGGATTCCTGGCCACGCTGGTGATTCTGGCGGTGGCGGCGGGGATTGGGTTTGGGTGGCCGTTGAAGTTCGGAACCCTCGCCGGCCATGAGCTGTGGACCCGGCTTTACTCCGACTGGACGACGGCCGCCGGTACCGCCGTGAGCGCCTTCGTGGTGGGGGCCGCCAACTTTCTGGAGGCGATGGGCCTGGATCACACCATGGCCACCGCCCTGATGGGGGTGTTGGTGGCGTCCTTTGCCGGGACGACGCTCGACACCGCGACCCGGCTCCAGCGCTACGTGGTGCAGGAACTGGCGGGGACGCTGGCGCCGCGCCGCGATGCCTCCGGGGTCTCCCTCAATCCGCTCGGTTGGTTGCGCGGCACGCATGGCGCGACGTTTTTCGCGGTGACCACGGCTTTCGTGCTGGCCCTGTTTCCCAAGCCCGGGGATCCGTGGACCTGGGCGACGATTGGGAAGGGCGGGCTGATTCTCTGGCCGTTGTTCGGGGCGACGAACCAGTTGCTGGCCGGGCTGGCTTTTCTGGTCGTCACGTTCTGGCTGTGGCGGCGGGGGCTGCCCACCTTGTTCACATTGATCCCGATGGTGTTCATGCTGATTCTGCCCGCCTGGGCGATGACTACCGATCTGCTGCGTTGGTGGGGGAAGGGACAATACCTGCTGGCCGGGGTGGCCCTGCTGCTCCTGGTGCTCGAAGCCTGGTTGGTCGTCGAGGCGGTGCGCACTTGGCCTCGTGCCAAGGGGGCGCTCGAATCCGCCCTGCCGCCGCTGCCCACCCGGGCGGGGGGCTCACCATTACCTGCCGAAACTGCTCCGGAGCCGCCCCTCCGGTCCGGTTGCTGAACCCGCCGCCCCGCTCAAGTTGTGCAACGCATCGGACTCTATGGCGGCTCGTTTGACCCGGTTCATCTGGGGCACCTGCTGGTGGCGGGCGCCGCGCTCGAGGAACTGCAGTTGGACCGGCTGCTGCTCATTCCCGCCGCCCGGTCCCCCTTCAAACCATCACAGGAACCGGCTCCCGCAAACCTGCGCGTCCGGATGCTCCGCCTGGCGTTCGCCGGCTGGGACCGGTGCGTTGTGGATCTCCAGGAGATCGAGCGGGGAGGGGTATCCTACACCGTGGACACCCTTCAGGCGGTTCGTGAACGCCATCCCGCAGCGGAACTGTTCTACCTCATCGGCGGCGATCATTTGCCCGCGTTGCCCAGGTGGCGTGAGGCCCAAACCCTCTGCCGACTGGCCGAGTTCGTGGCGGTTCCCCGCCCCGGACAACCGGTCCTCTCCCCGCCCGCTGGATTTCGCGTTCGTGCGCTGCGGGGATTCCCACTGGCCCTGTCCTCCTCGGAGGTGCGCCAGCGCGTCCGGGCCGGCCAGTGCCAGTGCCTCGCCCCCCTCGTCCCGCCGGCCGTGGAGGAGGTCATTCGCAACAACGCCCTTTATCTCTGAACCCGCCTGAGTCATGTTGAAGCCGATGGACGCACGCAAGCTGGCCCAACGGTGCCGCGAACTCGCCGAGGACAAGAAGGCTGAAAACGTCGTCGTGCTGGACCTTCGGGAACTCTCCAGCGTGACGGACTATTTCGTCGTCGCCTCCGGTACGAGCGAGCCGCACCTCCGTGCCATAGTCGATGAAATCGCCGAGCGAATCCGGGAGGAATACCACCTTAAACCCTCCGGCACGGAGGGTTCCTGGCAGACCAACTGGGTGGTGCTCGACTACTTTGACGTCATCGTCCACGTCATGCGGCCGGAGACCCGGGAACATTACGGCCTGGAACAGCTTTGGGGCGATGCCGGCCGGGTGCGGGTGGCGCGAAAGCGGGCCGCATCCGCCGGGGCCGGCCGGGCGAAATCCGCCGTCACCAGCGGTAGACGGAAGCGGCTCGAATGACCACGCAGAACCGGTTCCGCCGGGGGCCGGTGGATCGAGCGCGGCTCGTGGAACACGGCAGGACCGCAGGACCGCGGGACCGCCGGACGGCTGGCTAGTTTGACGGCGGCTCGTCCGTCTCGCTCTCCTCGTCCGTCTCGGGAGGTTCAGCGCTCCGTTCGGCGGGCGGATTGGAAACCGGCGGGTCGGGGAACTCCTCCTGGTGGGAGACGATTTCCTGAACGATACGGGCGAAGTCCGCCAGGCCGGGCGCCGGTACGATGATGTGATCCCGCCTCCCGTTGACGTCCTCCGTGATCCGCAGAAACCGTCCCCGCGGGTTTTCCCTGAGCGCAAAGATGAACGTCTTCCGCTCCACTTGAAGCCGCTCGGTCCGGAGCGTGTTTTCCTCCACGTGCGGCCGCTGTCCGCGCGATGAACGGCCGCCTTCGGTCTGGTTGTGAGGTGCCATGGTTGAAGTCGTGCCTCGCCCGATGAGGCTGGTTGATTACCAACGACTTCATGCGCGCTTGGGGCTCATTTGTCAACCCCGGAATTTGCTGAAGCTGGAGAACCGCGGCTTGTCCGCCGGACGGGTCAGCCGCCAAAGATGATATCCCAGCGCCAGCATCACCCCCAGATTCACCACCTGCGAACTCCCGTGCCAGAAGCCGAACCGCTGCTTTGCCAGGGTCTTTTGCTCCACCGTGGTGGCATCGGAGTATCGCACCGCCTCCAGTTGATGCATGGTGGGAAGCAGCCAGAAGGTGCCGGCGAGGTTCAGCCCCAGCAGCACGGTCAACAACCCCACGTGGAATCGCGACGGCGGCCGCGGTTGCTGAAAATACTCAAAGGCCAGGTGCAGCAACGCCACGAACGCACAGAGCATCTGGAACGAATACAGGCGGCCGATCACCACCTCCACCGCCCGCGCCGCATACGGACGGGGGAAGATCCCCAGCATCTCGCTGGAAAAGAACGCCGGCCCCACCACCACCGTGAAACCCACGGCCGAACCCAGCCAGATGGCGGCATTCACCACGCCGATGAAGCGGATCGCTGTCTGCACGGGTGCAGACTACCCGGCCGCGTTTCCCGTGCCAAGCGGCATCGGGATTGTCTCCCGCACCGGTCGGGGTATGCTCCGTCCATGAACCACCGGCACACCCTGCTCCTGATCACCGCCCTGCTGTCGTTTGCCCGTGCCGCGGAAACCCCGCCGATCGCTCCGCACCCCGCGGTCGACTGGCCGTTCTTCGCCTTCCAGAACGCCCTCCAGGACGCCGCCCATGCCGCCCCGGAGTCGCAGGTCAGACTGGCCGCCAACCTTGGCTACGCCGGCATCGGCGCCGTGTACCTCGAGAACATCCCGGCATTTGCCGATGCCTGCGACCACCAGGGTCTCCGCCTGTTCAGCACCTATTTCGTGCTGCCCATCGAGAATCCCTGGACTCCGGATGAAGCCCTGTCCCGGCTCATCGGGCGGGACGCGGTCCTGTGGGTGAACCTGACCAGCCGTTCGCATCCGGTCTCCTCGCCGGAGGGGGATGCCGAGGCCGTCCGGTTGGTCAATCAGCTCGCCGAGCACGCGGACCGGCTCCAGGCGCAGGTGGTGCTTTACCCCCATGCCGGCTCCTGGCTGGAGCGCACCGCGGATGCCACCCGCCTCGCCCGGAAGATCAACCGCCCCAACGTCGGAACCAGCTTCAACCTCTGTCACTTCCTCAAGGTCGAGGAGGAAGCCACCCTCGAAGCGGGGCTCCGGGACGCCGCTCCCTGGCTGAGGGTCGTCAGCCTCAATGGTGCCGAAAGCGGCCGGCGCGGCGGCACCTGGCAGGAACTGATCCAGCCCCTGGGCCGCGGTTCCTTCGACAACCTGCGGCTGCTAGGTGCGTTGCGGGACATAAGCTACCGGGGGCCCATCGGCTTCCAGGGCTACGGCATCGGCGGCGAGGCGGAGGTGAACCTGCGCGAGACCATGGGCGCGTGGCGCGATTTGAACACCCGACTGGCCGCGGAAACTCCGGGTCCCCGGATCTCGCTCCGGTTCGAACCGGCCGATGACGGCGGTTTTCGCTTCGATACGGGAGTCCTGCGCGGTCGCCTCCGGGCGGGCGGCAAATCGCTCGGCTTGACCGAAGTGTTCCACGTTTCCACCGGAGCCCGCCTCGACCGAAGCAATGGATTGCTCAGTCATTATCGGGTCTTCACGCGCGGCAAACGTTACGGCGGCGGGGCGTGGGACTGGCCGGGCGAAGCCGAATTGCGTCAGGACGGCTCGGTGCGCGTCCGGTGGCCGGCCGAAGCGGAACGACCCTTCGAGCTGCGGGCGGTTTACCGCTGGCTGGAGGCCGACCGCATCGAGGTGGTGACCACGGTTCAAGCGCGGGAAGGCCTGACGGGGTTCGAGTCCTTCCTCGCGTGCTACTTCGATCCGGCATTCGACGAGGCGGGAATCAAGGGGGCGTTCCCTGCTGGAGATGGCGTTGGTTCGTTGGCGTTGTTCGCGCGTGCCACCCGCGACCGGGGCGAATGGCAGATGTACCCGCGTGATGAAGCGGCGCGGCAGTTGATCGAGGACGGGCGCTGGACGCTTGAGCCTAATCCCGTGCGATGGGTCTTCCCGGCCCAGTTTGCCGGGCGGATGGCGACCGCCATCCGCATCGCTCGCGAGCCCGGTCTGCAAGCGCGACTGCAAGCCGACCGTGACGAGGCCTTCGCGCTTGCCACTCCCTACGAAACCGAGGGCCACTTCTCGACCTACGTCTCAATGTTCGGGCAGGACCTGCTACCCGGGGAAACGAGGTCCGCCCGGGTGGTGCTGGAGTTTGTCCCCCTGCGGTAGCCGCGGACGTGCAGTCCGCGCAAACTCGATTGGTAACCCCGACGCCAGCCCAGGCCATTCTCCTCCCGCGGGAAGTTCTGGCAGGGTGCGTACGGTGAGTTGGTTCCGGGTTGCTTGTGGGGCGGGGATGAATGCGCCGACTGTACGTCGGCGGCTACCGCCAGGGACTGACGGCTTCCCCCCGTACGAAGGACTCAAACCACTCCTCTGCCGGGGCCTCGAACCGTTTGGTCTCCTCGTTCCAAGGAAACTCCAAGGCCGCCGCATGAAGCGCCTGGTGAGGCAGAATCAGACGAGCCCGGTCCACGTCGGTCAACCGTTCCTTCACAAACGCCAGGTACAGCATTTCATCCGGCCCGTAGAGCTTGTCACCCACTATTGGGTGTCCGAGATGGGCCAGGTGGATGCGAATCTGGTGCTTGCGCCCGGTCTCGGGGGCAACCGCCAGGAGCGTGAATCGCCCTTCCTCCCGTTCGAACCGGTGGAGGACCCAGTAGCAGGTCTGGGCGTCGGCGCCATCGGCGCGAACACAGTCCTTGATCGCGATCTCACTTCCCCCGTCCCGTCCCAGCGGCAGGTCAATCCTGCCCCCCGCATCACCCACCCAGCCTTGGACGATCGCTCGATACTCCTTGCGCACGGCGCGATCGGCCCACGCCCGACGCAGTATCCGCGAGGAGTCCGGGGTTTTTGCGGCCACGATGATCCCGCTGGTTTCCCGATCAAGCCGGTTGATCAAATGCGTTCCCCCTTCCGGCCCGAGGTACAGCCGGAGCCGCCCCACCAGGCTCGAACGTTCATCGCCCTTGGTGGGATGACACACGAGCCCCGCCGGTTTGTTGATCACCAGCAGTTCGTCGTCCTCGTGCAGAATGGAAAACAGGTCCGTCATGTCGCCACGGCCCGAAGCATAGGCCTTCGGAGCCGTTCCCGGAAGGCGCCTGAGCCGTAACGATGCAGTGGCAAGGGGAGCGCGGCCGGCCCGGCTGCTCCAGGCGGCGGCTCGCCGACTGGTTCCCGGCCGATCGCCCCTTCGCCGCACCCCGGCCTCAGGTGGTCTCAAGTATGTCCGGCGGGCCGCCGGACACGGCACGCGAGCCACGTGCGCTCCCCTGTGCGACTGCATGGATACGGCTCAGACAGGCTCCCACCGGACCCACACCACCACTTCGGCCGCTATTCGCCCGCCGAACTTGCCCCAATCGGCCCTCTGGGGCACTTTGTTCGCCACAATTGGATGGAATACCGCTGTTTATTTGGAATGATAGCAAAACGCAGCTTCGCCACGCCTGCCGGCCTGGCTCTCCTGCTGGTCTTCGCCTCGCCTACTGCCTCGGCTGCCGGTAACGTGACCTTCGGTCCCACGCCCCCCGGCACTTCCGCCAGTTTCTCCGCCGCCGTGGTCTCCACGCCGGACGAAGAGGTCTTCACCGCTTCGGACAGCCCCTTCCCGGGGGGCGCGCATGTGACCAGCGCAGGCGACGTGGAACTCCTGAACCACGAGGGCGAACCGCTGCTTGCCGTCGATGGCTACGTGGCGGGCCGCAATTTCGTGGTCCGCAACGAGGGCAACTTCCTGCGCTACCTCGCCTCGACCACCATGGACATGACCTTCACGCGCGAGGCCGCCGGGCCGTCCGACCTCCTGTTCCTCGAGGCCGACGCAGGCGCGGGGTTCAGCTTCGAAATCGTCGGGGAACCGATGCACGTGCAGTTGGCACATGATTTCGGCGCCGCACCGGGGTCCACGGTCCATCGTACCGCCAGGCTGTCAGGCCCCAGCGGGGACCTCTACTTTTTCGAAGACCCGCCTGCTCCGATGACCGAGCAGGCCCCGACGCTCTTCTCCGCCGACCTTCCACCCGGCGTGTATACGGTGTCGCTCGGTATGAGTTGGGAATCGACCCACTACAGCCCGGGCGATGTCGCCTTCGCCTTCGATCTGACCGTCAGCGAGGAAGGGGGTCCCGAGCCGCCACCGGTTCCACCGGCTCCCGGCGATTACACCCACCCCGACATCTTCACCGAGCGCGATGGGGCGGGGATCCTGGAGGCCGTCAGTCCGCAGGTTGTCTCCGAAACCGACTTTGGCGGCGGGATGACCGAAATGGTCATCAGCACCTTGGTCCACAACACCGGGATGGCGCCGTGGCTGGACGTGCAGCTGGACGTGCCGGATAGCCTGTCGGGCGAACCGGACCTCACGGTGGTGACGCCCGCACCCGCGTTTGCTCTCGGACCGAATGAAACCACCGCCACTGCGATCGCCGCGACCCTGCACGTGGCGACCGCAGACCTGGCCGCCGTGCGTGCGGCGATCCTCGACGGCTCCCGGTTCCGGTTGAGCGGGTCGCAACAGGCGGTGTTTGCCTATCCCGTGCAGCCGCTGGTGGAGGACGACTTCGAATCGAGCCCGGTGACGTCCCCGAACAACACGCTCACCGGCTTCATCTTTCCCTACGTCCCGACGATTGGCTCGGGAACCGTCTGGCTCGAATGGGAGTCCCATTATCGTGAGCCACTGGTTACGGTGGTCACGCCGGGGGAGGGCGGTAGCCCGACCACGATTGTCCGAGTTCAGGGGAGGGACCGGATGCTGCCGGCACTGGTCAAGGATGTGACGCGATTGGGGACCCAGTTCGTCGTGAGTCTCTTCGATCCGGACGATCTTGAATCGGACCTCGGCCTGGCTCCGGTGCCGCTGCCCAAGGTGATGAAGGAGGGGCTCGTCGTCACCGACCTGACCTTCGAGGATCACCCGAAGGATTTCGGGGTGACTGAAATCCCGGAATCGCACACCACCGGCAACGGACTCGCGCTGAGCGGCTTCTTCCCGTCGCCGGTGCCGTTCCATTTCAACCACGTCGAAGTCAGCCCGGGGATCGAGGTTTCCGGGTCCTTCGGTTTCCATCCCGAGGACGTCTCCGTGACCCTCGAAATGCGGGGTTTCGCGCTCCATGTTCTCGAGGTGCGCGCCGACTACCGGGCGGACTGCAACCTGCTCCTGGAAACCGAGGAGGGCGCCGACAACCGTTCGGAGGCGCTCGCGGGTCGTGAGGTCACCCTGCTGGATTTCCCGCTGCTGAATCTCAACCTTCCCGCGGGGTTCAACTTCGAGCCGCACCTGGTGCTCAACAGCGGCGCCACGATCAACGCACCGACCAGCCTCTCGATCCCTGTTACCGCCGGTCTCGACGTGTCGCTCACTGCGGGCGTGCGGGACGGCGTACCCTACTACGACAGTGACTTCGCCGAGATCCCGCTGCAGGTCTCCGACCCGGGACTGTATGAGGCGCTTGGCGCGACCGCGGAATCCCACATCGATTGCGAAATCAAGGCCTTCATCGGCGGGCTCGTGGGCGGCGTGCGGACCGGACCCACGCTCGGAGCCAGGGCATCTGCCGACTTCACCGTCACCCCGCTGGACAACCCCTGGTGGTCGGCCGATGCGGCGTTCACCGCGTTTGCGGGAATGGAACTGAACCTGGCCGGCATCGTGACCCTCGTGGACGCGGAGCACGACCTGCACAGCTGGTCGCTCTCGCCGTTCTTTCCCCGGGACGCCGGTGGGCCGCTGCTCCGGTCCGTGTCGGTGAGTTCGTTTGATCCCAAACCCGGTTTCACCGCCCTCGGCAATCCGCGGACGCGTTGGATCCGCAGCCTGCAACCCGACGCCAACGGCTTGAACGGCGGTCCGTGTTTCGGCATCCAACTCGCGGGCAGTGGCGACTTCGTGGCCGGGTCCGGTTCGCCCTCCGACAGCCTGATTGCGCGCCTGTCGCCCGAGGGCGAACTGGTTTGGGCGATGGATCCCACCGTGCAGATGCTCGGCGGCCATGCGGTGGCGGAACCCGATGGCGGGTTTACCGTGCTCGGCGTGGGCAAGTATTCCGTGCGCCTCGCGAAATTCGACGGCAACGGCGTTGTCCTGTGGAAGAGGCAAATCAGTCCGGCCTTCGGAACCGTGTGGTCCCAGAGCTTTGACTTTGTTCGTCGGGATGGGACCGACAACGCCGGCGAGTACTTCATCCTCGGCCAGGCCATCGACGTTGCGCTCGGAGAATTCAATTCAACCTTGATCAAGGTCGACGACGCCGGGAATCCCGTCTGGAGCAAGAGCTATCCGGTTCAACCGTACAGCGACGAAGGGACCTACACTCTCCCCGGCGCGCTTTGTCTGACGGACGAAGGTGACATCGTGGTCGCAGGAAACACCGACGCGAACATCTCCGAAACCGCTCTCGACCTGTCCAACATCACGCGGAACGGAGTCGTCTTCAAGGTGGACGGCGACACCGGCGAGGTGCTCTGGTCCACGGTGATCGGCAGCCTGAACTCGCCCAGCTACCACGCGGTGAGCGAAGGGCCGGACGGCTCGATTTATGCCGGCGGAACCTCCCTTCCCAACGTGCTCTCCGAATTGCCCTCGATGCTCCTGACCAAGCTCGATGCCGACGGGCAGTTGATTGACTCGGTCCTGATCGGGAGCGGCGCGGGAAGTGGGAGCGTTCCGCATGGCGGCGAGACGGTCTATGACGACATTCTCGACATGGCCTGGGTGGACGGCCACCTCTGGGTGTGCGGTCAGATGGGACTGTACAACGCCGGCGGCGTTGGTGGGGTCGGCGCCGGCGCCTCCGCCTTCACCGCGATGATCAGCGAGAAGCTCGATGTGTCCCGCTTCGTCATCCACGCCGGCCCGGCCACCGATTCCCTGCAACACATTCAACCGACCGAAGACGGCCTTTTCGTGGTGGGCTACAGCGGCTCGTTCCATCCCTGGCCCGGCGGGGCGACCGCCGAAGGGCAACAGACGCCGGGCGCGTTGCTCGCGCTGATGCTGCCCTGGGAAGGCCGGGTGCGATTCCATCTGGCCAGCGCGGGCCACACGCCGGACAACGTCTTCGTCACCCCGACCCAGGGCTCCTTCTTTGTCACCCCGCGGGTGCGGGCGGTCAGCCAGTTCACGAGCGACACCTACCAGAGCCTCTTCGCAGGCCTGGGCCAGATCAACATCACGGACGACCGGGTGCAGCCGCTGGCGATCCTGGCGGAGGACTACCTGGTGAACGCCACCGATTTCCCGCTCGACCCCACCTTCATCGAGCCGGCGGAGTTCAAGTCACTCGAGTTCCTCCCTCGTTCGCTTATCACGGATCTCGACAGCTACCTCCAGTGGTACCAGATCGATGCCGGGAACGACCAGGACGGTGACGGGTTGACCGCGGGCGAGGAGTTCTACCTCGGAACCAACGCCTCCGGCCTGAACGCCGGCGCCATCGGGTTCGAGTACCTGATCGACGAGACGACCCTCGAGCCCTTCGTTCGCTATACCCTGACCCGATCGAAACTTGCCGGAAACGCGCTTCCCTCCGTGTATTCCATCGGGGACCTCGCCAACCTCGAGACCTTCCAGTGGCGCGACGATGTCAGCGTGTCCATCGAGTCGCTCGACGATGAACGGGACTGGCTGTTCCTGGAACTCCCCGCCCCGGACCGCCGGCAGTTCTATGAGCTTGCGCTTCCCGAGTAGGGGCAGCCTGCAACTTGGACTTCCGTGGCGCGGGGCCGTCCGGTATCGTGACCACTCGAAAATGAGCCCGAAAACCGACAGCACGAAGCCCGTGTTGTCGGATATCACCCCAAACGGCGTGATATCCAGACTCGCATAATCACGTGTTCACCATAAGTCATGACATTTCCCGTTCTCGCGATCGAGCCGAAGGGCTTCACATGGCTGTTTCAGTCCCAAGCAGACACTGAGCGCATGCCGGTTGGCTTTGTCGGCATTTACCGTCGCAAGATCCGAGAACTCGAGTTCTTCGACTCGGACGGCACAATTTGGAGACTGGAGAGCGTCGAGCCCGTTCGACGGATTTCGTTTTGGGCTCATCTATTTAGCTCAGCGAAGAAGACAGAGGTCGTCATGCGCTTTCGCCCCGACGGCACGGCTGGCGTGGCGCGAATGCAGGCCGCGTTGCGGCAAGCAGTGGAAGCAGACGACGACATCCTGACGCAGTTTGAGGAGCGAAGTGATATTCTCGCGAAGCTTGGTCGCACCAAATCGGTGGGGGACATCTTCCGACTCTACCGGTGGATGCGGAAAGACTTCAAAAAGCGAGGCGAACCAGCAGGCCGACCGAATGCCGCGGAGCCGCTGCCGGGATTCGGTCGCCAGTAGTGGCGGCATCGGTCACCACGATCGGTCGCTCCACAAACCATGCTGACCAAAATCGCACGGCTACCCACGATAGGAATACTCGGCCTCGCGTTCGGCATCTGGGTTCTCGGTTTCTTCGTCATTTCCCCAGTCTTCCCGAACATCGGGTATTTGGCATTCCTCCAATGGGAGATCGCGTCACCGACGTTGATCGCGCTGTTCCTGTACGTCAGAGCGGTTCGAGGAGTCGAACCGAGGAACAAGAGCATCCAACTGCATGTTGCGTGGCTGGCAACACTTGCAGTCGTGGTCTGCCTCGGCATCGAAACTTGGAGCGGATACCACGCAATGGACGATGCACCGAGAGGATTACTCTGGGACATCTACCAATTCATGGCACTCGGTTTCGGTGCCGCTGCGTTCTGGGGTTGCTATGCTTGTGGGCTTCCGTTCACGCGAGAACCAAGCAGAGCGAAAACTCTTAAAGGGATGTAGAGGACCCGGCCTTCCCCTTCCGGCCGGGTTCTTTGCAGTCGTGGGTTGAACGCAGCCGTGGGGAGTGGAGAGTGACGTCCGAGGACCGACAGGCTGCTGCATGAACACCCGGGGTGTGGCGCCCCTTGAGGGGAGTTTTTCGGCCGCTGGAGGAGCGCAGGGAGAGACGGGAGGGAAGGCGCGCCGGGTGAGTTGACCGAGATGGACGACACGACAACCGCGCGCCAAAGGCGCATTCACCCATCAGCCCAGGGCAACGCCCTGAGCCTTATACACAAGTGAGGCCGCGGGTTGTGGTGCCCGCCGGCGGGTTCGGAGCTGCAGTTGAGGCCGGGGTGGCGGGGACCGATGGCCGGGAGGAATGGGAAGGATGAGGGGGGCAGGCACGATGCGATCGCGCGGGGCAGAGTGGGGTGGTGGTAACGAGACCGGATGGTCAGCGAGAACTGTTCTTCCCCACCGGGGAATTCTAATTGTCGTTGTCCCGCCGGGACCGAAGGCAATGGGATGGAGAGCCGGCGGCCAAGGCGATCAGGAGGTGTCCTCGCGGTCGAACAAGGGGGGGCGTCTCTTGGTGATGACCTGCCATGCCAGGGTGAAGTCGAACCCGGGTGAGGCCCTGCCAGGGCCGCAGGACTGGGAGCCGTAGGTTTGGCGAGAAGCCCTAACTCAGCGACCTGGTCACGAATTCCAGCGAGGGTTTTTTCGAGGGCTTCTTCGCCGTGGCAGAAGATCCAGACCTGTCGCCATTCATCTTCTTCAAAGACATCCAAGGCAACTCTGGGCATAGCGCCAGCTTCCATCACGTGAGAACTCGCCCGCTGACCATGTAGAGCGCAATGGACTTTGGTGCTCGTCCTCTTGATTGGTCGTTGAGATAAAACGATTTCAGCGTCCGTGAGGTCATGATTCCCCACGGCCGCATCAAACCCTCGACCGGGAATGTGTGAACGATCAGTCATGGGATCCTCACCGGCCGGATCTTTCTCGTGTGGCCAGCACCACCGAATGCTCAGGGGAGCTGGTGGCTGCATGCTTGCGATGCGGGGAGGCCGATCTCACGGTGGTGGCACGGACTTCAACACCGCGGTCGGGCCGAACGTTTCACCTTCGCGGCTGCCCGACCTTCTTGTATTGTTCCTGGTCTTGACCTGGGCGTGAAGGTGCTCAAAGGGACTGGCCTGCACCGTTCTTTCGACCCGGTTCGGCTACCGGCTGTTGCGCGAACCGGAGGGCTTGAGCAGAGAGCGATCTTGATTGCCGCGAATGACCAGTGAGCGCCTGCTCTCCCCTTCCACCCGTTGGTGGTACCGCGAAGATCTCGTACGAGGTCCCCTGCGGTCGGAACGATCACTCGGTCCTGGGGCGGCTTTGGGCAACTCACAGGCGCTGCGATAGTTCGACCACCGAAAAACTCTCTTCTCTTCAATGGGTTTGTTTCTTTCGCCTTGCCCCGTGTTGTTCTGGTCGGTGCGTGTCGCCACGGACGGATCACCTGGTTTGGGCGAAAAGCCCGCTGATGTCCTCAACCGGCCGGTGCCGCCAGGTTCTTTCTTCACGCTGCAGTCCAGTTCGGTCTTGAAGAGCTAACACTCGCGGGTGTTCTGACCGCCGCAGGGTCGCCGATGGGGAGCGAGAACCGCTGACGCTGGTGCGCTTGTTGTTGAAGAACTCGGTCTCCCCATCAACTCCGCCCACCCTGAAAGCCCTTGATGCCGCAAGGGCGATTGGCCAGCCTCGCGGATGACTTCATGCGCTGGAGCAAGCGCGCCCCGTTGCGCGGTGGCCACCTGCTCGATCCCTCGATCATCCTCACCCTCGGTGCTGGAGCACACGACGAAAGTCGCGGTGGAAGATGCCAGACGTCCTGATCGCCACCCCGGAGTCTGGCGCACATGGCTTGCCGCGTCCTGGGTCGGACCACACCCAGTTCGCGGCCCAGTAGCAATGGCCGCTGAAGCGCCGTGCTCCACGAACATTCCAAGAGCACCGGCCCATAGCCATACTCCGCGAAACTGCTGAAGGATTCGGGCAACAGTCACACCTTCAGGCGAGATTGGCGCTGGACCCAGGGCAGGATCAAGAACGAGTTTTAGGATGAGATGGAGGTTCTGTGTCGAACCTCTCGGCTCCACCCAATGAAGCGGTCCGGGTGCGATCTTCAGCCGAGCGCAAGCCAATGGCGCCAAGAGCCCTTGTTCCCAGACAATCAGGTAGCGCTGGCTCCTTGGCCGAGGCTGATATCCCAGATAGTGATAGCGATCGATCAGGGCGTTATAGAGCGCCGAAGCTCCGGGCTGCCCACCTGCTCCCAACTCAACCCCGCCAGTTGGTGAACCGTTGTTCGGCGCAGGCTGGGCAACCGCGTTCTCGAGCCCGCAACCGACGCTTGCTGTTGGTCCGGGTGGTTCGGGTAACTGAATCAACCGGCCCGATGAAGCCGCAGCAACCCGACCCGCGCACTCATCAAGGGGGCATTGCCGCCGGGGGAAGTCCAGGCCAACCGCCGACACACCCGACGAGCAATCTCGGCGCGGGTTCGGGGGTGGGCTGCTTGGATCTCCTGGCGGATCGCAACCAGCGCCTCCCGGTCGAAGGGTCGGCCCACCAGGCGTGGCGGAACCGGCACCTCGGCCACTGCGTTCGCGTCGGTCATGGACAAAGGTGTGCCAGAACGGAGCGAGTGTGTCCCGCAAAAAATGAGAAAAGTTCAGCCGCTCCCTTCCCAATCCTCCCGCCATCGGGCTCCGAACCCCCGGCCTCAACGGCAGCTCCGAACCCGCCGGCGGGCACCACAACCCGCGGCCTCACTTGTGTATAAGGCTCAGGGCAACGCCCTGGGAACGCATGCCCCCACACCTGAAGAGCCCTGAAAGGGCGATACCCGCCATACCGCATTCCTCTCCGAAGTTTCGCCCCTTCAGGGCGTTGCCGGTTGGTTTGGGCCGGGTTCCCAGGCGTTGCCCTGGGCTGGAGAGTCGTTGCGCCTTTGGCGCGCATGATACCCGTAATCGACCGGGTTGACGTGGCCGCGCCCGGCGGTGCGGACGGCGGTGGAGTTGCGGTTGCGGCTTGAGCGACGCCTGCAGGCGCGAGTGGTTGTTTTCATCCCCGCCACCGTAGTAAGATCCCGCCGTGCCACAGACCACGAAGTCGCGATCCGTCCCCAGCGCGTCCGATCCCCATCGCCGCGTAGCGGCTTCGTTCAACAAGTCGCTTCACGCGAACTGCCGCCGGGCTTGCGATGCCGCGGCTGATCGAACGCTGGATTCGCCGCCAGGACCCGTTCCCGGCGGCAGTCGGTGAGCAACTCGGGAGGCGGCGGTCCTTCAGGAACCACAATGCGAAAAGTAGACCGAAAGTCCCGTCACACTGAAGTTGCGCGGACTGGCCGCATCTCGGTTGGGACTGATGTCCATCACCGCCGCCTCCGTAATCCGAGCATTGGATATCTTGTCCGTGTCATACGCGGGACGGAGGCGCTGGTTTCGTCTGGCGAGTGCCACCCAGATTGGGGGAAGAAGCGAATCGCAGCTTTACAGACGATGCTTGAAGCCAAGGTAAGGGTAGTTGAGAAGAAACGTGTGAGCGAGTGAACCGCCCGACATTCTTAGAGGGATGTAGAGAACCCGGCCTTCCCCTTCCGGCCGGGTTCTTTGCAGTCGTGGGTTGAACGCAGCCGCGGGGAGTGGAGAGGGACGCCCAAAGATCGACAGGCTCCATCAGCAACAGCCGGGGTGGGGTGCCGATTGAGGGGAGTTCTTCGGCCGCTTGAGGAGCGCAGGGAGAGACGGGGGGACAGACGCCCCGGGTGGTGCGTCTCGCTTTCCGTGGGGAGCGAGCTTGCCCTTTTGCAGCGTGCGGGGCACCTTCGGTGGCAGATAAACCAAGTCATCCCGTCATGCCATTCCTCATCCAGAATCCCCTCAGCCGACGCCGGTTTCTCCAAGGAACCTCCCTTCTCGCCGCCGGCATGGTGCTGCGCCCCGTTGTCGGTGCGGAAGACGAAGCCACCGATTCCGGCACGGGCGAAATCCGCCTTGCCCTGTTCTCGGACACCCACATTCCAGCGGATGCCGGGGAAGCCTATCGCGGCTTCAAGCCGGTGGAAAACCTGGGTCAAGTCCTGCCGCAGATCGTGGCGGCACAACCGCTCGCCGCCATTCTCTGCGGCGATGCCGCCCGTCTCCAGGGCCTGATCCCCGACTACGAACGCCTCAAGACCATGCTCGTCCCACTGGCGGAGGAATGCCCGGTTGCCATCGCGCTGGGCAACCACGACGATCGGGCAAATTTTCGCAAGGTCTTCGGCAATGTGCATCCCGGCCTCCAGCCGGTGACGGGCAAGCATGTCATGGTGCTCGAATGGCTGCGGCTCCGCGTCATCGTGCTGGACTCCCTCCTGTTCGTGAACGAAACGCCCGGTCTCCTCGGCAAGGCCCAGCGCCTCTGGCTGGACCACTTTCTCCAGGACAGCGACGATCGCAACACCGTCGTGTTCTTCCATCACCCGCCCGACGACAGCGATGGCGGCCTGTTGGACTCCGACCGTGTGCTGCGCCTGCTGGCCCCGCATCCGAAGGTCAAGGCGCTGTTCTTCGGCCACACTCACGTGCGCAGCCACACCGAACAGGACGGCCTGCAACTGATCAACCTGCCTGCCGTCGGCTACAACTTCAACGACTCGCAACCGGTGGGCTGGGAGTTCGCCCGGTTCGGGAAGGACGGCGTCGACCTGACCCTGCACGCCGTGGGCGGCAACCGTGCCGACGACGGCCAGACGGTCTCCCTGTCCTGGCTCCGTTGAGTCGGCATCACACAGAGGCCTGAGGCCGGAGCCGAGAACGGGCTCGTGGCGAGCGGGGGGCCGTGCGCGGGAGGGGCTCCACCGGATCAAGAGGAAGCGCAGCCGCTGACGCCGGTCGGCGCCTGTCAAAGCGCGTCAGGGAACAAATGCGCGGACTGACGTCCGCGGCTACGGATTACTTTGAATCGCTCCAGCCCGCGACGGTTGCCGGGCGGGGAAAGCGCCCCTGCACGGCGTCGTCCACCCAGATGTCCTCGTCGAGTTCCTCCCAGCGAAGCGCCCGACCCCGCAGGCGAAGCTGCACCTGCTGAAGGAGGTCCTGCGGGGCGTCCGCCAGGAGAGGATATCGCGATGCCGGGAAGCTCACCGATCTCCCGTCCTCGAGATCCAACCACACCTGCCGGCCCTCCACCCAACCGCGAAGCGCTCTGGTGGATTGACTCAAGGCGCTGTCTTCAACCGCCGCCATGCATTTCAGCATAGGCTGCGAGGAGGAGATCGCAATGCTCCTCTACGAGTCGTTGAACTCCCCGCAGTTCAGCGGCACGGTACCCGTAGTTGGCGGCCAGCGTCACGGGCCGGAGCCAGAACTTTGCTTCGAGATCGTCCCGGGCCACGTGAATATGCGGAGGCTCCCCGATCTCGCGGCTGCAGAAGTGAAACCTGTAGGGACCAACGCGCAGGACCGTGGGCATGACGGAATCCTGCCATCCGAGCCCGCGAGGTCAAAAGGAGGATGCCCTACTGATGTAGGCCGGTTTATGAAGACAACTGCCCGATGCCCTCCAGGAGGCTCTACCACAGCGGGTTCGCTTCGCATTCAGGCGAGGCTGCAGGTTGGGCTTGGGTTGCCGGCCGGCCGGGTGCATGCTGCGGACTCACGTGAACCTCATGAAGAACCTCTCCTCCATCTGCGGCGCCGGTTGGCTGGCGGTGAGCTTGTGCGTGTCGTCCTGCCTGCAGGCCGCTGATGCTCCCGACGGGACCCTGCCTGCTTCCTGCGCCCCGCTTCTGGACGCCGCGGCCCGCTCGCTCGCCAACGGCGATCTCGTGGCTGCGCGCAGCGGGTTCAATTCGGTGCTGGACGATGTCGCCGCGCCGCCGTTTGTCCGGGGCCTTGCCTTTACCGGGTTGGCCGAAACCGCGCTTGCCTCGAACGACCGCACGACCGCGCTGGATTGGTGGAAACGGCAGATGGCCGACCCGACCCTCACCGCTTTCCAGCGTGAGCTGGCCGGACAACGGTTGGTTGGTTCCGATCGAGAGGTGACGGGGATTCCGGTCCGTTCGCCGGCGGAATTCCGTGCCTCCCTGCCGTCCCTGCCGTTGCCGGCCTTGACGTTCTTCGTGGCACCGGACGGCGCGGAGACCAACGACGGTTCCAGGACCCATCCGTTTGCCACTCTGGCACAGGCGCGCGATGCGATCCGGCGTTTGAAGCAGGCGGGCGGGGGCGACCTTCCTGTGGGCGGTGTGCAGGTGATTTTGGTGGCGGGCGATTATCCGGTCCGGGAGACGTTCACCCTGGGGGCCGAAGACTCGGGTTCGGCGGTGGCCCCGGTGGTGTATCGGGCGGCGCCCGGAGCGACCGTGCGGTTGCAGGGGGGTTGCAGAATCACCAACTGGAAGCCCATTCGCGATTCGGTGGTGAAAGCGCGGCTCTCCCCTGGTGTCGCGGATGCCGTTCTCGAAGCGGATCTCAAGCCATTGGGCCGGCAGGACTGGGGGGACCCCACCGCGTTGCGCGAGCGCCCGGAGTTGTTCGTCGATGGCGTCCCTCAAACGTTGGCGCGCTGGCCGAACGAGGGCTTTGTTAAGACCGGCGAGATCCGTGGCACCAATACCTTCAAGGTCTGGAACAGCATCCCCGGCTGCCGCGACGGGCGGTTCGAGTTCGTCGAGGACCGGCCGTTGAACTGGCTCGACGAACCGGATGTGCGGCTTTACGGCTACTGGTTCTGGGACTGGTTTGAGGAATATCAGAAGGTGGCCGCCATCGACGCCGACCCTCGGACCTTCACCCTGGCGCCGCCGTTCTCCAATTACGGCTACCGAAAGGACCAGCGTTACCATGCGGTGAACGTCTTCCGCGAACTCGATCAACCGGGTGAATGGTATCTGGACCGTCAGGCCGAACGGCTCTACTGGCTGCCCCGGGCTGAAGTGCGGCCCGACCAGGCGGAGATCGTCGTGAGTATGGTCGCTGCTCCGTTCATCCGGTTGGAGGACGTCCGGCACGTGATCCTGCTCGGGTTGACCCTCGAGGCCGGGCGCGGCGACGGCATCCATGTGTCGGGCGGGGAGGAGTGCCTGGTGGCCGGATGCACCGTTCGTCGGATGGGCGGCGACGGCGTGGTGGTGCAGGGGGGGCGGCGGCACGGCGTTTTCGGTTGTCTCATCGAGACCATGGGCTGTGGCGGCACGCGCGTGGCCGGAGGACACCGCGAGACCCTCGAGCCCGGAGGGCACTTCGTCGAGAACTGCGTGGTCCGCGACATCTCGCGGCTCAAACGCACCTACACGCCGGCGGTTCATCTCGACGGATGCGGGAACCGGATTGCCCACAACCGCTTCGAGGACATGCCCTCCTCGGCCATGCGCATCGAGGGCAACGATCATCTGATCGAGTTGAACGTGGTCCGCGACGTGGTGAAGGAATCGGACGATCAAGGTGGTGTGGACATGTTCGGCAACCCGCTCTACCGCGGCGTGGTCATTCGCTGGAATCGCTGGAGCGACATCGGCGGGGGGACGCACAACGGGGCCGCCGGCGTCCGGTTGGATGACATGATCTCCGGAGTGACCGTCCACGGAAACGTCTTCGAGCGGTGTGGCGCGGTGATCTTCGGCGGGGTCCAGATCCACGGCGGCAAGGACAACCTGATCGACAACAACCTGTTCCTCGACTGCTTCGCCGGCGTGAGTTTCTCGCGATGGGGGGAGAAGAGGTGGCTCGAAGCCATCGACCGTTTCCGCCCGCAGGCGACCGGCGAGGTCTATCGGTCCCACTATCTGGAACTGGCCAATCTGACGACGGGCGCGGATGTGAATGATCTGTGCCGGAACGTCTTTGTGCGGTGCGGCCGCACCTACCTGCGGGACGGCGGGGTCCCCCGCACGACGCTCAGCACGCTCGTTGCCGGGGACTTCGAGGTGTCCCGGGTCACCGATCCGGTGGCCCTCCGGTCTGATCCTGCGCTGCGGTCGACGCTCTTCGAACCGATCCCACTGAACGAGATCGGTCCCTATCCGCATCCGTGGTTTGCGGGTGACGGTGACATCCTGCGATGAAGCGGCAACGGGTGGCCAGGGGTTGACTGGTCCGCGGATGAAGCCGACCCTGGGCAGCCGTGGATTAACCCGATCCCCGGCGAGATGACCGGCTCCCGAAGCCGGGGACGCCATTGCGGGGGCGCCCGGACTGAGAACCGGCGACCCGGAATGGCATGCATGACCAGACCGATGATCAATGCTTTGAAAACACGATCGCTGCCCGGGAGACGCTTCCCTCGCGTTCCTGGCACGGTGGCCGGCCTCATGCTCCTGGGGACAACCTGCTTGCACGGGGAGCTGCCCACGACCAACACGGTGATGGCCGCCCGGGCCCGACTCATCGCGCTCCGTTCCCCCGAACTGCAACGTCAGCTGGGGGTGGACCCCGGTCAGATAGAGCGAATGGCGAAGGTGCTCGATGAGGTCGATCTGCCGCTGTGGCAACTGCGCGATCTGCCCCCCGACCAGGGGAATGCCAAGGCGCTGCCCCTGTTTCGCAGACTCTGTGAATCCCTGGACTCAGCGCTGCTCCCGGATCAACTCAAGCAGTTGGATCAGATCGCCTTTCGCCTACAGGGGTGGCAGGCCCTGCAGCTTCCCTCGGTCGTGGATCAGCTGCGCCTGGACGGCCGCCAGGAGCAGCAATACTCCGAGTTCCTGGCGGGCGCGAAGGCGTTGGCCGGCAGATCGCCGCGGGAGGTCAGTCTGGCGGAATTCAACTGGATTCAGCAGGTCCTGACTGCCGGTCAACGCAACCAGCTCAAGGAACTGCTGGGGGCGCCGATTGACTTCTCCCGTCATCGGCTCCTGCAGGTGAAGGCACCGGAGGTGGTTGGGGTGGACCACTGGATCAACAGCGCTCCGCTCAAGCTCGAGGATCTCCGGGGCAAAGTGGTGGTCGTGACTTTCTGGACCTTCGGGTGCATCAACTGCATCCACAACCTCCCTCACTACCGGAAATGGCACGCCCAGCTGCCCCGTGACCGCGTGACCCTGCTTGCCTATCACACCCCTGAAACGGCGGCTGAACATGATCTGGAGCGAGTGAAAGAGGCGGTTCAGAAGCAGAACCTCCGGTTTCCCATCGCGGTGGACGAGCGCAAGGAAAACTGGAAGGCGTGGGGCAACAACATCTGGCCGAGCGTCTATCTGGTCGACAAACAGGGTTACGTTCGCGCCTGGTGGTACGGCGAACTCAACTGGCAGGGCGCCACCGGCGAACAACAGATGCGCGCCAGGATCCGGGAGCTCATGGCGGAGCCGCAACCCGCCGGCGAGGCCGTTGATCGAAAGTGACCGGCTGAATCACTTCAATGGACCCGGTAGCCGCGGACGTCAGTCCGCGCATTTTGGATCTCCCCCCCAGCCATTCTCATTTTGGCACCTGAGCGCCGCCGTCCCGCCGGCTTTGGGCCTGGGAGCCCGCGAAAACCGTTCGAGGCAAGCCTCGGTGATCGGCGCTCCGCCAGAATGAGAATGGCTGTCTCCCCCCCGAATTGAAATGCGCGGACTGACGTCCGCGGCTACGGAGCTTGGGATAATCCTCTAAAGCAGGCCGGCGATGTGGCCGCCGATCGCGAGGGAGGCGGTCGCGGCGGGGCTGGGGGCGTTCAACACGTGCAACGCATGGTCACGTTCCAGGATGTGGAAGTCCTGGACCAGGCTGCCTTCGGGCGACATTGCCTGGGCGCGAACGCCGGCCCCGCCGGGGGCGAGGTCGTCGGGCCGAACATCAGGCACGAGCCGCTGCAACGCGGTGCAGAAGCGGGCCTTGCTGATCGATTGGGCCAACTCGGTCCGGACCATCGCCGGATACTGGCGCAGGAACCGCCAGAGTCCGGGGAAGGCAAGCGCGTCCCAGAGGTCGGCGGGATTGATCTTCGTGAGCGTGTAGCCCTCGCGGGCGAAGGCGAGGACTGCGTTCGGACCGGCCTCGACCCCGCCCTCGATGAGGCGAGTGAAGTGGACGCCGAGGAACGGGAATTTCGGGTCCGGCACCGGATAGATCAGATGGCGAACGAGCCCGCAGCGGTCTTCGCGCAATTTGTAGTACTCACCGCGAAACGGGATGATCCGTACCGTGCGCGGTTCCCCGGCCAGGGCGGCGACCCGATCGCAATGCAGCCCGGCGCAGTTCACGAGCCATTCCGCCCTCTGCTCGCCGGAGGAAGCCACGGCCACCCATTCGGCACCGTGCCGCCGGAGTTGGTGGACCCGGTGGTTGAGGTGGATCGTTCCGCCCTGTTCCTGCACCCGTGCGGCGAGGCGGTCGCACACCGCCTGATAATCCACGATGCCTTCCTGTGGAACCCGGGCGGCGGCGATACCGGCGACGTGGGGCTCGATCTTCCGCATCTCGTCCGGTGCCAGCCGCTGCAGGCCTTCCAGCCCGTTGGCCGCGCCGCGCCGCAGCAGTTCCTCGAGTCGCGGCAATTCCTCCTCACGCGTGGCGACGACCAGTTTCCCACAAACTTCGTGGGGGATTCCCTCCTGGCGGCAGAACTGCACCATCTCACGGATTCCCTGCACGGCGAGTCGCGCCTTCTGCGAGCCGGGTTGATAATAGAGCCCGCAGTGCAACACGCCGCTGTTGTGCGTGCTCTGGTGCGCGCCGACGCGGCCTTCCTTTTCCAGCACAGCAACCCGGCTGTCGGGAAACCGTTCCAGCAGTTTCCAGGCCGTTGCCAGCCCGACCAACCCACCGCCAATGACAAGTGTTGAACGCATCGCTCGGATATCCAACTGCCGATCAACGCCGCGGGACTTGGATCGGATCCCCGGCCGGATACCACCATCGGGCGATGCCGCACCTCGGGTCCTTCGCGTTGATCCGGGTTTGTTCCATCTAAATCGAATTCAGTTCTGCCGGCGCGCCCGGTAGAACCGCTGCTCCGCGCCTGCCCGTTCGGTGATCGGGGTGTCCCCGGAACCATGCTCGAGCGTCGTGGCCGCGGTCCAGTCCGTCAGGTCCGGGGAGGCTTCGACCGCATAGGTTCCGGCCGGTTCGCCCTGGAGCTGGAAGGCGAACCGGCCTTCGTCGGTGAAATGCGGATTCACAAGTGAAAGTCGATCCTCGGCAAGCAGCTGCACCGCCAGATCCTCCGAAAAGGCGGGCAGTTGCAGTTCGACCCCGGCACCGGCCGATTCCGCCCGGGTTTCCGGCAGCATCTCACCCGTGGCGGGCAGCATCCAGCGCACCTGATAGCGTCCCGGCGCCACGTTGGGCACGGTCAATCGGGCGTCGGTCAGCGGGGCGATGGTCTCGGTGGTCGCATTGCCAGGGTAGTTGGCGGCCGGATTCACGAGGTACAGCAGCAATTCTCCCGGACCCTGCAGACCGCAGACGACGGGTTGCGGCGTCCAACCGTCGGCATGGGTGGCGGGACGGACCTGTTCGAGACGGACCCAGTCGAGATAGAACCAGTCGGCGCCGGCATTGCGCACTTCGATGAGGTGTTTCCCGGCCGGCAACGCGACGGCGATGTCCTCATCGTATTCGTTGTTCACCGCGTACGATCCGTCCTTGTTGGGGAGGCTTCGGCGCAGCGATTCCTCACCATCAACCAGCACGCTCAGGATGGCGCCGGAGGAAACGGAGTTCAGGTGCAGCACGAGTCGCGCGTTGCCGCCCAGCCAGGCGGAAATCTGGAAGGGCATGCGGAGATCCGCATGGGAGGTGCCATGGACGAAGGCGTTGAGCTGGGCCGCGGATTCGGTGGCGCTGTCGGGGGTGGCGACGGCGAGTTTGCCGGACACGGTGTTGCCCCAACCGGCGTCGAGGGGGAGCGTGACGTCAAACGGCTCGCCATCGGGAACCGGATCACCCACTTCGGACGGTGCGGGCGGGGCCTCCGGGAAGTTGATGGGCGTCCACGTTCCGCGGGCGAACCCGGTGCGGCCGAGGAACTGTTTCAGCACCCCAAACGTGCCATAGAGATCCTCGGAGTGGATGCTCTCCCACCACCAGGACATCGAGTTGCCGACGGCGCCGCTGAGTGCCGGCGCCCAGATGCCCTGTCGCCAGCCACGCAGGTGGGGATCCTGTTCCCGGTTCCAGCCCCGCCAGTCGGTGCCAAATTCACCCACCATCATGGGTTTCTGGTAGCGGGTCAGGAAACGGGACACGATCTGCGGCAAGGCCTCAGCGGGACGGGTTTGGGCGTAGGAGTGATACATCGAGAAATCCATGGCCGGGAGCCCCCAGATTTCCGGGCGTTCACTGCCGCCGGTGAGGCTGGTGGTGACGAGGTGTTGCCACGGGTCGTTGGCCTTGAGCCAGAGGCCCATTTCCTGATGCCAGGAGGCGACGGTGGCCGGGTTCAGGTGGCGATAGACGTTGTCGATCTCGTTGAAGAACTGCCAGGCCAGCAGGTTCGGGAAGGCGCCGTAGCGGGCGATGAGATAGCGGAGCCGCTTGCGATACCTCTCCTTTGCGGCGGGCAGACTGAAGAACTCCTTCTGGTCGGCGCAGGGGCCGCCGTTGGCCGCGTTGTAGGGGTTGATCTTCCAGTTGTCGTTGCCGCCCCAGAAATCCGGTTCGGTCTCGAACATGCCGTGGTAGTCGAAGCAGAGCATCAACCAGATGCCCTTCGCGGCGGCGAGGGTGAAGACGCGGTCCAACTGCCACGCGCGATCCAGCCGGTAGTCGGTTCCGGCATCGGGCTCGGTCTCGATGCCAAACGCCCAGGGGCACATCCAAAGCCGGGTGTAGTTCTCGCCAACGCCCGCCATCGCGTCGAACCAATCCACGTAATCCTCCGTACCCCGGTTGTGATGCCAGCAAACGCAATGGCCGATCAATGGCAACGGGTCGGCCTGGTCCGTCTCAAAATGGCGCCGGTTCGGGGCCACCCGGGCAAAGCCCTTCGGCACGGGATCCGTGGCCGCCGGCACCTCGAACTCGAACCGGGCCGAGCCCGTGGAAGCCCCGTCCAGTTGGACCTCGACCTCGACCTCATGTTGGCCCGGTTCCACCGGGGTGAAGCGCAACCGCCAGCCGGCCACACCGTCCCTGCTCAGGACTTCGCTGCCGTTCTGCTGGCGGCTGGTGTAGGGCTGATACCAGAATCCGGGGACCCGGCGGTCGGTGCCGGAGGGTGGATGGAACGTCGCATCCAGCCGGATGACGTCGGGGTCAAAGGGATTTGAAACGGCCGGCACCCCGGTCACCTCCAACTCCATGACCCGGTAAAGTGACGGTTCAGCGAGTCGCCGGATGGAAAGTGCAGCCTGCGCGGGCAGGACCCCTCCCAGCAGGAGCAGACTCACGCAGCTCACGGCTCTTATGCGGCAGCACATGCGGGAGATTGTCCGCCCTCGCGCGTCGGCCCGCAATCGCACAATGGGGCGGGTGGCCGACACCTGGGTGCGCACTGCCCGGTCGGCCAGGCGCGGGGTTGCCGGGCCAACGCCCTTGCCCGGAGCCCTGAGGCCTGCCGATCACAAGACCGGCGGCCGGCCGGCTCTGGCAGGTGGCGGTCTCACACCACGACGGACGCGGAGTTCCTCAAGGGGCCTGCCAGGTGAAGGGTTTGCCGGCGTCAGGGAAGAGGGGTTGGGTAAACGTTTTTCGGGGTGGTTTGCCCTGGAACTTCCAGGCCAGAAACTGGAGCGCGGTTTCCCAGGAATCGCCGCCCTCCGGCCCGTTGGGATCGTGGTGACCGTAATTGCCGAAGTGGATCCCGAGTTGGTCGGAGGCTTCCAGCCAGGCATAGACCTCGCGTGCCGCCTCCCATGCAGCCTGTTCGCCCGCCGGGTCGCCCCAGGCATCGTCAATGCCCACATGGCTGTACAACGCGCGCGGGGCAACCAAGGCATGGAGCCAGTGCTGATCGAACGGCAGTGCCTCCTCACGGTCGATGAAAGTGAACATGCGTGGTTTGAGCCAGAACCGTTCGAGCAGTTGTTCCAGCTCCTGGGCACCCCGACGGCGGACCCGATACGCCGCCGCCCCGCCCATGCCCGACATGTGCGGCAGCACGGCGGCGAAGCGCTCGTCCAATGCGCCCGCCAGCAGGCAGGCCTTCCCGCGACGTGAATGCCCCCAAATGGCAACCTTGCCGGCATCGACCTCCGGCACGGTTTCCAGCCAGTTCATCGTCACCCCGTACGCCCAGGCCGCCACCGCCGTGACCCCCCAGTCGCAGCCGGGCAGGGCGGTTTGCGCCGGGTGGTGTTCGGGGTCCTCGAAGCTGGCGAAGTCGTCATTCCAGAAGCCGGCGAGAACGAATCCCCGCTCCAGCACGCGCTTGACGATGCCGTTCGTGAGAAAGGGATTTGGCCACCACACGGGTTCGTCTGCCAGAATTGCCGGCAGGAGACCCGTGGCGTCGGTGGGAAACCAGTATCCGGCACGTGCCGTGATGCCGGCGAAACTCAGGGTTACGGTGACGCGGGTGGCGCGCAGGCCATTGGGTTCCAGGCGGACCTCCTCCCGTTGCGGGTCCGTCACGCGGACCTTGGGCAGCGGCGGGGCGTGGCCATACTCGATTTCGAGCAGGTCCTGCCGCATTTCCCCCCGGCGTCGCTGCCAGTCCTCCCGGGAACTCACCCGGGAGCCATCGTGGAACCGGAAAGGGTCGGGCAGGGTTGCCGTGGCTTCCCCGGCCTGGACGTGGCCGAACAAGGCCACGGCGAGGGTGACGCGGGCAATGCTTCTCATGACTACGGACGATTGACCCGATGAAGCTGCGGCCGGGCGCTCACTCGGCGCAACCCAATTCGCTCTCCGCCCTTGTGGACGAGGTTCAGGATTGGATACCCTGCAGCATGACGAGGCGATGTATCCTGGCAAGCGCAGCCGGCCTGCTGATTTCGGTGACTTCAGGCGCCGCGGCCTCAACTCCTCTGGTCAACCCGGACGATGTCTGGTCTTACCACAAGGGAACGAGTGCGGCGCAAGCCGGGTGGACGACAGCCGCGGCTGCGGATCTGGATGCCACGTGGCTGGAGGGGCCCGGAGGGATCGGCTACGCCGACAGCACGGGCGAGACGGCGAATTGCCAGACCCTGCTGCCGGATATGCGGAACCGCTATACAACGCTCTACCTGAGGCGTCAATTCACGGTCACGGACGCGGTATCGGCGGAGGCGCATTTGTACCTGCGGATGGACTGGGATGATGGCTACATTGCCTGGCTGGACGGGATCTACCTGACGAGCGCCAACGTGACCGGCGCGCCGGCCGAACCTTCGAATTCGGCCACGGCGAGTGCCAATCACGAGTCTTCCCTGGGCAACAGCAGTCCGCAGGCCCCCGTCGTGAATGATCTGGGGCCAGCCTCGGATTGGCTTCTTCCCGGGACGCACACGCTGGCGGTCATGGGCCTCAACCAGAGTTCCAGCAGCAGCGATTTCATCCAGATCCCAAGCCTTTACCTGGAGGTGCCGCCACCACCCGTCACCAACGTCTGGACGGTGGCGGACAGCCCGGTGGTCGTGACGGCGGATCTCACGGTGGCCGACCGCGAGGTGCTGGTGATCGAACCGGGCGTCACCGTGGAACTGGGGGCGGGGGTGGACCTGACCGTGGCCAACGGCGGATGCCTTCTGGCTGAGGGCGCGGCGGATGCTCCCATCCGGTTCACCCGTTCCGGCCCGAGCGGCTACTGGGGCAACCTGACCGTTAACGGCGGCGCGCATTCGCCCGAGACCCGCATCAGTCATGCGCACTTCGAGTTCAACGCGAATTCGACCGGCACCCCCTGCATCCAGGTTTCCGCCGGCACGGTGTTCCTGGATCACCTCACGTTTGACAACCCTGGCGCGCCGTACATCCACGTGGACGGTGCTTCGTTTGTGATCAGTCACTGTGATTTCCCGGCGGCAACCGCCAGTTTCGAGCCGGTTCACGGTACCGATGGCGTCCGGAGCGACGGCCACGGGATCTTCACAAGGAATTTCTTTGGCAAGGCGAGAGGTTACAGCGACGTGGTGGACTTCACGGGGGGCAAGCGGCCCGGCCCCATCGTCCACTTCATCGAAAATGTGCTGATCGGAGGCGATGACGACGGCTTCGACATCGACGGGACCGACGCCTGGGTGGAGGGGAACCTGTTCCTGCACTTCCACCGGAACGGATCCACCCCGGATTCGGCGAGCGGGGTCAGCGGCGGCGACTATGGTGGTCGCACTTCCGAAATGACCCTGGTTGGCAACCTTTTCTACGATTGTGATCAAGCCGCTGCCGCCAAGCAGGGCAACTTCTACACGATGATCAACAACACCGTCGTTCATCAGACTCACGAAGGAGGCATCGACCCCGAGGGCGCCGTGATCATCATGGCGGACGAAGGAACCTCACAAGGCGCGGGTTGCTACCTGGAGGGGAACGTGATCCACGACGTCGAACAACTCACCCGCAATGTGACCACCGCTTTGGTGACCTTTACCGACAATCTCATGCCGTTCGCCTGGGACGGGCCCGGCGGTGGCAATTCGACCGCCGACCCAATGTTCGTGTACGTGCCAGGAATGGAAGAGACCTACTTTGCCGACTGGGAGGAGGCGCAGGTCGTCAGGGCCTGGTTCAGCCTGCAGTCGGGCTCGCCGGGGATCGGGACCGGGCCGAACGGTGTGGACCAGGGTTTCGTGATTTCACGGGGCGTTTCCATTTCCGGGGAACCGGATGATCGCACCGCCTCCACCGAAGCCGTGCTGACCGTCGGCTTCAACCGTGCGGGCAGCGGAATCGCGACCGCTGGCTGGCCGTCGGGATCCGGCTATACCGACTACAGGTGGCGACTGGACGGCGGCGACTGGAGCTCTGAGACGCCCATCGCAGCCCCTATCACGCTGACGGACCTCGCGCCGGGCCCGCACCACGTGGAAGTAAGCGGCAAGCTGGATTCCGGACTGTACCAGGATGATCCGTTGTTTGGGGAGGCCGCGGTGGTGACGCGTTCCCGCACCTGGACGGTCCTCGGACTGCCGGTGCTCAAGGCGGTCCGGCTCGGGGGGGACAATCCGATCCAAATCAGGTTCACGGCGCAGGCGGACACGGGGTATGTCCTCGAGTTCACCGATTCACTTTCCGCTGCTGACTGGAAGCCGCTGCAGGCCGTGGCCCCCATCCCTTCTGCGCATGAAGTCGAGATTACGGATGATCTCGGGGAGGCTGGGGGGGCGCGGTTCTATCGGGTGGCATTCTGACCCATGCACTCGCGAGGGCAGCCCAAACGCGTCGGTTCTGGTTCGATGGCGATCGTCAGGGAGGCGGTGGAGGGAGTACACGACGAAAGCCACCCGGTCGGGTGGCTTGGCAAAGGCGGGGCCGGGAGCGGGCTTAGGCGGCGGATTCCGCGGAGGCCGCTGCGGCCTTTGGCGCGCGCGAGCGGGCGGCAGTCTTCTTGCGTTTCAGGTAGGCCGCGCGGCGGCGGCGTTTCTGCACTTTGTTCAATTGCTGGCTCATGGAGTCTTTACTTCCCGAGGTGACTCGGATTCTGTAGGCGCATTATGAAGTTGCTGCGAAACGCCATCAACCCCTTTCTGGCGGCGACGGTTCTGACCGCGGTGCTGGCGCTGGCGGTGGGGTGTGCGAGTTCCGAAGAAAAGGAGAAGCGGAAGGAGGCCAGTTCCCTGCGCTTGTTCCTCGAGCAGGAGTTCGACCCGGGGGACAAGACGACCCTGGTGCCGGTCTTTCGAGCCAATCCCGTGCTGGTGCGGATTGAAAAGATCCCCTTCCTTGACGAAGGTCACCTGATCGATGCCCAGTTGGTGGACGTGGTGGGCGGCTTCGCCATCGTGGCGTCGTTCGATTTCCATGGCACGCTGGTGTTGGACAACGTCAGCAACAGCTTCCGCGGGCGGCGGATCGCCATCTACAGCATGTTCACCGACGGACGCTGGCTGGCTGCCCCCGTGATCAACGGTCGCGTCTCGGACGGCCGGCTCGTGTTCACCCCGGACTGTACCCGGGAGGAGGCGGAGCGAATCGTCAACGGATTGAACAACGTGGCCATCAAGTTGGGGAACAAGCCCAAGCCCGGGAAGGAACCCAAGGAGGACAACTTCTGATGTTCGGCGCGCGATGCCGGCGCCTGGGGCTGGCGATCGTGATGGGTGTCGGAATGGCGGTCGCGGTCGGCCAGCCGTTCCACCTGCCCACCCGGAATCAGGCCCTCTTCGAAACGGGCGGAGCGGCCCGCTATTTCGCCCCCACCGCGGTCGGGGACTGGACCAGCGGCCTGTATGGCTGCGTCCGGTCGAACGGCGGCCAGTTCCACGAAGGGATCGACATCCTCCACGAGCACACCAACCGGCAGGGGGAACCGACCGACCCGGTATTCGCGACCGCCGACGGCCGGGTGGCGTATGTCAGTTCCAATCCCAGCCTGTCGAACTACGGCATTTACATCATCGTCGAGCACCAGGTGGACGGGATCGAGATCCACTCGATCTATGCCCATCTGAGTGCGGTGGAGCCCGGTCTGAGGGTGGGCGCGCGGGTGCGGGCCGGGCAGGCGCTGGGAACCATGGGGCGCACCGCCAACACCCGAAGCACCATCAGCAAGGAGCGGGCCCACCTGCACTTCGAACTCGCCATCCGGTTGAGCGACCGCTTCACCGCCTGGCAGAAGGAGCGTTACAAGGGGCAACGCAACGACCACGGCGAATTCAACGGACGGAACTTCCTGGGGCTTGACCCCATCGACGTGTTTCGCGAACAGGCGGCGCGTCAAAGCCATTTCAATCTCGCGACGATGATGCGGGGGCAGGCGGAACTCTGCCGCGTGCTGGTGCGCAAAACGAACCTGGCCATTCTCCAACGGTTGGGGCCGCTGGTGGAAAGGAACCCCCGGGCCGAGCGCGAAGGCACTGCGGGCTACGAACTGGCGCTCAATTACGCCGGGGTGCCCTGTCGTATCGTGCCCCGGGCCCCCTCCGAAATCGCCGGGCGGAAGGATGGCGACGTGCTCTCCGTCAACGAGAAGGAACTCCGGGAACACCGCTGCCGGGATCTGGTCACGCGGTCGGGGAAGGGCTGGCAGCTTGCGCGGAGTGGCACGCAACTGCTGGATCTGCTGACCTATTGAGCGAAACCGGTCGGCCGCCCGATCGGGCGCCGCGGCTAAAACAATGCGAAACGGCGCCCGGTCGGGCGCCGTTGTCACGAAGCGGCGGGGAACCCGCTGCTCAGGCCAGCTTCAACGAAAGCCGGGACTTCTTGCGGTCGGTGGTGGCCCAGTGCATGGCGCCCTTCTTGGCGGCCTTGTCCAGGGCCGAGGTCACATCGCGAAGCGCCATACCGGCCTCCTCCTTCTTGCCTTCGCCCAGAAGGGTGAGGTAACGCTTCTCCAACGTCTTGACCTTCGACTTGGCGGCGCGGTTGCGGTCCTGACGACGGGCGCTGCTCCGCGTGCGACGTTCTGCTGACAGGGTATTCGGCATATCGACTCGACTGCGTCTGCTACAAAGGCCGCGAACTCTACTGAAAAGGACCGGCCTGTCAATGCCCCATTTCAGGTCATTTCAAGCGCGCTCAAGCGCAAGCGCCCCGGCCCGACGATGCTCAAGCCGCCGTTCCAACTCCGGCCGGCCCGCCGCGCTGTCGTGCCGAATGCCATGCTCCCCGAGCGAATGGACCTGCCAGGATGTCTTCTTACAGCCTTCCGCCAGGGGGTCCACGAAGTGCTGTCGGTCGGTATCGTCGCGGAAGATGGCCTCGCGACCATTGCCCCGATTGAGGACCTGTCCGCGGGGGGCAGTCCCTAGTATCAAAGTAACCAATACTCGGGACTGAGCCCGCCTCGTCGGCCCTAAGTCGGACCGGTTTCACTGGCCAAGTGCTCGATGCCCGGTAGGCTCGTGGCGTGGCGACGGAAGATACCGATCTCCGGTTCGATGCGCGGCCTCTAGCGCGGCAGGGCCAGCGTTGGTTCTGGATGGGTTGCTCGTTTCAGGCAGGGCTGGGGGTGCTTGGCGCGGCTTTGCTGTGGCTTCAGGGGCGTCCCATGGAACCCCTGTTCCGCACCGAAATCCGCTGGCTCCTCCTCGGACTCGGCGCGGCGCTGCCCTTGCTGATGTTCTTCCACCGCGTGATGACCTCGCGCAACGGTCCGTTCCTGCCCATCCGACGGTTTCTGGAACTGCGCCTTCGGCCGTTGATGGCGAGTTGGTCGGTCCCGCAGCTCGCCTGCATTTCGGTGCTGGCCGGCGTCGGCGAGGAACTCCTCTTCCGCGGGGCCATCCAGGGCTGGGCCTCGGCGCGGTGGGGAGAGGTAGCCGGATTGGTTCTGGCAAGCGGACTCTTCGGCGCGGCGCACAGTGTGAACCGGACCTATGCCACCGCTGCCGCGGTGGTCGGAGTCTATCTGGGAACATTGTATCAGATCACCGGCGGCCTGCTTGGGCCAATCCTGACGCACGCCGTCTATGACTTCCTGGCGTTGGTCTGGTTCCTGCGAATCAGCCCCGCCATCGAGGCATCCCTGCCCACCGCCACCGCGCCGGTCGGCCGGGCTGCACCATCGGACCGCTCGGCTGGCCCACCCGCCTCCCCGCCGGATCCCGAGCCATGAGGAAGTGGTTCAAAACCCGTCCCCTTGAGGTCGCCGCCGTTCTCACCGGTGCCTTTTGTGCCTCGGCAACCGACTGGCCACAATGGCTTGGCCCGGACCGCGACGGGCATTCCACGGAAGCGGTCCATTCGGCACCATGGCCGCAGGGGGGCCTGCCGCTGTTGTGGGAAACATCGGTCGGCACGGGTTTCTCCTCCGTCGTGGTGGCAGAAAACCGGGCCTTCACGATGGGGAATGACGACGACGCGGACACAGTCTTGTGCCTTGATGCCCGAAGCGGCCGGCCGCTCTGGCAGCATCGTTACGCCTGTGACCTCGGCCCGAAGTATTACGAAGGCGGCCCCGGCGCCACGCCCACCGTCCACGAGGGGCAGGTCTTCACGATCAGCAAGTGGGGCGATGTCTTCTGTCTCGACGCCGCAACCGGCAGCGTGATCTGGCAGCGTGACCTCCGGCAGGACCCCGGATTGAAACCGAACGAATGGGGCTATGCCGGCTCGGCGCTGGTGCATGGCGACCAGGTGTTCTTCAACGCCAGCGAGGCCGGGATTGCGTTGGACCGTCGCAACGGAAAGGTCCTGTGGTTCCACGGCCACGGCACCGCCGGATATGCGAGCCCGGTGCTGGCTGAGTTCGACGGAGTGGAGACGTTGCTGGTCTTCGCAGCGAAACGATTGGTGGGGCTCGACCCGGATTCCGGGAGCAAACGTTGGTCGTTTCCGTGGGAAACCGGTTACGACAACAACAACGCGGACCCGATGGTGCTGGATGGGCGCGTCTTCATCACCAGCTACGACCGCGGCTGCGCGTTGCTGGAAGTGGTGGGCGAGAATCTGCCGAGAGTGTCAACCTTTGGGACTGACCCCTGTCCGGTATATACCAGTGAGGCGCTCCAAACCCACATGGCCCAGCCCGTCCGGGCCGCCGGACAACTCTATGGGTTCAGCCGACATTATGCCCGGAAGCCCGAGCTGCGGTGTATCGACTTCAGCACGGGCCGCGTTCGTTGGGTCGAGGAAGACGTTGCGGCGGGTTCGTTGCTGGCATTGGCGGACAACCGGTTGCTGGTTCTGTATGGCGACGGTCAGCTCGCACTGATTGAGGCAACCCCGGACGCATATCGCGAACTGGCCCGGACCAAGGTGCTGGAAGGTCGTTGCTGGACACCGCCAGCGCTCGCGAATGGCCGGCTCTATGTGCGCAATTCGCGCGGTTCGCTGAAATGCCTCGCCATCGGGCCCTGAGCCGTGACGATTCAGTTCCAGTGGAGCCGGGAAGGACACCGATTTCACGGACTACACGGCTCAGCCAAAGGCCCTCCCCGGGCCCTCAATCCAGCCGTGTCAGGCTCTCGATCTCCTCACTGGAGAACGCGTGGTTGCCGATCCCGAGGTCGAGCGTCTGCCGGTGATCGATGACCCTCGGGTGGGTGCGCAGCACCAGTTCGCCCTCGATTTCCCGGTCCATACCGACGAGCCGCACGCGCACGCGCCGGCCCACGGGCAGCTTCCATTCCTCGCGCACCGCCGCCCGCCAGGCCTCCTGTTCGCGCCGCCAGTTGGCGAACCCGTCAGGATTCCCCGCCTCAAAATCGAAGATCCCTTGAACCTCCCCCATCTCCCATTCCCTATCTCCGATCCCCCATCTTCGATCCCCCCTCTCCCATCTCCGCCCCCCCCTCCGCCGCCTCCCGTCCCCGGTGTTCGTTGACCGGCAACGATCCCAGCCAGGCGAGAAAGAAAAGGACGGCGCAAAGGACGATCGCGTAGCGCAGTCCGATCCGGTATTGCAGCAGGCCGAACACCGCCAGGCCGAAGATGGCGGCCAGCTTGCCGGACAACCCCCAGAACCCAAAGAACTCCCCGGCCTTCGATTCCGGCGCCAGGATTCCCACCATGCCGCGGCTCGCAGATTGCGTGGAACCGATCCCCAACCCGGCCACGCAGCCCAGCACGAGAAACACGTACTCCGTCTGCCATTGCGTTCCCAGCAGACCGTTCACCGCGGCGGCAATATGGTCCACCTGCCAGATCGCCAGGACACAGATGATCCAGAGCCAGAGGGTGATCTGGTAGGTCCGCTTCGCCCCAATGCGATCCTGGATGAAACCGAACAACACCGCCCCGCCGGCGGCGGTCAACTGGGTCAGCACAAACATCAGCACCCGCGTCGAGTCCGACCACTTCAACACCTGGTCGCCGTAAAGGAAGGAGAAGCTGACAATGATCGCCAGACCGCCCATGGCAAAGAACATCGACCCGAGAAACACGGCCAGATCGCGGAACGACCCCAGGGCCCGAAACGTCGACGCCAGCCGGCCGAACCCAATCGACAGGTAACCGCGTCCGGGGGGCAGCGACTGCGGATGGCCGCGTTCCTTGAGCCAGAGAAACGTTGGGATGGCGGCGACGAGAAAGAACACCCCGGTGATCGGCCCGGCCCAACGCGCCTTCGCGAACTCGGTGGCACTGCCTGCTCCGAGGCTGATCACCAGCATGGTCGAAGCCAGACCGCCGAAGTAGCCGAGTCCCCAGGCAAACCCGGAAATCTTGCCCAGGTCCTTCCGCGGGCCCAGGTCGGGCAGGAAGCTCGAGGCAAACGATTCCCCGGTGGCGAAGCCGAAGTTCGACAGGATGATCAGCAGCATCGCGACGACGTAATGTCCGGGACTGGCGAAACCGAGGAGCATCGTGCCAGTGACGGTCACGAGGTAGCTGGCGAACAGGAACTTCTTCTTGGCGGCGGCAAAATCCATCACGGCGCCCAGCACCGGGGCGGTGAAGACGACCAGCCCGTAGCTGATCGCGATGGCCAGGCTCCAGAGCAGGTTGCCCAGGCCGAATTCGCCGTTGGCATCCGCCCCAACGATCAGCTTGGTGAAGGTCACGCAATAGACCACGGTGACGATCACCGTCGTGTAGGAGGAGTTCGCGAAATCGAACATCGCCCAGCCGAAGATTTCCTTGCGGCTGGCTCGCGGCTTGGGCGGTTGGCTCATGGGCGGTGCATTCGTTCGATCTGGGGCAACAGGGTCGGCTGACAAACGCCAGACAGATAGCCGCGAACCGCGAATTGCGCCATCAGTTTCGGCAACGGTCAGCTCGGTTCGGTTTCCCCCCGGGAGCGCGGACCGCCTTGTCCGCGAGCAGGGAGGGTGTCTGAGCCGTGGCGATTCAGGGGAAGGCGGTCTGCTCCTGCCTGTCCCGGCCTTCTGGAAAGCCCCCTTTCGCGGATGCGCATGCAATGGGAGCATGAACTCCTCGGAGGGACGAGTTCCACGAGTCCCTGGAATCAAGTCAGGGCCTCGTGGAACTCGGCCCTCCGTTGGCGGTTGACGGTTCGTGGAAAGCGGCGATTGAGATCGCCGCATTCCACGACGCCCGCGAACTCCGTCCCTACACTCAGCCAGGTGACTATCCAAATGCTTCCCGCGACTGCTTGGCGCTCAACGGTTTCCCCGAGTCGCAGCTTGCACCCCGCACCACGAAGCCACAGGCCACACACGGCCGGCGCAGCCCCAACCCGCGTGTCGTCGCGAACGCCAGCAACCAGGCCAGGACGGCCATGTAGGCCCATTGGAAGATGGCCCAGCGCCAGGAGTTCGTTTCGCGTCGGACCACGGCAATCGTGCTGATGCACTGCAGGGCGATGACGTAAAACACCATCAGCGTGAGTCCGGTGACGGGCGTATAAACCGGAGTGCCATCGTCGCGGGTCTGGGCCTGGAGGACGCGCGCCAGGCCGGCTTCGCCCTCGTCGGATTCCTCCATCCCACCGACGTTGTAGACCACCGACATCGTGCTGACGAAGACCTCCGCGCAGCAGAACGAGCTCACCAGTCCGATGCCGATCTTCCAGTCGAAACCGAGCGGCCGGATGAGCGGCTCGATCAGCCTGCCCACGCGCCCGGCGAAGCTGCTCCGCAGGCGCTCGCCGTCCAGTTCCTGGTTGAGGGCCTGCAGTTGGGCCTCCTGTTCGGCAGCGGTGAGGGTGCCGGCGGCCGCAGCGGTCGCGACGGCCTCTCGCTGTTGCACGAAGTCCTGCTCGACGGCGGCGGAACGGGGGTAGGTGGCGAGGAACCAGAGCAGGATGTTGATACCGAGGATCACGGTCCGGCGCGACGAAGGAACAGCGGCACGGTCCCACATGTGCTGCGCGACGACCCGCACCAACGGCCGTTTGTAGGGTGGCAGTTCCAGGATCAGCATCGGGTGTGCCCGCTGAGCAGGGTCTTCTTGAACACCCAGGCCATCCCCATGGCGAGGAGGATGCCGAGCGCGTATCGCGAACATGGTCAGGCCCTGCAACCCCAGAAAGCCGAAGACCTCCCGGTCGGGGATGCAGGCGGCGATGAGCAGCGTATAGACCGGGAGCCGCGCCGAGCAACTCATCAGCGGTGCGACCAGGATCGTCACGATCCGGTCCTTCATGCTTTCGATGGTGCGGGTGGCCATGATGCCCGGCACGCGCAGGCGAAGGAGCTGAGCATCGGGATGAAGCTCTTGCCGTGCAGGCCCACCTTGCTCATCAGGCGGTCCATGAGAAAGGCGGCCCGGGCCATGTAACCCGTGTCCTCGAGAAAGCCGATGAAAAGGAACAACAGGCAGATTTGGGGCAGGAACACCAGCACCGCCCCGACCCCCGCAATGGCGCCGTCAACGATCAGGCTGCGGAGGTCGCCGGGTGGGAGCAATGTGCCAACCTCGCGTCCCACCCAGCCCACCACCCCTTCGAGCAGGGTCATGGGCAGCTCGGCAAAGGTGAAGATGCTCTGGAACATCAGGGTCAACACGGCCGCCAGGATCACCAGGCCCCAGACGCGGTGGGTGAGGACGCGGTCCAGACGGTCGCTGAGCGTTTCCTGATCCGGCGCGGTTTCCCGGACGCAATCCTCGAAGATCGCCGAGACGGCCGTGTAACGCGCCTCGATGAGCGCCGTCCGCCAGTCGATGCCCTCCGCCTCCAGCCGCGCCCGGGCCTCATGCACCTGCTGGAGGAGTTCGCCGCCGGCCCGGGGCAGATTGTTCTCGAGATTCTTGTCGTCGCCGAGCAGCAGCAACGCCTCGGCCCGGGCGGTGGCGGCATGGCGTTGTCCGAGCGCGGCGATGCGATCGCGCAGGGAGGCTGCCTCGCGCTCGATTTCCGGCCGCACGCGGACCAGGCCGGCCGGGTTGGCAGGCTGGGTGAGGCTGTGGGGCAGGGTGTTGAGCAGGACGCGCAATTCGGCGATGCCCTCGCCCTTGCTGGCCACCATGGGAAGCACCGGCACACCCAAGGCCCGGCTGAGCTGCTCGACGTTGACCTCCAGTCCATTTTCCCGGGCCACATCGGCCATGTTCAACGCGATGATCGTGGGATGTCCCAGTTCGATCACCTGGGTGGCGTAGAACAGATTGCGCTGGAGATTCGAGGCGTCCACCACCACCACCACCGCGTCGGGCACGGGGACTTCGGGGAGGCGCGTCAGGAGGGCGTCACGGGCGATCTGCTCATCCAGCGACTGTGGGCTGAGGCTGTAGGTGCCGGGGAGGTCAAGGACGACGACGTGCTGGTGGGGCGGTCCGCCGCGCAGGCGGCCCTCCTTGCGTTCGACGGTGACGCCGGAGTAATTGCCCACCTTGGCGCGCAGGCCGGTGAGGGCGTTGAAGAGCGTGGTTTTGCCGCAATTGGGATTGCCGGTAAGGGCCACCAGCAACGGGGCGTCGCGGCGGGGCGCTGGAGTGGGAGGCTCCTGGCGGCTGGCCGTCATGCCTGCGGTCGGACGTGAACAAACTCCGCCTCGTGGCGGCGCAGGGTCAGGTTCGAGCCGCGCAGGCGGATCTCGACCGGGTCCCCGAGGGGCGCGAAACGCACCAGCTCAACGGGGGTTCCGGTGACGAAGCCGAGTTCAAGCAACCGGACGCGCACGTCCTCGGGGGCCTCCACTTCGCTGACAACGGCGGCCTGTCCCGGCGCCAGGCAGGTGATCGACTGGGCGGCCGCGGCCATGGTTCAGGCGGCTTTTTGGGAGGTGACCGGTTCGACCCAGATGCTGTCCGCCAACCGGCCGCTCAGGCCCAGCCGGACGTTGCACACCTGGCAGACGACATTGCGGTTCTGCAGGAGCAAGCGCACCTTGCGCTCCTCGCAGAAGCCCATTTCGCGCAGGCGCTGACAGAGGTCCGGCGACGCCAGCAACTGCTTGATCCGCACCGAGGTGCCGGCCTTGACCTGGCTGAGGGGACAAGCGCCGCAGACCGGCTGCGGATCGGAACTGGATTCACATTGGGGGCACTGGCGCCGCACGTGTGCACGCTCGCAGGAAAGCCCCGGCGAGGCAAGCGGCTTTTCGGATCGGCAATTCCCGGCGCCCGGTCCGGCGGAAGGCCGTTTCGGGATTGGTGGGTCTGCGGCAAGCCGGCCCAGACGTTCCCCCCCGGTTGCGGCCCCAAGGCCGGCTGGAAACCGGCGCTCCACCGTTGAAAGTGAGGAAGCGCCGCCTTACGGGGCGGGGCGTGCTTTCATGGGGTCCAGGAGCCAGCGGCAGTTGATGACTTTCTCGACGAGATCGAGTGGCACATAGAAGTAGTGGTTGGAGGCTTCGAAACCGATGCGGCAGTCCTCCGATTGCAGGGCGTGCAGGCGCCGGGCGTGGGCGATCTCGGACCGCAGCAGCTCCCGGGCCCGTGGGGAATCCGCCTGGTGTTGGTTGCGGAGTTGGACCCAACGCGCCTGCGTGGCCGCACTCCGCCAGTGAATCGCACAGGCTTCAGCGAACCGGAGTTCGTCCTGCAGCCCGCGGGACACCGCCCGGTCTCCCAAGGCCGCGCGGAGTCTGGCCGTGGTCGCCTGAAACCCCTCCGCAACCTTCTCGAGCTGCTCACACCACACCTCCCACGGGTAGACCGCCCGCCAGCGATCGAGGTCGTCGTAGGGCAGGCCGACCATCGTTCCGGCATAGCCGGTGGGACTTGCACTGAGGGGATTTGCCGGCCCCATCTGCCAGGGGGCGTTGTAAACACAACCGGCGTGGTAGGGGAACTCGCGGAACGCGCGACCATAACCCTGCCAGGCAGCCGCCACGGTGGCTGCCAGTGCATCCCCGTGTCGGCGTCGGGCGACGGTTTCCAGATCGTCGCCCTCGAGCCCGGCGATGGCGGCCTCCAAGTTTGGCGAAGGATGCCCCCCCAGCGTCCATCCCAGCATGAGGCCGTCGACCTTCTCGGCGCGGAGATTCCGGCCGTGCTGCCAGGCCTGGGCCACGGCGGGAATGAACGGCACGGAGGCAAGTTCCCAGGTGTTCCCTGCCTGGATCTTGGCGAGGATTGGCAGACCGCGCTTGCGGGCGGCCGCCCAATGACGTTTCGCCCGGGGCCCCGGGCCGATCGCGGAGAGGGAATACTCGCCCACGTTTGAAGCGATTCCCCCCCGCTCGATGGGGACGTCCCATTCGCTCACGCTTTGGAGGGAAACGCCGTCGGGCAGGGCCTCGATCACCGACGTGCTCCAGGCGTCGGCCCAACCCCAGTCCCAGGCGGTGAGACGCGGTCCGCCGCCGGCCGCCTGGATGCCTTCCTGCAGTGCGCCGTGCAGGTCGGTGATCACTTTCGCCGGGCCCCGCTCGCGACAGCGTGGACAGTCCTGACCGCGATGATGGGACCAGCAATTGGTGAGGTTCTCGGACGCTGAGATGGTGAAGAATCCCCCGATGCCGGGGACCGCACGGCAAAGCGATTCGATGGCGTCCCGCAGATACTGCCGGACCTCGGGGGCGGAGGTGCAGAGGGCGGCGTGGTCCCCCTCGCGGACACCCTTCAGTTCGGGACGCGAGGTGAAGAAGTCCAGCGTCCGCGCACGCGGTTCGTTGAGGTAGAGATAGAGCTTCACGCCCTGCCTGGCCGCGCGGTCGATCAAGGAGCGGAGCCCCTTTCGCCGTTCCTCGTAGCGGGCACTGACGGAGGCATCCCAGGGAAACGGTGACAGGTTGGCGAGGAGGCATTGCAGCCAGACCCCATTGACGCCCTCCGCTGCCAGGCGCGCCAGGTAACCGTCGGGATAGGGATCCAGATCGGGGTCCAGCAGGGCGTCCCCGTAAAGGGCGAAGTAGGAATAGCAGTAGCGGGGTGGGGCGTCCTGCAGTGCCTTGAACCGGACCGGCGAAAGTCTCTCGGCCGGCGGCGTGCTGAGGCGACGCACAAAGGAGAACAGCGGATCGTTGCCGCCCAGGGACGCAGCTCCGAACTCCTCTCGAACGATCCGGGCTATCTCCGCGGCCCGGGCCTCCTCCCGGGCGGTCGGCGGGGTCCAACGCAGCGGCTCGCACCGCGGCTTGAGCGACCCCAGCTTGATGTAGAGGAAGTCATCCTCGCGCAGCGTGAACGCCATCCGGTCCGCCGACCAACCGAGCAGGGCAAGCAGTTGCTCGTAGGGAAGCAGGTGCCAGTTGCGGCGAATCACCGTGATGAAAGAGCGCCGCGGGATCTCCGGATCGATGACGGGGGGATCGCCGAGGCCGAGCATTCCCCCCAGGTCACGCAGCGCTTCCGGTGGGGCGCCCACCGTGGCAGCCATGCGGTCGAGCGGCACCAAGGACCAGTTGCGCCAGACAAAGGCCTGCATGCGACTGCCAAAGTGCGGAGTACCCAGGGCCAGGGGCGCCCCGCCGGCCGGGAGATCGGTCGCCTCAATGGCACGCGCCCACGGAGGCAGACCGCAGATTCCCGCACCGGCAAGCAGGGATCCTTGCAGGAACCGGCGACGGGAAACGCGAGGCTGTGAGATCATGGCGGCATCGTGCCCCAACCGTGCCCCTTCAGTCCAACCACGAATGGACACCCATACCGACGAATGAGAATGCGGCTTTCAGGAACGGCAGGGCCGCTGCAAGAAGGCCACCCGGTGATGCCGGAGGCCGAAACCCGCCTGCGGTCAAAATGCCCTCCCGTTCCTGTCGATTCGGGTTGATTCGTGGTTCTCGACCCCATCGCTACGGCTCGGGGCTCACGCCACCCGTCTGCCGCCGCGAAAGGAACCGCTGACACCATTCCCGCCGGGAAAGCTTGCCGCGCGGATCGGGATCGAGGGAGTCCACCACCCACCATTGCCGGGGAACCTGCCAGTCAGGCAAGGAACCGGCGGCGAAAGCGGCCAGGTCGCCCGGGGCCAGGTCGGTGCCCGCCACCACGGCCACAATCTGTTCCCCCCGTTCCACCCGCGCAGCGGGCACGCCGAACACGAGGCAGTCGCGAATGGCGGTGTGGTGACGCAAGGTCTGCTCGATTGCCTCCGGAGCCACCTTGCGACCGGCCACATGGATCACATCGCCGGCACGCCCCAGCAGGTGAAGTTCGTCCCCGTGGAACTCCGCAAGGTCCGTTGTCTGGAAGCAGCCGTCACCGAGAGGACCCGCGGCGTCGGGCCAGTAGGTTTCCGCCACGTTCGGTCCCCGGACCCGCAGACAACCGTCCGCACCGACATCAAGGGAAACCCCCTGCATCGCGGTGCCCACGCTCCGATCGTCGGAACGCGGTTGTGGGCTCCGGTCATAGGCGATTCCGCCGCATTCCGAGGAACCGTAGAAGTTATGGATCTTGACGCCGCGCTGTTGGAAGACCGTCCGTTCCAGTTCCAGCGGTAGCGGGGCGCCCGCGGAGATCGCCAGGCGGACCCCCGCCGGGATGGCATCGGCCTCGTGCCAGGCCCGCCACAGGGCGGGGACGCCGGGGAGTGTGAGGGCGGGTTCGCCTGCGGCGGCGCGCCGGAGCGCTTCCGGAAGGGAGGAGGCGGCGAGCACGAGGGGAATGCCGTGCAACAGGAGCGGCAACACCAGATTGGAAAAGCCGTAGGAATGGGCCAGCGAGATGGCGCCGAGATTGGGCCAGTCCGGCCGCAGCCCCATGGTGGCCACGATGTGGGCCGGATCGGCGGCGAGTTGGCCGGCCTGAAATGCCACCATCCGGGCGCTGCCGGTCGAGGCGGAGGTGAGCTTCAGGTGAACCATGCCCGGCGGCGGCGGCGGAATGCGGGGAGCCTCCTGACCGACCTCCAGCGGACAGACACAACAGCCGTGGCGCCATCCCCGCAGCACTTCGAGGATGAAGTCGGCCCCCAATCCCTGGGGAAACACCCGTCCGGTCGGGGGAGCGGAAGAGCGATCACTCCAGGCCAGCAGTTCGCCGAACGTCCAGGAGCGACCCGTGGCCGCCTCGTGCAACGCCCGTTCGGCGCGTTGTTGGGACGCCATTGTTCGCCAGCGATCGTACAGCATTGCCGGCTTGCTAGCCCACGCCTAGCCTCGGCCGCAAGCGTGATTTGTCATGATCCAGCGGGCTCCCCGGCCGGCATGCCGGCAGCGTTCGATTTCGCGCGCGACACCTTCGCGTTCCGGAACGAGCTGGTTTGGGAGTATCACCCGGATGTCCGGACGGGGCGGATGATCCCCCGGCGCGCCGAACCTCGGCCCACCTTTGCCCTTCGGTGCTTTGCGATGGTGCGGGCCGCCCGGCAGTTCCGGATTCACGCGCAGTTCGAGCCCGGGCAGTCCCGCCCGGACGAGGCGGATTGCGGGCGGCTGGTGCGGACCGTGATCCGGCGCAATCCCCGCCGGGCAAGTGCCGCCCGGCAGCGCGTCCCCATCCCAGGGTTCCGCGACCTCCGCGAGTTGAGCACAATTCACGAGGGATTGCTGAAGCAGGCACTCGGCGGAGCCTGGCGGTCGTATGTGCTCCGCAGTCACTGGCGCATGGTGTTTCCATTCTCACGGGTACACCAGGCGCGGGAGGCGGAATCGCTGAAGCGGGCGTTGGAGACCGGTCGCTTGCCGGTCGTGCACGTGGTCCGGTTTCCGCAGCTCACGATCAACCACGGCCTGCTGCTCTTCGCCGTGGAACCCGGGCAGGACCGGGTGGATTTCATGGCGTATGATCCCAACTCAACGGGATCCGCGATCCGGCTCACCTATCACCCGGGCACGCGCACGTTCGGGTTGCCACCGAATCACTACTGGGCGGGGGGAAGGGTGGACGTGTTCGAAATCTACCACGGCTGGTTCTGACCCTTTCAGTTCCGGCCGCAACCTCCCCCTCAAGACGATCCCGCCTGTTCGGAGCCGGCCCCCGGAACCCCCGCCGACTGTCGTCGGGGTTTGGCGAAGGCCGTGCCGAAGAACGCGAGGCCGCAGAGATTGATGCCGCAGATATAACCGATCTTGTAGGGGCGGCCGTTCTGGTTATCGGCAAAGATGTCGACGTCCTGGCCAAGGATCAGGCTGGGGAGCGCCATCGGCATCAGCGCCCCGTGCAACATGCCGTGCGGGAATCCCAGCGTGCGTTCCTTGGGATAGGCGAAAGGTGCCGCCCAGGCGTAGAACCAACCCAACAACACCCCCGCCACCGTCAAACGCAACACGGCAAGGCTGCCGCGACGGAATCGCGACTTCCACGAAGTGATTGACGACTCGGGCTCAGGCATGCAGCACCGGGGGCAGCATGGAAAGCGCCGTCCCCAGGGACAAGCGGTTTCAGTCCGACGGCTGCCCGCCCGATCCCTCCCACCACCAGCGAAACCAGCGCCAGCCGTCCCGCAGCGGTCGGATGTGACTGGGCCGCCGCGCCGGAAGACACCGCACCGGGGCAAAACGCACCCGGCTTCCGCCGGCGACCATCGCCACCAGCATCTCCGATTCCGTTTCGAACCGATTCCGCTGGAGTTCCTGCACGCCCAGGGCCGCGAGTCGGACCAGGCGGAAACCACACTGCGAATCCGGACAGTGGAACCCGACCCGCCCGGAAATCCGGCGGCTCATCCAGCGGTTCACCCAGCGGCGTAACGGTGGGAGCGCTGCCGGATTCTCAAGCCGATTGCCGATCACCAGATCCACGTCCCCGGCTCCGGCTGCCAGAAGCAGGCACGGGATGTCGTCCGGATCATGCTGACCGTCGCCGTCCAACAGCATCGCCCACATGAATCCGCGGCGGGAGGCCTCGTCCAGGCCAGACCGCACCGCCGCCCCCTTGCCCTGGTTGGCCGGGTGGGTGATCACGGTCGCACCGGCGGAACGCGCGAGCGCCGCAGTGCGGTCGGCCGACCCATCATCGACGACCAGCACTTCGGGCAAATGCTGTCGGACCCCACTGACGACCGTCCCGATAACGGCGGCCTCATTGAAGCAGGGGATCACGGCGGTGCAGATGCGGGGCCAGTCCACGTCCGAAACCTACCGGCCAAACCCCGCCAGCCAAGCGCAGACTGCCCGAGTCCGGATGTTTCACACCGTGTTTCCTCCGCGCACCGCCAGGCCCACTGTCCGCAACCGAATGCCCGGGCGGGCCGCCCCGCTTCCTTCTCATTCCTCCACGAAGACCGGCGTGCCCCGGCTTACCAACTTCAGCAGATACGAGGCATCCCAGTTGGCAAGGCGAAAGCAGCCGTGGGATTCGGTCCGGCCGACCAGTTCGGGAACGGGGGTGCCGTGAATGCCGTAACCCGGCCGGCTCAAACCGATCCAGGCCACCCCCACGGGGTTGTTCGGCCCGGAGGGCACGACCAGCTTGCGGCCCAGACGCCGGCCCTCGGCCGATTCCGGATAGATGACCGGATTGAAGGTGTAGTTGGGGTCCTCGATCACCGTCACCACCTCCAGTCGACCCACCGGACGCTTCTCCACGCTCCGCGCGATGCTGCAGGGAAAATGCGCCAGCAGGTGGTCCTGGTAATCGAAGGCCTCAAGCGTGCGGCCGGCGAGCGAGATGCGCAGAAAGGCGGCCTGAAAGGTGTTGGTGGGGGCGGTCACCCGGGGCACCAGAAGAACCTGTCCTGCGGACACGTGGGCCCAGTCGACGGCCCCGTTTTCACGTTCCAGAAAGCGCTGGCTGGCCCGGTGCTTTTCCGCCACGCATTCGAGAATCGTCTCGTAGTCCAGCCGTGATTGCTGGGATTTGCCCAGCCAGGTGGAACTCACGGGCTGCAAGCGTGCGAGGTCCTCGGCGGTGACCCGGTAGGGCATGAGCGGACCGGCATCGATGATCAGCCGCGCGCGGGTTTCGGGAGTCAGGCGGGCGGTCAGTTCCAGCCGGCACTGGCGCTGAAACGCCTCCAGCGCGGCGCCGGTCTGGGAACCCATCACCCCGTCGATGGGCCCCGAGGAAATCCCGTGCCGCACGAGGGCGATTTGGGCCTCCAGAACATCGCGGACCGGGCGTGGGAAGCCGGTGATGTTCGCGGGAGCCGGGGGAACGAACGCCTCCGGTGGAGGTTCGGGCTCGGGCTCCGGTTCGGGGTCGGGTTCCGCCTTGGCCTCGGCCTCGGGGGGGGATTCGGTCGGTGGTGAATCGGGCCTGGTCGGACGGGCCTCCTCCTCCTTCCGTGCCGGCTCCCGGGAGGGCGCCGGCGCAACGGCGCCGGACGCCGCGGAGGCGGCTGGTCCGGACACCGCCGCAAGGAGGCCGGCCCGATGCATCAGGGGCAGGACCTGCCCCTTTTGATGAAACCACCAGGCCGCGAAAGCGACCGCCGCCATGCCCAGCAACCAGATGCCCATCCAGCCGGATTTCCGGCCGGAGGAACGACGAATCTTGCCTCGGGACGAACGACGCGCCACGCGGCCGAGTTAGCCACAAGGCCGCAATCGCACCAAGCGGGAATGCCGCCTGCTCACGAGACCCAGCCTTCGCGGTATGGGGTGCGGAGATAGGCGTTCGCCGGCCCGAAACTGGTGAAGGAACCCGCCGCATTGTCCCAACGCAGGGTCTCGCCCGGGAACCGGATCGCCACCGCCCCGAGCAAACCGCATTGGGCGAGGGGCCCGCCGAAATCGAAGTTCGAGCCTGCCTTGCCGCCCGTCTTGATCGCGTTGATCCAGTCCCAGGCATGGTTCTTCACCCGCGGGATCTTCTCCTCCGGCTGCCCGCCGGCAAGGTACTCGTTCAACCGCTTCTCAGGGGCGATGCGGCAGCCGCCCGCGCCGTGCGAACCATGGATGATCATCCCCTTGTCGCCGATCAGCACGCCTCCCGTGCCCGGCAACTGCTCGTCCGCTTCCAGGCCGTCCGGCCGGGGAATCCGGTTGGCGCCGTCATACCAGACCACCTTCACCGGCCGCCGTTTTCCCTTCGCCGCAAACTGGAACGTGATCTTCGTGCCGGGTGGATAGGTCATGCCGTGCTTGGCCGGATCGTAATCCGTGACTTCCGCATGGACGCTGACGGGCGCGTCGAGGTCGAGCGCCCAGAACGAGGGATCCAGCACGTGGCAGAACCAGTCACCGATGCAGCCGGTGCCGAACGGCATCCAGCCACGCCAGTTCCAGTGCACCCAAAGCGGCGAGTACGGGATGAACGGCACGGCCCCGATCCAGAGATCGTAATCCAGGTTCTCCGGCACCGGCGGTCGCTCGCTCAGCTTGGGCAGGTTGCCGATCTGCGAATAGACATTGCGGAAGGCGTCGCAGCCGCAGTGAACCTCCTTCACCTCCCCGATGGCGCCGTCCCAGACCCATTCGCAAAGCCGCCGGATGTCGCCGAAGGAATGTCCCTGGTTCCCCAACTGCGTCACCACCCCCGCCTGGCGCGCCGCGGCCGTCACCCGACGCACCTCGTCGACCGTGTGGGCCAGCGGCTTCTCGCAGTAGACGTGTTTGCCGCGCCGGATCGCCTCCAGCGCGATGGTCGCGTGCGTGTGATCCGGGGTGCCGATGATGACGGCATCGATCTCCTTGTCCATGCGATCGAGCATGACGCGGAAGTCGGTGAAGCGCTTCGCCTGGGCGTACTGCTCCATCTTCTTCCCGGCGTAATTGCGGTCCACATCGGCGATGGCCACGATGTTCTGCCCCTCGCCCGCCACGGCATCCACATCGGCGCCGCCACGACTGCCCACGCCGATGCCGGCGACGTTCAACCGGTCATTCGCCGAGGCGCTGAGCACGCGGGAGGGAATGAACTGGACGGCGGTGACGCCGAGAGCAGTCCGCGTCAGAAAACGACGGCGGTTCAGGGAGGGGATGTGCATGTGCTTCATGGTGCTAATCGTGCTGTGCTTCTGGGAGGGAATTGTCGCGACTTGTGGCAGGCGGGGGAAGCCCAAAACCGCCGGAGACCTGCCAGTTTCGGGCGTCAATTTCCGGCATCCCTCACCACCGTAGCGGCGAACTGGTGTTCGCCGAGGACGGGAGGATGCACCAGTACGTCGGCGAATGCCAATTCGCCGCTGTTGTTCCGTCCCCGGTCCTACGGTTTCGCGATGTAGCCGTGATACAGGCCCATGTAGTAGGGCAGGAGAAACACCGTGCCGCTGGCGAGCGTGCGACCGTCCCCGCCGTAATCGAGTTGGAAGGGATCGGTGTTCCAATGGTTGAAGTGGCGTTCCTCCACCGGGAGAACCCGGCCGTCGACCCGGTGACCGCGCCGGCTACGGTCAAGATCCGCCAGATCCCGCGATTGCTGGGGTGGCAGTCTGTCCAGGTCGAGCCGGTGGCTGTTGTGCAACGGCCAATTGACCCGGTCCAGCGGAAAGCCGCGCAAGGTGGCGAGGCTGTCCTCGCGCCATCCCGGCCAGGGCGCCAGGGGGATGGTTCCGTAGGCGTTGGTGTAGGTCGCATCCCCGGCCGTGCCGGCGAAAGCGTAGTTGAAGAAGGGGTTCATCTCGGGCTGGACGAGTGCCCAATAGGCGTGGAACGCGAACTGCCACTTGTCCCGCCACGGTTCGTTGCTCGTGTAGCGGATCAGATTGTAGAAGCACATGAACGCCATCTCATCGTCGGACTGGTTCCCCGAACCGATGCCCATCTGCACCTTCGGATTCATGACGTTTGCGCCGTAGCCATGTTGGCGGACCAGTTCGTCGGCAGCCCGGCCGTAGCGGGCGTCGCCGGTCACGTGTTCGGCCACCGCCAGGTAGGAGAGGATGCTGAGGGAGTTGAGCCCGCGCTCGACCCACCACAACGGATCCTGATTGACGAATTCCGGACCGAACCGCGCCCAGCGTGTCGGCGTGCCATCGTGGTCCACCAGGCAGAACCCGTGATCCACAAGATGGTCGGTCAGGTCGCGCACCACCTCGCGAACCCGGTCGCGCTCGGCCTCGGTTTCCGCGACGTGATCGTAGTAGGCCGCGTAGAAGAAATAGTGGCCGTCGAGTTCGTCCGAGCTGGTGTCGCTTTTCCAGTACCACTTCCCATCGGCGCTGAGCGGCCACCGGGGTTCATAGACCTTCCACAGACTGTCCCCCTGCTGGCTTTCGCGATCATGCGCCAGTCGTCCCTCGTTCGGGTCGGGCCAGCTCACCGGCCGGATCGTGCGGGCGACGAATCCCTTGGGCGGACTGTGCGGACCGCCCTGCGTGACCTTCTGCAGGAACCGCAACGCCTCAAACGCCTGCCTGGCCCGCGCCTTGAATTCCGGTTGCCCCGTGGCCGCGTAGGCAAAGCACTCGCCCGCGCCATACATCGCGGTCCACAAACCGTCGTTGTCGCTGTCCGAATAGATGATTCCCGGACGATCGCCGGCCTCCTCCAGGCGGACTTCCGAGGTGTAGCCGTACGGGGTCCGTTTGATATACCGCTCCACCTGGTCCTCGTAATACTCCGCCTTGGCCGCAAACGTCATGGGCCGTCGTCGGATGCAGCCCAATCCGCCGTCGGTGGCCAACCAGGCCGTGCCCGCTCCGTCCACCACGATGGACCGTACCGCATTGCCCGGCAGCCACCGGGGTCCTTCACGGTACGCCCACTTTCCGTGCTCGAACCGCACCGCGCCCCGCTGCGAACCGAACCAGACTTCCCCTCCCGGCCCGGCCGCCACACACGTGAAGTCCGCCACCGGCAGTCCCTCGCGCCCGGTGAAGAAGGTCCACCCCGATTCCGACCTTCGGGCCGCCCCCGCGGGAAACGCCAGCCACCAGTCGCCTGCCGGAGTCACGGCAACCCCCGCGACTTCGCCCGCCGCCCAGTCCCGCCCGGTCTCATCGATCACGGGCGCCTGCTGCCATTCTCCGCCGGACGGGCGGACCCAAAGCCCGCGATCCGTCGCGGCCAGCATCAGGTCATCTGCCGCCACCGCAACCTGCCGCACGCTTCGCCCCACCAGCTCCGGTTGGCCCGATTCGTTGCCGGCCAACCGGACCAGACCGTCCTCGGTCGCGAGCCAGAGGGTATCCCCGCTGCGGAAGACCTGTTGGACCTGCCCGGAACCGCCACTGTCATCCGGTTGAACCTGCGTGCGGCCCGGCATCGGCCTGCCGTCGGTGAATGCGTAGAGGGTCTTCCCCGCGAGGGCGCGCAGGGTGCCATCCGGGGCGAGGTCCAGCACGGTGAAGCCCGATGAGGCAACCCCGTCCGGTGTGGGTACGCGTTCGGCGATTTCCTGGAGAAACGCCTGGGGGGCCGGACCGGGTTCGCCGTCGATGGTGGCAACGGCGGCATTCGCGGGGCGGCCGGCCCCGCAAACGGCCGTCGCCAGCACCGTCGTAATCAATAACGTCAGGCTGTCTTTCACGGGGCAAGTATCCACGGTCCCCGCCCGCGCGGCAATGCCGGGGGGCACGTCGCGCGATGACAACCGAGATCCGCGCCCTTACAAATACCACGGCGCGCGGGTGGCCCGGGAGAGGAGTCGGTTGGCCGCGTCGCAGTGGGTGAAGACCTCCTTCGCGGGATCCCACTTAAGCGAACGGCCCACCAGGAAGGGGAGGTTGGTCAGGTGACCGATGCTTGACGTGCGGTGGCCCAGTTCGGCGTCGCAGTAAGTGCGTTCACGGGTGTGGATGCACTTCAGCCAGTTGGCGTGATGATCGTTGCCGCCGGGGCTGACCTCGCGTCGATCCAGCTTCATTTCCTCAAAGAGGCCGGCCGGGGCACCCTCGATGGGGCCGCCATTGGTCAGGGTGGTCAACCAGCCGCGCTCCCCGATGATCACACCACCGAACATCCCCGCCAGCCGCGCGTCCGCCAGGAGGTGATAGCGGTCCTTCACCTCCGACCAATCCTGGACGAAATGCATCAGCGCACCGTTGGCGTAGCGAAAGGTCAACGTGGGGAACTCGCCGCTGTCCGGATGGATGATGTCGACCGGTCCGGTTTCCTCGACGCCCAGCGCGTATTGGATCACATCGGCGGCGTGGGAAAGAAACCAGGTCGAGGAAGTCACGCCGAACGCGTCGTCGAAGGACCACGGCACCACGCCCGGTGACGGGTTGATGTGGTAGAGCGAGTTGTAAGGCCGCCAGGGCGCCGGGCCGACCCAGAGGTCCCAGTCCAGGCCCTCGGGTACCGGTTCGGCCGGCAGGGCGAAGTCCATGGGCGCGTAACTGCCGCCGCATTGATCGGGACTTGTGGTGTTCACATAGGGCGCGAAACGCCCCGAACGCAGCCAGCCGTTGATGGGAAACAACTGCGTGAACACGCGCTCGATGCGACCGAGTCCGCCGCCACGGATGAACTCCACCACCTTGCGGATCATCGGGATGGAACGGTACTGCGTGCCGGTCTGGAACACGCGGCCCTGGCGACGCACCACGTCCGCCAGGCGCCGTCCTTCTGCAAGGGTCACCGACACCGGCTTCTCGCAGTAGATGTCCTTCCCGGCCCGGGCGGCATCGATCGAGATCTTGGTGTGCCAGTGATCGGGCGTGGCGATCAGCACCGCGTCGATGTCCTCACGCGCGAGGACTTCGCGGTAGTCGTTGACCGCCGCGCAACCCCGGTAACGTCCGGCGGCACGGTCCGCCGCATAATGGGCTTCAACCGCCTCCCGCCCGGCCTCGCGCCGGCTGGTGTCGACGTCGCACACGGCCAGCAGTTGAAACCCGGGATCGCCGGCGAGCCGGTGCAGATGGCCCGACCCCATGGCTCCGCGGCCGATCAAAGCAACGTTCACGCGGTCGTTGGGGGCGGGCGTGCCGGCCTGGCCGAAAAGCCGGGTGGGGGCGATGAGCGGCATGGCCAGCGCGGCCGTTCCCAGCGCGGTCCGGGCAAGAAACCGACGGCGGTTGAGGGCCGCCGGGATACCCTCGGAAGCAGGCGCAGAGCCGGAGGAACCGGAGGAAGCGGCGGTGGGCGTGGATTTCATGGGCATAGGCGTACGGTGTCCGACGGGGCGGGTCAAGATCAGGTGGAAGGTGACGGGGTGGGGAAGTGTGCTATTCTTGCGATGGTGGTGGGGTCGATCCAACTCCCGGCTGTGTCCGCGACCAAACTGTACGGGCGAAGTTCTGCCGACCTGGATCGGCGTGGCCACCGAGCAACCGGTTCCGGCGATCGAGGGCCCCAGGCCCGGCCGGGACCCCATGGCCAGACAACAGACCATCAAGCCGATGAAGAAAGTGATTTGGGTAACAGGGTTCGCTTTGGCCGCCGCGCTGCCGGCGATCATTCATGCGCAATTGGTATATGCAGCCCCCGCGAGTTTTTCCGGCGTGACCGGCAGCGGGCTGTTCGAGGTCCGGAACGGACAGGTGACGCAACTCTCCACCGGTCTGGTGGAGCACAACTTTCCCACGATCTCGCGAGACACGCGTTTTGTGGCGTTCTCATCCCCGGACCCCGTCGAACCGGGACTCGGGGTGCCGCCGAGTTCGGACATCTACGTTTATGACCGCGCACTGGGGACGACCCGCCGGGTGGTGGACCACAACACGATCGTCTTTTCCCCGTCGGAAGTGGATTCCTTCACGCCGGTCACCGCGGCGTTGTCCCCGAACAACCAGTGGCTCGCCTATGGGGTCATGCTCACGCGCCGCCAGGGCATCGCCAATCCGCAGAGCACCCGCGAGCTGAATGTGGCGCGAGCGAGTGACGGGGTGATCCTCAGCAATCCCACCTTTGGACGCGGGCCGGTTTCGGACGCTTTCCAGGCGGAGTTCACCGGACTGGCGTGGGATCCGGCCGGGGATTCGTTTGTGACCCCTTCGTACGTGACGGTGCAGACGCAGAACGGGGCCACCCAGCAACTCCCGGCCATCGTCCGGTTTGCCCGGAATCCCGGCACTCAGGACTGGCAGGCGGTCGGCGTGTTGTCCACGCCCCGTTACTATGACGGCGTGTTTCCGATCGCGGCGGAGACGCACCTCTTCCCGGCGATCTCCCCCTCGGGGGCCGGCCTGGCCTATTTCGCGCTCTTCTGGCCGGACGTGCTGGGTTCCAGCCGCGGCGTCACTGCCGCGGTTGTGATGGCCAATGCCGACGGTTCCAACGCCCGGGTGCTGACCACATTCAACGAGGGATTCTATCCGCTGGGACTGACCTGGGCCCCCGACGGCACCCGCCTGGTGATCGCCATCGCCCAGCAGGCCACCGTGGGATTCGGTTTCCTGCCCTCGGGCGTGGCATCGAGCGCTGTGATCCGCCAGGTGGCCACCGACACCGGAGCGATCACCACGGTGCCGGGCGTGGATCAGGGGTACTTTCCCTCCTACGGCGCCCTTGGCGACCTGGGCTCGCTCGATGGCGTGGAGTTGCAGATCCGGTCGGCGGGGACGGATGGTTTCGTGGTCTCCGCCACCGGGGTGTCGCCCGGCAGCCTCTATACGCTGCAGAGCACTCCGGGATTGGGAACCGATGCCTTCGGTCCGCCCCAGGCCTTTACGGGCGCGCAACTTCTGAACGGCATCGCGGTGCCGGTGGTTTCCTCGAGCCGGTTCTTCCGGCTGATCAACCTGAGCGGGCAATGATGCGGAACTCGCCGGCTGCCGGGCCGCGTTACAACGCCGTCGGCGAGAAAATAATTGCCCCGTGCGGCGGACCGGCGACACTACGCACCGACAACAACAAACCAGGAACTGATCATGACAACCGGAATACTTGGAATCCTGCTCATCCCGCTGATCATCCTCGGCGTGGTCATCCTGCTGGCGGGGCTGTATGGCGTCGGCGCCTACAACAAGCTGGTGGGCCTGCGCAACCGCTTCAAGAATGCGTTTGCGCAGATCGACGTGCAGCTCAAGCGGCGCTACGACCTGATCCCGAACCTCGTTGAGACGGCGAAGGGCTACATCAAGCACGAGCGCGAGACGCTGGAAGCCGTCATTCAGGCCCGCAACGCCGCGGTCTCGGCCAACACCAAGGCGGCCGGCAACCCGGGGGATCCCGGAGCCATGGGCCAGCTCATGGGAGCGGAAGCCGCCCTCGGCGGTGCGTTGGGCCGTCTGTTCGCCCTGGCCGAGGCCTATCCCGACCTGAAGGCGAACCAGACCATGGCCAGCTTGATGGAGGAGCTGACCAGCACGGAGAACAAGGTCTCGTTCGCCCGGCAGGCCTACAACGACTCGGTGATGTCCTACAACACCGCCCGCGAGAGCTTCCCGTCGAACATCATCGCCGGCATGTTCAACTTCAACGCCGCCGAATTGTTCGAGATCACGGACGAGAAGGAGAAGCAGGCGCCGAAGGTAAAGTTCTAGACGGCCGCCGCATCCGCCGGTCGGAGCGACCCCCGAGACTCCGGCCGGTGGGACTCCTGCCAGCGGGAGTCACGCGGCCTGGCGGGGCCGGAGCACGTCGCGGTACCGCCGTCAGTTCACTCCCGTTTGCATGCAGTCATGGACTTCTTTGCCCGTCAGGAAAAGGCCCGCAAGAGCACCACGCTACTGATCGCCTACTTCACGATGGCGGTGGTGCTCATCGTCGTGTCGGTCTACGTCGTGCTCGCGGCGGTCTTCATTCTCGCGAACTCAAAGAAGCACACGCCCGGGGATCTGGGCTGGCTGATGAACCCGGAGTTCGCCTTTTGGGTGGTGCTGGGCACGCTGGGTGTGATCGGGTTGGGCACGCTATACAAGATGCTCGAACTCGCCCGCGGCGGCGCGGTGGTGGCCACCAGCCTGGGAGGAAGGCTGGTGCAGGCCCAGACCACCGACCCGGACGAGCGCAAGCTGCTCAACGTTGTCGAGGAAATGGCCATCGCCTCGGGAGTTCCCGTGCCGGATGTCTATGTGCTCGGCCAGGAGCGGAGCATCAACGCGTTTGCCGCCGGGCTCAAACCGGGGGATGCCGTCATCGGCGTGACCCGGGGCTGCATCCAAATGCTGACGCGCGACGAGTTGCAGGGCGTCATTGCCCATGAGTTCAGCCACATCCTCAACGGTGACATGCGGCTGAACCTCCGCCTGATCGGCTGGCTGAACGGCATCCTCTGCCTGGCCATGCTCGGCTATTACCTCCTGCGGATCGGCTTTTATTCGGGCAGTGGTGGGGGTGGCGGCGGCGGCAAGAAGGGCGGCAATCCGCTGCCGTTGATCGGGCTCGCGCTGGTGGTGATCGGGTTCACGGGGGTGTTCTTCGGCCGCTTGATCAAGAGCGCGGTTTCCCGACAACGCGAGTTCCTGGCCGATGCCTCGGCCGTGCAATTCACCCGTAACCCGGACGGCATCGTGGGGGCGTTGAAGAAGATCGGCGGTCTCATGGAAGGTTCGCGCGTGATGTCGCCCGCCGCCGAGGAGGCAAGCCACATGTTCTTCGGGAACGGCCTGAAACCGCCGCTGTTCGGCAGCATGCTGGCCACTCATCCGCCGCTTGTGGAGCGAATCCGCGTGTGGGAACCGAACTTCAACGGGAGTTACCCGCCGGTGAAGAAGCCGGTGGCGGAAGCCATCCCCACCCGTCCCCGCCGCGCCGCGGGCAAACCGCCCGTTTCGCTGGGTGGCCTGGTGGGGGGAATCGCGGCGGCTGGCGCCTTGGGAACCGGCGGGGCCGTGGCGGGGCGTCGTTCCGGGGCAACGGGCCGCATCGAGGCCTCCACCGCGCTGCAACACGCGGGAACGCCAACGCTCGACCACCTGGAGCACGCGAGCGGATTGCTGGAGGACATCCCGGAGAGCCTGCGGGAGGCCACGCAACAGCCCTTTGCGGCGACCGCCCTGGTCTACGGCGTATTGCTGGCGTCCGCGAACGAGGCCGATCAGGAAGCCCAACTGGCCACGCTGCCGCCGCCCGTGGTTCACGAAATCAAGCGCCTGCTGCCTGCCTTGCGGGAACTGCCCGCCCGACTGCGGCTGCCCTTGTTCGAGCTTGGCCTCCCGGCGCTTCGCCAGCTCTCGCCGCGCCAGTTCGAGGATCTCGAAACCACCGTGCGACGGTTGATCGAGGCCGATTCGGAGATCGACCTCTTCGAATACGCCGTGCTCAAACTGCTGGCCCGCCATCTCACGCCGACGTTCCGGCCCGTGCGCCGAAGGACGGCCATGCTCTACGCCCTCAACCCGGTGACGGCTGAATGCGTGGTGCTCCTCTCCGGCCTGGCACACGTGGGTCAAGCCGACGAAGCCGGCGCGCGGGCGGCGTACGAGGTCGGCCTCCGGAAACTCGAGCTTTCCGTCATGGAACATCCTCTGCTCGAGGCCGGGTCGGCGAATCTCCCTCAGATCGATGCCGCGCTCGACCGGTTGGTGCAACTCGCCCTGCCGTTGCGACGGCGCTTGCTGGATGCCTGTGCCCTGGCGGTGGCCCAGGACGGCAAACTGGCGGAACGCGAAGCGGAGTTGCTGCGGGCCATCGCGGATACTCTGGAATGCCCGCTGCCGCCGTTCCTGTCGGCGGTTCCGGGTCCCGAAGACGCAGCAGGTGGGGCCTGAGATCGCCCGTTTGTCGCCAAGTTGTGGAGTGCGGCGGCATGCGCAGCACGCCGCCGCTTTCCTGCCGGGAGCGCGGGCCGCGGAGTCCGCGAGAGGGAACGCCGGGGGGCAAACTGCCTCATGAGTGCTCCCGTGCTGTCCGGCCCTCTGCCACTCGAAAGCGCCGTCGCCGCTTCGCTTTGCCGGCGCAGTCCATGGGCGCTCGGTTTCCGGAGCGCAATGGTGGCCGCAATCGGCTTGGACTGAGCCGGTCGATCTGCCACATTGCCCAGCATGAGAAACCGGTTATTCCTCGCCCTCTCGTGCGTTGTCGTCCTTCGCCTTCACGGCGCCTTGGCTTCGCCGATTCTCGTGGAGGCCGAGGGCTTTGCCGAACCCGGCGGCTGGGTGGTGGATTCGCAGTTCATGGACACCATGGGATCGCCCTACCTGCTGGCGCACGGTCTTGGCGTGCCGGTGGCGGATGCCCGGGCCAGGGTCGAAGTGGCGGAGGCGGGAGAATATCGCGTGTGGGTTCGCACCATGGACTGGGTGGCGCGCTGGGGGGCGCCCGGGACCCCGGGGCGTTTCGAGGTGCGGATCAATGGGCGGAAGCTCGAGCCGACCTTCGGCACGGTCGGCGCCAAATGGCACTGGCAGGACGGCGGCACGGTGAGCCTGCCACAAGCGAGCGCCACGATTTCATTGCACGATCTCACCGGATTCGAGGGGCGCTGTGACGCGATTGTGTTGAGTCGCGATCCGGACTTCACGCCCCCGAACACCGACCCGGAGATGGCCGCCTTTCGCCGGGCATGCCTCGGGTTGCCGGATCAGCCCGAGTCGGTCGGCAACTTCGATTTCGTGGTGACCGGCGGCGGCATTGCCGGGACCTGTGCGGCGTTGTCGGCCGCGCGATTGGGATTGAAGGTCGCGCTCATCCAGGATCGGCCGGTCCTCGGCGGCAACAACAGCTCCGAGGTCCGGGTCTGGCTGCACGGCGCCCGCAACAAGGAACCCTGGCCCCGCATCGGGGATGTCGTGGCGGAACTGGAACAGGACCGCCGCGCGCACTATGGACCCTCAAACACTGCGGACCTTTACGAGGACGACAAGAAGCTGGCGGTCGTCCGCGCCGAACCGAACATCACGCTGATGCTCGAGCACCGCGTGAACGCGGTCGAGATGGCGGAGGGACGGATCAAGGCCGTGATTGCCCAGGAGGTGCGCAGTGGCCGACGCCTGCGGGTGGCGGGACGGTGGTTCGCGGATTGCACCGGGGACGCCTGTGTGGGGGCGCTTGCCGGAGCTGATTTGGAGATTCAGGCCACCGACCACATGGGCCCGTGCAACCTCTGGAACGTCTGCGAGTGCACCGACCTCACGGCCATCGGCACCGACACGGACGTGGCCGCCGAGCCGGTGTCCTTTCCGCGCTGTCCCTGGGCGTTGGACCTCACGGACCGACCCTTTCCCGGTCGGTCGAAGGACAAGCCGCAGCCGGACAAACTCGGGGGATGGTACTGGGAAAGCGGTTTCGACCGCGATCCGATCGAGGAGATGGAATACATCCGCGACTGGAATTTCCGGGCGATGTACGGTGCGTGGGACGCGATGAAGAACGTCGACAAGGTACTGCCCAATCATCGCCTGAACTGGGCGGCCTACATCCTCGGCAAACGCGAATCGCGCCGCCTGATGGGGGATGTGGTCCTCGGGGTGTATGACCTGGAGCAGGACCGGGAGTTTCCCGACGGCTGCGTCCCCACCGGCTGGTCGAATGACATCCATCATCCGGACCCGCGCTACGAAGGCGGTTTTGAGGGGGATGCCTTCATTTCATCTGCCGATTTCGGCTCCTTCCCGGCCCATCAGGAAGGCCGCCCGTTCTGGATTCCCTTCCGCTGTCTCTACTCACGCAACGTTCCGAACCTGATGATGGCCGGCCGGGACGTCAGCGTGACCCACGACGCCCTGGGAGCGGTGCGGGTGATGCGCACGGGCGGTTGCATGGGGGAGATCCTCGGGATGGCGGCGAGCCTTTGTCGCCGGCACGATACCGACCCGCGCGGGGTGTACGAGGACCTTCTCGGAGAACTTCAGAACCTGATGCAACGCGGCGTGGGCAAGGCACCGGCGGAGGAACTGAGCGACGGCGGTCAGCCGCAACCGGTCCGGCTCAGCGTTCCGGAATGGCTGAAGTCCGCGGGGAAGAACCTGGCCCGCGAGGCGGTCGTCAGCACGCCGGGTTCCCCGGTCGCCGGGGTCCAGACCCAACAACTGCTCAACGACGGCGAAGGCAGGGTCGAGGACAACAGCACGCGCTGGCTGCAACGGGCGCCATTGCCACACGTGGTTGAGTTGCACTGGAACCAGCCGGTGGAACTCGGTGCGGCACGCATCATCTCCGGCTATTACTCGGCCTCGGGAGTGACCGCCCCCATCCGTGATTTCACCCTGGAATGGCTGGATGGTGCCCAGTGGAAGTTGCTGACACCGGGGATTCGAGGAAACGCGAATCCTGCCTGGGCCACGACATTTGCCCCGGTCAAGACCCGGGCGGTACGATTGACCGTGACGGCCACCCAGAACGACATCTCCCGGATCTGGGAGATCGAGTGTTACGCACCGGCCGGTGCCAAGCCGTGGCCAAAGCGGTGAAGGCTGCGCTTTTCACCGCACTCCACGACCTGGCGGAGAACGGCCGGTCTCGCGAAGCGTCGTGGAGTGCGTGCGATCCCAATCGCTGCTTTACGTCGGAGCGCTTGGCCTCAGACCGCTTCCGTTTCGTCAGGGGCGGCATGTGCAGCGGAACCACCATTTCTCAGATCTTCTCAGATCCCTCGTCCGGCCACGGGTCGCCGTCACTCCGGCAGAACCAGTCGAAGTGGACTTTGTCAAACGGCTCGACCGGCAGTTCAACCCCTGCGTGCGATAACCGCATGTCGTCCATGCAGGTTCGGCCGTTCACAAGCGACCCCCGGGGCCGGCCTCGAACCAGGGTTTCCTCAATCCGACTGCTCCACCGCCACGCGGTAGAAAAGGGGCTCCACACCCGGTTCGGTCTGATACGAGTTCGTCGGTGGCGTGGCGGGAATGCCCGTGGCCAGCAACTCATACGGGCCCTCCACTCGCCCGGCGGTCTCGATCGAATAGGTCCGGTCTGCCTCACTGGCCCAGCGCAAGACCCAACCGCTGCCGACACCGGAGAGCAGGTCGCGAATGCGCAGCACGGACTGGTCGTCCAGCGGCAACGTCCCGCAGCGGAACTCACCCAAATTCGTCACATGATCGCCGTCCGGATCGGCATCGGGCCTGGCGGCGACCTCATCCAGGAAGTGCCAGCGCTCCCACCAGTCCGGCAGCCCGTCGTCGTCGCGATCCGTCAGCGGTCGGGAATCGGCCAGGCCGAAAGCCACGGCATCCGCGATGACGTGTCCGTCAGTGCCGGCATTGCTGATCGTGATCGCCACGGCCTCCTCGGCGGCGAACTCGAACGTTCCCAGCGGCATCCAGCGCCCCCCGTCTTTCTGCTGATCCACCGTAAACGTCTCGGAAATGCCGGTCTGGTTCGTCGTCCAAGTCACCGTGAGCACCGGGCGGATTGACTCGTCAGGATTCTCCGCGCCGGCGAACCAATACAGTTTCCGCGCGTTGTAGTCCGATTCAATGGTCGGCGTCCGGATCAACAGCCACAACCGGTCCGACCCCAACTGAAGCTGCACGGCCTCCGCAAACGCATAGGACCCTGGGAACGGGAACACCTCGCCGGCCACCACCGCGTCCGGATCGGTGGGTTCGGGGATCATCGACAACGGCGTGGGATCGAACGTGCCCCCGGCGTTCGTCCACGGCACTTCGGGCTCCCGCCGATTCCAGGTGGCCGCATCAAGCTGTGCCGCTTCGGTCACGCGATATACCCGCATGCCGTCCGCCCCGATGAAACTGCTGGAGCCCGCGTCGCGCTCCTTGATGACCATGTCCAGCGATGCCGACACGATGTGGGCGTTGTCGGGAATCGTCGACAGGTCGAATTCGAGCAGGCCCCGGTGGTAGTCGCTCGGGGCGATTCGACCCAGAGGAAGTCGGTCCGGGTCCAGAACGGTGTCCGGAGTCGAGTTGCGGATGGACCGGGCGGCGATGGCGGGGAGCGACGTCACTTCCGGTTCTCCGATGGTAGTCCCGTGACTCACCGTCACGGGCACGTTGCTCGCGCGGTTCTCACCGGCGGTCCAGCGCAAGTAGACCGTGTATCGACCCGACTCGGGCAACTGCGCCACGAACTGCACGGATTTCCCACCCTTGTCCGTGTTGCCGTCGTGCAGGTAATCCGTTCCGTGGAAGCCGCTGACGGAGGTGCTCGAAGTCCAGTCGCCGGTGAGCACCACCCTTTGTCCGGTGCCGGCGACGTTATCCACGATGGCGACCAACGGCGGCGGTCGGTCCGGCCAGTCGCCACCGATTAACAACTGCAGTTCCAGCGTCTTGTCCGGGTCGCGGTAGATCTCCCGCGGATCCACGCCATACCGTTGGCACAACGAGGCGGCATAGCCCACCGCGACGCCCATCTGTCCGCAGGTGTGCATGACCCGGGGACTGCCCAGGCCCACGTGCGTGGCACTCAGGCAGCGACCGGCCATCATCAGGTTCGGCACGTTCCGGGAATAGAGGCTGCGGAAAGGGAAGAAGTAGGGCGCCACGGCCGTGTTCAGGGCAACCGACCGGTAATCCACCGCGGTGGGTTCATGCACATCGATGGGCCAACTGCCCATGCCCACGGCGTCCTCGAAGAAGACGCCTTCACGGACGTCGTTCTCGGTGAGGATGTGATCCCCCAACAGACGGCGGGACTCGCGTTTGCCGGTCACGTAAGGGACCCAGGCGAGGGCGTAATTCGCGTACTGGGATCGCTTCCTGGCGTTGGCGAAGTTGCCGTAGATGGCCCGGAGCAGGTGATCGCGAATCGCCTCGGCGTCGTAGATGGTATCGAGCAGCAGGCCGTATTCCCAGTTCCAGCCGCCCTCGACCGCGTCGGCGGAACCGGCCACAGCCATCGCCCACGGCACGGCCGGGAACGAAGCGGGCGATCCGGTGTCCACGGCGTTCCACATGATGGAGCTTCCCATCGTTTGCGCATCGGCAACCAGCGGGGCACGCGATTCCTCGAACTCGTCCCGGGCCTCCCGACCCATGCGAAAGTCGGCCCCCGCCCAGTAACCAATCCAGCCGTCGCCCGTGCTGTCCACGAACCACGAGGCCGGGAAGCGACGCGTTTCGCCGGTCCCGGTCTGTCGCGCATCGACGGAGAAAATGCGCCCCTCCTCATCGGTGTTGGCGGCAAAGGCGCGCCAGTTCAGGAACACGGTGATGTTCGTTTCCGCGGTCACCACCGCCAATCGATGGGCGTCGTGCTCGATCATCACGGGATCGCGGTGGGGGCCGCTGTTGCGGACGGATTCCACGATCGGATGCCGCACCATCCCCTGCGTGGGCACGCGGATCTCCTGGCTGGCGTTGCCCCCCAGAAACGGGCGGTCCTGGATCAACGCGACGGTCAGCCCTTCGCGCGCCGCAGCAATGGCGGCGCAACATCCGGCCAATCCTCCTCCCACAACAACCAGGTCGTAGCTGTCTACCACGGGCGGTTCGGACGATTCTCCCAGCATCTGCCGGCGCCAGGCTTCCAACGCGACCGGCTCATTCGGCGGGGGAGTGTCAGGATCCGAAAGGAAAGCCAGCGCGTCGCAACGGCCGTCGAAGCCCGTCAGGTCACGCAGGGCGATTTCCACCGATCCTGCAGCCACCGTCACCATCCCGCCGTCCTGCCAGTTCCAATCGCCTGCTACCGTGCCGAACTCTACAGGCACCGGTTCACCATCCAGCAGGACCTGAAACCGTCCCGGCGCATCCGGATGATCCGGCACCCAGTCGCGCGTTCGTATCCAGAGACGGTACGAGCCGGCTTGCGGAAACACGATCGTGGTCCGGGCATCCGCCAGCGGGATGCCAAGGCCATGGGCAAGGAGATAAGGCGAGCCCATGCTGGCGACCGACTGCGTGTCCAGCACCCAACCGCCAGTGTCCGCGAAGGACTCCGCTTCGATGAGCAGATCCTCGCCGCTGAGTGGAACCGAGGCCAAACCGGCCAGGACCAGTCCCAGGAATGGCGGCGCCATTCTCATCAGCCTTCGCCCTCCCGGACTTGGTAGAACATCGTATTGCCCCTCACGGGGACAACCGCCTGCAGCGCCTCATCACTCCCGCTCATGACCGCCTCGGTGTCGGTGAACGGTCCCGAAACCGCCGGGGCGCCGAGCAGGGTGAACCCGTCTACACCACAGCCCGATCCGCCGGAGAAGTCGATGCTGACCTGACCCGCCTCGACGTGGATGTCAGTCAAGGTTGGTAGAAGCGGGCGCCCGAAGTACCAGAGGGTCGCCGAGGCTGTGGTGTCGGTGTCTGACACAAGCCGGATCCAGTGGGCGGAGTAATCGTTCGGGAACCTGTGACAGAGATACGTGCCAGCCTCGACAACGAACCGGGCGTAGTCGCTCCAAGTGTTGTCGGCCATGAAATCCACCTGCACGGTGAAGGTCACAGTTTCGGTCCCGTGGTTCACCATTCCCAGTGTCTTGGCGCCTTCGTAACCTAACATGAGGTAAGGATCGCTGGGCACGCCGGCGCGAACCGCAGCGTCCTTCCAGGGACCGCCGACACCGCGCGGTACGCCCATCCGCCAGAGATCGTCCACGTTGCCAAACCACAGTCCGACCAGCCCGTCCGTCGATTCGAAATAGTGGCCATCGCTTGCGGCCTCAGCCGGGGTACCGGCCACGGCGAACAGGCCGCGCCAGGAGGCGAAGTCCGTGATCCGTTTGTTGTGCGTGGTGATCGGGCGGATGCGCCGGAAGCCGCCGGAAGCAGGCTTCGGCAACTCATAAATCGTGCCGCACGCCTGGAACATGTCACGCTCCGTCACAACCTCCCGCTTACCCCGCGGCCACCCGGTGGCCCAGGCGGTGTGGTAAGCCCCGTCGCCCGGGGGAAGTCGGAACCGGTTGGTGCCTTCGATCACCAACACGGAGGCCTCGTCGACCGTAAACTCCGCCACATCGAGGCCGTAGTTCTGGCGCAAGGTGGCTTCGGCGATGGCGTTGGTGGTGCGGGCCAACTCGAACGCGCCGTTGACCTCATAGAACGCCTGTTCCACCAGCTTCCCCTCCGCATCGCAACGGGTGGCCGCGAATTCCAGCGTCCGGGCATCCCCGCTCCGTGGCCGGAGGATGCCGCCGCTCCAGGGCTTGTCGGTCTTCGCATCGGCGATGCCGTCGAAGAGCGAAGGCGCCGGTTCCCGGGGCGGGTTCCCCAGATGAAAACAGGCTGTGATATCGGAGGCATCCGCGTGCGGGACAAGCCGGACCCAGGCCGCCGGCAATGACTCCGGCAGCGCCTGCCAAACGTAGCCGTCGATCGCGAGCGTGAGATTGGTCCAGGTGTGCCAGTTGCCGGTTCCGTCGGCGTCATACTGAAGCGCGAGATTCAGGGGCGCGCCGCCGGTTTGTTTGAGATGCAGCAGGCGGCGCTTGAAGCCATTCACCATGAACGGATCGCTTGGCTCTGATGCCGTCACGGCGGCGTGATCCCACACGCCGCCAAAGCCGGCCGGCGGCCCCCACTTTTCCAGATCCTCCAACTGCCCGAACCACGGGGCGGAGTGCGATTGGCCGGCCCATTTGTTCCCGCCAGTGGTCGAGGCGTCGTCGCGGCCCATGACCAATTGGCCGTTCCACCCGCAGTAATCCACCGGCATCTTGAGGTAGGTGCATATCGGATTGATGCCACCGGTGGCGTCCGCCGCGAAGGTCTTGGGGAACCGGTGGAACAAGCCGTGCATGTGCATCAGCAACGTACCGGGAAACACCTCGCGAATCCTCGGCCATTCGGTGAACCAGCCGTGATCGGCGTCGTGCGTGTAGCTTCCCTTGGGCAACCGATACGTGTGCCACTTTCCATCCTGCAGCAATTTCAAGATGACGGACCGGGTGTCCCAGCCCACAGCCCAAAGCCGGTCGTCGTCCGGGGAGTTCCCGTAGATGCCGCCCGGTCCGGTGACCTCCGTAAACTTCTCGCGCTCGATCACGGTCCAGTCTTTGCCGTCCCAGGAGGAAAGCGAGCCGCCAACGCCGTTGTTGGAATAGACCAGCCGACCTTGCGAGGAATACAGCCCCTTGCCGTGTTGACCGGGCAGGTTCGCACGATCCCCGGTCGGACCGCCGGCGTTCGTGTCCTCGAAGATTTGCCGGACCGACAGGCTATCCACGTCCACGTCGTAGAGTCCCTCCTCCATCGTCGCGATGTAGACGCGGTTCGCCGGATCGGTGAGGTGGCGGGCGGTACCGGTCAGTCGACCGGGCATGATCGACGGCGAAATGGCGCGGACATTGCCTGCGGCATCGATCCAGTAATGGCCGATGTTCAACTGCTGCGACTCACGATGAATGAGCCGGTTTGCATCGGTGCAACCGACACTTGCGGGATGCGCTGTAAGCACAAGGTTGGTGTCGACCATCCAGAGCTTGTCCGCGCTGCCATTGGGTTTGTGCGGCGGATACGTCACGAACCACAGCCGGTCGGCCCAGGGAACCAGGGCCCCCATGCCGATCTCCCCCTCGTCGCTGAACACGGCCAGGTGCGGGTAGGTGCCGCTGATGTTCAGGATGGCATCGGGCGGAGGAGGAGGGGGTGCCGGGGGCGTGGCAATTACCACGGCGTTGACGGTATCCATATCGAATCCGGGGCAGTCGCCGTAGGCCGAGGTGAAGCAAAAGGACCGGGCCGTTTCGAGGGTGGGGTCGCCGTTCTGGAACCACGTAAGTCCACCGGCCTCACTGGTAAACTCGCCTCCGCGGGCGTTGGAAAGCTGGACGAAGTAGCGCGCTGCCGGCAACCCCCAATCCTGTCCGGTCACGCGAAGATGATACCATTGCCCCGGCAACACCCGACCGAGTTCCGGGATGGATTGCCAGGCGCCATTGTAAGCGGCCCAGCCGTCGTGGTAACGCAGGTTTACGGTGGCGGAACCCCCGATACTGCCGGAAGCGGTGGAAAGGTGCAGGTTGAACTGCCGGCTGGTGGTCGAACGGACCCGGAAATGGCAGTCCACGAAGAAGTCCCGCGCACCGCCGGCAGCGATCTCATCAAAGCGCGCCCCCAGATACTGCCCCGGGGTCAGGGCCGCATAGTGTTCGGTACCGTTTGCGCCCTCGCCGGCCTGCAGGGTCACACCGGCGTCGACACGAGCCCACGCCGGTGCGAACGCCCCCGTTTCGAAGTCGTCCTGCAAGACCGTCACCGGCGGATTGGCCTGCCCGGCAACAGCGACGATGGGGGCACGGACTGCGAGGGAGTTCTGCGCCGAGGATGGTGGGGCCGCGGCGGATTCCAGCGGGGCGAATCCGAGCAACAGGCAGCCGAGACGGGTTGGAAGGACGGCGGTTTTCATTCGATTGGCCTCATGTGTGGGGGAGTTGATGACAGACAATTGCTCGTGCATTGGAACCTTGAGCCAGTTCGGCCGCTCGGGGGTCAGTCTTCACTGTTGGCGGGGGGAGCACCGCCAACAGCTGCAGGACTGACCCCGTCGCTTGGTTTGTGCGGAGTCTGACAAGAGCGGGGACGAATGGCCACCGCTTTGCGCGTGTTCAGGAGAAACGAAAGCGGCCGGCCCGTGGGTGGGAACACCCGGACGGGCCGGCCGTGCATTGGCCGGGGAGCGTGGCTAGTTCGCCCGGACCGTCACATCATCGAGGTACCAGCCTTCGAGCAGGTTCAGGTTGTCGGTGACGACCTGGAACTCCAGCTTGATCCGAGCCCCAACCGAACCGCCCACGAGCCGAACCTCGCGCATCTGCCAGCCGCCGGAGTTCCCGGCGTTCAGATAGATCGGGTCCAGGCTCAGCAGCGTCTCCGTGTCGGCATCCAGCACCCAGATCATGACCAAGTGGTACTGGAGGTCCGCCGGAACCCCGGGGATGAAGTCCATGTTGAGCCATTCGGCGAAGCTCAACGTGGCCGAACTCACGCCCGTGAGGTCAATGGCCGGCGTCCGAAGCCAGGCGTAGGCGTATGGCTGAAGGTTGGTGCCCAACCCGGTGGCATAGACGTTCTCCCCGCTGTAGGCCGCGGCCGGGCCGACCGTCGGGACGCCACGTTCCCAGTTGTCCCCGGAGCCGCCGTGAGTCCAGCCAGCCTGAGCCGTCTCGAAGTCATCGAAGAACAACGGCGGCGGCGGCACGGCGGCCAAACGGAAGAAGCCGGTTTCATTGCCGGCCACCGGGATGGTGGCGGTGAAGTTGCCCTGGCCCTTGTCGACAATGGTGGCCTCGGCAACGGTCCAACCGGCGGCACCAAGGTCCGTGCGGCTCTCCACCTGGGTGGGCCGGTTGCTGAAGGGAGTGTAGTAGTCGAGTTCAACCACCCCGCCCTGGGCCTGGATGGTCTTGATGTGGAGTGGTTCGAACTCCTCGTTCAACGGCTTGCCGGCCAGCCCGTTCACGTAGATGCCGAGAATCTCGGTGGGGCTGAGGGCGCGCTGCCAGATGCCGAGGTCATCGATGGTCCCGAAGTAGGGCCGGTTGATCGAGCCCGGAGGCGCCTGGTAATTGCCGATGACCAGGGGTTTCGTGCTGAGTTCGCCGATGGACGCCGGGGCAATCGCGTCACCGAGCGGTTCCCCGTTCTTGTACCATTGCAGCGTGCCGTTCTTGTAGACGTAGACAAAGTGCGCCCAGGTGTCGAGTTCCCAGCCGCCGGGCTGGAGGTAGGCGGTCTTGCCGATGCCATACGTGCGGACCTCGCCATTGGGCAGCAGCACGAAATCGAAGTTGGTGTCCTTGCGAAACACGCGGTCGTGGTTGGCCGACGACATCCCCCAGGGATTGAGCCAGACCGAGACCGTGAGTTCGCCGGTCATGTTGAGCAGGTCGTTGTGGGCGACCTCGATGTAGTTGGCGGTGGTGTCGTTGAACCGGATCGCCCCGCCGATCTGGCCGGTCACCCAGACCGAATCATCCATGTCGTACAACGTGCCGTTCAGGTTGTTGCCGCTCAGATCGGACAGGGTGGTGCCGGACCCATCATCGAACGGGTAGTAAGCCACCAGACCGCTGGTGATTGCGTCCAAGGCCTCGACCTCGAGGGTGGCGGCCGTGCTCGTGGTGCTCCCCTGGCTGTTGGTGACCTTCACCGCATAGTCCCCGGCATCCGATGGCTGAAGCCTCGGCACGGTCAGGGTACTGCCGGTCGCTCCGTCAATCGGCTGCCCATCCTTGAGCCATTGATACGTGACCGGCCGCATGCCGGTGACAAAGACCTCGAAGAACGCGGTGGTGCCCTCGATGCGTTTCTGGGAGGCGGGTTGCTGCACAACCACCGGGGCGCCGCTCACATCCCGCCCGGCCACCTCGAGGATCTCGGCTTCCGAGAGCGGGCGACCCCAGACGGACACCTCATCCAGGCTGCCGGCCAGCCGGCTGGTGGTCACCGCGGTGTACAGGTCGTCGTAGGCCCCGATGGTCAGTGCCGAGTCATCGGGCGACCCGAGGCTGCCGGTGGCAGGTTCCCCGACGCGAAATCCGTTCTTGTAGAACGTCACAGTGTTGTTCCGGTAGAGCACGGTCCAATGCTGCCACTCGTCGAGGACGAGGCTGCCCTGAGGTGCGTTGGCCTCGAAACCGTGGCGGACGATGGTGCCGTTGTCCGCCCCCACGTTGGCACGGGCGACAATGGTCTGGACCAGGGAACCGGGATCGTTGATCACGCGGATACCGAAGTGGTCTCCCTTGCGCAGGATGTAGGTGGCGCTGCGGTCGTAGTTTCCGGTGTTTTCCGGGAAGCCCCAGCCGGTGGCCTTGAGCCAGAAGGAGAAGGTGGCTTCGTGCGTCACCGAATCGAGGGACGCGCTGTCGGCCGCGGTGACAAAGCCGCCGGTGGCCGCGTCGACATCGCTGCCGGCAAAGGCCAGGGCATTGTTCACCTTCCCGGCCCCCCACCAGGGATCGTTCCAGAAATCGGTCAACAGACCATCGTTGCCGTTACCGGACGAATCGGCGGCAGTGGTGCCGGTGGTTTCATCGAACGGCAGGTAAAGCACCCGTGCGGTCTCAAGGCCGGTCACGGTGTGCACGGTCAGGTCGGCGTCGTCGCTGGTGGCCGACCCCAGGTCATTGGAAACCACCACGTGGTAGGCGCCGGCTTCGGCTTCGGTCACATACTCCAGGACCAGAGTGGCTTCCGTCTCGCCGCGGACGGGTTCGTCGCCCTTGTACCAGGCGTAGCGCAGCGGGTCCTCACCAATGGCGGCAACCGAGAAAATGGCGGTGCCACCGGCATACACGTCCATGCTTGCCGGCTGCCTCTCGATCGTCGGAGGCCCCACCCGGGCGGCAGCCTGCAGGATCTCCTGCCCGGTCAGTGCCCGGTTCCAGAGGGCCACCTGGTCCAGGGTGCCGTTGAAGGTCCGGGTGGCGTCGTCGCCCCCGATGACCAGCGGCAGGGCCGGATCGTCCATCGGGGCCGTGACCGCCAGTGATCCCTTCAAATCCCCGTTCAAGTAGATCCGGGCCTCGGAGCCGTCAAACACCCCGGCGATGTGATACCAGGTCCCGGCGAAAAGGGATTCCCCCAGCGGGACGGTCCGGTTCGCCCCCCCCTGTTTGATGAGGAGGTTCATCCCACCGGAGGCCACGCCCTGCAGCAGAAAGAAGGCATTGCCCTTCTCCATGAGCGCCGCCCCGGATCCCCCGGCTGCCAGGTCGGTGTTTGGCTTGAACCAGGCCGCCACGCTGAACCCGTTGACCAGGCCGGAGCCGATGGTCGCGGAATCGGGCACGATCAACCGGTTGTCCACCTGGCCGGTGAATGCAAGGCCGCCGCCAAAACGGCCGGCCACCCACTGGGCGTCACTCCCGGCGACATCCAGGGCACCGTCGTTGCCATTGCCGGAACTGTCGTGGGCCACGGTTCCCGCACCCTCCTCGAAATCCCACCGGGCCATCAGCCCGTCGGTGGGGAGGTCCTGTGCCGCGAGCCAGGGCATCAGGCCGAACGTGGATCCGAACAGGATGCCGCCAAGGACGGCACGCCAGCCGGTTTTGAATGGTCTCTTCATGTGCTTCGGGTTTCTGTCTGGGTTGCTGTTTCGGACCGGGCTACTCGTCGTCACCGGCAAAGTAGTATTGCCCGGTCCCGTTGATCATTTTGGGAAACTTGGTGAATCGCTGGCCGTTGACCCACTCGACATGACCGTCGAGATAGGTGTGATTGGCGCCGTCGGGATCATCCCCCTGCGGGTTGTAGTGGTTCACCCCGCGCATCAGGGGATCGGGATCTCCAGGCCGCCCCCACTCGCCGTTCAGCTTCCGGTTCAGGTCGCTCATCACCACCTTGTAGAACGGCCGCTCGGTGGTCTTCTGGGCAAACACCGGCTTGTAGCCCTGCGCCGCACGCTGGAGCACCGGGTCGTCATTATAGTTGGGTTCGCCCGCAAAATAGAAGTAGCCCATCACCGTGGCGTCCGAGGTCGGCCACTTCCAGAAGTCGTCCCGGTTCCACTTGAAGTTCGACGGGCAGTAGAACTGGTCGCGACTGACGGTGTAGTTGCTGTGGATGATGTCACGAAACGTGAGTTCAATCCAGTAGGGCTCCGTCCGCCCCGCCCGCGGAAACCGGTCCCCGTAATCGTCGGCATACATGAGCAACGACAAGCCCCACTGCCGCAGGTTGTTCATGCAAGTGATCCGCTTGGCCCGCTCCTTTGCCTTGCTCAGGGCCGGCAGCAGCATGCCGGCCAGGATCGCGATGATGGCGATCACCACCAGCAGCTCAATCAGGGTGAACGCCCGACCGGGACGGCGGGGACCATCAGGCAGACCGGAACGGCGGACACGGCGCGTCAAGGGACGGACGACAGCCAATACATCGTGGGCAAACATGGAGGAACAGTAAGGCACCCTGGATTCTCCTTCAAGCCCGGAGAAGGCCCGGAGGCACCCGCGCATATGATTGGAAGTGGGTGATCCTCGCAGGGTTACAGCAACCGATACCCGCGAACTTCCAGGAAGTTGGCGGCGCCGGATGGCACCTCCTGACGGCCAGCGTACAGCAACGCTGTCCCGGCGATCCCTCCGAGCAACCCGGCCGGGTTCGGTCTAAAGTTCACGGGCCCTCCAGTAGCGTTGCGTTTCAGGACGGGCCCGTCGCAGCACACTGATCAACTCGCCCTGGCCCTGGATCGTTTCATCGTCCTGCCAGGTTTCGAGATCCCCCGAATACTGGATCACATAGCTGACGCCGGAATGCCCGAAGAACTCCAGTTCGACCGCCGGGTAGATGCTCAAGACGAACTCGCCCCGGTCGAGCCGGAAATCCACGCCGGACGTGGTCTGGCCGCCCAGCACATCCACATGCCTTCCCTTGACGCTGAAGCCGGGGGCTTGCGCGGTCACGTAGGCCAGCCCCGCCGGCACTTCCGTCAGCTCGTAGCTTCCGTCGGCGCCGGTTGTCACCACACGATCAAACGCCTGCACGGTCGCATTCGCGATCGGGACATCGGTTCCCGCCATCAACACCCTGCCGGTAACGGTGCCCGACTGCTGCAGTCCCTCGACGTTCACCAGCAGCTTGATGAAGTCAATGGCATAGCCGTCACCCGCGCCGGTGGTCAGATCATCGAACACGAACTCAAGCCGCCCGCTCTGCACATCCGGAAGGAACCGCGACGGCACTGGAACGGTGATCAGCTTTCCCACGGGTCCCGTTTGGACCAGCTCATTGATCGTCGGCTCGATCTCATCGAATGGCTTCTGATTCAGGGTGACTTCGTAGTGGGCGCCCCAATACGGCGCTTGGAAGTCATCCACGAACATCTGGAACGCGGCATCATGCACCGGAAACACAGGCGGCCCGTATTCGAGGACAATTGGCCGGACCGAATTGGCCGGACGTGCCGTCGTCCCAGTGTAGCCATCCTGCCCCCAGGGAGGTGTGCCCACATAGCTGGTGAGAACCATGATGCGGTCCGTGCCGTCCGGATCTTCCGGATCGACGGTCCAAGGGAACGCATGACCGGGTGTGGTCGAGCCGGAGAAAGGATCGAAGCCCTCCGGCCAGCCGAAACCGAGGTTATCCACGTCGCCGACCCGAACCACCAAGGCGGCTTCGGAAGTGTTCGCGAGTGAGACGGTCTTGGCCGCCCAGTCACCATCCGTCTCGGTTACTTGAGCTTGCGAAAGGTGACCGAAGGTCAATGACGCAATAAGTCCAATTAATTCGCAACGTGGTATTCTCATGCTTAATATCATAGGCCCAGATGCCATGCAGTCAAGCAGCGAGCGCAGGACCTCCGGTGTGTTGTCCGGTGCTGGAGCGTGCGCTCCGCCCAGAAACACATCGACGGCGGCGATCATCTCTGGGAGTCTGCTTCACGGTAGCCCATCCCGCGAAGTGCGGGGCAACAACTCATGGACATGAATGCACTCCCTTTGCCCGCCATTGGCAAACTCCTCAGAAGGGCGTTCGCCCTGTTCCTCCCCGTTGCGATCGTAGCCGGCCTCGCCGTGCCAGGCCGCGCTGCCGACAGCAAACCGCTCCGGATCATCGTCTTCGGTGCCCATCCGGATGACTGCGAACTCGATGCCGGCGGAACGGCTGCGCTCTGGGCCAGCCAGGGGCACAAGGTCAAGTTCGTCTCCACCACCAACGGCGACATCGGCCATGCCACCCAGGCCGGAGGTCCCCTTGCCAAACGGCGCACGGCCGAGGTCGCCGCCGCCGACGGGATCCTCGGCGTGACCAGCGAGGTGCTAGACATCCACGACGGCGAGATCATGCCGACCCTCGAAAATCGGCGGACTTTCGTCCGCCTGATTCGGGAGTGGAAGGCGGACGTCGTCATGGGGCCACGCCCCTATGACTATCATCCGGACCATCGCTATACCGGCATCCTCATGCAGGATGCAGCCTTCATGGTGACGGTGCCCCACTTCTGTCCGGAAACCCCGCACCTTGCCCGCAACCCCGTCTTCCTCTACACCCACGACGGCTTCGAGAAACCCTACCCCTTCAAGCCCGACGTGGTCGTGCCGGTGGACACCGTCATGGACACGAAGCTCGACGCCCTCTGGCAGTTGGAATCCCAAATCGAGAGCCTGTGGGTGCGGGGGGATTTCGAGCGGGTCGTTCCCGTGCCCGCCGAGGGAGCCGCCCGGGAGGCCAGGCGGCAGGAGATGAACCAACGGCTCGCCCGCCGAAACGCCGCCCAGGCGGAAGCGTATCGCGAGCTTCTACTCCAACTCTGCGGCGAATCGAAGGGGCGTTCGACGCGCCACGCGGAGGCTTTCGAGGTCTGCGAGTACGGCCGCCAACCGTCGGCGGACGAACTCAAGACCCTCTTCCCGTTCTTCGGCGATTGAGCCACGTCCGAAGGATTCGCAGGCGCTGATACCGTTCGGGCGCGCTCCGGTCGGTTCCCCCCACTCTGTCCAGGCGCGCCACTTCATGGCGTTCCGCTGAGGACCAGTTCGGCCGACAGCACGGTCCCTTCCTCGACAACCGCCTGCGTGCGGGCCTGCACCAGACCTCCGAGTCGCCCGACGATCTCGGCGTGCAGGCGGAGGGTCTGTCCCGGGCGGGCGGTCCCGGTGATTTTGGCGGTGCGAATGGCGGTGAGTCTCAGGTCCTGCAGCGGCGGCAGGGCAGGATCACTCTGGGCAACCACCCCGGCGAGTTGCGCCGCGGCTTCCACCATCAGCACCCCCGGCATCAACGGTTGTCCCGGGAAATGGCCGGTCAGGAAGGTCTCGTCACCGCGCAGCGTGTACTCAGCCGAGCCGCTTCGCCCGGGATCAAGCTCCGTGAGACGATCCAGGAATCGGAACGCCGCCCCGTGCGGCAGGGCGGCGAGGGCCTGTTGGAGGTTGGGACTCACGGGGCGGCGGGCTCGACGACCTTGAAACCGTCGGGGATGTCGAAGTGAAACAGGGGATCCGGAATCGCCGGATTCACCACCGCGTTCGTGAAGTCGTTGCGCAGCGCTGAACCGTCGGCGAACCGCATCTCGTTGGCCAGCATGGCGTGGGTCTTCGGGTCGATCTCCAGGCGAACCTGGGTCATGAATCGCCGTGCGGACGCGGCACGGGGTTCGAGCACCAGTCCCCGGCTCTCGCCGGCCCCATCCTGGCTGACGATTTGAAAGCGGGATTCCAGCGCGGCCCGGTTGGTGGCGAAACCCGCGTCCAGCAGGGCCAAGGCACCACGCCACGCCTCCGCTCCGTTGCCACTCAGCGGATAACGCTCCACCCGCCTGAGCCGCGGATACACGACGAGCAGTTCGTTTCCATCACGCAAGGCGATGGTCTGGGCCGGCACGCCCAGCTCCCAGCGGAACCGGTCCGGGGCGGCAAACCACAACCGTCCCGGCGTCTTCAACGGCTCCTTCAGGGCCTTGAGACTGCGGGTCTGGATGAAATCGGCGGACCAGGTCTTCAAGCTGCGCTGGGCGGCCAGCCAGCCGTCGACGAACGCATCCGGATCGCCCGCCCGAAGCGATGTCGTGAGAAACACGAAGAGGAGCAGCAATGCGTTGCGAGAGCCGGCCGCCAGGTTCGGGAGCAGTGGGTTCATGGGTGCCTGGGAATCTCGGAGTTTGTCTCCTCCGGCCAGATGGGGACGAAGTGATACCATTGGTCCGCATGCTCCCGAATCACCGGCTCGAACGCTGTGATGATCGCCTGGGCGAGCTGGCGACGGTTCTCCCGGTTGCCCAGGGCCGCGCGGTCGTAGCGAAACTCCGGCAGCACATGGGCGCTGTATCCCCGGCCCTGCTCCACGATGTAGACCCCCACCAGGGCACAACCGGAAGCCCGTGCCAGTTCCGCCGGGGCCACCGACGCTGCGAAGGGACGACCCGCCAGGGTCACGGGCACCGAACTCGTCGGAGGCGGGCGGTCAATGAGCATGGCCACGCAGGCGCCGTCCTGAAGGCGCTTGATGATCTCCACCACCGCAAAGGCATCGCGGCCGATGACCAGCGTCTCGACGCCCCAACGGTCGCGCGATTGCCGGCGGAGTTCCGTGAGATCCTCGCCGGGTTCGGCCTGCGTAACGATGAGCAGTTTCACGCCGCGTTCGACGAGCAACGGGGCGCCGATCTCCCAGTTGCCAAGGTGCGGGGTCAACATCAGGACCCCCTGCCGGCGCGCCTCGACTTCCCGGAACCGCTCCCAGTCGTTCAGGGCCACGAAGCGTCGGGTCAGCGACAGGCCGGCCTCGAAACGCATGAGGTCGGCCAGCTTGCGGCCGAAATTGACGAACAACCGGTCCGCCGCCGATGCCGTCGCCGCTCGGTCGCCATTGCAGAGGGGCAGGAGGTTGCGAACCACGATCTCGCGGCGACGGGGGCGGGCCAGGAGATAGGTCCGGGCCATGGCTCCCACCGCGGCCCGCATGAGGCCGGGAGGCAGGGTCCGGGCCGTGGCCAGCCCCAACCGCCACAGTCGCGCCCCGTAGAATACCGACGGCCCGGGCGTCGCGGGGACTTCCGGGCGGTTCGGAATGGCGTCTGTGATCGTGCCGTTTGCCAAGGATTCAATCGGGTTGCAGGCCGTTTCGCGGCGGACGGTACAACCAGGCGGGGAGCAGATAAAGCTTTGTCAGCAACATGCAGACAATCCCCACGGCGCACACCCGACCGAGACTCGCCAGGCCCGCGTTGCTGGAAGTGCCCAGTGATCCGAAGGCCACCAGGGTGGTGCCGGCACACAACCAGAGGGCGCGTCCGGTGCCGCGGCGCATTTCCCCGACATCGCCGCCGTGACGGCGCAGCGAAAGCTGCACGTGGATGGAATAGTCGATGCCCGCCCCCAGCAGCAGGGGGAGCGCGGTGAGGTTCATCAGGTTCCAGGACCAGTCCAGCAGCGACATGATCACCAGGAGCAGTCCCAAGGCAAATGTCACGGCAAGGAGGCTCATCCCCACGTCCCGCCAGCGGCCGTAGGTAAGGCGCAGCCCCAACGCCAGTGCCACCAGCATGCCGCTCACGAGCCAGCCGGTCCGGGCTTCGACGTGGGCCAGCAGGGCTTCTCCGAGGAGCTGCCAGCCGCAGAAGGTGACGCCTTCGATACCCTCCGGAACGGTTCGAGCGATGGCTTCCAGGCCCGAAGTCCCAGGGTGAACCGCTCCAAAGGCCAGCCAGCCCTCCGGGGTCCTGGCGGCGAACCGCTCCACCAGCCAGCGGCTGGAATCACCCGCGGGCCAGAGCGGAAGCCGGTCCTGACGCAGCGCCTGCCAGGTCCCGAAAACCCGTTGCATCAGGGCTCCGGCCTCAGTCGTAAACCCGGCCTCCGCCAACGCCGTCGCCACCCCCGGTCCCTGCCCGCCGAGCCTGGCCAACACCGGGAGATTCGCCGCCTGGTTGGAGGGCGCGGGCCAGAGTGGCAAGGGCAGTTCCGTGGACATCCCGGGATCCTCCCCGCGGACGGCATCAATCGCGACCTGCAGTTGCTCGAGCCGTCGGCGGACTTCGCCGGGGTTGGCACCGCTCACCAGCACCCAGACCGGTTCACCCGGTTGACCCAGGCGGTTGCCGATCTGTCGGGCGGCCGCCTCCGCGGGGCTGTGGCGCGGGCTGAGGGGTTGCGTGCTATCATCCACCGGCGGAAACGCGCCGGATAGGACAAAGGTGCCGAAAACCAAGAGCACGACGGTGCCTCCCCAGGCCAACGTGTTGGAAGGCGGCCCCGGGAGTCTGGGTGTCCTGCGACCCGGGCCCCCCCCATCGGACGAGAGGTTGCGCAGGGCCAGTGGCAGGAAGCCGTGGAGCATCACCACGGCCGCGACCAACACGCCCATGGCGACCAATGACCCCAGTTGGCCAAGCCCCGGCAGCCCACCGAGATTCAGGAGCGCGAAGGCGACCGACGTGGTGATCGCCGAGCCCCAGATGGCCCGCGCGGTCGCCCGACGCACCTCCCTTGCCGTCCTGGTGCCGCTCGAAACCGCCTCCTGATAGAGCACGAGGGCGTAGTCCACACTTAATCCCATCAGGATGGCGGCGAAGCTGAAACTCACCAGGTTGATCGTCCCCAGCACCAGCCCCCCCAGGGCGGCCGTCAGCAACAGAACCAACTGCAGCATCACCACCAGCCAGAGCAGGGGGCCCCAACGACGATGCGCCAGCCAGAAGAGCAGGGCGATGAGTCCCAGCGTGCCGAGCATCGAGGTTCGCATGTCACGCGCCATGCCCTCGGCTGCCTCCGCCAGAAAGGCCGGTTTGCCCGTGTAGCGAATCTGCGTCGCACCGGGCCAGGCGGGGTCGGCTTCGCACCGCCGAACCCGGGCCGTCACCGCGCGCAACCACTCCCCGGCGGACCCAAAGCCGGCCAGACCCTCGCGTGGACTCACGAACACCACGCGGAACCGACCGTCCCCGGAAGCGAACATCCGGTTCCCGCCGGAGGCCGCGGCCGAAACCGGATTCCCCAGGGTGTCCGGCAGGTCAGACAGCCCGAGGGGATCGTAGCTGAGGCGGGCGAGTTCGAGCGGCGAAAACGAGGTGGCCAGTTGCTCGCGGACCGATGCCAGGGTTTGCGCGAGGTTGGTGGGGGATAACCGGGCGGCCAGATCGTCCACTGCCTCCGGAGTCTGGTTCAGCCAGAGCCAGGCGATGATTTCCGCGGTATCTTCCGCGTGATCCAGCCACGGTGGCTGCCACACGACATCGGCCACCAGGTTGGTGGCTGGCCGCAGGGATTCGGCCAGCATGCGCGCCGCTGTCTGCGCGGCTTCGCTGCTGGTCGCCTCCACGGTGAGGAGCAGTTCGCGGTCGTTGGCAAAGAACTCCCGGTGCAGCTGCAACCCCCGCACCGCCGGAATCTCCGCCGGGAGCAGGTTCAGCACGTCCGCATCAAAACGCAGTCGCCACAACCCCAGCACCACCAGGATCGCGAGCAACCACCACCAGCGCCGGACCGGTTTCATGGTGCGAGGTAGCCTTCGAGGGTCTCGCCTGTCCTCGCGTTGGCCAACCGCCAGCCGCCGCCGGCGTCCGACTCGAATTGCAATGGCGTCCGAAGCGGCCTCCCCGCCAGTGCCCCCGGCAGGTGCAGCCAGAGCAGGCGTTGGGTCGCGGCGCCGTGGCCCCCGAAACGGCGCCGCTCAGCCGGGAACTCAATTGTCCAGGTTTCCCCAACCCTCCGCGCCAGGACCAGGTCCATTGGCGGTTTCGAGAAGCTGAGCACGAAGTCACCCAGCTGGTTCGTGGCGAACAAGAGTTCACCGGCAAGCTCCGGCGCACCCGGACGCGCATGCCAGATCGCCTGACCGTGCTGCGTCACCCAGCCCGGTCCGGTAATGTCCACCGGGGACAACTCCGGTGTGTGACAACCGCTGGCCAGCAGAGAGAGCAGGAAGGCGATCCTGACCGCGACCCGAGCCACCCTCTCCTTCGTCGGGCTCTCCGATCCCCCAACCGTCGCGGTGGATTGGCATCCGCCGGGCCTCTTCCGGCAACCGTCGGCATTCGGCGGCGAACACCAGTTCGGCGAACGCCGGTTCGCCGCTACCGTGGTCCCGCCGTTGGGGCTCACGGGGTGTCCTCCATCTCGGCGAAGGACAACCGTGGCACGAGCGGGCGGCGCTTCTGGATTCGCAGCAAGAGGTAGAACACCTCCAGCCGCCACCGCACATGCCAGGGCGGCTCCAGTTCGCCCGCCAGCACCGCGACCACCGCCGCGGGCACCTGCAATCCGTGACGGGGTTCGAGGAACAGCTCCATGAACGGCGTGGTGTAGTAATGCTCGACCATCCGCCAGTAAACGCGCATCGCCCGCTGCACCCGTCGTTCATAGCGCGCGAAGATCCGGTCGCCGGCACCGCCCTGCGCAAGCGTCTCAAGGGACGCAAGCGCGGCCAGTTTCCCGCTCCACATCGCCAGGAACACGCCCGCCGAGAAGATCGGGTCCATGAACCCGGCGGCATCGCCCACCCGCAACACCCGGGGTTCGGCCAGTCGGTCGTTGAAATAGGAGAAGTCCGAGGTCGTCTTGATTTCGCCCGCCACACGCGCTTCCGCCAACCGCTCCCGCATGAGCCGGCTGGCGGCCACATGTTGTCGGAACACCTCCGCCGCCTCGCGGTCACGCCCGACCTTTCGGGTGTCCAGCACCAGTCCCACGCTCGTCTTTTCGGATGAAACCGGGATCATCCAGAACCAGTGATCCTCGCCGCGCGCGATGAAAGTGTCGCCGCGCGATTCGTCCACCGCCAGGTGCACTCCGGTGAAATGGCCGTAGACCGCCACCTTGCGGTGGTTCGGGTGGACTCGACGCAGCTTGCGCTGGGTGCCCGTCAGGTTCGCCCGCCCGCTGGCATCGATGAGCAAACTCGCGCGCAGTTGGCGGGTCGCGCCCCCGGGATCACGGGCCTCGACGCGGACGCCGTCGGCGCCGGTGTCAAAACGGGTCACCTGCCAGCCCTCCCGGACCTCCGCTCCCACCTGGCGGGCGTGTTGCATCAGGAGGTGATCAAACCGGGCGCGTTCGACCTGGATGGCCTCGGTATGACGGGTAAAGGGGCCGTTGCGGAAGGTGAATCGTGTCCACTTGGAGGCGTTGGTGAGGTGGAACTGCGCGCCGAATTTGCGTTGAAACCCGGCGGCGGCGAGCGCCGGCCAGACGCCCATTTCCTCGAACAGCGGCCGGTTGTAGGGCAGCAGGGACTCGCCGACGTGAAACCGGGGAAAGGTCTCCTTCTCCAGCACGAGCACGCGCCGACCCGCCTTCGCGAGGAAGGTGGCCGCCGTGCTACCGCCCGGCCCGCAGCCGATGATCAGGACCTCCGGATTGCCATCCATGACACGATTTCGATCCGCAACGCCCCGACTCTGGTGGCTGTCACGCGCGCTTGTCCACCCCGGGGTTTGGGAGGACGGCTGTGCCGACGCCGACGTTCCAGGAATCGACTGGCGAGATCCCTGAGGGATCCCGTGGCGGGTGGATCTGTGTTTTGACTGTGAGGGCGTGCCACCGCCCCGAGAACGACAAGCTCTTACTGGAACTTGTTCTTCCGGTAGGCGCCCATCGCGGGCGCGGTGGGGTTCACCTCCGGACCGAAGTAACGGAGGCAGACCATGGGCTCGGTTTCGCTGGTGTTCTCGAAGGTCACCCCCGCCTTCGCGCCATCTTCGGTGCAGAAGTACTCGTCCTCGGTCAGCTCGGTGAACCGGATCAGCTTCGGGCTGTTCAGCGGCTGGCCGTTGATCTTGCCGGTGCCCTGCACGCAGATCAGACCGTAGGCGCCGGTGTCCTGGACGGCGCATTTCACGCCGGGCTCCACGGTGAGTTCCTTCGCCGTGAACAGCTGCTGACCGTCCACCTTGCCGTAGACGATCCACCGATCCACGAACCCTTCGGCCCGCGTGTCCGCCACCGGCACCGGCTCGAGATAGTGGTTGTCCTTGAAATGCTCGTCGGTGTTTCCGGCCCAGTCGAGCTGTTCCACCAGGTAATCGAGATCCTTGTGGTATTTCTTGGGCACGTCCTTCACCAGCAGGCTCCACGGCACGTAGCGACCCTCGACGATGCTCTGATACATGCCGAACACGTCGCTGCCCCATTGCGGTTCGTAGGTGCAGAGGCTGCCCGGGGCGTGCAGGATGCACGGTGGGATGAGCCAACCCGTGCCGGGCTTCAACCGGTAGGCCCGGCTGAGGTCGAGAATGCCGTTGTCCCCCTTGTTCCAATCCTCGAGACACTTGCGCACCTGCGCCTTGGAGGTGCCGGGCTCCAGCCCCATGAAGGTGTACGGGAAGTTGTTGCCGACGTTGTTGTGCTGCGGCGGGAAATAGTAGCTCTCCGGCTTGCCCTCCTGCCCGACGAGCTTCGCCTGCTTCGCGCTCTGGTGCATGTGATGCGGGATCGGCCCCATGTTGTCGAAGAACTTCGAGTAGACCGGCCACCGCCGGTATTTCTTCCAGATCGCCTTGCCGACGATCGTGGCGCCGCAATCCGCCACCGCCTGACGCAGTGTGAACCGCTCCTTGCCCACCACGCAGTAGCTCAAGCCCTCGTCCGGCACGCGTCCCTCGTTGGCTGCCTCGGTCGTCGAGGCAAACCAGCGCTCGTCGATGCCACCCCGATTCGCGCCATACGCGTAGGTGTCGTCCGGATGCAACTTGAGGCGCAGGCCGGGTTGGAGAAACGACCGCGGCACCCAGGCGGGCGCGAGACGCAGCAGGCCGCCGGTGCGCGACAGTTCGGCTTCCACCTTCGACTGGGTGTTTTTCTTGACGGTTCGGAGTGAGGTCACGGTGTTCATGCTCTTGCGTTTTGTGTCGTTGTTGTAATCGCCGGTCGACCGCGGCGGAAGTGAATTCTCGCGGGGCCGGCGACTTACCACGGTTTGCGGGCGTTGAGTTGCTTCACGATCTCCCGCTTCAATGCCAGCGGCTCGATGGCCCCCTCCCGGCGATAGACCACCCTGCCTTCGGGATCGATCAACACCGTGAACGGCAACGCGCCGCTCCACTCCGCATCGAACGCCTCCATCAAGGCGAATTTGTCGCGGTCGCCGAAGATCAGGTTGCGATTCGAGGCATGCTGCCGCTGCAGGAACCGCAGGACCTCCGGTTGTTCGTCGGGATATTGCGCGGCCACCGTGACCAACTCGAAGTCCCGCCCCCGATACTGCAGGTTCATCATCATCAACTCGGGGAACTCCGTGACGCAGGGCCCGCACCAGGTCGCCCACACGTTGACCAGCCGCAGCCTGCCCGGTTCGTCGGCGGAATGGTGGTTTGCCCGCAACGCCCGCAGTCCATCGACATCCACGGGCGTGACACTCACCGGTTCCTGCTTCACCCGCTCCCAAAACTGCGCCACGCCGGCACGTTTGTCGGACCATTTCGTCGAGCACCCCACCACCTTGGTCTGCGTCACCGGCGGTTCCTTCCCGACCAGCAGGGCGTCCAGGGCATTTCGGAGATCGTGGCTCTTCACGTATTGCACTCGCTCCGCGTCGTCGATCCGCCCCACGTAACGCAGTCGCCGATCAGCATCGAAGACAAAGGCGTGCGGGGTGGCAACCGGTCCGTACGCCAGGGCCACGGCCTCGTGTTCCCCGCCGCCCAGGAGGTAGGGGAAGTTGAACCCCGCATCCCGGGCGCGAATCTTCATCTCCTCCAGCGAATCTCCCAGGTCCGCGTAACCGAGTTCATCGGGTCGCACCGCGGCGGGGTCGTTCGGCGAAATCGCCACCAGCGCCACCCCTTTTTCCCGGTAATCCCGCGCAACCGCCTTGAGCCGGTCCTCGTAATACTGCGCCGTGGGGCAGTGATTGCAGGTAAACACAATCACCAGCAACTTCGCGTCGGCGTAGTCGGCCAACCGATGCGTGCGACCCTCCACGCCCGGCAGGGCAAAATCGGGGGCCGCCGCCCCGAGGGGCAGGGTCTTTACAACGCCGGCGGCCTTCACGACCGGCAGAGCCGCCAGCATCGCGGAAAGGAGAAGGATTGTTTTCATGCTGGATTCGGAGGGTAACGCGTCATCCCGGCAGCACAAGTACCGCCGTGGCACCGCAGCCGTGTCCAGACAGCACTTCCTGGACACCCTGGCCGAAGCCTGCGCCAGGACATCCTGGCAGGTTCATTCGCTTGGGAAGCATGGCATTTGGCGCGACAGCACGGCGGGGCGGCGGGAGGCGACGGAGGCCCGGGCGGAGCGGATTGTGGCGGAAGAACTGGAGGTGGGGAAATGGGGGGAGCAGGACCTGGCGCAACGGCGCGAAGGGGATCCGGGCAAGGTGGCGATGGCGTCGCGACTGAGGGCGGAGAGCACGGTGACCGCACAGTGGAGTGCGGCCCGACTGCGGATGGGCACCCCGGGCCCCCGCTGGTGGTGCAAGAACCTGCGGCACAAGCCGTGAGGGCTGGCGAGCAGACGCAGCTGTCCGTGGTGGCCAGCAGCGGGGTGACGGCGTTTTACCAGTGGCGTCAGTCGCCCGGCAAGGCGCCCTATGGGCTGATTCCGTACGCCACCAACGCCACCTTCACCACACCGGCCTTGAGGTCCACGGCCACCTACTGGGTGACCATCCGCAATTCCGCCGGAACCACGACCAGCGAGTCCGCAACGATCACGATCCTCCCTTGGCTGACCCTCTCGGACATCCAAGGCGACGGCATGGAACTGAGGCTGGAAGGGGCGGCGGACACGGATTACGAGATTCAGTACACGGATTCCCTGGCGCCGCCAGAATGGCAAACCCTCACGTATGTGACGACGCCCTGGTGGGGTTGGACGGTGGTCGAGGATGACAGCGCCACGGGTTCCGTCACCCGCTTTTACCGCGCAGTCGAGGCAGGGTCAGTCCCGAGTATTGGCTACTTTGATACTAGGGACTGACCCCCGCGGACAGGCGGTCGGTGCGGAGGAGGGCGTAGCGGAAGTCCAAGGGGAGGCCGCGCATGAACTCCGTGTTCGCGCGGGCCACGCCTTTGCGCACGAGGGCCAGGTTCACGTTGGTTTCCCCCACCCAGGCCAGGCCCAGCACGGCACCCGGTTGTTGGACATGGGAGATCTCCACGCGGACCTCGTTCGACAGAACCAGTTCGCCCAGCAGCCGGCGGGCGGCGACCGCCTGATCGGCCTGTTCGCGGGTTGTGGCACTCGACAGGGACCGGGCCTGAATCCCGGTGAGGCGCACGGTGGCCAGGGCGCCGTTGGTGGTCTTCAGCCGGAAACTCGTTTCATCCAGGATGCGGTCCGCCGTTCCCCGCAGTTCGCCACTGATCTCCTGTTTGAATCCCTTTGTGATGGCGATGGCGCGGGCCCAGTCCACCGCGGGCGTGAAGGACTGCCGATACTGCCAGCCGAGGAACGCGACGCCCGCGGCGGCCAGCCAGGTGAGGGTTACGGCAGCGTAGTGAAGCTTGTGAAAGAGTCCCATGGTCAGCCTTCCTTCGGCGGCTCCGGTTCGCCGGAAGCGTCCTCCGGCTCCTTGCGCGTGTAGAGGCGGATGCGCGGATTGCGCTGGAGTTCTACCTCGGGCGCCTTGGGCACCGGCAGGGCGGCGGCGGGTGGTTTGCCCTGATGTTCGAGAGAGAGGAGGACACCGCTGATTTCCTTGTTGCGATGGGGCGGGGGCTTGATCCCGCGTTGTTTGAGAATGGTGTAAGCCCGCACGCAGTTGTCCACGCCGTCGAACCGGTACACCTCGCGCGCGAAAACCTTTTCCAGCCAGCCTCCGGGGCGGGCATTGCGCATGCCGACGATGAAGGGCCCGGAGAAATCTGGATGCCGCACGCCTTCGATGAAGGCCAGGAAGACCGCGAGCCGTCGATGTCCCCGTGCCGCGGCCTTCTGGGCGAGCCGCAATCCCAGGTGCGGCGAGGCGGGAGTACCCTTGCCGACATACATGCTGTCGAGCGGACCGGCGATGCGCTCGCCGATCCACGAGGCCCAGACGATGGCATTGGCCAACGCCAGGATGAGGCCGACCGCCAGGTAGAAACCGGGCGTGACATCCCCGGCGATGTTCTGGTTCGACTCCCGCAGGGCGAGGAACAGCACCCCGCCCAGGCCGGCTCCAAACAAGATGCGCAGTACGGCGATCATCTTCAGCGATCCTTGTCCGGCCGCAGAATGGCCGGTTGCGTGCCGAAACCGCGGCGGGCCAGTTCGAGCTTGTGCCGGTTGACGGCGTGGTGGGTCGCGGTTTCGTTCGTGATATCGCCGGCCGCCAGCAGTTCGATGAGGTACTGATCGAAGGTGTGCATGCCCCGTTCGGTGGAGACCTCGATGATGCCGCTGAGCAGGTGCAGGTCGTTTTTCCGGACGGCGTCCTCCACCCCGGCGTCGCGTCTCAGCACCTCGATGCAGGGTACGCGTCCGCCCCGCACGGCGGGCAGCAGCCGCTGATTGATGACGGCGGTGAGGTTGCGCGCCAGCAGGCTGCTGACATTGCCCTGTTCGGTGGCGGGAAAATGCTCCCGCAAGCGGGCCAATGCCTGGGGGACAGAGTCCGCATGCAGCGTGCTGAAGACGAGATGACCGGTCTCCACCGCCTGGAGCGCCGCGAAGATGCTCTCGCGATCGCGGATCTCGCCGATGAACAGGACATCGGGATCCTGGCGCATGGCATTGCGGATGCCGTCCGCGAAGGAAGCGGTGTCAAGGCCCACCTCTCGTTGTTCGAACTCGCACCGGTCATCGGTGAAGACGTATTCGATGGGATCCTCGATGGTGATCACGCGCAGGGCACGGGTGCTGTTCAGTTCCTGGAGGAGTGCGCGGGCGGTCGTGCTCTTGCCCTGGCCGGTGGGGCCCGTCACCAGCACCAAACCGCGAGGCGTAGCCAGCAGATCCGTCAGAGAATCCGGCAGTCGCAGGTCCTGCAGCTTCTTCCGTTGCTGCGGCACCGCGCGGAACGAGCACGCCTGGAGACCGCGCTGTTTGCTGAAGTTTGCACGATACCGACGGTCGCCGTGGAAGAAACTCAGGTCGAGTTCGCGGCGCTCGAGAATCCGGGCAACGGTCGTCTCGAAGAACGCCTCGGTCAGCCAGGCCTGGAGTTCAAGGGGCTCGGGCGGAGCCTGCACGTTTTCCGCGAGCCGTCGCAGTTCGCCGTCGATGCGAACGGACGGTGAACTGCCGGCCCGCAGATGCAAGTCGGAGGCCTCGTGCTGTTCGCACCAGGCGAGCAACCGGCTCAGCCGGGTATGGTTGGCCACGGTTTCCATTGGGTTTTGGCCGGCGACAATCTGCCAACCAGCAGAAGCCGTGCCACCCTTGTCGGCAAGATTATCTTTTCCGTCGCGCAGCCGCGCGTTGGTATCCGCCGTGCCTGCCGCCTTCGCGGGAGTCTGGACGTCACCTGTCCGCGGTGTTCAACCACACGCGCGAATCCGCTTCCCGGGGCCTTCCTTCCGCTGCGGGGGACGGGCGGTTTTGTCGCGCATAGTAGGGAATGGCCGTGAGGGAGGAGCCGTCGGACCAGGCACCTTCGAGCACGGTCACGCCGTCGAGCAGGTCAGGCCGCCACTCCGGGGTGAGGGGTTGGTCGCCGATTGGCTGGAGCAGCTCCGCCTGGTCGGCCCGTTCCACACTGTAGATCAAGGGGCCATAGCGGAGCGCGCTCTGGCGGCGGTTCGCTTCCACGCGGGGATCGCAGGTCACCCGCTGCGGTTTCAGGGGCAGTTCCAGTTCGATCCGGTCGCCCGCGCGCCATTCGCGGTGAATGACGGCATAGCCCTTCCGCATTTCAGGGGTGAAGGGAGTTCCGTTGACCTGCAAGGAGAGCAGGCCGCCCACCTCGGGGGTGCCGGTGTAAAGCGCACTGGTGGTGCGGTTGGGGATGCGAACGGCGACGTTGAAGGTCCCGGGCTGTTTCGGATTGATCGTCATGCCGACGTGCCCGCTCCACGGGTAGTCGGTCTGCTGGACCACCTCCACGTCGGTGCCCGCGACGTTCTCGACCGTGATGGTGCTGCCGATGAAGAGGTTCACATAGAGCCCGTCGGAGTCGCGCAGATAGGTCCAGGTGGGGATCATGAGGAGGGTGCGCGGGATGTTGCCCACGCAACAGGGGCAGACATGCCAGGCCGTGCGATGCCCGCCCACGAGGGGGTTGGTGTAGTTGAACACGGTTCCCTTCAGATCAATCGCGCCCAGCAGGGCGTTGAACATCGTCTCCTCGTAGAGATCGGCGTATTTCGCGTCGTGGTAGGCCAGGTTCAGTTTGTATTGGAAGAAGATGAGGCCACAGCTTGAGCAGGACTCGCAGTAGGCCTGGTGCGGCAGGGAATAATCGGGCCCGAAGCCTTCGGAGGTTTCGCCGCTGCCGATGCCGCCGGTCACGTAGTACTTGCGGTTCACCAGGTTGTCCCAAAGCGACATGACCGCGCTCTGGTAATCGAGGTCCGCGGTTTCGGCCGCCACATCGGCCATGCCGGAGTAGCTGTAGGCCGCCCGCACCGCGTGGCCGACCGCCTCATACTGTTGCTGCACCGGGACCTGGCTTTGGTCGTATTCACTGCCGTCCCGGCGGCAGTCGAGCAGGAACTTCGCCAGCGCAATGTAAGCGTCGCCGCGGCCGCCACCCTCCATGTCGTTCACAAAGCGGCCAAAGCGCACCAGGGCTTGTTCCATTTCCTGGTGCCCGTCATACCAGTCCTGTTTCCCGGGCCCCAGGTGGGCGACCCAACAATCCGCGAGCCTCTTCGCCGCATCGTACAACCGGCGGTCGTGGCCGTTGGTGAGGGTGTAATGGTTGATGGCGGATTCGATGAAGTAACCCGCCACATAGCCCTCATGATCCCCTCGATGCTCCGGCGACCAGCGTTTGGGCCAACGGTTGCGATCAGCCAGTGTATAGGCGGTCTGCAGATAGCCGTCGGGTTCCTGGGCTGCGAGAATGCGCGGGATCCACTCCTCCAGCGTGGCACGCATCCGGGCCTGGGCCGCGAGTACTTCCGCGTCGCCCTGGGCATTCACCATGAGCGCGAGGCACATCGATTCCACGGTTTGATGTACCCAGGCGTTGGAGAACACGTACCCCTTGTGTTTCCCATGCGGTTCGCCGCGCAGGGCCCTGGCCGCCTCGTCGAAGTTGTCCATGCCTCCCTGGCCCTCGGTGAGATCACTCCGGTTGATCTGATCGATGCAATGGGGAATCCAGTGGACGATCAAGGCCCGCGCCCGTGCCGACCACAGCGGGCTGTCGATTCGGTAGGGCTTGGTGTAGACCACGTCCAACCGTTTCCCGGCCGGCGGTTGATCCGCCTTCAGGGTCAGGGTGGCGGAGGCGCTCAGACCCTCGCTGGTGGCCGTGAGTTTCAGCACATAGACACCCGGCTTCGAGACGGCTGCGGTGGTTTCCAGGGCGGTGGCATCCGCGAACATCACTTCACCGGGACCGGACTGCCGGGTCCAGCGAAACTCCGGCGGTGTGGGACCCTGCCCCAGGGTCTTCACGCTGCCACTGAGGTAGGTTCGACCACCCACCATCACCGTGCGATCGACTCCGGCTGCCACCTTTGGGGGGAACGCGGGCGACCGGCCCGAATCCAGCACCCGCCATTCCAGCAAGCCGGTGGAGAACGTGCCAGCTCCGTCCATCTCCAGTCGTAGCCGGGAAGTGGTGATCTCGTCGAAAGTGGTGACATTGAAGGTGTCCCCTTCCACGCCGAGGCCCTGGGCGTGCGGGATGGCCACGAACGCGGTGCCGTTCCAATACAACAACCGGCACCGGGCCGGCAGTCGCACGCCACGGTGATCGTCCCACCAATAGACCTCGACCCGGCGGGTGCTGATGGGCTGACTCCAGTCGTATTCGACCCATTGGGTGTCTCGTCGGGGCCAGTTCCCATACGACCCCGTCCCGCGTTCGAGCGAGTTGCGGGGTTCGTTGCCATCGTTGAGTGCGGCCAGCGAGGTGTCTCCCGACACATGGGACGCAGAGGGGGTGGCGACGGCGGCGAGGTTGACAGCCGTTTCCGTTACGGGGGTGGCGGCGGGATGCCCGGGAAGGGCCAGCAGCCAGGTCCCCAAGGTCGTCAACCAGAAGCAGGACTTGCGCATGTTCATTCTTGGCTCGGATATGCGAACGCCCTCCCGGCCATGGAACGTCGAACCGACGGGGCATTTGTGGGCAAGGGCTTAACCCATGGGCCAGGCCGGATCAAGCGCGGGATGAAGCGCACGGCGCCGTTCCCTCCCCGGTAACAGTTGCTTCAGGTGCCCGCCGCCGTTTCGCGGTTTGGGGGACGCTGGGATCTTGAGTGTTCGCGTCGGCGATCGCGAGGAGCCCCGGTCAAAGGACCTGTGCAAAACTCTGATGCATCTGCATCGATAAAGCGGAGTCGCTGGGCAGCAACGTACTGCACGCCTGAAAACCGAATCCTGAACGCCAGTGGCGCTAGTAGACGCCCTCGACGATCTTCTTCTCCATCGCGCCGAAGGGACGCACCTCCGCCACCCCGTCCCAGGCGTAGGGAACCCGTGGGGGACGGCGCAGGGCCTCGTCACGTTCCAGGAAACGGGGCATGAAGAACTCCTTTGTCAGGGTGGTGAGTTCCACGCGCCCCCATTCGTCGTAGCCGACGGTTTGTTCCGTCTGGGCCGGTTTCACGACCCGCAGTACCGCTCGCGGTTGAGGGGCGTAGTAGGTGATGGAGAACCTGTCTTCCGGCGTCAGCGGCACGCTGGCGGCCAGTCCCATGAGCGTGTTGCCGTAGGTGGGGTAGAACCCGATCCTTCCCTCCAGCACCTCCTCGACCAGGTAACGGACATACTGGGGATTCATTGTGGTGCCACCGCAGAACACCCCGCGGATGCCTGCCTCGTGGAGGTCGAGTTTGTCGGCCAGGGCCTCGAGGAGTTTGGGGGTGGTGAAGAGCCCTGTGATCCGGCGGTGTTTGAGCAGGATGACAGCCTGCTCGATGACGTGATCCATGTAGGCCCGCGCAATTTCGCCCTGACCGTTCGCAATCACCTTCTTCACCCAGCGGGGATCGAGATCGACGAAGTAGCAGGGACTGCCGCGGAAGTTGGCCAGGTGCTCGATGGCCAGCCGCAACCGGCGCGGGCCGGTGGGCCCCACCATCAGCCAGGCGCCGCCGCGCGGGAAGTGCTCGTCGCTCACCTTCCCGCTGAACTCCTCGTAATCGACTTTGTAATCGTTCCAGCCGATGCGCTGTTTGGGCATGCCGGTGGTGCCGCCGGTTTCGAAGACGTTATAGGGCTTGCCTTGAAACGCCGCCGGCACCCAGACCTCCGGTTGCAGGTCGCGCAACCATTCATCCTGGAAATGTGGGAACCGGGTGAGCAGGTCGGCGAACGATTTCACCTCGGCCCGCGGATCGAAGTTCCGGGCCGCCCAATCGAGCCAGAAGGGGCAGCCGGTCTCCGGCGTGAAGTGCCAGGCAAGGATCTCGCGCACGTGGGCGTCCAGCTGCTCGCGCGCCGTTTGAATCGTGTTCTCGTCAACGTTCATGGGAAGAATCGGTGCCTCAGGTTTGGGGGGTCAGTCCTCCCTGTTGGCGGAGGGAGCGCCGCGAACATTTGCAGGACTGATCCCGTCGCTCGGTTCATGGAAAGCCCGCTTTCGCGAATCCGCATGCGATGGGACCTTGAACCCCCCCTCGGAGGGACGAGCTCCGCGAGTCCCTGGAATCAGATCAGGGCCTCGTGTAACTCGGCCCTCCGCTCGCAGTTGACGGTTCATGGAACGAGTGAGGCTGGGCGCCTCGGGAAGAAGCGGTCGACGGTGGTTGCCGCGGGCGGGCGGGTGAGGAGGGATACAACGACCAGCGTAACCAGCGACACCGTGAAGATGATGGCGACGGGCATCAGGCCGAAGATCAGCATCTCATCCTCACCCGCGCCGGGGGCTTTTGCCAGGATGTCCTGACGGAAGAGCACGAACCAGACGGCGGCGGCGGCCAGCAGACTGCTGATGGCGCCGGCCTTGGTGACGCGCCGCCAGTAGACGGCGGCGAACACGATCGGAAACAGGCTCGCAAACCCGCTGAAGCACCAGACGCCGAGATCGAACACGTGGGCACTGTCCTTCAGGTACACCGCCAGGCCGTAGGTGACGCCCACCACCAGCAGGATGAAGCCTCGGGCCAGCAGGATCTTTTGGCGGTCGTTGAAGCGGTCGGGCCCGACGAGGCGAACGACGATGTCGTTGGTGAACATGGTGCCGAGGCACATGAACTGGGAGTCGAGACTCGACATGATGGCCGCGAGCACCCCGGCGGCGACGAGACCGGTGAGGACGGGCGAATGCACCAGGCTGTTGACCATGCGTCCGAGCACGGCATTGGGACTGGCATTCGGACCGAGATGCGCGGTGGCCCAGAGCCCGATGAGGATGCACGGCACCCAGACAATGGCGATGAAGAGCGGGTGGGCGATCACCGTCAACCGGAAGCTCTTTGCGCTGCGGGCGGTGAGCCAGTGCTGGAACAGGTGGGGGAACATCCCGACAGAGAGCGGCACCAGGAAGTAGGAGAAGAACTGGGCCTGACCGATCAAGCCCTCGCGGGCCAGCCGTGGTTTTCCGAAATCACTCTCCGCCACGGCCTGCGCGGCCGCCTGGAGGCCTCCCAGCTTGCCGGAAATGAGCCAGAAGGCCACTCCGCCTGCGATCATGAAGATGATGGTCTGGAAGGTGTTCGCCCAGACGGCTCCGCGCAATCCGCCGAAGAACACGTAGGAAAGCACGATGAGACAGATGACCAGGGCCCCAAGCCAAGGGGGTACGCCACCGCTGAGCGGGTGGGGGTTGCCGTTCGGCAAGGTGAGCTTGAACAGCTCGGGAAACATGTGTGCCGTGGTGGCCTGCAGGAACTTGCCGGCGGAAATCACGCCCACCAACAGATAGGGAATGACCAGCAGCACGAGCACCGGAAACAGCAGGTAACCCAGGGCCGGGGAATCGAAACGGGCGCGGAAATACTCGCACTGGGTCACGTAGCCGAAACGCTTGCCAGCCGCCCAAAGGCGGATTCCCACGAGGAAGAACACGGCGCTGTGCACCAGCCCGGACCACGACGCCATGAGCCCATACACACCGATGCCCGAGCTGTAGGCCTTGCCGGTGGACCCGACCATGGCGAACCCGGTCATGGTGGTGCCGAAGATGGACATCAGCAGGAGGAATGGCCCGATGGAGCGGCTGACGACGAAGAAGTCGGCGCTGCTGCCTTTGAAAAACCGGTTGCTGACAAGCCCCAGTCCGATCAGCAACGCCAGGTAGCCGAGGATCAGATACAGCGGGAGCAGGGAGACTTCGGCGGCGGCGATCATCGGGGCCCTCCTTGGTCGGGTGCGGTGTCGGTTTCCTCCGCCCAACGCTCGATTTCCTCCGGCCAGGCCCACCGGGTCGCGGCCGCCCAGAGGAGGGTTGCGGCGAGGGAGAAGCCGGCGTGCCAGGCCAGCCCGACGGGGAGCCAGCCGAAGACCAGGGAGGAGTTGTCCCAGTTCCAGCAGTCCTGATGCAGCACGAAGAGCGCCGCACAGGCCAGCCAGACCAGCGTGGCGCCGTTGCGTTTGGGGAGGGCCATGATGACTTGCGGATGGCGTGGAGTGGGGACGGCGCCCGGGTTTGCCTGCTTACTTGCCGATCGCGTAAAGGTGGGTGTGGGTCGCCACGTAAAGCACCCCGTTGGCGATCACTGGCGACGAGTAGATCGACGTCGGGAACATCACCTCCAGAAGCGGCTTGTCCTGGTCCGGATCGAAGTCCTTCCGCGCCGGCAGAATCACGAAGTCGCCGTCCTCATCACCCAGATAGACCTTGCCATCCGCCACCAGGGTGGATCCCCAGAGATGGGCGAGCATGTCGTAACGCCAGTAGAGCTCCCCGGTGTCCGCGTTCAAGCAGTAGACGTAGCCGGAGTAGTCGGCGGTGAAGAGCAGCCCGCTCTGCGGGTCGATGGAGACCGTGGACAGGCTTCGCTTGATGCCGTCGAAGTTCCAGACCTTCCCGGTCCGGGTGATGTCACCCGATCCGGTGGCGTCGATGCAGGTCAGATTGCCCACGCCTTCGCCATGTTCCGGGTCCTGACCGATGGAGACATAAACGCGATTCTGATAAAGGACGGGCGTGGCGATGATTTCGCTCGGGCCGTCGGCGGACGGGTATTTGATCGGCTTGCCGTCGCGGGTCTTGTATTTGTCGGGCACGCAGTCGTAGCGCCACAGTTCCTTGAGCACCATCAGGTCGTCGTCGCCCTTGACGGGGTTGATGTCGAAGCCGTAGCAGAAGCCGTCGCCGGCACCGAAGACGATGGTGGGCCGGCCGGCGATGACGTCGTAAGCGGGCGAGGACCAATTGCAGTGCTTGAGTCGCTCGCTGATACCCGAGCCCTCCTCCCCCATCAGTTCGCCGGTCTGCTTGTCCACCATGACCAGGGTGGGGGCGAGGGGCGACGGGATGTTGACATGCGACCAGTCCTGGCCGTTGGAGGTGGTGGCCACGACCCGGTCCTTGAGCACGAGGACCGAGCTGCTGGTGATGTTGTGGGGGAAGACGCCCAGTTCCTCGCGCATGTCGAAGATCCAGAGGATGTCGGCGCCCTTGGGCCCTGGTTCGACGGGTGGTTTGCCCGGGCCGGCGATGTAGGCGGCCTCGTCCTGATACCCCTGGTTGCCGTTGGTGAGGCCGGCCACGTCCAGGCACATGATCTCGCATCGGCTGGTGATCAGATAGACCCGGTCACCCTCCACCGCCGGAGAGGAGCAGATGCCGAGGAACTCCCAGTCACTGACCTTGCCGGCGCCGAGTTTCGGGACGACGAGCTGCCACTGCAGCTCGCCGGTGGCCTCATCCAGGCAAAGCAGGATGCCGTGATCCCCCTGAATCCGCGGGTCGCGGGGGGATTCATTGTTGGTGCCGACGTAGACGCGGCCGTTGGCGACGGTGGGATTGCCGTAGGCTTCGGAGCCGAGTTTGGCCACCCACTTGATGTTCTTCGTGGTCGCCGGGTCGACCTCCTCGGTGCCGCGCTTGAGCCGGCCGGGATTGAAGTCGGAGACGGTGTCCCGGGCCGGGGAGTAGAAGTTGCGGGTGGTGTTGCGTCCCCACACCGGCCAGTCGTCAGCCTGGGCGAGGGCGGTGGAGACGAGGAATGCGGCGATCAGGGACAGGCGCATGGGCTTCATGGGGGCGGGGATGGAGGCGGTGGATTCTAGTTTCGGGTGATGCTCACGTTGTCGAGGTAGACAGGGTAGCGACTCTGCGGGGAGAAGCCAAACAGGCCCGGCGCACCCTCGCGATGCGCGGTCTGGTGGGGCACTTCGATGGTCCAGGATTCCGGTTCGGGATCGTCGCGCAACCACGCCTTGGCCCGCACCACGCCGGTTCCGTCAGGGGCGATGTCCACCCGGGACTTGATCCGATACCACTTGCCTGCGTCCCAGCGGAACGGAACGCTGGCGCGAACCCGGTCGTAATTGGAGCTGACTTCCAGAACCTGCGAATTGCCCACGAGGGCGATGATGTAGCGCTGGTTGATGACGCCGCCGTTGGAGCGCATCCGACGGTTGCCGTCGGTGAGCACGTCCGCAGCGATGGTGTAGTTGGACATTCCCGGCGGCCCGATGAAGGTCATGGCGCGCTGGAAGAGGACATTGTCCAGCGTCTTGGCCAGCACCTTGCTGCCGTGCGCCTCACGCACTTCCCACTTGAACCGGGCCCCGATCCAGGGAAGCGGCGGGTAGGCGAACTTCACCCCCGCGTCGGCCGTGCTGTCCTCGTCGAGGACGAAACTCTCGAAATTCTCGGCGAAAGGTGCCTCCGGCAACACTCTGGCCCGGGCGACCCCGGCAATGCCTGTCGGGGTGACCGCGCGAATGGCCCCGGCGGAGGCCTCGCCTCCCCCCTGCAACCGCCCGGAGGCCGACAGGGTTCCATCCACCGCGGACTTCACCTTGGCGGTGGGGGGAATGAATTTGCTGAAGGTGGCGTCCTTCGCCTCCCCCACGCAGTGACCGTCGGCATCGACCCCAACCGCCCGGAATTGAACGGTTTCACCGGGATGGAGCAGCACGTCGTTGGGGACCACCTGGAGTCGCGCGAGTGCTCCCGCTGCGGGTTGCTTGTGCAGGGCGGGGCCGGAGACCATGCCCTGACCCGGCGCACCGGTGCCGAAGCAGTAGAGGTGGTTGCGGGTATGCACGTAGAGCCGCCCGTTCCAGACCGACGGGGAGCCGATGCATTCTCCGTCGAGTTCCTCGGCATCCAGCACTTCCACGCCGTTGTCGCCGGGCTTCAGAATGTAGAACGTGCCCGTGATCATCGGTATGTAGAGCTTGCCGTCGGCGTAGAGCGGGGAGGCATGGAGCTGACTGTTGGCCAGGCGATGCTCCCAGAGCACCTTTCCCGTGTCGGCGTCCACACACGCCAGTTCACCGGTGTGGGTGACCTGGTAGACCCGGTTCCCCACCAGCACCGGCGAACTGGTGAACATCGTCAGGTCGTTGCGCCAGAGCTCGCTGGATTGATCGAGAACCATCGGGCCCGCCTGGCCCGGTGCGGGTTCGGCGCCAAGCTTGATCGCCACCATCCGGCCGACCTGCGAGCTGTCCACCGATTCCTTCCCCTGGATGGCAATCACGCGGTCCTGATCCAGGAGGACGGAACTGTTCACTCCCCCCAAGGAAATTCGGTAGCGCCAGAGCGGGGCCCCATCGCGGGCGTCCACACAGACGACGTTGCCGCAGCCGGTGCCGCAGTACAGGACCCGGCGGTTGTGGCTCCAGCCAAACACCGGCGACGAGAAGCTGCTGTCCTGCGGGCCGATGCCCGGGGTGGAACTCCACACCAAATCGCCGGTTCGCTTGTCGAATGCATAGAAGCGGTCGCGCGCCGGACCGTCCGCCCCCCAGTAGGAGGTGATCGCGTGCAGGATCATCAGGTCATTATCGATGGACGGCGCCCCGGTGCGACCGTTGGGGAAGGTGAGCCGGCCGAAACGTTCCATCAGGCTGACTTGCCAGAGAACCTTCCCCTCCGGTGACACGCACATTGTCAGGCCACAGGTCGACTGCAGGTAGATGTTTCCCGTTTCGGGATCAATCGTTGGACTGCCGATGGAGTAGCGGTTGTAGACGGTGTCGCTCAGATAGTCGTTGAAACCGATCTCCCAGATGAGTTGCCCGGTCTTCTCATCGAGACAGCTCAGAACCTCCTGCAGATCAGGCCCTTCCCCGCGATAGCCCCACGAGTACACGCGCCCGTTGGCCATCACCGGTGCGCCACGACCGGAGATGTCATAGGTCCAGAGGTGATTCCGGCCCCCCACCTCCACCGTGTCCGGCAGGCCGGTCTCGGGCGAGGTGCCGTTTTGAAACGGTCCGCGCCAGTGCAGCCACCCCTGGACGTCCGCCAGGGCGGCGGTCGAAAGGCAACCCGCAGCCAGCAGGACCGCGAGGGCCGTCCGCCGAAGGCGCCCGAACTGTTGCTTAAGAAAAGGGCTTCTCATCATATGCATCAGAAACGATGGAGCCTGACATTGGCACGGTTTGCCGGGTTTGCAACCGGAATGATACGGACACGTATCAATTCCAGCGCCCTGCGGCGGTCCGATGAGCCGCTTCCTGTTGCAGGTGCAACAGGAAGCGGCTCACTGCCTCTGAATACCTGGCCTGGTGGCCTGGGTGGCGGACCGGCGTTGGGGGCGGCAGAAGGGTGGCTCCCATCCGGTCGCGGTGGGGCCGGTGCCCTGCGCTCTGAACGTCCCTTGCATTGAAAGTCTTGGCCCGGAGTGCGGCAGCCCGCATGATCCCGCTGTGTCGAGAGAGTTGCGAGAGACCGCCCGCCTCATTGCCGCCCGAGTGCTTTTGCGCCGGGAGGAAGCCCACGCGTTTACGGAGGACCTGCTGGAAGCGGATCCGGGATTCCGTTTTCTGCCGGACCGGGATCGCCGGCTGGCACATGAACTGGTGCTGGGAGTGGTGCGCTGGCAGGGCACGCTGGACTGGCTGATTCAGCGGCGCACGAGTGACCGGCCCCAGAAGCGCCCGGTGCAGGTGCTGCTGCGGCTGGGCCTCTACCAGATCTTCTGGCTTGACCGGGTGCCCGACCACGCGGCGGTCAATGACACCGTGGACCTGGCCCACCCGTTTCGCGTGGAGGCTCAAGCGGGATTCATGAACGGACTCCTGCGGGGCTACTGCCGGGAACGGGACGCCGTCCAGACGGAACTGGAACAGCTTCGCCAGGCCGACCCCGCCCTTGGCTGGTCGCATCCGGGGTGGCTGGTGGCACGTTGGATGCAGCGCCTCGGGCCGGAAAAGACGGCGGCGTTGCTGGCCTGGAACAACGCCGCCTCAGCCAACTACGCCCGGATCAACCTCCTGCGCGTGCGGCCGACCCGCCTGATCGAGCGCTGGCGTGAGGAGGGAGTGGAGTACGACTTTGGTCATTGGAACTGGGTTCCCGAGAACCTGGTCTTCCGTCTGAAGGTCCATCCGCCGCTGAGCCGCCTGCGGAGTTTCGGAGAGGGCTGGTTCTACGTGCAGGATCCCAGCACGCTCCTGGCGGTGCACCTGCTCGATCCCCGGCCCGAGGAGCGGATGCTGGACGTCTGCGCGGCGCCGGGTGGCAAGACCACGTATGCGGCGCAGTTGATGGACGATGACGGCACGATTCTGGCGCTGGATCTGGACGCCGACCGGGTGCGCCGGCTGCGGGAGAATTGCGTCCGACTGGGATTGCGTTCGGTGGTGTGCGGCGAACTGCCGGAGGACGAGCCCGGGGCGCCGGCGGAGGGGCTGTTTGACCGGGTGCTGGTGGACGCCCCCTGCTCGAACACGGGAGTCATGCGGCGGCGGGTCGATTTGCGCTGGCGCATTCAGCCGGACGAGATCGGACGGCTGGCGGCGCTGCAGGGGGATCTGCTGCACCGGTCGTCGCTGGCGGTCAAGCCGGGGGGGGTCCTCGTTTACAGCACCTGCAGCCTGGAACCGGAGGAGAACCGGGGGGTGGTGGACGCGTTCCTGTCCGAACACCCCCAGTTCGAGTTGCAGGAGGATCGCGAGCTGTTCCCGCCGGAGAGCCGGTCGGACGGCGCCTATGCCGCGAAGTTGCGGCGGAAATGACCATCCCTTCCCCCCTCTGCGGCGGCCGGTGGCGGATAGCCGGAGCGCGACCGGGGCGGATTGGGGGGGGCGGCTGAGCTTACAATCAAAATCAGTTCGACCCTGATTTGGTGTTTGCCCGATGATGGTCCTCTAACGCATGCTGCGCCCACAATGTGCGTATTGACCCTGGTCCCGAACGGCGGAACCGGTTTGCGCCAGGTCCTCCCTGCTGGAAAGCCGGCGAGGCCGGTGCGTGGACCTTCCTGGGGCCGGGGTACGGTGCTTGATCGGCTTTCGCGCTAGACGAATCATGAATCTGATAGGACGGCTCTTTTGTTCCTCGGTGGGGAAGAAGCTCATCATGGCCGCGACCGGCCTGGGGTTGGTGCTGTTTGTCTTCGGCCACATGGTGGGCAACCTCCAGGTGTTCCTCGGTCCCGAGGCGATCAACCGCTACGCGGAATTGCTGCACTTCAGCCCGGAACTCCTGTGGGTGGTGCGGCTGGGGATGCTCACGCTGATTGGTCTGCACATCTGGGCCGCCTTTCAGGTTTCCGCCGAAAACCGGGTGGCCCGACCGGTGGGGTATGACGGATCGCCGGCGCCAGTGGAGACCACCTACGCCTCGCGGACCATGCTGATGAGCGGGCTGATCGTGGCGGCCTTTGTGATCTACCATCTCCTGCACTACACCGTGCGGGTGGAGGCCATCAACTTTACCGGCCGGAGCTTCGCCGACCTCAAGGAACTGTCGGAAGCCGGGGTCGAGCGGCATGACGTCTTCAAGATGGTGATCCTGGGGTTCAGCAAGCCCCTGGTTTCGCTGTTTTACGTCGTAGGGGTGGGCCTGCTGAGCCTCCACCTCAGTCATGGGCTGCGGGCGATGTTCCAGTCGCTTGGGTTGCTGACCCATCGATGTGGCCCTTTGATCCGGAAGCTGGCGCCGGTGCTGGCGTGGGTGCTCTTTCTTGGCTACGTCTCCATTCCGCTGGCCGTGATGCTCGGTTTTGGCAAGGAGGCTTTGAACTGACATGAAGCTCGACTCGAAAATCCCCGCAGGACCTCTGGAGCAGAAGTGGGCCCGGCACATTGCCGAGAACCGGTTGGTGGCGCCGAACAACAAGCGGAAATATCACATCGTGGTGGTGGGGACGGGGTTGGCGGGCGCTTCCGCCGCGGCGACCCTGTCCGAGTTGGGCTACCGGGTCACGGCGATCTGCTTCCACGATACCGCCCGGCGGGCCCATTCCATCGCCGCCCAGGGGGGCATCAACGCCGCCAAGAACTACCAGAACGACGGTGACAGCGTTTGGCGGTTGTTCTACGACACGGTGAAGGGCGGTGATTTCCGGGCGCGTGAGGCCAATGTTCATCGCCTGGCCCAGGTCAGTTCGGGGATCATTGACCAATGCGTGGGACAGGGGGTGCCTTTTGCCCGGGAATACGGCGGCCTGCTGGCCAACCGTTCGTTCGGCGGGGCGCAGGTGTCCCGCACCTTCTATGCGCGCGGCCAGACCGGCCAGCAGTTGCTGCTGGGCGCCTATTCCGCGCTGAGCAAGCAGGTGGGGGCGGGGGCGATCACGATGCTGCCGAACACCGAGATGCTCGATCTGGTGGTGGTGGACGGCCAGGCCAAAGGCATCGTCGCCCGGAACCTCAACACGGGAAAACTGGAGCGGATCGCGGCGGACGCCGTCGTGCTCGCCACCGGCGGCTACGGCAATGTGTTCAATCTTTCCACCTACGCCCGGAACTCGAACGCCACCGCCATCTGGCGGGCCCATCGTCGCGGGGCGGGCTTCGCCAATCCCTGCTTCACCCAAATCCACCCCACCTGCATCCCCGTCTCCGGCGATTATCAATCGAAGCTGACCCTGATGTCGGAGTCCCTCCGCAACGACGGGCGTTGCTGGGTGCCGAAGCGGGAGGGGGACAAGCGTCGGCCGCAGGAAATCCCGGAGGCCGAGCGCGACTACTATCTGGAGCGGATGTATCCGGCGTTTGGCAACCTGGCGCCGCGGGACATTGCCAGTCGCGCCGCCAAGCGCGTGTGTGATGAGAAACGCGGTGTGGGGGAGAGTGGCCTCGGGGTGTATCTGGATTTCTCCGACGCGATCAATCGGCTGGGTCTCGAGACGATCAAGGAGCGCTACGGAAACCTGTTCGATATCTACCACGAGATCACGGACGAGGATGCCTACGGCACGCCGATGCGCATCTTTCCGGCGGTGCACTACACGATGGGCGGGCTCTGGGTGGACTACAACCTGATGTCCACCATTCCCGGTTTGTTCGTGCTGGGGGAGGCGAACTTCTCCGATCACGGGGCGAACCGGTTGGGGGCTTCGGCCCTGATGCAGGGTCTTGCGGACGGCTATTTCGTCATCCCAAACACCATTTGCGGCTACCTGGCCACGCAGAAGCCCGGATCCTGCCCGAGTGCCGACGGGGAGGAATTCCAGGCCGCCGAGGCCGATGTCACGGCCCGAATCGAGCGCCTGCTCGGAGTCCGGGGCAAACGAACCATCACGGATTTCCACAAGGCACTGGGGCGGTTGCTGTGGGAAAACTGTGGCATGGCCCGCAAGCGGGCGAATCTCGAGAAGGCCATCCGGGAGATCCCCGGGTTGCGCGAGGAGTTCTGGCAGGATGTGAATGTGCCCGGCGAAGCCGGCAACCTGAACCAGTCGCTGGAACGGGCGGGGCGCGTGGCGGATTTCCTGGAACTGGCCGAACTGATGTGCCGGGATGCCCTGGCACGGGAGGAATCGTGCGGCTGCCATTTCCGCGAGGAATACGAGGAGGCGGGCGAATGCAAACGGAATGACCAGGACTTTGCCCATGCCGCCGTTTGGGAATGGCAGGGGGAGGACAAGGCCCCGGTCCGGCACACCGAGCCTCTGGCCTACGAGTTCGTGAAGATGGCCACCCGGAGTTACAAATAGGAAATCATGAAAGTGACCTTGAAAGTCTGGCGTCAGCAGAGCCCGAATTCCGCGGGCCGCTTCGAGACTTATCCCACCCCGGACCTGAATCCGAACATGTCCTTCCTCGAGATGCTGGACGTGGTCAACGACGACCTCACCCGGCAGGGGAAGGAACCCATCGCCTTCGCCCATGACTGTCGCGAGGGCATTTGCGGCACGTGCGGTCTCTCGATCAACGGCCGGCCCCATGGTGAGGGGCGCGGCACGGCGACCTGCCAGCTCTACATGCGGCACTTCACGGAGGGTCAGACCATCACCATCGAGCCGTTCCGCGCGGGGCCTTTCCCGGTTTTGCAGGACCTGATTGTGGACCGGTCGGCCTTTGATCGCATCATGCAGAAGGGCGGGTTCGTGAGCGTGCGGACCGGTTCCTGCCAGGATGCCAACGCGTTGCCGGTGGCGAAACCGGCGGCGGAGCTGGCCATGGACGCGGCGGCCTGCATTGGCTGTGGGGCCTGCGTGGCCTCGTGCAAGAATGCCAGCGCGATGCTCTTCGTCTCAGCCAAGGTATCCCAACTCGGGTTGCTGCCTCAGGGCCAGCCGGAACGTCACCGCCGGGTGCTTGCGATGGTCGCGCAGATGGACCGGGAAGGTTTCGGCAACTGCACGGTCACCGGCTCGTGCGAGGAGGCCTGTCCGAAGAACATCAGCCTGGCCTTCATCGCGCGGATGAACCGCGACTACGCCGTGGCCCTGCTCAAGGGCGAATAGCTCCCCCCGGCCAGGCCTGGAGGCGACCTCTGCGGGCCGGTTTTCCCGACCTGAAAGCGAAACCGCCCCGGCGCCTGGCGCCGGGGCGGTCTGGCTTTCGGGAAGCCCCCGGCTACTTCAGGTAGCTGGCCTTGAACTCGGAGACCAGCTTGCGCAGCGTGGCGACATGCTGGAGGTCGGTGGTCTGCTTGGCCTTCATCGACGCCACCAGCATCTGGTGCAGCAGGGTGACCTCCTTCACGTATTTCGCGTAGGCCGCGGTGTCCGTCGCAGCCGCGGGTTTGATCCGCTGGGTCATGAAGTAGTAGGTCACGATCTCGGAGAACGCATCCGCATGGGTTTCCTTGGCGTTCACCCAGCGCACCATCTGGTTCACGTTGGGAACCTCGCCCCCCGCGGCATGTTCCGCGAGGTCCGCGATCTGGGTCATCGCCTTTTCGATGGTGGTGATGTGCTCCTCCATCTGGGTGAAGCGGGCGGGATCATCGTAGATTCCGCAGGGAACCTGGCAATGGGTGAAGGCGGAGTAGGTGCCGATCACCAGGGTGGCGGCTGCGAGGAGGATGGCTGCGACTGTTTTCTTCATCTCGTTTGAATCGGTTTGTGCTTCGTTCTGTTCTGCCCGGCCGGACCTCCGGTCGTGTCAGCCCGGTGGCCCCGTTGACCGGCTCCTACAATGCAACGGCCGGCCCGTTTCGTAAAGGGCTCACCAGATGCGGAGATGGGGACTGGTCGGGGCCGATACCGGCGCGTAGGGTCCCGACATGGCGAAACAGTGTCATCATTGCGGACGGACCTGGGACGTGTCACGGCAACCCGGCCGGCAGGAAACCTGTGAGGGATGCGGTTCGGATTGGCGGGTGTGCCTGAACTGTGCGCACTACGATCCCCGGGTGGCGCAGCAATGCCGCGAACGTCGGGCGGAGCCCGTGATGGAGAAGGACCGTGCGAACTACTGCGAATGGTTCGAACTCGGAAACAACACCCACGCCGGCAGGAGCGGTGGTGGGGACGCTCGGGCGGAAGCCGCGCGCGAACAATTCAACAAACTGTTCGGTGACTGAACCGCCTGTCTTCGGGCCGGCTGAGGGGGCGGCGCCGGCTCAGAAAGTGCGCCCTGGGAGCTGCAGTTGCAGGCGCATGCCCTTGGTGGGGCTGTAGGCCGGCTGCAGGGAATCCACCGGGTTGTTCAGACCCGGCATCAGGCCGCCGCTGACGGGCGAAGCCCTCAGAAGATCGGGAAGACCGCTGCCCGGGGCGCGCACCATGCTGCTTCGACCGTTCTGGGGATCGCTGAAGAGCGGCTTCGGCGCCATGCTATCGAACGTGCCGGATGGCCGGGCGACCACCGGATCGAGTTCCTGCCGGGTGAGGTCCGGGTAGGCGTTCACCGGATCGAGCATGGTGCCGACGCGGGGACCCACCGGGCTTTCGACTCCCACACTGGTGCCGAAGAGCCCATCCAGCCCGCTTTCCCGCAAGTTCGAGGCGCCACCTGGCCGGAGTGACTGCCGGAGCGACCGGGCGTCCATCCTCCCGAACACCTGTCCCCGGGAGACCTGCTCCATGGTCTCACGCAATTCCCGGGCGGATTCCCGGGCCGCCCGGACCGAGTCCTCCAGTGCGGGGTCCATCCGGTCACCCAAACCGGTCAACTCGAGGTAAAGCGGGTCGTCGCGCAGCGCCTGGGCGGTGGGATAGGGCTCATAGCCGGAGGCGGTTCCAGGGGTGTTGCGCAGCCACGGAGCCCGAGTGGCGGTGGCATCCGGGTTTTCCTCCGTGTCCGGCGTTTCCTGCCGCGTCTGTTCCTCGGCCAGATAGCGTTCGATGGCGGTCTTGGGCTCTTCGCCGGATTCACCCGCCTCCGTTTCGGCGGTTTTCGACCGTACGCCCAGAGCCCGTTGGAGATTCTCTTCCGTGAGCCCGGTCTTGGAGGGGTCCTGAAAGATCCAGTTCTTGTTCTGGTCCAGGAGCTGAATTTCGCGTGGCGTGAGAATCCGGGTTTCTCCGGGTGGAGGGGCGGTGAGCGGTGTCAGGGAGGGGCGGTTCGGAGAGGCCCCCTGCTGAAGCGGGGAATCCTGGTTCCGTCGCTTCCGGAGAATCTCCGCCTGATCCCTCGTGATGGAGGGTCGGGCAACCGGCACGTCGGAAAGCCGGGCCGCCTCGCCCGCACGGCACTCGGATACCCTGCCGATCGCCAGGAAGGCCACCGAGCCCAACAGGAACGCCTTTTTGTATGTCTGCATCAATTCTGGCCGGACCGCCGTCGAATTCAATCGCGAATACTTACGCGGATTTCGCCCCGGCGTCAAACCCCGGGTTGGCCTGTGATCCCAGCATTCCGTGTGCCAGGACCCTTACTTTGTTGCCGCTCCGAGCCGGAGGAAATCCCGGCCGGATTCGGTTACTTCCAGACTGACGGACCACCGGACGCAGGCCGGCTCTGCTGCCGGCCCCGGGTGAACCGCCGGATATGCCGGCGCCCAGGCCCGCAGATCGTTGCTTTCCCGCCAGACCGGTTCCACATCCATCACTGCCGCCTGCACCTCCACCCACCAGGTTGCCGGTCCGGGTCCCGGTTGCAGGGGTTCCGGGTCCAGCCGATTCGGGGAGGTGCCGGTGAGGTACTCGACGAGGTTGGGCAGGTCGTCCCCCTCGCGGTCGGCCTCGGGCCGGGCTTCATCGGCGTCGGGGTCGGCGAACGCCAGCCATTGCCAGGCACGGAAAGTGGCGGGTTGCCGACGGGAGATGGCGGCGGTGTAGGGGTCCGGGGTTTCACCGCGGGCATCCACCCACACCGCGGCGCCGGGTGTTCCCAGGTTCAGGGCGGGGACGACTGCCTGGTAGTCGCCCAGCATCCGGCGGCCGGAGGTCAACGGTGCGTTGCGCAGGTCGGAAGACTCGGTGGTAACGCGAGTGTTCGGTTCCCAGGTCTTGCCCCCGTCAAAGGACTCCGCCAGATAGAGGTCCACCCAGTAACCGCTGCCGTCGTCATTTCGCTTGTCGTAGAAGATGACCGTCACGTGCTGCCCGTCCGGGGAGACCGCGATGGCGGGATTGAAAACGCTTTGTCCGGCCGGAGTGTCGTTGACGGCGACGGCAGGCGACCAAGTCCGGCCCTGGTCGCGCGAGTGGGCGACCAGGATTCGAGGCACCTCCTCCCTGGCCTGCCACGCGAGATGCAGCACTCCCAAAGTGCGGTCGGCCGTCATGGAGGGGAGGAATTCCGCGCTGCGGGCCACGGCGTCGCGGTGGGGGGTGACCTCCGCCACCACCGTTGGGTCGCCGAAGGTCCCGCCGCCATCCTCCGACCAGAGGGTCTCGATGGTGTTGCCCTCGAAGTTCCAGTATCCCAGCGCCAGGGACCCGTCCGGCAGGAACACGGGTTGAGAGCCCTGCACGTTGTCGCTCGTGACGATTCTGAGGTCGCTCCAGGTGGAGCCACCGTCGTCACTGTGGCTGATGGCGATGGGGTTGGTGGTGCCGGTCACCACGCTGACATTGAAGCGGGTGAGGGTGACGACGATGCGTCCGGCGGTGGGAGTGCCCGGGAAGGAGTTGGCCGCCATCCAGTTCTTGTCCAGGAACAGCCGGCTGCTGGCGCTTTCCGCCACCACGACGGGGGCCTCGAACGTGGCGCCTCGATTCGTGCTGCGGCTCAGGGTGATCGCGGTCAGCCAGGCCGCGGGGTCCCCGCCCCAGAGCCCCAGCGTGTTGAGCAGCAGCAGATCGTTCAGGCCGACCGCCGCCACCGGATCGGAGGCCCGGTCAAACGCCCCGGCGCCATCCGCCCCGACCAAGGCCGGGATCAAATCCCGGGTCCAGGTTGCGCCACCGTCGTGCGACACCGCGTAACCGCAGGAGAAGGCGCCTCCATCGCTGAACCGGCCTTCCTGAAAGGTGGCGAGGAGAAGGCCGGGATCGCTGAAGCTGCGGGCCAGATGAGGCTCGGCCTGTGCCCGGCGGTCCTCTGGAAGAAGCTCGGGGTCCTCTCCGAGGCGGATGTTGGCCCCCACCGGGCCGGGGTTGGCACCAGGCGGCACCAGACGGGATCGGCGGCCTGCCGGGGAGGCCCCCTCCTGCGACGGGGTGACGCCTTCCAGCAGGGCCAGCGCCGCGGTGGAGAGTTTCTCCCGGGGCAGCCAGTCGTAGCGGGTGGGTGGATCCTGGGGGGCGGCGGTTCCGGCCGGGAAGCCGCCACTGAACAGCAGGCATCCGGCCACAAGTGCGGGTCGGAGCAAGGGGTTCAAACTTGGGCGAATGCCTCCTTCATGCGGGCCAGCCACCGCGGGATCTCGCCCCAGGGATCCTTGTCCTCGTATTCCAAGGCCACATACCCTTGGTAGTTGGCCTGCTTGAGCAGCGCGACCACGCGGTCGAGATCAGTCGGTGCCCCCCCGACCCGGACTTTCAGCTGCACGTTGACCGCGTAGGGGGCGAGTCGCGCCATCTCTTCGTAGGGGTCGCCCTTAGTGTAGATGTTGCCGGTGTCGAGATTGACGCCCACCCACGACGACTTCACGGCGCGCACGATGTCGAGGAGGTCATCGACCTGGGCGACGATGCCGCCGTGGTTTTCGAGCCCAAGCCAGACGCCGTCGTGGGCGGCGTAATTGCCGCAAAGTTCCAACGCCTTGACGCACTGGACCTTGGCCTCCTCCTTCGACAGCCCCTTGGGTTGGCCGGCAAACACCCGGATGTGGGGGGCGCCCATCATGGCGGCCCGTTCGATCCACTCCCGGACCATCGCAATCTGCTGGTCCAGGGATTCGCCGTCGGGTTGAGCGAAATTGTTGCCCACCGCCGTGCCGGAGATCGCCACGCCGCGCAGGTGGGCATGGCGCTTGAGGCCGATCAGGAATTCACGGGAGGGGTCCGGCGGGAAATAGTAGCTGGTCAACTCGGCGCCGTCGCAGCCGTGGTCCGCGCAGTAGTCGATGAACTGCTCCAGGGTGATGCGGCGACCGTCGCGTCCCTCGCCGAAGTAGTCCCGGAAGGAATAGGCGGCGAGGCTGAGTCGAAGCCGGCTGGACCCGGCACGCCGGAAGGGTTCCATCGCGTGGGCGTCCGGTTGGCGGAGGAGGGAGGCGCCTGCGAGGGCGAGTGCCCCTGCCCCGGAGCGGGCGAAGAACCGGCGGCGGGAAAGGGGAGAGGGAGTTGCTGTCATGATGGGGGTGACTATGCCGCCTGGCCGCCCTTGAGGCAACCGGGATTCGGGGGCGCTGGGGCCTCGTTCCGCCATGGGGACCGGTCTGCTCCGGGGGGCGGGCGCCCTGACCTGAGGCCATCGCTGAGTCGGGGTGCGGTTCTGGCTTGCCGCCGGGCGGGGAAGAAACTTAAGTGCCGCGGCCGAAGCAACTTTTCCCGGCCGGGGTTGTATAACCCACCGCACGACGACAGAGACGCCCAAATGGCTGCTCCCTCCATAAGTGAAGTGTTGATGGCGCACGGACTGATGCAGTCCGGCGAGCTGGATCTCTGGCGTGCTGAATGCGCCGAGCGCCGGCGGTTGCGTATCGAGAGCGAGGAGGAGGGCGAGGACGGTGAGCGGAAAGCCGGGGCCGGCGTCACGGGGAACGACGGTCCCCGGAGCTTGTTGCCGTTCCTCCAAGAGAAGCGCGGCCTGGCCGACGAACCCTTCTATGCCACCCTCGCCCGGGCCCTGGGCTGGGAGTTCCTCGACCAGCCCCCCGTCCCGGCCGAGGATGAGGTCAAGGAACGGCTCGAACTCCAGGCCCTCCTTTCTCCCAAGGTCGCCCGCCAATACGCCGTGCTTCCGGTCAAACGCGAGCCGCCGGTGGACGCCCCTGCGGATGCGCTGCCGACCTTCCTGTTCGTCACCAGCGACCCCTTCAACCCGGCCCTGCAGGCGGCGGTCCGGTTCGAGACCGGCACGGAACCCGCCTTCGCCCTCGCCGCACCGGAGGACGTTTCCAACGCGCTCGACGGGGTCTATGGCGTGGGCAGTGAGGCCCTGCTGGGGGTGGCCCGCGACGAGAAGGAGGTGGACGACGCCACCTCCAAGGACGTCGACCTGGATGACAAGGAGGCGAGTGTCATCAAGTTCGTCAACCAGGTGATTCTCGAGGCCCAGCGCCGCCGCGCCACGGACATCCATTTCGAGCCGCAGGAACGCGAGTTGCGCATCCGTTATCGGGTGGACGGCATGCTCGAACGGGCCAAGGTGCCGGACAACCTGAAGGACTACCAGTCCGCCATTCTTTCCCGCATCAAGGTGATGTCCAAGATGAACATCGCCGAACGTCGCCTGCCGCAGGATGGCCGCATCAACGTACGGATTGGCGGGGCTGAGATCGACATTCGCGTTTCGACGGTGCCGACGGTCTACGGGGAGAGCATTTCCCTGCGCCTGCTGTTGCGGGATCGCCAGAAGGTGACGTTGGCAGGCCTGGGCTACCCGCCGCAGGAGCAGCAGATCGTCGAGGGAATCATCGTCAAGCCGCACGGTATCTTTCTCGTGACCGGTCCGACTGGTTCCGGAAAGTCGACCACCCTCTACGCCTGTCTGCAGACGATCAACCTGCCCACCAAACGCATCCTGACAGTTGAGGACCCGGTGGAATACGAGATCGAGGGCATCAACCAGATCGCGATCCGGCCGGAAATTGGGCTGACCTTTGCCACCGGGCTGCGGCATATCCTGCGTCAGGATCCGAACGTGGTGATGGTGGGGGAGATTCGTGATCTCGAGACGGCGGAAATCGCCATTCGCGCGGCTCTGACGGGGCATCTGGTTTTCAGCACGCTGCACACGAACGACGCTCCCAGTGCGTTCACCCGGCTCATTGACATGGGGATCGAGCCGTTCCTGGTGGCCTCCTCGGTGGAGGCGGTGCTGGCCCAGCGCCTGGTGCGCCTGATTTGTCCGCATTGCATGACCGAAGTGGACATGAGCGGGGCCTACGAGCAACAGGTGTTGGAGGCGAAGCAGTTTCCGTTCGCCACGTTTCCCAAGCCGGTGTTCCACAAGGGGGCCGGGTGCGAGGAATGTCGCAACCAGGGATACCTGGGCCGCACCGGCATCTACGAGTTGCTTGAGGTTCAGGACAATATCCGGCCGCTGATCATGAACCGCGCTCCCTCGACCGAAATCCGCGAGGCGGCGCTCGCCAACAACATGAAGACCCTGCGTCAGGCCGGATGGTACCGCACGCAGTTTCGGACGCCCCGGGACGGCCAGGCTCCCGTTCCGGCGTTTCTTCGCGGGCAGCCGACCACCATGGAGGAGGTGCTCCGGGTCACGCAGACCGAGGAACATCTTGCCGCCCTGCTGGAGGAGGATCGTGCGACCGTGAACACCCCTCCGGCCCCCGCCGTCACCACCCCGCAACCCCCGCCCCTCGCGTGAAGAAGGAGAAGCGCCGGCAAAACTGCAACGTGTTTGCCACCCACGCGGGAGGGTGGCGACTGTGGCGCTTCGAGCCCGGGCGAAAGGGCCCCCGGCTGGACCGCACCGAGGAGGGGCCCGAGGACAAACCCGTTCCCGGGCAGTTGGCAACCAAGTCCTTCCGGCATCTGTGGCAGCCCCTGCTCAATGTGGCCTGGCTGCCGGTGGACCAGGTATTCCTTCGCGTCGTCGAGCTGCCCGCCTGCGAAGCGGACGAGGTGCCGATGATGGTGGAATTCGAGATCGAACGCCTCTCGCCCCTGCCGGTGGCGGACATCTACTGGACCTGTGAGTTGCTGCCCGCCGTGGCCGGCGAACGACGGACCGTGATCGTGATCATGGCGGCCCGGGAGGTGGTGGATGGGTTCATCGAGACTTCCACGAGGTTCGGTTACCTGGCGGATCGGTTGGACCTGCCGCAGGTGCGGGAACTGCTGGCCCGGCCGGTACTTCCTGAGAGCGCCTGGCTGTTTGCCCGGCAGGATGGCGGGAGGCTCTCCTGCCTGCTGGCCTGGTGGGCAAAGGGGCGGCTGCGTTACCTCGAGCTGCGCGTGTTCGAGAACCAGGCGGCGGCGTTGACCGCGTTGGAGGCCTCCCTGCAGTCGCTGGCCTGGAGCGCGGAAATCGAGGGCTGGACCGGTCCGCGCACCCGCTGGCAGCTCTCGGCGGACGATGAAACCGCCTCCTGGCTGAAGCCGTTGTTGGAGCGAAGCGTGGGGCCGGTGGACCTGCACGCGGCCATGCCCGGGGCCGAACTGGCGACCCATTCCGCCGGAGCGGAGACCCGCGCCAACCTGCTGCCGGCGGGGGAGGTCGCGCGAAACCGCCAGCAGTTCGTGGACCGCCTCTGGATGCGCGCCGTCAGCATGATGGCCCTGGTCTATGTGCTCGGGGTTCTGGGCTACTTCGCCTTCCTGAACATCCAGGACTACCGGAAGAGCGGCACGGAGTACGAGATCGCCGTGCTGCACCAGAGCTATACGAACGCGCTCGCCCTGCGCGCCAAGGTCGAGGTGCTGCGGAACCAGATCGACCTCAAGTTTGCCGCACTCGACTGTCTGAAGGCGGCCTCCGATTCCCTGCCGGCGGACATGACGTTGACCTCCTTCGACTTCCAGCGCGGCCGGCGGCTGAACCTCTTCGGCACGGTGCCCGCCAATCTGCAATCCCGCGTCGCCGAGTTTACCGAGGCGCTCGGGGACACGGAGGTCAACGGCGAGGCACTTTTCAGCCGGGTCACCACCAAGGCGATTCAGGCCCAGCCCGGACGGCCCGCCAGCTGGACCATCGAGTGCGAGCTGAAACGCCAGGAATCGCCATGAGCAGCTTCGTCTCCCAGCTCAACCTCCGCCCCGGCGAGCGCCGGCTGCTGTTCATCGTGCTGGCCGTCGTGTTCGTGATGGTGAACGCCGTCTTCGTCTGGCCGCGGTTCGGTGACTGGCGGACCGTTGCGGAACAGCTGGACGAGGTCCGGACCCAGCGGGCGGATTACCAGAAGGAGATCGACCGCACCCGGGACTACCAGCGGCAGATCAACGACCTGGAGGCGCAGGATTCCGCCGTCCTGCCCGAGGAACGGGCCCTCGACCTCCTCCGCACGGTGCAGGAGAAGGCGCAACGCGCCCGCGTGGTGATCACCCAGACCCGGGCCAGCAGTGCCGCCCGGGCCGTCACCAGCACAAACTCCTTTTTCGACGAACAGGCCATCACCGTGGGCGTCAACACGGGCGCCGGCGAACTCATCGAGTTCCTCTACACCATCGGGGCGGGTGATTCCATGATCCGCGTGCGCGATATGGATCTCCGGCCCGACCAGCCGCATTTCAAGCTGATGGGCAATATCACCCTGGTGGCCAGCTATCAGAAGACCAAATCCCGAACCGCGGGCGCAAGCCGCACAACGACGGCACCCGCCAGCTCCGAAAAACCGTGAGAATCCTCCTGACCACTCTTGGCGTGGCGACCGCCGTGGCCGCCGCCGCCTGGTTGACTGTGACCGCCGGTGATCCCGGGCCGCCGGTGCCCGGGGCTGTTCCCGAGGCCGCCCAGGCCACCCCGCCCGACTCGCCCGGGGAAGTCGATCCTGACGCCGAGACTGCGCCGTTCACCGTGCCGGAAACGGAGGACACCGGTCCGGCGGTTCCCACCGTGACCACGCGGCCGGTGCCCATCCCGCCGCGGGTAATGCCGCGATCCACCACCAACCCGCCCCCGCGCGTGCGTCCTGCCCGGGCCACGCCCGCCGGGAACATCCCGGTCCTGCCGCCGGTTCCCAATGTCAATCGTTCCCCCCGGCCCACCGCCACTCCGCCGTCAACGGCCGGAGCCCCCGCTGCCGGTGGCACTGAGGCACCGGATCCGACCGCGGCCCTCGCCGCCATTCTTCCCGCCCGGGGCTCGTCCGAGGTCGTGGATCCGGACCGGGTTCTGCCCCCGAAGATGATCACCTTTCAGGCGACTCCTTTGGAGCAGGTGCTCGAGGTCTATGCCAACCTCTCCGGGCGCACCATCCTCCGCCCGTCCGCGCTGCCCGACACGGCCATCACCCTGAAGTCGCAGACCTCCCTGACCGTGCGCGAGGCCCTCGAGGCCATCGACAGTGTGCTGGCGTTGAACAACATCACCATGATCCCGACGGGGGAGAAGTTCGTGACGGCGGTTCCCAGCAACCAGGTCACGCAGGAAGCTCCTGAGTTCGTGAAAACCGAGACCTCGGATCTCCCCGAGGCCAGCCAGTACATCACCAAGATTGTCACCCTGAACCACGTGCTGCCTTCGGACGCGGTGCAGCTGATCCAGGGCTTCAGCAAGGTGTCCGACGGCATCGTGGCACTGGATGAGAGCAAGACGCTCGTGCTGCGGGATTACGCAGCGAACATCAAGCGCATGATGGAGATCCTGGAGCGGATCGACGTCGAGAAGGAACTCGACTACAGCCTGGAAGTCATTCCCATCAAGTACGGCATGGTGGATGAGATCTACGCCACGATGAACAGCCTGATCAGCGGGGGTGGGGGCACCACGGGGGGGACCACGGGGACCACGGGGGGGCTGGGGAGCAGCCGGATGAACAGTGGTGGAATTGGGAATTCCATGAACTCCCGTTTCGGTGGGAGCAGCAGCAGCAGCCGGTATGGCGGTTATGGGAGCAGCTACGGTGGTTACGGAAGCAGCTATGGCGGCTATGGCAGCAGCAGCTATGGCAACTACGGCAGCTACCGGCCCTATGAGACGGCCACGGGATTGGCGGACGCCCCGGGTGTCATGGACATCGGGGATCCGGGCAACTACCGGCCCTATCAGGTCACCACCGGTCCCGCCACGTCGCGGACCAGCGGTACCACCAGTTTCAACCAACGGCTCCAGAACATCGTCCGGCGGGCATCCGGACAGGATGATGAAGAGGTCAAGATCCTCGAGGATGCGCGCATCGTGCCCGACCAGCGTTCCAACTCGCTCATCGTGTTCGCCAGCAAGGAGGACATGAGCATGATCACCAACATTGTGTCGAAGGTCGACCGTCTCCTGGCCCAGGTGCTCATCGAGGCCACCATCATGGATGTCAGCCTGACCGACGAGTTCGAGTTCGGCGTCTCGACCTATCTCAAGGACCAGTCCGGCAAATGGGGCAACCAGTTTCTCACCAACCCCAACAGCCTCCTGGGCAGTGTCAGCAACATCACCAGCGGCACCTCCGGCGGACTGACCTGGCTGGGCAACTATGACGACAAGCTGAATGTCATGGTCCAGGCCATCGCCAGCACCGGCAAGGGCCAGATCATTGCCACCCCGCGTATCCAGACCAGTCACGCCATGCAGGCCAGCTTCACGGTCGGTGAAACCGTGCCTTACGTCAGCGCCACGTACGGCAGTAGTTATTACGGTCCCAGTTCCACCTTCCAGCAGTTGCCGGTCTTCAGCACGCTCCAGGTCATTCCCTACATCACCCCCGACGGCCTGGTGGTCATGGACATCTCCCAGGACATCCAGGAGGTCAGCGGGTTCAAGAAATTCGAAGGCGTCGGGGAAATGCCCCAGACCGTGAACCGCTCCGCTCAGTCCACCGTCTCCGTGCGGGACGGCGACACCATCATCCTCGGCGGCTACGTGCGGATGGCGCGGAACCGAAACAACTCGGGCGTGCCCGTCCTGAAGGACATCCCCCTCCTCGGCGGCCTGTTCCGCAGCAAGAGCAAGAAGTCGGCCCGCAGCGAGATGGTGGTGTTCATCCGGCCGACGGTTCTGCCCACCCCGACCGAGGCCGCGGCTTTTGCCGAGAACGAGCGGAAGACCATGCCCGGCATCAGCCAGATGGATCGGCTGATGAAGGAGGATCAGGACAAGCTCCGCAAGGCCACCGACCGCCTGGACCGGCCGGAACAGAAACCGTAGCGCACCGGTGGTTCGACCGCTCTTCTCAGGTTCAGGAGAACCGATGAAGACCCTTTGCTGCGCCGTGTTGCTGATCCCGTCCTTTTGCCTTGCTGAAGGGCCGGGGATCTCCGTCGCCTTTCACAACGGGGTCACGACCCGCGACGCGATGACCACCCGGCCGGCCGGGGAACTCGTCGATACCGGGGGCCATACGTGGAACGAGGTGGTGAACAATGGCGGGGTCGGACTCGCCTTTGCCGATCTTCCGCTCAGGGAGGTTTCCGGGGCCGACTCCGGCGTCCGGTTGACCGTGGATTCGGGATACTCCGGCTACAACAGCAACGGCTGGGGGACCCGGACCCAGGACTGGGTGATGATGGAGGGTTGGTACGGGTTCCGAGGGGTGGAGTCCCTCACGGTCACCGGGTTGCCCGCGTCCTACGCCGGTGGTTTCAGCGTCGTGGTGTATGGTGACTCCAACGCGGGCAGTCGCACCATGCGTTACCACATCGGGGGACAGACCCGGACCATCCAGGATTCGGGGACGTTCTCCGGCCCGTTCGGCGAGGGGGCGAACTTCGTGACGTTCAGCGGACTGACCGGCAGTTCCTTCACGCTGACCGGCAACGAGGATGCCTCGGACACTCGTTCGGCGGTCAATGGCCTTCGGATCATTCCCGGTTCACTTCCCCACCCTCCCGCGATCCAGGGCTTCACCGCAGACGACTACTACGTCGCACCGGGGAGCCGGATTGTGCTGACCTGGACCACGACCAATGCCGATGCCTTGACGATCGAACCGGACATCGGCGTTGTGCCGGGATCGTCGGGGTCGCTTGAGGTGGCGGTGGAGCGCACGACCTGGTTCACGCTGACCGCCACGAATGCCGGGGGTGGGCGGAGCGCGACCGTGCGCGTCGGGGCCGGTCCGCCTCGCCCGAACATCGTCTTCTTTCTGGTGGACGACATGGGGTGGCAGGACACCTCCGAACCCTTCTACTACGACGCGGCGGGCACCGCGGTGATCACGCCGCTGAACCGGCGTTACCGGACCCCGAACATGGAGCGGTTGGCCGCGAAGGGAATGAAGTTCACCAGCGCCTACGCCATGCCGGTTTGCACGCCGACCCGCAACTGCTGGATCACCGGCCTGAATTCGGCGCGCCATCACGTCACCAACTGGACCAACCCGACGGGCGGGGAGACCGGCAACAACACGACACCGTCTCACCGTTCCCCCACCGACTGGCTGCGGGGTGGTCTGGCGGCGGAGCGGGTCATACTCCCTTCGCTCCTTCAGGCCGCCGGCTATCGCACGATCCATGCCGGCAAGGCGCATTTCGGTGCCACCCCTTACGCCCGCGACCCGCATAATCTCGGATTCGATGTCAACATCGCCGGCTCCGAGATCGGTCATCCGGCGAGCTACTATGCGAACGACAACTTCGGAACCGGGTCCAACCACGTCCCGGGTCTGGAGGATTACCACGGCACCGGCCTCTTTCTCACGGAGGTGCTCACGCGGGAGATGAATCAGGCGATCTCCCGGGCCGTTGCCGAGGGCGCGCCATTCTTCGCTTACCTGGCCCACTACGCCGTTCACGCCCCCTTCCAAACCGACCCACGGTTCAGCGCCAACTACCCGGAACTCTCCGGTTCCCAGCTGGCTTACGCGACCCTGATCGAGGGGATGGACAAATCCCTCGGGGATCTCCTGGCTCAACTCGAGGCGCTGGGGGTTGCGGAGAACACGCTCGTGGTGTTCATGTCCGACAACGGTGGCGACGCGCCGATTTCGCCCGACAGCAACGAGCCGGTCGTCATGGACAATGCCCCGTTGCGGCACAAGAAAGGCTCGAAGTACGAGGGCGGAGTGCGTGTGCCACTCATTGTGGCCTGGGCCCGGGCGGTGCCGGCCAATCCCTTCCAGGCCGCGCTGCCGATCACACCGGGCTCCCGTCAGGACGATCTGGTGGCCGTGTTCGACCTCTTTCCGACCTTTGCCGCAACGGCCCGCGTTCCTCTCGATCACGCGATTGACGGTTTCGATCTGAGCCCCTATCTGCGTGGTGAACCCGGGCATCATCGACCCCAGGAGTTGCTCATTCATTATCCGCACGACCACCGCTCGGATTACTTCAGCATCCTTCGCGAGGGCGACTGGAAACTGATCTACAATCATCCCGACGACACGCTCGAGCTCTACAACCTGGCGGCGGATCTCTCGGAGAGTCGGAACCAGTTCGTTGCGGAACCGGAACGGGCGATGCGGATGGCTCGCAAGCTGGCGCGGCAACTGGCGGGAGCCGGCGCCCAGTGGCCCACCTTTGTCGCGAACGGCCGCGATGATCCTTACCGGGTGCCCGGGTTGCCCGGCGTGGACTGCGATCAGGACGGACTACCGGATGTCGAGGAGGACGCGAATCTCGATGGGTTGTTGAGCCCGGGCGAGACCGATCCCGACAACGCCGATACCGACGGCGACACCACCCCCGACGGAGCGGAACTCAGAACCGGCACGGATCCCCTTGATCCGCAGGCCTGTTTCCGGATTCTCGATCATGGGCTGGACGGTTCCGGGCACCTCATCCTGCGCTGGCCCTCCCTGCCTGGTGCGTCCTACCGTCTGGATTCCGCCGCATCGCTGCCACGAGGGTGGAATCCGGCGCAGGGCAACCTTCCGGCCGATCCCGGGAAGGTGACCACGGTGTTCGATGTCGGTCCGGTCCCGCTGGATGGCCGGGGTTTCTTCCGGGTGGCACTGGAGTGAGGGCGCTGACGGGAGCCGCCACCGTTCGCCAGGGAAACCGCGGATGAGCGCGGACAGATTCTTCGGACTCAGCCTTCCATGTCCGACGGCTGACGACACCCAGGCAGGGGGCCTGCGGTGTTGGCGCAGGTCGCGCGCTGAAGCCAGGCACCGCAGGGAACCGCCGGACGCGCGAAACACCAGGGACGAACCCGCAGGAGTCGGTGGGGCTGGCCGCGCCATCGCTTGACGCGGCTTCCAGCCCTGGCCCATGATCACCGCATGCTCCGCCACCTGAAATGCCTTGTTGGGAATCGGACCGTGCTTCCATTGGCTCTTGCCAGCCCGCTTCTGCTACCCGCGGCCTGCACTTTAAGCCTGGCGCAGGAATGGGTGTCCCTCTTCAACGGCCGGGACCTCTCCGGTTGGAGCGTCCAGTGCCAGGCGCAGGATCGTGACAAGGGGTTCTGGAAGGTCGAGGACGGCATGATCGTCTGCGACTCAATGGGGCGCAAGAACCACAACTACGTCTGGCTCCTGACGGACCGGGAGTTTTCAGATTTCGAACTGCGACTGAAATTCCAGGCCTTTGCGGAATCGCCGGGGAACAGCGGCCTGCAGTTCCGCAGCCGGTTCGACGAGGCCACCGGGGGCGGCTGGCTGGACGGCCCCCAGGTGGACATCCACCCGCCCGAATCCATGTCCTGGCGGACCGGGTTGATCTATGACGAGACGCGCGAGGAGCGACGCTGGGTCTTTCCCAGTCTGCCGGACTCGCGCATGCCCCCGGACCTCGCTCCGCTGCGCCACGTCTTCAGGTATGCGGAGGAAGGCTGGAATGATCTCACGCTCATCTGCCGGGGAACGCAGGTCAAAACGATCCTCAACGGCATCGTGCGCACCGACTGGCAGGGCGCGGGCGTGCTCGACAACGTGGCGCATCGGCGGCATCGGGTGGGGCGCTCCGGCCATTTCGCGTTGCAGTTGCACAGCGGCGACGAACTGCGAATGCGGTTCAAGGACATCCAGGTGTTGCCGCTGCCCTTCCAGCCAATTCCGGTGAGGCCCGCTGTTTCCGCCGCGATGCAGGAGGCCATCGCATGCCGTGAAATCGCCGGGGCGGTGACGCTGGTCGCCACGCCGGATGACATCCTCCACCTCGAAGCCACCGGACAGGCCGACATCGCCGCGGTGAAACCGATGGAGACTGACGCGATCTTCTGGATCGCTTCGATGACCAAGCCGTTGACCGCTGCCGCGATCCTGATGCTGCAGGACGAGGGGAAACTCTCCGTGGACGATCCGGTCGGGAAGTACCTGCCCGAACTCGCCACCTTCAAGACCCCGGACGGCCAGGCGGCGCGGCTCACCCTGCGCCATCTGCTGACGCACACCTCCGGCATGCCGGAAGCCACCCGGGAGCAATACCGGTCGGCGCGTTCCCTCGCGGAGGTGATTCCGTTCTATGCCAACCGCACGCTCGCGTTTGTGCCGGGCACGGAGTGGCGCTACTGCCAGTCCGGTATCAATACTCTGGGCCGGATCGTTGAAGTCGTCTCCGGCCGGACGTTCCCGGAGTTTCTCCAGCAGCGACTGTTCGATCCGCTCGGGATGCGGGACACCGGTTTCTACCTGACCGACGCGCAACTCCCGCGACTGGCCCGCTCCTATCAGTCGAACGGCGGCGTCCTTCAGGAGGTGCCGATTGCCTTTCTCAACGGGGCTTCACCGGCTTTTCGCGACCGCTACCCGGCGCCAAACGGCGGTCTGTTCTCCACGGCATCCGATTATGCCCGGTTTTGCCGGATGCTGTTGAACCACGGTGCGCTCGACGGCCGTCAACTGCTCAAGCCCGGGACGGTCGCCCTGATGTCCCGTGTCTCCACGAGCGACCTGAAGACGGGCTTCACCGAGGGCAACGGCTGGGGCCTGGGGGTTTGTGTTGTGCGCGAACCCGAGGGCGTTACTGCCGCGCTGTCGCCGGGGACGTTCGGACATGGTGGCGCTTACGGCACCCAGGCCTGGATCGATCCCGTCAAGGAGCGGGTCTACGTGCTGATGGTCCAGCGCTCGAACTTCCCGAACTCCGATGCTTCCGACGTGCGTGGGGCATTCCAGGAAGCGGCATCGCAGCAGGGTCAGTGAGCTCGCAGCCCCACGCTTGATCAGCCACCCTCCAGCCTCCGCCCTACGAACAACCAAGACATGGCTCGATGGATGAACCCGGCCTGGATGGTCGCAGCCGTTCTGCTCCCGACTCTCGCCGGGGCAGCCAACCCGGAACTGGCCCCGACGCCGCCGATGGGCTGGAACAGTTGGAACTGTTTCCAGAAGGACATCGACGAGCAGAAGATCCGGGCCATTGCCGACGCGATGGTCCGCTCGGGCATGCGCGATGCCGGTTACCGGTATCTGGTGCTCGACGACGCATGGATGGCCGACACGCGGGACGAGCACGGTCGCCTGCAGGCGGATCCGGTGAAGTTTCCCCATGGGATGAAGGCCATCGGCGACCACCTTCACGGCGAGGGGTTGAAGTTTGGCATCTACGAGGACCGCGGAAAATGGACCTGCCAGCAGTTGCCGGGCAGCCTCGGTCACGAAAAGACCGACATGGAGACCTTCGCCGGGTGGGGGGTCGATTACCTCAAGCTGGACAGTTGCTTCGCGGAAAGCAACGGCAGAATGAGTTCCGAGGATTACGCCATCTACCGGCGGCATCTCGATGCCACCGGGCGGCCGGTTGTCCTGAGCATTTCGGATTTCGGTAACGCGGCCTGGGCCTGGGGCGGGAAGGAATCGGCGCAACTGTGGCGAACCTCCGGGGACATCTATCCCTGGATGGACTCGGTCTATCACTGCGCCGGCACCTCCGCCGCCGACCGGGCCATTCACCCGGCTTTCAATGGCTTGTGGCAGTTTGCCGGTCCCGGGCACTGGAACGATCCCGACATGTTGCAGGTGGGCAACCTGAAACACATTCCCGACGACCGGAAACCGGCCGGCGACCGGACGCATTTCGGCCTTTGGTGCATCCTGGCGGCGCCGTTGATGGCGGGGAACGACCTCCGCACCATGAGCGAGGATGTGCGCCAGGTCCTGACCGCTCCCGAGTTGATCGCTGTGAATCAGGATCCACGCGGCGTGCAGGGTTACCGGATCCTCGAACGCGACGGCTGCGAAATCTACAACAAGCCGCTGGCGGATGGCACCACCGCCGTCATGCTGTTGAACAAGGGCGGCGAACCGGCCGACGTCACCGTGTCCTGGGAACAGATCGGCCTGGCCGGCTCCCAGCCCGTGCGGGATCTCTGGGCCCGCGGGGACCTGGGGGAATTCAGCGGACAGTTCACGGCTCGTGGACTGCGCCAGCATGAACACCGCATGATCAAGGTCGGAAAGCCCGGTCCCCTCCTCCCCATGCCGGCTCCCATGGCGCCCGAAAAATACACCGTCACTCATGCCGGCGAGACCCCACTGAGCGATCTCTACTACATTTGGAAGGCGAACAACGCTCCCGCCTACAACACGACCTTTAACGGCGGGCCCATCATCATCGGCGAGGAGACCTTTCCCAAGGGATTCGGTTGCAGGGCGAAATCCGCCTTCATGTTCAAGCTCAATGGCCGCGCCGACCGGTTCAAGGCGGTGGTGGCGATCGACCCGGCCACGCCGCAGGATGCCAGGGGACGATTCCGCGTTTACAACGAGGATTTCTTCGCCAACAAGGTCCTCTGGGACAGTCGCGACATGTCCGGCGATTCACCCCCCAGGGAAATCGACATCGAACTCAGGGACGTGCAGTGCCTGATGCTTCTCTTCGACGGAGACAAGAGCCTGGGCAACTGGGCCAATCCGCGGGTGATTGCGGGGCGCTGACCGGGCCGGCCACGCTCCCCGCTGCGGGGCCAGTGACAAAGTCGTAGCGCAGATTTCCAAATCTGCTGTATGGCGGCTTTCGCAATCCGCAAGCGCTCGAAGGTTCGGACGGTCTGCCGAATTGAATTCGGCGATACAGCAGATCCGATATCTGCGCTACGAACCAACGACTTGCACTGACTTTGTCACTGGCCCTGCCCGCCCGCCGTGCGCGCATCCGGTGGTCTGGTCTCGACTTTCCGGCGATGGGAGGACAGGGTCGCGTGTAACCACGCCCGGGCATGACGCCTGCAGCCGGGGGTGTTTCGCACTGGAAACCGATGATTACGCCATCTTCCCTCGCTCCCACCGGAGACCGACGGCGCCGGGCAGTCGCCTGGCTGACGGCCGTTTGGTTCGGATTAGCCCCCGGCCTGATGGCCGGCAACCAACCCCTGTACCAGGAACGCCTGGTCTTTCCCCTGCAACCCAAGCATGTCCATGCGAGCTCCATCGTGGAGTGTCCGGACGGCAGTCTGCTCTGCGCCTGGTTTCGCGGTTCCGGGGAACGGCGGAGTCCGGACGTGGTGATCCAGGGCGCGCGATTGAAGCCAGGCGCCGCGTCGTGGAGCGAGGTGTTCCCGATGGCGGATACCCCCGACCTTCCCGACTGTAATCCGGTGTTGTTCGTGGGGCCGACCGATGAACTCTGGCTGTTCTGGATCGCGGTTCCGGCGGAGCGCTGGGAGGATTCCCTGCTGCGGTTTCGCCAGGCGCGGAATTACGGCGGGGAGGGGCCGCCCAGGTGGGACTGGCAGGACGACTTGCTGCTGAAACCCGGTGACCGTTTTGCGGCTGAAATGGAGGCGAAGTTCCACCAGATGCTCCCCTCGTTGCCGGGGCTCGACGAGCCGCGGGGCGCGGCGCTGCGGGAGGCGATGGCGCGACTGCAACTGGCAGCCTGGGACCCAAGCCGGCGGCAACGCGGATGGATGACCCGCTGCCATGCCGTGGTGCTCCCCAGTGGACGAATCCTGTTGCCCCTCTATTCCGATGGGTTCGTGGCCTGTCTCATGGCGATCTCGGATGATCAGGGCCGGTCGTGGCGCGCCAGCAGCCCGATCATTGGCCCCGCCCTGAACCAGCCGAGCGTGGTCCGGAGAAAGGACGGGACGTTGTTGGCCTACCTGCGCGAGGAGTCCTTCGATGACGGCCAGGACGAGCAGTTGACGCACCGGATTCTCGTGAGCGAGTCGCGGGACGACGGGGAGAGCTGGTCGTTGGCCGAGCCGACCGACCTGCCCAATCCCAATTCGAGTGTGGAGGCCCTGGTGTTGCGGGACGGCCGCTGGGTCCTGGTTTACAACGACTCCGAAACGGACCGCCACACGCTGGCCCTGGCGATGTCCAAGGATGAGGGACGGTCCTGGAAGTGGCGTCGCCACCTGGAGTCCACGCCGGGCGGAGGCTTCCACTATCCCTCGATCATCCAGACGCGCGACGGGCGCATCCAGGTGACCTACACCCATCAACCCGGGGCGAACACCGGCCGAAGCATCAAGCACGTGACCCTGGAGCCGGACTGGATCCGGGAGAGCGTCGCCGAGCCTTGAACCCGTGACACCGTAGATGAACGCGGATAAACGCCGATCCGTCCTTCGGCCTGAGCCTCCGAGGTCCGCCGGATGTCCGCACCCAACGGAGGCAGGGCGACGATTGCCCCGGTCCCTGGGAATGGGCGTCCCGGTGTGTCGATCCACGTTTCAACCCCGCTGGCTGGGATGAACGAGCTGCTGCTGCACGAAGCGTTTGATGGCACGACACCCGATGCGCGGTTGGTGTGGTTCAATCCGCCGAACCGTTGGCGGCTGGATCCGGGTGGTTCGGGCCTGGTGGTCGAGCCTGACGGGCAGACGGATTTCTGGCAGCGAACGCACTATGGTTTCAGTGCCGACAATGGGCACCTCCTCGGTCTGGAACTGCGTGGCGACTTCGTCTTGAGCACAGGAGTGCGGTTCCATGCGGTCCATCAGTACGACCAGGCGGGGCTGATGATTCGGGGCGACGCGGACTGCTGGATCAAGACCTCGGTGGAGCACGAACTCGAGGGACCTCCCCAATTGGGGGTGGTGGTGACGAATCACGGCTGCTCCGACTGGTCGCTCCAGGATTTTCCCTTTCCGGATGCCGCACTGCACTTGCGGCTCACCAAACGGGGGGCGGACGTCCAGGTGGAGTTCGCGTCGGCTGCTGGGGAGGCATGGCGGTTGATGCGCATGGCTCGACTGCATTGGCAGGAAACCATGCCTTTGCGCGTGGGCCTTTACGCCTGCTCCCCCAAGGCGGCCGGATTCCGCGCCGACTTCGCCTTTCTCCGGATCGAGCGCGTGCCCGCACCGATCCCGCCAGACTGACTCCCAACCATGGCTGCATACGTTGACAAGTCCCTGTTGCGGTCGCTGTTCGACCAGCTTCCCGCCCGGACCCAGGCGCGGCTGGAAGAGGCGGTCGCGCGAATCGTCACCGCCCGGCAGCGGGGCGGCAAGGTGGTGGTGGTCACCGGCAGCGGCCCGAACCTTCACGAGGGCGTCACCACGTTGATTGCCGAACTGATGAGAGCCGGGTTGGTGGCCGGAGTGACCACGAGTTCCGCGGTCGTGGCCCACGAGATGGGGGGTACTCTCGACCGGGTGAAACGATGTGCCGGCGAGTCCCTGGGCCTGCCCACCGCGATCCTGCCGCGGGGCGGGATCTTCGAACTCTCGGTCATGACGGACGACGCGATGCAGGCGGTCGGTCGTGATGTGTCGATCGACTGGGAGTTGGTGGAGAAACTGAAGCAGGCGCCTGGCAGCACGCTCATCAAGGCCGCCGGCAACCTCGGGTATCCGATGGGTTTGTGGGTGGAACAGCTTGCGCCGGAGATCACGGGCCTTGCGCGCGAACACGGCCGGTCCTTCGAGGAGGTGGCGGGTTTGGGGGCCGATGAACGCACCATGATCGGCATCGGCGCCCGGTTGGGCCTGCCGGTGGTGGTGACCATCCCCCAACTGATTGGCGGCGGCGCGGTGGGTCTGTGCATCGGGGACAGCCTTTCACTCACCGAACGCGCCGGCCGGTTGGCGCGTCTGTTGGACTCTGCCGATGTGATCATCGAATCCGGGGTCGCGTTGACCCAGGAAATTCACGACGGACCGCTCGAGACCTACACGGGACACGGTTTGTGGTCGGCGTGGGAGGGACGCTACAGCTACAGCCTGGCCGGGAAGACGCTTGTCCGGATCGATCTCGATCCCGCCCTGGAACAGGTCTGGGAAGTTGAGCGCGGCAGCGGCGGGGTGACCCGGGCCATTGCCGAGGGGCTTCCCAAGACGAAGACGTTTGAGGTGCCGTTCCGCATGGAGATGTCCGGGTTCGCCCGGCACGAGGGCAGTCTGCCGCTCGTCGGGGAGTTGGGTGGCATCTGGCCGCTGATGGCCTGGAAATGCGCGGAAGCGCTGGGTATTGAACTGCAATTCCTCTCCTATCCGCAGCAAACCGGGCCGGGGCAGGCGATGCGCGAGGAGATCGTGCGCGACGTAAAGCCGCTGAACCGCGATCGAATGCGGGAGGCCTTGCGCCCGACCCAATGACCCGACGCGGATGAACTCGCTGCGCTTCGCTGACCTGCTTGTCCTCGGCCTCTACTTCGCCGCGATGGTGGTTGTGGGCTGGTTGTTCTCAAGGCGGGTCAAGACCACGGAAGGCTATTTTGTCGGGAACCGTTCCTACCCCGGCTGGGTGGCCGGCATCTCCCTGTTTGGCGCCCAGATCAGTTCCATCACGTTCGTGGCGTATCCCGCCGACGCATTCAAGACGGCCTGGCTGCGCTATCTGATCTGCCTGACGCTGCCGGTGAGCGTGTTCATCGCCTCGCGGTATCTCCTGCCCTTCTTCCGACGCGGACAGGTCACCTCGCTGTTCGAGTATCTGGAGGCTCGTTTCGGGCCCAACACGCGGGTCTATGGGGCCAGTGTGTTTCTGCTCTCACAATGCATCCGGATCAGCATGATCCAGTATCTCGTGGGGTTGCTGATGCACTCATTGACGGGTTGGAGCGTCCCGGTTTGTCTGCTGCTCGGGGGTGCTGTGACGGCCTACTACACCATCGTCGGCGGGCTTGAGGCGGTGATCTGGACCGACGTGGTGCAGTCCATCATCCTGACGGCGGCGGGCCTGCTGATCCTGGGGATGATCGTGTGGAAACTGCCCGGTGGGCTGGGCCAATTGCTCTCGACGGCGGCCGCGGATGGCAAGTTCCTGTTTGGAGAAGCAGGTGCCGATGGCCGGATCCAGGCGCTTCCCTGGGGCTTCTCGTTGTCGCAGAAGACGTTCGTCATGCTGGTGGCGGTGGGGGTGATCCAATGGCTGACGGACTATGTCACCAACCAGGAGGTGGTTCAGCGCTACTGCGCCGCCAGGTCCGGTCGGGACGCCCGCCGTGCCCTTTGGATCTGTTGCTGGTCCTGCCTCCCCACCTGGGGCTATTTCATGCTGGTCGGCACGGGCCTCTACGTGTTCTACCGGGTGCATCCCGACCCCGCCGCCGCCGACATGCTCTCGGGCGCCAGCAAGGCCGAGGGGATCGTGCCGTTCTTTGTCTCGACGCAGCTTGGCCCCGGATTCACCGGCCTGGTGGTCGCCGCGGTGCTGGCTGCGGCCATGTCGAGCATGTCCTCGGCGATGAACTCCATGTCCTCCGTGGCGGTGACGGACCTCTACAAACGCCATCTCGCTCCCGGCCGGGAAGACCGGCACTACATCCGCGTCGCCAAGGGGATGACGCTCGCGAGTTCGCTGATCATGGTCGGCGGGGCCTGGTGGTTGTTCCGTGCCGACACCATGACCCTGCAGCACTTGTGGACCGAGTTTCAGGCCATCCTTGCCGGGGGGCTGCTCGGTTTGTTCCTGCTCGGATTCCTCACCACGCGGGTCGACGGCCGGGCCGTCGGCATCGGGATCGGCTGCGCGGTGGTCTTCTCGGCGGGAATGTCGCTGGTGGCGCTGGGTTACCTGCCGGAGAGCTGGATCCAGGCGGTGGAGTCACGCTTCGACTCATACTACACGGGCATCGTCGGCAATCTCCTCACGTTTGCGGTGGGCTACACCGCCGCCCGTCTCCTGCGTCCTTCCCGGCGCGATCTGAAGCACCTCACCCTCTGGACGTGAGGCCGCAACGGGAATCCGGCTGGCCGTTGCGTTGCAGCCGCGTTGTGGTTCAAGGCGATCCGTGAATGCCAGTCAGGGCGTGCGGCCGGCAACATTCGAGGTCGGACCGCGCGCGCCCGGCTCACCCGCGACCACGGGCAGTTCGATGAAGCTCGCGTGGTCAGGTGTGTGATGCACCCGCTGAACCGCCTTGCGGTAGTCCTCGGGGCGGGCCCAGAAGATGTTCGTGACGAAGGTTTGTGGGTTCCGATCGTACAGCGGGAACCAGCTCGACTGAATTTGCACCATGATCCGGTGGCCCGGCAGGAACACATGGTTCGCCGTCGGCAGGCGGAATTGATAGGGCAACGGCTCTTCCGCCGGGATGGGTTCGGCGCTCTCGAGGCTCTCCCGGTAGCGGCCGCGGAAGATGTCGGCTGAGACCATCAACTGGTAACCGCCCAGGGCCGGTTGGCCGGCCACTTCGGGCGGATAGAGGTCGATCAATTTCACCACCCAGTCGGAGTCCGTCCCGCTGGTCGAGGCCACCAGGTTCGCCACCGGTTGGCCGCTGATCTTCACCGGCTCAGCAAGAAAGTCTGAGACAAAGGCCAGGACGTCCGGGCGTCCCGAGGCTTCACGCTGGTCATCCACCAGCCATTCCGACCAGGTCATTCCCTCGCCGTAACCCACCGGCTGGATGGGGCGGGCCCGGTAGGGCACCGGTTTCGCCGGATCGGAAATGTACGCATCGAAGGGAGCATCCTCGGCCGTGGGTTTCGTGAAAGTCGCCTTCAACCCGGCGTTCAGGTAGAGGGGGGTCGGCCGGATTGTCCGGTCCGCCGCCTCTGTGGCCGGCCACGCGGACAGGCGTTGCCACCGGCACGTTCCGGTCTCAAAGGCCAGCACTGGCGGGACCGCCGCCTCCGGAGCGTCGTCCTTGAGGTATTGGTCCAGAAACGGACGCAGAATCTCGCGTCGGAAGAAGCGCGCCGTGTCCGAGCCGAATTTCAATGCGCCCAGTGAACTGCCATCCCCAATCGCCTGGCCATGATACCAGGGACCGATGACGAGAAACACCCGGTCGTTACCCGTGTCCTTCGGTTCGAGTGCCTCGTAAACGGCGATGGCCCCGTAAATGTCCTCCGCGTCCCAGAGACTGTGGACCAGCATCACGGGCACCTTGAGCGGTTGCGCCGCAAGCACCCTGTCGACGGCCTGTTCCCGCCAGAATGCATCGTAGGTCGGGTGGTCCAGGATCTTCCTCCAGAAGCCGAGTTGCTCCAACCCGTGCCGGCGTCCGAGTTCCCCGGCCGATCCCGCCTCCATATAGGTGTCGTACTCGTCAAACCAGGCCGACCACCATTGTTCGTGTGAGTCGCGGGTGGCTTCCTGATCATGGATGTACGGCAGGGTTCCCTGGGCGCGGAACGCCCCGTTGTGGAACCAGTCGTCCCCCTTCCACCCGTCAACCATCGGGTTCATGGGGACGGCGACCTTCAATGCCGGATGCGGTTCGACGAGCGCCATCAAGGGAAGGTAGCCGTCATACGAGATGCCCAGGATGCCGACGCGGCCGTTGCTTTCCGGGAGGTTGTTCACCAGCCAGTCGATGGTGTCGTAGGTGTCGGTGGCGTGATCGACGGGGGTGGGGTTGAGCAGTCCTCGCAGCGGCCGGTTCATGACATAGTCACCCTCCGATCCGTACTTGCCTCGCACGTCCTGCACGACCCGGATGTAGCCGCCCTCGACAATGACCTCGGTCGCATTGTCATACCCCTGGAGAACCGGCCCGAGATGGGCGCTGGGCGCGTGACTCGTGAGGCGGTTGGCATCGTAGGGCGTGCGCGTCAGGAGAATCGGCGCGCCGCTGGCCCCCCGGGGAACGAGGATCACCGTGTGGAGTTTCACGCCGTCCCGCATGGGGATCATCACCTCGCGCCGGGTGTGGTCGAAACTGTCGGTGACCGGCACAAACGTCGCCGGGGTCTCGCTGGGCAAGGTGGCGTAGGTCCCCGGCGGGGCCGCGTCCTGGTCCGTCCCCGCGGCGGCACCGGTCGGGAGTTGAGAGGCGAGCAGGCTGCCGGCCAGCAACGCGCACGAAATCAGTCCGTGATGTGGGGAGGTCGTCTTCATTGTGTTGTCTCGGAGAAGCTCTCAGGGTTTGCCGGCGGGAATGGGAGCCTGCAGTGCGAATCCGCGGACATCTCGTTCCGCGGGGTCGAGTCGTCGCGAAGGCGGGAGGTGCGTCCGTTCGGCAGGCATGTTCTCAAGGCTTCCCAACTGGAACTCGAAAGTGCAGGACGGCTCCGCGGAGGTCTCGTTCAACAGGGGCGAATAGTCGCGCACGCGGATCGTGCGACCGTCCGGCAGGAACTGCAGCAGGCGAAGCCAGCCGTTGCCTCCGTTGGCGGCGTTCTGGTAATCCACCAGCACCTGATGCACGGTGTTGCCATGGACGCCGCGGCTGGCCCGATAGGCGCTCGTGCAGACATGGCCGCAGACCACGAGCGTGAGGTTCGCGTGTTGCGAGACCAGCTTGCGCCACATGTCCTCCCCGTCGTTGAAGCCACCCTCCAATCTTCCCACGGTCTTCGAGCTGAGCCCGTGACTGCTGTTGGGCTTGGACGGTTCCCTGAACGTCCGGTCGTAGCGGGTGGCATCCGGTCTCAGGTAGGCGTGGGTCAGTAGAATGACCCGGCGTTCCGGATGGCGAGCCACCACTTCGTTGGCCCAATCCAGCACGTCATCGCGCGGAGCAAACTCCAGGGCGATCACGAGCCACTTTTCCTCCCCGGCCTCAAACAGGTGAAAGCTGTTCTGGGTGTGCGTGGGTTCACGGTCATACACCCCGCCGAAGCCCGGTTGGCGCCGGTAGTCTTCCAGAGTGATGTGTTGGCTGAATCGGGAGACGCGCGAACGGTATTCGTCCCTCAACGCCATGTCGTGATTTCCCTGCGCATAGATGCCCGGCACGAGACCGGTGAACACCCGGTGCGCGCGGTCGGCCGCCGCCCATTCGGTCGTCGTGTCATGCTGGGTGATGTCGCCCACATGCAACACCCGGACAATGCCGTATCGCGCCACGTTCGCGGCGATCCACCCGGTTTGCAGAGTGTAGAATTCCGGCCGCGTTTCGACGTACTTCTGGCTGTCCGGGATCACCACCAGCGTGAAGCCTCCCTCGACCACCGGCGGTGGATCCGCCCGGAGTGAAACGCAGGCCAGCGCGCAGGCCAGCAGCAGTCCTGCCCGACGGCACGAGTCGGCGACGATCGACAGCGGTTTCGTCATCGCTTCATCCATAATGGGATGCCGCTCCGCACGCAATCCTGAACCCTGCCTGCGAGGTCCCTCATGACAGGATCAACCGGATGATCAGGATTTCCGCGGTCAGGTCCGCGCCCAGGGAGCAACGACTCTCCAGCCCAGGGCAACGCCCTCGGAACCCGACGCAAACCAACGCGCAATGCCCTGAAGGGGTGACACTTCAGGGCCGACTTCCGACATGCCGGGTATCGCCCTTTCAGGGCTTGTCAGGTGTGGGGGCGCACGTTCCCAGGGCGCTGCCCTGTACTGATGAGTGGATGCGCCTTTGGCGCGTTGGTGTCGTGTCGTGCATCTCGATCACCTCACCCGGGACGCCTGTCCCCCGGTCTCTCCCCGAGCACGTCCCGCGGCCGAAAGGCTCCCCTCAATCGGTGCCGCACCCAGGCTGTTGCTGACGGAGCCTGCCGGTCTTCGGACGTCCCTCTTCACTCCCCGCGGCTGCGTTCAACCCAGGAATGCAAAGAACCCGGCCAAAAGGGGAGGCCGGATTCTCTGCATTCCTTTAAGAATGTTCGGCGATTTCCTGCAACCAACCGCCGACCGATCTGTGCCTACCGAGACCGACGACATCGAACGGGTCTCGACCAGGCGCGAGCGGCAAACCGTGAATAGAGACTGCCGGTCCGCCAGCGATCCCCAAGCGTCGGAGTGCAGTGTTGATCGCTCCGGTGGAAATCTCGGGGCCGAATGTGATCTGACCTGCCTCCCAGACGACGGACGCCTGCATGCCGGTGCCACCCCAGAACTCGGCCTCGATGTATGCTGACCTCGAAAACCTCGACACCATCTGTGAGAGCCATTGAGGAGAGGCCCACCCATGAATCTCCGCTGCCTCGGTCGGGTCTCCATCGCTCAGGAGAAGGTAGTCGCGGTCCAGCGGAATCAGCGCAACCTGCTCCGCCAGCCTGACGAACGGCCACTTGCTCTCCGCGCAGGCGAGATCCTCGTGCTCAGGAACGATAAGGCCACAAATGGAGTAAGGCATACGACTACGCCGAAACGTTCCGGCTCAGGCACGCCGGGCCAATAATGTCTGATAATCAACCCGTGCGCGATCCGGGCGTTGCCTGCAGCCGGCTGGTTCGGCGATTTCGGTTTCATCGGTGAAGGAACGCTGACAGCTTGGCGGTCTGAGTTGCCGGATCTGTAGAGTCCAACGTCCAAAGCGACACATGGTTCGTCGCGGTATGGGGACGCACGATGACGACTTCCCGCGCCGCTCCCCACTCTATATGTGCAGTGCCATCTGCATCCACCGCGACAAGTCGAAGACCAGATGCCGTGTCGGCAGGAGCACCAACAGAAAGTGAAACCCTCGAAGCCCTGTATTCGCGTCCGCGCTGGCAGCCCACAATGAGAACGCACGCGGTCAGCAGGCCGAGGACTCTGGATGCCGTGATCGTCATGGCAGCGATGTTGCCGAACGTCCCGGTTCGGCCATTGAACTCTATTCGAAGTGAAATGGATAATGGCTGTCATGCTCTCGACGCTGCTCCTCGGTCATCCGAGTGCGCAGTAGCCTCACTGTAAATGCTCCGATGGCCTTGTCGTCGTCCACGTAAAACCAATCAGTGAGACGCTCCAAGGAGAAACTGACACGCTGGCCTGGTCGCACGCTGCGTACCTGTCTCGGGGTATCGGCAAGCACGCCGCTAATCGTCTTACCGTCATACTCAACCTCGCTCACCCACATGTGCTCGCCCCTCTGTGGCGCGTCTGGGTCGTGAAAGTACGCCTTCACCATCGAACCGCCAAGAGCAGGAATGACGCGTTTGTAGTCGGCGGAAACCTCGCGCCAGAACTCCGGGAATCTGTCGCGGGCTGTCTGCATCGCGGCCTGCATTTCGGCGTCGTTCGACTGAACAGGAATCAATGTGGGCTTGCTTGCTGAACTCATGGTAGGGAAGGAATCGTCGGTACGACCGCAACCGACAAGTGCGATCATCAATGTGAGTGCTGGAAACGAACATTTCATGGCATATCGGCCGAAGAGTGTATTGGGCCAAACTGAGTGTGGCCTAGCATTGACCCCGATGCTCGGGATTGTGTCCACGATGGCCTGACGCTAAAGGATTCACGAGGGAGTGGCAAGTGTATAGTGTGGCCTGACTATGATCACCACCTGGCACCTTCGCCGACGCGGCATCCCGCGCCGACCGGCCCTCGATCGCCTCCTCCCGAGCCCCAAGCTCAAGCTTCTCGACCCGTGCCGGGAGGTCATCCGCTTCGGCGGCCTCGCCTCACTGCAGCACGGCCGGATCGAAGTCCACGCGCCACATGCCGCGGAGGTCGCCCAGCTTGAAGCCGGTGGCTTCGTCGGTGGGGTAAAGCTGCTTCAGCAGGGTGGCCGCCGCGGGGAGCAGGGTTTCGCCGGGCACGCCGTGGCAGTTCAGGCAGAGCGGATTGTTGATGACAATGGGGGCGCAGAAACTGATCCGGTTGGTCGAGGGGGTGAGGACCATCGGGGTCAGGTTCGTGGTGCCGGCGGAGAGCATTTCCTGGAAGCAATCGAGCAGATGCTGTTCGTCGGTATTGGCGCGGTTGGCGGGGTTGCGCGGCTTGTGGGTGACCCGGCGCAGGGTGACCTGGTTGGTGTTCCCGACCAGTTGGGTCAGTGGCAGGGCTTTCACGGAGCAGAGGCTCAGGGCGTTGCTCACGCCGCCGGATTGCAGGGCCGCGCCAAGCTGGCTGCTCAACACCGTGAACGCCTCCTGCACGATGGATTTGCCCCGCAGCAGGGCCGCGGACTTGAGCGCGTCCAAGTCCGGGGGCGCCGGAGGCGGAGGGGTTGAGTGGTCCGCGGCGCCGGGGTTTGACACCGGTTCCGCGGGTTGCGGTCCGCACCCGGCCAGGAGGAGCAGGGTGGCGACCAGGGTGGGCAAGGGGTTCCTGATCATGCCGTGAGGATTCGTGGTGGTCCGGAGAGCGGCCGGAGGGGAAGCGTCAGTTTCCTTCCGGCGATGCGGTGGTCACGGTGATCATCCAGCCCACGCCGAAGCGGTCTGTGACCATGCCGAAGCACGGCGACCAGAAGGTGCGGGTCAGGGGCATCTCCACCTGTCCACCGTCCGACAACCCGGCGAAGGCACGGTTCGCCGCCGCCTCGTCGGCGAGGGTGAGCGACAGCCGGAAGCCGTCGAACTTTGGCTTCTGATCGCAACCGTCCGACATCATGACCACCGCTTCGCCAATGCGGAGGGTGGCGTGCATGATCTTCTCCTCGAACCCGGGGGCCAGGAGGCCCGGCGGATGCGGGTCGGGGCTGTCCTTGTGGCGCATGAGCATCTCGACCGTGGCGCCCAGGGCCTGTCGGTAGAACTCGATGGCCGCTTCACAACGGCCTCCAAAGAAGAGGTACGGCTGAATCATCGTGTTGGACATGCTTGTTCCGGCCCGCCTGATTGCGTCCGCCTCCGGCATGGGCCCCAAGGGAGGACGTTCGGCGACCTGAGCCGAACGGTGCCACGCCACACGGGACCTGTCGAGGGAGGGACGCCGATTCTCAGCGCCACTCCAGCGGTTTGATGCCCCAGACCGAGCGGGCGTATTCCCCCACGGACCGGTCACTGCTGAACCGGCCCGAGCGCGCCACATTCAGGATTGATTTGCGGGCCCAGCCCGCCTCGTCCCGGAACGCCTCGTCCACCTGTGCCTGCACTTCGAGATAGGAGGCGAAGTCGGCGAGCACCAGGAAGTGGTCGGAATCCAGGAGCGACCGGACCACCGGCTCGAAGCGGCCGGGATCGTCGGGGGAGAACGCTCCCTGGGCGATGAGGTCAATCACCTGCCGCAGTTCGGTGTTCGCCTCATACATGTCGTAGGGATGGTAGCCGTTCGCCCGGCATTCCGCGACCTGGGGTTCGTCCAGGCCGAACACGAACATGTTGTCGCGCCCGACGGCCTCGCAGATTTCGATGTTGGCGCCGTCCATGGTGCCGATGGTCAGTGCGCCGTTGAGCATGAACTTCATGTTGCCGGTGCCGCTGGCCTCCATGCCGGCCGTGGAGATCTGCTCGCTGAGGTCGCTTCCCGGGAAGATGCGTTCCGCCAGGGACACACTGTAGTCGGGCAGAAACAGCAGTTTCAGGAAGCGCTGGGTTTGCGAATCGGCGTTGATCGTGGCGGCCACGTCGTTGATCAGCTTGATGATGAGCTTGGCCATGGTGTAGCCGGGGGCCGCCTTGCCGGCGATGAGCACGGTGCGCGGGGTCCAGTCCGCGTCGGGGGCTTCCTGGATGCGCCGCCATTGGGCGATCACGCGCAGGACGTTCAGCAGTTGCCGCTTGTACTCATGGAGACGTTTGACCTGCACATCGATCAGGCTGTCCGGATCAATCTGCACGCCCATGAGGTCGGCGATGTAGGAGGCGAGCACCTGGGCGTTGAGGCGTTTCATCGACTGCCAGGTGGTCTGGAACTGCGGGTTGTCCGCGTGGGCTTCCAGGGCCTGGAGTTGTTCGAGATCGGTCGTCCAGCCTTCCCCAATGGTCTCGGTGATCAGGCGTGACAGCGCGGGATTCGCCTGGTGCAGCCAGCGGCGCTGGGTGACGCCGTTCGTCACGTTGAGGAACTTCTCCGGCCACATCTCGTGGAAGTCCCGGAAGAGGTCGCGCTTGAGCAGGTCGGTGTGCAGACGGGCCACGCCATTGACCGCGTGACTGCCGACGATGGCCAGGCTGGCCATGCGCAATCGCTTGCCGCCGTTCTCCTCGAAGATCGAGAGGTCGCGAATGCGGCGGTCGTCCCCGGGCCACCGCGCAGCGACCTCGTCGAGGAAGCGCCGGTTGATTTCGCACACGATCTCGTAGTGACGGGGCAGCAGTTCCGAGAACATCCCGGCCTCCCAACGTTCCAATGCCTCCGGCATGAGTGTGTGGTTCGTGTAGGCGAACAGCCGGGTGTTGATCTCCCAAGCCGGTTCCCATTCCATGCCGTGCTCGTCCATCAGCAACCGCATCATTTCGGGGATTGCCACGACCGGATGGGTGTCATTGAGATGGATGGCGTTCTTGTCCGGCAGCAGCCCAAGGTCGTCGTGATCCTCGAGGAACTCGGCCAGGATGCGCTGGAGGGAGGCGCTGACGAAGAAGTACTGCTGCCGCAGGCGGAGTTCGCGCCCCGCCGAGTTGTTGTCGTTTGGATAAAGCACCTTGGCGACCGATTCATCCATCTCCTTTTCGGCGACGGCCCGCAGGTAATCGCCGTGGTTGAAGTAGCCCAGGTTGAACTCCTCATCCGTCACCGCGCGCCACAGGATCAACGGGTTGACGATGCCATTGCGAAAGCCGGGGACGGGGATTTCGCACGGCAACGCGTAGACGTTGTTGGTGTCGATCCAGTCCACGCGCAGCCGGCCGTTCTCATCGCGCCGATGCACCGTCCGGCCGCGAAATCCGACCCGCACGCGATCGGCGGCGCGGGGGGCTTCCCAGGGGTTTCCGAGGAAGAGCCAGTTGTCGGGATGTTCCACCTGCCAGCCATCGCGGATTTCCTGGCGGAAGATGCCGTATTCGTAGCGGATGCCATAGCCGCAGGCGGGGTAGCGCTGGGTGGCCAGGGAATCGAGGAAACAGGCCGCCAGCCGACCGAGGCCGCCGTTGCCGAGGCCGGGATCGCGTTCCTGTTCGTAGACATCCTCGAGTACCATTCCCAAGTGATGGACGCCTGCCCGGGCCTGTTCCTCGACATCGAGGCCGAGGACGGCGTTTTGCAGGACCCGGCCGGTGAGGAATTCCAGTGAGAGATAGTGGACCCGTTTGACCCCCTGCTCCTTCCAGGCGCGCCGGGTGTTGAGCCGGCCGTCCATCAGCCGCCGGCGCATCACCAGTGCCACCGACTGGTATTTGTCATACGGGTCCGCCTCGTCCAGTTCCCGTCCCACGGCCAGGCGCAGCGATTGCAGGCAGGCATCGCCGGTGCCGTGGTTTGGTTTGGAGATCGGTTTGGACTTTGACGCGGACTTTGGTTTGGCACCGGTGCTGATCCCGTCTCGTTTGCTCGGTCGGTCTTGACGTTTGTTCATAACAGGCTCCCAGCTTTCTGACTTCCCCCACCATGCTGTAAAAAGGTCACCCGAGGGAAGTCTTCAGTTGTAATGCCTGGGTCATGCCCGGCGGAAAGACGACGGCTTGTCGCCATGATGGGAGCACGTCGACGCCACCCTCCGGGGACGAGCCGTCACCGCTCCGCCTCCCTGGCTTCACGGAGGGGTCGCCTTCAATTGGGCCGGATCCAGCCCCGCCCGCGCAGGCCACGGCCGCCGCCCACTTCAACCGGCAGCCCTATCGACCACCGCACCCCAACTCCGCCGCGACCATCAAAGCCAGGAGCACCACGGAGGCCGCCGCTGCGCTCCCCGACACCTTGCCCCGTGCCGGCCCAAGCCCAAAATGCCGGCCCTCCCCATGCCACAAACGGAACCCACCAACGACGGCCACGAAGCCGATCATCACGAGCACGGCCCGCGGCACGCCCAATCGTATCAAATCCCCGGGGTCCGCCTCATGCACCAGGGCGCCACCGAGCAGATAGACGCCGTTCGTGGCCAGACAAAACCCCGCGAAGAAGCGCCAGAGAAAGACGTGCGGCCACCGAAACCGTCGCGCCAACAACCAGGCCATCACCGGCAGAACCATTCCCAGGAGCGGCCCCGCCCAAACCACCGGCAGGGGATGTGGATTCGGGCTGACATCGGTTCGCGAAAACGCCAGCGGATGCAGCACGACTTTTTGAATCCCCCCTCCCGTCGCAACCGCCGCGAGGACATGGCCCAACTCATGTACCCCCTGCATCGCCAGCCAGGAAAAGGCGAGGAAGGTCGTGATGAGGGTGAGTTGGGCGACGCGGGTCATGGGCACCTGGGAATCGAGGAGTCCGGCAGCGCACCCTTGAACGACCGCGCCTCAGTGGTTCGGCGCAACTGCCTGTTCATCATTCCTGCACCAGCACGACATTCCCAAATCACTCAAGGCGCTGCCATACCACGTCGGGACCGGGGTGTCGAGTTGCACGAGACACCCCCTTCACGAAATCCGTGTAATTGGTGTAATCCGTGTCTCCGCAAGTGGTCGGCTCGGCTCAGCGCCCGGTGGCGATTCTGAAATCCGGGACCTGAAAACCGAAACCTGAAGTCTGAGACCTCAAGAGCAACCCCCCGCCCACCGACGGAGAAACTTATGGGCCTCTCGGAGCTCGGCCCTCCAAGTCGGCAGCTTTGCGTCTTTGCGCCTTTGCGCGAGGTTCTTCCCCTTCCGTTCTCGGCGTTCCCGGCTTGCCCTGCGCGACGGAAGGCGATACCCAGAACGGCTGCAACGCTCGACTCATGAAGACACGCTCACTCGCTCCGCTCACCCTCATCCTCCTGCTCGCCGGCACGTCGCTGCTTGGCGCGACCGCCCGCGATTACCCCGTTCATGCCATCCCGTTCCCCGAGGTGACCGTGGCCGACGACTTCTGGACGCCCCGACTGGAAACCAACCGCCTGGTGACCATCCCCTACGCCTTCCAGCAATCCGAGGAGACCGGTCGCATCAACAACTTCGCCAAGGCCGGCGGCCTGATGGAGGGCGGTTTCGAGGGCATCTTCTTCAACGATTCGGACGTCTACAAGATCATCGAAGGCGCCGCCTACGCGCTGGCCCTGCATCCGGACCCGAAGCTCGAAGCCTACGTTGACGGCGTGATCGACAAGATCGCCGCCGCACAAGAGGACGACGGTTACCTCTATTGCTCCCGCACGCTTTGTACGCCGGACAACATGCCGCCGGGCGGCAAGGAACGCTGGTCCAACATCCGGGATGGTCACGAGTTGTATAACGTCGGCCACCTTTACGAAGGTGCGGTCGCCTACTTCCAGGCCACGGGAAAACGCAAGCTGCTCGATGTCGCGCTGAAGAACGCCGATCTGATTTGCGAGGTGTTCGGGCCCGGTCGGCGGGAAAACCCGCCCGGTCATGAGGAGATCGAGATCGGCCTGGCCCGGCTTTACCGGTTAACCGGCGACGAGAAGTACCTGCGCCAGGCGAAGTTCTTCCTCGATGCGCGCGGTCGCCCGGAGGGACACGCCCTCTACGGCGAGTATGCCCAGGATCACAAGCCGGTGGTGGACCAGGAGGAAGCCGTCGGTCACTCGGTGCGCGCAGCCTACCTCTACACCGGCATGGCGGACGTGGCGGCGTTGACGGCGGACCCGTCCTATGTGACGGCGATCCGACGGATGTGGGGCGACGTGATCAATCGCAAGCTCTACATCACCGGCGGCATCGGTGCGGCCGGGGGAACCGAGGGGTTCGGAGCGGAGTTCTTCCTGCCGAATCGGACGGCTTATTGTGAAACCTGCGCTTCCGTGGCCAATGCGATGTGGAACCACCGCATGTTTCTCTGGACCGGCGAAGCCCGCTACATGGACGTGGCGGAACGCGTGATCTACAACGCCTTCCTCTCGGGCATTTCGATGAACGGCGACCGCTTCTTCTATCCGAACCGCCTGGAGAGTTTCGATGGGGAGCGTCGCCAGCCGTGGTTCGGTTGTGCCTGTTGTCCCGCGAACATCGTCCGGTTCGTCCCCTCCGTCCCAGGCTACGCCTATGCCCAACGCGACCGCGATCTCTTCGTCAACCTGTTCATCAGCGGCGGGACCAGGTTCGAAGTGGCTGGGCGGAACGTCCGACTCACGCAGCAGAGTCATTACCCGTGGGAAGGCCGGATTCAACTCACCGTGAACCCCGATCAACCCGCGCGCTTTGCCCTGCGGCTGCGCCTTCCCGGTTGGGCACGAAATGAACCCACGCCGGGCACGCTGTATCGGTTCGAGAAGACTGCGGATCAACCCCCGCAGGTGCTCATCAACGGGCAGGCGGTTGCCTACGAAACCGTGGACGGGTACGCCCGCGTCGATCGCGTGTGGTCGCCCGGGGACCGCGTGGAGTTCCGATTGCCCATGCCGGTCCGGCGGGTGCTGGCCGAGGACCGGGTGGAAGCGGATCGCGGTCGGGTGGCCTTGCAGCGCGGCCCGTTGATGTACTGCCTGGAGGGGGTGGATCAACCGGACGGCAACGTGCTGAACCTACGGGTCGCGGACGAAGCACCGGTGTGGAGCGAGTATCGGCCGGAGCTGCTCAACGGCGTGGAAGTGCTGACCGGCAAGGCGGACATCGTCCGGCGCAACGCCGACGGAAAGCCGGTGGCCGATGGCACGCAGGATTTCACGGCGATCCCCTACTACGCCTGGGCGCATCGCGAGCCGTGCGCCATGACCGTGTGGCCCGCACGCGAGGTGTCCGCAGCCCGGCCCCTGCCCGGCCCCACCTTGGCCCATCGGAGTCAGGTTACGGTTTCATTTGGACCGGATGCGGACGCCATGACGGACCAGTTCGAGCCGACGGGTTCCAACGATCAAGACAGCCGCCGTCACCACTGGTGGCCGCACAAGGGCACCCGTGAATGGGTGGACTTCGAACTCCCGGAACCGACGGCGATCTCGCAGGTGCAGGTCTATTGGTTCGACGACACCGGCATCGGCGAGTGTCGGGTGCCGCAATCGTGGAGGGTGCTGGCGCGCGTCGGCGGCGAATGGCGGGAGGTTGGTGCCGATCCGTCCGATCCCGGCACGGCAAAGGATCAATACAATGTGCGGACCTTCGAGCCCGTGAGGGCACAGGCGGTTCGACTGGAGATTCAGTCCCAACCCGGCTGGGCCGGCGGCATCTACGAAGTGCGGTTGAACTAGGAAAAGGAGCTCGCGCAGAGACGCAGAGGCGCGGAGAGAGAAGCGCGAAGCGCCTTGGGAGTGCGGTGAAAAGCGTCAGCCTTCACCGCTTTCGGCCGGGGTGGCCCGGAGCGCCGGAGTCGTTCAGAACGCCGGTTTTTCAGTCGGCCCGGTCGGCCCGAGCGGACGAGGGTGGCACCTGAGCCGGTTGCGCGGCTGGGATGGCGGGGGGCGTGACAGCTTTGGAGTCAAAGCGGCGATTGAGATCGCGCGCAGTCCACGACGCTTCGCGGGGTCGGGTGCGCCCGGCGGTCGTGGCCTGCCTGCGGTATCACTCTCCGGACGGATAGGTCCATACCCAGTCGCTCTTCTCGTTCCGAGGATCCGCACCGTGGTTCGGGTTGTCGCGCCGGACGATCTTGCCGCCATCGTCGCGGGCGTTCGGTCCGCCCGAGTAGAGCAGGAAGTTGTTGGCGGAGAGCCGTCGGTAGAACAGCACGCCTCCGCCGGCAGGATCGGCGGGCAACGCGGGGAGATAATCGGGCACCAAGGCTTGGAGATCGGCCGGGTAATCCCCATCCGCCAGGCGATGACGTTCCAGCGCGCAGGCAACCCGGGCCAGAACGACGTACGCGTGAATGAGGGTGAACTTCTCCGTTGAGCTGGCGACTGCCGGCAACATGGCGTCCGCCATGGCGCTGTAGGGTCGCAGCAAAGCCTGCTTCTTGAGGGTCCTTATCGCGGGATCGGTGTCAGCGGCCCAGAGGCCGACAACGTCCACCGCTTGCCGGTCGGTATCCAACCGCGCCAACAGGTCTTCCTGATACATCCGCGCGATCGCAAGTTCGTTGCGATAGATCACGGCGGGAAGCAACCGGTGCAACAGGCCCCGTCCGGACGGAATCCCGAGTTGGAGGACCTCCGACTGAGATTGCCCAAGCTCCCCGGGTGACCGCAACATCAAGTCCAGCACGCGGAGGCTGTAGGCTCGCTCCGCGCGCAACATTTCCGCGCTCTCAGAGACGAAATTGACCTGGCTGAGCATCTGCTCCAGTTCCCGCAACTGCGCGTCGTCCCAGGCGTGCCGCGCCAGCCCTTCCCAGACGGGTTGGAGAGCAATTGAAAGGAAGGCAACCCGTACCAGGCCGGTGATCAGGAGCGGTTCCGACCGCATGGCCTGATTCAGGCGAAGTATCGTCTTCACGTCCGCAACCGCCCCCGCTGATTCATGCTCCGCCAACCTGGCAAGAGCCCGAACTCGAAAGGCCTGCACCACGGGCTTGAGGACACCGAACCCGGTCAGCAGCTTCGGTACCGGATCATACTGCCCCGGGTCGCTGAGAACCAGGCAAGGCCGTTTGGCTGCCGTGGCCAGTTCGTTCATCTGAGCAGAGAACCGGTCGAAGACCGCCAGCACGTTGGCGGCGACACTCCGCTCGGGGTTCGCCAGGACCGCTTCGATTTCCTCCGTGGATGGCATCGCTTGGGAAGCTCCCACCGGCTTAGCACCTTTCTGCTTCGTCTCTTGTGTGACCGGGGGTTCCGAAGGGGCCGGCGTCGGCGCCAGCCCATACCGCTTCATCATGTTCGTGTCCACCCCTCCCGCCAGAGGTGCCCCAAGCTGGAGCTTGCTCAGCCGGCTCTCCATGAAACCGCCTCCGACACCAACCAGCCGAAGCCAGTCACAGACCTTCACGACGCCGTCCGTGATCGCCTCAGGCAGCGGCGGCTTGCCGAGATGAGACAACGGGTCGAGGGGCTCAGGCTCCCAGTGGAGCAATGGCGCCAGAAGCGGCGTGGCGGCGATGTTCTGATCGTCGGGCACGTCCGGTGGGAGGAAGGCCGCGCGGTCGAATCGCTCGCCTTTGGCCTCCCACTCCGCCTTGTAGGCGTGCCAGTCGCGCTTGGCCCGCCAGTTCTCGAAGACCACCAACAACACGCCGAGCGTGAACAAGACGAACGCGGCGATCAGCAACCGCTTCATCCATTTCTTGAGGAAAGATCCGATTGTCATGGGATTTCGTGGGGGGGACGCTGCTTCGGCTTGGGTCATGCAGTGAGGGCCACCACGAAATACACGAATCACACGAAAAGGAAGACGGGGAGTCTGAGCCGGGCCGCCTCCTTTTCAGTGATTCGCAAGCGACCATGTCGGCTTCCCGGGAAGGACCGAGCGGACCCAGAGTTCGCCTCCCCTCCCTTTCGTGTGTTTCGTGGTTGCATTGGATCGTCACAGCTCAGGCGGTCGGCACAAAGCGCGGCAGGCTGCCTTGCTGACGCGGGGGACGGCTGGCCGGTGGGGGGGCGAACGCCGGTTCGGTGTCAAGCAAGCGGGCGAGTTCGCGTTGGTTCTGGGTCCAGGCAGCCCAGGCTTCGGAGGCGGCGGGTGGTCTCCCGGCCAGGTCGCTCAACGGCTCCGGTTGGCCGGCGATGTGCAGGGCGAGGATCAATCCCCACGTCGCCCCCAAGCCCAGCCAGCCCAGCCGCGGCAACGAGAACCAACGAAGGAGGTTCACAGAACGGCGGACAACGTGTTGGTTCGACGGAGTCTCGCCCTCCCGGTGCGCCGCCGCCGCCGCTTCCTGCAGGATGGCTTCGCGCCATTGGACCGGGACCGGGCGAATGACCTGCCGCCGCAGCCGGCTTTCAAAGGCGGATTCGGGTTCAGCTTTGGACGACGGGTTCATTGCAGTTCGTCATAGATGGGACGCAGCCGCGCCTGGAGTTTGTCTATCCCGTAGCGGTAACGGCTGGCGGCGGTGTTGAGCGGGATTTCGAGCAGGGTGGCAATCGACTCAAACGTCAGGTCTTCCCAGAGCTTGAGATGAACCACCGCGCGTTGGTCCGGCGGTAGTGCCGCAAGCGCGGCTGCCAGGGCCTCGCGAAAAGACGCCTCGTCCGGATCGGGGGTGTCGGCGAAGGTTTCCATCCGTTCCGTACCCCACGCGTCCTCCCGGCTCGCGCGGGTGCTCCGACGACGGATACGGTCGATGGCGAGGTTGTGGGCGAGGCGCAGGAGGAACGCGCGCGGTTCGCGGGCCGGTTCGAGCAGGGCGGGATTGCCGGCCAGGCGGGTGAAGACCTCCTGCAGCAGGTCGCGCGTTTCGGAGTCGTCGCGGGTGAAGTTGAGCAGGAACGCAAACAACGCCTGGGCGTGTTCGTCGTAGAGCCGCTCGAGATCCCGCGGTTGCGCCATGTTCAACCCCATGACGCCACGGAAGCGCGGATTTGTCTAACTCCTCCGGCCTATTCCAGGAACGCCTCGTGGACGGTCCGGGCGGCTTCCTCGCCCTTGGCGATGTCGATGACCACCGACACCTTGATTTCGCTGGTGGAGATCATGTCGATGTTGACGCCATTGCCGGCCAGGGTTTCGAAGAGTTTGGCGGCGATCCCGGAATGACTGCGCATGCCGACGCCGACGATGGAGAGTTTGCCGATGGCTTCGTTGGCAGTGAGTTCCCGGTAACCGACCTCCTGCTTGAGTCCCTCGATCACCTTCTGGGCCTTGAGCAGGTCAGCCTTGTCGACGGTGAAGGAGAGGTCGGTGACCGGCGTATCGGAGGTGCGACTGACGTTCTGCACGATCATGTCGACGTTGATCGCGGCCTTTGCCAGCGCCGTGAAGATCTGGGAGGCCACGCCGGGGCGGTCGGGCACCGCCACGATGGTGAGCTTGGCCTGGTTCTTGTCGAGGGACACGCCGCGGATGACGACGTCCTCCATGCTCTTGGTTTCTTCTTTCACGATGGTACCGGGGTTGTCGTTCATGCTGGAGCGCACTTCAAAAATGACACCGAACTTCTTGGCAAATTCGACCGAGCGCAACTGCATCACCTTGGCGCCGGCGCCGGCGAGTTCGAGCAGTTCGTCGTAGGAAATCTCGTCGAGCTTCTGGGCGTTCGGCACGACCCGGGGATCGGTCGTGTAGATGCCGTCGACGTCGGTGTAAATCTGGCAGAGATCCGCCTTCAGGGCGGCGGCGAGGGCGATGGCGGTGAGGTCGGAGCCCCCGCGACCGAGGGTGGTGATGTGGCCTTCCGGCGACTGACCCTGAAAGCCGGCGACGATGACCACGTGTCCCCCGTCCAGCAGGCCGTGGACCTGCTTGGGGGTGATGTTCATGATCTTGGCCTTGGTATGGACACCGTCGGTGACGATGCCCGCCTGGGCGCCGGTCAGGGAAACAGCGGGCACGTTGATCGCGTGCAGGGCCATGGCCGCGAGCGCGATGGTGGTCTGCTCGCCCGTGGCCAGGAGCATGTCCATCTCGCGTTCGCTGGGGAGCGGCATGATCTCGCGGGAGAGCTTGATCAGGTTGTCGGTGACCCCGCTCATGGCGGACACCACCACCACCACGCGGTCGCCGTTCTCGCGGTATTTCGCGACGCGGGCCGCGACATTCTTGATGCGCTCGGTGTTGGCCACCGAGGTTCCGCCGTATTTCTGGACTATCAGTGCCATGTCAGGTGTTTCAGGCAGGCGTCCCGGTTTCGACCAGGGCCTGCAGGTGATCTCGAAAAACTGCGTAATCGGTCCCCAACCGCTCGAACTGCTCGGGCAGACCCTCCAGCCGCGCCAGGCTCGCGGGTACCTCGGGCGAGAAGCCCAGCGTGGTTTCGATGGCCTCGGGGAATTTGGCGGGATGCGCCGTTTCCAGCACCGCGACCGGCACCCCGCTGATGGATTCGGTGGCGGCGTAGTCCAGCAGACCGCGCCAGCCCACCGCCCCGTGCGGTTCCAGCAGGAGGCGGTGCCGTTCCCATGCCTCGCGAATGGTCGCACAGGTGGTTTCGTCCGGGACCGTGCTGGAGAACAAGTCCCGCCGCATCGCGGTCATGTCGGGTGACTGATGCAGTGTCCCGACCTCGTCGAGATGCCCCCCGTAAAGGGCCACGAGCCGCGCGAGGTTGCTGGGGTGCCCGACGTTCATCGCGTTGGAAAGGCAATTGCGCGAGGGTTCGATCCTCGCGTAGGTGCCCGTCCCGAGGAACCGTGGGAATTCGTCATTGCCGTTGACCGGCACCACCAGGCGCTTGATCGGAAGCCCCATCCGCCCCGCGATCACCGCCCCCATCATGTCGCCGAAATTGCCCGAGGGGACGCTGAAGACGATCGGCTCACCCGGCCCCGCCAGACGCGAGGCGGCGTAGAAGTAATAGACGCTCTGGGGCAAAAGCCGGCCAATGTTGATGGAGTTTGCCGAGGACAGCCGGAGATGACCCAGCGCCGGATCGGCAAAGGCGCGCTTCACCATCGCCTGGCAGTCGTCGAACTTCCCGTCCACCGCCACCACATGGATGTTGTCCCGCAACGTGGTCATCTGCCGCCGCTGCCGCGCGCTCACCTCGTCCACCGGAAACAACACCATCACCCGGATGCCCGGCAGACCGTGAAAGGCACCGGCCACGGCCGATCCCGTGTCTCCGCTGGTGGCGGTCAGGATGGTGAGGTCGATGCCGTCCTCCCGGGCGAAGCGGCCGATCATCCGGGCCATCATCCGGGCGGCGAAATCCTTGAAGGAGGCCGTCGGACCGCGATCCAGCCGCATCACGTGGACGCGATCGAACACCGGCTCCAACGGCACCTCGAAATCGTAGGCATCCTCGCAAAGCCCGCGCAGGACGGTGTCGTCCAGCACCTCCCCGGTAAACCGGGACAGGACGCGAAAGGCGATTTCCGGGTAGGGCAGGCCGGCGAATCCGGCGAGTTCCGCGGGCTGGATGACCGGGAAATGGTCGGGCAGATAGAGTCCGCGGTCGGGTGCCTGCCCGCGCAGGAGAGCCTCACGGAGATCGACCGCCGGGGCCCTGCCGTTGGTGCTGTGGTAACGGATCGCTGCCATGCGTCAGGACCTGCCAACCCCGGGGGTGCCGGCTAATCGAAGTCCTCCACCCGGATCATTACCGGGGCGGCCTTGACGACGGGTAACCGGCGGATTTCCTTCAGCGCCCGGGCCATCGCGGCGTTCGGGGCGTCGTGGATCATGAGGATCAACGCCACGTGACGGGCGCTGTGACCCTCGGGTTGCATGACCGAGGAAATGCCGATGTTCATTTTCCCGAGGATCGCCGCCACCCGCGCGAGCACACCCGGCCGGTCCACCACCGCCAGCCGGAGGTAGTAACGCGAAACGCATTCGCCCAGCGGTTGCACCGAGCCGTTGCTGTCATGCGGCACAAACGCCGGCACGCGGTCCGGCGCCTCGTGTTTCAAGTCCAGCGCCGCATCCGCAATGTCCGCCAGCACCGCACTCGCCGTCGGATCCTGTCCGGCACCGCGACCGTAGAAAAGCGTGTCGCCGACGATATCACCCTGGACAAACACCGCGTTGAAGGAATCGCTGACGCTGGCGAGCACGTGGCTTTCCGGTACGAGGGTGGGATGCACCGCCACCTGGACGGCACCGCCGCTTCTGGACGGTTTGCGTCCCTTGCCCCGCTGCTTCTTCACCACGCCCAGCAGCTTGATGGCGTAGCCCAGCTCCCGGGCAAAGCGGATGTCCTGCTGCGAAATGCCCCGGATGCCTTCCACGTGAATCCGCTCCGGCGCTACCCAGAACCCATGCGCCAGCGAGGCCAGGATGCCGATCTTGTGCAGCGAATCGTGACCGTCGACGTCCAACGTGGGATCGGCCTCGGCGTAACCCAGGCGTTGGGCGTCCGCGAGAACGGTGTCGAAGTCCGCCCCTTCGGCGGTCATGCGGCTGAGGATGTAATTGCAGGTGCCATTGACGATGCCGTAGATGCTCTCGATGCGGTTGCCGATGAAGCCCTCGCGGAGCGCCTTGATGATCGGGATGCCTCCCGCCACGCTGGCCTCGTAGTACAGGTTCGCGCCGTGATCTCGTGCGGCGGCGAACAACTCCTCGCCGTGGGCGGAGAGCAGGGCCTTGTTGGCGGTGACCACCGGCTTGCCCCGCTGCAGCGCCGTCAGTACCATCTGGCGGGCCACCGTGGTGCCGCCCGCCAGTTCGACGACGATCTGCACCTCGGGATCGTCCACCACCGCGCGCCAGTCGGTCGTCATCATCTTCTCCGGGATGAAGACCTTGCGCGGTTCGTCGAATGCCTTGACGGCGATTTTCTTGAGGCGAAACCGGATGCCGGCCCGTGACGCGAGCAGGTTCCCGCTGGACTTCAGGGCCTGATAGACCCCGCCGCCCACCGTGCCGCCACCGATCATGCCAAGAGTGACCTGGTCCATAAAGGGGGCAAGATTGTCTAACGCCTTTAGTCGCGACAATAAGAAATATTCGAGTGCAGCAACGCCTCCGCGATGCCAGGGGGGTGCGGCGACGGTCCGCTGCGCGGAGCCGGGCGGGTCGGCGCCACAATCCGGGGAAGGCCCGTTGCCGCTCCGGACGATGTGTGTGATGCCCGGTCCGTGGCGGGGCAGAATCTTCCAAAAACGGTGCAAATGCCTGTTGACTTACGGCCTTGCCCAAGTAGTATCGCCCGCCTTTGATTCTATCGGGAATGAAGACTTATCTGCCCAAAGACGATCCCGCCGCCCGCAAGTGGCAGGTGATCGATGCGGACGGCAAGGTGCTGGGCCGGCTGGCCGTGCAGGTTGCAAACATCCTGCGTGGCAAGGACAAGCCGGTGTACACGGCCCACCTTGACGCCGGTGATTTTGTTGTCGTGGTGAACGCTGCCAAGGTGCATCTGACCGGCCGCAAGGAAACCGACAAGACCTACGAGAGTTATTCGGGGTGGCGCGGTGGCCGGCATGTGCGGACGGCCGCCGAGGTACGGGCCTCGCATCCGGAACGCCTGATCATGCATGCCGTCAAGGGAATGCTGCCCAAGAACCGCCTGGCCGCGCGGCTTTTGACCAAACTCAAGGTCTACCCCGGCCCCGAGCATCCCCACGCCGCCCAGAAACCCACGCCTGTCACGATCTCAGCCTAGCCAGCCCCTCATCACGCATGGAACAGACCACGGAACATCTCGGCACCGGACGTCGCAAGGAGGCTGTGGCGCGCGTCCGCCTGCGCTCCGGCTCCGGCCGCATCACCGTCAACGGACGGCCCTTTGAAAACTACTTCCCGGTGGAGACCCACCGCATGCTCGTCAGCCAGCCGCTGGTCACCAGCGAACTGACGTCGCAGGTCGACGTCCGGGTCAACGTCCGGGGCGGCGGTCCCTCCGGCCAGGCCGGAGCCATCCGTCACGGCATCTCCCGGGCCCTGCTGCAGTTCAATGCCGAACTGCGTCCAGCCCTCAAGGCCGAAGGATTCCTGACCCGGGATTCCCGCATGAAGGAGCGCAAAAAGTCCGGCCAGCCCGGTGCCCGCAAGCGCTTCCAGTTCAGCAAGCGCTAGACTTCAACCCGAAGTCCCTCCACGGAAACAGCCCCGCCGAACGGCGGGGCTTTTCGTTTGAACCGCCTCGACCCCGGGAGCCGCTTCCGCGTAGGGTGTCAGGCCATGCAGCCGAGCCACCTCCTGACGGACCCGCCCGATGCCCCGCGATTGATCCTGGCGTCGGCTTCCCCGCGACGCAGTGTGCTCCTGCGCAAGCTCCTCATTCCGTTCACCACCGTGCCCGCCACCGTTCGGGAAGCCGACGGTACCGGGCTCACCGGACGCGAAACCGCCATGCTGAACGCCCACCGCAAGGCGAGGACGGTTGCCAAGTCCGTGCCCGATGCCCTGGTGTTGGGAGCCGACACCGTGGTGTGCCTCGGAACCCTGCTCCTGGGCAAGCCACGCGACTCGAGCGAGGCCCGCGAGATGTTGGAAGTGCTGCAGGGCCGCACCCACGAAGTCATCACCGCGGTTTGCCTCGTGGAGCTGCGCTCCCACCGCGAACGCCTCTTCTACGACGCCACCGATGTCACATTCCGTCCGCTGAACCCGTCGCAGATCCAGGCCTATCACAACAAGATCGATCCATTGGACAAGGCGGGGGCCTATGCCATCCAGGAGCACGGCGAGGACATCGTTGCCGGGACCCACGGCTCCTTCTCGAACATCGTCGGTCTCCCCCTGGAAATGCTGGAGGAGGAGCTGAAGGCCGGCTGGCCCGGCCTCTTCCGGGATTGAGATCCACCCGCTACCGTAGGCCTGCAGCACACCCGGGGAGCAGGGCCAGCCCGGCTGCTCCAGTCGGCGGCTCGCTCACTGATCCCCCGGGCAGACCTGATTGTGACCGAATGGTGACAGGCCTGGAAACGTCACGGATGTGCCCGGCGGGCCGCCGGCCACGGCACGCGAGCCGCGCGCGCTCCCCGTTGGACAGCATAGTTCCGGCTCACCCGGACATCGCTGGTGGCAGAAAGCGCCATATTGACCCACATCACCGTCCATCACCACCTCACGTTCTGCTGCCTTGTCTCAGTTTGTCTCTGGTTCCATCGTTCACAATACATTCTTGATAGGTTACTTAGCATCAATGTCGTCGTTTGGTATGGCTTGTGCTCTCAAGAGTTGTCCGGTCCTGACCGAGTGGCCTGACGGGAGGTTGGGTTCGGAGGAGCAAACGGGAGAGAGGAAGGCAAATGGACACAAGCAAACTGACTGAGAAATCGCAGAGCGCCCTGATGGAGGCGCAGAACATCGCCACCCGCAGCCAGCATCAGGCGGTGGACGTGGAGCACCTGCTGATGGCACTGATCGAACAGGAGGGGGGGCTGGTGTCCCGGTTGTTCGAAAAGGCCGGGGTGGCGCCGGACCTCCTGCATGCGAAGGTCGAGCAGGAGCTGGTCCGGATCCCCCGCGTTTCCGGCAGTGCGGCCGCGAGTCAGGGCGTTCATGTCACCCAGCGGTTGAGCAAGCTGCTCGTCCACGCCCAGGACCAGGCCCGTCGGCTCAAGGACGAATACGTCTCCGTGGAACATCTCGTGCTCGCCATGTTCGACGAACCGGGAAGTTCCGGGGTCGGCCGCGTCTTCAAGGAACTCGAGGTTCGACGCGATGGGTTCCTGAAGGCGCTCACCGAGGTGCGTGGCAATCAGCGGGTCACCAGTAACAATCCTGAGGCCACCTACGAGGCCCTGGAGAAATACGGCCGGGACCTCACCCAGCTTGCCTCCCAGAACAAACTCGACCCGGTCATTGGTCGCGACCCGGAAATCCGCCGCGCCATCCAGGTCCTGTCCCGCCGCACCAAGAACAACCCGGTGTTGATCGGTGAACCTGGCGTCGGCAAGACTGCCATCGTCGAGGGACTCGCCCGGCGGATCGTGACCGGGGATGTGCCGGAAAGCCTCAAGGACAAACGCCTGGTCGCCTTGGATCTGGGCTCCCTCATCGCGGGCGCGAAGTACCGCGGTGAGTTCGAGGAACGCCTCAAGGCCGTCTTGCAGGAAATCACCAAGGCGGAGGGACGGATCATCCTGTTCATCGACGAGATCCACACGATGGTCGGCGCGGGCAAGGCCGAGGGCGCCATGGACGCCGGCAACATGCTCAAGCCGATGCTCGCCCGGGGCGAACTCCATTGCATCGGCGCCACCACGCTCGATGAATACCGCAAGCACATCGAGAAGGACGCCGCGTTGGAGCGTCGCTTCCAGCCGGTCCTCGTCAACGAGCCCGGGGTTGAGGACACCATTTCGATCCTGCGCGGATTGCGCGAACGCTACGAGTTGCACCACAAGGTCCGCATCCAGGACGCCGCCCTTGTCGCCGCCGCCCAGCTTTCGCATCGCTACATTTCGGACCGCTTCCTGCCCGACAAGGCCATCGACCTCGTGGACGAGGCCGCCGCCAAGCTCCGCACCGAGATGGAGTCCATGCCGGAGGAGCTCGAACAGCTGGAGCGGCGCACCCTGCAGCTCGAGATCGAGCGCGAGGCGTTGAAGAAGGAGAAGGACCAGGCCAGCAGGGAGCGTCTGGCTGGGCTCGAAAAGGAACTCGCCAATCTCAAGAGCCGGCGGGACGCCCTCAAGGCCCAGTGGGATTCGGAGAAGAGCGCGGTCGACGACATCCAGCGGTTGCGCGAGGCCATCGAGGTTGCCCGCACCGAGATGGAGAAGGCGCGGCGGGCGAACAACCTCTCGCGCGTGGCCGAGTTCCAGTATGGCAGGATCCCCGCGCTGGAAAGCCAGCTCAAGGACCTGGAAACCAAGGCGGCCGACGATCAGCGGGGCCCGCACCTGCTGCAGGAGGAGGTTACCGCCGAGGAAATTGCGGAGGTGATCTCGCGCTGGACCAGCATTCCCGTGAGCCGGTTGCTCGAAGGGGAGAAGGAGAAACTCCTGCGGCTCGACGAAATCCTCCACGAACGCGTGATTGGCCAGGACGAAGCCGTGCAGGCGGTGGCAGATTCCGTGATTCGCGCGCGCAGTGGATTGAAGGATCCGAAGCGGCCGATCGGATCGTTCATCTTCCTGGGCCCGACCGGCGTCGGCAAGACCGAGCTGGCCCGCGCCCTGGCGGGTTCGTTGTTCGATACCGAGGACAACATCGTGCGCATCGACATGAGCGAGTACATGGAGAAGCACGCAGTGGCCCGGCTCATCGGGGCGCCCCCCGGCTACGTCGGCTACGAGGAGGGGGGCCAACTCACCGAGGCCGTCCGCCGCAAGCCGTATTGCGTGATCCTCTTCGACGAAATCGAGAAGGCGCACCACGACGTCTTCAACGTCCTGCTGCAGATTCTCGATGACGGCCGGCTCACCGACAGCCAGGGCCGCACGGTCGATTTCAAGAACACGTTGATCATCATGACCAGCAACATCGGCAGTCCGCTCATCCTCGATTTCGTGGGGAGCGCACGCGGCCCGCGTGCAGCGTCGGGCGACTCGCCCGACGCTTGGCCCGCCTTGGAAGAGCAAGTCCTCGCCGAACTCCGGGCGAACTTCCGGCCGGAGTTTCTGAACCGCGTCGATGAGATCGTGCTCTTCAAGCCGCTGACGCTGGCGGAGATCGAGAAGATCGTGGATCTGCTGTTGGAGCAGTTGAAGGCGCGTCTGGCGGACCGGCACATCACCATCGACCTCACCGAGGCCGCGCGGGAACACATCGCGCGCGAAGGATATGATCCGGTTTACGGTGCGCGCCCGCTCAAACGGTTCCTGCAACGCCAGGTCGAGACCGCCCTCTCACGCAAACTCCTCGCCGGCGACATTACCGACCACAGCCGGGTGACCGTGGATTTCCGGGACGGGGAACTGGCGTTTGAGGTGGGGATCGTGGTGAAGTAGGACCGCGCTTCCGGCCAGCCTCGGCACGGCGTTTCAGGTCGGCTTTCATTCCGCTGAAGCGTAGAAGACATCCATGACGTCCGACGTCGCATACCGCTACATCACGCGAATCCCCGGAATACGGTCGGGGGCTCCAATCGTTGCCGGCACGCGCATTGGCGTCCATGACGTGGTCGGGCTGCTCCAGAACGGCGAAACCGTGGATACGGTCGCCGCCAGCTGCTTTCCAGACCTCACCCGCGCGCAAATCTATGAGTGCCTCGCCTACTATGAGGACCACCGCGGCGAGATCGACGTGCTGGTGGCCCGGCAGATGGCTGAAGACGGTGGATGAGGTTCCTCTTCGATCACGACGTCCCCGACAACCTGAATCACTTGTTGGGCCAGCTCGGGCATTCACGAACGCGCTCTGGACGACGATTCTCGAGAGCAAAGCCTGTGATCGCCCACCTCCTCGACACCTCCGCAATCCTTGCACACTACCTTCGCGAGCCGGGAGCCGAGGAGGTAAACACCATTCGCGCCTGTGGTCAGTCCACTCTTGGGCCGACCTTGCCTTCACGGCTACGGCTAGTGGCTTCTCCGGGAACACCATCCTGCGGCTCGCCGGTTCCGGGCGCCAAAGTGCTGGACGGCCGCGGCCCGTCCGATTAGAGCAGGTGGCGTCATGAAGACCCTTCTTTTCAGCTTGGCGGTGGTCGCCTCCGTAATGGCCTCGTCCCGGGCTGCCGGGACCCCATCCGCGGAACGCAAGACCTGGCAGGTCGATACGCCCATCGTCACCTACTGGGCGGGACCGGCGCTGACCGACGCGGTGGCGGAGCAGATGGTCGAGGGCGGGTTCAATCTGGTCTGGTGCCGCGAGGAGCACTTGGACATCGCGCGAAGGCATGGGCTGCGTGCGCTGTTGCAGAACGGCCTGCTGTCTCCCGCCTCCCTGGATGACCCGGCGAAGCGCGAGCAACTGGATTCGCTCATCGACCGGGTCAAAGACCACCCGGCGCTGTATGCGTTCTTCCTGACCGACGAACCGAGTGCTGCCGCATTTCCCAAGTGGGGAAGGCTGGTTGCCCATCTGCGTGAGCGCGATCCGGCGCATCTGGCTTACATCAACCTCTTTCCGACGTACGCCTCGAACGAGCAACTCGGCACCCAGGGCGACGTGGTCACGGCTTATCGCGATCACCTGGGTCAGTTCGTGGAAGTGGTCAAACCCGACCTCATCAGCTACGACCACTACCAGTTCGCGGTGAAACGGGACAACGACCAGTACTTCCTGAATCTCGCGCTCATTCAGGATGCGGCGGAAAAGGCGGGGCTTCCGTTTCTCAACATCGTCCAGGCCTGCACCTGGACGCCGTCGATGCGCGTCCCCACGCCGGACGAGCTGCGGTACCTGGTCCATACCTCCGCGGCCTACGGGGCGCAGGGGATCAGTTACTATGTGTATTGCCACCCGGGTCACACGGGTGGCATTGCCCTGCCGGACGGCACGCCGACGCCGTTGTTTCACGAACTGAAGGTGGCCAACCGGGAGTTCGTGGGAATCGCCCGGGAGCTTCAGACGTTGCGATTGCTCGGCGCGTATCATTCGGCGATGAGAGAGGAGGGATGCGTGCCGTTGCCGGCGGATGGCGTGTTCCGGCTCGATACGAGCCAATCGACGGACCGGCTCCGCGGTTTCCTGCTCACCTGCTTTGGAATGTCGCAGGACCAGCCCACTCACGCCTGTGTGGTGAATCTGGACTACACGACCCATGCCACGGCCGGCCTCATTGGCCCCGGGAAACTGCAGGTTCTGGATGCCATTCCCGGCAAGTGGTCGCCCGCCCAGGCCGTCCCATTGGAGATTCGCTTGCGGCCCGGTGAAGGGCGGCTCGTGCGGGTGGCTCCGTGAAGGGACCCTTTTGCTGCGATGGGAGGAGGCCCTACCTCGGAGCCCCGGCCGGTTGTTCCAAGGCCTCCAGTTCCTTCGCGAAGAACGTCGCATAGACCTCGCGAATCGCTGAACGGTAATCCGCCACCGTCGCCAGCAGTTCCTCCGGGCCGGCGAAGCCGCAACGCACACCGACGCGGTATTGCGGTGCCGGATCCCCGGGCAGCTCGGTTTCACCCTCGTAACTCCAGCGACGCAGGATGCCCTCGATGCGACGCAGCTTCCGGTAGTTGTCGATCAACGCGCGGGCCTGGGCCTTTGGCAGGGCGCCATGATCCCGCGCCCGCTCCAGCGCCCGGCGGGTGTTCGGTTCCAGCCAGCCCTTTTCGAGACAGACTGTTTGGGCCAGGAACTCGGCGTCGATCAACCCGCCGGCCCCGGTCTTGATGGCCAGGGCCTCGCGCCCCGGCTTCACCCGTTCCTTCTCGATCCGGCGCCGCATGTGGGCGACCTCCTGGCGCCACTCGGCTTCCTGCGCAGCGACCTTCCCGGCATCGGGCGTGCGAAAGTCCGCCAGTTCCGCGACGAGTTGCATGAACGCGCTGCCGAGTTCCTCGTTGCCCGCCACCGGCCGGGCGCGCGCCATGGCCTGGATTTCCCACAGCCACGCGCGTCGGCGGTAGTAGTCGCCGAAGGCCGAGAGGTTGTTGACGAGCAGCCCCTTCTCCCCGTCGGGCCGGAGCCGGGCATCGACTTCAAACACGGTTCCCATCTCGGTCCGTGCCCCGATCAGGTCCATCACATCCGTGGCGATTCCCTGCAGTCGGGAGAGGTCCCGGACGCGGTCTTCGGCGACGAAGACGATATCCAGGTCGGAACCGTAATTGAGTTCACTCCCGCCCAGTTTGCCGAGCCCGATGATGGCGAGCGGGACGTGCTTGTAGCGCCGACGACGCAACACCACCTCAAGCGCATACCGCAGGCAGGCCTCCGCCAGCGCCGATAGCTCGGCGAGGTTCTGTTCGAAGTCGGCCAGGCCGAGAATGTCCCGCAGCCCAATGCGCATGAACTCCGCCTGGTGGTACTTTCGGAGCCAGAGGTGTTGGTCAGGGTCGTCGCGCCCGAAACGGAGATCCTCCAGCGTCTGCTCCACGGTCTTGGAAATGCGAAGCCGGCCGCTTTGTTCCAGGGCGTCCACGAGGTCGATTTCGCGCAGCGCGGCCTCCGCGAGGAATTCGGAACGGTCGAAGAGCAGGAGCAGCAACTCGAAGAGCGAGGCGTTCGATTCCCAGGAATCAAACAGCACCGACCGTGCGCCGTAGGCGGTGACGAACGAGTCGAGCCGGGCCAGTACGCGATCGGGGTCGGACAACCAGCGGGCCTTCGGATCCCCGCCCGCTCCGCTGCGCTGACGGAGCATCTCCAGGTCGGCCGCCCGGGGGCAGAGTTCCAGGAATCGTCCCATGAGGTTCCGGCCGAGTTCCTCGGTGCGGGTGGTCACCAGCGCGAACCCCGGACCGTGCACGAACCCGCGTGCCAGGCGCAGTGCCTTCTCCGGATCCCGGAAGCCGCGTTCGGCCAGCAGTTCCCGCCAGCGATCTTCGTTGCCCTCGAAGCGCGGCACCTCGCGACCGGTCTGGGAGCCGCCCGGTACGAAGCGTTCATACATCCCGCGCACGAGCCGGCGATGACAATTCAACTGGGCCTCAAAATCGCGCAGGCGGCTGAAGCCCATCAGGCGTGCCAGGCGCGCGAGCGCCGAGGGGTCCTCGGGCAGACTGTGGGTCTGCCGGTTGTGCTCCATCTGCAGGCGGTGTTCCACGGCGCGGAGGAACTCGTACGCTGCCGTCAGGTCATTCACTTCCTCGCTTCCCAGCAGGTTGTAGCGTGCCAGTTTCGAGAGAGCTGGAACGGTCTGCGGGTCCGCCAGGAAAGGTTCCCGCCCCGCGTGCAGCAGTTGCAGCGTTTGCGCGATGAACTCGATCTCGCGAATGCCGCCCCGGCCCCGCTTCACATCGCGATGGATGCCGCCGGTCCGGACGACCTCGGTCTCCGTCCGTTCCTTCATTGCGGCGATCTCCTGCACGAAGCGCGGACTGACCGAGCGCGGATGGCGAAACGGCTGCACCAGTTCAAGGAATTCGCCTGCCAGAGTGCGGTCGCCCGCCACGCCGCGGGCCTTGATCAGCATCATCCGTTCCCAGGTCTGGCCGTACTGGGCATAGTAGGCCTCGTAGCTGGACAGGGAACGTGCCAGCGGCCCGGCGGGCCCTTCTGGCCGCAAGCGCAGATCGATGCGGAACAACTGTCCCTCGGCGGCCGGTTGCCGCACCTCCTCGATGAACGCCTCGCAGAGCCGCCGGAAGAAATCATGGCTCGCCATGCCCTGGCCGGGTTTCGTGCGGGAGGTGGGCGGATCCCGGAAGACAAAGCCCTCCTCGTCGTAGACGAACATCACGTCCACGTCCGAACTGTAGTTCAGTTCCTGCCCCCCGAGCTTGCCCAGTCCCAGGACGCAAAACGGGGTTTCCCGCCAGTTTCCTTCCGGGTCCTGGTGATAGGGCCGGCCGTGGCGTCCGGTCAGCCGCGCCCGGCAGATGCGATGCACCCAGTCCAGGCACACGTCCGCCACATCGGAAAGCTCACGGGTCAGTTCATCCACCTTCGCCAGGCCGGCGAGGTCCCGGGCGCCTATGCGAAGCATCTCCCGGGCCTTGAAGGTTCGCAGACGGCCCAGCGCCCCCGCGTGGTCCTGTTGCTCAACCAACGGGTTGAGCAGGGTGCTGACCTCCCGGCGCATGCCCTGGTCGGTGCGCGGAAACCGCAGGCCTTCCACGTCCAACAACAGTCCCAACCACTCCGGATGCGCTGCCAGACCTTCACTCAGGGCTTGCGACCCGCTGAACAGGGCGGTCAACACCCGGGCCTGTTCCGGCGTGACCGCGGCCAGTGCCTCCTCCAACCCGGCCTCTGTCAACAAGGCCAGATGCCGCTCGGCCCAGTCGCGATCCGCACATTGGTTCAAGGCTTTCTGCCAGACGCTCGCTTGCACGCGGGAATTAGTAACCGGAGCCAATTCGCCACCAAAGCAAAACCGCCCTGGCGGACGAGGGGGTATCAGGCTCCGTCTCCGACCTTCCCTGACCGGCTTGCATACCTCGCGCGCGGGGCGTCCGGCCTCGTAGGAGGTGGTGTTCCGCGGAGATCGGAGCCGCCGCCAGCCGCCGAACCTCCGGTTGCGTGGGTCGGATTCACGGACCGGCGCGGGGGAGGTTGAGGAAGTCCTTTACCTCCAGCACGTAGCCCACGTCGCCGCGGCTGCTTCCGTAGGCCACGATCATGAAGGCGCAATGCGGCAGTTCGGCCGGGACGGCGGAGAAGGCCACGGACACGAGGTCGTTGTCCTGGCCATGAACCACCGGATTGGGTTGCAGCCTCGCCGACAACCGGTGCTTTCCTTGGGCGTCCTTCACCCGCAATTCGGCGTAGGTGAAGTGTTCAAGAAAACCGACCTTCTTGAATTCCAGCCAGACCTTGATGCCGGCATCCCCGTTGGGTCGCTGCTTCATTACGATCCCGAGGTCCCGGGCCTCCTCCTTGTTGAGGTTCCCCACCGAGATCATGGCGGAGCAGGGCAGGGCGGTGGCCAGAAATCCCAGCAGGCTCCAGACTGCGCATCGTGTCTTCATTCGAACTCACCGACACCTCCCGCGCGAAATCCTTGGAAGAAACCACCTCCCGCCGGCCCCACTGCCTCGCGTTTGTCGGGAGCTCCTTCCGCGGAATCCCGCATTGGAAGGGTGAAGGCGTGATGCCTGCGGATGGGGAATCTGCGCTTGGGCCGATTCGCTTTGAACACAACGACAGCTGAACTGTCGCATTAGCAGTGTGACTGCGGGACCCACTTCGGACGACGGTCGGTGCAGGAGGATGGAAAGCGCCTCCCGGGTCGGCGGTCTTCCCCAGGCGTGCCGGCCGCCAAGGAGGCACGCACCGCGGTCGAGTCATCGCTTCAACCGTTGCTTTGTCGTGCTTGGACCATGAAAAACCACCTTGGAAGTCTGTGTCCTCGTGGGCTGGCGTTTGCCTGCCTGTCTTTCGGCCTCCTGTATGCTCCCGTCACCCGGGCTGGAGCCTTCTTTGAAACAGGCGCCATGATCCATCCGCGGTCCGGTGGAACGGCCACGCGGCTTGCGGATGGTCAGGTTCTCGTGGTCGGCGGGCGCGACAGCAGCACGTTTCAGGGAACAGCCACGGCGGAGTTGTACAACCCCACGACACGGTCCTGGCAACCCACCGGGTCCCTGGGGCTGCCCCGCCTGAACCACACCGCAACCCTTCTGCCGGACGGTCGGGTGCTCGTGGCGGGTGGCACCAGCACCAACTTCGTCGTGCCCTATTTCGGCACCGAGCCCACCGCGGAGTTGTACGATCCCGCCGCCGGCACCTGGTCCCCCACCGGCAACATGAACGTGGCGCGCCGATCCCATACTGCCTCGCTGCTGGCGAACGGAACAGTGCTGGTGGCGGGTGGTACCTACAACCAACAGGGGGCCGCGGAACTCTTCGACCCCTTGACGGGCGGGTGGTCGCTCACCGGCAGCATGACGACCAACCGCCAGGCACACACGGCCACGGTCCTGACCAACGGCCTGGTGCTGGTGGCGGGGGGGGATGTCACCAGCGGCACGTTCACCACGGGACCGAGCGCCACGGCCGAGCTTTATGATCCGGCCACGGGTGACTGGAGCGCCACCGGGTCCATGACCACCAATCGGGTGGGGCACCTGGCCACGCGATTGCCGGATGGCCGGGTGCTGGTCGTGGCCAATTCACAGGCCACCAGCAGCACGGTCTCAGGCGATACCACGGCGGAACTCTACGATCCGGCCACGGGCACCTGGACGGCCACCGGTTCCATGCTGAACTGGCGCGACAACGGCGCGGCCACCTTGCTCGCCGACGGGGAGGTCCTGGTGACCGGCGGCAATGGGTCCGCCAACATTCTCGCCGAGATCTACAACCCAGCCATCGGTGAGTGGGTAGTCGCCGGTTCGCTGCTCACCGGACTGTCCGGTCAAACAGCGACCCGGTTGTCCGACGGCCAGGTGCTGCTGGCGGGAGGTCAGGGGTTCAGCGGGCCGAGCGCCGAGGTTTACCGTCCGGACACCGCGTGGGAACCCACCGGTTCGCTAAGGATCGGACGAATCAGCGGCTTCACGTTGACGCGGTTGGCGGACGGCCGGGTTCTGATCGCCGGCGGTTCGGGGAAGGAAGGCGTGCTGGCCGGCGCCGAGCTCTACTCCACGGCATCGGGTTCGTGGATTCAAACCGGGGACATGACCCAACCGCGCGAGCATCACATGGCGACGCTGCTGTCGAACGGCAAGGTCCTGGTCACGGGTGGCCATAACAACGAGGGTGGCATCAACGGCGGGGTGCTGGACACTGCCGAGCTTTACGATCCCGCCACCGGCGCCTGGACCGCAACGGGTCACATGGCCACCGCCCGCGAACGCCACACCGCCACCTTGCTGAACGACGGCCGGGTGCTGGTGGCCGGCGGCGGCGTGAGCGTCTCCAGCGCGGAGTTGTATGATCCCGACAGCGGAACCTGGAGTCCGACCGGTTCGCTGAACACGGCACGGTGGTATGACACCGCGGTCCGCCTGGACAACGGGGAGGTGCTGGTGGCCGGCGGCCGGCCGGGTCCCTTGGCCAGCGCCGAGTTCTACAATCCGGACTCCGAAACCTGGTCGACCACCGGTGACATGCCCGTGCCCCGCGGCGAGCCGGTGTCGACCCTGATCGCCGACGGCAGGGTGCTGGTTGTCGATTTCACCGGGGCCACCCTGTTGGGCGACCTCTTCGATCCGTCCACCGGCGACTGGACGTCCACGGCAGCGGCCACCAGCAGGATCACGCCCGCCAATGCCACCCGGTTGTACGATGGACGCGTGTTGATCGTGGGGGACACGAGCCTGGACCCGCTTCCCGGAGTGGGGGAACTCTACAACCCGGCCACCGACTCGTGGGAGACGACACTGGGGCCGATGACGAGTTCCCGGAATTCCGCAACCCGATCGGTGCTCATGGAGGATGGGCGCGTCCTTGTGGCCGGTGGCAGCACCGATCCCAGCGGTCTGTCGAACGGCCTGACCGCCGAGCTCTTTAATCCGAATGCCGGCGCGAGCACACCGCTGATGCTCGTGCCCTCGGCCACATTCTCCGAAGGCGAGTTCCAGTTCAGCCTCGCCGCTGCCCCAGGCGGCAGCTACACGGTCTGGGGGGCTTCGGACCTTCCGTCCAACCCGGCCAAGTGGACCTTGCTGGGTACCATGACCGAGGTTTCTCCGGGCGAGTACCAGTTCAACGACCCGCAGACCTCGGCGCACCCGATGCGCTTCTACCGGATCAGCTCCCCCTGAACCAAGCGTTTCCCCCCCGAAATCAGAGCGGCTGTCTCAATCCGGTTTCCCGTGTCGCTTGAGGAACGCGCGGGCTTCCTTTTGGACAGCGCTTCTGCGATTGCTCAGCTGCCGTTTCGCGAAGTCGATCACCGGCCGGGGATCCTTGACGTGGTGGAACAGTCGCCCCATCGACTTGAGCACGTGGCCGAGGGCCACATTCCGGCATTCGGGCGTTTCATACTTTGCCTGCTCGACTTCCAGGAATGCCCGGACCACGCGGTCCGCCAGATACGGCTTCGCGCGGGCGATCTCCCCGGCTCCCTGGATGGTGTTCGCCGCCGTGATCAGGACCGGTCCTGAAACCGGCCGCAGGTAGTCCTCCAGCATGGCATCGATCCGATTCTCGGAATCCACCGCTGCCAGGTGGCCCATGATGAGGATGGCGCCCCACTTGAGAATGGTGCGGTCGCTGTCCAGCAGGGCGGCGATGGTCTCGAAGTGGGGGTAGACCACGGCAGGCTGTCGCTCGCTTAGCAGGCGCAGCATCTTCAGGCAGCCATACCGGATCCGGGCCTGATCGCTCCGCAACCCGGCCAGGACTTCCGACACCGACTCGGGTGCCGGTCCGATTCTCTCCGCCAATGCCCTCAAGTCATCCTTGGACTTGGCGATCTCGGATTGGAGTCGAGTGGGTATCATGGCAATGCCGGTAAGCCTGTTTTGGAAGCATCAAGAATCGGGGTGAAATCTCACCTGCCATCGGACCACTTGTCGAGCCGATCCGGCACCTCGTGGCGTTGGTTTGCACTGCGAGCCTGTCAAGTTCCTGTGGCGGCTGCCAGTTCCACCACGGTGATACCGGGGTTTGACCGGTTGAAGTCGGGATCGCGGCGGACGGACGGATGGCGTTGGGCCAGTTCGCGGCCCTCCTCGGTGTCGGCTGAGAACCGCTCCCCGGGAACCACAAGTCGGGCCCGGCCTTCCTTTACGCGCAACCGCAACGACCGTCGAATGGCCGGACCCAGCTTCCCGCCTTCACCCGACGATCCCCAGCCATGGATGATCTTGAGCACCCTTCCCCCGCCGGTCCCGGCCGCCGCGATCTCGGCCAGCAACCGCCGCCGTGCTTCATCCACGCTGGGGAATCCCGCCTTCAGGTTCACCGTCCGCATGGCCGCCTACCTTCACGGATCGGGCCCGGTAACCCCAGCTTCTTCCTCGTCGCCGTTCCCGGTGCGCGAATCCCCGGGATTCCGGCCAATTCCCGGGGGCGATCCGCCTCCCCGTCGCGAACCGTCCTGTTCCGGTCTTCCTGCCAGGTTCGCAGCGATCGGGTCATTCCGCGCTGCGAAGCCGGAAGAACTCCCGGCCCGAGGCCGCCGGTCGACTGACCTGGTTGTAGGTTTCATCGTCCCCGTACGGCGGGGACAATTCGGTCCAATCCGAGCCGGTTCCGAGACCGGAACTGCTTTCAAGTTGCCATCCTTTCGCAGGGGCCAGCCACGAAATCACTGCGGTCCCCGATGGTCCGCGCGCCACGCGCAGGGCCGGAGCCCAAAGCCCGGCGTAGATCTGTCCCTCCCAAGCCACCGCGAACACCTGGGTGGTGTCGGCGGACATCGCCAGGCTGTACCAGACGCGAGGCTCTTCGGACGGCGTCCAGGTGGCCCCGGCATCGTTGGAGGAATAGAGCGCGCCCGAACGGGCTGCCGCCACGATCCGTTGACCGTCCGCTGACACTGCCAGCGCCGCCCATGCGCGGTTGGCGCCGCGCACCTGCCATGTTGTCCCACCGTCTTCCGAGCAGTAGATGGCGCCACCGTCCACCCCGGCCACCCAATGTTTCCCGTCCGGGGACATCGCCACCGCCCCCCAGTCGCGCGCCTGCTCGCAGGGCGCCCATTCCTCGCCCGCATTCGTGGACCGGAACAGCTCGCCCCCGTAGACGGCCGCCATCATCACCGTGCCGTCGCCCGAGCACGCCACCCAATCCCAATTGCGCGCGGTCTCGCGTGGCGTCCAGTTCTCTCCCGCGTCGGCTGACGTGTAGAGCTGGCCGCCCCAAACCGAGGCCACCAGGCGCATGCCATCGGTCGAGCAGGCCACATGGTGCCACTGCCGGTCCTGATCCCGGGGCGTCCACTCGTCTCCCCCATCGTCGGAGGTGAAGAGGCGGTTCTGGTAGGCAACCGCCACCAACCGCATGCCGTCGGCGGAACTGGCGACGTCGTTCCAGGATTTCGACTTCCCGACTGGATTCCAGGACAGCCCCCCATCGGTGGAGCGGTAGAGCGTGCTTTCCCAGACCGAAGCCACCAATCGCTGGCCGTCAGAGGAACCGGCCACCGCCGTCCAGCGACGCGTGGTCTCGATCGGGGTCCACTCAATGCCCTCCCCGGCCTGAGCGATCGTGGAGGACGTGGTTGCCAGAAGGGAAATCAGGATTCCTGCTTTCATGGTCTTGAATGCGGGTGGATAGGAAACACGTGCTGTCACCCCAGAACCTGCCCCTGCCCTCGGCCACTGCAGCGCCGCCTCGTTGCGACACCGCCATCGGGGACTCCCTTCCCGTAGCCACAGCCGGAGCCGCGTGGCCCCATCTCACGCACTCACGTGAGTCTGCAGGACTGGTGTGTGCCGCGAATCATCACCGAAAGCAGCGGGATGGTCCAGCTCCGAGTCATGCCTGGGCAACGCCTCGGGTCACCGCTCATCTTCGTGGTTCGCCTGGTTTGGGCCTCGGGAACAGGCATGCGTCGACGACCGACAGGACTTCATCGAGGAAGTCCTGCGCCGCCCTGCCGATCTTCTTCATCCCCCTGGCGCGGTAGTTGAGGGACTTCATTTGTTCACACATGACGTATCCGGTGAGGCCGCTGTCGCCGGAAACCGGGATGTGGAACGGCGTATTCCGTTTTGTGTTCGTGATCGGGCAACATATGGCAAGGTGCGTGCACCGGTTGAAGTGGTCCACGCTTATGACGATGCCGGGTCTTCGGCCCATCTGCTCGTGGCCGGCCTGGGGGTCGAACGCGAGGGTCACCAAATCCCCTTGAGCAGGTACATACGCGTCCATTACCAAACCTCCCGGCCCTTGGGGCCACCCCAATCAGACTCGCCCTCAAACGCATCGGGTGAACTCGACACAACCAGATCTTCAATCCGATGTCGCCCCCGGACAGGACGGGTCTCCCGCGCCGGCGTGAGGGTGATCTGGGACCGGTCGCCTGACACCTCGATGGCCAATTCAGATCCGATCCGCATGCCAAGCAATTCCACCATGGCCTTGGGGATGCGGATTCCCTGGCTGTTTCCCCAGCGCTGCAAGGTCGTATTCATGATCGAAGGATATACCCCGGGCTATACAATGACAAGCGAGCTGTGGGCCATCTCAACATCCCGGATCAGCTACCGGCCACCCCGAGCGACGCAAGCCCTGAAAGGGTATGACGCGCATCCGAGTGTTGCCCCTTCAGGGCGACGATGCGGGTGGGGGAATCGGATCCCAGGGCGCCGGTTCGCTCTGCCCTGGGCTGATGGGTGGATGCGCCCTTGGCGCGTTGTTGTCGTGTCGTGCATCCCGATCACTCAAAGCCGCCTTCCGGCGGTATTGTCACCGGTGTGAAGACGGCTTCTGTTGTCTCCGGCCACCAAGGCCGGGCGAATGCGCCTGCGGCGGCGCCCGGGCCGGCCTGTGCAACTGGGCGGCCCTCAGCCCCCCGTGATCCGCTCTCCTCCTCCTGCCTCCCAAACACAAGCGCCATAGGGGAGCGCTCCTCCCCCTCGCCGGGCTTGTTCAACCAAGGGCGCACTTGCTGGCTCCGCTTCGCGCCGTAGCAATACACCCTTTATTGGTAGCCTCAACACGCGATCAATCATGCAGAAACCCCATAGCCAAAACGATGAGTGCAATCCCGATGATGACCAATGGAATCAAACGGCGTCGCTGCTCTGAACTGGAGATGGATGTCTGTACCCACTCAAGCCCATCGTCCCACCGGGAATCAGAAGATAGGAATAGGCCGACCCGAGATACTGTCTCGTCAAAGGAGAATGAGCTCTCGCAATCCCATGAGATCTCGTCGGCATCAATGCGGCCGATCGTCGAATGCCGATCCTCTATGGTGCCCAAGACAAGAGTGTCGCCATCTGAACGAGTGAACCAAAGCACGTCCGGAGGCTGTGAGCATCTCTGCTCAAGTGCGACAACGTAGTCATCGCCGGACGCATCAACGTCGTCGATCTGATACGTGCCTGTGACCTGCGGAGGCATAGAGGCTACCAAGTGATTAAGCGGGTCTGGATATCACGCCGTTTGGGGTGATATCCGACAAACGGGGCACGTCTTCGTATGCGTTGAGTTTCATTCTGCCAAGGGGGTAACGGAGCCCGGTGGTGGCGACGGTCGCGTGGGTTCAGGCGGGTCCCGCTGCTCGGCTCCGGACCCGGATCTGGCGGAACTGGCGGTCTCGCCGGCGACCGCTGTCGTGCCTTCCTCGGGCCGGTTCGCATTCGGGTTCGGGTCGAACACGTCCTTGAGGTGTTTGGCCTGCCATGCGGAGGCGGCGTTCGGGCGTTTCTGCGCGGCCACGAGTCGCTCGAAATCCGCCACCACGCGCCTGGCCTTGTCGTGGCCCTTTTCGGCCGCGCTTTGGAGCAGTTCCAGTGCTTTCCCGGGGTCACACGGCACGCCGTTGCCGGTCAGGTAACGGCCTGCGAGGGAGAACTGGAAGCTCGGCAACCCGCGTGCGGCGCATTCCATCTCGAACTGAAGCTGCGCTCGTTCCCGCTCGGCCGGATCGACCTCCTCCCGGTTCCGGCGTGGAACGCGCACATACGCCATCGTCGGGGTCGGCGCGGTCCCGATCGCCGGGGAGGTATTCCAGGGTTGCGGTTGCAGCAGGGTGGGCAGGCCCAGCGGGAGTTGGATCGTGCGCCGGGTCACGCTCCGCAGCTGCGCCTGAATGGCCGTCGTCGAGATCAGCAGGGCGACCAGGCTGGTGCCGGCGAACCGGACGGTTTTCATGCGCCGAACCTCGCGCCGAAACGCGTCGTGTGCAAGGTCGGTTTGCCCCCAGAACCCCGCCCGGCGGCTTGCATTCGGGGCGCTTTGCTGGCGTGGTAGCGGCTGTGGCTGGCGTGGCAACAGAACGTTCCGCAACCGATCCCCTGGAATCGGTCTGGTCCGCCCTGGTTGATCCCACCCAGGCGGTCGTCCGGCAGACCTGGCCCGAGGAACAGGCCTGGCCATTGCTCCCGGCCCTCGAGGCGCTCCTTCCCGAAGCCGCCCGCCGACTGCGCCAGTCGCACGACTTTCTCGCCGGGTTGTTGCGGGTGCCCATCGTGGCGGTGGCGGGCCTGATCAACGCCGGCAAATCCTCGCTGGTGGCGTCGTTCCTTTCGGCCGAGGGCCGGAACCGCGTCCTGCGCGGCATCGAGCGCAGTGCGGGGACGCACCGGTTCATTCTTTGGGCCCCCGCGGCCTGGCGGGAGGATGCCGACATGCGATCCGCCCTGACCGCCCTGCTGGCGGATGTGTTTGCGCAGGCGCCGGAACCGCTTTCCGACGACCCTGCCCCGGCCCACGAGCAACAGCGCACCCGGCATCGACTGCAGCAACCGTTGCTGGCTTACGACCCCGCGCTGGACGCCCACGGAATCTGTCTGCTGGATTGCCCGGACATCCAACGGCGCGAGGACGGGGGCGACGATGGTGGCCGGCCGCGGCGCGATGCGTTGCGCGCGGCGGGGCGATTGTGTTCCGCCGTGGTGCTCGTGTTGCCCCGGAGCCAGATCGAGATCGACCAGGTTGACGAAGTGCTCCATGCGCTGCCCAATGCCGCCCGCGTGATCGCCGTCAACCTGGCCGGGCGGGAGACCCCGGAGGTCATCCTGCGCGAAGTGCGATCCGCTGTTCCCGTACCGGATGCCCTGGTCTACGTGGCCTACGATTTCAATCACAAGGGCTATGAGGAACGCACGCCTGCGTGGGATCCGAACCGTGCCCTGTCGCCGGACCTGATCCAGAGTGACGCAAACCCCTGTTTCTTCGGGGTCGACGGGGAAGGTGGAGCGAACACACCGGCGACTGTGGCGGAAGAACGCTCGTTGTTGCGGTTGGCCCGCCGGCTTCCGCCGGAGAAACTGCTGCAGGATCGGCAACGCGGATTGCTGCGGGAGTTTGCCGCCGACCTGACGACGGCGATGGAGGAACTGGCGGCCGGTGTCGCGCGGCAACGGGAGGATGCGACCCGGGCGGCGAGGGCGTTGAACGCCGAACTTGCCCCGCTGCTTCAGGGTGACGGCGAGGGCCGCATCAAGCTGGATCCCCGGTTGGTGGGCGCGCTGGCCGACAGCCTGATCCGCACGGCACCGTGGGATGTGCGCCCGTTTCTGTGGACCTCGCATCAGGCGCGGGGTCTGGTCCGGCGATTGCAGCAGGGCGTCACGGGTCTGGCGGGCGCGGCGCGGGGTCTGCGAAAGCGGGTCCTCGAGGGCGTCGAGAAGCTGGGCCCGCAGATCGAGGGCGGTTTGCTCGGCGAGGTTGTGGTGGCGGACCGGTTGCGGTTGTGGAGCGCGACCTGCGGGGCGCACCGGGACCGGGACTTCTGGCTCGGGCCGGCACGCGAGGTGCTCCGGCGGTTCCGCGACCAGGATCACACGGACTTGAGTGCCGGGGAATGGGACGTGCTGACGGCGGAGATGTGGCGGGCGCTGCCCAAGTGGAAGGCGCGTGCCGCGGTGGCGGGCACACTCGTCGTGGCCCTGGCCGCGGTGGCTTTGGTGGCCTTCGATGGCGGCACTTCGCTGGTGGCGTTGTTGGGGGCGAAGTCGTTGGGGGCCGGAGCCCTGACGGTCACAGCCAAGGAACTGCTGGGCGTGCTCGGCTTCGGGGTCATCGCCCAGAGCGAGGCGGCACGGCATTTGCAGAAGCGGCTCGGCGGTCAGTTGGCGCGGCAGCAGTTGGCGAACTTTCTCGGCCTGACCTTCGACGCGGTGGGGCTGCCGCGCGAGCTGCTTGGTGAAGGACTGGACCAACCTCTCCCCGAGCCGGCGGTGCCGTCGACCCCGGGTTCGACCGCGTTTGCCATCGAGCAACTTGACCTTCGCCTGGCCGAGCCGGATGCCGCCGCACTGCATCGGCTGGAACGCGCCTTGAAACCCCTGTTGAAGTGACCATGTCGCAAGTTCTCCTGCATCACTGTCTGGGATTCGCCGATCGCGTCGAGGAGGCGGTGCTCGAACTCGGCGCCACGCACGGTTCGCTCGCCGCGCTGCCGGCCCGGTGCGCCGCTTTCCGCGAGGCCTGCGAATCCATCGCCTCCAACCGCGGTCTCCAGCGGCTCACCATCGCCTTCATCGGACCGCGCAATGCCGGCAAGACCACCCTGCTCGGACAACTGCTGACCGACTCCGCGGTGCGCGCGCAACTGCCCCGGGGCGTGGAGCACGCAGGGTCAACCCGTCGTTTGCTTTGGGTGGGCCCGGAATCGCCGGCCGATCTCGACGCCCGGGCGGAACAGTGGATTCCCTGTGAGGCCGCCGCCCTGCCCGATCTCGGGGTGCCCTGCCAGTTGGTGGATGTGCCCGGCTTTGACGATCGCGATCCCGACGTCCGCATCGCGGCGAACCGCGCCTTGGATTCGGCCCTGGTGAAAGTGCTCGTGGTCGAGCAACGCCAGTTGGAGGCCTTCGCTGTTCAGGAACACCTGTCGGCGAGCGACGGGTCGCTGGTCCTGCCGGTGGTGAATCAGGCGGGCGGGGTGGATGCCGCCGAAACGGTCGCCTTTGCGACGGCGCTGAAGGTGGCGGTACCGGCCGCGCGGGTGCTGGCGCCGCTGGTCGTGCCGGACTTTGAGCGACGCGACGCGGACGAAGCCGCCGTTCTGGAGCGGGCCGGCGAGCGATTGACCGCCGTCCTGCGCGAGGCATTGACCGACCAGGGCACCGGCGGAGCCTGGGCTGTGGCGTTGGCCCAGCCCCAGCTGCAGGCCCGTCTGGCGCGGTTCCGGAACGAGGTGAGGCGCACCGCCCAAACCGCCCTCCCGGCCACAAGCGAAGCGTTGTCCGAACTCGAGACCGCCTTGCGCGAGCTGCCCGAGAAGGCCTTTGGCGACCTGCTCGGAAATCCGCGCGCGTTGGAATTCGCCATCCGCGGCCGGTTGCGCTCGCGACTGCTGCATCACACCCCGCTGCTGTTCTTCCCGTGGCGGCTGACGCTTGGCATCGCGAACCTGGTCTGGGGGGCGCTGGACCGGCTTCCGCTCATGCTGCTCGGCAGTCTGCCCAGCTGGGCCTCCGCGGGCATGGCGGCGGTTCGTAACCTGCGTCAGTCGCGGAGCCTGCAGGCGGCCACCACGGAAGGGTTGCGTACGGAAACCGAGGAACTCGCGGAAGCTCTGGTCCGTCCGAGGCTCCGGCGGTTCGAGCAAAGCCTTCGGGCCGATCTGCGCCAGACGCGCGACGAATCCCGGAAACCGGTCGCCACGCACGATCTGCGAATCGAAGGCCTGGGGCTGCTTCAGTCGCGGTCCGTGGCGGTCTTTCGCGAGGCGCTGGAGCGACATGCACCCGGTCGACTGGCGGCGATGCTGGCAGGGTTGCCCGGGGTGTTGATCTTTTGGGGGCTCTTCATCTGGCCGCTGATCGCGGTTTACCAGGATTACCTGCGGGCTTCGCTGGGGGTCTGGCAACAGGCCACGGAAGCCACCCGCCTGTTCCCGGCGGACCTCGGCGGCTTGCTGCTGTCGGCCGCCTTGCTGGCCTGGGCCCCCATGGCCGCGTGGCTGGTGTTGTCGGTGGGCTGGCTCAGTCGGTCGGACCGTGCCCGCCGTTGTGTTGAGCAGATTCAAGCGGGCCGGCACCAGGCCGTGAAGGAACTCCTGGCGGAGGGGCTGCTTTCGCTGGAATCCACCCACCGGCGCCAGATGGCCTGCCGGTCACTCCTGCTGGGAGACACCGCCGGGAACTGACCCCGGCGAGCAGTTTCGTGTTGCAGGTGCAACAGAAAGTTGCTCGCTCGCTCCTGCCCCGCGCACCCGCCTGTCGCCGGGACCTGCCAAATCACCGGCTTCCGGTCGGGTTCCCGCGGGATCGGCGGCGGCCTCTGCACTTGACCGGGATTGCCTGCCAACCGGAACCTTGGTTCATGACGTTTCGTTTCCTTGCCGGCCTTGCCTGCGGGGTCGTCCTGTCCGTTGCTGCCGGGTCGCCGACGGCCTGGTTCGTGGACGGTTATCACGGGGGGATTTACGGCCATTACCCTCCGGGTTACACCGGCTTTCTGGTCGAGCGGTTGAAGGCGCATCCCGATTGGAGGATCAACCTGGAGATCGAGCCGGAGACCTGGGACATGGCGCGCGTTGCCGAGCCGGAAGCCTACGCCGCACTCCAGGCCCTCATGGCGGATCAGTCGGATGCCGGACGGATCGAGATCGTCAATCCGAGCTACGCGCAAAGCTACCTGTTCGAGGCGTCGGGCGAGAGTGCGATCCGACAATTCGATCATGGCATCCGGAAGCTGCGGGAGCATTTCCCGGGCCTGGTCTGCACGACCTATTCCTCGGAGGAACCGTGTTTCACGAGTTGCCTGCCGGCGGTGTTGAAGTCCTTCGGTTTCGAGTTTGCCGTGCTCAAGAATCCGAACACCTGCTGGGGCGGCTACACGGCGGCGCGCGGCGGCGAACTGGTCAACTGGATCGGGCCCGATGGCACCTCGATCCTGGCGGTGCCCCGTTACGCCTGTGAATCGCTGCAGCCGGGTTCCTGCTGGCAGACCATCGCGTTCGGCAACTCGAAGGACTACGTCGCCGCCTGCCTTGCCCAGGGGATTGAGCATCCCGTGGGGATGTGTCTGCAGGACGCCGGTTGGCGCGGGGGACCCTGGCTGGGCTGGGCGGAGAAGGGGCATTACCGGCCCACGGAATCCGTCACCTGGCGGGGCTACATCCGCAATGTGACCGCGGCCCAAACGGACGACGACTGGCATTTCTCACAGGAAGACGTGAAGCCCGGGTTGATGTGGGGCGCGCAGGTGCTGCAGCGAATTGCCCAGCAGAGTCGCGCCGCCGAGCACCGTCTGCTCGTGGCGGAGAAACTTGCGGCAATGGCGCTGGTCGAGTCCGGGCGTCCGGCGCATAGCGACGCCTTTGATGAAGCGTGGCGCAATGTCCTGCTTTCCCAACATCACGACTGCTGGATCGTCCCCTACAACGGTCGATTGGGGAATACCTGGGCCGATCAGGTGCGACGCTGGACCAGTCTGGCGAACGCGGTGAGTGATGTTGCCGTGCAGAACGCCCTGGAGGTCTTGCTCGAGGGCGAGCGGAGTCGGGGCCGTCGGTTCGTGCGGTTGTTCAATCCCACGGCCGCGGGTTTCGCTGCCGTTGTGCCGGTGCCCGTGCCCAACACGGTCGAATCGAGCCAAGCCGTTTCGCTTGCCGGCGACGGACGCCGGTTTCCGACGCAGATCGTTGAGGGAGACGTCCCCGGGCAAAAGGCCTTGTTGGTGCGCGGTGAAGTGCCTCCCATGGGTTACGCCACGGTGGAACTCCGGGACAGGCTCGAGCCGACCGAAGCGGGCGTCACGGTCGAGGTTTCCGCCGATGCCGCCGTGCTGGAAAGCGACCTTTACCGGATCGAGTTGGATCCGGCGAAGGGCGGCACGATTGGCAGCCTGGTGGCGAAGAAGTTGGGCGGCCGTGAATTCGTCGCTGCCCGGAACGAGCGACGGTTCAACGAACTGCGCGGCCATTTCTACCAACAGGGCGGGTTCCGCTCGAGTACAGAGCAACCGGCCACGGTTCGGGTGGTTGAGAACGGTCCGTTGCGGGCGACGGTGGAGATCGCCGGCACGATCGCCGGGAACCCGTTTCTCCAACGAATCTCGGTCACGCACGGCTCGCCGGTGATCGATTGCTCGGTTCGGATCGACTGGAAAGGCCAGCCGCGGATCGGCGAGTTCGAAGAAAAGGATGGCTGGCGCAACCGGCGTCGACCGGCCTACGACGATCGGTTCAAGCTGCTGGTCCTGTTCCCGGCCCGGTTGGATGACCGGAAGATCAGCAAGAATGCGCCGTTTGACGTCTGTGAAAGCCGGCTGGAGGACACGTTCTACAACTCGTGGGAGGCGATCAACCACAACGTGATCCTGGACTGGGTGGATGTGAGCGACGGGGCGGGGGAATACGGGTTGGCGATGTTCAGCGATCACACCACGAGCTATACGCATGGACCGGACTTCCCACTCGGGCTCACACTGCAATACGTCGGCAAGGGATTGTGGGCGCGCGACTACCGGGTCGATGGGCCGACCGAGGTACATTACGCGCTGATGCCGCATGCGGGCCGATGGGATGAAGCGGCTGTGCCGGCGGTGTCGGCGAGTTGGCAGGAACCGCCGGTGGGGGTGTCGTGTCGGGGAAGCGGAGAGCCCCGTCACGCGCTGATCGATCCGGGGAACCCGGGTTGGACGGTGCCGGCGATGTTCGAGCGAGACGACGCGTTGTTCGTGCGGTTGTTCAACGCGGGCGGGGATGGGAAACCTTGCGAACTCGGGCTTGGGTTCGAGTCGACCAAAGTGGAGCAGGTGGAATTGGACGGGCGCGTGGTGGAGAAGTTGGAGCCGACAGTGGATGCCGAAGGTCGGCGCAGTGTTCGGTTGAGCATCCCGCGTTTTGGCATTCGCACGTTGCGTTTCAGCGGCGTGAATTTTGTCCGGCCGGAATAAGCGTAGCCGCGGACGTGAGTCCGCGCATTTGTTTGGAATGGAGCCGGGGTCAGGGAGGAGGCGTCCGTTGGTGCCCGGCGCCAAAGCGCGTGGCCCTTTTCCGGTTTTCTTCCGTCCCTGACGGGACTTCGCCGTCGGTTGCCCGCGAACCCAGCTTTGAAAAGCCGGGCTGTTGTCTGTCGCCCGGGCGGGCTGGGGAAAGGGGCGCAACATACACCGGGGAACATGCCGCACCTGACGGCGCTCAGGTTTGTTGATGCTGCTGGTCCTACCGAGAACGTCGTTGGCAAGGCGCTGTCGAAGCGCTTTGCACCGGCACGGCGCTCAGTTAACCTGTCACCACATGATGAATCCCCCAAAACCCAAGGCGACCTGGCTCCTCGCGTTGGCCATTGCGGGGCATCTCCTCCTTCTCACCTGGTTTCGCGAGCTCTTTCTTTGGAGCGGCGTCCAACGAGAGGCAGAGGAAGCGGCTCGCGTGAGCGCAGTCTCGATTGTAGTGCTCTTGTGCGCCGGCTTGGTCGTTGTGCGCGGGAAGCCCCCCGAGAAGGCCGCCGCTTTCTTTCTCTGTCTCCTGCCCGTTTTCTGCCTGCTGGGCGAGGTGCAGAAGCTGCTGGGCCGGTGACACGGGTTCGTGGGCGGGAGTCCATTGATCGCAACATCCTGCTTCCGCCGCCACCTGCCTCCGGCTACCGTCTCTCCCGTGCTGGCGAAGCGTGTCATTCCGTGCCTCGATGTTCATGACGGTCAGGTGACCCGGGGCGTGCAGTTCGGCAAGGCCGAGGCGGGCGGGTTGCGCAATGTGGGCGACCCGGTCGATCTCGCGCTGCGTTACAATGCCCAGGGCGCCGACGAGATGGTGTTTTTCGACATCACCGCCAGCGCGCATGAACGCAAGACCATGGTGGAGGTCATCGAACGGGTGGCCAGCCAGTGTTTCATGCCGTTGACCGTGGGGGGTGGCATCCAGACGCTCGAGGACATGGGCCGCATGCTGCTGGCCGGGGCCGACAAGGTGAGCATCAACTCGGCCGCCATTGCGAATCCCGACCTGATCCGCGCGGGGGCCGAGAAGTACGGCAGCCAGTGCATCGTGGTGTCGATTGATGCCAAGCGGATTGCGCCGGATCGCTGGGTGGTTCGCTCGCGGGGGGATCGCGGGGAGACCGGGATGGAAGCCATCGATTGGGCGCGGAAAGCCGTGGCGTTTGGGGCAGGGGAGATTGTGCTGAACAGCATTGATGCGGACGGCACCAAGGCGGGTTACGACCTGGAGATCACGCGGCGAGTGAGCGAGGAAGTGGGTGTGCCGGTGGTGGCCAGCGGCGGTGCCGGCAACCTGGAGCACATGGCGGAGGTGCTGGAGCAGGGCAAGGCCGACGCCGTGCTCGCCGCCAGCATTTTCCACTTTGGCGAATACACCGTGGACGATGTGAAAGTGTTCCTCGAGAAACGGGGGATTCCGGTGCGGCGTGACCGTCTGGTGGCGTAGCCGCGGACGTCAGTCCGCGCAAACTCCGCTGGGTGCCGTCCGAAGCCATGCGCGGACTGACGGCCGCGGCTACCCCGCAGGTTCAATCGGTGAAACCCTGAAATCCGGGTCCGAATTCCCTCCCTTCCGGCCGCAATTCCAGTTCCCACCGGGGCCGGCTTCGCTTAGAACTGGCGCGCGACTATGAGTTTCATTGACCAACTGAAGTTCAACGCGGACGGGCTGATTCCGGCCATTGTGCAGGAGCAGGCCACGGGCCGGGTGTTGATGATGGCCTGGATGAACCGCGCCTCGCTGGAGAAGACCGTGGAGACCGGGAAGACCTGGTTTTGGAGTCGGTCGCGGCAGAAATTCTGGATGAAGGGCGAATCCAGCGGCCATGTGCAGGTGATCAAGGACCTGGCCTTCGATTGCGACGGCGACACCCTGTTGATCCAGGTGGAGCAGACCGGCGCGGCCTGTCACGAGGGTTACCAGTCCTGCTTCTTCCGGTCGGTGGGCGCCGGCGGCGACGAGCCGAAGGTCACCGAGCCGCGGTTGGAGGATCCCGACGCGATATACGGCAAGAAGTCGTGAACGATGTCCTCCTCCCGTTCGGCAGTGCCGGGTACCTGGTGGTGCTCATGCTGTTGATTGGGGCGCGGGGGGCGGACTTCTTCAGCACCTGGGTGGCCACGCCCGGGCTCCGGCTGGAGGCGAATCCCGTGGCCCGCTGGCTGGGCTGGAAGTGGGGGTTGGCCGTCAACCTGCTGATCGTGCTCGGCATCGCCGTGTGGCTGTTACCTGCGGTCATCCTGATCACCACAAGTCTCCTGGTGGCGGCGCGCAACTTCCAATCCGCCTGGCTCAGCCGCACCATGGGCGAACAGGCCTATCGCAACTGGCTGGCGGACCGGATCTGCGAAGCGCAGCGTGGTCTGTTCTTCTTTTGTGTGGGGGCGCAGTCGCTCATCCATGCCGGCATTGGCGTCGCGCTGGTTCTTTTCGGAGGACGCAGCGTGGTGTTGCTGGGCATGGGGATGGGCTGTCTCGGCTACGCCTTTGTGGTTCCCCTCTTTACCTGGCTCGGCACGCGCGGTCTGTTGCGTCGCGGCCGCAGCCTTTCCGAATTCAACCTCCAATCCGATGTATACCCCGACCAAACAGGCGTTTCTCGCACTCGCCGCCCAGGGCAATCTGATCCCGGTCTGTCGCCGACTGCTGGGGGATTTTGAGACCCCGCTCTCGGCCTATCTGAAGATCCGTGGCCAGGGGGAGTCCTTCCTCTTCGAGTCCGTGGAAGGCGGCGAGCACGTGGGCCGCTATTCCTTCCTCGGTTGCAGCCCGCGCGCCGTCGTGCGCCAGACCGGTGCCACGGTGGAGGTGATCGAGCATGGCCAGGTGATGCGACGCCACCTCATCGATGCGGCCCGGGCCGGTCAGGAACCGGGATTTGTGCGCGACGGCCTGGAGGTGGTGGAACAGGTCATGGGGCGCTATCGCCCGGTGAACCTGCCCGGATTGCCGCGATTTACCGGAGGCGCCATCGGGTTCATTGGCTACGAGTTTATTCACGACATCGAACCGGTGGTGCCCCGCCCGCCGACGGACGATCTGGGCACGCCGACGATGGTATTTCTCATCGCGGACGAACTGCTGGTGTTCGACCGGGTCAACCAGAGCCTGACCGTGCTGGTCAACGCGTTCATCGAGGATGGCATCAGCCCGGAGGAGGCCTACGACGATGCGGTGGCGGAGTTGGAGCGACTGGTCTCACTGCTCGAAATGCCGGTCCAGCATCAGCTCGCCAGCATCCCGACGGAAACGCCCGAGGTGCCGTTCGAATCCAACCAGGACAAGGCGCGCTTCCTGGAGAACGTGGCCCGGGCGAAGGAGTACATCGTGGCCGGCGACATCATTCAAGTGGTCGGTTCGCAACGGTTCACGGCGCCGCTCAAAGCTTCCCCGATCGACGTTTACCGTGCCGCGCGGACGATCAATCCGTCGCCCTACATGTTCCTGCTGGAGTTGGACGGTTTTTCGCTGGTGGGGGCGTCGCCGGAGATTCACGTGCGTTGCGAGGAGCGTCAGGTGGAGATTCGGCCGATTGCCGGAACGCGGCCGCGCGGGGCCACCCCGGAGGAGGACGAAGCGCGGGAGAAGGAGTTGCTGGCGGATCCGAAGGAGCGGGCGGAGCACGTCATGCTGGTGGATCTGGCACGCAATGATGTGGGACGGGTCTGCGATTTCGGCACCGTGACGGTGCGCGACCTGATGATCATCGAGCGTTACAGCCACGTGATGCACATCGTGTCGCAGGTGGAGGGGCGGCTGTCCGACGATCGCACGCCGTTTGACTTGATGCGGGCGACCTTCCCGGCGGGGACGTTGACGGGCGCGCCGAAGATCCGGGCGATGCAGATCATTGCCGAGCTGGAGCAGACCGCGCGGGGGCCGTATGGCGGGTGTGTCGGTTACTTCTCCTTCAGCGGCAATCTCGACTGTTGCATCACGATCCGCACGGCGTTGTTGAAGGATGGCTTGGCCTACGTGCAGGCCGGGGGCGGCTGGGTGAACGATTCCGATCCCGAGGCCGAGTTCATGGAGACCGTGAACAAGTCGCGGGCGATGCGGAAGGCGATCGCGATGGCGGAGCAGTTTGCCGCGGAGCCGTAGGGTTCAGGGACGCCCGCTCTCCGCCAGGTCGTGGAGTGCGGTGAAAAGCGCAGCCTTCACCGCTTTGGCCACGGCGCGGGAGGGTGTGTTCACGGATCGGCTCACCGCCGGCTGAGCACGGCCGCCATGCGCTCAATCCGGGTTGTCTGGCAGATCAGGGTTCCAGGGTGGGTTGGCGGACGCGGATGAACCGGGGTGGGGACAGGGTGTTGAGCGGCACGGTGATTGTGGTGATTCCCTCCGCCGCGACGGTGGTTTGCAGTTCCTGCCAGACGGCAAGGTCCGGCGTCTGTTCGACGGTGACCGCGATGCCCGGCAGCAAATCCTGCACTTCCAGGATGAGCAGTCCGTCCGTCACGGCCGCGGTGCGAATGTGGCTCGACTGCTGCGCGACCACGGTGAAGACGACCGCGCCGGTTTCGATGGGATTCTCCACGTCGAACTGAATGGTGGCGTAATTGCTCAGACCGGTGCCCGGCGCGGCATCCGGACGGACCCGGATGGAGAAGGCGACGTGTCCCTCGCCGCGCCCCGAATCATCGTTGACGGGCAGGAATCCCGCCAGGGCGTCCTCCGGCAGGTCACCGGTCGCGGGGTCGAGGGTCTGGAAGCTCCATTGCGCCACTCCTTGCGCATCCACCGAAGCGGCCACGTCCACCCACCAACTCAGGTCTGAATCCGGCCGGTGATCCGGGACCGTGACGCGTTGACTGAATTCGGCGGTGCCGGGTGGAGGGGTGAGGGACACGTCGCCCCAGGCGATTTCCGTGAGACGGAAGGAGGCCCAGTCCAGATCGGCACTCAAGGCATCGGTGATCCGGACCTCCTGAGCCGGGGCGGTGGCGATCTTCGGATCGTTCTCGAAATAGACGATGTAGCGGAGTTCCTCGCCGGCGACGGCCACCCCCCGCTGGCCGAGGGAACCCCAGCCGTCCTTTTCGTTGGGATCGCCGGGGGCGACGAGTTCACTGATGGGCTTGTGGGCCAGTTCCCAGATGCTCGGGTCGAGGACGGGGGCCGGATCCGGTTCCACCGGTTTCAGGCCCTCTTTGAGGTTGTCCTTCACGGAGTCCTTGACCACGTCCAGCAGGGTGTCGCCGGTGAGCACGCCGTAGATGCCCTTGATGACGTCCTTGACCGTGTCCTTCAGCCCCTCTTCGGCCTTTTCGCGGGTCTGTTGGTCGAAGAGGCGGTAGTCCTCGCCGAGGACCTCGCGTCCCACGTTCCCGATGGTGTTCATGTCTTGAAGCCTCTGGACATCCTGGGGCGGCAGTTTGGTGAGGTCGACCACCCGATCCACCGTGTAATCGACCACGATTTCCATGGGGTCGGGGATCAGCCAGTCCTCGAGCACGTCCTCCGGGTCGTCGAAGAACAGGTCCACGGCATCCTCGGCTTCGACCAGGCCCTGGCGGTCGGTCCGATTGACCGGGTCATTGCCGGCGTAGGTGAACGGGTGCAGACCGCCAGCGAGGCCGATGGGGTCGGGGCTGAGGAACCGGCCCAGCGCGGGATCGTAGTAGCGATGGCGCAGGAAGATGAGTCCGTTGGCCTCGGTGCGGGCGCCCCAGGCTCCGCCGAAACGGCAGGGGTTCGCGACCGCTTCCACGACCTCCCGCTCCCCGCCGAAGGCCCCGTAGGTGTAGCGGTTCACCACCTGACCGGCGCTGTCGGTGACCAGGCGGGTGTGGCCGCTGCGGTCGAAGCCGTAGAAATACCATTCACCGGAGGCATCCACCCAGGCGACGGGCCGCAGTCCCAGCACCTGATGGCACCTGATCTCTCCGAGTTCGTCCATCTCCGCAAAGACCCACCCGATACCGGAGGGATCGTTGAGGAAGCGGGTGATCTCCCCGTTGACGGACGCCTGCCAGCGGGAGCCGAGGCTGTCGTAGGCGTAATCCTGATTGTCGCCTTCGGTCGTGGCGACGCTCAACAGGCGGTCCTTGCCGTCGTAGGTGAACGTTCGGGTGCCGTCGGTCTCCAGGCTGCCGGCGGGATCGTGGGTCAGGGTCTGGTCACCGACCTGGACGTATTGTTGGAAGCTGTTGGCGGTATAAGCCGTGTTTCCGCCGGGCGTGCTGACGGCGAGGCGATTGTCCGCCGCATCGTAGGTGAAACGCTCGAAATCGCCTCCGGGGTATTCCACGTGCACCAGTCGGCCGGCGGCATCGTATGTATAGCGGGTGACATTGCCCGCCAGGTCGGTAACCGACCGGCACTTGCCGTTGGCATCGCAGATGTAGGTGAAGCGTTCCTGTGGCTGGCCGTCCGGGCCGAGATGCACGATTTCGGCCATCCGGCCGTTGGCATCGTAGGTGTAAGCCGTGGCGGTCTGGTTGCGCCGGGTTTCCTGGGCGAGGCGCCCGGCGGCATCGTAGGTGTAGTTGACCACGGCGACATCGTCGGCGTCGTTCACGGCGGCGAGGCGCCCTTTCGAATCGTAGGCATAGCGAACCTGGAAGCCGGTGTGGTCGGTCACCTGCAGGCGTCGTCCCGCCGCATCGCGGGTGAACTCGAGGGAACCGCCGTCGGGGTAGGCCACCGAGGTGATCCGGTCCCGCGCGTCGCGGCCGAATGCGGTGGTTCCGCGCTCCTCGATCAACTGTTCGATCCGACCGCTGCTGCCCCGGACGAAGGCATTGGTGGCCTGGTCGACAATGGTTTCCTGGAGGACGCGACCGGAGGCGTCGCGAAGGTAGTCCACCACCTGGCCGCCGCGGCGGGTCACCCGGGTGGCGTGTCCCCCGGCGTCACGTTCGTACTCCATCTGGGATCCGTCGGGATGGATGATCGCGGTCAGCTCGCCCGCCGCGTCGTAGACCATCCTCGTGCGCAGGCCCAACGGATCCTCGATCCATTGGAGTCGGCTCCAGACCGGGGAAAAGGCGGTGCGGATCGAGCGACCGAGTGGGTCGATCAGTTCCGTCGGGTTGCCGGCCTCATCGTAGTGCAGAGTGAGGCTGCCGCCTCCGGATGGGAGTCGCAGCCTTTGCCAGCGTTCTTCCTCGCGATAGAGGTAACTCCAGGCGTTGCCGTCGGGCGCGACCAGTTGGAGCGGTTGCGTGTCGCTGTTGAAATCCAGGCGCAAGGTGCGGCCGGTGGCATCCTCCAGGGCGACGGCCCCGGTTTCCGGATGGTGGAAGAGCACTTCCTGATCCCCGTCCGACCACGCCTGCCGGCTGAGCCGTCCCCAGTCGTCATGATCGAACTCCCGTCGTGCGCCGTCGGGGAAGGTCACCGCGGCGAGGGCGTGTTCCGCCGGGCCGTCCGGTTGGTATTCGTAATGTTCGGTGGTGTCGTCGGGGAGCGTTACCGTGGTCAGGTGACCGGCGGTGTAAGCGTAACGGGTCAGCCGTCCCGTGCTGTCCTCGACGCTTTCCAGCAGGTCGCCGTCGTAGTGCAGGGTGAGGGTTTCGCCGTTGGAGTGGACCACCTGGGTCAATCGCCCGGCATCGCGAAGCAGGGTCAGTTGCCGTCCGTTGAGCGATTCGATGGCGGTCAGGTTGCCATCGACATCGAAACGCATCGTCTGTCGTCCATCGTGCAGGGCGTAGCCCTCCGCGGTCTCCTCCAGTCGGCCATGGTCACCCCGAAATGGTTGCCATGTGCCGAGCGGAGAGAGGTAGAAGCGGCGGGCGAAGCGGCCCGGCAGGGAAAGGCGGATGCGGTCCGTGCCGACGCGGTAAAGCCGGTAATCGTAGCTATGGGTCCAGCCGAAGCCCAGGGTCCCGGATTCGTAACGGGAGAAGAGCGCGTCGGTGGCGTAGCGGACGAAGGCCAATTCCGGCGCGTCGGTGGTGCCGGTGAGGTCGACGCGGGCGCACCGCGGGGCGATGGCTCCGGTGGCATCGGCGGCGGCGGCCAGTTCCAGGCCCAGGAGCCGGGCGAGCAGCGGGGTGCCATTCTGCCGTTGGGCGAGATACACGGCATCCTCCCTCATGCGGGCGGCGAAGTCCTCCGTGGAGTTCCCCATGCGCTCGCGGAAGTTGGCCCAAATGGCGTCCCAGGCGGGGTCGGACAATCCGGCCGGATGCGAGGCCAGTTTCGTCTGTTCCCAGTCGATTTCCCGCCCCTCAGTGGTCAAGGTCTCGACGCGGAACACGGTCTCATGATGACTGCCGCCCTCGGGGATGAATTGGACCCGAAACCGGACGGATGTTCCCGGGGGGATGACGTCGTAGGGTGGGATCTCGCGGATGGCGACGGCATACATCTCGCCGCGCACGAAGGGATCGGCGGTGGACATGCGCATGGCGATGTTGTCGTCGTTTGCGATCCGGAGCAGGGGTGCCGGGAGGTCACTGGCGCCGATGTTCGCGCAGGTCACCCAGAGGGTGTATTGGCGCAGGGCTCGGACGGACGAGGGAAGATCGGTGGTGATCCGTAGTTTGCCGGGCGGGTTCCCGGTGATTTCGAAGGCGGCGGAAAGGACGAACTCCTCCTGATCCGGCCAGATGATGGCGACGTCCACCAGTTCGGGGGCCAGGTTTCGCAGGTCGGCGGTGAGGCTGAGGCTGACGGGGTCGATTTCCGATACCGGGAAGGATCGCAGCGGTTGCCCGACAGCGGTGCGGAATGCCACCTGCATCCCCGGTTCAAACCCGGCGCCCGCGATGGCGAACGAGGTGCTGCCCTGGTTGCCGCCGCGACCGAGGAAGGCGGGCACCACGTAGCGTTCGACCGGTTCCACTTCCAGGGTGAATCCGTCGCCTGCCGATGGCGGGTCGAAGGAGGCATTGAAGACGTCGAGGTACCAGGCGCCCGCGTGGTCCAGCGGGAGGAGCATTTCGAAAACCGCGTCGGCACCGGTGGCCACGGGGATTCCCGTCCAGTTTGCATTCTGCTGGGAGGCCGGTTCGCCCTGGGCGCCCCGGAGGGTCCAGTCGCCCGTGGCGGATTGCACGACGAGCCGCACGCGCACGACCTCCGGATCGCCTCCCGGCCAGTCGAGCCGGAAGCCGTAATGGACGAGGGGTTGCGCCTCGATCCGGATCGGGGTGCCCAAGGTGATGGCCTGTTCCCGGGCCCAGAAGACGGTGCCGTTCTTCCCGGAAGGGGTGCCGAAGTTGTTGACCCCGCCAAGGGCTTCCACGGTTCCGGCAAACGCATGGTCGACGTGGAGGATGGCGATGCGTCCGCCGCCGCCGCCGCCCAAGGCGGTGCTGCATCCGGAGCAGCGGGATCGCGCCCCGTTGGCCTGGATGAGTCCGCTGCCGGCCAGGTGCCGGGTGCGGATCAGGACGCTGCCGCCGGAGCTGCCGCTGCCGGTGGCGGAAGTGGCGTTGGCGGAGATGGTGCCATCCACGAGCATTGTCCCGGTGATGTTCAGGTCCACCGCGCCACCGCCCTGGCCGCCGCCGTTTTCGCTGGTGCTGCCCCATTCGATGGGAAGGCGTTCCGAGCCATAGGTGGGGCCGCCGGGGCCGAAGTAACCGCCACCCTGCCCGCCATGGCCCGAGCCGGCTCCCGAGGCGCCGGCGCCCGGACCCATGCCGGAGCCAAAGCCCTTGCCGTCCGCCGTGATGACACAGCCCTCCCCCACGGTCAGGGAGCCCGCGGCCAGTCGCAGCGTTCCGGTGTCGCCGTAGGGACTCAACGTGCAGGTGGCGGTCTCGTCCCTCCGTTCCATCGTGAAGTCCCCCACGGCGCGCACCAGCGCCACGCCATCTTCCACGGTGGCGGCCGTGTTCAGCAGTTGGATGGTGTCCAAGGCAATCTGCCCATCGAGGGCATCGTTGGCCTGGAACCGCCAGGCGTGGCCGGCCGTGAACGCCACCTTCTGCGGGTCGCTCAAGTCGAACCAACCCACCGTGCCGTCCTCGCCGGAAGCGGCATTGTGATTGTCGCGGCCATCCCTGGCCTCCGCCACGCCGGTGAACGTGCTGCCGGCATGGTGGATGGCGATGCGACCGCCGCCGCCGCCGGGAATGGAGGCCGTGCAGGCGCCGCATTGGCCACGTCCCCCGTTGGCCTGGAGGAGCCCGCCTCCGGCGATCTGCCCGGTCTCGATGAAGATGCTGCCACCGGCGCCGCCGCCCAATTCGCCGTTCGCGCTGAGGGTGCCGTCGAGTTGGAGGAGGTCCACCACCTCGATCCGGATGCGACCGCCGCCGGCGCCATCCCAGCCTCCGCTTCCCAGGTCGGTGGGGGCAAAGGCGGAACCATGGGCGGGAGCGGGACGGGTCCCGCCGCCCCGGCCCCCGTGACTGCCACCGGCCCGGTCGTTCGTCGCCGCGCCGGGGCCGCTTTGCACTTCGTAGCCGTTTCCGTCTGTGGCGAGGACGCAGCCGTCGCCGATCCTCAAGGTGTTGGCGGCAAGACGGAGGGTTCCGCTGGCACCGTAGGGGGAGAGGGTGCAGGTTTGGGTCTCATCCGTTCGCTCCATCACCCACGCGGCCCGGGTGAGCACCACCGTCACGCCGTCCTCGACGGTGGCTTTGGTGTCCACCATGCGGATGGACTCAAGGACAATTTCGCCCTCGGTGGCATCATTGGCCTGGAACCGCCACGCATGGCCGGCGGTGAACGCCACCTTCACCGGGTCACTCAAATCAAACCAACCCACCGTGCCGTCCTCACCTGAAGGGGCATTGTGATTGTCGCGGCCCTCCCTGGCCTCCGCCACGCCGGTGAACGTGCTGCCGGCATGGTGGATGGCGATGCGACCGCCGCCGCCGCCGGGGATGGAGGCGGAGCAACTGCCGCACTGGCCGCGTCCCCCGTTGGCCTGGAGCAGTCCACCGCCGGCAATCCGGCCGGTCTCGATGAAGATGCTGCCGCCGGCGCCGCCGCCGAATTCGCCATTGGCACTGAGGGTGCCGTCGATCTGCAGCAGGTCCGCCACCTCCAGCTTGATGCTGCCCCCGCCGCCGGCGCTCCAGCCCCCGCTGCCGAGGTCAGTCGGAGCCACGGCAGAGCCATAGGTTTCGGCGGGGTTGGTGCCGCCGCCCCGCCCTCCGTGACTGCCGCCCGCCCGGTCGTTGGTGGCCGCCCCCGGACCAGCTTGGGCGCCGTAGCCCTGCGCGGTGGCGGTCACCGTGGCACCGGTTTCCACCACCATCCCCGTGACCCGGAGGGTCACGCCCGTGCCCGTTGCGGGATCTCCCTGCAGGGTAAGCGTGGCGCCCGTTCGCACCATCAGCGCATCGTATTCGTAATCCCCCGGAGGCAGGGACATGTTCGCGGTCACGTCGAGGTCTTCGGTCCATGCCGGGAAGGAGGTGAGCACCAGTCCCAGCAACCACAACGGGAGGGATCGGTTCCGGGCGAAGGCGTGGAAATCGGGCGTCTTCATAGGGATGACTCCAAGGGTTCCTAATCCGTGTTCATCGCTGGAGCATCCTGGTACACCAACGGCCGGGATGCTGGCGGGGAACGTCCCCTGATTCACGGAAGAAAGTCAAGTCTGCTAACAGAATCAGGCTTGCACATGCAGTCCGACTGATTGTGCCCGTGCCTTCGGGAGCATCCCGGCAGCCCGTCTACGCCTGGTCTCCGCCCAGCTCGACGGCCCGTTGGTGGCAGGCGGTCACGACGGCATCCATGATGGGAGTGCGTTTGCCAATCCACATCACCCCCACGCTGATGGGGGGGAACTCGGTCAACGGGACTGCCCGGACGCCGGCCGGCCGCTGCATGCCCGGAACGTCGAGGCCCAGGCCGATGCCGAAGCCGCTGGCGACATAGGTTTCCGCGAGGCGCAGGGAGCTGACTTCGAGACTGGTAAACCAGTCCACCCCCGCGCGGGTGAGCTGTTGCTGGAAATGCCGGCAGATGCCTTCCTGGGCGGGCAACGCGATCAAGGCCTCCCCGATGCGGTCCTGTTTCCACAGGTCGGCGCCCGTCTTGACCGGGTGCTTCTCCGGCACGATCAGGGCCAGATGCAGCTTGATGAGTTCCTCGGTCTTGATGCCTGTCGGGGGTTTGCTTTCCAGGATGGTGACCGCCAGGTCGATTTCCTGGGCCTGCAACCAGGCTTCGAGCTGGGGCCGGTAGCCCTCGCGGAGGTTCAGCCGCAGCTCGGGATACCGGGCCTGGACCCGCAGGAGAATGTCGGGCAGGTGGTCGCGCTGCACCACTTCGGAGGCGCCGATCCGGATCTGTTCCCGGGCATCCCCCCGAATCCGTTCCTCCAGACCCTCCAGGCCACCGAAGAAGCGCTTGATGAACTCGAACAACTCCTGGCCGGCGGGCGTCAGCGCGAAGGGGCGACGATGGAACAACGTCACGCCGAGATGTTCCTCAAGCTGGATGACCTGGGCGCTGATGGCAGGCTGCTGGATACCGTAGGGCATGTTGCGGGCGGCCTCACTCACGCCGCCATGGCGTGCCACGTAGTAGAAAAGCTCCAGATGATGGATGTTCATGTCAGTGCCGGGTCGGTTCGTCGGCAGCGAATCTACCTTGCATGGCTCGCGAAAGCGAGACCCTCCCGTGGCGGCGAACTGGGGTTCGCCGAAGCTCGGCGGGGTGCTTCCCCGGTTTCGGCGGATGCCAATCCGCTGCTCCGGGGCGTGCTGAGCCGGGTCTTCTGATCTCCGCTCCGGATCCTTGCCCCGGCTTGCCAGCGACCCCCGGGACGCGCATGTTCCCGGGCATGAGGCTGTATCTGCTTCGTCACGGCAAGGCGGTGGAGCGGGAGGCGTTTGCGCCCGGGGACGACGCCTCGCGTCCGCTGACCAACGTGGGGCGCGAGCGGACGCGGCTCGTGGCGGAGGGCATGCAGCGGTTGGGGCTGACGTTTGATCTGATCCTGTCCAGCCCGTTGACGCGAGCACGGCAGACTGCAGAGATCGTTGCCGGGGCCTTCGATGCCGCCGGTTCACTGCGCTTTACCGAACGGCTGGCGGAGGAGGCGTCGCTGGCCGACCTGGTTCGCGAGATCCGGGCGCTGCAGCCGGAGCCCGAAAGCCTTTTGCTGGTGGGCCATGAACCGAATCTCGGGGAGTTGACCTCGCTCCTGTTGGGGGCGGAATCTCCGTTGCCCATCCGTTTCAAGAAAGCCGGGCTCTGCTGCCTCTCGGTGGCGGGAATCGAGACCGGTCCCTGCGCCGTGCTCGAGTGGTTGCTGGCCCCGTCCCAATTACGCCTGCTTGCCAATTTGACCCGATGAAAGCCAACCTGCTCCAACTCCCGTTTGCCGCCCTGGCCGCCGTCTCCCTGACGCTCCTGACCGGCTGCAGTTCCCTCTCAACCGAGACCATCCAATACCTTGGCGTGCCCCGGCAGGCGCCGACCGACTGGCAGCAGGTGGAGATTCTGCAGAGCCTGCCGGATCGCCCGCACACCAAGCTTGGGGAGGTGGTGGCCTCCGTGTCGTTGAACCCTTCGCCGAAGGTGGAGAAGGTGGAGAAGGCCATGCGTCGCAAGGCTGCCGCCCTCGGCGCCGACGCCGTGGCGCTGATCCGGGACCAAGTGGAGGTCACCGGAAGTTTCATGTCCGGTCCGTACTGGTCCCCTCACGTCAGTCCCATTCGCGACCGGGTGATCGTGGGGGTGGCGATCAAGTACGAATAGTCCCGGGGGGAGGCGCAGAGGCGCAGGGGGGCGCAGCCACCACGAGCAGTCTCGTGTTGCACCTGCAACACGAAGTTGCTGCGGTGCCCGGTCACCGCTGGGTTGAAGGACCAGGCTCCGAACCCGGATCGCGCCCTCGCCCGATTCCAATGCCCGCGAAGGACGGCCGCGCCCGGGACTGCCACCGGCCGGGGTGGCGGCCCCGGTTTTCGCCCGATTCTTGGTTGCCAATCCCCCGGGGACGATGCTTTCCTTCGCGGTGAGAAGATGGGTTTACCCCTTATGTTAACGAATCAAATGAAAAAGGTGCGGGTGTGGCATTGGGCAGGGGACGGGTTGCGGATTGGGCTGGCGGTGGTGTGCCTGGGGTTGGCGGGGGAGGCCAACGCGACTCCCAGCCATGCCGGTCGACCTTTCGTGCTGATTGCGCGCACGGGGATCTCCGATCCCGTCGCCGGCTTCATTAACGGCTTCGGGCGGGCGCAGGCGGTGGGGGATTCGGTGGTCTTCGTCGTTCGTGACTTCGCCAATGCGACCGGGGTGTTCCGGGGGCGGGGCGGTCCGATCGAGGGCGTGGCGCAGACCGGTACCTCGGTGGGGGACAGCACCCTGGGGCACTTTCACGACGGATTCGCCCGGGACACCACGGCGTCGGACGAGGTGGCGATTGCGGCAGGGGCGACGCCGGCGGATGGGATTCTGCTGACGGACGGTACCGCGTTCACGACGATGCTGCCGTCCGGGACGTTGTTGCCGAATTCCGGCGGGAAGATGGCGAATGTGATTGGGGAACCGTACCTGGCGGGCGGCAACCTGGCGGTGATTGCGTGGCATGATCCGGGGGATGGGAACGGCCCGGATTTCCGGGGGGTCTACCGGGTGGCGGAGGGCGCCCTGGAGACCGTGGCGGACACGGCCACGGAACTGCCGGGTGAGTTCGGGGTGCCGGACACCTTCAGCAGCCAGGTGGGTTTCGACGGGGAGACGCTGGCATTCTGGGCCAGTCGGGGCCCGTTCACGGAGGTGGAGGGAATGTTCGTTCAAGACGGCGACGGCACGATGACGCGCATTGCCGGGAACGGCGACGGGTTTCCGGGCGGTGGCACGATCGATGGGTTGATCAGTCCGCCGGTGGTCTCGGCGGGGGCGGTGTATTTCTTTGCTTGGGACGCGGCGTTCGCCACGCGACTGCTCAAATACGAGGCGGGAGGGTTGACGGAGTTGGTCCAGGACGGGGACGTGACTTCCGAGGGCGATGCCCTGCAGAGCGTGGGGCAGTTTGGGCTGGCGGTGGAAGGGGGACGGGTGTTCTTCCCGGCGCTGACCTCGAAGGGAGCGGGTTTGTATCTGATCGAGGAGGGCGCCATGAAGACGATCGTGGCGCCGGGGACGGTGCTTGGGGGAATTCTGCCCACCGCGCTGGTGCTGCAGGATGTGGCGGAGGACACGGTGGTGATGGATGCGGCCTTTGCCGGGGGGCGCCGTCTGGTGGCGAACCTGGCTGCTCCCGCGCCCCCGGTGATTGTGGGGCAGCCGGTGGCGCAGACCGTCGCGCCGGGCGCCCGGGTGGAGTTGAAAGTGACGGCCCTGGGGGAGGGTCCGCTGACCTACGCCTGGCGGCTGGGTTCCCAGGTGATTGCCGGTGCCGACACCGACACGCTGGTGATCGAGCACGCCGGGGCGGCGGATGTGGGGTATTACCAGGCGATTGTCAGCAATGCGCTGGGGACCGCCTACGCGACCAGTGCGCTGGTGAACGTGGAGGTGGCGCCGGAGATCATCTCCGAGCCCATCGCCACCGCGGTGGAAACCGGGGATCAACTCACGCTGCGGGTCATTGCCGCCGGAGGACTGCCGCTTTCGTACGACTGGAGGAAGGACGGCCAGGAGGTGGTCAACGACTCCCGCGCCGCCGGCTATTTCTCCCGCGTCTCGGCCGGCCCGGCCGATGCCGGGATCTATACCGTGACGGTGAGCAATGCCTACGGCGAGGTGACCAGCATCGACGTGCCAGTGACGGTGAATCCGGCGCCGCCCAATCCGGTCTACGCGGGGGGCAGGCTGGTTTCCGTGCTCGATGCCGGTACGCCGGTGCCCGGCACGGAACTCTCCTTTGACCTGTCATCGCTCACCGAGTTTTCGATCCGGTTGCTGGGGGATGACCTTGCCTTTGTGGGAGGCGACGCGGCAAATCCCAGCGGGGGGGTGTTTCGCTGGGGTGCGGAGGGGGTGGTGCCGTTGCTCACTGCGGGGGAGGCCCTGGCGAACGGGCTGGGGGCGGCCGGAGGATACCGGTTGATCCCGGGCGGTCCTGCTGACCCACTGACGGTTGCCGTGACCCAGTTGATTGACGGATTCCAGCAGCCGGTCGGCCTTTATCGATTCGGGGATTCAGGGTTGTCAGTGCTGGCGGATGTGACCCTGGCGGCGCCGGGTGGGGACGGTGCGCTCTTTCCCAAGTTTTGGGGCTGGCAGGCCCAGGCGGGGGGCACGACGCTCTTCCTTTCCAAGATCGGCGAGGTTTCGTGGCTCCATCAGGCGGACGCGGATGGCGTGGCGGGGGTGGTATCGTCGCAGACGGATTTGCCGGAGTTGGGGACGCAGGCCACGCAATTTCAAGGGTTGGCCTGGGATGGCGATCATTACGTGCTGGTGGCGGCCACGGGCGGCCAGGCGAAGATTGTGGCCCTGCGGGGCACTCCCGGAGGGGGGCTGGAAAAGGTCCTGGCGAAGGGCGACCCCCTGCCGGGGACGGCGTTGACGGTGGGAAGCATCGGGACCCCCGCGTTGGAAGGCGGTTCCGTGTTCCTGTTCGTGTACGACAGCGCCTTCCAACCCCACGTCGTGGAATGGCGAGATGGAGAGCTGACGCACATTGCCGGTGCGGGGATGGACGTGGACGGGATGGGCACCCTCCAGTCGATCACCAGCTCGTATCCGACGTCCTCGGGCGGGCGGTGTCACCTATCGGTCCGGGTCACCACCCCTGAAGGGTCCGTCAACGGCATCGTGTCCGCGGGCGCCGACGGCATTCAGCCGTTGATGTTCGTCTCGAAGCTCGACGGGAGACGGATCGATGGCGCCTACGTGGCCGCGGTGACGTCCACGCGACTGGTGCTCGTGGTGCATTTCACCGGCGGTGGCCGGGCGCTATACGCGAATGTGGGTGGGGTGGATGACACCCCGCTGCAGCTCGATCATCTCAGGCTGGATGCCGCGACGCTTCGTCTGAGCGTGCCGGAAGGGGCGGTTCTCGAGGCCACGGGTGCCCTGGGCCATTCCTGGGAGGGGCTTGAGGGAGTGGGGACGGTGGACCTGGATCTGACGCAGGGAATGCGTTACTTCCGGTTGCGCCGGGAGTAGCGCAGACCGCGGCGAACCGTCGCTCAGTTCCAGTGCAGATTCTCGGGCGACTCCGCCAGCAGCCGGTATTTCGATCCCTTGCTGCGGAGTACGAGCTGCCAGAGCCTCTCGGGCGGCGTGTCGAAGACGAGGTCGAGGGAGGCCGGATGGGTGAGCCAAGCCCGGCGTTTCATCTCGCCGTCGAGTTGTCCGGGGCTCCAGCCGGCGTATCCGGCAAAGAGCTTCACCCGGCTGGTGGCGGACCAGCTGTCGCCGATGGCCAGGAGGTCATCGAGGGAATGGCCGAGGGCAAGGTTGGGCAGCACGTTGGCCTCGGGGAGGTAGAGGTCCGTGTGCAAGAAGCTCATGGCGGTGGGCTGGACCGGGCCGCCGACCAGCAGCGGCAGTTCCTTGAGCTGTTCCGCCAAGTCGGCCACGAGGGCATCCCCGACGGACCGGCCACTTTGCCGGTTCAACACCAGGCCGAAGGCGCCTTCAGCGTCGTGCTGGCAGACCAGCACGACGGTGCGGTGAAAGAACGAGCCGGCCAGACTCCCGCCATCCAGCAGGAGCTGCCCCTTGAGAGATTTGTGCTCGGCAGGCATGACTCGATTTGCGGCCCCGTCCCGTGATTCTCGCCGGCCGGAGGATTCCCCACGGGGAGTGCCGGCTCACGGGGTGAATGTGCCGCAAGTCCGTACGGACGGCAACCCGGCACCTGGGATGCCGGCGGGGTGGTCGGGCGGTTTTCTTCCGAATAAGGGGTTGTCACTCCCCGGAGCTTTCGATAGGAGAATGGAGGATACGCTGGCCTTGATTTCGTCGAGGCCGGCGAGGGCCGCCCGGCAAAGGTGCCGTGGGGAGGTCCGACGCGAACGCCGGCGCACGGGTTGCGGCCTTGAAAGATCGGGAAGGCCGGCCAGCCGGTGGCGCGGAGCCACAACGATTTGAGACTGTCTGATGCCCAGAGGTAAGCGGGGAACGCGCGCACGCCCCACGCAGGTTAACAAATACGACGCGCATCACTCGGTGTTGCAGGACGCTTACGGCGCCCTGGCGGATTTGCGTCGCGAGCTCGCGGACTCGAAGGAGTCGGTTTCCGAGCGGCGCGAACTGCTCGGCCTGTTCGCCCAGTGCGAGGATTCCCAGCGGTCGTGGCTGTTGCTGGAGGACTACTTTGGCAAGCTTTCCCTGGCACGCAAGGACTTCGCCGGGAACGACTGGTGGCCGCGTCTGATGAACGCGCGCGGCACGGCGCGGCTGGAGCAGACCGCCCTGCTCTTTCTACGCGCCAAGCGTCCCATCCCGCCGGAACTGTCCGAGCATGCGAACTTCGAGCGGTTGCTGGAGATCGAGCAGGCGGAGAAGGAACAGGAGCATGTGCATGACCTGGAGCAATGGCTCCTGCCGGACGAGTTGACGCATCTTGATTCGCCGCGGGCGCACCTGCGGTTGGTGGCGCGGCCGGTGCCGATCGAGGATTCGCCGGGCCTGCACGAACTGGAGGTGCACCTCTTCCTGCACCGCCCGCGATCCGGCGAGAAACCCCGCAGTCCGGCGGAACTCATCGAGTTGACGACGCGCGCCGTGCATGAGCAGGAGTTGTTCCCGCCGCGCGACTGGGAGTTCCTCCGCTGGTTGACCGAGCTGTGGCCGGCGCAACCCCCGACGGGGCCGGTGGTCCGGCTCCGGGGCCTGGACCTGCTGCAATGGCTGGCGCGGTGGGGGAACCCCGCCTGGATCGAATGGGAGGGGTCGAACGACAACCTCTATTTCGCCGGGCAACTGGCGGAGTTCGCGCCGCATCTCGATGCTTCGGGGGACGCGTTGTCCTTCTCGCAGCGCCTGCGGCTTCCTGGGGGGCAGGAACTGCCGCTTGCCGAGGCCCGGTTCTTTGCCGGCCAGCCGTTGCTGGTGGCGGTGAACCACGCCTTTCACCTCGTACGCCATGCGCCGTCCGCGGCGTTGCTGGGCCGGTTGCTGGAGCAGCCGGCGATTCCCGTGCAGAAACTCAGCCACCGGTTGTTGAAGCACCTGCGCAAGCACGGTTCGCGCAACGGGTCGGATTGGGAGAGCCTCTGCGTGACGCACGAGGCACAGCCGCAGTTCATTTTCGAGTTGGAGGAGGACACGGTCCGCCTCCGCCTGCTGGCGGTGAGTGAGGGCGACGGCTCAAAATGGCAGTGGAACGGGCACGAATGGCAGCGGCTTGAGCCGGGGAAGCGGGCGGGGGCCAAACCGGATGTGCTCGACGATTCCCGGCTGGACGAGGCGACGCGATGGTTGCGCCGGCTGGACTGGTTCACGCCCGAGCCCGGGTTGTGGGTCGGCGATGCCAATGAGAGCTTCCTGGCCGCCCTGGCCCACGCGTGGCCCGATCGACCGCAATCCGCGGACTATCTCGCCAACCAGGCGTTTCAACGGTTGTTCATGTCGCCGCGGAAACTCCGCCCCCGGGTGCTGGTCAAGGGGAGCGGCATCGACTGGTTGTCGGTGTCGGCCGAATGGGAGGCGGAGGGGATGCGGCTCAGCCGCGACGATCTGGAACGTCTGGCGCAGGCCACGAGCCGCTTCGTCAAACTGCCGGACGGCGGCTGGGTGGAACTGGACGTCAGTGCGGTGCGCGAGGCCCACGAGACGATGGCCGACCTGGGGGTGGAGGGGCTGGCTGCGTTGCCGCAGAAGGTGGACATGGTGAATGCCTCCCACCTGGACGAGGAGGGGTTGCAGCGGTTTGCGGACACCCCGGAGGCGCAGGCGTTGCGGGAACGGGTGGCGGGGTTCAGGGGGGTTCCGACCGTCGGGATCCCGGACCGCGTCGAGGCCAGCCTGCGGCCCTACCAGAGGGCGGGGTTCGATTTCCTCTGCCATCTTTCGCAGATCAAGCTGGGCGGCATTCTGGCGGACGACATGGGGTTGGGGAAGACGCTGCAGACCCTGACCTGGCTGGCGTGGCTGCGGGAGCGTCATCGCAAGCGGCCCAAGCCGGCACTGGTGATCTGCCCGGCGTCCGTGTTGCACAACTGGCGGCGTGAGGCCGGCAAGTTCACCCCGGATTTCAAGGTGCTGGTGCTCGAAAGCGGCCCGGCCCGGCACAACCTGCGGAAGCAGATTCCCGAGCACGACCTGATCGTGACCAATTACGCCCTCCTGCGCCGCGACCTGGAGGCCCTGAAGAAATTCAGCTTCCGGGCGGTCATCCTCGACGAGGCGCAGTTCATCAAGAACCCGACGGCGCAGGTCAGTCAGTCGGTCAAACAACTGAAGTCCGACCACCGGCTGGCGCTTACGGGCACGCCGCTGGAGAACCGGTTGCTGGATCTGTGGAGCATCGTGGACTTTGTGCAGCCGGGTTACCTCGGGAGCCAGGCGCAGTTTCACGAGACCTACGAGCCGACGGGGCCCGACGCCGAGTGGGGGCAGCGGATGGCGCGGCGCAAGCTGTCCGCGCGACTGCGCCCGATGATGTTGCGGCGGTTGAAGAAGCAGGTGGCAAAGGACCTGCCGGATCGCATCGAAGAGCGACGCGACTGCGATTTGGATCAGGAGCAGCGCACCTTGTATCTGGCCGAACTCCGGCGCAGTCGGGAGAAGGTCCAGCAGGCGGTGCAGACGCAGGGGTTGGCCCGGAGCAAGATGCACGTGCTGGCGGCGCTGACCCGGTTGCGGCAGATCTGCTGTCACCCGGCACTGGTGGGGAGCGATGCCGTATCCGGCAAGACCGAGACCTTGTTCGAACTCATCGAGCCGATCCTGGCGGAGGGACAGAAGGTCCTGGTCTTCTCCCAGTTTGTCCAGATGCTGCAGTTGCTGGAGAAGGAATGCGGTACCCGGGAGGTGCCGACCCACATTCTGACCGGCGAGACCAAGAACCGGCAGGAGATTGTTCAGGCGTTTCAGGAGGACCAACGGCCGGCGGTCTTCCTGCTGAGCCTCCGGGCGGCGGGCACCGGCCTGAACCTGACAGCCGCCAGCTACGTGGTGCTCTACGATCCGTGGTGGAACCCCGCTGTGGAGGCCCAGGCCATCGATCGCTCCCACCGCATTGGCCAGACCCAGACGGTCAACGCCTACCGGCTCATCACCCCCGGCACGGTGGAGGAGAAGATCTGGGATCTGCAGCAGCGCAAGGCCCGGACCATTTCGGACGTTCTCGGGGAGGAGGGCTTTGCCCGAAGCCTGACGCAGGCCGATCTCGAATTCCTGTTTGCCGATGAGTGAACCCGAAGTTCCCGCAGCTTGGGCTGGATTTCGCCCGGAAGTGCCGCCATCTTTTGGCCATGAAGTTCATCCTCAGTACGCATAACATTTCGAGCAGCCCGGCAATCGAGGAGCATATCCTCGCGAGGATCGACAAGCTGGAGCACCTCGACGGGCGCGCGATTGAGACACGGGTGACCATCGAGCACGACAAGACCCGGGCACCGGAAAAGCAGTTTCGCTGTTCCGTCCGCCTCGCAGTCCGGGGGCCCGACCTGTTTGCCGAGGATGTGGAAGGGGATCTCTACGCGGCGATTGACCTGGTCTTCAAGAAGATCCAGCAGCAGATCCGCAAATTGCACAACAAACGCAAGGCCCGCCAGACGGTCGCCGCCCGGTCCAAGAAGGAGCGCCAGGAGGCGGAAGTCTGAACGAACCCGGCACACGCGATCCGGGCGGGAACCGGGTCGCGGACGGTGAGCGGGTCGGTGGCAGCGGCCGCCTGCTCCGGGCGCGTTGGGTGGTTCCGGTGACATCGCCTCCGCTGGAGGATGGGGCGGTCCGCTTGGAAGCGGGACGGATCCTCGAAGTGGGGCGTTGGGAGGATCTGCGTCGGCGGGGTGGGTCGACCTGCCACGACCTTGGCGACGTGGCTCTGCTGCCCGGTCTGGTCAACGCGCATTGTCACCTGGCGTATACCTGCCTTGCGGGAAGCATCCCTCCTCCGTCCAGCTTCACCGGCTGGATCCACTCCATCAAGGCCGCCAAGGACACCTGCTCGGAGGCGGAACTTCAGGCCTCCTGGCGGCAGGGGGCTGAAATGCTCCTCCGCAACGGAGTGACCACGGTGGGGGACGCGGAGGCCTTTCCCGGGTTACTGCCCGGGACGGCACGGGCAACCCCGTTGCAGGTCCTGCCCTTTCTGGAGTTGATCCGCATCCGGGCCGACCTGGACGCCATGGAACCCGTACACCAGGTGCGGGAAACCCTCGCGCGGCTCGGGCGTGCCGGCCTGCGTGCCGGGCTCTCCCCGCATGCGCCGTATTCCACGACTCCCGCACTGCTCCGGGCCTGCGCCCGGGAGTCGGCGGCGAACCGCCTTCGCCTGATGATCCATGTGGCGGAGTCCCGGGAGGAATTTGACATGTTCCTCCGGGGGCGCGGGCCCTTGCACGACTGGTTGCAGGCGAATGGCCGGGACGTTTCGGATTGCGACGGGACCAGTCCGGTCGCGCAACTGGCAAGGACCGGGGTCCTGGGGCCGGCCACGATCGCCGTCCACGTCAACTACCTGGCGGAGGGGGACGCCGCCCTGCTCGGGGAGTCCGGGACCAGCGTGGTGCATTGTCCCCGCAGCCATGACTACTTCGGGCACGAGCCCTTTCCGTTGGCCCGGCTGCAGGCTGCCGGGGTGGGGATTTCGCTGGGCACGGACAGCCTGGCGACCACCCGGACGAGTCAGGGCCGGTTGCCCGAACTGGACTTGCTGCCGGAAATGGCACTGTTCAGCCGCCGGCATCCCGGGGTTCCACCGGGGCAGATCCTTCACATGGCCACCGCGGGCGGGGCAGCCACCCTGGGGTTGGCGGGGGAAGTTGGAGCGATCACGGCGGGGGGGCGGGCGGATTTCCTCCTGGTCCCGGCCACGGGCGATGTCCCGGCGGTCTTGGAGGCCCTGGTCGGCGGTGCGATGCGGCCCTGTGGCGTGATCCTCGGGGGGAACCGGTTTGGCGCGGAGGAGGAGGCGTGATGTGACCGCGTCTCCGGCAGACGCCTCGGGCAGGGTCCTGATCACCGGTGCGGCCGGCGGTCTGGGGCGTGCGCTGGTGGATGCGTTTCTGGAAGCGGGTTATCGGGTGGCGGCGGGATGGCATGTCACTCCATTCGCGCAGCCGGCCGCTCCGGTCGGAGACCGGCTCCACGCCTTGCCGCTGGATGTGACCCGGACGGACTCCGTGGAGGCGGCGGTGGCATCCGTTCACGCTCTCTGGGGAGGCGTGGACGTGCTGGTGAACAACGCCGGGAGCACCGTCGACAAGGCTCTTTGGGAGTTGCCGCCGGAACACTGGGATGTCCTGCTGGACACCAACCTGAAAGGGGCTTTTCGCTGCAGCCGGGCCTGCGTGGCAGGGATGGTGGAGCGGGGGTGGGGGCACCTGATCCACCTCACCAGCCATGCCGGGCTGCGGGGAGGGCGGGGACAGGCCGGTTACGCGGCGGCCAAGGCGGGATTGATCGGGTTGACGCACTCCCTGGCCGCTGAACTGGGTCCTTCGGGAGTGCAGGTGAACGCGGTGCTGCCGGGGGTGTTGCCCACGCGGATGACGGAGGGGCTCCGGGAGCCGGTGCTGACGGGTCTGCGGGAGTCGAATGTGCTGGGACGATTCGGTGAGGTGGCGGAGGTGGCCCGGTTTGTGGTCGTTCTCGCGGGGATGCGGCATGTTTCCGGACAGGTGTTTGCGCTGGATGGGCGACCCCTGCGGCCGTGGTGACAACGTCGGCCCATTTATGGCACGCGCATTGCTGGCATTTGGGGTTGTCCGTGACGTCCGGGGGCCGGGCCGGTCCAACTGGACGATGAGATTGATGGTTCAGGCGGCCTGGCGGGAAGATGGGCGGCGGCCCGGGAATGGGCGAATGGGACTGTGCGTTGACATCCGGCGCGATTTGGCAGATACAGGTCGCCCCGACATTCCATAGAGTGGCGGCGTGACCGGCCTGGCTGGGCCGGTCTTTGGATCATCAGAAAGGCAACAGTGGCGGCAAGAGACGACTATCTGATCGACAGCCTCGTTGAGATGGGCTGGGTGACGGAGGACCAGTTGGGCCCCGTCCGCGCCGAGGCCGATTCCACCGGCGAGGGCGTGGTGGACACGCTCATCGCTCAAGGGGTCGTCACCGCGGGCATCGTGGGCCAGGCGAAGGCGGCCCATTTTGGCGCCGAGTTTGTCGATTTCGATGACATGCAGCTCACCGATGAGGTGATTGCTGCGGTCCGCCGCGATGTGGCGAAGCGGTTCAACGTGGTGCCGGTCCGGAAGGAGGGCGAATCGGTCGTGGTGGCCATGTCGGATCCCTCGGATCTGGACACGCTGGACGGGCTGCAGGCTGCCCTGGGCATTCATGTGATTCCCGCGGTTGCGACGGCATCCGACATCGAGGCGGCCATCGGCCGTTATTACGGTGCGAAGGACGATTCCGTCAGCAAGATGATCCAGGACATCACCGAGGGCGAGGTGGACATCGGGACCATCGCGGCGGTGCAGACGGATGACGGGTCGGCGGTGGAGGCGGATGCGCCGATCATCAAGCTGGTGAACACGGTGATCGTGGAGGCGTTCAAGATGCGCGCCTCGGACATTCACCTGGAACCCCTGGCCAGCGCCTTCCGGCTGCGCTATCGGATTGACGGCGTGTTGCACGAGGTCAACTCGCCGCCGAAACGGCTGCAGGCCTCCGTGATCAGCCGCCTCAAGATCATGTCGAACATGTCCATTGCGGAGAAGCGCATCCCGCAGGACGGCCGTATCCAGTCCGAAGTGGGCGGCAAGCTGATCGACCTCCGGGTTTCCTGCCTCCCGACGACGCATGGGGAGAGCATCGTGATGCGTATCCTCGACAAGGAGGGCCTGAAACTGGGTTTGCCGGAACTGGGTTTCTTCAGCGATGACCAACAGACTTTCGAGCGCCTGATCGGCCTGCCTGACGGCATCCTCCTGGTCACCGGGCCCACCGGGTCGGGCAAGACGACCACCCTCTACGGCGTGCTCAACTTCATCAACCGTCCGGATCGCAAGATCATCACGGTCGAGGACCCGGTCGAGTACGTCATGTCGGGCATCAACCAGGTGCACGTGAACGAGACGGTCGGGTTGACCTTCTCCGCGGCGCTCCGTGCGATGCTTCGCCAGGCCCCCAACATCATCATGCTGGGGGAGATTCGCGACCTGGAGACAGCCACCATCGCGATCAACGCCTCGCTGACCGGACACCTGGTGTTCTCCACCCTGCACACGAACGATGCCCCCAGCGCGGTCACGCGGTTGATCGACATCGGGGTGAAGCCGTTCCTCGTGGCCTCGGCGTCCCGGGGGTTGATGGCCCAGCGCCTGGTCCGCAAGATCTGCAAGCGTTGCAGCGAGCCGTACCAGCCCACGGCCCAGGAGTTGAAGTCGCTGGCGCTCGACGACGCCCAGCTCGCCGAGGCGAACTTCCGCAAGGGCCGCGGCTGTGGCGAGTGCAACAAGACCGGTCACCGCGGTCGCATGGGGATCTTCGAGATCTTCGTCATCGACGATGACGTGCGCAAACTCATCTACGAAAAGGTGACGGCGACGGTGCTCCGTTCCCGGGCCCGGGAGATGGGCATGCGTACCCTCCGTGAGGACGGTGCGCGCAAGGCGCTGGCCGGTCTGACCACGCCGAAGGAAGTCATCGAAGCGACCGTGATGGACGAAGCCTAGTCCCGGTCCCAGAGCATGCAGTTGAATTCCCAGTCAAAACACCCGGCGCCGTTGGACGGCCCGCTTCCCTGAGCTTTACCCATGTCCTATTCGATGTCCGACCTGCTGCAGTTGGTGGTTCAAGAGAACGCCGCTGACCTGCATTTGCGTGTGGGGGTGCCGCCCGTGATCCGGTTGCACGGAACGTTGCACAAGGTGGAGGGCCCGCCGCTCAAGGCGGAAGATACCGAGGAGCTGATGCGGACGATTACCTCGGAGGACAACATCCAACAGGTGCGCGAACGGGGAGGCGCGGACTTCGGTTTTGCTTTCGGTGACATGGCGCGCTTCCGGGTCAGCGTGTTCAAGGAGCGCGGCAACTTCGCCATCGTGTCCCGCCAGATTCCCTTCAAGCTGCTCACGCTGGAGGAGATCGGCCTGCCGCCGTCCGTGCGGGAGCTGCTTTACAAGCCGCGCGGACTGGTTCTGATCACCGGCCCGACCGGTTCCGGCAAGACCACGACGCTGGCCTCGATGATCAACATCATCAATGAGGAGCGGGATGATGCGCACATCATCACCATCGAGGACCCCATCGAGTATTACCACAAGCACAAGAACGCGGTGGTGACCCAGCGCGAGGTGAACGTGGATGTGCCGAACTTCCCCGAGGCCCTGCGGCGCGCCCTGCGTCAGGACCCGGACATCATCCTGGTCGGCGAGCTGCGCGACCTGGAAACGATGGAGGCCGCCATCGCGGCGGCCGAAACCGGTCACTTGGTGTTCGGCACCCTGCACACCACCGGGGCGGCCAAGACCATCGACCGTATCACGCAGGCCTTTCCCACCACCCAGCAGGAGCAGGTCCGCATCCAGCTTTCCACCGTGCTCCAGGCGGTGATTTCCCAGTTGCTGCTCCCGCGGTCGGACAAACCGGGGCGGGTGGCGATCTTCGAGATCATGATCAACACCCCGTCCATCGCGGCGCTCATCCGTGACAACAAGACGTTCCGTATCCAGTCCGACATCCAGACGGGGGCGAAGCATGGCATGGTAACGCTCGACAGCTTCCTGCTGGACAAGTACCAGGCCGGCCTGATCGCCCAGGAGGAGGTCATCACGAAGGCGCAGGATCCGGTGACGATCCTGCAGAAACTTCACGAACTCGAGGCGGCACAGCAGGAGGCCGAGGCCGAGGGCGGGAGGAGGCTCTAGTCCATGGCGGACATCAGCGGAGATCCCCTGGTTGGCCTGCTGCGGGAGCAGGGCCTGATCGATGACATGCAGCTCGAGGAGGTGGGGGCGGAGCATGAGCGCAGTGGTCGCCCCATCGGCCGGTTGCTCGTGGACTACGGTCTGCTCGACCAGGAAACCCTGCTCCAGATCATGGCGGACCACCTGGCGACCGAGGTGGTGCACCCGACCGAGGCGGACCTGACCCCGGACATTCTCGAAGCGGTGCCGGCTTCCGTGGCGCGCATGTACCACTGCATCCCGGTGGCCGTGTTCGGCACGACCGTGCAGATCGCCCTCGCCAATCCGCTCAATCCCGAGGTGATCGATGAACTCGGTTACACCATCGGCAAGGAGGTCCAGGTGGTGGTGGCCGATCCCGACCAGATCGAGGCGCTCATCGACAAGCTCTACCCCAAAGAGACGGGGGCCATGTCCGACCTGCTCAAGGAAATGGGCGCGGACCTGGGGTCGGATGAGGCCCTGACGGATGACGAGATCAAGGAACTGGATATTTCGGATACGGCGGACAGCGCCCCGATTGTCAAGTTCGTGAATCTGGTGCTCCACCAGGCCGTGCAGGATCGGGCAAGCGACATTCACTTCGAGCCGTTCGAGGACAGCTTCCGAATCCGCTACCGCGTGGACGGCGCCCTGTATGAGATGGCCCCGCCGCCGCTGCATCTGGCAATTCCGGTGATTTCGCGCATCAAGGTCATGTCGAATCTCGACATCGCCGAACGGCGCCTCCCGCAGGACGGCCGCATTTCCGTCAACATCGGCGGAAGGCTCGTGGATCTGCGCGTTTCCACCCTGCCCACGCAGTTTGGCGAATCGGTCGTGCTCCGCGTGCTCGACCGCTCGGCGATGACCCTGGACCTCGAGAGCCTCGGGTTCCCGCCGTTCATCTACGACTACACCCAGGAGGCCATCGAGCAACCGAACGGCATCTTCATCGTGACCGGGCCCACGGGTTGCGGCAAGACCACCACGCTCTACTCCGCCCTGCGCCGGGTGAACCGGATGGAGTCGAAGCTCCTGACCGTGGAGGACCCGGTCGAGTTCGACATCGACGGCATCATGCAGGTGCCGGTCCATGAGTCGGTGGGGATGACCTTCGCCAAGGCGTTGCGTTCGTTTCTGCGCCAGGACCCCGACATCATCATGCTCGGGGAGATGCGCGATCTGGAAACCTCTCAGGTGGCGATCCAGGCCTCGCTGACCGGTCACCTGGTCCTGAGCACCCTGCACACCAACGACGCGCCCGGCACCGTGACCCGCCTGGTGGACATGGGCGTCGAGCCGTTCCTGATCTCGTCGACGTTGATGGCGGTGCTGGCCCAGCGCCTGGTGCGCACGATCTGCAAGCGATGCCGCACGCCCTTCGAACCGACGGAATCCCAGCTTTCCCTGCTCGGCTTGTCCGCCCATGACGTGGGCGAGAAGGTGTTCTATTACGGCCGGGGCTGCAATGAGTGCAACGACAGTGGTTATCGGGGGCGCAAGGGGATCTACGAATTGTTGATCAACAGCGAGCCGATTCGGGAGTTGATCAACCAGCGTTCCCCTACTGCGGTCCTGCGCCAGAAGGCCATCGAGTTGGGAATGGTGCCGCTCCGTGAGGACGGATTGCGCGGCATCTTCGAAGGGGCCACGACAGTGGAAGAGGTTCTGAAGTACACCTGAGACCGAAGCCCGGAGTTACACCATGCCTGCATTCAATTATGTCGCGATGGACCCGAAAGGGAAGGAGACCAAGGGCACCCTGGAGGTCGCGAACCAGAACGAAGCCATCAACCGCCTGAAGGAAATGGGGTTCTACCCCACGAAGGTGGTCGCCGCCGAGAAGGCGAAGGAAAAGGGGGGCAAGGCCAAGGGCGGAGGGGCCCGGAAGGGGAAGAAGGGCAAGCGCGACCTCAAGAACCTGGAGATCAAGATTCCGTTCCTCGGGGGCAAGGTCAAAACCAAGGTGATGTGCACGTTCACCCGCCAGTTGGCGACCCTGGTCGACGCCGGCCTGCCGCTGTTGCGCGGCATGCGGGTGCTGGAGAAGCAGGAACGCAATCCCACGCTCAAACGGATCATCGGGGAGATCGCAGTGGCCATCGAGGGTGGCAGCACCTTTTCCGAGGCGTTGGCCCAGCATCCCAAGGTGTTCAACAAGTTGTTTGTCAACATGGTCAAGGCCGGCGAGTTGGGCGGCGTGCTGGAAATCGTGTTGAACCGTCTCTCCGAGTTCATGGAGAAGGCCGAGAAGATCAAGGGCAAGATCAAGGCCGCCATGTTCTACCCGGTCGCGGTGCTCATCGTCGCCGTCGTCATCCTCGCGGTCCTGATGGTGTTCGTCGTCCCGAAGTTCGAGACGATCTTCGCCGACATGCTCGAGGGCGCCAAACTGCCGTGGTTCACCCAGAAGGTCCTGGCCATCGCGAACATCATCAAGAGCAAGTCCATCCTGATTGGCGATCAGGCACCCTGGGGCCTGCCGGTCTTTCCGGGGCCCGTGGTCATCGGCCTGGTGGTGTTCGCCATCGCCTTCAAGTTTGCCTTGAAGACCAAATTCGTCCGCAAGTATTGGGACCGCTTCAAGCTGGTGATGCCCGTCCTGGGGCCTGTGATCTCCAAGGTCGCCATCTCCCGGTTCACCCGGACGCTCGGCACCCTCGTCAGCAGCGGCGTGCCCATCCTCCAGGCGCTCACGATCGTCAAGGAAACCTCGGGCAACGTCACCGTCAGCCAGGCGGTCGCCAACATTCACGAGAGCGTGAAGGAGGGGGAGACCATCACCGCCCCGCTCGACGCCTCCCGCGTCTTTCCGCCCATGGTCATCAGCATGGTCGACGTCGGCGAACAAACCGGCGCCCTGCCGGAGATGCTCATGAAGATCGCCGACACCTACGAGGATGAAGTGGACAATGCCGTGTCCGCCATGACCTCGCTGCTCGAGCCGATCATGATCGTCTTCCTGGCCGTGATCGTCGGCAGCATCGTCATCGCCCTGTTCCTGCCGCTGATCGAGATGATCAACAAGCTCGGCGGTGAAGGCGGTGGCAGCGGTGGGGAGTGATCCGTTCCGTCCGGGGTTCGGAGTTTCGCCCTCAAACCGTTGGGGCGCAACGGCGATGCGTTTGCGCCACCAGCCGGGTGCGCATACCGTCTGCACCGAATCAGGAGGAAGCGTCGCCGCCGCCGTTAGTCGGCGCCTCTGAGAGTGCGGAGGGAAACCAATGCGCGGGCTGACGTCCGCGGCTGCGGAGTGCTTTGAACCACTGGCCCGCCACCAAATCGCTGCATTTTGTCACTTGACCGGCACGCCGATTGCTGTAAATACAATGTAAACACAATGCATGGGCGATTGATTTACTGGACAGAATGGAATTCGACTGGACAAACCCGCCCTTTGAATGTGATGGCTCTTTGACGCTGCGCGACATCGAGGAATCCTTTGAGGATCCGTTTGCCGTGCGATTGATGCCGGATTCACCGCGTTTTTCGGTTCAAGCCAGGTTCTTCAACCTGGGTCGATCCGCGAGCGGGGTGGGGGTTTTCAGCCTCTATCGCACGAACGGCAAGCAGGTCCGGGTCCTCGTGGCCCGACCTTTCACGCCGGAAGAACAGTTCTTCCATCAGCGGAAGGTGGACCGGATGCTCGCGCACTAGGCGGATCGGCGGCGTGGTGTCGCCGATCGGCACCCGCAGGCGAATGAACCTGATCACGCGCTGGGATGACGTACCGCTCTTCGACAGCGAAGAGGCGGAGGCGGCATTCTGGGCGGAAGCGGCGATTGACCTGCGGCTGATGGACGCCTCGGTGGCGGCGACCACCGAGGGGACGGAATCGGTGACGATCACGCTGCGGATGGACCCCCGCATGCTGGCCCGGATCAAGCGCCTGGCGCGGTCGCGCTATTTGAACTACCAGAGCATGATCAAGCAATGGCTCAGCGAGCGACTCGAAGAGGAGTTGCGTGACCGGTAAAAAATCCGGTTAAATGGCACGACTTTTGTTGCATTGGCGGACACAGGATTGGCGAATGAAGACGCTAACACACATCGCGGTGAGACATCCGGCAGGGCGCCGCGCGCGGCCGGGACGCCGCAGCGACCGGGGGTTCTCCCTGATCGAGTTGCTGACGGTCATCTCGATCATTGGGATCCTCGCGGCCATCGGGGCCGGGTTGGCGGGGGTGGCTTCGAAGAAGTCCAAGGAAGGCGCCACCAAGGCGGAGCGCGACAAGCTCATCACTGCCATTGAGCAGTACCGCGCGGATTTCAACCAGTATCCGCCCGACAACTTCGTCAACGCCGGGGCCGCCAGCTTCGTCAACGCCGCGGTGAACCCGCTGTATTACGAGTTGAGCGGCACCGTCTCCTCGCAACAGGGCCGGTACTACCAACTCGCCGATCACAACGAGCAGCTGAGCGTGGCCCAAATCCAGACCCTCTTTCACCGGCGCGGCTTCCTGAACTCCACCGAGGCGCCGGACAAACCGAGGAAAGGCTATCTCCAGGACGTCAAAGCGAGGCAGTTGGGCGAGCTTGAGGTGACCGGCGTGGGGCATGTGGACCTCCTGCTGGCTCCGGTCGCGTGGCCGCTGAAATCTGTCCGGGTCGACCTGAACGGCGACGGTGCGGCCGAGGAGGTCGATCTCAAGGCCGTTGCGCCGCTGGCGGGGGTCGCGACGACGGATTCCCAGTTGCGCCTGAACCCCTGGCAGTATGTTTCCACGAACCCCACCAACAACCTGACGTCCTTCGACCTCTGGTCCGACGTCTGGATTGGCAGACAGCACCAGATCATCGGCAACTTCCAGAGTCAGTGACGTGATTGCTTCAAGAACCCCAAACGCTCTTCCCACCATGAACCCGATGCGAACCCATTCCCGAAACCCGCGCCAGGGTTTCACGCTGATCGAGTTGCTGACCGTCATCGCGGTCATCGGCATTCTCGCCGGCATGCTCCTGCCTGCGTTGAGTGCCGCCAAGACCAAGGCCAAGGTCGCCACCACGCGCACCGCGATGAGCACGTTCATTGGGGCCGTGAGCCAGTACCAGGCGACCTATGACCGGATGCCGGTCAGCAAGTTGTCGCGTGACGGCCTCACGGATCGGTCGCCTGACTACACCTTCGGCACCGTTCTGGTGCGGGACTCGAACCAGAAGCTGGCGGGCTTGGACGGGAATCCGCTGCCGCAACTGGTCAACGTTTTTGGCCGGAGCAACAACAACAACCGCGAGATTGTCACCATCCTTCGGGACATGGTGGAGACAGCTGACGGGAAGCTGACCGACAACGCCGGTCACCTCTACAATCCGAAGAAGGAGAACTTCCTGGAGGGGATCAAGGACGTCGGCCTCTACAAGCCAGGGGTTTATGCCCCGAACGGCATCGGCCCGGATGGAGTCTGGCGGGATCCGTGGGGAAGCCCGTTCATCGTGACGGTGGATCTGAACTACGACGGCAAGTGCCGGGACGGCTATTACCGGCAGGCGGCCGTCTCCCAGGAGAGCGGCAACATGGGCTTCAACGGGCTGCGCCGGCCGACCGGCGGCGCGGCGGATGATTTCGAGGTGAACGCCCCGGTCATCGTTTGGTCCATGGGACCGGACGGTTACTTTGGGCGGAAGATCGATACGGGCAATGGTTACTCCTACGATCCCGTGGCCAAAGCCGGGGTGGAGGGCAACAAGGACAACATCCTGAGCTGGGAATAACAGGACAAGACACCGGAGGTTTCCCGTGCGCCGCGACCACTCCAAACCCGGTTCGAGCCACCGCCCCCGCGGCGATGCCAGCGGCTTCACGCTGTTGGAGTTGCTGATCGTGGTGGCCATCATGGGAATGCTGGCGGCGACCGCCGTGCCGGCACTGCGCTCGCTGACCAGCACCAACAAGGATGCTTCGGGCGAGCGTCAGGTGCTGGATGACCTTGCCCTGGCCCGCCAGATGGCGATGAACAATCGGCGGACGGTGTACATGGTCTTTGTGCCGCCCTTTGCCGCGGCGCCGCAGGTCAACGCCGTGATCAACAATCCATTCATCCCGGATCTGAAGGAGCGCTCCCTGCAGGCGGGAGCGGTCACCAATCTCTTCAGCCGGCAGTACACCGCGTACGCGCTGTTCAGTCGCCGGAGTGTGGGGGACCAGCCGGGTCGCGGGCGTCCGCGGTATCTGACCGAATGGAAGGATCTTCCGGAGGGAATGATGTTCACGACCAACAAGTTCGTCCGGCTCACTCAGCTCCAGTGGCAGGACCTGTCGAAGGTCACCCCGGTGGAATACCGCTCCCTGCCCCGGGCGCTCTTCCCGTTCCCCAGCGCGACCAGTCCGGAGATGGAGTTGCCCTACATCGCATTCGATCCCCAGGGCGCCATCCAGTACGACAACAATTGGCAGCCGCAGATTCTCGGAGAGGGCATCGCCATCAGCCGTGGCAGCGCGTTCTATCTGCGGGACGCGGCCGGGCGGGTGAATCTGAGCAGTCTGCCTGACATCACCATCACCCCGCAGGACAACCGGGTGGATGTCCTGGTGAACCCGCTGACAGGCCGGGCCCGGGTCAAGGAATTCCAAATCCCATGAAGCCGCTCCCACGACCCATGCAGCGTGCGCGCACGCAGGCCGCCTTCACCATGGTGGAGATCGCGATCTGCATCGCCGTGGTGGCGTTTGCCATGGTGGCGATCATCGGCGTGCTGCCCACGGGCTTCCAGGTGCAGCGGGAGAACCGTGAGGACACCCTGATCGGGCAGGAGGGCATGCTTTGGATGGAGGCCATCCGCAGCGGCGCGCTCGGCATGGATTACCTCACCAACCACGTCCGGTTTATCGAGCAGGTCGTGGAACAACGGACGGGGACGGCGACCACCACCAAGACCACGGTCTATAAGTTCCCGGTCGGTTTCACGCGCGGCTGGGAAATCGTCTCCCTGCTCACCCAGCCGAAGTATGTGCTGCTCACGAATGGCACCATGATCGTGACCCGCACACGGGCGCTGGTCCGGTCGATTACGGGGTCCGCGGCCAACATGACGCCCCAAAACGAATTCGCGTTCACCTACCTGTTGGATCTGGATGCGATGCCGTTCAACGCCTATGCGCCGGTACTGACGAACTGGCAGAGCAGTGCCCTCAGTCCGGAGGAGGTGCTGACCCGCTCGAACAACTGGATGGTGGCGAAGAACCAGGAGCGGAACGCGTGGTCCCTGAAGCTCTCCCTGCGCTGGCCGGCGGACTGGAACGAGAGCGCGGGCACGCTGCGCCTGGGGAAGGGCGAACGGGAGTTCCGGTTGCTCACCACCGGAGTGATGCAGGTGGCGCCGCGCACCGACAACGTTCCGGCCTTTCTGATGGATCCCTCCCAGTATTCCGCCCAATGAACCGCGTGATACCAGTCCCAATCCGTCGCCGGCAGGCCTTCTCGCTGCTGGAACTGCTGCTGGCGGTGTCCATCATGACCGTCATCGTGGCCTCGCTCTACGGGATGTTTTACCACGTCCAGCGGGGCTTGCGGGCGAATGTGACCCAGGTGGATGTGCTGGAGGGGGCCCGGGCCGCCATGGATCTGCTCGGACGCGACTTCGAGCGCACCGGCCCCAGCGACCGTTTCCTCGGCCTGAACCTGACGGGGCGGCTGAACACAGCCTACTCGCCGGTGGTGCAGGTGCTGGGGGATGGCACGAGCACCCGGACCAACCTCCTCGAGGATGTGGCGGCGCTCTCCCGCTACAACCAGAAATTCACCGCCACCGCCTACCGGGTGTTGTTCGCGGAGACTGGTATCGGAACGTTGTGCCGCTATGACGCAAGCGCCTTTCCGTGGGAGGTGGATCCTGCCCTGCTGGTCAGCAATGTGCTGGTGACCCCGATCCCCGGCTATGCCACCAACAATTCCGCCCCGTTCACGCCGATTCTCGACGGCGTCATCCATTTCCGGACGACCGTTCACGACGCCGAGGGTCTGGAGATGAGCTGGTGGCGGACCAATATCCTGTTTCAGAGCGGGTTGTATTACGGGCCGGAGGTGCGGTTGCAGCCGGATTTGCTGTTGCAGGAAACCCGGTACGGCTTCCTGAGCAACGCGCTGCCGGCCTATGTGGAGATTGAGTTGGGGGTGCTGGAACCCCGGACCCTCGAGCAGTACCGCAGTTTCGGTTCCGGTTCGCCCCTCGCCCGAAAATTCCTCGCCGAGCATTCCGGGCAGGTGCACCTGTTCCGACAGCGGGTGCCGATCCGTCTGGGTGCCGAAATGCGTGCTGTAAACCTGCCATGAAGCTCCAAGCACAATCACAACGTGGGGTGGCCCTGGTCATCACGCTCGTGATGCTCTCAGTGGTGACGCTGATGGCGATCACCTTCCTCGCGGTCAGCCGGCGGGAACGCAAGGCCGTCGAGGTGGCCGGGTACCAGACCACTGCCAAGTTACAGGCGGACTCCGCGCTGGCCCGGGCGCAGGCCGACCTGGTGTCCCGGATGATGGGGCACGGCAGCCTGCTGGACTACGGTCTCGAGGTTTCGACCAACCTCTGGGCCCCGTACGGATTCGATCCGGCCCTGCCGCTGAACCTCCCGAACTTCACCAATGTGAATTACCAGTTCCCGCAGGGGAACCCGTTCGGGATCCTGACGGAGGACCAACGTCTCAGGGCGATGGGGAACCTGATGTTTTCCGCCCGCGCGCCGGTCTATGTCAGCACCAATTCCGATAGCTCCCTGCCCCTGGATTTTCGGTTCTATCTGGACCTGAACCGCAACGGCCGCTTTGACACGAACGGCGCCCAGGCGGTGCTCAACGCACTTGGACAGCCAACGCTGCTGCCGGGTGGCGAGGTGCTCAGCAACGTCTACGTGGGGGATCCCGAGTGGATCGGCATGCTGGAGTATCCGGACGCACCGCACTCGGGCACCAACCGCTTCATTGGCCGGTTGGCCTATTTGATCCAGCCGGCAGGCAAGAGCCTGGATTTCAACTACGTCCACAACAACGCCGGCCGGCAGTCCCTGAACGGTCTGGGCTACTACCGCAACGAGGGCGTGGGACCGTGGGAACTGAATTTCGCCGCGTTCCTGCGCGATCTGAACACCAACGTCTGGGTGCAGTACGACTACCGGGGGCTCAGCAGCCCCGCGACGACGGACTCCGGCCTGGACGCGTTTGGCTTCCTGGAGCACCGGTACGCGAACAACTACGCCACCCTTTTCAGCGTTAATCAGCTCTTCGGGGCGGGCGCCGCAACCGTCTTCCGGAATGATCATGTCGACGCCTACACGGACGGGCCGCACTTCGGGGGCGTCCTGCCGCTCGACACCGATAACGACCAGACCACCGTGCCGTGGCCCGGCAGCGACAGCCCGGTCCACTATTTCCAGATCAACGACCTCTTCGATCCGAATCAGGTGCCGGCCAATTGGTTGAACCGGCTGCTTGCCGTGCAGACCGGCCTGGCCAGCTACGATCGCCATACCTTTTACCGCCTGCTCGGTGGCATCGGCATGGACTCGGCCGAAACGGGGAGGCGCAAGCTCAACATCAATTACAAGAACACCTTCGACCCGGCGACACAGCGTCAGCTCGGCCCGACGAACCTCGTGGACTGGCAGCCGCTGGATTTCTTCCTGACCGCAGCCGACCGGATGCTCGAAGCCTCCCGCGTCCCGGGGTCGGTGCCGGGACCGGACGGGTTGCCGGCCGACATCTACGTGATTGGTGACACGGTGGTACGCACCAACTTCTCCGCCACCAACATCATGCTCTATCCGCGGAACGAGTACACGCCCACCGTGCATCGGCTTCTGCAACTGGCCGTTAACATTTACGACGCCACCACCAACCGGACTGAACTCAGTGACTCCCCCTACCTCCCCACGGTGCTCAAGCCGCGCTTTGGCGTCGAGGGGACGAACATCTTCATCGTCGGCTATAGCGAGGTCACCAACACCACCTTTCTCAACAGCTTCGTGTTGCGGGATCTGAACCTGCCCGCCGACCGCGCGGTCCTGGCCTCCGAACCCGATGGCGTGGCCTATGACGTGCCGTTCCTGATCGGAGCGAAGAAGGGTTTCCCGAACTTCAACGAATACGCGATGTTGAATGTCGCGCAGGTCAGCCGCCGGGCCGAGGTGGTCAAGCGGTCCCTGGCCGATGTTGCTCCCTCGCAGACCAACCTCAGCTACCTCGTCACCGTTTCCAACCGCTTCGGTGTGGAGTTCTGGAACTCCTACTCGGATGCGTTTCCGGCGGGGCGGAATCTCCATCTGCGACTGGCGGGTGACGTGCGGATGATGATGACGAATTCTGAGGTGGCGGCGGGGGCGCTCTGGGCCAACCGCTATCCGTTCTCCTACGACACAACCGTCACGCCCTGGGCGGGGAAGGAGTTCAAGGTGCCGGTGGTTCGGGACACGATCTTCCTCCCGGAAGCCGCTTACGTGCCGTTGCCGCGTCCCCAACTGCTCCCCGGTGGAGAGAACACCCTGTTTCAGCGCGGGCTCGGATTCTACGTGCCACAGCTTGAGTTGCTGGTCAGCAACCGCTTCTTCGCGGCGCTCATCGACGAGTCCAGCGACCGGCTCGTGGATTTCGTGGCGTTCAGCAGCATGAACACCCGCATGAACCTCGCCGCCGGCCTCTCCGGTCAGCCGCAGGGACCCGGGGCCATTGGCGTGGGCGGTGAACCCGGTGGAATCTGGCTGACCAACCGCATCCAGAACTCCACGTCGCTGCTGGCCCCCACGCTCGGGGTGGTCAACCAGATGGACATTTCACTCGGCAACACGCCGATCAGCGACCAGCAATGGCGCAGCTACAGCCGGACCGGCCCTGCCGCCAACGACAAGGACCGGGCCATCGACGTCTTCCGCGAGTTCTGTGGCTTCACGCCGTTGGTCTATCAAACCCCGTTGCGACGCTCCCAGATCCAGGCCGAGGCGGCCGGACGCATCGCGATGCAGGCACCCTTCACTCCCACGCGCAAGATGTATCAGGAGGTCAGTTGGCAGGCGAACGATCCGCTGGTTCACTACCTGGCAGGCGACTTGCTCGACCCGCGCGGCCGCCCGAATGACCCGAACCGCACCAACTCCATCCGCTTTGCGGTGCCACCCTCCGTTCAGGTGACCAATGCGAATCTCGGTCTCCTCAACCAGCGCTATCGGCCGTGGGGCGGCAATCCGAACCAATCCTACGACGTCCTGGCCAGCGATCCCGGCGCCAAGGATCCCGGCGTCTACGGCTCGGATGACTGGCAGTTCCCGACCAACAAGCTGCCCAACGTCGGCTGGCTGGGACGCGTCCACCGCGGCACCCCCTGGCAGACGGTCTACCTGAAGTCCGCCGTCACGGACACCAACCGCTGGTATCAGTACGCCGGCAGCCTGGGCACGCATCCCACCAATGACTGGAAACTGCTGCAGATCTTTACCACGGCGCTCAATGACAACGCCTCACGCGGGTTGCTCTCGGTCAACCAGCCCGGGATCGCCGCCTGGTCCGCCGTCCTGAGCGGGGTCTCGGTGCTCACCAACACCACCCCGGCCATGGGGTATCGGACGAACGATGCCGCGACCTACGAGGAGCTGTTCATTGAACCGAACACCCCGCAGTTGCAGGCGATTGTCGCCGGCCTGGCCAATGCCCGGGCCATGGAACAGGCCGCGGGGGTGTATCCGATTCCCGCCTTCGGCTACCTCGGCCGCGTCCTGGCGACCCCCGAGTTGACGCTGGCCTCGCCCTATATCAGCACCAACCACCTGATGAGCGATGCGATCGTGGAGCGTATTCCCCAGCAGGTGCTGGGCCTGTTGAAGGAGGATGAACCGCGGTTCGTGGTCTACGCCTTCGGGCAATCCCTGCGCGAGGCCGACGGCTCCGTCTACATCGGGCCCGGCAGCTTCAACCGCATGTGCACCAATTACACGGTCACCGGCGAGTACGTCAGCAAGTCGGTGATCCGCATCGACGGTCCCGTCCACAGCCCGCGGGCTGTGGTCGAGAGCTACAATGAGATTTACAGCGACTAACCCGAGGCTTTCGCGCTTATGAAGGCAAGATTCTGGTCGGTGATAAGCCTGCTCTGTTTCGTGGCGGCCATCGGCTTCTGGTTGAAGGGCAACGAGGTTCGGCAACGGCTGCGACAGTCCGAGCCGCCTCCCGCCACCACCACGACCGCGCAGACCTCTGAAGTCACCCGGGCCTCCGCCTCCGGCGCCGCTGCCCGGGCCACGGGCACCGTGGCGCTGCTCAGTCGCGATACCGTGTTTCCGCGTCGGACCGCTCCGGCCCCGGCGACGCCGGCCTCCGCTCAAACCGCCGGAGGGTCCGGGTCTGCCAGCGGGGCGGGCGCTTCGGCGGCCTCCCCCAACATCCCGGATCCGAAGCAGCCCTACCGCTTGCGCAATACCGCTGCCTCCATTGATGCGCTGTTGACGGATGACCGGGCATTGCTCCTGCGGAACGCCCTCATCGACACGCGCCGGGGTGCGCCCTTCGTCCCGGATCATCTCCGGTCCACGGACGAGGCGGGGGCCTACATCGTCCAGGCGCGCGGCCCCATCACCGATGGCTTTCGTCGGGCCGTGGCCGCTCAGGGCGGCGTGGTCACCTCGTATCTGCCGAACAACGCCTATCTGGTCCAGGGGGATGCCGCCATGGCCCAACGGCTGGAAGCCCTGACGGTGGTTCAGACGGTCCTTCCCTACGAACCGTATTACAAGGTGGCCGGATCCCTGCTCGAGGCCGCCGTGAACCAGGAACCGGTGCCGGCCGGGATGAGCTTCAACCTGACGCTGTTTCCCGGCACGGAGGCCGGCGTGATGACCGCGCTCGCCGACGCCGGCACACGGGTGCTGGGGGAGATGCGAACACCCTTCGGCCCGCGCCTGACCGTGCAGCCCAGCGGGGGGGAACTCGCCGCCCTCGCCGCCCTGCCGGGCGTGCAGTTGATTGAGCCCTGCGCCGGACGCGTGTTGCTGAACGACCTCAGTCGCGAGCGCCTGGGGGTCTCTCTGGCCACGGCCGACACGAACGAGACCTACTTCGACCTCACCGGCAGCAACATCTGGGTCAACGTCAATGACACCGGCGTCGATGCCGAGCACCCGGACCTGAAGGGCCGCGTCTTTGCCGATGACCCGACGGCGTTGACCGATCCCATGGGCCACGGCACCCACGTGGCGGGCACCATCGCCAGCACCGGCGAAAACAGCCCGGACCCGGACCCCACCAACGGCGTGCCCGGTTCCGTGACCGGGGCAAACTTCCGCGGCCATGCGCCCGGCGCGAACCTCTTCGTCATGGAGGTCAGCCGGGTGACCGGACCGGCGATCTCCGATGTCTATCTCCAGGAGACGGCCGCCCGGACCAATTACCTCACCCTGGCGCGCACCAACCCGCTCGTGTCGAACAACAGTTGGGGCTACCGGCTGCAGTTCGACTATGACACCGCCGCCGCGAGCTACGATGCCGCCACGCGCGACGCCGTGCCGGATGAGGAAGGATCGCAATCGATCCTTTACGTGTTCTCCGCAGGCAACGATGGGGCAGGGGGCAGCGACGGTCAGGGCGGTGAACCGGGCACCATCAGTTCGCCTGGAACGAGCAAGAACGGCATCACCGTGGGCGGCATTGACAGCCCGCGTTTCATCACCAACGAGGTGTCCTACCTGATCGGCGATACGTTGGTGACCAACGCCATCTGGTTCGGGGAAACCGACAGCAACGACGAGGTGGCACCCTTCTCCAGCCGGGGCAATGTCGGCCTCGGTATCGAGGGTGATTCGGGCCGATACAAACCCGATCTCGTCGCGCCGGCCGCCTTTGTGGCCTCCGCCCGTGCCCAGGACTGGACGCCGCAGTTCATGGCGACCAACGAGGTTGTCAACGTGGTTCGCGAACAGGTGGTGCTGCCGGATGTCTGGAACGATTACTCCATCCAGGTTCCTGCGAACACCACCAAGCTCACCATCGAAACCCTGCCCGGTCCGAATTCACCCTCGCCCTTCCCCGATCTCGGGATCTACGCCCGTTACGGGGATTTCCCGGAGCTGCCCGACTACGTGGCGGACGGTCGTGCGGAGATCACCGACCCCACCGAGGGCAGTTGGTACTACAGCATCGCCAATACCACCTCCAGTAACGTGAACTTCAACATCATGACCCGGCTGGAGGTCGTGATGACCGAGACCAATTACATCGATACCCTGGAAACGCTGAACGACCCCCTGGCTCCGGATTACCGGTTCGCCTCGGGCACCAGTTCCGCCGCCGCCAACATCTCCGGCCTGCTCGCGTTGATCCAGGAGTTCTTCGAGGTGCATCTGGAACAGAGCTACACGCCCGCCCTGCTCAAGGCCCTCTTGATCAACCGGGCCCACTCCCTCGGACCCGCGTACAGCTTCGAGGTGCGGAACCTGGTCAACTACCAGGGCTGGGGCATCCCCGAACTGCCGCTCGTGCTGCCTTCAGTGCTCACGAACAGCACCGATGAAGCCGACTGGCCGGTGCGTTGGCTGGATCAAAGCCCCACCAACGCCATCGCCACCGGGGACATCCAGACCTACGACCTGACCCTCCCCGAGGATGCGCAGCAATCCGACCTCCGTATCACCCTGGTCTGGACCGACCCACCCGGTAACCCGGCGGCATCCGTCAAACTGGTCAACGACCTCGACCTCGTTCTGTCGAACACCGTCACGGGCGAGTTCTACATCGGCAACGAGATTGTCGCTGACAGCGACTACAACGTGGTCCACCTCCCGGACACGCCCGAGGAGGATACCAATGCGGCCCCGGCCGTGGTCCTCACGACCCCCGGCGACGGGGAGGATCCGGGCACCACCAACCAGGTGGCCGAACTGCTCTTCGACCGGGTCAACAACGTGGAGAACATCTTCCTGCGCCGCCCGCTCGACACCAACTACGTCCTCCAAGTCATCGGCCGGCGCGTGAACGTCAATGCTGTCACCGCCCACACGAACAATGTGGTGCAGGATTTCGCCCTCGTGGTCTCCCTCGCCACCTCCACGAACGGCTTTGAATTCGCCCGGGCCGATGATGCCGAACCGTTCCGTCCGCCCGTCACCACCATGACGAACGGCATCCCGCTCTTCGGCCAGTTGGTCGGTGCCAACGCCCCGTTGATCGGCACCAAGGACGGTGTCACCAACCAGTGGCATTTCTACGCCTTCACCAACACCCCCATGCCCGAACTCGGCGGCATGACCAACAACGGTCCCTACGTCGCCTTCATCACCTTCTCGCCTCCGGAAAAGGCCATCCTGCGCGAGGACGATGCCGACATCGAACTCTACGTGAGCCGCGATGACCCGGGGTTGCTCGACCTCGACCCGGATTCCATCCTGCTGTCAGACAAGTCCCTCCTCCGCGGCGGGACCGAGATGGTGGCCTACACGAATTCCTACATCGGTGAAGTGTTCCACATCGGCGTCAAATCGGAGGACATGCAGGCCGCCGAATACTCCATCGTGGGTCTCTCTTCCGACGAGCCCTTCGGCACGCTCAATCCGGACGGCTCCATCTCACTCCGGGGCCTGGGGGTTCCGGCTCCGATTCCCGACGGGTCCCCGGTCAAACCCGGCGGCTTGCAGGTGTTTGCCGTGGGGATCTATCCCGGTGAGGTGGGCTCGGTGACGGTGTCCAACCTGCTCTACCACGAGTCCATGGGCGATCTGTACACCGAGATCTGGCATTCCCGGATCGGCGTCGGCCTGCACAACCACGCCAGCGGCAATCTCTTCCCCGAAGGGATTCTCGGCGGAATCTACGACGACTCCCAGTCCGGCGAATCCTATGACGTCCTGAATTCGGACGGCCCTGGCACCCTGCTGGACTTCCTGGGGACGCGCATGGAGGGACCGTGGATCTTTGGCGCGGTGGACAATGCGCTCAGCCGTACCGGCCTCGTGCAGGAGGTTACCGTCAACGTCCGCCCCAACCCCGACCTCCTGGAGGGTTATTTCGACACCGTCCTGCCAAACCAGTTCCGTTACTACTTCATCGATGTGCCGGCGGACGCCTCGCTCCTGACCGTCCAGTTGTCGCAGATGACCGGCCCGTTGAATGTCTATCTGCGTCGCGGCGCCCCGCCGACCCTTGTCGACTACGACAAGATGGCCTCGCTCACCCCGCCGGGGGGTGAACTCACCCTCGGGACGACCGATTCGCCGCCGCTCACCGCCGGTCGCTATTACATCGGGGTCTACAACCCCACCGCCGTGGCGATTGACTACTTCATCAAGGTGCGCATCGATCGCGACCTTTCCAGTCTCATCCGCCAGGAATACGTCTCGGAGGATCCCGTCGGGCTGGGCGACGACCTGCGAACCACGTTGACCAACACCGTGGAAGTACCCCTGACCGTGACGGAAGTGAACGTCGGCCTGCGCGTCGATCACCCGCGGATTTCTGATCTCGATTTCCACCTGGTCAGTCCCGATGGCACCCGGTTGCTGCTGGTCGAGGAACGCGGACGGACCAACCTGTCCCAGCTCGGTTTCGATGCGGTCATCACGAACTTCCAGCATGTGGCGCTCACCTACGACCGCGCCAGCGGACTCGCCTCGCTCTATCTGGATGGCGAGTTGCAGGCGGAGGAGGACGTCGGGGATGTCCGTGTGGACACGCGCGAGAGCCTGTTTTTCGGGGAACGCCCCGTGACGAACAACCTGCCGGCGCCGTATCGCGGCACGCTCGACCAGGTGACGCTCCATACCCGGGCGCTGCTCCCGGGCGAGATTCGCGCCATTACCCGGTTTGGTGGCGGGGGATTGCCGCTGGATTCGCTGCTGAGCCTCTGGCCGTTCGACGGGGACGCCCTGGACGCGGTGTCCGACAACCACGGCATCGTGGAGGGCGCGACCTTCGTGCCGGGCAAGTTCGGTCAGGCGGTGGACTTCCGCCTGGCGGATGACCACGTGGTGATCACCAACGCCACCGGCCTGGACGTCGGGGCCGGGCCGGGGTTCACCCTCGACGGATGGATCAATCCCGCCGACCTCTCCACCAACCGCACCCTGGCGGTCTGGAGCAACGGCACGAACACCCTCGGACTTGAGTTCGGCATCGTTCCCGGCTCCAGCACCAACACGGCGCCCGGCCGGCTCTTCGCCAACCTGCGCGACACCTCCGGCACGGAGCACATGATCATCGCCGCGGAACAGGGCCTGATCCTGACCAACCAGGTGTTCACCAACACCTACTATGTCACCCTGACCGACAACACCAACGTCGCGAAGGTGCCGATCAAGTTTGCCCAGCCGGACACCAACCTCGCGTTCAGTCTCACCAACCGCCTGGTCAGCGGCCTGGAGCCGGTGACGGCGAATCCGTTGGCCCTGTTCGACGACGGCGAGGTGTTCGACGGCTGGACCGTGGTCTCCAACGGCCCGGCCGGCGTGTTCCGCTTCCCCGAGGTTGCCGACACGGGCACCAATGTCATGGTCCTGAATCAGGCCTTGCTGACCCGTGACATCGCGACCCGGCCCGACCGCCTGTATCATCTCAGCTTCGCCCACCGCAGCCAGCCCCTGCCCCCGGACCTCGTGGCCTGGTGGCGGGGCGAAGGGGACGCCCAGGACAGCGTCGGCACCAATCACGGGGTGTTGATGGGCTCGGTGCCCTTCGCCGCGGCGGAAGTCGGCCAGGGGATGGTGTTCGGAGAGGACCTCGGCTACGTGGAGATTGCCGACACCGCCGACTTGAACTTCACCAACGAACTCAGCATCGAATGCTGGTTCCGGGCGGCGGCCACCCCGTTTGGCGGCGGTCTCCTCGGCAAACTCGAGGATCCGGGGACCAACGGCGTCAATTACGCCGTCAGCCTCTCGAACCAGGGACTCGACCTCTACTTCAATGATCCCGGGCTCACGTCGCCGGATTCCGAAATCCCCGGCAGCAACCTGGAGGGCATCCGCATTCCCGCCCCCACGCCCGGCACGTGGCATCACTTCGTCGGTACCCTGCGACAGTCCGCCCCCGCCCGCGTCGAACTCGCCATCTATCTGGATGGGACGCTCGAGAATCAGAAGGTGGTCGATGGCACCCTGGCCGACGCCACGAATCCCGGGCCGTTGTGGCTGGGGACGACACTGCCCGACTTCGAGGGATTCAACGGGTTGCTGGACGAGGTCAGCCTTTACCGGCGCGTGCTGTCCGCCACCGAGATCAGCGAATTGCACGCGTTCGGCCCGCTCGGAAAGGCGCCCGGGGCCGTGGATCCGGTGACGTTCTTCAGCGCCGACGGGAACCCCCTGAGTGTGGTGACCTCGACCAACGCGTGGGCCACGAACGGCTTCACCTTCCTGGCCGTGACCAACGTGGCAACGGTCGCGATGAGCGCCCGGGATGCCGGCGCCATATTCGATTCCTTCACGCTGAACGAACTCCCCAACACCACCTTCCTGCCGGAGGAGACCTACAAGCCGATGCTCGGCCAGATCGGCACGGGCGACTGGAAACTCGAGGTCACCGACCGTCGGGTCGGTCCCACCAACGAGGTCGAACTGCCCGAGGTGCTGAGCTGGCAGCTGGCGTTGACCTTCGGGCCGCCTGTGATTCCCGCGGTGACCCTCACCAACGGCATTCCCTACACCAACAACCTGGCCGTAGGTGAGGCCGCCTACTTCATCGTCGATGTCCCCCGGGCCGCCACCATGGCGACCAACCATCTGACTGCGGGTTCAGGACTGGACCTGTGGTTCAACCAGCACGGCGTGCCGCAGTTCTCCACCAACACCACCGGCACGGATTACCTGCTCCTGACGAACAGCATCGACGGGATCGCCATGATCTCCACCAACGGCACCGACCAGTTGGACCCCGCCGACCTGTCGGTTCAGGCCAGTCAGCCGGATCCCGTCCTGGTGCCCGGACAACGTTACTACCTGGCGTTGACCAACCTCACCGCCGCCACCCAGTACATCGTCGAGGTGACGTTTGATGCGCTGGACACCAATGTGTTCGGGGTCACTGACCTGCCGTTCGGCACCACCATCAGTACGAACATCGCGGCTACGAACGTCATGCAGTTCTACCGCTACACGGTCACCACGAACGCCTACGCCGCTTCGTTCCAGGTCCGTCCGTCCAACGGCGACGTGGACCTGTTCGTCCGCCGCGCCGAGCCGGTGATCGATCCCTTGCCGACGCCGTTCCAATACGATTACGCCAGCAGAAACGCGGGCACCGCCGCGGAGACCATCTACGTCGACGGCAATTCCTACGTGCCCCTGACGCCGGGCGACTGGTATCTGGGCGTGCGGAACGTGGATTCCGTGGCGGTGGATTACGACGTCCGCGTGGTCGAGTTCTCCAACAACCAAAGCACGGTCGTCGATCTGCAGGACGGCACTCCCTTGACGCAGAACACGGCGCCGGGGGCCGGGTTCCAGACCCTCTACCGGTTCGCCGTCAGCAACACGCCGCCGGCGATTGAGTTCGATCTCTTCGACACCACCGGGACGGCGCGAATGCTCGTGAAACGGGACGCACACCCGACAACGTTGGACTTCGATTTCCAGGACACCGCCGCCGTCGGCGCACCCGCCCGGTTGCTGCTCCAGCCGAACGCCCTGCTTCCGACCCTCAATGGCGAGTGGTACGTGGCCATCCTGGATCAGGAGACCGTGCCAATCGATTTCACCATCCTGGCGGCGGTCGTGGATCCCACCCCGGTGGTGAAGGATCTCAGCGACGGCGTCGCCGTCGCGGGCACCATCCCCGCCGACATGCTGGTGCCCGGCTTCCCGGCGCGCCTGGAATACTACCGCTTCGTGGTCTCGCCCGACGCGGAGGAGGTCACCTTCACCCTGACCCCGGTCAACGGCAACGTGGACCTCGTGCTGCGGCAGGGTCTGCCGTTGCCCACGCTTTCGAATTTCGACTACTTCGGCTTCCAGCCGGGAACGACCCCGGACATCCTCGTGGTCGGAACCAACAGTTATCCGGTGCCGGTCGGTCCGGGTGAATGGTATGCCGGTGTCGTCAACCAGACCACCGGGTCGGTCACCTACACCATCAGCGCGGAGGAACGCATCGGGGGCGTGATCCCGCCGATCACCATCGTGCCGGTCTTCGATGTCTCCAGCGGGACGGTGACCCTGAACTGGACCGCCCCGGCCGGCTTGAGCTTCAGGGTCCAGTACGCCGACGGCATCCCGCCCAGCGGCGTGATGGTGTGGATCGACCTCCCGGACGAGATTACTTCGGCGGATGGCAATTACCAGTTCGTGGACGATGGCAGCCAGACCGGTGGGGTGGTTCCGGTGCGGTTCTACCGGTTGGTGTTGATCCCGTGACATTCCAGGAAAGCCCTTGTGATCAAACGCACATGCGTTACGTTGGCGGGGTTTTGACGGAAACAGACCAGTAATGCATACGCAAATGACCAATGGCAGTGTGCTGGCAAAGACGCTTGAGCTGTGCCAGACCATCGTGGATCAGCAGGACTTCCAGGCGCTTCGCCGGGACGTGGACGCCTTCATGGCGGATGAGTCCGCCCAAAGCCTCTACCGCAATGTGGCCGAACGGGGCGAGAGCCTGCACCACAAACAGCAGCAGGGTGCCCAACTCGACCCGGAGGAGGTCAACGCCTACGAAACTGAGCGGCAGACGCTGCTGGGCAACGAGGTCGCCCGGCGCTTTCTGGATGCGCAGGAGCAGATGCACGGCATCCAGCAGAATGTCACCCGCTACGTCATGAAGACTCTCGAAATCGGGCGGGTGCCCGGCGAGGAGGACTTCCAGAGCTGCGGACACGGCTGCAGTTGCGGGCATTGAGAAAGCTCGGAATCCTCATATCCGCACGCCCGGATGCGCCCGGATTTCACCACGGCATCCGGCTCGCCGATGCCGCGTTGGCCGTGGGGGTCGATGTCTACCTGTATTGCATCGACGAAGCCGTCAGTGGGGTGGGGGATCCCGCACTGCAGCGGTTGCGGGAACGTGGGCTGAAGCTCTACGCCTGCGCCTATGGCGCCCACCGCCGGCGGTTGCCGCTCACCGAGGACGCCACCTTCGCCGGCCTGACGGTCGTCAGCGACCTGATCTCCGGCACCGATCGCTTCGTCGCCTTCAACTGATCTTTCCATGAGTGCGAACGCTGCCGCCACGTCCCGTCATCCCCGCGTCCTGGTGATCGTGGCAAGTGATCCCCGTGAAAGCGCGCGTCCGGCGGAAGCCATCCGGATCGCCGCCGGCGTCGGGGCCTGGCGCCGGGCGGAAATGAACCTCTACCTGCGCGGACCGGCGGTTCGCAGCCTGACCGAGTTCGCCGACGAACTGGTGGACGAAGACAATTTCACCCGGTACCTCCCCATGCTGGCGGAGTGGGAACGACCGATCCTGGTTCAGCAGAATGCGAAACCGCTCGGAGATCTCGGCGAGGCCGTGCTGAAATACCGAGAGATCGACGATGCCGAACTGGCGGTCGTGGCGGGCGAACACGACATCATCCTGCGCTTCTGATGGAACGGACCCGGCTTCACATTCTCACGCGCCCCGACGACGAACTGGCCGCCCCGTTGATCGTTGCCCAGGAGGAATCGGGAGAGGGCACGGTGCGTCGGTTCGACCTGACCGTCCCCGACCCCGATTACGCCGCCCTCGTGGAAGCCATCTTCCAGGCGGATTCCATCGCGGTCTGGTAACCCGCGTAGCCGCCGACGTCAGTCGGCGCAAACCGCCCCAAACAGCGAGTGCCAGCCTCGCCCCTCCCCCTCACCAACGCCCCGAATTCCGGAGCGCCTCCACCCCGCCCCGTAGCCGTCGACACCAGTCGGCGCAAACTCAGCCGAACCCAGGAGCCCCCGCTCCGGCACCCACTCCGGCACCCGATCCAGCAGAGTTCTATCCTCCCGACCGGATTTCCTCCAGAATCTGCCGCGCGGCGATTGCGGGATCGGCGGCACCGGTGATGGGGCGACCGATCACCAGCCAGTTGGCGCCCGCTGCCATCGCCTCGGCGGGTGTCATGACCCGTTTCTGATCCCCAAGTGCCGCCGAAGCCGGTCGGATGCCGGGCGTGACCAGCTGGACCTCTGCAGGCAACACGGCCCGCAAGAGTCGCAGTTCCTGGGGTGAGCAAACCAGTCCGGGCAACCCGGCTTCGATGGCCAGTCGCGCCAGCCGTTCCACCTGTTGTTCCACGGGCCCGGGCACGCCGGTCTCCTCCAGTGCCGCCGGGTCCATGCTGGTCAGCACGGTCACGCCGAGCAGGAGGGGCGGCTCCGTTCCCGTGGCTTGCGCCATTTCCCCGGCCGCCTGCACCGCGGCGCGCATCATGGCGGAGCCGCCCGCCGTGTGCAGCGTGAGCATCTGCACATCGAGTCGCGCCGCCGCCCGCACCGCGCCCGCCACGGTATTCGGAATGTCATGAAACTTAAGGTCCAGAAAGACCCGGGCGCCCGCGGCCCGCAGTCGGCGGACAATCTCGGGCCCCACCGCGGTGAACAGTTCCTTCCCGATCTTGAGGGCGCCGACATGTGGGGAGAGCTGTTCGGCCAGTTCGATGGCACGAGCGGCGTCCGGGACATCCAGGGCGACAATGATCGGATTCGGATTCTGCACCCGCGCAGGTTACGCGCCGCCGCCCCGGCCGCAAAGCGAATCGCGCCCAGGGAGGGGAAGCTCCCGCTGAGCCGGAGATCGGGTCTCATTTGGTCTGGTGCGGTCTACAGAGATTTCGCCCCGCTGGGGCTGAGGATTGGCGCGGACTGACGCCGTGCAGGGCGAGTGACAAAGTCAGCGCAAGTCGTTGGATTGTAGCGCAGATATCTGCGCTACGACTTTGTCACCGGCCCCGGACGCCGTGCTCCCACGTGGTGCTGCAGGCTTGCGTTAGTCCAAAGAACCGCCAACTGTCGGCGGTAACCACTTGCCATGCCATGAAGAAGACGCTCCTTGCTCTCTGGCTCGCCGGCCTGACCGGCTGGGGCGGCGAGTTCGTCAACCTGACGTTCGACGAGCCGGACTTGACGAACGTCCGTCCGTTCAAGGCCCCCGAAGCTCAAGTTGAACGCCATTATGCCCCGGTGGAGGAAGTGTTTCAAGGTTGGACGATCAGCCAGGTCTTTCTGGATGAGTTGAATAGGTCAGGATTTCAAGGATTGGCCAATGTGGGTGGGGGCGCATCCATCCTCTCCCTGTTCTCGGTCAGCGGTGGTTCGACTACTCCGCCCTATGCAGTCGCGGTTTCGCATTCCTTGAGCCCCTACTGGGAGCGATCTGCGTTCAGTCTGTCTCAGATGGGTTTGGTGCCTGAGAATGCAGGCGCGTTGCGGTGGTGTTACGACCCGAATCTGGAGGTCTACGTTAACGGCAAACCGCTGCAGAATCAGCGCGTTGATTCCCTTGAGCCCCTCTGGGAGGTGGACGTGGGGACGTATGCGGGCCAGGAGGTTGAGCTGTCCTTGGAATTTGCGGCAGGGACATTCCATCACTTTGACCTAATGGGCTTCATCCCCGTTCCCGAGCCGGGCCCGAATGCCCTCTTCCTTATCGGTGGTGCCATGCTTCTGGCCGGGCACCGGACCCGGCGAGGGCGAAGCTCCCGCTGAACCTCCAGTGCGGGACATACGACCACCTTGGTGCCGCTCCCTCCCGTCCCACGCTCGCCGGCCGGTTCGGCATTTCGATGTTGCGCTACGCAACGTTCGTGAAGACGTGAGCCCCGGCGGGCATGGGCGTCAAGTTAAGGGCACTGCGGTTGGGCCAATGGAGTCGCGAGCAGTTGCCTCAGGCCAACCCGATCCGCCCGATCGGAAACCAGACCTGTTGCCAGCCAACCTCGCCATCCCGGAGGGATGCAAGCTCTTAGCCGGGGGTTGAGCGAAGCGACACCCCCGGACCCCACGCCCGAAACACCCCCCGATCCCGACGGGATCGCAGCCTGGCCCCCACTGGCATCCCTCCGGGATGCGGGGTCCATTCCGACCGGTTTCCGGTGGTATCGCTCGTCCCTTGCTCGACCACCGGCTAATGGCTTTGAACCCTCCGGGTTCGGGGAACCCAGGCTGGTATGGCAACGGGCTTTCGGCCCTTCTCAGCGTCGAGGCCGCAACCAATGCGATCGACCCAACGGCAATGCGCTTAACTTGACGCCCATACCCAGCGGGGCGGCATGTTCAGGGATGCCAGGCCAGTCCTGCCTCCGAGGCCGTCGCAACGAGACGGTGGGAAGATGCCGCCCCCCTGGGGCTCGGGTCTCACCTGGTCTGGTGCGTTCTACAGAGATGTCGCCCCGCTGGGGCTGGGGATTGGTGCGGACAGACGCCACGGCCACGAGAGAATCCCGTTGGGATCCGCCGCAATCAGGCAGGGCCGTGAGCGCGTTCGACCACAAGGGGGAGCGGAAGCCACGGTGCGTGGCAAGTCGACAGCGCCTCCACGAAACACGGCGTTCCGTTGTATCCCAGCCTTTCACCTATCCGACGTCCCGTTTGTTGCCGACGCGGTCGAACGACGGCTTTACCGCGGCTTCGCGCCGTGGAACGCTCCTCGTGCAATGCGCCGTCGTGATCTCATCCCGCTGCTGCTGGACCGGCCTCACACGCCGTCGCAACTGGCGTTGGCGACGCGGTTGAAGCCTCGGGAACTGGCCGACGACGTGGCCCACCTGCTCCAGAGCCTCCGCCACCTCCCATACACTGCCGAGTTGACGCCCGCCCGATGCCGGAGCTGTGGTTTCAAGTTCGACACCGCCCGGTTCGCCAAGCCCTCGCGCTGTCCGCAATGCCGGGGAACCTGGATTGCCGAACCGGAGTTGGTAATCCGCGAAGGAGCGTCTCCCCGGCCTGCGAGCTGAGGTTGTACCGGATCGAGGAGCAGGCATGAACCTGGACTGGCGGACGGGGGCGTCCGCCAGCACACGCGAGGGCGCGTATGCTCCCCCGATCCCTTCTGCGGGATCGGACTTCAGAACACGCTCGGGATGCCTTCCTCCAGGACGCGCACCTGGTCGCTGAACCCGGCTTCGTGAGCCAGTTCCGCAAGCCAGCGCGGCGGTTCGCTCATGTCCTCGAAGGAAAGCCGGAAGCTTCCGTAATGCATTGGGATGAGCCAGCGGGCTTGCAGGTCCTGGAACACCTTCACGGCGTCCTCCGGGCCCATGTGCACGTTCTTCATCCCTTCCGGATGATAGGCCCCGATGGGCAGCAACGCGATCTCGGGAGCCAGTCGTTTGCCGATCTCCTTGAAGCCGTCGAAGTAGGCGCTGTCGCCGGCGTGGTAGATGCGGCGTCCCTGATGTTCCAGCACGAAACCACCGTAACCCCGATGATGGTCCCGCAGGACGCGTGCGCCCCAGTGCTTGCAGGGGGTCAGGGTCACCTGCCAGCCGGCGCGAGCGAACGTGTCCCACCATTCCAATTCAATGATCCGGTCGAACCCCAGGCCGTCGGCCAGGTCGCCCACCCCCCAGGGCACCACCGCCATGCGCGGCGACGGTAACCGCCGCAGGGTGGGCTTGTGGAAGTGATCGAAGTGCGCGTGCGAAAGCAGCACCAGATCGGGTGCGGGCAGGTCGGAGAGCTTGAGTCCCGCGCGTTTGACGCGTTTCAGCAGGAACAGCCAGTCGGCGAAGACCGGGTCGATGAGCACGTTCAGGTCGGTGAACTGGACCAGGAAGGAGGCGTGCCCGATCCAGGTGATGGCGACCTCGCCCTCCTTGAGTCGCGGGAACGTGACGCGCTGATGCCGCCCTTTCCGGCGGGTGCGGAGCGGTTTCCACACCATCTCATGGAAGAACTTTCGTGGATCGAACGAGCGGCTCGGGGTCAGTTCCTTGAACGAGCGTGGCAGGCGCTTCCGCTTGGTGCCCCCGTGAGATCCTGGAGTTTCATGCGTGCTCATGCCGGCTGCCCGTGATGGTTACTGGTAGCCGTCCCGGGGCCCGCTGGCAATCCCCTTTGCAGCCTCAGAACTGGTGCAGAAACCGCACGTCGTTCTGGTAGAACAACCGGATATCGTTGATCCCGTAGCGGATCATGGCGATCCGTTCGATGCCGAAGCCAAACGCCCACCCCGTCCAGACCTCCGGATCGTAGCCCACGTTCTCGAACACCTGCGGATGCACCATGCCGCAGCCGGCGATCTCCAGCCATTCCTTCCCCATCTTGCGCGTCAGGGAACTGGAGAAATCGATCTCAAAGCTGGGTTCCGTATAGCTGAAGTAATGCGGGCGGAAGCGGATCTTCGTCTCCGGCCCCATCAGTTCCCGGAACACGAACTCCACCGTGCCCTTCAAATCCCCCACCGTGACGCCCCGGTCCACGTAAAGCCCCTCGACCTGGTGGAACGTCGGGTTGTGCGTCGCGTCCGCTGTGTCCCGACGGTACACCCGGCCCGGCACGATAATGCGCACCGGCGGTTGCTGTTTCTCCATGACCCGGATTTGCACCGAGGACGTGTGGGTGCGCAGAAGCAGGCGGGGATCGGTCGGGACGTAGAAGGTGTCCTGCGAATCGCGCGCGGGATGGTCGGCCGGGGTGTTCAGCGTGTCGAAGCAGTGGTAATCGTCCTCGATCTCCGGCCCATCCGCCACGACGAACCCAAGCTTGCGGAAGCTGCGGACGATATCCTCCGTGGTGCGGGTCAGGGGATGCAACCGTCCCAGCGGCCGGCGTCGCCCCGGCAACGTGAAGTCCGTGGCCTCCTTGGGCATGGCGGCGAGGGTTTCCAGTTCCGCGCGACGGCTTGCCAGGGCCGTTTCCAACTCCACCTTGGCGAGGTTGATCGCCTTGCCGGCGGCCGGCCGTTCCTCGCGGGGGAGTTGCCCCAGTTGCTTGAGCAGGCCGGTGAAGCGCCCGTTGGCGCCCAGATGGGCGGACTTTGCCCGGTCCAACATCGTCAGGTCGGTCGCCTGTTGCAGGTCGCTCAGCGCCGCCTGTTTGAGAGGTTCGATTTGATCCAACATTCCAGCCATAAGCTTAGAAAACCGCCCCGACAGGGAACCAGAAAGGACGCCGCTTCGCCATCATTTATCCCACCTTCCGTCGTCGGTCGGCAGGGAGCGAAAGCGGCGATTCGGATCGCACGCACTCCACGACGCTCCGCGAGGTCTTGGAGTGCGGTGAAAAGCGAAGCCTTCACCGCTTTCCGCCGCTGCCATCCGCCCCGAACAGGGAAGGCTCGTGCAGGCCGGGGGAAACGGAAAAGGCGACCTGTGACGGTCGCCTTCACGTAAAGCAATAGGGCTGGGGATCCTCAGGCGTGCTTGGCCTGGAGGGCGTCCTTGGCGGACTGGATCAACGCGGTAAACGCGGCGGCGTCCGTGGCGGCCAGATCGGCCAGCATCTTGCGGTTGACCTCGACCTTGGCGGCCACCAGACCTTCGATGAAGCGGCTGTAGGTCAGCCCCGCTGCGCGGGTGGCGGCGTTGATGCGCGCCTGCCAGAGTTGGCGGAAATCGCGCTTCTTGAGGCGGCGATGCTTGTAGGAATAGACCAGTCCGTGGTCGACGGCATCCGAGGCGTAGCGGTAAAGCTTGGATCGGCGCATCCGGAAGCCCTTGGCGGCCCGGACCATGCGCTTGCGGCGCTTGCGTGAAGCGGCGGCGTTGGTGATTCTCATTGCAGTAGCTCCTGGCTTGGAATTCTCAGTCTAAACGGCGTCGTGCTCCCTCAGCGTCAGTGGCTGAAGGGCAGGCACTCCTTGATCCGGTAGGCATCGCCCGGGGGCAGTTCAGCATCCTGCCGCAGCCGGCGGCGTTGGGCCGGGCTCTTGTGCGCCAGCAGGTGACGACGGCCGGCATGGCCCCGCATGACCTTGCCGGTGCCGGTCACCTTGAAGCGCTTGGACACCGACTTCTTGGTCTTCTGATTTCGTGCGCGTCGCATGGAACGTCAATCTCTCACTTCAAAAAGAGCGCGAACTATAGGGACCGTCCCCGGGTCATGCAAGCGGCAAAATGCCGGTTTTTCGGAATCGGAATCCGGAATCGATCGAATCCAAACCAATCAGTCGCACCGCACGGCGGGCGATGCGAACCCAGTCCGCGTCCCACTCGCCGCTTTGTCCCTGCCTCGCCGGGCACCGCCTGCTTGTCGCGTTCCGTGCCGTGCGGCACTCTCGCGCTCGAACCGGATTTGATGATGTACCACAGATTCATCCCGTTGCTGGAATCGCACGACGGGCGCTGGCACATCGGCGACCCGATGGAAGGCGACGAATGGCTCACGACCGAGGATCTGCTGAAGCGCTACGATTTCACCGGGTTCCATCTGTGCATCCACCGGTAGGATCGGACGTCGGCACTACCCGGGATCTGGCGGATTTCGCGGACCGTCGTGGAGTGCGGCGAGACATCGCCGCTTTGCCCTCGGAACAGCGGTGAAGGCTGGCGCTTTTCACCGCACTCCAAAACCTGGCGGAGATCGTGAGCCGCCTCGCGATGGGACCAATGGAGTCGTTTCCACCGCCACCCGGTAGAACCATCCGCCTGGACCAGCCTCGTCCGGCACGCCTCAGCCTTCCTCGCGTGCCAGGTTCTTGCGCAGGGCCGCAAAGAATTCCCGCCCTTGTTCGGCGGACACCTTTTCCTTCGGCCGTTGGGCGGCGTGGACGACGAGGTCCTCGGGGAGTTCCTTCAGGAAGCGGGAGGCGTGGCCCGGGTGCAACTGGCCGTATCGCCGGCGGCCCGTGCACCAGCTCAGGTTGAGGGTCAGCATGGCCCGCGTGATCGCCACGTAACACAGCCGGCGTTCCTCGTCCAGCGTACCCTCCACCTTCGACCGCGCGTGCGGCAGCAAGCCCTCCTCCAGCCCGACGATCCAGACGTGCGGGAATTCCAGCCCTTTGCAGCTGTGCATCGTGATCAACGTCACCGCGTCGCCGCGCTTTTCCTCCTCATCGTCGCGGTCGTTGTCGAGGGTCACCTCCTCCAGGAACCGTTCCATCTGGCCGGCGCCGCGGGACTTGGCGTCCGCCTCCAGACCGTCCATGGTGCGAATGAGTTCGATCAGGTTGCGCACCCGCCCCTCGGCGGATTCCGGGTCCTTTTCCTGGCGTTTCAAGTCGTCAAAGTAACCGATTCCTCGCAGGAATCCCTCGGTCCACTCCGACAACACGGACGAACCCGGCGGCGTGGCCAGACGGGCCAGTTCAGCGGCGCGCTGTTCGATGAGCGCCACGAATTCCTCGATGCTTTCCCGGGCCCGCGCGGCAAAGCCGGTGCGGACAATGGGGTTCTTCATCGCCTCAAACACGCTGCAATGCCGCTCCTGGCTGGCGGCGAGAACAGCCTGCATCGTCTGATCGCTCAGGCCCCGGGCGGGGACGTTCGCGATGCGCAGCAGGCTGATGTCCGCGCGCGGATTCACGAGCACCTTCAGAAAGGCGAGCAGGTCGCGCACCTCGCGGCGGTCGAAGAAGCTCTGTCCGCCCACGAGGTGGTAACGCACCTGCGCCTTGCGCAAAGCGGCTTCAAGCGGACGCGACTGGCCGTTGGTGCGAAACAGCACGGCCTGTTCGCCCCACGGCACGCGGCGGGCAAAGCGGTCGGTCTCGATCTTGTCGACCACCGCCTGGGCCTCGAGTTCCTCGTTCTCGAACGTGTGGAGCAGCAGCGGGTGACCGTCGCCCTTGCCGGACCAAAGCTGTTTGGCACGGCGGCGGGCGTTGTTGCGGATGAGGGCGTTGGCGGCGTTGAGGATGCGGTTGGTCGACCGGTAGTTCTGCTCGAGTTTGACCACCTTCACCTCGGGATAGAACTTCTCGAGGTCGAGCAGATTGGCGATTTCCGCTCCCCGCCAGCCGTAGATGGACTGGTCGTCATCGCCGACCACGCAGAGGTTGCGATGCTTCTCGGTGAGGGCGTGGACGAGCTGGAACTGGGCGGCGTTGGTGTCCTGATACTCGTCCACCATCACGTAGCGATAACGCTGACGACAGTCCTCCAGCACGTCGGGGTATTCCCGGAAGAGGCGGAGGACAAGCAGGATGAGATCGTCGAAATCGACCGCATTGCAGGCGCGCAGGGCGGACTGGTAATCGTCGCGCAGGCGGTGGGCGAGTTCGGCGACCTTGGGATCGGCGAAGGAGGGGGCCTGGTTGCCGGCGTTACGCATCCGGCTGAGGAGGCCCAGGACGGCGCCGGGGTCGGGTCGGGCATCCTTGGAGGCGAAGCGGCTGAGCAACCGTTTCATCACGCCGAGTTGTTCGCTTTCGTCGTAGATGACGAAATTCGGTTTGTAGCCGAGATGTTCGATGTGCCGCCGGAGAATACGGACGCAGAGCGAGTGGAAGGTGCAAAGGGTGGGGCGGGGGGGCTTGGCTGCACCCTTGGCGGCGCGGGTGCGGGGGAGCAACTGGTTGACCCGTTGCATCATCTCGCGGGCGGCCTTGTTGGTGAAGGTGACGCCGAGAATGTTCTCGGGGGGGACCCGTTTTGAAATCAGATGGGCGATTCGCGTGGTGATGACGCGGGTCTTGCCGGTGCCGGCGCCCGCCAGGATCAGGACGGGGCCCTCGGTGGTGGTCACCGCTTCACGTTGCTGGGGGTTGAGTGCTGCCAGATTCACCATGCGCGGCGGGGCAGTGTAGGGGAGGCGGCGGCCCAGGCAAGAGCGGGGAAGCGGCGAAATCCGAAATCCGAGGCAGGCGTCCTTCCAGCCTTCCTCCACCCGCCGCTTTGAGTTGCGTCCTGACTGCTTGTTCGCGGCGACGAATCGTGGCATAAGCGGGCCCATGCACTCGCTTACCCGCCTGCTCTCCTGCGCCGGCCTGGCGGTCGGTCTGGTTTGGTGCCAGGCCGCCGGGCCGCGTCCGAACATCCTGTGGATCACCAGCGAGGATAATGGTCCCGAAATGGGCTGTTACGGCGATGGTTACGCCGTCACGCCGAACCTCGACGCCCTGGCCGGGAAGAGTGTCCGGTACCTGACGGCGTGGTCCTGTGCGCCCGTGTGTGCCCCCGCGCGAACGGCAATCATCTCGGGGATGTACCCGCCTTCCCTGGGGGGGCAGCACATGCGCAGCCAGGTGCCGTTGCCGCCGGGATTCAAGATGTACCCGCAGTTTCTCCGCGAGGCCGGCTATTACTGCACGAACAACTCGAAGGAGGATTACAACCTGGCCAAGCCGCCGGGCGTCTGGGACGAGTCGTCCGGACGCGCTCACTGGAAGAACCGCGCGCCGGGCCAGCCGTTCTTCGCCATCTTCAATCACACCATCAGCCACGAAAGCCAGATCCGGAACAAGATCGCCGACGCCAACCGCATTCATGACCCGGCGAAGGTCCGCGTGCCGGCCTATCACCCCGACACACCGGAGGTGCGCAAGGACTGGGCGCAGTACTACGACCGGGTCACGATGATGGACGCCCAGGCGGGGGAGGACCTCCGGGAACTCGACGAGGCCGGTCTGGCGGAGGACACCATTGTGGTCTACTACGGGGACCACGGCTCCGGGATGCCGCGCAGCAAGCGCTGGCCGTACGACTCCGGCCTGCACGTGCCGTTGTTGGTGCACATCCCGGCGAAGTTCAAGGACCTGGCGCCGCCGGATTATGTCGCCGGCGGAACGAGTTCCCGCCTGGTGAACTTCATGGACCTGGCCCCCTCCACGCTCAGTCTGGCGGGCATCGAACCGCCGGCCTGGATGCAGGGCCACGCGTTTCTCGGGAAATTCGCCACGCCGGCTCCCGCCTACACCTTCGGTTTCCGGGGGCGGATGGATGAGCGGTTCGACCTGGTCCGCTCGGTGACGGACGGGCGTTACGTCTATCTCCGGCAGTACATGCCGCACAAGATCTACGGCCAGCACATTGACTACATGTTCCAGACCCCCACCACGCAGGTCTGGAAACGGCTGCACGACGAGGGCCGGTTGACGCCGGAGCAGGACCGGTTCTGGCTGCCCAAGCCGCCCGAGGAACTCTACGACCTGCAGACCGATCCGGATGAAGTGAACAACTTGGTCGGTTCCTCCGCGTACCGGGAGATTCTGGACCGGCTGCGCTGTGCCCAGCGGGAACAGGTCTTCGCCACGCGCGATCTGGGCTTCCTGCCGGAAAGCGAAATCCACTCGCGCTCACAGGGCAGCACGCCCTACGAAATGGGGCATGACCCGCTGAAGTACCCGTTGGAGCGGATCCACACCATGGCCGACCTGGCATCGTCGCTGCGTCCGGACATCCTGTCCGAGCTTGCTGCGGGCCTGCGGGACGCGGACAGCGCGGTGCGGTATTGGGCGGTGCTGGGTTACCAGATGCGCGGCGGGGAAGTGGTCCGGGCAAACCGGGAGTTGTTGCTTCCGCTCGTGAAGGACGAGGCCCCGGCAGTCGCCGTGGCGGCCGCCGAGGCCCTGGGGATTCACGGTGACGAACGCGACGTGGCGATCTCGCTGCGGGTTCTCCTGGAGCATGCGTCGGTCGAGGTAAACAGCGTCTGGGTGGCGATGCAGGCGTTGAATGCCATCGATGCCATGGGCTCGCGCGCGGACGGCATCCGGCCGGTCCTGAAATCCCTGCCCACCGAGGCGAAGGGGGTGCCGGGTCGTTATGCGTCCTATGTGCCCCGGCTGATCGCCGAGTTGACCAAGGACGTCCCCTGAGCGTTGCGCGGTGCGGGGTTCAGAAGCGGACCGCGTCGTTGAACGCGCCACACTGCGGGCAACGCGAGCGGTCCACGTCCGGGTCGTCCGTGTAGACGTAGCTGCAGTCGCTGCAGCGGAAGATGCGATCGTCCGAGGGCTTGGGATTGAAGCTGCGCCGGCGCCACTCCGAGAACAACGCCATGAGGCCGATCACGCCGAGGGCGCTCAACACATAGACAAGCAGTACCTGGTCGACGGTCATGGGCCCGGCGGGGGGTTGGTGGCAGTGTTGGCGGGAGTCGGCGGCGGGACGGTCGCCCAGCGGAAAACCAGGCGTCCCCACATGAGCCCGGACTGGCCCGCTGGCAGCGCCTCGAAACGGATGGACCGGGCGAGTTCCATCGCCTGGGTGTCCGCCGCGGGCAAACCGGATCCGGGGGGGTGCGGCGTGGCGGAAAGCACCGAGCCCTCCGGGCCGACGACCACCTGGACCACGCTGGGCGGCAACACGTCCTCCAACGGCCAGACCGGCAGGCTTTCCACGACCACCACGGGCCGGCCAGCCAGGTCTCCTTCCACCTTCAACCAGGAATGCGACGGCAGCGGAGGCCCCTCGATCGGGGGCAGATCCAGCACCGGCGCCGGGTCGGCCACGACACGCGGGAGGCGACGGGGGGACTCCAGGGTGAGGTCGGTCAGTCCGGTGTCGCCATCGAAGGGATGCTCGAGATAGCGGGGAGGTTCGGGCCGCGGCAACCACGGCAGGTCAGGAAGCGGGGAGGGCCGCCACAGTGAGGCGGTGAACCCCTTCCGCCCCGGGGTGGCGAAGCGGGCCGGATCAGGCATCCATTCCAGGTTGTGCAGCCGTTGATCCAGGGCGGGGTCGGTCACAAAGCGCAGGGAAGACTGGCGCGACACCGGGGGCAGGATTTCCCCGGGCCGCCACGACAGCGTGACCACCAGGCTCACCTGGATCGTGAGAATGAGTACCCCCACCAGGCTCCAGCGCCGGATGTTCCAGTGCCCCGGTACCTGGCCCTCCGGTGTGGTCATGGTCCCTCGGCGTCTTCCGGTGCCTCGAACAACTCCGGTCGCGTGGCAATGACCACTTCGCGGAGGCCGGCACTGCGGGCGACCGCATAGAGCCGCAGCACCACTTCCTGGGGCACGCGCCGGTCCGCCTGGACCAACAGGCTGACGGGCTCCTGTTGTTCCCGTACCCTGGCCGCCAACCGGCGGGCGAGGTCCTCCCCGGTCACCACCTGACTCTCAAAATAGAGCCGGCCCACCTGGTCCACGGTCACCGCCAGCCAGGGGTTCGCCGTGCCGGGCAGGTTGGGGGTGCCGACGACCGGCAGTTCGACCCGGATCCCCGGGGGGGGGACCAGGTAGGTGTGAAACAAGAGGAACAGCAGGAGCAGGAAGAACAGGCTGGCCAGCGGTGCGGCGTCGAGTTGCCCGGTGAACGGGCGGACGTGGCGGACAAACTTCATTTCCTGGCCTCGCTCTCCGGTGGGGAAGTCAGCACCGAGAGGATTTCGGTGGAGGACTTCTCCATGTCCAGGACGATGCTATTCACCCGGGCGACGAGGTAATTGTACGCCGCGTAGCAGGGGGCTGCGAGGGCCAGACCGGCGCCGGTGCAGACCAGGGCCTTCCAGACGCCACCTGCCAGCGCCCCGGCCGGGGCCGCCAATCCCTGCTGTTGCACGAGGTAAAACACCTGGATCAGCCCCAGCACCGTGCCCAAGAGACCCAGAATCGGGGCAATCTGGGCGATCGTGGCGACCAGGCTCAACCGTTCCTCCAGGCGCGGCACCTCCACCAACCCGGCCTGTTCCAGCGCGTCATGGATGCCGTCCCGTCCCTTGTCCCGGTTCAAGATGGCGGTCTTCACCAACCGGGGCACCGGGCCGGGGGTCGCGTCGCAGATGGAGATGGCTTCCACAACGTTGTCGCGCTTCAGGACGTTTCGCACACCGTTGAGGAAGTCGAGGGCGTGGATCTGCTCGCGATGGTAGTGCAGCACGCGCTCAATGAACACCGCTGTGGCCACCGCGGCCATCGCCAGCAGGAGCCACATCATGGCTCCCCCATGCTTCAACAACTCCGGCAACATGACGTCTGTTCTACCCCTCCGACGCGCCGACGGGCAACGCTGAACGGCTGCGTCTCCGCCTATTCCTCGAGCGATGCCAGATGGCGCTCGGCTTCAATCGCTGCCATGCAGCCCATCCCCGCCGCCGTGATGGCCTGGCGATACACCCGGTCCGCGCAATCCCCCGCCACGAAGACGCCCGGAATGTTCGTCGCCGCCCCGGCTTTGGGCACGATGTAGCCGGCCTCGTCCTGGTCGATGATCCCCTGGAACAACTCCGTGTTGGGCACGTGTCCGATGGCGATGAACACCCCGGCGCAGTCAATCGTGTTCTCCTCACCCGTCTTGACATTCTTCACCCGCACGGCGGTGACCTTGTCCTGTTCCACGTCCAGAATGTCCGTCACCACCGAGTCCCAGACGGGCTTGATCTTGGGGTGGCTCAACACCCGTGCCGCCATGATCTTCGAGGCGCGCAACTCGTCCCGACGATGCACGAGGTGCACCACGGAACCAAACCGGGTCAGGTAAAGCGCCTCCTCCGCGGCCGAATCCCCGCCGCCGACCACCACCAACGGTTGGTTGCGGAACACCGGCAGGGCGCCGTCGCAGGTGGCACAGTAGGTCACCCCCTTCTTCTCCAGTTTGGCCTCACTTTCCAAACCGAGGTGACGGTGTCCGGCGCCGCTCGCGATGATCACCGTCCGGGCCTCCACCGGCTCGCCGTCGACCGTGAGCGTGAACGGGGTCTGTTTCAGGCCCACCTGCTCGACCGTGCCGAACTTCACGCGGGCGCCGAACCGCTCGGCTTGCTGCTGCAGCCGGTTCATCAGTTCGTAACCGTCCACCCCCTCGGGAAAACCCGGAAAGTTCTCCACCGTGCTGGTGGTGGTCAGCAATCCACCCGGCATGGTGCCGGTGAGGACCAATGGCTTGAGGTTTGCCCGGGCCGTGTAGATGGCCGCGGTCAGTCCAGCGCAACCCGTGCCGATGATGACGACGTTTTCCATACTCGCGGCGAACCTAGTGACCGTCCCCTCCCAAGGCAAGCGCTCAGCCGACAGCGCTCAGCCGACGCAGGTTTCCAGGCACGGAGAGAATGGGGTCCTTCGGAATCTCGTGAATCCCGGAAAACACCCCCCAGCACGCCGGCTAACGGGCTATGGCAGCAGCAGTTCAAGCCAGGGGGTCGGACCGATCGTGCAGCGGTAGAGCCACCCGCGACCTTGTGAAGTGGGAGCGATAGACCGCCGTGAGCATCTCCAGGGTCCAGCGTCCATCGATGCCCGAACAGCGTGGCGGGCGGCCGGATTCCACGGCTGCAATCAGGTCCGCCCCCGGAGCCACCCCGCCGGCGTGGCCGCCAGGCGGCTCGGGCAGTGGTTGCCAGTCCGCCGCCCCATCCGGATGGAGCAGGAAGGGGGAATCAAGGAAACGAAACCCGATTCCCGACTGCCAGGCCACGATGCGCTGCGACCCCAGGATCTCGAAGGCCCAACGCTCACGCTGCAGCCGACGCGTCGTCCAGTCATCCCGGGTGGTCACGGAACTCCAGCGTGCCACCAGTCCTCCCTGGAAACCGAATTGGGCATGGATGGTGTCCCCGGCCACGCGCATGGGTTCCCGCCCCGGACGGACGTCCGCCCGCGTGACGTCCCGCCCTTCCACGGTCACGGTTGCCGAGCACCAGACCGGATCCCCAAACCACCAGCGAAGCAGGTCGAAGTCGTGCGTTCCCAGAACGATCATGTCCTCGCCACCGGCCCGGGCATCCTGCTTGCCATGCTGGTTGATCTCTCGGATTTCCCCGGCAAATCCCGAAGCCACGAGGGCTCCGGCCCGGCAGAACTCCGCATCGAACCGCCGGTTGTGGGCCACCGCCACAGTGACGCCCTTCTCCTCCGCAGCCCGGCAGAGGACCTCGGCCTGGGGCAGGGTCGCGGTCATGGGCTTCTCCATGAAGATCCCCCGGGCATGGTCCATCGCCGCCAACGCGATTTCGAGGTGGGTGGCCGGTTGGCGCATCGCCAGGCAGACAAGGTTTGGGCGTTCGGCGTCGAACATCTGCCGGTAATCCCGGTAGGTCCGGACCGCGCCACTTCTTTCGGCGGCCCTCCGGGCGCCGGCATCGTCGGGATCCGACACCGCCGTGACCTGCACATTGGGGAGATTGTTGAACACCTGGTCGTAACCGTGTCCAAAGTCGCCGGCACCGGTGTGCCCGACAATCACTGCACGGTAATGCGGAGCGGTCCCGGTGCCAGTGGAACGGCCCGGCAGGACCGGTAATGCCGAAAGAACCCCGAGCCCGGTTTTGAGGAATTGCCGGCGGGACGGATGGCGACTGACGGTCATCCGCCAGTTCTCCGCCCGTGACCGACGGCGGGCAAGGAAAACCTCCCCCCAGAAGGGCCGGCGGACCCGCTACGGCTGGACTTCGCGGGCCCGGTAGAAGCTGACGTCGAAACCGGGCGAGGAGGTGTCCACGAAGTAGAGGAATCCGTCCTCCAGGGAATACTCCCCGAGTGACAACCACTCCCGGAGATCCCCGGACACCTCGATGCTGTAGGTCAGCCCGCGCTCCCCGTGGAGGTAAAGCTCGAATTCGCCCTGCGCGTTGACGCCGAGGATCTCGATGGAGGGCGGGATGGTCCGGCCGGGTTCCAGCGAGACCGAGTATTCATCGAAGAGGAGATAGTTGTCGCCGGGAGCGCCCGGTTCACGGATCGCCCACACGGGATCCACGTCGCCGAGGTTCAGCGCGCCTTCCCCGGCGACCAACGGCTGGGAATCGACGATCACGGTGCCGTTAAGGCGGGCCATCCAGCTATTACGGCCAAAGTTCATCAGGATTTCGAGCCAGTAGAGGACATCGTTCCGAAACTCAAACCCGGTCGGGGTGAAGTCCGCCGAGTCCTCCCGCGCGAAGTTGATGGTGAGACTTGAGTTGTCGAAATCCACCGTCAGCAAACGGTGTCCGTCCCGGTTGTAGACACTCCAGCGGAAGTCGTCGTACTGCCCGTTTGTGGAATCCACCACCTGCATGAGGGTGGAGAACTTCCAGACCGGTCGGGCCGGGTCGGGATCGGGCAGGCCCAGGGGCTTCCAGAGCACCAGGAAATCGTCCTTGGGCGCGGGTGCCAGGAACCCCAGATACGCCTGCTGCCCCCATCCCTCGAAGAATTCCCAGACCAGGCCGTTGCCTCCCGATCCCTCCCCCTGCCAGCCCTGTTGCCCCCGCAACGGCACCATTGCCTCCGCATCGCTGTAACCTTCCGACACCTCGAACCCGGTGAGAAACAGGACGTCGGCCCCGGTTCCCTCCTCCCCGGTGCCTGAGGCCCCCGCCGGACACGAGGCGGCCAGCACCCCCGCAACCAGGATCCCCGAAAGCCAACGTCCCCCCGGTCGTGGTGGCAATCCCCGATCCGGAGGGCGCAGACCATGCCGACGGTCCCGCGTCATTGGCGTCGGGTGGAGTTCGGCCGGACACTCGGTGTCGCCGAGCGAGCCGGAGCAGAGGGCGCCGACGACCCGCGCATGGTGGGGGCTGACATGCGTGGCGACGACGGCGTCATCGGTCGCGAGACACTGCTGCTTCGCGACGGTGCGGTGGGAACCGAGGCGCTGGGTACCGAACGGACCGAGGGCGCGGTGCTGCGAAGGGCGGAGCCGGAGGAGACGGATGGGCTGGAGACCGTGCCCCGGCTATAAGGGGACGAAAGGCCGCCACTGGACCGGGAGGGGGCCGTCATGATGCGATCCGACTGGGTCGGGCCAATGCGCAGGGAGGTCGAGCCCGAAGCCGGGCTTCGGGTGGGAGCCGCGACCCCGGGTGTCACCCGCGACGGCAGGGTCGGCGAGGCCGGACTGATACTGCGGCCGGGCATGACCTGCAGCGGGGCGACCGGGCGGGTGGTGGACGGCGTGGAAGTGGTCACGCTCGATCGTGACGGAGCTGTCACCGATGTTCGCGGAGTGGTGAATGAGGAGGAGGGCTCATACCCCTGCGGGGAGGTCGACGGCGAAGATCGGGAAGGCATGAGGCGCATCCCGCCGCGATCCGTGACCGAGCGGGTCACGACCGGCGCGGAAACCGTGCGGGATGGCGTCCGTTGCGGCTGAGGGGTTACCAGTTCACGCCGGGTGGGAGCAACGGCGCTTGTGCCGGTTCGTGGCGTTGTGCCTGCCGTGCTGCGCGACGGGGCAACCGAGGCGGCAGCCGGTGAAGCGACACTCCGAGGAGTGGCGGGGTCGGACCGGGCCGGGGCGGCCGTCAGCGTCCGGGTGCTGGGGCTGGCCGAGCGGGGCGCCTCCCAGGAAGCCGTCCTGCTGGTGGCGTGGTACGGGGGATCATAGTGATTGTCCCCCTTCGTGGGGCGGGATAGCTGGGGCGGCACTTTCGGGCGGTAAACGGCGACCTCGCCGCGTCGCTCGTCCACCTGTCCCGGGTTCAGCCGAGGGCTCCGACCCGGCGCGACATCCCGCAGGGCGACCCGGCGAATCTCCTGGCGGCTGTCGGTCGGGAATCTCTCCGGTGCCACCCCGCCGTTGATGATGGTGTTGTTGTTCCCGATGATCACGTTGTTGACCACGGTGGAGTTCCGGTAAATCCCGTCCACTTCGTGGGGGCCCACCCCGTAGCGATGGGGGTGGGGATGACAGAAGGAGCGATAAGGAACGAAGCAGTAGCTGCCGGCGGTGAGCCCGAAGCTGAAGCCGACGCTGACCCCCGAGCCGTGCCAGGTCAGCCCCACTCCGGTGCTCCAGCCGCAGGCCGGCGGTAGCGGCGCCCAGCCACAATAGCCGTCCGTGTACCGCCAGGTGACCCAGGCGGGACCCCAGACGTGGCCGGGGCTCCAGACCCATCCCCAACGGGGATTCATGTGCCAGCGACCATAATGGAACGGCGCCCACCCCCAGGAGTAATAGGAGTTCCAATACCAGCCCGAGTCGGAGTAGACCCAGCAACCATTGTCGTAGTAGGGCCGCCATCCGGTGTCCACCACCCCGCAGGTGGGCCGCCAGCACCAGCCGTAGTCGGCCACCTCAACCCAGCTTCCGTAGGGTGAGAGTGAACCGTAGAAGTAGTTGTTTGTCACGGAGGCGGGCGCGGCGGCCGGGGCCGCAACGGGCGTTTCATACACCGGGGACGCCGGCACGGGCGCCATGACGGTGACCGCTTCGGCCGGGGCCACCGCGGGGGGCTCGGACGAAACCGGGACGGTCTCGACCGCCGGCGCGGCGGGGGCCTGGGCCCGGAGTGCCTGCCCGCGGTGCATCATGGCCTGAATGACCGGCTCGCTGATGCCGACGTCCTTGAGATACACGATCTCGGCGGACGTCATGTCATAGGCGACCGGAGAATCCTGGACGTAGTCCAGCAGGACCTGTTCTCCCACCTGGGCCCGGGCCATCTGCACCACCTCCGCCACGCCGGGGGACAGCGCCGGCGATTCCGGCGCGGTTTCCTGTGGTGCGGCCGTGGCTGCGGCCGGGACCGGGACCGGATTGGCGGCCGCCGGAACCACCACCACCGGGGGCGGGGACTCCGCCGGGACGACGACAGCAGCCACACTGGTGGACGGCGCCGCCGAGACGCCATGCGCTTGCGGCGGGGGTGAGGTCGCATCACTGCGACATCCGACGAGCGCTGCAGTTGCCAGGGCGACCGCGGTCAGACGGCTCGAAATGATCAGTGTCGTTTTCATGTTCGTGGCCTCCGGTTTGTTGCTCTTGTCCAGTCTAGTTCAAGCTGGCGAACGGCCCAACTTATATTGTGTCTTGAAAGGGTTCCGGGCACGGACTCGGTCTTCTTCCCTGTCGACCTTATCCACTGCTTGACCCAACCCCATTGACTGGATCGCGCGGCGGGGTATTCACGGGGGAACGCTCCGGGGCGCATCGAATCACCGGCCCGGGCGGGCGGATGCCCAGCCTCCAAGGGCCGAGGCTGCGAGAAAGGCCGCGCGACAGCGGCGAGAAAGCGGTTGCCCCCGGAGCAGGGCTTTGGTTCGCTTCCGGCATGTTCTCGCACGTCGTGATCTTCTGGACCAAACCGGACGTTCCAAACGCCACCGAGGAGCTCCTCGCCGGCGCCGAGCAGTACCTGCGGCCCATTCCGGGCGTCCAGCACTTCCACGTCGGCAGGATGATGGGCAGCCACCGGCCGGTGGTCGATCAAACCTACCAGGTCGCCTTGAATGTTGGCTTCGCCGACCAGGCCAGCCAGGACGCCTACCAGGTGCATCCCCTGCATCTCGAGTTCATCGAAAAGGTGTTCAAGCGCGTGTGCGAAAAGGTCCTGGTCTACGATTTCCAGTAGGCCGCCGCCCCTCCCCGGCCCGACGCGGGTCGGCACAGGTCGACAGTCCGCTCCGCCAAACGTGACACCCGCGCCCGTCCGCTGGTAGGATTGGCGCATGGAGCCACGCACGCTCACGCTCGGTCATTCGCCCGACCCGGATGACGCCTTCATGCACTATGCGCTCGCCGCGGAACGCGTTCCGCTGGGGGGCTACCGCTTTGAACACATCCTCCAGGACATCCAGACGCTGAATGAACGGGCCACCCGGGGGGAACTCGACATCACGGCAATCAGCATCCACGCCTATGCCCACGTGGCGGACCAATACGCCCTGCTCCCCAACGGCGCCAGCATGGGGGATGGCTACGGCCCCATGCTCGTCGCGAAGCAGCCCTTCACGCGCGAGGAGATCGCCGGCAAACGCATCGCCATCCCGGGTCGGATGACCAGTGCGTTTCTCGCGCTGCAGCTTTGGCTGGGCCGCCGGGCCGCGGAGTTCAAACCGGTGGTGGTGCCGTTCGACGAGATCTTTGCCGCCGTGAAGTCGGGCCAGGCAGACGTCGGGTTGATCATTCACGAGGGCCAGTTGACCTGGCGGAACGAGGGACTGGTGGTCTGCCAGGATCTGGGCGTTTGGTGGGGGCGCGAGAACGACGGGTTGCCGCTGCCGCTGGGCGGAAACGTGATCAGCAAACGCTTCCCGCCCGCCGAACGCAAGGTCATCTCCGACATCCTCCACTCCAGCATCCGCTATGCCCTTGACCACCGCGAGGAAGCGGTGACCCATGCCCTGCAATACGCCCGGGACATGGGTCATGATCTGGCGGACGAGTTCGTGGGGATGTACGTGAACGACTGGACCCTCGACTACGGCGAGCGCGGCCGGGAAGCCATCCGGCGGTTCCTGGGGCAGGCGGAAGAACAGGGTCTGATCCCCCGCGCACCGGCCCTCGAATTCGTGGAATAGCCCCCCTGCAGCAAGTCCCACCTCAGCCCCAAACACCTTCAACCTCCGTCATGCCCCGGAACGCACCGCCTCCCCTCAATCCCGCGCGATGCGTCCTTGGCATCGAGTGCGGCGCCACCCACAGCGTCGCGGTGCTGGGCGATCCTGACGGGGGGGAAACCGCCCGCGGCGAGTTCGCGGCCGCCAACCTCCGGTTGCTTTCCGACGCGGCGCTGAAGCGTCACCTGCGCCGGATTGCGGCGCGGTTTCCCGGGGCAATGGCTGTGGGGATCGGCATGGCCGGAGTGCGCACGGATGCAGATCGGGAACGATTGCGCCGCCTGGCGACGGACGTGTGGCCGCGAGAGTCGCTCTGGGTCGGGAACGACCTTGAAACCGCGCTGGCCGCCGCCCCGACTTCCCGGGCCCGCGTGTCGGTGCTGGTGCTGAGTGGAACGGGATCCTGCTGCTTCGGGCGGAGTCAGGCCGGGGAATCCGTCAAGGCAGGCGGATGGGGACACGTTCTGGGCGACCGGGGAAGCGGCCATGCCATCGGGTTGGCCGCCTTGCGTGTGGTCCTGGAGATCCTGGACCGGCAGGGCACCTGGCCGGAGCTTGGCGCGAGATTGTTGCGGGCGCTGGCGATGAACGAACCGGGCGAACTGGTGGACTGGTCCGTCCACGCTGCCAAACCCGAGATTGCCGCGCTGGCGGTGGAGGTCTTTCAGGGAGTCGCCACCGGGGACCGGTTGTGCCGCGGGTTGCTCTCGGAAGCCGCGGCCGCCCTGGTGACGGATGCGCAGGCCTGTGCGAGGCAACTGGCCGGCCCTGACGAACCTGTCCAGTTCGTGCTCGCCGGTGGCTGCCTCCTCCGCTGTCCGTATCTGGCCCGTCAGGTGAAACGAGGATTGCTTGCCGCCCGGTCCGGCGCGGAAGTGCGGATCCTCGAGGAGGAGGGTGCCCGCGGAGCCATGAAACTGGCGGTCGCGGGGGCGGGTGCCCCCGGGGAAATCCCAACCCCCACGCGACGCCGCAGCCGGCAAAACGTCCCTTCCCCGGATCCCGTCCAGCTGCCGGAAGCGACCGGCCTTCCTCCCACGGAAGAACGCAATCCGCGATCGATGAACCTGGACCGAATGTCGTTACGCGCGGCGGTGGGGCTGATGCTGGCGGAGGAGGACCGGGTGTCGGCTGCGCTGGCCGCGGTTCGAGTTCCGATCGAACGCACGGTTCGGATCGTCGCCCGGGCGCTTCAACAGGGGGGGCGGTTGTTCTATGTCGGAGCCGGAACCAGCGGCCGTCTGGGGGTATTGGATGCCAGCGAGTGTCCGCCGACATTCCGCGCGGATCCCGCGATGGTTCAGGGCATCATCGCGGGCGGTCAACGGGCGTTGTGGGCCGCGGTGGAGGGGGCCGAGGATGACTTCGCGGCGGGCGCGGAAGCCATGGGATTCCGGCGGATCGGAGCGAAAGACGTCGTCATGGGAATCGCTGCCAGCGGTCGCACGCGGTTCGTTTGGGGCGCCCTGCAGGCGGCGCGGGAAGTGGGGGCGGCGACCGTGCTGCTTTGCTTCAACCCGAACCTGCGCCATCCGGCGGCCCTGCGGCCCACCGTGCGGATCTGTCCGGACACCGGGCCGGAACTACTGACCGGCTCCACCCGCCTGAAGGCGGGCACCGCCACCAAGCGGGTGCTGAACATCATCACGACCCTGGCCATGGTGCGGTTGGGCAAGGTGGCCGGGAATCTCATGGTCGATCTGAATCCCTCGAACCGGAAACTGCGCGAGCGGGCGGTGCGCATCGTGCGGGAGTTGACGGGCGCGGGCGAGGAGGCGGCCCGGATGGCATTGACCCGTCAGGGATGGGTCGTGAAGCAGGCTTTGCAGGAACTGGGACGTTGCGGCTGAACCGGCGGTGGGGCCACCCCTGGAAAAGCAAAACGCCGGAGCCTGCCTGAGGCGCCGGCGCGGGAGAGGGGATTTGGGATGGGTTACGACAGAATCCGCCGCGCCTCGTCGAGGAAGATGCCCTTGAAGTTCATTTCGAGCGCCTGCGCGTTCGTGGCCTTGTTCAGGGCCTCCTTCTCGGTGACCCTGCCTTCCTTGACCAGGTTGAACAGCGCCTGGTTGAACGTCTGCATGCCGTCGTCCACGCCGGTTTCAATGGCTGCCGCGAGCTTCTCCAGCCGGTTTTCCTCGAGCAGCTTGCGAACCGTGGGAGTGTTGATCAGGATCTCGAGTGCCGGGATCACGCCCCCGCCCGCCTTGCCGACCATGCGCTGGCAGACAATCGCCCGCAGGGTGCCCACCAACTGGCGCCGCACCTGATCCCGCTCGTCCGCCTTGAAGAAGTCGAGAATGCGACCGACGGCCTGGGACGCCGAGGTGGTGTGGAGCGTGGAGAAGACCAGGTGACCGGTGTCCGCCGCGTTGATGGCCGCCATGAAACTGACGGAATCACGCATCTCCCCGATCATGATGATGTCCGGATCCTGACGCAGAATGTGCTTCAGGCCCATCGCAAAGGAGCCGGTGTCCAGACCGACCTCACGCTGTTCGATGACGCACTGGTTGTCCTCGAAGACGTACTCAATCGGATCCTCGAGGGTGATGACGTGACGCTTCTGGGTGCTGTTGATGTGCTCCAGCATCGCCGCCAGGGTGGTGCTTTTGCCGCAACCCGTCGTTCCCGAGACCAGCACGATGCCGCGCGGCGCCTCCGCCAGCTTCTTCAGGACGTGCAGGAGCCCCAATTCGTCGAAGCTGGGCACCTTGACCTTTACGTAGCGCATCGCGATGCACCATTCGCCCGTCTCCTGGTAGACGTTCGTGCGGAAACGTCCCACGTCGGGAATGTAGTAGGAGAAGTCCACCTCACGATCCTTCTCCAAGCGCCCCTTGGCATGGGGTGGGACCATGCGCTCAACCACGTTCGTCAGCCACTCCTTCGTCGGCACCGGCGCCTCGATGGCGACCAACTCCCCGTCGATGCGGAAGTAGACCGGCCCACCGAGCTTGATGTGAATGTCGGAGGCACCGCCATCAACGGCGGTGCGCAGAATACGATTGAAGAGTTCCATGCGGTGGTGGTCGCAGCGGCGGCCGGCGGATCAGGCCATCGGGCTCTGGGAGAGCTCCTGCAATCGTCTCCGGCTGTCCGGAGCGATGCTCAGGAACATCAGGGACACCACGTAGCCGGTATGACGATTGCCGGTGCAGTCCACCACGACCCCGGTGCCTTGCAGCGGCCGGTTGTCCACGGGTGACAACAGCTCCACGGTGACTTCCTTCCACTGGTCCACAGGCCGGGAGGAGAGGAACTCAATCCCATTCGAGCGAAAGGCCACCCGGTCTGCCGGAAGTACCAACCGCGTCTCATTCGAACCGGTGGGAGCCGGCCCGAGGACGCCCGATTTGTCCAGTTTACTGGTCGTCATAAGCAGCGAGCAAAAACTAGCACACGCGACATTGCCGTCAATGATTCTCGTATCGCCAACGGCGATTCATTTCAAGGTGAGGAAACGTCGCTTCGTCGGTGACACCGGGCAAGCCCGCCCGGCGACCTCCTGCAGCGCCCGGCCGATACGGACCGACATTCCGTTCAAGCCCGGTCAAGGAGTGCCCGGCCGGGTCACCATTCGATCACGGCAGCCCCCCAGGTGAATCCCCCGCCGAAGACGACCAGCAGCACGAGATCCCCCCGGCTCACGTGCCCTCCCGCCACCGCCTCGTCGAGGGCAATCGCCACCGAGGCCGCCGAGGTGTTGCCGTATTTCTGGAGGTTGACAAAGACCTGCTCCTTCGTGGCCCCAAGCCGCTCGCCAACCGCGTCGATGATGCGCTGGTTGGCCTGATGCGGAATCACGCACCGAACCTGGCTGATGTCGATTTCGCACCGCTTCATCGCCTCCCGCCCCGCCGAGAGCATGGCCTGCACGGCGTTCTTGAAGGTCTCACGCCCATCCATCCGGATGTAATGCAATCGCTGGTCCAGGGAAGCGGCAGAGGCCGGACACGCCGATCCGCCGGCAGGGACGCACAACACCCGGCCCTTGCTGCCGTCGGCCCCCATGCAGGCGGTGAGCAAACCGTGGGACTCGGGACGGTGCTGCAGCACCGCGGCCCCGGCCCCGTCGCCAAACAGCACGCAGGTGTTCCGATCCTGCCAGTCGACGATGGACGAGAGCTTCTCGGCACCGATCACCAGGACCGTGTCACAACTGCGCGAGGCGATGAACTGCTGGGCCACTTCCAGCGCGTAGATGAAGCCCGAGCAGGCCGCCTCGAGATCGAAGGCCGCCGCCCGCGTCGCCCCGATCTTCTCTTGTACCAGGCAGGCGGTTGAAGGAAAGGCCATGTCGGGCGTGACCGTCGCCACGATGATCAGGTCGATTTCGGCGGCCGTCACTCCCGCGTTTTCCAGGGCGCGGCGGGCGGCGGCGGCGGCCAGGTCCGAGGTGGTTTCGCCCTCTGCAGCGATGCGCCGCTCCTTGATTCCGGTCCGGCTGGTGATCCAGTCATCCGAGGTCTCCACCATCTTTTCCAGGTCGGCATTGGTGAGTATCCGTTCGGGGAGATAGGACCCGACCCCGACGATGGAGCAGGTGCGGCCGATGAAGTTGTGTTGGGCGCGGGGATTGCGGAACCGTCCGTGGCTGGGCTGGGAATCACTCATGCGGAAAGGATGGGGGCGGAGGTGCGGGCGTTGAACAAACGTTGCTGGGCCTCCTCGATATGCCGGATCAGCACATGGTTCAAGCTGGTGCGAACGGCCTCGGCGGCCTGCCGGATCGCGTTCATCGTGGCATGCTCGCGCGAGGAACCGTGTGCGATGACGACGTGGCCGTTGAGGCCGAGCAGTGGTGCCCCGCCGTGGGACTCCGGATCGATCCGGTCCTTGATCGCCACGAAAGCCCCCTTGGCCAGCAGTGCCCCCATGGCGCGCTTGGGACTCCGCGTGAGTTCCTTGCGCAACCAGCGGAACAGCCCGGTCGCCAGCCCTTCACAGGTCTTGAGCACGATGTTCCCGGTGAAGCCATCGCAGACGACGACGTCCACGCGGTTCAGGAACAGGTCGTGGCCCTCCACGTTCCCCACAAAATGGAGGTCCACTTGTTTGCAGAGCTTGAAGGTCTCCTGGGTGAGGTCGTTGCCCTTGATGTCCTCGGTGCCCACGCTCAGCAGGCCGACGCGGGGTCGGGCGATGTGCATCACTTCGCGCGCATAGGCGCTCCCCATGATGGCGAACTGCAGCAGGTGCAGCGGCCGGCATTCCACATTCGCCCCGGCGTCGAGCAGGAGGAAGTCGTTCTCCGGTGCCGGAATGACCGCCGCAATGGCGGGACGCTCCACGCCCGCCATGGGCCGGAGCCGGATCGTGGAGGCGGCGACGACCCCGCCGGTGTTTCCCGGGCTGATCATGGCATCCGCCTCCCCGGCCTTGATCAGGTCCACCGCCCGGAGGATCGAGCAGTCCTTCTTCCGCCGCAGTCCCACCATCGGCTTTTCCTGCATGGTGAGCACCTCCGAGGCATGATGCACCCGAACCCGGGAATCCGCCGGATGCAGGCGCAGTACGGCGTCGATTTCCGGCTGATTCCCCACGAGATGCAGGTGGGTGATCCCCGGAAGTTTTCGCAGGGCCAGCAGGGCGCCGGAAACAACGACACCACTGCCGTGGTCGCCCCCCATGACATCCACGGCCAGCTTCATGGGAACTGGCAGCGGCAGTGCCGCTGCGTGGCAGGATTCAGTCTAGTACCGCTTCCGCAGGCTCAGGCGCCGGCCTCCACGGTCAGCACCTGGCGCCCCTTGTAAAAGCCGCAGGCCGGACAAACGCGATGAGGCTGGTACGGCGAGGCGCACTGCGGGCAGGTATCCACCTGCGGCAGATGCAGGACGCTGTTGTAGGCCCGGCGCATTCGCTGCCGACTGCGGGAGGGCTTTCGCTTGGGAACTCCCATATCGAGATCGAGATTCTTACAGTTTCAATTGGTCCAAAGCGGCCCACTGGGACGCGCTTTCCCCGCCCGCCGAATCCGTTCCCGGGGCAAATTGACCGCCGGGCTTCGGGGTGGGAAGGCCGCTGCATTCAGGTTCGCACAACGGATGTTGCGGAAACGCAAGCACGACATCGTCCCGCAACAAGGGCGTCAAGTCAACCCAATCCCCGGCAATTTGCAAGCCTTCTTCACCACCCAATGGAGTCAGGGATGACCACCCCTCCAGTTCGACCTCATACGGAAAGGACCGGAGACAACGCACGCAGGTGCATTTCAAGGGCAGTCCCAGATCCCCCATCACCAGCAGCGCGTCCCCATGCAGTTCCGCCGTCAGTTCGTAGCGCAGCGGTCCCGCGATCTCGATCACCTCGTCAAAGCTCTCAATCTGAAGCTGATCGGCATCAATGTCCCCCTGGAGCGTGACGGCATCGTCCTGTTCAAGTTGCCGAAGGCTGACAGCGAGTGGATTCATTTGCTGGCCTTTCTCTTTCCTTCACGCAGCACCGGTCCGTCACCGGCCTCATGAACGCCCTCATTCTACCCAATGTGCGACCGATTGCAATGGGCGCTCTCCGCGAGTTCCGCGTAGCGCGCCTGCAAGGCGGAGCGTACCGGCGGTGGCACAAACGGGCTGACATCCCCGCCCAGCCGGCAAACCTCCTTCACAATGCGCGAACTCAGAAAGGTGTAGGTGTCCCGCGGCATCATGAAGATCGTCTCGATCTGTTCGTTGATCCGGCGGTTCGTCAGCGCCAGCTGAAACTCGAACTCAAAGTCCGACACCGCCCGCAGCCCCCGCAGAATCACCCGCGCCTTCCGTTGCAGGACGTAGTCGATCAGCAGACTGCGAAACGAATCCACCTCCACGTTGGCCAGGCCGGCGGTCGCGGTCGCCGCCAGTTTGCACCGTTCCTCAAGTGTGAAAAACGGATGCTTCTCCTCGTTCTGCGCCACCGCCACGATCACCTGATCGAACAACCGCGCCGCCCGTTGGATCACGTCCAGGTGCCCGTAGGTGATCGGGTCGAAGCTCCCGGGGTAAACCGCGATTTGCATGGCTCGAAAGCCTAGTCGCGAAGCCTCGGGAAAGCAAAGGGAACAGGGGGAATCTTCCGCCGCCGGGCCGGCAGCAAACCCGGGGTCACCGGTTTCCTCCTTGAGATCGCAGCGGGACCGAACCTAGCCTGCTCCCGTCATGTTCCCTGCCTCCAATTCCGGCGCCGTCGTCTGCGCCTTCCGACTGTTGCTGTCGACCCCGGTTGCCTGCCTGGTGGCAACCGCCTCCCCCTGGCCGAACTCGCTGTCGCTGGCCAACGGCGGCTGTTGGTCGCAACGGCTCTGTCTGACGGTCAGCAACACGACCGACCAGGCGATCTCCGGCGAAGCTCTGTGCCTGGCCCTGCCCGGTCTCGCGGGGACTCCCGTGGCTTCGCTGCGGGCCTGCCGCGCCGACGGCGTCGAATTGCTCCACGAACTCCTCGATCCCCGGGGGAATGCCCGTCGATCCGGCGAATTGCGCGCGGACGACCAGTGGATCTTGCCCGTGGAATGTCCGCCCCACTCGACGGCGAGTCTTTGGATCTATGCCGGCAACACCAATGCCTGGCCGGTGCCCGACTTCCTTCCGGCAAAGTTCACCGGGCACGCCGAACCGGCAGTTGGCGGCCGTTTTCAGGTATCCGTTGGCGAGGTCGAGAGCCTCCACCTGGAACCGGCGGGACCCATCAAACCGAAATCCGGGCCCACCTGGCGTCATTGGGCCGAAGTCCGGGTGCGGTCTTTCGCGACAACGCCCCGCCGAGCCCTCGTCCGGGTGAACCTCCGCTGGGCCCTCACCCTGCTGCCCGGGCTCGCGGTACCCGTCCCGGTGAAGGCGGCCACGGCTGACGGAATGGACTTGGAGACCTTCCAACTGGGCCGTGGGGCCGATCTGCTGTTCGGCGCGGGCCTGGCGCCACGATCGGAGGCCCGGTTCCAAATCGGGTTTGGTTCAGGGGCGGAATGGGAAGATGGGGCCGTCCTGCGGGATTATTCCCGGTTGCTGGCAGGCACGCTGAACCTGGCCCGCAACGGCAGCTTCGAGCAGGGGGATTCCGGAGCCGACCCCGCCGGATGGCTTGCCCCTGCGCCGGATGGGACCGGGGGGCGGGGGGCGGGATTCAGCGACGACGCCCGTTTTGGCAGCCGGTCGCTCGAATTGACGGTGCCCACCAACGGGAACCACGAATGGCTGGGGTGGCGATCCCGGGAGATTCCGGTGAAGCCGGGGGCAACCTATTTGCTGAGCGGTTGGCTCCGGAGCATCGACCTTCAAGGCTCGGCCACCATTCACGCCCATTTCCACAATGGCCAGGGTGGGTTGACGCGAAGCGGGGCGATGGTCAGCACGCAACCCAACGTCAGCGGAACCTGCGACTGGATGAACTCCAGCGGTTTCCTCGAGGCACCGCCGGACGCGGCCACGATTCAGGTCCACCTCACCCTGAACACCGAAGGCACTCTGCGTCACGACGGCATCGTCCTGTGCGAGGTGGTGGATGGCGGGGTGGTGAGTGCGCATTCACCGGCTGAGAGGACTCCCACACCCCGGCTGGCGGTTTGGGAGGTCAATCCGTTGGTCAAGGTCTTTCCGGACACGCCTCCACAGGAGCCGGCGCAGGCCGTCTCGGTGGAACTGGCACGCAACGAGTCCGAAGTCTTCCAACTTGCCCTCCGCTCCGGCGAACGCGGCCCGGCCTCGGTGAACCTCACCGTTTCGCCGCTCAGGAACGCCGGGGGCAACGAACTTCCCGCGTTGAAGATCGAGCGGGTCGGCTACGTGCCCGTGGATCATCCGAGCGCCTACTATCAAACCGACGTGCCCGAATGGTGCCGCAAGGTGCCGCGGGGAGCGGGAGCCACGGATGGTTGGGCGGGTTGGTGGCCGGACCCGTTGGTGCCCGGCTCGAGGGTGGACCTGAAACCCGGGCAGACCCAGGCGGTCTGGTTCACGGTGGACGCGCCCGCAGCGACCGTGCCCGGACAATATCAGGCGGAGCTTTCGCTGGGTCCCGGTTCCGGGACTTCCCTGAGCCTCCCGTTGAACGTCCGGGTGTTGCCGTTCACCCTCCCCAAGCCGGGGCACCTGCGGGCGATCTTCGACCTTCGCTTCGGTCCGGGCGGGGGATTTGGCAACGGCATCGAATCGCGGGAGGACCGGCGCCAGTGGCTGCGGTTCATGGCCGAGCATCGGCTCGGCATCAATGAGATTCAGCCGGCTCCGAAGTTCAGCTACCGGGACGGCCGGGTCAGCATGGACCCGACGGAGTTCGATGAAACGGCGCGTTACTGCTTCGACGAACTCGGGATGAACGTGGCCTACACGCCGCACTTTTTCTACCTGTTCGGCTGGGCGTATCCGCCGAAGAAGCTGTTCGGCTTGGAACCCTGGACGCCCGAATGGACGGACGCCTTCCAGCAGTCCTATCGCCTCTTTGCCGATCATCTCCGGGAGATGGGCTGGGCCGACCGGTTCGTCTATTACATCTCCGATGAGCCGCACTTTCAGCATCCCTTCGTGGTGGAACAAATGCAGAAGCTCTGCGCGCTGATCCACGAGGTCGACAAGACCATCCCGATCTACTCAAGCACCTGGCGGCATTGCGCCGCCTGGGACGATTCGCTCGATCTCTGGGGCATCGGGCAATACGGGTGTTTTCCCACCGACGACATGCAGCGGCTGCAGCGGGCCGGCAAACAGATGTGGTTCACCTGTGACGGCCAGATGGCCACCGATACCCCGTTCCTGGCCACCGAGCGGTTGCTGCCCTATTACTGTTTCAAGTACCGCGCGGGCGGGTTTGAGTTCTGGGGGCTGGCTTGGTGGACCTACAATCCCTGGGAGGTCGGCTGGCACCGGTTCATCCGCCAGAGCAACGAGGGAAAGGACTACTACTGGGTGCGCTATCCCGACGGGGACGGTTACCTGGCCTACCCGGGAAAGCCCGTGGGACTGGAGGGACCCGTGAGCACGATCCGCCTCGAGCAAATCCGGGAAGGCCTGGAGGATTATGAAGCGCTGTTCCTCCTCGCCGACCGGGTGGCAGAGATGAAGCGGGCCGGACGGATGGCACCCGACGACGCCGAACGCGCCCTCTCGATGGCGCGCGCACTGGTGACCATTCCCAACGCCGGCGGCCTGCGCTCCACGGAAATCCTGCCCGATCCGGATCGCATTCCCGCTGTGCGCAAGGCCGTCAATGCCGCCCTGGTCCGCCTCCTCCAGGACAGGTCAGATCGGTGAGCGCGGATCATCCCAGCCAACGAAGACGAATCCGGCGAACGACCGAATACGGGCGGCAAGGTTGGGGCCAGATCGCGTCTTGCCCTATGGCGACGCACGGCTTGGCACGACAGCGCACCACCGCGCGACGGTCTTCCCGCCCGCCCGGGGGGGCCTACCTGGCAGGATTGGCCTTCTCCTCGGGCAGGGCGGTGGCAGGGTCTTCAGGAGGCAGGTCTGTGACGTCGGTTACGCGGCCGGCCTCGGAGTTACGATCCCCGATTTCCCACAAAGCCAGTTGATAGGACTTGGCTGCATCATCCTCGTCGCCTTCGCGCCAGAGCTGCAGGACGCGTTTCGCACTGGCCCGCCGCGCGGCCGGGGTGAAGTTCCCCAGCCTCCAACCGATCTCCAGCGTTCTCATCTGACTCATGGCACCATGAAAGCTGTAGTGCGGAGAGTTGTGGACGTTCGGTGACAGGGTGTGGACAAGTCTCCAGTCGGCGATGGAACCCTGGCGGTCTTGCGGTTCCAGCACCCGGCTCACCGCCGACTCCTCAACCCGCTGAGCGACCTTGAGAAACGCGAAGTAGCGCGTGTATCGGATGTGGCCGGTGTGAAGATCCACTTCGTAGGTCCAACAATTGATCGGAGACCACGGAAGTAATCCCGCAAGGGAGGCCAGGAACGGCCCGGCAACCAGCAGCACGAGAATCCCGACGATCCACCCCGTCCGCTTTCGTTCTTGGGTCATGATCGGCGGACGCTACCCGGTCCACCGCGCCAGGCAGAGGCTCAGGTCGTCGTCGGTGCGATCCGCCACGCGCGGTGAACGAAGCAACGACTCCAGTTCGCGGCCGGTGGTAAAGGGATCCGTTGTCCTGGACAGCCAGCTGAAGAGCGGCCGGAAGAACGGCTCGTGCGGGGCGGCATCGGCCAGTTTCAGGGCCAGCATCTGGAGACCGTCCGAGAACAGGGCAAGTTCGCGCACGGCTCCTTCGTGGGGGGCGACCTGCATCCGGTCCAATGCGTCCTCGGAAGTGACGAAGACGGTCTCGTTGAGATACTCGCCGGAGGCCGGTCGGGTAAGGGTCCGCCAGGCCCCTTCCCCTTCGCCGAGAACCACTGCGCCATCGCCGACCTGGCCGGCCACGATCCAATCCGGGGTGGCGAGGCAGACCAGCAGGGTCGTGGCGAGGTCGCGCAAGGTGACGGCCCGTCCCGCGGCTTCCCGCTCCAGCACACCCCGGGCCTCCGCGAATCCCTTGCGAATGGCGGTCTCCGTGTCGACAGGCTGCGTACGCGCTTGCCTGTCCGCGCAATGGGTCGCCAATGCGCCGAGGGCAGACCGGGTGGCAAGATCCGCACCCAGCCCGCCCAGGGGTGCGGAACCCGCCCCGTCCGCGAGTGCGACCAGCAGCCACTTCCGATCCACGACCGCCGTCCGCAGCACGTCCTGACACGCCGCCTGGTTGCGACGATGACGGACCCCGGAGACCACCGCAGTCGCGGTGTGCCAGGTGGAGGCGTGTTTCGAGGGCATCGGCGGTTCGGAGGTTGTCAGACGGACCAGTCGGACGAGTCAGACCAGTCGGACCGCTCAGGAGAACTCACACACTCGCCCAACCCGGCGGCGGCAGCGCCACTTGTTCATCCGTGCGCGATTGCGCCACGGCCTCCATGCTGCGCGAGAGCCAGACGAACATCTCCGCGAAGTTCAGCCCTTTGAGCTTCACCGGCGTGCGGACCACCAGGCTGGAGAGCGTTTCCATGTCGGCGCCTTCAACGCCCACGGCGAAGAACGCCACGCGCTTGGCGGCCTCGTCGTTCTTCAACCGCTGCGACGCACTTTGCACCACCGATTCCGGTTCGCCCTGCGGTGCGCCGTCGGTGATGAGGAAGGCCCAGGGTCGGTAATAGGCGACGCCGTTGGTGCGGTACTGCTGTTTGCGGGCCTGGATGAGATCGAGCGCCTTCTGGATCGCGCCGCCCATGAAGGTCTGGCCCTGGGCGGTGAGTTTTGGCGGTTCGAAGCGCTCCGGGGTGACGAAGTCCTGTTCGATGCGGATTTCGTTGTCGAACGCGATGACCGCGATCTCGACGCGGCGACTGGCCATGGGGTCCTTGAGCAGTTGCTCGCGGAACATGGTCAGGCCCTGGTTCAACGCCTCGATGGGTTCGCCCGACATGGAGGCGGAGGTGTCGAGCACCAGCACGCACGGGCAGCGCGGCTCGGGGTTCTCGGCGAACTCGATGGCGTCTTCAAGCGGGATGTTCTCGGCCATAAGCGTGGTTCCGTTTTGGGATGTCTGGTGCGCAGTCTATCGGTTCGATCCAATGAGGCAAGGCTGCGGCTTAAAACGCGTTGAGCATGTTGTCGAAATAGCCCAGCCAGAACGTGACGATGAAGTAACCCAGCACCATGATGATCCCCAGGTAGATGATCATCGGGACCCAGAACGCCAGGGTCTTGAACCGGCGCTGGCTTTCGTAGAGGTAGTTCTTGCGCAGGTATTCCAAGGCTTCATCGAGCCGGCCGCTCACCTCGCCGGAACAGTACATCGTGACGAAGGTCTCGGGGAAAGCCCGGGTGGCGGTGATGGCCTCCCCCGGCGTCGCCCCGCCTTCCATGTCATTCCGGGCCCGGGCGGCCGCCCGTTTCAAGGCGGCCGACCCGCTGGCATCCGCCGCCAGTTCCCAGGCGGTCATGATGTTGATCCCGGCGTTGAGGAGGGCGTCCAGCGCCAGGGAAAGCCGGGCCAGCGCGAGTGCCCGCCGCGCCTTCCCCAGCACGGGGATCCGGTGCAGCAACAGTTCCCAGATGCTACGCCACCAATCCGAACGCCGGGACTGCCCCAGCCAGAGCAGCAGCAACACGATGCCGCTGGTGACGGCGGCGAACTTCAGCTTGGGAAGGATGAACCCCGCCAGGTCGCCCTCCTTGATCAGCGCCACCAGGGAACTGGGGGGAAAGAGCATCACGGCAAAGAACACGATGAACACCGGATACGCCACCCGGCGGATGACGTCACGGGCCATGACGTAGCGTTCGCGGTAGTAGTCGGAGAGGATGATCGCGCATTCGTCGAGGCGACCGCTCTTCTCCCCCGCGGTGAGGAGCGCGATGTCAAACCGCGGCAACCAACGTCCCGTCTGAGCCAGCGCGCCCTCGAGGGATCCACCCTGCTGCAACTCCGCCCGGATGATGGTGAGCGCCTTGCGGAAGCCGCGGCTGCCGGTGGCATTGCGGAGCGTCTCGATGACCTTCGGCAGCGGGATCCCCGCCTGAAGCATGTGCGCCACCTGATGGTAGAACTCCACAAACCGATTGATCTGACCTGGAGTGATGATCATGACATCATCCGTAGCGGCGATGTTTGATGACTGTACATCACGCTATTGTGAACTCCCGCTTCATGGTATGTAAGGGATGAATGGGAGGGTCAGCGCGATGACCAGAGCGCCAACGAAGACCGCCAGAAACAAGCCGAGCATACCGGCAAACCGAAAGACGGCCGCGGGTGACAGTTCGCGGCGGGCGCTCAAGAGGCTGGCGTAAACCACCCACGGCAGCGGTACCCCCAAGAGCCAGCCACGCGGGAACATCAGCATTCGGCTGAACCACGGGAGCTTCAGTCCCGGCATGGTGTCTGCCAGCGATCGCTCCACGAATTCCCCCATCACCCATCCAGTGAGGCATACGACAGCAAGGGCAAGAACTGCCAGCCACAGGAAGGTCCTCATCGGTACCAAGGGCCGTAGCGGCGCTCTGGCGAGCGCCGAAGACTCGGAACGGGTGACCTCGGCGAACGCCAGTTCGCCGCTACGGGGAGGCGGTCGTTCCCAATGCTCATTTCGGTTCCAATTTCACGTAGTCCAGGCCGAACATGTAGGCCTTCACGGCGTTGTCATTCGCGCCGACCACCTCCACCGTCAACCGGTTTTCGCCGGCCGCCAGTTGAGCCTCGCCCAGGTCGATTTCGCCGGTGCCGATCACGCCGCGATTGAAGAAGTCCATCGGTTCACCCAGGGGTTGACCGTTCAGTGAGAGTTTCATCACGCCGTAATCGATCGCCTTGGTGAACTGCGCCTTGACCGCGTAACGCCCGGCCGCCTTCACCGGCAGGGCAAGTTCGAGTTTGTCGCCGGACTTGGCACCAGTCCACCAGAGGTGGGCGTCGCCGCTCCAACGTCCCTCGTAACCCGACATGTCCTGGGTCTGCGTGCCCCCACCGGTCTTGTTCAGGACCTTGAGCTTCTCGCCTTCCAGGGCGCCCTTCGCCCGCCAGGTCTGGAGCAGGGATTCGTCCCAGTAACCCGTCCGCTCGGTCACTGGCACCGGCCCGTAGGGATCCTTGCCCCCGGGCATCTCGTACCAATAGACGGTGGCGGCGTAGAGCGTGGGGCGCGTGTTCGGGAAGTACTTCTCGATGTAGGCGTCGAAGGAGTGTTGGAACGGGACGTTGTCCGTGATGTGCCAACGGTTCACCGACACGTGGCCCTTGTTGTTCATCGAGATCGTCTGGTTGTGGTAGGCGTTCTCGAAGGGCGTCGGATTGCACCAGGCGTAGCCGAAGTAGTCCTCCGAACCGGTGCCGATGGTGGACGGGAACTTCTCGCCATCGACGTGGAATTTCTCGTCGCCCTCGCCCCACCAGGAACCCTTCGGATTCCAGACATGCAGGTTCACGCCCAGGAAGCGGCCGCGGCCCTCGGTGGTCAGCATCGTCCAGTCGATGGCCTTGCGCTCCGGTTCCGGTGGCAGGAAGGCGTCGCGATGCCATTTGGCGTGGAAGCGCGCGAGGGTGTCGGCGTTCACGACCGGGGCGTGGTCGATTTCGAGAATGAGGTTGCGCGGGGTGTCGCCGTCGTTGGCGAGGGTGATCTCGGCCTGTTGGGCGAACGGCATGTACCAGTTGGCGTACCACCAGCCGTCCTCGGTGAGGCCGGCCGGGAGGGAACGGTAGGGATTCGCTCCGGCGGCGGTCCCGAAGAAATCGCCGAGCGGCGACCAGACGGACGGTTGCGCCTCGCCGTCCCAGCGGATTTGAAGGGTGTGTTCGCGAAGCACCACGCGATCGGCGGGCGACTCCGGCAAATCCAGCTTGATCCGGATGCCGGTGATGGCACGCGGGCCGGCGATCCCGATCATGCGCGAGCCGCCGTTCTTTACCGAGAACGTGTGGCGCTCGGTGGTGATCCCCTGGCGTGGCAGGTCGAAACGGGCCGGGCCCGGTTGACTCAGGATCGCGTTGGCCTGGTCGAGCGCGGACGTCTCGTCACCGCTGAGCGCGAGTTTGAAGGTCGGCACCTTCGTCCCCTTGGGGAAGGTGGTGTAGACGAACTGGTAATAGGCGCCCCAACCCTTGTCGGCGACGATCTTGCAGGATTTCTGGTACGGGATCGGGGTGTAATTGTTCCAGCCCATCGCCACGGTGTGAACGAGGGCTGAACGGGTGAACGGCTCGGTGCTGCCGTCGAACCACGCCTTGAACGGCAGGTCCACCGTGGGGGTTTCCGCGCCATCGAGATACATCCGCACGTGCCCCTGCTCCGGTCGGGCCGACCAGACGCGCCAGATGCAACCCGGCCCCTCCATTTCGGCGATGACGAACGTGTCACCCTCCCTCCGAATGAAACCCCCACCATCGCCGTTGGCATCCCAGCGTTCGTATTTGCCGGTGGCCTCGTTGTATTTGCTGGCGCGATCGTAGCTCGAACACTGGGCACAGGTTTCGCCGGGCTCGGGCGGCACGGCGAGGGCCGGGAGATCCGTCAACCGGCTGACGAGATCCACATAGGTCAGTTCCCGGTCGGGTTGGGCGAGCACGGGGGCACCGAGACCCAGGAACAGGAGCAGGAAGGGGAGGCTTCGTTTCATGTTTGTGCTGAGAATTGATCCGCGACCATTAGGTGGCCGCCGGATTCGGTTTGGCAATGGCAAAGCAGGCGCCGTCGCATCGGACGAATTGCTTTGCCCCGCCCGCCCGGCTTCTCCATCTTGGCGGACATGGGCACGCGCCGCGAAGCACGCGAGCGCGCAGTGCAGTTTCTTTTCCAGTGCGACCTGAACCCGCCGGATGACTTGGAGACCGCGCTGCGCGATTTTTGGAACGCCGGGCAGCCGGAGCCGGAGAACCGGCCGGATGCACCGGCGTCGCCGGATTCCGTCGATGACGGGGACACCGGGCCATCCGCCGGCGAGACCGTCATGCGGCTTTTTGCCGAACAACTGGTGCGCGGGACCCTGGCGGAGCGGGAGGGGATCGACGCCCACCTTTCCCGACTGGCCCGCAACTGGGCCGTGTCGCGCATGGCGGTGGTGGATCGCAATGTCCTGCGGATGGGCATGTATGAACTCGATCACTGCCGCGACATCCCCGCCGTTGTGACCATCAACGAGGCCGTCGAAATCGCCAAGCGATTCTCCACCGAGGAAAGCGGGAAGTTCGTCAACGGGATACTCGACAACTTCCGCAAGCACCTCAAACGCGATCGTTAGCCGCCCGGCCGACCACGTTTCTCCCCCCCCCGGCCATGTTCGCCGACCTGCACCTCCATTCGCATTTCTCCGACGGCACGTTCACGCCCGAGGAGGTGGCGGATCGGGCGCGGCGGTGCGGATTGGGGGCGGCGGCATTGACGGATCACGACACCGTGGAGGGGGGCGCGCGGTTTCTGAAGGCCTGCTCCGAGGAAGGAATCGAGGGCGTGCTGGGCGCGGAGTTGACGGCCGAGGAGGACGACACCGAGGTCCACATCCTGGGCTACTTTCTCGATCCCACGCATGCCCGTCTGAGCACGGAACTGGCGGCGTGCCAGCAAACCCGCCAGGACCGCATCCGGCAGATGGCTGCGAAGCTGAACGACCTCGGCATCCCGCTGCGGGCGGAAGCCGTCTTTGAGCTGGCGCAATGCCAGTCGCCGGGCCGGCCCCACGTGGCCCGGGCACTCGTGACCCGGGGCCATTGCCGCAGCCTGGATGAGGCGTTCCAACGGTTTCTCCGCATGGGCCGGCCGGCCTGGGTCCCGAAGCGCCGCATGTCCGCGGCGTTCGCCATCGACCTCATCCACGACGCCGGTGGCGTGGCCGTGATGGCCCATCCGGCTTTGACCCGGAAGGACTCGCTCATCCCGAAACTGGCGGATTTCGGGCTCGACGGCCTGGAGTGCTGGCACACCAAACACACCGCGGCCCAGACGGACCGTTACCTGGCGCAGGCCAATGAATGCCGCCTGCTCATCACCGGCGGATCCGATTGCCACGGGATGAGCAAGGGCCGGCCGTTGATCGGTTCGGTACGCCTGCCCTGGCATTACTATGAGGAGCTGAAGGAGGCCGCCGCCCGGCGCAAGGCCGCCAACCTCGTCGACCAGGCAGCCGCCAAATCCTGAGCCGGTTTTCTCGCATGGGACTGTTCCAACGCATCAAGCAAGGTCTGCAAAAGACGCACTCGCGGCTGACGCAGGAAATCAAGCGCATCGTCACCCGTTCGCCGAAACTCACCGGGGAATCGGTCGAGGAGCTCGAGGCAGCGTTGCTGGGGGCCGATTTCGGAACGACGCTGACGATGCAGATCGTGGAGGCGGTCCGGCGCGGCTACGAAACGCAGGGCGGCTCGAAACTCGACGTGTTTGCGGTCGCCCGGCGCGAGGTGGAGTCTGCCCTGGCAGGTCCCAATCCCGCGCTCGCCCAGGCGGACACCGGCCTGACCGTGGTCTCGCTGGTTGGCGTCAATGGCACCGGCAAGACCACCACCAGCGCCAAGCTCGCGAAACTGACCCAGAACTCCGGCAAACAAGCCGTGCTGGCTGCCTGTGACACCTTTCGGGCGGCGGCCATCGAGCAGCTCAAGCTCTGGGGCGACCGGCTCAACGTCCCGGTGGTGGCCGGCACCTATCACGCCGACCCCGCCGCCGTGGCGCACGACGCCATCAGTGCCGCCCAATCGCGCGGGGCGGATTACCTCTTCGTGGACACGGCGGGCCGCCTGCACACCAAGAACAACCTGATGAAGGAGCTGCAGAAGGTCCATCGGGTGATGGACAAGAAGCTTCCCGGCGCGCCGCACGAAGTGCTGCTCGTGGTCGATGCCACCACCGGCATGAACGCGCTCACCCAGGCCCGGGAGTTTCACAAGGCGGTCACGCTGACCGGACTGGTCATCACCAAACTGGACGGCACCAGCCGCGGCGGCATGGCCGTGGCCATCCAGCGCGAACTGGGCCTGCCGATCAAGTTCATCGGCGTCGGCGAGCAGGCGGAGGATCTCCAACCGTTCAGCGCCGCGGAATTCGCCGAGGCGCTGTTCGGCGAATAGGCCGCAACGATTCAGGGGAATGACACGGATTTCAACGCACCTCGATTGGATGCGACGGGCGTTGCGGCTCGCAAGACGTGGGTACGGAAAGACCTCCCCCAATCCGATGGTCGGGGCGGTGCTCGTCAGGAACGGCCGGTTGCTCGGCGAAGGCTGGCACCGCAAGGCAGGCGGACCGCATGCCGAGGTGGAGGCTGTCGCGGATGCCCGCCGACGTGGTGAACGGATTCGCGGAGCCACGATCTATGTCACCTTGGAACCTTGTTCCACCCACGGCCGCACCCCGCCCTGCACCGACGCCATCCAAACCGCCGGCATCCGACACGCGGTGGTCGCCGCCACGGATCCGAATCCGGCCCATGCCGGTCGTGGTCTGGATCTCCTGCGGGCGGCGGGAATCAATGTGGAAGCGGGTTTGCTCGCTGAGGAGGCCACGCGGCTGAACGAGGCGTTCAACCATTGGATCGTGCATCGCACTCCGTTCATAACCCTCAAGGTGGCGATGAGTCTGGACGGCAAGATCGCCACCGCCACGGGCGAGTCCAAGTGGATCACCAGCCCGGAATCACGCCGCCATGCGATGAGGCTCCGTGCCGGTGCAGACGCGATCCTCGTGGGGGTGAACACCGTCCTCGTGGATGATCCGACACTGTCACTGCGCCATGGGAAAAGGGAGCAATGCCCGTATCGGCGGATCGTGCTTGATTCCCGGGCGCGCACGCCGTTGACGTCGCGGCTCGTGGGCGACGCCTTTGCGGAACGGACGCTGATCGTCACGACGGACCGCGCTCCGGCCAAACGGTTGCGCGCTCTCCAGCAGCGCGTGGAGGTGCTGGTGGCGCCGACGCAAGATGGCCGTGTGGACTTGATGTGGCTCATGTCCACCTTGGGCAAGTGTGACATCACCCACCTGTTCGTCGAGGGTGGGGGCGAGGTTCATGGGGCCTTTCTGGAAGCAGGCCTGGCCCACCGTCTGGCGGCCTTTTACGCCCCGATGATTATCGGCGGTCGCGAGGCCCCGAAAGCCGTCGGTGGCCAGGGCGCAGGTTCGTGGGACGACATTCCACGGTTGGAACGCGTCGAGAGCCGCCGGATCGGTCCTGACCTCTTTCTAACCGGCAGATTGGTTTCCTCGCCTCGTCCTGACGATTGTCCGAACGTCCAAGGGGTTGCGCCGGCCGTCGAGAACGGCCAGGACAACGCTTCGCTCCGATTCCTGGACGAAGTAGACGATGTACTATGAGCGCTTGAGGATCGCCCGTTGTACCCGACCGAACTTCCGGGGGAAGCCGTCGGGATTCCACTCGATCCAGCTGATTGTCTCGTCGTAGAGGCGCAGGAGATGAGATCGGCCGTCTGAACGCCAGCTCTCGTAGTGCGCGATGGCACTCTCGAGATCGGTCGCCACTTCCCCAAGTGCGAAGACCGGTTTGCTGTTCACGGAGCGATCAAGGGCCCGACAGCGCAAGAACCGACGCCCCGGGCCGGACGTGTTTGTCTCGGGGCGACCTGCCGGACTGGATTCACGCGAGGAACAGGAGTCAAACAGGCACGATCCTGTGAATTCAGCAATCCGGTCGTCAAAGCCCCGGACCGGAGTTCGGCCGTTGAAACCGCGAAGGATCAGCGCGCCTCCCCGCGCTCGTTCGCCCCTTCACCAGCTTGATCAGGAATCGCCCTCACCCGGAGCCCGGTTGGCATCCGTTCAACCACTTCGATGCGCTCCCCCGCCGAAATGATCCCGCCATCAGTGACGCCATCAAGCCAGGTGGAATCGAATTCCACCCGCCCCCCTGGCTTCAGGTCGGTGAGTGCCCGTCCCACGGCACCGATCCGGATTTCCACAGGTGGAGGCTCCAATTTTGGGGGAGGATCCGGGGGGACGGAACGCTCGATCAACTGGACCAGAATCCACAGCGGCCAGAGGGCGAACCCGAGGAGGATCGAAAATGGGTCGCCTTCGGTCAGAAACAGGAGCGGGGAGAACTCGCCCTTCCTGCGCCCGGGCCAGCAGGCGACCACGACGCTCACAACCAGGCCGATGATGAAGTATGCCGCGACAATCTCCAACATGCTCGGGCTGGATCAAGGACTGCCCCTCCCATGCCGGGGATCCGGGAGCGACAGGTGACCTTCAACTTCAGTCGGCCACTGGGACTGGATGGCCGGTCCGGTTGGTATCAGGTCGAGACGCATGACCAGACGATCCCTCGCCCTCTCGGGGGGAATCCCGATCGACCCTGCCTGCTCTTCGAGCCTCCTGACGAACTCGTCGAACTGGCCAGCGTCCTGCAAGTCCGGGTGGGGGTGCCGGTCGGCGACATGGAATCCCAGCTTCTCCCAGAAGGTGTGGCCCGCACTGCCGGTGATCTCGTAAATGATGGGCAGATCCTCGAAGGCATCCGCCTCGATGCGTTCCCAGCCTTGAGCCCCTGCCCAGTCGATCAAGGCTCTGGCCAGGCGTGAGCCGATTCCCTTCCGTTGGTACGGATTCTCCTTCTGTAGCGAGGTCCCGGTCATGAGGCAATGGACCACCAGTGTCTTGTCCTCGATCTCGGCGAGGGGCGGGAACTCCCTTTCCGCGAAGTCGGCCGTGGGCCCGGCGGGAGCATCCTGCTGCAGGCAGAGGCCGCCTGCCCCCTTCATGTTGCACACGGCTTTGGGGTAGAAACGAAGCTGCCCGACGATCCGGTCGCCATCGCGGGCCACGATGGCACAGGCTCCGTACACGCGGGTCAGCCTGGTCAAGAGCGGGAGGTTTCGCCGGCGATGGCGGTCCAAGGGCAGCGAACTGTCGTCGGACCATTGGTCAATGGTGCCACGCGAGAGCGGACCGCCGTGGAGACATCGCCAGAGGATGAACTCCTCCGTCATCGGTTCGATCACAATGCCTTCAGTCATGATGCTCTCCTTTCCGAGCGAAGATTACGGTTGCGGTTGAGCCGGGCCGCTGGCGCACCTGCGATAGCCTCGGGTTGCTTGTTCTGCATTCTTGCGCATGATGCTCAGGAATCTGGTCGCGCTGATCGGACGCTCCGCGATGAGCCTGCCGTCGTGGAGGATGCTGAATATTCCATAGGGTGTCGGGAGTTCCCTTGAGGCCCTGGCGCTGGTGACCCGAACGACTCTCGGCTCCAACCCCAGCGTCCTGGAGGCTTCCGCAATCCTCCCCACCGACTTCGAGACATACGGGCACTGATCGGCAGCCAGGATCGTCAGCCCCTTCCCGTACCTCCTGGGAAGCCGCTTCCTTTCGACGGTGAAACGAGGATCCGGCGCGGCCCTCTGGAGCTTCTTGACGAGCAGTTCGTAGGGAGGAATGCGGTCCACCGGGACGAAACCCGCTTTAAGGAACAAGGCGCTTTCCGCCATAAACGCATCGGAACTGGTCACCACGGCGACTCCCCGGCACTGGCGGTTCTTCGCGTCCCTGAGACAGCTTTCCAAGAGGAGGGAGCCAAGCCCCTTGCCTTTGTGTTCCCGCTTGACCCACAGGCAATGGATGACCAGGTAATCCTCCGCCTCGACCGGGCGCCACGAGTGACTGCCAGGGGCGTACTCGATCATCCCGACATCGCCGAACTCGCGTGAGCGGAGCACCTTGTATCTCAGGCCTTCCGCATAGCGCTCCTTGAGCCAATCCGCTTTCCGACGACGTCCCAGGTTGTTGGTGCTCTTGTTCCCGCACAAGCTGCAACCGTCGATGTTGTCAGCGTTCGAGTCGATGATCTCGTAGTCGCTCATGCTGTTGCTCTGATCGGGAGCGGATTGGAGCCACGAGTCTTCATGTTGGGTTCAGGCGTTGTTCTGTCTCTAACCCATCTCCCTCGCCAGCAGCAGCACCCTCACTACGGTGCCCCAGGTCCGGCCCATCCCGGCCATGCCCACGCCCAGTGCCCGTTCCATCTTCCGCGCCTGTTCTGACTTGTCGAATCTCTTCATCTTGCTCACCAAGTGCCTGGCCCTTGCCACTTGGACCAACACGGGGAGAAGGCCCATGGGCTACCCCACTTGAATGAGTTGAGTGCCGACAAACTCCGCCTGCAGCGAAGGCTCCCCATCCTCGAGGAGCATGCCAATGACTTCCTCCAGGTTTTGTCTCAACTCGTCCAGAGTGGCTCCCTGAGAATGACCTCCAGCAAGCCCCGGGACATGGCCGACGTAGAGTCCAGTATCCGGGCACCTTTCCACCACGGCAGTGAACGACTTCATGATCGGACGCTACCCCTTCCTCTTGCCGTCGTCAAAGCTCACCAAACAGTCAACGCTCAGCGGTAATGCATGTATGACCGGCGCTGCCGATCGAACTCGGCGAGTCCACTCTGAAATCCCTGCACGATCTCGGCCACCGGCACGTCGTTTGTCAGGGCTTTGCGCACTGTGGAAGTCCCCATCACCTTGTCGAAGTAGTCGGCGTGGAACTCGAGTTGCTGCGGATACCGTTGCCGGATGACCTGCAGCAGATGCAGCGTCGTGGCGACGGGCGCGTACGCGTCGCGGTCCGTCACGTGAATCTGGCAACCGCCGCAGAGTTCCCCCTGATGCTTCGAAAACGTCGGCGTGAACCAGGCTTCCCGAAAGACCACGCCCGGCAGGTGCAGGCCATTCAGCTCCTGTGTGAGTTCGTAGCCGTCGATCCACGGCGCCCCAAACAACTCGAACGGACGCGTTGTTCCGCGACCTTCCGAAAGGTTCGTTCCCTCCAGCAACACCTGCCCCGGATAAACGGTGGCCGTGTCCAGCGTCGGCAGGTTCGGCGACGGAATGACCCAGGGCAGTCCCGTTTGGTCGAACCACTCGTTGCGATGCCAGCCTTCCATCGGCACCACCGTCAGGTTCGCTTTGGGTTCCAGGAACCGGTCGTTGAACAGGAGCGCCAGTTCGCCGGCGGTCATGCCGTGTCGCAGCGGGATGGGGTAGAGACCGACGAAGGAACTGTGTCCGGGGTACTCGAGGATCGGGCCTTCCATCGCGACGCCGTTGATCGGGTTGGGCCGGTCGAGGACGATGAACGGAATGCCGCTTTCGGCGCAGGCCTGCATCGCGTAGGCCATCGTGGCCACGTAGGTGTAAACCCGCGTGCCGGCGTCCTGCAGATCGAAGACCATGACATCCACTGCCTGCAGCATGCCGGTTTCCGGCGCCTTGCCCTCGTGCTGCGTGTCAAAGGAGCGCATGTAGGCGTCGATGTTCGTGATCATGTCCGGCACCGGCTTGCGCGACTGCCCGTAGAGGCTGAACACCGGCAGCCCGAACTTTTCGTCAAGGTAGAACGGGACATATTCGCCCGCCTGCGCATTGCCGCGGACCCCATGTTCAGGACCGTAAAGGGCCACCAACTGCACGCCCGGCTCCCGACGGAACCGCTCGATGATGCTCGCCAGGTGGCTGTCCACCCCGGTGGGATTGGTGATCAGCCCGACGCGTTTCCCGCGGATCAGGTCCAGGTGGTCTGCAAACAGGACCTCCACTCCCGGTTTCGCGGTTGGCCCGGGTGCCGCGGTCGTGTGCCTTGGCGTGGAACATCCACCGGGAAGCAGGATCAGGGCCAGCAACAGGCCGGTTGTCAGGGCGGTGCCCGCTCGATGGACGGCAGGGGATCTCGGTGGAACTGGCATCATGGAACCTCGGGTTGTGTGGTGTCGTGTCGTGTCGTCTTGCGTTGCGTCAGACGACTCTATCCAACCCGCTCCGGGTTGAACAGCCACACCAGCCCCATGGCCTGCCCACCTCCACCCCGGCCCCTCGTGATCAAGGATGCGGTCCATGAGATTACGATGAGGATGAGGATGAGGATGACGAGACCGAGATCGAAAAGCCGAAGATGTGCACGGACCGCTGCAAGCCGAGCGCAGCCTTGACGCAACCCCGGGTGGTTCCCAATACTGCGGGCAGCCGTATGTCCAACAAAATCCATATCGATGCCCGAGGAATGAAGTGTCCCCGTCCCATCATCGAGTTGGCCAAGGCAAAGCGCCGGAACGTGGCCGGTACCACGATCCACATCGAAGCGGATGACCTGGCATTCGAGAGCGATGTGAAGGCGTGGTGCGAAACCACCGGAAACCGTCTGGATGCGCTGAGCCGAAACGGCGACCTGGTCCTGGCCGATATCACGCTGCAATGAGACCCGGTGAACAGCCCGCCGCCGGGGCAGCCTCCCGGGAGCCAACCCTGGAGGCCCGGGTGGCTGGGTTGGAGCGGGAGCTACAGGCGCAACGCCGGGAGGACTCCGTATCGATCATCTGCTTCAGTGGTGACTGGGACCGGCTGTATGCGGCCTTCACCATCGCCAACGGAGCGCTTGCCCTGGGGCAGGAAGTGAACATGTTCTTCACCTTTTGGGGCGCGACCGCGGTCCGCAGGAAGGTCGATGGCGCGGTGCGGCGTGGGGATGGCCGGTCCGACTGGAGGCAGAGAATGCTGGGTTGGATGTTGCCATCCGGGATTGACCGCGCACCGCTTTCGAAACTGCACCTGTGCGGACTCGGGAAGTGGATGATGGGTCTCGTGATGCGGCAGAAGAACCTCGACAACCTGCCGGACTTGATGGCGGACGCGCGTGAGCTCGGCGTCAATTTCTACTACTGCGACTCCTCGCTCAGCCTGTTCGGCTGGTGCCCGGAGGACCTGATGGATGCGGACCGGGCGAAGTGTTGCGGGGTTTCGACCTTCCTGGGGAAGAGCCTCAAGGGCCGGATCGCCCTCTTCATCTGACGGAAACCGCACCCCAGCACAGAAGGACCAGACATGAGCAACAAAGCACAGTTGGATACGATGGTGGTACTGACAACCGGCAAACAGGACCGGGGCACGCGGGCAACCCTGGCCTTTTCCTGGGCTTGTGCCGCGCTGGCGATGGGTCGGTCCGTTTCCGTCTACCTGACCATGGACGGAACGGTCTGGTCGACCCGGAACGCGGGCAAGAACGTGCAGGTGCAGGGGTTCGAACCGATTGCCGAGTACATGGAACAGTTCATTGCGCTCGGGGGACGCCTGCTGGTCTGCGCGCCGTGCAGCCAGTTCTACTGCAGCATGGAGGACATTTCGAAGGAGGGCCAGTTCGATGAGGTCGAGCTGGTCGGCCTGGCCACGGTGGTGGGGATGATCGAGAGCACGACGAACGTCATCACCTTCTAGGCATGTGAGCAACGTGGATCCCGACATGGACCAGCGGTTCTGCCGGCAGCTCGAACAACTGCGGGCCCAGATCGAGAGCCTTGCCCACGATCCCGAGAATCTCGGTCGTGCCGCCGAGCAGGCGGGCCGGCTGCTGGAGGAGCTGCGGAGCCGCCGGGATCAGCTCATGGTCCTGAACCAACGTCTCGCCACCGTGTCGGCGGAGTCGGCGGAGCTGGTGGTGGACCTGGAGGAGAAGAACCTGGCCCTCGCGGAAACCAATGCCGAACTCGCCCGGGCCAATGCCCACGCAGCCGAGCTGATGGGCGAGATCGAGATCAAGAATCACCGGATCAGCATCCTGAATGACGCGCTTTCCAAGTCCAACGCGATGGCGTCCGAGTTGCTGGCCGAACTGGAGTTGAAGAAGGCGGACCTGGAGCAGGCCAACACCCGGCTCGAGACCGCCAATGACGAGAAGAGCCGGTTGCTCGGGGTCGTGGCCCACGACATGCGCTCAGGCATCGGCGGCATCCACGGCCTGGCCAAGCTCCTGTGCATGGACCTTGAGGGGCAGCAATCCGAGGTGCTGGAACATCTGCAGCTCATCGAAACCGAGAGCGGTCACATGCTGGAACTGCTGGCGAGCCTGCTCGACGTGACCTCCCTCGATCAGGGGCGGCTGGAACTGCATTCCGAACGTTGCGATTTCAATCACCTCGTCCGGCAGGTCACCGACTACTACCGGAACTTCGCCGGGCGAAAGGACCAGACCCTGGTGCTGGAACCCGCGGGCGGCCTGAAGGACGTGCTCATGGATCCCGTGCGCATCCGCCAGGCCTGTGACAACCTCATCTCCAACGCGATCAAGTACAGTCAGCAAGGCGCCGCCATTCGGGTGTCAACCTGGCAGGACCCGGGCGGCTCCGTCGGCTTCTCGGTCGTCGATGGGGGCCCTGGCCTCAGCGCCCAGGACCTGGCCGGGCTCTTCAAGCCGTTCCAGAAACTGACCCCCCAGCCCACCGGCGGTGAGGACAGCCACGGACTGGGCCTGGCAATCACGAAGCAGCTCATCGACCTGCACGAGGGGAAGGTGTGGGCGGAGAACCTCCCCGAAGGCGGGTGCCGCTTCAGCTTCACCCTGCCCGCCAAACCCGCGGGAGAGGCCGCCCGCTGACTACTCCGAGCGGAAACACTCGCGATCCCCTCACTTGAGTCCGTCGTTACGCCCTAAACCCGAACCTAAACCTGGCTCTGAACTTAAACTCGAACTCAAACCTAAACACAAACCCAGGGTTGGGGACTGCCGTTCAGGTTCGAGTTCACGCTTGGTTTCGAGTTTGAGTCTAAGTTTGGGTTTAAGTTCGAGTTCAAGTTGGTGAGGGGAGGCACCCCGGGCATGCCCCGGAGCATCGACAAATGCAGTCCAATCGCTGAAGCTCGCCACCGTCACATGAAATCGAACTGCGTTGGTTGCCTGTTGCTGTTCCTGGCCGCGGCGTTGATCCCCTTCACTGCCCTGGCCAAAGAACGCGTCCTTGTCCTCACCGACATGTCGAACGAACCCGACGACGAGGAATCCATGGTCCGCTTCCTGGTGTACGCCAACGAATACGACGTCGAAGGACTGGTGGCCACCACCTCGACCTGGCTGCGGGAACGGCCGCGGGAGGATCTCATCCGCCGTCAACTCGACGCCTACGGTCTCGTCCGCGACAATCTCGTGAAACATGCGGGCGGCTATCCGACGATGGAACAACTCCTCGCCGTCGCCGCCACCGGGCAACCCACCTACGGCATGGCGGGGGTGGGGGAGGGCAAGTCTTCAGCCGGATCGCGACGGCTCCTGGCGGCCGCCGACAAACCGGATGCCCGGCCGCTTTGGATCAGCATCTGGGGCGGCGCGAATACGCTGGCCCAAGCCTTGCACGACGCGCGGAGGGAACGCTCACCCGAGGAACTCCACAAGCTCATTGCCAAGCTCAAGGTCTATACGATTTCGGACCAGGATGACGCCGGTCGCTGGCTGCGGTTGGAGTTTCCCGACCTGTTCTACATCGTTTCCCCCAGCACGACCGGGCACCAGGAGTACCATCGCGCCACGTGGACGGGCATTTCCGGAGACCGCCATTATCGCAACGGTCCCATGGTGGATTTCGAGTTGGTGGACAACCCCTGGTTGGAGGCGAACATTATCCGGAATCACGGTCCGCTCGGCGCGCTCTATCCCAGGCTCGCCTACATCATGGAGGGCGATACCCCGTCGTTTCTCGGCTTGATCGATAACGGCCTGGGCTGGGCCGCAAGCCCCGCGTACGGTGGGTGGGGCGGGCGCTACGTCCGGTATCAGTCCTATGCCGAAACGCATCCGATCTGGACCGACAGCAGTGACAACCGCGACACCCTGATGGTGGATGGCAAGGCGCATACGTCCAGCCAGGCCACCATCTGGCGTTGGCGGCGCCACTATCAAAACGACTTCGCCGCGCGCATGGACTGGTGCGTGGCCGACACTTTCGAGAAAGCGAACCACAACCCGGTCGCGGTCCTCAACGGTGACCGGTTGAAGGGCATCGTCGAGATCACCGCCAAGCCGGGCCAGACCATCCGACTTTCCTCCGCTGGCAGCAGCGATCCGGACGGGAACGCCATCACGAGTTCCTGGATGATCTACCGCGAGACCGGGACCTTCCGCAGCGACGTTGAGTTGAGTCAGACCAGCGGGAACGAAACGGTTCTGACGATCCCGGAACCCGGTCGCGGCTCCCCGGACCATCCAACGATCCACGTCATCCTGACCGTGGAAGACGACGGAATACCCGGCCTCGTGGCCTATCGACGGACGATCATCACGGTAATGCCGTAGCCGCGAACGTCAGTCCACGCAGGAATCTCCTGCCATGATCTGATATGCGCGGACTGGTGTCGGCGGTTACGCGTCAACCAGTTTGTAGCGGACCTTCACGCCGCGCGGGTCGTCGCTGCACTCGATGACTTGCAGAATGCCCACGCCGCCCTCGCGAGTTCTGAACCCAATGGTCACGGGCGACGTTCCCATTGCGGAGTGGAAGCGCATGGGCTTCGCGGTGGGAAGGCCTGCCTGGTTCAGCATGGCCCGCAATGCGCCGGGGGAAAGGGAGGTCCACTCACCGGCGTCCAGCGTTGTCACAACCATGCCGTAGCTGATGATGCCCTTCAGCGGACCGGCAGGCAGGTGCTGGCCGGATTGCGTGAAAAAGAAGGAGTCAAAGGCCTCGGCCTCCTCCCCGGCCCACGCCTCGCGTTGGTTCACGGCAGCCAGGTCGATGCCTTGTTCCGCCAGTGCCTGCAGCATCAGGTCCGGGTCGCTGAGCACGCGTGGGTCGGTTGGCTCCGATTTCAGTTCCCCGGTATCGAGATTCAGCAGCATGTCCCGGCCTGAGGCGGTTCGTCCGTCATGGACCAACCGTTCCATCACCGGGCCGAACCGTGGGGTGTCCGTCGTCCCGCCGGCATCGGTGGGATTGCGCGGTTCCCACAGACTCGCCTCGATGCGTTTTCGGAGCTGCCGCTGAAAACCCGGATGCTGGGCCACCCAATCGGGCTCCTGATACAGACCCAGGTTCGGACGCAGATGCCAGGAGTAGAAGTTCGCCAGTCCCAGCAGGGCCAGTGCGGAAAGCCCGGTGCCGGCACCCCAACCCCACCACGACCCCTTCAGCCGGTATGCGGGCGAGCAGGCCCAGATCAATCCTCCCAAAGTCGCAATCGCCAGGGCCATCTCCCACAGTTCGGAGGTCGATTCCTTCCAGTGCACGGACATCTGAAACAACGTCTCGGAAAGGGCGAGGCGGAAGACGATCACGAGGAGCAGGCGCCATCCGGTCGTCGTGAGCACCTGGCTCCAACTGCCGGTCGGCCTGGGGCCAGGGGGTGGGGCAGGGGTTCGCACGAAGCGGAACGCCGCCTTTCTGGCCGCGACCACCAGCCATCCATCGAACGCGATGAGGGCCAGGGTTCCAGTGTAGGCCCAGGCAGGGTGGACCCGGCCGGACTGCAGCAGCACGTGCCAGAGCAGCCAGGCCGCCCAACCGTTGAACAGGACCAGCGGGAAGAAGAGCAGGTCGAACAACGCCAGGACGAAACCTCCCGTTCTCCCCTCATCCCGGCGGATTTCTCGCAGGGCCACTCCCCCCATCGCCGGCCCGCCCAGGATGGCTGCAAAACCCAGCACCATCAGCGGCAGGAACAAGAACAGTTCGGCGACAACTTCCAGCGCGCTGCCGCGGAAGAACTGCGTCACCGCCCAACCCGGCGGCGTGTAACTCACCATCCAGTTCACGAAGAACAGTCCGATCCAGGCTGCTCCCAAGATGGCGGCGCGGGAGAATCGTGGGGCGACTGGCTCCGCCGGTTGAACGAGATAGCCCGTCGGGAGCCATTCGCCGCCGGCTTGTTTATCGTATTGAACCGTTTCGATCGCTGAAGGCAGACCCTCGAATGCACTGGCGTATTTGGCCACGTAGCGTCTCCCGACCACGGTGTTTTCCATCGAAGCCAACTTGCGCGAACGGATTTCGCCCAGCGGACGGCGCGCCTTTTCCAGCTGCTCCACCCATTCCTTCCTAAGGGCGCCCGCCTGGAAACTCGGCGCCGCAGTTTCCCAACTCCCGGCGTAATCACCCCTGTCCATCAACGCCAGCCAGTCTTCCATGGTCAACGGACAATCCACGTTGGGCTGCGCAGCGGATCTGGCGGAAATCGTCTCCGCCTGGCACCGGTCGGGATCTCTCCCGGGGGGGGCGGAAGACGTGGGCGGATGGTGTTTGTCGGACGTGCTGCGGCTGCGGGCGTTTCGCTCGAGCATCCAGAACCATGCCGCCATCAGCGGGTACAGGCTGAGCATCCAGGCGTGGTGGAGCGGCGAGGCCGGTTTCCCGCCCGGCCAGGAGGTCAGCAGCTCCAGACCGAGGGCGTGCCCCCCAAGCATGAAGGCCAGGTTCGCCAGGAACGCTGCCCCCAGCAGGATCATCAGCCCGAGGAAGGCCGACAAGCGCCTGCGTTGCAGCCAAAGCGTGAACGCAGTCGTGAGGATCGCGAGCGCCGCGGCGTCGCTCAACGCGATGCCCAGCCCGCTCCACTCTGAGAAGATCGCCGCGACGGGCATCCACAGGCTCGTCCCAACGGCGGCTCCCAGAAGGGCCCAGAGGTTCCATTGGAAACGGGATGGGCCGAGGGGCCCTTGGGGCTCGGTTGCCGCGTCAGAAGCTCGGGTTCCAGGATCTGCCGTGTCAGCCACGATCGTCTCCACCTCGGTCTTGAACGCACTCGCCTGCTGGTAGCGCAGTTCCGGTTTCCGCTCCAAAGCACGGAGCACCACTTCATCGAGGCGCACGTCGATCTGGACCTTCCTGGAGGGCGGCTCCAGCTCCTTGCCCGGCCGTTCGCCGGTGAGCATCTCGTAAAGCACCACGCCCAGGGCGTAGATGTCCGCCCGCCGGTCCACCGTGCCCTGCTGCTGCTCCGGCGCCATGTAGGGCGGGGTGCCGGACTTCTCACCGGTGACGCCGACCAGCGACGCGATGCCGAAGTCGGCGATCTTCACCCGGCCCTCGCGGTCGAGCAGCAGGTTCTCCGGCTTGATGTCGCGGTGGACCACGCCCTTGTCATGCGCGTATTCCAGCGCATCGCAAACCGGAGGCACGATGGCCAGCGCCTGTTCCGGCTCCATCTTCCCCTCGCGCAGGAGATCGCGCAGGTTCACCCCGTCCACGAGTTCCATCACGATGTAGAACCATCCGTCCGCCTCGCCGTGATCGAACACGGTGACGATGTTCGGGTGGCTCATCTTCGCCAGGGTCTTCGCCTCGCGCTCGAAATGTTCCGCGAACCGCTCCTCCCGCTTGCGTTCCGGTGCCAGCACCTTGATCGCCACCCAGCGGTCCAACGACTTCTGGCGTGCCTTGTAGACCACCCCCATGCCGCCGCGCCCCAGGCATTCGACCACCTCGAACTGCGGGAACTTGCCGGCGATTTCCTCCAGCGCGGGAAGCGGCGGCGACTTCACTTTGTCCGCCAGGGTGTCGAATGTCCTCGACGCCATGGCCTGGCTCATGAGGCACGCCGGACACAGCCCGTGGGTGCTGCCTCCGGGCAGTGGCCTGCCACATTCGGGACAGGCTGGCTGGCTTGATTCGTTCATCTCAGCGTTCCCTTGTTCATTGCGCGCGCGGCGTTACGAGCAATCTTCCGCCAGCGCGGCGAAGAGGGCCTGCATTTCTTCCTCGACCATCGACGCATCTGTCAGGGTCGCCGCAATGGCGTCGCGCACCCGTTGCCGATACCGCTTGCGCAGCCGGTGCACGGCCACCCGCGCCGCCCCCTCGGTCATCCCGAACGTTTGCGCCATCTCCGCATACGACAGACGCTCCCGGCTCAGGCTGAGGAACGGTTTCCACTGCTTGAATCCCGGCTCCTCACGCTCCAGGTCGTCGAGCACCCCGTCGAGCAATGCCACTGCCCATTCACGGTCGAACAAACGATCCGGGCTGCGCGCGTCCTCCGCGTCCAGTCGAAGTCCGGTCTCCGCGCCCTGCCGGTCCAGTGACAGGTGCGGGGTGAACCCCCCGCGTTTCTGCCGGTGCTCGCGCCGCCATTCGTTGGCCATGAAGTTCCGGAGCGCTCCAAGCATGAACGCCCGGAAACGGCCCCGCTCGCGATCCGCCAGTCGCAGGCCGCCGCCTTCCAGCAGGTGCGCGAAGAAGCCCTGCACCAGGTCCTCCGCGTCCTCCGGGCCGTGTCCCTGTCGCCGGGCAAAGCGGTAGAGCGGTTTCCAATAGACCCCGAACAACTCACCCAGCGCCGCCCGTGCCTGCGTGTCCCCCGTGCGCGCCGCCTCGCTCACCAGCGTCCAGTTGGTGGTGAGAAAGAGGGTGGACCGGTCCGTGGCCATCGTGCCTCCTTCCCTAACACATTTCCGCGGTGGTGTTACCCGAAAACCGTCCTGACCCGTGGCGGCGGATTGGTATCCGCCGAGGCCACGTCCGGCAAGCAGACCAGCCAACTTCCCTGAAACACGGCGAATGCCAATTCGCCGCCACGGGCTGAGCCGTGTCGATTCAGGGCCCACAGAAGGAAACGAAGGAAACGAAGCGTGGCCTCCGTTATTCGCCACCTCCGACCGCATGAGCCGGCGATACCGCTGGCCGCGTCGACGGGCGTAAGCGTAAAGCGGATACCTCGTGGTTCGACTGCACGGAGACGGCTCAGACACGCGCTCAAAACGGTGGCATTTCGACCCGGCCCCGCTATGGTCGGCGCGATGGAACTGACCCTGCTCATGCCCTGCTTGAACGAGGCCGACACGGTCGCGGTCTGCGTGCGCAAGGCGCGGGAGACGCTCGGTCGCCTCGGAATCGAGGGTGAGGTCCTGGTCGCCGACAATGGCAGCACCGATGGTTCCATCGAACTGGCCGAAGAGGCGGGTGCCCGAATTCTGCACGTGGCCGAACGCGGTTACGGCAGCGCCTTGATGGCGGGGATCACCGCCGCCCGGGGGGAGTTCGTGCTGATGGCAGACGCCGACGACAGCTACGACTTTACCGCCATCGAACCGTTTGTGAGCAAGCTGCGGGCGGGGGCGGAACTCGTCCAGGGCTGCCGGCTCCCCTCGGGCGGAGGCCGGGTGTTGTCCGGGGCCATGCCGGCTTTGCATCGCTGGATCGGGAATCCCCTCTTCACCCGGCTGGCCCGCTGGTGGTTTGGCACCCCGGTCCATGACACCAATTGCGGGATGCGCGCGTTTCGCCGCGACCTGATCCCGCGATTGGACCAGCGCTGCACCGGGATGGAGTTTGCCAATGAAATGCTGATCAAAGCCACGTTGATCGGCACCCGCATCGAGGAGGTTCCCGTCACGCTCCATCCGGACGGACGCAAATCGCGTCGCCCCCACCTGCGGACCTTCCGCGACGGCTGGCGCACGCTGCGGTTCTATCTCCTGTTCAGTCCGCGCTGGCTGTTCCTCGTGCCCGGGGCACTGTTGATGCTGCTGGGCTTCCTCGGCTGGGGAGTGGCCGCCGGCGGCGTGGATCTGGCCGGGCGGACGCTCGGGGGCAACGCCATGATCGTGTCCGGCATGCTGTTGCTCTGCGGTTATCAGTCCGTCCTGTTCGCCCTGCTGACCAAGGCCTTCGCCATCAACGAAGGGCTGCTGCCGATGGACGGGCGAATGAAACGCTTCTTTCAACGCGTCACGCTGGAACGGGGTCTGGTGGTCGGGGGAATCGTACTGGTGACGGGCCTCGCGCTCGTGGGGACAGCCCTGTGCCGTTGGTGGAGCCGCGAAACCGCGACCGATGCAACCGCGGAAGCCACCGCTTTGGCCGTCGTCGGGGGCACGCTCGGAACCCTGGGTTTCCAGACCGTCCTCTTCAGCTTCTTCGCCAGCCTCCTGGGGATGGCCATGCGGCGTCGATGAAGCCTCCCGCCACGGCCTTTGATCGCGTGGCGCGTGATTACGACGCCGAGCTGAACCGCGGCCTGGCGCTTACCGGCGAGACGCGTGATTTCTACGCCCGGCGACGCATTGCGTTTCTCCAGGCATGCCTGGCCCGCCAGAACTCCCGGCCGCGGTTGGTCATGGACTATGGCTGTGGCACCGGCGACACCGTCCCGCTGCTGGCCGGATTGCCGGGCGTGGAACGGGTGGTCGGGGTGGACGTCTCGGAGGAATCGCTTGCGGTCGCCCGGGAACGGCACGGCGGTGAAGGCCGGTCGTTTCTGTTGCCAGCCGATGCGCGGGTGGATGCGGCGCATCCGTTCGATCTCGTCTACACGAACGGCGTGTTCCATCACATCGAACCTGCCGACCGCCCCGCCGCAGTCCGATGGATTGCGGAACGGCTGCGTCCGGGAGGCCTGCTCGCGTTCTGGGAAAACAACCCCTGGAATCCCGGCACCCGCTGGATCATGAGCCGCGTCCCGTTCGACGCCGACGCCCAACCGCTCTCTGCCCCCACGGCCCGACGGTTGTTGCGCGAATCAGGTTTCACCGTGCTCCGGGCCGACTTTCATTTCGTCTTCCCGCACGGGCTCCGTTGGCTGCGATGGCTGGAGCGACCGCTTCGGCGCTTGCCGCTGGGCGGGCAATATCAGGTGCTGGTCTCGGGAAACTAGCCCCACTTCCTGCCTGCGCTCAGCTCAGGCGCCTGGCTGAGCACCCTGGGTATAGAAATGCACTTACTTCCAGATATTAGGAAACTCTATGTAAAAAGATCTTCACAGTTGAGAGAGTCTTACATAGGCTAAATCTGAGTTTCCGGTTTGCATTACCTTGAGTGGAGTCAAAGCAGGACATGAAGCCAATGAAGACGCAGAGAGGATCGAATCGCATGCACCGCGCCACAGCAATCCTATTGGCGGTGGGAATCGGCTTGTTCACGGCCCACGCGCAGGCGGTGCTTTATGGGTCGGTTGGGGGACCAAACCAGAGCAGTAACGCCGGTGCCATTCTCACCATCGATCCGACCACCGGGGCTGGAACCATCCTTGGAACGCCCATTGCGGGCGAAGGGATAACCGGGTTGGTGGTGGATAATTCCGGCAGGCTGATCGGTTCCACCGCCACGATTACTGGGGATGCTCGATTGATAGAAATCGATCGTGCCACGGGGGCATTGGTCAATATCCTTGCTTTCCTGACGCTGGATGGGAGCCCGGCGAGTGTCAGTGACCTCGCTTACAATCCGTTGACTGGAGAGTTGTTTGGCAACGGCCCATCAACTGATGATCTCATGAAGATCGACATGTCCACTGGCGTGATGACCTCGGTGGGAGCCATGGGAGATCACGGAGGCTGGGCCGCTTTGGGGTTCGACTCCGCTGGAACGCTGTATGCACTCGGCACGTATGACTCAACCCTAAACACCGTCGACACCGCCGATGCCAGCAATCTGACCTCCGTGACTCTTTCCGGTGGCCCGGGTGCGCTGGGTTTGGCTGCCAACCCGTCGGATGGGATGATCTATTACACCGACGGAGACAACCCGTTCGGAAGGACTCTGTACCAGGTTGATCCATCGACCGGCGTGAGCACGTCGATCGGACCGATCTTGGCCGATAACAACGTCCATGACTTGGCTTTCGCCCCCGTCCCCGAACCACACGAGTACGCGCTGTTCGCCGGTCTGGGCTTGATTGGGTTCGCGGCATGGCGTCGTCGTCGGGCCTGAGGTCCGCCACTCGCTGACTCATTCAGCGTCGCGCAAACGCGCCGGGAATCCCCGGCGCGTTTCGCGTTCCGCAAGACCTTGCGCATACGCCGTGGCCAAAGCGGTGAAGGCTGCGCTTTTCACCGCACTCCAAGACCTCGCGGAGCGTCGTGGACTGCGCGCGATCTCAATCGCCGCTTTCCGAAATCGCGATCAATTCCCGAGCACGCCCAGGGGATGCCCGCCGCCCGGACGAAGGTTCGCTGTCGCCCACCCGCAGCAACAACGGCTTCCCTGCTGCTGCGAACCCCGCGCAAGCGACGGAATTCCCCCTGCTCCACACACCCCATTGCGGTCACACCCCCCGGTGCTTGCCAGAGCGCCGCCACGGGGGAATCGCATCCCTACTGCCGCTGACATCGTGGGCAGTGGAAGGTGCTGCGACTCCCCAGAACTGTTCGCTGAATGGTATCCCCGCAACGTCCGCAAGGCTCGCCGGCCCGGTCGTACACCCGCAGCCGTTCCTCGTAGGTGTCGGGTGCCTCCGGATCGCCGCCGTAGTAGAACAGGGCATCGCCTCCGCCGGCTCCCGACCAGTTCAACGGCACCGTGCTTCCCCAGGCGATGGCCTCGGAGAGCACTTCCCGGATTGCCCGCCAAAGCCCGGCGATTCGCTGTGGCCCCAGGCGGGCCGCCGGCACCACTGGCCAAATCCCCGCAACGAACAACGCCTCGCTGGCGTAGATGTTCCCCACCCCGGCGACCACGGACTGATCCAGGAGCCGCACCTTCACCGGTTGTCGCGAAGCCCGCAGTCCGGCCACGAACGACTCCGGCGGATCGGGGTGGTCCAACGGCTCCGCACCGAGGCGTGCGAGGGGGGAGGCGTCGAAGCTCAGGCGTCCAAAGTAGCGGGGATCCTCGAAGACGAACCGTTCTCCCTGGCCGACGCCGAACACCACGGCGGCATGCTTTGGCAGCACGTCCCGGACGGGCTGCAGGAACATCCGCCCCGTCATCCCCAGGTGGCCGACCAGCGTCTCCGGCTTGCCGCGGACCTTCGCGAGATCGAACAACAGGAACTTGCCTCGACGCCGCAGCCCGGTGAACCGCCGGTTCCGCAGCGCCCGCGCAAACTCGGCCGCCGTCTGCGGACGCACCGACTTGGTCCGCCGCACTTCCACGAAGCCCACGCGTCGCCCGGTCAGGAGCGGCTGCAAATGGCGCACGAGCACTTCAACTTCCGGCAGCTCAGGCATCAGGTGGTTCGAGAGGAGCACGCATCCGTAACGCTGCGTCAGGCTTTGTGACCGGGAACCCGTCCGGCCGCTCGGGGGTCAGTCCTCACTATTGGCGGAGAGAGCGCCGCCGATAGCTGCAGGACTGACCGTGGTGCTGGGTCAAGAGAGGGGTGCTGGGTCATCCGTAGCGAAAGGGTTCGGTGAGTGGGAAGGCGTTGGGGAGATGGCGCACCTCGCGCACTTTGCCGTCGGTCAGCAACACCTCCACAATGTCGAACCGCAGTTTCACCCGGGGGTGATTCAGCCGGGCCAGGTAGTCGAAGGCGGTCTGGGTGATGAGCCGCTTCTTGCGGGCGTTGACCGCGGCGGCCGGACGGGTCCAGTCCTCCGACGAACGGGTTTTCACCTCCACAAACACGAGACAGTCGGTGTCGCGACAAATGAGGTCGATCTCACCGCGGGCGGACCGGAAGTTGGTGGTGAGTGTTTTCAGGCCAAGCGCGTGCAAGTGCTTTCGGGCGGCGGATTCCCCGAGCCGGCCGCGACGCAGATGCTCCGGCTCGGTCCGGTTCCGACTCAGCAATTGACGCAGCCAGCCCATCGCGCCTCAGCCGGCTCGGGAACGGAGAACCACGAAATACACGAAATACGCGAAAAGGCAGGGCGCCTTGGCCGCGCCCACAACAGCGGTCGGCCGCGGGCATGAGTCACGGATCAGGTGGCCCGGCGAGGCGGGGCATTCCCTGTCGCCGTTCTCCTCCGGCCTTCGTGTGATTGGTGTATTTCGTGGTGACGTCATTCGGGGTTGCCGTTCTCAGAGCAGCTCCAGTTGGGTTCCTCGAACGGGTGCAAAGCTGCGACGGTGAATCGGGCACGGGCCGAGCCTGGACAGCGCTTCCAGGTGCGCCGGGGTCGGATACCCCTTGTGTTGGGCGAAGCCGTAGCCGGGGTAAACGGCATCCAGCACCACCATCAACCGGTCCCGGGTGACCTTGGCCAGAACGCTGGCGGCGGCGATGGAACAACTCAGGGAATCGCCTTTGACCAGCGCGGTCTGCGGCGGCGCGAGCGAACGGACGGGCAACCCGTCGACCAGCAGGTGCTCGGGTGGCGGGTCGAGCTGGGCGATGGCCCGGGCCATGGCGCGATGGGTGGCCTGGAGAATGTTCACCCGGTCGATTTCCCCGGGTTCCACCACGGCGATTCCGAACCGTACTTCCGGCAATTCCTGCAGGGTCTCGAACAACCGGTCCCGCTGACCCGCGGTGAGTTGTTTCGAGTCATTCAATTCGGCCAGCGATGCCGGCAGGCCGACGCCGAACGTGGATTCGCAGAAGACCACCGCAGCGGCCACCACCGGTCCCGCCAGCGGTCCGCGACCCGCCTCGTCCACGCCCGCGATGGCGCGAATCCCCCGGGCAAGGAGGGCGCGCTCGGGGGCAAGAAGATCCGGCTTGGATGAACTTGATCTGGCCATGGCCCTGGGGCGACCGACAACGCGTGGCGATGGTAGAGGTGTGGCCGCGCCATACAAGCGGACAGATGCCCACCGCCGTAGCCGCGGACGTCAGTCCGCGCAAACCGTCCTGTTGTAGCGCAGATTTCCAAGAATCTGCCGTATCGCCGATTCCCAAATCGGCAGGGCTCCCGGACCTTCGCGACGCCTGTAGGTTGGGAAACCCGCGATACAGCAAACTCGGAGGCCTGCGGAACAACGTTCCCGCTCGCCCTCGTAGCCGCGGACGTCAGTCCGCGCAAGCTCCCATCACCCCTGGTCGCGGTCCTCCCCGCCAAAGACCGGCCGGGTGTCAGTCCACCTCACCCGCCGGCGGCCGCCAGGGGCCGTGACGTTCGCCAAGGAGCGCCGTGCCGATGCGCACCAGCGTCGCCCCCTCCTCGACCGCCACCTCGAAGTCACCGCTCATCCCCATGCTGAGCTGGGACAACGGTGCGCCGAGCCGCTGTTCGCATTCCTCCTTCAGCTCCCGCAGGCGTCGAAACACGGGCCGCACCTTCTCCGGTTCGGGCGTCCATGGCGCCATGGTCATCAAGCCGTGAATCTCCAACCGCGGCAGGGCGTTCAGGGTGTCGAGTTCCCGCAACAACACCTCCGGCGGATAACCGAACTTGCTGGCTTCGCCGGCGATGTTCACCTCGATCAGGACGGGCAGATATCGCGCGGCCTTGTCGGCCTGTTCGTTCAGCGCCTCCGCCAGGCGCAGGCTGTCCACGCTCTCAACCATCTTGAACAGCCGCACCGCGTCGCGCGCCTTGTTCGTCTGGAGGTGGCCGATCATGTGCCACTGCGCCCCCCCGGGGCACAATGGGATCTTGACCTTTGCCTCCTGGATGCGGTTCTCACCCAGCACGGTAAGATCCAACTCCAACGCCTGTCGCACGCGCTCAGGGGAATGCCCCTTGGTCACGGCGACAATCTGCACACCGGCGGGATCGCGTCCCGCCCGCTGACAGGCGGCGTCAATCCGCTGCTGAATCGATTCGAGATTGGCCGTGATGTTCACGAACTAACCTTCCAGGATCGCGCCCTGGCTGGCGTTGGTGACCAGCTTGCGATAGCGGGACAACCAGCCGGTGAGGTCACGCTGGACCGGTTGCCAGGCCGCCTTGCGGGCCGCCAGTTCGGCTTCATCCACCAGCGTGTCCATGCGGCGGTTCGGAAAGTCGATGCGAATCCGGTCGCCCGCCTTCAGCAGCCCGATCGGCCCTCCCTCGGCGGCCTCGGGCGAGACATGACCAATACAGGCCCCCGCCGTGCCGCCACTGAACCGGCCGTCGGTGATCAGCACCACCTTGTCGCCCAGGCCCATGCCGACGATGTAGCTGGTGGGCGACAGCATCTCCTGCATGCCGGGGCCGCCGCGCGGTCCTTCGTTCCGGATGATGACCACGTCGCCCGCCTGGACCTTGCCATCCAGGATGCCGGCGCACGCCTCGTCCTGGCTTTCGAAAATCACGCACGGACCCTCGAAGACCATGCCCGGACCGCAGTTCGCCTTGAAGGCGTCGCTGATGCCGGCGGTCTTCACCACGCTGCCTTCCGGCGCCAGTTGGCCGTAAAGGATCGAGAGCCCGCCGTCCGGCGTGTATGCCGTGTCCTGGCTCCGGACGCAGTCCTGAGCGTCGAACATGAACGCGGAATCGTATGGCATCAGGCCGCTGGACACGACCTTTGCCAGGTGTTTCGGTTCGGTGACGAGTTCGCCCCGCGAGATGACCCAGTGGCGCACGGATTTCACGCGGAGCATGCCGGAGGGGGTCCGTGTCCCGCCCTTCTCATAGCGCCAGAGGAGGATTACCGGGAGTTTGCGGAACTCGCCGAGTTCGGCGCGCACCAACCCCTTCGATTCGGCAAGTTGTTGTTCGAACCTGGCGCGCAACGCCTCGGTGCCCTTGATCGATTCGCCACCGGGGAGTTTCAACACCGCCTTGGGGTGGAACACTGCGAGTTTGCCGTCCACATCACCGGCGTTCCAGGCGGCCGCGGCTCGCCAGAGCGTGATGGCCAGCGGATCCGCCGGATGGAAGAGCAGCGGCTTGGGCGCGAGATTGCCGCTGGCAGTGCGGGCGGCAGGGCCCATCTTGTCGTTCGGGTCCACGACCAATGCCGAGGCTCCTGAGACCCGGACGGATCGGGCCCAGGCCGAGCACTTTGGCGAACGCACGTCCCATTCGTCGATGTTCTGGCCCAGGGTCCGGCCGGTCACGGTCTTGCACTTCGCATTGAGCGCACCCATGCGCTTGAGTTCACCCAGGATTGTGTGGATGCCGCCCGCGCGATGCACGTCCTGCACATGGTAATTGGAGGACGGCGACACCTTGCAGAGGCAGGGGATGCGCTTGGAGATGCCGTCGATGCGTTTGATGTCGTAATCGATCCCCGCCTCGCGGGCAATGGCCAGGGTGTGGAGGATCGTGTTGGTCGAACCGCCCATGGCCACGTCGAGCATGAGGGCGTTGTCGAACGCCTCGATCGTGGCGATGTCGCGCGGTTTGAGGTCCGTCTCGACGAGCTTGATGATGGTGCGCGCGGCCCGGTCGTAGAGGGCTTCGCGTTCCTTCGACACGGCGAGCACGGTGCCATTGCCGGGCAGGGCCATGCCCAGCGCTTCGCACAGGCAGTTCATGGAATTCGCGGTGAACATGCCGGAGCAGGAACCGCAGGTCGGGCAGGCCGTCTGTTCCAGTTTCTGCAACTGCTCCTCGGTGATCTGGCCGGTCTTCAGTTCGCCCACGCCCTTGAACACGGAGATCAGGTCGGACTTGCCGGCGGCGGGTTGGAGATGGGCCGCGAGATCGTCGTGGGTGGCCTTCTGCTCGGCGATGCCCGCCGCCATCGGGCCGCCGCTCACAAACACGGTGGGGATGTTCACGCGCATGGCCGCCATCAGCATGCCGGGCACGATCTTGTCGCAGTTCGGGATGCAGATCATGCCGTCGAAACAGTGCGCCTTGAGCATCGTCTCGACCGTGTCGGCGATCAGTTCGCGGGACGGCAGCGAATAGAGCATGCCGGAATGGCCCATCGCGATGCCGTCATCCACGCCGATGGTGTTGAAGATGAACGGCACCCCGCCGGCCTCGCGGACCAGACGCTTCACCAGCATGCCGACCTCGTTCAGGTGGGCGTGGCCGGGGATGCAGTCGGTGTAGCTGTTGGCGATGGCGATGAACGGCTTGCCCCAATCGTCCTCCGACTCGATGGAGCCGGTGGCCCGGAGGAGACTGCGGTGGGGGGCGCGTTCAAAGCCCTTCTTGATGATGTCAGAGCGCATGGGAAGAGAGGTCAGATTTCAGGGGATTCAGGTTTCAGATTCGTTCGGCCGTAGCGCAGATATCCGATCTGCTGTATCGCCGAATTCCGTTCGGCAGACCGTCCAAGACGCCGAGCGCTTGCGGGTCGGATATCCGCGATACAACAGATTTTGGAAATCTGCGCTACGAGATGCGGCGTTCGGCATCCGGATTGGCTCAACTCAAATACTCCCGCGGATCGGTGACCTTGCCGGCCAGCGCACTGGCGGCGACCGTCGCGGGGCTGGCGAGGTAGACCTCGCTTTCCTTGCTGCCCATCCGGCCGGGGAAGTTCCGGTTCGTCGCGCTGATGCACTTCAGTCCGGCTTCGTTCATCCGACCGAACGTGTCCACCGGCCCGCCCAGGCAGGCCGCGCAACCGGCGTTCTCGGTCAACCGTACGCCAGCGTCCTGCAGGATCTGCCAGATGGTCTGGTCGCCCCACCAGGTCGTCTGCAGTTCGCGCACGATGGTCGGGGTCGCCGGCACGCCGAACGTGTCGATGGCCACCTTGCGCCCCCGCACCACGCGGGCGAACTCCACGAAATCACTGGCCTTGCCGCCGGTGCAGGATCCCACGTAGGCGCGGTCCAGCTTCATCCCACCCAGTTCCTTCGCCGTCTTGCGCTGCCCCGGATCCGGATGACACGCCACCAGCGGCTCCAGCTTGTCGAGATCCACCACCCGTTCGTAGCAGCACTTCTGGTCGGCATCGGCCTCGACCGGTTCATAGGCCTGTCGCGTGCCGTTCAAACGGGTCCGCGCCTCGACGTATTCCGCGGTGCGCGCGTCAAAGGGGAAGATGCCATTCTTGCCACCGGCCTCGATGGCCATGTTGGCGATCGTCATGCGGTCGTCCATCGACAGGCCCGCCACGCCCGGGCCATCGAATTGCATCGCCCGGTAGGTCGCGCCGTCGAAACCGATCTCCCCGATCACATGCAGGATGACGTCCTTCGCCATGACGCCCGGTTGCAGCCGGCCTTCGAGGCGAAACCGCATCGTTTCCGGCACCTTCAGGAGCAGCTTGCCGGTCCCCATCACAAAGCCGGCGTCCGTGTTGCCAATCCCGGTGGCAAACTGGTTGAACGCCCCCGCCATGCAGGTGTGGGAATCGGTGCCAAACAGCACCTCGCCCGGCCGCGTGTGACCCTTCTCGGGCAGGGCGGCGTGGCACACCCCGGCGTAACGCGCCCCAAACTGGCGGGCGAAACTCCCCTTCGCGGCATCGAACTTCCATGTGCCGTTGGGGTCGTCGATGACGTCGTAGAAATACTTCAACCCCTGGTCGCGGGCGAACTCGCGCAGAATGTCCACGTTGCGGTTCGAAAGGGAATCGGCCGTGAAGATGTAGTGGTCCGGGATGATCACCACCCCGTCCGGGTTCCACACCTTCGCGTTCGCACCAAACTCGCGCTTGAACACACCGATGGTGCCGGGGCCGCAGACGTCGTGCGTCATCAGCACGTCCGCGTTCACCCACACATTGTCGCCCGCCTGCACCGACGCCTTCCCGGCGGCCCGGGCCAGCACTTTCTCCGTCAACGTCATAAGCGCGGCAATCTAGCCGAGCGGGCCCGCGAAATCCAAGGGGTTTTCAAACGGGGCGGAAGGCCGTCGACGCAGCCGAATCGCCCCTTGCTCGTGGGGCGGTGGAAGGCCCATGATCCGATCCAACCGATGTTCCACGTCATGCGCACGCCCGGCCTGATCCCCTTCTGCCTGCTCGCGACTCTCTCATCGCTCCCCGCCCCCCTTGGCGCGTGGGCGCAAGGGGGCTACACCGTGAAGCCCGGCCACCCCCGGTTGCTCGTCGAGGATGTCGCCGCCATGGCGCGCAACTGCGTCGGGCCGCTGGCGGAGGACTATCGCGTTGTCAAGGAACGCGCCGACGCGGCGGTCCGGCGCGGCGGTATCCAGTACGTCTCCAATGCGTGGTCCATTCCCGAGGACCTGATGAACTGCGGCCTCACCTACTTGGTGGAACGGGAACTCGGGCACGACTGCCGCCAGTACGTGGACGTGGTCGTCAAACAATGGGGCGACGGCTCCATCATCTCGAACCGTGAGGGCAGCCATTTCGGTTACCACGCCCTGGCGTACGACTGGATTTACGACGCGCTCACGCCCGAGCAGCGTGTGCAGTATGGCGACGCGCTCGGGTCGTGGCTGCGGTTCTTCACTGACAAGCCGGAGATCCAGCTCAAGTGGGGCCACTGGGAATACAACCAGACCTGGGGGCCGATTCACCTGAACATCATGAACTGCCGCGACGCGTTGACGCAGAAGCTGTTCATCGCGCTGACCCTTACCGGGACGGGCACGCGGTACGAGTCGGATGCCCGCAGCTTCCTGGATTCCTGGAACGAACGAGTCCCGGCCGAGTGCCTGCCCAAATTCGATCTCATGGGCGGGGTGTGGTCGGAGTCCTACGGGCACGGTGCCTATGGTCCGGTCACCGTCATTCCCTATGCCTTTCAGGCCTGGCGCACGGCGACTGGGATCGACTATTTCGCCGCGCTCAAACCGTGGGGGTACCCGGTGGAATCGCCGCGGTGGGTGGCCTGCACCATGATGCCACACAACGAGCGCACGGCCTGGATTGACGACGGTGATGGCTCCAAACCGTCCGCGTTCGCCCGGGCGGCACCGATGCTGCACGACGGCTTGTCGCAGTGGTTTTCGGAGCGCGGTCGGGAATGGCTGCGCGAGCGTTGGCAACGGGTTGCCTGCACCGACCCTGCGATTCGACCGGAGGCGCCGGACACGCTGCCGCTGGCCTATCTCTTTCCCGGAGCCGGGCATGTTTACATGCGGAGCGCGTGGGACGATCCGAATGCGACATGGGCCTTCTTTGGCTGCGGCCCGCAGTTCGCCGGCCATTCGCGCGACGACGAGGGGCATTTCCTCATCTGCAAACAGGGCGCGCTGGTTTCACGGCAGGGCGGGCAGGGCCACAACGACAGCGACTACTACGCGGGCGGGTCGCTGATCTTCAACCTCGTGACGGTGTTCGATCCGAAAGAGAAGTATCGGCGCGACCGGGGCAACGAGAACGACGGCGGCCTGCTGCGGCACGTGTATGAAGGTGGTCCTTTCCCGCGCGAACGGGGTCACATCGTGGCCTTTGAAACCACCCCGGAATACACCTACGCCGCGGCCGACATCACCGCCGGCTACAGCGCCGACAAGGTCCGCGAGGTCACGCGGCAATTCCTGTATCTGCGCGGCGCGCGGGAATACTTCGTGGTGTTCGACCGTGTGGAAGCCACGCGCCCGGAGTTTCGACGGCATTTCTTCCTGCACGTTCCCGACGAACCCCGAGGCGTCGGGAACCGGCTTTCCTGGCTGAGCCAACCGGACGCCGACGGTCAGGGCGAGGTGCTGTCCACCGGCCGTTCGCGGATGTTCCTGAGCACGTTGCTCCCGAAGGACGCGGAGGTGGTGCGGCGAGGTGGCGAAGGAGAGGAAGCCTGGGGGCATCCGCTGGAGCCGACGGCGCAGTACAACCACACCGCAGAAGGCCGGAACCGGCCGCCGCGATGCCCGTGGCGAATCGAGGTGGCCGATCCGAACCCCGGTGCGCGGACGCGGTTTCTGCACGTCTTCGAAATCAGTGGCGAGACGGAGCAGACCCCGACCGAAGTGAGGCTCCTGCCGGCGGCGGGTGTGCAGATCGGAGACCTCTGGCGGGTTCGGTTCAACGACGATGGCGCGCTGGGGGGCACTGTGAACCAACAGGCGCTCGCCACGACCGTGCACACCGAAACGCAATATCCTGACGACGGTCGCTGACCCGCGTCCTCCGGGGAGCACACCCCTCCCGGGTGTGGCGGGCGGCGCTTTCCGGACTTGGCGGCAACCCCGGTTCCGCTAGCCTTGGCCCATGTTTCGTCCCGCGCTCTTGCCCCTCCTGCTGGCCGCAGGACACGTTGTGCCGTTGGTGGCTCAACCCGCCGGCACCGTTGCCGTTCCGGTCGGCGATTTCCTCGGCAGCCTCGGCGTCAATTCCGCGGTGTCCCGACGCGGCGAACGCCTCGAAGACACCGCCAGGTCCATTGAATACACCGGCCTGCGCTGGATCCGCTGCGGCTACGAGGGTCGGGTGCCGGTTGCCGACTTGATCGAGCTTCATCGGCAAACCGGGGTTCGTTTCAGCTATGGCTTGCTGAGCGGCGGCACCGATATTGAACGCCTGCTGACGGGCGCGCGGGAACTCGCCACGGCCGGCGCGCTGCTCGCGATCGAGGGTAACAACGAACCAAACAACTGGGGCGTCACGTATCAGGGCGAGCACGGTGGTCGCAACGAAAGCTGGCTGCCGGTGGCGAAGCTTCACCGCGATCTCTATCAAGCCGTCAAAGCCGATCCCGTCCTGAAGGACTTCCCCGTGTGGAGCCTGACCGAGAACGGCGCCCAAACCGACAACGTCGGATTGCAGTTCCTGACCGTTCCGGCAGGCGCGGGAACTTTGATGCCGGACGGCACGCGCTACGCCGACTTTGCCAACTGTCACAATTACGTCACCCACCCCGCTTGGCCGGGATTGCACGATAACCAGACCTGGGTTGCCGCCGATCCGACCCCCGCCTGCCGCGTGGATGGACTCTACGGCAACTACGGTCGAACCTGGCGCAGGCACTTTCCCGGCTATTCGGAGGCGGAACTCCTGACCCTGCCCCGCGTGACGACCGAGACGGGCGTGAAGATCGAGGGGCCGATCACGGAGGAAGTCCAGGCGCGCCTGTTTCTAAGCCTGTATCTCGACCAGTTCAAGCGGGGCTGGAAGCACACGGCGGTCTATCTGCTGCGTGACCGGACCGACGAGGCCGGCAACCAGACCTTTGGCTTCTTCAAGCCCGACTACACGCCGCGATTGGGCGCGACCTGGTTGCACAACCTGACCACGATTCTCGCGGATGATGGCTCGGTTGCTGTGCCAGGCCAGCTTGACTACTCGATTACGCCCCAACCGGAGACCCTGCACGATTTGCTCCTGCAGAAGAGCGATGGCCGGTTTGAATTGGTGGTTTGGAACGAGCGGTTCTCCGGCGGTGCGGATGAAGCCACGGTTCTGTTCGGCCAGCAGGCACGGTCCGTGACCGTGTTTGATCCGACCCAGGGCACCGTGGCGGTCCGGGAACTGGGCGATGTCACCTCGGTGAAGTTGACGTTTAGCGATCACCCGGTGGTACTTGAAATCGCGAACCCGCCAAGTGAAGGCACGCAATGAAGGCTGACACCATCCGGACCACCGTTGTCCCATCCACGCTTCGCCGGTTGACTTGGTTCGGTTTGCTCCTCGCGGCGCTGTTCATGGTCAACGCCTCACAAGGTGCAGGCATGTCAGTTCTTGCCGAGTGGACCTTCGATCATCCGGGCGACCTGCAGGGCTGGCAACCGAATGCCCACCTGGCGGACGTCGTGGTGACCAACGGCGCGCTGAACTGTCGCGCTGTGGGGAGTGACCCGATCCTGGAACTGCGGCCGCTTCTGGACCTCCCGGCCTCGCCGTGGCAGGTCGTTGAGATCCAGCTCAAGGCGGATCGCGACGGCGTGGGCGAACTCTTCTGGAGCAACACTTCGACCGGGCAATACGGCGGCTTCAGCCAGGCGAAGTCCACCCGGTTCAACGTCGATGGCGATGGCCGGTGGCACACCTATCGCCTCCTTCCCGGCTGGCATCCGGAAGGGCGCATCGTGCGCCTGCGATTTGACGTTTACGACGGGGCACACTTCGAGCTCGATCGGATCCGCGTGCTGGAGTTGGCGATGCCCACGCCGGTCGCGACGGCGGAGTTCGATTTCAGTAAGGGCGGGCTGGGCTGGCAACTATTGGGAACCACGTGGGACCAACCCGCGGTGAAGTGGTCCGGTGGCGGACTCTGTTCCAGCCCTGAGGAACTATTGTTGAGTCCTCCCGTTCGCATCAACGCCGCGGAGCAGGGCTTCGTCAGCGTTCGGATGGCGGTCGGCGGGGGACAGCACGCTATGCTGTTCTTCGTCACCGAGGGCGCACCGGGTTGGCACAGCCTCACCTTCCCGATCCAGGCGGGAGATGACCGCGAGCGGACCTACAACATCGATTTGCTGGCGGCCCGGGACTGGCGCGGCACCGTCGTGGGTTTGGGCCTGTGCCCGAGCGATGCCAACGCGATGGTCAGCTTGAGTTCGCTGGCGATCAGCGACACACCCCAGGGGCCGCCCCAGCTCAAGGTGACTTCCTTCGCCGTGGAGGATGCCTTGCCCCGCGTCGGTCGACCGGCACAGCTCATTGCCTGGATTACCAACACCGGTGGCGAACCCGCCACCGGGATCAACGCCCAACCCAAGTTGCCCGATGGTGTGAAATTGCTTGCCGGCTCAGGAGCCGAAGAAACCAGGGCGATCGCTCCCGGTGGGGAGGCCAGGCTCGACTGGACGGTGCAGGCCCGGCAACCGCTGGAAGGGAAGATCCTCCTTTCGCTTGCGGCGAAACACGCCGATCCGGTGACGGCGACTGCGGCCGTCCACTTCACTTCTCCACCCCCAGTCCCGAAGACCGACTACGTTCCCGAACCCAAGCCCGTGCGGGGTCCCTGCGAGGTGGGCGTCTATTACTTCCCCGGCTGGAAGACCGCCAGCCAGTGGCAGCCGCTGCAACGGTTCCCGGAGCGCAAACCGGTCCTCGGTTGGTATCGGGAGGGCGATCCCGAGGTGGCGGACTGGCACATCAAATGGGCGGTCGAACACGGCATCACCTTTTTCGCCTACGACTGGTATTGGTCGCAGGGCACGCGGCAGTTGGAGCAGGCGTTGCACGACGGCTACTTCAAGGCCCGCTATCGCCACCTGCTGAAGTTCTGTCTGCTTTGGGCGAACCACAATCCGCCCGGCACCTCGTCCCTCGACGATTGCCTCGCCGTCACCCGCTACTGGATCGAGAACTACTTTCGTCGTCCTGAGCACCTCACGTTCGACGGCAAGCCGGTGATGATCCTCTTCAGTCCGCATCGCCTGACCGAGGACTTGGGGAGCGACGGCGTGAAACGCGCCTTCGACGGCATGCGGGAGGAGTGCCGAAACGCGGGGTTGAAAGGGCTGTTTCTCATCGCGTGCGTCGGCGATGCCGGCGGGGCACGCAAGGCGGCGGCGGAAGGCTACGACGCGGTCACGGCTTACAACTGGCCGCATCTGGGCAAGACGGGCGAGGGGAACTTCGCGCCGTTTGAAACGCTGGTGCCCGCCTACCGTAGGCAGTGGGAACATCTGATCGAAGACAGTCCGGTGCCGCTGTGGCCGTTGCCGGTATGTGGCGGTTGGGACAGTCGCCCGTGGCATGGGGAGAACAACCTGGTTCGTTTCGGCCGCACACCGGAACGGTTCAGGCAACACCTGCTCGATGCGCGCGAAGTGATTCAAATCCGAAATCCGGAATCCGAACGACCAAAGGCCATTCTGGTCGAGGCCTGGAACGAATGGGGGGAGGGCAGTTACATCGAGCCGCACAGCGAATTCGGTTTCGGCTACCTGGATGCCATCCGGGACGTGTTCACCGACGCCCCGCAGGAACACGAGGACGTGACGCCTGGGGATGTCGGCCTCGGTCCCTACGATGTTCCACCGCCGGAACCGGCACGCACCGACTGGGATTTCGAACAGTCCGACGAGGGTTGGGCCAACTCGATGCAATTGGCGGACCTGAACGTGTCCGAGAGCACGCTCAACGCCCGAACGGCCGGCAATGATCCGGCGTTCTTCGGACCGCCATTCCAGGCCCGGGCTTCCGATTTCGGTTCCGTGGTCATCCGGATGAAACTCGCCCGCACTGATGGCAGACCTTTCACCGATTCCGCCCAACTCTTCTGGCGCACCAGCCGGCTGGCCGAAAGCGAGGCTTCGAGCATCCGGTTCAAGGTGCAGGGCGACGGTGAATGGCACGAGTACGACGTGCCGGTTGCGACCAACGCCCGTTGGCGCGGCGTCATCACGCGTCTCCGCCTCGACCCATGCAACCAACCCGGCGTGAACGTGGCGATTGATCGCGTGCTGCTGGCAAAGTAAATGAGTCTGAACCTGACATGAAGAACCGGCCCGATGCAGTCAAACTGGGGGAGCGCACCCGGCGCGGGTGCCGTTCGACGCGGCCCGCGTCGAACCCCGCAACCACCAACCCACCGGACCTTTCCGCTGGCCGCCTGGATTCTGCCCGCTGGCGGACGAGCCGTCCGCCAGCACACGCGAGCCGCGTGTGCTCCCCCGGCGTGTTGGCCTGCCTTGTCGTCTCCCTCATGGTTCAACTACACGCCGCCCCCGTCCTGCGCGTCGTGAAAGCGGAAAGCAGCGGTGCCCCACTGCTGCGGAACGGCGGCTTTGAAACGCAACAGAACGGTGAACCGGATTCCTGGCGACCATGGCAACGCGGTTTTCAGTTGGCGCCCGGCCAGGGACGCAACGGTTCCAACGCGGTGCGGTGCGAACGACGCGAGGGTCAGGGGGAGTTCGGCATCGGCCAGAACCTCACCCTGAACCGCACGAGCGTGGCTCCCATCGTCGTGCGCGGATGGAGCCGGGCGGAGGACGTGAACGGCGGCGCCGACAGCGGCTATTCGCTTTACGTCGATCTCGTTTACGCCGACGACACCCCGCAATGGGGCCAGACGGCGCACTTCCTGTGCGGCACGCACGACTGGCAGTTGCGCGAGTTGGTCATCTTGCCGGACAAACCGGTGAAGAGCCTCACGCTTTACTGCCTGTTCCGCGGACACACAGGCCGGGTCTGGTTCGACGACATCAGTGTTTCGGAACAACAGGCCGGAAAGGGCGCGGTGATCTGTCAGGGAGTTCCGGTCCTGCTGCCGTCCACGTCGCCCCTGCTTTCCAGCACGCTTACCCACTTGAAGCGCACGCAGGACGGCTTGAGCCTGTTTGCTGATGACCGGGGGAATGTTGGGATTGAAGTTGAGGGCAAGCCTCTGTCCGCGGCGGGTGGCGGCGGCTTCCTGGTGCGGGATGTGGCGGCCGATTCGGATTTCTGCGACTTCCGCGACGGGAACTGTTCGGATCTCGACCTGCGGGTGGAAGCCGACTTCATCGAGCGCGACACTCACCTCGTCGTGGAAGGCAAGATCCTGGACCGGGGCGGCCGGGATCGCGCGGTGACGCTGCTCTTCGGACTGCCGGTGAACGCCGATGGCTGGCAATGGGGGGATGACCTCCGGCAAAGCCGACGAATCGAGGGCACCGGAGAATATGTGAGTCAGGTGGCGATCCGTTGCGGCGCGACCGGTACGCTGTCACTGTTGCCGACCGGTGCCATCTGGAACGACCGCATCGGTCTGGCCATCGGGCTCGACATGGACCGGCCGGCCCAATACCGCGTTGGCTATCACGCCGGTCTGCAGCAGCTTTTCATCGCCTATGATTTCGGGCTGGCGGAGGAGACGTCGCGGTTTCCCTCCGGAGCGCCGTTCCGGTTCGTGATCTACCGGTTCGATCCGCGTTGGGGATTTCGCGCCGCGTGGCAGAAGTACCTGGAGATCTTCCCCGAGGCCTTCGTGGTGCGCTCGAAGCAGCAAGGCCTGTGGATGCCCTTTACCGACGTGGGCACTGTGGCCGGCTGGGAGGACTTCGGATTCCGCTACCATGAAGGCAACAACAACGTGCCTTGGGACGATGCGCATGACGTGCTCAGTTTCCGCTACACGGAGCCGATGACCTGGTGGATGGCGATGGCGAAGGACATGAAGCGAACGATGGGAGAGGCTGTGCGCGCGCGTGACGCGCTGATCGGGGATGGAAACAGCCGGAATCACCCGGTCGCCGAGGTGAGTCGGGTGGCGGCGATGTATGATGCCAGCGGTCAGCCGGCGTTGGTGTTCCGCGACACTCCCTGGTGCGACGGCGCGGTGTGGAGCCTGAACCCGAATCCGTGGCTGACCGACTCGTCCGGCGCGTCCGCGACCCCGGACGCCGAACCGCTCAACGCCGCCACGCTGCATTGGAACGAACGCCTCAAGCAGTCGCTTTACGGTCCCTCGGCGCGGGGGAACCTGGATGGCGAATACCTGGACTCGCTGGAAGGCTATGTTACCGCCGACCTGAATTACCGGCGCGAGCACTTCCGGTTCACGACGGTGCCGTTGACGTTCGCGAGCGACACGAAGCAGGTGGCGTTGTTCAAGGGGCTTTCGGTGTATGAGTTCACGCGCTGGATGAGCGAGGACGTGCATCGGATGGGGAAGCTCATGTTCGCGAACAGCGTGCCCTATCGCTTCACGTTCCTCTGTCCGTGGCTCGACGTGATGGGCACGGAAACCGACTGGTTGCGTGGCGGCCAGTATCATCCGGCTTCGATCTCCCAGATGGACCTGTGGCGGACGTTGTCGGCGGGCAAGCCCTACCTGTTGTTGATGAACACGGACTACGACCAGTTCACGCCGGATCGGGTGGACCTCTATTTCCAGCGGTGCCTGTTCTACGGCATCTGGCCGGGGTTCTTCAGTCACAACGCGGCGGAGAATCCATATTGGAGGAACCCGAAGTGGTATGAACGCGACCGGCCGCTGTTTAAGCAGTATTTGCCTGTGATTCGACGGCTCGCCGAGGCGGGTTGGCAACCGGTTACCGGCGTGACCTGTGATAACGAGAACCTTTTGGTGGAACGGTTCGGGCCGGACCAGGCCGGCGTCGTGCGATTCTCCGTCTACAACGACACGGCGGAAACGCAAAGCGGCGTCTTGGAAGTGGATGGTGCGTTGCTGAAGGCGACGCCGGGGCAGCGCTTCATCCGGGAGTTCCCGGAGGATCAAGCGGGGCGGGATTCGAACCAACGGCAGGCCACGCTGGCGCCGGCGCAGGTCGCGGTGTTTCGGTTGGGGGAATGAACCGCCCGGCACGGTGGGGTCTTCTCGGGCAGGCCCTGAAATCGGAGCGTGCGTTTCGGCAAGTGGCCGGTTACACCCGGTGCACGCAATGAACACGAAAGCTCCCAGTAAAGCCGGCGGGTTGCTGGCCCTGCTCCTGTTGCCCTGCCTCCAGGCCGCCGAGCCCGTCGCGTCTCCGGAGAAAACCGACACCGACGGTAAGCCCGTGGTCGGCGTTTATTACTACCCGTGGTATCGGGGCGGGCGGGAGTGGCGCCAGGTCATGCGGCAACATCTCCAGCCGCCGCAGCAGCCCAAACTGGGCCGCTATCGATCCGATGATCCGGACGTGATCGGCGATCACATTGCGCAGAGTCTTCAGGGCGGCATCGATTTCTGGGCGGTGAGTTGGTGGGGGCCGGATACCCAGACTGATGTCAACTTCCGGGATGCCATCCTGCCGCACCCGGATTCCGGCAAGCTCAAGTACGCCGTGCTCTACGAGGCCACCGGACGGATGGGCCGCTTTGCCAGTCCGGACTACCAGCACTGGATCCCCGACCTGACCTACCTGCAGGAGCGTTACTTCAATCTCCCCTCCTACCTGCGCATCAACGGCAAACCGGTCGTCTTCGTCTATCTCACCCGGGAGTATTTCCGGAACAAGGGCGCGGAGGCGTTGAAGGAAACGCGCGAGCGGTTCCCTGACCTGTATCTCGTGGGCGACGATGTGTTCGGCGCGGGTTACCGGGCGGAATGGGCAAGGAACTTCGATGCGGTTACGGCGTACGACGTCTATGGCCAATCGGTCGGTCGTTTCGGCGGCACGCGGAAGGCGGTGGATTTCCTCGCCGCGAACTACCGGCACGCGAAGGCGGAAGCCAACTCGGTGGGGACGGCCTTCATGCCGACGATTGCGCCGGGCTACAACGACACCGCCGTCCGTCGGGGCCATCCGGGGCGGGCCCGGTATTTCACCGATCAACCAGGGTCGAAGGAAGGCGACCTGTTCCGGTCAATGATCCGTGACGTGGCCGTGCCGTTGCTCGATGCGCGCTGTGGGAATGTCATGATGGTGACCAGCTTCAACGAGTGGTACGAAGACACCCAGATCGAGGCGACTTCAGGTACGGCGGACCCCAGTGCGAAGGACGATTCCGACGCAGGCGAGTATTACACTGGCGGGGATCGTTACGAGGATTACGGCCCGCTCTACCTGGACATCCTGCGGGAAGAACTGCGGTAGGCGGATGACGAGTCGCGAATGGCAGACCGGGGAGGTCGAGGTTCCTGCCGGGCCCGACGGCGGAAATGGCCGATGGGGGGTGCAGGCTCAATGGGAGTGTCGCCCCGCGGCGGACGTCCCGGGCTCCGTTTCGGACTTCGCCCCTCGGACACGGTTCGGTCTTCGGATCTCGGATTTCGGATACGACGCGATGCCGTACCTCAAGAAGCAACTCGCCAGGACCCTGCCGTGGGTGCTCGGCATGTTCCTGCCCTGGGTTGCCGTGGCCCAGACCCTGGTGATCACGAACGGCACCCGGACGATTCCGGCGTTGTCGAACCTGACGGTGACGTTGACGGATCATTGCGCGCTGTGGCTTACGTCGGGCACTGCACCGCTGGTAAACTGCACTGTCAACCTGAACTCCCAGGACGCCTGGCTGTTTCTGCCGGCGTTGCCGCCGTCGCGGGTCGTGGCGGATTACCTGGGCCAGATCCGGGTGAATGGGGCAAACGCCATTCCCGATAGCAACGTCCGCGTGGTCCAATACGCGATGGGTGCGGTGGTCATTCCGCATTCGCGCACTCTGGCGCCGCTCGAGGTTTTTGGCGGACCGTATTTCACCGGCACCTCGAGGCGCTTTCCGCAGTACCTCTTCTTCAACTCACCCGCACTGTTGGGGCCGATGAACCGCGCGATCAGTTCCTTCAAGCTGAAGCGCGGCTACCTGGCGACCCTGGCACAGAACGCCGACGGCACCGGCTTGAGCCGGGTGTTCATCGCGCAGGATGACGATCTCGAAGTCGCCCTGCTGCCGCCCGGCCTCGACAACGCGGTTTCGTTCGTGCGCGTGGTGCCCTGGCGCTGGTCCGGCAAGAAGGGGTGGGCCGGTGGCAAGGAACCGCTGGTCAACCCGCTATGGCATTACGATTGGGACAACGCCACGATCTCCTCCCGCGACATCGAATACGTCCCCATGCGGCACAATGCGTACTGGAATTCCTACGCGAACATCGCCAACAAACGGGACTCCACGCACGCCCTCGGTTTCAACGAACCGGACCGTCCGGACCAGGCGAACATGACCGTGGACCAGGCCCTCGCCCAATGGCCCAACCTCCTGGCCTCCGGCCTGCGTCTCGGGTCCCCGGCACCGTCGGACGCCGCCGCGGGTTTGGGCTGGCTTTATGACTTCATCGACGCCGCGGACGCCCGAAACTACCGGGTCGATTACGTGGCCGTGCACTTCTACAAGGGCGGTTGGTCGGCGGGGCAATACTACAACTGGCTCCGCGACATCCATGTGCGGACCGGCCGCCCCATCTGGATCACGGAATGGAACAACGGTGCCAACTGGACCTGTTGCGAACCGACACTGCAGTCGCAGGCGACGATCATCGGCGAGTTCATCGACATGCTGGACCACGCGCCGTTCGTCGAGCGTTACGCCATCTACAACTGGGTGGGCGCCAACCGCGAACTCGTCACCAACGGCGCCCTCAAACCCGCCGGCGTGGTTTATCGGGACAACGACTCGCCCCTCGCGTACACGCAAACGCTGTCTTCGGCCGGGACCCGGAGCATCGTGCAACTGCCCTTCGAGAACAGCGCGCTCGACACCTCCGGCCACGGAAATGGCGGGATGACCGTGGGGACTCCCGCGTTTGAAGCCGGCCGGGTGGGGCGGGCCATTGGACTCGATGGATCCACCCAGTTCGTCCGGCTTCCGCCCAACCTGGCGCATGCCGCCCGTTTCAGTTTCGCTGGCTGGGTGTATTGGCAGGGCGGCGGCAACTGGCAGCGCATCCTCGACTTTGGCAACGACACGTCGCACTACCTGTTCCTCACTCCGAGTTCGGGGAACGGCACGTTGCGCTTCGCCATCTGCAATGGCGGGTCGGAACAGATTGTGGAGGCCCCGCGTCTGACCATCGGTCAATGGCAACATGTCGCAGTCACCCTGGCGGGCAACACCGCGCGAATCTATGTCAACGGCGTGTTGCGTGGGTCGTCCACCGGCTTCAGCATCGCCCCGTCGCAGTTCAACCCAACCCTCAATTACCTGGGCGAAAGCCAGTTCATCGCCGACCCGCTGTTCCGCGGGAAACTCGATGAGGTCCGGATCTATGATGAAGCCCTGACGGCCGCCCAGGTTGCCGCCCTGATGAACGACACCCCGCCGGCATTCACCGCGCGCGAGATCGATGGGGGAGTCGCGCGGCAGGGGGTGTTCTACAGCCAGACGATCGCCGGCGCGGCAGTGGACCCGGATGCCGGCGATGTGGTCACCTACCGCAAGGCTTCCGGTCCCGCGTGGTTGACCGTTGCTGCCAATGGCGAGCTTTCTGGTACGCCTGGTTTGGCGGACGAGGGGCTGCAGGAGTTCACCGTTTGTGCGAGGGATACCGCCGGGGCCAGCGACTACGCGGTCGTGACGATCGATCTGACCGTGGCGACCGATCCGCCGCTGGTTTCGTTTTTGGTCAGCCGGGGCGGTCTGAAGCTCGCCTGGCCGGCGAGCCACCAAGGCTGGCGGCTCGAGGTGCAGACCGGCTCTCTCACCGCCGGGCCGGAGGCGGTTTGGACCGGCATTCCCAATTCGGACCTGGTGCACGAATGGACGATCCCCATCGAAACCACCGGCGATGCCTTCTTTCGACTGGTGTCTCCCTGAAGTCGCATAAGAACGATGAACCGATCCTGCATCCTGTTGCTATTCGCGAGCCTCCCTCTGTCGTCCGTCGGCCAAACGCCGGAGTCCTCCGTGGATCCCGGCACCCTGCAACGCATCTACGAGGAGGTGAAGACACCCTTCAAGCATGGCGTGATCTTGAAGGGCGAAAGCCGGGATGAACTCGTGGATTGCCCGAGCATCTTTCGCCACGGCGACCACTGGTACATGATGTACGTCGCGATCTCGAACCAGATCGGTTACCAGACCTTTCTTGCCCGCAGCGACGACCTGTTGCGCTGGGAGAAACTGGGCCGGATCCTCTCCTTCACGCAACCCGGGGATTGGGATGCCTGGCAGGCGGACGGTGGGATTGCGCTCTGCGACCCTCGTTGGGAAGGGACGCACGAGCTGACTGGATTCGACGGCAAGTACTGGATGTCCTACATCGGCGGCGCGTTGCAGGGCTATGAAACCGACCCGCTCTCCATTGGCCTGGCCTGGACCACGGATCCGACGGCGGTTCGCGAATGGAACCGCCTCCGGGAGAATCCCGTTCTCACCCCATCCCAGCCCGATGTCCGCGCCTTCGAGTCGAGGACTCTTTACAAGAGCCAGATCATCCACGACGAAGCGGAGACGCTCGGCTGGCCGTTTGTCATGTATTACAATGGCAAGGCGAAGAACGGATGGGAACGCATCGGGATGGCGGTCTCGCGCGACCTGGTGCACTGGACCCGCTTCGGCGGGGAGCCGGTCGTGGTCAACGGTGAAGCCGAACAACGGGGTATCAGCGGCGACCCGCAGATCGTGAGGATTGGGGATGTCTGGACGATGTTCTACTTCGGCGCCTTCTGGAAACCGGGAGCCTTCGACACCTTCGCCTGTTCCAGGGACCTGGTTCACTGGACCAAGTGGGAGGGGTCGCCTCTGATCGAACCGTCCGAGCCGTTCGACGAAACCTACGCCCACAAGCCGTGGGTTCTGAAGTGGCAGGGCGTCGTTTACCACTTCTACTGCGCGGTGGGGAAGGAGGGCCGGGTTATCGCCCTGGCCACGTCCCGGGATCTGCGGCTGGACAGAGAATGATGCGGCCGAACGGAACGGGCAGCCACCGCGGCCATGGATCGTCCGGGGTCAGGCCCTGACGTTCTGACACCATTCGACGGCGGCATGGCGGAAGGTGACCAGGCCGGCATCGAGGGCTGCGAGGTGATCGGGCAGGGTGCTGAGATCCCGGGCGGTGGCAGCCTGCTCGAGTGCGCCGGCGAGGGCGTGCATTCCGCAGGCGGCCACGTTGGCGGAGGAGCCCTTCAGGGAGTGGGCATGGTGCCTGAGGGCGTCAGTGCTGGCGTCGGCTGCAGCAGCGCGGATGGCGTTGCATTGTGCGGGAGCATCGGCCAGATAGACATTGAGGAGGTCGAGCGCAAGCTCGAGGTCGTGGTTCGTGCGGGCCAGAAGCGCGTTCGGATCAAACACCCTGGCCCCGGACGACCCGGATGCGACGCAGGGTAGCGGCGAGACTCCGGGCGCGGTGTCGAGGCGCGAAACGACCCAGCGTTCGATGGCCCCGGCCAGGGTTCGGGGTTCAATCGGCTTGGCGATGTAATCGTCCATACCCGCCGCCAGGCACTTTTCACGATCCTCGCGTCGGGCGTTGGCGGTCAGTGCGAGGATGGGGATGCGGTGATCGAGGACGTCGGAAGACGGATCGCGGATGCTGCGGGTGGCCTCGTAGCCGTCCATGCCGGGCATGTGCACGTCCATGAGCACGAGGTGATAGGGAACGGTCCCGAGCGCTGCAAGGGCTTCCTGGCCGTCGGCCACGGCGTCCGCGCGATATCCCATCTTCTCCAGCAGCTTGAGGGCGAGCTTCTGGTTCACGATGTTGTCCTCCGCCACGAGGATGCGCACGTGTCGCCGGTGTTCCTCGAAGGAGGTCTGATGGGTCCGGAGGTTGCCCGGCGGCCTGGTTGCCTCCTGCGGTCGGCCCTCGTGCAACAACGTGGCGAGGCAGTCGTGCAGTTGGGATTGCTTGATCGGCTTGGTCAGGCAGGCGGCAAAACCCATCCGTTTGAGTTCGCCGGCATCGCTGCGCGAGCCGGCCGAGGAGGCCATGACGAGCAGCAGGGTTCCCCTTAGGTCGGGATCCTGCCGAATCTGCCGGCTGAGTTCCAGCCCATCCATGCCGGGCATCATCATGTCGATGATGGCGATGGTAAACGGGTGTTTCTCATGGGAAGCCCGGTGGAGGATCGGCACCGCCTCCCGCGGGTCACGCGTTTCAACATGCGTGCAGCCCCACGCGTCCAGGGTCTTCGCAAACAACTGACAGTTGGTGGCGTTGTCATCCACGATCAGGATGCGCTGATCGTGCAGGTGGGGAACGGCGGTGGCGTTCGGACTGAATTGGGAGCCGGATGACGGCGCGAGCGGGATGGTGAACTGGAAGGTGCTGCCTCGACCCTCCCGGCTTTGGACACTGATGGTGCCGCCCATGAGATCGACCAGCCGACGGCTGATGGCCAGGCCGAGTCCGGTGCCGCCGTAGCGCCGGCTGGTGGACCCATCCACCTGGGTAAACTCCTGGAAGAGGCCCCCGATGCGGTCCGCGGGAATTCCGGGGCCGGTGTCCGCCACCGAGAATCGTAACCCCTGACCCTCCCCAGCCTCGCCCTCGGTGGACACGCGGATGGCCACCTCGCCGTGCTCGGTGAACTTGATGGCGTTGCCGACCAGGTTGGTCAACACCTGGCGCAGCCGACCGGGGTCCCCGCACATCCGCCTCGGCACCTCCGGCTCGATGAGGCAGATGTACTCGACGTGCTTCTGCTGGGCCTGGACCCCGAGGATGTCGCTGAGATCCTCGATCATGGCGTGGAGGTCGAAATCGACGATCTCGAGTTCGATCTTGTTGGCCTCGACCTTGGAGAAGTCGAGGATGTCGTTGATGATCGTCAACAGGGCGTCGGCGCTCTTGCGCACGGTCTCGGCGTAGTCGCGCTGCTCGGAGGACAACTCGGTGTCGAGCAGGAGTCCGGTCATGCCGATGATGCCGTTCATCGGGGTGCGGATCTCGTGGCTCATGCGGGCGAGGAAATCGGATTTGGCGCGGGTGGCGCGTTCGGCCGTTTCCTTGGCTTCGACGAGCGCCTGGAAGGCCTCCTCGGTCTCGCGTTCGGATCGCTCGGCACGGCGCTCGGCGTGTTCCCGCAGGTGCTGGAGGATGCGGTGGGTGAATCGCTGCGCGATGAGGCCGGCGATTCCTCCCACCCGGATCAGGACGGCGGCGATGCGGAACAGTTCCTCCAGCGTGTAAAGGTCCTTGCTGGGGAGACCGGCCTGTCGGATGTGGGCCTCCACACACTCCTCCCCCGCCTCCAGCCCCATCGTCTGGGCGAAGGCGTTGACGAGGTCCCGCTTCGGAATGGTCGTCGCGGGCGCCGATGGGGCGGTGGTCGTCACTCCACGAGGAGCAGAACCACGGTGGTGGTGTTGTGGTAACCGCTGAATTCGCCGGGTTCCAGGCGCATTTCGCCGTAAAGCTCGGCGCCGATCATGGGCACATTGCCCAGTACTTCGCGGATGGCCTGCGGGGCGCTGGGGAAGTTGTCCCCCAGCAGAAACTGGCGCACGGCACACTCGATCACCAGAGCCCCGGCAAAGGCGGTGTGGCCGTCCGCCACGGCCGCTGCCCGCGCCCGTTCCGCGGCCGTGCGGGAGGCCTCGATCTGACAACCCTCGTCGCGCCCATCCATGATGCACATCACGGCCCCGTTGGGAATGGTGCAGGTGAAGTTCACCGAGCCGTCGGGGTTGATCGACATCGGATAGCGCACCTTGTAGGAGTCCTCCCCCGTGCGCAGTCCCAGTTCGAAGTTGGAGAAATACCCGGCGACTTCGCCGGACTTGCGGATGGCGTCGACATCAATTCCCAGCGCCCGGGCGGGTGCGGCCGTGGCCTCCTTCCAGACATCCCAGGCCGGTCGCCCCTCGACCTCGTACAGCACGTTGCCCCGAGCCTTGGTGATTCGCATGGGCTTGCTCAACGGGCAGTGACCGTGGTTGACCGAGGTGTAGAACGGTTTCTGGGAGGCCATCACGCAGATGCTCGCCGCCTTGTCCGTCACGCGGTCGTTGTGGAACACCACGGTCCGCTGCATCTTGAAATCGTCCGCGGCCAGTCCGCCGACGAGGGTGGCGGTGGAACCGGACATGTTCGCCACCATGAGGGTGATCTCCTCCCCGTTGCCGACCATCCCATCCGTGAGCAGAAAGATGCACCGGTGCGGGAAGTCCGGCACCTCCAGGGGAACCTGCGAGATGATGTTGGCGACCGCGGTTTCCGGATCGTGATCGACGTCCTCCGCCAGGCCGGTGAAGAAGCGGATCTGGTCCGACCGGATGAGACTCACGGCGATGCTGCCCAGCCGGACGTCGCTTTCAGTGAATTCCCCGGCCGTGGAAGCGCCCACCAGCGGGGCGCGGCCCGTCTGCTGTCGGACGGTTTCCAGCACCTCGGCGTAGTTGTAGTTGCTGGAGCAATACAGGATGACCAGATCCGGTTGGTCCTCGCCGAACGTGCTGCGAGCCTGCGCGACCGCGGCGGCGGCCGCCTGCCGGCCGTCCTGGCCGCCCCCCATGCCCGTTGCCATCTTCGTGCTCATGATGCGCTCCTTTCAACGTGTTCTCCAAAGAACTGAACCCAGTGCCCGATACTGCCTTCCGGTGCCCAAGCTTAGGGTTTGACGATAACGGCCCCGTCGGCCTGGAGGAAGTCAAATCTTCAGTCTGCATCCGTCGAGTGCCCGACAGTTCGCCCTTGAATGACACCCGGATCTCTGTACCTGCTGTTGCCTGATGAAGCTTCCTTCGCCAGTTCTCGGGTTGGCCACCGCCCTGCTTGCCATCGGCTTGCCGAGGGCCGCCGCGGCCGCCGATATCCCGCGCATCATTCTCGACGTCGATCTCTGCGAGGATGTCGACGATGCCGGGGCGCTGGCGACCCTGCACGCCCTGGCGAATCGTGGTGAGGCGGAGATTCTCGGCGTCCTCGTCTCGTCGCGGAACGAGTGGGTGGCCCCGTGTGCCGACGCCATCAATACCTGGTACGGCTGGCCGGACCTGCCGGTGGGCTATCAGCGCGGCCTCCAGTTTGGCTATCTGAACACCACGAACCCGGACCGCGAAGTCCCCTCCAGCTACGCCGAGGCGGTCGCCAGGGCCTTTCCCCATGATCTTCAAAGAAGCAGCGACGCACCGGACGCCGCAGTGCTCGCCCGCCGGCTGCTGGCGGCGCAACCCGATCAAAGCGTCACCTTCATCACCGTCGGTTTCCTCACGAATCTACGCGACCTGTTGGATTCGCAACCTGACGATAGCAGCCCGCTCGACGGCGTGGCGCTGGTCAAACAGAAGGTCAAGGAATGGGTCTGCATGGGAGGGGCATTCCCCAACGGCCGGTTTCCTGACGGTGGGGGCGAATACAACCTGGGCTGGGACACCGCCGCTTCCGTCCGGGCGGTGAACGACTGGCCCACGCCGGTTGTGTTCAGCGGTTTCGCCATCGGAGCGGCCATCAAGGTGGGGGCGCGGCTGGCGGAAACCGACGCCGCCAATCCCGTCCGCGCCTGTTACCAGCATTACAACGGCCTGAAGAACCGCGAGGCATGGGACCAGACCGCCGTGCTCTACGCGGTCCGCGGCGCCCGCGACTACTGGGAGTTGTCCGAGCCGGGGCGGTGCCTGATGCACGCCCGGATACCGCGCGGCTACAATGAATGGATTCCCACCCCGCAGGGCCCGCATCGTTACCTTCGCGAAGCCATGTCGCCGGAGCAGGTCGGGAAGGTCATTGAAGATCTGATGATCGCTCCGCCACGCGCCGGGAATCCGGTCCTGGAGGGCTGGTACGCCGACCCGGAAGCGACGGTGTTCGGCGATCGCTACTGGATCTACCCGACCTTCTCCGCCCGCTACGATGACCAGCTCCATTTCGACGCCTTCTCCTCGCCGGACCTGGTTCATTGGACCAAGCACAGTCGCATCCTGGACAATCAGGAGGTGCACTGGGCACGTCGGGCGATGTGGGCGCCGGCGGCGGTGGAGCGCGCCGGGAAATACTACCTGTTCTTCGCCGCGAACGACGTTCATGAAGGGGAGGTCGGTGGGATCGGCGTGGCCGTGTCCGATTCTCCGGGTGGACCCTTCAAGGATCTGCTCGGAAAGCCCCTGATGGGGACGATCCTGAACGGCGCGCAGCCGATCGACCAGTTCGTGTTCCGCGACGTGGACGGGCAGGACTACATGGTCTACGGCGGATGGTCCCACTGCAACCTGGCGAAGCTGAAGCCGGACTTCACCGGTTTCCTCCCATTCCCCGATGGCACGTTGTTCAAGGAGATCACGCCGGAGAGCTACGTCGAGGGGCCGTGCATGTTCCGCCGCAACGGCAAGCTCTACTTCATGTGGTCGGAGGGCGGTTGGACCGGGCCCAACTACTCGGTGGCCTATGCCATCGGCGATTCCCCGCTGGGCCCGTTCAAGCGCATCGGCAAGATCCTGCAGCAGGATCGCTCGGTGGCTACCGGCGCGGGGCACCACTCGGTCATTCGGATTCCCGGCACCGACGAATGGTACATCGTCTATCACCGGCGTCCCCTGGGGGAACGCGATGCGAATCATCGCGTCACCTGCATCGACCGGATGGAGTTCGACGACGAGGGGTTGATCAAGCCGGTGAAGATCACTTTCGAGGGTGTGGAGCGCCGGCCGCTCCAATGAACCCGTAGCCGCGTCACGTCAGTGCGCGCAAACTGGTGTGGATATGCGCCGACTGCCCGTCGGCGGCTACGGTCCTCACCGATACAACGTCCGCTCCTTCCGCCAGTCCTTGTCGCGGTCGAATCCGTATTCCTCCACGCGGGGACGGCGTTCGCGCAGTCGGAGGGATTCGAGACCGAGATACCAACCGCTTGAAGCGGGGTTCCTTCCGACACACTCCAGCCGCAGCGTGTAGTCGCCCGGCTCGGGCCAGAAATCGAGCAGGTGAAACTCGTGCTCCGTGGTTTCGGGATCGTAGAAGTCCAGCGGGGCCTGCAGGGGCACGCCGTTGAGCGAGGCTTGGTAACGTCCGAAATCGTAAGAACGTGTGGCGTTGAGCAGCAGTCGCAACGGTTCCTTCTTCTCCACCGTGAAGGGAATCTCCAGCCAGGCGTTCTCGGCGGATTCCGCCTGGTAAAGCAGTTGGGGCCCGTCGTGGAAGTCCAGTTGCTGCGGCCGGGCCGAACCGGCGCCGTGATGCGGGGCATCCGCGAGGTCGCGGGCGAACACAATCAACCGGTCGATGTTCGGGAGGCGACGTTCCGCGGCATCCGGCGCCCGCGCGGCAAACGTTGGTTCACCGGTCTGATACCAGAACGCCACGCTCGAGTAATCGTCCTGGCGCTCGTTCCAACTGGTGCTGCGGTTCTCCGGATTCTCGTCCGGCGAAATCCAGCCGAAATGCTCGAAGGTCACCTTCAGCCCGGTCTTGAACACGATCGGATCCTCGATGTGCCAGCGATACGCACTGGTGTGCCCACCCACGATCCCCCATTGATCGAAATACGGCACCCCGAAGTACGGCGTGCTCGTCGTCTTCAGCCCCCAGGCCGACAGGAAGTAATCCTCCGTCCCCGTCCCCCAGATCGAGGGCGCCTCCTCGCCGTCCACGTAGATCTTCTCGTCGCCCTCGCCGAACCACGACGGACTCCGCGTCCGCACCGACAGCACCGTCCCGACGTAATGCCCCTTCCCCAGGGTATCCAGCACCACGTAGTCCTTCCCCGACACCGCCGGATATTCCTGCCGGTATTGGGCGTAGAAATAGGGCGTGTCCGCCGGCAGGTCGTCGAGTTCCACCCAGTCGACGTTGTAATACAGCAGGCTGAGCGGCTTGGTGCTCTGGTTGACGATCTCCACCCGGGCCGACTTCCGAAACGGCATCCGCCAAAAGCAATTGTAGGAATCGGCGTCCTCGACGATTACCGGCAGGCTGACGACCTCGCTCCGTTTCCCAAAGCAGTTGGCGAAGAAGTCCCCCAGCGGCGCCTCGACGCCCGGTCGGTCGCGGCCGTCCCAGTAGATGCGCAACAACATTTCCTGATGATTCGCGGAACCCTCCTTCGCCCAGGCCTGCGGTTCCGGACCGAGGAAGGTGAACCACATGTGACGGATCTCGCCCGGTCCCTGGACGTCCATCACCACATGCGTGGCGCCGGGTGGGATGCGGAAGTTGTCGGAATTGCTGCGCTCCTCCAGATCACCCTTCGGCGGAGCCTCGGCGGAGTATTTGCCGTCGGGTCCCTGGCGGAACGTGGACGTGACGCGACGACTGCGACCCGGTTGCGGTTTTGCCAGGTCCTCGAGTCCGCCGGGACAGGCGGACGGAGTGAAGAGCAGCAGGGCCAGCAGCGGCGGCAGAGCACGAAGGCCGCGGCGAGTGGTGTTGGCGAGCGCTGGGGAGAGGAGGGCGAGTTCTGGTTTCATGACGTGACTGAGTGGCGGGATGGTAACCGATTCACGGGCAGTGGGAAACCACGGAATGCTGGGTCAACGAACCAGCCGATCGGAGGGACGAGTTACACGAGTCCCAAATATCACCGGGTGGCATATCGCCGGGTGGTAACCGACCCACTCGATGGTGTCCGGGTCGTCGATCGGAAAGCGGCGATTGAGATCGCCGCACCCCATGACGCGCCGCGAAGGTCGCCCATTCTCCGCCAGGTCGTGGAGTGCGGGGAAAAGCGCCAGCCCTCACCCCTTTGGCCACGGTTCGGGAGGATGCGCCACCAGATCGGCAATGTCTCCGCAGGTCGCGGGTGGATCGGGCACCACGGGCTCAACACCGCCCGCGCGGCAATGGAGCGATGGCCTGACTTGCCCCTTGGTCCCGTCAACGCATACCTTGCTGGTGAGATGAGCGAAGTAACCCGGCTACTGGATGCCGTGGAACGTGGCGAACCCTGGGCCGCGGAGGAACTGCTTCCGCTGGTCTATGACGAATTGCGCCGGCTGGCTGCCGCCCGGATGGCCAACGAGCAGTCAGGGCAACCACCTTCGTGGTTGAGGGGGCTCCCGACCTGAATGGACCTTGGGAGGCGATCGACGAGCCTGTCACTGAGCGTGGCGGAATGAACCAGATGACGGTTCCGGCTCCTCGGTCGGAAACCCTCAAGGTCTTCCAACTGAAGGAAGGGGAGTAACCATCCAAAACGCGCAATGTACTCAGGGAACGTGCCCTGCAACGGTCACGCGAGCACTCCCGTCACGGAATCTCAAACCCTCGAAGCGGGCGGAGACACGAGGCGTTGGCAAGGGCCGGCGCCTCCTTCGGTTGCCCGTCCCAGCCTTTCCGGGCACCGCCGCGAATCGCCCGGAAGCCGGAAGCCTGGTGGCCGTCGGCGACCGACCTGGGATCGCTTCTTCCTGTTTGGCCCGTCTTGATGCCCTGTCGTCCCGCTCACTTTTGCAAGATTTCCTGGCCGGTTTGGCCTCAAAACGTCGTGTATGTAGATGGAACCCGATGGAGCGAATGCGTCCTGAACGCAGCCTTACGCCGGCTGTTTTCCGTGGGGGGGAGGGTGGTGCGGGAGCCTCTGGACTGAGCCTGCGGGTCCTGCGACTCAGCCGCAACAGACCCATCGGGGTAGAATGACACGAACCATAAACAAAGCCGCGCCATCATGAGAAAGAACCGCGCAACGCGACACACGCTCCTCTGCGCCTTGGCGACAACTGTCCCGTGGGCCCTGTGGGGAGCAGAAGATCCGGCATTCACCGTGATCAGCGACTCGCCGCTCAGTGAGACCTACGCTTTCAGCGCAGCCTGGGGGGACTACGACGGAGACGGATTTCAAGACCTCCTGTGTTTGGACTCGTTTCCGAGCGGGACCGCGCAGGCACACCTGCTTCTTTTCACGAACCAGCGGAACGGGGCCTTTGCCAAAAGCACGCTGGACCCGTCGATGCTGCCACCAGGCGAACCGCCGGGGCCGCCGGTCACCGGCGCCACTTGGGGCGATTATGACAACGACGGGCGCCTGGACATTCTCGTCAACGGAGGAGGTTGGTTCCACAAATCCAGGGCGGCTTCCTTCCTGTTGCATCAGGAAGCGGACCACACGTTCGCACCAGCCCCGCCCACGCTCTTCCCGACAGGTTACAGTTACGCCGGCCTGTGGGCCGACTTTGATTGCGACGGTATGCTGGATGTCTTCATGGGACGTTGGAATTCCGGCGCGGAGAGCAACCCCACGTCCGATGTTCTGTTCCGCGGTACCGGCAGCGGGTGGTTTGTGGATATCCAGGCGCAGGGCATCTACCAGCCGTATGAGAATACCGATTCCGTTCTTGCGGGAACGGTTGGGGATTTCAACGGAGACGGTGCCCCGGACGTCATTGTCACCACGGTTATTCCCACGGGGTCCAGAATCTACCTCAACAACGGAGACTTGAGTTTCGCGCGGTTCTTGGTGATGCCGGACTGGCTGGGAGGCGGTTTTGGGGGCGGCGTGGCCGCAGCGGACTACGACAACGACGGCGATCTGGACTTCGTCAGTGTCGCCAAGAGCGGATCCGGGTCCTGGAGTTGCGCCTGCGACGGGACTTACGCCGGATTCTGCCAGCTCTGGCGGAACGACGGCACCGGGGATTTCGAAAGAACCAAGGCCGGGGAGCTCGGGAACCTCGATTGGATCGGTGGGGATGCGGCTGCCTGGGCAGATTACAACAACGACGGATGGCAGGATCTCCTGGTCTTCCGAAGCATTCACAGCAACGGGCATCAGCGGAATCCCGCCGATGTGCTTTACCGGAACAACGGGGACGGGACGTTCTCGAAGGTGACCGAAGGCCCGCTGGTCAACGAGGATGGAGACGCCGAGGCGGGGGCCTGGGCCGACTACGACAACGACGGTGACATGGACCTGTTTGTGGCCAACTATGTCTGGGAGGGGGCGGAGCCCGGTAGCGGACGCCTTCCGGTTCTCTACCGAAATGAAGGCAACGGAAACCACTGGTTGAAGTGTGACCTCACGGGAACTACCAGCAATCGTGGCGCCATCGGCGCGAAGGTCCGGGTCAAAGCCACCCTCGACGGTGAGGAGGTCTGGCAACTGCGGGAGATACGCTCGAATACCGGCTGGTTTGCCGCACAGAATGACATGCGGCCTCATTTCGGTCTGGCCGACGCCACGGTGGCCGAGACGGTCCGGATCGAATGGCCTTCGGGGATCGTCCAGGAACTCATCAACGTGCCGGCCGACCAGATCCTCACCATCGTCGAGCCCGTCCGCCTGGATCTTGAAGCGCCCAACCGCCTCTCCTGGCATTCCAGCAAGGGCCGCGAGTTCGATCTCGAAAGCGCCCCCGCTGTCAACGGGCCGTGGACTCCGGCCAGCGTGACTGTCCACACCGACGGCAACCTCCGGAATGCCATCGTCCAAGCCGACGCCGGGGCCCACTTCTACCGGCTGCAACACACCCCGCCGGCGCCGATTCCGCACAATCCCAGGCCGGACACGCTGGTCTGGATGCCCTCCGGCACCTTTCTGATGGGCAGCCCGGAGAGCGAACCCGAACGGGAATCCCTCGTGGCCACCACCGGCTATGGTGACGAGACCCTGCATCAGGTCACCCTGACGCAGGGCTTCTGGATCGCCCGCCTTGAAACCACCCAGCCCGAGTTCCTCGCCCTGATGGACTCGAACCCAAGCATCTTCGCCGGGAAAGAGCAACAGCCGGTGGACAGCGTCACCTGGCATGAGGCGGTGGCCTACTGCGAGGCGTTGACGGTGCAGGAGGAGGCAGCCGGGCGGTTGCCGGCAGGCTACATCTATCGGCTGCCCACCGAGGCGGAGTGGGAGTACGCCTGCCGGGCGGGCACGACCACACCCTTCCACCCGGGGGACGATCTCCGATCCCGACAAGCGAACTTCGACGGGACGCGTGAGTACTCGGTGGCGGAGCGTGGAACGGTGGTGAATCCGGCAGGGGTGAACATGCCCCGGCCGGCGCCCGTGGGCGTGCCCTACTATATCGGCAATGCGTGGGGGTTGCGGGACATGATCGGGAACATGGGCGAATGGTGCCTGGATCGGATGGACCACTACCCCGAGGGACCGGTAGCTGATCCCTACGTGCCGAACCCGACCGAGGAGATGGGAGCGGTGGTGCGGGGGGGCGCCTGGGGCGAACCGGCCTCCGCCTGCCGCAGTGCGTGTCGGGACTTCAAGGATCCTTCCCTGCGGGACGGCCATCTGGGCTTCCGGGTGGTGCTGGGCAAGCCAGTTGAGTGAGCGATTGTTTCGGGCCTGCCTGACCAGGCGGGCCTTTGCGGACGGTGCTTGAGAATTGTTCGGGAATTGGTCAAAGGAGGACGGAGACAGGAGGGGCTGGCGGAAGCCGGCCCCTCTTTGGCTGCGGCTTCCGTTGTGGCGAACTGGCGTTTGCCGAATGCTCCACGTGTGCGGGGCACGCGCCGCGGCGAACGCGCGTTCGCTGCCACGACGACCGCTTGCTTGCAGGGGCGAGTTCGACCAGCCCCTTGACTTGTTGCGGCGGAAGTCCTACCTCAGGCGCATGATTCACCTTGGACTTCACACGGACAATTGGCGGCCCTTGAGCGTGGGCTTCGAAGGCGCCTGCGAGAAGATCGCCGCCACCGGCCTCAAACACATCGAGTTCTGCGCCATCCACGGCCAGAACTTCATCGCTGCCTTGGGCTACGACCCCGGCGTGTCACTCCAATCGAACCCGCGGGCGATCCGTCGTTTCCTCGACCAGCGGAAACTCCGGGTGTCCCAGATCGACGGGTCGTATCCGATGATGGGCCCGAACGGTTCCGCCTACGGTGTGCAATACGTAACCCAGAGCATCCGGTTCGCCGCGGAACTGGGTTGCCCGATGGTCGATACCGTGGACGGCGCGTTCGAGACGCCCGGCATGACCCGCAAGGAGGTGTTTCGCGTCACGTGCGACAACTACCGCCAATGCCTCTCGTGGGCCGAGGACTACAAGGTCGTCATCAACGTCGAACCCCACGGCCCGTACACGAACGACATCGGGTTCATGGAACGGCTCTTCAAACATTTCGAGTCCGAGTGGTTGCGCTGCAACTTCGACACGGGCAACACCTTCATCGCCGGGCATGACCCGCTGGAGTACTGCCAGGCGCTGCGGAAGTACATCTCGCATTGTCACATCAAGGACGTGAGCCCCGCACTGGCGGCCGCGGTGCGCGGGGAGGAAACCGGCATTGGTTGCTCGGAGGTTCCCGTGGGCGGCGGGGTCAACGCGGAGAACATCCAGCGTTGTCTGGATTACTTGAACGAGACGCGCTGGGACGGCGTGGTGTCCATCGAATGCCACGGCTCGGATGCCAACACCGCGGCGAGTGTCCAGTGGATGAAGGCGGCGGTGAAGCCGAAGCGCGCGAGGGCGCGACGCAAGTAGTGGGGTAAGCCCGAAGCCCGAAGATGGATCATGGAAAGCCCGCTTTCGCGAATGCGCATGCAGTGGGACCCTGAACCCGTTTGGCCGCTCTGGGGATCAGTCCTGAATGGCGCTTGACCAAGCCCCTTTGGTTTTTCGGGGTTTGCTTCTGCAGTAGCGGTTGCGATGGGGTTGGACAGACAGGCCCTCGTCAGACCCCTGTCCTTTGGCCTTACGGAAATCCACCTTCCGCCAGGCCGGCAGGGGCGCCACTCCATCCCCCCCTGCCAACTCGGTCGGGCCAGCGTGACTGGGTCTGCCAGTCCCGCCAGGGACGATCGAGAATAGCCCAGCAGTTCACTGCTGGGATCGTTGGTACCCATGGCCGCAAGCCCCGGAGGGCATGGGCGTCAAGTGAAGGGCACTGCGGTTGGGCTGATGGAGTCGCGAGCCGTTGCCTCAGACCAACCCGATCCGCCCGATCGGAAACCGGACCTGTTGCCAGCCGACCTCGCAATCCCGGAGGGATGCAAGCCATTGGCCGGGGGTTGAGCGAAGCGACACCCCCGGACCCTACGCCCGAAACACCCCCCGATCCCGACGGGATCGCAGCCTGGCCCCCACTGGCATCCCTCCGGGATGCGGGGTCCATTCCGACCGGTTTCCGGTGGTATCGCTCGTCCCTCGCTCGACCACCGGCTAATGGCTTTGAACCCTCCGGGTTCGGGGAACCCCAGGCTGGTATGGCAACGGGCTTTCGGCCCTTCTCAGCGTCCCCGCCGGGCACAAGGGGGTCGGGTTGGGGACGCCATTCGGTGACCGCTTTCCGGGGGGCAAACCAGTCGGCGAGCCGCCGACTGGAGCAGCCGGGCCGGCCGCGCTCCCCATTGCTGCTGCACCGTTCCGGCTCAACCCACCCGTGCCACTTCCATGCCGAGCAGGCTGCCGAGTTTCTCGAGTTTGTCCGCCACATGACCGACACCCACCGCGCAGTGGTGCGCCGGGCCGTGGGAGTTCCATGCCTCGACGAACCGGCGGGCGCCGATGCTGAAGCGATAACGGCTGTTCGTGTTGCCGATTTCGAGGATCGGGCCCGGCTCGGATTGCGCCTCCGCCACCAGCAGCTTCAACCGGCCATCCACCGTCTGGACGACCGACAACAACGTCACCGGGCCCTGTGCCACCGACATCTCCACCGACAGGCCGCGGCCCACTTTGCCGTGATAGACCTGCAACGGGCGGACCTTGGTCTTGCCCTCGGCGATCTTGATGTGGCCCGGTCCGTCGTGGCCCATGAGCACGACGTCGTCATCGAAGTCCATCGCGTAGTATTCGGTGAAAGACCCGCCGACGCCGAAGCTGTCAAGGATCTTCATTGCCTGCGCGTTCTTGATCTCCAGTTCGCCCGCCACCGGAATGCCCCGTCCCGTAAGCAATGACGTGCCGAGGATGATGGAACTGATGGCGTCCTCGTTGGCCGGGTTGCCGGTGCCCATGTAGTAATAGGCCATCGAGCCGAGATCGTGTTCCTCGACGAGCCGGTCCAAGGCGACGGAAGTGCGGGCCGCCCGTGCCAGTTCCTCCTTGGGACAGTCCGACTGCACCTCGAACACCTGCCGGAAATGCTTCACGCGTTCGGTGATCTGCGCCTGGGTCACCGCCGTCCGCAGCGCCGCGAGCTCGTCAACTTCGATCAGTTCCACATGACCGCCGAAGTACGCGCATTGCTGGGTGAGGTCGGAGTAGATGTCGAGCATGCCGCAGTAGTAATGCCCCATGACACCGAGGCGGTTGTGCTCCATGACATGGGCGACGCGGGCGGCCTCCACCCAGGCATCCACTTCGCGCCAGCACTGCGGGTCGTCGTCGATCATGCCGGTGACCTGGTGGAACGGGATGCGGGCGCGGTTGAAGACGTTGGCAATTTCGGGCACGGGACAGGCGGCGCAATGGGCGAGCCATTCGCCGGTCATCTTCGTGCGGTCGCCCAGTCGGTTGAACGTGGCGTAGTCAATCGCCGCGGCCGGCTGGAGGTTCAGGATGATCACCGGCACCTTGGCGCGCCGCACCACCGGCAGCACCGTGGACGACAGGGCGTAAGTGGTGACGTGGAGGAAGATCAGGTCGACGTCCGCCTGGCGGAATTGATGTCCTGCGATGAGAGCCTTCTCGGGCGAGTCCACCAGGCCGAGGTTCACGACGCGGACGCCGGGTCGTTTGAGCTTCTTCGCGACCTTGCCAAGGTAGCCCTGGAGCCGGGCTTCAAGCCCTTTGAACTGGGGCCAGTAGGCATCGAGGCCGATGCCGAAGAGGCCGATCTTGAGGGTGTTTTGCCTGGTCATTTTGGTTCGTCAGAGATTGGTCCGTGCTGCGGTTCCTGAAGAAGTTCGTTCCCCTGCCCGAGGACCCGGTCCAGTTCCTCGACGGTGATGCGGCTGCCAGGGAGTTTGCTCCAGGTGCCCTGGAACTTCACGTCCTCGCCTTCATCCAAGCTCCAGTCCACCAAGGCGCCGCTGACATCAAAGACGTAGACGGGAGGACCGGACGGAAACGCCAACGGCGCCCGGGTCGGACCTGCCGCGAGGTAGCAGGTCTGACCGTTCGTTTCAACCTGGCGCACCCATTGCGGGGTCGGGAGGGTGGCACGGTACTCCCGGTAGGTTGTTGCGGGTTCGGGATTGCTGGTCACCCGGTGGAAGACCTCGCAGCCGATCCAGAAGGCGAGGGGCAGGCCCACGACGGCCGCTCCCGCCAGGCAGCCTCTCCATTCGGATCGAGGGCGTTTGGCGTGCATGCCACCCACCCGCGCTACCAGACGCGAAGCTCGTCGCTTGCGCCAGGGAGTTCCTGAAACGGTCCGGGGGTGGGACGGCTTGGATCGCGTCGTTTGCCGAAGTAATCCACGTCAACCCGCACCGGTGAATCATCCGCATTCACGTAAGGCATCCCGGACACCTTCGCCTGACCCAGCAAATTGCTGGTGACGAATCTGGTCTTCGAGGTTGGAAGTGGTGCGGTCAGAGTGAAATGCAATGCCCATTGACCAGCGGCTTCCACCAGGCGCACAGACAAATCCTGATGCGGCCGCATCACGAACTTGTCCTCCGTGGCGCCAGGTTCGGCGCCGTTGAAATACACATTTCCAGCGGCCTGGAGCGGGAAGGCGCGGCCGTCGTAGCCCCACAGACCGTGGCTGCTGATCCAGCGGAGTTCCTTCAGATCGCCCTTCTGCTCGGCGGAAGGGGTCTCGCCGTTGCCGATGAAGAGGTTGTTGTAGAAGCGATCATCACCGCCGGTGGTGGTCGCCAGTCCGGCAACCTTCGTGCTGTGCGCGGGATGATAGGGAGTCTCGCGGCCCGGCTCCGGGCGGTTCGTGAGGTAACCGCCGAACAGGTTGTGGACATAGGCGCCCCCTTCCGACATGTCGAGCAGGCTGCGCGAGGAGAGGAAGATGTTGTTGTCCACGAGGAACGGGCCGTGATTGACCTCGACGAACAAATCCTCACTCGCGTTGTCGTGAAAGAGGTTGCCGGAAACCCGCGTGCCCTGGGCCATCCAGTCGAGCCACAGGCCGCGTGTGGTGCGATAGATGTGGTTCCGGCGGATCACGGTGTCGATGGCGGCGTGGAACTTGATCCCCGCCATTTCCGCGCCGGTGAAGAGGTGTCGCACGTGGATGTCGTGAATGACGTTGCCCTCGACCGTGCTGAAGGCGGCGCCCAGGCTGCCGACGATGCCCGCCTGTTCGCAGAACGCGATCACGTTGTTGCGGACGATGTGATGACCGATATTCGCCTTGGTCCACGGAATCCGGAAGGCATGGGCCCGTTCGATGGTTTTGACGTAGCCCTCCGCGGTGTCGGCCGAGGTGTTGTCAAACTGATCGCCGTGCTTGCCCAGCGCGATGCCGGAACAGACGGAGTGAGTGATCACGTTGTTCTCGATGATCCAGCCCTTGCTCCAATGCGTGCCGATGAGGCCGATTTGTTCGGCGGTCGGCGGCGCCCACGGGGTCGCGGCGTGCTGCAGAATGAACCCGCGCACCGTGATGAAGTTGCGCCCCGGTTGATCCGGGTAGAAGACGGCCTGGCGCACGTTGATCTCGACCTGTTCCTCGTTGGGATTCACACCTTCGAATTGGGCCCAGATCGTGGTGTGGGAATCGTCCACCTGAGCGAACCAGAGCTGGGGATTCACGGCGCTGTTGGCGGGCGCATTCCCGGTTCCGCCCTTGAAGACCAGGCAAAGCGTCCCGACCCCGCTCATGGGCTTGAGGTCCGCGGTGACTGACACCCATCGCTGCCAGTCGCCGGTGCTTCGGACCTGGCAACTGCCGAGCAACTCGCCCTCCGGCCCGTCGCGTCGCAGTTCAATGGTTCCGCCGGTGGTGGCGGAGGCCACGCGAAACTCGACCTGTTCCGTCTTCGCACCGAAGTCCACGCGGTCGTAGCGCACCCAGTCGCCGTGATTGATCCAGCCGAGGCACTCGCCGCCTTCTGAACAAGCCGCCGTCTGGATGCCGTGTTGCGCGACGAAGCCGGCGGTCGGGATCTTCGCGGTGTCCCGCGTGCCGGTGACCGGACGAAGCCAGGCCACGTTCAAGAGGTAATCCTGGTTTTCCCCCGTCATCCATGCGGGCTTGGTGCCGGCCGGCATCAGGACCTCGTCCAGCTTGGCGGCTTCGGTCAGCCACTCGCCGTTGAGGTAGACCGCACCGGTATGATGTTTGCGGCCCAGGCCGTTGAACCAGTCCCCGTGGATCTCATCGGCGTATGGGTTGAAATCGCCGAAGAACGAATTGGGCAACACGACCCGCCACACATCGTCCTGCACCGGTTCCCATCCTTTGACCAACTCGGAGCCCTTGACGAGGACCCGTTCCCCCGCGGCGGCCTGGTAGACAATGCGCGTTGGGTCGGACTCGCCGCCCCGCGGGGGATTGACGCGTTCGCGATACACCCCTTCGTGGACGGTGATGACGTCGCCCGGTTGGGCCAGGTCCGCGGCGTGCTGGATCGTGCGGAACGGGGCCTGCGGAGTGCCGGCGTTCGCGTTGTCGCCGCGAACGGCAACATGGAACCCGGAGGCCTGCGCGCTCGCGAACGCCGCGAAAACCACCAGCAAGGGCGTGGCCGCCGACGTGAGTCGCCGCACTGCAGGGCGGGCGCGAACGACTGATCGGGAGGCTGCGACCCGGTACCGTCCCTTCGTTGCCGGATGATGGTTCATGGGATGTGAATCAGTTCCCGCCGGCCAGTCCCTTCAGGTAGGTGCCGTAGCCGATGATGATGGTGGACAGGATCAGCATGGCGATGCCGCCCCCGATCAGGCCGTGGGCCTTGCGGCTGGCGCCCTTCCATTCGTGCAGAATCCAGCCCCACATCGTGCTGAAGATGATGATGCTTGCCATGTGCAGGGTCCAGGAGGCGAAGCCGTACTTGCCCATCTGGGTTTCGCCCATGGTGTAGAAGAAGAACTGCAGGTACCAGGTCGTGCCGGCGAGGGCGCTGAAGAAGTAATTGCGCGCCATCGGCACGCGGTTGTCGGTTTCGTCGACGGCGCTCCTTGCGGGGGCGTGTTCGGCCATTTCCTCGCCCGGGGCGTCCAGGGCGGTTTCGATGATGGTTTCGTCCTCGCGACGCGGTATGGGCGTGATGAGCGTGCGGCTGAAGTACTGGTGACCGGTGCGGTTCCGGATGTTGAGGAGCACGCACCAGATGAAATTGGTGGTGAACCCGCCGGCCAGGACGACCACCAGCTTGGGCAGGCCGGTCCAAAGCTTGGTTGTCCCTGCGGCCGCGGCGGCTTCGCCGATGGGATTGCCTGCGGTCAGGGCGAAGGAGAAGCAGGCGCTCATGATGCCGGAAAAGGTCGCGACGAGGATGCCCTTGGTGAAATTGAACTCCGCGATGGCCTTCCGCTTCTCCTCCTCCGGCATCTCGCGTTCCTTGGTCAACCCGGCGTAGGCGGCCACGGCGATGCCGATGAGGCAGACCAGCACGCCGAGCAGGGTGATCTGGCCCGGTCGGGTGGAGGCGATCTGGGCGAGCGTCTCGGGCACGGGTACGGTGGGCATGAACAACTTGAAGATGGGGGGCAGGAGCGTGCCGAAGGCGGCGCAGTAACCCAGCGCGACCCCCATGCCCAGTGACATGCCCAGATACCGCATGGTCAGGCCGAAGGTGAGCCCGCCAAAGCCCCACATGGCGCCGAAGAAATACGTCCACCAAAGGGTTCCGGCGGATTGCTGGCTGATGACGCCCCAGAGGTCCCGGGTCATCAGCAGGGCGAGGAGCCAGGGCATGATGATCCACGAGAAGACCCCGCCGACGAGCCAGTACACCTCCCAGGCCCATTTGCGTACGCCCTTGTAGGGAACATAGAAACTCCCGGAGGCCAGGCCGCCGAGCCAGTGAAAGAAAACGCCCAGAAACGGATTCATATGCGCTGAAGCCGGGATCATGCGCATTGCCCGGCGCCGACTCAAGCCAGCATGTTTCGTCCCCCCGGTCTTTCTTCCTTGGCCCGGTGCGGGGTGCCGCGCTACAACGCCCAGCAGCACGCTTATGAAAGTGAATCTTGCTTACGGGGAAGGCTGGTTGCCGGTCGAATTCCCGGAGGACCGGACCACGGTGATCCGCCCCTCCCACACCGCCGGGTTGCCGGACGAGCGGGCGGCCGTTCTGGAGGCGCTGCGCAAACCCGTCGCCGCCGCCCCGTTACGCGACAGTGTCCGCCCTGACCAAAGCGTCTGCATCGTGTTCACCGACCTGACCCGGGCCACCCCGAACCACCGGCTCATCCCGTGGCTGCTGGCGGAGCTGGAGCCTGTGCCGGTCGGGAACATCACGCTGTTGAATTCCACCGGCACGCATCGTCCGAACACGCCGGCCGAACTGGAGCGACTGTTGACCCCCGAGGTGGTGGCGAAGTACCGGGTGCTCAACCACGATTGTCACGACACGGCCTCGTTGGTGGAGGTGGGTCGGACCCGGTCCGGGGTTCCCGCGCGGATCAACCGGCACGTGGTGGAGGCGGACGTCCGGATCATCACGGGGTTCATCGAGCCGCATTTCTTCGCCGGGTTCAGCGGCGGTCCGAAGGGCATCATGCCCGGATGTGCGGGCCTGGAGACCGTCATGAGCAACCACGGGGCGGCCAACATCGGTGATGCCCGGGCCACGTTCGGCATCACCGAAGGGAATCCGCTGTGGGAGGAATTGCGGGACATCGCGTTGCGGGTGGGGCCGAGCTTTCTGCTCAACGTTGCGTTGAACGAGGAACGCGAGATCACCGGGGTGTTTGCAGGCGACCTGATCGAGGCGCACAGGGTGGGAATCGAGTTCGTTCGCCAGGCCGCGATGCAGCGGGTGGAGGCGCCGTTTGACGTCGTGGTCACCACCAACAGCGGCTATCCGCTGGACCTGAACCTGTACCAGGGCGTGAAGGGGATGAGCGCCGGGGCCCGGATTCTCAAGGAGGGGGGGCTGTTGATCCTGGCCTGCGAATGCCGGGAAGGCGTGCCCGCCGGGAGTCCGCTGGACAAGTTCTACCAGGAAACGTCGTCGCCGGAGGAAATCCTCGCCCTGCTGGCGACGCCGGGTTTTGTGCGACCCGAGCAGTGGCAGGCGCACATCCAGGCGCTGATCCAGGCGCGGGCCAGGGTGTTGCTTCACAGCACGTTGGACGAGGCATCGGTTCAGGGATGTTTCCTGGAATCCTGTCCCGACATCGCCGCGACGGTCAGCGCCGAGTTGGCGGGTCGGGGTCCCGAGGCCCGGGTGGCGGTGCTGCCCCAGGGGCCGCTGACGATTCCCTATGTGGGATGATCCTCGCCGGACTTCCCACGCTCCGGGATTTGCTGTGCTTCTGAACGCCCACTTGTAATCCGGGCGCGGATTGATCAAGAATGCGGCACGCGAAGCATGCCGGTCCAGTGGGACCGCCTGCTCGGAGCAAAGCTGATGAATCACCGGATACCTACCCTTGTCGGACGCCGTCACGCATGTCGCCGGAGTCCCGCCGCCTTTACCCTCATCGAGTTGCTGGTGGTGATTGCCATCATCGCCATCCTGGCCGGGATGCTCTTGCCCGCACTTTCGCGGGCGAAGTCGAAGGCCCAGGCCATCAGTTGCATGAGCAACCTGAAGCAGTTGGGCATCATCTGGACGATGTATGCCGGCGACTACCAGGAAAGTTTCGCCGTCAACAACAACGCCGCCGACGCCAATTATCCCAAGACCTGGGTGGGCGGCAGTTTCGAGGGGAACCTGACGGACAACACGAATGTCTTCCTGCTGACGGACCCCCGATACTCGCTCTTCGGACCTTACCTGCAGAGCCCCGACATCTACCGCTGTCCGTCGGACCGCACCATGGTGACGATCGGCGGCAAGAAACAGCAGGTGGTGCGCAGCTACGGGATGAACTCCCACGTCGGTTGGCGCGGGGCCACCTACCGCAACAACCCGGTGCCCGGTTACCGGGTGTTCCGGAAGAGCGGGGACTACGGCAACATGGGGCCCACGGACCTGTTCGTGTTCATGGAGATTCACTCCGAGAGCATCTGCCGGCCCTTCTTCGGGATCATCATGAACAGCCCCGCCTTCTACCACATCCCGGCGAATTACCACCGCAACCGGAGCACCGTGGCCTTCGCGGACGGCCATGCCGAGGTGCACAGCTGGAGCGACGAGCGCACCTACAACCCTCAGGTTACCGACTGGCACAGCCACAACTACTCGACGCCCAACAATCCCGACGTCGTGTGGCTGCAGAACCACGCCACCGTCCGGATGCCCTGAGTCCAGCCTCGCCTCCCAGGCTGACGCATGACGCCGCGAGTTCGCTCGCGGCGTTGTCGCTTGGTTGATCCATCGCTTGCTTCGCGGTGTGCTGTCACCCACCATGCCGGGCCGGGCCGCATGACGGGGCCCCCAGGTGACATGGCAAACCGCTGGCGAACCAAACCGATGGACGTGTTGGTGGCGGACACCAACCGCGAGGGCGTGCAATTGCGTCGGGCCCTGAGCGCCACCCAACTCACCGCGCTCGGTATCGGGGCGATGATTGGGGCGGGCATTTTCGCCAGCGTGGGTTCGGCCGCCGCGGGGGGAAGTGAGCACATCGGGGCCGGGCCGGCCGTGGCGATCTCGTTCGTTCTGGTGGCGGTCACCTGCGGGTTCGCCGCCCTCTGTTACGCGGAGTTTGCCGCCCTCGTTCCGGTGGCGGGATCGGCCTACACCTACGCCTACGCCACGCTGGGCGAGGTGATTGCCTGGATCATTGGCTGGGACCTCATCCTCGAATACGCCATCGGCAACGTGGCGGTCGCCATCAGTTGGTCGGGTTATCTCCAGGAACTGTTGCGCAGTTTCGGATGGGAATGGCCGGTCTGGCTGGGGGTGGACTGGCGCACCGCCCAGCAGGCGGCAGCGCAAGTGGCGCAGGCGGCCGGGAATCCGGATCTCCTGGCTGCGCTGGATCCGTCGACCCTGAGATACGCCGACGCGCTGACCAATGCCCCCCACCTGTTTGGCCTGCCGTTGGTGCTGAACCTGCCCGCTGCGCTGGTGACGGTGGGGATCACCTGGGTGCTGGTCCGGGGCATCCGCGAAAGTGCGCGGTTCAACACCACCATGGTGATCGTGAAGCTGGTCATCATCGCCTTCTTCGTCGTTCTCGGTGCGTTCTACATCAAACCCGAGAACTGGCACCCCTTCGCCCCGCACGGGCTCAAGGGCATCTCCAGCGCCGCGGCGATCATCTTCTTCGCCTACATCGGCTTCGACGCCATTTCCACGACCGCCGAGGAGGCGCGCAACCCGCAGCGCGACATGCCCCGAAGCATCATTGCCAGCCTCATCGTCTGCGCGGTGATCTACGTGGTGGTCGCTCTCGTGCTCACCGGCATGGCGAAGTGGGACACCCTGACCAGCACCGAACCGCTGGCCGCGGTCTTCTCGAACCTCGGCATGCAATGGGCGGCCGCCATCATTGCGGTGGGAGCCGTGGTGGCTACGACTTCCGTGTTGTTCGTCTTTCAGATCGGTCAAACGCGCATCTTCTTCTCGATGGCGCGGGACGGTCTGTTGCCCGGTTGGGCCGCGAAGGTGCATCCGCGCTTTCGGACCCCTCACGTGACGACGATCCTGACCGGGATCTTCGTGGCCGGATTCTCGGCGGTGAGCAACCTCGATGAAATGCTCGAACTGACGAACATCGGGACCTTGTTCGCGTTCGTGCTGGTGGCGGTCGGGGTGGTGGTGTTGCGCCGGCGGGAACCGGATCGTCCGCGGCCGTTTCGGACCCCGTGGGTGCCGGTGGTGCCGTTGCTGGCAGTCCTCTCCTGCACCTACCTGATGGTGTCGCTGCCATCCCGCACCTGGGTGCGTTTCGTGGTCTGGCTGGCGATCGGCCTGGTGATCTACCTGCTCTACGGGCGAAAACGGAGCCGGTTGGCCCTTGCGGAGGGTGCCCGAGTGTCGTGATTGCCCGCCGCCGAAGCCATTTGGCACATTGACCTTTAAGGGTGGAGGGGCGATGAATTGCGGAGTTCGTCCAAGCGGGCGCCCCGGCGCAAATCGTGCTCCTCTCGCCCGGAAGGCCGGCGATTCGGATGTGGCGGGTCGCCCGGCGAGGAGAGGCATCGCCATGAACAAGACAAGACCGACAGTTCCAGCCGCGCTTGCTGCGTTAGTCATCCCCCTGGCCGGGATGGCCTCCGCCCTCCCCGACACCAGCCCGGGCGGCGGTGGCGAAGTGCCGGTCGCACTTCCTGCGGTTCAACTCGTCGTCTTCGCGGATGGAGCGCAAGTGGCACCGGCGACAGTGGTGCTGCTCCCGGACGTGGGCGATCCCGACGGATGGGTGACGCGGGTCGATTTCTTCGCGAACAACGAGCCTGTCGGCACGGTCGAGGGGGATTCCCGGAGCATGGGCCCGATGAATCCGTTTCGGTTCGTCTGGGAGAACGTGCCCGTCGGCGAATACCGGGTTCAGGCGTTGGCGGAGGACCTGGTCGGCGACCTTGTCCGTTCCGAGATCGTGCCGGTCATCGTGGCACTGCCTCCGGGTGAGCGGCTGCTCCTGCCCGCCGGATCGGTCTGGCACTTCTGGAACCAGGAAGGTCCGCCGCCAGGTGATTGGCAGGTGAACGCGGACGACTTGGAGATGCCCGAATGGCCCGCCGGCCCGGCGCAGCTGGGTTATGGCGACGGCGACGAGGCAACCCTCACCCGCGATGGCGGCCCGCCGTATCCGATGACGGCCTATTTCCGCCGCCGGCTTGATGCGCCGGCTGATCTTGGTGCGGCCGCCCTCCGGTTGAAGCTGGTCCGGGACGACGCCGCGGCGGTGTACCTGAACGGCATCGAGTTGCTGCGCGACAACCTGCCACCCGGCGAGTTGACCTTCGAGACCCCGGCCACCCAGGCGGCGGGAGGGGATGACGAGAACGCCTGGCACACGTTTGAAGTGGCCCCGCACGCTCTTCGGGCCGGACCGAACTGGATCGCCGTTGAAGTCCATCAGAACAATCCGGCGAGCAGCGACCTGAGCTTTGACCTGGAACTGGTCGCGCGTCTGGATGCGCCGCCGCCGGTGAAGCCGCTGGTCAGCATTCGCGCCACCGTGCCGGAAACCACCGAGCCTTCACCCGAAGTGCGTGTGCAACCAGGGCGGTTCGTCATCTCGCGCACGGGGTCGGTCGACGAACCGCTGGCCGTGGTGTGCGAATTCGGCGGCACGGCCGCAGTCGGGCAGGACTACCTCCTGGAGCCCACGCCGGAATCGCCGTTCTCCACCTTCACGATTCCGGCCGGTCAGGAAACCCTGGAGGTGCTGGTGGGCGCCCTGGACGACCTCGACAGCGAGGGTGTCGAGACAGTGGTCGCGGAGTTGGGGCCGTTTCCCTTGCCGGCCGGTGGCGTTCCCGGGCTTGCCGAAGAGGGCGCCGGGCCCGCACTCGAACAGCCGTACGTCATCGATCCGGACCAGGCGCGCGCCACGGTCGTCATCCACGACAACGATTCACCCTCCGTCGCGGAACTGGTGATCCTGCATCCGCCGCCCGGAGTGGTCTGGCCGGCCGGTGAGACCCTGCCCATCGACATCGTGGCCACGGATCCCGACGGGTACATCGCGCGGGTCGAGGTGTTTGATCGTGAGACGCGTGTCGGTGTGTCGGAAATCAACTTCTTCGTCGCTCCGCCACCCGGCACCCGCATCGACCATCACGTCGAATGGGAGAACCCTCCGCCCGGCGAACACGTGCTGCGGGCGGTCGCCGTCGACAGCGCCGGGGAACGGGTCGTTTCCGAACCGGTGCCCTTCCTCGTGGAGCCGGCCTTCGAGCAGGTCGTGCTCACGGTTACGGCACCCCATCCTGCCACGGCGGAACCGGGGCCTCTCGTGGATCCTGCGCCTGCTGCGTTTGTCATCGAACGCATCGCCGGACCTCTGGACGTGAAAGTGCCGGTCTACTTCCAGTTGGGCGGCACGGCGACCGGGGGAAAGGACTACTTTGAGCTGCCCCGGGATTTGGCGTTGGAAGCCGGTCAGTCGCGGTTGGAAATCCCGGTGATCGCGATGCCCGATGAATGGGCCGAGGGGCCGGAGAGCGTCGTGTTCGAATTGGTTCCGCCCGAGTGTCCGGCCATCTACCCGCCCCCGCCGGCCTGCTACCGCGTGGGCCAGCCGGGTCGGGCGGAAATCGTCATTCACGACAGCACCGAACCTGGCAATCTGCCACCGCGGGTGATGATCGCCCGCCCCCGCAACGGGGCGGTGCTGCCTCCGGGTGAGCCGGTGCGACTCCGCATCCAAGGCGGGGTTGGTCAGTTGGTCGTGGTGGAATGTTCGAACGACCTTCGCCACTGGCGGGAGATTGCGCCGGTGGGATTGGTCGAGGGTGCACTCGAGTTCGAGGACGTCCCGGAGGATGGGATTGCGGTCCGGTTTTACCGCGCCCGTCCGATTGGGCCGTGATTGGCCTCCAGCACCCAGGCCCGCTCATGCCGCTTGAAACCCAGCGGGCCGTAGTAGCTGTCCGCCATTGGAGCCGCCAGCAGAATGATCGAGCAGTGCGGGCCGAGTCGGTCGCGCGTACGCCGCACCAGTTCCCGGCCGATTCCACTGCGTTGATGGGCCCGGTCCACGGCGAGGTCGGCGAGGTAACAGGAGAAGCTGTAGTCCGTCAGGGATCGGGCGAGCCCCACCAGTTGTTCGCCATCCCAACAGGTCACATTGAGTGCAGGCGCCGCCACCATCCGCGCCAGGCAGTCCGGATGCTCCACCGGTCGCCGTTCCCCGAGCGTGGAACGGATCAGCAGATCGCGGTAAGCCTCGACCGTCAGCGCCCTGTCAACGGCGTATTCAAGCATGGGCACCCTCTAGCGGTTGGTGGTTCACCTGTCGAGACCGCAGAGCGCGCATGCTCCGCATTCCCATCGGTGGTGTTCGGGCCTATACTCCGCCTCGTTCGATGGGTGGATGAGGCTGGGCTAGCGACATGGGGCTGATTATGGAACTTAAGCAAACTCCGGCACCAGGGGAACAAATGGTGCGGTTCGTGGGGGATCGGGTCGCCTTTGACCTGCGCGACGGGGCTTCGCGAAGCCAACCCACCGGGTGGCGTGCCTTTCTCCGGACCAACATCGGCCGGGCCCAGGTGCTCCGGGCGGAGACGATTGCCGCCGTCGACGAGGGCAAGCCGCCGACGCTGGCGTCGTGGCGCGACATCCCCCTGGTCTGGCGCGATGGCGCCTGGCGGCTCGAACTGCCCCTGGCGGAGGTGGGTTGGTTCGAGGCGAAGGCCTATGCCGTGGATCCCGACGGCTGGCAACACTGGGCCGACGGCCCGAACGCCGGCATCTCGGTTCAACCGGCGATCTGCCGCACCGCCAACCTCATCTACTGCGCCTTCCCCCGGATGTTCGGTCCCAGCAAGGAGGCCCGGAGCACGGTTCCGAGCCCGCTGGAAGACGAATTGAAGAAGCTCGACCAGCAGGGTTACACGGTCATCCCACCCTCGGGTACACTCCGCGATTTACAGCACGAACTGCCGCACATCTTCGATCGCCTGGGCTGCCGCATCCTGCATCTGCTGCCGGTCCATCCCACGCCCACCACGTTCGCCCGTTTCGGCCGTTTTGGCAGTCCCTACGCCTGTCAGGATCTGCTGGCAATCGACCCGGCGCTGGTGGAGTTCGACCAGAAGACGACCGGCCTGGATCAGTTTCGCGAGCTGGCCCGGGCGGTGCATGCCCGCGAAGGCCGCCTGTTCCTCGACATCGTGATCAATCACACCGGCTGGGGCTCGACGCTGTGGGAGAACCGGCCGGACTGGTTCGAGCGCATCGAGGACGGTCGGTTCAAGAGCCCGGGTGCCTGGGGCAACACGTGGGAGGATCTCGTGGAACTGCGCCACGATCATCCCGGCCTGCGGCGTTACATCGCGGACGCGCTCCTCGAATGGTGCCGGCGCGGCGTGGACGGGTTCCGCTGCGATGCGGGCTACATGGTGCCGCTGGAGGTGTGGCGTTACATCGTTGCGCGCGTGCGCCAGGAGTTTCCGGACACCGTTTTCCTGCTGGAGGGACTCGGAGGTTCATGGGAGGCCACCGAAACCCTGCTCACTCGCGGCAACCTGCAGTGGGCCTACTCGGAGCTCTTTCAAAACTACTCCGGCGCGCAGGTGGCGTGGTATCTCGACTACGCCCTGGCGCGCAGCCGGGATCGCGGGCTCTACGTGCACTACAGCGAAACGCACGACAACGCCCGGCTCGGCGCAAAAGGGCGGGCGTGGTCCCTGCTGCGCAACCGGCTCTGTGCCCTCACCAGCGTGAGCGGCGGCTTCGGCTTCACCTGCGGCGTGGAATGGCTGGCGGCGGAGCAGGTCAACGTGCATTCGAGTCGCGGCCTTTCCTGGGGCAACCGGGAGAACCTCATCCCCGAGTTGCAGGCACTCAACCGGTTGCTCGCCGAACATCCGTGCTTTCTCGACGGGGCCACCCTCACCCGGTTGAGCGGCGAGGAGGATCCGGTGTTCGTCCTGCGGCGCGTTGCCGCCGGGGACAGCGATGTGGTGCTGGTGCTGGTGAACACGGACACGGATCAGCCGCGCAAGTGCCGGTTGGAGGCCGCATCCCTGCGGGAAGCCGGTCTGCTCGACCCGAAGGACGCGGCGCCGCATCTGCTCGATCTGCTGGGGCAGGACGCTCCCGTGATTCGCCCGGTCGGTGCGGGCAGACTGGAATCGACGCTGGCTCCCGGGGCGGCGTTTTGTCTCGCCCGACGGCGCAAGCCGGTGGGGCAGGGAGGTGCCGCGTATCGCGCCCGTCGCGCCCGCGAGGCGTTCGCCCTGATGGCCCTGGGCCGGTTGCTTCCTGTTGAGCAGCTCGGGGAGCTGGAACTGGGCCGGTTGGGAGACTGGCTGGATCGCGAGCCCGAGGCATTCCTGGCGGCGGTGGCACGGGCGGGCGAGCCGGTCCCGGGGTCGGATTCCCCGGAGCTTCCTGCGCTGTCCGAGGTGCTGCAACCGGGGGGGGCGGACTACCCGCAGGTCATTCGTTGGGAACGTGGCGATGCCCGCCGGGTGACGCCCTGGCCGGGGAATCACTGGTTGCTGGTGGTGGACGATGCCCCGTTCCGGGCCGTCCTGAAGCGCGGCGACGTGCCGACGCCGGAGCGCGTGGAATCGACCCCTTTCACCGGGGGGCATCTGGCGGCGTTCTGGCCGGGGGCGGGCGGCGACGGTGAGGCGGCGCTGGAAATGGAGCGCTACGGAACCGGCGATGCCCGCGTGACGGCACGGTTCCGTCTGCTGTCCGGCATGCCCCGGCTTGAGACCCCCGCTGTTCGGGCGGAGATCGCGCTGTTGACCAATGGCGTCGGCGGCATGGCGCGGTTGCCGGTTGACTTCGGTGTGGTCCGGTCCAAGTACGACTGTCTCCTCGGCGCGAACCTGCATCCGCGCGTGCCGGTGGACCGCCATGTGCTGGCCAAGCGCGCCCGGCTTTGGGTGAACACCGACGGGTTCATCTCGCCGTTGGACGCCAGGAACCTGGTCTCCTTCGAGGCGGGCCCCCCGGCGCGTTGGCGATTCCGGGCCCATGCCGGGGACGGACGCACCGCGGAGATCGAAGTCGAGGCCGCCATGCCGGCGGGCCGTAACACCACGGTGCTGCGATTTCATCGCCCGTCCCGTCATGCCACAACCAGTCGGGATCTGCCACCGGCGGCCGACGTGCGCCTGACCGTGCGGGTCGATGTCGAGGACCGGAATTTCCACCAGGAAACCAAGCACAACCCCGGGGCGGACCATCACTTCCGCAGCCGGACCCAGACGCTCGCCCGGCAGCCGGGTTTCGAATTCCGACCGGCTCCCGACCGTCGCCTCCGCGTCTTCTGCGATGCGGGACGCTTTCACGCCCAGCCGGAGTGGTGCTTCAACATTCCGCATCCCGTGGAACAAAGCCGGGGGCAGGAGGGCAGCGGCGACGCGTTCAGCCCCGGATGGTTCGAGCTTCCGCTGCCCGGCGGCGCGCAAGCGACCCTGGTGATCACCGCCGAGGCCGAACGAGTCCCCGTCGAGGTGGAAACTCCCGGCAAGGACGAGAAGGTGGCTTCCGCCGCGGAATCGGGACCTCGATTTGAGGCTCTGCTCCGACGCGCCTGCGAAGCGTTTGTCGTGCGGCGCGACGCGGGGAAGACCGTCATCGCCGGTTATCCGTGGTTTCTGGATTGGGGGCGCGACACGTTGATCTGCGCCCGGGGATTGCTGGCGGCGGGAATGCAGGGCGAGGTGCTCGATTTGCTCAAGATCTTCGGTCGCTTCGAGGAGAACGGCACCCTGCCCAACGCGATTCATGGCGAGAACGCCGCGAACCGGGAGACCGTCGATGCGCCGTTGTGGTACGGCCTGGTCTGCGAGGAACTGGCAGCCCTTGCCGGGCCCGGCGTCTACGCGACCTGTGTCGAGCCGGGCGGACGCCCGCTTTCGGAGGTGATTCGTTCCATCGCGGCGGGTTATCTGCGCGGCACGCCCAACGGCATCCGGGTTGATCCCGACTCCGCGCTGGTCTGGAGTCCTTCGCATTTCACCTGGATGGATACGAACCATCCCGCCGGTACGCCACGCGAAGGTTACCCGGTGGAAATCCAGGCGCTCTGGATCCGGCTGCTCCAACAACTTGACCGGCTCGACGCGGCGCCGGCGAAGGAACCCTGGGCCGCGCTGGCCGCCCGCGCTCTGGAGTCCTTCCAGACCCTGTTCTGGCTCGAATCCCGGGGCTGGTTGGCCGATGAACTGGTGGCTCCCGCGGGGCGCAGTGCGGCCAATGCCCAACCCCGCGATGCCCTTCGCAGCAACTGCCTGCTACCGGTGGCCCTGGGCCTGATCACCGGTGACAAGGCGCAGCGGATGGTGCGGGCGGCCCAACGCTGGCTGCTCGTGCCGGGTGCCCTGCGTTCCCTTGCCCCGCTCGCGGTCCATCCGCCCCTGCCGGTTCTCTCCGCCGACGGGCATCCCCTGAACGATCCTGCCCGACCGTACTGGGGGCGTTACGAAGGGGATGAGGACACGCGCCGCAAGCCGGCTTATCACAACGGCACGGCCTGGACCTGGCCCCATCCGGTGTTCTGCGAGGCACTTGCCCGGGCCTGGGATTTCTCGGCTCCGGCGGTGGCGGCGGCCCGCGCCTGTCTGGCAGGCATGGACCAACTGTTGCGAGAGGGTTGTGCGGGTCAGTTGCCCGAGATCATCGACGGCGACGCGCCGCACGCCCAACGAGGCTGCGATGCCCAGGCCTGGGGGGCGACCGAGGCGCTGCGGGTCTGGCGGTTGTTGTCCCCGGACCGGGGTCGGCCCGCAACGAAGGCCGATCGAGGGTGACCAGCGGTGACCCGCTCCGCCCAATCTGGGTGTGATCTGAGCCGGGTGATTCCGGCGGGCCGGATGACCTGGGCGCGCGCAGGGAATTGCAGCGTCTCGACACCACGCGAGCATCGAGGCCATGGACCCCTGTTGGAGGGGCGAGTGTTGGAGGGGCGAGCTCCGCGAGTCCCTGGAATCCAGTCGGGCCGTCGTGGAACTCCACCTCCATTCATCCTGGAAACCGCAGATGAACGGGGATGAACGCAGATAAGTCCCTCGACGTGAGCCCCCCACGTCCGCCGGATGTCTTCACCCATTGGGTGTGACGCGAAAATCGCGCAAGTCCTTGGGTATCTGCGTCTATCTGTGTCGATCTGCGGTTCAACTGCTTTTTCTAGTGTTATGTCCCGTAAATAACTAGACGTACCGCCGACGTGTGGTATGTTCGAGCTCATGCCGAAGACGATTTCCGCGTTGGCCCTCAGTTCGGGCGATCAGGCCCAACTCAAACAGTGGTTGCAGGCTCACGGAACTCCCCAACAGGTGGCCTTGCGCTGTGGGATTGTCCTGGGCGCGGCGGCGGGTGAAGCCAACCAGGCAATCGCCAGGCGGTTTCAGGTCAACCGCCATACGGTGGAGTTGTGGCGAGGACGGGTTCAGACGCTGGGCATTGACGCGGTCTGGGAGGTCGCGCCGGGGCGGGGACGCAAACCCTCCCATGACCAGAAGAAGCGCGATGCGATCATCAATGCGACGCTGCAGACCCGCCCCCCGGGAATGACGCATTGGAGCTGCCGTACCCTGGCTCACCAGCAGGGGGTGAGTAAGAACACTGTCAACCGGCTTTGGCAGTTGCATAACCTGAAGCCCCATCGACATCGGACCTTCAAGCTCTCCCGGGACCCGCAATTCTTGGAGAAGCTCACCGACGTGGTCGGCTTGTATTTGAATCCCCCGCAGAAGGCCGTCGTGCTGTGTGTGGATGAGAAGAGCCAGATTCAGGCCCTGGATCGCACCCAACCGGGCCTGCCGCTCAAGAAAGGGCGTTGCGGCACTTACACTCACGATTATGTCCGCCATGGGACCACCACCCTCTTTGCCGCGCTCAACCTTCTGGAGGGAAAGGTCATTGGGCAATGCCACGCCCGGCACCGACATCAGGAGTGGCTGAGGTTTCTGCGTCGCTTGGACGCTGAGTTTCCCCCCGAGCTCGAACTGCATTTGGTCTTGGACAACTATGGGACGCACAAGGAGCCGCACGTGCTGGCTTGGCTTGAGCGCCATCGGCGCTTTGTTTGTCACTTCATTCCGACCAGCTCGAGTTGGTTGAATCTGGTGGAGCGCTGGTTTGAAGAATTGAGTGAGAAGGCGATCCGCCGGGGAGCGTTCGTGAGCGTGCCCGATCTCCAGCAGGCGATTGGAGCATTCTTGGCGGCGTGGAACGAGGCGCCGCGGCCGTTTGTCTGGACCGCCACGGTGGAAGGGATCGTCGAGAAGCTGGACCGGGCGCGAGCGAAACTCGAAGCGATCAAGCCGGGCTGCACGCAGCGGCGGCACCGCAAGACGAAGAAACAGTCAGTCTAGTTATTTAAGGGACACAACACTAGGTTCATGCCAACAGGTTGCGCAAAGATCATTTTGCCGGTCTTTTCCGGCCTATCTTGGCACGGAGCGTGCTAAACAAACTGGCATGACCTCCAAACGGCCTGCCCGCCAGAACTCTGGCCTGAGCCCGGTCCACCGCTTCTCCCCTTGCTTTCAGCCCGATCGAGGTCCGAGAAGTGCCGAACCGGGAATCGACGCGGTGAGTAGGGGTGGTCCCTGGAGAAACCCGCATCGGGGAGCGGACCGCCGCGCCGCAAACCCCTCTGATCCTGGCCAGCTGACCGCCCGCGATCAACAGCGTGACCAGCATCGAGGGGCCGTCTACCATTACGAAATACACCGGTGCCAGTGGGGCTGATGTCATCCTGGCTGGATGGCTGCTGGCGCATTGGTTCGGGCGTTCCAGGCCCAACGTGACCAGCGACCCTACAGCGTCACCCGCGAGAGGCGCATTCGCTGACTGCGCCAGCTTGACGGACGTACACCGGTCCCGGTGGGGCGGTCGTCATCCCGTTCACTGGCTGCACTGGTCTCAGCGCCTTCGAAGTCACCGGTGCTCAACTCCCAGCATTGGGGATGGGGCCTGTTCAGCAGGACTGCCGTGCTCAACGTGACCAGCGTCACCATGCCGGGGTCGATCAGCGTGACGGGGCCAGTGCTGCAAGAGCCTGACCAGCGTCAGCCTCCCCGACAGCGTTACCAGTATCGGCGGTGGGGCGTTTTCCTTTTGCACGAGCCTAACCAGCGTCACCATCCATCGGCGGCGGCGTCGTCACCACGTCGGGGCAGCGCGCTTTCTCAACGTCTGCAGGAGCCTGGCCAGCATTACCATCCCGGAGGAGTGTCATCTCCATCGGGGACTGGGCGTTCCACGGGTGCCGGACCATGGCTGAAGTCACCATTGGTGACAGCGTTACCAGCATCAGGGGAATTCGCTTTCAGCGGTTGCCGGGACCTGGTCAGTGTCACCCTCCAGCCGACAGCGTCACCACCATCGGGCGTGCGCTTTCGCTTCTTGCCCAGACCTGGCCAGGGTGACCATTCCAGCAACGGCGTCACCAGCATCAGGGACATGGCGTTCCTGGCCTGCTTCTGCTTGATGGAGGTGTATTTCCGGTGATGCGCCGAGTGCTGGCGTTACTGCATTCGCGGGAAGTAGCCGCGCGACGGTCTATTACCTGCCTGACACGGCGGGTTGGGGACCGACATTGGGAGGCATTCCCACCGCGCCGTGGCCTCCCCCAGCCCTGACTCTGCCACTGCTTGCCCAACGGAGCCGAAGATAGTGCGCAGGAACGACGCAGACCATCACGTGGACTTCGAGTGGCGTGCCCGGCCCGATTCTGATTCAGCCCTACCACCGAACGGGGTTCCCGGCGACCCCATCAAAGCGGCGGCGCCGAACACGGGGAGATTACTCTTGGCAGATCCCGCCGGATCAACCGCCGGGGTCCATCGACAGCGATCGTGTTGACGGCAACGGACGACGGCTTCCGATGAATCGGATGGCGACTTCAGCATCAGCAACGCTACCCATGCGGTGATTGCCATCCGGGACGCGCAATTCGGCTGGTCACGAGCGCTGGGTGGCGTGAAATTCCGCCAACGTGGTCTACACCGCATCAACCGCTCGTTCACGCTGCGGCGGGAGACTTCATCACGGTGGTCCATGAGATCCCCGCCACGCCCCCGGTCAATTCGTTCACCGACACGACAGCGACGAACTCAGCCGCCTTCTACTGGCTGGAAGTGCGATGACTGCCATTGCGACCACGGAAGTCAACCGGTGCCGAAAACCCATGTTCGGAGGAAGGGGGTGGTCACCCCGGCTCCCTTCTCACTGCCTTGCGTCCAGGGTCAGGACGTGAGGGTAGTTCAGAATGGCAGCATCCGCAGTCAGGAGGCTGCTGCCGGATTCGCGAGCGGTCGCGACCAACACTCGGTCTGCGGGGTCCTTGTGAAAATCCCCTGGCAAGGCGCAACTGCCCATCGCGGTTTCATGCGTCAAAGGGGCATCCAGGAACCTCAAATGACTTCGGCCGCCTGCCAGCCATTCGGGCAGCGCATTGTGCAGCGAAATACGTGAGAGCGCGATCAGTCGGGCCGCAGGGCACGCAAGTCAGCGCTACGCGTTCGCCACCGGCAGCGCCGAGAGTTCCACCTTTGAGTTGGTCTGGCCGAAGTAATCGGCAGCCCATTCGTTCGGGAAGAGGATGACCGGTTGCCGGCCCATGTCATAGGCGAGGCGGGCACCGGTGGGCAGCACCAGGCTGCCGAGCTCTGATGGCGGGAAACCGGGTGGGAGCCAGCGGACCACATTCCAGGGCGCCGGTTCCAGGCGGGAGGCGGCGCCGTATTCGCTTTCCAGCCGGTATTGCACCACCTCGAATTGCAGCGGGCCCACGGCGGCGAGAAGCGGCACGCGCGTGGCAGCGTCCGGCAGGTCCAGCACCTGGATCACGCCCTCCTCCAGCAACTGGTCGAGGCCCTGGCGGAACTGCTTGAATTTCGAGGTGTTCGGGTTGTGCAGAAACGCGAAAGCCTCCGGCGTGAAGCGCGGGATCTCACGATACGCAATCGTCGGATCGGTCGTCAGCGTGTCACCAATGCCAAAACCCGGCAGGCCCACCAGCCCGATCACATCCCCCGGCCAGGCCTCGTCCACCGTCTCGCGTTCGTTGCCGAAGAGCTTGTGCGAACTGCTCAACCGCACCTGCCGGGCTGAGCGCGGATGGTGCACGGTCATGTCCCGCTCGAACCGACCCGTACAAACGCGCACAAACGCAATGCGGTCGCGGTGTCGCGGATCCATGTTCGCCTGGATTTTGAAGATGAACCCGGAGAACTCCGGATGCTCCGGCGGCAGGGCGTTCCCGTTGGCCGCGCGACCCTTCGGTGCCGGACCGTGTTTCAGGAAGCCGTCGAGCAGCAGCTGCACGCCGAAGTTGTTCACGGCGCTGCCGAAGTACACCGGGGTCTTCTCACCCGCGAGCACCGAGGCGTCATCGAAGTCCTCGCCGGCGAGATCGAGCACCTCCAGTTCCTCCGCCACCCGGGCCAGGGTCGGCTCGTCCACGCGCTTTCGGAGGATCGGATCGTCCATGCCACCGATTTCCACCGGTGCGCGATACGCGCCGCCGTCGGTGCGTTCGAACAGGTGCATCTGGCGGGTCTGGCGGTCGAACACCCCGCGGAAATCCACTCCGGTGCCAATCGGCCAGTTGACCGGAAAGGCGCCGATGCCCAGGACCCGTTCCAGCTCATCGATCAACGCCAGGGGATCCCGCGTGGGCCGGTCGCACTTGTTGATGAAGGTGAAGATCGGGGCGCCGCGCTGGCGGCAAACCTCGAAGAGCTTCCGCGTCTGCGGCTCGATGCCCTTGGCGGCGTCGATCACCATCACCACCGCGTCCACCGCCGTGAGCACGCGATACGTATCCTCGGAGAAGTCCTTGTGGCCCGGGGTGTCGAGCAGGTTCACGCGGTAACCGTCGTAATCGAATTGCAGGACCGTGGAACTGACCGAGATCCCGCGTTTACGTTCGAGCTCCATCCAGTCCGACGTGGTGGCGCGCTGGTTCTTGCGGGCCGTCACGGCGCCGGCGAGTTGGAGGCTGCCGCCGTAGAGCAGCAGCTTCTCGGTCAACGTGGTCTTGCCGGCGTCCGGATGCGAGATGATCGCGAACGTGCGGCGCTTCTGGATTTGACGGATGATATCCACCGGGGCGCGGACAGTAGCACGCGCGGCTTTTTCGACAAGAGGTGTTCTTGGGGGGGCGGGCGGATTGGGGCGGCCCGCCAAACACGCCAGACGTCGCCAAAGCGGCGATTGAGATCGCGCGCACTCCACGACGCTCCGCGAGGTTGTGGAGTGCGGTGAAAAGCGCAGCCTTCACCGCTTTCCCGCCGTCGGACCGAAGCCTCAAGCCCGCGTGCAGAAGTCGGAAGGTCGGAACTCCACGGCCCCGGAAGAAAGCGGCGATTGGGATCGCGCGCAGATGTTCTCTGGGTTGCAAGTGGGTTTTTCATGGAAGTTGTTCACAAGTTGAAGGGGCGACCTGAAGGAGTTGCCAAGTGGGTGAACCGCGCTGTTGTAGTTGGAGGAGGTGTTTCTGCTCGTCGTAGGGTTCTCCGTTCTGCCACAGGCGCCAGAGGATTTTGAGCCAGCGTTTGCCCAGACAGCGCAGGGCGCTGGCGTGGCTGTGGCCTTGGTCGCGCTTGGCCTGGTAGTAGGCCTGGGCCCAGGAGCAGGTGCGGCGGCTGCCATTGACCCACAGATGCACGGTAGCCCGAAGTACCTTGTTGCAGGCGCGGCGCAACCGGCACTTGCTGATCTTGCCGCTCTGGTAACTGACCGGACTAACACCTGCCTGGCAGAGCAAGGCGTCGGGGTCTGGGTATTCCTCCCGGACGCTGCCGATCTCGCCCAGTAGGCGGGGGCCGAGGATGGCCTTGGCTCCGGGCAGTGACCCGAACACGTCGTGGTCGGGATGTTGCGTGAAGGCCTTCTGGATGCGTCGGCGGTATTCGTCGATCTGCGCCTGCAGGGTAGTCAGCAACCGGGCCAGGCTCAGGGCCAGGAGGCTCTTGGCGGCAGTGATCGCCGGGCTGGTGGGAAGGGCCTCGGCACGTGCGAAGAGGGCGAGCCTCCTAGCGGCGGTTTGCGGCCGCCAGAGATGGTGGGTGTGCAGGAACTTTTCCCACTTTCGCTTGCCGGCCGACTGCAAGGCTCCGGGCGTGGGAAACTGCAACACCAGCGCCCAGGCGTGTGGGACGGTCCAGTCCTCGAAGGCCTCCAGGGCCACCGGATAGTATTCGCGGAGTGCGGCCTGCAACTGGTTGACCAGGGCGGTGCGCTGCTCGATGAGGACGATTTCGTCGCGGCAGAGCAGGCGCAAGGTGGCAGTGGCCTCGTCCTGCGGACGCAGAGGCCGCCAGGAGTGACCGTCGGTGCGCAGGGCGTCGGCCAGCGCCCAGGTGTCATGCCGGTCGGTCTTGGTGCCGCTGGGGGCCTTGCGTTCGCGGTAGCGGGCGGCGGCGGTGGGGGCGACCGGATAGATGGCCCAACCCCGCTGGAGGAGCTGATCCACCGCCGGGCCGCTGGAGGTTTCGAGGGTGATCGGGGCGCCGATGAAAGGCTGCATCTTCTCGGTGAACTCCGCCCACCCCTCAGCGCTGTGGGCGAACCGGAACTCGGTCTGCACCGCGCCAAGGCGGTCCAGGACGATGAGGTCGTGATGATCGCTGGCCCAGTCCAGGGCCGCGAAGTAAGTCTGTTGAGTCCAGTCAGTGTTCATGGTGCGGGCGGCGCGCACCGGCTCCGGACGACGCGGCCCAGGCGAACTGATACTGGAGCCCTCAAGGGGCGGAGTTCTCTCAGCCTTCGGCGCGTCGGCCACCGTCCGGGGCGGCGATCTGCGCCTGACCCTCACGGGGCTTGTCCACAACAGCCGTGGCCCGGACGGGACCGGAAGCGGGCCGGCGGAACTCTGCCCGCCGGCGGAGTTATTCACCAGCCCGGACGCGGCTCGGCGGGGCCGCTGCCCGCGCCGGTGATTAACTCCGGAAACCGTATCAGTCCACAGGGGGCTGATAGTCCCATCGCCCCTTGGATCACTCCGCTTGCGGTGGCC
>JACKPW010000002.1 GCA_024233215.1 Verrucomicrobiales bacterium | reverse complement strand
CGCGTTGTTTGCCCCGACCAAGGATGGGTGGTTGCGGGGCGGGGTTGGGGTCGGTGGCGTTTGCGCCGACTGGACGTCGGCGGCTACGGGGGTCAGGAGGCGCCTTTGCCGAGGAGGACGACTGGGATGGTCCGGAGCAGGATCTTGAGATCGAGCCAGATGGACCAGTTGTCGATGTATTCGCGGTCGAGTTCCATCCAGCGGGCGAAAGGGACGTTGTTGCGGCCGTTGACCTGCCAGAGACAGGTGATGCCGGGTCGGATGCTGAGGCGTTTGCGATCGAACAGGGCGTAGTGTTCGACCTCGGTGGTCAGGGGTGGTCGCGGGCCGACCAGGCTCATGTCACCGAGGAGGACATTGATCAACTGGGGCAACTCATCGAGGCTCGTTTTGCGGAGGAACCGTCCGAGCGGCGTGACACGCGGGTCCTTCCGGATCTTGAACACGGGGCCGTCCATTTCATTCAGGGCGGCGATCTCGTCCTTGCGTTCCTCGGCGTTGGCCACCATCGAACGGAACTTGAGCAGGTTGAACGTGCGTTTGTTCATGCCAACCCGCCGCTGCACGAAGAAGACGGGGCCGGGGCTGGTGACTTTGATGAGCAGGGCAATCAGCAGCAAGACCGGCGAGAGCACCAGGAGAAGGGTGGCGGCGATCGCGAGGTCCAGCGCGCGCTTGAGGAACAATTGCCACAGCAGCTTCTCGCGGAAGAAAGTCACCACGTATTCCCCGTCGAACTCCTCAATCTGGAGCCGGGTGAGGGCGCGGGCATCCGCGGCATCGGGCATCAGGCGAACCACCAGTCCGAGGTTCTTGCAGAGTTCAAAGGTCTCGTGAATCTGCGGGAAGTGTTGTTTGACCGAGAGGCAGAGGATGACTTCGTCGGCGGGCCGGGCCTCAAGGTAGGCGCGGATGTTCGTGAGGGTGTCCAGAATCGGCCAACGATCCGTGTGTGGCCAGTCGGCCTCTTCCAGGGACGGTTGTTCGGTGATGAAGCCGACGATCTCACAGCCGAGTTCCGGGCGGGATTCGATTCGACGAGCCATCTGAACGGCGCGCGGATTTGTGCCCACAATGACGATGTGGCGTTGGTTCAGGCCCGACCGTCGGACCACGGTCAGCGCGAGGCGCAGAAACACGCGGCTGGCAACGCCCAGCGAGGTGGTGATCACCCAGAACAACGGGACCACCGGGCCTTCGACCCGCGAGAAGGAGAACAGCATGGCACCGAGGTATAAGACGAATGAGGCGACGCTGGTGGCCTTGACGACGCCGATGATGTTGGTCCGAAGGGTGGTGAAGCGGTTGGTGTTGTAGGGGACGAGGGCGTTGAAGATCGTGATCCAGGTCAGCAGAAGCACGACGGCCCCGATCATCTCCCAGGCGTAGTGCAACCCATCCAGGAACAGGATGAGAAAACCGAAGTCGCCATGCTCGCTGATCATCGCGACGAGCAAGGACAGCGTGACGATGAGCATCACCTGGTCCAACACCCGGAAGGCGTGGATGAGCAGTTTGTGGCGCAGACGCATCATAAGGCCGGAGTCCTTTCAGAACGGGAGTGAGAAGTCGTTGCAGCCGACGAGCGGGGGCTCGTTGCTTTCGATCAGACCGCGGAGGGACTCAGGAGCTGAGCTTCCTCAGGTCGGCTGCTGTGCTGGAGGAGGCGGTCTTCAGTCACGTGCTTGGATCCGAAGCCGCTGGCTTCGAGGATCGCCTGCAGGGTCCTCCCGGCGGTGTGGCCGTCCCACAGGGGAGGGATTTCACCGAAGCGGGCCGGTCGGGCAAGCACATCGGCCAGGTCGTGTTCCAGATCCTCGGGCGTGGTCAGGCGATTGCTGCCGCAGGTCAGGGTGACCGGGCGTTCGGTGTTGGGGCGAAGAGTGAGGCAGGGCGTCCGGAAGAACGTACTTTCCTCCTGCAGTCCGCCGGAGTCGGTCAACACGCAGCGTGCGTGACGCACAAAGGCAAGCGATTCACGGTAGCCCACGGGTTCGACGACGCGTAGCCCGGACGGCACCGATTGCACGGGTTCGCAATCCGCCAATCGACTGCGGGTGCGGGGATGGACGGGGAAAATGATGGTCCATTTCCGCGCCAGCTCGGTCAGACGCCCCATCACGAGCTGAAGGGTGTCGGGTTGATCGACGTTGGCCGGGCGATGCAGCGTCACGTAGATGTACTCACCGGGGACCAGGTCGCGCCGCGCAATCAGTTCCAGAGTGTCGATGGATTGGAGCTGTGCGTTCAGGCTGTCGATCATGATGTTGCCGACCCGTCGGATCCTCGCCCCGTCCACTCCCTCCGCCGCCAGGTTGCGATCCGCATCCTCGGAAGGCGTCAGCAGCAGATCGGCCAGGGCGTCGGTTGCGAGACGGTTGATCTCCTCGGGCATGCTGCGATCGAAGCTTCGCAGTCCGGCTTCCACATGGGCGACACGGACGCCCAGCTTGGCGGCGACCAGGGTGCAGGCGAGGGTGGAGTTCACATCCCCCACCACGACGAGCCAGTCAGGACGCGCGCTTTCAAGCATGGGCTCGAAACGGGTCATGACGGTGGCGGTTTGCACCGCGTGAGAGCCGGATCCGACGCCCAGGTTGATGTGGGGTGCCGGCATGCCCAACTCCTGGAAGAAGATGGTGGACATGCGGGGATCGTAGTGCTGCCCGGTGTGGACGAGCTTGTAATCGATCTGGGGGTCCCCGTTGCGCCGGTTCGTGTTGTGCTGCTCGATGGCGCGCACCAGCGGCGCGATCTTCATGAAGTTCGGGCGGGCCCCGGCGACGAGCATGAGGTTGAGTCGATTCATCATGGAGGGGACAGGGTTGGGGAGGAGGTTTGCGCCGACTGGACGTCGGCGGTTACGGGGGGTATTGGGGCCACGGCGGTCACTGACTGGTGGTCGGCTGGTGGCGTGCCAGGGTTGGCGGGGGTGCCTTGGTTATTTGCGCCGACTGGACGTCGGCGGCTACGGGGGGTATTGGGGCCACGGCGGTCACTGGCTGGTGGTCGGTTGGTGGCGTGCCAGGGTGGGTGGGGGTGCCTTGGTTATTTGCGCCGACTGGACGTCGGCGGCTACGGGGGGCGCCGTTGCACTGCAGATCCAGGATGTGTTCGAGGTGGGCGAGGATCTGGTCGAGGGCAGGGGAGGGTTCCGGCCTGAAGCTGGCCGGTCGGGTGCGACGACCCAGGACAATCCTGTCGTTCACTTCGGCAGTTGTGCGAATCAGCGTCAGTCGGCCTTCCCTCTCCAAACGTTGGTCCACCGCGGCGGTCGGGCCCTGAAAGATGCTGTAAACCGGCACGCCCAGGGCCGCGGCCTCGCGGTTCATGGTGCCACCCGCACTGACGACCAGATCCGAAGCCCACAGGAGCGCCAGCCCATCCACCACCCCATCGGGGATGGTGACCCGACCTGTCGCGAACCACTCGGGGCGGCGACGTTGCAGTTCGGCCTGCTGCCGGTCGTTTCGGGGCAACAGCACGACGCGCACCTCGGGGGTGGCCGTCAACCGGTCCATCACGGCGGCGAACAACACCTCGCTCCGGTCGTCATGGTAGTGGGCCTCCGAGGCCGGCGGGCGCACGGTGACCACGAGGTCATCCTGCCGCAGTCCCAGTTGCTCCCGCATCCGCTCGTCCGGCTCGAAATCCCCGGTATACACATCCTCTTTCAGACCGGTGAACAGGAGCACCCGGTCGCGGTGGCACTTCAGGGCTTCCACCGGGAGGCTCTCCGGGACGATGCACCAGTTCGGTCGGGTGAGCGCGGGATAGATCGAATGCTCATAGTCATCGATGAGCACCGAGGGGATCCCCAGCAAGTTGCAGAGGAACAGCTGGGAACGGGCGCCATGTGAGACCGCCAGATCCGGACGACGAAAGAGGGCGGAGGGCGACAACTGCACCGACCGCCACCCGAGTCCGAGGACCTTCAGCAGCGGGTTGCGGCCGTAGTGGCGGCCGACAACGTGGGCGTTGAGCCGGCGATGACCGACGAGGTCCCGCACCTGGAAGGCATCACGGGCGGTGAGCATCACCTCATGTCCCCTGCCTTGGAGGCCCCGGATGATTGGCTCGAAGAAGGGGACGTGGGGCGAGTTGTCGAGGTCGATCCAGATGAGGCGTCCACCGGGGTGCGTGCCGTTGGATCCGGGCCGGATGTGTGGCCAATTGGGACCAGGTGTCGTGGGGCGGTTTCCATTTGGGGAACCCTTGGGTGCGGGGGTGGCATGCACGGTTGCCGGTGACGGGGATTCCGTCGGGGATTGCAGGACCGCCTCGGCCGACGGATTCGAGCGCGCCAGCGAAGGGACCGCGACGTGGCGGGAGACATACTCGGCCACCTCGCGCGGCAGGGCCTGCCAATAGCGGCCGGCGTGGCGCGTCGTGACATAGCGAAGCAGATCGGCGTAGTGCTTCGCCTCATACCGGGCCGGCCCGTTTCTGTCCCCGGGGAATCGCATGTAGTCCGGGTGCGTGTCGATCAACGCCATGCCTCCCCGCGTGGCGATCCAATCGAGCTTGCGGGTCCAAAGGTCGATGTTCTCCCGGGCGAGGAGAATCAGGGCCGTGAAATCCTGCGGCAGGGTGTAGGGGAGCTCGACGTAACCTCCGCCATGGCTGCGGGCGCGCTGCGGATCGTGACCGGGGGGCGCCTCCTCCCGGCTCCCGCGGGCGGGCGGCGAAACCCAGAACGGGAAGATCGTCCGTACGCCGTCCGGTTGGGGTTCAAAGGGATCCGTGTCAAAGGTCGAGGCGTCGTAGCGAATGTTCAGGTCGTGGAGCCATTCGAGTTGGTGGAACATGAAGCCGGCGCGAAAGCCGACGGCACCCCACTCGGATAGATGTCGGTTGATGCGGGGCGCCAGCCGGCGGAAGCGGTCGCGCGAACGGAAGAGCCGTCCATCGTGATGAAGGTCGTGCACCCCGACTTCGAATCCGTTTTGGGAGAGTTCCGGCCGCAGCCCGTCGGGGATGGTGTAAGAGCCCTCCGGGATCAGGTTGAAGGAGGATCGCAGACCAAACTGCATCTCAAGCTCCAGCAAGGGGCGAATCTTCCGCAGGCCCTGCGCCGTCTCGACGTCATGTGTGAGGACGAGGGCGAACTGCTTTCCGTCGGGCCAACCGGGCCACCCCTCGGGTCGGTCGCCGGCCGATTCCTGGATCGGCCAGACGTCACTGCAGGTTTGCAGCAACGAGCGGGCGCGAAGGCGTCGCATAGCCAGCCGGAACCGCCAGGGAAGGCAGGACTTCGTCGCGTAGTAGAGGCGGGCGTTGAACACCGGGTCGGGGGGAGTATTGATGAGCCGCTGGGTCACGCGTGGGGACCTTGAACCCGTCCTGCCGCTCTGGGGGCAGTGCTCCCGGTTGGGGGAGGGAGCGCCGCCGATAGATACAGGACTGAGCCCATCGCTCGGTTCATGAAAGGGACTGTAAGGGCAGGGCAGACTTCGTCCCGGTCATTTCGCAGCTTCGTGCGAGTGATGGCGACCAAACCGCATTTGGCGTGCATTCACGCGATCCGCGGCCGACGCCACCCGGGGCGCCGACGTTCCGTTTCCATCCAGTCTGGCGGGGGCTTCGCTCGTGTGGGCAGCCCCCCCTTCCGCCTCGCAGGCCGGCCTCGGCCGGCGGAGGCGGGATAAAATCAAGTGTGATGCCGCAGTCTCTTCGGCAGATACTCGTGATACCGGTTGAGCACGCTGCACACATTGGCCCGTGACTCCGCCAGCAGGGCGGCGCTCCGACCCGCGAGTTCGGTGTTGGTGCGTTCGGAGTCAATCACCAGGGTCGTGACATCGAGCAACCCGGCCACCTTGGCCGTGACACTCGTCTGGCTGATCGGGGGCAGGTCGAAAATGATGTAGTCGTAGTCGCTGGCCTTCATCCTGGGGATGAGACTGGCGAACTTCGTGGGCACCACGCCCACTCCGCCGCCATTGGTGCCGCTGGTACGGCTGACCGAGGCGACATACAGATTGTCCTGGACCATGCCGGCCGACCGCTTTTCGGTCTCGAAGGCATCGGTCAGGCCGCAAGTCGCCTTGCCCCGGTGGAAAGGATGCACCGACGGGCCACGTTCCAGGTTCATGTCCACGAGCAACACGCTGCCATCGCCGGTCTCGGAGAGGGACTGGGCCAGCCCGGCGGCCAACCAGGACACCCCGGCATTGCCGGTGGCGGAGGTGATGCCGACAAGCTTGGGCTTATGGGTCAGTTCCTTGATCTGAAAGTGCATGATCAAGCGGTCGCGCAGGGCTTCGTAATACGCGTAGGCCGGATCTTCCGGGACGGCCAAAGGCTGTCTCGGGCTTCCGTTCGGCGGGGTTTGTTCCGAGTCACCCTCAGCGGGTGGGAGCGCAGCAAGCTGCTTCCGCTTTCTCGCCTTGGCGTGACCGTTGCGGGAGAAGTCGGGAATGGTCAGAAACAGCGGCAGGCCGAGCTTGCGCTCGATGTCCTCCGGCCGCTTGAGGGTCTGGCAGAGCACCAGCTCAAGCAGGAACGCCAGGCCGAGGCCGCCGCCCACGCCGGCAACGAGGACCATGGCCGCCAGTTTCCGGGTACGGCCGCTGGCCGGAAGTGCCATCGTCGCCTCCTCCACGACATTGATGTTGGAGGGCTTTTCGGAGCCGAGTTGTTCGTTCAAGCGTGCCTGTTCAAGGCTGGCACTGAAGTAGAGGTAGTTGGTCTCCTGCAGGTTTCGTTGCCGCTGCAACTCGGCAATCTCGGGAGCGAGCTTGATCAGGCTGGCAAGCTCGGTACGACATCGTTCCAGTTGCTGGTGCAGGGCATTCGTCCGGGCGTCGAGCCCCACAATTCGGAGCTCCGCCTCGGCGAGGCTCAGGATCTCCGCGGACTGGCCGGACGCCCCCGAGGAGGCCGGCAGCGCCCGGGCGTTCCGCTGGCCGGTGACTTCAAGCAGTCGGGGTTCCTCCGACTCGAGTTGAGCCTTGGTCTTGCTATAATCCGCGATCTGTTCCAGTACCTGTCGAACCCGCGGGCTGGTCTCCGTGAACTGCAGCCGCAGCTTGAGTTCGTTGTTCCGCAACGACTCCAGCACGCCGCAGACCGACCGGTAATGCGCTTCCAGTGCCGGGTCGATGCGTCCCTCCCCGGCAAGGGACGCGGGCGTCTCCGCCGTTGGTTCCTCCGCCTGCGCCACCTCGTTCGTGGGCGACAGGGACACTTCGGGAGCCGCCGTGTTGGTGGACGATTGGGTGAGCCGGGCCACGAACGCCCGTCGTTCGGCCAGCTCGGTTTCCGTGGCCATCAGGTCTGCGCGAAGGCTTTCCACGCGAGTTGACAGGGCGGCGCGGGCCTCCTCCACCGAATCGACGTTGGCTTGGAGTAGGAGTTGCTGGATGTCCGCCTCCGTTGCTTTCAAGAACCCGCGGATTTCCCCCGCCCTCGTGGACAGGGAGTTATCGTACAACTCCGCCGAGCGATGCACCTCTATGTGCTTGCTCAGGTAGCGCTGGACCAACTGGCGCAGGGTCTCCCGCGCAACCAGCGGATCTTCGTGGGCGTAGGTCAGCTTGATCACCGAGCTCCGGCGCGGGGCCTCGACCAGCAGTCCCTTGAGCAACACGGTCGCCGCGACCTCGGCATTGGTCGTTTTAGCATTCGGGCCAAGCAACCGCTCGGGCCCGACCAGTTGCGCCACCTCCACCGCCAGATCCCGGCTCGTGAGAATTTCCAACTCGGAGTTGATGATGCTCTCGCCACTGCGGTCCGGGGAACGCAGGTCGCCCTGGCCGGCTCCCGGAATCGAGTCAAGGCCTCGCACGTCACGAACGTAACGGACCAGCAGTTTTGCCTCCGAGACGTAGGGCGGGTGGTCTACGAAGAACAACACCGCCGCCCCACCGATTCCGGCCAGCGCTGAAAGCAGGACCTTCCACTTGTGGCGGAAGAGGATGTAATAGATGTCCCCCAGGTTCAGACTCGGCATCGCCGAGCTGGACTTCCGGGGGGCGGCCATCGTGGCTGGCAGCGGTTTCGACATATCCTCTGTGGGTCGGTTCATCATGCCAGGTGGCGGTAAAGCACTGTGCCGAAAGCGCGCAGCACGGTGAGGGGAAGGAGACGGAAGAACGCGTTGTGCCATCCGTGAGTCAGGTCGCCACCGTCGGTCACAAACGCGTCCTGCCTCAGGTCGTACTTGAGATAGTCCAGACGGGTCTCGGTGGATCCGAGTCCGAGCTTGAACCGACGGAGTCCCTCCTGGGACAACGACGTGCGTCCCAGATCCAGCCGTTCGTAATCCCGACCGGCGTAGTGGGCGATGGCGTACCACATGAGCAGATTGTTGGGGCGGAGAACCTGGTGGCGGGTGTCCGAGGCCCCGAACTTGAAGATCACCCCGCGGTTCCAGTGGAAAAACACCCCTCCGGCGATCGGGCATCCCCGGTACCGCACCAGGAACACATGGCCGTGCCCTCTGGCGATCACGTGGCGATGGATGCTCTCGAAGAACGCCTTGGGTTGCGGCGGCAGTCCGTGCCGGCGACGGGTCCGGCAGTGCAGCGCAAAGTAGGCATCCATTGCCTCGGGACTGTCCTCCACCCGGACCTCCAGTCGGTGGCCGGCGGCCTTGCGCAGGGCGCGTCGGACGGACGGCTCGAAGCCGGAGTATAGCTCTGCTTCACCGACGGTCAGGTCGAGGGTGTGGCGGTAGAAGGACAGCGATGCGGGGGATTCCGGCCAACATGGGTGGCCTCCGCGACATTCCCACGTGCGCCACCCCCGCATCCGGCCGCAGGTCTTGACCGCCTCCAGCAGGAGACGGGCCTGGGTGGCGTTCCTCAGCAGGGGAGCGGTGTGGTCGGTAAAGGGAAGACTCACGGCCCGCGGGCCCTTGGGGAAACCGTGCAGTTCCATCCCGGGAAGAATCGCACCGACCTGGTTCTCCTCGTGAACCATGAGGCTCATCGGCTTAAACCCGTAGGTTTCCGTGAGCACCCTGGCCCATGCTGAGGTGTGAAAGAATATGGCGTCCTGAAATTGCCGCAGTTCCTGGTCCCAGGCAGGGTGCTCCAAGGGGTTCACCCACCGGATTTCCGGGGCTCTTCCATGGCCGTTCGCCGGCCGTTCGCCGGCCGGTGCCCGGATCACCTCAGGGGCAGTCAGCATGGGCATGGTCGGGTTGGAGACAGGATTTCAGCTCAGTGACGACCCGCCCGATTTGTTCCCCGGTGAGCTCCGGGAACATGGGCAGGGAGAGAAACTCCGAGACGCAACGCTCCGCCACGGGAAACGCGCCACGCTCGTAACCCAGGAAGCGCCAGGCTTCCTGCAGATGCACGGGCAGGGGATAGTGAACCCGACACTCGATGCCGCGGGCGCCCAGGGCGGCGAGCAACGCATCGCGCTCCAGCACGCGCAGCACATACAGATGATGGACCGGGAGGCCGTGGGGAGCCTCGAAGGGTGTGACCACCGTGTCGAGGTCCTGGAAAGCCTGGTGGTAGGCCCGGGCGTGGGCGCGCCGCCGCTCGTTCTGCGCGGTCAGGGAATCGAGTTTGAGCCGCAGCACCGCGGCCTGAATCCCATCCATGCGGGCGTTCCATCCGATCACTTCCTGATGATGGTCCCGCGGCTGTCCGTGGTTCCGCATGGCCCGAATCTTCCGGCTGAGGCCTTCATCGGCGGTGACCACCGCACCTCCTTCGCCGAACGCGCCGAGGTTCTTTCCCGGATAGAAACTGAAGCACCCGGCGGCGCCCAGCGATCCGGCCCGGCTTCCCCGATACTCCGCGCCATGTGCCTGGCAGGCATCCTCGACCACCGGAATCCCGTGGTCACCCGCGACCTTTAGAATGGGGTCCATGTCGGCCATCTGCCCGAAGAGATGCACGGGTACGATGGCCCGGGTGCGGGAGGTAATGGCCCGTTCGAGCAGCGCCGGGTTCATCGTGTAGGTCCGCTCGTCGATGTCCACAAACACCGGTCGGGCCCCACAGCGGTCGATGGCTTCGGCCGTCGCCACGAAGGTCAACGGGACCGTGATCACCTCGTCGCCCGGACCCACGCCCGAGGCGAGGAGAGCCAGCCAGAGGGCATCGGTGCCGCTGGCGACCCCGACCGCGAAAGGCACCCCACAGAAGGCCGCGAAGGCCTGCTCGAAGGTTTCGACGAACGGTCCCCCGGCAAACGCGTTCGCGTCGATGACCTCGGCGATGGCGTTCAGGAACTCCTCCCGTCGCGGCCCATGCTGTGCCCCCAGGTCGGTGAACGGCACCCGGAAACCCCTGTCGGTGTGGGAACAGCCGGTTTGAAAGCGAACCGGTCCGGCGCCATGCCCGTTGCGTCCGTTGGGATTGCCCACCGGGCGGACGGTCTCCAGCAAGGGGGTGCGGCACCCGCTGCGTTGCGAGTCCAGCGGGACCGTCGACCCCACCCGGTGATCAGGCGAGGGTGCGCGCGGGGGCAGTTGCCGAATGACCCGGGCGGGGTTGCCGGCCACGATGACCCCGGGCGGAACATCACCCGTCACCACACTGCCGGCGCCGATCATGGCCCCTTCACCGACATTGATTCCCCCGAGCAGGGTGGCTCCGGACCCGATGGATGCCCCACGCCGGATCGTGGTCTGCTGGCATTCCCAGTCCTCCGCAGTTTGCGGGCGTCCGTCGCCGTTGGTGGCACGCGGATAGCGATCGTTCACGAACGTGACGTTGTGCCCCACGAAGACCTCGTCCTCGATGGTGACCCCCTCACAAATGAACGTGTGGCTCGAGACTTTGCAGCGTCGGCCGATGCGGACCCCCTTCTGGATTTCAACAAACGTTCCGATCCCGGTCTCATCCCCCACCTCGCAACCATAGAGATTGGTAAACTCCTGGAGACGCACTCCCCGCCCCAGCTTGACGTCGAGGGTGACGCGGGGATGACTTGGAGGGGGCGGAATCATTCCGGAACCGTCGTTCGGGATTGGACCGCCATGGGCAGCGTACTCCGGCCTGTCAGGTGAATCGTGCCATTCCCACCCCGCGCATGGGCCTTTCCGTTCCGCTCCTTTGCCCCCACCCGGAGACCCGCCCCGGCCCCGGCGGCATTGGAATCGAAGAAGACCGGGGCCCCCTCCGCTCTGAGGGATACGGTGCTGGCTTCAAGTAGACGGAGCATGCCGCTCGCAAGGTGCGCGTCAGTCATCGGTTGCACCCCCATGCGGATGCAGTCCAGGAAGTGCTGGCACTCCAATTTCAACGGCTCTTCCTGCTTGATGTACGGGGCATACACATCCCCGTAGTGATAAGCATAGTGAAACTCCGCAAACGTATCGTAATGCGGCGGGTGGTCGACTCGGGCGTCAAAGACCCGGATCTTCTCGGCGACCGCCACATCGTCGTACACGATCATGCGTCGGCTGCCGACGATGGTCATCTCCCGGGTCTTCCTGGGGTCCAGCCAGCTGTTGTGCACGATGGCGGAACGCTGGCGGGAGAAGGTCAGGTTCAAGCTGGCCACATCCTCGATCCCCGGGGTGACATTCGCGCTCCCCCGGCAGTTCAGGCTGACGGGATACTCACCCATGACATGCAGGATGATCGACAGGTCGTGCGGAGCCAGGTCCCAGGTCACGTTGATATCCCGCTGGAACAAGCCCAGATTCAGCCGACGCGCCGCGATGTAGCGGATTTCCCCGAGATCCCCTGCATCGATGATCTGCTTGATCTTCGCGATGGCCGGGGAATAGAGAAACGTGTAGCCGGCCATCAGAACACACCCGTTGCGTTCCGAGATTTCGGCCAGTTCGATGCAGTCCGCCGAGGAGGTCCCCACCGGTTTCTCCACAAACGTGTGTTTGCCGGCAAGCAAACTCGACTTCGCGATGCGGTGGTGCCAGGCCACCGGGGTCGCCACCACCACGGCGTCCACGTCCTCCCGCTCGACCAGTTGGCGGTAGTCGGTCGTCATCTCGACGTTGCGATAAAGGCCGTGGAGGTGCTTCAGTCGGGCGGGGTCCACATCACTGATCACGGTGACCTGGCAGTCGGTCAGGGCCTGAAAATTCCGGATGAGGTTTGGACCCCAATAGCCGCATCCGACGACACCAATTCTGACATTCGAGAGCATGAGAACCTCCTTCTTTTGGGGGTGGCGGAGAGTGGGTGGGTTACGCCCGGGCCCTGGCTGACGGGGCGGGTTGGCTTATGGTTGCGTTTGAAGCGCGGTCCGGGTCGAGGCAGCGGCGCACCGCTCTGGCGCATTCCGCCACAATGACTGCGGGCGTGCGCAGGAGGATTCCGCAATCGACTGCCGGACAACGCTTTTCGATGTATTCGAGGTCCAGTTCGATCATGCGGACGAAGGTGGTGGTGTTCTTTCCGCGGACCTGCCACAACCCCGTGATGCCCGGAAGTGCTTCAAGGCGCCGGTGCTGGGCCGGCGAGGAGCGGTCGAATTCCGCCGGCACGCAGGGGCGCGGACCCACCAGGCTCATTTCTCCGCGCCACACGTTGACCAACTGCGGCAGTTCGTCCAGACCCAGCAAGCGTAGAAACCGGCCGCCGGGAATGATGCGGGGGTCCTTCTGACCATCCAGCTTCGCCAACGGGGCACCTTGCTGGATGAGCCGACGACAGTGCTCCTCGTGGACCTGGGTTTCGGCCCCCTGGAACATGGTGCGAAATTTCAGGCAGGTGAACCGCCGGCCTCGATGCCCGATGCGCGTCTGACGAAACAACACCGGACCGGGCGATACCGCCTTGATGAACAGCGCCAGGAATGCGGCAAGCGGAACGAGCACCGGCAAGGCGCTGAGCATGCACAGGAGGTCGAGGGCCCGCTTCCAACGTGGCAGCGCACGGGGTTGTATGAACCCGTTACTGTCGCGGCTCGCTTCCCAGCAAGCTGGCTCGTGACGGAGGTCCCCACTCCGCAATGACCGTTCGTTGCCGGGCTGAGATCCCCGCCTGCGATTTGTTGTCCGGGAGGCCTGCAGCCTCCGCTCCCCCTCCCCAAGAATCATAAGGCACTCGCTTGTTTCCAATCGAATTTGCCACCGCGGTCCCGAGCTTGCTCACGGCAACTCACGACTACGACGGATTCCCCGAACTTCAGACAGCAACATTCACAGCATCTCAATGCGTGATGGCTGCCTCCTCAAGTGTTCTTGGCAACCTCCTCCAAAACCTTGGCGAGCATCCTATCAAGCCTCGTAAGGAATGCAAGACAATTCTGACATTAATATCATCTGTTTGCGAGATGAGCCGCATTGTCCGCCAAGAATGCCAATAAATATGAGGCAAATATGCGGATGCGCAGGTCCTTTACTCTTCAATGGAGCCGGCGGAGTGGGGGCGATTCCCGCGGGTTTGCTGCGCCGGCCAGGCCCCTCCATCCAACCCCGCGGGGCGGTCGGGAACAGCGAATTCCCTGCTTGTCAGATCCCTTGCCAAGTCGGCAGACGGTGGTTAAAGATCAGTACCGCAATACTTTATGCAAAGGACCCCATCACGCCCCGACTGGAACGTCGGTAGACCTTACACTTCCTGCCTTGCTGGTCGCCTGACCTGGTTCCAGCGTCTATTTGTAGTAGGTTCCAGATCAATATGTTGCATTCGTTGTTAAGGGTTGTGCTTGGCAGTTGGCACGATCATTGCTGTTTGGGTCCACGGCGATTTTCTGATTGTAGAACAGTGACAACTCATAGCGACAACTGGAGGCAAGGGATGAAGGCAAACAGGCTGAAGACAGTGGGATTGGCTGTGGCGGGACTGGTGGTGATGCTGGTGAACGCGCCCGCCGCCCATGCGGTGGCGTCGCTTAGGCTCACGTCCATTGCCCCCGATGGCTCGACCCAGACCATCACGATCGTGGATGGAGATGCGCTGGACACGTATAAGGCCATCGACGGTGTCATCACCTACCACGGCACCGTCGGAGTCTGGACCATCAACGTCACCACCGGCCTGACCAAACCCGTCAGCGGGAGTGCCAGTTATCCGGGAATGGATCTCAACACCATCAACAGCAACATTGGTGTCCAGGGCGCCGGCGATCTGATCATCGAGTTCTCGGACACGGATTTCACCGCCTCCTCGTGGTCCAGCTTTGTGAATGCGGTGGGCGGCACGACGTCCTTCACTTCCGGCAGCCTCGCTTTCGATACCTATTACAGCACGGGCAACGGGTTGTTCGAGACTTCGCTCGGGACTTCGCAGTTGATCACCAGCCAGAGCTTCGCGATTCCCGGGACGAAGACCGTTACCGAGTTCGCCGGTTCGGAGCATGGGGGCCCGGTCCCGTCCAGTTCGCCCTTCTCGCTGACGATCGTCGCGACCATCCATCACGACGCGGCCGGTGTCACCAGCTTCGACGATTTTCTGACTGTCCCCGAGGGCGGATCCACCCTGGCTCTGCTGGGCGCCGGGATCTGCCTGATCGGACTGTCGGCCCGGGGGCGGGAGCGGGAGTAATCACTGGGTAGTACCTCACCGGGGTCAAGCCCCCCCCCATGTAGGATCTCTAGGAGGACGCATACGGATCATGAAAAACGCGATTCACACCATCATCAAGGCGGGAGCCGTGCTTGGCACCGCAGTGTCCCTGAGCGCTGTAACCGTCAGCTTCGATGACTTGGCCACCCCGAGCAACAACGGCGGCATGCTATGGGGCTATGTACCTGGTACGTATGCCGGGTTGAATTGGAATACGAACCCCTCGTGGGAGGTGGGCAAGGACGCCACCTTTCTGAGCGTCTACCACAACACGAATCCATCGCCATCCTCCCCGAACATAGCCTACAACGACACCGGGTGGGCGAGTATGCGAATCTGGGACGGTAGCTTTGTCTTCGAAGGGGCGTCAGTGCGATCGTGGGGCTACAACAACGCGTTCGCATCGTATAGTGCCCATCAGATCACCGTGAAGGGCTATTTGAACGGCGCTTATGTGGGGGAAGTGCAGTTGGACCTGGACGCGGCTGCCTGGCAGCAATTGCCAGGGATCAACGGAGTGGTGGATGAGCTCGTCTGGGACACAGAGGGAGGTGAGCGATGGTTCCTCATGGATGATCTTCAGTACACCGCGGTGCCTGATGGAGGGGCAACCTTGGTACTGCTGGGGCTGGCGATCAGTGGTTTCGCGGTGACGCGTCGGAAGTCGCGTTGATTGTGCTTGCCGCCCAGCAAGGTTGGTGTGACCGGTGTGGAGTGATCCCAGCGGGTGTGGTAACGAAAAGGATGCAGATATGAAACGAATGCTACGTGCAGTAACTACGGCAGGGTTTGTCGCCGCCTCCGCTGCCCAAGTCTTTGCTGTCCAAGTATCGTTCAGCGTCGATGGGGTGGGGCCGACGGCCTATCCGGGGCCTGTGACACCGCCAGCCGGGGCTCCGCACAGTGTGGATGGGTGGGGATATCCTGGTGACACAGTGGAATTGGTTGCCGGTGCGGGCAGCTTCGAGTTGGTTGATGGGGCCACCTATACGTTGGCGATCAACACACTGCTATGGGGCGTGGACTATACGTATAACGGCACCGAGACCGCTTGGGACTATCCGGCGAACTGGCCGGATATTTCGCATACAGTAATCGGCGACCGTGCGATTCACATTGGTTCGGAAACGGTGACTCTCACGCAGATCGGGCTCTTGGAAAACACTTGGGCGGACGATTATCTGTCATTCGGCGATGGCATGACGACCAGTGTCTTTCTCAGCGGCTACCGGGTGGACATCACGCCCCTGGGTTTGCCGGTCGCCTCGGTTGACAGCTTTAACGGCAGCATTGATCCCCCCGAAGGCGGCTTTCCACAGGCGCCCAGGACCATGTACGCCGACTTCACGGTCACCGCTGTCCCGGATGCGGGGGCGACTTTGGCCTTGATGGCTGGCGCCTTGGGTGGTTTGGCCTTCATCCGGCGTCGCCGTCGATAGCCGACTTCTTCACGTGCTGTGGCGGGCTGCTCGTGCTCTCGCGCTACGATGTTCCGCCCGAGCGTGTTTGAGGAATCTCGGCGACAACTCAGTCTCCACTCCCGAGACACGGTTGCTCTCCCGAGGTGAGCCTTCACACGGTGGTTGCTTCCCAGCGGGCTGGTCTTCCCCACCCGATCCCAGCGGAACGCACACGCCCTGGTAGCGCAGATATCTGATCTGCTGTATCGCCGAAATCCGTTCGGCAGACCGTCCGGCAGTTCCCACGCTCGGCGAGTTGAAGACGCGGGATCCGCAGATTGGAAACCTCCGGAAGGGTGGACGATGTTTCGCGGGAGTTCTTGGACAGGCTGTAAGGAGCCACTGCTGTGCAAAACCAAACCGCCGGGTCAAACGACCCGGCGGTGATTGGAGAACTGTGTTCGCAAGCAGACCTTCAGGGGGCTAGCCCGCATTTCTCACCAAGGGGAGGGAGAAAGGTGGTGAAGGCCACTTTGGGGGCACGTGAAGCCCTCGCTGTAGCGCTGAGAGTGGGGAACGGGGCCTCAAGACGGCCGATCGCCTCTCCGATAGTGCGGTGAAGGTGGATTCTGGCGGTTTGTGTACACGGCCCTGCCGCGCTCCGCGTATTCCCGGAGCTTGGGCTCGTTACGCTCAGGGGGAAGTCCCTATCCGGAGCCGAAGGCCACGCGTCGAGCAACGTGCCCGAAGAGTCCCTGCAGGGGGTAGGCACTGCTCAAGCTCACTTGCACCCGCCGCACGCTCACTCGAACCAGGGCACCGATCTTGAGGAGCTTGAGCCGGATACTACCACAACTGGCCCGCGCCAACCCGGTGTCCTTCAACCCGATCTGGCGTAACCGGTGGAGCAACAGATACGCCAGGGTGGCGAACCAGAGCCGCAGTTGATTGCTGCGCATCCCCGCGGTGCTGGTCCGGTCGGCGAACAAATCCTGTTGCTGTTCCTTGATCCGGTTCTCCATCTCCCCACGGGCGCAGTAGTCCCGCTCGTAAAGTCGCCGTGCCTCCCCTGCCAGGCTGGTGATGATGAAGCGGGGATTGCGCCCCTGCGCCGTCCACTCCGCCTTGCCGATCACCCGTCGCTTGGCCCCGGCCCACTTCTTGGCCTTGTAGTGGAACTGGTGAAACACCCGGGCGCTCTTGGTCTCGCTCACTTCGGCTTGTTGTCGAGCGGCCTCCAATGAACTCTCGAGTTCCCGTTCCAGCACCGCGTTGCGCGCGATGCCAAAGAGATAATCCACTCCGTTCTCCTCACACCAACTCATGAGTTCATCCCGGCAAAACCCGCTGTCGGCCCGCAGCACGATCTTCACCTGGGGAAGCTTCTGGCGGATGGCCCGCACGATCTTCTCGACCGCCTCGCGGGCACCGGCGCTGGCATCGATGTTGGCGGGCCGCAACTGCGCCCACACCGGCCAGTGTCCGGCGAAGATGTAAAGGGGCAGATAGCAGTAGTGACCGTAGTAGCCGTGGAAGAAACGCCCCTCTTGGTGACCGTGCAGGGGATCATCGGTCGCATCCAGGTCCAGCACGATGGGTTGGGTGCGCCCCCGCTTGAGCGAGCGCACATACTCGGCAATGAACCAGTCCTCGATGAGACCTTCCTCGGCCACGATCTTCTTATACCGATGGGAGGGGCAGGCATTGGCCGGAGTGAGTTCAAGCCGGTTGAGCGTGCTCTTACCCGCCAACGCCTTGCCTTGGTCCTGAACTCGCACCCGGTCGCGCCCCAGCGGATCACGCTTCCCACACATCGCCGCCAGCAGCGGGTCGTGCTTGAGTTGCTCGTGATCGTTGAGGTCCTCATAGCCCAAGGCCAGCCCATAGACCCGCTGGCGCAGCAACTCTTCAACCGTATGCTCGATGCATTCGGGATCGCGGTGATCGGTGAAGCATCGGCTGAAACGCCGCAGGTGGCCCAACCCTCGATCCAGCCGCGCCAGCAGTAACCCTCCCCCGTCGCTGGAGACGAAACCGGCCTGAAAATCGACCTTCACCGGCCGGGAGATCAGTTCTGGAAACAGGAGTGGCTGTCGGCTACACTCTGTCGCGTCAACGGTGGTGGTGGCGGTGCGCTTATTTGTTTGCACGACAAGAGTTTAACCTCCACACCGCCGTTGTACATTCTTTTCTGGTGAGAAATGCGGGCTAGTTCCGATTCCGGCGCATCAACCCAGCCATCCCCAGGAACCCAAGCCCGAGCATGGCCAGAGTACTCCCGCCGTCCGGCACCGGCCGGTACAACAGGCTCTGGGTGTTCTCGTCCGGATCGAGCCAGGTGGTCGTGTAGATGACGAAGCTATTGTCGGCGATAGCGTCCGACACGGCATTCAGGTACTGCTGGGCATAGAGTTCGATGTCATTATCGGTGCTCGTTCCCACCTGGAATGTCCCGGCGGTCAGGTTGAGCTCTGTGTCATAGAGGCACTCCCAGATGGCCAACTGCAGCGCCGCGGCGTGTTTCTTGTCCGCCGGGGGTACCGCGTCCCAGAGGTCGTGCTCGGTGTTAAACAGGTATGCCGCCCGGTAGATACCGCCCACCACCCAACCCGGGGCGGGGGGAGGATCCTTGGGATCGGGAAACGGCTTTGCCTCAAAGTGGTAAGTCGTTCCCAAGTAGAGGGAAGGAGCCACGTCCAGGCAATAGGTCCAGAAGATCTCCGGGTCGCCGGCGTAAATGCCGCCGCCGCCGGACTGATTCACGTCCATCTTGATCGCGCCGGCGAGGCTGTTCGCGTAGCTCGCCCCGCTGTTGTAGCTGATGTTGACCGTGGCGAGTTTGCTCTGGTCGTTGATCACCTTGATGGGCGTTCCCACGGCCAAAGCGGCATACCCGCCCCCAAGGCCCAGCGCCAGAGCCAATAACTTCGGCAGCGTCCGCTGTAATGTGAGATCTCTCGATATCATGCTTTCCACCTCCATATGTTTGTTTTCTGCTTTTTCAGTTCCTGCGTGTGGTGGCCTGCCCGAAGGGAGGCCACCGGCGCTGAGGGTCCAAGCAGGAAGCATGCCGAGAGAACGAATAGCGCGGTTCAAGATTCACATAAGCCACTATGGTAGAACAGTGTAGAAAGAAATCAAAACCTGCGATGTCCGTCATTCCTAACACCCGCAAGGGTTGGGTTGTAAAGAAAGCAGACACTGACACCTGGCTGGGTGTGGCTAGCCCCTTTTCGCGGATTCGCCGATGAAATTGGAAAAATCCGGGTCTCTCAGATGCGTAAGTGACTGGAAATCAATGAGCGGATTTCTGATTTGGGCCGAAAATGGCCTGTAGTGCCGACCTACCCTATTCCCAGGCCAACGCAGATCGGTATCATGACCGGTCATCATGTTTTTGCGCTGCAAGGTTCGTCGGAAAGACGGCAAGGAACACCGCACCTGGAGCATCGTGGAGAACCACCGGGTGCGCGGCGCTCGGGTGGTCCAGCGCCATGTGCTCTATCTCGGGGAAATCAACAGCAGCCAGCGGGAAGCGTGGCGCAAGAGCATTGAGATCTTCGAGGAGGGCAGTCCGCGACCCCGCACCGCCTCGTTGTTCCCCGAAGACAATGCCCCGGAGGTTAGTGACGAATCGATTATTCGCATCCGGCTCAAAGACCTCTCCCTCCACCGGCCCCGGCAGTGGGGTGCCTGCTGGCTGACTTGCGAACTCTATGAGCAGCTTGGGCTGGACCGGTTCTGGGCGGAGCGTCTGCCCATCAGCCGCAAGGGGACCCGCTGGGATCAGATCCTCCAAACCGTGGTGACCTATCGACTGCTCGATCCGGGCAGCGAGTGGCACCTGCACCGGGAGTGGTTTCTCAAAAGCGCCATGGCCGACCTGTTGGGCTCGGATTTCTCCCTGGCTGAGATCCACAAGCTCTACGAGGTGCATGACAAGCTGCTGGTGCACAAGGAGGCCGTTTTTGCCCATCTCCAAGAGCGCTGGAAGGACCTTTTTGGCGCCCGCTTCGAGGTGCTGCTCTACGACCTGACGAGCACCTACTTCGAGTCCGATCCGCCCGAGTCGGACACCGACAAACGGCGTTTCGGCTACAGCCGGGACAAGCGGCCCGACTGCGTCCAAGTGGTCATCGCCTTGGTGGTCACTCCCGAGGGCTTCCCGCTGGCCTACGAGGTGATGCCGGGGAACACCGCCGACAACACCACCCTGCGAAGCTTCCTGGTCAAGATTGAGCACCTCTATGGCAAGGCCGATCGGATCTGGCTCATGGACCGCGGTATTCCCAGCGAGGAAGTGCTCCAGGAGATGCGGGAGAGTGATCCCCCGATCTCGTACTTGGTTGGCACCCCCAAAGGACGGCTGACCAAGCTGGAAAAGGACCTGGCCGATCTCCCTTGGGAACAGGTGCGGGAGGGCGTGGAGGTCAAACTTCTTCCCCGTGAAGGGGAACTCTTTGTCTTTGCCCAGAGTCGCGACCGGGTGGCCAAGGAACGGTCCATGCGCCAGCGCCGCTTGCGCCGCCTTCTGGCCCGGTTGCAGCAACTCCGCAACATGAAGAAACTCAAGCGGGACGATCTGCTCCTCAAGATCGGCCAGGCCAAGGCGGAGGCGGGCCGCGCTTTCGGTCTGGTGGATCTTACCCTGCCCCTGCCAGGGGAAGCGGTCACACGGGAGACTTTCACCTTCCGGATCAACCGCAGGAAACTCCGCACGGCCCGTCGCCGGGAAGGTCGTTACCTCCTCCGTTCCAACCTCAGCGGGGAGGCCCCCGGAAAACTCTGGGAACTCTATATTCAGCTGGTGCAGATCGAAGAGGCCTTCAAGAACCTCAAGGGCGACCTGAGCATCCGCCCCATCTTCCACCAACTCGAGGAACGCATCGAGGCCCACATCTTCATTGCGTTCCTGGCCTACTGTTTGCAGGTGACCCTGCGGCGGCGGCTACGCGATCTGGCTCCCGGACTCACGCCGCGGGCCGTGTTGGAGAAGTTCGCCGCGGTGCAGATGATCGACGTTCATCTGCCCACCGACGACGGTCGCCAAGTCATCCTTTCCCGCTACACCCAACCCGAGAAGGAACTCCAGATGCTCATCGACGCACTCCGGCTTCAACTCCCTTCCCAGCCCCCACCCAAGATCACCCCCAGTGGCCTCTTCACCGACTGACCCGCTGTAGTGCCGACCTTCTGAATCCTCTCGTTCTGTTCCAATGACTTACGCACTGGCATACCCCCGAATCCGCGAAACCGGGCTAGCTACGGCAGGGACGCTGCGCATTGTGGCGCCGGGTGGGATGCAGCGGTCTTTCGGGTGTCGGTGCACGCCACAACGTGCTCACCCACCGGCGCAACTGCTGGGGCACCGCGGCGGAATCGAAGTGGGAGCGCGGACCGCCGAGTCCGCGTGTTTCGATTCCGTCTGGATTTGAGTCGCGGACTCGGCGGTCCGCGCTCCTGTGTGCGTCGCCGGCGGGACCCCCGATGTTCGCCGGCTATTGAATACAGGCCTTGAAGCTGATATGCGCTTGCCCTGGAGAAACCAGGGCAAGCCGGTGCAGATGAAAGGCCGATCCGTCGTCGGCGCCACGGTGCAGGCCATGCTCGGGCCGCAGAGATCGTCGGGATTATCTCCGCGGCCGGTCGCTCACCGCCGGATTCCTTGTCGTGACCGTCCGAAGCCGAGTGACAGCAACCCGAGGCCCAGCAGGCCCGCGCTCAGGCCGCTGTCAGGCACTGCACTCCGATCGTAGATGGCTTCGCCTGCATCTGTGCTCAGGGGTTTCCAACCCCAAGTATATCCGTTGGCCCACATCTCGTAGCGCTGCAGCAAGGTGTTCTCGTCCTGCCACACCAGCACATCCCAAGTCACCATCTGGCCCATGGCACCGCTGAACTTCAGACTGAGCCATTGGTTGTCCAAGGGAGACCCACTCGTCTTGGCATACAACGGATTGATGAGCTCGGATGTCCAATCCCCCTTGAGCGGACTCCCCCATCCAGGGTCCTCAAAAGTTGAAACACCTCCAACGATGAAGGCCTCAAGGCAGCTGTAGGGTTTGCCCTGACTCTCATAGATCCCGGTCAGCTGCCAGCTGCCGATTTCCTCAAAGAACGCCACCCCGGTGGGGGTCGCCTTCACGGTCAGGGGCATCGCGATGCACGCGACTCCAACAATCAATAGCTTGTGTGTGTTCATATGATCAGTCAACGGTTCTCCCCGCGAACCGAGGAGGACAGGAGATGTTCCGTGAGAACAGCACCTAGCATGCCAGCGTTTTGGCGCCGCGGCCGATTTGAGACGCAAATGTCGGCAGGACAGTTACATATGGAATCCACCTGGCCGGTCACGGCGGCGGCACCCGATGCATTACCAAGGGTTCGGTTGTAGCCTGACTTGACATGTCGTCGCGTGCCGAGTCTCAAGTGCGCCGCGTTAGAAAGTGGGAAAACGCGGAGCGACAGGAAGTTGCGATTATGTGGCTGGGCCATTGCGGTGATCCCTCTCCGTGCGGATTTCGGCGAAATCGGACACGGATTTCGGAAAGTATTCGGACAGCCGTTTCGGAGTCATTTCGGACACTTTCCGGAGCGGAGCGACGCCTGACCCAAACTCCTAATCCAGTGTCCGAAATGAAGTCAAGTTTTCGACCCGGCTAACGCCCATCGGAGCCGCAGGCGACGCTCGGGTCTCGGGAGGGAGGAAAGCGAGCGGGTTGGGCCATCCCAAAATGGGGTAGCGCCGCTGCAGACCGGCCTCCTGAGCCATAGCTCGCGGTCTGCGGCGTGCGCCTGGGTCCCGTTTTGGGGTGGCCCAGCCCGCGGTCGAACGGGCCGGACACCCCGGACTGGCTGGCGCTAATCCGCAGGAGCGGATTTGGGGTCGCGCAGCGATTTGCCGTCCAACTCGATCCGATAGGCGTTGTGAACCAGGCGGTCCAGCAGGGCGTCGGCCACGGTGGCGTCCCCGATGGTGTCGTGCCATTGGCCGACGGGATATTGGCTGGTCAGGAGGGTGGCACCACGACCGATCCGGTCGTCGATGATCTCGAGCAGATGGCGATAGAGCCGGGGCTTGGCCACGGCGAGCCCAAGGTCGTCGATGATGAAGAGGTCCAGGCGGGCCAGGGTCTTGATCAGGTTGACCAGGCTGCCGTCGGCCTGCGCGGCCTCCAGGGCGCGAAAGAGCTTCGGCGCATAGAAGTAGCGCGTGCGCAGTCCATCGCGACAGGCTTGGTGTCCCAGCGCGCAGGCCAGATGGCTTTTGCCGATCCCGGTCGGGCCGGTGATGATGCAGTTGCGATGTTCCCGCACCCAGGCCGACGCACGCAGTTGGTCGATGTGGGCGCGTTTGAGTCCGCGAGGATGACGGTAGTTGATGTCCTCCAGGCTGGCGCCTGCGATCTTCAACTGGGCGTTCTTGAGCCGGGTGGCCAGACCGCGGTTTTCCTGCCAAAGCCACTGGCGTTCGACCAGCAGGGCGAGGCGTTCTTCGAAGTCGAGTTCGCTGATGTCGCGTTGGCGGCGTTGTTCTTCGAGGGCTTCGAGCATGCCCTCCAGGCGCATCGTGCGCAGTTTCTCCGAGGTGGGATTCGTGAGCATGGGCAGAAGGCGAAGAGGGTTAATTGTAGTAGCTGCGCCCACGCACGTTGGCATGGTCCGGCGGGTTGAGGGGAAGTTCCGGCTCCAGCGGTTGCTGGTCGAGCCGGTGCTTGAGGATCGATTCGACGCTGCGATAGGAGCAGGTGCCGAAGTGGAGGGCCCGTTGGCAGGCGGCTTCCAAGCGTTGCGGCCCGGCGGCCTTGCCGAGGCGGATGATGCCCAAACAGGAACGGAAACCCTGCTCGGGATGAGGTCGCTCTTCCATGATTCGCTGCACCAGTTGGGCGCAGGCCGGACCGGTCTTCCGGGCCCATTGGACGATCCGTCCGGGGGTCCACTCCAGGTGCTTCTGGTGCGCTTTGGGGCGGTGTTCGTCGAGGGTGGTGAACAAGCCCGGTCGGAAGCTAGGGCGGTGGACGGCAACGCGTTTGCCGTGTTGGAAGAGTTCCACGGTGGAGGCGCTCAGGCGCACCTCGAGGATCTGATGGATCAGGGAGTAGGGAACGCTGTAGTAGTGCTTGGCGACCACCACGTGATAGTCAATGTTCACGCTGGCTTTGGTCCAGGTGGCCAGTTCGAAGGCCGTCGCGGGCAGGGCTTGGAGTTTGCTTTTTTCGTGGGCCTCAAACCAACTGTCGCGTGAGCCTTCCAGCTTCTGAAACGGCTGGGCGTTGAGCCGGGCCAACAGCGGCGCCAGTCCCTGATTGAGGCCGGCCACGCTGAAGAAGGTGTGGTCGCGCAAGGCCGCCAGGATCTGCCGCTCGGCAATGAGCACGCCGGCTTCCGCCTTGGCCTTGTCCCGCGGGCGCCGGGGCCGCGCGGGAATGATCACGGTGCCGTAATGCGCCGCCATTTCCTGGTAGGTGCGATGGAGCCGCGGTTCGTAACGGCAGGGCTTGCTCACGCCGGTCTTGGGATTGTCGGGAACGGTGACCTTGGCCACCCCGCCGAAGAACGCGTAAGCCTGGCAATGAGCACTGATCCAGGCCGGCAGCTTCTGGTCGGCAAACGCGTGCGCGAAGGTCTTGTTGCTGGCGCCCAGGACGGCGATGAAGAGCGAGGCCTGCGACACCGAACCGTCGGCCTCATGGATCGGCACCGTCTGCCCCGCCCAGTCCACGAACATCTTCTCCCCGGGCGGATGATGGTGCCGCATCACCGGGTCGAGCGTCCCGGTCCAGCGGTGGTAATACTCGCAAAACTGGGTGTAGCCGTAACCCTCGGGGAAGCGCTGGCGGTATTCCTGCCACAGCAGGCGCAGGGTCACCGAGTGGCGTCTCAGTTCCTTGTGGACCTCGGGCCAGTCCGGCAAGGGGCGAGCCGGTTGGGAAGGTGGTGCGGCCTCGGTTTGTTCTCGGGTGGGGTTGAGAAGCCGGTGCTGGATCTGCTGCTCGTCGAGCCCTTCGGGCAAGGGCCAGCTCAGACCGGAGGCTTGAGCCCGCACCAGGTAGTCGCTGACGGTGCTGGCGGGCAGGCCGCAACTGCGGGCGATCTGGCGCACCGAGAGCCGGTGTTCGTGTTTGAGTCGGAGGATTTCTTTGATTTGACGCATGGATTTAGGTTTTCGAGCCATTGCTGATGTCGCCTCCTTTCGAGGCGCCACCCTTCTGGCAGTTTCTCCAGCGTCACTCCACTCCTCCTCACCCGTTTCGGACCATTTCGGACACCGATTTCGGACCTCCCCAAAAGTGTCCGAATTCCCGCCGAAACGCCTGTCCGAATTGGACCGAATTCGGTGTCCGAATTGCCGTCCGAATTCAGTGTCCGATTAACCCGGTTTCGCGGATTCGGGGGTATGCCAGTGCGTAAGTCATTGGAACAGAACGAGAGGATTCAGAAGGTCGGCACTACAGCGGGTCAGTCGGTGAAGAGGCCACTGGGGGTGATCTTGGGTGGGGGCTGGGAAGGGAGTTGAAGCCGGAGTGCGTCGATGAGCATCTGGAGTTCCTTCTCGGGTTGGGTGTAGCGGGAAAGGATGACTTGGCGACCGTCGTCGGTGGGCAGATGAACGTCGATCATCTGCACCGCGGCGAACTTCTCCAACACGGCCCGCGGCGTGAGTCCGGGAGCCAGATCGCGTAGCCGCCGCCGCAGGGTCACCTGCAAACAGTAGGCCAGGAACGCAATGAAGATGTGGGCCTCGATGCGTTCCTCGAGTTGGTGGAAGATGGGGCGGATGCTCAGGTCGCCCTTGAGGTTCTTGAAGGCCTCTTCGATCTGCACCAGCTGAATATAGAGTTCCCAGAGTTTTCCGGGGGCCTCCCCGCTGAGGTTGGAACGGAGGAGGTAACGACCTTCCCGGCGACGGGCCGTGCGGAGTTTCCTGCGGTTGATCCGGAAGGTGAAAGTCTCCCGTGTGACCGCTTCCCCTGGCAGGGGCAGGGTAAGATCCACCAGACCGAAAGCGCGGCCCGCCTCCGCCTTGGCCTGGCCGATCTTGAGGAGCAGATCGTCCCGCTTGAGTTTCTTCATGTTGCGGAGTTGCTGCAACCGGGCCAGAAGGCGGCGCAAGCGGCGCTGGCGCATGGACCGTTCCTTGGCCACCCGGTCGCGACTCTGGGCAAAGACAAAGAGTTCCCCTTCACGGGGAAGAAGTTTGACCTCCACGCCCTCCCGCACCTGTTCCCAAGGGAGATCGGCCAGGTCCTTTTCCAGCTTGGTCAGCCGTCCTTTGGGGGTGCCAACCAAGTACGAGATCGGGGGATCACTCTCCCGCATCTCCTGGAGCACTTCCTCGCTGGGAATACCGCGGTCCATGAGCCAGATCCGATCGGCCTTGCCATAGAGGTGCTCAATCTTGACCAGGAAGCTTCGCAGGGTGGTGTTGTCGGCGGTGTTCCCCGGCATCACCTCGTAGGCCAGCGGGAAGCCCTCGGGAGTGACCACCAAGGCGATGACCACTTGGACGCAGTCGGGCCGCTTGTCCCGGCTGTAGCCGAAACGCCGTTTGTCGGTGTCCGACTCGGGCGGATCGGACTCGAAGTAGGTGCTCGTCAGGTCGTAGAGCAGCACCTCGAAGCGGGCGCCAAAAAGGTCCTTCCAGCGCTCTTGGAGATGGGCAAAAACGGCCTCCTTGTGCACCAGCAGCTTGTCATGCACCTCGTAGAGCTTGTGGATCTCAGCCAGGGAGAAATCCGAGCCCAACAGGTCGGCCATGGCGCTTTTGAGAAACCACTCCCGGTGCAGGTGCCACTCGCTGCCCGGATCGAGCAGTCGATAGGTCACCACGGTTTGGAGGATCTGATCCCAGCGGGTCCCCTTGCGGCTGATGGGCAGACGCTCCGCCCAGAACCGGTCCAGCCCAAGCTGCTCATAGAGTTCGCAAGTCAGCCAGCAGGCACCCCACTGCCGGGGCCGGTGGAGGGAGAGGTCTTTGAGCCGGATGCGAATAATCGATTCGTCACTAACCTCCGGGGCATTGTCTTCGGGGAACAACGAGGCGGTGCGGGGTCGCGGACTGCCCTCCTCGAAGATCTCAATGCTCTTGCGCCACGCTTCCCGCTGGCTGCTGTTGATTTCCCCGAGATAGAGCACATGGCGCTGGACCACCCGAGCGCCGCGCACCCGGTGGTTCTCCACGATGCTCCAGGTGCGGTGTTCCTTGCCGTCTTTCCGACGAACCTTGCAGCGCAAAAACATGATGACCGGTCATGATACCGATCTGCGTTGGCCTGGGAATAGGGTAGGTCGGCACTACAGGCCATTTTCGGCCCAAATCAGAAATCCGCTCATTGATTTCCAGTCACTTACGCATCTGAGAGACCCGGATTTTTCCAATTTCATCGGCGAATCCGCGAAAAGGGGTTAACTCCGAAATCCCTGTCCGAATAACTCCGAAATACGCATCTCCGTGTTAGAAACACCTACAGCCCGCTGCGACCTGCCGGACGGTGCGCGTCGGAGGGGCTTACAGGCCCTCGGCCCTACCGAGCACCTGGCTAATCCATTGCCTGACAAGATCATGGGATCGTCCCGTGGGAAGGGACGGCAGACCGAGGTGGTATTCGTCGCGGCAGCTTACAATCGCGGGCCCGCCTGACCGCCGCGCTGGGGACCAGCGATCTCCGGCTTGAGTTCTGCAAGATGCGACACAGGAACGTGTTAAGCGTGCAGCGAGGCTTGCGCCGGCCGGGGTTGGCATGGATGATGCTGATGAGTCAAGCGAGTTAAGCAAGAATGTGGGGTCTGCATCGGGATTTGGCCTTCTGTCGATTCGGTGCGGCCCCAACAACACAAAAAAGGAGTGCCAATATGAGAATCAAGCGAGTGATGCTTGCAGCGGTGGGGTTGGCGGTCGGGACAGGGTTCGCTCTGGGCATCGAAGTCACCGTCTACGACGGGCAAGGTCTTAATGGAGCCACAGCGCCTTGGGCAGGCCAGGCCGGATTGGGTGTTGCCAACGAGGATAATGAAACCGAGCCAGGAACCTACACCGGCGACGCATGGGATCTGGAGGCGTTGTGGTGGTCCGGCGGGAACCTCTCGGTGGTTGGAACCTATGACTTTCTGACGGGGATGGCGGATGGGCATGACGTGCCGATTGGGGACCTCTTCATCGGGGAGTTCAACCCCAATTCGCCGCCCGACGCCTGCATGTTGCTTGGTGACATGGACTACTATGTCACCTTGAACATTGCAGCGCGCACGTACAACGTGTGGGCGAACGTCAATGGTTACACCGCCGTCTCGGATATCTCCCCCTCCACACCTTGGAAGGGGGCCAGTAGCGATAGCGTGCCGGTGGCCACGGGCGTGTTGGATTATCTCACCGGCGTTGCCGATCCGTTCGGGCTCGGCCTGCAAACGGCTGTCCCCGGCGTGAGGCACAATGTGGTGACGCTCGTCGGCTTGGGGGACTATGCCGCCAACAGCGACCTGCATCTGACCTACAAGTGCGGCAATGACGAGATCGACGGCCATGTCCCGGACGGGGGGCTGAGCCTGATGCTTCTGGGGCTGGGGGTGACCGGACTTGCCGCGGTGCGGCGTCGGACGCGCTAACCTGCAGCTTGCGATACTGTGTTTCTGCACGGCGGGACGTTGGTCCCGCCGTTTTCCTTTATCGAGGGTATCCGTGATGGCAACCCCGTCTGGGCGGGGAGTAGCCAGGGCGGGTAAACTGCGGGGATGTTAGACGTTGGTGACCGGCGCTGGGGGCGCGGCTTTCCAAGCGGAGGGAGTCAGTTCAGCCACGCGGTTGATGGGCCAGTCGCCCAGTTTGGGCAGAACCTCGAGCAGGTATTCCCGGAGATTGATCCCCAGCCGGCGGCACGTCTCCACAATGGACGCAATGGCGGCGACCTTGGGGCCGGCCGCAACACTGCCAATATGCAGCCAGTTCTTGCGTCCGAGGGCGAGTGGGCGCATCGCCCCTTCGCACCAGTTGTTGTCGATCTCCAGGCGGCCGTCCTGGAGGTATTCCTCCCAGCGGTTCCACTGCCCCAGCGCATAATCGCAGGCCTGGGCCAGCTTCCCACCCGGCAGGATCTCCTGCCGGAGGGTGACCAACCGTTCCTTCAGCGCCGTCATCACTGGCACGCTCCGGGCCTGCCGCAACGCCAACCGTTGCTCAGCTCCGAGCTGGGCCTCCCGCGCCTCCCGCTCCACCGCATACAGTTCGCCAAACCGCCGGATGATCTCCTTGGGCCGCGGATCCAACGGCGCCAGCTTCAGCGCGTCGACAAATCCCCGCCGGATATGCGCCCCGCAGGCCACGTAGACAATGCCCTCCCCAAGCTTGTTGTACACATCATACCCGTCAGATTGAAGTTTCCCGCGAAATCCCTGCAGAAACTCCCGCGGCCCGGCCCGGCCTCTTCCCAACTGGAACTCGAAAACCACCAGTCCGCCCGGGCGGCTGTATTCCCACATGAACGCCCGGTGGTTGCGCCCGGTCTTCTCCCCGGTCTGGCAGGGCATCCGCGTCTCGTCGGCCTGGATGTATCCCCCGCCCAGCAAATCCCTCCGCATCGCCCCCACCACCGGGCTCAAAAGGCTCCCGGCCGCCAGGATCGCGTCGGTGAGGGTCTTGCGGCTCAGTTCGATCCCGTGGTCCTGGGCCAGGGTGGCGCATTGCCGATACACCGGCAGGTGTTCCTGATACTTGCGCACCAGCACCTCGACGATGAACTCATTGGAAAGCTTGCCCTTGGGCACGATCTGCGCCGGGATCGGGGCCGTCACCACCCCTTGCTCCTCCTGACAATGGGAACCGCGCTTCTCGCGCTTGATCACCCGCACCCAGAACTCCGCCGGGGTGAAGGCCAGTTCCTCGCGGGTCTCGTAACCGATCACCGGCCGCTCACCCCCACACTGGGGACAACGGCAGTCTTCCGGGCAACAGGGGACGATCTCCTCCCGTCGGTCCAGACTCGCGGGCAGGGGGTCCCGCCCGGGATGAGATTGGCGCGGTTTGCCGGAGCGCCGCAGCGGTTCCTGCTTCTGGGCTTCGGGCAGTGCAGCTTCCTGTTCGACCTCACCCAGCGTCAGGCTCACTTCCTCCAGCAGGAGGGGCATTTGCGCGCTGGAGAGCTTCTCGGCCTTGGGACCGAAGATGCGGAGGTTGAGCAGGCGGATTTGCTCATCCTTGAGTTCGATGATGCGCTGGAGCCGCACGACCTCGGCCTGCAGGCGGGCGAAGGCCTGGGCCGAACCGGGTTGGCTCTGTGACGGCGTCGTCATCTGCCCCGAGATACTAGCAGATATGGTGCCACTATGACTGCTAACATACGTATTGCTCGACTTTCTCAGGCCGCCTTCCGCCACCAGGCCCGTGGGCGGGTCTGTTCCAGATCGATCCCGCTCAAGAGCAGAGTAAGTTCCTCCGCCAGTAACCGCAACGCGCCGGTCTCCTCCGCCCCCGTCCGGGGCCAGTGGAACGAGCCCTTGGCCAGTCGTTTGGCACAAAGCCAGGTGCCGGTGCCGTCCCAGTAAAGGACTTTGATCCGGGTTTTGGTGCGATTGGCGAAGACGAAGAGGTGACCACTGAGCGGGTCCTGCTGGAGCCGGTGCTGCACCAAGTCGCTCAAGCCCTCGAAGCCCTTGCGCAGGTCGGTGGCCCCGGCTGCCAGATAGACCCGGGTGGCTGGCCCGATGGGCATCATAGGCGACTGACCACCTCGGCGAGCGTGCGGACTTCGTCGGGTTGGAATCCAAAGGGGATGTCGAGGCTGAGGCCGTTGGCAAAGCGCACTCGGTAGGTGGGGGCTGGAGAGCGGTTGCCGAGCAGGTTCGGGACTTCAATCCACTCGGCGGTGTCACCGTTCCTGGAGACAGGGGACTCCCGCAGCCACCGAAACAACGTGGAGGCAGCGATGCCGTGCTGACGGGCGAACTGGTGGGAACTCAGGGAGGTCTGCCGATACGCCGCCAGAATCTCCTCCCGCTGGGCCGGCGTCTTTTGCGGGCGCACCCGCGATGCACTTCTCATCCCCCCACAATGCCCCCGCCCACCCCACGTCCGCTAGACGCGGTTACCATCACGGATACACTCGATCTCAACGAATCCACCGCCGCAGGCGCGCGCACCCGGCGGTCGGTCATGTCCGTTGGCGAGGCACGAGAGAGGATTAGACGATGTGGGCAAGGCTCATCAAATCCCGCTGCTGCATAGGGCTTGTATTGGGCCTGATTGCCCTGTTGCTGTGGCGATTCCTCCCGCCCGCGGCCGAGCCGGCGCCCCGCACGGTCGCGAGCGACGTGTTCCAAGGCGAACTGCCCGGCTACGGTGCCATGACCTTGGATTTGATGCCGGGAGGATCGATCCGCGGCACGGCCTTCAGCCAACCGAACGGGGACAGCTACAGGCTCGAGGGCACAGACCAACCCGGCTCAACGACAGTCGCCTTGGTGGCGTGGGACCACGATCTTACCAACGGTTGGCTGGCCTTGAACTGGCCCCCTCGGCCCGCCGGGTTCATCGAGGGAACCTGGCAAACCACCGCCGCCGGGAGTGCCGTACCGGTGCGATTCCAGCGGGTGAGCACCCTGTGGCAACGCTGGTCTCGCGTTAAGACGAGCGTGGCCACGACGGGTTGCCGGGTGACGGTCAGCACGGAATACCCGGTGTTCTCCGAAAGCTCGGGGATGGAGTCCATCACGCGTACTCTGGAACAGGACTGGTGGCGCCCGCCCTCCTGGCGCATCCATCCCTGGCGGGGACCGGTCAACTTGGTTTGGTCGTGGTTCGCGCCGGGTTCCTTCAAACCGCTGGAAACGTGGCGGCAGACTGAGGTTCTGCTGGTCTCCGACCGATTGGTGGTTCTCGCCACGCGGTCGGCGATGGAAGTGATGCCAGCCAGCGCCGACGAACGATTGACGTGGAACTTCGTCAAGGACGGCGAAACCTTCCGGCAATTCGAACTCGCTGACCTGTTCCGGCGTGACTCTGCCTGGGTGCAGAGACTCTCCGCGCTCTGCCTTAAGGACCTGCGGCCCCAAGCCCCGGAATGGATCGAACTGCACGAATTCACGGCCAAGGACCTAAAGCAATTCGCCGCGCTCCCCGGCGGCCTGCTGATACGCTTCCACCCCTTTGGCGATCCGACGGAGGAATGCCCTCACGTGATGATCCCTTGGTCACGCATCCAAGATATGCTTAACCCAGAGGGGCCGACGAAATCCATGCAGCGTCCGGCGGTAGCTCCTGAATGGCCTGAGCTCAATCCGTTTCCGCACGGGGGCATGACGCAAGAAACCGCTGCTGGATGCGCCAGATGGCCGTTCGCCCACCACAATAGTATGCGGACAAAAGCGAACACGGCTCGCTTTGCGGGGCGAGCGCACTACCTCTCCCGGGAATCATGGTCTTCGTTTGCGCCGTGCTGCTGGCTGCATTCATTGCGAGGGCAGCAGCCGTCGCGAGACCTGCCTTGGCACCAGGTCGAAGGAATGTCGCCTCTACAGCGGCAAGCGCGTCGCCTCTTAGGAGTCGAAACCCGCCGGGGAGATGTCGCCGAGCCACGAGGAAGGTGGTCTGCTTCATGTGCAACCAGAGCGGCCGATGCACGCAATACCACGGCACCGCAAAGAGTTACGACTAGCGATTGGATCCTCTGAACACACAGCAGCCTGAATCACAATTCATAAGCACAATCATGAAAGACCTCACTTCCATAACCTGGATATCTCTCGGAGCGGCGGCTTTCCTTTGCAGCGCGCTCAGGTTGACCGCACAAGCAACGGCTGTCCCCACCGAAGTCTCGCCCCTGGACAAACCCAAACAAAAAACCTACGTCAACAGCTTGGGCATGAAGTTCGTCGAGGTGCCTGGCACAGAAGTGATGTTCTGCATCTGGGAAACACGGAAACAAGACTACAAGGCCTTCTGGAATGCGGAACTTCGAGTGGAATTCCGTCCGATCAGTTGGAGCAACACTGATTTTGTTCAGGATGACTCCCATCCGGTGGTAAACGTGTCATGGTACGACGCGAAGGAATTCTGCGACTGGCTCTCGCTCAAAGAAGGCAGGACGTATCGCCTCCCGACGGATGCGGAATGGAGTGTGGCCGTCGCTGTAGGGCCGGAATCCGGAAGTACACCAAAAGAAAGGAACAATAAGAGACAAGGCGTCTATCCGTGGGGGACACAGTGGCCCCCGCCAAATGATGCGGGCAACTACGCCGATTACGGCTCCGAGAAGATCCCTGGATTCCGCGATGGGCACGAGTACACCGCGCCGGTGGGCAGTTTCAGAGCAAATAAGTTGGGCCTCTTCGATCTTGGCGGCAATGTCAGTGAATGGTGCGAGGACTTGTTTGATGCCGAATGGGAAGAGCATGTGGTACGGGGCGGATCGTGGGACTCCCATTCTCCAGGCAGCGCGTTGTCGTCGCGCCGCCTTCCGTACATGCCCGACCGTCGGTACTCCTGGAACGGCTTCCGTGTCGTGTTGGTGGTTGGAGATTAGGATTCACAAGGTAGCCGCGACATAATGACTGCACCTCCTTAGCCCCAGGTTATGAACACAAATCACCGAATTGCCCATGCACTGGCCGTTGTTGCTTGCGCAGCCCTGCTCTGTTCTTGCACAAACACAAATCCTGCTCGCTCCCGCGAACTTCTAGATCGCCACTTGCGAGCGGCTCTCGACCCGGAGGCGCAACAACTGGTCAAGGGATGCCGGCTTCAGTCCGAGGCAATTCTGAAGGCCGCGTCCGGCTCCAACTTCACTCAGATGCTCCGGTGCCCGGCTGATAGTGCCCCGGCCTCAATGACAATGCGAATCGCGAAGGAGACACTTGCTAACCTGGAAAGCCTCGGCAAGGACTCAGCGGCGCGGTGTCAGGCTCTCGCCCTTGCAGGTTCTTGGGCGAGAGCTGCGGATGAAGTTGTCACGAACTACTTTTACAACATGTTCATTCCCCGCATCCAGAGAGGCCTGGATAGCAAGTGGCCTGGCCTGGTGGCGCACGTCTCTCTCCAGTCCGTGGGTCTTGCAGAGGGGAGTATTAGAGTCGAGAAAGCACTTGGAGCCATGCTCGGGGTCGCCGTCGGCTCGCCTGTTAGCGGTGGGTTTACAAACAACAGCCTGGGAGAACTGACCTTCACGAACGGTCAACCGATCCTCTTTGACCTCGACTATTGTTTGAACCTCACAGGGGTGGTCGAACGTCTGGAAGAATCCACCAACTCGAACTTGCAGGTGGTTGGCGAACTGCCACGCCGCTTCCTCTACCTGCCTGAGGTGCATCGGCACACAGATAACAAAACCAGTGGGACGCTCGGAGTTGACCAAGTCAACGTAGGAGCCACGCGCAGTGATGCTGTGTCAGAGTTGTTCTGGTACTCATTTAGCCCATTAGATATTGAAGATACAAGTGGCTTCGTGTTTTGGCCGATTGACCTCAACAAGCTCAGGGAGCAACTCCCTCTGAGAGTCGCATGGAAAGACACGCAGGGGAAGAAGGGAGAAGCGCGCACAATCCCGATGCGGTACGAAAAAGACAACCTCGTCCTGAAAACCTCCGATGGATACGAATTCCATCGAGTTGAGAGCAACAAAGTGTTGCCTGCGAGTAGTGAAGTTGAGGAAACCGGCACTTACTTGGCAACGAAGCGTGGCACCACGGTTGACACAGCAGACTCAATCAGCGTAGAGGGCGTGTTTTCTTTCACCGCTGGGCCTCCGGCAGTCCTCGAAGGGTGTGTACGGGTGAATCCACAGAGTGCGAGGGCCGCTAAGCAGAAGGGACAAAGCGGTGGCGGCCTAGTCTTTGTGGAGCCGGCTTACTCCAGCTTTCGAATCCGATTAAGGTAGCAGATGACGGAATGGCGGAGTTGCCTGTACTCACCATCAGCGTCGCTGCGTGTTAGCGGCTCCGGGGAGCGGAAGGGTTAACGTCATGACGGACGGGGCGTCGGTTGTCCGTCGGCTCTCTTGAGCCGATACAACTTTGAATGAACACGAGCACGCCACAGAAGCCGCGTTCCATCTGGACGCGGGAGTTGATGGAGATTCCCGCCGTGCGCAGGGCGGTGGTGGCCATCGGATGGACGGCTTGGGGGATCGGCGCCATTTACTGGGCCATTTCCACGGTGAGAGCGGAGTGGGACGTGCGGTAGTGGTTTGGGTGAGGTCACGCAGGGAAGTCTGCCCAACGGTTACCTGCGGCAGTTTGCCGGCGCGCCGTCAGATCACACACCCATCTATTCCCCGACCGTCCTGAGCGCTTGGTTGCGAATGTCCTCGGCGAGATACATCCCGGCTTCTTTCTCCAGGCGCGACAGCAATGCGCGCGCGGAGGGAATGAGCGTCCTACGCTTGGCTAGCCCGACTTCCGCTATTCGGGGAGTGTGAAGACGTAAGAGGTTGGGTGTTGCTTCGGCAAGGGTGCAGAGGCGCTTCCTGCGGCTCCGCGGCGGGATGATGACAGGGGGGAGAGGCGAGGGATCGGACCTCGCCGGCAGATCAGTTGTTGGCGGAGACCGCAGCCTTCGCACGCTCCAGGGCGTCCTGGTAGTTCCAGGGTAGCCATTGGTCCGGGCTGGCGCGCACGTGGTCGGGGTGGTTGACCAAGGCCATGAGGTAGTCCCAAGGGTTGACCCGATTGAGCCGGCAGGTCTGGATCAGGCTCATGAAGAGGTCGCCGACTTGGGCGCCGTGCTGGGTCTTGAAGCTGAGGGAGTTCTTCCGATGGAGGATCGCCATCTTCAGACTTTGCTCGCAAATGTTGTTATCAAGCGGGGCGCCCGGTTCGCGCAGGAACAAGGTCAGCGGCCCCCAGCGCCGGCGCATGAAATCGATGGCGCCGCCGAGGTTGCCGTTCGGTTCGACCCGGTTGCCTTCGATCTGTTCATCGAGCCACTGCTTGAGCGCCTCCATCACCGGTTGACTGTGAGTTTGGTGGAACCGAAGGCGGGCCTCGGGATCGAGTGACTGCTTCTTGGCGATGGCCTCGAAGCGGTAGATCTCGCGCACGCTCTCCAACACATGACGAACCTCTTGGGGGAAGTCGTGCGCGATTTCGACGAAGCCCCGACGGCCGTGAATGAGGCAACATCCCTCGATGGTGGGGGCGGTTTTGGGCCGGTTGCGGGAGAGACCGTCGGCCATCCGCAGCGGCGGGGGCAGGTGGCCGGAGCGTTGGCCCAAGACCTCCTCGAGGTTCTCGCCGGCGTGTTGGCGACCGGTGAAGAAGAGAGCGATGGGATGCTCGGGGAGGTTGGCGAGGATGCCGCTGGTGAAGATGCCGGTCCGTTCCGGGTCGGTTTCGTTCTGGATTTGCTGGCGCAACTGGCCGACCCGCATCGTGGTGTCGTCGTGGTGCACCCCGGGCGCCTGGGCGGCGAGCCATTTGAGGTGATCGCCGACGGGTTGGACCAAGCGGGCCGCCTCGGCGACCAGTTCCCATTGGGTGGCGGCCGGCAAGGGAACCCCCAGGCTCGCCTGGAGTTTTTCCAATCGGTAATGGGGCATCCCGCTGCCATAGCGCAACAGACTCACCAACACCCCGACCCCGGGAGCGTACTTGGACTCGCCGGCTTCGGGAGGTGTCGGGGCGGTGAAGGTCTTGCCACAGAGGTTGCAGCGGAGCACCTCCTTCTCGAAGACGGTGGCCGGAAACGGCGGTTGAGCTTCAACTCGCACCACCGGAGCGGGAGCGGGCTGGCGACGCAACCGGCCCTTCCCGCACTCGAGACACGAATCTCCCGGCTGGAGGTGGGGATGCCGGACGGTTTGCCGGCGGGCGCCGGTGTAGGTGCGGGCCGAACGACGGCCGTGACCCCGACGCTTGCCCTGGCCTTTGGGTTTGGACCCGGGTTGGGCGGGCGGACAAACCGTGGCGGTTTTTTCGGTGGCGGCGCCGAAGAGCATCTGTCGCAGGCGGGCGATTGAGAGGTTCTTCCCTTCCAACACCGTTTTGAGCTGGGGAAACAATTCGATCACACTCTGGATGAACTCGAACTGTTCGGCCGAAAGCACGGGGCGCACCGCCGCCAGGAGCGCCTCCCGTTGCTCCGGGGACAGGATCAACTGGTTGAGATCCGGCAGGGACTTCATGGCTCAAGCCGCCTGGAGCCGGCGGCGGAAGTCCCGCGAGAGGGGCTGGACCCAGAGTTGTTTGCGGGGTTGATCGCAACGTTTGGTGGGCGCGTTGTGCCCGCGACCGGTGGTCAGTCCCAGATACAGCCAGTTGGCCGCCCGGTAACAAACGCCACGGAAACGGGCTGGATCGATGAAGGTCTCCAGAAGCCAGATCCGGTGGGCATAGAGCGCGTGCCAGTCGGCCGAGATGCGGCGGGCGATCCGGCCCAGCAGGTGGCTGGCCAGATGCGGCACGGAAATCCAAGGAAGAATCAGAAAACGGGTGTTGTAGGCGATGAGATGCAGGTTGCGGCGGCGCACCGGAGCCGACCAACCGATGAACCGGTCCCGCGGGGCCAGATGTCGCGGTGGCGAAGACCAGGCCATCGCCGCAATCGGATCGGCGCCGGCAAAGACCAGATACTTGAGATGTTCTCCGACCGGCTGCGTGTAACCGAGGTAGTGATGTTGCTCCATCAACGTGTTGAAGAGCGGTTCCTCGGCCGTGCGCCGCACCGGCTTGATCTCCAAGGTGCCCAGTTCCCGGAGCGTGCATTGACGAGGGTTTTCCCACAGGGGCAGCGTCGGTTCGGGCGTCCGCTTCGCCACCACGTTGTTGGGCGGGGAAAACCGTTTGTCCGGCAGCCGGATGTGGCCGGCCCGATGCAGTTGGAGCATCAGGCTGCGGGCCACCATGTCGCGCCACTGACCGTTGGGCTGGGTCCAGTTCCAGGCCCGACACAGCTCCACCGAGAGCCGGCGGCGACTCAGGCCCGGGTGTTGATCGATGAGTTGCTGGATGAACCCGGCCTCGGCAGCTCCGATCTCCCGGCCACGATAACGCAACAACACCTGCGACATGCCCCCCGAGGATAGGGGGGTAAAATGTGGAACGCAAGGCTGCAGGTGAAGAATCTGCTCCTCAGTTCCCCGTCCCCAAGCGTCGCCACATGGGCGCGGCCTGGGCTTGGGAAGGATCCCCGTTCCACAGGAGCAGTTGGATCTGATGGGCGTCGAGTCCCACGCTGGCTTTCCCTTCGCCAGGCGGCCACCACTGGAATCGCCCGCGGGAAAGCCGTTTCTGCGCCAGCCAGAAGCCCTGGCCGTCGTAGACGATCATCTTGAGGGCCGTGCCACGGCGGGATCGGAACACGAAGAGGGCGCCGCTCATTGGATCGGCCGCCAACGCCTGCCGGCACACCGCAGCCAGCCCGTCGATGCCCTTGCGAAAATCGACCGGTTCAACCGCCAGAAGAATCCGCATCTGCGGCGTGATCTGGATCATGCTTCCTCCGGCCAGAAAGCATGGGCCACGTCCCGCCAACCCGACGGCTCGCTCGGTCCCCGCAGAGTCAGCTTTCGGCCCTGGGGATCGGACAGTTCGAGCGTCCATTCGCTCGGGATGGACGGCCTCGGGTTGACGCTCAGCTCCACGAACCCGGGAGGGGCGCCGTTGGCTCCGGCTTCGGCAGGAAGCACGGCCACTCGCCGCTTGAGCTTGTAGTAATCGAGCCGCAGCACCCGGGCCACCCGACTGACTCCGTGCTCACACGCCGCTTCGGTCGCCTTGTCCCACACCCACTGCGGAAGCGGTCCCTGGGAGCGTTGTCGCCCACGCCATTGCCTGAGCCGGCGGGCCAACTCGCTCAGTTCCGTGTCCCGCCCGATGACTTCCTCGGCCGCTGCTGACTTCGTCGCCTTCATCTGCGGCCCAGCCTACGCCGGACCCGAAAATCGGCTCACGCACTCTTGCCGAAGCAACACGCTATTCGGGGAGTGTGAAGACGTAAGAGGTTGGTAATCAACGCAAGGATCGAGAAGGTCTGCACTACAGCGACTCAATGGACCAGCCTGCCCGATGCCGTAATCCGAGGCGGTGGCTGCTCGGGCAACCTGAGCTTCATTCGGTCCAGCAACACTTGAAGCTCCTTCTCCGGTTGGGTGTAGCGTGGCAGGATGACGTGGCGATGGTCGGTCGTCGGCAGATGCACATCGATCATCTGCACTGCTGCAAATTTCTCCAGCACGGCGCGAGGCGTGAGTCCCGGGGCCAGATCCCGCAGCCACCGACGCAACGTCACATGCAGGCAATACGCCAGGAAGGCCACGAAGATGTGCGCTTCAATGCGATCCTCTCTTTGGTGGTAAACCGGACGCAACGCCAGATCCCCCTTGAGGTTCTTGAAGGCCTCCTCCACCTGCGTCAGTTGGGTATAGTATTCCCAGAGCTTGACCGGATCCTCCTCGGTTAGGTTGGTGCGCAACAGATAGCGTCCTTCGCGACGGCGCACCTGCCGTAGCTTGGCTTTGCGCAACCGCCACGTGAAGCTCTGCTCGCTGATTGCCTCATCCTTCTGGGGCACGCGGATGGCCACCAAGCGCCAGGCCGACGGCCATTGCTGGCGGGCGGCGCCGAGTTTCATCAGCAGTTCATCCCGTTTGAGATGCTTCATCTGGCGCAACTCCGGCAACCGCTTCCACAAGGCCTTGAGTTGGCGCCGTCGCATCGCCCGTTCCTTGTCGATCCGTGCCGCGCTCTGCGCAAACACATAGCACTCGCCCTGGTGCGGCAGCAGCTTGACGGTGATTCCATCGCGCACTCGGTGCCACGGTCGCTCGGTCAGCGTGGCTTCGAGTTTACTCAAACGGCCCTTGGGCGTGCCCACCAGATAGCTGACCGATGGATCGCTCCGGCGCATCTGCTCGAGGGTTTCTTCGGTGGGAATCCCCCGGTCCATCACCCACACCCGCCGCGCCTTGCCATACTGCGCTTCAATCGAGGCCAGCGCTGAGCCGAGCGTCTGCTTGTCGAGCGTGTTTCCCGGAAGCACTTCGTATCCCAGCGGAAATCCCTCCGGCGTGACCACCAGCGCAATGACCACCTGCACACAATCGAAGCGCTTGTCGCGACTGTAGCCAAAACGGCGCTTGTCGCCTTGCGCAAAGGGCGGATCGCTTTCGAAATACGTGCTGGTCAGATCGTAGAGCAACACGTCAAAGCGCGCCGCGAACAGATCCCTCCACCGCTGCTGCAAGTGCGAGAAAAGCGCCGGCTTGTGCTCCACCAGTTGATCCAGACAGCGGTAGAGGGTGTCGTCGCCGGCCAGGCGGTAATCGGCCCCGAGCAAATCGACCATCGCGCTCTTGTCGAACCATTCCCGGTGCAGACGCCATTCGCTGCCCGGATCGATGAGCCGATAGCTCACCAGGGTTTGCAGCACCTGATCCCATCGAGTGCCTTTGCGGCTGACCGGAAGATGTTCGATCCAGAACTCGTCCAATCCGAGCTTTTGGTAGAGAACACTCGCCAGCCAGCACGCGCCCCATTGCCGAGGCCGGCGCAGTTCCAACTGGTCCAAACGGATGCGTACGATCTTGTCGTCATCCACTGCGGGAGAACGCTCGTCGGGAAAGAGGGCGACGGTGCGCGCCTTGGCTGAACCGGTTTCAAAGACTTCAATGGTCTTGCGCCAGGCCGCCTGTTGAGAGGAGTTGATCTCTCCCAGATACAACACGTGCCGCTGCACCACCTTGCGTCCGCTATCGACCCGCCGGTTTTCCACCAGGCTCCAGTAGCGATGCTCCTTGCCGTCCTTGAAGCGCTTGCTGACCTTGAGGAACATGTTGGCCTGGGATTATACACAGGCCGAGGCGAGGAAGAAGGGGGTTGGTCTGCACTGGCGTCAACTTGTCCGGACGTTGAACGGGCCGATGACGGGATGAGCCAATGTTTACGGGCTAGAGCCGGGGTCGAGGGTGCCGATTTGAAAATCCTGACGGGTTGCGGATCAAGCGCCGTGCCACGCTGTTCTCCGGTGAACCGCTTTCCACGAGGCCCGCCGCGCTGGCAAAGCCCACCGGCACCCCGGAGAAACTCGCCCAGCGTCTTCACCAGATACGTCTTCCCACACCGGTCGGCCCGATCAGCAGAACGTGAAACCGGCCCGGGTCCTCCCCGTCCGTTCCCTGCAACGCCTGGGACAGGTAATGACTGTACACCGCCACCGCCAGGTCCTGCTTGGCCTGCGCGTCTGCCCATGCACCCGCGTGTCCAGGTGGGCGATCATCTCGCGCGGCGTGGGGAGGATGGGTGGAGTGGGCATGTGGAACCTGGGATGGGGATGGGAGCGGATGGGAAACCTAGGTCACAGACGGCAATTGCGGAAGCCTCGCCTTCAGACAAAACCCCCTCACCCACTCGACGAAACTGTCAGGTGTTAGCTCCTCCCATCGCTTGCGACGACCGGATTTGTGTATCTCAGGTATCAGGTTGAAAAACAGCACGTGGATGTCCGCCATCAGCTTGTCCTGCGTCGTCCCCGCCTCGTCCGTCATCATTGCCGGCAGGAACTTCCGCTGGCTCTTGCCCACCCACTCCGTGTAGTAGTCTTCCGCCTTGCCCGCTCCGAACACCTGGCTTGTCGGCATCTCAAGAAACATGACGACATCGTTTCTCGTTTCCGGGCGGTGCTGGAAGGTCCGCAGTACCTGTGTCAACTCATAGAGGCAAAACGGCGACCTCCAGCATTTGTCGCTGTGCACCACCAGCACCTTGTGGGCTCTCCGGCAAAGGTTGATGAACTCCATGACATCATCACCTTCCTTCAGCGTGGACTTATCCCTCAGCACCTCCAGAACGGCGGATTCCTCCTTGAGCCCTTCCTCAATCACTTCCACCGGCTTCTCGTACTCGAGCGGCACGGGAGCGTCCACCAGTCCTTCCCTGGCGAGTGCCTGGGTACGCGGGTTCCAGGCGTAGGAGATGAACAGTTGAATCCGGTTCGGTGCCTCCCCGGCCGGGGTCTTGCCATCGTCGGCGCTTTCAGGCTCCGCGGCAGTCCAGCCCTCGGGAGGCAGAAACTTCCGCACATGGCTCGCCAGTTTCTTCGCCAGTTCCTTTGCCTCCTTGCCTGAGACTTGGACATGAATCTCGCCGCCAAGTCCTTCGGGCTCGAAATCAACAATCAAGCACACGTGCTGCGCTTCCTTGTTGATCATCTCAAACCCGTCCGCCGCGTAGCTCCCATCCGTGCCGTACGTCTCCCCGAGCGACTTGAGAACCTGGTTCCAGTGACCCCGATGTAGTTGCTTGTGCTTCACCGGCTCCTCAGCGTCGGCAGTCAGGTCGGCATTGTCAAAATGCCGCTGGAAACGCGCCTCCTTGGCGGTGGGCAAGTGCATGAACGTGCTGTAAAGGGTCTCCTTCCACCAGTTCTCGCCGTGCCGAGCCAAGGTGAAGCAGACCCCGGCCTGCTGCATGAAGCTTAATAGCAACGCTTGCTGGTCGGGGAATATCCTTTCTCCGCCCAGACCCATTCATTCAATTCCCGAGCGGTGAACATTCCGTCACTCCGCGCCAGTCGTCTGAAAATGTCGCTCTTCTCGCGTCGGTCGAGCACGCTGTAGATGCCCTCCAGCGCCCACTTCTGGCCAATGATCACCCGTTGTTCGAAGAGCTTGGCATCCCAGTAAATCCAGCCGCTGTTGGCCAGGAACTCCAGCGTGCGCCGCAACCGTTCCTCATCGAGCACGAACACAACTGTCCGGATATTAGTCCCACAGCATCAACTGGTTAGAGAAGTGGGGTGTCGTAGTCTTGTTGCTGGAATCTGTAAGCAGCTCGTGCAGAGGCACTTTCTCGAATGCATTGACGCTGAGGATTTGTATGATTTCCGAGAGGCTGCGCTCCGCGCCAACCCGCTTCCGGAGAATCGCGACGAGGACGTAGACGCACACCGAAATCCACACCTGAGTCTTCACGGCGTTGTCGCTGGTCCCGTAGAAGTGCTTGATCCGGAGGTTCTGTTTGATCCACTTGAAGAACAACTCCACCCTCCATCGGCACTTGTAGAGGAAGGCAATGACAATTGCCGGGAGAGATAGGTTGTTGGTCAGAAAGACCAGGTCGCGGCGGGTTTCTTCATCATAGTAGCGGATGCGACGCAACTTGTCCGGGTAGTCTCGGCGGGAGCTGCCACGCTTGAGCCTTACGATTTGATCATAGCGAACACCGGCTGGATAATCGACTGGTCGTGCCTCGACGCGGCTGAATCGGATGCGTCTCTTGCTGCGAGTGACGAAGAAGGCGCCAGCCAACACGAAGGCGTAGAGTCGCTTGAAATCCACGTAGGCTCGGTCCATCACGTAGAAGGCGCCCGGTTCCAAGAGCAACACGTCGAGAACACGGATATCTGCCTGTTTTCCTTGGGAAATCGCGATGAATGTCGGAATCGAGCCGCGAATGTCCAGCAAGGTGTGCAACTTCACTGCCGCCTTGTGACGCCGAAAGCGCGCCCAGGGAAACAGGTTCAAGCACAGGTCGATGGTGGTCGAATCCAAGGCGTAAACCGTTTCTTCAAGCTCCATCCCAATCGGTTCCTGCTGGTAGAGAATCCTTGCTTGGCGAATGAGTATCTGCGCCAGGTCGGCGTAGATCCTCCAGTCTCGAACCCGGTTGGCATCAGCCAGGGTGCTATGCGACACGTGGCCGCGGATTCCGACATGATAGAGCTGCTCCTCCCGCGACCGCAGGCAGACTTCCACATCTCGGAGACTCTCGCGAAAAGTGAGCTGGCCAAACGCCATGCATAGAAACTGATCCCAACAGGCAAAGCTCTTCACCTTGTATTCACCTCGATAGCGCCGGACGCAGCGGCGGAATTGCTCCGGGTGGATGGGTTCGACGAGTTGCGCAAAGACAAGTTTTCCGGCGTTCACCGGAGAATTCTGGCACGGCGCTTGCTGAGCAACCCGTCAGGATTTTCAAATCGCTCACACCCCTCGACCCCGGCTCTAGCCCTGTAAACATTGGCTCATCCCGTCTTCGGCCCGTTCAACGTCCGGACAGTTGTGGAGCACGAAAGACCCATCTCGCAGCGCGGCATCCAGCTGCTCATGCCGGCCGCGTTCGGCCTCGATGGCATCCTGCAAATGCCGGGCAAAGTCCTCCCGGCTCATCTCGTTGAAGGCGCCCTCCTGTATCCACCCGCTCACCAAGTCCTGCGCGATTTCCCAATAGGACGGCACCGCCGTCCCTTGACTGGACACCACCGCGCCGATGTTGACCTCCAACCATTCCTCCAACTTTGTTAACTCGCCGGTTCTCTTCCAGGAATCCACGTAGAAGCAGCGGCATTCCTTGCTGTGTTGTTCACCGACCTGGTTTCTCCACTGCTGCTCCAGCGCCTCTGTTCTCCGGCGGCCATCGCCCGAACATACGATCGCGATGCGAGGCTTCCACGGGCAGGCCAGATGAACGAAGTCCAGCCAGTATCGGAGACGCCTCCAGACATCTTGATAACCTTCCGACGTGGGCCGCGGCTGTTTCCCATCCTGGTTGGGATCCCAGAGCACGAGAAACACGGACGCCCGGCTCATGAAGAGCTGGTGCGTTTGGTGGTAAATCTCCTGCCCACCAAAATCCCAGATCTGCACCTGCACATCATCAAACCCCTCCCTCAACCTGGCTGAGCGGGGCTGGTCCCAAAACTGCACCCCATGCGTGCTTCCCAGTTGCTCTGCCTTGGACGGGTCGTCACCCACGAGTGCCAGCGAGAGGGAGGTCTTGCCCGCGCTGCCGTTCCCCAGCATCAGCAATTTGCATCGCTTCACCTCACCGGAGCCGCAGAGTTCCTGGTCCCCAAAGAACTTCCGCGTGCGCTCGGCCACGTTCTCATCGGCGCTTCGTCCGTGCTCGGTCGCAGGAGGGACAAGAATGCCGGAGCCGTAGAGAAACAAGGTACGCCCCTTCGGCGGTTCCGGCAGTTCCCGCAGTTGCGACGGTTCCGGCAGCTCCTTCAGGCCCTCGGTACCGGCCAGGTCCAGATACTCAGGCCAGGAGCGGAACTTCGGAAGCAAACCTAGTGTCTTCGCCCCACGCAGCCCAAGGCGGCGTAGCGGCCGCGGCCACCCAACAGGCAGCCCGCAGAGTTCCTTGCACCCATTCAACTCGATGCGCTCCAAGCCCGACGGCCAGGCCCGAATGTCCTTGATCGCCGTGCTGGAAAGGTCCAGTTCCCGCAGGTTGGGAGCCCGCCTCATCACGCTCTGGATCGCTGCTTCGGACAAGGCCGAACACCCTTTGAAACTCAAGTCCCAAAGCGCCTTGCATGAGCCTGCGAGCAAAACGTCCGACAACTCCGGCAGTTCCTCCAAAACCAACACCTCCACTCCCGTCGGCAGGTCGAGAAGTTCAGTCAGATTCGGACACTTCCGCACCTCCAACCATTTCAAGCCCTCCGGCAACACCGGCAGCTCCCGGACGTCCAGCCGCCACAGGCGCAGGTGGGTCAGGTTGGGATAACACGCGGCAAGGTCCGACGGCAGGACGGTTGTCAGCGGCTCCTTCGCATCCAGCCGGCCCAGATTGATGGTTGTGATTTCGTCGTTCCGTGGACTCCATCGCGACAGCTCACCTATGGAATCTGGTTCGTGGATGACTCGCGGATCGTTGGACGGCCTGCTCATGACGAAAAGGGCTTCAAGTCGCCGCGGGCGGAGCGGCGGGATTCGGATCACCGGCCGGGCCGGCTTCCGCTGTGGGTGGATGGATCAGGCTCAACAGGCGCTCCCCGTGTTTCTCGATCCGCGCCTTGCCGATCCCCTCGATGCCTCCCATCGCTGAGAGCGTCTCGGGACGGCTCCGCGCCAGGGAGGCGAGTTGTTCGTTGGTGAAGACCATGTAGGCCGGCACGCCCTCCGCTTCGGCGAGCTTCTTCCGTTCCTCGCGCAGCCGGCTGTAGACGGCGAAATCCTCCGGGCTCAGCTCCGCCCGGTAATCGATCTTCCGACCTCGGTCGCCTCCGCCGAACTCCGGGCGCGCCGCAGCACCCGCGCTCACGCTTTGCACCACGAAAACGAGCGTCGCCCCGCTCTGGGTCGATACCAGATGCTGCCGCACCTCCAGCACCCGGTGGCCGGCCAGATACGCGTTCAGATCGGCCAGGTCCGCCACCCCGGGAATGGGATACTGAAAAACGCGGAAGTTCATGTCGCCGTCACCTCGTAGCGCGGATTTCCAAATCTGCTGTATCGCGGGTTTCCAACCCGCAAGCCGCCGGCGACTCCCGACGCTTGGCGGGATCCCGTTGCGCGACCGACCCTGCTGTCCGTGGCACAAATCCGCTCCGCTGAGTCGTGGGGCTCCGGTCGGTGCTGCTGGAGAATCCGGGCGGTCTGCCGAATGGAATTCGGCGATACAGCAGATTTGGAAATCTGCGCTACCCACGGGCCGGGCCGGGTGCAGGATCTGCGGGTTCGACGCGAGCCGCGTCGAACGACACCCGAGGCCGGGTGTGCTCCCCAATCAGAATCCGTGCCAGTCCGTGTCAATCCGTGTCTCTCCTTTCCCGGGGCATCCGCAGCCCCGCCAGTCCGCCCGCTCCGGCCTTCCGGTCGCCTGCTCGCTCGTCCCTCACTCGCGCTCCCTCCCGGCCTCCGCTCCCACCTGTACCCGGCTCCGCCACCGGACCGGGGGACCCCAACAGAACCCGGAAACCCTGGATCCAGCCGCGGTTGCGCGGACGCCTCCCGAAGCGGAAGGCGGAGCGGCACCCCCAGGCCGAGTTGATCCAGGAGCCGCCGCGGAACACGCGGACCGGGTCCTTGCTATCGGTTTCCCATGCCCTGGCGATCCACCCATCGGGTCGTCGGGCGTAGGCAGTGCTGTCATGCGCGTCGGCGCACCATTCCCACACATTCCCGTGCATGTCGTACAGACCCCAGTCGTTCGGCGCCTTTCCGCCAACCGGGTGGGTCCGCTGCACCGAGTTCCCGCCATACCATCCGACCTCACGCAAGGCCGCTTCCCCATCCCCGTTGTGGTATTCCGTGGTTGTCCCCGCGCGGCACGCATACTCCCATTCCGCCTCACACGGCAGCCGGGCCAGTTCCCCGCCGGGCCGAAGTCGCAGGGCTTCAAGAAACTCCCCGGCATCGTGGAAGTTGGCGAAACTCATCGGGTGCAAGCCACCCTCGGCGGTCACCTCACCATAGCTGTCCCCCTTGCCCTTCAGCTCCCGTGGCGTCGTGCCCATGAGCACGCGCCACTGCTGCTGCGTCACTGGAAAGCACGCCAGGTGGAATGCCTCGGGAATGACGACGCGATGCCGGGGCTCTTCGTCGTTGCCGTATCCCCGTGACCCCATGAGGAACTCCCCGGCTGGGATACACCGGAAATGCATCGGCGTCTCACCGGCGTCATCCAGCCAGACCGTGCGGTAGTTGTTGGAATCCGTCTCCGCGAGCCGGCAAACCGTTTCCCATCCACGGGTGACGCCGTCTTCCTTCACGCCCCGGCCTCCTTCCCTGGGGCTGGAGCCCGGCCGCCCGCCTTCGTCACGCCCATCCGAACGCGTCTCTCAGCGGGCGGCCGGGTCTTACCCGTGGTTCTGTCCCCGACCGTGGGAACGGCCGGAGCGCAGGAACACGCGTCGTCCGGTGGCGATGCTTCGCCCTCGTGCCGGGGGACCCCAACAGAACCCGGAAACCTTGGTTCCTGTTGCGGTTGCGCGGATGCCTCCTGTTGCGGTAGGCGGAGCGGCACCTCCTGGCCGTGTTGTTCCAGGAGCCGCCGCGGATCACGCGGTTCGGGTCCCGGCGTGTCCCCAAAGCGCGAGAACTGGCAGACCACACGCCGCCAAGCCACATCATCCGCCTGGCAGGCATGAGCAAAGAGCGAGGTGGCCCGGCTTTGCAGCTCGAGCGGGGGCAGATCGGCCGTTTCCAACTGGCGCAGCCGCCTCCGCAAGCGACGGCGACCCGGCGAATTGAGCCGGATGCGGTCGGGGTAGATCGTGAACCCCAGCCACGGGACGCCCTGAGCCGCATGGTTGATCACCCCACCCTGCTCGGAGGGACGAGTTCCACGAGTCCCTGGAATCAAGTCAGGGCCTCGTGGAACTCGGCCCTCCATTGGGGGGTGGTGCTTCATGGAAAGCCCCAGCAACGCCAGCCGTTCAGCCAGCGCATTGCGCACGCGTCGCAACAAAGCGGGTTCCCCGAGGAAGAGCATGTCGTCCATATAGCGGAGATACCGCGAGATGCCCAGTTCTTCGTTCACCCAATGATCAACGGGATCCAGGTAGAAGTTCCCGAGGTACTGGCTGGTCAGCGCGCCAATCGGCAGACCGTGACCGGGACGATGCGCGTAGGAATCCAACAAGGCCTTGCACAACCCCAACACCCGCCGTTCCCGAAAACGCCTCGCCAGGGCCTGCAGCAGCCGGTCGTGCGGAATCGAGTCGTAATACTTCGCCACGTCCGCCTTCAGAAACGCATCGCCGCGCCGGAGCCACGACCGCACCCGCGCCACGGCTGCATGCTGCCCCTTGCCCTTCCTACAGGCGTAGCTGTCGACGATGGCTCCCTTCTCAAACACCGGCCCCAACACCGCAATCATCGCGTGGTGTACGACCCGATCCCGCAACGACGGCGCATGGATGATCCGGGTCTTCGGATCACGGATGGCAAAGGCCGTGTAGCCATCAAACCGGAACGAACCCTCCGTCAACTCCCGCGTGAGCCGGTTCACGTTCGACTCGAAATCCGCGAAGAACGCCCGCACCGCCCGGCGACCCCGCTTCCCCATCGCGGCGCGCCACGCCGCCGCTGCCACGTTCGAAACCGTGGCAATCCGCTCAAATAATCCACCAATCGCCTTCATCCCAGTTACGTGTAGCAACCCAACTCCCCACAGAAGGAAACGAAGGAAACGAAGAGAGACAGGCCCTTGAGAGATTACTGTCGGACGCACCAACATCCCGCCGATTGATGACCTGTCTGAGGTCTTCCGTGGGGTGTTTCTGCTCCCCCGCCTTCGTTTCCTTCGCTTCCTTCTGTGAGGCTTGAATTGGCACGGCCCAATCCGTGTCAATCCGTGCGAATCCGTGTCTTCTCCTTCCCGTCCGTGCCAATCCGTGTCTCCCCCTTCCCTCGGGGCAGCCGCAGCCCGGCCAGTCCGCGCGCTCCGGCCTTCCGGTCGCCTGCTCGCTCGTCCCTCACTCGCGCTCCCTCCCGGCCTCCGCTCCCACCTGTACCCGGCTCCGCCACCGGACCGGGGGACCCCAACAGAACCCGGAAACCTAGGTACCAGTTGCGGTTGCGCGGATGCCTCCCGAAGCGGAAGGCGGAGCGGCACCCCCTGGCCGTGTTGAACCAGGAGCCGCCGCGGAACACGCGGTTCGGGTCCTTGTCATCGGTCGCCCAAGCTTCAGCTATCCACCCATCCGCTCGTCGGGCGTAAGCGTTGCTGTCGTACGCGTCGGCGCACCATTCCCACACGTTCCCGTGCATGTCGTAAAGACCCCACGGGTTTGCGGCGAGCTGCGCGACCGGATGGGTGCTCCCTTTCTTCCACTCCTCTCCAAACCATCCGACCTCACGCAGAGCAGCTTCCCCGTCGCCGTTCCAATACTCCGTCGTCGTCCCCGCCCGGCACGCATACTCCCATTCCGCCTCCCACGGCAACCGGGCCTGCAATCCCGCGGGCAGCCATCCGCCCCGGTTCAGCCAGTCGCAAAATGCCCGGGCCTCATTCCAACTCAGGTTCTCCGCCGAATGATCGGGATTCCCAACAAAGTGGTTCTCGTGGGGTTCCTCCCCGTTCTGCTCCCGCCAATCCGCGTAGTGCTCCGAATCAGTCCACGCCGCGAACTGCGCCTGCGTCACCGGCGTCGTCCCCAGCAGGAACGGTGCCGGGATGATCACCCGGTGGCGCGGCTCCTCGTTGTTCTGGTTTCCCCTCGAACCCATGAGGTAGGAAAGCGGCTCCCCGGTCCGAAGGGCATCCTCCTGGACGGCACCCGGTGGAATGACCTGGAAGGCCATCTCCACCCCGCCCGGAAGCGTCACGGGTTCAATGGGCTGCAAGAGCGGAAAAGGCATGACTCAGCCCGCGTGGATGTGGGCGTTCGTGTAGAGCATCGACCACCCGGCGGCCTCGTCCATCATCAAGCCGGCGACTGCCAGGGCCTCCGTGGACAGCCCCCAGACGGCCTCGGAACCATCGGGATCGCTCTTCAGATCGAGCAGCTTGAGCCGGCTCCGGTACTCGGCCAGCAGCGTCATCATGCTCGCGGAACGCCGGCGCAAGCGGGACGCCTCGATCTGCGACAGAAACCCGTGCATGGCGGCGATGAGCGCGGGCCCCCCGACACAGACGATCAAGCCTGGAACCGCCAGAAGCTCCGCCTCCAGGCAGACATCCACGAAGTGGAGCAAGGCAAACACCAACACCACCACAAACACCCCGAGACTGACGCGTTCGATGTCGTGCTCCAGCGTTCCCTGCTTGTCACCATTCTCCTGATGATAGGTGATCTGCTCCCCGATCAACTTATCCGCCACGGCCTCGCGGAGTTTCTCCAGGCCGCCCTGCCCCGGCGCCTTGAGGCGCAGCGGGGCCATCCGCACCAGCGCACGGAAATACCAGATGGCCCATTGCTGCTCCGGCGGCGGAGGTTCCGAGCCCCGCTGAAGATACGGCGCCAGACGCGGCAACGGTGTGTGAACTCCCAGCGGTCCCAAGTGCCTCATCATGCGCAACGCTTCGGCCAGGATGCGTGCGTGGGTGTAGGCCAGGTTCCAGCCTTCCGCCTTGGACCATTCCGAGAGCATGAACATCAAGGCGATCACCACCACCTCGCCCACCGCCGCCAGGATCTGCCAGACCGTCGCCGCGTGCTGGAGGTGCAGGATCGCCCCTATCACAGCAAAGAACACCGCCAACGCCGCGAACAGGTACGACGTGATGATCCCGCCCCGATGGGCATCCCCGTAGATGCCGCTGTAACCCTTACTCGCGGCACGGGCTCGGGGCGCCTCGTAGCAACACTCGTGGGTGCCGGGCTCCGCTTCGGACTTGTCCTTGGGGGGCTCCGAAGCGGGACCGGGTTTGGGCCGGTCCGGAACGGTTTCCGGAAGACGGAACTTCTTGAGCTGATCCACGAGTTTCTTCCATGAGGGCAGTTCCTCGCGTCGAGGTCGCTTCCTCACTCCCGGCGGCCTTGTCGCACGAGTTCTCTCGCGGTCGGCGCGATACCGTGCCAGGGCATCAAATACGCGCCAGAACCGGGCCGGCCAGGGTGCCGGATGATGCCCGCCGCGGAGGAATCGGTGAAACGCCGCCCGAGGATGATAAGCGCCCGCATGGTCGTGCGTGCGCCGGCGCTTCCCCGGAGCCGGGTCGGGAAACCGGAGGATTCCTTTGACCGTCGAGCTCAGATCCCCTTTCCAAGCATCCCCAGTCCGCCCGGTCCCATCCCTCAAGGCCTCCTGCAGATCATCCATCGAATGCAGCACCCGGACCTCCGCCTTGTCTTCTCCCCGGAGAAGGACCCCGATGACCGGGATTTGCTCCCGCAAGGCCAGCGCCACGGTCTCGGAAGTGCCGCCGGCCTTCCCCTCCGCGTCGGGATCCCAGACCGCCAACAGGAGGTCGCTGTGGTGCCGGAGCGCCTCCGACTGCGCCCGGTAGGCATGGGCCCGTTGGCGGCTGATCCGGCTCAACTTGTGGGCCTCGGGCCGCGTGAGCGGCTGTTTCTCCGCCAACTTCCGGGACAGGACTCCGTCCTTTGGCGCCGGAGAGCCCACGCCCAGTCCCTCATCCGGCGGGACGGACCCCGGCGGTGCCGGGACAACCCGCAGCGTTCGCCACACCACGGAACGGTTCTCGCGGCAGTTCCTCAGCTTGGCCGTAGTGGCAATCAGCTTGTCCCCCCCGACGGCACCACCGGTCAGCACCTGAACCTCGGGCCGCTTGTCGGAGAACACGCTGCCGCACTCCCCGGCCCGATCCCGTTCCCACCGATCCCGCCAGCCAAAATGCCCGGCCAGTTCATGCGTGATCCACTTGGAACAACCAGGGTCCTGTTCGGGCAGCCGGGCCGCGCGATCCTCGGCGTGAAGTTTCGCCAGGGCATCCTCAATGACGTGAAGCACTCCCGCCACTGCGTTGGCGGCGGATCGTCTCAGTGCCCTGGGGTCCTCGGCAATGTGGCTGTCGCCGGCCGTGCCGAACTTGCGGTTTCCCAAGCCCCCCAGACGGAGGATCAGGCGCGGGGGAGGCAGCGGTTCAGATGCGTTCATCGGCAAGTTGATCATCCTCCCGTCCGGCCCGAAGCAGGGTACTGAGTTCGACGAAGTCCACGTTCGACGTAGGGAACGTGGGGAGGCTGAGGGGACGGCGGACTGGCTCGCTAGTCGGGATCACGTGATGCAGTGCAACTCGCCCTCGACTGGGGCCTGAAATGTCGGCGATGCCGCCGCCTACGTTCCTTGGGCAGGAACGCAATGCAGAACCCCCGCGGACCTTCCGGCCCGCCCCCCCAGGTTCCCTGGCGTTCTTCGTCCATGGTTCTTCTGGCTGTGCGGGCGCAGCCTATCGGTGAACCGCCGTTGCCGGGAAGAAGAAACCGGTCAATCCGGGATGGCTCCCAGGGCCAGTGACACAGTCAGCGGAAGACGTTGGTTTGTAGCGCAGATATCTGATCTGCCGTATCGCCGAATTCCATTCGGCAGACCGCCCGAACCTCCGCACGCTTGCGGATTTGGAAATCCGCGAAACAGCAGATTGAAAATCTGCGCTACGACGTTGTCACTGGCCCGGGGATCGCTCCGGGATTGCATCCCCACGGCAAATGGGACACTCTCGCGTTCAGACCCGACACGCGAACGCACCCGCCATGCAACCCGCCGCCCATTCCGACGGCCGCCATGCCGGCCTGGTCGTGAACCTGCCCGGCCTGGGCCAGGTCACTTTGCTCCAGGCCATCGTGCAGAATCCCGAGACCTCCCTCTACCTGACCAATCACGGGGGCGTGGTGGTGAAGGTGTTCGATCTGGACTGCGGGCGGGCGGACGAGGTGAGTTACGGTCCCTTCGCCAACTTCCAGGCCGAACTCGCCACCTTCGAGGAGATCCGGACCAGCGAGGTGCTCTCCGCCCATGTGCCCGGCTGGTTCGGCGCGGACATCGATTACGGCCGAAAATTTGCCTTCATCGCGATGGAGTACCTGGCAGGGCACAACCTGCGCTCCTGGGCGGAGGAGATTGCCGACGTCGGTTACGAAGCGGCCCAACTGGACGAACTCTGCCGCGCCGTCATCGCCACCCTCTCGATCCTGGAACTCTTCCACCGCCACGGCATGCTCGTGATCGATTTCAAGCCGGACAACGTCATCCGCCAGCCGGACGGCACGATCCGCTTCGTCGACCTGGGGGCGTTCTTCACGCCCAGGCACGCCAACAACGCCGGGGAATTCGCCTACGCGGCAACCCCGGATCACGCCGAGGTGGTGATTGACGTTTCCAACCTCCAAGCCCGGGTGCCGCCCACCGTGGCCTCCGACGTCTTCTCCGCCGGCGTCGCCCTGTTCGAACTCGCGACCGCCCATTCCCGGCTGGCCGTGAACGCCGAAACGGCGGAGGAGATGCTCGCTTCCCCGGGGATGTACAAGTTCCGCGATTCCCAGATTGCGGACGTCTGGAAGGCCTTCCCGCATCTCAAGCCCGAATTGCCGCTCGTTGAGACCCAACTGCACGAACGGCAGCTGCTGTTCTCCGAATTCTGGCACCTGCTCAAGGCCTACCTCGGAGCCCGCGTCGAGGATTGGGACACCCTGTCGGAGGAGGAACACGGAAATCTGCTGCTCACCACCGGCATTACCTTCATCCAGGAGCAACTGCCGGAACCGTTGGCCTGGTTGGCGGAGGGAATCGCCCGCGCCACCGTCCTGCGCAGCCTCCGACTGACCGGCATGACGGAACTGGTTTCGCTGCTGGGCAACCCGGCACCCTTCGAGGCACTGGAGGATGTCGAACGACACAACGGGTTCCTGGCGCAACTGCGCGGATTGGACCTGCCGGTGGAATTTGCCACGCAATTGAACACCTGGGATGTCCGCCGGGATCATCAGACCGGCCACTGGCTGATGGCCGCCCCGACCGTTGCGTGGCATCTCGGCACCACCGCGGAATACCTCTTCCTCCAACGCAGTCACACCGACCGCGAAGGCCACGGCTGCTGGCTGGCGGTGGATGAGCCGGAAGCCGGCTCCACCCCGGGAGGCCCGGTGACCCTCGCCAGCCTCCGTCACAACCATCAGGCCTGGCTGGGATAGACACCGGAAGGGCCGCAGCACCGTGACCCCGCCGGCCGAAGTTGCTGCGTTGCAGCGTTGCCGGCCCGGCCGTTCAGGCTGGACCCACGGCTCGCGATCTGCTACAAACCCGGGTCAGAGTCAACACCCACTCAGCCTGCCGATCAAAGGAGTCCACGATGACTGCCATTCGTCGCCCCCTCGGGCTCAGCCCACTTGCCACCGTGCTTTGGCTTCTCCCGCATCCCGTCGCCCAGGAAGCCTTCTGGTCGCCGGCCCCGGACGCCAACGCCCCCGCCATGGCCCACCATGACATGACCTACGACAGTACCCGGGGCGCCGTGATCGTCGCCGGACGACCACCCGGGATGACCGGAGCGGAGGTGTCCGTCTACCAGGGAAACGCCGCCGGGGAATGGTCGCCACTCCCCTCCCCCCAGCCTATTCCCGGCCAGTACGACGTCGAAATCGCCTACAACCCGGATGAGGACTACACCCTGCTTTACACCGACGCCGGCAACCAGGTGTGGAAGCTCCGGGGTGAGACGTGGACCATGGAGGAAACCAGCCACACCCCGGTCCAGTGCCCGGACGGCGCCTTCCTCAAGTACGACCCGGTCCGCAGGAACTTCGTGCTGGTCGGTTCCGACGGCTGGCCCGAGTCAACCAGCCCGTCGCAGACGTGGACCTACGACGGCACGGACTGGACGCTGGTCGCGGATGAGGACGCGTCCCCCGAGGGCGCGGCGGGCGGCGGCATGGCCTTCGATGCCGCCCGGGGCGAAATGGTCCTGACCACGAACAACACCGGGGAGACCTGGACGTTCGACGGCACGCAATGGACCCGGAAACACCCGGCCACGAACCCCGATCCGGGAGTATGGGTCATCAACATGGCCTACGATCCGGACTCCCAGTTGGTCGTCTATTTCGGCGGCGCGCACGTTCTCCCGGACTGGTCCGAGGAACTTCAGGACAAGACCTGGGCCTGGGACGGCGCCACCTGGCACTCGCTCCCCGGCACCCCGCCGCTTCCCCACAACATCGATTACGGTCTCGCCTACTTCCCCGAACGCTCCGCCATCGTCATGCACGGAGGCTGGCCCAGGATGGTGGATGGGAAGGAGGATTGGAGCCTGAGCAACGATGTCTACCTCCTTACCATCGATGGCGGTGGCCCAACTGAAATCCGCATCGTCCACATCGCGCGTCCCGTGGACGGCACGGTCCAACTTACCAGTGAAGGTCGCGGGACCAATGCCACCCGCCAGGTGCTGCAGGGAACGGCCAGCTTGGGTCCGGACGCCAACTGGGCCGAGGTCTCGGCGAACGACGAACCGGGGAACGTCAATCAGTGGGAAGCGTCGCTCGAAGGAGGGGCGCAGTTCTTCCGAATCCTGGAAGAGTAGCCGGACATTGCCTTTGGCCTCACGGGAGGCACATTACCGGCATGATCATTGGAATCCCCAGGGAAGTGAAACGGCAGGAACATCGGGTGGCCCTCCTGCCTTCCGCCGCCTACCAACTCATTCGCCGCGGCCATCAGGTGCTCGTCGAAAAGGGGGCCGGGGCCGATGCCGGGTTTCTCGACGCCGAATACGAACACGCCGGCGCCACGCTGGTGGCCGAACCGGCACCCGTCTTTGAGCAGGCGAACCTCATCGTCAAGGTCAAGGAACCGCAGCCCTCCGAATACCCGATGCTGCGCCCCGGCCAGATTCTCTTCACTTACCTGCATCTCGCCGCCGGCCGCGAACTGACCGAGGCACTCATGAAATCCGGCGTCACCGCGGTCGCTTATGAGACCATCGAGGTGGGCGGGCGACTTCCCCTGCTGGAACCCATGAGCGAAATCGCCGGACGGATGAGCATCATTGTCGGCGGGTTCTTCCTGGCCCGGCATTCCGGCGGCAGCGGCGTGCTCCTGGGGGGAGTGCCGGGCGTGTTGCCCGGCAAGGTGCTCGTGCTCGGCGGTGGCACTTCCGGCATCAACGCCGCCCGCATGGCCACCGGCCTCGGGGCGGATGTGACGATTCTCGAAGTGGACGTGGAACGGATGCGCTTCCTCGACATCACCCTCCATACCGCCCACACGCTGTACTCCGATGAATCCCACCTGATGGATCTCCTGCCGCGCACCGACCTCCTGATCGGCGCGGTACTGCTGCCGGGCGCCCGGGCGCCCCGCCTGATCCGACGCGACATGCTGAAGGCAATGCGGCCGGGCAGCGTGTTCGTGGATATCGCCATCGATCAGGGCGGCTGCGCCGAGACCTCCCGCGCCACCACCCACGACGATCCCGTGTTCGAGGCCGAAGGCGTGATGCACTACTGCGTCGCCAACATGCCCGGTGCCTACGCCCGCACGGCCACCCAGGCCCTGGCAAACACCACCTATCGCTACGTGGAACTCATTGCCGACCACGGCCTCGCGGAAGCCTGCCGCCAACAACCCGCCCTGCGGGGCGGTATCAATGTCATGGACGGCAGGCTCACCCAGCCGGCCGTGGCCGCCGCCCACGACCTGCCCGTGGCGCCCTGCCCGGTTTGAACACACGCCTCGGATTTGATATAGCAACGCCGCATGAATCCGTTGCTCGGACATGTCCTCTCCGTGTTCATGGGCTTCTTCGCCATCATGAATCCGATTGCCAACACGCCGATCTTCCTCGGGTTGACCTCCGATGATTCGGTCGAGGTCCGCAAGAAGGTCGCCCGCAAGTCGGTGCTCACGGCCTTCGTGCTGATCCTCATCTTCACCCTCATGGGCAGGCTCATCTTCAGCCTGTTCGGGATCACCCTGCCTGCCTTCCGAATCATGGGGGGTGTCCTCGTCGCCATCATCGGTTATCAAATGATGCACGGGAGTGCCTCCCCGGTGCACGCCCACCAGAGTGGCGAGGACGGGCAGGATCTGGAAGCCGCCCTGAGCGTGGCGGTCACGCCGCTTGCCATCCCCATCCTCGCCGGTCCCGGCACCATCGCCACCGCCATGAGCTTCGCCTCCGAGGGCGGCCTGCTCGAAATGGCGATCACCGTGGGAGCATTCGCGGTGCTCTGCGGCATCACCTATCTCGCCTTCATCTACGGGGAACGCCTCGTGCGCTACCTCGGGCAATCGGGCCTCAGTGTCGTGACCCGAATCATGGGCCTGATCCTCGGCGTCATCGGCGTTCAGATGCTTATCGAGGGGGTGAAGGGAGCGGTGGAGTCACTCGGCAAGTGAGGTGCCTCGAAGTGGTTTTTCCGTTGGCATCCCCCCGCCGCAGACGGCACTCTGCCGACATAACTTGATGCTACCTATGAAGTCCCCCAAGCCCCCCGGCCTGCCGCGGTTCGCCGTCTCAATGGCGACGTTCCTCACCCTCACCCTGCTCGCCACCGGCTGCGTGTCCGGTCGTCAGCTGGCCACCTCGGCTTATCCCGTCACCGCCCAGACCAATGTCGTCGACGTGCTTCACGGCCAGGTGATCAACGATCCCTACCGCTGGCTCGAGGACGACAACTCACCCTCCACCGAAGCCTGGGTCACCGCGGAAAACGAGGTGACCTTCGCGTACCTGAATCGCATTCCCTACCGCGACCGCATCAAGGCGCGCCTGACCACGCTCTGGAACTTCGAACGCTACGGCATCCCCTGGAAGGAGGGCGGTCGCTACTTCTTTTTCAAAAACGACGGACTGCAGAACCAGAGCGTCCTCTACACGCTCGCCTCGCTGGACGCCGAACCGCGCCTGCTCCTCGATCCCAACGTGCTCGCCGAGGACGGGACCGTGGCGTTGACCAGCACCGCCGTCAGTCCCGATGGCCGGCACCTCGCCTACGGCACGTCCGCCTCCGGATCAGACTGGCAGGAGTGGCACGTTCGCAGCGTCGACACCGGGAAGGACCTGGAGGATCACCTGCGTTGGGTGAAGTTCTCCGGCGCCTCCTGGACCAGGGACGGCAAGGGCTTCTTCTACAGCCGTTACGACGAGCCGAAGGAAGGCGCCGCACTCACCGGCGTGAACTACTTTCAGAAGCTCTGCTACCACCGCCTCGGCACGCCGCAGTCGGAGGACCGCCTGGTCTATGATCGGCCCGACCAGAAGGAATGGGGTTTCGGCGGCGACGTCACCGACGATGGGCGCTACCTGATCATCAGCATCTGGAAGGGAACCGATCCCAAGAACCGGGTGTTCTACCAGGACCTCCAGCAACCCGAGGCTCCGGTGGTGGAGTTGTTGAACGACTTCGACGCGGCCTACAGCTTCATCGACAACGACGGCCCGGTCTTCTGGTTCCACACCGACCTCGACGCGCCCCGCGGCCGGGTGATCGCCATCGACACCCGGAAGCCCGAACGGGCGAATTGGAGGGAACTCATCGCGGAGGCGCCCGAGACCATCCAGGGCGTGAACGTGCTGAACAACCAGTTCTTGGTCGAGTATCTCAAGGACGCCCAATCGCAGGTCCGGCTCTTCGCCCTCGACGGCTCGGCGGCGGGGCAGATCGACCTGCCCGGGATCGGGTCGGCGGGTGGTTTCGGCGGGAAACGCGGCGACACCGAAACGTTCTTCAGCTTCACCAGCTTCAACCTGCCGGGAGCAGTCTACCGGCACGACCTGAAGAGCGGCGAAACCACGGTGTTCCGGGCGCCAAAGCTCGCCTTCAACCCTGACAACTACGTCACGAAACAGATCTTCTACCAGAGCAAGGACGGCACCCGCGTGCCGATGTTCATCACGCATCGACGCGACCTGAAGATTGACGGCCATGTGCCCACGCTGCTGTACGCCTATGGTGGCTTCAACATCAGCCTCACCCCGCGTTTTTCCGTGGCGAACCTCGTCTGGATGGAGATGGGCGGGGTCTATGCCCAACCCAACCTGCGCGGCGGCGGCGAATACGGTGAGGAATGGCATCAGGCCGGCACGAAGGAGCGAAAGCAGAACGTCTTCGACGACTTCATCGCGGCGGCGGAATGGCTGATCGCAAATGGCTACACCCGGTCTGACAAACTGGCGATCGCCGGTGGCAGCAACGGCGGACTGTTGGTCGGCGCCTGCATGACCCAGCGACCAGACCTGTACGGCGTCTGCCTGCCGGCGGTCGGCGTGATGGACATGCTGCGGTTCCACAAGTTCACCATCGGCTGGGCCTGGACATCCGATTACGGCTCGCCCGACAACGCGGAGGATTTCCCCGCACTGCAGGCCTATTCGCCCTATCACAACCTCCGTCGGGGCGTGGAATACCCGGCCACCCTGATCACGACGGCGGATCACGACGACCGCGTGGTGCCGGCGCACAGCTTCAAGTTCGCGGCGCGCCTGCAGGAGTACAATCGGGGGACTCATCCGGTGTTGATCCGGATCGAGACCAAGGCCGGCCACGGCGCCGGCAAGCCTACGACCAAACAGATCGAGGAAGCCGCCGACAAACTGGCCTTCACCGCCTGGAACCTGCGGGAGAAAGTTAAGTTGCCGTGAACAAGAATGCGGGCTGCACGGCTTGCTCAAGCCACGGCTTGGCAGTATTCAATGGACATGAGCTACAAGGGCACAGTCAAGAACGGCGTGGTTGTCCTGCCGCCAGAGGCAAGGCTTCCGGAGGGGGCGGAAGTGGAGGTGATCCCAATCGCCGTTGCCGGCGATGATCCCCCTTTCCTCCAGGCCATCCTGAAGCTGGCGAAACCGCGGCCGGACTGGCCTGAGGACTTTGCCCTCAACCACGCCCACTACACCAAGGGACACCCGCGCAAACCATGAGGCCGGTCTTCGCCGACACGTTCTACTTCCTCGCGTTGTTGAACGAACGGGACGGAGCACATCAGCGAGCACTGGTGGCTTCCAGAACGCCGGGGTTGTCCTTGGTCACCACCGAGTTCGTGCTCGTCGAACTGGCCGACGCCTTGTGCAAACCACTACACCGATCAGAGGTGCTTGTGCTGTGGAGCGTGGTCGAACAGGACCCGGCGTTCACCCTCGTCCGGGCCGACGCAGGCCTCCTTCGTCGTGGCCGAGCTCTCTATCTGGAAAGGCCCGACAAGGAATGGCCGCTAACAGATTGCACTTCCTTCGTCGTGATGACGGAGCTCGGAGTGACCGAGGCGCTCACGGCCGACCGCCACTCCGAGCAGGCCGGATTCAAGACGTTGCTGGCATGAAAGCGCGTCTGGCAACTCGGGCTGGCGAATCGTAGACTGCCGACATGTTGGACTGGTCCCAATGTCCCGCCGTGGAGCGAGTGCCCGGCCGGGTGAGCGGAGCTTGGGTGTTCAAGGACACCCGGGTTCCGGTGCGCGCGCTCTTCGAGAACCTGGAAGGCGGCGCGAGCGTTGAGGATTTCGTGGAGTGGTTCCCGGGAGTAACCCGTGAGCAGGCCCTGACGGTGCTGAGGTTTGCGGAGGCGTCCTTGTCGGTAGCGGCGACCTGAACTCAACGTCGGTATGCGAATTCTCTTTGATCAGGGCACGCCTGCGCCGTTGCGCAAGACACTTGCGCCACACAAAGTCGCCACGGCGTTCGAGTTGGGGTGGTCAACGTTGGAGAACGGCGACCTGCTGGGCGTGGCGGAGGGACGTTTCGACATCCTTGTGACCACCGACAAGAACCTCCGATATCAACGGAATCTCGCTGGCAGACAATTGGCCATCCTGGTGCTGCCCACTACAAACTGGCCGGAGATTCAGAGGCATCAGAACAAAGTGGCCACTGCCGTCAGCGTAATGCGACCCGGCGAGTATCGCGAATTGGACTGGGATTAACGGAGCTGTCTGCGCATGGAAGCCGCGCAAACGTCTCAGACGTGGCGTGTGGGAACCAGAAGTGTCAAAAGTGAGAAACGTCCCCTTGACGACACCTTGACCGATCACCGCGACGGGATGGCAGTCAACCTTGACGTTGCGAGGGCATCCCCACCCGCTGCCGACGCGCACTGGATGCTCGTCATTACCACTCGCCTTGTGCACACTATACGGCAGCGACCGGTGCCTGGAGATCAGTCTGCACGTTGGGCGGGACGCAGAATAGACTCCGGCGAGGCGGCGTAGTTCTATCCGTCCATGTGAGGAATCAGCAATGAGATGGCAGGCAAGAGTGACGCACCCTGGCTTGGGCAAACAGCGGATCATTACCGGCAACGACAGAGCCATCGTGGACGCAAAGGCGAGGGCTCAGGAGTTCACCTGGGAATGGCAGTATCAGGAGAAGCTTGCTCGGGAGCGGAAAAGAACCGCCGCCGCCGAGCAGCGATTGTCAACCGTAGCCCGCCTTCGAGCGAGACAGGAAGAGGCAGAAACGCGCAGTCTCGAGGCGAAGGCGGCAATTGACGAAGTCCGCCGTACATTGGAGGCCACTCTGGAGGTCGATGACGCCATAGAGTGGGAATGCCTGAAGAGTGCCGAGCCCTTTCCCAAGCCCCAGCCGCAGGCACCACAGTATCCCGCCTTTCCTGAGGAGCCCAACCCCGAGGCTCCCAGGTACCAGCCGGTGCTCACCTTCGCGGACAAGCTCATCAAATCCAAGAAGCAGGCGAAGGTGGAAAGCTGCCTCCGGTTGTACGAGAGCGACTGCAGTACGTGGCAGGCGGCAGTCGAGGCCACTCAAGCCGAAAACGAAGAGTAGCACGCGGGCTACCTGGCTCAATTCGAGCGGTGGACGCGAGAACGAGAGGAGTTTGAAGCCCGACAGCAACGCGACAACGAAGCGGTCGACAAACGCAGGGCGGAGTACGAAGCTCTTGAACCGGAAGCCATCAAGGACTACTGCGACCTGGTACTGTCACGGTCGGATTATCCGGATTCGTTTCCGCAGGACTTTGAGATCGAGTTCAACCCGGAAACCAAGATCCTCGTCGTGGATTATGCTCTGCCGGCGCCTGGCAGCCTGCCGAGAGTGAAGGAGGTCAAGTACGTGAAGTCGAGGGATGAGTTTGTGGAGTCCTTCATCTCCGAACGGGAGTCCAACAGCCTGTACGATGATCTGGTGTATCAAATCTGCCTGCGAACGGTGCATGAGCTGTTCGAGGCAGATCGGGTAAACGCGCTTGAGGCGGTGGTCTTCAACGGCTGGGTTGAGAGCATCGACGAGGCGACAGGCAAGCTTGCAAAGGCGTGCATCCTCTCGGTGCATGCGAACAGGGCCGACTTCGAGCAAAGGGATCTGGCGCACGTTGATGCCAAGGCATGCTTCAAAGACCTGAAAGGTGTTGGCAGCTCAAAACTGCACAGGCTTGCCCCGGTGGCGCCGGTTTTGAGCATCAGTCGGGAAGACAAACGCTTCGTTGCCTCGCAGGAGGTGGCCGGTCAACTCGATGAGGGTTTTAACCTGGCAGCGATGGACTGGGAGGATTTTGAACACTTGATCAGGGAAGTCTTCGCGAAGGAGTTCAGCCTGGCGGGAGGCGAGGTCAAGGTGACCCAGGCAAGCCGGGACGGCGGAGTCGATGCTGTGGCGTTCGATCCCGACCCGATTCGTGGCGGAAAGACCGTCATCCAAGCCAAGCGCTACACGAACACGGTTGGCCTCTCCTTTGTGAGAGACTTGTACGGCACGGTGATGGCTGAGGGAGCCAGCAAGGGAATCCTCGTGACCACGTCGGATTACGGCCCTGAGGCCTACGAGTTTGCCAAGGGAAAGCCGCTGGTGCTGCTGAACGGCGCGAACTTGCTGCATCTGCTTGCCAAACACGGCCACAAAGCCCGAATCGACCTGAAGGAGGCAAAGATGCTCGGCGGGGAGTTGACCCTATGAAGACAGGTATTCTCAAATCCCGGAAAAGGGGCGGATCTTGATATCGGCATATTGGGTGGAATTGGTGCCGGGCAGCGCCGTCAGCAGCGTGGCTTGCCTCAAGCGCGGCCACCGTCGGCCAAGTTGGGGAGGAGACTTGCGCCGACTCACGTCGGCGGCTACGCCAGCCAGCGGCGGTTTCTCGGTTCAAGCGTCACGACTGCTACCTGCGTGCGCGCAAGTTGTTGGCCGGCAATCGTGGGCGGCCGACTTTGTGCTTGCGCTCCCGGGGCGAATGTCCCACCAAGCCCGAAATGCGAAGCCAGGACACGCCGCAGCCCTGCACGATTCGTCCCGCCCGGCCGGGAGACGAGGCGGGCGCCTACCATGTCTGCCTGAAGACCGGGGATCATGGCGCCGACGGTGAACCGTTCTATCGCGAAGACCCGGATGCACTGGGCCGCATCTTCGTGGGGCCGTACCTCGCCTACGAACCGGAGTTGAGCCTGATCCTGGAGGACGCGGAAGGGATTTGCGGCTATGCCCTGGGAGCTTTCGACTCGAAGGGCTTTTACGCGCGCTACGAGGCCGAGTGGCGCCCTGGCTTGTGCGCGAAGTTCCCCGCCCCACAGGGGGATCCTGCCGGGTGGACCCGCGTCCAGGAGGTCCATTCCTGGTATCACCATCCCGACTATTACTGCCCGGAGCCTTACGCGTTGTATCCCGCCCATTTGCACATCGACCTGTTGCAGCGGGCCCAGGGGAGGGGCTTCGGACGCCGGATGATGGACCAGGTCATGGACATCCTCCGGCAGAAGGGATCGTCGGGTGCCCACTTGGGAGTCAGCATTCGGAACCTGCGTGCGGTCGGGTTCTACGAGCGGTTGGGGTTCCGGGAATTGATCCGGGTTGGGACCGCGGAGGACGGTTGCATCTACATGGGCCGGCGATTGGACGAATAGCCATGGACTCGGACAAGGGCTTTCTGAACCGGCGCCTGGTACCGGCCCTGACGGTGCTGAGCGAGAACACCTACATGTCCGCCATTCGGGCCGGCATGGTGGCGGTGGTGCCACTGACCATCATCGGCGGCCTGTTCCTGGTGGTTTCTTCCCTTCCGATCAACGGCTGGGAAGACTGGATCGCCCCCTACCAACCGCTGCTGGAAATCCCGTTCACCGCGACGTTCGGTTTGCTGGGGGTCTTCGTCTGTTTCGCGATTGGCTATGATCTGGGGAAGCGCTTCGGGCAGGAGGGGATCGTCAGCGCCTCGATGGCGACGCTCGTCTTTCTGATGATCCAGATTCGCATGGAGGATCAGACCCTCAACATGGACGGGCTCGGTTCGCAGGGGCTGTTCACCGCGATCCTCATCGCCCTGATCACGGTGCGGGTGCAAAAGTCCTTCACCGACTGGAACGTCGTGATCAAGCTGCCGCCCAACGTGCCCAAGGTGGTCTATGACTCGTTCCTCTCCCTCAGCCCGATGTTCTTCCTGATCGTGGTCTTCTGGATGATCCGGTTCGTACTGGGAGTGGACATCAACCAGGTCGTTCAGACGGTGTTCAGTCCCCTGCTCTTCGCCTTGGACACGCTGCCCGGCATTCTGGTGTACGCCTTCCTGGTCACGATGCTTTGGTCGGTGGGCATCAACGGGGACAATGCCATGGATGCCATTGTGGCGCCGGTGTTCCTCCAATACCTCGCTGCGAATGCGGAGGCCATGGCCGCGGGCCAGCCGCTCCCCAACATCACCGCCCTCGGTTTCTTCACGAGCTTCGTCAACGTGGGCGGCACCGGGGCAACGATTGCCCTGGCGTTGATCATGCTCAACTCGAAGGAACCGGGTTATCGCAAGGTCAGCCGGTTGTCGTTGCCCACCCAGATTTTCCAGATCAACGAACCGATCTTCTTCGGCTTCCCCATCGTGCTGAACCCGATCTTCATGGTGCCCTACATCCTCAACGCCATGATCCTCACGACGGGCACCTATCTGCTGATGTCCTGGGGCATCATCCAACGGCCCTTCGTCCCCGTCCCGTGGACAACTCCGCCGATCATCGGCCACTACCTGGTGACCGGTGGCGACTGGAAAGCCGCGGTGTGGGGCGTCGCCTCGATCGGCATCGCCATGGCTGTTTACTTCCCCTTCGCGAAGGCCGCCGAGCGCCAGCGCCTGCGGCAGGAGGCCGCCGGCACGACCGGGGAGTAGGCGCAATTGGATTGCCATCGGGCGGGTTTTGCGGCAGAAACCTCCCCGCACAGACCGCATGAGAATCTTCCGGCGCAAGCGAAACAGCGGTGAGCACCGATACTATCTCCTGCCAGGGATGGGTCGGAGCAACCGGCGTTTTCGCAAGAAGACCCACATCGCCGCGGTCATCGTCGGCATCCTCGCGTCGCTCCTGTTTGGGACGGCCATCTATCTGATTCAGCGACCCTGAGCCGTAGCGATTCCCCTCCCCGCGAACCCGCGAAGGGACGGGAAGAAACGGAGATCGGAGGTTTTCTATCCGCGCCCTCCGGATCCCGGGATCCTGCACCCGCTGACCGGCAAGTCCCGTTCCCGGCGAACCCTCCGGCTCAAGCCCTTGCTTGTTGCGGTTTTCGCGCGCCTCGCAGGCCTCCTGGCTGCCTGCACCCGGCTCACGCCAGGTCAAGGACGGCTTGCACCAGCTTGTTGATCCCCGCTTCGGCTTCCGTGATACGGCCCGCCAACATGTAGGCCGGGGTTGAGACAATCTTGAGCCGGCGGTCCACCACCACGTTGTGAACCGTGCAGTTGACGTGCCGTCCGCCTCCGGACTGCTGGAGCGCCTCCGCGGTCCCGGCATCGGTGCCGATGGTGAATTCCGCCTTCTCCGGCCCAAAGAGCTTTGCCCCGATGGCGGGCGCGATGCAGACAAAGCCGATGGGTTTGCCGGCCTCGTGGACGGCCTTCAGGAAGGAGGCCACTTCGGCGTTGACCTCGAAACCGGCCCCCGCCAACGCGAAGTTGCACAGGTTTTTCGCGGCACCAAAGCCCCCGGGAAGAATCACCGCGTCGACCTCCGAGGGGGCCAACCGGCTCAGCGGTTGGATGTGACCCCGGGCGATGCGGGCGGATTCGACGAGCACGTTACGGGATTCACCGGGAACCGGTTCGCCGGTCAGGTGGTTGATGACGTGATGCTGGGGGATGTCCGGCGCCGCGCAGATCACCTTCGCCTGGGCCCGGTCCAGCGCCAGGAGAGTGAGGACCGCTTCGTGGATTTCCGCGCCGTCGTAGACGCCGCAGCCGCTGAGAATGACCGCAACTTTCTTCATGTGCCCAGGGTAGGCGCCCGGCGGCGGTTTGGGGAGGGAATACTACCCCGCCTCCGTCCGATTCGGGGCGGGTTGCGACGGCTCCGGGCCTGGCGCCCTCGCGGTTGGGGGGACGGTGGCGGCGCCAAGCAGATCCAGGTGGAAGGCCAGTCGCTCCCGGAGGTGGTTGCGCGGCACGATGGCATCGATCAGGCCATGTTCCTGCAGAAACTCCGCGGTCTGGAATCCGGGCGGAAGCGTGGCCTGGGTGGTGTCCTTGATCACCCGCGGGCCCGCGAAGCCAATCATGGCCGCGGGCTCGGCGATGATCAGGTCGCCCAGACTCGCATAGCTGGCCATCACCCCCGCGGTGGTGGGATTGGTCAGCACGCTGATGAACGGCAGGCCTGCCCGGCCGTGGTAGGCAAGCGCAGCGGAGGTCTTCGCCATCTGCATGAGGCTGAACATCCCCTCATACATGCGGGCACCACCGCTGCTGGACACGATCACCAGTCCGAGACGCTTCTTGGTGGCGGTTTCAATGCACCGGGTGATCTTCTCCCCCACCACGGAGCCCATGGACCCCCCGAGGAAACTGAACTCCATTACCGCCAGTGCCAGGGGCCGGCCGTCGAGCCGTCCCACGCCGGTCACCACGGCGTCCTTGAGACCGGTGGACTTCTGGTATTTCGCCAGGCGGTCCACGTAGGTGGCCACCCCGGTGAACTGGAGGATGTCCACACTCGCCATGCCGGCGTCCAGTTCCTCGAAGCTGTCGGGGTCAGTCAGGGACGCGATCCGGGCGCGGGCCTTGATCGGGAAATGATGCTGGCAGGTGGGACAAATCTCCAGGTTTCCGGCCAGGTCCTTGTCGTAAAGCATGGCCCCGCATTGAGGGCACTTGGTCCAGAGCCCTTCGGGAATGCTCCGTCGCCGGGGGGCATCGGAGAGCTTGGGCTTGCGCAGGGCGGAGGTATCACTCCCCGGCAGCTTCGTGCCCGAGGGGGCCTCCGCGGGAGGAACCAGGTTCTTTTTGAAACGGCTGTCGCTCATGGTCGCAGGGCGCGGACGCCGTCACCGGGGATGACGTTCACGCGTCGAGTTCACATCAAAGACCTCGGGCCACGGTCCAGACGGCCACCTCGGTCGCGCCGGCCTTTCGGAGCGCCCGCGCGCAGGCGCTGGTGGTGGCCCCGGTGGTGAGAACGTCATCGACGACCACCAGGCGCCGGCCAACCAGCGGTTCACCGGTGGCGACCGCAAAAGCGCCCCGCATGTTGCGCTGACGCTCGCCGCGGTTGAAGGCGGTCTGGGTCGCGGTGAACCGGACCCGGCGCACCGCCCGCCGAAGCACGGGCAACCCGCTCGCCCGCCCGAGCGTGGTGGCCAGGCGTTCGGCCTGGTTGAATTCCCGCTCACGGGCCTTCAACGGGTGCAACGGCACGGGCACAATCGCATCGAACGTGCCGGCGATTTCGGGAGCCGCCTTCCGGCAAAGCAATTCCGCCAGGAATGGCTCGAACCAGAGAGCCCGGTTGTATTTATAACGATGGATCACTTCCATCACCAGGCCGGTGGCCACCACGACCGCCCGGGCCTGACTGAAATCGAGCTGCATGTCGCGGCAGTTGCCGCATTCATAGGCGGTGGTCACGGCGCCTTCCACCGGAAGACCGCACCGCTCACAGAAGGGCGGCAGGATGAACCGCACCCCGTCGGGCCGGCACCGGCAGGCGTCACAGACGTAGCCTTCCCGCGCAACCGCCCGTCCCGCCCCGCAAATCTGACAGACGGAAGGGTATACGAGCGCCAGGAGCGCTTCAAGCCAGCGATTCGCCCGGCTCATCATGAGCGTCACCCGGTGTGTCCCTCAACAAGACGGTGCGGTGGCGCCACTGCACCCACACCGCAGTCAGAACCAGCATCATCACCGACAACAGACTCTCCGCAAAGGCCGCCCCCGGATCCACCATTTCGGTAAAGCCATCCGCCAGCTTTCGCCCCATCACCCAGCCCGCATGAAGCCCGATCGGCAACCAAAGCGAACCGGAACGTTCCCGCGCCTGCGCGAGCACGAACCCGGCTGCCAGCAGAACCAGGAACTCCGGCAGAAATCCGCGAACTTCCAGCAGTGCCCGCAACGACCGGCCCAGCACTCCGAAACCCGCGGCCCACCCGATGGCGCCCTCCCAGTGCACTCGCGCCAGGAAGTGGCTGACCGCGTAGATGACGGTGCTGAAGCCCATCGCCAGCCACCAACCGTGCACCCGGCGCACCATGCCGTACAGCGCCCCGCGAAACAGAATTTCCTCCAGAATCCCCACTGCCCCGGCCGACACCACCCCGCCGGCCAGAAGTCCCGCCACCCGGCCGGGAGATTTCACAGGGGAAAACTCCCTCAGGTCGAGGAACACACTGAGCAACAGCAATCCGAGGAACAGCCCGACACCCACGGTGAAACCCGCCCCGGTCTCCCGCGCCACCGGCCGGGAACGATCCAGCCCGAGATCCGTCCAGTTGCGGATTCGAAGGGACCGCAGCAGTGGCCAGAGCCCGGCCAACGCCAGCACCATCAGGCAGCGGCTGACGTACCGGCGGAACGGATGATGCGCGAGGACCTCGCACACAGGCCAGGCCTCGGCCAGCCGTTGCGCCAGCAGGTAAATCCACGGCGCCGCCAGGGCCGCCACGCCAAGGACGCCCCCCAGATAGAGCATCCAGTTGCGGAGAGGTCGCACGCCGTGAGGGTATTGAGCGGGACGCATACCGCAAGACCGCGATGCAGGTGCCCGTCGCCGCCTCCAGCACGGGGAGAATCGGCCGGCGGCGATTGACACCCCATGCCGCAGGACCGATAACAACGCGCATGCAAGCAACACGGAACCTCCCTCGTCGTGATTTTCTCCGTCGTTCCGGTGGCCTGGCACTTGGCGCCGGCGCCGTACTCGGCCTTCCCAACCTCTTCCTGAACCAGGTCCGCGCGGCCACCGGAGAGTCCGCCAATGATCTGATCCGCATCGGCATCATCGGGGTGGGCGGCCAGGGTCGGAGTCACCTGTTCTCGAACACGCTCAACCCCCACATCGTGGCGGTCGCCGACGTGGACCGGGATCATGTGGCCCGGGCTCAAAAGGACTTCCAGGAACGCTACCATCGGGAAATCAAGGGGTATGGCGACTACCGGCAGCTGCTGGAGGATCGGGACGTGGATGCCGTGCTGGTCGCCACTCCGGATCACTGGCACGCCCTCACCTCCATCCATGCGATGCAGGCGGGGAAGGACGTGTATTGTGAAAAGCCGTTGACGCTCGTGATCGACGAAGGCAAGGCCATGCGGGCCGCGGCGCGCTACTACCAGCGCATCCTCCAGACCGGCAGCCAGCAGCGCAGTTCCCGGGAGTTCTTCCGTGCCGCCACCTACATCCGCTCCGAACGCATCGGTGAGGTCAAGATGGTGCGCGTCGGCATCCCGGGCGTGAACTGGACCAAGGAACCGCTCGTGGCGGACAGCCAGCCCCCCGGGGAACTGGATTACAGCATGTGGCTTGGCCCCGCCCCGTGGCGGCCCTACAACAAGCACCGGGTCCACTACTACTTCCGCTTCTTCTGGGACTATTCCGGCGGCCAGATGACCAACTGGGGCGCCCACCACCTCGACATCGCCCAGTGGGCCCTCGGCATGGATGAAAGCGGCCCGGTCGAGGTTTCCGCCCGCGCCGACTACGATCCGCAGGGCCGCTACGAGGTCCCATCGTGGTTCGAGATCGATTACCGGTACGCCAACGGCGCCCGGATCCTCTGCGGGCAAAGTCATCGGGTCGGCATCACCTTCGAAGGGCAGGACGGCACCCTCTACGTCAACCGGGGCAAGATCCAGTCCAGCGTGAAGGGCGTGCTCGAGGAGCCGATCGCCGCCGACGAAGTCCAGCTCTACCAGAGCCCGAACCATCACCAGAACTGGCTGGAGTGCATCAAGAGCCGGGAGTTGCCGATCTGCGACGTCGCCATCGGCCATCGCTCCGCCACGGTGTGTCACCTCGGCAACATTGCCGCCCGCATCGGCCGCACCATTCGCTGGGATCCGGAAAAGGAGCAGATCGTCGGCGATGCCCAGGCCGCCCGGATGGTCGGCTACGAATACCGCGCGCCCTGGAAACTGCCCATGGCATAGGCCACCCAGCGGTCAGCCCCCGGTGGGCATCCCGGCCCTTTCCCACCGGGGGGCTGCTCACGCCCGGTCGACACGGCTTAATCCTGCCTTAATCCCCGGTGGAGTAGAGTGCAGGCATGAAGAAGTCCCGCTGTCGGGGAACCGGCATCGTCAAGCGTGGCATCCTCCTGCTGCTCGCCCTCGCCGGGATCGCCGGTCTGGCATTCACGAAACAGGCTCGGGATCGCGAACTGAAATCCGCCCTGGACGAAGTCCCCCCGTTGGAGTCGTTCGCCGCAACCCGGTCTTTCTCCGAAATCGATCAGATCAAAACCCGCCTGCGAGCGGTCGCCCTGCAAAGGGCCTACCTCCTGCGCTTGCGGCAGCTGGAGGCACAGAGCCAGCGAGCCGGTGCCGGCCTGGCGGGATCCCTTGTGGCATGCCAGGCCGGATCCCCGGTCGCCGTGCTCGAGGAAATCGACGAGGCCATCGCGGAGTTCCGCGGCACCAGCGAGGAACCCCTGATCGTCGCCCAACGTCTGGTGGTGCTCGCCGCCAGCCAGTCCCACAACCTCTGGCTCGACACCTATCTCGACCTGCTCTATCGGCATCCCACCGACGAACTCGTGGCCTCGTTCTCGAACGACGCCGTAAAGGCGGGGGAGGCCACCGGTCGCGGGCCGGAGGTTCTGCAGGCCATGCAGCATCTCTACGAGATCCCACTGGACCTCCCGGGCAAGACCGGGATCGAATCGGCTCTGGTCAAGTCCATGCTCGCCCAACTCCGCCGGGAACCCGCGCCGGGTCAGCTCAGCGCGTGTCTGAACCCGGGTTCGACCGTCGCTGCAACCGAGGCGGCAGGGAGGCTCAGATCCCGGGAGTGGTCGCGTCCGGGATGGGAAGAATGAGCCGCCTCACCTCGGCTGCCACGCTCTCTCCCACCGCCTCTCAATCGCCTGATGGATGAACCTGGAAACCGCAGATGAACGGGGATGAACGCAGATAAGTCCCTCGACGTGAGCCCCCCACGTCCGCCGGATGTCTTCACCCATTGGGTGTGACGCGAAAATCGCGCAAGTCCTTGGGTATCTGCGTCTATCTGTGTCGATCTGCGGTTCAACTGCTTTTTCTAGGATGAACGGGATGCACTCGCGAAAAATGTTACTGCTGGCCGGGGTTCTGGTGGGAACGCTCCTGTTGTTCCGCTGCCGCTACAGTTTCATTCTCACCGTCGGCGACAGCATGCGTCCCACCATCTCGAACGGCACGATGCTTTTGCTGGACCGATCCGCCTACCGCTGTCACCCGCCGCAACGCGGCGACATCGTGGTGGCGGATTACTTTGGGGAGCGCATCACCAAACGCGTCGTGGGTCTGCCGGAGGAGAAGGTGGCCGTGGAAGAGGGGCGGGTGATGATCAACGGCGCGCCACTCGAAGAGGACCATGCGGTGACTGCGGGAACCCTCACCATCGAACCCGGCAGGCTGCAATCGGGCCGTTACGCCCTGCTCGGGGACAACCGCAACTACGCCACCGGGGAGACCATCCACGCCGTGGTGACCCGGGACCAGATCCTCGGCCGCGTGGTTGGAAGCTGCGGCGGCCAACCGGGCAGATAAACACACGCCCCGCAGCCCGGAAGGCCGCCAGCGAGAAGCCGGGCTGTCAGCCATCGCTTCGGTCGGGTCCACAGTCCCGAGCTCTGCAGCCCGGAGGGCTGCCAGCCATTAGCCGGGGGTCGGAGCCCGGCGAAGACCCCCGGTACTCGCCGTGAACAGCTCCGACCCCGGCGGGGTCGCAGAAGTCCAGCCTCACCCGACGCTGACATGAGAGGCAACAGCGTCAACCGGCGCCGGCCCCGCTTCTGCCGGGCTGTCAGCCATCGCTTCGGTCGGGTCCACCCGCCAACCGGAGGCAGCTCGGCCACTTCGGCAAAAGCTGAAAACCAAACGAACGGCCGGCCGACCCCAACGCAGGATTGACATTACAATCAATGGCGACTAATTACTTCAATTCGTAGACGTCATGTGTGCCGCCCAACCCGAACGCTTTCATGCCCTCGACGCAACGGGGGCGTTCTCCCGGTTGCCGGCTGTGGCTGTCCACGCCGCGCGGAGCTTCGTTCCCAGTTCGACCAATCCCCCGTCATGATGACCAGACCGGTGCTCTGCCTGGCGCTCCTGTGCCAACTGCTGGCGACGGCGGCGACCGCCCGGTCCGCCTCCATCCCCCAGTGGCCGCAGTTCCGCGGACCGGGCGGCAACGCCGTCGCCAGCGGTCAGTCGCTCGATTTCGACTTCGGCCGCGAGCAGAACGTCCGGTGGAAGGCTCCCCTGCCAGCCGGGCATTCCTCGCCGTGCCTTTGGGGCGATCGCATCTTCCTGACGGGAGTCGACGGCACCCGGGTGAGGCTGATCTGCCTGCGCCGCCGGGATGGCCAGCGGCTCTGGGAGCGGGAACGCGAAATCGCGAAACCCGCGCCTTATGAGCATGTTGCAGGGAGCCCGGCGAATTCCACCCCGGCGACCGACGGCAAGAGGGTGGTGTTCTTCTTTGATGACTACGGGGTGATTGTCCTGGATCCGGAAGGCAACCTGCTGTGGGAAAGACGACTGCCGCCGACCCACAACAGCTACAGCTACGGGGCATCGCCGGTCTTGGACGAGAACCGGATCTATCTCAATCGCGACGGCGGGCCCGAGCCCGGTTTGTTGTGCCTCGATGCGGGCGACGGGCAGGAACTCTGGGAGGCGGCGCGACCGGGGACAATTGTCAGCTTCTGCACGCCCTACGTTCTGGAGCAGGGTGACGGAAAGGTGGTGCTGGCGGGCGGAACGGGACGGTTGACCGCCTACGACGCACAGAGCGGGACAGCAGTTTGGGACGCTGGAGGCTTCCCGGTCTTCATCTGCCCTTCCCCGGTGGCCACGGACCAGGCCATTGTGTTTGGGGGGTGGACCACCGCTCATGTCAGCGGGCGCACCCGTATGGAGTCCGGCTTCGATGAGGCCTCCGAGGTATCCGCGGCGGCCATGCGCAGTCCGGAGGCCTTCTTCGACCAGTTCGACGTGAACAAGGACGGGGTGCTGACAGTGGAGGAGATGCCCCCGGGCCGGGCCCGCGACGCCTTCAACTTCATCGACAAGGACCGCAACGGTCGTCTGGACATGACGGAATGGGCCCCGGGTTACAGTGAGCAACCCATGGCTCCGGGGCGCAATGTCATGCTGGCAATCCGCACCGGCGGTTCCGGTGACGTCAGCGAATCCCACGTGGCATGGGAAATCACCCGGGGGCTTCCCTATGTGGCCTCACCCCTGGCATATCGCGGGTCGGTGTACCTGGTCGCCACGGGCGGCTACTTCACCTGTCTGGATGCGGCGACCGGCGAGCCGCACTTCCAGAAGCAGCGGCTGGGGGTGGGCGGCGAGTATTACGCCAGCCCCGTGGCGGTGGGAGAACACATCCTGGTCTGCGCCCATCGGGGCTCCGTCTTCCTGGTCAACACCGGAAGGGACTTCGAGGTCGCCCGCAGGGTCGACCTTGGAGAGTCGATCTTCGCCACCCCCGCTGTCGTGGAAAACACCCTCTACCTGCGCAGCGACGCCCACCTCTGGGCCTTCGGGCAGTCGGATACGCGCCTGGCACTCCACCCGTGAGGGACGCCGGGGGGGGGGGACCGAATTGGGCGCTCGCACACCTCCTGACCCTTTGCCCCCTCTCTCCCACGTTGGAGAGGGGTGAGACGGTTTGTGTGTTCGACCCGTCACTCAACGGACGAGCACACATTTCATTTGGCTCTGGTCCCTGATAAGCAGCCTGCCATCCGATAGCGCCATCGGAGCCCAGTTCTGGGTGGCCCCGCCGACCTGACGCACGATGCCCCCGCTGTCGGTCCTGGCGTTACCAAGCAACTCAGCCGACGCCAGCGACCTGAAGCTGGTGGGATCCGGCTCAAAGAGGTACAAGGTCTTCTCACCGTCGGAGGCCAGAATCAGACCATCCACCAGGATCATGCTGCCCTTGTTGAAGGCGGGTGAGCGTTTGGTTTTCCACATGATCTCCCCATCCATGCTCATGCATACCATGCCGTCTCGCCGGCTGTTGGTCCCATACTCAGCGTAGAAATACCCGTCATGCAGGATCGGTGGTTTCGGTTGGTGGTTCCATCCATTCCAAGGCGTGCTTTCATGGCCGCTTCACGTCGTAGCAGAACAGCGTGTCCTGATCCCGCACGTAGAGTTTGCCGTTGGCGATGACGGGATGCGCCCAGGCGGGTGGGCGGGTGCGGTCGGGTTGCTCGAAGCGGCCGCGCTCGAGGTATTCCTTCGAGCTGGGTTCAATGAGGAGCATCGTGCCGTCCTCGGTGCGGTAGTAGATCCGGTTGTCCGCCACGGCCACCGACCCTTTCGGTGCCCGGCGCTTGTCGCGGTCGCGTTCATTCCAGAGGACGTCCCCGGTCTTCCAATCCAGGCAGACGAGATAGCCACCGCCATTGCCGCCGTTGGCGCCGTAGAGGCAACCATCGATAAGGACCACACCACCGTGATGGTTCCGGCAGCGTGACATGGGTCGGGTTGCGCCGCACGGTCGCCGTGTCCCAGACGAGTACCGCGCCGTCTTTGGAGCCGCTGACGAGCGTCGTGTTATCGGGGCCCAACGCCACGCTCCAGACCTCCGGTCGATGCCCGCGCAGCGTGCCGTACGGGTGAAGCTCAGGCAGACGCAGAGCCGGCGGTCGGAGCGGGACTTGATGCTCGGCTTTCGCCGCGGCAGGGGCTGGCTGGACAGCGGTCGTGGCAAGGAAATCCAGACCACCCACATCCCAGAGATGGATGGTCTGGTCGCCGCTGCCGGAGGCCAGGGTCGCGCCATCGGGCCAGAAGGCCAGGGAGCGGACATAGGTTCGATGCCCCTCGAGGCGCGCCAACTCACGGCCGGAGGCCGCGTCCCAGAGCCGAACCGTGGATTCAACATAGCCCGCGCCGGACGCCAGCCACTTTCCGTCCGGCGAAAACGCCAGCGCCGTAACCGTCTCCTCCGCGGCTTGTGCCGACCAGAGTTCCCGACCGGAGGCCAGGTCCAGGACGCGGATTCGCCCGTCGCCCATCGCCTGCGCCGCGAGGTTCAAGTCCCGGGTAACCGTCGTGCAGCTTCCAAGGGGAGAGCGCACCTCCCCCCGTCCAGGCGGGGGCAGCGTGACACTCGCAAGCCTGGCGCCCTGCGGCACGCTCCAGACCGTGAACTCCCGATCCCCGGCGACGGTGAGCAGCTTGGCGCCATCCTCGGAAAAGGCCAGAGGAGCGCAGGAACCGGACACCGGGATCTCCCCAACGATCCGGCGCTCATTCACGTCCCAGAATCGCACATGCCCGCCGGGAGCGGACGGTCCAAGACGGTCGGCCCGGTCCGCGACGTAGAACGCCAACAGCGGGCTCACCAGCGAGAACGCAAAGCGCTGGCTGCCATTACCGGTCGCGAAGCGGTCGATCTCCTGACGAGCCCGAAGGTCCCAGACCGAGATCCCGCGGCCGCCGGACTCGCCGATCGCCACCCATTTGCCATCGTGCGAGATGGCCAGTTGGGAAACCTCGTTGGAGAGCTGGCAAAGCGTGAACAGGGCATCGCTCCGGCACTGCTGCCAAAGATAGCGCCACTCCCACCCGCGCAAGTCCGGAGGGGTCTGAGATTTGAAATCTGAGATTTGTGATCCACCGGACGGCCGATGACGGTTCAACAACTCCTGGGCACGACCGAGGTTGTTGGCCGACAAGGCCTGCTGTACCAGGTTCATGTCGGCGGCGTACGCCTGCCTTCGGAATGCGAGGCTCCGATCCTCCGCCAGCTTTCTGGCGGACTCCGCTTCCTGGCGTAGCCGACTTTGTTCCTCCTCGGCACCATGCGCCCGCCGATAGGCCGCACCCTTTTCGACGAACTGCCAGGTCGTCAACACCAACCCGATCACCAAAGCGGCAATCGTCGCCCCCGCTCCAGCGAAAACGAGCTTGTTCCGACGCACCAGTTTCCGGAATCGGTACGTCGTGCTGGGCGGGCGGGCGAGAATCGGTTCATTGTCCAGATAGCGTCGGATGTCCTGGGCCAGGTCGTTCGCCGTTGCGTAACGCCGGGTGCGGTCTTTCTCCAGGGATTTCAGAACGATCCAGTCCAAGTCGCCCCGCAACACGCTGGTCAGTCTCGCGGGCTCCAACTGCTGGCGTTGTGCGGTCGTGGTCTGCTCGGCCTCGGGCAGCATCCGGAGTCGCGTCGAGGGCGGCGCGGGTTCCTGCTCGCGGATCGTGCGGCGCATCCCGTCCAAGCCTGAGGACCACAGCTCCCGCGCGTCGAACGGTGTCCGACCGGTGAGCATTTCATAGAGCAGCACCCCCAGGCTGTAGATATCCGTGCGCGTATCGATGTCCAACCCGCTCATTTCCGCCTGCTCGGGACTGATGTAGGCGGGCGTGCCGACGAAGGACTGGAACTCGGTGAAAAGCGTCTTGTCCGTGAGCCGTTGGTCGACCGCCTTGGCGATGCCGAAATCGATGACCTTGGGCACCGGCACGCCGTCATGCAACGTCACCAGGATGTTCGACGGCTTGATGTCACGATGGATGATCCCCTTCTGATGCGCGTGCTGGATGGCCTGACAAACCTGGATGAACAACGCCAGGCGTTCGCGGGTTGGCAGGCGGTTCTGATCGCAGTATTCGGTGATGCGCACTCCGCGCACCAATTCCATCACAAAATACGGCCGGCCCGTGGCGGTACCGCCCGCATCGAGCACCTTGGCGATGTTGGGATGGTCCATCAACGCCAGGGCCTGCCGCTCGGACTCGAAGCGGGCGATGACCGACTTGGTGTCCATCCCGGGCTTGAGCACTTTGAGGGCAACCCGCCGCCGGACCGGAGCCTGCTGTTCCGCCATGAACACCACGCCAACACCGCCTTCACCAATCTGCTGCAGCAACTTGTAACGACCGACCCGATCCCCGGGTCCCTCGCCGATGGTCGCGGCAGCCGCTTGGTCGGAATTGGGTTCGGTGGACCTGGCGGCAGGGATCATTTCCACGGCAGGCGTCTCCAGAAAGGCATCATCCTGGTGATTCCGAATCAGTTCTTCCACCGCGGCCCGCAACGACGGGTCGTGGGCGCAGGCCTCGTCCAAGAACGCAGTCCGCGCCTCGGGGGTCTGTCGTTCCAGCGCTTCCAGAAAGAGGTCGCGTTCGGTCTTCCTGGTCCTGGCTTGTGTGTTCTTCATCCGCGGTTCGGTCAGTCACTCACGCGAAATCCGTCCGGAAAACCCGCCAACTTCCTTGCCTTTGACTCCCACATGATGGGTGCTGAACCGGTCCGCCCGTCTTTGTCCCGCAGGGACGTCCGAGAATAGCCCAGCGCGTTCATCGCTGGGTGAACGCGGTCACGATCCCGCCAAGCCCCGGAGGGGCGAAAGAAGCCGTTCGTGACGCCCGGCAATCCTCCCGGATTCCCGCGTCACCTGCCCCGAGGCGTTTCTTTCGTCCCTGGCGGGACTCGGTCAGGCGACCGGCCATGCCACCCACGGTTGAAACCGTGGGCTATTGTCTTTCGTCCTGACGGACTGGGAAATCGCCCATGGGTGAGGTAATGCATCGCTCATTTCGCCTGGGCTTCAGCCTTCCGATTTCGCGCGCTTGCGTGGGCGCCGCCGATCAGATCATTCGGGTCTGGCCGGGGACCGGAACGGGGTAGCTGCCGTTCGGGCCGGGCACCGTCGGCGGCTCCATGCCGTCGTGGCAGTCTTCGGGCGCCGGCGCGTGGAAGTAGTCCGAGGCGTTGATCTCTTCCCACGAGATTCCCTTGCCGGTGTAGCAGGAAAGCTGGCCCATCACCGTGGTGAGCGTGCTGGGCGCCATGTAATTGCCGTTGTTCACCGGCTTGCCCGACCGGATGCTCGCGAAGAGCCGGTCGTGCTCGATCTGATAGGGATCCACGTCATGGGGATCACCGCTCGTGGGCTGCCACCGCCAGCTGTTCTCGCCCCAGATGCGGCAACCGGTCACCGACGCCTGCCCCTTGCTGCCGAGGATGATGCTCGATGATTCGTCATAGCAACCGGTGGTTGTCCGGCACAAGGCATACACCCGGACGCCGTCCGGGAAGTGATAGACCACCGAGTGATGATCGAAAACATCGCCATAGATCGGCTCGACCATCGAGGAACGGCCGCCGAGTCCGTGGCAATGCACCGGCACCTTCTCGCCCAACACCCAGCGGGCGCGGTCCATGTTGTGCACCAGCGACTGCGGGACGTCGTCGCCGGAAAGCCAGCGGAAGTGGTATTGGGTGCTGAACTGCCATTGGAGTTCGGTGAGCCCCTCCTTGCGCTGGGTCACGCCGTAGGGCGCGCGCAGGAAGTTCTCCTCGATGCTGATGACGTCGCCGATGGCGCCGTCGTGGATGCGGTTCACGGTTTCCTGATAACCGGGATGATACCGGCTGTGCAGACCGGACACGAGGGACAGGCCCTTCTCGCGCGCCAGGTCAATGGCGGCCTGCAGCAGCTTGATCCCCCGGGGATCGATGCCGTGCGGTTTCTCGACGAAGACGTGCTTGCCGGCCTTGATCGCGGCCATCGCGTGGAACGGGTGGAACTTGGCGGCGTTCGCGATGCACACCACGTCGGAGTTCTCGATCACCTCCTGGTAGGCCTTGAGCCCGGTGAAGCAGGCATCGTTGGGAACCTGGACCTGTTCCGCGCGTCCGGCCTTTTCCAACTCCGTCCGGATCGCGTAGCGGGCGTTGTGCACGCGATCGAGGAAAATGTCGCACATGGCGACCAGGCGGGTGCCGCGATCGGCCTTGAGGGCCTGGGCGCCAGCGCCGGTGTTGCGGCCCCCGCAACCAATCATGCCGACGCGCAGGACATCACTGCCGGCGGCATGGGCGGAACGACTGAGATCCAGGGTACCCGCGAGGGTGGCCGCGCCGGCGGCGGTGGCGGTGGTGCGAAGAAAGGACCGACGGGTGGTGGGGACGGATTGTGGTGTGTTCATGGGAGAGGATTATCAGTTACGCGTTGAGTGTTGGCAAAAGCGATTTGCGGGCAAGCAGCGTTTCTTTCAATGGGCCGACAACCGCCAACGGAGGGCCGAGTTACACGAGGCCCTGATTTGATTCCAGGGACTCGCGGAGTTCGCCCCTCCGAGGAGGTTCATGGGAGAATCGCCGCCGGACATGCGGAGGGAGCGCGCTACGGGAGCGGTGGCAGGCCTGCGGCCCAGGCGCAGCCGCGGCGCATGAGTTCGCCCACGCCCGGGTTGTTGGTGTAAGCATGAGCATCGTGACCCAGGACGGTGTGGAAGGTGCGCCCCTTGCCGTATTCCGCCGTGAAGGCCATCGGGTAGTACTTCTGATCCACCTTCGAACGCGCCTGGGCCACGACCTGGATCGGCGTGTCGCCCGTCAGGCAGGTGTAGAGCTCGTCATCGGTCTCGAACGATTTCATGCCCCGGGTGATCGGATGATCCGGATTGGCGATCTCCACGGTGAACTTGCCACGGGGATCATGTTGCCGGCCGCCGTTCGGGCCGAACCAGACCCGGCCGGCCAGGCGGACGAACTCCGGCCATTCATCCCCGTCCCAGGCCCCGCAGGCGAAATGGGTCAGCATCAGTCCCGTGCCCCCGGCGACGGCCTGCCTGAGGTTCTCCCGCGCGGCGGGTCCGGGCCCCGGCACCTCCCAGTCCATGAAGTGCAGGACGACCACATCCCACTCCTTCAGGCGCGGGGAGGCCAGCACGTCCGGGCTGGCGGCGATGCGCACCTTGAGCCGGGAATCCTTTTCCAACTCCGCTTTCAGGACGGGCGCGGTCTCGCGCCACGGATGGCCGGGGTAATCGATCCCCGTAACGATCAGGACACCCGTCCCTTCGGACGGGGGCGAAAGGTCAACCACAACCGCGGGGTCAAGAGCCGGGACGGGCTCGGCCGCCCGGCCGTGGAGGGCAAGGAGCAGCAGAACGGCGAGTCCGGGGGCCAGGAGTGCCGGCCGCCATACGCGAGCGCAATGGACTGGGGTCTTCATGGTCATGGGGTATCAAGTGGTACGGCAAGAATCACGATGTTCAGACGGCCTCGTCAATGCCGAGTTCCCTGAGAGTTGCCCGCAGCCAGGCCAGCGACTTCTCGATCATCGGTCCGCCGGCACCTTCGCATTCCATGCTGAGAACGCCCCGGTAACCGTGGTCCCGCAACATCGCCAGGCACTGCCGGATGTTGTCCGTGTTGACGCCCTCTCCCAGGGAACAGTGGCTGACCGCGATCCCGGTGCTGCCGCCACGCAGGGCCCGGGCCAGCGATTCGGAGACGTCCTTCACGTGAACGTGACTCACATTCTCCAGGAAACGTCGCAGGAAAGCCACGGGGTCCTGTCCGGCAATGTAGGTGTTCCCGGTGTCCAGGTTCATCCGCAGAAACGGGCTGTCGCTAAAGGCCTGCATCTCCGCCATGAAGTCCGGATTGGTGGTGAAGTAGCCGTGCGGCTCGATGTTGACAATGATCTCGTGAGCCTCGGCCACGCGCAGGATCTGCTGGTAACTCCGCTTCATCAGGGCCATGGATTCCTTGTCCTGCAGTCCCTCCGGCGCGTGCAGACCGTCGGTGGTGTCCACGCAGGGACACCCCACCTGCGCCGCCCAGGCGATGGACTTCATCACGTAGGGCACCCCGCGGAGTGGTCCGTCCTCGCCACTCAGCGGGTAGGCGGCGTCCACCTGCGAAAAACGCACCCCGTGCTTGTCCATCTTGCGCCGCAGCAACACGGGATCCTCGTAGAGCGCGACATGGGGTTGGTAACCGAGGCCGTGAATCCAGCTCACGCCGTCGATGAGCCCGCATTCGATGAAGTGAACGCCGTTTCGCTCCGCCCACTCGAGGCATTTGTCGAAGGACCAGTAGGCGGAATTGAAGGCGTCCGTGTGGAATCCGATTTTCATGCTGGTTCCAGGATTGAGGGAAGGTCCGCGGTCGCTCGTCTCCGGCGTGGCGGCAATCGCACCAAACGGTGCGACGGCCGCCATCGCCGAGGTCGTCCTGATGAACCCACGTCGTGAGGTACCTGCGTGCGTGTTCATGCGCGTTCTTGGATGTACGTGGGTAGGTCAGCCCGCTGCCTACTGGCGCACCCGGAAGAACTGTGTCGCTTCCGTGGGCGTGATTTGCATTCCGGGCGAGGCACCTTCAACGGGTGTCCAGGCGGATCCGGTGGCAGTCGGCGCACCTTCCAGCGTGCCGCCCCCGGTCCAATCGAGCGTGACGACGCCGTCACTCAGGACGATGCTCAACAGCGCTTCCTCCATTTCGAGAGGTTCGAAGTAGAACGTCCCGGCCGCATAGCGGTTGGCGGGGCCGCCATCCGCTCCGGCGGGGAACGCGCCGGCATCGCCCCAGCGCCCGGTCCCAACGAACACGATGGACCCTCCGTCGAATGTGCCCAGCAGGGCCACATCCGCCGGCCGGCCTCCGGTGTTGAACAGGTTCTCCTCGGCGCCGTACCCCCAGGCAACCATCGAGCCTGCGAAGCCCGCCGGCAGATCCAGCGGCTCCGGCAGATCCTTGAAGCGACTGCTGTCCACCAAGTCTCCCGGCAGTTCCGGGGTGAATTCGAGGGACGCCAGCAGGGTTTGGGTCAACCGGTCGTACACCGCCGCCGTCAGCGGCAGGAACAGTCCGTCCGCGCCGTCATCATACACACCCAGCCGGGTGATGCGAATCGGCCTGGCGACATCGAAGTCCATCCCCAGTGAACCGTTGAAAGCCTGGTTACCCACGAGGGTGCCGGCCGGATTGACGTAGGCCACACCCGGGCTGCGCGGCATGGGAACGACGCGGACAATGTTCGAGTCGAGTCCTTCCGTGCCGGTTTCACCAACCCCCCGCACGAGGTAGTAGACCGGCACGGCGTTGGCCAGCCCGGTATCGCGGTAGGCGGTCCCGGAGACTTCCGCCACGACGGTGAACGGTCCTTCGGCGGAATCGCTGCGCAGGATGCGATAGCTCGCCGCCGGGAGGGGTTGGGTGATGGCGGTCCACGTGAGGCTGGCCGCCGCGTCCTCCGCAGGCAACACCGCACTGAGGGTGGTGGCCCCGGGTTTCTCGGGAGGCAGGGCCTCATACTCGAAGGTGCCGGCGGCGTAACGCGCGGCGGGCCCGGCGTCCAACCCCGCCGGGAAGGCACCGGCGTCGCCGTAGCGGCTGCTTCCGACGAAGAGAATCGAACCGTCCCCGTCGTCCAGGGTCCAGACCACGGCCGTGAGGACGCCGTGGGAATTCAGCAACCGTTCCTCGGCCCCGTAGCCCTCGGCCGCGATGACGCCATGAAAGCCCGCGGGCAGTTCAATCGGGGACGGCAACGCCTTGAAACGCATCCCGCCGATGGAGTCGCCCGGGGCCTCGGACGTGAACTCCATGCTGGCGAGTTCCTGCTCGCTGTCCCGGTCAAAGAGCCGGGCGGTGATCGTCAGCCCCATGCCGTCGGAGTTGTCATCGAACACCCCCAGGCGTTTCACAATGACCGGATTCTGCACGTCGAAATCCATCCCGAGCGAACCGCTGAAGGCCTGGTTGCCGGGCAAACCGTAGGGGGAGAGGTAAGCCAGGTGGTGGTTTTCGGCGAGGGCGTACGGCAGGGCGGCCTGCGGATCGGAGTCCGGTCCCACGCTGCCGTTGCCGGCGACGGCGCGCACAACGTACCAGACCACGGTGCCATTTGCCGCCGTGGTGTCGAGGAAGGTGGTTTCGTTCACCTCGGCAAGCTGCGCAAACGGCCCGTCAGCGGCCGGACCGCGCAGCACCCGATAACTGGCCGCAGGCAGGGGTTGCTCGACCGGATCCCAGGTGAGGGTCACGGAACCATTGCCCGGGGTCGTCATGATGACGGGTTGACCCGGGACCTGTGGGGCGGTGGTTTCGTAAATGAAGGTCCCGGCAGCGTAGGCCGCCACGCCACCGGTGTCCGGGTTCGTCGGGAATTCCTCGGCGGCGGTGCCCCATTTGCTGCCCACGAACCGCAGGGAACCGTTGCCATCGTTCAGGGTCCAGACCGCGGCATCCGGATCGCCCAACACGTTGAACTCACGTTCCCCCTCGCCATAGCCCGAAGCCACGATCATGCCCTGAAACCCCGCCTCAAGCGGCAGCGGCGGATCCAGGTCAAGGAAGCGGCTGCCACCGATCAACTCGCCATCAGCGCCCGGGGAAAAGAACGAGATGGCCAGCAGTTCCCCGGAGACCCGGTTGTAAAGGGAGACGTAGAGAAAGAGCTGGATGCCGTCGGAATTGTCGTCAAAAGCCCCGAGTCGCGTGACGGTGATGGGGTTGATGACGTCGAATTCCATCCCCAACGGCCCGTCGTAAGCCTGGTTGCCGGCCGTCCCCGCGGGGACTTCGTAGGCGATCACGGTGTCCTGCGCCTCAGCGGCGCCGGGCAGGAGCAGACCGCAGGCCGCCAGCAAGGCTGGCCCGAACATTCGCAGCCGCCGTTTCACTCGGGTCGGGTTCGAATCACACTTGGGATTGTTGTGGATGTTCATGCTGTGAGGTGAGGGTTAGTCAAGGGTGTCAGGGGAAAACGGGTCCGGAGCGCCGGACGGGAACGGGAGTCATTCTGGCTCCCAACCGTCCCGGCTGTGGTAGGCCCACCAATCCTCCTCGTCGGGGCTGCCGGAAACCCGCTGGGCATGACCGTCGGCACAGACGATGTTGATGCCTTTCTGGTGCGGCATGTAATTCCAGTCCCAGTAGGGAATCTCCCAGACCAACGTGGCTCGCGAGGGACTGGGCACGGCGGCGGTGCGCCGGCCGCTGACCGGCTTTGACGTTTCGTAACTCCAGGGATCGGAGGCGCTCTTCCGCGCCTTCAGATAGATATGGTTCCAGACATACGTGACGCCGTCGTTGTCGTAGAAGAAGTCCTTGGTGAAACTCGATCCGGGTTCGCCGGACGGGATCTTGATCTTGTAGCCCACCGGACAGGTGTAGACGCCCGGCGTCAGTTGGTATTCGTTCCGCGGCGTCAGGGCCGGGCTGGAGGTGTTGGTGCCGATGTAGGGGGTGAGCAGTTCCGGCATCCACATGCTGTCCGACCGCAACGCATGGTCGCCGCCCCAGGCCTTGCCCCAGTTGCGACAGAGGGGGTAGCGGTCGTCGTAGTCGCTGATGTACATGTTGACCGCCAGCCCGATCTGTTTCTGGCTGCCGAGGCAATAGGTCTGATGCGCCTTCGACTTCGCCTTGGAAAGGGCGGGCAGCAACATGCCGGCCAGGATCGCGATGATGGCGATGACGACCAGGAGTTCGATCAGGGTGAAGCCGCCACGGCAATGGTTTCCATACCAGTGGGTATGGCCCAGGATTTGTCGATGATTTGCGGGGGGGGTCATGATCAGGTCTGGGCAACAGGTTCGGGAGTGCGGGTAAAGACCGCGAGGAGACTTTGCAGCATCCGCCCCTCCTCGCGGGAGGAGCATAATTCCGGCTCGAACAGGGCGCGGAGCTTGATCCCTTCCATGGTGGCCAGCATGGTGTTCACCGCGTCCCGGGGGCTCGGCGTGAAGACCTCGTCCGAGACGATCGCCGCCTCAACCAGGCCCACGTAGAACTCACGCACGCTGTCGTAGAACTGCCGCCAACCCGCCCGGGTTTCCTCGTGATGCACCGCGTGCGTGAAAACCTCCATGGTGAAAACCCGGTTGGGTTCGTCCAGCAGGCAGGTGCGCACGGCAAACCTCAAGGCACGCACGAGACGGTCATACGGGTCCCTCGCGGAGGCAATTGCCGCGTTCATCCGCCGCTGGTAGGTCCGGTAATAGTATCCGGAGGCCGCCTTGATGACTTCCTGCTTCGAGCGGAAATGCCAGTACAAACTCCCCTTGGTCACGCCCGCCTCGGCCGCAATCTCGTCCAGACTGACCCGCCGAAACCCTTTTCGGGCAAACAGCCTGAACGCACCGGCAACCAACCGGTCGCGCGTGGCCAGGCTTTCCTGTTCAGATTGGGTCATCAATGGACCCGAGTGCATACCGGGCAGTATGGAATGTCAAGACCGAACCGGTCCAAACGAACCGATCAACCAGAGCCCGGCGACAAAGCCAGCGCAAGTCGTTGGTTCGTAGCGCAGATATCCGATCTGCTGTATCGCCGAATTCAATTCGGCAGACCGCCCGAACCTCCGACCGCCCGCGGATTCGGAAATCTGCGCGACGACTTTGCCACCAGCCCTCCCCACGCAATCACGGTTGCCGCAACTTCACGGCTGCCCGGAGAAAGAGGGCTGGCTCGCTCGCAACAGGCGGCAGGATTTGCCACCGGGCCGGACTGCCGCCGAGGTGGCGGAACTGGCCTTCGTTCCACAGCCGCAGGTCGGTGCTCCACTGCGGCAGGACCTCGGCGTCGTCCGCCGCGGCCTGCAAGGGGACCGTAAGGCTCATGGCGACGACATCAAACCGCACGGGCCCGGCGAGGGCGTAGGCGGCGAGGTCTCCGCCCAGATAGGGGACGCGGTCGGTCCCAGCGGGATTCCCACCGGAGACTGTGCTCGAACGCCAGTTGATTGCGAGGTTGGGGTCGGGGAGGTTCTCGGGCGCGATCAGCACAAGACCCGGACCACCCCCGTCCGCCGCTTCGGGCCAGGGCCGCCGGTCGTCGTAGGTGAAGGAGAGGATCTCCGCACCGAAGGAATCCGTGAGGGCAATTCGCTCACCGCCGTTGTCGAGCGAACCGGTGAAGGTACCCGCAATGGAAACACCAGGATGGACTGTCGCGAATGCGACCGGGTCGGCAACCAGCACGGCACGGGCGCCGGGAGGCAGCGTGAATCCCATCGGAAAGGCGAAGGCAATTCCGTCGCTGAACGAGACCCCGGTCAAATCGAGTGCGTCCATGGACGAGAGGTTCAGCAACTCGATGAACTCACCGGCGGGGTCGGCGGCTCCCGGGTGGTACATGATCTCGCTGACCGCGAGATTCGATGCATCAGGCGGAACACCGACGATGAAGGTGGCCTCGTTGAGAGCCGACCACTCGTTGCCATCGAAGGCGCGGGCGCGGACGTGCGTGGTGGCCGTGAGGAAACTCACGCCGGTACCGGCGACCGGACTGACGCCTCCCCCACGCAGGCGGGGATCTGAACCATCAGTGGTGTAATAGACGGTCGCGTCGGTATCGAAGAAGAGGGGAAACCCGGAAGGAACGATTCCGCCGTGTTGGCTGAACTCCGGAGCGTCGAGGCCCGGGTAGAGACCGTGGGCCCGCATCTGGCTGAAGACGACCGCCTGCCGGTTTGGGAAGTAGTGGTTCACCATGTTGGCGTTCCGGGCATCCCAATGATCCTGCACGGTGCGCAGAGGGGAACCCTTGGCGTCTCCCCATCGGGCGGATTCCGCAAAGAGGGCGGGGCGAACGAGGGCGGCGAGTTCATTCCAGCGGGCGAGGTTCGCGGCCAGGGTCAGCGCCCCGCCGTGGTGGTAGTGCTTGTAAGCGTGATCCGCAAAGCGCAGGCGGTACTCGGCATTCGCCCGGATCGCGATGTCGATCTCGCCCGGCGATTCAGTCCACCAATCGTTCCCCGGGGCGGTCTGCACCTTGTTGCCGTTGCTGGGATTTCCGCCGCCGAAGACCATGTCGTTGTCCCAGGTGAAGAACTTGAAACCCTCGGTTCGCCCCGGAATCCGATCACGGATCACGTAGTAGTTCCCGGGCCAGTCCCCCTGGGCGTGATAGTGACCGTTGATCAGATAATCGATGAAGTTGTCGACGTCGATCAGAACGGGAAAGGCGGGGTTGGGGGAACCATCCGGGTTGTTGCCTTGGGTGCGTTGGTAAGAGGCATCGCTGCCAAGGCCGGCGCGAGCCGCGTTCAGGAGATCGTCCCAGACTGCGGTCGAGCCCGCAATGGCCCGGTCCGGACAGCAGAATTTCACCACATCGTACTCGGTCCGGTCGCCGCCCAGGTAGGTTTCGGCAAAGGCGTCATCGGGCCGTTCGGTGGGATTGTAGACCCCCCAGTACATGCCGTTGAGATAGACGTGGGCGAACATCCCCCGCGCGGCGGGCTGTCCCATGTCGTACTGGGCGCGCTTGGCCCACTCGTCGCCAATATAGGTGGCCGCTCCGAAGCCTTGCTCCGACAGCCAGGCATCCCGGACATTGCCGCGGAGGGCGATGGTATTGAACGCGTCCGGCCCCCCGCCACCGAGGAGCGGGTAACGCATCTGGGCGTCGCCGTATTCCTGCTTGAAGAGAAGCCGCAGGTTGAGCTTCGGGGTGGTGTTCAGGTTCCGTGAGGTGAAACCCATGATCCGCAGGCCGGCATCGGTCTGATACCGCCCCACACCGTCGGGTCCGATGATCTCCACCGAGGCCGGACGTTCCCACGGCGCGCCCCGACCGGACGGGTTCAGGTAGATCCCGGTGGTGGGATCGAAAAGGTTGCTTCGGTCAGTGACGATCGAGAGGGTGGGGATCGCCTTCAGGGAAGCGACAACGGCAGCACGAGCCTGGACCGGGGTGAAGGCAGGATCGCCAGCCGAGCGGGCGTAGTCGGAGGGATCGGGATCCATCGCGTAGTCGGCCGTCACCCCTCCCCACGTGGTCGGATAGCCGGGTGGGTTGCCCTGCACGGCGACGTCCTCGAGGAACAGATAGCTTTGCGTATCCACATTGGAAGGTTCGAAGCCGGACTTGAAGGCCGCGGCCCGCAGGACCGTGGTGGTGGCGATGTCGATGGGCCCGGTGACAATCGTCCCGTGGGTCTCGGTCGGCGTGGAGGCATCGGTGGTATAGCGGATCGTGGCGCCGGGCGTTTCCGTTGTGATGTTGACTACAATCGGGACGTCGTAGAAGCCGCGGTCGAGGTCGAACTTGGTATCGGCAACAAATCCCAGAACGCCGGTCGGATCGTTGGCGGCTCCCGGGGTGGGGTGGCTGAAGAAGCGCGCGCTCAGGATGTCGTTGGAGAGGCCCCGGAGCGTCGGCGACACCAGGAAGTCGTCGTCGTGGACCGAGATGTTGAGTCCGTGAACCGCGAGGACGTTTCCAGTCGGAAGGAGGGTGCCGGGCGGGAGAACGGCGGGTAGACGGAGCGTCGCGTTCTCATCGAGCGTGGCGTGGGCATCCCAACTCAACGGGTCCGGGGCATGGTGGCGGGCAATCTCGACGCCGTTGACGAAGGCGACGAATCCGTCATCCACTCCGATCTCAAGTTCCAGCGTGTCGATGCTGGCGGGATCGGTCACCTCAAAGGGAACCCGAACCATCACGGAGGCATTCACATCCTTCATCAGGCTCTGGATGTCGGTCTCGATGTCGGTGGCGCTGTTGGGGCTGAACTTGAAGGTCCCGGCACCGTAGCGGTTGGCGGGGCCGCCATCGAGAGTGGTGGGGAAGCTGCCCGCCGTTCCGTAACGACTGCCGCCCACGAACCGCAGCAAGGCCCCGCCGGTGTCGATATCGAGGCCCCCGTTCGCGCCGGATCCCTGGTTGACGTTTTGCTCCCCGGCACCGTAACCGTAGGCGACAATGGTGTAACTCCCCGGGGGAAGCACCAAGGGGGAGGCGAGCGGCTTGAACCGGCTCCCTCCTTCGAGCGTTCCGGGGACGGCGGGAGTGAACGTCTCACGGGCAAGGACCGAGATGCCGCTGTCGCCGCTGCGGCTCCACAGTTGGGCGGTGATGGTGCGAAACAGTCCGTCGGAATCGTCGTCGAACACGCCGAGATCGGTGACGCGAATCTCCTCGAGCACCTCAAAGTCCATTCCCAAGGCACCCCCATAGCTTTGGTTCCCGCCGGTTCCCGCCTCCACCAGATAGGCGGTGCAGGTTCCGGAACCGCCGCCGAGTACCGGGCCAGGCGTCGTCTTGTATCCGACGGCCGCCAACCCCTGGAACCAGGTGGAATCGTCGAAGCCGCGTTCGATCCATTCCTCCGGCAACGGTGCGGCGGGAACCCGGTAACGGGCCGTTGAACTCGGCGTCACGAAGGTCTCGATCGTGGTGAGCAGCCCGTAGGAGATGTCCTCGCGTTGGGAGGGAACCGGATCGTAGGTGAAGGCGCGGGTCCCGTCGGGCCGTAGCAGGGCAAGAGACTCTCCGGCGGCATCGAGTTTGAAGGTGGTATGAAGGGATCCTCCCGCGTCGACGTGGTGGTCGGACGCCTGCCCCGAGGCGAAGACGACGAGATAGCCGCCGGCGGGGATCGTGGTGCCGGTGGGGAAAAGCCACGTTTCCTGGCTGTCCCGCAGTCCCCAGCCGTCCATCACCGCATCGACCGGATCGGGATTGTGAAGCTCGATCCAGTCCGGAAACGCCCCCTCACCGTCGGCGAGGGTGGTGGAGTTCGATGCCATGAACTCGGAGAGAACCGGTTCCGCGACGAGCGAGGCGGCGGTCGCCAGCACCGCCGCCAACCCGGCGAGCGCGGGGGAACACGTCACGGTTGGGCGGTCACGTCCTCCGTGCGCCGGCATTTCGTGGTTGTGCTTAACCGACATTCGGTCCTCGGAGTCGGAGTGATGTCTCGCAACCAAGCATGCGGCTTTTCACGATTCACGTTCAAGGCGAACGGGAACGGAGGAACTCCCCTCAAGACCGTCAAGAGGGTTGCCTGCCAGACCGCCATCCTGGCCCTCCAACACAAGCGTCACACGGAGGGCGCTTCTCGCTCGCTCCGACCGGGCTTGTTCAACCAAGGGGGTATTTGCTGGCTCCAGTTCGCGCCGCAGCAATACACCCTTCATTGTTGGGCTTGTTTCTCTCGATCGATTGGTTTGGGCAACAGCAGGAAGACAACGATGAGAAACAGGATCAATCCTGCCGGATAGGCTACAACTCGGGGCATCCATCCCGCAAGAGGCCCATCCTGCTTCTCAAAGGCGGAAAGGAACGCTCTGCACAAATCGACAATCGCGACCAGACTCAACATCACGGCGAGCCAAACACTCAGCTTTTCAACCAGCGTAGGAAACCGCACTCCGCGCTTCGACATCCAGAAGAGCAAGTGGCAAAAGAGCAAGCCTGCTGTGGCGGCGATGTAGGTCATCTTCTCGGCCAACGATTTAGCTCACCGATGGCGGCCTCTCCGTGACTCCCGAATTCCTAAGCTTCGTGGCGGGGCCGCCATTCGGTGCAGCGCATGGCTGAACGAAGCCGCGGCGCGGCGATGGGGATTGGGCGCGCTGGGAACGGATCGCGGCTTTGCGGTCAGTGGCACGGCGGGATCCTACTACGGTGGCGGGGATGAAAACAACAACTCACGCCTCCGGGCGGCTCAGCCCGCAACCGCAACTCCGCCCCCACCGCCGTCCGCACGGCCGGGCGCGAATACATCAACCCGGTCGATTAGCAGCATCCTCCGCGCCAGAGGCGCAGCGAGTCTCCAGCCCAGGGCAGCGCCCTGGAAACCCGGCCCAAACCAACGCGCAACGCCCTGAAGGGGCGACACCTCGGAGCGGAACCGCGACGCGCCGGGTACCGCCCTTTCAGGGCTCGTCAGGTGTGGGGGCGCACGTTCCCAGGGCGCTGCCCGGCATGGTGGATGCGCCTTTGCGCGTCGTCGTGTCCCCGTCACCCAACTGCGCCTTGCGGCACTTGAGCGGCTCCCGCGGGGCGAGGTTCGCAGATTCAGTTCTATTTCCGCCCACCAGCTCGTCTCGGTGACGCCGGATGCCTCCGCGCGTGAGGGCGGAGCAGGCACATTCGTCATGCCCCAAAGGAGCAAGATCGTCAAGCCAGCGACCTTTCACGCTGCCAATTGATCATGGCACCTCCCGAATCGCCGGAGGAAACGGGGCCATCCCACCAGACCTACTGCCCAATAGTAGAACGAAAGGGAAGAGAACCGCATGCGCAGACCAGGCGGTGTAAAACGCCTGAAAGACTGAGCACCATCTCCCGCAACGCACCCCGGTCAGATCGCCTTTGCCCGAGGGAGCCTTTGCGTCTGTCATGTCTTCGGGAACGACGCCACTCAGCGACGGCGGACTTGCGCAACCAGCGCGAGCGCAGCGCTGCGACGGCGGTGGGAAGCAGCTGTGATCCAGACCGTCAAGAGGGTTGCCTGCCAGACCGCCATCCTGGCCCGTGGCGCCACCAGACTCTTCTGCGAGAACCCCCACCGCCCCCGTCGTGTCCGTGCGGTGGCAGGCCGATGCGCCTGTTGGGTCCGGTGGCGCGGATGACCAATCCGTGCGCACCGCCGCCCGTGAGGCTGTCGGGCGCCGTTCCGTTAACCCGGTCGATTGCCGGCATCCTCCGCGCCAACGGCGCAGCGGGTCTCCAGCCCAGGCCAGCGCCCTGGAAACCCGGCCCAAACCAACGTGCAACGCCCTGAAGGGGCGACACCTCGGAACGGAATCGCGACGCGCCGGGTACGGCCCTTTCAGGGCTAGTCAGGTGTGAGGGTGCACGTTCCCAGGGCGCTACCCTGGGCTGATGAGTGGATGCGCCTTTGGCGCGTTGTTGGCGTGTCGTGCGTTCCGGTCATCTCACCCGGCGCGCCTTCCCGCCCGTCCCTCCTCGCCCTCCCCCCGAGGCCCAAGCACTTTCCTCAAGGGCTGCCGCGACCCGGCTGTCCCTGAAAGAGCCTGTTGGTCTCAGGTCCTCCCTCTCCACTCCCCGCGACTGCGTTCAACCCAGGAATCCAAAGAACCCGGCCAAAAGGGGAGGCCGGGTTCTCTACATCCCTTTAAGAATGTTAGGCGACGTAATTCTCATTACACATCTCCACCTGCACTGTCTGCTGCTCCCAGTCGAGAATAGAGCTCCCAATCGAGAAACTGTCTCGTCGTCGGTGCAACATCTCTTGAGGGACGGAAACAATGAAGCGATACGGATACATTGCCCGTGAACCATCGCCAACCCATGCCGTCCCCTCAACATCAACGCCAAGCTTCGTATCGGTAGCACTCTCAGGTATAAAGTCGTCTATCCAAAAACCGCGTAACGTCTTGTCGTCCTCCTCTCGAAGCAAGCCGCAAGCAGTGAAGGCCAGCTTCGTCCAGAAGAGCTGGTCTTTCATGATTTCATGACGATTCGAGATCCCGTTCACGGTAATCTTGCGGTAGTCGGCTAACGTTCCGGCTCACCGACGCCGGGCCAATAACGTCCCATTGTCAACCGAGACGCGATCCCGGCGTTCGGTGGAGCCGGCTTGTTCGGCGGAAACTCTCTCATACTACCAACTTCATCGGGAAAGCTTCGGGGGCTTTCGTGATGGCCATGCCACACAAAACACACCAATCGCTCCACACAAAATGACGGGCAGAGAAAAACGCCATCCAAGGTCAATCTTGGTCTCCGTAGCAACCCACGATGCATTGCCCGACGATCCACTCCCGACCACTCGCGATTGTGAAAAGAACATAAGAGCAATAATCCATGCCAGGATCGAGCCGCAAACCAGAAGCAATCCGAGTCGTCGTCGTGACGAAGTGCTCATAGATGTGATGCCGCCGAACAGTTAAGTCGACGACTGCATTTGGTCTTGGCAGTCGCCCTATTGGTATGGCGCAGACCGTGCCATTGATGCACACGCGTGTCCAGCGAACGTTTCCACATGCGCCATACAGCCCACCGCAAAGACATGGATATCACGACGCCCCCGGGAAACCCTTCTTCCCAGCCCGAAGGCTTCGCTTCGGGAGCCATTGCATGAGGTCATGCGGTTCCTCCATTGAGGGGTGTCAGGAATCCACTGGACACGCTTCGAGCGGGAACTTGGCGCTGAGGTACGGATCGGATCAGGGTGCGGGTCCAAGGGCCCGCCCGGTGCCGACTGGAAAGCCGGCGTCAAGGTCGGGTTCATGGCAAGCCCCCTTTCGCGAATGCGCAGACAATGGGACATGGAACCCTCCTTGGAGGGACGAGCTCCGCGAGTCGCTGAGATTAAATCAGGGCCTCGTGTAACTCGGCCCTCCGTTGGCGGGGGCTCGGTTCATGGCAAGTTGGTGCGACCAGGAAGGGGTTCCGGGCTTGTTTTGCGTGGCCGGGCTTCTAGGGTGAGGGCGTTCGGCGCAAGGCCACAGGCCCGGTGACGTGCGCCGATTTCCCAAGTCGCCGATGAAGGAACATGTGCTGTGGGTTGCGTTGGGGGGAGCCCTTGGCTCGGTGGCACGTTACGCGTGCTCCGGCTGGGTGGCCCGGTTCTTCGGAGAGACGTTCCCTTGGGGAACCCTCTGCGTGAACATCGTCGGCTCGATGATCATCGGGTTCGGCGCCACGGTGATGAGCCCGGACGGTCGCTGGCTGGCTTCAGCAGCCACGCGCCAGTTTCTTCTGGTGGGATTCTGCGGCGGCTACACCACCTTTTCCTCGTTCAGCCTGCAGACCCTGACCCTGCTGCAAGACGGCCAGTGGTGGCGGGCCGGCGCGAACATGGCGGGCTCGGTGGCCGCCTGCATGCTGGCCGTCTGGCTGGGAGCGATTCTGGGCAACCTCGTCAACTCCGGGAGGATTCACTGATGCAGATCCCCAAAGATGCCGTGTTGTTGCGGGTGTTCACGAGCGAGAACAGCCGCCACGAGAACCGTCCGCTCTATGAAGCCATCGTGCTGAAGGCGCGGGAAATGCACCTGGCCGGCGCCACGGTGTTGCGCGGGCCGCTGGGCTTCGGAAAGTCCAGCCGGCTGCATACCACGAAAATCCTGCGCTTGTCGCTGGACCTGCCAATGGTGATCGAAATCGTGGATGCCAGGGAGAAGATCGACGCCTTCCTGCCGCATCTGGACCGCATGATGAGCAGCGGCCTGGTCACGCTGGAGACGGTGCAGGTGCTGCACTACCGCGCCGAGGGGGAATGCGGCGGGCAGGGCGATTCCTCGTCCGGATCCTGATCCTGATCCTACTCGTGATCTTACTCTGAACCCCGCCCTCCTCCCTCCGAATCGGCATCCGGTCCAGGCGGTGGACCGGGATGATGAGATCGGGATTGCGATTACGATTACGATTACGATTACGAGGGAGAGGAAGAGGGAGATCTGGAGGACCGCGCGAGCTACTCGACCCGGCTGCGGAAGGCGCCCGTCTGCACGCGGGTTTCGAGGATCTGGCCCGACCGGGTTTCGCGGGCGGATCGGATGACCCGGCCCGTGGTCAAGTCCCGGGTAATGGAGTAACCGCGCGCCAGCGTGCCCTCGGGCGAGAGCAATCGCAACCGGGCCTCCAGATCGCCGAGCAGCGACCGGTCATCCCGCAACCGGTCATGGACGGCGGCCACGAGACGCTGCCGGGTTCCGGCAAGTTGCTCGCGGCTGCGGGCCACCCGGACCTCGGGTCGCAGCCTCCGCCACACGGCCACCAGTCCTTCCATGCGTGCGGCCAGCGCGCGGGTCTGCCCGCGGACCGACCGACCCAAAGCGCCCTGCAAATCGTCGAGGCGTTGCCACATGGTCTGGATCCGCCGTTTCGGATGGACCCGTTCCAAACGGGCACGCACGTCCCGGAGATCCTGGCGAAGCCCGGTCAGACCTGCCCGCGCGAGCGCCGGAAGGCGCCCTGCGGTCTCGTCCACAAACTGTCTTCCGGCAAGGAGGTGTTCGGTGATGACCTCGGCGGCGGCACTCGGGGTGGCGGCGCGGAGGTCGGCGACGAAGTCGCTGATGGTGAAATCGATTTCGTGGCCGACGGCGGAGACCACCGGCAGTTCGGAGCCGGCAATGGCGCGGGCGACCGCCTCCTCGTTGAAGGCCCAGAGATCCTCGAGACTTCCGCCGCCGCGCGTGACGAGGATCAGGTCGAGCGGGGTCTCCGGGGTTGCCGTGGCGGACCAATCGTTGAGCGCACCAATGGCCCGGGCGATTTCGGCCGCCGCACCCTCACCCTGCACCCGGCACGGAGCGAGGAGGATTTCCAGATCGGCGAATCGCCGGCGAAGGACGTGCAGCACGTCACGCAAGGCGGCTCCGGTGGCCGAGGTCACGATCCCCAGGCGCCGGGGCAACGCGGGCAGGGCGCGCTTCCGGGCGGCATCGAAAAGGCCTTCCTCGTTCAGGCGCGCCTTGAGGCGTTCGAAGGCAAGTTGAAGCGCCCCAACCCCCCGGACCTCGATGGCGTTGACGCGGAGTTGATACTGCCCCCGCGGCTCGTAAACCGTCAGCCCGCCCTGCAGGATCACGCTCCGCCGGTCCTCGAGCAGTTCCCGGCCGGGACATTTCTCCCCGCGAAACAACACGCAGGCGAGCTGCGCGGCCGCGTCCTTCAGGGTGAAGTAGCAGTGGCCGGACGGTTGGAGGCGGAGATTCGAGATTTCGCCGGAAACCCAGATGCGACCGATGTTGCCTTCCAGGAGCTGGCGGACCTGCGTGGTCAACTCCCCCACGGTGAGCACCCGGCGGATTTCCTCACTGGGGAAGAGTTCCCCAAAATCCCACTGTGACTTCGCGCGGCGTGGCATCGCGGATCACCCCGGGAGGGAGGCATCCAGCGGCTCGGAGATGCGCTGAATGGCGGTGGCGCGACCGGTGGCCCCGTCGACATCGATCAAAGCCCCCTGCAGCCGGACGCGGCCCGAGGCCACCTCGAATCGCTGGGGCAGGCCGGTGCGAAACCGGCGCAGCACCGGCTCGATTTCCCGGCCGATGACGCTGTCGTGCGGCCCGGTGAACCCGGCGTCGGTCAGGTAGGCGGTCCCGCCGGGAAAGATCTGTTCGTCCGCCGTCTGCACGTGGGTGTGGGTGCCGACCACGGCGCTGACCTGGCCGTCCAGCATCCGCCCGAGGGCGATCTTCTCGGACGTGGCCTCGGCGTGAAAATCGACGAAGATGACCCGGGCCCGGCAGCGCAGCCGGGCGACCTCGCGCTCGACCTCGAGGAACGGATGTTCCATCGGAGCCATGAAGGTGCGGCCCTGGAGGTTGATGATGGCGGTGTCGGGTTGGCCGTCGACCGTCACGACGATGGAGCCGTTGCCGGGTGTGCCGGGGGGATAATTCAACGGGCGCAGCACGCGCTGCTCGCGGTCGAGGACGGCGTTGATCTCCTTGTGATCCCAGATGTGATCGCCGCTGGTGAGGACATCGACGCCGGCGGCAAGCATCTCCTCGGCCGTGCGCCCGGTGATGCCGGATCCCCCCGCCATGTTCTCCCCGTTGGCGATGACGAGGTGAACCTGATGTTCCCGGCGCAGGCGGGGCAGCAACTCGCGCACGGCCTGCCGGCCCGGTTGCCCGACGATGTCACCGATGAAGAGGATTCGCACGGAACGAGGCCGGGCCCCTGCAGAAGGGGGCTATTGTTCCTGCAGGGTGTGGCCGGCGGCGCTGAGGCTGCAGGTGGGCATCTCGCCGACGTTGCCATAGGTGTAGGTGCCGCCGCCGGGGCAGGAGGGGCGGGTCTTGCCCTTGATGTACTCGTTCACCCCGCTTTCATCCACCGCGTCGCCGTCGGCCTTGCGCATCTCGGTGGCCCACATCTCCTTTGCCCCATCGATGTTCTTGAGGTTGATGATGCAGGACTGTTTCTGGGCGGTGCGCCGGACCTTGGCGATGTTCGGGATGGCGATGGCGGCCAGCATGCCGATGATCGCCACGACGATCATGATCTCGACGAGGGTGAACGCGGAGCGCGAAGAGGTTCGAATTCTCATGGTCTGAGGCGCCGCTGGGCGCGCGATGGTTTCATTATCAACTACCTGCTGGCGGCAAGCCGCCGAGTTCCACTGTCTGCATTGGCCCGGGCCTTTCAACGGTCCCGGACCACGTCCCGATCCGCCGGAAGGGCGGCGCCCCCCACGGCCAGTTCAACACCGGTGAGCACGGACGGTTGCGCACCGCGGCTTCCGGCTCACGCCGGGTTCGTCGCGAGAAGCTGGCGCAACACGAACGGCATGATGCCTCCGTGCCGGTAGTATTCGATTTCAATCGGCGTGTCGATGCGGCAACGGACGGGCACGTTTTCGACCGAGCCGTTGGTTCGCCGGATCCAGAGGGTGAGTTCCTGCTGCGGCTTCAGCTCCGGTCCGATGCCCAGCACGGAGTAGGTCTCCGTCCCGTCGAGATGCAGGGTGGCCGCGCTGACGCCCTCGGGGAATTGCAGCGGCAGGACGCCCATGCCGACGAGGTTCGACCGGTGGATGCGCTCGAAGCTCCGCGCCACGACGGCCTTGACGCCCAGCAACGCGGTTCCCTTGGCCGCCCAGTCACGCGAACTGCCGGTGCCGTATTCCTGGCCGGCGATCACCACCAGCGGCGTACCCGCGGTGGCGTACTGGCGGGCCGCATCGTAGATCGACATCCGCGTTCCGTCCGGCTGGAACAGGGTTTCGCCGCCCTCCTCACCGCCGAGCATCAGGTTCTTGATGCGCACGTTGGCGAAGGTGCCGCGGGTCATGACCCGGTCATTGCCCCGGCGCGAACCGTAGCTGTTGAACTCGGCGACCTGGACCCCGTGCTCCCGCAGGTAAGCGCCGGCGGGGGAGTTGGGCTTGATGGCCCCGGCCGGGGAGATGTGGTCGGTGGTGACGCTGTCGCCGAAGATGCCCAGGGCACGGGCATTGTTGATCTCGCCGATACCGCCCGGCTCGAGCCCGAAGTTGTCGAAGAACGGCGGTTCCTGGATGTAGGTGCTGCTGGGATCCCAGACGTAGGTGGAACCGGTCTCGGTATGCACCTCGTTCCACTTGGGATTCTGGTCCGCCAGGTTGTCGTAAAGCTGCTGGTAGGTCCCGGGCTTGAGCGTGGCGGCGAGCAGTTCCTCGATCTCGGCCGGGGCCGGCCAGATGTCGCGCAGGAACACCGGCTGTCCCTGGTCATCAATGCCCAGCGGCTCGGTCTCGAGATTGATGTCGACCCGACCGGCGATGGCATAGGCCACCACCAGCGGCGGGGACATGAGGAAGTTTGCCTTGATGCTCTGATGCACGCGGGCCTCGAAGTTGCGGTTGCCCGAGAGCACCGAGGCGGCCACCAGGTCGCCCTGGATCACCGCCTCCTCGAGATGCTCCTCGATCGGACCCGAATTGCCGATGCAGGTGGCGCATCCGTAGCCGACCAGGTGGAAGCCAAGCTGGTCCAGCGATTCCTGCAGGCCGGTCTTCTCGAGGTAGTCGGTGACCACCCGCGAACCCGGGGCGAGCGAGGTCTTCACCAGCGGGTTCACCCGCAGACCCCGCTGGCAGGCCTTCTTCGCCAGCAGGCCGGCGGCGAGCATCACGCTGGGATTGCTCGTGTTCGTGCAGCTGGTAATTGAGGCGATCAGAACCGTGCCGTGGGCGAGGTCGCCATTCAACGCCTCCCGGCTGACGGTGATGTTGTCCGGGGCCGGGTGCTGGTCCCGCATCTCGCTTTCGCTGGCGGAGACCCGGGCGTGGTGCATGCCCGCCACCCATTCCGGATGGAGCCGGGCCTGGCGATGTCCCTTCACCGTGACCTTGCGGGACACCTCGTCCCCGGCCTTGCCATAGCCGCCCTCGGCCACCGGCCGGGTGAGCAACTCGGCGAACCGGTCCTTCAGGGCGCCCAGCTCGATGCGGTCTTGCGGACGCTTCGGCCCGGCCACGCAGGCCTTGACGGTCGAGAGATCGAGTTCCAGCACCCGCGTGTAGTCGACCTCCCCCTTTGCCGGCATGCCAAACAGGCCCTGGGCCCGGTAGTAGTTCTCGTAGGTCCGGCACAACTCCTCGGGCCGGCCGCTCGCGCGGAGGTAATCCACCGTCTTCTCATCGATGGGAAAGAAGCCCATCGTGGCGCCGTACTCGGGGGCCATGTTGGCAATGGTGGCCCGGTCGACGACCGGCAACGCCGCGGCGCCCGGTCCGAAATACTCCACAAACTTGCCAACCACCTTCGCCTGCCGGAGCATCTCGGTGACGGTCAGCGCCACGTCGGTCGCGGTCACACCCGCGTTGAGTTGCCCGGTGACGTGGACCCCGATCACGTCGGGGGTCAGGAAGTAGACCGGCTGTCCGAGCATGCCGGCCTCGGCCTCGATGCCGCCCACTCCCCAGCCGACGATGCCCAGGCCGTTGATCATCGTGGTGTGGGAATCGGTGCCCACCAGCGAGTCCGGGTGGAAGATCCCGTCGGACTCGACCACGCCGCGGGCCAGGTGTTCGAGGTTCACCTGGTGGATGATCCCGATGCCGGGGGGAACCACCTGAAAGGTGTTGAACGCCTGCATTCCCCACTTCAGGAACGAGTAACGCTCCCGGTTCCGCATGAACTCCATCTCCAGGTTGGCGCGAAACGCCGCCGGGTTGCCGGCAAAATCGACCTGCACCGAATGGTCCACCACCAGGTCCACCGGCACCAGCGGCTCCACGATCTGCGAATCCCGGCCCAGCCGCGACACCGCCGACCGCATCGCCGCCAGGTCGACCAGCAGCGGGACCCCGGTGAAATCCTGGAGCAGGATGCGGGCGACCACGAAGGGGATTTCGGCGGTCCGCCCGGCCTCGGGTTGCCAGGCGGCCAGTTCCCGAACGCTGGCTTCGGTGACCTTGACCCCGTCGCAGTTTCTCAGGACGGATTCGAGGACGATGCGAAGCGAGACAGGCAGCCTGGAGACTTTGCCCAGACCGGCTTCTTCGAGGGCGGGAAGGGAGTGGAAGCGCCCCTGCCGACCCCCGCCGAGGTCGAAGGTGCGCAACGTATCAAACGGAGTGTTGGCGTCGCTCATGATTCGGAAAGATCGTGGCTTGCGTTACGGCAAACGCGCAGAATGACCAGCCTCCTGACCCCCTGTCAAGCCACAGGAACGACTCCGGAAAGCCGTCCGTCGGGACGCACAACGGGCGGAACGGGAATGCCTCCCGCCCCGCCCGTCGATGCCTGCCCGGTCCGGAACTTCCGGCCGGGTTGTCAGACCAGCTTCGACTGCCCGGGAACCGCCATCGGCCGGATCGGCAGGGGCATGTCCCAGGTGAGGTTCTCGGGAACGAAATGATCCTGGGAATTGAGCGCCTGTTCCCAAGTGACTTCCTGGCCGGTATAGGCGGCCATCCGGCCCATCAACGCGGCCAGGGTGCTTTGACACATCCATTTGCCGTGGTTGATCAAATTGCCCGACCGGATGCAGGCGAAGAACTCGTCGTGCTCGGTCTGGTACATGTCGTTCTTGGGCCCGCGGTAGCGCCATGAAGTGGCGCCGGTGATGATCGGGGCGCTCCAGCCCTTGATCGTGCCGAACCCCTTCTCGCCCATCAGGTAATCCGAGTTGTCACTCGCGCAGTTGCTGATCTGGCGCTGCGCCATCGTGGCCCGGGCACCGCCCTCCCACTCGTAGAACACGTCGATGTGGTCGAAGATGTTGCCTTCGTTGTTCGGAATCTGCCGACCGCCGGTGGCCACTGCCCGGGCGGGGGGCACGTCGTTCATCCCCCACATGATCTTGTCCACGCTGTGGCACGCCTGTTCCACCAGGCCGTCGCCGGAGATCCAGGTGAAGTTGTACCAGTTGCGCAACTGCCATTCGACGTCGCCCATCCCCGCCGGACGCGAGCTGGCGGGGGGCATCGGCTTGACCGGGCCGGTGAGGTAGGTGGCGTGGATGGCGCGCACCTCGCCAATGGCCCCGTCATGGACCCGCTGGTAGAATTCCCGCCGGCCGTATTCGGCGCGCCAGCAGAACCCGGACACCACGGCCAGGCCTTTCTCCTTCGCCAACTCGGCCGCCTCCATGGTCGCGCGCAGGCCGGGGGCGTCGGTGGCCATCGGTTTCTCGGTGAAAACGTGCTTTCCGGCGGCCACGGCGGCGGCGAAATGCTGGGGCCGGAATCCCGGCGGGGTGGCCAGCAGCATCACGTCCACGCCGCTGTCGATCACCTGCTGAAAGGCGTCCAGACCGGTGAACATGGTGTCCGGCGTGACCTTCACCCGCGGCGCGATGCCCTCGTTGTTCTTGAGCGCCTGAACCGCCCCGGCGCACTTCTCCGGGAAGAGGTCGCCCACGGCGTGCAGCACGACGTTCGGGTCGGCATTCAACGCCTGGCTGGCGGCTCCCGTGCCGCGCCCGCCGCAACCGACCAACCCGATCTTCAACGTGTCGGAATTGGCGGCGAAGGCGGTCCGGGAGAAGGCCACGTTGGCGGCGATCACGCTGCCCACGGTGGCGGTGGCGGTGGTTTTGAGAAAGCGACGGCGGTTGCCGGTGGTGAGGGATTGCGGGGAACCTTGAACTTCAACGGTCTTCATGGGCCTGAATAAGCCGGTCCAGCAGGGGAAAGTCAAGTTCGCGGGCGCGCGGCGTCCATGGCACGGGTGGCGGGAAACGAGAGCCCGCGAATGCCGTTCCCGCCATCTCACTGGTCCGTGGCCGTCTCCAGTCGCCCCTGCCGGGTCACCCGGAAGCGGGTGCCCCGCCATTCCACGCGGTTGCCGAGAAAGGCGAGCCCCCACCACGCGGCCTGGAGCAGGTCCTTGACCGGAGCCAGCCAAAGCCACTTCCAGTGGACGAGGGACTGGCAAAGCCGGCGCTGATTGTCCAGGGCGGTGAGGAATCGTACGAGCAGACAGACCCCCAGGATCTGGGCGGCCAGCGGGGTGCGGGCAACCGCCCAGAGCAGCAGCGGCCAGAGCGTGGGATTGCTGACAATGCTGGCCGCGTAGGCAAGCGGCTGGCAGGCCCGGATGGTCCGGGCCCAGCGCAACTGGTGTTTCCACACGTGCCGCCAGCCTTCCGGCGCGTTGAGGCAGTCCACCACCACCGGGCAGAGCATCACCCGGGCGCCGGTCGCCGCCACGCGCCGTCCGAGTTCGTAATCGTCCGCGAGATAATCCGTCAGAACCCGCAGCCCGCCCATCTGCCGCACGGTCTCCCGTCGCACCGCCATCGTGGCCCCCAGGGCGAAGCGCAGAGGACTGAGCCTCCGGGCCTGGAGCACGCTGGTCCAGAAATCACTGTTCACCGCGAGCGCCTCACAGTGCATGGCCACGGTGGTGGGCTCGCCCAACCGGTAGAACGGGTTCACCAGGCCAACGGTTTGCTCCTGGAAAGCGGCGGCAAGGTTGGTCAAAAGGTCGGGGGGCGCCTTCACGTCGGCGTCGCTGATCACGAGGAGATCGTGCTGCGCGAGCGGTTCCAGCTGCGCCAGTTTCGAGGCTTTGGCGTTGGGTCCCACCCGTTCCCCGCACACCACCAGGCGCGCCTCCAACTCGGGATGTCTCGCCAGCAACCGCTGCACCACGGTGCAAACCGGATCGTCCGCGCTGCTGACGGCGAAAAGCACCTGGACCGGCCCGGCATAGTTCTGGGTCAACCAACTCCGGAGGCAGGCCTCGGTCGCGGCATCGCTTCCCTTGAGCGGCTTGAGCAGCGTCAAGCCGGGAGCATAATCCCGGCCCCGCACCCGGCGGTGCAGGGGAAACAGGCGCCCTTCAAGCCATTGCCAGAGCATCAGCAGCAGGCTGATCCCCGTCAAAAGGGCCGGCGGCAACCAGATCATGGCAACGTGTTCAACTTGCTTCGGGCCTCGGAACGCAGCCTGCGTCCCCGCCCCCACCCCTAGAACGCATCCCCGGCCAGCACCCGCTGGATCTCCGCCAGGGTCGTCTCGCCCCGCATCACCCGGTCCAGGCCGTTTTGCCAGAGCGTCCGCAATCCGCCGTCCACCGCCACCTGTTGAAGTCGCCGGGTGGGCAGACGTTCCAGCACCGATTCGCGGAGGGTGTCATTCATCACCAGCATTTCCGTCAGTGCGGACCGCCCGCTGTAGCCGGTTTCCACGCAGTGAGTGCAGCCGGTTCCCTGGCGCAGGGTGGCCCCGGCGAGGACCTCTTCCGGGATGTGCTTGTGGTGGTTGGAGTCGGCTTCCGTCGGGGCGGAGCAATGCGGGCAGTTCAACCGAATCAAGCGCAACCCAAGCACGCCCACGACCGCCGAGGACAGCAGGAAGGGCTCGATGCCCATGTTGATCATGCGCGCGAACGTGCCCGCCGTGCTTCCGGCGTGAATGGTGCTGATGACCAGATGGCCGGTCAAACCGGCTTGAACCGCGATGTTCGCCGTCTCGGGGTCGCGAATCTCCCCGATCATGATCACTTCCGGATCCTGCCGCATCAGCGAGCGCAGGGCCCGGGCATAGGTGAACTCGCGGGACAGGTTCACCTGGGCCTGGCTGACCATTGGCAACGCAAACTCCACCGGGTCCTCCACCGTGCTGATCGAAACCGTCGGACCATGCTGGTTCACCAGATGGGTCAACGCCGCGTAAATCACCGTGGTCTTTCCCGATCCGGTGGGGCCGGTCAGCAGCAGCAGGCCGTTCGGATGTGCCAGCGCCTCGTACATCGACCGCAGGGTGTCCTCCTCAAATCCCAGGCCCGCCAGATCGAAACTGCGATTCCGCGGATCGAAAATGCGCACCACGATCTTCTCGCCGCGGACCGTGGGGAAGACCGACACCCGCAGTTCCACCCCGATATCCTCATCCGTGGGCGCGTGTCCCTCCTGGGGAACGTCGGTCTGATAGGAGACCAGGTTCGCCATCACCTTGAAGCGGCCGGCAATCTTGTCCAACAGGTCCAAAGGCAGATGCACCAGTTCGCGCAGCACGCCGCCCAACCGCACGCGCACCACCACCGTGCTTTCCCACGGCTCGATGTGCAGGTCGCTCGCCTCGTTCTGCACGGCATCCCGCAGCATGCAGTTGACCAGCGTGCCGATTTCGGGGTCCTCGGTCGGGGGGACGGACTGCAGGTAACGCGTCGTCTCGTTCATAAGCGCAGGAACTGGCCGGTCATCGGGTTCAAGGTAAGCCGGTCATGGCCCGGGAGGCCAGCGAGATTCGACGATTGTCCTGAGGCCGGTGAACCCGCTAGCCTCCGGGCATCAGCATGAAGACATCCCCCCTCTCCCGCCGCCGATTCGTGAAGCAGGGCACCGCCGCGCTCGCGGTCGCTGCCGCCCCCTCCCTGTGGCTCCCGGGCGAACCCCACGCCGCCGGGACCACCGCCTCCCGGCCGGTCCGATTCGGCGGTCCGGTCTTCCAGCCACCCAAGGACCCTGACGAACTGGCCCGGGCCCACCGGCAGTTGGGCTATGACGCGGCGTATTGTCCGGGCGTCAGCCTGGATGACACCGACCGCATACGGGCCCTCCGCGAGGCATTTGCCCGGGAGCATGTGGTCCTCGCCGAGGTGGGACGCTGGGTGAACCTGCTGGATGCGAATCCGGACCAGCGTCGCGCCAACCTGGCGACCGTGACGGACGGTCTGGCGTTGGCCGAGGAAATTGGCGCCCTTTGCTGCGTGGACATCGCCGGTTCCTTCAGCCCGAAGGAATGGTATGGCCCGCATCCGGACAATGTCTCCCCCCGCTTCTTCGAGGCCGCCGTGGAAAACGCCCGGAAGATCATCGACGCGGTGAAGCCGAAACGCGCGAAGTTCTGCTACGAGATGATGGGCTGGGCGCTCCCGGACAGTCCCGACAGCTATCTGGAGTTGATGAAGGCGATTGACCGGCCGGCCTTCGGCGTCCATCTCGATCCCTGCAACCTGGTGAACTCGCCGTCCCGCTTCTACCGCCACCGCGAGTTGCTCCACGAATGCTTCAACAAGCTCGGCCCGCAAATCGTGAGCTGCCACGCAAAGGACCTCACCTGGGACGTTGAAATGAACGTGCATTTCCGGGAGGTGCAGCCGGGACTCGGCGCGATCGATTATGCCCCCTTCCTCAAGAGACTCGCCGCCCTGCCCCATCAACCTCCGCTGATGATGGAACATCTCCGGACCGCGGAGGAATACGCCGCAGCCGCCACCCACATCCGCCAGGTCGCCCGCGAACACGACGTCACCCTCCCCGCTCCGGTGGTGGGAAAGGCGCATTGACGCCGGGGGCTTCCGCGATACGGTAATCGGCATCCCGTTCTTCGGCGTGATCCGGCTTTCACGGGGAGACGGGTAAGAACGAAACCATCAGAATCGAAACCATGTCACTGCGAAAACTCATGCTTGGCGCCGCTCTCGGCGGCCTCTTGATCACCGCCCAGGCCCAACCGTCCCTGGCCGACCTCGTCAGCGAAGCCCAGGCGGAATGGATGCTCGGAACCTGGGAGGGAACCACCAATGATGGGACGCTCCTGACCCACTCGTTTGCCTGGGAACTCGACAAGAAGGTGATTCTCATGCGCGGCAAGGTGGGCGACATGAGCTATCTTGGGATCGCCTCGATCGACTCCGCCACCGGCGAGCCCAAGTACGTCGGTTTCGACAGCCAGGGCAACCAATCGAAGGGCACCTGGGCGGATGAGGGCGGCGATGTGGCCCTGCGCCTGGACTCCACCGGTGCCGACGGCGCGAAGCGCAAGATGGCCGTGGTGTTCGGTCGGGCAACCGGTGGCGGCCTTGAAATGCGACTGCACCAGGTGGACCAATGGGGCTACCTGGACTACCCCGCAGGCCTCACCATCAAGCTGAAGAAGAAGGAGTCCAAGTAGAGGCGGCACGCAATCGCCGGGGCGCCCCGCGTTGCGGCGCGCCCCGGCTGCCCTCCCCCTTCGCATGAACCCGATCCGGATGGTCGCCTTCGGCTGCCTCGCCGCGAGGCTGGCCGGAGTGGCCGCCCCGGCGGAGGCGACCTCGTCCAGCGGGTCGACCGCTATCCCACTTCCCCAAGGCGAAGGCCTGGCCGCCGGTTACGTGGCCGACCAGGGCCTGCCCCGTCACCCCGACGTGATCTTCGCCGACGATTTCGAGTCGGAGGACACAGGTTGGAAGCTCTGGGACGAGTCGCGCAATGACGGCGACGCGGTGCTGACTGCGGATACCCCCCTGGATGGGGCGGGGCGCCTGGGGAAGCGCTGTCTCAAGGTCACGGCCACCCTGGGCCGCAACACCGGCGGGGGGCTGACGAAGTGGTTCGAGCCCACCCGGCGCGTGTTCATTCGGTTCTACGTGAAGTTCGAAGCCGGATGCGATTACGTGCATCACTTCGTCACGTTGCGGGCGAACCGGGGGTTGACCGGGCGGGACCGCTGGAGCGGATTCGGCGGGGCGGGATTGAAACCGGCGGGGGACGACCGCTTCTCAACCGCGCTGGAACCCTGGGGAAACTGGGGTCGTTTTCCCCCGCCCGGCCGCTGGAACTTCTATAGTTACTGGCACGAGATGAAGGTCTCGCCGGACGGCAGATACTGGGGCAACTCCTTCGCGCCCGAAGATCAGCCGGACATTCCCCGCGGCAAGTGGATTTGCGCCGAGTTCATGCTGCAGGAGAACACGCCCGGAAAGGCCGACGGCGAACAGGCGTTTTGGATCGACGGCGAACTCCGTGGTCACTGGCGCAACCTCAACTGGCGCACCTCGGACACGCTGCATGCGAATGCGCTCACCCTGGAAAGCTACGTGACTGACCGCTGGACGAAGCAGGCGACCAACATCGTCTGGTTCGACAATCTGGTCATCGCCCGGCGTTACGTGGGCCCCGCGGGTGACAACCACCGGGCGGAATCCGGGAGGGCGGTCGAAACCAGCCGAGGGAGCGGCAAAGCTCAATCAGTGCCGTAAAGGCGGGCGTGAGTCCGCGCAATTCCCTCTCGAATCGACGTGCACCGACTGGCTGGGAGGATCACTTGATGCCCGCGAGCCGGTCCCGCCAGATTTCGTAGAGCTGCACGGTGGCCTCGACATCGCGCAGGCAATACTCCGCGATTTCGCGGTGGCGCCCCGCCTTGAGCAGATCCCCCACATCCATGCCGCTGACGCCTTTGCTCTTGGGGGACTCGATGCCGAAGGCTTTGCAGTAGAAGTCGAGGTTGAAACGCCGGGCGGCACCCTCCCGGCCGCTGACCCCATAGAAGCTGAGTTGCTCGGCGAGGTCACAGTGCGGCTCGGTGGCAAACCGGTAACCCAGCCAGTTCTTGCGGGAGATGGGGACATTGAGCAACGCCGACCGGAGGTAGAGAAACGGCACATCGAAACCGCGTCCGTTGAAAGTGATCACCTGGTCGTAGGACTTGGCGACGTCCCAGAACGCGGTCAGCAACTCGGTCTCGTCCAGGCAGGTGACAAACTCCACCGGCCCCGTCGCGGCTTCGCCGCTTTCCTCGTACTCAGGCGCCACGAACACAACCTGTCCCCGCCGGGTTTCCGGGTTGACCATGGCGATGCAAACCACCTGGGAGGTGAACGGCCACAGGCTCATCATGCGCTCGATCTCCTCGCGGCGCTGACTGCGGGCATCCGGCTCGGGCAGCCGTTCCGCGTCGCGAAAGAGGTATTCGAGCTGCGTGTCGTCGAAGGGTTCCGTGCCCAGGGAAGCGGTTTCGATGTCGAAGACGAGGGAGGCCATGGCAAGGGCGGGAATGGGGATGTTGGCGAGGGTTGGAAACAGAAATCCAGGCAGGTTCACCCGTCTCAAACGGGGTCCCCTCCTGGATGTGAGGGTAGTAATCCGTGCGCGCTGCGCGCGCTGCGGAATCAACTGCTACTACTTCTTCTTCGCAGCTTTCTTTGCGGCTTTCTTGGCGACTTTCTTGGCAGGCGTCTTGGCGACTTTCTTCACCGCCTTCTTTGCCACCTTCTTCGCCACCTTCTTCGCAGCTTTCTTTACGGCTTTCTTCGCAGCTTTTTTCTTCGCGGCCACTCTTACTCACCTCCGTTCATCCCTTGGGGTTTGTTCATCGGTGTTTCATCTCACCGAAGCATGATTGATGGGTTGCAACTTGCCGAAGCTTGTCGAAATTGTGACCGGATTTCAACCCCAGACTCACGAAAACTTCCTTTTTGTGTTTCGCGTGTTCAGCCGGCCCCCTTCACAGCCTGGATACCGCTCCGCTCAGCAAAGCGCGACGGCGAACGTCAGCGCACCTTGAAACGAAAGACGGTCTCGCTCTCGAACGGCGCGCCGGGTCGCACCACGCACGAAGGAAACGCCGGTTGGTTCGGTGAATCCGGATAATGCTGGGTTTCCAGGCACACACCGCGGTGCTGTACGTGGTTGCCCGTGTAGAGCTGCACGCCAGGTTCGGTGGTCAGCACCTCCATCGTCCGCCCCCCCGCCGGATCACGCAGCCGCGCGACCAACCGCGGACGAGGCGTGGGATCGCCAAGCACGAAGTTGTGGTCATAGCCGGTGTACGGCGGCGGAAGCCGGTCCATGCGCGCACCGAGGCGCGTCGTCTCGAGGAAATCCAGCGGCGTCCCCACCACTGTGGCCGTGGCGCCGGTGGGGATCAATGAGGCATCCGTCGGGGTGTATTGCTCGGCGGCCAGCCAGAGTTCGTGGTTCATCACGTCGCCTCCCCCCGCGAGGTTGAAATAGGCGTGGTTCGTCAGGTTCACCACGGTGGGCCGATCGGTGCTGGCAGCGTACTGCAGTTGCAACTCACCGCGGGGAGTCAGGAGCAGGGAGACCGAAACCACCAGGTTGCCGGGATATCCCTCCTCCCCGTCCGCGCTGCGATAAGTGAAACGCACCCCCACAACGCCGTCCTCCGACCGGGGCAGCGCCTCGCCCTGCCAGAGCCGCTTCGCAAAACCCTGCGGCCCGCCGTGGATGTGGTTGGTGCCGCTGTTTGCCGCCAGTGTGTAGGTCGTTCCATCCAGCGTGAACCGGGCGCCGGCAATCCGGTTCGCGAAACGTCCGATGACCGATGCCGCGGGCACCCGACCCGCCAGGTAGTCCTCGAACCGGTCACTTCCCAGAACGACGTTGGTGACCCGGCGGTTCCGGTCCGGCACGAAAATGCCGGTGATCGTCGCGCCATACTCCATCACCTGCACCCGCAGCCCCGCTCCGTTGTCCAGGCTGAACCGCCGCACCTCACGCTGGTCGGGCAACCGGCCGAACACCTCCGACTCGCAGGCCGGACCCGTCGGGGAATCCGCGGCGGCAATCCGCGGAAGCCCCACCCACAAGACCGCCAGGCAGATGGGGCGACAAAACCGGAAACGAAAGGAACGATGTGTCTTCATGGTCAGGCTTGTCAGGCGGACCACTCTAGCCACCGACACCCCGGGTGTCGCCCAAATTCGACCGGCCCTGGCACCCCGGTGCAGGGGCTAAATGCTTTACAGACGGCGGCACCGGACCGCATAAACGTCCGCCATGTCTGCGACCTCGCCTGAAGGCCGCCAGCTCCAACCCGCCTGTCAGTCGGCCCCGCTTCCCGCCGGGCCGGGCATTGACGTGGACCGGGCCGTCGAGCGCGCCCAAGAGAACCTGCTCCGACTTCAGCACCCCGAGGGGTACTGGGTCGGGGAACTGATTGTGGATGCCACGCTGGTGGCGGACATGGCGGTCTTCCATCACTGGAACCACAGCGTGGACCCGGCCTGGGAACGCAAGGCCATCAACCACCTGTTTCGCCAGCAACTTCCCGACGGGGGATGGAACATCTACCACGGCGGCCCGCCCGAGGTGAACGCCACGGTCAAGGCCTACCTCGCCCTCAAGCTCGCCGGCGTGCCGGTCACGGATCCCCGCATGCTGAAGGCCCGGGAAGTGGCCCTGAGTCTGGGCGGGGTGCCCCGGATGAACACCTTCTCGAAGCTCTACCTCGCCCTCGTGGGGCTCTTCCCGTGGAAGTACGTCCCCACCATTCCCTGCGAGGTACTGCTGATCGGAAAGTGGTTCCACGTCAACTTCTGGGAGATGAGCAACTGGTCCCGCGCCATGCTCGTTCCCCTCGCCATCATCAACCACTTCAAACCCACCCGGCAGGTCGGGGCCACCATTCACGAATTGTACCGCGAGGGTTACCACGAACGGGATCTTCGATTGCCCCGCGACCCCGGCATGCTCAGCTGGCGGAACTTCTTCCTCGCCCTCGACAAGCTGCACAAGTTCGCCGAGCACTGGGCCCGCCTCGGCATCCACCCCTTCCGCCGGCGCGCCCTCAAGAAGGCCGAGCAATGGATGCTCGAACGCTTCGAGGGCTCCGACGGCCTCGCCGCCATCTTCCCGGGCATGCTCTATTCCCGCATCGTGCTGGAAGTACTGGGCTACGCGCCGGACTCCCCCGAAGTGCGCCAGGTCGAGGCCCAGCTGGCCATGCACACGCACGAGACCGAGGACGAGGTGCGCATCGAACCCTGCCTCTCGCCGGTCTGGGACACCGCCATCGTGGCCATCGCCCTCCGCGAATCCGGCCTCGCGGAGGATCATCCCGCCCTCAAGCAATCGGTCGAGTGGGTCATCGGCAAGGAGATCCGTTTTCGCGGGGACTGGATTCACAAGAACCCGACTGGTGTCGAACCCAGCGGCTGGGTGTTCGAGTTCGAGAACAAGTGGAATCCAGACGTGGACGACACCGCGATGGTGCTGCTTGCCCTGCGCCTGGTCCCAACGGATGACCCCGCGGCCCGGGACGCGGCCTATCGGCGCGGCCTGAACTGGATGTTGACCTTCCAGTGCAAGGACGGTGGCTGGGCGGCGTTCGACAAGGACTGCACCAAGAACATCCTCGAGAAGGTCCCCTTCGCGGACCACAACGCGATGCTGGACCCCGAATGCGCCGACATCACCGCGCGCATTCTCGAGGTGCTTGGCCACGAGAAATACCCCCACGATCATCCGCAGGTGGTGCGGGCTCTGGAGTACCTCCGGCAACAGCAGGAACCGGACGGCACCTGGTACGGTCGTTGGGGCGTGAACTACATTTACGGCACATGGCAGGTGCTGCGCGGTCTGCAAACCCTGGGCCTGGACATGCACCAGGACTGGCTGCTCAAGGCGCGTGATTGGTACGAGAGCGTGCAGCATCCCGACGGTGGCTGGGGCGAACGGGGCAACACCTACGACGATCCCGTCTTCAAGGGCCAGGGCCCCAGCACGGCCTCCCAGTCCGCCTGGGCGGTCATGGGGCTCTGCACCTTCGGCGATCCCGACCGTCCCAGCCTGCGCCGCGGCATCGAATACCTCGTCAACACCCAGAACGAGGACGGTTCCTGGACGGAGGAAGAGACCACCGGCACCGGTTTCCCGAAGGTGTTCTACCTCAAGTACGACATGTATCGAAACGCCTGGCCCCTGCTGGCGCTGGCCACCTACCGCCACTTGGTGCACCGGGTGAACGTCAATGGCTCGGTCCGCCATCTGAGAAGCCCCTTGTCCATCCGCGTAGCGTAAACCGGTCCGCCCGCACTTGCATCCCGGCCCCGGAAGAGGCTCTATTATCCCAGCGATTCATGAAACTCGGGGCAAACCAACGAATCCTGGGCGTGGCGGCGGCGGTGCTCCTGCTGGATCAGGTCACCAAGCTGCTGGTCATCGGCCTGCTCAAACAGTGGGATCAACGCGTCATCGTGGACGGCTTCTTCAAGTTCGTGCACTGGGGCAACACCGGTGCCGCCTGGAGCCTGTTCCACGGCAACAACGGCGTGCTGGCCCTGGTTTCCGTGGTGGCGCTGGCCATCCTCGCCTGGGCCCGGCATAAGTTCGACCTGCGCACCGGCCTCGGCCAGTTCGCCTACGGCCTGGTCACCGGCGGCATCCTCGGAAACCTCATCGATCGAATCCGCGTCGGCCATGTCATCGACTTCCTCTACTTCTACATCCGACCCCGCGGAGGCGACGGCAGCGAGGTCGGCTTCCCCGCCTTCAACGTCGCGGACAGCGCCATCTGCGTCGGCGTGTTCCTCCTCATCCTCCTCTCCTGGAAAGCCGGGCAGGACCCGGCCGGTGAGGCCCCGCCCGTCGCCCGGGTCTGAGCGTTGAACCTCGACTGGCAACGCACTCTCCTCCTCGCCGGCCCCACCGCCTCCGGCAAGTCCGCCGTCGCCCTGTCCCTCGTCGAACGCCTTCAGGGCGAGATCGTCTCGGTCGATTCCATGCAGGTGTATCGCGGCCTGGACCTCGGCACCGCCAAGGCCACACCGGCCGAACGCCGGCGCGTGCCGCATCATCTCATCGACGTGGCCGGGGTGAGCGAACCCTTCGACGTGGCCCGCTATCGGACCCTCGCGCTGGACGCCGTAAACGACATTCTGGCGCGCGGCCGGATTCCGATCCTCTGCGGCGGCACGGGCCTGTATTTCAAGGCGTTGCTTGCTGGCTTGGACCCGCTGCCTCCATCCGATCCGGCCGTACGCGCCGAACTCGAGACCACACCGGTCGAAAGTCTCCTTGCAGAACTACGGCGGGATGATCCCGAAGCGCTGGCGAATCTGGACCTGGCCAACCCCCGACGGATTCAACGCGCGGTCGAGCTGCGGCGTCTGACCGGACAAACGTGGGCGGCCCGCCGCGCCGCCTGGTCCCCCGACAACGCGTCACCCGAAGCCGCGGTCTGGTGCCTGCGTCGGGATCGCGCGGACTTGACGGCCCGGATCGACCGGCGGGTGGAGGCGATGTTCGCCGCCGGGTTGGTGGCGGAAACGCAGTCAGCCCTTGCCGCGGGACTCGCCGACAACCGCACCGCCCTGCAGGCCATCGGCTACCGGCAGGTCGTCGAACATCTGCGCGGGGAGCGTGACCTTCCTGAGACCATTGCCCTTGTGAAACAGCGTACCCGCCAGTTTGCCCGACGCCAGATGACCTGGTTCCGTCATCAACTTCCCGTCCATTGGGTCGACGTGTCCGCCGATGAACCCGCCGAGGCCACGGCAGCCCGGATTGTTCAGGCCCGGAACCCGGAGCCCGTTGCACACCCTGTCACCCGCTGCTAGCCTCCCCGCCCGGTCATCGTGAAAGCCCTTCTTTCAACCGAAATTCAGCAACAGACCGAGCGCGTCTACCTCATCGGGGTCGCGCTCCGACAGCAATCCACCGCCGAGGTGGAGGAGTCGCTCGACGAACTCCACGAACTGGCCGGCACCGCCGGCGGCACCGTGGTGGGCCGGGCCCTGCAGCGTCTGGAACATCCCCACCCCGCCACTTACATCGGCACCGGCAAGGCCGATCAGCTCAAGCTCATCTGCCAGGCTGAGGACGTCGACACGGTCATCTTCGACGACGAGCTTTCCCCGGCCCAGGGCCGCAACCTGGAGCGCGTGTTCGAGTGCAAGATCCTCGATCGCACGGCGCTGATTCTCGACATCTTCGGCCAGCGCGCCCAGACCCGCGAAGGCAAGCTGCAGGTCGAACTCGCCCGGTTGCGTCACCTGCTGCCGCGGCTCACCCGCTATTGGACCCACCTTTCCCGCCAGAAGGGCGGCATCGGCATGCGCGGCGGCGAAGGCGAAACCCAGCTCGAAGCCGATCGTCGCAAGGTGCAGGAACGCATCGACAAGCTCGGCCGCGAACTCATCGAGGTTCGCCGCCAACGTTCCACCCAACGCCAGGGCCGGCAGCGCCATCAATGGCCGCTGGCGTCCATCGTCGGTTACACCAATGCCGGCAAGTCCACCCTCTTCAACGCCCTCACCGGCGCGGCCGTTCTGGAGGAGGATCAGCTCTTCGCCACGCTCGATCCCACCACCCGCCGGCTGCGTCTCCCCACCAACCAGAACGTCCTGCTCTCCGACACCGTCGGGTTCATCCGCAAACTCCCGCATCAACTGGTCGAAGCCTTCAAGGCCACCCTCGACGAGGTCGTGCAGGCGGACCTGCTGCTCCACGTGGTCGACGTCAGTTCGCCCCGGGCGGAGGAACAGATCGCCGCGGTGAATACCGTGTTGGAGGAAATCGGCGCCCACACGAAACCGACGCTCACGGTGTTCAACAAGATCGACCTGCTCGAAAATGGCGATCCCGGTCCCGCGTGGCGCAATACCCACCCGGAAGCCGCGTGTGTCTCGGCCCGAACCGGCAGGGGCTTCGACGCGCTGATGGCCGAGCTGGGGACCCGCCTCCGTCCGGTGCGCGAATTCGTCGAGGTGGTCATCCCGCATGGCCGCGCCGCCCTGGTCTCGCGACTGCACGAGGTCGGCCAGGTGGTGGAGAGCAAGTTCGACGGCGAAGGCGGCCGGTTCAAAGTGCGCATCCCCCCCTACTGCCGCGCCGAATTCGCCCCCTATATCCGCAGGGAACTCTGAACCCGTGGCCGCCGACGTCCAGTCGGCGCAAATCTCCCCAAGCACCCCTAAAACAGGTCGCCCCCAGCCCTGTCCGGAAACCACACCTCCCCATCCCCCCGTCGTCGATCGCGGAACCCGGGCACCCTTCGCGAGTCGAACTTGGTGAGGACGAAAAGAAGTGCGCGGACTGACGTCCGCGGCTACCCGCCCCGTAGCCGCCGACGTCCAGTCGGCGCGCTCTTCCCCCCCGCGCCGCATTCCCGCAGCACTCCCTCGCCCTACGCAAACATCAGCGCGGACTGACGCCCGCGACTACCCGGGGGTTGCAAATCAGCCACGGGTGCCTACCGTGCGCGCATGTTATTGCGACGCGTTCAACTTCCCGCCGCCGCGACCCGCCGCTCCGGCGCCCGCCGTCCCCTCATCCCCATCCTGCTGCTTGGTCTGACTCTCCCGGTTTGGATCCGGGCGAATGACGTCTCGGAAACCTTGGTTTGTCGCGAGTCCCAGGCCGGTTTCCTCGCACCGGCAAATTCCGTTGAGGGACGCCAGTACGCCCCCGACCGCCGGGTGGACATTCTCCATCTTGCGCTTGAAGTGACGCCGGATTTCACGAACCGCACCGTGGCCGGCGTGGCGATGCTGCGGTTTGCCCCGATTGCGAAGCCGTTGCGTCAGTTGCGGCTGGACGCCGTGGACCTGGCCGTTTCGAAGCTCGAAGCCTCCGCGCCCTTCCAGGCCTGGCAGGTGGATGCCGACGGAATCACCATCACTTTCGATCCCCCGCTGCCGCCGGAGGAGGAGGCGACCGTCACCATTGCCTACTCGGCCGAGCCGAAGCAGGGGCTCTACTTCCGCACCCCGGAATTGGGCTATCGTCCGGAGGACACCCACCTCTTTTCGCAGGGCGAGGCGGAACTGGCGCGCCATTGGTATCCCTGCTACGACTCGCCCAACGAGAAGTTTACCTCGGAAATCACCTGCACGGTTCCCGCCGGCATGACCGTCCTCTCGAACGGCCACCAGGTGAGCCGGAAAGTCGATGAGGCCGGCGGTACGGCGACCGTGCGTTGGCTCCAGGACAAGCCGCATGTGACCTACTTGATGGCGCTGGCGGCGGGGTATTTCAAAGGCATCGAGGACCAGTGGCGAGATGTGCCCCTGACCTTCCACGCCCCGGCTTCGCAGGCGGACATCATGCGAAACTCCTTCCAGGATACCCGCGATATCATGGCGTTCTTCGAGCGCGAGATCGGTGTCCTGTATCCGTGGGACAAGTACGGCCAGGTCTGCGTGCAGGATTTCGTGGCCGGCGGGATGGAGAACACCTCGCTCACGATCCTGACCGACCACACCCTGTTCCCGGACGAGGTCGGCCGGCTCCGCAGCAGCCAGGGGCTTGTCGCGCACGAGATGGCGCATCAATGGTTCGGCGATTTCGTCACCTGCAAGGACTGGAGCCACCTCTGGTTGAACGAGGGTTTCGCCACCTACTACGAGAATCTCTATGACCGTGAGAAGAACGGACGCGACTCCTTCCTGCTCTCGATGTGGCACGATGCCCGCGGCGTGCTCGGTCATCAGGACGACCAGACCCCCATCGTCAACCGCACGTTCAAGAGCCCCGACGAACAGTTCAGTTTCCGCGCCTATCCCAAGGGCGGCTGGGTCCTCCACATGCTGCGGTCCCAGCTCGGCGAGGAACTGTATCGTCGTTGCATCCGCACCTACCTTGATCGGCACGCATTCGGGGTCGTCACCACTGACGATCTCAATGACGTGCTCGAGGAGCTCTCCGGCCGTTCGTGGGACGCCTTCCTCGATCAATGGGTCTATCATGCCGGCACGCCGATCCTCGACGTCACCTATCGCTGGGACGAACCGAACAAGCTGGCCCGCGTCTCGGTCAAGCAAACCCAGAAGCTGTCCGACAACGTGCTGCTGTTCCGGTTTCCATTGACCCTGCGGTTCAAGGGCAATGACCTGCTGGCGGACCGCGAAGTGACCATCCGCGACGCGTCCCAGGACTTCGAGTTTCCCCTGCCCCAGGCGCCGGCCATCTTCCGCGTCGATCCCGACTTCACGGTTCTGGCGCAGGTGAACCTCGACCTGCCCATGCCGATGCTTCGGGCACAGCTCGACGATGAAGGCGACATGCTCGGCCGGTTGTTCGCCGTGCAGAAACTCGCGGATCGCAAGGACCGGGCAACCGTGGCCCGGCTGGGACGCGTGCTCCGTGAGGACGGCTTCTACGGGGTGCGAACCGAGGCGGCGCAGGCGCTGCGCAAGATCCACAACGACCAGGCCCTGGACGAGTTGCTCCGCAGCACCGACCAGGACGACGAACGCGTGCTGCGCGCGGTGCTGGGCGGCCTCCGCGGGTTCTACTCCGAAGAGGCTTTCGCCGCGCTTCGGAAGGCGCTGGATGGCACGAACAATCCCGACCTCAAACGCGACGTCATCGGCGCGCTTGACGGCTGTCCGGACAAGGGGGTGTCGGAACAGTTGATCCAGCTGCTGGAGGTCGACTCGTTTGAGAATCTCGTGGCCGAGGCGGCCATCCGGGCCATGCGCGGTCGTGACGATCCCGCGTTCATCGACCCCCTGTTGAAAACGCTCCGGACGCGACGCGACGCGTTCCGTTCCGGCGACTTCGGCAGCGCCCTGCGCACACTGGCTTTCCTGGCCCGACACACGGAGGATCGCACCGCCGTGAAGGACTTTCTCGTCGGTGCCACGGAGGAACGGGATCACCGGGTGCGCCGTGCGGCCCTGCAGGCGCTGGGAGACCTGGGGGAAGACCGGGCGATCCCGGTGCTCGAGACGTTCTCCGGAGCCGGCGATGACGACGGCCTGGCGGGAGCGGCACGGGACGCGATCAACCGGCTGCGCTCGGACAAGGCGCCGTCCGCCGAATTGAATGACCTGCGGCGCGAGGTGCTGGAGCTGAAGGACGCCAACCGCCAGTTGCGCGACGATCTCGACAAGCTCTCGAAGCGTGTCGACGCATCAGCCGCACCGGCGCAAGCGAAGCGGTAAGCCGCGATGGCGCAGCAGGCCAATGGAAGGAGGCGGGAGCAACGCCCGCAGTGCAGTGCAGTGCAGTGCAGTGCATGATGAGACAAACCAAGCCGGGAAGACCGGCTGGCGTCGAGCCGCAGGGCCGGTTCCCGGTGGGAGCCCGCGGGCCACGGCAGGGGCCGTGAACCCGCAAACCGCAGGCGGGGGAATCGCGCAGTCGGGGAATTACGCTTGCGCCGGTGCGCCGGGAGGCCTTAACTACGGGTCGCTGCTGCGGTTATGGTGGAATTGGCAGACACGCTACCTTGAGGTGGTAGTGCCTTCGGGCGTGCAGGTTCAAATCCTGCTAACCGCACCACATCTCCAGTTTCTTCGATCCACCCCAAACCACTTGCCGATAAGGGCTTTCGCCTCGTCCGCAGCGTGGGGCAAGGTGACGCGCGTCGACCGGTTTCTGCCATGATCGAGGGCCTGGAGCGGGCGACACCCCTTGACGGTTCGTATGTCAACAGGCACCGTTGACGCATGAAGACCTACACTTTCGCCCTACGCGAATGGGCAAACCGTCCGGAAGTGAGGGAAAGCGTTCCCATCGGCGAACCGGCCATTGTCACTCATGACGGCAAGCCCAGGTATCTGGTGATTCGGTTTGAGGAACCCGCCGAGGTGATGACGGCCGCGGAGATTCGTGCCCGGTCCATTGCCGCGGGGGCGAAGCCGGGAAGCAAGCCGGCAACGAACGTCGCCGAAGACCTGCACCGCGAGCGCACCCAATGAGTGCCAGGATCGCCTATCTGGACACCTCCGCCATCCTGGCGTTGCTGCTGCCGTTCGACGCGCTGCACGCCGCGGCCGGCGAGGCGTGGGATGCCGCAGTGGGCCAGGTGAAGCCCTGGACCTGGCTGCACGCGCTTGAGGTGGCCCAGTCCCTGCGCAACGTCGCGGCCCGTCGTCCTGCCCCGGCCCCGCGGGCCGCCCTTGAACAGATTGCCAGGGATGCGCTGGCGGACGTGCAACGTGGGCTCTGGCAGCGGGTGCGACTCGAACCCGAGGACCTCCCGCACCGCGCCGAACTGGTTGGCGCGACGCACGGGGGCACGAGCGTGATTGGAGCCTTCGATCTGCTCCACATCGCGGGCGCACAGATGACGGCCGCGGACTTGTTCGTAACTGGCGACGCCAACCAGGCAAAAGCCGCCCGCGCTGCCGGACTGAAGGTGCAACTCCTGCGGGCTTGACGGGGTGGGCGCGCTGGGCCGGCGGATTGGGAACCCGGCGATGCAGCAGCCCCAGGGTCCGACGGCAGGCCATCAGGAATGGCGCCGGACAGTCGCGGACGTCAGCGGCGAACCGGGTGGCGCGTTTCCCATTCTGCGCTATAATCTCCGGCCTTGGCACAGCAACCATGACCATGATCAGCAGCAGCAGCAGCAACATCCCGCATCTCCCCGCGCTTCGGCTCGGGCGAAGCTACGAAAGCCTCGACCAGATCGAGGTGAAGGACTGCCGCACCGGCGCGGTCCGGGCGGTCGTCTCCAGCGTCAACGCCGGAATCGTTCGCAAGGACCTGCGTCGTATCGGGGACAGCCGGACCGCGCTCGAGCGCTTTACTGTCGCGGAATTGATCGAACGGGCGAGGAAAGCCGGCGAGCTGTTTCTGAACGGCACCCTCCCACTGGGCAACCGCGGCCATTCACAGTCCCCGGACGACTACACCCGGACCCTCTCGGCCACCAGCGGTCTGCCGCACAACATGGTCCGGCGCAACATGGAGAAGATACACGCGGCGCTGATCCACAGCGGCTCGGTGCTCAAGGGGCTTTCGCGCGGACTCGACTTCACCCTGCTCGACCGCGGGGAGGGAGAGCAGGACGGGGTGCGGCAGGCCTGGTTTCCCGCCGCCCCGGCGCTGGGCCTCGTGATGCCAAGCAATTCCCCGGCGGTGAATTCGCTCTGGCTGCCGGCGATCCCCCTCAAGACCCCCGTGGTCCTGAAGCCCGGACGCGAGGAACCCTGGACCCCCTACCGGCTGATCCAGGCATTCATCGCCGCCGGGGTGCCCGCGGAAGCGTTCGGATTCTACCCCACCGATCATGAGGGGGCCAGCGAGATCATGCGACGCTGCGGGCGATCCCTCATCTTCGGGGACCAGGCGACCATCGAACGTTACGCGGGCGATCCCTCGGTGCAGGTTCACGGCCCCGGCTGGAGCAAGGTACTCATCGGCGAGGACTGCATCGAAGATTGGCCCGATTTTGTCGACGTCATGGTGCGAAGCATCTCCGAGAACGGCGGCCGCTCCTGCATCAACGCCAGTGCCATCGTCGTCCCACGATATGCCCGGGAGATTGCCGAGGCCCTGGGCCGCGAGCTGGGACCGGTGACGCCGCTGTCGGCCGACGATCCCGCGGCCCGGCTGTCCGCCTTCGCCAATCCCAGGATGGCGGATTACATCGATGCCCAGATCGAGGAAGGATTGAAAACCCCGGGCGCCGACGAGGTGACTGCCCGGTTCCGTGAAGGCCCGCGGCAGGTGATCTTCGAGGGAGCCACCTACCTCCGGCCCACCATCATCCGCGCCGACTCCTTCGATCATCCCCTCGCAGGCCGGGAGTTCCTCTGCCCCTATGCCTGCGTGGTGGAGGTGCCGCAGGCGGAGATGATCGAGCGCATGGGCGAGACCCTGGCAGTCAGCGCGATCACCCGCAACGAGGCCTTTCAGCGCCGGCTCCTCGCGGCACCGAACATCGAGCGGTTGAACATCGGTCCCGTCCCCACCATGAAAGTCTCCTGGGACCAGCCGCACGAGGGCAACCTGTTCGAGTTCCTCTGGAAACGCCGCCCCCTCGAACGGGGATGGTAGCACTCCAATGGGGTCGGTTCTTGATATTGTCATATCGCCTTTTCGGGGAGTCCGGTCACATGAAAGGACTCCGTTCCGAGATGTCCGGTCCTGGCGTCATTTAACAACATCCAGAACCCTTGTATGGCGGGGAGGAGATTGCATTTCGCTGCCGGGTAAAGCAGAATTCCCACTTCAACAGACAGAACAAGCCATGAAAGCCGTTCAAGACTATGTGGTGGACACTCAGGGCAGGCGTAAAGCCGTGGTCGTGCCCATCGCCGAATGGCAGCGGATTCAGGAAGCCCTGGAAGAGCTTGCAGATATCCAAGCCTACGATGAGGCAAAGCAACAGCCGTCCGAGTTGATCCCCTTTGAGCAGGCGGTGTCGGAGCTCAACGAGAGCCACTCTGGGTGAGCTACCAGATTCTCATCGAGCGTCGCGCACAGCGGTCATTGTCCAAGATCGTCAATCCGGCTCGGGACCGTATCATCCAAGCCATCCGCAGCCTCGCGAAACAGCCCAGACCTCCGGGTGCGAGGAAGCTCACCGGCCGCGAAGCTTGGCGGGTGCGTGTTGGATCGTTTCGGGTGATCTACGAAATCCATGATCCTCAACTCCTGGTACTGGTGATCGACGTGGGCGACCGGAAAGAGGTTTATCGAACCTGACCTCCCCGGGACCCGGCCGCCCGGATTTTCCGGATTGGTCTCCGCGGGCGATTCGGGCACTCTGCCGGGCATGATAATCCGTCACCCAACCGATGCCCTCCGGGTCGCCGGTCTCGTCGCCTTGGTCCTTCCGCTTGGTGTTTCCGCCGGAGAACAACTGAAGGTCTCGGCCAATCGCCGCTTTCTCGTGCACGAGGATGGCCGGCCGTTCTTCTACCTCGGCGACACCGCCTGGGAACTGTTCCACCGGCTCAACCACGAGGAGGCGGGTCGCTATCTCGAGAACCGCGCGCGCCTCGGCTTCACGGTCATCCAGGCGGTGGCCCTGGCGGAACTCGACGGGTTGGCCACCCCCAATGCCAACGGGCACAGACCGTTGATTGATCTCGATCCCACCCACCCCGACGTCAAGGACGGCCCGAGCAACGACTATTGGGACGACGTCGACGAAACCGTGGGGCGCGCCAACCAGCTCGGCCTCTGGATAGGCCTGCTGCCCACCTGGGGCGACAAGTGGAACCAGAAGTGGGGCGTCGGCCCCGAGATCTTCACGCCGGACAACGCCGCGGTTTACGGCGAATGGCTTGGGCGTCGCTACCGGGACGCCAACGTGATCTGGATTCTCGGGGGCGACCGCCCGATCGAAAACGACGCGCACAAGGCCATCATTCGCGCGATGGCGGAGGGCCTCGGCCGGGGTGACGAAGGCCGGCACCTGATGACCTTCCATCCGACCGGCGGACGCGGATCGGCCGAGTGGTTCCACGCGGACGACTGGCTGGACTTCAACATGCGCCAGAACGGCCATGGCACCGACTTCACCGATCGCTACGACCAGACCCGCGCGGATTACGATCGCGCTCCGGCCAAACCGGTCCTGGATGGTGAACCGATTTACGAGGATCACCCCGTCGCCTTCAATCCGAAGAAGTTCGGGCACAGCACGGCGGCAGATGTTCGGCGGCCGCTCTACTGGGACCTCTTCTCGGGCGCGTTCGGCCACACCTACGGACACCACTCCGTCTGGCAGATGTGGGAGCCGGGTCGCGACCCGGTGAATTTCCCGCTGATGCCGTGGTACGAGGCCATCGATCAACCCGGCGCCGCGCAGATGCAGCATGCCCGTCACCTGCTGGAATCGCGTCCCTTCCTCACCCGCATTCCGGATGACTCGATGATCGTGACCGGCAATGTCCCGACCGCCGTGCCGGGTGCGGGACGTTATCGTTTCGTGGCGACCCGCGACAGCGAGGGCAGCTACGCGATGGTGTATGCCCCGGTGGGCCGGAGGTTTTCGGTGCGAATGGATGTGATCCAGGGAGCGAAGGTCAGGGCCTGGTGGTTCAACCCGCGGGACGGCAGCGCGAACGTGATCGGGGAGTTCAACAACCAGGGCACCCGGGAATTCACTCCGCCGACGCCGGGCGAGAATCTCGACTGGGTGCTGGCACTGGACGATGCGGCGGCAGGTTTCCCGGCGCCGGGGGGCCAGGGCGGACCGTTGTGAGCCTCAGGGCAACGGCGATTCCCTCGCGAGGGCGGACCGGGTTTGGCAACCCACGATCGCGGGGGCCTCGTGGATGAGTCCGTCATTCCCGAGGGCCTCCACCATAAACAGGGCGAAATCCACACGCCGGGTCCGGTTGCTCCGGAGCACGGGGTCTCCCACATGATGACTCCAGACGGGCAGCCCCTGACTTTCTCCCTCTTCGAGGTCGCTGCCCCGCACGACCGTCCATCGGGTGTCACTGGCAAAGACCCGCCGGCACGCCTCCACCTGATCGTCGATGTCGGCGAACCGGACGACACGCGCAAGCCAGCCGAACACCCTGAGGAAAGCCCGGAATCTCCAGGGGTAGACGTCGCGACCATCGCGGCTGACGTGCCAGCCGCAGGAGAACACCAAACGGGCGCCGGGTGACGCAGAGTCGAGCACGGCCTCGGCGGTGCCCGTCGCGTACTGCTGCACACCCCAGGGAACCAGGACCGTCAGCACTCCCTCGCACCCGGCAACCGCACTGCGGATGGTTCCCCGATCATTTGTCCGGCCCGGAACAATGGTCATCCGGTCCTTGAATGGGTCCAGCTTGCCCACGCTTTGCTCCCGGCACACGCCGACCACCTCGTAGCCCCGCTCCAACGCGTGTCGGACCATATGGCGCCCGAGTTTCCCGGAGACTCCCACAATGCACACTCTCTTCATACGCCTTGCCATTCAGTCAGCCACAAGTCCCGGCTCCTCCGATTCACTTTTGACTACCCCCCCCCGGAAAGTCCTCTGTCTCCGGTCTCCGCAGTGCCGACGCGCGGTTCGGGAACCCCGCACGGTTTGGGGGCCGCATCGGATCCTCGCGGCTGTCAGCCTTCGACTACCGGAACTCCAGGATCTCACCGACCGGTTTCCGCACCTTTTGGGGCCGCCGGGAACCGGCTGGATGCCCCACCGTCACCAGCATCACCGGGACGAACTGTTCGCCCAGTTCGAACCTGCTGACAACTGCCTCCGGGTCAAAACCGCTCATCGCGCCGGACGCGAGACCCTGATCCTGCGCGGCGAGCATCAGGATCATCGCCGCGAGGGAAGCCGATCTGAAGGCTTCATCACGGCGGAGTTGCGGGTTGTCCTGGTGGAGTTCCGCGACCATCGAGGACCACTTTGCCCCGAGCGACGCAGGAATCGCGCCGACCTCCACGGATGGCTGCAGCGTCTCCGGCAGATCACGATAACCATCAAGCTGGCCACAGACGATGAACGTCACCGCCGCTTCCTTGACCTGAGCCTGTCCATAAGCCAGTTCACAAAGGAGTTCCTTTGCCTCGCTGGACCGGACGGCGACGAAGCGCCAGTTCTGCAGGTTGAAGGCGGAAGGCGCTTTTGTGGCCAGGCGGACCAACTGTCGGACGGCCTCGTGGCTTACCGCTCGATTTGCGTCGAAATGCCCGGTCGTGACCCGGCTCTCAATGAGGGACTGAAAGGTCTGTTGGCTCTTCATGGCTTGCCGTGGCTGAGGTGTCTTCAGAGCGGCGCCGTCAAAGGCGGGCCGCGGAGGAACCGATCCGGAAATCGAGGAGTTCAGGGGAGGTTGCGTACCAGCGTGTCTGGAAGGGCTCATCGCTCCGATCGTTCCGGTCAAACACCCGGACCGGAACGCGTACCCGCAGGGGGTCGAGGTCGAAGGGATAGGGATCCAGCACCACCGAGTTTTCCGAGACCGGCAGGAAATCGATCGTGACGCGATCTCCCCAACTCGTTCGCGGGACCTCGCGCAACTCGAACGCGTCGCGGCCAAGCCCGCGGCTTTCGCCGGAGCGGGCCGGGATCAGCGACGAGGTAAGGGCAAGCGACAGCCCGTCGAGAATCTGCAGCATCCGCACGTGCGGTCTCAGGCTTTCGGGCTCGATCCAGTTCCGGGTTTCCTCGTCCCCGGCCAGGGTTCGACGCCAACCGGATTGCATCTGCTCGAGTTCATCCAGGAACGCGTCGACGGCGTTCTCGCTTCCCGGCAGGAGCGCTTCGGGGCGTGCTCTCCAGAATAGCGGGTGGACATGGACCGGCTCCGGGGCGGCGGTCTTTCGTATCCCATACAGCAATCGGGGATGCTCGCTGATGAGCAGGTTCGCATAGGAAGCATCCGGGAAGCGACGGAGACCGATCCTCCACCGGTTCATGCCATCCTGCTGGTCGCGCACCATTTCAGAAAGGTCGGCGGGCAGATGGTCGGAGCGGGAGAGTCCCGGTTCTGCTTCCCACTCGAGCCAGCCGTTGTCGTGTTGCGCGATGGCGAACACCGCTTGCAAGCGCAGCTTGGCGGGGTTCTCGACGGAGGTGAATTCTCCGAGTCGATGGAACCGCCGGTTGCCCCAGTGCGTGGCGAGAGTTCCCGCCAACAGGCCGTGATCCGGTTGTGTGACCAGCCAAATTCGATTGTTCTTCTCTGTCTTCAGCATTGTCTTTCGGTTTTGGATGACTGTCGTCGTGCCCGCTCCGCTTCGCCTTCCGGCCGGCGGTTTGTCGGGCGCCTGCCGACGGTTCCGGCAACCAGGAGAGGATCCACCCGGGCGCTTTCGCCGACCAATACCGGGGCGTTGCCAGCGCTATGCAGTTTCCGTATAAGTCGGGGCATGCTGGACCGCATTCGATCCGTCCTCGTTGTCCTGGAGGAGGGCAGCATCAACCGGGCATCGACCCGCCTCGGGGTTTCGCAGCCAACCCTGACCCGGCAACTGCAATCGTTCGAATCGGAGGTGGGCGCGGAACTTTTCGAGCGCGGTCCTTGGGGAGTACGGGGCACGGACCTGGCGTACCGGCTTCGAGAGCGGATGCTGCCCGTCCTGCGGGACTACGACCTGGCCTGGGCCGAAATCACCGCCCACGCCCGCGGACGCCGGAGCCAGCTCCGCGTCGGCTATCTTGGGCTTTCCGCGGCGCGCTTCCTCACGCCGGTTCTTGGCCGCTTTCGGGAAGCCCATCCGGAAACCAGACTCTGTCTGTTTGACCAGACCCCACAGGAACAACTGGAGGCGCTGCGGGCCGGCAACCTCGACCTGGCGTTGATCGGACAGGAGGGAGCCGGCCTCGGGAACGAGTTCTATCGCCACCGGATCGCCAGAATCGGAATCCGCGCCGCCCTGCCGTCGGATCACCCGCTCGCAACCCACCGAACGATCGCGTTGTCCCGGCTGAAGGGCGAAGGCTTCATCGTTCCCTCCGAAACGGCCGTTCCGGGCCGCCGGCAGTGGGTTGCCCGCCTCTGTCACAAGGCGGGATTCCGCCCGCGCTGGCTCGCCCAGACGGATGCGGTTGCGGAAACCTTCGCGCGTGTCACCGGGGAGCGTGGCATCAGCCTCCTGCCGGACTACCTGGAACCAACACCCCCACCCGGGGTTGTGCTCGTCCCCCTGTCGGATCGCTTCGCCACCTGGGAGTTCGCCCTGCTCCGACAACGCGGCCGGTTGACCCCGGCCTGTCGCGACCTCATCCACTGGATCGGAGAGGTGCTACCGAAGGGAAGCACGGAGGGCTCTCCACCCGGCGTGGAATGATCCACGACATCCTCTTCACCGAGGGGCCGCGGTGGCTGATGTACCGGACGCGAGGACCGGGCCCGCCACGGTGCTACCGGCTGGTCTCCGAGTAGCGCATGCCGACTTCCGCCAGCCACCGGTCGAGCGTTCGCATGTTGCCCAGGGTGTCGTTCCAGGTCATGCCGGGCGGAGGCACCTCACGGTCGGCGAGATGTGCCGCCACCTGATCGATCTCGGGCAGATAGAGATGGGGGGCCGAAGGCGGCACCAGAACCTCGGCGGTATCCGTTGCTTCGCGCCGGAAAAGAATGCGGGGACCGCCGATATCCGTACCGCAGAACCAGGGTGACGGCACGGTGAGCGAGCCTTCGGTTCCGAATACCCGGACGTCGTTGGCCAACTCCACGGTAATGGCGGTGGAGACCTGCGCTTGGATGCCCCCGGGGAACTCCAGATTCGCGATGGCAACCTCGTCCACCCCGGTTTCGGCGCCGATGTGTCCCCAACCCTGAAGTCGACAGGGCTCGGCAAACGCCATCCCGGTCGCCACCCCGGCAATCAGTCGCGCCATCGAGATCGGGTAGCAGCCCACATCCAGGATCGCCCCGCCCCCGTATCGGGCGTCGAACAACCGGTGGCCGGGTTCCGGCACCCCCAGGAACCCGAACGACGCCTCGATCAGCCGGACCTCCCCAATCTTCCCCTCCTGAATCAGCCGCACGAGTGCCGCCGTCTGCGGGTGGCATCGGTACATGAACGCCTCCATCAGGAAGACGTCGTGGCGGCGCGCCGCCTCCACCACGAGCGCCGCATCCTGCGCGTGCAATGCCAGGGGCTTCTCGCAGAGGATGTGCTTCCCGGCCTCCGCACAGCGGATCGCCCACGGCACATGGAGCGAATGAGGCGTGGCGATGTACACCACCCGCACGTCGGGATCCTCCAGCAGCCTCTCATAGCTGCCGTAAGGTCGCTCGATTCCGCAGTGGTCGGCGAACCGTTCGGCGGTATCCTGCGTCCGGCTTCCCACCGCCAGCGCGACACTCGTGTCCGAAAGCCCGAGGGCCCCGGCAACGGTACGGGCAATGCGACCGGTCCCGAGGATTCCCCAGGCAAGGCGCGAATCCGGCGTTTGGTCATTCATGATCTCGTGTTCGGTGAGCGGTCTTGGTTTCACCCGTGCGCCGGAGGACCATACCCCGTCACCTCACGAGTGGGAACCCCGACCCTGCTGCCACCCGCAATTCTCCCCATGAACCGAGCGACGGGGTCAGCCCTGCAGCTACTGGCGGCGCTCCCTCCGCCAACAGTGAGGACTAACCCCAGAGCGGCCCCCAGGTTCCAGGGCACCGTGCGCGCGAGCAGGTTGCTGGGCGGTCTCATTGTGGCGGAGCGCCGATCTCTGATCGGCTGGCTTGCCGCAACCGGAAACCCGGACGGGTTCACAGGCTCCCAGGCCCAACGCCGGCGGGACACCGACGCTTGCGCCTCCCCCCGCGCTGACCGAAACTGCCCGGGAGATTTGAACAACGCACATCGAGCATGATCACCAAATTGCTGCACACCCGGTACCGCGTCGATGACCTCGAACGCACGGTCAAGTTCTATCAGGAGATTCTCGGCCTGCGGGAGGTCCGACGCCACAAGTCGCCGCGCGGTTCGGAACTGGTGTTTCTCAAGGCGCCGGAGAGCGAGGAGTTGATCGAGATCTGCCATTTCCCGGACAGCGGCCCGGTGAAGGTGCAGACCGACCTGACGCATCTGGCGTTTGAGGTGCCCAGTCTGGAGGAGTTCGGCAAACACCTGGCCGCACACGGACTCAGCTACTCCGACGGCCCCGTCATGAAGGACGATGGCTCGGGTTTTGCGTTCATCGATGCCCCCGAGGGCTACGAGATCGAGCTCATGCAGAAGCCGGGAGTGTATCTGGCATAGGCGACGGGGTCAGTTCTTGATATCGTCACGTCCTACACACACACCCGTTCTGAGAACGGGTTCCTGCCTGCGATGCGAGCGTGCGGCAGCGCGATATGACAATATCAAGAACGGACCCCTGCCAGAGCGGCCAGTTCGCGGTGGTTGACCTTGCCGGTACCGAGCTTGGGGATTTCCGGTACCACAACGATCTCACGCGGCACACAGAGGTTGGGCAATCCCCCGGCCTGGACGGCCGCCCGAACCTCTTCGAGTCGCAGCCGCGCGTCGTTGGTGACGGCGACCAGCGCCTCGCCCTTGTCCGGGTCCTTTCGTGACAGGATCGCCAGCTCGAACTTCCGGCCCAGGTGCGGAAACGCGCCGGAAAGCGCCTCCTCCACTGCCGTCAGGCTCACCATCTCACCGCTGATCTTGGCAAAGCGTTTCAGGCGGCCGAGGATCCACAGGAAGCCGTCCTCATCCACCCGGGCGATGTCCCCGGTGTCGTACCAGCCCTCCAGCGACTTGAATTTCGCATTTGCCTCCGGATTGAGATAGCCACGCATCACGTTGGGACCGCGCACCAGCAGGCGCCCGCCCTCCTTGACGCCGTCCACCGGCTCGATCCGCCAGTCGATTCCCGGCAGAAAGCGTCCCGCCGAGCCGGCCCGCGGCATCATGGGGGTGTTGGCGCTGATCACCGGACTGCACTCCGTGACGCCATACCCCTCCAGAACCCGCACTCCGAACTTGTCCGCCCAAACCCGCGCGGTGTCCGGCAGGAGCTTCTCCGCCCCCGCAAAGCCGAATCGCACCGCCCGAAAGTCGTACGGGTGCGCCTTGCGCGCGTATCCCTGGAGGAACGTGTTGGTGCTCAGCAACAGGGTGCAATGACGGTCGTAGGCCACGGTCGGGATCACCCGGAAATGCAACGGGGAGGGGTAGAGGAACACAAATACGCCGCGGACGAGACCGAGCATCGTCCCCACGGTGAGCCCGAAGCTGTGGAAGATTGGCAGCGCGTTGAACACGCGGTCGGTGTCCTCCACGGCGATGACCGCCAGCATTTGCCGGATGTTCGCAAGGAGGTTGCCATGCGTCAGTTCGACGCCCTTGGGCAGGCCTTCGGAACCGCTCGTAAACAGCACGACCGCGGTCTGTTCCGCCCCACTGCCCGGCGGACCGAAGCGCTGCCGGTCCCGCGCCAGGCTGCGGGGCTGGGCGGTGTGGCGCAGCAGCGCGCGGAAACGCTCACCGCCGCTGATCCGCTTGCGCAGGTTCTCCACATAGATCAGCTCAATGCCCGCCTGCTTGAGCGGATCGAGATCGAGTTTGGACCGGGCCACGAACACCCGCGAAGTGATCACCTGCCGCAATCCCGCGACTTCGCAGCACCGCAGCATCACCGCCGGGCCGGTGGAGAAATTCAGGATCGCCGGGACCTTCCCACGGGTCCACAACGCCAGCAGCACCAGCGGGGCGGCATTGATGTTTGGGAGCAGCACCCCGACCCGGGCTTCTCCAGCGTGGAGCAGCGCCGCGAGTTTGCCTCCCAGGAGATCGGCCCCGAGGAGCACGTCACGATGACGGAGTTCGCGCATGGTGGTGTCCTGGAGCACCACCCTGCCCGGCTGCTCACGGGCGGCCTCCACCACTGCGTCCACCAGGTGAAGTGAACCGTAGGCCATCTCCGTCCGGAATTGCTGCTCCGTCATCTGCTGCTGCACCCAGGTGGTAAGCCGCTCCCGGGCCGTGCTGGCCCGGACCCCGGACTGATGGGGCGGCACGGTGGGCGGACTGAAATGGGCCGTCACGCGCGGGAACCAGCGGCGCCAGCCGGGTTGCCGGGAGCACTTGAGCCGGTTGGCACCCCGCAGATAGCACGTGATGAGCCGCGCGCCGGTCTTGTGGAGCAGGAAACCGGTCCCGTCGTAGATCTTCATCAACGAACCCGTCCGGGTGATCTGGCCCTCCGCGAACAGGACCAGCCGGCCGCCACCTTCCAGATACTCCGCGAGTCGCTTGACCGCATAAGGCGAGGCGTTGTCGATGGGGAACGTGCGACGGTTGATGAGGATGAGGCGATGCAGCCAGCTGTAGTTGGCCGCCACCCGGGAAACGACAAACTTCCAGTCCGGGTCAAGCAGGGCACCGATGAACAACCAGTCGATCCACGCCACGTGGTTGGGCACCAGCAACACCGGTCCCGGGCTGTTCAAGACCTCCGCGTTGTGGGCGCGGAATCGGAACAGCAGCCTCAGCAGGAGCCGGACGAGCAGGCGCATCGGCAAGATATGGGGTCTCCCCCGCCAGGCGTCGAGCGCGGTTTGCGGCGGCGGAAGGTCGCGGCGGCTGCCATCAGCAAGCCCGCCAGCATCGGCCAGACGAGGTAACGATCCAACGGCCGGGTGGGCGGATGCATGGCCGGCCAGGACAGTTCGCCGGCGAGAACCTCCCCCTGGCCGGGGAACCCGGCGGTGGCCCGGAGTCCGCCCCGGGAGTCGGTCAGTTGGGAAATCCCCGAGCTGGCCACCCGAAACACCGGCAGGCCGTACTCGGCGGCGCGAATCCGGGTTACCCGGGCGTTCAAGCGATGTTGGTGCGCACCCCAGGGCTCGACATCCATCGCCGGCAACAACAGCGCCATCGCGCCTTGGTGAACAATCCGGTCGATCACCCGCGTGTAGCTGGCATCATAGCAGACGGCGATTCCCAAGGGGCCCCAGGGTGAATCCCAGACCCGGGTTCCGGGCGCCGGTTCCCCATCGTTGAAGAACTGGATGGGGACACTCTTGGCCTGCTGGAACACCACCTCGCCCATTGGGTTGATCACAAAAGCGGTGTTGAGGAACCGGTCGCCCTCCTGGGGCGCCTTCCCCCCCACCACCAGCCAGCGGGCGTGCTCCAGACACCACCGGAGCAGGCGTGGTGGTGGCGGACCGTCCAGCGTGTATTCGCTTAACAGAATCAGTTCGGTCTCCGGATGCGCGGCCAGCAGCGAGTTCAACCCTTCGAGCACCTCCGGCAACCCGGGAAACTCAAACTGTACCCCCGCCACCCGGACCTTGCCCGCCGCCGTCCGCTGATAGCCGCCGAGGGCCATGGCGAGGCCCCCCAGGACCAACCCGACCGCCAACACCGCCAGCCCCCGGTACGTCCCCCGAAACACCCTCCGCGCGCCGCTCTCCCAGACCCGGACGCACCAGGCCGCGAGCAACATCGCCAGCGCGCCGCTGCCATATACCCCGAACAGGCGCAAAACCGGGGCCAGTTCGGGCACCGGCAACAGACTCCCCGCCGTAAACCAGGAAAACCGCAGCGGGTAGAGTTCGCTCCGGAAATACTCCAGGCCAAACCACAGCACCGGGGCCAGCCATGGCGTCGCCCACGGACCCAACCGCCGCTCGCAGCGATGCAGGAGCAGCAGGAACAATCCGATCCAGAACGCCAGGATGAGCCACAACACGGCGGCCGCGGGCCCGAACACCGTCCAGAAGAACGCGAGTTGCGGCGCGTACATCCCGAGCCCGATCGCGGTTCCCAGATAGAACGCCCAGCGGGGTGAGGCCACCCGCCGCAGGGCAAACAAGCCCCCAAGCCAGACCAGACCGAGCGCGGCGAGCGCCGGGTACAGGACGCCGAGTTGGAACGTCGCCACCACCACCACCGCGCCCCCAAGGGCGAGCCCGGTCGGCAGGGGGGGCGACCGGTCACCGTCGACGACGCCTCCGGCAGCGTGCGGGGTCGGATCGGGCGTCAGCGACGGGACGATGCCCGCGGGGGGCACGCTCTTCGGGACCGGGATGGCCGCATTCATGGCTGGAACCAAGGTTGATGGTGACGGGCTGCTGACGGTCACTTAAGCCCACTTTGTTGATATGTCAACTAATTGTCTTCCCGACCCGCACCGCCGCCCCGGAGAATGGCACCCGGGCTTTTTCCTCGCGTTGGCCCGGTCGATTCCAAGAATGCGCCGCATGAGCGAGTCGCATCCGGACTCACGTCCAGCCCCGCAGGCGGAATCGGTCGCCGGGGACGCCGCGGAATTCAAGCCGCCGGTGGCCGGTTTTCAGGGCACGCCGGAGGAGGTTGAGCGCCAGTGGTTCGAACAGATCTACCGGGGGCGCGGCGACACCATGCCGCAGTTGACCTGGCGGGCCGTGCTGATGGGCTCGGTGCTGGGTGGCGTGTTGTCGCTGACGAATCTCTACATCGGGCTCAAGGCCGGATGGGGATTTGGCGTGGCGATCACCGCCTGCATTCTCTCCTACGCAATCTGGACCTCGCTGCACGCGGCGGGCCTGGTGCGGACGCGGATGACCATCCTGGAGAACAACTGCATGCAGTCCACCGCGAGCGCGGCGGGGTATTCGACGGGCGGCACGTTGATCTCGGCGTTCGCCGCCTACATCCTGCTGCACGGGGAGGGGCTGGCCTGGCCGCTGACGCTGGCGTGGGTGTTCTTTCTGGCGGTGCTCGGGGTGACGATGGCGATCCCGATGAAGCGCCAGATGATCAACGTGGAACAACTGCGCTTCCCGAGCGGCATCGCGGCGGCGGAGACCCTGCAGGCGCTGCATTCCCACGGGGCAAAGGGGTTGCGGGCGGCAAAGGCACTGGGGATCGCCGGCCTGGTTGCGGCGGTGGACAAGTTCTGGGCGGAGGGCCTGGCCCTGGTGAACGCGAAATGGGAGGCGTTTTCGAGCGCGGCGTTGATTGCGAAGCTGCAGCAGAACCTGCTCGGGACCAAGGCCTACGCGCTGTGGCAGGGCCGCACGATGGTGTTTTCGTGGGACTTCATCTTCGTGGCGGCGGGGGCGCTGACGGGGCTCCGGGTGTGCGTCACCATGTTCATCAGCGCGACGCTTTGCTGGGGAGTGTTCGTGCCGTGGTTGCAGGGGCGGGGCCTGATCGCGCAGGCAGGCGGTTTTCGCGAAACAGTGCAATGGACGCTCTGGGGCGGCACCGCCTGCATGGTGAGCGCCGGGATTCTGTCGTTTCTGATGCAATGGCGGACGATCGCCCGGGCTTTCCGCAGTCTCGGACGCGTCCTGACACGGCAGCCCGCGGGTGCCGTGCAGGACCCGATGGAGGCGATTGAAACGCCCTTTTCCTGGTTCGCCATCGGGCAGTTGGTGGCCCTGGTGGCCCTGGCCTGGCTGGCGCACGTGTCGTTCGGCATGCCCGTCTGGCAGAGCGTCCTGGCGGTGGTGCTGTCGTTCTTCCTGGCGGTCGTGGCCTGCCGGGTGACCGGGGAGACGGACACCACACCGGTCGGCGCGATGGGCAAGGTCACCCAACTGACGTTCGGGGCAATCAACCCGGGCAACGTGAACGTGAATCTCATGGCGGCCAACATCACCGCCGGCGCCGCCACCTCCTCCGCCGACCTCCTCGTCGACCTGAAAAGCGGCTACCTGCTCGGGGCCAATCCGCGCAAGCAGTTCCTGGCACAGTTCTCGGGCATCTTCGTGGGAACCCTGGTCACGGTGACGGCGTTCACGTTCATGACCCGGGATCCTTCGGTGATCGGAAACGACGCCTTTCCGGCGCCGGCCGCCCAGACCTGGGCGGCGGTGGCGGAGGCATTGGGGAAGGGTTTGGAAGCGCTCGAACCCGTGAAGCAACAGTCCATCCTCTGGGGAGCCCTTGTAGGCGTGGCATGCACCCTGTTGCCAGTGGCGTTTCCCAAGCGGGCGAAGTACTTCCCCTCGGCTGCCGCCGCCGGTCTGGCCTGGGTGTTTCATTGGTACTACAGCCTGCTGTTCTTTGCCGGAGCGGTCATCGGTGCGGCGGTCCAGCGAAAGTCCCCGAAGGCGGCCGAGGAATTCACGTTTCCCGTGGCGTCGGGCATCATCGCCGGCGGCTCCCTGATGGGAGTGGTGCTCGTGTTCGTCCAGGTGTTGAAGGGTGGCAATTGACCGTCGCTGGCGGCAACGCCCGCCGGGCGGAACCGCACTTTTCTGCAACCGACCGCGCGGGCGGCGTGTCCTTGACTTCGCGACGACAACAAAGCCGACCGTCATGAGAACCCTTCAAATCCTCCCACCGCTGCTTGCCGGCTTGCTCACCGCAGGGTGCAGCAGCTGGTCCCGTCCCACCATCCGGGGCTCGGGAGTCCTCACCACGGAATCCCGGCAGGTGTCCGGATTCGACCGCGTCAGCCTGCACGGCTCCGGCCAGCTCACCCTGATCCAGGGCGAGGAGGAGGGTCTCACCGTGGAAACGGACGACAACCTCCTGCCCTACATCAGCAGCGAGGTCCGAAACCGGCAGTTGGTGGTGGGCCCGGAGAACGTGTCGATCAGCCCCACCCGCGACATCAAATACGTGCTGCGCCTCAAACAGTTGGAGTCGCTGAAGCTCTCCGGCTCCTTCACGGTGGAGGCCGCCTCGCTGGTCGCCGGCGACCTGGATGTGGACATCAGCGGCTCGGGCCGGATTGCGGTGGGCCACTTGGCGGCGGAATCGACCAGCCTGAATGTGAGCGGCTCCGGTCGGGCCACGTTCGCGGGCGAAGTGGTCCGACAGCGACTGCGCATCAGCGGTTCGGGAGACTACGAGGCGGGGGAACTGCACAGCCAGGTGGCGGACGTGCGCATCAGCGGTTCGGGGAGTGCCACGCTCTGGGTGACCGAGCAACTGGACGCCGGCATCAGCGGCAGCGGCACCGTCAAGTACTACGGGCTGCCCCAGGCCAACCAGCAGGTGTCCGGCTCCGGCAACATCCGGTCGCTCGGCAACAAGTAGCCCGGAGCCCGGCCCGGCCGGTTTCGAGCGCCGACTGACGTCCGCGGCCACCCGCCCCGTCGCCGCCGAGGTGCAGTCGGCGCAAATCTCTCCCGCACCCCCACCCGCGGCCCGCTCTGACCCTCGCCCGACCACCAACCCGCGCGTGCCTCAACCCGGGAGGCAGGCCCCGGTGAATTCGACTCCGGCGATTCCCGCGGGCCCTTGTTGTAATTCGGACGGCCGGGGCTACATTCCGTTGTTTCATGCTTGCCGCGGTGGAATTTCAGTGGTGGCACTGGGCCAGTTTTGTGCTGGTGGTGCTCGTCTTCCTTGCCATGGACCTGGGGTTGTTCCATCGCGAGGCGCGGGAGGTGCGTTTCAAGGAGGCGCTGGGATGGACCTGCTTCCTGGTGGTGATGGCGCTGGTGTTTGCGGGGACCCTGGTACCGAGCTTCGGCAAGGACGATGCGCTCGAATTCCTGACCGGCTACATCATCGAGCTGTCCCTCTCCATGGACAACGTCTTCGTCATTGCCGTGATCTTCCAGTACTTCGGGGTGCCGCGGGCATATCAGCATCGGTTGCTGTTCTGGGGCATCATGGGGGCGCTGGTAATGCGCGGGTTGATGATCTGGCTCGGAGCCGAACTCGTGGAGCACTATGAATGGACGCTCTACCTGTTCGGCGTGTTCCTGGTCTTCACCGGGGTCAAGATGTTGATCGGAACCGAGGAGGAGGTGGAACCGGGCAAGAACGCCGTGGTCCGCCTGGTCCGCCGGTTCTTCCCGGTGGCCTCCCGTTATGACGGCCAGCGATTCCTGACCAGGGAACGGGGAAAACTCCTGCTGACTCCCCTCGCGCTCGTGTTGGTGATGGTGGAAACCACCGACCTCATCTTCGCGCTCGATTCCATCCCCGCGATCTTCGCGATCACGCAAAAGCCGTTCATCATCTTCACCTCAAACGTGTTTGCGATTCTTGGGCTGCGGTCGCTGTATTTCGTGCTCGCGGGGGCGGTGGCGTACTTCTGCTACCTCAAGTACGGACTGGCCATCGTGCTGGTGCTGATCGGATTCAAGATGCTGATCGTCGACTGGTATCCCATGCCCACCTGGTTGTCCCTCGTGCTGGTGGGAACCATCATTGCCGGATCCATGCTCCTTTCATTGGGCCAGGCCCGCCGACAGGAAGACTGCGCTGCAACCGCCTCCGGGGAGGACGGTGCCGGCGGTGGTGGCGGTGGCGATGCCGCCGGCAAACCCTGACCCGCGCGCCGCCGGGGTTGGTGTTATTCGCCGGGCAGTTTGACCCCGGCCCCGGGGTAGAGCAGTTGGTAATCGATGGCCTGGACCCCGACGATGGCGGCAACCCCCAGGATGTCGTGGGCACTCGAACCGCGGGATACATCGGCCGCGGGCCGGTCCAGCCCCAGCAGGACCTGTCCATAAGCGTTGGCGCGGGCCACGTGCCGCACCAGCTTGCTGCCGATGTTGCCCGAGTTGAGGTCGGGGAAGATGAGGACATTGGCGCGGCCGGCCACCCGGCTTTCCGGCAGCTTGCGCGCCGCGATTTCCTCGACCAACGCGGCGTCAATTTGAAGTTCACCGTCGAACACCGCCTCCAGACCCTGCTCATTCGCCTTCTGACCCGCCAGGGCCGTCGCAGCCCGAACCCGTTCCACCGAGGCATGGCGGGCACTTCCGCGGGTGGAGAACGACAGCATCGCCACCCGCGGACACACATTGAGCAGGTGGCGCGCCAGCCGCGCCGTTCCGACGGCGATGTCCGCCAACTGCTCCACGGTGGGCTCGGGGATCACCCCGCAGTCCGCCATGAACAGCACCCCCTGTTCGCCAAAGCTGGTGTCCTCCACCTCCATGATCATGCAGCTCGTCGCCACACTGGTGTTCGGTGCCAGCTTGATGATCTGGAACAACGGTCGCAGCACGCTGCCGGTGTACTCGCTGGTCCCCGACACCATGCCGTCGGCCCGGTGCATTGCCACCATCATCGCTCCGTAATAGTTCGGCTTCAGCATCGCCTGCCGCGCCTCCTCGGGCTGGATGCCGCGCGACCGGCGCAACCTGAGGAAACGCTGCGTGAACGGCTCCAAATCCTCGCTCTCCGCGGGATTGATGATCCGGATGCCCTCGAGCGAAACATTGAGCCGCTCGGCCGCCTGCTTCACCTTGGAGCGGTCGCCCAACAGCAACGGCGCGCCCAGCCGCAGGGAATGGAACTGGCGCGCCGCCTGCAGCACGCGCGGCTCGGTTCCCTCCGGGAACACCAGCCGCTTCGGATGCCGCTGCAGCTTCTCGATGACACTGCCGATGAAACGCATGCCGCACAGGTTAGGAGGGACTCGCCAAAGTGCAACCGGGATTCCCGCCCCACCGTTGAACCGCTTCCGGGTTCTGCTACGCTCCTGCCCGCATGGCCTTCGATTCCTATCGTGAGTTCGTCGCCCGGCTTGAACAAGCGGGCGAGCTGATCCGCGTCCCCCAACCCGTCGCCACCGAACTCGAGATTACCGAACTGGCCGACCGCCAGATGAAGTCGCCCGGCGGCGGCAAGGCGCTGCTCATCGAACGCCCCACCATCAACGGCCAGGAGTCTCCCTTCCCTGTCGCCATCAACACCATGGGCTCCTGGAAACGGATGGCCCTCAGCATGGGGGCGGACAGCGTGGACGAGGTGGCCACCGAACTGGGCGCCCTCATGAAGGCCAGACCCCCCACCTCCCTGCGCGACGCCATGAAGCTGTTCGGCACGGCCATTGACCTGCGCCACGCCCGGCCAAAACGCGTCAAGACGGGCCCGTGCAAGGAGGTGATCCGACATTTCACCGGCGCGGATGGAAAATCAAAGATGGAGGATGGAAAGGAACGTGCGTCGGGGGCTCCATCCGCAATCCTCCATCTTCCATCTTCGCTCCCACCCGGTCCGGCCCAACTGCCCCCGACCTCGGCAACGCCGCCCACTCTGCAAGACCTGCCCATCCTGAAATGCTGGCCCCTTGACGGCGGCCGCTTCATCACCCTCCCCTGCGTGGTCACCCGCGATGCTGACACCGGCGAGCGCAACGTCGGCATGTACCGCATCCAGGTTTACGACCCCCAGACCACCGGCATGCACTGGCAGTTGCAAAAAGTGGCTGCGCGGCACGGGCGGCGCTATTACGAGACGGGCACCCGCATGCCCGTCAGCATCTTCCTCGGTGGCGATCCCATGTTCGCCTTCGCCGCGACAGCACCGCTGCCGGATGGCCTGGATGAGTTCCTGCTCGCCGGTTACCTGCGGAAGAAGTCCGTGGAACTGGTGAAGTGCGAGACCAACGACCTCGAGGTGCCCGCCAACGCCGACTTCGTCATCGAGGGTTACGTCGACCCAACCGAACCGCTGCGCGAGGAGGGTCCGTTCGGCGATCATACCGGGTTCTACACCCTGCCCGAGCCGTACCCGGTCTTCCATGTGACCGCCATCACCCATCGCAAGGACGCGGTCTATCCCGCCACCATCGTGGGCAGGCCGCCGATGGAGGACTTCTACATGGGGGGCGCGTCGGTAAAACTCTTTCTGCCGGTCTTCAAGATGAACTTCCCGGAGATCGTGGACATCGCGCTGCCGGCGGAGGGGGTCTTTCACAACCTCGTCTTTGTGAGCATCCGGAAAACCTACCCAATGCAGGCCTACAAAATCATGCACGGCCTGTGGGGCATGGGGCAGATGATGTTCACGAAATACCTCGTGGTCGTGGACGACGATGTCGATGTCCACAACACCAGCGAAGTGCTGTTCCGCCTGTGCGCGAACACCGATCCACAACGCGACAGCATCTTCACCAAAGGCCCGGCGGACGTGCTCGACCACGCCACGGGCGAAATCGCCATCGGCAGCAAACTCGGCATCGACGCGACGAAGAAACTCCCCGGCGAAGGTTTCAGACGCCCCTGGCCGCCGCTGATCCGGATGGACGAAGGCGTGCGCAGGAGAGTGGCCACGTTGTTGCGTGAAACCGGGTGAGTGGGGACGGCGGAACCCGGGCAAACTCCCAGCCGACCACGAGGAAGCTCCCCTCAGAGGCCCGTACAAAACTTTGCTGCATAGGCATCAATAATTCGGAGTAATTGGGCAACAAGGTACTGCACGTTTGAAAAGAGAACTGGTCCGACGTCATGGCACTGACCTAAAAACAAGCGAAAGCTCTCAAGATCCCGGGTCCCTACGATTCCGATCGATGAACCCACAAGGTATGCCGGACATCCACTCCATCATCGTGCGAAGTGCCCGGGCGCTGGATTCCTTGGCGGTGGCCCTGCCACAAACCGCCGGGTTCCGCCGGGAAACCGGGGACGCGGCCCGGGCGGCCGAACGCGGCTACTTCACCGCGGATGAGGACGAACGCGTAAGGAGCGTCTTCGCCCGCTACCTCGGCATCCGCGCAGCGCTTCACGAGACCATCACCGAACTCGAACCGGTGCTGGACGCCGGCGACCTGCCCCGAGACCTGCATCTGCGCGTCTTCACGATCGCCTTCTGCGCGGCCTGTCTGCTGGTACGCTCGGCCAGGTACCTCGTCGATCACTTCGCGCAATCCAAGGTGGTGTGGCGCAAGCTCGACGAGGCCGAACCGCGCTACGGAATCCCGCGCAAACAGTTCTCGTCCGTCTACAAGTCGGTGACCAGTCTCCGCAACCGCTGGCGTTTTCAGCAGGCCGTGGAATTCGCTCGTGACCACATGGACGCGATCCGGGGACTCGCCTCCTGCCCCGTTGTGGGAGGGGTTGTGGCGCTGTTGGCGGAGGAGCATCCCGAAGCCATCCGCTTCAGCCGTCGCGTGGAGGCGCGCAACCGCCTGCGCTACTGGCTCCACAGCCTGGGGCGCCGCCGGAAATCCACCCTGAACCAGGTCTCCTTCGCCCTCTTCGAGGCTTCGGGACGGTTCATCGCGGAGCTGAAGAACCCGCTCCACGAGAAGCGCGTCACGCCGCAGGTTGTCCGGGCGACGCGGCGGTTGCTCCGGCCGGGGGACGCCCTCGTGACCCGGCACGACGACGCGGTGAGCAACCTGTTCCTGCCCGGCTACTGGCCGCACGGGGCGCTTTACCTTGGCAGTCGTCGTGAACTGAGGGAACTCGGCGTGCCCCTGTCCGGGGAACGGTGGCAACGAAGCGCCGGCCGGGTCCGCGTGCTCGAGGCGCGCAAGGATGGGGTCCGGTTGCGGCTGCTGACCGAGACGCTCCGGGTCGATGCGTTCGCCGTGGTCCGGCCGCGCCTGTCCCCGACCGCACTGGGGCTCGCCCTGGAACGTGCCATCGAACATGAGGGAAAGGGCTACGACTTCGAGTTCGACTTCAACCGGTCGGACCGACTGGTCTGCACCGAGGTGATCTACCGCGGCTTCCACGGGGTGGGCGGGCTGGAGTTTCCGCTCACTTCCCGCGTGGGCCGCCCCACGTTTTCCGCGGAGGACCTGCTGGATCTCGCGATCGAGGGCCGCGGCTACGAGGTCGTTGCCGTCTATGGGGAAAACGGCAACAACCGCCTGCTGCAGGGACACGCAGCCCACGAGGCCCTCGCGCGAACGTACCGCGAGGAAGCGAGAAACGGACCGTCGGGGCGGCCGGCCGCACCGTGATAGCGCACGAGTTCGACAGCACCCTCCCCACGCCCGACGAGAAGCGTGACGACGAGTATGCCCACCGTCCCTCCAGGACACGGCAACTTCAAACGCTTTGACCTTCGGCCGTTTTGCGGACAGGGTGGCATCATGACGTGCGACACCCCATCCGGACGAGGACCTGCCCCGGACACTCGGAGTCCGATCGGTCGTCGGTCCCGCAACCGCGTCGGAATCCATCGGGCATGAACAACAACAACGGGAACAACAGCCTGCCGCGCTGGGCCACGATCGCCTTCGTCCTGGCATGTCTGGCGGCCGGCCTGGGGGTGGTCCTGGTCGCCACCAAGCGAAGGCCCGTGCCCGAGGCCGCCCTGGAAGCCGCCGGAGGGATCCGTTACGAACAGTACCGGGAGGCATCGGAACTGTGGTCGGTCCACGTGGTCCGGGTGCCGCGGAGGAACGGGGCGTATGAACTGACGTCGAGGCACGCGGCAGGACGGGCGATCGGGCTCACGCCGGTGACGGCGCAACTGGCACTCACCAACACGACGGGCACGCCGGTGGCCGCGATCAACGGCGATTACTACCAGCGTCAGGGTCCGTATGCGGGCGACCCGCGAGGGCTGCAAATTGTGGACGGCGAGTTGCTCAGCGCGCCGGACGGTGGGCCTGCCATCTGGATTGACCGGGACGGCGAACCTCACGCGGGAATCGTCCAGTCCGAGCTGCAGGTCACCTGGCCGGACGGGTCGTCCACCTCCCTGGGATGGAACGAAAGTCGGCCGGCGGATCGCGTCACGCTGTACACCCCGGCCATCGGTCCCTCGACCCGGACCCGTGACGGGCGGGAGTTCGTTCTCGATCTGCTCGACGCGCCGGACGGAGCGCTGCCGGGGCCGGGCCGGACGTATCGGGCCCGCGTGCGCGAGGTGCGGGATACGGGCAACACCCCGGTTCCGGCGGACGCCGTGGTGCTTTCGGTGGGACCGGGGGCGGCCGGGAAGATGCCGCCGCTGGCGCCGGAATCGGAACTGATTTTCTCCACCGCCACCGTCCCGAACCTGGAAGGCGCCCGGACCGCGATCAGCGGGGGACCGTTACTGGTGCGGAACGGCCGGCGGCTGCGCATCGAGGTGCCGGATTCACAATCGTATGAGTTCAGCTCAATGAAGGAACGTCACCCCCGGGCCGCCATCGGCTGGGACGACGCCGACTTCCTCCTGGTCACGGTGGATGGGCGCCAGCTTGGCGTGGCGGAAGGCATGACCCTCGAGGAACTCGCGGCCTACCTCGTCCGGCTCGGGTGCCGGGAGGCCATGAACCTCGATGGCGGGGGTTCGTCCACCCTCTGGTTTGACGGCAAGATCCGGAACTTCCTGTGTGACGGGTATGAACGGGACGTGGCGAATTCCCTCGTGATTTGCCGGAAGTCCGGGTCCCCGTCCCAACCCGCCGAAACACCGACGCCGTGACATCGCCGCATCGAGACGCCCGGGCATCCGGTCCGCGACCGGGCTCCTGGCTGCTGGCGCTGGTTGTGTGCCTGCGCGGGCTACTCGGGTCAGACACCCACGCGCAAGGCATGGAGGCGGAGGACCCGTTCACCGCGCGTGCCGTGTGGCCGGTCGCAATCGAGTTGAGCGCGCGCAACGTGGAGAAGCTCCGGTCCGACGCGAAGCAGTATGTGCCCGCGACCGTTCACGCCTTGGACCGGGTGGCTGAGAACACCGCCATCAAGTTGAAGGGCCACGGGAGCTTCCAGCCCATCGATGAGAAACCCAGCTTCACCGTCAACTTCACCAAGTACGCTCCGGATCGCACCGTGGCGGGGCTGACGAAGATCCACCTGAACAACTCGGCCCACGACACCAGTTATCTCCGGGAACAGATCGCCACCGAGCTGTTCCTGGCCGCGGGCGTACCGGCTCCGCGGGTCACCCATGCGTGGGTCCGGCTGAACGACCGGACGCTGGGACTCTACGTCGTCAAGGAGGGCTGCACGCGCGACTTCGTCCGGCGCCACTTCGCGTCCGGAGAGGGAAACCTCTACGACGACGACGCAGGGCACGACATCGATCAACGCATGGATCGCGACCTGGCGGGAGAACCGGGGGACGACCAGGCGGAACTGCAACGCCTGGCGGCCGCGACGCGCGAACCGGACCTGGACCGTCGCTGGCAACGCCTGCAGGCCACCCTCGACGTCCCGCGGTTCCTGCGGTTCATGGCCATGGAACTGATGCTGGGACACTGGGACGGCTATTGCCTCGGCCAAAACAACTTTCGCGTCTACCACGACCCGGTCGCCGACCGGATTGTGTTCCTGCCTTCGGGCATGGACCAGGTGTTTGCGAAGGCGGACGCGCCGTGGCGGGCGGACATGTCCGGATTGGTGGCGCGGGCGGTTCTCGAGACCCCGGAAGGAGGCGCGCAATACGAGGCGACCTTTCGGGCGCTGTTTGAAGAAGTGTTCGATTCGGAGCGAATCATCGGACGCGTCAACGCGCGGTTGAAGGAACTGCAACCCGGACTCGACGCCGGCACATTCGCGGAGTTGGAGCAGCAAGCCACCGCCCTGGGCGGGCAGATTGTGGCCCGGGAACGCTGGCTGGAAACCCAGTTGAACGTGAACCGGGCCGGACCCCCGACATTCGAGGAAGGCACCGCTTCGCTGGACGGCTGGACGGCATTCAACCCGCCGGCAAACGGTTCCCTGAGCGCGGGCCGGGCCCCGGATTCCCGGCGCATCCTGCGCATCGTGGCCGGTGACCGCACGGCTGCGTCGTGGCGAACGACCTTGAGACTGAAACCGGGATGCTACCGGTTCCAGGGCCGGGCCCGGGCGGTGGGGGTGGTCGCACTGCCCTTCGGCAAACACCACGGCGCCGGCTTGCGGGTGGCCGGTCGCGAGGAAATCTCGGGAGAACTGACGGGAACGACCGGCTGGAAACCGTTGGAAATCCGGTTTGAAGCGACGGAGGCGGAGGAGGAGGTCCGGTTGATTTGCGAGCTCCGGGCCTCGGCCGGTGAGGCCTGGTTTGATCGGGACTCCCTGTACCTAGTGCGGGAACGCTGATGCAAAAGGGTTTGCGCTCTGGTACGGATTCTGCTTGCTAGCAACCACGCACACGTCGTCACGATCCCGGGCCCCGGCGAGCCGACTTGGCGGGACCGTGTCGGGGATGGGAGTAACCGGATTCCGTCCGGGACCGTCTTCGATGATCAGGCGCACCGGCCGGCAATCTTGGTTATGAGATGGAAAAGAGACGCTTTTACGTTGATTGAGCTGCTCGTGGTGATCGCGATCATTGCGATCCTGGCGGGGCTGCTCCTTCCCGCCCTGTCCGCCAGCAAGGCGAAGGCCCGGCGCATCGCCTGCGTCAGCCAGTTGAAGCAGGTCAGTCTCGCCTTCAAGATGTGGGCGGGGGACAACGGTGACAAGTATCCCTGGAACCTGACGACGGCGGCGGGTGGCAGTTCGGATTCAGCGGACTGGACCGACCACTTCAGGCTTTGTTCCAACGAACTCGAACAACCGGAGATCCTGCGTTGTCCGGCGGACAAGGACCGGTTGGTGGCCACGAACTGGACCTCGGCCGAGGGCGACCGGAATGTCAGTTACTTCGTGGGGACCACCGCGAGCGAGTATCGCCCGCAGACCATCCTGCTGGGCGACCGCAATGTTACGGGTGGCAACGGCGGTTTCGATCTCAAGTGGAGCAAGTTCATGGGATCGTCCATCGACGCGGCCTGGGACGAGACGATCCATGTCCGCAACGGCAACCTCGCCTACGCGGACGGCAGTGTGCACCAGGTCAACACGATGGCGTTGCGCGCCCAGATCAGCACCGGCCTCTCCCTCGGCCTGAGCAACGTCGTCTTCTCCCTGCCACGCGGCATCTTCTAGCCAGCCCCCCGGACTCCGTGGCAGCCGTTCTTTTCACCGACCCCAGGAAACCATGACAGTTCGCCTTCAACGATTCGCGCGGCGCGCGGGCACCGGGCTCGCGCTGGCATTCACGCTCGCCGGCACCCCGGCCCGGGCCGGCACCGTCGTCGGTCCGTGGACCCCCATCTTCAAGGGCATCGATTACTCGGTCAGCACCAACGTGCCCGGCAGCGGGGACTTTCCGCGCCTGCAGGTGGTGCACGCGTTTCGGGTGGACCTGACGGACCCGGACATCCGGCTGTTCACGACCCCCCCGTTGCCGGATCCCATTCCCGGCTATCAGGAGGTGGGCGGGTTGACCACGAGCGATTTTCTCTCGACCCACCATCTGCAGGTGGCGCTCAGCGCCAACTTCTTCGGTCCAGGCCAGTACTACCAACCGCCGGGCTCTCCAATGGACGTGGAAGGGTTGCTCATCAGCGAGGGCGTGGTGGTGTCCACCCAGGACGGTTCCGCCAACTCGACCGCGGTTCTTTTTGACGAAAGCAACCAGGCCACCGTCATTCAGCAGAACTGGCCGGTCGCCAGTCTCGACGGCGTCTGGACGGCGGTGTCCGGCAACCGGGCGCTGGTGGCCGCCGGACAAAACCTGGAGTCGGACCCGAGTTCCCGGGACCTGGATCCGCGCACGGCCTATGGCGTGTCCGAAGACGGCCGCCATCTCTACCTGATGGGCATCGACGGCCGCCAACCGGGCTACAGCAACGGCGCCAACTACTATGAAACGGCCGCCTGGCTGCTGCTGCTCGGCGCCTGGGACGGGGTCAACATGGACGGCGGCGGCTCCACCCTGCTGGTCATGGAGGACAGCACGGGCGTTCCCGTGCGATTGAGCAAATCCAGCGCCGTGGCCGACTCCGGCAATGAACGGACCTTGGGAGCCCACTTGGGAGTGTATGCCAAACCGGTGCCGGGCTTCATCAACGATGTCGTGGCGGAACCCGACGACACCACCGCCCGGATCACCTGGACCACGGTGGAACCCGCGACGACCGAGGTGGAATACGGGACCACCCTCGAACTCGGCTCCACCACGGGCGTGCTGCCGGAACTCCTTTCAACCCATCAGGTCCAGATCACCGGACTGAGCCCCTGGACCGACTATTATTTCCGCGCGGCCTCGGCCAGCGCCACGGAGCGATACGTCTCCCCCATCCTCCGCCTGTTCACGACCAACTACGTCACCACGAACGAGATCTTCGCGATCACGAACGAGTGGCTTTACGCGACCCCCGCCACGGTCGCCAACGGGACGGCCTGGACCGGGCTCGACTACGACGATTCGGACTGGGGTGGCCCCGGACCGGGATTGCTTTGGATCGATGCGAACTACAATCCCAACGTGCAACCCAAAGGCACCGAGGTACCCGGCGATTCCAGCACCGGGTTCCCTTACATCACCTACTACTTCCGCAAGCACATCGCGCTCTCCCACATCGATCAGGGCGGCCTGCTGAACTTCGCGGGGTACATCGATGACGGGGCCGTGTTCTACCTGAACGGGGAACCGATTCAGACCCTGCGCATGCCGGCCACCTGGGATGCCACGACCCTGGCTTCGGGCTACGCCTGCGAGGGCAACGCCACCGTGGATTGCGTGGAGACTTTCACGGTGCCGATGGACGGCCTGCAGAATCTCGTGGAAGGCGAAAACGTGCTGGCGGTGGAGGTGCACAACTACAACCCGCGCAGCCCCGACATGACCTTCGGCCTCGGCTTGAACCGGATCGAGCCGTTGCCCCGCACCGCCCGGCTCGAGGTCGGTCACGACGGAACCGCAGTGTCGCTGTCGTGGGAGGCCGCGGGCTTCACCTTGCAGTGGGCCGATGTCCCGGAAGGACCGTGGAACGACGAGTCCAATGATCCGACAAGCCCATATCTGGTCGAGCCCATGGAATCGCACCGGTTTTACCGGCTGAAACACTGACCACGCGCGCGGCAGGCGAGGACTGCTCGTCGCATCGCCACCCAGGATTGAGCATTGAGCATTGAGCACTTGCCATCTTGCATTGACTGCCGATCCGATCCGGAGGGCAAAGCCGCTGGTCGACAGCTGCAGCCAGCAGGGCCAACTCCGATCAGACCCTCCGTGAGGCTGCGGGAACTCGAGGATCGACCAGGGCACTTCGCCGGCCAGGCACAATGAGGAACAATGGCCAATCCCCAATGCTCAATGCCCGGTCTGAAATCAAGAGTTGTGGCGAACTCCGACCCGACTCCGCCGGCTGCCGAACTTCCGGCGTTCGCGCCACGCGCACCGGCATGACCGGGATGCCATCCCCGTCGCCAATCCGCGAATCCAGTCTGGCGCTCCTCCTGGTTCTGGGCTTCCTGCCATGCCTGAGCCTGCACGCTGCGGGTGAAAGCCGGCTTGCCCCCGACTGCCTGGCCGCGATGGACCAAGCGATTGAACAGGCCATTGCCGAACACACCATTCCCGGCGGGGTGTTGTGGATCGAGTGCCGGGGCAGCCGTCACCACCGGGCCTTTGGTTCCCGCTCCGTCTTTCCGACCATCGAGGCGATGACGGAGGACACGATCTTCGATGTGGCCTCCCTCACCAAGGTGCTGGCGACGGTGCCCGCGTTGATGGTGCTTCACGAACGCGGCCAGGTGGACCTCGATGCAACCGTCGCCACCTACCTCCCCGAGTTCACGGGCGGAGGGAAGGAGGCGATCACCCTTCGCCAACTCTGTACCCACACGTCGGGTCTTGACCGGAGCCTGAGTCCGGAACCGGACTGGTATGACTTCCAAGACGCCTTGCGGCGCCTGTGCCGGGAGAAGCTCCGGCAGCCTCCCGGCACGCGGTTTCAGTACAGCGACCTGAACTTCATCCTGCTGGGCGAGGTCATCCAACGCGTCACCGGACGCAAGCTGGACCGGTTCTGCCGGGAGGAAATCTACGGGCCGTTGAAGATGGTCGATACCGGCTTCCTGCCCTCGGACGAGTTGCGGGCGCGGATTGCGCCGACGGAGCGCATCGGTACGACAGTCCTGCGGGGCACCGTGCACGATTCCAAGGCACAGGCGATGGGCGGGGTCGCGGGACACGCCGGGCTCTTTACCACGGCGGCCGATCTGGCGCGATTCGCCCGCATGATCCTGAACGAAGGCACGCTGGACGGGACACGGCTTCTCAAGCCGGAAAGCGTCCGGCTGATGACGACGGTTCAAACACCGGAAGGGCTGGGGGTCCAACGCGGCCTCGGCTGGGACATCGATTCCGACTTCAGCGCTCCGCGCGGCGAGGTCTTTCCGATCGGTTCCTTCGGCCACACCGGCTTCACCGGCGTCTGCCTTTGGATCGACCCCACTTCCCAGACGTTCTGGTTCCTCCTCTCCAACCGGGTCCATCCCGAGCCGGGCGGCGACCTGCGGCCGCTCCAACGAAGACTGGGGACGCTGGCGGCGGAAGCGGTAAAGGGCGTGGATTCCAGCAGTCCTCTCAACGAACCAGGGCGTAACGCCGGCTTTCCGTCCGGCATTGGGCGCAGGCTTGCGGCAAGCCCCTTTTCGCCATGGCCGCTCCGGGGTCAGTCCTCACTGTTGGCGGAGAGAGCGCCGCCAATAGCTGCAGGACGGACCCCGTCGCTCGGTTCATGGGGGGAATCGGGCGGTGATTCCCAGCCCGCCAGTGACCTGTTATGGTCGAGCCCGACTCACGATGAAGCGACGAACTAGGACGGTTCCCAAGCGTTCAGGGCTGCTGGTCCCGATACTCGCAGCGCTGGTCCTCGATTCCGGCGAGGGTTCTGCGACCCATGCCGCGGAGGTCCCCGCCCGGGGATTTGCCTACCGTTGTGATCGCGTCGCTGAAGGACCCTGGTCGATTCACATCGTCACCGTCAGCCGCACTCATCCGGACATTGAGCTTCAGACGAGCCTGGCTCAAGGCACCCACCTCGGCCTGGCTCCCCTGAGCGAGCAGATGAAGCAGTTCCCGCGCGAATTGGGTCGTCCCGTCGCTGCGGTCAATGGGGACTACTATTGGGACGAAGGCGCCTGCGAGGGCGATCCCAAAGGACTGCAGATCATGAACGGGGAACTGATCAGCGCGCCCTGTGGCTGGTCCGCGTTCTGGATCGATGCCGCGGGCCAACCGCAGACCACCAATGTGACCGCCGAATTCGAGCTGACCTGGCCCGATGGCCGGAAGCTGCCGTTCGGACTGAATGAGGATCGGGGCGCTGACGCGGCGGTGCTCTACTCTTCCGCGGTCGGGGATTCCACGCACACCCGCGACGGGCTCGACCTGATCCTGCGTCGCGACGGCGACAATCCCTGGCTTCCCCTGCAAGCCGGCCGCACCTGCACCGCGCAGGTGGCGGAGCTTCGCGAAAGCGGCAATGCGCCGGTCACCACCGAAACGATGGTGCTGTCGCTCGGACCGAAGCTGCTGGCCGACCTGCCGCAGCCGAAACCCGGTGACCGACTCAGGCTCACGACCGCCACGTCACCCGATCTGGGGGGCGTCAGGATGGCCATCGGCGGCGGCCCCGTCCTGGTGCGCGACGGCCGGGCCATCGCCCGCGATGAGGTCCGGGTCCGCAATCCCCGCACCGCGGTGGGCTGGGACCGCGACAACTACTACCTGCTCCAGGTCGATGGCCGGCAGCGCCACGTGTCGGAGGGCATGACCACGGACGAACTCTCGGACTACCTGGTCCGGTTGGGCTGCGAGTCGGCGATGAGCCTCGATGGTGGCGGCTCGGCCACATGCTGGTTCTACGGCCAGGTCATGAACCAGCCGTCCGAGGGATTCGAGCGGGACATGGCCAATGCCCTGGTGGTCGTGCGAAAACCCCGGCAGAACTGAACCTGGAAACCACGGATGACCGGGACTCCCACCAGCCCGAATGAGCCTGGCGACGCAATGGCGCCTCCGTCACCGGAAGTTCGGAACGCGCGGGTGCCATCCCTCGCTTTGGCCTGGGCGGTGACGATCGCGGAAGGGGTTCTGTTCGGCGGGTTGCTGTGGCTCTTCGTGGACTACTGGCTGATGCTGCCCGTGCGCTACCGTTGGAAGGGCGGCATCGGCCTGGCAGTTCTGGCGATCTTCATCCTCACCCGTCTGATCCTTTTCTACCGGCGATACCGCCGGGCCAAGCGCAAGAACGAAACCCCATGAATCCCCTGACTTCCTCCGCCTTCGCGTCCATCCGCTCCCGGGCGGTCTCCCTGTTCACCTGCCTGCTGGGAACTTCCTTCGCCCTGCAGGCACAGCCTGCCGCGCCTCCCGCGCCGGCCGCGGACTTCACCCCGATCTTCAACGGCAGGGACCTTTCCGGCTGGGGGGGCGCGCTCTACGCCTTCCAGGTCAAGGACGGTGCCATCACCTGCAAGCCCGACGATGGCGGGACGATCTACACCCGCAAACGGTATTCGGATTTCGTCGTGCAGTTCGAGTTCAAGCTGCCCCCGGGCGCCGCCGCCGGTCTGGCCATTCGCTATCCGGGCTCGGGTCACCCCGCCTACGTCGGCATGTGCCAGATTCAACTTGTCGATGAAGCGTCCCCCCCTGTCGACCTCACCGATCCCCGGCAAAAGAACGGTGCCGCCTACGGATTGGTCGCCGCAACGGCCGGGCATCTCCGGCCCGCCGGCGAATGGAACCGCGAGCAGGTCACGGTCAAGGGATCGACGGTCAAGGTCGAACTCAACGGCGCGACGATCCTCGAAACCGACTTGAGCAAGGTGACCGATTACCTGGACAACCATCCCCATCCCGGCAAGGACCGGACCTCCGGCCATCTCGGCTTCACCGCCGACACCGACCCCGTGCAATTCCGCAACCTGCGCATCCAGCCCCTCCCCTGAGCCCTCCCCGTAGCGGCGAACTGGTGTTCGCCGAGCCTCGGGCGGATCAAAGTGCAGGACGCATGAATCTGGGAACCGCAGAGCGATACGGATGCACGCAGACAGGCCGTGTCTATGCGGAGCCCACAGAAGGAAACGAAGCAAACGAAGGCGGGGCCGAAACATGACGACCTTGCTGAAATACGCCCTGTGGATCCTTGGGGCGGCCCAGGCGGTGCAACCGGTCTTGTGGGCTCTCGATCCCCCGGCGGACTGCGACATATGTCAGTGCACCAAGACGATGAGTTGGCAACGGCCGGTGGACCTGGACGGAGACGAGGTTCCGGACTTCGACCACATTCGGCTCCGTGACTACAAGTATTGCGACTACGTGGACTGGTGGGCCTGGCAGGACGACGAGATCGAAGCCTTCTATCCTCAAACCCACGTCGATGTCTACGTGGATTACAGCCGCGGGAGAGAGACCCGGGTTCGTGCGGCGTTGCCTCCCGGTCGAGTCATCGAGGTGGATCCCCAACCTGTCTGTCCGTGGGGCGCAAGTAACTGCTGGGAGTGGGTATCGCGCGTGCCGGACGCCCAAGCAATATTAGACGCAGAGGGCTTGGGTACGATGTGGAGGCTCACTGACCGGTATCCGTGTCCTCCGGAGATCATCAACTGCATGGATCTCGTACGGGCGGGTGAGGTCCGGCTTGCCGATCCCTCGGACCAGACCGCGGAGGCTCTGTTCGGCTTTCGAATCCAGCAAGCCGATGGATGGCACTTGGGGTGGATCCGCCTCCTTCTTGAGCTCCCGTGGCCTGAGAGCTTCGACGAGCGTCCCGTGGGTGGTATCAGCCTGCTCGAGTATGCCATCCATCCGATCCCAGAAACCCCCATCGTCGCGGGCGAATACCCCCGGCCCAAGCTTGAAGCCCGGATCGAGAAGGACGAAGTCATCCTGAGCTGGCAAGCCGCTTGGACCGGTTACGTGTTGGAACGTTCGTCCGCGGTCACCGGTGGGGCGTGGGAACCGGTTCCCGGCGTGGAGAACAACAGCGTTCGCGTCTCCAAAGCCGGGCCGCCGGCGTTCTTCCGGTTGAAGCAGGAGTAGCAGGGGCAATTCCCAAATCCGAAATCCCCGTAGCGGCGAACTGGCGTTCGCCGAACCCCCGGCGGGGTCAATGCGTCGCGGACACGGCAGGGTTCCGGCGAACGCCAGTTCGCCGCTACGTTGCTGGGATTCCCTGTCGCCCCTGAGCCCCAAACCCGAGGGAGCGGGCTTGTTTCCGCACCGCCTTCCGGCTACAACCCCCCGCATGAATCGTCGCACCTTCCTTTCGCACAGTTCCCGTGCCGTGGCGCTGGCTGCCGCCGCCAGCTACCTGCCTACCACCTTCGCCGCGCAAAAGGCCCGGCGCGTCGCCCTCATCGGCTGCGGTTGGTATGGCAAGGGCAGCCTGCTCCGCATGCTGCAGGTCGAGCCCGCCGAAGTGGTGTCGCTCTGCGATGTGGACAGCCGCATGCTGTCCGAGGCGGCCGGGATTGTCGCCGGACGCCAGAAGTCGGGCAAAGAGCCCCGGATGTACGGCGATTTCCGCAAGATGCTGAAGGAGGAGGAACTCGACATCGTGATGGTCTCCACACCCGACCATTGGCACGCGGTGCCCGCCATCACCGCGATGCAGGCGGGCGCGGACGTCTATGTCGAGAAACCGATCAGTGTGGATGTGGTCGAGGGCCGGTCCATGGTGGCCGCGGCGCGCAAGCACGGTCGGGTCGTGCAGGTGAACACCCAGCGTCGGAGCACGCCGCACTTGATCGAGGCCCGGGATCGGGTCATTCGGGAGGGCAAACTGGGCACCATCGGGCACGTCGAGATTTGCTGTTACTGGGGCATGGGACGCGCCGGGAACCGACCGGACATACCGGTGCCGGACACCCTTGATTACGAGCTGTGGACGGGGCCCGCGCCGATGCGGCCGTTCAACCAGCGCACCCACCCGCGGGGCTGGCGCGCCTTCATGGAATACAGCAACGGGATCGTGGGCGACATGTGCATTCACATGCTCGACATGGTGCGCTGGATGCTCGACCTCGGCTGGCCGCAGAGCGTGTCGTCGACCGGCGGCATCTACGTCGAGAAGGACAGCAACGCCAACACGACGGACACGCAAACGGCGGTGTTCGATTTCGGCAACCTGCAGGTGGTCTGGAAACACCGCACCTACGGGGATTCGCCGGACCCGGATTATCCGTGGTCGGCGACGCTTTACGGCGACAAGGGCACGCTGAAGGCAAGCGTGTTCAAGTACGAGTATTTTGAGCGCGGGAAGAAGGAGCCGGCACTGACCGGGGAGGCGCTCTACGAGTACGACCAGTATCCGGAAGACCGCACGGAGAAGGATCTGGAACGGCATGTCGCCTCGGCCATGAGGCGGCACTGGCAGAACTACCTCCACTGCGTCGACACCCGGACCCGCCCGGTGGCGGACATCGAGCAGGCCTTCATCTCCAGCGCCTCGTGCATCCTGGCAAACATGTCGGTTGAACTGGGCGGACGCACCCTTCGCTACAATCCGGAGACGGGTCGGGTCAGCGGCGGACGCCAGGCCAACGAGCTGCTGGCAAGGCCTTATCGCGCCCCGTGGACGCATCCCACGCCGGAGACGGTTTGAGCTTTCAACCCCGCACCCGCTCATCGATGAAATCGGAAATCTCCCCGACCCTCCTGACCACTGTAATCACCGGTGGCTGGGTACTCGCCGCAGCCACCCCGACCGCGTTGGCGCAGACGCAAACCTGGTCCGTCTTCTCACCGATGGGCCACACCCAGTTGACACTCCGGCTCGCCGATCCCGGTGAAGCCACCGGCCAGCCCACCGGATTGGACCGGCTCTATTTTCGCGTGGAGCACGGTCCGGACGACCATCGGGCCACCGTGATCAAGGAATCGCCGCTGGGCCTCCTGTTGACCGGAGAGAACCTGCTGGATGGCCTGCGCTTCTCCCGGGCCGGCATGCCCGCGGTTGTGACCGAGCGTTACACCATGCCGCACGGCAAACGGCGCAACTGCAGCAATTACGCCAACCGCCTGGAGGTCTCCTTCGTGAGCCAGGGCGGTCTCGAACTCGTGGTGGAACTGCGCGCTGCGGCTGACGGCGTCGCCCTGCGCTATCGCGTGAACGGGGACCTCGATGCCCCGGTGCAATTGGAGAGTGAGTCGACCGGGTTCGCCCTGCCCGGGGACGCCCGCCTGTGGCTGGCTCCGTCGGACACCCCCACCACGTATGCGCCCGCCTACGAGACCTACTACGAAAATGAAATCCCGGTGGGCACCCCCTCGCCCACCGGCCGGGGCTGGTCGTTCCCGGTGCTGTTCCGCACGGCGGACTCGGCGCATTGGGGGCTGATCACGGAGGCCAATCTCGACCGCAATTCCTTCGGGGCCCGCCTGGCCGGCGAACCGACGGACGGCGTGTATCGCATCCGCTTTCCGGAGCCGGAGGAGGGCCTGGGCACCGGCGATTTGAAACCGACGTTCCGGCTGCCGTGGACCTCGCCCTGGCGCGTGATCCTGCTGGGCGACACCCCGGAGGACATCGTGGAGTCGACCCTGGTCAATGACCTCAGCGAACCCTCCCGGGTAGCCGACACAAGCTGGATCAAGCCGGGCCGCGTGGCGTGGAGCTGGTGGTCGGACCAGCCCAGTCCGCGCGACGGCGCGAAGCAAAAGCAGTTCGTCGACCTCGCGGCGGAGATGGGTTGGGAGTACATCCTGGTGGATGCCAACTGGACCATCATGGACAACGGCAACATCCATGATGTCATCCGCTATGCGAAGGAGAAGGGGGTTGGCGTCCTGCTCTGGTACAACTCCGGCGGCCCGCATAACGAGGTCACGGAGAAACCGCGGGGCACCATGGCCAACCGCGCCACCCGGCGGTTCGAGTTCGATTTGTTGAAACAGTGGGGCGTGAAGGGCGTGAAGGTGGACTTCTTTCAGAGCGACAAGCAGAACGTCATCCAGCTCTATCAGGACATCCTTCAGGACGCCGCGGACTTCGGCATCATGGTGAACTTCCACGGCTGCACATTGCCGCGGGGATGGTCCCGCACCTGGCCGCACCTGATGTCGATGGAGGCCGTGCGCGGCGAGGAATGCTACATCTTCGACCCGGCCTTTCCGGAACGCGCGCCGGTGCAGAACGTCATCACGCCGTTCACCCGAAACGTGGTCGGGCCGATGGACTACACCCCCGCGGGATTGCAGGACAACAATCACCCCCGGCTCACGACCACGGCCCATGAACTGGCGTTGCCGGTGGTGTTCGAGTCGGGCTGGACCCATTTCGCGGACGGCGCGGCGGCGTATCGGGCGTTGCCGGACGACGTGAAGGACTACCTGCGTCGGGTGCCCGCGGCCTGGGACCTCACCCGCTGCCTGTCGGGTTATCCCGGCCGACACCTGGTGATCGCCCGGCGCTCGGGGAACGACTGGTATGTTGCCGGACTGAACGGCGGGACCGCGCCCCTGGAGGTGGAGATCGATCTCGGCGTCCTTCGGCTGAAGCAGGCGGCGAATGCGTGGCTGATGACGGACGGGACGGAGCAACACGCCCTGAACACCCGAACCCAACGGGTCCAACCCCAGGACAAGCTCCCCGTGCGCCTGCTGCCGCGGGGCGGCTTCGTGCTGCGACTTTCGTCCACCAACTGAATGCCGGCGCCCGGGCTGACCGGGCCCGCCGCCATTCCCCGGACCCTCCCGTGAGCGCCCTGTTCGAGAACCTGAGCATCTGGCACTTCGTGGGAGCCGGCGCGGCTTTTGCCCTGGACGTCGCCACGTCGGTCCACGCGGTGCTCAACAAACGCGATGCCCGCGCGACCATTCTCTGGGTTTCCTTCATCTGGCTCTCGCCGGTGTTCGGTTCCGTGGCCTATCTGATCCTCGGCGTCAACCGCATCCGTCGCCAGGCCGCCACGAAACGCGGGGAACTCGATCGCTATGTGGCGCCGCCAACCGGCTCCTTTTGTCCGGTGGATCGCGTGGCCGATCACCTCGGAACCCAATCCGCACACCTGGAACCGCTCGTTCACCTGGTGGGACGACTGGCCGGGCGCCCCCTGCTGGCGGGCAACCAACTCACCGCCCTGGTCAACGGCGACGAGGCCTTTCCGGCCATGATCGAGGCAATCGATGGCGCACGGCAATCCGTCAGCCTGGCCAGCTACATCTTCGACCGGGACCCGAGCGGACGCGCCTTCGCGGCGGCGCTGGAGCGCGCGGTGAAGCGCGGGGTCGAGGTCCGCGTGCTGGTGGACGACGCCGGTGCCCGCTACTCGTTTCCGTCGATTCTCACGGAACTACGCCGGCGGCACGTGCCCGTGGCCCGGTTCATGCCGCGCTTCGTGCTGTTGCGATTGGCGGCATTGAACCTGCGCAGCCACCGCAAGATCCTCGTGGTGGACGGGCGACTTGGCTTCACCGGCGGGATGAACATCCGGCACGGCAACTGCCTGCGCCAGCAACCGCCGCATCCGGTCCAGGACACCCACTTCCGCGTGGAGGGACCGGTGGTGGCCCATTTGCAGGAGGCGTTCGTGGACGACTGGGCGTGGTGCACGCGCGAGCGGTTGCGGGGCCCGGCGTGGTTCCCACCCCTGGAGGCCGTGGGCGACGCACTGTCGCGCGGCATCACCGATGGTCCGGATGAGGACCTCGACCGCATCCTGCTCACGTTGAACGGAGCCTTCAGCGCGGCGCGACGATCCATTCGCATCGCCACCCCCTACTTCTTGCCGGACGCCACGATGGTCTCCGCGTTGAACACCGCCGCCCTGCGCGGGGTGGAGGTGGACATTCTCCTGCCGGCGGCCAGCAACCTGCCTTTCGTCCAATGGGCCTCGCGAGCACATTGGTGGCAGGTGTTGTTGTGGGGCTGCCGCATCCGGCTGACGTCGCCGCCATTTGACCATAGCAAGCTGGTGGTGGTGGACGATGCCTGGTCGTTCATCGGTTCGTCGAACCTGGACCCGCGCAGCCTGCGATTGAATTTCGAGTTCAACCTGGAAGTGCACAGCCGCGAGTTCGCCGGTCGGGTGGGAGCCCTCCTGGATGCCAAGGCGGCGGAGGCCCGGGAGGTCACTCTGGCGGAGGTCAACGGACGCGGTCTCCCGCTGCGGTTGCGCGACGGGATCGCCCGGCTGGCCACCCCGTTCCTCTGAAGCTGGCAAGAATCGGATTGCCTGTCGCCCCCCGGCCCCGGCACGGTTGGCGGCAGAAAGTGAACTTGCGGCGGGCAACCCCGTCGACCGAATGCTGCAATGAAGAAACGGACGGTCTTGGTCATCCTGCGAAACCGCTTCGCGCCCACGGAGCCGGCGCGGTTTCTGGAACTCGAGTGCAACGACAAAGGCGACATCCTGTCGGAGAAGAAACTCCGGGCGGAGCCGAAGCAGCCAGCGTTTGACGAGGTTTGGGAGAACGACGAGGGCAAACGAACACTCGACGACTGCAACCGGATCAAGCGCATCTACCGGCATCGCCTGGAAAAGAAGGCGGCCTGAGCGGGACCGGTCCGAAATGCAAACCGGGCCGTCGTGGCAACGGCCCGGTCGATGGCCGCGGACTTCAGTCCGCGAGCTTGGATTTCCTCTCGAATTGATGGGCGCCGACTGACGGCGGCGGCTACAGCAGTGCCGGCAATGCTGCGCCCTGCGCGGGAAGCCTCAACGGGTCCACACGCGGATCGTGGTCTGGGTGTTGATCGGGAGGGTGACGTTCACCGTGGTGGTGGCCGGGTTGTCGGAGGCATTGTCGATTTCGGCGTCATAACTCGTGCCGGGCCCGTTGTCCGGCGTGAGCACCAACCGAATCGGCACCACGGCATTGAAGTCCGTGGCCTGCACCATCACGCTGACATTCGGGTCGGCACCGAATGGGAGAAGCACCTGAACCGGCCCCGAGCCCAATGGGATGTCCGTGCCCGCGGCCTGGATGACATCGAGCCGGGGGAACGGATCGGGCCGAACGACCATCATGGAGCCGATCGTGGTGTATTCCCCCCGGTTGTAACGAAGGGCCAGGTTCGTCCGATCCGTGGTGTCGACGCGATTCCGGCCGTGTCCGCCTCCCCCCTGCCCGTAGCTGTAAAGCTGACCGCTCCCCTCGACCTTGGGGGCCACCAATCGGATGGATCCACCGGCGCCGCCGTTGTAGGCGCCCCCGGAGCTGGTGCCGCCAATCGCCTCCACGCGGGCGTTCTGATCCAGCGCAATCCGGGTGTTTGAGGCAATGGTGATGGCACCGCCGCCGCCGCCGCCGCCGTCACCGGGCGTGCCGGTCGTGCCGCCGCCGCTCGCCCCCCCTTCCGGGGGCATGAGCAGCGCGCTGCCGTAGCTCCCGCCGTGTTTGGTGCTGTTGCCGCCGGAACCCGCGGAGGCATGTCCCCCCGCCCCGGCACCATCCGCCGACGTGCTGCCGGCTCCACCCTTGCCTCCTCCCGGTCCCTGCCCGTCGCCGGGCGGGGTCCCGGCGGATCCGGGGTTGCCCCCCGGGAAGCCCCCGGCCCCGGCCCGGCCGCCGCTCACGGCATCGCCCCTTTGACCGTTCACGTCCAGGTATCCATTGATGACCACGTCGCCCTGCGAGAGCACATACACGGGAGTGCCGTTCGCGTTGGGGAGGATCACCCAACGGGCACCGGAAGCGATGGTGACCGTGGTGAAATTGAAGATGCCGTCCGGCGGCGCGACGGTGGTCGTGTTCGCCAGGATGTTCAGGGCGCCGTCGCTGCCGTCGCTGCCCGCATCGAACTGGGCCAGCACGCCGGGCATGGACAGCACGGTTGCCAGGATGGCAAGGGAGGTGGGTTGCGTTCGTTTCATGATCTCTGCTTGGTTCGCTTGGTTCAGTTACAAAGGATGCGATTGCCGGCCAACCAGCGCCGGGACGTCATGGATTCTCAGGCTCAAAGCCCACTCCGACCCACGGCAGCCCCACCGTGGTCCCGGGGGCGGGAGCGTCCTCGCCAAAGCCGGCGACACTGATGCGGACCGGCGGACGGGCAATGAACGCCCCGGGTGGAAGCGGCGCTTCCGGCGTCAGACCGGCCAGTACCGCCGAGACAATGGGCTGGCCGACAAAGGTTCCGAGAGGCAACCCCTCATCGTTCTGGGGAACGCCGCTGGCCACCATGCGCAGGACGGGTGTGGCAACGGTGGTTCCCAACGGCAGCAGGTCGTCGGCGCCGGGCACCCCGGTGGCCGTGGCCCGAACCACGGGAACCCCTACGAACGTGCCCAGCGGCAGAAGGTCGCCCGGAGCCGGAATGCCGGCCAGCACGGTGCTGACCTGAGGCCGGGCCGCGATCAACTGGAACGGCGTCGAGTTGGGATCGAGCGGATCGCTGCCCGAGGAGAGTTCCGATTCGTCGTTGAACCCATCGCCATCGGAATCCCACAAGGTCGGGTCGGTGCCATACTCGATCTCGGTCTTGTTCGGCAGGTAATCGCCGTCAAAATCCTCGTCCCCGTCCTTGATGCCGTCCTGATCCGAATCCGGGTTCAGCGGGTCCAGCTCCAGCAGGATTTCGCCGGCGTTGATCAGGCCGTCCTTGTCATTGTCCTCCATGCCGTCGGGAATGCCGTTGCCGTTCGAATCGCTGTTGTTCGGGTCCATCCCAAGCAGCGGCTCCAGGTCGTCGGGCACGCCGTCCAAGTCGGAATCCACCCGGCTGAAGACGCGGAAGGACCAGGTGAAGGGGGCCGCCAGCGGGTTGCCTGCCAGATCGGTCACCGTGGGAACAATGCCGGCCCGGTAGAGGTTCGGAGGCAGGGGTTCACCGAATTCCAGGACCGCCGTGTTGATGCTGTCGCGCCACGACAGGGTGCCGCCAGGCACGGCCTCGTCGTCCGCGTTCCCCGGAATCTTGTCGGGGCCCGCACTGATGAGCTGGAAGGCCGGCCGCGTCACGGAGGCCGGATCCAGCGCCTCGCTGAACGCGGCCGTGAGCACATTCACGGAACCGACAATCGACCCGTTCTGCGGCAGCACCCGCACCACGCGCGGAGGGATGCTGTCCTCCACAATGGTCAGGTTGAGTTCCGCCGGCGGGGAGGTGTTGCCCCCGGTATCCGAGGCCCGCACTTCCAGGTGCATCATGTCGCTTCCCTCCGACAGAAGCGGCACCGGAACCCAGAAGACAAAGGGGAAGTTGCCGTCAACCTGCGGTCGGCGGCCGTCCAGGGTCAGTTCCACCCGGGCCACCTGCACATCGTCCACGGCGTTCACGATGATCGGGATGCTCGTGCCCTCGGTGACCTCGGCGCCTTCCGCGGGAGAGACGATCTGAACCGTGGGGGGTTGCTGCTGCGTGTCGAAGGCCAGGAAGTTGATGACCTGGAGACCGGCCGCCCCGTCGGCCACGTAGGCCAGCCCGTTGAACAGGCTCACGGCGGTCGCGATGCCCGGCGTCTCGAACTCGGTCACAAACCCGGTGCCGAGACCCTCAGGGCCCACGTCATAAAGGCTCACATGGTGCGGTCCGTCGAGGGTGCTGTTCGGCGAGACACAGGCCAGTGCCGCGCCGCTGCCGTTCAGCACGATCTGCTTCCAACCGCGTTGAGCCGTGTTCACCTGTTGGAGCAGCGTCGGCGCCAGCGGGTCCGAGAGATCCAGGATATTGTAGCCCGCCGTATGCGTGGCATAGGCCTTGTCCCCGGCAAGGAACAGGCGAAGTCGTTTGCGCCCGGCACCGGTCGACCCCGGCGAGTTCACCGAGCCCGCCACGGTCAACTGGCCCTCGAGCAGCGGCAGCGCGTACAGCTTGCCCACCACCAGGGCATACAGCGTGTCGCCGCTCAGGGCGACGTCCTGCACGGCTCCCCCCAGTGAAATCCGGTCGAGGACGGTGCCGGTCAGCATGTCCACCGAAACCACCTGGCCGTTGGACAATCCGAGGAAAGCAACGGTACCGGCCGTCGTGACACAGTTGGCCTCCCCTCCCAGCGCCACCTGGCGCAGGAGCATCGCCGCCGCGGGATCGCTGATGTCCGCCACCGCCAGCCCCCCGGGACCATCCGCCACGGCCACAAACGGCGTCGCACTCGACACCGCCCGGGCATCCCCCTCGGTGTCGACCTGGGCGATGGCCACAGGTGAACCGGGGTTGAAGATGTTGAACACCGTGATGCCGGAGCCCCCGTTTGCCACAATCGCCAGATTGTTGCCGGTGGCCACGTCCACAGCGTCACCGGGGGTGTCCGCGGAACCGAGGATGCCGGTGCGCACCGGCAGCCCGTCGAGCGGGTCACTGCCGTTCTGCACCTCCGCCCCGTCCCAGATGCCGTCGCCGTCACTGTCCGGGTTGTTCACGTCGGTCCCGATGACAAACTCCGCGTCATCGGTCAAACCGTCGCCGTCACTGTCCGCGGAGCGGTCCTGCTCGAACACCATCGCCGGAAGGTCGAACTGACGGCCGTTCTCGCCGCTGGTGAACTTGACGTGCGCGATGGTCAGCGACGCCGCGTGCAGCATGCTCTCGAGATACAGCGTGTCCGGCCGCAGGCTGAGGTTCTCGTGTCCCACCCCGTTGCTGCCCGCCACCCCACGCTGCTCCACCTGACCGGTCTCCATGTTCAGGATCACGTAGTAGATCAGGCCGGTCACCGGCCCGCCGTCAGGCGCCCAGTCACTGAGCGGGTCGCTGCCCTCGCGAACCTCCCGCCCGTCGTTCTTCCCGTCCCCATCGGTGTCCGCCACATCCGGTCGGCTGCCCACGAGCATTTCGTCGTAGTTCTTGAGCCCGTCACGATCCCGGTCGCCGGTACGGTCGGAGGGATCATCCGGGTTGAGGCCGTTCGCGGTTTCGTAGTCATTCGACATCCCGTCGCCATCACGATCGTTGGGGTCCTTCACCTCGATGCTGAGGTACCCCAGGATCGGGAGTTCCATCCCGGACTCATGCAGGACACTGATCACGGTGACACCCGGCGCCACGGCCTTGACCAATCCATCCAAGCCCACATCGGCAATGTCCGGCAGATCCGAGTTGTAGGTGGTCCCCGTCGCACCGGCGGTGACATCCTGGGTGCTGCCGTCCGAGTACGTGCCGATCACCTTGAGCTGGACGCTGCCACCGGCGTCGAGCAATGCGACGGGGGCGGTCACTTCCAGGTCTGTCAGGTAGGGATCACCCGCTTCCGGCGCTTCGAGGATCGGGATGCCGGTGAGGCCGACCACCAGGGCGGCGGCTGCCGGACAGGGCGCCCACCCCTGGGCGGTCGCCAGGGCCCGGATGCGGGTGATCATCCCGTCAAGCACGCCCTGGCCGGTCTGATAGGCCCCGTCGTTGAAGGGAGGGGAGTTGTGCACGGGCACCCAAGCCCGGTAGGCGCGGAAGAAACTCGCCTTCATGTCCGCGAAAATGCGGTTCGCCTCGCGATCGAGGTACCATCGGGCAATGAACTCGGGCGTTTCACAAGGAAGCGAGAGCGCCTCGATCTGACGCTCCGCCGCGCGCCACCGCGGGTTGATGAAGCGGGCGAAATCGACGTCGCGATGGTAATACTCGTGAGCCCGCGAAGCGGCCGCCATGTGCCAGTTGCCCCGGCCGGTTCCCGGGTTGCCGCTGTAATCCGACATGTCGGCAATGATCCCGCAATAGTTCGCCGCAGTGACATTCCCACCGGGCACCACCGGGTTCGGCTCGGTGCTGCCCACCTGGGTCAGGTTGATCAGGCCCACGGACAACATGCGGGTGGCGCGGATCCGCCAGGCAATGCTCGCCGGATCGTAACAGATCATCGTCGACAGCCGGAAATCCTCCTGGGAGGCGTAGTTCCCTCCGGGACCATCGGCGGTTTCCCGCCAGCCGCTCATGTCGATGGGGGTGACCGCGTTCGGACCGCACTTGGGATCCCGGTCGCACAGGGCCTGGCGAATGCGGTCCCCGATGGAAATCGTCACACTTCCCCGCCCACGGGTCCCCGGGCGCGTCCCATGCCAGCCCGGTTTCACGATCCCCTGCCCGGGATCGCTGACCACGTATTTGCCATCCGCGCTGACGGTCATCGAACCGACGATCTTCCATTCGCCGGTGTCGTGATCGAAGCTCCACAGGGCGCTTTTCGCTCCGGGGGGCAACAGTTCCCCGGTCTCGGGATCCGGCAGGTTCGGGAAGCGGACCGGCACCGGTTGATCGAAGTTCGAGGCCCCATCGGTCTGCACGGTGATCACCAGCGGGAAATTGACGCCCTCGGGCAAGGGGCCGGGCAGGCGGTCCGGCGGCACCGGGGCGATTCCGACCCGCCCTCCGCGATTGCCGTCATCACTGAACAGGGCATTGGGAGGCACGTCGATCTGCACGCCGGCCAGATCCGGGTTGGCCTGAACGACTTCTTCCGGGAAGGCAATCGCCGTGGAACTCACCGCGCTGACGGGCTGCAGCGTGCCGGCCTTGACCAGCGGCAGGTAGATCTCACCGGTACCGCCGGCCAGATTGTCCATCTTGCCGGCAACCGCACTCCAGGCCTTGCCCACGAACGGGTAGTAGGCGCCGTCCGGCCAGTTGCTGCCCACGGCCTGGCGACCGTCGATGTGCACAAAGAACTCCCCGGCCGGAACGGGTTCCAGGGTAAAATTCCCCATCTCGTCGGTCACGGCGCGCACATCCTGCTCCCGGCCATCCAGCGTGATGATCACTCCCTCAAGCGGCTGGTTCAGCGAGTTCAGCCCGGTTCCCGCCCCCGGCACCAGCTCCGAGGCGAACACCCGCCCGATCGCCGCCGTGTGTCCCAGGGTCGTCAGGCTCAACGTTTCGAAGTCGATCGTCGCAACCCCGCCGGGCTGGCCGTCGTTGTCCGCATCCACGTCCTGCCCAAAGGCATCCTTCAACCCGTTGCCGTCGAGCGTCACCCGGACCCGGGCCCCGCCCGGCAACGGTTCCAGGTAGAACAGGCTTGCCGTCCGCCGATCCCCGGACAGCTCCACCCGCGACAAGATCCGCTGGCCGCCAAACGTCGCATGCAGGCGATTCACATCAATCGTGGCGTCCGCAGCCAGCGGCCGGGAGAACATCAGCACTGTCTCGCGCGTCACCGCGATCCCGGTTTCCCCGTTTGCCGGATCCGAGACAAGCGTCGTCAGGGCCGCCCCGGAGGCCGGATCGGTGCCATCATCGTACTCTTCCTTGTTCGTCTTGCCGTCCCCGTCATAGTCGAGCGCGGCATCGTTGGGATTCGTCGGATCCAGGAAGTCCGGCCGCGCCAGTTCGTAGAGGTCGTCAATGCCATCCCCGTCGGAATCCAACGGAGCGCCCACCGGGACCTGCTCAACCACGAAAAACTCGTGATCGCTGCCGGCCGGCGGGTGGTATTGAAACGTGTTCGGCCCGGCCCCCTCCCCCACCACGCCCACGGCGCTCTGGATGGCCGTCACGTCCTCGCCCCGCTTCAGCACATAGTAGGAACCCGCCTCGCGGTCGTGCGTCACCCGCACCGTGCCATCCGCCCCCACCATCACCTCGGTGATCCGCAAATCACCGGCGAGGAGGCCCACGGGACTGGCCAGCCAGGCGGCCAGCAGGATTCGGAGCGCGTGGGCTCCCTGACGCAGCACCCGTCGTTTCAGGCGCTCCAGCATGACGGAGGTTCGAGTCATCTTCACGGGACGAAACAGGCGTGGCTGCGGGTTGTCGTTCGTGGGAGGTCATCCGGCCGGACCAACGCAGACCGGCAACCCACCGGGACAGATCCCCCGGGGAGGGCGGGCAGGGCCGGATGGCTGCTGCGGGCGCGTGAACGGTTGTTTGGGCAGGCCGTCATCAGCAGTGTCTTCTCTAATTGCGATAATAAGTCGCATGCGAACATGCGTCAAACGGAAGCTGCCCGGAAATCGGTTCCAGCCCGGGAATCAACCACCGAAGAATGCGGCCCCTGCCTCCGCGCCGATCCCGCATCTCTTTGCCGGGCAACACCTCCGGGCAACGGGCTTGTCTCCGCTCCTGCGTGCGGTATGATTGCCGGACGTGAAACCGAAGCTCGCGCTGCCCGTTGTGCTGATGCTCGTGTTTGCGATAACACGCTGGCCGGGCCTCATGCCGCCGAACTTCAGCGCCGTGTACGGCCTGTTGTTTTGCGGCGGCGTGTACTTTACGGGGCGCATGACCTGGTGGCTGCCGCTTGGTGTGCTCGCCGGAACGGATCTGGTCATTTGTGGCTACTATCAGTTCTTTCAGGGGATCAACGCGTTCCAACCCCACATGCTCATGACCTACGTTTGCTACGCGGGACTGATCGCGTTCGGACGGTGGTTCAAGCCGGAGTCCTCGTGGCTCGCACTGCTGGGCGGCGGCATCCTGGGCGCCATCCTCTTTTACCTCATCACCAACACGGCGGCCTGGTTCTTCAATCCGTTCGCCAACCCGGAATACACGAAGACACTCGCGGGTTGGATCACCGCGCTCACCAAGGGCACCGCCGGCTATCCGCCCACGTTCGAGTTCTTTCGTAACACCCTCATGAGCGGCGGCCTCTTCACCGGGCTGTTCGCCGGCGCCATGAAGTTGAGCGCCGCCCTCGATCGTGAACCCGAGACCGAGGATGAGGAGGCCGAGGAGCCCGCCGACGCCGAACCCGAGGAGGCCGGCGCCTAGACCGCCGCGAATCAACCACGAATAGACACCAATACACACGAATGAAAACGCGGCTTTCAGGAACGGTACGGCCGCTGCACGCGGACGACCAAGTGGTGACGGAGGCCGGAACCTGCCTTCCGGTGAAATCCCCTCCTATTCGTGTCGATTCGTGTTCATGAGTGGTTGTTCACTGAATCGTCACGGCTAAGCGGGGCCTGGATATCCTGTCATGGGACGCATCGGACTGATTTCCGACACCCACAACCACCTTGACCCAGCGGTCTTGAAGGCATTCCGCGGGGTGGACCAGATCCTCCATGCCGGCGACGTCGGCGCCCGGCACATTCTCGCAGCATTGGAATCCATCGCCCCGGTGACCGTGGTCAGCGGCAACACCGACTACGATCCCGACTGGCGGGAAACCGAGGTGGCCGAGGCGGCCGGACTCAAGATCCTGCTGCGGCACATCGTCGATCCCTACGCCCTGACGCGTGAGTTGCGAGGCTGGCTCGACCGGGTCCGGCCGCACATTGTGCTCTTCGGCCACACCCATCAGCGTTGCCAGGCCTGGGTCAACAACGTGCTCTTCCTGAACCCTGGTTCCCCCAGTCGTCCGCGCATGGGAGAACCGCCGGGGGTGGCCTTGCTCGATGGAAACGCGGAGAAGTTCCACGTCGAGTTTGTGAACCTCTGACTGAGCAGCGGCCGGGGACCCTGACTGGATGCCCATGGCGGGCCCCGGAACAGCGAGCGATCAGTGACCTCTCAGGCGCCGCTTTCTCCGCGTTCCCATCAGATGATTCTGGACCGGCGGCGACTCGGGCGTAGATTTGGCGGCATGAACCGCGGTTTGGCCGAACTTGCCGAGGAAGCCTTGACTCTCTCCCCGCACGACCAGTTGAAGCTGGCCCGCAGCCTCATGGAGAATGCGGAAGCATCAGGAGACTCCGGTGTTGAAGCGGCATGGGAGGACGAGATCGAGCGTCGCATCGAGAAGATTGACACCGGGCTCGCGAAAGGCAGGCCCTTCGTCGATGTCCTGCGCGACCTCGACCATCGGCTCGGACGATGACGCTGTTCACCCTTCATGAAGCGGAACAAGAGTTGTTCGAGTCGGTCGCGTAGCGATTTGTAGGGGGCTCGTTTCCACCTTCTCTCTCGCCGGGCGAATCAGGCAATTCGCCTTCTTCCCTCACTTGAGGTCCCACTGGATCGTCACGGCAGCGGTGCTTGCCTGACCTCGATCCTCCCGAGGTTGCAGCGGACTTCGGTCACGAAAGGCACGCCCGTACCCTCGAGTTGACGCCTCACGTCAGGCAGCAGGTTGTTGCAGAAGTCCACCTCGAACTCCCCCTCACCGACCGAGTCAAGGGTGAAGCCTCTTGTGAAAGTCATCACCGCCATCGGGTCCAGAAGCACGAAATCCTCGAACGTCGGACCCCAGCTGTCCCCATGCACCCACTCCCAACCGAACTGGCAGTTGTTGGAGCTGAAATGGGATGTGACGTAGAGCGGGCGATCAGTGACATTCGTGATCCACAAAGCGCAGGAGACTGGCTTGCCTGCGACGACGACCCGGTTCGAGACCACACCACCAACGCCAATCCGCGGATCGTTCTCAAGGCGCGCGGTCGCATTGGCATGCACAAGCTCCATCCGCGAGGAGCAGGATACGGCGATCACCAGAACCCCAAGGGCGAACAGAGCCAGCAGTGGATTCATGGGCCCGTCCCCAAGCTGAATTCAGGCCACGTGCTTGCCGGCGTCAAGGTACCCCCTATGCCCAGGGCCGCTCCCGAATCCGCGCCCGGGCGATGGCGCGTCGCGCGAATTCCGCATCATCCGCCACCTGGAAATCAAACATCCCCACGCAGATGAAATCGGCTCCGCCATCGAAGGCGTAGCGGAAACCCTGGTCCGGGGGGATCGCGCCCGCCCCCAGCACCTTGTAGGCGATCCAGGGCTTCTCCACTTCGGACATGAACGCCCGCGTCTCCTCCGGCGTTTCCTCCCAGACACTGTCGTTGCGCGGCATCGGGCCGGCCGACCAATACTGCTTGCTGTTGTACGTCTTCATGTAGAAGTCCGCCGCCAGCCCGGCCTTCTCACAAGCCCGATGCACCGTGAGGTCGTGGCCCGCAATGCCCGACACCACACCCTGCTTCCGGATGTAATCCACCGCCTCCCCCAGTTCATTCACCCGTCCCGCCGCAACGTAACTGTCCCCCACGCCGCCATGCACGTAGCACGCCGCCGCCCCGGCCTCGACCGCCCGGTTGATGTCCGCCCAGCGATCGTTCTCCGGCAGTTTGCACTGGGCCAGCCACTGGAGTTTGCCGCCCTGCTCACGGTATTTCCGGATGATGCGCGCCGTGTCGTCGTCCACGCGCAGGATCATCGCATTGATGCCCTCGGCTTCGCACAGCCCCAGGGTCTCGATCACCTTTTCATCGGTGAAATAGCTCTTGAGCAGGCGCGAGACGTAGATGAGATCACGACTGTGGGCGAACCCGCTGATCAGGTTGCCGCCGCAGATCAACCGGGAGAGTTCCAGCTTTCCAATGCGGCCCATCGGGAAATCCCGGGCGACCGAGGCGGCGGGGGCGGGCGCCGGCGACGTGGCCTGCTGCGCCAACAGTGCCTGCTCCTCGAACTGCCAGGTCAGGGCGCCGGCGGCGGAAGCGGTCAATGCGGAGCGACGGATGAAACTGCGGCGATCAAGACGTTCGGACATGTCGGTCGAATCAGTTCAGATGAAGGTGCGTGGTCGTGCTGGCGGGAATCCTAGCCGCCCCACCCCACAGCGGCAACCGGGAATCGGGAAATCCGCCCCCCCGGCTCGTCCGGCAACGCGATACCTGGGTGCAGTGTTCGGCAAGCGCGAAGTGACTTGCTGGCGATTCCGCACTAGGGCTGAATCTCTCCCTGAAGCTTAAGGTCACAATGTCTGAGGCATGGTCGAGAGAGGAAGTGGAGGCCGCGGTTGCGGACTACTTCACCATGCTGGGTCTGGAGCTACGCAGGCTGCCCTTCAACAAAGCAGAGCACAACCGGCAATTGCAGCGCCTCCTGCCGAACCGGCCCAAGGGCTCGATCGAACGGAAGCACCAGAATATCAGCGCGATCCTCATCCAGCTGGGATGTCCTTACATCAGTGGGTACAAGCCTCTCCGGAACTACCAACAGTTGCTGCGAAATGTCGTTGAGGATCGTCTGAGAGAAGCCGCCGCGTTGCAGCGAATCGTCGCCGTGGCAGTCGAAACTCCAATTTCCAATTGTCCCACGCTGAAAGACCTGCTCGGAATTGAGGTGGCATGCCCAGTCACGGACCCGCGTGACACGCGCCTCTATGAAGGCACTGGCAAACCCGCTGCGCCCAGCCGGAAGAACTACTTGGAGATCGAGGCCCGGAATCAATCCCTCGGACGAGCAGGGGAGGAACTGGTCCTTGCCTTCGAGCATGAACGGCTCTGGAGGGCCGGTAGACGTGCATTGGCGGACCGGATTGAGCATGTCTCAAGGACACAGGGTGACCACTTGGGCTATGACGTCCTTTCGTTCGAGGCGGGTGGGGGGCCAAGACTCATCGAGGTGAAAACCACGCGGTTCGGTGCCCTCACACCCTTCTTCGCATCCCGGAACGAGGTCGATGTATCCCAGGAACGCGAGCAGGATTACCGCCTTTATAGGCTCTTCAGCTTCGGGGTTCAGCCGAAGCTATTCGTGCTGACTGGCTCACTCCGGCAGACCTGCGAACTGGAACCAGCCTCCTTCGCAGCGCTCCCCAAATGACTCGGGGCATCTCTCTGAAAGATGACGGCCCAATCCGCTGCCGCAGGTGGAGCGGATCCGGGACGAGCCCCACCGGAGGCACGGATGGGACGCAAAGCCGGAGGCGGCGGGACGAACGTCGGAACTCGCACCAGTCATCCTGTAAGTCCTGTAAATCCTGTCCCGGAACCTGTCCCGGCGACGCTCCGAATGGGGCGGGTCGGAGTTCCACCTGCCGGCAGTCCCGACACCAGGTGTCCGCCGGCCGGAACCGGGTCGAGGCCTGCTGGACAGGAGCGGGTCCTGGGTTCATGCTCCGGGTCGTTCAGCAAGGCTGCCCCGGGCGTGCCAGGACGCGCCGGGGACAGGACAGATCTCATCCCCATGCGCGACACCCGCAAGGAACAACGATAGGAACCTGAACCGGCCATGCGCTTTGTTCATCGCCATCGCATTCCGGCCCACGGCGCCGCTCCCGGTCACGACGAGGATCCCCTCGCCGGCATCGCCAACCTGTTCGACGTCAGCGTCGCCTTCATCGTCGCGCTGTTGATCGCGCTGTTCGCCCTGTTCTCCGCCGGCACGTTGCTGGACAAGAACTCCCGCGTCACCCTGATCAAGCAGGGGGAGGACGGAGAGATGGAGATCATCACGAAAGAGGGGGCCCAGATCAAAGTGCAGAAGGTCACCGACACGACGTTGTCGGGCCGGGGCACCCGGTTGGGCACCGCCTACCGCCTGGCCAACGGACAGGTGGTCTACGTGCCGGATGGCGAACCGCCGTCCGATTAGTACGTCGCGAGATGAACGGGTTTCGGGTCTTTGTTCTCGCCGGCTGCGTTGCGGTCGCTTGCGTGCAGGTGGCGGCAGCGGTGAACGTTGCGTTGTTGACCGGCGATGCGTCGTCGGCTGCGGCGATTGCGGCGGTGAACACCCTGCGTCGGGATCCGGAGCTTCGCGAGGTGACGGTCCGGGTGTTTCCACGAATCGACTTTGCCGCAACCGACCGTCGTTTCGTGGCGGAAAGCGACATCGTGATCGGCTACCCGCGATACGCGGCCTTGCTGCGTTCGCTGGCCGATGAAATCCGCGCTGCCGGCGAACGAGGCGGCCTGCTCGCCGCCGTCGGGGGAAGCCTGGAACCGGAGTTTGCCGATCTCGGGTTCCGGCGCGACCCGGAGCTGGCCGCGTATTTCGATGCCGGTGGCGAGGTCAACCTGGTACAGATGGTCCGGGCCGCCCTGGCGCGGCGACACTTTCCCGATCTCAAGTTCGCCCCGCCGTCCATCGTGCCGCCCATCGGCTTCTTTGATCCGGTCGATGGACGCGCCTTCGCCCATGCCGTCGACTGCACGGGCGCTTTGCGGCAACGCCATCCGGAACGCCGGGACCGGCCGTGGATCGGGGTGTATTTCTCCCGCGACACCGCCACCTCGGGCCAGACCGAACTGCTGGCGGCGCTGGACGGCGTGCTCGCCGATCGCGGGTTCAACACCCTGTTTGGATTCGGTTATCCGCCGGATCTGGCCTTGTCGGAACTGTTCCTTGGGACCCACTGCCCCGTCCGCGTGGAGGCGATCATCGGACTGACGCTCAAGATCGGCAACGTCCCGGAGAAGCTCGCGCCCGTGCTCGCGCAACTCGACGTGCCGTTGATCAATGCCATCGCCTTGAACCACCAGAGTCGTGCCGAATGGGAACGGTCGCCGGTCGGCCTGGACGTCATCGAACGCCACTGGCAAATCGGCAGCGCCGAACTCGCGGGCACGGTGGCCCCGACGATTGTGGCATCGAAGGAACGGGTGGTCGACGTGGGCACGGGCCAGACCTACGTGATGACGATGCCGGTTCCGGAACGAATCGAGCGCCTGGCGGACCGCGTCGCCGCGCTGGTGCGATTGCGGCATCTGGCCAATGCGGAAAAGCGGGTGGCCCTGATCTACTACAACTACCCGCCGGGGCGGGAAAGCATCGGGGCCTCCTACCTGAACGTCCTGCCCGATTCGTTGCTGGAGATTCTCAACCGCCTGAAGGACGAGGGCTACTCGGTGACCGGAGCGCCGGCCGATGCCGATGCGTTGTTCACCGCCATCCGCACGTTCGGAAACAACCCGCAACCCGGAACCGAAGGCGCCGCCGTGCTCGACCAACTCGCACGGTCCGGTCGGGTCCAGTTGCTTGCGGTGTCGGAATACCGCGCCTGGTTTGACCTGTTGCCGCAATCCCTGCGCCGGCAAATCGTGGGTCAGTGGGGCGAACCGGAGCAGAGCGAGGTGATGATGTGGCGCGATTCCGACGCGGTGCCCTACTTCGTGTTCCCGGCGCAACGCTGGGGCAACGTGCTCCTGGCGCCCCAGCCGACCCGCGGTTGGGAGCAGGACCTCGTGGCCGCCTACCATGATGTGACCCTCCCGCCGCATCATCAGTACCTGGCGTTCTACCTCTGGCTGCAAAAGCGCTTCGCGGCGGATGCGATGGTGCATCTGGGCACGCACGCGACCCACGAATGGCTCCCCGGCAAGGAGGTGGGGTTCAGTGAGGCCGACACCGGTGAAGTGATCGTCGGCGCGGTGCCGCAGTTTTATCCGTTCATTGTGGACGACGTCGGAGAGGGTTTGCAGGCCAAGCGACGGGCGATGGCGGCGATGATCACGCACCTGCCGCCGCCGCTGGACCGCGCGACTCTCAATCCCGAACTCCGGGAGATCGGCGGCCTGATCAACGACCACCATGTGGCGCGTGAGAAAGGCGCCCTGGCCGACGGGGACATGCTGGCCCGGGTCGCGGAGTTGAGTGAGGAACGCGGGCTGTTCACCGACCTCGGCATCACCGTCGCCCCCGGCGCTTCGCTGAACGACGAACAGATCGAGGAGATCGAGCACCATTTGAAGCGGATTGGCGAGAAGCTCACGCCGTTTGGGATGCACACGTTCGGCGTCTCGCCTTCCGAGGTCATGCAGGCGGCGACGGCGGAAGCGATTCTCTCACTCGAACCCGATCTCGAACCGGAGGAACACGCGCGGCGCAAGGCCGAACTGATGCATCGCCTGGATATCTCGGGGCAGGCGGAACTGGGCGCGTTGGTCGCCGGGTTGGCGGGCCGCCACATCGCGGCGAGCCCCGGCAACGATCCGGTGCGCAGTCCGGATGCGCTTCCCACCGGCCGCAACTTCTACGGGTTCGATCCCTCGCGCCTGCCCACCCCGGCCACGGATGCCACGGGCAAAAGACTGGCTGCGGAATTGATCGAATCCTACCGGAAACGCCACGAAGGGCAGTTCCCCGACCGCCTGGTGTTCAATCTCTGGGGCACGGAGACCAGCCGGCACGAGGGCGTGATGGAGGCGCAAATCCTGGCGCTCATGGGCGTGCGGCTGCGTTGGGATGCGCGGGGGCGGGTGCACGGCGTCGAGTTGATTCCGCGCGAGGAAATGGGCCGACCGCGCGTCGATGTCACGGTCGTTCCCTCGGGCTTGTACCGGGACCTGTTTCCGAACCTGATGCGATGGCTCGACGAGGCGGTGAACGTGGTGAAGACGGACACGACTGCGGACAATCCGTTGCTCCAGCACATCGCCGAAACGCGGAGGGCACTGGAGGCCCGCGGGGTGGCGTCGGAGGAGGCGGAGCGCCTGGCGACGGTGCGGTTGTTCAGCGTGCCTTCGGGGACCTACGGCGCGGGGCTCGATCATGTGATCCAGCAGGCCGGCAGTTGGACCAACGAACAGCAGGTTGCGGACGTCTTCTTCAATCGCATGAGCCACCTGTTCGGACAGGGTTTCTGGGGCACGCGGGCAACGCAGTCCTCCGGTGGAACGGATTTGTCCCCGGCACTTCTGGGGCTGGCGTTGAAAGGCGCGAAGGGTGTCGTGCACAGCCGTTCCTCGAATGTCTATGGCGCCATCGACAGCGATGATTTCTATCAATACCTCGGCGGCACGGCGCTGGCGGTCCGTACCATCAACGGTGAAGGCGCCGAAACGCTCATCAGCGATTTGAGCAATCCGAAGGCGGGCGAGACGGTGACGTTGCAGCGTTTCATGGGACGCGAAATGCGCGCGCGCTATCTCAACCCGAAGTGGATCAAGGCCATGCTGAAGGAAGGGTACGCCGGGGCGCGCATGATCCGTCAGGTGACGGACAATCTGTGGGGCTGGCAGGTCACGGTGCCGGAAGCGGTCGACGAGGCGAAATGGCAGGAGATGTTCGAAACCTACGTGCAGGACCGGTATGACCTGGGCATTCGGGAGCAGTTCACGGCCGCCGAAAACCTGGGCGCCTATCAGGCGATGGTGGACCGCATGTTGACCGTGATCGAAAAGGGCTACTGGCAGCCTGCGCCGGAGACGGTGTCGCGACTGCAGACCGTGAAGGCGGAACTGGCGCCGGGGGTGGTGCAGGAAGAGCAGTCGGTGGTGCAGCGGGCGGAGGCCGCCTTGCAACCGGCGCCCGGACCTCCGGTTCCCGCGCCGCCGGCAGCTCCGGCAGGCCCAACGAGCGCCGAAGCGGCCGCTTCCGCTCCCGTCGTGCAGGGCCGCGTGTTGGAGGAACAACCCCCGCGCCGCCAGGAATCATCGCCCCGCTCCAACCGTGGCTTCGCGGAAGCCCCCCTGCGCCTCGGGTTGCTCGCCGCCCTGGCACTGGGGTTGGTCGGCTTTGGTTGGTGGCGACAGGGAAGGTGAATCCCCGGCGCGTCCGGCCTCACTCCACGAATTCCAGCACCCCGAACCGTTCCGGCGTGTGAAAGCTGCCGTTCAACGTCGGGTTCCAGGCCATGAACACGTTGTGGGCATAGTCGCAGCGGAACAGGTTCAACCGCCACCGGTCGCCTGCCCGCGGGCTCACGTCGCCCCAGGCGGACAGCGGAATGCGCATCACGCACCGCCAGATCTTCGCGGTGGAATCCACGGTCACCGCGGACTCGAACCCGCTCTTCCAGGCGAAGTCCCGGTCCGGGAGTCGCAGCATGAGGTCGAGTCGCTCATTCGTCGGGGCGGCCTGGAACTCGGCGTAGTGGCGCACGTCATCCGGGTCCGCGTTGATGAAGGTCTCCACCACGTCGCGGTCCCACAGACTCACGCCCTTCTGGTCCATGTTGTAGCGCTTCCCTTCCTTCATTGGCGGATCAAACACGGTCAACTCGGTGTAGGGACATTCGTAGCCGACATAGAGATACCGGTCCGACCAGAGCATGCGCACCGTGGTGCTGAGCCCGGCCAGTGCGCCCCCGTCCTGGGTCGCGCGGTCAATCCACACCGGATCCGCCCCCTGCCAGGCGTCCTGCCCCAGGTCAGCGGTGGGTATGAAGTCGGTTGCGATATGCCTGGCGCGCACCACCGGGGTGGGCAGTGACCGCGCCAGCAGCTTGCGCGCGTTGTCGAAGTAGATCTTGCGCAGGACCGACGCCGGGAGCCCGATGCTGCTGATGGTCCAGTCGCCCTGGATCGGGGTCATGTGCTTCCAATCACGATCCCGGGTTTCAAGCCAGCGCCAGTGTTTCTCGAAGAACACCGCGGCATCGTCATCCGTCGGCGGAGGTTCGTTGCCGCTGGAGCCGAGGATCAACCGGTCATACACCATGAAGTCCGTGCCGAAGAGAATCCGGTCCTGGTGCTTGAGGAAGACCCGCCGGACTGCGTCGGGATCGTGCCGGCCGATTTCGGGAATGCGTGCCGCCAGATCGGCCATCATGTTCGGGCGCCGGCTGAGCGCGGCGTCCACCCAGTCGAGTTCCTCGGCGTTGTTGGCGAAGTGGACACAAACGAACGTCGTTTCCGGATGGCGCTCGATAACGCGGTCCAGCGCGCCCAACAGGTCCTTCCAGGGCGGAAACTTCGAGGGATCCCCGAACCACCACGACTTGTGATCGCGCAGTTCGGCCCAGCGTTCGTTCGATTCGTCGTAGGGCGCCCAGAAGGCCTTGGGATCCGCCACGTGAATCGACACCGGCATGCCGAGTTCACCGCAGCGACGCCAGACCGGATCAAGCTTCGGATCGTCGACCCGGATCAGTTGGCCCGCGCCATCCTTGAGATAGAGGCCCAATCGCTTGAACTCCTTCAATCCGGCGGCACCGAGTCGATGACCCTCCTCAATCTGTTTCACGGCCCGCTCCGACCAGTCGGGTTGGTCCCAGCCTGTGTAGTCGATGAGCATGTAGTGCAGGATCCGACCCGGATACAACTGATCGGCGAGGGCCTTGTTCCGCTCGAACTCGGAAGGCCCACCCTCCGCCGGCCGGGTGACGGTGCCGGTCCCGAGGTTCACGGCGATGCCGATGCCGGCGCGGTCCATGATTCGCACCGCCCGCGCCAGGTGTTCCGGGGTCATGTCGATGTGCTGGTGAAGGTCAATCAAGCGATGCGCCGACCGCCAGGAGGCGGCTTCCCGCGCCACCTCCGTGGGCAGGCTCGCTTCCGTTGCGGCCGCAACCGACTGGGACAGACACACGCACATACCGGTGAGAATCAGATGTTTCATAGGCTGGCGAACGACCGGAACCCTAGCTCCTCGCCCGGCACCCCGCCAGTGCATTCCTGGGTGCATTCCCGGGGCCGCCCCCGGAGAATCACAACCCGGAGCCGATCACAACCTGCTGTCCAGCCGCTCCAGCAGCGGCGTGTTCCGCGACGCGCACTTCCGCCAAGCGAGGGCGCCGGGTTGGTTCAGCTACGACTTGAAGATCGATCCGGCCGCCGCCCAGCTCTTGCTGATACGCTACTGGGGACAGAAAACCGGCCAACGAACCCTTGACCTGCTGGTGGACGGCCAACTCCTTGTCACCGAGAACCCCGTGGGGAAATGGAACCGGCCCGAGTTCGTGGATGTCGGTTATCCGCTGCCCCCCGGCTGGCTCCAGGGGAAGCAGAAGATCACGGTCCGATTCCAGGCGCATCCCGGCCACACGGCGGGCGGCATTTTCGACGTGCGAATCGCGCGAATTCCGAAAGCAGGCTCAGCTGGCGGGGATACCGGTAACCTGAGAGGTTTCGACCACAACGCGCCATGGGCCGGTAACCCGTCAGGCGGGTCAACGATTGATGCCGAGGCACGGGCGTCACAGCTTCGACTCCGGTTCCAAGCCCAGATGCCGAATTCCCCTGTACCACTGATCCCAAGCACGTCCATCCGCCGTTTCCAGCCAACGGCCATATTCCATCAGCCGCTCATGCAGGGAACCGGCCACGCCGCTCTCGTTCTCGCCGCGCTTCGCCAGCCAGTAGCGGTCACAGGCGGCTTCAACGAGAGACCCTGCAAATTGACGCAGATACCCGGGGTCCGCATTCTCCCGCAGCAGCAGGAGTTGCCTCCAGGCTTCGTCGTCCTGGCTGAACCCCACACCGAGGATAGAACTTCGTACCAGCATGTCCACCGCGGAAACTCCCTCCACAGACCACGTGATCCGCTCTTCCCAGAAACTGGGTTTCATGCCTGCGACCACGACCTTCCTTGCCGAGGCGCTGTGCCGGCCAAGCATGCCCAACGACCCCGGCAGCGAGCAAACGCGCATCCCCTCCTGGCGCGGAAGCACGCGTCCCTGATAGCTGTCGAACAACTCGCGTTTGAGGACCTCCACAGCACGCTCATCACCCGTGGCTACCAGGGCCTTCGCCAGTGCGGTCTTGTCCTCCTGACCCCTCTCCCGTTCATACCGTTCGACCAGGTTCCCAATGTCATTCTGCTCTCCTGGTTCTCCGGTCTTGTCCGGGACAACGCTGGTTCGCTGCTCTGGTGAGGTGGCACCGATGGCGACTGGAGGAGTGCTATTCGCAGGCCAGCCCCATTGGCCGAACCAGACGACATCGCATGGATAGTAGATGTAATTGAACACAGTGACGCCTGGCATCGTGATCGTCATCCTGCCGGGAGCCCGCGGAGTTGGGTCGGAAGGCGCGAGGATGAAGCAGGAGGGGAAAACGCGGACGCCATCGCGGTACGCGCCGACGTTACGTTGCATCAGCAACAGGTAGCTAACCACGTAAACGACGGCCAAAGCGAAGGCGACGCACGGCTTGCTTCGCCACAGCATTCTCCTTCTGACCTGCGCTCCACTCATCCCGTCGGGACTGCCCGGTCAGCCTGCAGGTGCGCTGGTCTGCCCTGCCTGAATGCACCACGCTGACCGGGATCGCTCATCGCACGCAGGCTACGCCCTCGGACGGCGCGGGGCGAGGAGGAAGTGCGCGGTCCAAACGGGGCGGGTTTGGCACCCCACTGGGTGTGGCCGGCCTCCTGGGTTGGACGCGCAGGCAAGTGTGCTGAAGCTCACCCTCCGGCGACGAGGCATCTTCCGGAGGGTCATTCGGCGAGCCGCCGACTGGAGCAGCCGGGCCGGCCGCGCTCCCCATGGCGACCGCATAGATACCGCTGGCGAGCGTCGAGATGGTGATCGATCGACGATTCAGGGTTTGCCCCACCCCGGGGGTTGTTGGTTCTGAGATCGGAGGGCAAGCGGAAGGCGGTTCTTCCCGTCCGCCTTGCGAACCGTGTAGGCTTCGCCTCCGGATGAACCGCAGGATGTTTCTTCGACGATCGGCCCTGGGCGGGACCCTCTCGGTGGTGGGCATGGTGGCGACCGGATGCGCGACCGGTTCACGTGGGGAGCCTGCCGGGGGACATGCGGGATCGTTCGACCTGGAGGAGGTCACCGTGGCCCGGTTGCAGCGGGCCATGGCGGACAGTCGGATCACCGCGGCCGGGTTGACGGAATCCTATCTGGAGCGCATCGCGCAGGTGGACCGGAACGGACCCAGGCTGAACTCGGTGATCGAACTGAACCCGGACGCGGTCGCCATCGCGGGTGCCCTCGACCAGGAACGCCGGGCCCGGGGTCCCCGCGGCCCGCTGCACGGGATCCCGATTCTCATCAAGGACAACCTCGCCACGCACGACCGGATGACGACCACCGCCGGCTCGCTCGCGCTGGAGGGATCCATTCCTCCCCGGGATTCCTTCGTCGTGGAGCGGCTGCGGGCGGCCGGGGCGGTGTTGCTGGGAAAGGCCAACCTGAGCGAGTGGGCCAACTTTCGTGGTTCCCGCTCGATCAGCGGGTGGAGCGGGCGTGGGGGCCTGACCCGCAACCCCTACGTGCTGGATCGCAGTCCTTCGGGGTCCAGTTCCGGATCAGCCGCCGCAGTTTCCGCGAACCTCTGCGCGCTGGCGGTAGGGACGGAAACCAACGGTTCCATTGTCTCGCCGGCCTCATATTGCGGGGTCGTGGGCTTGAAGCCGACCGTGGGCCTGGTCAGCCGGTCGGGCATCATCCCCATTGCCGCCAGCCAGGACACCGCCGGTCCCCTCGCCCGCACGGTGGCGGACGCCGCCGTGTTGCTCGGCGCAATGACCGGGGTGGATCCCCGGGATGAAGCGACGGCGGCCTCGGTCGGCCGGTTCCCTCCTGACTACACGGCGGGTCTGGAGGGGAACGCCCTGCGCGGCGCGCGGCTGGGGGTGGCCCGCGACCTGTTCCGGCTGAACCGCCTGGTGGATCCGGTGATGGAATCCGCCATTGAAACGCTGCAGCGGGCGGGGGCGACGCTGGTGGACCCGTTCAAGCTTCCTTCACGCCAGGATCTCGGCGGCGCCTCCTACCAGGTGATGCTCTACGAGTTCAAGGCGGGCCTGAACGCCTGGTTCGCCGGCCTGGGATCGAATGCCCCGGTCAAGTCGATGGCGGAGTTGATCGACTTCAACACGCGAGACCAGGAACGCGAGCTGCCGTTCTTCGGCCAGGAGATCCTGATCGAGGCGCAAGCGAAAGGGCCTCTGACGGACCAGGATTATCTCGATGCGAAGGCGAGGTGCGTCCAGTGGTCCAAGGAGCTGGACGCGGTGTTGGCTGAGAACCGGCTCGACGCCATCGTGGCACCCACGAACGGCCCCGCCCACACGCTGGACCTCGTGGTGGGGGATCGCGGCCTCGGAGGCAGTTCCACGTTTGCCGCAGTGGCGGGTTTTCCCAACATCACGGTGCCGTGCGGAGATGTGTTTGGCCTGCCGGTCAGTCTTTCCTTCTTTGGACGGGCCTGGACGGAACCCCGGTTGCTGGCCATCGCCCACGCGTTCGAGCAGGTGACCCGGGCCCGCAAACCCCCGCGTTTCCTGCCGACCTTGAGTCTGGCGTGATGCCGGTGCCTTGATCGGCATGTTTCAAGCCCGCTTTCCTCGCGGCGGTTGGCACGCTTGACAAGATCGCACGCGAACTGTCAGCAGCACGCGGGGCCGGCGCGATGAGGGATTGAAGACTGAAGGCTGAGGATTGGGATTACGAGTAGGAGTAGGAGTACCGGTGCGGGTAGGAGTCGGACCCAGCAATTCGGGATGCGAACGCGATCGCGCAGGTCCTGCGCGCCGTCAGGGTTTGGTGGCCAGCACCAAGGGCGAGGGCCCGGGTACTTCGACCAGCCGCGGCTTCCGAAATCCGGCGTCCCGCAGCCAGCCACTGATTTCCTTGAAGCTGTAAGTATCACCGGCGTGGGTGTTGACCAGCATGTTCACGGCGAACAGCAGGGATGACGGCGGGCCCTTGCGATCCGGATCCACCAGGAACTCCCCGATGGCAATGGTGCCTCCCGGCGAGAGAGCCTTGAAGGTCTTCTTCAACAGGCGCTGGCTGCGGACGCGGCCTTCACTGTGGAGGATGTGGCCGAGGGTGGCGATGTTGTGGCCATTGCCGTAGTTCACCTTCAGCAGGTCGCCCGGCAGGAGCGTGGTCCGTTCCGCCAGCCCGTGGCGCTGGATGACCTCCCCGGTCACCTTCAGCACATCCGGCCAGTCCACCGCGGTCAACCGCACGTGCGGCGACTGCTGGGCCAGGGCGATCCCCCAGACGCCCGATCCCGCGGCCAAGTCCAGCACGTTTACCGGGGCCCCGCTCTTCGCAATGCCCAGATGGTGTCCCAAGGCCCGGGCCGCCGGATAGCTCATCGGGAAGATCGACTTCACAAAGCCGGCGAAGAACTTCGAGCCATCGGACTCCGAGTTGACCGCCATGGCGGGTTTCCCCGTGCGGACGACCTCATCGAGCTGCAGCCACTTTGGCATCAGGTCGCAGGTCAGATGATGGAACATGCCCCCGAGCGAACCGGGCTTGCCGGAGACCAGGAAGTCCTCGCTCTCCGGGACCAGGGAATACCGGGTTCCTTTGCGGGTGAGCAATTCGACGCCGACCAGCGCGTTCAGGAGGGCGGTCAGGCCGCGTTCGGAGGTGCCGGTCTCGCGGGCGAGTTGCCCCACGGTCCGGGGTGATTCGTCGAGCGCGTCGAACACGCCGTGCTTCACGGCCGCAGCGATGATCAGCGGGACGGTGTAACCCCAGCCCATTTGCATGATCCGGTCCGGAGTAACTTTCGCATTACTTCTCATGCCGATTAGATGCACGACTTCCGATGGACGTTCAACCGAATTCTGTGCTGCCGCAGCCGTATCGATTCAGTGTGCCCTAAACACGGCTGAAGGATTGCCGGACTCCCACCGGGGGCGCCGGTTCACGGCTGAATGAAGGCGTCGTACACGCGCGACCCCAGATACTCGTAGCCTTCTCCCTCTGCCGGTGTGCCGGTGAGCATCGAATGGATGAAGCCGTTTCGCTCGACCTGCACGGTGTGGAGGATCTGCTTCTCGGGATTCTCCTTGAGCAGAAACACCACCTGGCCTCCCAGCGCCGTGTGGGTCTGGAGGCCGTTCTCGACCGAGGATTCAAAGGGGAGCGTCTCCGCCAGATCGGCCTTCATCGCGAGGCTGCGTCCCCAGGTCCCGCCGGCCTCGCTGACGAAGGTCTTCCCGTTCAGCAGGGCCAGGTAATCCTGATAGGCCAGCACGCACAGGTGGTTGCGCGGCGTCGAACGCAGCCAGGTGAGGAGCTTGTCGGCGTGTCCCGCGGACTTGCTGTAGCCGTAGTCGCTGTCGAGAAACGCAATGCGTTCGACCCGCCCGGGGATCCGGTCGAGTGCGTCAAGGTAACCGAAAATGAAGCGCCCGCCGCCACTGTGTCCGTTCAGGGTCAACGTCAGTGCCTTCCCGGGGAACAACGCGCACAGTCGGTCGACGTATCCGGGAATGGGATCGACCCCGTTCTTCCGGACCCAGGCGGGCCAGCTCAAGCCGGCGGCTTCCAGGTAGGCCACGACCAGCACCTCGTTCGTTTCCCGTTGTCGGAGCCAGCGCATTTGCGCCCCGATGTGCTGGATGTTGAAATGCCAGTCGTCATCGGGCAGCAACCGACGGCCGACGGTCTGCTCGATGGTGTTCCCGTTTGGCAGGGCATAGAGGATCAGGTGAATGCGGCGCGCCTCGTTGAACGGGACGCCGCCCGGAGCGTTCACGTGCACCCGGACGCCGGGGTTCAGGGTGAAGTCCATGATCCGCTCGTCAAGCGTCGGACCCGGCCGCCAGCCCGTCTCGTCCCCTTCCACTGTCTTCCCGGCCCCGGGCGACTCGACTTCCTCGAAGGCGCCCTCATCACTGGCCAGGCCGTTCAGTTCGGGGTCGCTGAGAATCTCCGCCAGCGACTTGTCCTCCCCGTCGAGGTTCGCGGTCCCGGCCACCAGCCGGACCCCATGGCTGTAGTCCACCCACGAATCGGCGTGCCCGAGGTACAACGGCTGAATGGGCACTCCATTGGTCTGGTGCCAGCCGTAGATGGCGACCTTGCCCGGCCGGCGGGCGAGCTGCGGAGAAACGACCACGTCCTTCTTATCACCGGCCACCAGCGTGCCCAGGGGAAACTCCGGCAACGCGGCCCGGCGTTGTTCCCAAACCCGCTCGTTGTGCCGGGCGAACACCGGCAGGGTGGTCATCTCCGGGCTGGGCGGAATCGGTTGTGGCACGAGCTTCAGCGGGGCCTTGGCGTGGATCGCATCCACCAGCCGGCGGGTCGGCAGCTGACACCCGGTCGCCTCGGCGATCCGCCGCGCGGCCATCGGGGATAGCGGCATCAGCAGGTAGTCGGCGTCGCTCCCAACGGCAAGGTAATCCGGGGTGACCCACACCGTCAGACGATGGGCCGCATCCCCGACGGAGTTCGTCAACGTCACGGGAACCAGGCGGCGCAGGTAATCCGGTAGGTTGCCTCGCAGCAACTCGGCCACGACGCGCTCCTCCCGGGCCGGTCGATCCAGGCCGGCCACCGATTCGGCGAAAGCCCGTCCCGTCGGGGCGTTCCCGGGTCGGGGAGGCAGCCGCAGGGTCTGGGCGGAAGCCCCCGCAGCAACCAGCAGGGCCCCCATGGCAATCAGGCTCTCAAACCCGATGCGCCGCTGCGGGCGACGCGACACCGGACGTTCATTCGCACTCATCGTCGCGATCATGGCCCCGGGAACCCCGAAAGTCTCCCCCGGAACCGAGCGACGGGGTCAGTTCTGCAGCTCTTGACGACGCTCTCTCCGTCAACAGTGAGAACGGATCCCCAGAGCGGCGGAACCGGTTCCAGGTCCCATTGCATGACAATGCGTTTGTCATTGGGGCTCCCCCGGAACATCCGGTCCCGTGGGCCCCAGGCATGACGAAACGTGGTTGAGCCAGCACGATTGACCCGCCCCCCCAGGGCAGGCAAGCTCGTGGCATGGCGAACACGTTCGGCCATCTCTTCCGCATCACGACCTGGGGCGAGTCGCACGGACCCGCCATCGGGGTCGTGGTGGACGGCTGCCCGCCGGGCTTGGGCTTGTCGGAGGCGGATATTCAGCCGGACCTCGACCGTCGTCGCCCGGGGCAGTCGGCCATTGTCACCCCCCGCAAGGAAGCGGACCGGGCCGAGATCCTCTCCGGGACCTTTGAAGGCCGCACGACCGGCACGCCGATTTCGCTGTGGGTTCGCAATGCGGATGCGCGTTCGGAGGCCTACACGGAAATGGCGACGAAGTTCCGGCCCTCGCACGCCGACTACACCTACCAGGCGAAGTACGGCGTCCGCGACTGGCGTGGCGGCGGCCGGAGCAGTGCCCGGGAAACGGTCGGGCGCGTGGCGGCGGGGGCGATTGCGAAGAAGCTGCTGCGGGAGCGATACGGCGTGGAGGTGCTGGCGTGCGTGGAACAGGTGCATCGGATTCGGGCCACCGTCGATCCCCTGCAGCTCACCCTGGCGGCCGTGGAGGGCAACATCGTTCGCTGCCCCGATGCCGCGGCTGCACCCCGGATGATCCGGCGGATTGAGCGGGCGCGGAAAGAGGGCGACACCGTGGGGGGCGTGGTGTTGGGCGTGGCGCGCGGGGTGCCGGCCGGCTGGGGCGAGCCGGTGTTTGACCGGTTGGAAGCGGATTTGGGGAAGGCGATGCTGAGCCTGCCGGCGACGAAGGGCTTTGAAATCGGTTCCGGCTTCGGGTGCGTGACCCTGACGGGCAGGGAGCACAACGACCTGATGCGGGCGACGCGCGGGAAGGTGACCACGCTCACGAACCGTTCCGGCGGGGTACAGGGCGGCATTTCCAACGGGCAACCCGTCATTTTCCGGGTGGCCTTCAAGCCGGTGGCCACGGTGATGCACGAGCAGGAGACCGTGGACGTGGAGTATCGGAACACGACGCTGAAGGGGCGGGGGCGACACGATCCCTGCGTGCTGCCGCGGGCGGTGCCGTTGGTGGAGGCGATGGCGGCCCTGGTGCTGGTTGATCATGCGTTACGCCATGCGGCCCAATGCCATGCGGCGCATTCCAGAGGGTGAGAACCGGGCTGTCGGGAGCCCGGAGGTTCGGCAGGGCCAGGAGATCTGCCGAGCCGTGGCAATTCAGCCCAACCACGAAATACACGGAATCCACGAAGTGAGGAGCACGCATCGGGTTGGTTCAGTCCCTTGCGCCCGAACGCTGAGCCCCTGCCACCAGGAGGTGAGCTCGACGAAAGGGTCAGCAAGAGGTTGTTCCCCAGTGTTTTCGTGTGATTCGTGTGATTGGTGGTTTGCTCAACTCCATGGAGCCGGCTGGGGGGCGTCCGATCCCACGTCGGGATGTGGGGTACCTGCGAAAGCCGCTTAAGTTTGGCGAATGCCCTTGACTTAAATCAGAAGTTTCAATACTCGCATGGGCGGCTGCCCGGGCTCGTGCGGGCCGGGGTGGGCTGCCGTTTCCCCTCGCCGGGATGACCAACGTGACATCGAACATTATGACAAGACGCAACCCTCGAATCCTGCAATGGCTTTCGCCCGTTGCCCTGTGCCTGCTTGCGAGCACCGCACTGGGGAGTGAGGCGGACATCCACATCCCCGATCTGGGGCAAGTATCGTTCTCCGGCCTGGGCGGCATCAGCGGCTACGCGCTGATGTACCTGGGCATCTTCCTCTGCTTCGTCGGAGCCGCCTTCGGGATGCTCCAGTACAAGCAGACCAAGGCGCTGCCGGTACATGATTCGATGAGCAACGTCTCGAACATCATCTGGGAGACCTGCAAGACCTATCTGTTCACGCAGGGCAAGTTCCTGGCCATCCTCTGGGCGTCCATCGGCGCCTGCATGGTCTACTACTTCGGCGTGCTTTCCCACATGAGCGCGGGACACGTCATCGTCATTCTGATGGCCTCGATTCTGGGGATTCTGGGTTCCTACGGCGTGGCGTGGTTCGGCATCCGGATCAACACGATCTCCAATTCCCGGGCCTCCTTCTCCGCGTTGAAGGGCAAGCCGCTGGAAACCCTCGGCATCCCCCTGCGCTCGGGCATGAGCGTCGGTCTGTTACTGGTGTGCGTGGAGTTGTTCTTCATGATCTGCATCCTGGTCTTCCTGCCGCGCGACCTGGTCGGGCCCTGCTTCATCGGGTTCGCCATCGGGGAATCGCTCGGCGCCTCCGTGCTCCGCATCTGCGGCGGCATCTTCACAAAGATTGCCGACATCGGTTCCGACCTGATGAAGATCGTGTTCAAGCTGCCCGAGGACGATCCGAAGAACCCGGGCGTGATCGCGGACTGCACCGGTGACAATGCCGGTGACTCGGTCGGGCCGACCGCCGACGGTTTCGAGACCTACGGGGTGACGGGCGTGGCGCTGATCGCGTTCCTGGCGCTGGCGCTGGCGGCGAATCCCGCGGTTTGTGCGACCCTGATCATCTGGTTGTTCGTCATGCGCGCGCTGATGATCGTAACCTCCCTGGTTTCCTATTTCGTCAACGAGACGCTGAGCAAGTCCAAGTACGGTGACAAGAAGGACTTCGACTTCGAGGCCCCGCTGACCCACCTGGTTTGGATCACCTCCGGGGTTTCCATCCTGATCACGTTCATTGCCAGCTACCTGCTGCTGGCGAAGCAGGCGGGCCTCCCGCCGAGCCTCTGGTGGGTGCTGTCCGCGATCATCAGCTGCGGCACCATCGCCGGCGCCCTCATTCCCGAGTTCACCAAGGTCTTCACCAGCACGAACTCGAAGCATGTGAAGGAAGTGACCAACTGCTCCGAGCATGGTGGCGCCTCGCTGAACATCCTCTCCGGCTTCGTGGCCGGTAACTTCTCGGCCTTCTGGAAAGGCCTCGTGATCCTCACCCTCATGCTCATCGCCTGGCGGTTCTCCTTGAACGAGGGTCTGATGGCGATCATGCCCGCGAAGTTCGCCTTCGCGGCCCCCATCTTTGCGTTCGGCCTGGTGGCCTTCGGCTTCCTGGGCATGGGCCCGGTGACCATCGCGGTCGACAGCTACGGTCCGGTCACGGACAACGCCCAGTCGGTGTATGAACTGAGCCAGATCGAAGGGCGTGAGGGCATCAAGGAGGACATCAAGAAGAACTTCGGCTTCGACCCGAACTTCGAGGACGCGAAATACCAACTCGAGAAGGGCGACGGCGCGGGCAACACCTTCAAGGCCACGGCCAAACCGGTGCTCATCGGCACCGCGGTGGTCGGCGCGACCACGATGGTGTTCGGCATCATCATTCTCCTCGAGAACATGTTCGGCGACGTCATCCCGAAGCTGTCGCTGGTGCAACCCGAGATCATTCTGGGGCTGCTCATGGGCGGTTCCGTGATCTACTGGTTCACCGGCGCCTCGACCCAGGCGGTGGTGACCGGCGCCTATATGGCGGTCGCCTACATCAAGAAACACATCAAACTTGACGCCGAAAAGGCCTCCGTGAAGGACAGCAAGGAGATCGTCCGCATCTGCACGGTCTACGCGCAAAAGGGCATGTGGAACATCTTCATCGTGGTCTTCTGCATGTCGCTCGCCCTGCCGTTCTTCAACCCCTACTTCTTCATCGGCTACCTCGTCGCCATCGCGTTCTTCGGCCTCTTCCAGGCCATCTTCATGGCGAACGCCGGCGGCGCCTGGGACAACGCCAAGAAGATCGTTGAGGTCGACATGCGCCAGAAGGGCACCGAACTGCATGATGCCACCGTCGTCGGTGACACCGTGGGTGATCCCTTCAAGGACACCTCCTCCGTGGCGCTGAACCCGGTGATCAAGTTCACCACACTGTTCGGTCTGCTGGCGGTCGAAATCGCCGTCACCATGCAGAGCCAGAGCGCGAAAACCACCATCGGCGCGATCTTCTTCCTCATCGCGCTGGTATTCGTCTATCGCTCGTTCTACGCGATGCGCATTCCGGACGAGGCGTAAACGCAAACGAATTGAATCATCGCCCTTCGGGGCGAAACTTGAACCAGGCCACGGGCGACCCCCGTGGCCTTTTGCCTGCGTGGGGGTGGGCTTTCCAGTCCGCCGGCACACGCAAGGGGGCGTATGCTCCCCGATCCCGCCCTGCTTCGCCGCTCAGCCATATCCATGCAGTAGAGGGAACCACGAAACACACGAATCACACGAAAACAAGGGGAAAGCCACGGTTCGTGGCCTGGTCCGCAAAACCACGATTTGGTGATCGCGGCTGAGCTGAGCCTCGATGCCATTGCCATTGGCACCAGCCCAAAGCCCCACTCGCGCCTTCTTTCGTGTGTTTGGTGTATTTCGTGGTTCCGTTGAATCGATACGGCTCAGTACGCGCCCTTCACGCGGGTCTTGATCCGGTAGAGGCAGGTGGTGGCGGTGATGTAGAGGGTGTCGTGGTCCTTCCCGCCAAAGCAGACATTCGCGGTCCAGCCCTTCGGCCCGTCGATCTGCTGGATCTTCGCACCGGTCTGGTCGAAGACGGTGACGCCGCGGCCCGTGAGATAGACGTTGCCCTCTTGGTCGAGCGTCATGCCATCCGAACCCATCTCACAGAAGAGCCGCTTGCCCACAAGCGAGCCGTCGGGCTGAATGTCGTAGGCGTAGGTCTTTCCCGCCCGGATGTCGGCCACGTAGAGCGTCTTTCCGTCCGGCGTTCCGATGATGCCATTGGGTTGTTCCAGGTCGGTCGCCACCGGCTTGAGTTGCTCGCGGTCGGGAGTGAGATAGTAGACGTGCTGACCGGCTTGCTGGGATTCGGCGTCGCGATGCTTCCACCAGGTGCGCGGGTAGAGCGGATCGGTGAAGTAGAGGCCGTTGTCAGGGCGGACCCAGAGGTCGTTGGGGGCGTTGAGGAACTTCCCGTCGAATTCCTTCACCAGCACCCGTGGCTGTTTCGAGAGCGGGATCAACCAGAGTTCGTTCCGTTCGTCCGCGCAGGTGAGCAGGTTGCCGTCGCGATCGAAGAACATGCCGTTCGACCGCCCGCACGGTTGCATGAACGTCTCGAGCCGATCCTCGACTGTCCAGACCAGGATGCGGTCATTGGGCTGGTCGGTGAAGTAGACGTTGCCCACGACATCCGCGGCCGGGCCCTCGGTGAACTTGCAGGTGTCGGTAAGCAGTTCGAGTTGTGCGCCGGGCGCGGTGATCTCGGCGGCGGAGAGCAGGCTGACGGCTGCCAGGCCGCCGAGAGCGGAGAGCAGGAGGGTGATCGCTTTCATGAATTGAGTACTTTGCCGTAACGACTCAGTGGAGAACCACGAATGAACACGAATCGACACGAATAGGAGGGGACTTCGCCGGAAGGCAGGTCCCGGCCTCCCTCACCACTTGGTTGTCCGCATGCGGCGGCCGTACGGTTCCTGAAAGCCGCATCTTCATTCGTGTGGATGGGTGTCTATTCGTGGTTGGACTGCAGGGAGACGCCTTGACTTCATAGTTTCTCACTCGGCGGCGGGTCCGCGGCGGGCGGCCATCTTGCGGTTCGGGTCCTCTTCCTTGCGGCCGTGGACGCAAAGCGCAGTCCACTCCGCAAGGCGCTGTCCCAGGATGCGACAGGCGTCCTGGCTGGCGTCATCGCGGGGTTCGCGGGCGGTGACGGCGCCGTAGTGAAGCGTCGTCAGTTTGCTGGAGTAATCGGTCACGCCGAACACCAGGAAGCCGAAGTTGATGAGCAACATCAACAGCGACTGACAGGCAATCTCCATCCCTCCCCCCCACGCGCCGGCGGAGGAAAACGCACATGCAATACGCCCGTCCACCTTCATCCAGTGCGGCAGCATGGTCTCGTCCCAGAACCGCTTCATCTTCCACGACAACAACCCCATGTTCGTGGGGCTGCCGACCGCGATCCCCTCGCACCACAGAACATCATCGGCGGTCGCTTCGTCGACCGAACACAGCCGCACCTCGGTGTCAGCGATGGAACGGGCACCTTCGGCGACGAACTCCGCCATCTTGCGGGTGTTGCCACTGCCGGAATCGAAGAGAACGAGGATCTTGTTCATTGCTAGGAGTCAGAAGTCAGGAGCTGGGAGATAGGAGATAGGGAATGGGAGATGGGGAATAGGGAGTAGAAGATGCGGGATGCGGGCTGGGATTACTGGTTCTGGGAGGCGCGTTGTTTGTCGAACCAGGCGTAGAGGTCGGCGGACTGGTAGGCGGCCTGCCAGGAGGCGTGGCCGATGTATTCGAGGCTGGTGAACCGCACCTTCGTGCCGCCGGCGGCCTGGATGGCTTCCACCATGTCGATGGAGTTCTTGACCGGCACCGTGGGATCATCCGTGCCGTGCCACGCCCAGATGGGCAGCTTGGTCAGGCGCGATGCGGTCTCGGGATTGCCCCGCCCGCAGATGGGGGCCGCCGCGGCGAACATTTCCGGGTGATCCGCCGCCAGCCGCCAGGTGCCGAAGCCGCCCATGCTCAGGCCGGTGAGGTAGATACGGTCCTCGTCCACGCGGAAGTTCTTCTTGATATGGGCCAGCAGTTCGAGCAGGCGTTGCTGTTGGTCGTCGGCCGACCAGAACGAACTGCGGGGGCATTGCGGCGAGACCACGAGGTATTTCATCGGTTCGCCGGCCGCGAGGCGTCGGGGCGGCCCCCATTTGGCCACGAGGCTTAACGGTCCGTTGCTTTCGCCGCGACCGTGCAGGAAGAGGATCATCGGCACCTTGTCACGGGTGTCCGCGTAGTTGGCCGGAAGATAGATCAGGTAGGGAATGGAGCCGCCATCCGAGGTGGCGAGGGATTGCTCGACTTGTTGGCCCGGGGCGGGCTCGGCGGGGAACGCGGTGAGGGCCGTGATGCCGGCGGCCACGAGAAGAACGAGGGTTTTGCGCATGGGCGGAGTGTAGTGAGCCCCCCGCGAAAGGGAACCGCGAACTGCAGCAGGGCTCCCGGTGCGGGATTGCACATCCTCCCCGGTCGGCAGACAATCCCCCCCGTTATGCGCAAGCCCCTGATCCCCGTCGTCGCGCTGTGCTGCCTCGCGGGTTCCGCCCTGGCGGCGTCCCTCAAACCCGTCGATCTCACCTGCGAATACCTCGTCAATCCCGCCGGCCTCGACCTGGCACGGCCGCGTCTGAGCTGGAAACTGGAGTCCACCGATGTCGCCGCGCGCACCCAGCGACAAACCGCCTGGCGCATGCTCGTGGCCAGCCGGCCGGAACTGACCACCCCCCGCAAGGCGGATCTCTGGGACAGTGGCTGGCTGCAATCGGACCAGTCACAGCTCATTCCCTATGACGGGAACCCGCTCGAACCCGGCATGCTCTGTTACTGGCGGGTGCGGGTCCGGGACGAGAACGGCAGCCGCTCCGACTGGAGTGAAACCGCCGCCTGGACCATGGGTCCCATGGAGGCCGCCGATTGGTCCGCCGAATGGATCGGGACCCCCGCGGAGTTCGAGTCGAAACGGGGCAATCCACCGCCCGACAACACTCTGCCTGATCCCTGGCTGCGCAAGTCATTCGACCTCGACACCGTGCCGGCGGTCGCCTTCCTGCACGTCGCCTCCGTCGGCTATCACGAGGTTCATGTCAACGGGGTAAAGGTCGGAGACAGCATCCTCATGCCGGCCGTGGCGGACCATACCAAGCGGGCGCGGTACGTGACTTACGACATCACCTCGCTGCTGCGCCCGGGCCGCAACACGCTTGGTCTCTGGCTCGGGGCCTCGTGGTCGATCTATCCCAGCTACCGCACCGCCGACAAGCCGGCCACGCCCATCGTACTGGCGCAGGCCGAACTGACCGGCACCGATGGCTCCCGCCGACGCATCGTCACGGACGCTTCCTGGAAGTGGCACGCGGGCCCCAGCACGACGTTGGGAATCTGGAACTTCATGAACTACGGCGGCGAACTGCTGGAAGGGGCCAAAATCAACCCCGCGTGGGCCACCCCGGGACTCGATGATTCCGCCTGGCAACCGGTCAAGGTCTACGACCCCAACCTGATCGTGAGCGCGGAGGTGCTGGAGCCGAACCGCCTGGTGGCACCGCTCGAAGCCGTGGCCATCGAGGAACCGTCGCCGGGCGTGTGGCGGGTGGACATGGGCCGGGTCTTCACCGGCTGGGTGGAGGCCGATTTGCGGGGCCAACCGGGGGACCGGATCGAATTGAAGTTCTCCGAGCGCAGGGAGCAACCGATGACCCACCGGCTGCACAGCGCGTATGTCATCGGCCCCGACGGCAAGGGCACGTTCCGCAACCGGTTCAATTACTCGGTCGGCCGCTGGATCCAGGTCGAGGGCCTGCGCGAAAAGCCGCAGTTGAAGGACTTCCGCGGCTGGCTGGCGCGGACGGATTATGCCCGGACCACCGAATTCGCCTGCTCGGATCCGTTGCTCAACCGCATCTACGAAACGACGCTCTGGACCTTCGAGAACCTGAGCCTGGGAGGGTACGTCGTCGATTGCGCACAACGTGAACGGATGGGTTACGGCGGCGACGCCCATGCCACCACGCCGACCGGCCTGGACAACTACGCCCTCGGCGCGTTCTACACGAAATGGGCCCAGGACTGGCGCGACGTGCAGGGCAAACCCGCAGCCTGGGGAGTCGGCAAGCAGGCGGGCGAGCTGGGTAGCGGCAGCGGGGTGGAGGCCGGCAACCTGCCCTACACGGCGCCGACCTATTGGGGCGGTGGCGGCCCCGGCTGGAGCGGCATCTGTGTCACCCTGCCGTGGGAGTTCGCGCGTCGCACGGGCGACCCTCGATTGCTCGAGCAGATGCTTCCCACCATCGAGGCATGGCTGGCGTTTCTCGAGACCAAGTCGAAGGACGACATGCTCGTACGTTGGGGGGGGCAGTGGGATTTCCTCGGCGACTGGCTCTGGCCCGGTGCCGAAGGTGTGAACGGGGACACGCGGGAGACACTGTTCTTCAACAACTGCTACTGGATCTACAATCTCCAGACCGCCGCGAAGATCGCCCGCGCCTTGGACAACCACGGGCTTGCAGCGAAATGGACCGACCGCGCGGAAACGGTGCGCGCCGCCGTGCATCGGGAGTTCTTCAATCCCGCGGACGCGAGCTACGTCAACGGATTCCAGGCCTACCTGTCCATCGCACTGCTGGTGGGGCTGCCCCCCGAGGAGGTGCGACCCGCGGTGCGGCAGCGGCTTGAGGACGAAATCCGCGTCAAGCGTGACGGGCATTTCTGGGGGGGCATCACCGGCGGAGCGTTCATCGTGAAGCACCTCATCGAGGCCGGTCGCAATGATCTCATGTGCCTGATGGCCCGGCAACAGAACTACCCCGGCTGGGGCGACATGCTGGCCCGGGGCGCCACCACGATCTGGGAGGATTGGGAAGGCCGGCAATCACTCAGCCACAGTTCCTACCTGCACATCGGATCGTGGTTCGTGGAAGGGCTGGCCGGCATCCAGCCGGGCGATGACGCCGATGGTTTTCGCACGTTCCACCTGCGACCCGCCTGCGACGGCAGTGTGCCGTTGAGTTATGCCCGTTGCCGCCAGAACACACCGTACGGCCCCATCTTCTGCGGCTGGAAACGCGATGGGGACCGGGTCGAACTGGCGATCAGGGTCCCGCCGAACACATCGGCCACGCTGGAGGTGCCGGGGCTCGAACTGCTCTCGATCCAGGGCGGCGACAACGGGGTGGAACGATTGCACGGGGAACACAGCCTCCGCCTTCGCGTGGGTCCGGGCCGGTATCTCATGAATCTGACAAGCTCAACGCCAGGAGCAAATGCGGGAAGCACGGCTTCGGCCGGCTTCTACGGGGAGGCTGCCGGGAGCCCGGGAACGTAGATGGACCGGATGGGAACTACGGCATCCTGATCATTCTGTTGATCCTGTCCCGGAACCGGCATTGGTGCGGCAGCGAAACGAAACGACTGCCGCCGCCTTTTCACTTGACGCACCCGGCGCGCGGCCGGAGGGTCGCCCAGTGAGTTGTGGAAGGGGCTTCGTGCCAGCGGAATGCCACTGACGCAGCCAGGGGCGGTCCTCCGCCAACCAGGGCACACGGTTTCCGACCGGGAGTCCGGAAGCTGAGCGGAGTGCGAGATCGCAGGCGGCCCGGTTCTGTTCGGCCTCACGGCGCCCCTTCGGGGAAGAACCTCCGAAGCAAAGGCCTGTGCCATGCCCAACACCCGGACCCACCTTTACTGGCCCCGCCCCGTCACCCTCCTGGCCTGCCTGTTCGCCGCAGTGCAGGCACTTGGCTTTGCCGAGTTGCGCGTGTATCGCCCCTCCGGTGCCCCAAGCGATCCCGGCGACTACACCTTCTCCACGCCGAAGACCTCAGAAATCGAAGGGGGCGCAGCCTTCAGCAACGCCGGGGCCAACAAGTCCAGCGGCGGTGTGGCCATCCTTGCCGGGGCCTATGCCGGGGGCGCCAACGCCTGGGCCGCGCAACGGGTCGTGTTCGATGTTCCCGAGCCCTGCCACGTCTATGCCACGGTCAAGATGGCGTTCACCGGGGATGCGTTCACCTACGGCTACGCGTCCTGGGCCGGCACGTCCTGGCGATGGGCGGTGCACAAGAACGGTGCGCCGGCACGGTGGCACGACCGGGACATTGAGGCGGCCTTCACCGTGGAAACGGTCACCGAGAAGATCAAGGATATCGTGGACCTGGCGGGGCTGGGGTTGGGAGGTCCCATCACCCTGCCCCAGACCGCCATTGAACTCATCGAATTTGTCAGTGACATCGCCCAGGAAATCCTGGGTTACACCGAGCTGTTCCTGGAACTTGACAATCTCAGCAAGGGGGGGGACGCCGCCTATGTCGAGGAAACGATCCATTTCACCGTTCCCGCCGGGAATCACGAGTTCCTGGTGGGGCTGAACGGTACGTGCTCGGCGCTCCTCACGGGGTTCGGCTGCACGCTGCTGCGAGGCCAGGTGGAGGAAATCCGCCTGGGACTGAACTCCCAGGAGGGCCTTCAGCCCGACCTGGTCGTCAGCGGAATCGTCGTGGAGAACGAAGCCGAACTGAGAACCCACGGCCCCGTGGACATTTATGTCGAGCGCAGCAACATCGGCAACGCAGCCACCGGGCTGGAGACCTACGAACTCGTTCTGTTGCCGACGGATGGTTCCCCCTTCGTTCGCCTCAAGCAGGCCGGGCGCTCCGGCGGTCCCTGCTGCCTCCATATCCTCCCCGCCTACGAGACCGTGGAGGAGAAGGTCCACTACTCAGGCTTCGAAAAGAAGGGCACGTATGACCTGCTGGCCACGGTGGATCCGGAATGGCTGGTGGCGGAACTGGACGAGAACAACAACCACCGTTTCAAGCGGATCCAGGTTCGGGGCCGGCCGCCCAACCAACCGCTGGAACCGAACTACGGATACCCCCTCGAATTGCAGCGCAACCACACCTTCACGTTCAACACCACCACCACCGACGCCGACGGTGACAGCCCCTACTACTACCGGTATGAAATCCTGCCCCCCGGCAGTTCCGCGTGGCTCGTCCTGACGAACACCTCCGCGTCGTTCACCAACGGCTGGAGCGGGTCCTCCCAGTTGTCCATCACACCGGTCCTCACCGATCCGGACCTGCTGCCACCGGCCATCGCGGGAGTAAACACGAACACCTTCGTCACGCTGGGCGAGGACCAATACCGCATCCGGGTCATGGCGGCGGATGAGGATGGCATCTCCGCGGCTTCCACCGAGAAGGTCCTCACTGTGACGCGCAACACGCTGCCGTCGAAGCCCACCGTCACCGGCGACCCGTTCGGCGACACGATGAAGGGCATCTCCATCACGGCGACCAGTTCCGACGCGGAGAGGGACCCGGTCGCTTTCCGCTTCGACTGGGGCGACCAGTATCCCCCCACCTGGACGGATTGGATGTGGTGTGATCCGGGCTCGTCCAGCCTGACGGTGTCGCACCTCTATTCCAACCCGGTGCATTGTCAGGTCAGGGTGGAGGCCACGGATCTATACTCGGTGCGCTACACGTCGCCGGTAGGGCATTCGGCCGCGACGAGTCGCACGGTGGACATCTCGCCCTACTGGGCTCCGGCGGACTCGCTGACCGTGATGACCGTGGATCAGGGTCGGAACACGCGGTTGCCAAACGTCGGCTTCACGATCACGGGGGCCACCAACACAACCACGGCGACCGGAGGAACCGGGTTCTGGCAGGCCGGCGTCAACCCGGGCTCCTTCACGGTGACGTTCGCGGATGTGGCCGGTTACGTGACACCGCCGCAACAAACCCGGGTCCTGCCGCATCGGGGCACGGTCGAGTTCGTCGGCCAGTACGCCCACCAAACCGGTACGATCCAGGTGAACTGCAACATCCCGGGCCTCGGCACCCTTTCCGGCCACGGCACGGCAACCGGGGATGAACATGCCTTCACCGGGACGACCTGGAGCACGTCCGGCGCCTGGGCGGGCCGGCACGCCATCGCCTTCGAAAACCCGGACCCGACGATCTACGGCCTGCCGGATCCTCGAAGAGCCACGAACACACTGGCCGCGAACGGCACCACGGTGTTTTCGGGCCGCTACATCCGGCGCCCCCTCGTCAGCGTGGCGCTCTCGTACCCCACGAACTCCTATCTCCCGCCCGGCGCCTTTGCACTGGCGAACGAGGACGCGGTCGAAATCGATGCCAGCGGTTCCTACAGCCCGGAGCAACCGACCGGGGGCGGCCGGTTTCCGCCGCTCACCTTGACGAACACGAAATACCGGTTCGAGTTCGATGACACGCATCCTTACGAGGAGGACGATGCGGAGGGGGCGCGGGACGGACTGTTCGACGGCCGGACCTGGCATGTCTTTCATGAATCCGGCACGCGGCAGGTGGCAGTGACGGTCTTTGACTCCACGGGCTGCGCCAGCGTCACCACCAACGTGAGCGTGTGGATCAAGGAACGGCCCAAGGCCCAGGCGATCATCGATCCCACCCCGGCGATTGCGGGCGAGGTCATCACCTTCACCGCCGAGGGCAGTGACGGGGACGCGGGCGACTTCATCATCGGTTACGAATGGACGTCGCCGTTGACCGGCCTGCTTGCCACCGGCCGCACCTTCACCACCAGCAGTCTCCCCCTGGGCCATCACGAGATCAGCCTGCGCGTGCAGGGAAGCGACCTGGTGTGGTCCGAACCGAAGATTGTCGAACTGGAGGTTCTTCTGCCCAAGGACTGGCCGGTGTTCAAGCGGGACCCGCTCCGTCACGCGAATCAGTCGCCCTATCCGGAGCGGCTGTACGGTCAACTGCCCTACGGCACAGCCCCGGGCGCCTGGCCGTACTTCGCGGACAGCGCGATCGAGGGATCGCCGGTGGCCGCCAACCTGGACGGGATCTGGACCGACGGCCTGGAAGTCGTCTTCGTCTCCCGGCTCGGCACGCTCCAGGTCCTGGACAGCCTGGGCTCGCTGATCTGGTCCGCCAATGTCGGAGCCAGTGCCGCCACCCCCGCGATTGGCGACGTGAATGGCGATGGACAGCCGGACATCGTCGTCGGTTCGCAATCGGGAATGCAGGCCTTCAACCGCAATGGCACGAGCCTCTTTCCTCCCGTTGGCGGGAACTCGTTCGAATACTCCATGCCCCTCATTGCCGACGTGGATCTGCAGTCGCCGGGCCGGGAGGTGGTGGTCACGGCCGATGACGGCAGCGTGCACCTGATTGCCGGCGACGGCACGGGGGAACCGGGTTCGTGGCCCTTCTCCTATGGCGGTCCCTTCCCCGCCAACCTCATGTTCCCCTCCGCTCCCGCAGTGGCGGAACTGGACACCAATCACGTGGGCCGGGAGATCGTGGTGGGGGGCAAGGACGGCACGCTCTACGTCCTCAATGCGGGCGGCACGAGCATCGCCGCGTTTCCGGTTCCGGGTGGCGCACCGATTCACACCACCCCGGCGGTCGCCGACCTCGTCCCGCTGGCGCCGGGCGCGGAAATTGTCTTCGGCGCGGACGACGGCGTGTGTCGTTGCCTGAACTACACCCCCGGAGGCTTGCTGACGCAGGTCTGGCAGTATGCGGTATCGCCCGTCGCCATGATCCGTTCCTCTCCCGCCATCGGGTTGGTGGGCGAAGCGGAGCGGTCCCAGGTGGTGTTCGGCTGCAACAACGGCACGGTTTACGTCCTCAACGGAACGAACGGCGTCCCGGCCCTCAGCTACACCATCGCTTCGGGCGCCGCCATTCTCTCCACTCCGGTGATCGCCGACATCGATACCGTCTCCCTCGTGCCCCCAAGCCAGCCGGAGGTCATCTTCGGGGCGACCGACGGGGTGTTGTACGCCGTGGACTTTGGCCGCGGTGGCACCTTGCTCTGGAGTATTCCCCTGTCCGCCATGCCGCTGCATTCGTCCCCGGCGTTGGTGGACATCGATCATGATCCCGACCTGGAGATCCTGATCGGGGCCAATGACAATGGCCTGTATGCGCTCAAGGCGACCGCCGATCAGACACTCGTCCCGACGGTGGATTTTGCGGCGTCACCCACAGCGGGGGGGAGGCCGTTGACCGTGACGTTCACCAACCTGACCGTGAACCCATCCCCGGCGTTGGTTTTCTGGCGGTGGGACTTCGGCGACGAACACACCAGCATGGAACAGCACCCGATACACGCGTATGAGACGCCGGGTACCTTTACGGTCGGACTGACGGCCCGGACCGCCCACGGCCCGGCGCAGGTTGTGAAGACCAACCTCATCACGGTCGCCGCCAACCCACAGGCCGACTTCAGCGCGGGGCCGCTGTTCGGGGATGTACCGCTCACAGTGGGGTTCACCAACCAGTCCCGGTTCAATCCCGACACGTGGCTTTGGAATTTCGGGGATTCGGGTGCCAGCGCGCTGGAGAACCCGTGGCACCGCTATGACCAGCCCGGGACCTACACGGTCCGTCTCCAGGTCTCGAACGACGACGGGCAGGACACGCTCGTCCGGACCAACCTCATCACCGTGCGGGCGCTCCCACCGGTGGCGGACTTCAGCCCGGATGCCATTCTGGGATGCACCCCCTTGACGGTGAACTTCACCGACTTGTCGGGTTTCTCGCCAACGGCATGGCTGTGGGATTTCGGGGACGGTTCCACGAGTGCAACCCAGCATCCGGCACACACCTATGCAGAGGCGGGACGCTATCTGGTCAGCCTGACCGTGTCCAACGCAGCCGGCTCGGACGGGTTGACGAGTTCCACCCCCCTGACCGTGATGCAGGCGACCCTGCCCGAATGGCAGCCGGCGCTGTTCCTCCCGTTCGACGAAGGATCGGGGACCGTGACCTTCGATGCCACGACCAACGCGAACGACGGGGTTCTGGAGGGGGCGACCTGGGCGGAGGGCTTCGCCGGCACGGCGCTCGCGTTCGGGGGGGGCGGCCAGTTTGTCAACGGGGACGCCGTGTCCGTTCCACACTCGCCATCCCTCGAACCCGGGGTGCCCTTCCGGGTATCTGCCCGGATCAAGGCGCGGGGAACGGATGCCTACCTCGCGATCGTGGACAAGTATGAGCACCTGGGCGGGGATGCGGCCAACGGCTGGACGCTGTATCTGAACCAGGGGAAGCTGCGCTTCAGCGTCTACGCGGGCAGCCTGCAGGCCGGCATCATCGGCACCACGGATCTGCGGGACGATCTCTGGCACACGGTCGCCGCCGAATGCGACGGGACCAGGCTCCGCCTCTTCGTGGACGATGCGTTGGAACAGGAGGTGCCGTCCGACCTGGTTCCCGGCCCGAACTCCCAGCCCTTGGGCATCGGGAAGCGGCTCAGCGGCTGGGGCGGTTACATGCCCTTCCTCGGATCCATGGACGAAGTGGCGTTGTCGCGCTGGGGGGCGGCTCCGGAACCGGTCCTGTCGGTCATCCGATCCGGGCAGCGCCTCTGGATCCTGTGGTCGGATTGCGGCTGGCTGCAATCCGCTCCCGATCCCGAAGGGCCGTGGACCGAGGTTACCAACTGGACCAACCCGCATGAGGTCCAACCGTCGCAGCCCCGGGCGTTCTATCGTCTGTATGTGCCGTGATCCCGGGGGGTCTCGTCATCCCAGAACGAGCAGTTGAACCACAGGTGGACACAGATACACACAGATCCCAAAGGGCTCACCCGCGTTCATCCGAGTCCATCTGCGGTTCCCAGGGTCATTCGTTCGGCAAACCGGGAGTCGGTTCCATGATCCCCCAAACGTCCGGGTCCGCCGCGGTTCGGCCGTAGCTCCGATCCGTTTCCTGGGCGCCAAACACGATGTGGTCCAGCACCGCATTGAGGCGTGCGTCAGTGTCGAGCAGGAAGATCTCCTCGCCGGCGGCGGACAACTTGAAGTTCGCGTGCAGCCCCGGTGAATCCTCCCCGTCCTCGTCGGCCCAGACGATGAGGAAACCGTTCGCCGGAATGCTCGTGCCTTCGGGGAACTGCCATTTGAGCGGGTTGTCCGGATTGTCGGAGAGGTAGTATCCCCCCAGGTCCACCGTTTCATCAGTCAGGTTGAACAGCTCAAGGTAGTCGTCGTATTCCCCTTGGGGATCGGTGGCGGCGTGGTCGTTCGACGCCAGGAACTCGTTGATCACAACGGCGGTGTCCGGAGCGGTCGCCAGGCCCACGCGGAAGTTGTAGGTGTCCTCCTCCGCCCGGGCGGGCGAGAACCGCGCGGCCTGGCTCGTGTTGGCCCCGCGCGCCTCGATGTAATAGCGCACCTTGGTCCAGGCCGGATACGGACTGCACGCGGCCCCGAACACGCCGTCGCCCGCGACCCCGTCACCGTGCGCGCCATCATCGAACATCTGCACACAGGTGAAACGCCCATAGGAATGACCGCGGTGATACAGCCAGACCGACCCCACGCCGGCGGTGTCCCCGCTTTCCACAGCGGCGGTGATCCAGCCCGATTCCCCGGCCACCGGAACCGGTGACGGTCCGTTCACCGAAGCGATGACCGGCGCGACGGGCCGCAGCTCGGCGTGGCTGGACAGGTAGGCAAAACGGTTCGTCACAAACCGCTTCAGGGTCGTCAGATCGCTGGCATAGGCGGTCATGGTGTAGCCCTTCTTCGTGTCCGCGGTAATGGCATCATACGAAAGCGTCGAGAGTTCATCGATGAGCGGGGTCAGCGCGGTGGGATTGAAGATCTCGTCGAGCACCGTGCGCATGTGAGCGAGGTACCGCTGGCGAAGCTCCGGAACACCCAGCAACCGGTAGAGCACGGGCCGGTTGGAATCGCCCGCCCCCTGCACCGGCGAAAGCGAGACGTCCCCCGCCACAAAGGCCTCGTTGCCGTCGTGCTCGACCGGGTGGATCCGGCCGCTTTCGGGCTCGTAGTAGAAGCCATAGTCCGCCCCCTTGTTCCAATAGCTGTCGTCGTCGGCAAAGATGTTCTCAATCGCCAGGAACCAGAGCCAGCGATCCACCGCCAGCACGTCCTCCACCGCGTCCCGCAGCGACGCCGCAGGGGTTTGGTTCAGCACCTGGCAGGCATTGACCAACCGCTCCCAGGCGTTGGTGGAATTGTCCGTTGTGTTCAGCTCATAGTTGGAGGTGTAGCTGGACACGCTCGCCCCCAGGTAACTCAACGCCGAGACGCCGCTGCTGAAACCGCCGCCGCCGCCCGGACCACCCCCGCCTCCCGTGCCGCCCGGCATGTTGGGCGCACTCCATCGGTCGCCGTCGTTGCTGGGAAACCACTCGTCGATCAGGTCCTTGTTCTCCTGCTGCGCAAAGGAGTAAACGCCCCAGTCGACGTCGTTGATAGACAGGCGCAGCAGGTTGCCCTTCGGACAGACGGTGTACCGGTTCATCACGCTGAAGTAGATCGGTTCGCGCAGGATGGTCTCGTCACCGTAGGCGTTGTTCAGATTCAGCGTCCGATACCCCATCAACCGCGCGTCGGGATCGGTGAAGTCGAGTTCGAGGTTGATCGACTTCTTGGTGGGCGCGGCGGTTCCCCCCGGTCCCCCGCCCATGCCGGTGTAGGAGGTGTTGCCCTTGTAACGCGCGCCGACCCCCTCGATGCGGGCGCCGTTGTCCATCACCAGCAGGGCCGGGGTGTTGGACCCCGTATTGCGTCCGTTCGCCAGGAGCGTGGGCCAGTTCGCCTGCGTGAAGGTCAGGGTGGCCGCGCGCAGGATTCCCAGATCGTAAAGCCCCCCGGTCTGACGGGCACGATGGAGCATCACCGGAGCGCCCGAAGGATCGAGTTCCCTCGACGGCGGATCGTCGGGATCCGCCAGCAGGGGTGCCGAGCCGGGAAGAACGCTCCAAGACAGGAGGTCAGTGGTGGACTCGATCCACCAGTCGGCTTTGGCACTGCCACGGAGGCGCAGGACGGGAACGCCGTTCTCGGGGCTCAACTCCATCTGCGCCTCGGCAGCCCGGGCATTGGGCGGGAGAACCGCCAGCAGAAGACACAACCAGGTCTTCTTCATGAACCGACAACCGCCAACGGAGGGCCGGGTTACACGAGGCCCTGACTTGATTCCAGGGACTCGCGGAGCTCGTCCCTCCAAGGAGGGTTCAGGGTCCCATTGCATGCGCGTTTGCGACAGGTGGCTTTTCATGAAGCAATCTCCCTCGGGTTACTCTCGGGACTCCCGAAGCGGTGCCGCGGCCTTCACCTCGGCGTGCTCCAACAGAAAGGCGCGTCGTTGGTCGAAGAAGCTCCGCAGGCTGCGTGCGTTCGCGGTGGATTCGCCTGCGGCGCCCGTGGATGCGTTCTCCCCCTGCCCGCCTTCGATGCCGGCGAAGAACTCCTCGGTGGAATCAAGCTTGCGGTTGTCGGCCTTGACGTCCTCCTCGATGAGCGACCGATAGCGCGCCACCACCGGCTCCATCTTTTCCCAATCCAGCCAGTTCTCGGCGATGTCCCGGACGTAGCTCAGGTAACGCGCGCGCAGCTCCGGCACCGCCAGTAGTTTCGAGGCCATCGGACGCCGGGTATCAGTCGCCGAGATCAGCGGATCCAGTTGGGCGCCACCTCCGCCCGGCCCCATGCCAGGTCCCCCACCGGGACCGCCCATTCCGCCAGGCCCCCGCATGCCGCCGGGGCCACCCATCATGCCGCCGGGGCCGTTCATGATTCCCCCGGGTTGACGGGCTCCTCCGGCCATCATGGAGTTCTGGCGGTTGTTGCCCTGCCGTTGTCCACGGCCACCAAGGCCCGGGCCCGGCATGAGCTGGTTCAATCCAGTGACCAGGGCGCTCTCGGTCAGCGCACCGCTCTTCTCTCCGTCCGACTCATCGAACCACTGCCCCAACCAGGCCTGCAGTTGCTCGTGATTCAGCGAGCCGTCCCGATCGCTGTCCACCACCATGAACAGTTCGGTGCCGAGTCTCATCATCGGGGAGAAGTTGCCTTGCCCCCCCATCATTGGCGGGCCTCCAAATCCTTGTGCCGCCGGAGCCCCGTCCTCCTGCCGGGTCGCGTTGTGCCAGGCATTCAGAACCTCCACGAACCGGTCGCGATCAAGCGGACTGGCCGTTTCCACGCCGGCCTGCTCAAACCACCGATCCGCGAGCGAAACAAGCTCCGCGCGATCGACCTTCCCGTCGCCGTTTGCATCCACCTGTCGCGACAGAAGCGGTCCCAGGATTGTCCCGGGCCCAAACCCGCCCGGTCCACCCCCACCGGGACCGAAGTTGCCGGGGCCACCACCCCCGGGGCCGAATCCCCCCGGTCCCCCTCGTCCCGGCCCGCCCCCCGGAGGCCCGCCACCACCGATGGCGAAGGTCTCGTTCGCATCGTAGGGCAGGAGACGGAACTTGCCGTGAACGTCCTGATAGATGCTGTAGTCGCTTGCCCGAACCCAGAAGCCGTCGTTGTTCGCCAGGACATTGTCGAGCGCGAGAAACTTGAGCACGCCATCCACGTCGAGAATCGGATTGAGCGCGCTTTCCAGAAGTCCCGAGGAAGTCTCGTTCAACGTCTGGCAGAGCAGGATCAGTCCCACCCAGGCCTTGGGATCCTCCTTGGACTTCAGCTCATAGATCTGTCGGTAGGGGGCAAGGTCGTCCCCCAGATAGGCGAAGCCCCCCTGCCCCCCCGGACTGCCGGGCACTTTCCACCGGGCTCCCTTCGGCGTGCCGAAAAACTCGGTGGTGAACACCGGGTCGAACTGCTGCACGTTGACGTAGATGCCCCAGCTTTCGCCGTTGATCACGAGGCGGACGAAGTTCGCCCGCGGCGCCGGGATGTACTTCCTTGCGATGTCATAGAAGAGCACCGAGCGGAGAAAGGTCGGATCCTCGTGGGCGTTCAGGAGGTTCAACGTGCGATAGCCGTGGAGTTCCTGCTGGGGATGCACTTCGTCCAGGGTCAGGTTCAACGGTCGTTTGCGGCCCGTACCCGCCATCATGTAGGACGTGTTCCCGCGGAACCGAACGCCCACGTGGCGAAAGGTCTCGCCATCCACCTCGAGGGTCGCCGGCACGTCGACGTCCGTCCCATGGAACTGCTCCATCTCGCTTTCCCAATCATCGGTATCGAACTCAAGGAACAACGTCCGCAGCGTGAACGGATCGTAAAGCGGCGCGTCCGGGTACTTCGCCACCTCCGCCGGCGAGAGCTTCCGTCCGGGTTCGGGAGTGCCGGTCTCCCTGCCCCCCATGCCCCCGAAGCCCGGCCCTCCGGGAAAACCAGGGAAGCCGCCGCCACCCCGGGGACCGCGCGCACCACCAGGCCCCCGATTGCCGCCCTGTTCGGTCAGATGCGCGAGGGCCGCCTTGCGCTCCGTGGCGTCAAGCCACCCGTTGCTGTCGGCGTCGAATTGCTTCAGCAACTCTGTGGGTTCCCGCCCGGCTCCCATGGGGCCGCCGGGCCCACCGCCACCCGGCCCGCCCATTCCGCCAGGCCCACCGGGTCCACCGGGGAAGCCCCCCCCGGGTCCACCCATTCCTCCCCCCGGCCCCCCCGGACCAAACCCGGATGGACCACCGAAGCCCGGCTGACCACCGCCTCCAAAGCCGCCCGGGCCGGCGTCCGCCCGGTCGGTGGGTGTCCCGGTTTTGGCCGGTGACTTCTGAATGGCAACAATCACGGTCAACACCACAGCGATCGCCGTGGCCCCGAAGGCCAGGGCGGGAAGCAGGGCACGGGGAGAATTCGAAGGGGAAGGTCTCATGGTTTGCGATTGGAATGGTTGGCGGGCTCAGCCGTATCCACGGAGTGAAGGCAACCACGAAATACACGAATTCCACGAAAACAAGGACAGAGGACCGCTTTGAGCCGCCTCCACCGCGGCCTGTTGTCGGTGACCGTGCCGGCCTTCCAGTGAGAACGGCGCAGGCCCAAGGCTCGCCTCCCCTCTCTTTCGTGTGATTCGTGTGATTCGTGGTTCCATTGAATCGATACGGCTTAGGTGCGATGCGTGGCTTCGATGCCAAGCACGTACTTGGAACATCGAGCGAGGCGCCACGGAAACTCGCTCGCAATCTTGGCAGCCCGCCCGGCAGCTTCCGGGTGGTACTTGAGTTCAATGACCACCCGGGAATCCCGCGGGGCCGGAATCATCGCCGAGTCCGCAGTTCGATCCGGGCTGAAGAAGCCGAGGTCGGAGTCGACCGTCAGCCGGATGGCCCCGTCTGCGCTTTCGAAGTAGTGGCGTCGATAGCGGTTGACGAGGCTGGGTTGCCGGGCGTCGAGACGATCCTGCAACGGGTTCTTCGCCGCGGCGCCATTGATCATCCGGCGGAGCATGGAGTCATCGATGCCCCCGTTCAGTTCGAGCGGTGGCAGCGGATGCGCCCGCTTTCCGCTGACCGCGCCCTGCTTGAACTTCCACTCGAACCGCGGTGCCTCCACCGAACCGTGCAGGGAACCGTACCACCGAATGCGACACTTGCTCCGCTCCGGCAAACCGGTGACGTGGTCGTGGTAGTCCCCCAGCGCCGGCGAATCGAGATAGAGGTTGTTCACCCAGCGGGCCGGATAGACCTCGCGAAAGCCCGCAGGATGCCGCCGGATGATACCCAGCACCTCCGGCAGGGGCCGGTCGCCCGGCAGGAGCTTGCGTTCGTAGCGCATGGGGTGGTCTCCAGGCTAGTGGTTCAAGCCGCCGTCTTCGAGACAGGTGATTTCCACGGCGGGACTGAGTTCGCGCATCTTCCGACTGAACTGTTCGAGACGGCCGGGGTCGCTGAAGTCCACCCGGAACGAGGCCCGAAGCACCTCCGGTCCATCGTCAAAGCGCTTCAAGCTCGCCCGCGCTCCCGCTCCGGCGAGCGCTTCGAGAATCTGGCCGGTGGTCAGCTTGCCGGGGGCCGGACTGTTGACCGTCAGGTAGAGGTTCGCCGGATCGGACTTGGTGCGAAACAGGCTGCGCAGGGCAATGAGACCCAGAATGACCACCAGCGCCACCACGGTCACCAACCCCTGTCCCGCACCCAGGCCGAGCCCGACCGAGATTGCCAGAAAAAGAAAGGCCAGCTCCTCCGGCTCCTTGATCGCCGCCCGGAAGCGCACGATGGACAGCGCACCCACCAACCCCAGCGAAAGGGCCAGCGAGGATTTCACGATGCTGATAATGAGGGTGGTCGTCACCGTGAGGAGCAGGAAGTTCCGCGCGAACAGGCGCCGGTTCGACAGCGACGTGCCGAACCAGACATACGCCCGCCCCAGCAACCCGCCGAGCACGGCGGCGGTGACGAGGCTCAACACGAAGCCCGGCAGCGATTCCACCGTGACGGGGTTCCAGAACAGTTCAGTGAGGTTTTGTTGGAGTTGCAGTTGCATTGGCTCAGTTGGTCTTTCGGTTCCGGCCCGGGGCCCGAACCCGTTCGTTCATGCGCGCAACTTGGCACATGCCGGATTAAGGCAACATTAAGTCGCTCAGGTTACAGGAGAAAGACACCCGGCGGCCCACGCCTGCTCCACCCCCGGAAGCCCCCTCCCGTCCGAATCAGATGGGCCGTCCCGGTGGCCCTCTCCCCGGCTTCGAGCCTCAGTCCCGGAATCCCCCATGACCGCCTTCACCCACGGCGAAACATCAGCCGGCTGGCGCCCCGGCATGGCCTGATCAACATCCCCCGTGCACTCCACCCTGAGCCTTCAGCCCACCATCCGGACGGTCTTCGATCCGGCCACATAGGACAATATCAAGAACCGACCGCTCTACGCCCCCTTTACAGGCGTCCGCCGATCCTGCGGGTCGAGTCATGCAGAGCATGGAGGGGTTGTCATGGGAGCCTTAAGACCATCATACAACTCTATGAGTACAGCCTGTTTTAGGGTGACTTGTGAATTTACACTCCTTCTGAAAGCGTGCTAAGAACAGAGCAGTCATGACTGGTTGCCGGCATCCTCTCTCATCTCTTCCGGCGTCTTGGACGTTGTCGGGGGTCGCGTCGCAGGCTCGTGGATCGCTCGGGCTGGCCACGGTCGGGGATTCATCGTCTCCTGTGATTGATGCTCCCCCTCCCACCAGCAAAAGGGACAAGTGACTATGAAGCAACGGTCCTCTAGTTGTGGGATGGCTTGCGATACCTGGTCCGCCGACGAACCGCGGAGGGTGGTGGCGGAGCGGTTGGAGCGGGTGGCCCATCGCCTCCTGTTGGTGGCCGCGGCCCTTCGTTCAGGACGGCGGCAACTTGTTGCTCCACGATCTGCCTCACCAAGGCGTCCTGAAGTGGATCCCCACCGCCGGCCTTGACCACGAAGTCTCCGCCCGAGAGAACCTCACGCCGGATGACTTGGCAGACATACTGGCTGAAGCTGAAGCCCAGCTCAGCGGCCCGCTTTTTGGCGGCTTCCAGGAGGGCCTCATCGGGCCAACTGATCGAGGTGATCTGTTTGTTCCGCAAGACCATTTCGCACGCAGCTTAGCCCCAAGGCCGTTTCGAAACTGTCCCAAGATGTGGGAGGAGTGAGTTCGGTGTCAACAACATACAGTGATGAGTTTCAGATGTGTAGACTGTTACTGTGTTGGTTAGCACTCCACCAAGATGCGGATGTGAAACAGGACCGTACTGCCAGCCCCCAAGTTCAAGGGCCCTGTCCGTGATCTCATCTCCATCTCTTTCCGCACCGCGATTCTCAAGCGCCCCGCCCCGCGGCGTCGCCGTCCGCCTCGGATCCTGGAAGATCTCGATGCCCTTGCGCCACACTTCGCGCTGGCTGCTGTTGATTTCCCCGAGATAGAGCACGTGGCGGTGGACCACCCGACCGCCATGCACTCGGCGGTTTTCCAGGATGCTCCAGTTACGGTGTTCCTTGCCATCTTTCAGACGAACCCTGCAGCGTAAAAAATGATGACCGGCAAGCCTACCAATCTCCCTGGGCCGGGGAATAGGGTAGGTCGGCACTACAAGTCATCTTCGGCCTGAGTCTGAAATCCGCTCATTGATTTCCAGTTACTTACGAATCTGAAAGGCCCGAGTTCTTTCAGTTTCTCCAGCGAATCTGCGAAGTCAGGTTAGCGTGGTTATGAAAATTTAACAAGATCTTGCTTGACGACATCGGTGGCGTCCGTCAGATTGGTGACCGAAAGGTAACCTGAGGAGACAGCATTGAGGAGTGAAGGATAACCTGAGGAGACAGCATTGCTGATCAAATGGTAATCTGACCATGCTTGCGAACCCAAATGCCGAGGACGAGGAGATGCTAGCGGCCCTGCCTGCCAAAGCGACGGAGCGTGTCCGCATGCTGCATTCGTTCCGTCCGCCCCGGTCGTTGCCTCTGGCAGGCCGGGATCAGGCGGAACGCATTCCCATTCGCAAGCCGACAGCGAATGGGCCGGTTGGCCGTGCTGAACCGCACCTTCGCCCACCTGGAAAGCGCCTTCGACCAGCAACGCCGGTTCACGGCTGACGCCTCCCACGAACTGCGCTACCGCCGTCCTGCTTTCTGAAACCCAGACCGCCTCAACCGGGAACGGTCACCCGCCGAATACCGAAACCCTCAAGCCTGCCAGGACACCGCCCGCAAATGCGCCGGTTGACCGAGTCCCTGCTCGAACTGGCGCGTTTCGATACCGGCCAGGAACCGATGCAGCCGGAGGCGCTGGATCTCGCCGAACTCGCCACGGGCTGTCTCGAGGCTGTTCGACCGCTCGCCCGGGAACGCGGCATCGCGCTGAAAGCGGACCTGCAGCCGCCCCGCCCGGGCGATCCCGACCGACTACGCCAGGTGGTGATCAACCTCCTCACCAACGCGATTCACTACAACCGCGAGGGTGGCGAGGTCCGGTGGTCACCGCCATCGCCGAGGGCGTGGCCCGATTAGGTGACGGATACGGGCCCAGGCATCTGCCTGAGAAGCTGCCGCTCGTCTTCGACCGCTTTACCGGGCGGATCCCTCACGGGCACGGGCGGAAGGCCGGACCGGTCTGGGTTTGGCAATCAGCAAGGCGATTGTCGAGGCGCATCAAGGCCGTCTCGAGGTCGCCAGCGAGCCGGGCCAGGGCAGCACCTTCACCCTCGATCTGCCGACGGAAAAGTAGCCGGATGGTTGCCGGAAAAACCCGTCCGAGGTCCCGCACTCAAGCGGACCAACCCAAGACCGCTGAGGCCAGAACTCGGCCCCCTCTACTTCGTTCCGGTGTTTTGTCAGAGAGGTTCCGGATTGGAGGCCTCGCCCGTGGCTTCCAGCGGCGCCACGTGTCCGTCCATGAAGACGGCGTTCTTGCCGGATTTGGACGCGCGCGGGTGAAAACCGTCGTAATCGAGCAGGAGCGGAGTGGTTCCCGGGGGAAACAGCAGGACGAAGTTCGTGATTCCGCCCGAAGGGTCCCCGGGCTGCAGCAGAAGGAAGGCGCGGTCCGTTCGCGTTTCATCAATGCGACGCCCATTCAACTCGGCATTCCATTCGTAGCTTGAGCCTTCGGCGGCGAACCGACCCGTTCCATCGGCGGGGCATCTAAAGACCGTTGCGCTGTTCCGGTTCGTGCCCACGGTTGTGCCGACATAGGCCTTCAGGACATCGCAGATACGAGGCAAGGGACTCGCGGGATTGACCGGCATCGTGGGGAGAATCTCCGCCATCGGTAGTCGCTCCTGGTGGTCGACGGAATAGAGGCGGGTGGCGATTCCCAACTGCCGGAGATTGTTCACGCAGGCCACGTCACGGGCTTTCGCGCTGGCCCGGCCCAAAGCAGGCAGCAGCAGGCCCGCCAAGAGGGCAATGATGGCGATCACAACCAGCAGTTCAACCAGCGTGAAAGCGCGACGGGCGCTCCGCGGAGCCGGTGGGTTCCGCTCTCGTGCGCAGCGGTTCGCTTCAGGACGGTGTGGATGCATGAGCGGTGAAGTCATTGTGTGATGGTGACGGGTGATCATCGAACCAGAGGGTAACCTTGTCATCCGCCGGGGCCGTGGCCCTGTCTCGCGAACTGGACCCGTTGTTCCGGAGTGAAGTCCGTAAAGCGGCGATTCGGATCAGGCGGTTGGAGCATCCCGCCGGCTCCGGTCGAGCCATCGGCCCCCCCGGAGCCGGCCTCCACGGGCGATGGCTGGGCCGGTTGAGTGCGCCGGACCGACCGGGCGAACCAGAGTCCGCCCACGGCGAGCAGCGCCGCCATCGCCAGGAGGAAGAGTCGTCGCTTCGGGGTTGCTTCCCTTTTCATTCAAGCCTCTCAATCTTGTTCGCTGGGGCATGATGCACGGATTTCCGGAAGCCGGCTTTCGATTTGGAACGAGCGCGGGAATCTGCGGCATGAACCGCCGGTGAGACGGTATGAACCGGTCCGTGGACCACTGACCGCTTGAGATTGCCGGCGGGAGCCTACCGACCGCCGCAGCGTCGTCCCCACCGGATTGTCCCCGCCCGACGCTACCGAAACTCGAGTCTTTGCTGGATCTCGCGAATGGGACGCGTGGTGCGAAAGCTCTTTCCATTCTTCAGCACGACGAGGTTCTCGCCCTTGAACATCGCTTGAAGCTCCTGGATTTGGTCGATGTTGACGATTACCGAGCGGCTGATGCGCAGGAACCGATGCGGGGGGAGATGCGATTCCAGGGAACTCATGCTCTCGCGCAGGACATGGTTCTCCGTGCCAGCATCCACCACGACGTATTTTCCGGCGGCCTCGATGGCGTGAATCCGGTCCAACTCCACGAAACCAACCCGGCCGGGGGTCTTGACCGCCAGCCGGGCAAGCTGATCCCCCACGCCGGATGCCGGAGTCCGCCCCAGCAGCGCAACCAGCTTCCTCGCGGCAACGCCGGCTTGCTGGTCCGCCAGCAGGTCCCGTGCCCGCTGAACTGCTGCCTTGAACCGGGCGGGTTTGAATGGTTTCAGGAGGTAGTCCAGAGCGTGCGCGTCAAAGGCTCGCAGGGCGTGCTGATCATGGGCCGTGGTGAAGACCACGACGGGTAGTACCGCCTGCGGGATCCGACGCAGCACCTCAAAACCATCCAGCTCCGGCATCTGCACATCGAGAAAGAGCAAGTCCGGCCGGCTTGATTGAATTCGGTCCACCGCCTCAAACCCATCGCCGCTTTCGCCGACGACCTCCACGTCCGGTTCCTCGTCCAACAGCAGTCGGACCCGCTGTCTTGCCAGAGGTTCGTCGTCCACGATGAGGGCCCGGATTGTCATGTGACGGGTTCGCTCGGATCACCGGTGGCCGGCACCGGCGCCAGGTGGCAGGGCAGGAGGACCTCCACCCGACACCCCCGGGGTTCGGCCTTCCCGAAAGAGAACCGCTGGTCCCCGCCATAGAGTGCCTGCAACCTCGCCCGGGTGTTGGCCAGCCCGATGCCACATCCGGCAGGGCGGCCGATGCCCTCTCCCGGCATGCCGCTGCCGTTGTCCCTGACAGTCAGGCGCAGGTGCCTCCCCTGCCGTCTCGCCTCGACCGAGATGAGCCCCGGGCCCCGTTGCGGTTCGATGCCGTGGCGGATGGCGTTTTCAACCAACGGTTGAAGAATGAGCGCCGGAACCAGCGCCTTCAGGAGATCGGCGGGAACGTTTTGTTCCAGTCGAAGCCGATCCCCAAGACGCTTCTGCTCGATCCGGAGGTACGCGCCAATGAACTCGAGTTCCTGCGCCAGGGGTATTTCCTGTTCCTCCATCGAATCCAGGGAGCGGCGCAACAACCCGCTGAGATCGCCCAGCATCTCGTCGGCGGCCCGCGGGTTGACATAAACGAGCGTGGCAATCGAGTTGAGTGTGTTGAACAGGAAATGCGGATTGAGCTGCATCCGCAGGGCCTGCAGCTTGCCGTGGGTGAACCGGGCCTCCAGTTCGGCCGCACGCCGTTCCCGTTCCAGCGAGCGTCGAAGAACCCGGATTGCCTGGCACCCCCCCGCCAGGGCCCCATAGACGAGTACGTCCAACGCCGCACGGAGCGCCAGGAACACGCCGAGCGCAGCGGGCGGCCCCAGCCGATTGGGGGGCGGACCCGGTGACCGCCCGGGCGCCTCCGGACGCGCCGGAGCGGGGGAGAACCGGGAGACAACGCGGAAGGAGGCACGGTTGGTAGCGACGATCAGGAGGCACGCCAACACATGCAGACTGACATGGCCGGAGAGTCTCCTCCGTTCGATGGGGAAGCGGAACGAAAGCCACACCACGGCAGGCAGGAATAACAGCCATAGCGCCCAGAAGGACGATCCGAAACCAACCGCCTGGCGCCATGAAATGGAGCTGGTCAGCGCGAGGGGAGCCGCAAACAGCAGCACGAGCCCCCCCCACAGCACCACCGCGGTGGCCACAACCGCCACCTTGCGAGCGATGCGTCCATTGCTGCCTGCCCGGTTCATTTCACGGCAAATACATTCAAGACATGCCCGGAGAAAGAGGCCTGTGCTGCCCGACAGCGGCAGGTTCGATCCCGGCAGGAATCCTCCATCGGATCGCAGTTGGCGCGATCGTGGTCAGACAGATTCCGTTGCCCGCGCGAGAATACTCCCCGTCAGGTCATGGGCAAGGGGTCTCCCCCACTCTCTCCCGCACTCCGACCCCGATTCCCCGGTTGGGGGCAGACATCCGGCAGACATCGCGGGTGGAGTCCGGCGCACTGATCCTTGGTGATCGGCGGTGCCCCGAAATCTGCCGGTGGAATCATCACGGTTCCGTGTGTCCGCCCGGGACGGCGAACGCTGGTTCGCCGCGATGACCGGTGCTGCTGCCCTTGGAATGAAGAACCGCCGCCCCGGGCAGAGGCGGCGGTTCGCAGAGATCCGTTGGGGCAAGGGGCGCCGTGATCAGCGGCGCGACGACTTGCGGCGGAGGAACAAGGCGCCGGCCCCCAGCAGGAACAACGCGTTGGTCGAAGGCTCGGGAACGGCTGCAGGATTGGCGGCTCCGGGAGTGTCCTGCCCGCCGACCGGATCGAACTGGCCAATCTGCCAGTCCCCGCCGTCCGGTGACCGGTAGATGTGACCGGGCACAAAATCCCCGTCCGGACCGACCGAGCTTCCCAAGCCCGGGTAGGCCCACTCCGTGGAAGTGGGCGGGGTTTCGGTGGTTTCCAGAATCGCCACCGCGTCCAGCGTCACGCTCCAGGGCATGGAATCCAGCACCCCGTCGTCATTCGTGTCCAGGTCGTCCCCGTTCGCCCCCGTAAAATCGCGGACCAGAACGTAGGTCACGTTGTCACTGTTCTCGAAGTTCAGGGGGTTGTCCCCCGCCGGCAGGGAAAGCGACGGTGTGCCCATGGTGAAGGTGCTCTCAGCCACCAGGAACCAGGGCGAGGTCAGGGTCTGACCGTCCAGGGAGGTCACGCTCTCGATAACCCCGCTGCCACCCGTGCCGTCACCGATCACCAGCAGTACCACGTCTGCGAGCGAGTCATTCTCGTAGTCGCTGCTGAAGATCTCGAAGTACTCGTCGTTGTCCGCGCCAGTTTGATCCAGGCGGATTTCGTTCAGGAACAGGCCGCCCCAGGCGGTCGGAGCAACCAAAAGAAGGGGAAGTAGGAATCGTTTCATGGTCGTTTCTATGTGCAGAGCCGATTCTGAGTTGGTGTTTCCGGACGCGGAGCAACAGGCCCCGCAAACGAGTAGTATCCTAGCCTTTTCTCAACCGGTTGGCAAGCTTTCGTCGCGGTCCCCGCGTGAACTCCGCGTGAATTCCGTCATCCCCCTTCACTCGTAGTCCACCGGCGGGGCGACCGGCTCCGGAGCGACCGTGGGCGCAGCCGGCGACGAAGCCGCCCCGGCGGCCATCTCCGGCTGCAAAGACAGCAGGTGTTGCCAGATGGCGCCAAATTGCCGGTCGGGATCGCCGTCAAATGCCAGCGTGATCGGCGTCTTCCCATCCGACCCAATGAACGCCGGCATCATCGTGCCCGGCACCAGCCGCTGGGGATCCTGGAGATAGCGATGGTAGTAGTCCGGCAGAATCCGGTCCGCGACAAAGGCGAAGTTCACCGCGGCAGTGTCCGCCCCCGCCAGCGCCCGCTGCGGTCCCACGTCGTGGCAGGACACACAGCCAAATCCGTTGCCCACCAGCGTGAGATCGTGTCCGATCTGCGCCAGCGCCGGGTCCGCTTCGGGTCGGCGCGGCCGTTCCGGGCCATACCCGTGTTCCTGCGCCAACCCGACGGCCAGGAAGGACCCCTGCGCGGGGAAGGCCGGCATGAAGCCCTGGCGTTCGGATCGCGGCTTGTAGTCGAGCTTTCCCGTGAGAAACCGCGACATCCAACCGGCATGGAGCTTCTCCCCGGCGAAACTCAGGAGCGGCCGCCCCACATGCACGCTGCCCCCGCCCCCCTCGGTCCCGTCGACCTCGTCCCCATCCGGCCCCGCATTGGCTGCCAGGGCCGACACCTGCGTCCACACGTCCGGTTGCCCGTCCCGGGTGTGGCACCCATTGCAGCGCAACTCCGAATACTGCCGGGCCGCGAATTCCTCGGGGACCCGTCGGCTCAATGATTGCAGGCCGTCGTTTGCCGCGAAGGCCCGCAGAGCTTCGCGCTCGGCCGCCGTAAACGCAAAGTCCGGAGCAGTGCCGCGCCCATCCGCATCGTCCGCGACGCAACCCCGCCCCCAGTCTCCGGCGAACAGGGCCTCCAGTCCGGGACCGAGAGCGGGCGGTTCCGAGTCGTTCAACCGATGACAGGAAAGGCAGCCCTTCGCCTCGACGGTTTCGCGGGAAGCGACCCTTGGCGGCGAAGCAGGATCCGGCCGGCCACCCGGGTTCGGCACGGGCGCGGACTTCGCGATAAGATAAGCCGCCAGCGCCAGCGCCTGCTCATCGCTCAAAGGGAAGGTCGGCATCCGGGTCCAGGCGTAGTGCCGGTCGGGCGCCTGCAGGAATTCCGGCAGCGCTTCCGGGCGCCACTTCGCGGCCACGTGCTTGAGCGAGATTCGCGGATCCCCGGACAGCACCGGTTCGCCCTCGACCTGGTGGCAGCCCACGCAACCCAATTCCGCGAACAACCGGCCACCGTTGGCAACGTCCTTCGGGTCGGGAGGAGTCGACCGGCTCCTGGGAACCTCCGGCGATTGTTCGAGCAGGAAGGCGGCGATATCGAACGCCTCCGTGGTGCGCCCCGCGTAGGAACCTCCCAGCACCTGCGGCATTCGACCATCCGGCCGCACCGCCTTGGGATCGATGAGGTACCTCCAGAGCCAGTCCGGGTTCAGTCGTTTGGCGAGGTCGTCAAAGGCCGGCGCGTCCGCCTTGAGTTCGGGCATCGGCGGCATGCGGAACGGGTTCTCCGGTTGATGGCAGTTCACGCAGAGGTGACTGCCAAACAGGGCCCGGCCTTCGCGAACGGCGACCGCCTTCCGGGCTTCGGGCAAACTGGCATCATGGACCAGGGCCGTCGCCGGCACCGGCTCGAGGGGGATGCGTTCCGATTGCCAACTCAGTCGCACGGCCGCGTCCTGATATCCGTCCGGCGCGAAGAAGTGCAGTTCGAGCCGGTTCAGTCCGCGCTTCACGGGCACCGGTTCGCCGGCCAGGCCCGCGGAGGCCTTGAGTTCGCCCCGCACCACCTCCTGACCGTTCAGCCGCAGGACAGCCTGGCCATTCCCAGCCAGGTGAAATCGCATGTCGTCGTTGAGATCGGATTTCAAGTAGCCCTGCCAGACGCTGCGAAACCGCCTGGGCGGCAGCCACGGCGACGGGGCGGTGCCGCAGGGAACATAAGTGGCGGCAAGTCGCGCCACCCGGGTGTCGCTGACTTCCGGATCCTCCAGCGAGGTCAGGGTCTGCAACAGTCCGGGCGCTTCCTCGCCGAGCCGGATTTCCTCACTCTTCACCGCCGCCACGGTTTGGGCCCCGATCATTTCGGCACCGGACTTCGATCCCAGCTTGTGAATGGTGTGGTGGATGAAGTTGCGCAACGGGTCGCCGGCCTCGGTCCGGAGATTGAAGACGAGGTGAGCCTGCATGACCGGCTGGATTTCCGGGACCTTGAGGAACACGGAACGATGATCGGGCGCCAGTGTCGCGGATTCCACGGTCCAGGTGTCGCGCCCTTCCTGGCCGTTGAGTTTGAAATCGGGCGACCCGTAGTTCGCGGTCCAGTGGAGGTTCCACACGGTAAGACTGTAATTGCCGGGATCGATGGCGCTGGCCGGATCCAGGGGATCGGTGAAGCCCACCACAAGTCCGTCGGCGGCCACGTGGAGTGCGTTTGGCAGATTCACCGGCTGCCCGGTGTAGCGCACGCGGTAGAAGCCGCCGGCCTTGGTCTTGTTCCCCGCCCAGCCATAAAGGCCGCAGGTGTACAGCTGGCCGTTGACCGGGTGGAACACGCCCCGCATCACCCCGGTCTCGAACTCCATCGGAAAGCGGGTGACGCCGCCCTGCATCACGCCGTCGACCTCTTCCGGCAGGACCATGGTGAGGTAACCCATGCCGTAGGAGATGGAGATGATCTGGCCCGCCAGGTTTCCCCAGCGCCGGTCCGGCACCCAGACAAAGGTCCCGCCGGATCGATCCACGAAGTTGTGCATCCAGCAGAGCGGTTCGTCGTAGGTCTGCCGGTTGTCGGGATTCCAGGCGAGCTGGTTGCCGTACCACCCGCCCGGCTTGATCCAGTTGATCCGGTTTCCCGGCATCCAGTAGCCCTGGTTGTCCACGCACAACACCTCGTCATGCGGTCCGATTCCCAGCCCGTTCACGGCCCGCACACCGCGCGCCACGACTTCCAGTTTGGAACCGTCCGGGGGCAACTTCAGCACGGTCCCGTGGTGTGGATGGACCGCCTTCACCGCGTGACAGGCGCATTTCACATACCAGAAGTTGCCCTGCGAATCGGTCTTCAGATCGGTGGCGAATTCGTGGAAATGCTCGCTGACCATGCAGTCGTTGTTGAAGTTCTCGTAGAAGTCCGCCTCGCCGTCGCCGTTCAGGTCGTGGAGCCGTGTGATCTGGTCCCGGCCCAGCACGTAGATCGCGTCCTTGACCACCTTCAACCCCAGCGGCTGAAACAGGCCGGTCGCGATCCGCTGCCAGGTGAGGGTCTCGAGGTTTCCGTCGATCCCATCCACAATCCAGACGTCGCCGTTCCAGGTGCAGATTGCCGCGCGCCGGTTGTCGGAGAAGAAGTCCACCCCGCCGAATCGCAGCCACGATTTCCAAGGGTTGTCGTCGGGCGGGGTGATCGTGTCCACCGCGTAGGCGCCATTGGCCGAACCGAGCGTGCCGTGCGTGACCAGCTTCTCCGGCCAGCGCGGTGGCCCGCCCTGCGTCAAGGCGTGCAGATCCCCTGCCGGAGGCGCCGCCTTGGCCAATGCCGCAAACCCGCCCATTGATTCCTCCGCACCGCGCCAGACAAGCACCTTGAACCGCCGCGCCTCCTTCGATGCCGGCAGGAACAGGCGCACGTGACCGGCTGGATCCGTCACCCAACGCGCGCCCGCCGGCGCATCAACCAATGCCGCGGCCAGGGTCATCCCGCCAACCGCCTCACGGCCGGCCAGACCGGCAATCTCCCCGTCACCCAGGCGCCGCGTGTAGATCCGGACCTCGTCCATGGCACCGTGAAACCAGGGCCTGGCGGGGAAGTTCGCGGCGGCAAACCCGAGCCGAACCACGTGGTTGGTCACGGCGGCCTTTGGCTGGAGTTTGCCTTCGCCATCCAGCGCTCCATCCAGGTAAAGTCGCAGGCTGCCGTCCTGGTGGGCATGGGTGAACGCCACATGATGCCATTGATCGTCCGCCACCGGTTTCCGACCACCGACCGCCCCCACCCAGCCGACGTCAAATCCCAGCTTGCCGCCGCGTACGAAGAACGCCTTGCCGTTCGGAACCCACCTGCCCTCCGGCATCGTCTGCGAGAAGATCACGCCGTCCTCCCCGGTCTTGATCCATGCCGACACCGTCAGGTCCTGCTGCTGGAAATCGATCACCGGCGCGTCGGGCAATTCCAGCCACGATTCGTCGCGGAACCCAAGGCCTCCGCCCTCGCGCCCACCCTCGGTCCAACGCGCACCGTTTGGCTCCGGCTCGATGCCACCGGCAATCTCATCCCTGAGGAAACGGGCCGGGTCCTCGAACCTGTAGCCATGCACCAGACCTTCGGCAGCATCGGCCGGGGGGACATCCGCGACCTTCGGCGGAGGCAGCAGGATCAGGGAAGGCGCATGCTCGTTCTCCATCCATTCCACCGCCTGCCGACCTTCCTCAAACACGATCTGCACGACCTGGTCGGTCGTCGACGGCCCGAGGTTGAAGGTGCGACTGAACGCGGTCGTTTCCCCGCGCCTTTCCAGCCCCGGCAGCTCCAGCACGCTCATGTCCCCGACGGTGTAGTGCAGCACCACCTTGCCGCCGTGGAGCGACAGTCCCTGCCAGTGCGCCCAGTCGTCCGGCACCGGACCGTAGGGGTATTCGCGCGGATCGACGAAGGAACCCGCGCGCGCCCAGCCGGGGAGGTTCGGATTGCCAAAGACCTGATCCCCGGCGATCCGCGGATAGGCCCAATGCTCGCCATCAAAGACCACGCCTTTCAGAGCGACGTAATCGCCCGTCCAACCGGCGGAATAGCGGAGCAAATCGGTGTCGAACGTGACCGCCTCATTGGCCGACCCGCCGAACGCGTCGCCCAAGCGGATGGCAATGCCCTTGTAGGCGAGGTTGCCCTCGGGCTTGGGCGCCTCGATGGAGGCCGTGAGGAACGGCCCGTAATCCATGTCCTGCCACGGCTTCCCGGTCTGCGCGTGAAGCGGAGTTGCCAGCAGCAACAAGGTGAGCGCCCCCCCCGCAGGGCAGGCGGTCCAGCCTGCCGGTCGCCGGGACTTTCCAGTTCCTCGGCGAATCTTGGAGCAGGGAACAGGCAGCCGTCCCAATCCATCCCCCCGGGGTATCCGTTCCCTGGCAACAATCCGCGGCGGAAACCCGGACACGAAGGGATGGGAAGCGGTATCGGCTCGGTATTTCCCGGTGCTGCGCATCGTGATCACGGCCAAAAAGGAAGCCAGAATTCGCCCGCAACCTGAAGCGGAAATCCGATCGGCCTCACCTCTGGGGACAGGGGGCGACCGGTGGGTACGCCGTGCTCCCGGCGGCTTCCGCGGAGCTAAGAGAAGCCCGTTCCGCGGACTACGGCGCGACTTTCAGCCCGACCTTTGCAGCCAATGTTCGCTGACGATTATCAAACGAAACAAATCCCACGGCACGCATCGTCTTTGCGGCGGCGACATGCAGGATGTCCAGACTGCGTGTACCGATCGTGGCGGAATGGAGTGCACTAAATCGGGCGCTGAGACGCAGGGCCACGGGCCACTCGACCGCAATCCTCTCCAGTCTGCCGCCTCGCAGGTCGGACTCCATGTCCCTCAGCGCTGCGGCAGCATCTGCTGATGCGAATAGTCCGCGGAACACTCCCAGTTCGAACGCGTTCCGTAATTCCAACGCGTGCAAGGCTGTGAAGACGAGCGGCGTGCGGGTGCGAGCGAGATAATCATTGGCCGAAGCCGTGTTTGCGTCCTTGATGTAGCAGGAAACCAGGAAACTGCTGTCCGCGTAGGGATTCATGCGGGTCAACCTGCGGACTCCTCCCGTTCCAACATGACCAGATTCGGAAGGAGACGATCACCGAATACACGCCTGGTGCGTGCCTCCACGTCCGGCCACTCAGCTCGCCTTTCTTCTTGGCCTGAGGGAGTCGGCTCCTCATCCAAGGCAAGAACAGCCAGCAGCAGTTCCTCTCGCTCTGGAGCGGACAAGGCTTTGACCTGTTCAATCAGTTCCACCGCGCTCATTGCTGAACCATAGTCATCTTCACGCCTTCGACAAGTCCGGCGGGCACTCCCCTCACGAACGCCGCTCTCTTCGGCGGTGTCGGTAGGCCGGGCCGACTCGCCGTTGGCTTCAAACGGCCGAGCCCATCGGCTCGTCGGTGCAGGCATCGTTCGTCTCGGGCCGCGGCAACAGCAAGTGCGGCGCGAGCTTCTTCCGCAGCACGGCGATCAACCGCTCCTCCATCGCGTTGTAGATGTCCCGGATGAACAGGCACACGACCTCCTTCCCCACCAATTCCGGCTGAAACTCCCGCACGATGAGTCGCTTGTGCCGCTTCTCCATCACGAAGATCACGTCCGCCCAACCGACATCGGAGGCCGTGAGCTTGATGCGCGCGCCCTTCGCGATGCCGCGCGACCGGACGTCGTAGAGGATCGACCCGGAGAACATCTGTTCCGCGGTCAGGCTCCGGATCTTGTTCCGGGCGCAGACGAACAGCACCTTTTGGCGGTAGGTCATAGCAGTTGCCGCCAAAGACAGCAGCCTGAAGGGCTCCCAGCTATTAGCCGGGGAGCACCCCGGACTCGGTCGGGGCGCCCTTTGGTGGCCGACCCAAAACACCACAAACCTGGAGGAGTCGCAGACGCGCACCCCGGCTGCAAGCAGTTCTGGCACCCTTTCAGGGTGCACCTGTGGTCGGCGTTCTGACTAGGGGTGCGGCCCGGACAGAACCGGGTCGCACCCCCGGCTAATGGCTGGCATCGCTTCGCGATGCGCACACCCGCTACCCGACATTGCCACCGGCCCGCAAACCGGCCGCGGGTCTCGACGCGGAGGTGGCGGAACCTCTCGCGCCAGCACAGTCCGCCAGTCCGATTCCGGCGCGCTGGCAGGACGGGCCGAACACCAACAAACATGACACGGGGTCTACGCCTCTTCGGCCGATCGCAGATCCTCATCGATTTCTTCGCCGACCGTCCGATCATCGAGTCTTCTGCTCCATCGGCAACTTCACCGGTCGCCCCGTGCGATAGCATTCCAATGCCGCAAACACCACTTCGTGCGTCTTGATCGCGTCGCCCAGGTTGCAGTGGGAATCAACCCCGCGTTGCAGGCACTCGACGAAGTGATCGATCTGGCCCTGGAACGGATGATGCGACACGTCGCTGGAATCGGGCGAGATGTCCGGCAGTTCGAGCCACGCCGGTTGCTCGGAGGCATCCGGGGTCCAGACGCGGTTGTCGATGACCGAGCCGCGGTTGCCGAAGATCCGGATCGGGAAGCGATACGGCATGATGCAATCGAAGTTGACCGACACCTTGCCAAGCACGCCGTTGTCGAACCGGACCAGTGCCACTTCCAACCCGTCGTATTCCATGGGCGGGGCGTCGTCCTGCCAGGAGTGGTCCAACGGGTTGTAGGCGTGCTTCGCGCCTTTCCGCCATCCGCCGGCCGCGGCGAACACCTCCACCGGCGTGGCCGCCGCAAACTCGTCCTCGGCCGCAAACCAGCGCAGTGCGTCGATGGCATGACACCCCGCCACCAGCATGGCGCTCACGCCGTTCTCGACGGAGCGCGTGTCGTTCCAACCGGACCACCAGGCGCCGTTGTGACTGAGGTAATCCGCCTCGACATAGTACGGCCGGCCCAACGTGCCGGCGGCGATCATGGACTTGAGCTTCCGGAAAAGCGGATTCCAGCGCAGGACGAAGCTGACGATGGTTTTCACCCCTGCGTCACGAACCGCCCGTTCCATCTCGCGGAGCTCCGACATGGACAGGCCGGCGGGCTTTTCGATGACCAGGTGTTTCCCGGCCCGTGCGGCGGCCAGGACGTTGGCGCAATGGACATGCTGCGGCGTGCAGACCACCACGATATCGACCCCCGGATGTCGCAGCGCTTGTTCCAGATCATCGTAGAGCCCGATCTCGGCCAGGCCCGCCTCCCTGGCCCGAAGCTGCGCGCCGGCGAGCTTCCGACTGGAAATGGCCACCACCTCCGTCGCGGGGTTTCGTTGGAACGCGGCAATGTGCTGGGTGGACACCCAACCTGCCCCATGAATCAACACGCCGAACTTGCCTTGGCTCATGACACTGCTCTGCACATTGCATCCAGGTTCTCAAAGGGAGTCTCCAACGCAAGCGTGCAACCGGAACTGAGGACGAAACGCTGGTGACCGCAGTCCCTTGCGGTCTGGACGGCCAGCCGCGCCGCTTCCTCGACTTCTGCCGGGCTCCCCTGGGCCAGCACGCCCACGGGATCGAGGTTGCCCCAAAGGGCGACCTCCGGTCCCACGATCCGGCAAGCCCCGGCCAGCTCGACCTTGTGATCCAGTTCCAAGACATCCGCCCCGGAAGAAACCATGTCCTTCAGGATCGGCCGGGCATCACCGCAGATGTGCAACGACACGGGCGTGGGCGTGGTGGTGACAGCCTTGATGGCCGCGACCAACCGGCGTTCGTACGGCAGGGCGACCTCGCGGTAGGCCCGTGGTCCGATCAGACCGGCCGGGGAGTCGCCGCCGCTGAGCAGGTCCGCGCCCGCCTCGGCCAGGGCCCGGGCGTAGGCGGTGCCGTATTCCAGACAACGCTCCATCAACGCTTCCACAAACGGCCGGTCGTCGGTGAGCTTGAGCATGATCTCGTTGACGCCCATGAGCGCCGCGGCGAGGGAGAAGGGGTATTGATCGAAGCAGGCCACGACGAACACCTCGCGTCCCACGGCTTCCACCACCTGCGCCAATGCCTCGATCATCAGCGGGTAACGTCCCTGGCTGGAAGGATCGGGCGGTGGAATGCGGGCGATATCCGCCGCGCTCTTGATGGCCGGTTCCCCCATGCCACCCAGCGGCTGATTATCGTCCGTCGCCCCCACGGGCGTGCCCATCGCTTCCGCACTGACCCAGGTATCCGCGGAGACCCAGACCGCATCCGGCTGGAAACGTTCGCAGTAGCGGAGCACGGAATCGGCCAGGGCGCGGGAATCGGTCGAGTACTGCCGGAGTGATACGCCGGCCACTTTCGCGCAGAAATGTACCGCCAGTGGTCCGACGGGCACCCTCGGTACCGGCAGCCCACGCAGCATTCGAGAGACGATCTGTTTCCGGCTTGGCACGCCCCATCAATGACCGAATCGCGGCCGCTTTTCAATCCCGGCTGTCCCCTGCGATCCTACTCCTCTGTCAACATCCGGATCTCGTATTGGGGCGGATCGAGCTTGCGCTGCTGCAGCTCCTGCCACTCGGTCCCGAGGTAGTCGCGTTTGAAGCGGATGTCATCGAGGAAGGGAGGCGGCTCAGGTGGGCCGGTGGCGAGCACGTCCTCGTCGATGTCGTAACGGTTGTAGGCAGCCTCGTCGCCAAGGCCGTCCACCGTCCAGGGCGCATCCGGTGTCCAGGCAATCGTGTCCTTGCAGTAGGCATTGAAGATGTACGAGTAGATGCCCCCTTCCTTGTCCCAGGGATAGACCCCCGCGTCGAACGGCCAGCCCGCCTGTTGCCGCTCTCCGATGGCATGGCCAGGAACGCCTTTGACGGGGATGTAACTGACGGCCGTATGTCCATTGGGGTCAGGATGCGGTACGTTCCAGCAGACCGGGTCGCCGCCAGGATCATCAACGCTGCCGTCGCCGAAGAAGAACTCGTAACTGTGACGGATCCAATCGATGGCGAGGAGCCGGCCGTATTTCGCATAGGGAAAGGTGGGCTCTGACAGGAGCATTTTGACACGCCGGTTCTGGGCAACGGTACCGCAGTCTTTCCACCAGAGCAGCGGCGTACGGCGCTCCCCCCCGCCCCGCGCGGTTACCAGGAGATAGCGGGGCAGCTTCATCTTGTAGTCCTCGGTGGTCCAGATGGGCGACGCGATCTCGATCTCCCAGCGAGTCGGGAGGTCATTGGTGGAAGCTCGGGTCCAGGTGAGGTTGCTGACGTTGGTGCCGTCGATCCGCAGCACGGCCACTGCCGCGTAGGCCTGCCCGACGGCAATGGATTGGATGAACGCCTCCGGCTTGTCGAGGAACGGGTGTTCGAAGTGTCCGCTGACCTTCTGGAAACCGACATCTCTGCTGCGGGAGACTTCCCACACGCCGTCGGTGACTCCCCGGTCATTGACCAGGTCCGGCCCGGTCAGCACCGCCTTCTCCTGCACGGCGAAGATCCAGTCTTGAGGCAGGATCTGGAGCTTCAACTCGGCCTTGTTTTCCCGGTCTTTGGGATTCCTCTGATAAACCGCTTCGAGGGTGACGGTCCCCTGGGTCTCCCCCGCAAAGAACTCCGCGGATGCCTTGCCATCCTGGTCGGTCAGCACAAACACGGTGGTCACCGGCGTTCCCCCCGATCCGTCAAAGCTGCCCAGAATCGGGCTCAACCTGAGCCGCACTTGAGCGTCCGGAACGGGCTCCTCCAGGTCGTCCGTCAACGTCACGTTCAACCGGGTGGATTCCTTGAATCGCAACGGCATCCGTTCCGCCGTCAGGGTCAGCTTGAATTCGTCCACCCAAAACGGATCGGTCTCCCCTTCGGCCTTGATCTTGAGCACCTGGCCCAGACCCAACCACCCTGGGGCGTAGAGCGTTCCATCGTGGTTGCGATCCTCCGCCCCGTCCAGACACCCGTCCCCATCACTGTCGTCATCCTCCTCCGCCCGGAGCCCGTCCCCGTCGGAATCCGCCGTACGCGCCACCCGTCCGCGTCCGAACTTGTAGCTCCACACCTCGATCTTGTCGGTGATCCCGTCCCCATCCGCATCCGGCTTCAGACGATCGGTCGGAAACCGGTCTTCCTCATCCAGGTCGCACATTCCGTCCCCGTCACTATCCTGAAACACATAGGGATCGCTCGCTTCGGCGCGGTATTTCCCCGGTGGCTCCATCGGTCGAACACAGGCGAAACCGCCATCGACCAGGGCTTGCACGTTCAGAATCTGCGTTGCGCCGGCCAGCAACGGACTCAGGAACAAAACGTGCCGCACCGGGGCGCCATAAAGATCACTCTCAACATAGCCCACCAGCAAGACCGGCCCCGTGCCGCCACCCGCCTTGAGCATGAGATGCGTCGCCACCGGTTTGCCGGCGTCGATGTCTGTCCGATACTTGTTCCAATCCGGGTCCGTCAACAGGTTCAGTAGTTGATAGTGCGTACCCACCGTTCCCAGCGCGTCGTTGATCGCGTCCCGCAGGTCGGTCAACTGCCCATGACACAGATCGCCCTCCGGACTATGGCTGCCATCCCTGAGGGCATAGTTGATCTCGTCCTGGGTCAGCCGCTCTCCGTAGTACTCGTTCAGCCATTGAGCGATCGCCGTGGCGGCGTGCCCCAACTCGTGCGGGCACAGGAACGTCGTGCCACCGTGATAGGTGATGACGCCCCATTGGGTGGTGCCGTGAGGCACATCCCAGGCGTGTGGTCCCTGGTCCAACAGACACTCCAAACACAGCATGCGTGTGTCCTTCATCGGGGCTCGCTTCGCGGACTGCCCGGTGAAATAGGCAATGGTGCGCATGGCCACCGGCACCCCGCCTTGGGCCCGACGCCCGGACAGCCCCACCGCACCGGGCCCGGGAAACGCCGGAGGGTCGATGACCTCCAGGTCCTGCCAACCCGACCATGGCCCCTGCAACTCCCCCGCGATCGGCCTCACCCGCCAGCGATACTGGCCGGCATTCAATCCCGGGGACTGGACATGACCCGGCTGGTAACACGTTGTGTCAAGCACCGGCGTTTGCAGGTCGTTCGTCCGACACACCTCCAGTCCGTACCTCACCGGGCCATTCCGCGGATCCACCCAGGCAAATGAAGTGCTTTCCCCCGCCCACACAGCTCCTCCTGAAACCGGACAGAGGGCCAGCGGAACCGGCAGGCCATTCCCGGCCCCCGGCGTTCCCTGGCTGAACCGGACCCATCGCTCCTCTTCCAGCCCGTCCCGACCGATCGACCCACCCGGCGGAATCGGGAATATCCCGGTGTTCAGCGCGCCGTTGCGCTCGGGCTGGTCACCCCACCTGACTGAATCCACCAACGCACCGTCGAGGTAGAGCAGGCACTGGTCCTCGGTGGGATCAAACACCGTTTCGGGCCTGGGCAGATGGACCCTGGCCGCGGTCGGCGTCTCCTCTTCACCCAGGTACTCGATCGGCCCCTCTCCATCGAACACGATCACGATGTAGGGCACCCAGAGCGAGATCGGTTCCGGCCAGGACCCCAGCAACACCTCCTGCGCGGCGTTCCGGAGTTCCAACAGGTAGGAATAGGGCTCCACCCAACGGGGATAGGTGAACTCCACCCACGGCGCCTCGCCGTTCCCAGGGTTCGGGGCCACCTCGTTGAGGCGTGGGACCGGGAAATCCCCGAAGCCGGGAGGTGGCGAGAGCCGGTTCCGAACGGCCACCAAGTCCAACAGGTCGATCGCCTGGTCCTGGTTCACATCGGCGCCGGCGTTCTCCGTCAGAACCGGGTCCAAACCCAACCGGGCACGCACATAAACCAGGTCGGCCAGATCCACGCCACCCTGACCGTCGGCATTTGGCCTGATCTCGGGAGCGGCTTGAGCTGTCAGGCGGGAAAGGCCGGCATTGCTCCGCGAACCACTCCCGACACTTCGAGTCATTCCCGACACGGTCCCCGGCGTGCCGGCCCCGGAGAGCGCAACCACCGCCCGGGCGCTCACCGTCAACGTCGAGCGCCACGGATCCAGACTCACCGTCTCAAACGGCAGTCCGTCGTTCGCCCACCGACTCGTCACCGCCTCCGCTCCCATCAGCGAGAGCGTCAACTCCCCGACGGTCAGCGGCGTGATCTCGAGTCGTTCCAGCACCACCTCCTCCCCGGGAGGCAAGCCGTCGAACGGCCAGGTTCCCGTGCCCAGCAACACTTCGAGACTCCCCTCGCCGGTCAACTCGGTTGGAAGGCCATTCTCGAAGGGTTCCTGCAACGTGTCCGAGATGAACATCAGCCCGTTGGCCTGTCCCGGATCCGCCGAACGCCCGGTCAACCGGGCCTCGGCGGGACCGGAGACCGAAACCCGGACCGACGCCGCGGCCAACAGGGAGTTGAAGCTGGCCCGCAGCTCGACCGCGAACGGTTGACCGGCCCCGACCCCGGCCCCGGCCGGAACAACGAGCGCGAAGCTGATCGCCGGAGCGGTGGACCGCAAAGCAGCAGGGTGGTATCGCAGGCGGAAGAAACGCGTGTGCCCGGCTCTCGGGAGATGCACCGCGTAATCGTCGCCATCGAGGGTCGGCTCGATGGCCACGGGAAGCCAGAGGCCAGAGGCAGCCGGTTGCCGGGATTCTTCCAGCACAAAGTCGCCGGCGGATGCGGGCCAGGCCAGCACGGCCGCCGCATCGTCGGTTGCGCGGATGTTCAACTGTGGCGGCGGCGTCGCGGTTGCCAGGGCCGTTGAATACACTGCCCAGGCAGTCAGCCAGGGGTGCAGGGGGATTCCGGAAACTCCATTCATACCGGGATTGGTTGGGTTCACCTGAAGGTCGGGGAGAATGGGGTGCCGCGCGACCCGCGCTGTTTGACGCCCCGCCAAGGAAAAGCGCTGCCGATGTCCAGCCGGGAGGCTGTCCACGCAAGGCCCGAGTGGCGATCACCCCTGGGCGCAGCATGGCCCACGAATAAGCCATTCGCCGCAGCTTTTCAATCCCGCCCATCGGCGCATGGAGCCATTCCTGGAACGTGACGCGCTCAACCTCTGTGAAGCCCTCCCCGCCAGCCCGGCGGGAGCCTCGCCCTCCCTTCGGCCCTCGGATTTCGGATTTCGGATTTGTCTCCCCTCCCGCCTTTGGGGGATGCTGGCGAAGCCCTATGAGTGATTTGTTGCGAAACCTCCGAAGCGGCCTCCACGCCGGCCTGCGACGTGGCGGGGTGGTTGCCCTGACGCTGGCCCTCACCCTGCCGGCCTTCGCCGCAACCCCACGGCCGAACGTGGTGTTCGTCCTCACCGACGACCAGCGTTGGGATGCCATGAGTTGCATGGGAAATCCGTATCTTCAGACGCCGAACATTGACCGGCTGGCCAACGAGGGCGTCCTGTTCCGCAACCATTTTTGCACCACCTCGCTCTGCTCCCCCAGCCGTGCCTCCATCCTGGGCGGGCTTTACGCCCACGCCCACGGCGTGGTCAACAACTTCACCGAATACCCGCCCGACCTGCCCACCTTCCCGCGCCAGCTCCAGCAGGCCGGGTATCGCACCGCCTATTTCGGCAAGTGGCACATGGGCGAGGACAACGACGACAAACGCCCGGGCTTCGACACCTTCGTGACCCATCGCGGGCAGGGGAAGTACTTCGACAACGAATTTCGGTTCAGCGGGGGCGAGCGCCGCCTCGTGCCGGGTTACTACACGACGGTCGTCACGGACATGGCGGTGGATTGGCTGCGCCAGCAGGACCGCAACCAGCCGTTCCTCCTGATGATCGGGCACAAGGCCCCGCACAGCTTCTATTTTCCGGAGGCGAAGTACGCCGATGCCTTCGCCGATGTGCGCATCCCGTATCCCGAAAGCGCCTTCGAGCTCGGCGACAAGCCGAAGTGGATCAGCCAGCGCCTCACGACCTGGCACGGAATTTACGGGCCGTTGTTCGACTGGCGGAAGAACTTCCCGGACACGTCGGCCAAAGGGATGCTGGCCTTCGAGAACATGACCCGCGCCTATTGGGGAACCATCCTGTCGGTGGACGACTCCGTGGGCCGGCTTTATGACGAGTTGTGGCGGCTGGATCAGCTCGACAACACGGTGTTCATCTTCACCAGCGACAACGGTCTGCTCAACGGCGAGCACGGCATGGTGGACAAACGCACCGCCCACGAACCCTCCATCCGCATCCCGCTGGTGGTGCGCGCGCCGATGCTCGTTTCACCGCACCGCCCCAAGGTGGTCGAGGCCCAGACGCTGACCCTCGATTTTGCCCCAACCATTCTCGACATCTGCGGTGCCAGCCCGCTGCCGAAGGTTCACGGGCGGTCCTGGAAACAGCTCATCACCACCGGCGACCCCGACTGGCGCACGGCGTGGTACTATGAATACAACTACGAGAAACAGTTCCCGTACACCCCGAATGTTCGCGCCATCCGCACCGACGAATGGAAGTACATCCATTATCCGCCCGGCGACGGTTCCCCCGACCAGCACATGGCCGAGCTCTACCACCTGACGAGCGATCCCGAGGAGCGGCACAACCTGATCGGCGAGGCGAAGTACGCCGGCCTCGTGAAGGAATTGCGGCAGGAGCTGGATGAGCTGATCGCAGCAAGCGGCGCCGTGCCGGACAAGATGCCGATGGACGAGGGCATCAAGGGCGAATTGCCCGATGAGAAGATCCGGTAGGTCCCTGGCTTTGAACGGAAAGCTCGCCGTGAATCACCCCGCTTCAAGAACCCCCGAGGAATCACTCGACCGTAGCGGCGAACTGGTGTTCGCCGGGTTGCCGCCACGCCAAATGCGGGGTGGCCGCCGACGTCAGTCGGCGCATGCTTTCCAGAAGTTTGCGCGGACTGACGTCCGCGGCTACGGGCGGCTTCTTTCCTTCGCGTGTTTCGTGTGTTTCGTGGTTGAGCCACTTGGCCCGACCCGGTTGCACGCCGGGGATCAGCCGCAGATGGGCGCTTGCTTCAGCCGGAACATGGTCTCCGCTGAAATGGGGCTGCCCGCCGCCTTTGACCTGGACACCGGCCAGAACGTGCTCTGGACCGGCCGGTTGGGCAGCGAGAGCCATGCGACGCCCGTGGTCGCGAACGGGCGGATCCTTATGGGGACCAACAACGAGGCCCCGCGCAACGAGCATCGCGACGGCGATCGCGGCGTGTTGATGTGCTTCGACGAAGAGAGCGGCGCATTCCAGTGGCAGCTCGTCGTCCCCAAGATCACCACCAGCCGCTTCTGGGACTGGCCGCGGGCCGGCATCTGTTCGACCCCCGCGGTGGAGGGCGACCGTGTGTATGTGGTGAGCAACCGCGGCGAAGTCATGTGCCTCGACCTCGCGGGCCTGGCCAACGGAAACGACGGCGCGTTTCAGGACGAGGCCCGCCATGCCACCCCCGCGGATGAACCGGTCCTGCCGCTGGCCGACACGGACGCGGACATCCTCTGGCTGTTCGACATGATCCAGGAACTCAACGTGCGTCAGCACGACTCGGCGCACGCGTGCATTCTGATCGACGGTCCGTTCCTCTACGTGAACACATCGAACGGCGTGGACGACACGCACAAGGAAATCCACTCGCCCGACGCGCCCAGCCTGATCGTCGTCGAAAAGGCCACCGGACGGCTGGTGGCCGTGGATCGGGAGCGCATTGGCCCACGCATCTTTCACAGCACCTGGTCCTCGCCGATGCTGGCGGAGGTCGATGGCCAACGACGGATCTTCTTCGCGGGGGGCGACGGGGTGATCTATGCGTTTGAGGCGCTGAAAGACATCCCCCCGGCGGGTGAAGTGCTTGGGCTGCGCCGGGTCTGGTCCTTCGATCTCGATCCCACCGGGCCGAAGGAGAACGTGCAGCAGTACAACAGCAACCGGAAGGTCAGCCCGACGAATGTGAAGAGCATCCCGGTCTTTCACGACGGACGGGTCTATGTCACCGGCGGCGGCGACCTCTGGTGGGGCAAGAACGAATCCTGGCTCTGGTGCCTGAATCCCTCCGGCAGCGGGGACGCCACAACGACGGGGATGGTCTGGCGGTATCGCCTGGGCAATCACGTCATGGCCTCACCGGCGGTCGCGGACGGACTGGTATTTGCGGCGGACTGCGACGGCACCCTGCACTGCGTCGATGCGGCCACGGGAGAAGCCTGTTGGACGTTCGAGGCGAATGGAGCCTTCTGGGCGTCGCCGTTCGTCGCGGATGGCAAGGTCTATTGCGCGACGCAGCGCGGCTGGGCGTATGTCTTCGAGCTGGGGCGCGAGCAAAAACAGCTGCACTCCGTGAAGCTGGACGGCCCCGTCAGCGCCACCCCCGTGGCCGCCAACGGCCGTCTCTACCTCGCCACGATGCGCAACCTGTTTGCCCTTGCTCTGGCGACCGGGCAGGGAGAGTGACTTCCCCTCCCCGTAGCGGCGAGGGCCTACGGCTTTAGTACGATCTTGCCGGCCAGACCGCCCTTGCCGTGGATCGTGGCCTCTTCCTGGATCTGGTGGGCCTGGGCGGCTTCGGCCAGCGGCAGGACGCGGTCGATTCGCGGCTGGAGTTTGCCTTCGCTCAGCCAGCGGTTGATGTCGTCGGCCGCATCCTGCTGGTCGTCCGGATGCGCCATGAACATCACGAAACCGTGCATGGAACAGCCCTTGACGTAGAAGGGTCCCACCGGGAACGGCGGTCGTGCGTCGCGCCCGGCCATCAGCACCAGCCGGCCGTGCGCCGAAAGGGCGTTCACCGCAAGGTCGAAGTCCGGTTCGCGCGTGGTCTCCCACCAGACATTCACGCCCGGGGGCGACACCTTCTTCAGCGCCGCACCGAGGTCGTCCTCGCGGTAATTGAACGCGGCCGTCGCGCCCAGTTCCTTGCAGAGGGCCACCTTCTCCGCTGAGCCCGCACAGGCAAAGACCTTCGCCCCGATGGCCCGGGCCATTTGGACGACGGTCGATCCGACCCCGCCGCTGCCGCCGTTCACAAAAACCGTTTCGCCGGACTGCAACTGGGCGTGCTTGACCAGCCCCAAATGCGCCGTGATGCCCACCAACGAGATCGCTGCCGCCGTCTCATCGCTCACCCCTTCCGGGGTCGGGTAGAGCCAGCATTCGTCGGCCACCACGTATTCCGCGAATGTGCCCTGGCGGCCGAGCAATCCCTGGTTGCTGCCCCATACCCGGTCGCCGGGAGCCAGCGTGGCCACGTCCGGCCCCACCGCCTCCACCACGCCGGCCAGGTCGCATCCGACGATGAATGGCATCGGCAGATCCATCGCCACCAGGCCGCTGCGGACGTAGGTGTCCACCGGGTTCACCGAGACGGCACCGACGCGGACGAGCACCTGGCTGCCGGTGGGCGGTTTGGGATCGGGGAGGTCCCCGTAGGTCAGGTTGCTGGCGGGACCGGTCTGTTCGATGTAGGCGGCTTTCACGGGGGGAAGGATTGCGGATTTCGGCGGGAGTTCAAGGCTGCGCCACGCAGTAAAGGTGGCTGTTGGTGCGGATGAAGATCCGGCCGTGCGCGATGGCGATGCTGGACCGGGTGCGGTCGTCACGTTCCTCCCCCATCGGAATGACCTGGAGTATCGTGCCGTCCTCCGGATTCACCGTCACCACCTCGCCGGCGAAGTTCATCAGGAAGATCCGGCCGTCGGCGCCCGTGGGTGAGGCCTCGTATTTGGCGCGGCCGGGGGTCGGCACAATCCACTTCGGTTTGCCGGTGGCGGGATCGACCCGGGCCAGGCGCTTGCCCAGGTCGTTCAGAATGAAGAAGTCCCCCTGGTAAAAGAGCGGCGTCGGGACGTCACTGGTGAGGTCACGATTATCCTCGGTGGTCCAGGCGGCATCGGAAACCTCAAGGTTCCCCTTCGCCCCGGCCTTGATGGCGAAAATCGGTTCCCGCTTCGGGGCGCAGGCGAGGATCACCCCGCCTCCGGCCACCGGCGAGGGAACGAGCCGCCAATGGCCGATTCGTCGCGGATTCCACGTGCCCCAGCGCCAGAGTTCCGCGCCCGTGGCCGCATCGTGACCGGTCAGGCAATCACCCCCCACCACGAGGATTTCTTCCCGCCCCGCGCCGCTGAAGGGAATCGGCGAGGTGAACCCTTCACGCGACTCCGCCACCGCGTCGGACGGCCGGACTTGCTTCCAGAGGTTCTTCCCCGTGGCCGGATCGACGGCGAGCAGGTAGGACTCGATGGGCGCCCCGGAACGTCCCCGGCCATTCACCGGCACATCCCTTTGCAGCACCTGGTAGATCAGCCGGCCGCCGTCCAGCAGCGGACTGGCGGCGTACGTCCAGTTGAACGCGAATTCCCCATACTCCGCACACAAGTCCCGCGCCCAGAGTTCCTTGCCCGCGAAATCGTAGGCGACCGTCTTCCCGTTGCCGTAGAGGAAGATCACCCGGGTCCCGTCGGTGACCGGCGAACACGCCGCGTAGTTGCTCATGCGATCCCGGCTCATTCCTTCCCCGACAACCCGCCGCCACAGTTCCCGACCGGTCTGGCGATCCAGGGCCAGCGCCAGCAGGGTGTCGTGGGCCTCGTCAGTGGATGCCAGGAAGACGTGGTCCCCGTGGATGATCGGGGTCGCCGCACTGGACCCCGGCAGGGGGGCGGCCCACGCGACATTCTCCGTCTTCGACCAGGCATCCGGGAGCCCGGTTTCGTCGGTGGAACCGTTGTAGTTCGGTCCGCGCCAGTGGGCCCAGTCCGCGGCCCGGACGGTCGGGACGAGGAGGAGCAGGCTTCCGACCAGGGCGAGCAGGCCGGGGGTGAACCGGGGGCGGACCGTTGGCAGCAACGTGACGGGCATTTTCATTGGCGGAGACACTGCCAGCGAAAGCCGGATTTGCAACCGCGGTTTGCCTTGTCCTCGCGTCAGCCCGGATCACCAAGCTCCCCAACCTTGGCAAGCGGGACGACCTCGATGGTCTCATCCAACGGGTACGCCTTCTCTCCGGGGTAGATGACAAAGAGCCGGGCGAGTCGAAGGTCCTGGATCGCCGAGCGCATGGACTTGGTGGTGCGAGGCGCATCCGCGTACTTGAACTCGTATCCGTAGCGCTTTCCGCCGCGCAGGATCAAGAGGTCGAGTTCAGCACCCGCGTGCGTCGACCAGGCGAAGGCCTCGTCGGACGCCACCTTCAGCACCCGCAGCACCTGCTCCAGGGCCATTCCCTCCCACGAGGCGCCCAGCTTCGGGTGGGCCTGGAGTTCGGCAATCGTACGCAGGTTCATCAGCGCGTGAAAAATGCCGCTGTCGCGCAGGTAGATCTTGGGTGCCCTGCGGACGCGCTTGCCGATGTTCTCCACCCAGGGTTGGAGTTGCCGGACCATGAAGGCGCCGGTCAGGATGTCCAGATAGCCTTGGGTCGTCTTGTAGTTGACCCCCAGGGAGCGTGCGATCTCCGAAGCGTTCCAGGTCTGCCCGTGATAGTGCGCCAGCATGAGCCAGAAGCGCCGGAGTTGTTCGGAAGGAATCGTGATGCCCAGTTGCGGAATATCCCGGGTCAGGAAGGTCCGGATGAACTGCTGGCGCCAGTGGAAGCTGGCTTCGTCGGAATCGCTGAGAAACGACTCGGGGAATCCCCCGCGCAGCCACAGGGCGTCGAGCTTGTCCACACCGACTTCGTGGAGGTCAAACCCGCTGAGGTCCACGAAGCCCACTCGCCCGGCCAACGATTCGGAGACGCCTCTGACCACGTCGGGGGACGCGCTTCCCAGGATCAGGAAGCGGGCGGGGTCACCTTCCCGGTCCGCCAGCACCCGCAGGAGCGGGTAAAGATCGGGTCGGCGCTGGATTTCGTCGATGACCACCAGGCCGTTGAGATTGCCCAACACGTGCCGCGGGGCAGCCAGCCTCGCGAGGTCCAGCGGGTCTTCGAGATCGAAGTACGAAACGGGCCCGGCAACGAACTCGCGGGCGAGCGTGGTCTTGCCGCACTGACGCGGGCCAAGCAACGCGGTGATCCGGAATTGCTGGATCGACGCCTCAACCTGCTGACGGTAACACGCCCGCTTGATCAACATGATTGAAAGATAGTAGTCTCAGCGCTATTTTTCAATCACAACAAAGAGGGGAACTCACATCGCCAAACGGACCACCCGTTCCTGCAACTGGTCGGTCCAGCGGGACACGTAGCTGAGGATGCGGTAGATCTGCTCGAGCCGTTCCAACGGCAGGCCGGCGCCGCGCGCAGGGGATCCCACCGGCGGCGCCGCGTCCCAAACGACATTCAGGGAACGAAGTTCCTCCTCCAGTTGCCCCCGCTTGTCTCCGACCGTGGCCAGCAACGCCTGCAGGCGGTCCGTCCATTCCAGTCCCTGCTCGAACCGCTTCACCTTCAGCATGGGGGACGTGACCGCGGCATTCTCCTCCAGAAAGCCGTCGACCTCCCGGCACGCCTGTCCGATCTCCACGAAGAGATCCATGGTTCCCGGGGGAATGCGTTGCACGTCCTTGGGAGGCCCGCCCGACTCCAGCGTCAGCAGGCGATGCAGCCGTTCGCGGGCGTCCCGCAGGCAGTTGTAGGCGGCATTCAAATCCGCGAAACGCCGCTGCGCTTCGGCCTTCGCCGCCTCGGAGGCGTCGTGCTGACGGTCGGGATGGACCGCGGCCGAGCGGGCCAGAAAATGCTCCTTCAACTCCGTGGCATCCACCCACGGGTGCCGCGGCAGTTCCAGCAGGGCGAAGGGATCCTCCATGCGCAGGTTGGGGGAGCCTCAGTTCAGGCCGCGAAGCTCTCGCCGCAGGAGCAGGTGGTGGCGGCGTTCGGATTGGTGACCTTGAACCCGCCGCCCTGCAGCGCGTCAATGAAGTCCAGCTCCGAACCCGTGACGTATAGGGCGCTCTTGGGATCGACGACCACTCGGACTCCGGCGCTTTCAACCAGGATGTCGCGGTTCGCCGGCGCGTCCTGCAGATCCATCTTGTATTGCAGCCCGGAACAGCCGCCACCGACCACGGCCACCCGCAACACCCCCTCCGGACGGCCCTGCTTGCGGAGCAACGATTGCACGCGCTCGGCGGCACTCGCGGTCACCCGGATGAGACGCTCATCGCCCACCCGAAAACCGGGTGCGCCATCCTTCTTCGCTGTCGAGGTGCCCATCATAAACGTTCGGCCAAGGAAGCTACCGTTGGTCGCGGACCGCGTCAATCTGGCCCGAAATCCTCCCCATAAGGCGAGCGACGGGGAACTCCCAGGGGCTTGCCTCGCTTCGTGTTCTTCGTTCCATTCTGTAAGCGGTGGAATTGCCGTGGCCCTGTGAACTTCGGTGTCGTGCGCCCCACGCCGCACGCGATCACCAAATCCGCTTGCCGCAGCTGCGGATTCATGCGAACAACGGGGCTCGGACGGTTGGAGAGATGGCTGAGTGGTTTAAAGCGCACGCCTGGAAAGCGTGAGTGGGCTTATACCCCACCGGGAGTTCGAATCTCCCTCTCTCCGCCAGAGATCCTTGGGCTGTCCACCCACCCACCCTGCCCCCGATACCGGCCCGCGAGGTTCCGGCATTCTCCTCTTACCTCACTGCCGCATTCCCGGGCGCCGGTGCGGGCCGGAGCATCCGTCGGGAGGGATGACCTCCGCCCGGCGCCACGCGGCGACGCGGTTCAACGGACGGGAAACAGCAACTTCAACAGGTGGAAACAGAGCACCGCCCCCAGCGCTCCGGCCGGCACGGTGATCACCCAGGAAATGGCAATGTCACGGACCACCCGCAGGTTCAGGTATTCGATTCCCCGGGCCAATCCAATGCCCAACACCGCACCCACCAGGATGTGCGTGGTCGATACCGGCAATCCCAGTCGGCTGGCCAGCACCACCGTGGTGGCGGCCGCCAGGTTCGCCGCGAAACCACGACTGGGCGTGAGGCTGGTAATCTTGCGACCAATCGTCTCGATCACCCGATATCCCCAGGTCGCCAGCCCCAGCACGATGCCGATCGCCCCCAGCGCGAGCGCCCAGAGCGCCACCGGGGCCTTGGTCGCAACTTCGCCGCTTCGCACCAACTCGACCACCGCCGCCAGCGGCCCGATGGCATTGGCCACATCGTTGGCCCCATGCGCAAAGGCCAGGAAGCAGGCGCTGACGATCATCATCGCACCAAAGATGGCCTCCACCTTCTCGAACTCAAACTCACGCCGGTGTTCCCAGCGCTTCACCGGCAGTTCCGAGCCGGCCGCCAGTGCGGGCCGCAGTTCCGCCCTTGGCTCCAGGGTGTCCCGGTGTTCCTTTCGCACGAAGGGCACACCCCCGTCCACGTCGCCGCTCAACTCCACGCCCCGGGCCACCCGCTCCGCTTCAAACCGGCGTCGCAGCCGGCCCGCGTAGGCCCGCGCGACCACCGCCGCCACCAACCCGATGCCGGTGGAAAGCAGCGCCGCCCTCCCGAAGGTCAGGTTCAAGCCGAGGTTCTTCAGGCCCTTGTAGAGCATCACCAGGCAAAGCACGAAGGCGACGTAAAACCCGATGCCCGGCAGCGCGCGGTAGGTCGACTCCAATGGATGCTTGCTCTCGATGATGTGCCGCTGAATCAGCCGGAACAACCCGTAGGCAATGCCGCCACCCAGCAGGGGCGAGGTCCCCCAGGAGGCGACAATGCCCAGCACCCCCGCCCAGTTGATGCTGTCGAAACCGCCCACCAGGATGCCCACCCCGACAACGGCGCCGACGATGGAATGCGTCGTGGACACCGGCCACCCCCGCCACGTGGCAAGCTGCAGCCAGACCGCCGCGGACAGCAACGCCGCCAGGAAGCCCAGCGCCAGCGGCATGGCCTCGAAGCGGGTGGGATCGAACATCCCGCTCCGAACCGTGTCCGTGACATGACTGCCGACCAGCACGGCCCCGGCGAATTCCATGATCGCCGCCACGAGGATGGCACGCTTCAGCGTCAGTCCGCCGGAACCGACGGAGGTTCCCATCGCGTTGGCCACATCGTTGGCTCCGATGTTCCAGGCCATGTAGAGACCCGTGGCCACGGCGAGGCTCAAGAGGACCCAGGCGTGGGGAAGTGCGGCTTCCATAAGGGAATGGTGGGAGTGGGAGAACGCGACGGTCAGTTGGTGCGGAGAATCATGCGAATCCCGTTGCCGACGCGATCCGCGTGGGCCGACAACTGCCCCAGGTAATCGATGACCTGCACCCAGAGCATGGTCTCGACCGGCGGCAACCGGTCCTCGTCGGCCAGCAACCGCCGCATCAGCTCAATCTGGCGGGTCTTCGACCGGTCCTCCCGCTCGCTCAACTCGGTGATCAGGCGAGAAACCGTCAGGGCATCGCGACCGCCAAAGGCCGCCTCCACGAGCAGGCCCAGCTTGGACAGAATCCCCTTGGCGAGTTCGCAGTTGCGAAGCACCCAGTCGAGATAGCCCCGGACCTCCGCCATCAGCCCGCCGGGCAACCGCATGTCCCGGTAGGTCAGGGTGGCGGCAATGTCCTCAATCCGGTCCGCCATCGAGTCCTGCTGCTCCAGGATGTTGAACAGATCCTCCTTGCGCAGCGGCATCAGCACCTTGGACACCAGCCGCTCGTGCAACTGGTTCCGCAGGTTGTCGGCCTCCGTCTCCTTCTCGAACACCTCGGCAGCAATGGCCCGCACCCTCTCCAGGTCCCCCGCCTCCAAAGCCGCAAACAGCGGCTCCAGACGCGCCACGCATTCCTGCACCTTGACCCCGTGCCTCTGAAGCAGGCTGAAGGGAGATTCCCCCAGCAATCGGCTGATGGCGTCCATCATGGTCAATCAAATGTAGTACATCCCGATCCCCTGACTCCGTCCCCCCGCCGACACGGCCCGGCGCTGGCAGACCGCACCGCGAACACGCTGGCGGGCGAGAACGAGCGCGATTGTTACAGTTGTGTGACCGTTGGCGCGAGCGTTTCCAGCGGTGCAGGCGCACGGCGCAGTTACAGTCGCGCCGTCAACTCCCGGCCGACGCCGCGCCAGGGAGGGAGCCCCGTCGACGCCGCGCCTCCGCCACCACCATCCCCGCCAGCGCGAGGGCCAGCGCCAGCGCCAGCAGGCTGACAAGGAGCGGGCCGGCCGAGGGCCGGTATTGAAACTCCACCTCATGCGCGCCGGCCTCCAGAAACACTCCTCGCATCAGGAAATTGCAGCGCAACAGGGGGGCGGGCCGGCCATCCACGGTCACCTGCCAGTCGGGATCGTGCTTGTCGTTGAGCAGCAGGACGGAGGGTTGAACCGCCTCCGCCTTCAGCACCACGCGTTTCGGGGCATAACTGACAAACTCCACCGAACCCGGGGACACCGCGGCGCTGGTCGAAGGCGGGGGCGCCGGGGCGACCGGGGGGGCCTCTGCCACAATGACACTGCGATGCGGTTCCCACAGCGGATCCGCCAGCTGCTGAAGGGTCACGGCGTCGTTGGTTTGGACCTGCCACTGCGAGTAGAGCGCCGCTCGCGGCAGCGCGCCGGTGAACTCGATCACCGCGAAGGGACCGACGGTATTCGTCTTGACGGTGATGGGGCCGCCCGCGGTGGTCTGCTCCACGGTGAAGGGCAGGCGGACGTGGAGACGTTGTCGAGCCGGGTCCAGCAGCTGGTTGAGAATCGTCACCACATCGCCGCCCAGGGCGAAGAGGTACCGCGTGTTGGTCAGTTCCCACATCCGGAACTCCCCCTCGATCCCGCGATTCTTGAACGCCTGGCGATACAGGGCGTTTTCCGCCGTCACACGCGGTTCCTGCACCACATCGAGGGACTGGACGTTGTAGTAGCGGAACCCGTGCTGAAGCCAGTCGCCGCTGTAGAGCTGGAGGAGGATCTGGACGTACTGGATGAGCCCGGCCTGTCGCAGCGGCTCGAAGAGTTCCGGTTGGGCCCAGAGACCGTCCGCCCCTGCCGGCAACAGGCGCACGCGGTGTTGCTCCGGGTGCTCGCCCAGGAAGCGGGTCAGGCCGTTCGGCGTGTACTTGTCCGCAAAATCCAAGTAGGTCACCCAGGGATGGTTGGCACGCAACAGGTCCCCCGCGACGAGCAACCCCAGCAGGGCCGCCGCCCAACGGGCCCTGGCCCCGCTGAGAATCCGGCTCGCGACCAGCAGCAGGCAAACGCCCGTCAGCAGCAGCAACAAGACCGACCACCCCGCCTCCGACGTGCTGTGTCGCGCCATCAGATCGGCGGTCTTCTCGTCGGTCGGAACCACCTGCATCAGGTGGGTGCGGAGCGAGCCCCGGGAGGATCCGTACATCAGCCAGAGCAGCAGGCAGACGCCGCTGCCCAGCCCCAGCCCGGTAAACCAGCGGCGCTCCGCCACCGCCGCCTTGCGCCACCACCCCGCAATGGCCGCCTTGAGCCCGCCGGCAGTGCTCGCGGCCTGGTCGGCATACATCCGCCAAAAAGCGTCCAGGCCGTAGGCGAACAGGATCACCAGCGCCAGGCTGAACGGATGCAGAAACTTGATCGGGTTGCGGATGGTCGAGAAATACGGCAACGCATAGACGATCTGGTAGAACGGGGCGTGACGCCCCCAGGCGAGGGCCAGCGAAATCACCGCCGCCACCCCCCAGAACCAGACCCAGCGCCGTTCCTCGTCACTCAACGGCCCATCCCGCCGCCGAAACGACTGCACCAGGCCAAAGAGCGCCAGCACAACCACCGGCACCCCGGCGTAATGCCCCGCCCCGGAGTACCGCCGCATCAGTTCCGGATGTCCGGGCAGTTCCCCGACCCGGCCCCAGTAACTGCCGCCATCCTGCGTGTCCATCCGGTATCCGTAGAGCCCGGCCACCACCGTCCGCATGCTCTCCGCAACCGGCAGACTCCACTGAGTGGCCTCATTCCAGCGCTGCTCCCGGGTCGGTTGATCCTGCTCCATTCCCACCACCCCGATGATCTGCGTCCCCACCAGGATGGTCAGGGCCTGCGCCGCCAGGAAGCCCGCCGCGGCCGCCACCAGGGTGACCCGCGCCGCCCCCCGTCCCAGCGCCGCCAACCCCCCGTGCTGCCAGGCCTGGTACAACACAAAGGCCGCCACGTACAGACTCAGGATCGCCCCGCTGTCAAAGCCCTCCATCACGGCCATGCCGACCGCCATCCCGGCGAGCGCGTCCTTCAACCAGCGCTTCTCCGTGGCGGGGGTCACCAGGGCCGCCAGCGCCAACAGGGTCGCCGCCACCGACAACGCCAGCGTGCCCAATCCCCAGCATGCGTAGCTGAAGAAATCCGTGTTCAGCGCCACCGCCACGCCGCCCAGCAGACAGGTGAACGGACGGAACCCCAGTTGCCGAAAGAACACGCCGCCGCTTAAACCGAGGATCAGCAGGCACAGCGGGGCGTAGAACTTGGCGAACAGGAGCGGCCCAAGCAGCCACAGGAGGAAGTAGGTCGTGCTGGGAAAGGCGCTGCCCGCCGGGCCGCCCAGCCAGTTCAGGTCGTTCCACATGCCGGTGAAGGCGTCGGGCATCCGGGCATACGCGGCCGCGTTCGCCCCCAGGGGACCGTCGCTCGAGAAGAGGAACTCCCCCGCCCCGAAGCTGCGATGAAACAGCACCAGCAGGACGGCAAGGAGCGCCAGCACCAAACCCCGCCAACGGGGTCCGGACACATGACCGACAGCAGCAGATGCGGGGACGGGCTTGCTCATGACGGCTCAGGATTTCACGGCACCCGCTTCGAGCGGCTTCTCCAGCTCGAAGTGAATGCCATCGTAAAGGTTGAAAAGGAAGTAACGCAGGACGCTCCGGAAGGGGATCAGGTTCCGCATCCGCTGCCGCCAGTTGTTGTTGTCGGCGTACAACCGGGCCTGAATCAGCCGAAACCGGAACGGCACGTAGTAGTTGTAGTCCCACCCCTCGCAGAAGTAGTTCATGCTCTGCTCGGTGAAGTAGTGCTTGTGGGTCGGGTCCTGCAACGCCCAGTCGCTCTTGCCGTAGGGCACCAGGATCTGCGCGCGCCCTCCCGGCCGAAGAACGCGGTGGATCTCCCCCATCACCGCCAGCACGTCGTCCAGATGCTCGAGCACGTTGTCCATCAACACCTCGGAGGCAACCGCGTCCGCGAAAGGATAGGGCGGCCGGTTCAGATCGAAGTGCTGGTCCGCCTTCACCCCGGGCAGGATGTCGCAGTTGACATAACCCGGCAGGAGACGCTCCCCGCACCCCAGGTTCAGCTTGAGTCCGTCGGACGGCATGTGCCGCGTGGTTTACCCGCTTTGGCACGCGCTTTCAAAGAAAACCTGCCGACCGGACGGGGGACGGCTCGTCCCCGGACTGAGGCACCGATGAACACCCGGGCTGGCGACGGGCGGTCGCCGCTCCGGTTCCGGAATCCCCCCGCTCACAGCGCGGCCCGAGTTTTCCGACTGGATTCCGCGCCGGTCCGGCCTACCCTCCCGGGCTTGCGATGATGCAGAAGTTCGACTCCATCGAATCCGCCATTGAAGACATCCGGCAGGGCCGGATGGTGATTCTGGTGGACGACGCCGACCGCGAAAACGAGGGGGACCTCGTCGTCGCCGCCGAGCATGCCACACCGGAGGTGATCAATTTCATGGCACGCTTCGGGCGCGGCCTGATTTGTGTGCCGACGACCGGGGACCGCCTGAAGCAGCTGGGGGTGGAGCGGATGGTGGAGCAGAACCGGGAGTCCTTCAAAACCGACTTTCAAGTCAGCGTGGATGCGGCTTCGGGAATCACGACGGGAATCAGCGCCCCGGATCGCGCCCGCACGGTGGCGGTGATGGTGGATTCGGCGGCAACCCCGGGCGATCTCGTGCAACCGGGCCACATCTTCCCCCTGCGCTGCAAGCCGGGCGGGGTGTTGCAGCGGGCCGGCCATACCGAGGCCGCGGTCGACCTGGCGGCGTTGGCCGGTCTCAAGCCCGTGGCCGTGATCTGCGAGATCATGAACGACGACGGCTCGATGGCCCGCCTGTCCGAGCTCCGGAAGTTCGCCCGAAAACACAAGCTCAAGCTTTGTTCCATCGAGGAACTGATTGAGCACCGGCGCAAACGGGAGCGGTTGGTCGAACGCCTTGAGACCGTCCAGATGCCCACGGATTTTGGCGAGTTCACGCTGCACCTCTACCAGTCGCGGATCGACGGGCAGTCCCATCTCGCGCTGGTCCGGGGCGAGGTCGCCGGCAGGGACCCCATTCTGGTGCGCGTGCACAGCGAGTGTCTCACGGGGGATGTGTTCGGTTCCCGACGCTGCGATTGCGGCCCGCAATTGCACCAGGCCCTGCGGCAGATCGCCAAAGCCGGGCGGGGGGTGCTTGTCTACATGCGACAGGAGGGACGGGGTATCGGCCTGCCCGCCAAGATCCAGGCTTACAAGCTGCAGGAACGTGGCCTCGACACCGTGGAGGCGAACCTCAAGCTCGGTTACCCGATGGATCTGCGGGAATACGGCATCGGCGCCCAAATCCTTGCCGACCTCGGGTTGCACCGCATCCGTCTCCTGACCAACAACCCCAAGAAGGTGGTGGGTCTCGACGGTTACGGGCTGGAAATCGTCGAGCAGGTGCCGATCAAGGTGCCCGCCAACCCGCACAACGAGCGCTATCTCAAGACCAAGCGCGAAAAGATGGGGCACCTGATCTGACCGGAGCCGGGTCGACCCCGCCCCCGTTCGCCCGGTCCACTCTCATGCTGAAGAAGGCCAAACAGAGCAAAGTCCGGGCGACCGGCTGCCGGTTCGCCATCGTGGCATCCCGGTACAACGCCCGCTATGTCGATTCCATGCTCCGGTCCGCCCGGGCGGAACTCACGGCGGCCGGCGCGGCGGAGGTCAAGGTGGTCCGGGTGCCCGGCGCCTACGAAGTGCCGGTGGTGACCGCGAAACTGGCGCGACGCCGTTCCCAACCGTGGGATGCGGTCATCTGTCTCGGCGTCATTCTCCGGGGGGAAACCGTGCACGCCGAGTATATCGGCCGGGCCGTGACCGGGGCGTTGACCCGGTTGCAACTGGAAACGGAGGTGCCCCTGATTCACGAAGTGCTGCTGCTCGAAAACGAGGCACAGGCCCGCAAACGCTGTCTCGACCGGGAACACAACCGCGGACGCGAAGCGGCCCAGACCGCCGTGGAGATGGCGATGCTCATGCGGGAACTGGAGCGGTGACCCACGCGGAAGCCAACCTCGCCCTTCCCGCGCAAGGAAACCGGTCGACACCCGTCCGGCGCTTGTTTTGGCGGGGCCGGAATTTGTGCTGGCCCGGCCCGGCGTTGCCCGGCCATGATGCCCGCTGCCAGCGCCCATGAAGGCCGAAGCCGAAGCACTACTAATTCAGCGTTGCGTCCGCGGAGATGAAGCCGCGTGGAACGAGGTATTCGACACGCATTACGATGCGGTGTTTCGTTTCCTCTACGGACAAAGCAGCGATTTCACCACGGAGGACGCCGAGGAGCTCAGTCAGGAGGTGTTCCTCGCCGCCATCCAGAACATCTCCGCCTTCCAGAGCCGGAGCGGCCTCCAGACCTGGCTGTTCCGCATCGCGATGAACCGCGGTCGGGACCTGATCGCCAAGCGCCGCGCGCTCAAGCGGGGCAGCGGTCAGCAGACCCTGCCACTGGACCCCGCCGGTGGGCGGAGGGGCGGCCGGACAATCCCGGCGCTCCCGGCAGCCCCGACTCCCGACCCCGCCGAGCAGGCGTCGCTGGCCGATGACTTCGAGCAGCTCCGGACCGCCCTGGACCGGCTGGGGGGACCCTGCCGCGACTTGATCGAACTTCATTACTTCGGCGAGGTGCCCATCCGGGCGCTCTGCATCGAGTTCGAGATGAGCGTCAAGTCCATGCGCGCCCGACTCCGGAAGTGTCTCAAGCGACTGGAGGAACTGCTGCCGATGCGATTCCGGGTGTACACCCCCGCGCGCGTGCCGTCTAACGCAGAGAACGAGACAAATGCCTGACCATCGACACAGCGCACTGGACGACTTCCTGCGGGACCACACGGACCGACGGGCCGAGGAGCTCCCCAAGGAAGTAAGCATTTCGGATTCCGGCCGCGAACAACTGCTGGAATTGGTCCGGAAGGGGGTTCCGCGGGCCCGGCCCCGGCGGCGACGCACGGAGTACGAGGACGAACTGGAAGAGAAGCGGATCGCCAAACAGTCACCGCGACGGGCGGAAGTGGGCAGTGGCCGCCGGGTGTTCTTTGGCTTCGTGCTCCGATTCGCGGCCGCCGCCGCCATCCTGGTACTCCTCGCGGGCATCGCCCTCTGGTGGATGGACCGCAGTTCCTACAACCAAGCCAACCTCGCAGGCACCAAGGTCCCCAAGCCTTCCACCAACAGCCTGGCGGCCGGGGCGGACTTCTTCGCCCCCACCACCCCTGCTGCGTCCGCCACCCCTTCCCCGGCGACCGACACCGACGCGTCGACTCAAACGACCGCCGCCGATACGGCGGCTCAGCAGGCGGCCGCGGCACCCGCACCGGCCCGGACGGAGTCGACCGCAGAGGCACCGGCCCCCACCGGGCTGGACAGCAACGAGTATGTGCGTTTCGCCACCCTGGCCGCCGCAGTTCCCAAGCAGCCCAGCGGTGTGCGGGTGGACTTTCCGGAGCTGCCGACACAACTGCAGAAACGGCAGAACATCATCTCGGTGACGGAGCGAGCCATGTTCCAGGGAGTGCGCATCGTTCAGAACCACAACGGGATTGAATTGATTGATCGTTCGGACGGCTCCTTCTTCCCCTGCAGCGTGAAGGCAATCGCCCCAGCCGCCGCCAGCCCGGCTGCCAGCCAGCAGGCGATCGAGGTACTCGGGGTGGACAAGGACCAACCCGCCATCCTGCGCTTCGAGGGAAGCCGCATCAGCTTCAACCTCAACAAGAAAGTCACGGTAACGGTCGACGCACCGCTGGAAAGCATCCCGGTGGGGCTGGACCACATCGTCGCCTCCGGCGATGCCAGCCAGGCTTTTGAGACCTGGCTCACCCACTGCCGGCTCTTCGGAGAAGCCGTGGTGGAAGGCGGAGAGCGGGTGTTGTTCGAGGTGCTGCCCACGCAGAACTGAGCCCCTTCGCGCCGGGTAACCGCCACCCAGCACCCAGCACCGCGGGTTCAATCCCGGGGAACCGCCCTGCCGGCCCCGCCGGTTGGACTCACTTCACCCGCTCCACCACGGCCTCCCCCAGGCTGTGACGGAGGATCCGCACCGGGGCACCCCGATCGATCATCTCCCCCTGTGTGGTGACGTCGATGATCTCCTCGCCAAACTGCGCCTTGCCGCCGGGATGCAGCGGGGACAACGCAATCCCCTCGCGCCCGACCCGGGAATCAGCCGCCGCCTCCCGGCTCCGCACGGACGTCACCCCGCTCGCGTCCTGGCTGACCAGCACCGGATAGAACGGGGTCTTTGGCAGCAGACGCGCCAGAATCACGATCACCGCGACGGAACCGATGGCGGCGATGCCGAGATCCCGCAACGGCAACCGCAACTGCGGCAGGGTCGGCACCGCCGGCATGCCGGGATACATGTCCACCAGCGCCATCACCAGGCTGACGAAGATCAGCCCCAGGCCGGCCAGACCGGACACCACCGTCCCCGGCCAGACGAAGATCTCCAGGGCCACCAGGATCAGCCCCACCACGAACAGGACCGCCCACTCCAGGCCGGACAACCCCGCGACATAGCTCCCCAGAAAGTAAAGGGCGAAGCCGCAGATGCCGGCGATCCCGGGCAGGCCAAATCCCGGCGTCTTGATTTCGAGGTAGATTCCCGCCACGCCGATGATCAACCACAGCCAGTTCAAGGCCGTCAGCCAGGTGGCCAGGCGCTCGGCACCGGTCGGCTCGATCCGGGTGACCTTCGCCCCGGTTTCCCCCAGCTTCGCAATCACCGCATCGAGTGAATCCACCGTGCCGGCCGACAACAACGGCTTCGGCGGATCGCCGTATTCCTCGGCGGCCTCCCGGTTGGTCAGCGTGAGAATCTGACCCTTCTCGTTCAGCGTCTTGCCGTCGATGATCAACTCGGTCTGTTTGTTGATCATGGCATTCACCACCTGGGTGTTGTGCCCGTATTTCTGGGCGTAGGCGCGGATCTTGGCGCTGAGCGCAGAGGTCATCTTGACCTCCACGGTGCTGGGCATTTCCTCCACGCCCGTCCCGCCGGGACTCATCATGATGGGGGCCGCCGCGCCAATGACGCTTTCCGGCGCCATGTAAATGGCCTCCGTCGCCACCGAGATGAACGCTCCCGCGGAATAGGCCTTGGCGTTCACGTAGGTGACCTTGCGGCCCTCGAACTTCGAGAGGATGTCGATGATCTCCAGGGTGGCGCCCACCTCGCCCCCGTTGGTGTTCATGTCGAGAACCAACGTGTCGGCCCGGGCATCCATCGCCGCCTTCACCCCGCGCCGCACCAGGTAGACCATCGGCTCAAAGATGTCATCGCGGATGGGTAAAACGAACACCTGGTTGGTGGTCCGGTCGGGGGCCGAACCGGGAGCCTCCAGATCCACCGCCCGGACCGGAAACACGGTCGCCAGCGCCAGCCACAGGAAAACCCACCTGCCTGTCATCCGCTTTGCCATGCCCGCAGCATAGGCCCGGCACCCCGGCCGGGCAAGATGGCAACACCCGCGCAGTTTGTCCACCTCGGACCCGGTGGATGCGACGAAGAGCCGTCCATCAGGGCGGCATCTGCTTCAAACGAAAGAACTCCCTCACTTCAGGCCTCTCGATGACGTGAAACCGCTCGTCGGCGTCGCTCTGGATCTCCCCTTCCGGAACCTCCGTCCACGAACCGGGGAAGGACCCAAGGGCGTCGGTTTGCTCGAGAACCCATCCCGAGGCGACCTCCGCCCAACCGATCCGCACCGTCCCATCCGCCTGCCGGATAATCGTCAACCGCGGGCGTGAATCAGGCGGCACCTCGGCGGAAACGAGCGCCTGATAATCGGTCAGTGAGTCGGCAACCACCTGCGTGGCACCATCTGCGTTGGAGATCGCGATGACGGCCAGTTTGGCGGTGTTGCCGAAATCGAGCGTAATCTCGCTGACGGTTCCTCCGCCGTAGTGGGTGAAGAACGGGTTGAAATCGGTCCGGAGATACGCGTTGTCGGGGTCCGCGATGGTCTTCAGCACCATTCCCACCTGGAACGGAGCACCATAGATGAAGCTGTGCGGCGCCGTGACGGTTGGACTCCCCGTTTCAGCGGGGTAGAAGACGGGGCCGGTCCCGAGGGATCGGTCGAGGGCAAGCACGGATTCCCCGTCGATGGACACATTGAGTTGGACGGAGGCAAAGCGGTCATCGCCAGTCAACGGGGCATTCAGCAAGTCCAAGACGGTGACGAGGCCTTCGAGACGGAAGGCAAGCTGCAGGACGCCCTCCGTGCCGTTCAGAGTGGGATGGTTGATTGTCCAGGTATCGTTGGCGCTCGCCGTGCAGGTGCCGGTTTGCGCGCTGGGCCCCTTGACCGAGAGGCGTACCCTGAGCTCGCCGTAGTCCGCCACTCCTTGCCCGTCCAGAGAGCCTGGCGACACGATGGTGGGATCGAGCTCGAGGTGGTGTTCGGTGGTGATCGTCGTGGGGCCGTCGGGAGTGTTGGCACTGTAGAAAGGGAAACCGCCTCCGATGTGGCCGCTCGTTACGATGCTCGTGCCGGCGGCGACGGCGGATGCGGGCGCAAAAACGAGAAAGCCGATGAGGCCGATGACAGGCAATGCCCCGAGTAGCAGCCTCCGGCTCCATCGGTCGGATCTCGTCGAGCGAGGCCCCACTTGCCGGACAACGGCCTCCGGGGAAGCGCACGCCGATCCACCTTCGGGCCCAGGGGAGGGCAGGAATGACCGAATTGGCACTCTGGGACACCTGATTCCCATGACCGCAACCTTATGGACTCAACCGCACCTTCGTCAACCCAAGGCACCGCAGCACGTTCTTGGCAACCACTCGAGGCGGCCGGGTTACTCCGCCTGCTGGAACACGACCTCCCCCAGATCGACATGGCCGCCAGGCGGGGCGGGCGGGATCGTCACAGGTTGTTCGAACTTGCTGACAAGGCGCAGGTCTTTCTGGGCTCGAATCTCGAATCTCAGCAAGTAGCTTCCCGGCGTGACGCCGTCCGTGGCCCAGGAACCATCCGGCTGCTGTCTGAGTCGGTAGCTCCCCACGGCATCGAGCAAGGCCCGGTTTTCAGGTTGTCGCGCCCAGGCTGCGAGGGCCATGGGATCCTCCAGCAGCGGTGGGGGAATCTGCGGCTTCGGAGACCTCAGGAAGCCCATGACCTGACCCGGGTTCTCCGCCGCCGGTTCCGTTGACCACCGCGGGTGCACGCTCAAGGAGACGCCCTCGGTCAGAACGATTTCCTCCATCTTTCCCGCCTCAACGACGAGCATACGGCGCGGCCGGGACGTGATTCCCCCGGACGAATCCTCCTCCCGCTGCGCGAGTCGGACCAGGCCCGGAGGCACGCGCTGGAAGTCAAATCTCCCCGCTTGATCCGTCCGGACTTGGAACCTCTCGAAATCAAGACTGAGTGTCTGCGGATTGACGGCTGATTCCAAGCCGAGCAAGACCCCTGCCACCGGCCTGTCCTGCTGAGTGCAGACCCCGCTTACCCCGCCCCAGGGGGCCAGCCGAATGACCGGGTCTGCCTCAAGCGCCGCCCGCGTCACCATGACATACCCCGGAGTTCCGGCAGCGATGACCCCCTGGACCGAGTCATCGGAAGGCAGCGAGAATTTCCCTGCTTCATCGGTCTGGCGCAGGCAGTCCAGTCCCCGGGTTCTGAGCCGCGAGAACCCGGAGGGGGTCAACACCAGCCCGGCATTCGGAGCGAGCAGTCCGATATCCACCCCGGCGGCGGGCCGACTGTTCGGCAACAGGACGGTAACGGTCTGTTCCTCGGCGGGTTTGAGCCGCACCGCGAATCGAACCACACCTTCGTCCGGGGCGACCAACCGGCTTACCGTGGAGGCATATCCCTCCGCCTCGAACTTGAAGTAGTAACCGGGGTTCGGAATACCGCCGATTACCGCTTCTTCCATCGTGTCATGAAACTCGCCGCCGCTGAACTCCAGCCAGAACCGCTCAATGGGGACGTATCGGGGCTCTCCACTTCCGCGTTCCGGGTAGCCGCAGATCATGCGAAACTGAGGAACCGGCTCCCCGGTCTCCGCGTCCACCACCGTGCCCTCGACGACCAGGGCGGGCATCAGCGTGATCTCGTGCTCCTGCCCGCCCGGGCGGAGGCGGATGTCATTCTGCCTCTGATACCCGCGGGCAAACACATGAAAGGGCATCTCCTGATCCGGTGCGTGCTTCCAGACCACCCGCCCTTCAGCGTCCGTCGTGAGCCGAAACCCGGTTTGCGGCGGCGGCAAATCGGCCTTCCCATCCATGTAGTCAAAGGTCCATGTCGAAGCCATCGCGACCGTGGCGCCTTCAATCGGCAGCCCTTGGGAGTCCACCACTCGCAATCGCAAGGTGGCACCGACCGCCAGAACGAGTCGGACCGGCTCCATATCTTCCACCAACTCCGCCGAAATCGTCGTGGCGGCAAATCCCTCTGCTTCGGCGGCGACCGGCCTTCTCCCGGGACTGCACCCTCTGATGTCGAATCTGCCGGCGCCATCCGTCTGGCCCGTCCGACTGCTCACTTCGGCGAAATACCCAACCAGCACGCTGGCATTCGCCACCGGTTGATCCGCCTCATCCACCACGGTGCCGTGGACGGTGATCGCGCGGCCCAGATGGAAGACGAATTGCTCCGCACGCAACTCGCGTTCGCTCTGCGGATCTTGGCCCATGACCACCCCAACGGAGTTCAGATGGTCCGGGTGTTTGGCCCATCCACCCAAGCGTGGGAACACGTCTTCCGCCAGGCAGTTGATCCGCCAGCGCCCGTCCGCGCCACTCTTCGCGCCGGCCAAATCGGCGTGTCTCTCCAGTTGAGAAGGCAAGGTCCGTTCCTCTTCACAAGAGAAGCCCACCCAGGCCCCTGCAACCGGCTGCCCGTCCGCATCCACCACAAGTCCACCGATTGGCACGGCCCGATCGAGCCGAAGCGTGTATTCCGCCGGGATCGTTTCACCCCGGTCCAGTCGCCATTCCAGCCGTGTGTCGGCCAATCCCTCGCTGTGGGTGGTCAGTTCAAGTTGTCCCAGTCCGACTTCCAGAGGAACCCGGCACGCTCCGAAGCGGTCGGCCCGGAAGGTGCCCTCGTCGAACGTGCCCGCCAGGGTCCAGGCCCGACGTTTCACCTCCACGTTGGGGACCGGGTTGCCGGTGTCCGCGGTGACAATGGTCAGGCGGAGTTCGTTCTCCGTCAGGGTGGTCGCACTTGCCACCGTGGCCGGGTCAGCGCTTCCGGATTCCTCGCCCGGTGATCCGGCTGAAGTCGCAGCGCTCCGGGTTTCGTCCATCGACGACTGCGATGCGCCGGCCTCCGCCGCTTCAGCATCCCGATGAACTCCACCGAGCTGCAGCAGCCAGGGCGTGGCCACGATGGCCACGAGCGCAACGCCCACCGCCACCCCACCGCGAACGGTGGTGAGGGATCGCAGCAGCATTGCCAGCAATCCACTCCCGGCCACGGCCGTGCCTGCCAGGGCCGCCTCGCAGATCGCGGTTTCCAATCCGACCGGCGCCGCCTCCACCGCATGCTCTCCCATCAACCCCAGCAAACCCGCTGCCGAAAGGCTCACTCCGCGCACTCCAAGCAGCGCGCGCAACTTGTCCACGGCCCGGCTGACCCGTTTCTGCGCCGCGTCCTCGCTGATGCCCAGTCCGGCTCCCACGGTCCGGAAATCCTGCTTCTCGTAGAATCGCAGCAGAATGGCGTCGCGATCCGGGGCGGAGAGTTCGTTGATGGCGGCATCGAGTTCCGGCGCGAGGTCCTGCCATTTCGCCTCGCCGGCTTGCTCAAGGAGGTTCATGGCCGCAGCCTGGGATTCCCGGCGTCGCCGGCGTTGCTCGGAACGAACCAGGGTTGAAGACACCAGGCAGGCGTGCCGATGCAGCCAGCCGCCAAGGTGGGTCGGCCCGTTGCCAAAGGACCCTTCGCCGGCGCGCGCCTTTCGGGCCAAGTCCGTGAAGACCTGCTGGGCCACGTCCCGGGCCAGGTGGGCATCCCCACCCACCCGCCTGAAGGCGACGGAATGAACCAGGTCGAGATAGCGACGGACCAGTTCCCGGAAGGCCGTTTCCGAGCCGTCCCGGGCGTAGCGTTGCAGAAGTTCGCGGGCATCTGTCATATGTTCCTGCCCCAAGGAAGCCGCTGATCGCGAGATTCCGACACAGAATCGTCGTCAAGGCGAGCGAACGGCAGGCAACCCGGGCTAAATCTCGACGGCATCGACACGCGCAAGGCTGGAAGGCCCGAACAACTTCGTGTTGCACCTGCAACAGAAAGTTGTTGGTCGTGGAGCGATGGCTACCGGGTTCGAGGGCGAGACCGATAGGTGTCCGACTGAAGGGCGTGAGCAACTTCGTGTTGCACCTGCAACACGAAGTTGGTGGCCGGGTCGCGGTGTTCGCCGGGTTGGAGCGAGGCCGTGGAGGTGCATCCCAACTCCTTCCTTGCCGGAGTCCGCCGAGGGCGAGTGGGCCTCCGGAGGCTGAGCCACACCCACTTCAGATCACCCCGACGCGTTACCGCACGGAAACAGCGACCTCGGAGTCCGCCGCCCAAACGGCCTGGATGCCCGCCTCATCGCCGAATCCGGTGGGGACCGCCGGGCTGGGATTGTTCGCGTGATACCAGCGCAGGTTGTCGCGGGGAGACCGCAGCGTCCGGCTGCCCGGCATTTGCAGGAAACCGTTGGAATCGGTCCGGCGAACCCAGTCCCACGCGTAGCGCAGCCAGGCCGCGCGGTAATCCCGGGGCTGGTGCGCGAACCAGGTGATCTCATCGTAGCCCCACACCCAGATACCGCCCGCGCCGGCCTCACCCGGTTGGCGGCTCGCCCCCCAGTTGTCGATTTCCACGAGGTAGGGCAAATGCTCGCACTCCCAACCGCTGAAGGTCATGCCCCCTTTGCTCCGACCGTAGAGCCCGTCCGAAAAGCCCAGTTCCAGAATCGCCTCCTGCGGTTTCGCAGGCACCTCCTTGATCCGCAGCGGAAAGGAATGGAAATCCATCAACAACCGTCCCTCCCGCAGCAAGCCGCCACTCGGCACGTGAGAATCCAGCAGCACCAGGTGGCGACGCCCCTGGCGGGCCGCGTGCGACCGGATCAACGCCAGCACCTCCGCGTAGTGGGCCAGGTCCCGGTCGTTGTGATTCATCAACTCGGTTTGTCCCAGATGAATGGCTTCGCAACCGAGGTCGATGAACGACGCGCCAAGGAAGTAGAACCACAGCTTGGTCTCCGGCTGGCTCACGTCCGGAACGGATTGCCCGGTTCGCCAGTGATCCTTGAAACGCCCGTTCGGATAGAGCATGTCGGCGTAGCGGAAAGGGCGGTCCTCCGCCTGCATTCCCAAAGCGCGAAACGCCCAGTCCGGCACGGGAACCTGTTCAACCTGGGTGGTCACGATCTCGAAGATGCACGCCTGCAACACCATGTCGGGATCGGCCGCATGCACCTGAGGCACTTGTTGACGGGCTCGTTCAAGGTTCTGAACCAGGTTCCCCTCACCGCCCCACAGACACAGGCTGCGGCCGATGAACTTGGCGCCGATCTGCTGCAACATGCGGATGTTGTCGGTCAGGTCCCCCCGCCCGTTGAGCAGACCCTCCATGCTGATGGACCGGGAGAGATAGTTCTCGAGCACCGGGCGGGAAATGGTCCGGTCGAAGTGGTAGTCGCGGGTCGGCAAAGGAGAAGCCGCCTCCTCTGCTGCCGACACGAGCGACGGCAGCAGGGTCGCGGTGGCTAGGACGCAGGCAAACCGGCGCCAGGAACTGGTCCTGCAAGAGGCGGCGGGAAGCCCGGCGACCGGCAGGACGGGCTGGTGGAGTCGGGGAACCGACTGTCTGCGGGCCTTCGGAACCGAGGAGCAGGAAGGAGCAAAGCCAAGGAACGGTGAGAGCATACGAGGCACCAGAGTGTCACGGGCTTCGACCGTGCACAAGCTGCCTTGAGGCGCGCTTCGCGCCCACCACGCCGGCCTCGGCCCAGTTCCTTTTTCGCTTCCCATCGCGACGCGCTCGCCTAAACTTCGGGACGGTCATTATTCGATGACCGAATGAAAACTGAAATTGACGAGTTGAGTTATGCCACTGACACATACGCGCGATCTTTTTGCCAAGGCTCTCGCGGGCAAGTACGCCCTCGGGGCTTTCAACGTGAACAACATGGAGTTGATCCAGGCCATTGTTGAGGCCTGTGAAGAGGAGAAGGCTCCTCTGATGCTCCAAATCTCCAAGGGCGCCCGCCAGTACGCCAACCCGGTGTACCTGAAGAAACTCATCGAGGCCGCGGTCAGCCTTTCCACCATCCCCATCGCCGTCCACTTGGATCACGGCGACACCTTCGAGCTCTGCAAGGAGTGCATCGACGACGGCTTCACCAGCGTCATGATCGACGCTTCGCACGAACCCTTCGAGAAGAACGTGGAGATCACCCAGAAGGTCGTGGAATACGCCCACCAGCACAATTGCTCGGTCGAGTCCGAGCTTGGTCATCTGGTCGGGGCGCAGTTTGACGACGGCGAGGAAGGCGGCGCGCATTCCAGCAGCGGCCACTACACCGAGCCCGACGAGGCCGTGGAATTCGTGAAGCAGACGGGCTGTGACTCCCTGGCGGTGGCCATTGGCAACAGCCATGGCGCCTACAAGTTCAAGGGCACCCAGCACCTCGATCTCGAGCGTCTGAAGCTCATCAAGAAGGCCCTCATGGACGCCGGCATGGGCGATTACCCGCTGGTGCTCCACGGCGCCTCCAGTGTCCCGCAGCATCTGGTGGCCGAGGTCAACAAGTACGGTGGCAAGATGCCGGATGCCCAGGGGGTGCCGGAAGCGGACATCGAAGTGGCCCGTCGCGTCGGTTGCACAAAGGTCAACATCGACACCGACCTGCGCATCGCCATGACCGCCGGCATCCGCAAGGTGTTCTCCGAGAAGCCGGGCGAATTCGATCCCCGCAAGTACCTCGGGCCGGCCCGCGCCGCCGTGAAGGACCTCGTCCGGCACAAGGTGAAGAACGTGCTCTGCTGCGCCGGTCACGCGTTCGACTGAGCCGGTCCGCAAGCCGTAGCGGCAGAACTGGCGTTCGCCGATCGCTTCAGGGGTGTACGCAGTGGCCCGGCGGATGCCAATCCGCCACTACGGGACCGATCGCAGCCGCGGCGTGGCGGGCGTACCATCCGCGCGAATCAAACCAAGGGCCGGACGCACGTCCGGCCCTTTTCCGTGCCCCGCTTCAAAGCCGTTTCAGCACCACCACGGTCAGGTCGTCCTGCTGCGGATGACCGTCCTGAAAGGCGTGCACCGCCGTCCCGAGGGCTTCGATGATCTCTTTGGCGGGACGCTGGCGATTCGCCCGCAACACCTGCACCACACGCTCCAGCCCGAAGCGCTCCCCGTCCGCCCGTTCCGCCTCCTCGAAACCATCGGTCAACAGCACCAGCAGGTCGCCGGACTCCAGCTTGTCGCCGGGATGCTCGGCATAGTCCGTCTCGGGGAACAACCCGAGCGGGGGACCGCGGCGCTTGAAGCGTGCCTTCAGTTCGCCCGTCGCGGAGAGCACCAACCCGGCGACGTGCCCGGCATTCGCATAGGCCAGGCTGCCATCGGAAGGGGTCAACCGGATGAGGGTGCAGGTGACAAAGCGGTCGGAGCCCTCGAGATCGTCCGCGAGGGCCTGGTTGGCCCGCGTGAGCACCTGGCCGGCATCGCGACGGTTGATCGCCACCACCCGCAGATACGCCCGGGTCTCGGCCATGATCAACGCCGGCCCCATGCCGTGACCGCTGACGTCCCCCACGACCAGGCCGACGTCGTCCTCGTCCATGTCCAGGTAATCGAAGTAGTCCCCGCCGGTCTCGTCCGCGGGCTGGGTGGTTCCCGCGAGATCAAACCCCGGCAGCCGGGGCGGGCGTTGCGGATAGAGCCGTTGCTGGATGGTGCGGGCCATGGCGAACTCGCGATCACGCGCCGCCAGCGCATCCTCCGCCTGGCGCCGTTTCGTGATGTCGCGGATGAAGGCCACAAACCACGTCCGGCCCTCGAACTCCAGCCGGCTGAAGCCGGCCTCCATCACCAGCGGACTGCCGTCGCATCGCTGGCCGCGGATCTCCTGGACTTCGCCACTCTCGACCACCTCCCGGTCCTGCCACGGCAACCGGGCGGGACCGCCGTCCTCCCCCGTGGGATCCGCCAGCAACTGTGCCGCGTTCAAGGTGGCCAACTGCGTGGCGCTGCCGCCCAGCACCTCCTCGGCGGCGGGATTCACGAACGCGATGGCGCCATTCTCGTCCATCATGAGAATCGCGTCCGGCGACTTCTCCCAGAGCAACCGGAGCCGCTTTTCGTTTTCCCGCAACAACTGTTCCGCCGCACGATGGGCCGCACGGGTGCGGGCCTCACGCAGTTCCCGGTCCACCGCCGGCGGCAGCCGGATCAGGCCGCCCTTGAACACGAAGTCGTGCGCCCCGGCCTTCATCAGATCCACCGCCTTGTCCTCTCCAATGCCCCCGGAGACCACGATGAAGGGCAGATCCACCCCGGCGCGCTGCACCACCTTCAACGCCTCATCCGCGTTGAACTCGGGCATCTGATGATCGGAGAAAACGATGTCCCAACTCCGCTCACGAAGCGCCGTCTCCAGATCAGCGGCCGTCTCGACCCGTTCCCAAGTAACCTCGTAACCCTCCTTCTGCAGGTGACCCGCCAGGATGACGGCATCGAACTCCGAGTCCTCGATGATCAGGGCCCGGAGTTGGCGCTTGTTGGTGTGGTCGTTCATGGCTGTAACCGGAACCAACAGTTTAGCCGGCGTCGGCGCCGGGGCCAGTCGAAATCGAGCCCCGCCGACCCCCGGCGCGGGGCCAGTGACAAAGTCGTGGCGCCAATTTCCAAATCTGCTGCATCGCGGATTTCTCAATCCGCAAGCGTTTGGAGATTCGGACGGTCTGCCGAATTGAATTCGGCGATACAGCAGATCCGATATCTGCGCTAGGAACCAACGACTTGCGCTGACTTTGTCAGAGGGACTGAAAGAGGCTGACAGAAATGATCCGGCCGGGGACACTCCGATCGTGATCTCACAAAGGACTCTTCGTGTCTTCCGTGGTTACCCGCGCAACGTGCTGGCCTGCGCCGTTCTACTCCTCCCGCTCGGAACGGCGAGAGTCGTGGAGGCGGAAGGGTTGACCGTGCCCTTGATCAAGGAGGGCCAGACCCAGGTGATCCCGGAGTTCGAGGATCCGGCCGGTTGGATCCGTCATGATCTCTGGGTGGAAACGACGTTTGACTCCGATCAGGATGGTCGGCCGGACCGGATGCATGTGGATGTCACGCGCCCGCGCGCGGCGGAGACCGCCGGCATCAAGCTCCCGGTCATCTACGTCTCCAGCCCCTACTTCGCGGGCACCGGCACGACGGAGCGGGAATACTTCTGGAATGTGCGCCACGAACTCGGTGCCACACCCCCGCCCCGCCGGCACTTTGCCCCCGTCGAACGGCGCGGCACCCGCCCGATCATCTCTGAATCCCACGTGAAGGAATGGGTGCCCCAGGGTTACGCCGTGGTCCATTCCTCCTCGCCCGGCACCGGCCTTTCGCAGGGGGTTCCGACGGTTGGTGACGACAATGAATCGCTGGCGCCCAAGGCGGTGATCGACTGGCTGAACGGTCGGGCGGCAGGATACACCACGCCGGACGGCAACGAAACCGTCCAGGCCGACTGGTGCACCGGCAAGGTGGGCATGACGGGCACCTCCTACAACGGGACCCTGACACTGGCAGCCGCCACCACGGGAGTGGACGGACTCGAGGTGGTCATCCCCATCGCCCCCAACACCTCCTACTACCACTACTACCGGTCGAACGGCCTGGTCCGGCATCCCTACGGCTATCTGGGGGAGGATGTGGATTATCTCTACGACTACATTCACAGCGGGCCCGAGGAGTTCCGCGAGTTTGCGAACACCACCATCCGGGACCAGGAAATGGCCGCGGGGCAGGATCGCGTCACCGGCGACTACAACGACTTCTGGGCGGCCCGGGATTACCTGAATGACATGGGCCCGATGAAGGCGGCGATGTTGCTGGCCCACGGGCTGAACGACTGGAACGTGGTTCCGGAACATGCCAACCGGATCTATCAGGCCGCCCGCGCGAAGGGGCTGACGGCGCGCATCTACTGGCATCAGGGAGGACACGGGGGAGGACCGCCGGACGACATGATGAACCGGTGGTTCGCCCGGTTCCTGCATGGAGTTCCCAACGGCGCGGAGGAAGGGCCCGCGGCCTGGATTGTCCGGGAAGACGATGATCGGTCCCACCCGACTCCCTACGTCGACTACCCGAATCCGGACGCGCAACCGGTACCCCTGCACCTGATCGGCGGCAGCCCGGAGTTCGGCCGCCTGAGTCTGGCACGCCAACCGGGACAGGGAACCGAAACGCTGGTCGACAACTTCTCCTTCAGCGGCACCACCCTGGCGCAGGCCGAATGGACCGAGCACCGGTTGATGTTCGTGACTCCCGAACTCACCGAGTCGGTTCACCTGTCGGGCACGGCCCGGCTGCACATCCGGCTCGCCAGCAGCAAGCCCGCTGCCAACCTGTCCGTCTGGCTGGTTGCGCTGCCCTGGAACACGTCACGCCGGGCCACCATCACCGACAACATCATCACCCGGGGCTGGGCGGATCCCCAGAACCACCACGACCTGCGTCATGGTGAGCCGCTGGTGCCCGGCCAGTTCTACGAGCTTGCCTTCAACCTGCAACCGGACGATCAGATCATCCCGAAGGGCCGGCAGATCGGTCTGATGATCTTCTCCAGCGACCGGGACTTCACGCTGTGGCCGACGCCCGGCACCCGGTTGACGGTCGACCTGGACACCACCTCGCTTACGCTCCCCGTGGTGGGAGGCGCCGCTTCGCTGGAAAGGGCTTTCGGCGCCTCCGTAGCCGAGGTCGGGGCTCGCTGATCCGGGAGCGTCGCCGATGAGTTCAGCGGCCCGAAACTGCCTGCCCTTGGCGATCAGCCTGGGGTGGGCCCTCTCCGGTGCAGCGGCAGAGGGGATCACTCACGCCTGGCGGTTTGCGGCCGACGCGAACGGCTGGCGGCCGCGGGCGGACACGGTCCGGGTATCACGAGAGCCGGCGGAACGGGCGGGCAGCCCGGGCAGCCTCCGGGTTCATGGCCGGATCGCCGAAGGATGGAACTACGCGCTCTCGGAGCAACGTCCCATGGCGCCGGGGCGGCTGTACCGGCTGGCGGCATGGGTGCGCGTCGATCAACTCGGGCCCGGCACGCCGGCCCCCTACCTGAAGTGCGAATTCGTCGCCGCCACACCGGATCTCAATCCGGGCCAGGTACACACCGGTCCCTACGACACCTCGCGTCTGGGAACGTGGCAGGAGTTATCGGTCGAGTTTGAGGCTCCCGGAGCAACGCAGCGGTTCTGGCTGGCGCTGGAGAAGGGCACCCGCGAACCCGCCGAAATCGACGCCCGACTCGAGCAGATCACGGTCCGCCCCATCGAACGGTTGAGTATTCTGGAACAGTATCGACTCAACCCGCTGCCCCCCGGACTCCAGGCCGTTCGCGGGATGCATCCCCGCCTTTGTCTGGATGCTTCGCGGATCGCGGCGCTGCACCAGGCGCTCCGGAACACCCACGCCTCGTTGTGGGCGGAGCTGCAACCCCTGGCGGATCGGGCGGCAAGAAGAGGGCCACCGCCCTACCGGCGGGAGGACAGCTACAGCGGAGACGAGCAACTCTGGCAACGGGACGTCGGCAACACGATGCCCCTCCTGGCAATGGCCTGGGTGTTGACCGGGGAAGCCCGGTATCTCGAGGCCGCGCGCGCCTGGGCCCTCGCTTCGTGTGGCTATCCCACGTGGGGCCTCGGGCGGATCGACGGCATGGACCTGGCCACGGGACACCAACTGTTCGGGCTCGCGATCGTGTATGACTGGTGCCACGCGGATTTGGGGGAGGACGCGCGCCGGACCATTCGGGAGACCCTGGTGCGGCGCACGTCGGCGATGTTCGAGGCGGCGGCAACCGGCCGGGCGTGGTGGCACCAATCCTATCTCCAGAACCATCTCTGGGTGAACCTCACCGGGATGGCCGCCGCGGGATTTGCGTTGTTCGATGAAGTCGAGGACGCCGGGATGTGGATCGGGCTGTCGCTCGCCAAGTTCGAGCAGACGATGAACGCGCTCGGTGCCGACGGGGCGAGCCATGAAGGCGTGGGCTATTGGGAATACGGCGTGGAATACATGCTGAAGTTCATGGACCTCGCCCGCGACCGTCTGGGGGTGAACCTCCACGACCAGGACTGGTGGCGGAACACCGCCCGTTACGCCCAGTATCTTGCGCTGCCGCGCCATGCGTGGAGTCGCAACGACTGCATCGTGGATCTCGCCGATTGTCCGCGCGGGCATTGGTATGGGCCGGATTACCTGCTGCGCGGTCTGGCCCGGGAATTCCAGGACGGACACGCCCAGTGGCTTGCCGGCGAGGTGGATCAGGCCGACGTGACGGCGCCCTGCGCTCCATGGTTGAACCTGTTGTGGTTCGATCCGGGTGTCCCGGCGGTGCCCCCGACTTCGCTTCCGACCCTGCGCCACTTCGACGACATGGGGATCGTGTCGGCGCGGACGGATTGGACCGGAGACGAATCGCTGCTGGTCTTCAAGTGCGGCCCGTTCATCGGTCACCAGGCCATCCGCGAGTTCCGCCGGGACCCGGGAGGCGGTCACGTGCATCCCGACGCGAATCACTTCGTGCTGTTTGGTGCCGGGGAATGGTTGATCCGCGACGATGGGTATCGCTGGAAGTGGACGGGTCAACACAACACCCTGCGGGTCGATGGCGAGGGCCAGGTCGGGGAGGGTGCGCAGTGGTTCCAGGGAAACAAGGCCCTGGCCGCCCATGCCGCGCCGAGGATCCTGCAGGCGGAATCCACGCCCGGGTTGGACCGGATCACCGGCGATGCCACCGAGGCCTACCCGGCGGATTGCGGCCTTCGCCGTTTCGTACGGCACCTGTTCTTCGTGAAGCCCGATGTCCTGCTGGTCTGCGACGACGTCGAGTTGGATCGGCCCCGGAACCTGGAATTGCGGTTCCATCCGGAAGCCCGCGAAGCCTCGCGCGACGGCAACGCGTTTGTGATGCGTGGGAGGAAGTCCACCCTGCGCCTGGAGCCATTGATGGGAGCAACCGGGCGGGAGATTTCGGCCGGGAACCTGGGCATCGAAGACCGGGACGGTGGGAAGGAGGAGACGATGTTCACGGTGCGGGTGGAACACCGCGGCATCGCCTGGCGAAATGCCGTGGCCCTCACGTGGTGCCCGGCGGACCAGCTTCCCAAGGTGATTACCGCCCGAACCGGGCAGGACCGATGGCAGTTCGTGGTGGGGGATCGGATCCTGACCTTCGACTGGTCGACCGGCCTGGCAGCCCTGGAATGAGCTGGAACTCCTCGCAGGACCGGCTTCCGCCAGGGAACCGCTCGCCCACGAGAGACAGGTTCCCACCGCCCAAGTTCCAGGCCAGTTGGTCGGCCGGTTCTTTCTTCCCGCAACTCAAGGCATCTGCCGCACCCGGTAGAACCGCTGGCCCGCAAGACCGGCTTCGGGATCGGTGACGGGCACCGGCTCGTTGCCCAATGTCACGGTCCCGATTTCCGCCCATTCGAGCAGGTCCAGCGACACCTCAACCACCACGGTGTCCCCCGGGGTGCCGGTCAGGTCGAAGCCAAAGCCAGCCTCGGTGAAGCGCGGGCTCCTTTCACTCATCAGGATTTGCGGTGTCACGGATTCCCCCAACGGCAGCAGCGTTTCCACGAACCACGTGGAGGCGTTTCCGTCGCCGCCGACGGCATAACCACGGGCGCGGACCGTTCCCGATTCCAGTCGGGGCGAACTGGCAAGCTGCCACCCTCCCGCGATGCGTGTTCCGCCCCCCAGGAGTGTCCATTCCGTTCCGTCGGAGGAATACTCGAACGTGGTCCGCCAGACCTCCGGGCCTCCTCCTCCGCGCATCCATGTCAGCGTGTTCTGGATGTACTCGAGGCTCTCCGTGGCAGCGTCGGGGTTGAGGAGACGGCCTATCTGCCGACAGACTTCACCTGTGGCATTGGTGCTGGTCCCCCAAGTGAGGATTGCGCCGTCCTTCTGAATCCCCAGGCAGTTGTAGTAGCCCGAGGGAGGGTTGAAACCAATTTCAACACGGCCATCGGGCAGCAGCCGGGAAAGGCCGTTCCGGACGTGGCCATCGATCTGCGTGACGCCTCCCACGAGGATCTTGCCGTTGGCCTGCAACAACAAGGACCACGGCGATTGCCCGGCTTGAGGTTTGAACTCCGAGTCCAGGCTGCCGTCTGGAAACAATCTGACGAGGTTCCCAATGCTGGTTCCACCCACTTGGCCGAACATCCCTCCCACCAAGATCTTCCCATCCGGCTGCAAGGCGAGCGTGTGAACAATGCTTCCAGGATAGTTGCCCACATCCGGATTGAACGGCTCGTCCAAGGTGCCATCCGGATTCAACCTCCCCACATTGTCGCGGGGACTCCCCGCGAGCGTGCTAAAGCCCCCTCCCACCACGATCTTCCCGTCCGGCTGCAGCACCAACGTCCAGATCACCCCGTCGCATTCCGGGGTAAAGCCGGGCTCCACGCTCCCGTCCGGGAGCCATCGCACCACATCGCGCGGCAAGTAGGCGCTCACCACCATCCTGCCGTCCGGTTGCAGACCGAATCCCTCCACAATCCGTTCCGTGTCAATGGCGAAGGAGCCATCCAGGGCACCGTCCGGGAAGTACCGCGCGAAGTGAAACCTTTCGCCGATGAGGATGCGCCGGTCCGGTTGCACGGCGAGCATGTTGACGGGCAGGTACGGGCTGCCAGGCACAGGTGTGAACGACGGGTCCACCGTGTTGTCCGGTAGGAATCGAACCACATTGGTGTACGGCAGGCCGGCCACCGCATGGAAGTAGCCTGCCACCAGAACCGCTCCATCCGGCTCAGCGGCGAAGGCAAGCACTTCGGGGGAATTCCTGTCGCTGGTCAGACAGAACCGAAAGTCCGGATCCGGCAGTGCTCCGTTGATGTCGAGTTCCGCAATCGAACTGCTGGTCGCCCCGACGGGACAACTCACCACCACCCAATAGCGGCCGGCATCCTCGGGCTGCACGTCTGTCAGTTCCAAGCTGGCTTCCACCGCGCCCGGAATCGGCTCCCCATCCTTCCACCACTGGTGGCTCAGTGGAGGAACGCTGCTCGTCGCCTCAACACTCAGTGTGATCGATTCACCGATTGCCGGGGCGTGGTCATCAGGCTCCGTGAGGATCAGCGGGTCGTTCACCGTCAGCACTGCCGGCTGACTGGTAATTGTCCCCCAACCGTTGCTGACAGTGACCGTGTAGACCCCGTCCTGGATTCCGGTGAGGTCGCGGAAACGCAGGACGTTCCCGTCGCTTCCGGACACGTGATCGTCGTCGTCGAGTGGTTCCCCATCACGGTACCACTGGTATCGGAGAGGCTGACTGCCCTGGGCCACGACCTCGAGCATCGCGCTGGCTCCGAGGTCATTGGTGCGGGAGTGAGGATCGGCCAGGAGGTAGGGGGTTCCGGAAGAGTCCTGGACGTACCAGGAGGAGGTTCCGGTCTGGCCTCCGGGGACATAACCCCGAGCCCGCACCCACCCTTCGTTTTCCTTGGGGATGGAATCACCCTCCCACTGCCAACCGCCAGGAATGCGGACGCCCTGGCCCAGCGTGTTCCAGTGCTCGCGGTCCACCGAGTGTTCGAACACGGTCCGCCAGACTTCGGGTCCGGAACCCTCCCGCAACCAGACGAGCCGGTTCGGTTCGTGGAGCAGACTGGACTCCACCGGCTCGGCGGCAAGCAGGCGCCCCAGCCGCTCTCGGCGCACCCCGTGAAGTTGCGTGAATTCCCCGCCCACAATCACATCGCCGGAAGGCTGCACCGTAACGACGTAGACTGTGTCGTTCGCTTCCGGGACAAACCTCGGGTCCACCGTACCGTCCGGAAGCAGGCGGCCCAGGTTCGATCGCGGAAGCCCGCCCAACTCGGTGAACTCCCCTGCCACGATGACTTTGCCGCTGGCTTGGAGCGCCAGGGCGTAGACCGTCCCATCGGTGCCGACAAGAACGGTGGGGTCCACCGTACCGTCCGGGTTCAAGCGGGTGACGCCGGTGCGCCCATCCCTCCCGGGCGTCTCGAAGCCCCCACCGACGAGGATTCTACCGTCCGCCTGAACCAGGATGCTGAACACATCGCTGCCAAGGCCGGGGACAAACTGCTCGTCCAGCGTTCCGTCCGGGAGCAGTCTGCCGATGGATGATCGCGGCTGACCTCCCAGCGAGGAGAACGTCCCTCCCACCAGGATTCGTCCCTCGTCGTCCACGGCAATCGCATAGACCTCACCGCTCCCCGGATGGAAGTCCGGGTCGAGCGTGCCGTCTGACAGGAACCTCGCGAGCCCACCCTGTTTCACATCTCCCAACCTGGAGAACGCCCCGCCGATGAGCAGGCTACCATCCGACAGCTGGAGCGCTGAGTTCACCGGCGCGTTCGGAAGCGAGGAGAACGCGCCCATCTCAAGGACGCCATCGGACGAAAACGCAGCCAGGTTCGAATGCGACACATTCCCAACCCGTGTGAACTCCCCGGCGGCGATCGTGCGACCGTCGGGTTGGCACACGAACGCGAGTAATCCCTCGCCCCACGCACCGCTGTACACGCGAGGGTCGAATCCCGGATCCCCGGTCCCGTCCGATAACAGACGCGCGCAGTTGAGTGGCTGGAGTCCTCCGAGCCGATAGAATGCTCCCCCGACCAGGAGTCTGCCATCCGCTTGAGGCGCCACGGCGTGGATGGCACCGTCGCTGCCTGGGTTGAACGTCGCATCCAGGATGACTTGGTTCTCCTCAGCCGGGGTGTCCGTAATCGTTCGGCCACTTGGCTTTCGCCATGCTCCACTGTGTGGGGACGGGTCCGCCAGCTCCGCAAGTGTCAACGGGTCGTTTTGCGGAGGAGTGTCGGCGGCAGGTCTCCACAGTGCCGCTGCAGCAAGCAGGACACTTGTTGCGAGGATCGCAGTGCGAGTGACACTTTGAAGCCGGCTCAGAGCGTTCATGGCGTGCTGGTGCGTTCACTGCTGCATTGCTGCGCCGTCGCTACCGAAGCTGACGGACCCGGTAGAACCGCTGGCCGGACCGGTCGGCGTCGGGATCGTTGATGGCGGACGGTTCGGCGCCGAGGACGACCGTTTCCAGTTCCGCCCATTCCAACAAGTCCAGTGAGACCTCCACCGCCACGGTGGTTCCTGGTGTGCCGACCACGTCGAAGCTGAAGCCCGCTTCGGTGAAGCTAGGGCTCCCTTCACCCAGCAGGATTTGCGGCGGCTCGGTTTCTCCCAACGGCAGCAACGCCTCGACGTACCAGGAGGAGGTTCCGATCTGGCCGGCGATGGTATAGCCGCGGGCTCGCAGCCAGCCTTCGTCTTCTTCGGGAACGGATTCTCCCTGGCACTCCCAGCCTCCCGGGATGCGCACGCCATTCCCCAGCACGGTCCAGTTCTTCCGGTCCACCGAATGCTCGAAAACCGTTCGCCAGACCTCAGGACCGGAGCCCCCTCGCAACCAGCGCACTCCCGACGAATCGTGCGTCAGGACGGAGATCGCCGGGTGGGTTGCGCTCAGGCGTGCCACACCGCTCCGGGGTTGCCCCTGCAGGCTACCAAAGCCCCCACCCACGAGCACCTGTCCGTCCGCCCGCACGGCCAGGGCCAGGACCGATCCATCGGCGTTGGCCACAAACCGGTTGTCCAGTTGTCCGTCCGGGTAGAGCCGGGCAAGACCGTGTCGCATGACGCCCCCGATAAGGTCGAACCAGCCACCAACCAGAACCCCCCCGTCGGTCAGAAGTGCCAACGCATGCACTTCCCCACTGGCATCGGCCTGGAAATCGAGGTCCACGCTTCCATCCCGCATCAACCGGCCCAAGCGGGCGCGCGGTTTCCCACCCAGGACGGTGAATTGGCCTCCCACGAGGATCCGACCATCCGGCTGAACCGCCAGCGTTTCCACCGCACCGTTGGCCCCCGGATTGAAGTCGGGATCGAGGGCCCCGTCCGCCAGAAGCCTTGCCAGACAAAGTCGTCCAGCCTGGCCCAACCGGGTGAACTCCCCCCCAACCACGATCCCGCTCCAGTCATCGGGCGCGAGCGCGAACACCCGCGCGTTGGCGTCCAGCACAAAGCCCGGGTCCACTGTGCCGTCCGCGAGAATCCGGGCCAGAGCCACCCGCCTGTCGTCGCCAACATGATCAAAATCACCGCCGATCATCAGACTACCGTCGGGGAGCAGCAGGGTGGCGCGCACGGCGTTGTTCGGCTGATCGGCAAACACGCCGGATTCAAGGCTGCCATCCGGAAGAAACCGGTTGAGATACGGGGCGTCCGCGCCCCCGACAGATCTGTAGTCTCCTCCGACGATCACCCGGCCATCGGGCTGTGGCACGAACGTCAGCGCCCAGGCCTGACTGGACCCTCCAGATCCGGTCGTCCGGGGATCGAAGGACTCGTCCACGCTGCCATCGGGCAGATAGCGACCGCAGTTCGACCGGGGGATTCCCCCGAGCGTATCGAAGTGCCCGCCCGCCAGCACGCTTCCGTCGGGTAACGGAGCCAGGGTGTAAACGGGCCCGTGGGCTCCCGTCTCGAAGCCGGGCAGCAGGGCGGTCAGGTTCACGCTGAGGAACATCGTCCCGCTGGTCACCTGGCCGAGCGGGCTGGTTACGACCAGATGATACGCCCCAATGTCGGGCCCGCCCGCGTGGCTCACGGTCAGCGTCGCGTCCGACGCTCCCGTTACGGGAGCCCCGTCCTTCCACCACTGGTAGCTGAACGGGCCCGTTCCATGCGCATTCGATTCGATCACCACGGCGTCCCCAAGATCCACATACCAGGCCAGCGGCACCCCGGAGACCCAGGGATCGATCACCGCCACAGAGGTCGGAGCGCTGTTCCTTGAGCCCCGGGGGTTGGTCACCACCGCGTCGTACTCCCCAGCGTGTTGCCCCAGGGCGCGAGCGATGCGCAGCATCGCCGCACCGGTTCCTGAAATCCCGTCCTCATCCGCAATCGGTTCCCCGTTCCGCCGCCACTGATAGCTCAGGGGTAGAGAACCAGCGGCGGCGACCTGCAGCACCACTTCGTCCTCCGCCAGGAAATCCCCGCCCCGGGGATTGTCGAGCAGGATCAGGTCCCCGGAATAGTCCGCCGTCCACCCTTGCGAGGCGTTGCCCTGTCCGCTGGCCAGTCCGCCGCGCGCACGCAGGGTGCCCGACAATCCGGTCGGCACCTCTGGAAAGCGCCACCGGCCTGGCTGAGGTTCGCCAACGGTAACGAATTCCCAGACGGACTGGTTCAGGGAACGTTCCAGCACGGGGGGGGCAATCACAGCGGAGGCCCCGCGCCGGATCCACACCAAGTCCCCCCCGTCGGCCACGAGATCGTGCGTTGCGACCTGGTTGTTCAGAACCCGAGTGAGAGACGAATCTGTCGCGACCAGGAGGTTTCCGTCGGGTTCCGCCGCCAGTCCGGAGACGGGGGGCGGGCGGGTCACCGCGAACGTTGGATCGCGGAACCCGTCAGGGCTGAGTCTGGCGAGAGAGTAGCTGGAGGTTCCCCCCACCTTCTGGAACGAACCGGCAATCATGATGCGCCCATCGGTCTGGACGAACACGGAGAGGACTGCTCCCCCGTACAGGTCCGGGTCGAAGGCAGGCTCGGCGGAACCGTCCGGGGTGAGCCGCGCAAGATTGTAGTGCTTGAATCCACCCACCGTTGCGAAGTCGCCACCTGCCAGAATCCGGCCGTCGGGCTGCAACGCCAGCGAGTGGACCGGTGCCGAAGGCATGGGAGCGAACCCGGGATCAACTGTCCCGTCAACAGTCAACCTGACCAGGTACGGCAGAGGTTGGCCACCAATCCCGGTGAATGCGCCACCGACGAGCAGTCGGCCGTCCGGTTCGACCATGAGCGTGTTCACCGCCCCGTTGGGACCGGGATCGAAGGCGGCATCCGCCAAGCCGTCCGGGTTCACACGCGCGAGGTTGTGCCGTAACAGGCCCCCCAGTTCGTCGAACGATCCTCCAACCAACAGCCGGCCGTCGGGCTGCAGGATCAGGACGTTGACCTCGCCACTGGCCGCCGGTTCGAAATCGGGGTCCAGGCTTAGGTCGGAATTGAGCCGCGCCAGGTGACCCCGGGGTTTTCCACCGAGGTTGGTGAAGGCCCCGCCGATGAGGATCTTCCCATCGGGTTGCAGGGTCAGGGTATGGACCGGGCCGTCAGCCCCTAGGGTGAATCCCTCGTCAATGGGACCTGACGGCAGGCAGCGGACCAGGCGCTGACGGTCGCGCCCGCTGATGACCGTGAAGTCCCCACCCGCAAGCACGCTACCGTCGGCGAGACGGAGGACCGCCCGAACCCGACTGTTTGCGGAATGACTGAAGTCTGGATCCCAATCAGCCTGACCGACTCCAAGATTTGCCGGCCGACTGAGGGTGATGCCGGCCGGACTGCTGACCCTCACTGCGTAGCTCCCGGAGTCGGCCCGGGTAAGATTCGCCAGTGTGAGGGAAGGCGTGTCCACGCCGGTGATTCGCCCGTCCGCTGCTAGGGGTTCCCCGTCCTTCCACCACTGGAAGCTCAGTGGCGGTACGCCGGTGACGGCGTCGACAGCAAAGACCACGGAATCCCCGGGCTCGGCGATCCGGTCCGCCGGTTGCCGGAGGAGCATGGGATCGGTCACGGCGATCACCGCCTCCGCGCTGCTGACCTGCCCCCAGCGGTTGCTGATCTCGACCCGGTAGGCCCCGGCATGTAACCCGCTCACGTCCTGCAGTTCCAGGGTGGAGGTCCCACTGCCTTTGACGTGGCTCCCGTCAGTAAGCGGCTCACCATTCCAGAACCACTGATAGGTCAGCGGTCGGCCACCTTCGGCCTGGACTTCAAGGATCGTAGCGCCGCCGAGGTCCAGGCTCTCAGACACGGGGGATGCCAGCACGCGAGGCCCGCCGGTGATGTCCTGCACATACCAGGATGAGGCACCAGTCTGACCGCCGCAGACATACCCGCGCACCCGCACCCAACCTGCGTCCTCTGCGGGCACGGAGTCGCCCCGCCACTCCCAGCCGCCTGGAATGCGCGTGCCGGTCCCGAGCAGCGTCCAGTTCTCCCGGTCCAGCGAATGCTCGAACACCACGCGCCAGACCTCCGGTCCGGAACCTTCCCGCAACCAACGCAATCTGGAGGGGTCTTGCACCAAGATCGAGCTCGCGGGATGGGTGGCACTCAATCTTGCCAGGTGATTCCGGATCTGCCCTTGCAGCGTGGTAAACCTACCGCCCACGATCACTTGGCCGTCGGCGCGCAGCGCGAGGGCGTACACTGTATGCCCGGCGCCTGGATCGAACGTGCCATCGACGTCGCCATCCGGAAGGAGGCGGGCGAGGTAGGAACGGTGAAGCTCCCCCAGCCAGGTAAACCGCCCTGCCAGCAGGATTCTGCCGTCCACCTGCAGGGCCAGCGCGTAAACGAGGTCGTTCGCGTGCGCGTCAAAACCCGGCTCCAGTGTCCCGTCGGGATGCAGGCGGCCAACCCCTCCGCGCGGTTCCCCTCCGAGTTCTGTGAATGCTCCGGCAACCAATACCCGTTCGTCCGGCTGAACGATCAGGGAATACACCGCCCTGTTCGCTCCCGGATTGAAGCCCGGATCAACGCTCCCGTCCGGGTTGAGTCGCCCAAGGCAAGCGCGACCCAGTCCTGCCAGCGTGGCAAACTCCCCTCCGACCACGATTCGACCCCGGGAATCCAACGCGAGCGCGAAGACTCGAGCGTCGGCCGCTGGTGCAAAATCCGGGTCCAGTGTTCCGTCCGGCAGAATCCTGGCAAGCCGCTGCCGGGCTTGGTCTCCCAGCCGGTCAAAGTCGCCCCCAATGATCAGGCTGCCGTCGGCAAGTTGCAGGGTGGACCGCACCGCGCCGTTGGGCAAAGCCGCGAAGGCTCCGGCCTCCAAGACACCGTTGGACATCACTCGGCTCAAATGCGACTGCGGGTGGCCGCCGACCTGGAGATAATCTCCTCCCAGAATCGTGCGGCCATCCGGCTGAACCGCGAAAGCCAGCACCCAAGCCGTGGAGGTTGGCACTCCGGTCACCTGGGGACTAAACCCTGGGTCCACCGCCCCGTCAGGAAGGTATCGCCCGCAGCCCCACCGCTGCAGCCCCCCAAGGCTGTCAAAGATCCCTCCAACCAGGATCCCTCCATCCGGTTGCAGCGCCAAGGTATGGACAATTCCAGAGGTCCCGGGCTCAAGCCCTGCGCGAACGCTCGCCGCGTTCACGTCCAGACGGCTCAAGGAACTGACCGCTTCGCCAAACGAGTTCGAGACGACAACTTGGTAGAAGCCAGCATCCTCCGCACTGGGGCGCGTCAAGGTGAGGATTGCGCCCGTGGCTCCTTCAAGGCGGTTTCCGTCCTTCTGCCATTGGAAACTGAACGGACCCGTGCCGTGGGGGACGGATTCCAGTGATATGTCCTCCCCGGCTTCGGTGCGGAGCGAGGCGGGGAGTTCCGATACCCATGGATCGATCACGTTCACAGCGGCGGGGAGGCTGGCAGCAGAACCCTGCCGATTGGCCACGATGACATCATACGTGCCGGAATGGCTACCGAAGGCCCGCTCAATGCGGAGCACGGCGGAACGGCTCCCGGAGACCTCGTTTCCATCCTCAAGGGGTTCACCGTTCCGCCGCCACAGGTAGGTCAGAGGGGAGGAACCAGAGGCGGTAACCTGCAGCACCAGGTCATCACCGGCACGAGGCGTGCTGTCCAGCGGGCTTCCCAGGATGATGACATCCCCGGCATAATCGGCGGCCCATCCGTGCGAGCCGTTTCCCTGTCCACCGTACAGCGCTCCCCGCGCCCGCAGCGTGCCCTCACCCGCAGACGCCGCGTCGGGAAACCGCCAGCCCCCGGGTTCCCGAAGACCGTCGGAGAGGTTCTCCCAAGTCCTGCCGTCGGACGAACGTTCGAGGATCGCGGACGCCACGGTGGGGCAGGCCCCGCCGCGGCGCCAGAACAGGTCGGTTCCGTCCGCCTCCAGCGAATGCGAGGCCGCCTGGTTGTTCCACAAACGGGCAAGTTGCGCTTCCCGGGCAACCAGCAGACTGCCGTCCGGCTCCAGTGCCAGTCCCCAGACCACCGTGATGTTGCTGAGCCCGAAGGCCGGGTCACGGGATCCATCCGGATTCAACCGGGCCACGTGGCGAGTGGACGCCCCACCCACCCCGCGAAAGGCCCCGGCGATGAGAATCCGCCCGTCAGATTGGACGATCATGGAGTAGACCGCACCACCCCAGAGATCCGGGTTGAAGGCGTCTTCCACCGAACCGTCCGGATCCAGCCGGGCCATGTTGTAATGCTGAAAGCCCCCCACTGTCGCGAAGTCGCCGCCAGTCAGGATGCGACCGTCCGCCTGCAGGCTCAGCGCTCGGACAGGGGCGTCCGGTGCGGGGGCAAATCCCGTGATGACCCCCCCGTTACTCCCGAGCCGGGCAAGATATGGCACTGGCTCGCCACCAATTCTCTCGAACCCCCCGCCAACCAGCAGGGTGCCGGCAGGCTCCAGCAACATCGTGTGGACCGCCCCATCGGGGCCTGGGTCGAAGGCAGGGTCGACTGTCCCGTCCGGTTCAATCCGACCGAGGTTCCGTCGGGGCAGTCCTCCCAGCCCGTCAAACGCCCCCCCCACCAGCACGCCTCCGTCGGGCTCTCCCACCAAGGTGTTCACCCACCCGACAACCCCGGGGGCAAACTCCGGGTCGAGTGTAAGGTCCGCGTTCAATCGGGCGAGGTTTTGTCTCGGCTCTCCACCCAGAGTGGAAAAGGCGCCTCCCACCAACACCTTGCCGTCCGCCTGCAGGCTCAGGCAGTAGACCGGACCGTCGGTCCCGAGGGCGAAGTCCGCGCAAATCGCCCCTGAGGCTTGATACCGCACCAGATGCCCACGGTATTGATCACTGATGACGGTGAAATCGCCGCCTCCCAGGACGCTTCCATCCGGCAGGCTGAGCACGGCCCGAACATCGTTGTTTGCCCAATCGCTGAAGTCCGGATCCCATTCGATCCTCCCCACACCGAGATTGGCAAGGCGGCTGAGGATCGCACCCCTGGCGTTGCTCACCACCACCCGGTAAGTGCCGGCATCCGCCTTGGTCAACGCGTTCAGAGTCAGGACAGGCGTGGTGACGCCCCCGATGCGCTCGTCCACAGCCAGCGGAACTCCGTCCCTTTCCCACCGGTATGCCAACGGCTCGGTGCCGGCCGCCGCCACGGCAAAACTGGCTGTCCCGCCCGGCTCCACGAACTGATCACCAGGCTCCGAGGTGATCACCGGATCAACCACGGTGACCAGAACCGAATCCGTCCTGACCGTGCCAAAGGGACTGGTGATTCCCAGCGCGTAACTCCCCTGTTCTGCTCCCAACACCCCAGATATGGTCAAGGTGTCCGTCGTCGCACCGCTGATCCTGTCACCATCGGTCACTGGTTCTTCGTCTAGATACCACTGGTAGGTTGCCGGCGACATCGCCGTCGCCGTGACCTGGAGCACCACCGTCTCACCGGCGTTCGCCGCGATGTCCTCCGGTTGGTTGGTGATGAGCGGGTCCGTGACCGTGAGCCGGGCTGGTTCGCTCGTCAGGGTGGCAAAGGCGTTGCTCACCTCGATCGTGTATTCCCCGACTTGATCCGGTGAGGTGACGGTGACGGTCAGCGTCGGGGTCGTCGTTCCGGAGAAGCCTGTCCCATCTTCCAAAGGGAGGCCGTTCAGGTGCCACAGGTAACTCAGCGGTGAAGTGCCGTTTGCAGTCGCGGTGAACCGCACCTGCTCACCCGGCATCGCGGCGACGGCCCCGGGTTGAGCCGCGAACACGGGGTCCTGCACCTGAAGTTGCGCCGCCTGGCTCTCCCGTTCCCCCCGGTCGTTGTTGGCAATCACCGTGTAAAGCCCGCTGCTCGCGCCGGTGACCTCGCTGAGGGTCAAAGTGGCGGTTGCGGCGCCGGCAATCCCGTCGCCATCGACCAGAGGTGCCTTATCCCGCCGCCACTGGCAGGAGATCGGCTCGGTTCCCACGACCCGTGCCCGCAGGATTACCTCGCTCCCGAAGTCCACCGTCGTTGAAGCGATCGGTGGTTCCAGGAACAGCGGCGGTCCAAGCCAGGCCTCCACCGGCGTCCAACCCGCCGCACAGGACTGGGTGGCCTGTGCGTCTCCCCGAACCCGGGCGGTCTGACCTGCCGGCACCACCGCGCCGACCAGGCGCCAATCCGTGCCCACCGGCGTGCCTTCCCCCAGCAGCGTCCAGGTCTCCCCATCATTCGAGTAATCGAAGACGGCCCCGGTCACGGCGGGCCCGCTGTTGCCCCGGCTCCAGACCAGCGCAGGGCCTTCCCGGGTCAGGACGTTCTCCGCCGGATCGGTACTCTGGAGCCGAAACAAGCCAAAGATGTCCGTGCCGGCAATCGCCTTCCCGTCGGCCTGCACCATCAGCGTCATCAACAGGGGATCGGTTTCCGGGGCGTAACCCTCGTCCAACGAGCCGTCCGGATTGAGCCGGCCCAGGCCACGCCGGAACGCTCCACAGAACTCGAGGAATCCGCCCCCCACCAGAATCCGCCCATCGGCCTGAACCGCCAACGTGGTCACGTCAGTCTTCGCGGAGGGATTGAAGGTCGAATCCACCGAGCCGTCCGCACTCAGCCGGCCCACATTCGCGTGCGGTTCCCCGTCCAGGGTCTGAAACATGCCCCCCACCAGAATCCGACCGTCCACCTGCAGGGCCAGGGCGGCCACCGATCCCCGTTCCAGCGGGCCCACTTGCGGAGTAAACCCGCTGTCCCACGTGCCGTCGGGATGCAGCCGGGCAAGCCGGGGTTGGACGTGTCCACCCACCTCGTTGAAAAGCCCTCCCACCAGGATCTCACCCTCCGGCTGAAGACACAGGGCGGTGACCGCGTTGTCAGCCGACGCGGTGAAGCCCGCATCGAGGGTGCCGTCGGGGTTGAGCCGTCCCAGGTTGGTGTGCGGCCGTCCCGCCAGGCTCACGAAACCGCCCCCCACCAGGATCTTCCCGTCCGGTTGCACGGCCATGGCGTAAACCTCGCCTTCGACGACAGGGCTGAAAGCGAGATCACGAGTGCCATCGGCATTCAACCGGCCGAGATTGGAACTGGGAATGCCGTTGAGCATCGTGATGATGCCGCCGCCCACCAGAATCGAGCCATTCGACTGGAGGGCGAGGACGCTGATCCAACCGTCGGCAGAGGCCTGGAACGTGCCGTCCGGCGTGCCGTCACCTTTGAGCCTCGCGAGGTTGTGGTGCGCCTGACCCCCGATCGAGATGAAGTTGCCGCCCACCAGTAATCCCCCGTCCGGCAGCAATGCCAGTGCCGATACCGATCCCCCATCCACCCAGATGAATCGGTCAAGCGGCGGATTCGCCCCCGCGACGGGGAGCCCGGCAAGACACCCCCCGAGAAGCCACACAGCCAGACATCTCACGAGTGGCGGAAACGGGCGGGAAGGAGACGATACCATCGGAGGGTTGGCCGGCACGCACCCCGGAGCGCAGAACCCCCAGCGCCCCCTTGGGGGGAGGCAAAACGTGATCGGGAACATCTTGCTGCAGGATGAGCCACCAACCCGCATGAGCTGTCAAGCACGCAGCGGCCCTCCAAACCAAGCCACGGGGCCAGTCCCCAGTTTTGCAGTATGATTACCCGGGACTGCCCCCGTGGGGAGAAGGAAGGGATCAGCGATTTGGCCGGATCCGGTAGAACCGCTGGCCGGTAAGACCGGCTTCGGGATCGGTGACGGGCACCGGCTCGTTGCCCAAGGTCACGGTCACGATTTCCGCCCATTCGAGCAGGTCAAAGGAGACCTCCACCACCACGGTGTCCCCCGGCGTGCCGACCACATCGAAGCCGAAGCCGTGGTCGGTGAAGCGCGGGCTGGCCTCGTCCATCAGGATCTGCGGGGCTACCGGTCCCGCCAACGGTAGCAGCGTTTCCACGAACCAACTGGAACCGTTGTACTGACCGCCGGTCGTGTAACCCCGGGCCCGGATGATCCCCTCCGCCGGGAGCGGAACATCGGTCAGTTCCCAACCGCCGGGGATGCGGGAAGGCGTGTCCAGCAGGGTCCACTCGGTGTCATCGACGGAATACTCGAACGTGACGCGCCAGACCTCCGGACTGCTGCCACCGCGCAGCCAGACGATGTCCGAACCGTCATAGCCGAGACTCTGAGTGGCAGGGGTGGGATTGTTCAGACGTACGAGGTTCTCGTCCGATGAGCCCCAGAGACCTGCAAGGAGGCTGCCGTCCGACTGGATGGCGAGGGACATGGCTTCCGCGGAGAGGTCCGGATCGAAGGTCAAATCGAGGGAGCCGTCCGAATGGAGACGGACCACCCGTCGGGGTACGCCTCCGTCCATCAGGGCACCGGCGATCAGAATCCCACCGTCTGTCTGAACCGCGATGCTGTGCACTGACGAGAATCCGGGAGGGCTGAAACCCTGGTTCGGGGTGCCATCCGGGTTCAATCGGGCGAGGCCGGCGAGGGACTGCCCGGCAATGGTCTTGAAGAATCCCCCCACCAGGATGTCGCCGTCCGGAAGAACGACCAGCGTTTGGACGTAGCCGTTGGGCGCCGGGTCGTAGATCGAGTCCAAGGACCCATCGGGATTCAAGCGCGCCAGGCCTTGCCGGCTCTGACCGCTGATCTCACCGAAAGATGTCCCCACGAGGAGGCGACCGTCCATTTGGACGGCGAGGCAGTGGACGATCCCGGTAATCCCGGATCGAACTCAAGATCGAGCGAGCCGTCGGCATTGAGCCGCGCAAGGTTCTGGCGTGGGACGTTTCCACGGAAGTGAAATACCCTCCACCAGGAGCCTGCCGTCCGCCTGCCCCGCCATTGCGGGCACATCCCAGATCCACTGATTCGCGAAGCCCGAAACGAAGCCGCGATCCAACCTCCCTCGGAGAAGATGCGCCCCAACCCGATCCTTGGTTCCGAACAGAGATTCTTGAAGAGGCCTCCGAGGACAATGCGTCCGTCCGACTGGATGGCGAGGCAGGTCACTGAACGGTCTGGATTCGGATCGAACCTGTCATCCAGGGTGCCATCGGGATGAATTCGCACCAGAGAGTGAGTTGCGCTCTCCGCAGCTCCCACCAAGACGTTGCCCTCCCTGTCCAAGCCGATCGCGTGAGGAAGACGGATCCCCGCCCCGCTCGCGTTGGGCCGGAAACTCAGGTCGCGAGTCACCGTGTTGACCGACAACGCCACGGCGTCGCTGAGCACCTCGCCGGCCGCATTTGCGACTGACACTTGATACCAGCCCGCATCTGCCACCTGAACATTGCCCAGTTCGAGTGATGATGCGGTTTCGCCAACCAGCGGTTCACCGTCTTTCCACCATTGATAGCCCAGCGGTTGGGCCCCCACGGCAAGGACCTCGAACGCGAGACTCCCGCCGGGCTCGGTCCGTTGATGCGCCGGTTGCACGATGATCATTGGCGGGTTGGCCACGGTCAGTGTGGCCGGTTGGCTGGCAGCCGCGCCGTAGTCCGTGGTCACGATAGCGGCGTACTCCCCGGCGTCGCCTTCTGTCAGATCCGAGAGCAGCAGCGTGGCCTCAGTCTCTCCGGGCAGTTCCATCCCGTCCTTCCACCATTGGTAACGGAGCGGTGCCGACCCGACTGCGACGACCTCGAAGCGGGCTTCTCCTCCCAGCCCTCCGGTTTGCGAAGTCGGCTGCCCGGTGATCAAGGGCTCGGCCACCGTCAGACTCGCGGTGGTGCTGGTGACTTCGGCGGAGGCGTTGCTCACGCGGACGGAATAATTCCCGGCGTCGGCCCCGGATACCGCGGTCAACATCAGCCTCGCCGCATGGGAACCGCTGATCCGGCCGTCGTCCTCCAGCGGAGTTCCGTCGAACCACCACTGATAGGCGAGTGGTTCCGAACCCTTCGCCACGACCTCGAAGGCGACCTCGGCCGCAAAGTCCACGATCCGGCTCAGGGGTTGGGTGAGGACAAGCGGCCCCCCCCGGTACGACTCCACATACCAGGTTGAGCTGTTGTAGCGACCTCCCGTCGCCCAACCCCGCGCGCGCAAGGTGCCTTCTGCCGGCAGGGACACGGGGGTGAGTTCCCAACCGCCGGCGATCCGCGTGCCCTCACCGAGGAGCGTCCAGTTCACGCCATCCGGGGAATGCTCGAAGGTGGTTCGCCAGACCTCGGGGCGCTGCCCCCCGCAACCAGGTGAGGGTCGATCCGGAGACGGACAGGCTTTCCGTGGCAGGAGTCAGGCTCGTGTATGCCTCCAAGTGGGTGGACGGGAATCTCGGGATGGTAGGACCACCCGCCAACCAGAACGCGACCATCCGTCAGCACCGCCAAGGCCGCGGCGTCCCTTGCAGCCCCGGGCAGAAGTGTAGGTCGGGAGACCCATCCGGATGCATTCGCATGCGGCCTGACGCGGCAGACCTTCCAGGCTGTCGATGTCACCCGCCGCCAGGATCCCGCCATCGGCCTGCAACCCCACCGATGCATAACCCGGAATAGCCCACCGTGATTTGCGGGGCAAAGGCGGTGTCCACGGAACCGTCCGGGTTCAACCGGGCGAGGTTCCAGTGTTGCTCGCCGCCCACCATGCTAAACTTGCCGGCGAGAAGGATCTTGCCGTCCGCCTGGAGTGCCAGCGCCTGAACCTCGGCGAGTCGGTCGTCCCAATGCCGGATCGAACTCCCAATCCAGAGTGCCGTCGCGATGCAACCGGGCGAGGGGTCGCAGGCAGGTAGTTGAGATAGGCTGATTTGATCTGGTCCTCCCGGCCACCGACGAGCAGCTTGCCGTCCGACTGAAGGGCCATGGTGAAGGGGCCACGGAAGAGCGAAGGAGCGACGTAGGGATCGAGGCTTCCATCGGGATTGAGACGCGCGAGGCCGCTACGATCAGCTTCGCCGATCTTTCGAAAGGAACCGGCAACCAGGATCTTGCCGTCGGGCTGTACCAACAGAGCCTCGACCGAACGGTCGAAATCAGGCGCAAAACCCGCGTCCGCAGACCCGTCCGGATTGAGCCGCCCAAGGTAACTCCGTGAAGCGCCACCCAATGTGGTAAACCACCCTCCGACCAGGATCTTCCCGTCAGCCTGAACTGCCAGGGCGTGAATCGCTTGATCTGCCTGCGGAGCAAAGGCCGTATCCAACGTTCCATCCACATTCAACCGTGCTAGTCGAGCCTGGGACACCTCACCGATCTTCGAGAATGAGCCTCCCAGGAGAAGCCGGTCGTCAGGCTGCACGGCCATGGCCATGGGCCCGCTCGACACTCGCGCGTCAAAGCCCGGGTCCGGCGACGCCGAATTGACTGCCAGAATCGCCGGGGCGCTGACCGTGGTTCCATAGGCATTCGTGATCTCAACGGTGTATTGCCCGTGATCGGTATCGGTGGCTACCGCAAGTTCGAGCGTTGCGGCATGTGCCCCGGCGACGTTTCCACCATCTTCCAGCGGCACTCCGTCCCGATGCCAGGCATAACCCAGCGGCGGGGCACCGTAGGCCTCGACACTCAGGGCCGCCGTCTGCCCGACATCGACGATTTGCGTCACCGGCTGGGTTGCGATCCAAGGCACCTCGGCCACGTCCAGCGTCGCCGAGTCGCTGGTGGCGCTCTGCAGGCCGTTGCTGACCACGACCGAATACTCGCCCGCGTCGCCTGCCTGTAGGTCATCCAATTTCAGCAAGACTGCGGTGGCCCCAGGAATCGGCGCTCCGTCCTTCCACCATTGGTAACCCAACGGTTCGCTTCCAATCGCGCCGACCGCAAAGGTCACGCTCCGCCCCACGCCGGACTGCTGGCTCACCGGTTGAACCCGGATCAACGGGTCGAGCACAGTCAACATGGCCGGCTCGCTCGTGACGCTGCCGAAGTCGTTCCGGACGGTCACAGTGTAGTCGCCCGCCTGCACAGCGTGGACGTCTTCCAGCCTCAGGGTGGGGGATTGCGTGCCGGAGATCCGGCCCCCTTCAACCAGAGACACGCCATTTCGCTGCCACTGATAGCTGAAGGGGCCGGTACCACCGACCCGCACGCTGAGCGTGGCCGTGGTGCCGAACTCGTTGGACCGGCTCTCCGGCTGACTCACCCACACGGGGGCGCCCAGCAGATCCTCCACAAACCAGTTCGAGCCGTTGTATTGCCCGCCAGAGACAAAGCCCCGGGCCCTGAGCATGCCTCCTTCGGGCAGGACGACCCCGCTCAGTTCCCAGCCTCCCTCAATCCGCGCGGGAGGATCGAGCAACATCCAGTTCTCGCCGTCGGCTGAAACTTCGAACGTGACACGCCAGACCTCCGGACTCGTGCCGCCGCGGAACCAGGAAACCGTCGAGCCGTCGTAGGTCAGTTCGTGCGTGGCGGGATCGGTGTTGGTCAACCGTCCGATATAGTAGCGCGCTTCGCCGCCGAGGCTGAGGAAATCGCCACCCACCAGAATCCGCCCGTCCTCCTGCAGGGCAAGGGCATAGACGCCGGGGTAATTGCCGCCTTCAGCGCCGGGATCGAAGTCCGGATCGATTGAACCGTCCGCGTTGAGTCGGGCCAGGTTCTTTCGGCGTTGCCCGCCCAGTTCGGTAAAGCTCCCGCCAACCACGATCTTCCCGTCTGCCTGCAGGGCCAGAGAGAACACGTCCGACGACAACCCGGTACCCGACGGCATGAGATCGAAGCCGGGTTCCGGGGAGCCGTCGGGATTCAACCGCACGAGATGCGCCAGCGACAAAGAGCCCGTCTTAACCCGGCCGCTGACCACCAGCTTGCCGTCGGGTTGGCAGAGAACCACGGAAACCAGCTCGAACAGGTCCGGTTTGAAGGCCTCATCCAAGGTACCGTCCACCGCCACGCGGGCGATGTGCTTCCGGCCGTTTGACGGAAAGAAGCCAAAATCCCCGCCCGCCACAAGAGACCCATCCGGCAGCGGGCACAGGGACCTCACCGTCGCGGCCGGCAACGGCTGAAACTCCGGGGCCGGCGAACCCTCCGGCAACAGTCGCACAAGTCCTTCGGTGGTCGTTGCGTCAACTCTCCGAAGGTTTCCGCCCGCGTACCGTGCCGTGCCTGGCCCGGACAACAACGCGTAGGCATAGCCGGTCGGCATCGCCACCGAGGTGGGGTCCAACTGACCGTCCGACGTCAGCCGGACCAGGTGCGACGGTCGGCCTCCCGCCATGATCCGGCCGTCCGGCTCCAGTAGCAGACATTCGACCTGTGCGCCCACGCCCGGATTGAAACCCGGATCAGGCACCCCGTCGGGACTGAACCGACCGATGGCCTGTCGGGGAACTCCGCTCACCCCGGTGTACTGCGTCGGCGCCAATTGGGAGAACCGTCCACCAACCAGAATCTGCCCGTCCGGTTGGACCGCGATCGCCGCGACCCGTTGATCGGCATAACCGTGGAAGCTGGGATCGACCAGCACCGGGACACCGGCCCCCACCAGGACGGCTGTGGCACCAATCGACTGGTCGGCGGCCCAAACCGGGTTGGCCGCTGCAATCGCCAGCCCGACACGAACCCACCGCGGAGCATCTGCCTGCAACAACTGGAAGCGGAGGAGGACCAACAAACCGGTTCGACGACGTCTGACCCCTCGCGGGGAACTGGAGGTTGGAAACATGACGCCGGAAATGAGATCAGTGCTGTTCGTCAGGAGTCAAGACCGGCGGATGCGGCAACACGGGGAAGGGGGCATGCCGTGGCAATGTGGTATTCAAGCAATCCACCCGCTCCCCGGGGAAGACCGTCCGGGCCAACAAAGGGCAGGATACCCGGGACTGACCCCAGGCGGTTCGATTTGCCTTCCCTGCCTGCAACCGGTTTCTACACTGCGCGCCATGACGAACGAGCCTTTGCTCCAATTCGAACTGACCGGCATCCCGAAGCTGCGAAGCGGCAAGGTCCGCGAAATCTTCGACCTCGGTGACGCCTTCCTGCTGGTGGCGTCCGACCGCATTTCGGCGTTCGACGTGATCATGCCCAACGGCATCCCGGCCAAGGGCGCCGTGCTCACGCAGATTTCCCATTTCTGGTTCCAGCGGTTCGCCGGACTCGTCCCGAATCATCTGCTCGCCGGCGCGAAGGATCCCCTGCCGTCCAGGCTCCAACCCTTCGCCGACCAACTCTCCCGACGCTGCATGATCGTGAAAAAGGCCAAACCGCTGGCCATCGAGTGCATCGTGCGCGGTTATCTCAGCGGGTCGGGTTGGAAGGAATACCGGAAGGCCGGGACGGTGTGCGGCATTCCCCTGCCCGCCGGACTCACGGAATCCGCCGAACTGCCCGAACCCATCTTCACGCCCTCGACCAAAGCCGACGAAGGTCATGACGAGAACATCTCCTTCGAACGAGCCACCGAAATCGTCGGGGCGGACCTCGCCAACCAGGCGCGCGATCTCAGCCTGAAGATCTACACGGCGGGTCGCGATTACGCCCGCGAACGCGGCATCATCATCGCCGACACCAAGTTCGAGTTCGGGCTCTTCGACGGTGAATTGATCCTGATCGACGAGGTGCTGACGCCGGATTCCTCGCGCTTCTGGCCGGCGGACCAATACGAGCCCGGACGGGGCCAGCCGAGTTTCGACAAGCAGTTCGTCCGCGACTATCTGGAAACCCTCGACTGGGACAAACGTCCCCCCGGCCCGGTGCTTCCTGACGAAATCGTCCGGAAAACCAGTGCGAAGTACCTGGAAGCCTACGAGCGGCTGACGGGCACGGCGCTGTAGGGCCTTTCTCAACATGAACCGAGCGACGGGGTCAGTTCTGCAGCGATTGTCGGCGCTCCCTCCGCCAATAGTGAGGACTGCCCCCCGAGCGGCCGAACGGGTTCAAGGTCCCATTGCCTGCGCGATCGAGAAAGTTGGTTCCCAATGATCCGTCACGACTATCTCCTGGCCTGGATCCGCCGCTACATCCAATGGATCGCGGAGATAGCGGGTCTGATCAAACGCGAGGACTGGGAGGCGGCCCTGGCCCGGGCGGACGTGGCGTTGCGGGGTTTGCTGGATCTCAGCCCGGACAACATCCATTCCCTGAACGAAGGGGAAATCCTGGCGCGCCTCACCGTGGGGGAACCGTTGCCGCGCGTGCAGGAGAAATCCCTGTTGCTGGCGACCTTGCTGCATCAGTTGGGCAAGATCGCCGCCGGCCAGGGCCGCGACGAACAGGCCCGCGACGCCCACCTCAAGTCGCTCCATGTCATGCTCGGTCTCCAGATGCACCCCGAGGCCGCCGACTGGCCCGAGTTCGCCCCGCGGTTGGCGGATCTCGAGGAAGCCCTGCGCGGATACGAAATCCCGGCCCGCACGCATGCCGCCCTCATGATCCATCATGAACAGCAACGGCAGTTCGGGAAGGCGGAGGACGCGCTGTTCGAGATGCTCCGGGTGGCCGACCACGACCCCGAATCCATCGAGATCGCCCTGGGCTTCTACGAACGGCTGGAGGTGTTGAGCGACGAAGTACTCACGTTGGGCAGGCTCCCACGGGCGGAACTTGAGGAGGGGCATCGCGATCTGCTGCATCGGATTGCCGCGAGGAGTGGCGGTCAACCGCCAGGCTCAGGGACCCTCTGAAAGCCCGGACGGTCTTCCCGTTGCCCCAGACCAGCCGGTCGCCTGAGACCCCTTGGCACCCTCCGGTCACGTCCCCGGTCCTTTCGCCCCGATCCCACCGACGATCAGCCTCGCAGGGCGCCCCCCCCGCCTCCGCGAACGGTGGCGGGGAGGGATCTCAGCCGTGCTGACGAAGGGCGCGCGGCTCAGGGCGAGGCCGGGTCGGGGAGCACGGGGAACTGCATCAGACTCGCACCCAGCTCACGCGAAACGCGGGCCACTTCTTCGAGCGAACCGAACAACGGGTAGCCATCGAGCTCCGGCGTCCAGTCCAAGGAAGCCTGAAGACACTCCTCGATGGCCTCCTCGCTGAGGCCCGCCTTGCGGAAGGACGCCTTCTTCCATTCGGAGAAGCCCTCGGTACGAAGCTGTCCGATGATCTGTTCCAGGTCCTCGCGGGTGATCCACGGATCCTCGACCCCTTCATCGCGCAGGACGGCGATCCAAGCCTCGATGGCCCCCGCCGCGTCCCACAGGGCACTGCCAGCGGCGCGTTCGTGACAGACCGCATACGCCCCCTGCAGGCGATACCAATACCCGTCCCCGGCCTGCAACGCGCCATACTGCCGCTCAATGGCCACGGTGGCCGCCTGCAGGCAGGCCGAAACACGCATGAGTCGGTCGATGAGAACGGTGGTTGCCTCGAGTCGCGCCGGAGTGATGTCGGGATCGACCTCAACGGGGCCGTAGTCCCAGAACAGCGGGACGGTTGGCACATCGTAATCGAGGCCAGCCATCCCGCTCGGAGCGCCGGCGCCGGCCAGACCCGTCCGGGAAGCCCTGGTAAACTTGAGCCCGTGCCGCTTCGCGTAGCCTTCGGGATCGTTGACCGCATCTCCCGCCCGCCCCCAGAGGTTGAAGTTCCAGGAGATCCCCGCATCGATCGCCTTGCGATGAGCCTTCAGGGGGAACGGCAGCGACAGGAGAGAAAGGAGCTTGTCGAGGGGCTTTACGGCCTGTTGGTACTGCTGCTGAAGCGCCTGGCCGGACTGGGTCTGGGCGTTGGTGGGGACCGGACTCAAGCCCAGGTTTTGGGAACCGGAGTTGGCGGCCTGCATGTAGTACGGCGGTTTGTACCGGGGGAAGACCCGGCTCAGGAAATTCTTGATCCGCCCGCCCCACCCCGGCTGGGGTGGACCGGCAAGCTCCGGGGGTTCCCCAGGGAGCGAGCGAACCGGGGCTCCCCCCTCGCCCGCACAGAAGCGGGCAAACTCCGCAACCCAGGCACGGTAGGCCAGACCCAAGCGATCCGCCAGGTAGGGGAATTCCGGACTGTCATCGGGCTCCGCCTCCAGCAGCGCCAGACGCAATCCCTCGCAGTATTCCGCCAGATCCAACAGTCTCGCCACGCTGTCCAGTGGCCCCGGCGTCCGGCCCGGGTGAACCCGCTGCAATTCGGTGTCAAGCCGCCGGATCTCCGCCTTCTGGCTCAACGCATGGTCATAGCGTCCCTGCGGGTCGGAGAACCGCGCGCCGGCGCCAGGCGTCCCGCCCCCGGCAGGGGTGCCGCTCAGCACCCAGCCCACTCCCGCATGGACCGTTTCCAGAAGCCGCCGCGGATCCTCCGGATCGGCGGGACCCTTGAGCCGGATTTCCCCAAACGCATGACCGGTCACCCCGTCATCCCCGGCAACCGCCAACGACGGTACGGTCGCGTCGTAGCTCGTGTGAATCTCGTTGCCTCCGAGGTCGGCGATCCGGGTGATACGCCCGAAAACGTCGGTCTCGACCGTGATCTCCTCCGGGACGCAAAACTGGACCAACGTTTCACCGTACCAAAAGACCAGAAAGCGGATCAGGTACCCCGCGGGCGGGTTGCCATCCGTGGGCATCCAGGCCCAGCGGCCGTAGGGGATGTCGCGGGGTGGCAACCCGTCCGGCTCGGCGGGCTCAGCAGCCGCGAAGGCTAGTTCCTGAAGGGCCTCGTAGGGCAGTTCCACCGAACTCGCCAGGGACTCCTCGAACCCGGCATCCCAGAGAATGGCATCCTGCACTTCCCGGGGCAGTTGCTCGAACACGCCGCCCGGACCGAAGAACCAGAGCTTGAACCGCTCCGCGTAGGCGTCCTCGATGGCATGTTTGCCATCCGCCGCGACGTTCAGACGCTGGAGGTCCGCCTCCGACAGCCACTGGTTCGCCAGGGCCTGGACGGGGCCGGGCAGGCTGTCCATCCGCGTGCGAAGGAGCATCGCCCAAAGCAGAACCTGCGTGGACTCCTGACCGCCGGATGGGTCCGCCGAGAACCCGTCCAGCACCTTCAGGAGCAGATCTGCCCGCGGCCCTTGGAACGAGGCCGGGACGAATCCATCACCGCCTCCGGGCGCCCCCGTACCGGCCTTCAGGCAGAAGGTCTGGAGCGCAATTTCCCACAGCCCGGGAGCGAGCACATACCCTCCCTCCCCCTGGCGGGGCACGCCCCACAACGGCGCCAGTCGCCAGGGGGCAAACGCGTCGAGGAAGGGGAGATCCAGAAATTCGTCCGAGAAGCCGGCCTTCACGGGCAGGTCCGCCGCCAGTTTGTGGGCATAATCCCAGAAGATGGACGGCCAATCAGGATCGTATCGGAGCTGAAAGAAACGCAGTCCTTCGCGCTTGGGCAGCGCCACGCGCCAGAGGTCCCCGTCGCTCAACGGAACGGCATCGACCGGATGCCAGATCACCGGGGGCACCAGGCCGGAAGCCTCCTCCAGATAGAACCCCTCTGCGGATTGGGGCCAGGACAGGACGTCCCATTGCGGGTCCGTCACCACCAGGGTGAGTTCCGGAGGGGTTGGGGGCGGTTCGTCCGCCCGGACAGGCGGACGCAGGGTGGCCGTCAAGGCGAGGACGCAAACGCTGGCACAGATCAGCCGCGGTGCTCTCATGGCAGCCTCCTTCAGGTCATTGTTCCTGCACGCGGTAGAACCGCCTGGCAGGGTCACGGGTGCTGTAGAGCCGTTGGATCGGCGCGCCGGTCCCCGGAATCGGGGTTTGGTAGTTCGACCACGCCTTGAGGTCGGGAGAGCTCTGAACCTGGTAGGACTTGCCGGCCACCGACTCCCATTCCAGTTCAACGGCCGTAAAGATGTTCACCCGGAACTCGCCGCCCGAACCGCCCGGCTGAACGGTCACCGTAAGCTGGCGGGTGTCGGAGCCATAGGGATTGGTGGCAATCAGCGTGACCGTGAACGTACCGGCCGAGGTCGGTGTGCCGGAGATCAGCCCGGTGCCGCGGTTGATGGTCAATCCCCCAGGCAGGCTGGTCGCGTTGAACTCGGTCGGCCCGTACAGCGCCGTCATCTGATAACTGAAGGGAAGCCCCACCGTGCCGGCTGCGGTGAGCACGCTGTTGATCTCGGGTGCCCGTCCGGAGATGAGAATCACGCCGTCCTCGCCCACGACAACGAACGTCCCATCGCCGTACGCCGCCCCCTTCAACCAGTTGCTCACACCGGACGATCTCTGCTGCCAGGCCCCGGTCCCGTCCGACACCAGCAGCTTTCCCTCGCCTGCCGTAATGACGAACTTGCCGTTGCCGAAGGCGATTCCATCGAGGCCGTCCACGCCCTCAAGCTCGACGACGTCGTCGAGGGCCCACGTGGTGGGGGTGGCGGAACGTAGCACCAGGTTGCCGAAAACCCCGCCGATCGCCACATACCACCCGTTGCCGTACGCGACATCCGCCAGCCAGTTGGAGTACTCGTTGCCAACCTCCGTGAACGACTGCCCGCCATTGGACGAATACAAGATCGACCCGCCGACCACGAAGAAGGTGTTGTTCGGGTATGCCGCGTCGATTCCCAGGGCTTCACCCTCGGGCGGATCGTACACGATGCTCCAACCGGCTCCGTTGCTGGTTGAGGCCCAAACGGCGGCCTCACCGGAGGCCACCCATCGCCCGTTGCCATACGCCAGACCGGTGCAGTAATCCGCCAGGTCCCCCGCCCGCCGCCAGGTCAGGCCCAGGTCCTCCGAGATCAGAATGGACCCTCCCCCGGTCGCAAGAAACACCCCGTTGCCATACGCCACATCCAGCATCCAGTCCATTGTCACTTCGGGATCCGACCGGTCCTGCCAGGTCCACCCATGGTCAGCCGAACGCAGGATCGTGCCGTCGGCTCCCACCGCCACGAAAACCCCCGAGCCGTAGGTCACCCCTTTCAGGCCCGCCGACACGCCGGACACCACGGAACTCCACTGTTCCTGTGCCTGCGAGGAGACCCCCGCCAGGAGCAGCGCTGCTGCGATCAAGCGGAGTCGCTCCGCCTGATTCCGGAACCCGGTCCGCCACCACAGGCTGCGGGGCCGCCGCCTCGCCAATGCCATGAAACTGCGACACGCAAGACTCATAATTGCCTCCAAATTACACATGTGCATGCCATCCGGGTGTTCGATAACACGATCGATTTGAGGGCCGCCCCGGCCGCTCTTCCTCCAGGAACGCCAGAAGGCACCGGTCGTTCCATCGCGTTTTCAGGATCAGGATGGACGGTTCTAGAGGATAAGTGATTTGCGATATTCTGAGTCACTCATCTAAGGATCGCTTGTAATCTAAAGCGGCTGCAAAAGTCAAGCCGGAAGAGCGCCGGAAGAGCGCCACACGGCCGCACGCACGTTGCAGGGCGTGTTGCAGCGCAACGAGCCGGCAGGGCGGAGTCTGGAGTATCCGGAAATCGATCCCAGGACGGCCCGCACCCGGACTGTTGCCGCGCGGACTCATGGCAGTGACGTCGGGCTGTCGCCGCTCCGGTTCGCGCGCCTGCCCCCTCCGGATTCCCGGGAAACCGTTTGCGGCGGCGCCCCGCCCGGCCTAGACTCGCAAGCATTATGACTGCTGCTCAGTCGAGTTCGTCGGGCTTAACCTGGCTCCTGTTCGCGCTAATGACCGTCGGTTGCTGGGGGGTCTATGGCATCTTCCTGCACACCGGCCAGACGGCCATGCAGGACCCGGTCAACGGCCGGTACAAGGCATTCCTGTTCGTGGGGATCGCCTACTTCCTCACGGCGGTGCTGGCGCCGCTGCTCCTGCTGATGGTCAAGGGGGCGGCCTTCAGCGGCTACACATCGCGGGGAATGTGGTGGTCGTTGTTCGCCGGGATCGTCGGGGCCGCGGGCGCGTTCGGCGTGTTGCTGGCGTTCGGTGCCAAGGGGACCCCGGCAGTGGTGATGTCGATTGTCTTCGCCGGTGCTCCGGTGGTGAACGCGATTTACGCCCTGGTACAGCATCCGCCGGCGGGCGGTTGGGGATCGATCAAGCCGCAGTTCTATCTGGGCATTGCGCTCGCGGCCCTGGGGGGTTGCCTCGTCACCCTTTACAAGCCGGCCCCCGGCCCGCAGAAATCCACCACCCCGGCCGTGTTGGAACAGCCCGCTCCTGCCGCCGCCCCCGACTCCGGGGCCGGTGCCTGAGTTACGCGGTGGTGATCCCCGGCCGTGGACATGGCAAGCGACGACCGCCCCTCAACCCGGTCCCGCGCTGACCTGCGCGCCGGGCAACTGGTCGCGCTGCATCGACTCCTCGGCAGAATCGTCCCGGCAAATCCCTTTCAGCGGCGCAGGCTGGCGGCGGCGGGGTTGGAGGCCGGTTCGCTGAAGGACTTGCAGGACTTCTACACCCGCGCTCCGTTCACCACGAAACCGGAGCTGGCGAGGGACCAGGAGGAGCATCCGCCCTTCGGCAGCAACCTCACCCACCCGCTGGAGGCCTACACCCGGTTGCATCAAACCAGCGGAACCAGCGGCCGGCCCCTGCGGTGGCTCGACACGCCGGAGAGCTGGGAGTGGCTCTTGGGGAACTGGGCGGAAGTCTATCGCGCCGCCGACGTGACCCGCGCCGACCGCGTTTACTTCGCCTTCTCCTTTGGTCCGTTCATCGGTTTCTGGATGGCCTTCGAGGCGGCGGAAGCGCTGGGCCTGCTGTGCATTCCCGGCGGTGGCCAGAGCACGGTGGGCCGGTTGCGCGGCATTCTCGACCTGGGAGCCACCGTGCTTTGCTGCACGCCCACTTACGCGCTGCATCTCGCGGAGATGGCAACCCGCGAGGGCATGAATCTGGGCCGCTCGAAGGTGCGGCGGATCATCGTCGCCGGCGAACCCGGCGGCAGCATCCCCGCCACCCGCGCCCGACTCGAAGCCGCCTGGCCCGGTGCGCGGGTGGTGGATCATCACGGCATGACCGAGGTCGGTCCCGTCACCTACGAATGTCCCGCCCGGCCCGGTCGGTTGCACCTGATCGAGACCGGTTACCTGGCGGAGATCATCGATCCCGCAACGGGTGCCCCTTCCCGCGGCCAACCCGGCGAGCTTGTCCTGACCACCCTGGGGCGGACCGGTTCCCCACTGTTGCGTTATCGGACCGGTGACCTGGTGCGACCGGTGTTCGCCCCCGAAGCCGAAAACACCCAACCCTGCGCCTGCGGTCGCTACGAACTCGCCCTCGAAGGCGGCATCCTGGGGCGGGTTGACGACATGGTCATCGTGCGGGGCGTGAATGTCTTTCCCGGCGCGGTCGAGGCGGTGATCCGACGTTTCCCGGAGGTGGCGGAATATCAGGTGGCGATCCGCGATACGGGCGGGTTGACGGAGTTGGTGGTGCGCGTGGAGCCGACGGCGGATTGCGCGGATCTCGGCGGGTTGGTCCGGCGGATCGACGCCGCGTTTCGGGAGGCGTTTTCGCTGCGGGTGCCGGTCCTGGCCGTCCCACCTGAAAGCCTGCCTCGCTTCGAACTCAAGGCCCGCCGATGGGTGCGTGAGGGGACCCGCCCACCCGACTATTTCACCCCCGAGTTGGGCTAAGGCGCACGTCCTTCGGCCTGAGCCCCCAAAGTCCGCTGAATATCCTCACCCACTGGGTGACGCGGGACAATTCTGCAAGTCTCTGGAAATCTGCGGCGATCTGCGGTTGAACCGCTCTTTCCGGATTGAACCGTCGGGCGCTCCGGATAACGTGGCGCGGATGACTCCCACCAAACAGGGCAGTCCTTCGGGCGCATGAGAACAACACGCTTCATGGCGGTGGACTCGACGAGCCTCGTGGCAGGAGGACTGTTGCTGGCGGCGGCTGCGCCGGGCTTGCCGGCGGATGAACCGTCCACACCTCCTGCCGGAGCGATCGCCAAGGGGACCCCAGCGACGATGACGCCGGTTCCCGTGTCGGTCTCGATCCAGGGTCGCAGCGTGCCCCCCGCTCCCGGATCGACCGCGGGGGTTTGGTTCTACCAGGACGGCCGTGACGCCGGGACCCAGGTGCTCCTCAACGGTCACTCCGATGTGCCGGGTTCCTGGCGAATGACCGCCTTCGTGAACGCCGGGGAGGAGGTGCGCCTGCACCTGCAGGACGCGGAAGCGATTCCAGCCGGCTTCGAGTATCATCTGCAAGCGCTCTCCCCGACGACGCCCCGATGTCGGATTGAAACCAACAGCCTCGTCCTTGAGACAACCTCGGATCCCGCGGCCGTGTGCATCACGGGATTCAGCCTGGGTGGCCAACCGGTCTCGCTGCTCCCGGAACGGCGGCCGTTTTCGCGCGCCCCGGTCCCGGTCTCCCCCGATCCGGCCGAAGTCATCGCCGACGCGCTCGTCGAATGGGACTGGCGAATGCAGGACGGCATTCAGACCCCCCGCGAACCGCGCACCTACCCCCAGGCAATCCAGAAGCTGATCGAGCGCACCGATGCCCTGGTGATCGCGCGGGCCGGGCAGGGCACCCTGCAACCGTATGAGGTCGCGGAATGGAACGTCGCCCGGGCAACGGCTCTGAGCGATCCCAACGACGCTGTCGCCGCGGAGGCGACGTGGCGGGAACTGCATCGTTTCCGCCGTCGGCTCATGCTGTCCAACCCCCTCCTTCCTCGTGCCCCGCTATTGTTCGTGAAGCACGTCCCGTCCGTCATGAGCCATCAACTCACGCAGACGTACGGATACTGCGCGCGTCCGGGCGGGGGACTGTTCCTGTTGAAGGAACCCGGAGCCGGCATGCGCACGCGCGACCTCACGCCGCCCTCGCTGTTACCGGGCAATTTCATGACGCCGGAGCTTTCCTTTGACGGACAGAAGTTGTTCTTCGCCTACTGCCCGGTCCGTGAAGCCCCCACCGCCTGGGACTTCAACGACCAGACCCGGCACCTGCGTTACCATCTCTATGAACTCACGTTGGCCTCGGGGGAAATCCGCCAGTTGACGCAGGGCGACACGGACAACTTCTCGCCGGTGGCCTTGCCCTCCGGCGACCTGCTCTACGTCTCGACCCGGCGGGGCGGCTACCATCGCTGCGGCCGGGGCCCGTGCTTTGTCTATACGCTGGCGCGCATGGGCGCGGACGGCGGGAATCCCCACAGCATTTCCTTTCACGAGACCCACGAGTGGGACCCCTGTCTGTTGAACGACGGCCGGGTGGTCTACACGCGATGGGATTACGTGGACCGCAACGCCGTGCATTACGAGCAGCTCTGGTCGACCCGCCCCGACGGCAGCGACGCGCGCATTTTCTTCGGGAACAACACCTGGAATCCCACCGGCATCTGGGAGGCCCGGGCGATTCCGGGAAGCACCCGCATCATGGCCACCGCGGCTCCTCACCACGGCATGAGCGCAGGCTCAATCATCCTGGTGGATCCGGCATGCGGAGTGGACGGGCCCGACGCCATCACGCGACTGACCCCGGACGTGCGCTTCCCGGAGTCGGAGACGCCGCTGGCGTTCGGACCGAATCCGAATGCCTATGACTTCGACACGCCGGTCGGCCAATACTGGCGGGTCCCGTTTCCGGAACCGTGGGCTGAAACCACCGTTCCGGAGGAGGAACAGCGCTGGCCGGGCCACTGCTACAAATCGCCATGGCCACTGTCCGAGACGTGCTTCCTCGTCTCCTACAGCTATGACCAACTCGTGGGCGAACCGGGGCCAAACCTGCCCAACCTGTTCGGCCTCTACTTCGCCGACGCATCCGGCAACAAGGAGTTGATCTACCGCGACCCGGCAATCTCCAGTCTGTGGGCGCGCCCGTTGGAACCACGCATGCCGCCGCCGGGGATCGGGCGCCCCGCCACCGACCCGGCGTCCGACCGCGGGACCTTCTTCGTCAGCAACGTCAGGGAAGGCTGGCCGCCGCTGCCCGCGGACCGGCCGATCACGCATCTGCGCGTGATCCAGGTGTTGCTCAAGACCACCCCGAACGCCGATTCCCCACGAGTCGGAGCCGCGTTCGCTGCGCCGGGCAAGCAGGTCCTTGGGACGGTACCGGTGGAGCAGGACGGCTCGGCGTATTTCGAGGCCCCGGCCCGGACGCCGCTGTTGTTCCAGGCCTTGGACTCCCGCGGTCGCGCGATCCAGACCATGCGCAGCCTCGTCTACCTGCAACCGGGGGAACACCAGAGCTGTATCGGGTGCCACGAGCACCGCATGACCGCACCTTCGGTCAACGGTCGGGCCCTGGCCCTGACGCGGGCGCCCTCGAGCATCCAACCCGGCCCCGAAGGATCGCGCCCCTTCAGTTATCCGCGCCTGGTGCAACCGGTGCTCAACCGCCACTGCGTTCGTTGCCACGACGGCACCGAACCCGACCGCCCCGTTCTGACCGGCGACCCCGAGGGCGCGTTCACGAAGTCCTACAACGCACTGGTCAGCCGGGTGTCGTTCTCCGCCTGGAACCGTCCGGAACGAAACTACGAACCGTTGACCGAACCCCTGCGGTTCGGCTCACTCGCCAGTCCGCTCACGGCCATGCTGGCGGCGGGACACGGTGAAGTCGCGTTGTCCCCCGAGGACGAGGAACGCCTCTTCACCTGGATTGACGCCAACGCGCTCTTCTACGGGACCTTCGACGTGAACGACCAGCGGAGGCAGTTGGCCGGCGAGCTCATTGCCGTTTCGCCTGAGCCGTAACCTCGCCGGCGCCATGCGGGGAGCGCGGCCGGCCCGGCTGCTCCAGTCGGCGGCTCGCCGACTGCTCATCGGGAAGATGCCTCCTCACCGAACACTGACCTCTCAGCACACTCCGGATGTGCCCGGCGGGCCGCCGGCCACGGCACGCGAGCCGCGCGCGGTCCCCTTGTAGGAACTGCCTCGTCACGGCTGAGCCTTGGCTGCGGCGGCCTGTGCCCCGGTGCCAAGCTCACTGGCGCCGGTGTCCCAGCCCGCTCCCTGCGGTCGGACCCCGCCGTCCACATCGTCATGGAATTCCTCCAAAGCCTCTCCCCGGTCAATCGCCGCCGTGGCCGCACCGGTCAGGCGGAGGTCACCGGCACGCAGGTCACGAAACCAGGTGTCCTCGATTCGTTCCAGGTTGACTCCCAAAGTCGCCGCGGGTGCCTCGTCCCGCCGTTGGATCGGACCGCCAACCAGGTTGTTCCGGAACGTGACATTCGAGCTTCCGGCGAAACGGTACTCCACCGGTGCCCAGTAATCCCGGACCACCACGGTGTTGTTGTCCACCGTAACCCCGGAGGCGTGTTCCAGTCCGATCCCGACATCGGTGTGTGGCCCGCTGCCGTCGTTGTAGACCAGGTTGTTCCGGATGATGCTCGCGCCCCCCTGGTGCCCTCCCGCGGGGTTGCTCAGGCCGAAGCCGATTCCCCGATCGCAGTTCACTATCCAGTTCCGTTCCACCACGATGTTCTGCGGCCGCGTGGCACATCGCTTCCAGAAATGCACCGCGTGCTCGGCGATGCCCTCCCGGCCGGCCGGCGTGCGGATGCCTCGGAACAGGTTGTCCCGCACCACCCAGTTGACGCCCTTGTGGATGTCGATGCCGCCCGTGTAATACTGCCAGGCCCAGCCGCCGGTGAACTCGAAGAGACATTGCTCGATGCACCCGTCGGTCGCCCCCACCGGGTCGGAGTCGGCCGAGGACCCCTTGATGAACTGTTCGTTGCAGTTCACCAACCGGCAGTTGTGGACCTGCAACCCCGACACGTCAAAGGGACTCTCCCCGCGCACCTGGATGCCGTGGTAACGGCAGTAGCCCAGGCTCAGATCGGCGATGACGACATCATTCGCGGAGACGGTGAACACGTTCCCCAAGGCGGCTTGCGGCCCCTCGTCCGGGCCCCGCAGCATCACGGCCTCCCGGTTCCCGCTCGCGCTGCGAATCACCAACCCGGGGCATTGCACTTCCAGCACGGGAACGTCCAGCACGTAGGTGCCATCCGCCAGCAGCAAGGTTGCAGGCACCTTCGCCGCATTGACGGTGGCCAGTGCGGCCTTCAGATCGGTCACGCTGCTGACGTGCTGCACTTCCCCCCGCTCCAGCCGCAGAGGTGTACCGTCGCCGGGTGCGGCAAAGGCGAGGGTGGGAAGAAGGGTAATCAGCGGCCAAAACCGCGCTGGTGACCGCCGCAGGAGCGGGAACGGCCGAGGGGTGTGCTTTCCGCGCATGGCTCGGGAAGGATGTCAGAACCCGCCCTTCCCGTGCAAGGGCCGGTGCCAGGCCGGTGCCAGCACTGCGGCGGTTCAGGATTCAGCAGAGCGCCAGCCGTATCGAGGCAGCCGCAGTGGGGAGCGTGGCCGGTCCGGTTGCTCCAGTCGGCGGCTCGCCGACGGGTTCCCGCCGGGATGGCACTGTCAGCGATCCGGGAGCACGGGACCTTCCGGATGTGCCCGGCGGGCCGCCGGGCACAGCACGCGAGCCGCGTGCGCTCCCCAAGTGGCTGCTTGTCGAGTGATCATTGCCCCGGCACGATTTCAGGTAACACCTCCTGCTTCCACCTTTCGATCGCGTCCCGCATCTGGCGGGTGCGTTCGGGGTGTTGATCTGCGACGTTGGTCCTCTCCGCGATGTCCCGGCTCAAGTCGTACAACTCCGCGACATCGCCCTTCGTCAACAACTTCCACTGCCCGTCGCGCATGGCGGTTCCGAGCTTGGGTTCGTATCCCCAGAAGAGTTGCCGATCCGGAAAATCGGCTCCATGGAGCATGAGGTTCGCCAGGCTCATGCCGTCCAGTCGACGCGTCTTTGGCACGGTGACGCCGGTGAAGTCCATGATCGTCGGGAGCAAATCCATCGCCATGACGGTGGCAGCCGTGGTGGCGCCCGCGGCGATCCGGCCCGGCCACCACGCAATCGCGGGCACCCGGTGTCCCCCTTCGTAATTGCTGAACTTGCCGCCCCGGAACGGCTGGTTCGATCCGCCCGCCAAGATCGCCCCGTTGTCGGAAAAGAAGAAGATGAAGGTGTTTTCCGCGATGCCTTCCTTTCGAACGGTGTCCACGATGCGGCCGATGCCCCGGTCCATCTCCTCGAGCATGATCTTGTACTTCGGACGGATCCGGTTGGGATCCCACATTTGCTCCGGCGTCAGTTTCTCTTTCGGCCGGTTCTCCACAGTGTCGTCCGCGGTTTGGAACGGCAGGTGCACGGCCTGATGCGCCACGTAGAGAAAGAACGGCCCTGCCTTGTTCTCCTGGATGAAGCGGACGGCGTGGTCGGTGATCAGGTGGGTGGCGTACCCCTTGATTTCGCGACGTTCCAGGCCGTTGTACCAGTCCCGGTGATCGTGGTAATCGGTGGCGCCCGCGAGGTAGCCGACGAATTCATCGAAGCCGTGGTGGATTGGGTTGTGTCGCGGTTCCGGGCCCAGGTGCCATTTGCCGAACAGTGCGGTCCGGTAACCGGCCTGCTTCAGGAGTCGCGGGATCGTCAACTCGGTGGGTTCCAGCCCGGGCGTGTCGAGATGCGACGCAATCACGTCGATGATCCCCACGCGCTGCTGGTAGCGGCCCGTCAGAAAGGCCGCGCGGGTGGGGCTGCACACGGAACTGTTCGTGTGGAAGTCTGTGAAAGTGAGCCCCTCGGCAGCCAGCCGTTCCAACTGGGGCGTCTGGACCCAGCCATCGAACAGGCTGGTGTCCCCATACCCCAGATCATCGGCCAGGATGACGATGACGTTGGGGCGAGCAGCGGTCTCCGGAACCGCGGCCGGTGCAGATCCGAGCAGCAACCCGGCTCCGATCAATCCAATTCGAGTGGTCTTCAGCATGGTTCGTCTTGCGTTGTTCCTTCCCATTCTGATCCGAGCCTCCGATTTGATCATCCATTCACCTGACCTTGAAAACCGCCGAAGAACGCGGATGAACGCAGATAAGTCCCTCCGCCTGAGCCTTCGACGGCGGTCGGATGTCTTCACTCAACGGAGGAAAAGGGGCGTTTCCACAAATACTTGGGAATCCGTGTCCATCTGTTCATCTGCGGTTCAAGGGCTCTTTCCAGGCTGACTCACCTCGTCGCGGGCGACACCCGATGGGGGCGCCGGGACGATTCCACTTGGCCGCGGGATTGCTCATCGGTTGTCGATTTCCAGCATGGCCTCCGCAAGTGCCTTTCCGAACCGGATGAACGTCTTGCCGCTGCCCAGGTAATGGTACTCGGCATTGGAGGCGCCCCGGTCCCAGGTCCGCTGCTCTTCCGGCGTCAGTTCACCGTCGCCGAACCCATACCGGGCGCATTCCTCCTGCATCTGCTTTGCCGTCATGGTCCCCTGTTCCACGCGCCGCTTCCATTCGCCGGTCAACCGTCGCTTCCAGTAGATGTCGCTCAGGGCAAGCTCATAGAATGGGCCGCTGTCCACGGCGATCACCTTGCCACGGTAGGCCGCCGGCACCTTCTGATCGTACTGCTCCACCGCGGCGAACTGAGCGCTGCGGAAGGCGCTCACCGGCAGGCCCCGGTCAAACCTCCGACTGTCCGGGGCCGTCCCATAGACTCCCAAGACCCCCACGATGAACGGGAGCTTCGGTGTCTGCAGGTCCCGGCGAACGTCGTGGATCAAATGGATCAGGTTGCCCGTGTACTGCTGCAGGTGATGCCGGTTGCACATGTCGTTCCATCCCTGGAACCAGATGAACCCGGCAAGCTCATAGCCCTGCTCCGGAGTGTAACCCGGGACAACCTGCCGAATGCTGTCGGCAGCCTGCAGGGTCGCCCGAACGAACCGGATCATCTCGCGGTAATAGTGGCCCACGGCTTCACCCGCAGGCACGTCACCTCGCTCTTTTTCGGCCGCACTCGGCTCATACGGTCCGGCACTCGGAGGACGGAAATCCACGGCCAGCGATTTCCCCCCCCAGGCCGTCTTGATGATCAGGACCGGCGCATCGGTTGCCTTGTCCAGGTAGATCCCAAATCCGTATTCGGGGCCAATGCACTCGCCATCGAAACCAAATCCCACCTTCACTTTTCCCCGCAGAACGGTGTCGCCATCGCCACCTCCCGTGAGATAGGTGATCCAGGCGTTGTCGCAAACCACCGGGTCGCCGTTCCCATCCAGAATGTCCCTGCGCAGCGGGGCGGTTTCCGGATCGTCGCCAATGGCCACAAAGGTGCGCTGATGCGCGGAACCCTGCATATTGGATTGTCCGGCCAGGATGTAGACCTTCACGGGAGCCGCCGTCGCGACCGGGATGAGGAGGAATCCGCCCATCGCCGCCGCGACCAGACGAACGCACGCGGGCTTGATGCTGTTGCCTCGAATCATGATTCAGGTTGCATGGGCTTTGCGGCTGGTTCGGCTGCGTCTCCTCCCTCCCGGCGACCGGGCCCGGGTGGTCGTGGTAATCGCAGGGCATTGGCGTGGTAGAGCTTGTTCAGCACCGTCTCAGGCAGGCCGAAGCCCTGGAGCGGCCAGTGGTAGTTGAACAGCTCGCGGGCGTAGAAATGCTCGTCCTCGGTCTCCAGGATCCGGAACGTCGTGCGGTACATCTCCGCGTCAAAGCCCATGTCCGTGCCGTAGAGCAGCCGATCCTGATAGCGTCCGTAGAACCCGGCCATGAACCGGGGGATGGGTGACGTTTCGCCGAAGCGCGCGCCGATGTCCGCATAGAGATTCGGGGAGGCATCGAGCATCCCACCCAGGATCGTGAGGTCCTGGCAGCAGTTGGCAAAGTGACAGGCGATGAAGGTGGTGCGTGGATGCCTCTTCACCGCGCGTGCCAGGGTGGCGACCACCGTGTCGTGCCCCAGAATCCCGGGGCCTCCGCGGATCCGCCACTTGGAAGCGTTCATCAAGCCGTCGTTGGTCGCGTCCATCGGCTCGTACATCCAACGGTCCTCGCCGACGTGGACGTTCACCGGCAGCCCGAGGTCGGCGCACTTCTCCAGAATCGGGTCCATGCGCGGATCATCGATGTGCAGGCCCCCGGAATTCCGGATCAGGCCGCCTCCCTTGTCGCTGAGTTCCCCCACGCCCACCGCCCCGGCCCGGACGCACCGTTCCAGTTCCGCGATCGCTGCCGGACCGAACCCGGGTTTGTCGAAGCCGGCATAGTCCACGCCGCACCACAATTCGAAACGATCTCCGTGAGGGTGATAGAGCGCGTACAATTCGTCGAAGCGCTCGCCGGTCGCTCCGGTCATCACGACGGTCCGCGCAATCCCCACTGCATCCATGGTCCGGACCCAACGTTCCACCTCCTCAGCAGTTCGCGCGTAGGGGTGGGAATGCACATCGATCACCGGGAACCGCGCCTTTTCCACGCGGGTCTCAGGCACGTTGAAGATCGAGCGGGGCTGGTAGTCCTTGAGCAAAAGTCCCTCCGGGGACGCGGAATCTGTTGATGCCGGTGAGTCAGCGGGGGCAGCCGGCAGTACCGCACACCAGCTTGCGGCGAACAGCCAGGCCCCCCGCACCAGGGTTTCGCGGAGGAGGGAACGACCGAGATGCCCACGTTGGGATTGCATGGCCCGAGAACATCCGGCGGTTTCCGGATTCCGGCAAGGAACTCCTCCACCCGGTTTCCTCAGCCGTGACAAGGCAGTGCAACGACACGGATTTCACGAATTACACGGATTGGACCGAAACCAGAACAAGGGGAGGCCGTGCCTCTGGAAGATCGGCCCGCCCGTAGCGGCGAATTGGCATTCGCCGGGATGGCAACAGGCCCTGCCTCGGGAGGTTCCGGCGAACGCCCGTTCGCTGCGACGGCAGGGTTCCTGGTCACTGTGCACGCCGCCGCCAAAGCGGTGAAGGCTGACGCTTTTCACCGCACTCCAAAACCTCGCGGAGCGTCGTGAACCGACGAGGGCGCGTGTGCTCCCCGGGCCGGGTTGCCCAACGATCAGTGCCGTCTACCGCGATTCCCACGGGGCTGGATGATAGCCCGGGGCCGACTCGCGTCCGAATCGCAGCGGGGGATTCCCGTTCTCGAAGGCCCCAAGATCGGGCTTGGCTCCCTGGTAATCGTCGTTGAATCCCGGCAATCGGGCGCCGGTGTCCAGGGCCGGGTTCGGCACGCGTACCAAAGGATCGGTGATCGCGAACTTCCGGCCGCTGCGTTCGTAATCGACCCGGCCCCACTGGATCGACGGCACACTGGGCGCCAGGAACCACTCCAACCGTTCGGAAGGCACGAACATCGACCGGACAAAACCGCCGCCGAGATAGCCGCCGGTGAGGTTGTTCCGGAAGTCATTCGGCGGTGCGCCCTCAACGGATGACGGAAAGACATTCCCCCGTACCCGCAGGAGGTTGTTTCGCACCACCGCATTGCAGATACCGTGTCCGCTGAAGACGTCCAATGCACCGCCGGGTTGCAGGGCGGTGTTGTGAAAGATGTAGCGCCGGCCGCGATCGCCCCAGACTTCCTTCCCATCGAGCGTCAGTTTCCGGTTCACGCCCGCGGTCTTGAAGATCGTGCCGCCGCTCGAATCCTGGTGCGTGATGCGGCTTCGTCCAAAGACATTGCGGTAGATGTAGAGCGGCCCCTTCGAGGTGCCGGCCGTGGCCACGAAGGTGAAGGTCTGGTCCAGGTAGTTCCCCCAGATGCGCACGTTCAGGTTCGCTCCCTCGCTCTCGATGGCGTCGTCCCAACAGTTGGCGATGATGTTGCCGTAGATGTCCGAGTCCCGGTTGGGACTTCCGGCAAAGCTGAAGTTGCTGCCGCCGCCGATGCCGTCGTTGTAACCGTGATCTTCGGTCGAGCGGATGGTGTTAAAACGGATGACATTGCCGCCGGAGGAGTCGACCAGGGAAATGGCCTGGGGCCCGTCCGGATGACCGGATTCCCAGTCATTCGACCCGCTGCGCGGATGCTCGATGAGGTTGCGCTGCAGGATCAACCCGCCTGCACCCCGATCGGCGTAGATGGCACTGTCCGATCCGTGGAACACGCCCCAGACCCGCGCCCCGCCCACGCGTCCCCAGAGCAGCATGTGACAATCCTCCACCACGACATGCTGCACGCCCCGCCCGATGTGCACCGCATCCTCCATCGCGTTCTTCAGCTCGAACCCGCGCAGGATCACGTAATCCGCCTCGATCTCGACGCAGTGAGCCTGCAGGTTGAACACGTCAATCACGGTCTTCGTTCCCGGCGCCGGGGTGACCAGATGCCAGGCGTCGGGTGTGCCCGATTCCGTGATCCGAAGCGTTTCATCCCGTTCACCGCCGGGCACCAGCGTCACCCGGCCGACCGGGATCCCCTCGCTCCAGGTTCGGCCGGAGAATGCCACCGTGTGCGCGCCCGCTTGGAGTTCAATCGCGTAGGGCGTATCGGGCTGAAGCCCGACCAGGCTGCCGCGATACTGATGATCCAGTTCGTCGTAAACCAGCGGCAACGCTTCCCGCCATCCGGCCTCACCGGCGGCGCGATACCGCACCTGACATGCACCCTGATCCTCCGAACTCGACCAATAGACGCCCAGACACTCGAAGGTCGGGATCGTCCAGGTTTCCGGCGGTTCCCCCGCGTTGAGGATCGGCAGCAACAATCCGGAGAGCCAAATGAGCCACCGGGCAGAGAGCAGTTCCGGCACGAGGTTCCGCGGTGTGTCCTTCATAATTGGAGGTGCTTCCCCGAGAGCATCTGGGGGCGAACGAGGGCGGTCAAGCCAGAGAGAATGCGATCGACTTGATGGCCTTGGGTGTTGGCTTCCTGCGAGAGAAGGGGCGCTTGCCTCGAACCAAATCGGGAGATAGCTTTGCGCCATGACTGCTGCGGTCATCATCAATGAGATCAAACATCTCCCACCTGCCGAGCAAGAGCAGGTCGTGGCATTCCTCCAGACCCTCGAAAGGCGACGCCCGTGGGCCGGCGAGAAGCTGACGGAATACGAGCAAAGAATGGTCGATGCGAAGGACCCCGCGGAGGCGCAGCGACTGAAGGAACAAATCGTCGCAGGCTTTTTCGGAGACGAGCCGAATGCCTAGAGTCCGGAGGCAAGATGTGCCTCGCGCTCTCGTGGCGCACTTGGAAGACCGGGTGCGTGATCGAGAAATCCCGATCGGGCAGCTTCAATTGCTTTCCGAATGGCTCACCGGCGAGCCCGAAGTGCCCGTCGGCAGATGGTTCAAGCGGTTTCCTGGAATGATCGCGTGCGGTGAGGGTGATCTCGTGAGGACATTTCTTCGGATCGGCCAGGTTCCGGAAGGTGAGGAAATCTCGTAATGGTTCCCTGCTCAGTTCCACCGTTCGGAACACTCTGCCCTCCATCGCCCGCATCCTGGCGACTTCGTCCTGAACCCACTTGGAGGTCTGCGCATTGGGGCTTGCGCAGAGGATAAACCCGAGCCCGGTGTGACTGCTGCGACCAAATCAGGCGCTGTAATGTTGGAGCAATTCAGGGTGCGAAGTAGTACTGGTCGCAAATTCAACACGAAGGTTGGCGAAGAGGAAGCAAACGGATGAAGCACCTTTGGCTGTTACCGTGGATCCTGCAGGCCGCCCTTACCACGGTCGCCTCGACTCCCGCTCAGTTTCGAGTGGCAGCCTCCCTGGACGTCGCCCTTGTGCCGGCGGATTTCCCGGTCGGTTTCTGCCTGTTGACCACCGGCCCACGTCAATACGTCGCCTACTATGACCGCGAGCGGCGGATGACCGTCGCCTCCCGCGCGCTGGATTCGGACACGTGGCAGTATCAGGTCCTCCCTTCCAAGATCGGATGGGATTCGCACAACTACATCACGATGGCGATCGATGGGGTCGGCCAGTTGCACGTGTCGGGCAACATGCACAACGTGCCCCTGATCTACTTTCGCACCGAGCAACCGGGCAACATCACCACGCTGACGAAACGAACCATGACCGGTGAGTCCGAGGATCGGGTCTGCTATCCCGCCTTTCTAACCGGTCCGCGGGGCGAGTTGATCTTCACCTACCGCGACGGCGGCTCCGGCAACGGGAGAAGATTCTACAATCAGTACGACTCCGAAGCAGGCATTTGGACACGCCTGCTCAAGGGCTCGCTGCTCGACGGGGAAGGCCTTCGCAATGCCTATCCTCTGGGCCCAACCCGCGGACCCGACGGCTGGTTTCACCTGGTCTGGGTCTGGCGGGACACGCCGGACTGCGCCACCAATCACCACCTTTCCCATGCCCGGAGCAAGGATTTGGTCCACTGGGAATCGGTCTTTGGCCAGGCGCTTGAACTGCCCATCAAACTGGCTGAACAATCCGCCTGGGTGGACCCGGTCCCGAGCGGAGGCGGCATCGTCAACGGCTGTGAGAAGCTGTTCTTCGATTCTGAGGACCGACCGATCATCACCTATCACAAGGCCGATGCCGACGGGAACATGCAGATCTATGCCGCGCGCCCGGAAGCCGGTCAGTGGGTGCGCCACGTGCTGACGGACTGGGAACAGCGCGTGGAATTCAGCGGCCGGGGGAGCATGGGGTTCCTGGGCATCAAGATCAGCGGCCTGAGCCGCGTGGAACCCGGCATCCTCACGATGACCTATCGCCACCGGGATTACGGCAGTGGACGGCTCGTGCTGGACGAGCAGACTCTCCAACGCCTGGACCGAAAGGTCACGGTGACCCCCGAATTCCCGGCTGAACTAAACCGGCTTCAGAGCGACTTCGAGGGAATGCAGATTCAGCGAAAAGGGGACTTGGGAGCTTCAGGGGATCCGAAGCTTCGCTATATCCTGCAATGGGAAACGTTGGGACCAAACAACGATCACCCCCGCCAACCGCCCCTCCCCTCGCCCAGCATGTTGAGACTCATCACGCTGAGAGTGAATGAGTAGTAGGAGCCCGGCTACGCTGGCAGCGTCCCAATAGTGCCAAAGGACCAATAACAAAGTCAGCGGAAGTCATTGGTTCGTAGCGCAGATATCCGATCTGCTGTATCGCGGATTTCCAATCCGCAAGCGCTCGACGATTCGGACGATCTGCCGAATTGAATTCAGCGATACAGCAGCGCCGGATATCTGCGCTACGACTTCGTCACCGGCCCTGGGAGGCGCGAAGGCGGTTCCACATTCAACTCTTCACCTCACCGCGCTACGGCATCCTGAGTTCGCAGCAACCGCACGGGTCCAAACAACCCCGACCGCATCAACTCCGACTCCGGGGTGAACTTGCGGATGTTCGTCTGCGTCCGTCGCTGCTCCACCGGCAGGGCGGAGTCGCCAATCAGGCGGTTCGGCCAGAAGTTGATGACGTCCACCATGAGCGTGTTCGCGCCCGGCTTCACCGCCTCGGTGATGTCCACCCGAAACGGCGGTGTCCAGACGATGCCGCATTCCCGGCCGTTCACGCGAACGTCGGCGAGTTCACGAACCTCTCCAAGATCCAGCAAGATTCGACGGTTCCCGGCGGGTGCGTCCGCCTCCGGCAAATCGAAACCCCGCATGTAGCTCGCCGCACCCGAGTAGAACTTGATCCCCGGTTCGGGCCGCGAAGTCCAGGACTCCAACGAATCGAACACGACGGTCCGGGTGGCGGAAGAGAGCATCTCCCGCTCGCTGAATTCATCGGCGCTCATGCCGCGCGGGAAGTGGACCTGCCAGGGGCCGGAGAGTTCGGCGATCAGGTCGGCTTCGTGCCGATTCTCCGGTGCCGTGGGCGGGTGCGCCTCCGCCGGTTCCCGGAACACCACAAACCACGAGCCGCACGGGGCAAACTCCAGCGGCAGGGTCGTCCGGCCGTTCGCCGATTCATACGCCGACGCGAACCGACGCTCGCCGGTCACCGCATTCCAGAGCTCCGGTGCCTTGGCTGCCACCCGGAAGCTACAGTCAAACCGGGCGGCCCGGTTCGTGCGGTTGGCCAGGAAGTAGATGTCGGTTTCGTCCAGCCGACGATGGATGGTGTCGAGCGTCAGACCCATCGATCTGGCATCTGCGGGTGCGCAGGTGAAATCGGGCGAAACGCCCAGATCGGCCAGGACTTCCCGTGCGGGCTGTTCGGCGTAGACCTTGCCACCGGCGACCTCGCCTCCCCAGAGCCGGCGGGCAAGTTGCTGCACGCGGTGATCGTCCGCCGATGGGTTCTGCAGGCTCGTGGCGCGAACGGGCTTGCGTCCCACGATCACCGCGCCGTCGGCCACGAGTTCATTCACCTTCTCCAGGACCGGCAACGAAATCGCCTCCCGATCCGGCAACGCCAGAACCCGGTAGCTCATGCCGTCCGGCAGCACCAAACGACCGTTCTCCACCCGCAAGCGCTGGATCACCGCATCGGCCGACAGCACGTCGTAGTCCTGTCCCGGCAGCGCCCCCGCTGGATCGGTCGCCTTGTACTGCGCGAAGTTCGGCACGTGATCGCCGTAGTAACAGGCCACGTCCGCCACGAAGCGCCCCTGCTGCAGCATCCACTGGCAGCGGTTGAGGTAATCGAAGAAGGGCTTCCCGCGGGGCCACCAGGTGGCGTTCGGATTCACGTGGGTGCCGGCAAAGTACTGCTGGCCGGGGATGCCCATCTCCTCCGGCGAACAGACGAACTCGTGCCAGACCAGCCGGTTCAACCCCTCGCAACCGGCATGGTCAAACGCCGGCTTGAGGTTGTCCCAAAGCGTTTCCTGCCAGTGCGGCCCAATCGTCGTGAAACCCTCCGCCAGCACATAGCGATGTCCGCCGACATGCGCCGCCGACGCCGGTTGCTTGACGAAGAACCGGTTGGCATCACCAATGCGATGGCGCCAGGACCAGGCCCAGAACTCGCTCATCGGCGCGTCGTCAAACATCAGGCATTGCTGGGCGTCGATCGGCACCGCATGCGGCCCGCCCGACTCCGGGTGAATCAACAGCCCGTGGCCATGGGCGCGTTCCTTGAACATCCGATAGTGATGATCGATCGCCAGGTCGCCCATGGTCCGCCGCAGGTCATGCAGGAAACGGTTGCTCGCGTCGCGACTTCCGATGATCCGACCGGTGATCACCGGCAACCAGGGCAACGGATCGTAGCCACGACGTTGCCGGAACTCCTCGCGCAACGTCGGCGTCCAGTTCGCCACTTCCACTTCCCAACTGTCCGTGTGCAGGTATTTCAACGTGGTTCCCGCCAGCGGACCCGCGTCCGCGATCAACGGCTCGACCACGGCGTCCCAATAGCGCGTGAAGGCGCCGGCATCGAACGGATCGATGGCGTAACCATCCCAGCCCTCGCTGCACGTCGACACGCGGCAATGGTCATTCAACGTGCATCCCAACCTCAGGATCTCCCAACGCCCCGCCGGCACCTCCCAGCGCAACGCGCCGTCGGCCGTGAGGGACGCCGTGAGATTCACGACCTGATTCACCGAAGCATCCGCCTCCCCCGGCACGGAAGGGGCCCGCTCGAGCAGCGGCGTCGTGTCCGGCGCGGAGAAATGCAGCGCCCGCCGCAGCGCCTTCTGTTCGAGGTTCAGTAACGGACGTCGCGCCACCGCAACGGGCGCCTCCCCTCCCGGCCCGCTCAACGTGAGCCCGGCCACCTGCACGTTCCTCGGGGCATCCGGGAACCGCGGATCAAATGCGCCTGTGAATTCCACGCGAAACACGCGTCCGCTCGCATCGTCCAACGGCACTTCGAGCGGCTGCGCGTTGTCGTCGGTCCTGAAGGAACCGACCTTGCGGAAGGTCTGTCCATCCGGGCCGACCTGCACGACACCGGCCCGCGGACCGTAACCGGCGCGCGGCAGGATGGTGAGGTGGGTGGCGGAGATGGGTTCCCGGAACACCAACTCCAGCCACTGCGGCCGTTCGGGAGACGGTCCGGCCTCGCTCGTGTCCGTGCCGGAAACCCAGTAGGTGTCCGGATTGCCATCGCCGGCCAGGCTTGCGGGGAACGCCGATTGCGCCGAGCTGCTCCGAAGGGATTCGAATCGCGGATCGACCTGCGAGGTGGAAGCGACCGGAACCGCCAGCACGAAGAGGTCGCGATAGAAACCGTCGCGCGCCCGGGGTTGGGTCAGCTTCTCGTCGAGCACGGCCGGGCCTTCGACCGTGCGGCTCGTCCAGACGAGTTGTTTCGGAGCGTCCTCGGGAGAAACCATCGGGCCTCCGAGATTCCAGCCGCTTTGGATGTTCAGGCTCATTTCGAGTCCCAACCGGGCCGCTTCGTGCAGGGCATGTCGGTACAGCTCCCGCCACGCGTCACTGAAGAAATCTGGGCCGTGCGGCGCGCGCTCGTTCCCGTCCTGGCTCGAACCGTCCGCATCACAGATCAACGCGCCGCCCCAGCCCATTTCCTTCATCGCCTCGAGGTCGCGCGTGATGGCGCCCTTCGTGACGTTGCCGTTCAACCACCACCAGTAGGCCCGGAGCCGCGCCTCGTTGGGCGGCGCGTCCCAACCGGCTTCCAGCGACGGTCGTACGCCGGTCGCCGGTTTGGCTTCCCACTCCAGCGAATCCAGGAACCCGTCCATTTCGTTCACCGTCGCGTCGTACCAGCGGTTGTGATCGCGACCGTGATTGAAGAACCCATGACCCTGGCCCTCGTAGAGACGCAGTTCGCAACGATTGCCCGACTCTTCCATGCGACGCCGGAACTCCTGCGCCGTCGCCACCGGGATCAGCTTGTCCTCCGTGCCCAGGAACACGATTGCCGGCGACACCCCCGACCGGATGTTGTGCAGCGGTGAGAATTCCTCCCAACGATCCTTCACCCGGTCGTGGCCCCAACCTTCCGGGCCATTGTCAAACACCGGATTGAACAACACGAGCGCGTCGGGTCGGGCGCTGACTGCAGGGTCTTCGCCGGGTTCATCAAACCCTTCCAACGTCGCGGTGGCGGCCGCCACCTGCCCACCGGCCGAACCGCCCCCCGCCGCGATGCGATCCGGATCGATGCCGAGTTCTGTCGCATGCGCCCGCACCCAGCGTATTGCCGACTTTCCATCCTGCACGCATTCGTAGGGTGACGTCCCGTTACGGCTCTTGACCCGGTATTCCGCCGCCATCGCCACCCAACCCCGCGCCGCCAGATGCGCACAATGCGGATAGAACTGCGATGGCGTCCCGCCCACCCATCCGCCACCGAAAAAGAAGACGATCGCCGGCCGGCGATCCGTCGCTTCAAGCCCCGCCGGCTCGAAGACGTTCAACCGCAGCGTCACGTCGCCGACCTGCTTGAAGACCACGCTCCGGGTGGGAACGGGTTGGTCTGTCGCCGCCGGCACCGTGGCCACCAGCAGCAGGCCAAGTGCCAGGCCGGTCGGCCGGGCGAATCGGCGCGGAGCATGTGGGGTATCCGGGATGTGGGAATGGCTCATGATTGCTCCCGCCAGCATGGGCCACCGCGACCGCGATCACAAGCCGGCGTGAAGGGACTGGCGGAATGCGTCCCCCGTGGCGGCGGACTGGCATCCGCCGAAGCCGGTCGGGGAACTCCTGCGGCACCCTCCCTTTTCGGCACCCTCTCCCTGCCCGGGTTCAGGTCAAATGGGACAATCCGGGCACCTCCGGCGAACGCCGGTTCGCCGCGACGTCCTGGACCGGGTGCCCCGATTGGGATCCGCCAAGGTCGATGGGGTCAGGGCTCCACCATCCGCAGTTGGTAAAACCGCGCGGCCACAACATTCGCCAGGGGATCCTCGAACGTGATTCGCCCACCGTGGTTCACCCGGACTCCGTGCGAGGTCCAGGTCCGATAGGACGTGGTGGAGAGGACTTCAAACGAGAATCCCTCCCAGCCGTCGAGCCCCAGCGTGACCTGCTTCCCGTCCAGACCCGCCACCCCGCCCAGCATCAACGGCTGGCGGCTGTTCACATAGGTTTCGCCCACCACCTCCGTCACCGGTTGGTCCCCCGCAAATGCCGCCGCCCGGAAGATCGTCGAGCCTTCCAGATTCAACGGATGCTCGTAGAGCGGTGAGGTGGCGGTCGGTTCCGAACCATCCAGCGTGTAACGAATCACCCCACCGGTCTGCCAGGAGGAAATCGTGACCAGCACCGGGCCTTCGCGCCAGCCGCCCGCCGGACTGATGCGCAGCAGCGGGCCGGCGGGGGTGTAGTCAAACCGCAGCACATCGGCGCCCGAATCCCGATAGGTCGCCTGGGTGGCGTCCGGCGACAGGCTGAAGGCCCGGCTCGCATGGTCGTCCAGCTCGTTGGACTGATCATTCCAACCAATGCCGGCGGCGGAGCGAACGATGATCTCCACCAGCAGGTTCCCATCGGCGGGATCATAATTGTAGGGCGCACTGAACGGCACCGCGATCTCGAAGGGGGCCGGACTCCCGGGCTGGGATTCCGTGGGACTGGCCAACTGGATGGCGCCGCTGTAGACGGTGACCACGTTGTTGCCGTAGTTCTCGGCGAACGTCGCCGACATGGCATCCGGTGCCGTGGCCGTGGTGGAAAGCCGCATCGTCAGCAGCGCCACACCGTCCTCGAAGGAAGGCGTATCGGCATCCCGGCGAAAGGCCAGACCGTTGAGGACCATCGGCAGGTTTGGAAAACTGACGGCGCCGTAAACCTCCTGCATCCGCAACAACACCGCCAGGGTCCCCGACCAGCCATCATCCTCCACCAAATCAAAACCCGCCGGGACCACCAGGGGAAACGCCGCATCGAACTCCAAAGCCAGGATGTCGGCGCCGGTGTCGCGAAACTGCGCCGAGGTTCCGTCGGGATTGTAGCCAAACGCCCGCGACGACTTGTCGTCAAGGTCGTTCGAGGCGTCGGTGTAATCGATCCCGCTGCTGGACCGAGTGACCACTTCGACCAGCAGGTTCCCTGCTGCCGGGTCGTAAAGGAACGGCACATCGAACGGAAACCAGGCGGTGAACTCACCGCCGATCAAGCCCGCGTCGAAGGTCCGCGTGCCGGAGAAGACAACTTGAACATCAACGCCATGGTTCGATTCGTAATTGCTCGCGAGTTCCCCGGGCAGCTTCGGACTGGTACTGATTCGGATGGTGACCTCCGCCGAAGGCACGACCCCCTCCGCACTGCTGGTCTTGGGCCTGTAGCCAAGCCCCGTCAACCGCAGCGGGCCGGAGGTGAAGAGGTCCGCAGAGTAGAGATTCTGCACTTTCAGGGGCTGATGAATGGTCCCGGCCAGGCCGTCATCCATCTGGGTCTCAAACCCGAGCGGCACGACCTTCACACCTGTCCAGGAGTCAGCAGCCATGAGGCTGCCCAGGAGTCCCGAAAGCGCTGCAAACGTACACGCGCTGACAATCATCCAATCCCTCCGAACGCGATATCCAAATCTCATGAGTCCTCCTGAAGAATGGGTGTTTTGCTAATTGAACGTCCGACCAGTAATCCTTCATCCCGCCATCTGTCAAGGAGGTTCTTACCCTCAGGCCCGACTGCCCGACTGCTCTCAATGGCGACGGAGTCGTCGGCCTTTCGTGGCTCGCCGACTGTCCCTTCAGCCGTATCGATGCAACAGCAATGGGGAGCGCGGCCGGCCCGGCTGCTCCAGTCGGCGGCTCGCCGGCTGGATCCCGGCGGATTGCTCCCTCAGGGCTTGGTGGAAGTCTTGTGCGCCTTCTGGAAGGACCTTCGATTCCGCCAGGCATATTCCCGGTTCAGGGAAGAGGTCACGATCGCCTGCAGCGCGCGTGAGGCACGAGGCATGCTCTCGAGCAAGGCGGACTTAAGACGCGCGCCCAAGCCCGCCGGTGCCGCCTCCCCGGCGCTGACGCCGGGTTTCCCGGGTTGATGCTCCTGCCACATCGCCAGGTAGTCGCTTTGCTGCGGCCATGAGGCAAAGGGCTTGATCGCCGCGACGCGACGCGCCTGAACGAACAGTAGAACCGGGAATGAGTTGATCAGGCTGACACGGGCGCGCACGGTCTCGGGGTCCGACACGTTGAACCAACGCCGGCAAGGCCCGTATTCGACGGCCACCATCCGTTCCACTTCAAAGCCGTTGGCAGGTCCCAAGGCACGGAAGAAAAGCTCGGGGCTGAACTGATAGAAGCCGTGCCCGCAGAAGTTGTTCGCCGTCGTGTGAGTGATGAACCGCCCCCCCACTTTCACCAACTGCATGCAGCTGGCCAGCGCGGTGGGAAAGTTGAAGACATGCTCGATGGTTCCGAAGTCACAGACCGCATCGTAGGAAGCGTGAAGCTCCTCAGGCACCGGTTGGTTGAGGTCGTGGACGAAGGTCGCACCCTCGAAGTCCGAGGCATCCAACGTGCTCAGGTCTTCCACCCCCAACGCCTGCCAGAACGGTTCACTGTAAGGGCTTTCCTCGAGCCCGCCGCAAATCCGGTCCGCCGCCCCCTTCTCCACGTCGAATGGCCGCAGCAAGCCCCGGGTCTCGCGCCGGCCAAGAAAATAGTGCTGTCGGCCCAGCGTGAGACAGCGGGTGAATCGCACACCCGCCTGACGGCTCTGCAGAAGAAAGCGAGCAGACTCGATATCAATGCCCATAATCCGGGACGGATTGATGCAGAATCAGTGACGGGACTCAAGTTCAGTGCGTCGCCAACGGAACCAGCGAACGCCAGTTTCGCCGCTACCGGGTGGAGGGGTTGGTTGTGTTCCGGGAATCGATTTGCTAGAAGCACGGCCATGGCGCGTCGTTTGGCAGGGCTGTGGCCGGCATTGCGGGCGGGACGGGGGTTCACCCTGATTGCCGGTCCCTGTTTGATCGAGAGCGAAAGCCTGTGTCTGGGCATCGCTCGCGAGCTGAAACGCGTCTGCGCCCGCCTTGACCTCACCTACGTCTTCAAGGCCAGCTACGACAAGGCGAACCGCTCCTCCGCGAAAAGCGCCCGGGGACCGGGACTGGAGGCCGGATTGGCGGTACTGGGCCGGGTGCGCGAGGAGGTCGGCGTGCCCGTCACCACGGACGTCCATTCGCCGGCGGAAGCCACGGCCGCGGGGCGGGTGGTGGACATCGTGCAGATCCCGGCGTTCCTCTGCCGGCAGACCGACCTCATTGAGGCGGCGGTCGCCACGGGCCGGATCGTAAACCTGAAGAAGGGCCAGTTCCTGGCGCCGGAGGACATGGCCCAGGTCGTGGCCAAGGCGAAGTCCTTTGGGGGCAAGCGGCTGTTGCTCACCGAGCGGGGCAGCAGTTTCGGCTACCACAATCTGGTGGCGGACATGCGGTCCATCCCGATCCTGGGGCGGCTGGGATTTCCGGTGATTTTCGATGCCACGCATTCGGTGCAGTTGCCGGGGGCCGGGGGGGATTGTTCCGGCGGGCAGCGGGAATTTGCCCCGGTGCTGGCCGCGAGCGCCGTGGCGGCGGGGGCCAACGGCGTGTTCATTGAAACCCATCCCGAGCCGGACCGGGCCCTGAGCGACGGTCCCAACATGATTCCCCTCCACGAAATGCCGCGCGTCCTGCGACGGCTTCTGCGCATTCACCAAGCCAGCCTATGAACGAAACCCTGTTGCCCGTGCGCGCGGTCACATACGAGGGGCCGCCCGACCTCCTCCTCCGCTTTCGGAGCGTGAAGATGTTCCTCTGTGACGTGGACGGCATCCTGACGGACGGCGGGGTCTACATGGGCGTCGACCCCGAAATGAAGCGGTTCGACGTCCGGGACGGGTTCGGTCTGAAGCTGATGCAGGAACAGGACATCAAGGTGGGCTGGGTGTCGCACCGGCCCTCGGAGGCCACCCGCAAACGGAGCGAGGATCTCGGCATCGACTTCCTCCACCAGGCGAAGGGCAACAAGGTGGATGCCATCGAGCAGATGCTCGCGCGGGAGGGGTTGAGCTGGGATGACGTCTGCTACATGGGCGATGACATCGTCGACCTCGGGGCGCTGCGGCGGGCGCGGATGTCCGCCACGGTGCCGGGGGCGCTCAAGGAGGTCCGGCTGGAGGCGCACTACATCACGCGCAACCTGGCGGGCCGGGGCGCCGTGCGCGAGGTGGCGGAGTTGATCCTGCGCTCCCAGAACAAGTGGCAGCCGTTGCTGGATGAACACTCCATCTGACCTCGCGTGAACCCCACCGCTCCGGAACGCCCCCCACCCTCCCGACTGCGGCTTCGCCGAATTCTCCCGGCTCTGCTGGTCGTGTGGATCACCCTGCTCGGGGTTGTCCTGAGACCCGGCCTGCGCGCGCAACTGCCGGGCGGACGCGTGGGCGGCCCGTGGTCCATCGAGTTCCGCGACCCGGCCGACAACCACCTGATGTCGGTGCTCAAGGGCAACCGCGGCAATTTCATTCCGGGCGGCGAGGTGCAGATGGCGACCGCGGAGGTCCAGAGCTTCGACCGCGCCGGCCGCACGAACCTCATCGTCTTCGCCACAAACTGCGCCTACAACCTCAACACGAAAGTGGTCCGATCCGCGGATGCGTTGCGGGTCCAGTCCGGCGACGGCCGGCTGATCCTGCTGGGTCGGGGCTTCAGCTGGTGGCAGACCAACAGCCTGATCCTGATCAGCAATGACGTGCGAACCACGGTCCAGCGGGTGAGCACCGCCACGAACCCGCCGTTGGTGGTCGAAAGCCGCCGGTTGGAAGCCCGGTTGGATTCCAACGTGGTCGAGTTCCTGGACGCGGTGAAGGTGCGCGATCCGGAAATGGACCTCGATTGCGGCAGGCTGGTGGTGCGCCGCGGCCCCGAGGGCGACCTCGACGACATCCGGGCGCTCGGCGGCGTGCACATTCTGAATCATCGCGACGGGAGCACGCTGGAGGCGGAGGAAGCCTGGTACCGGACGGACGCCGGGGGCGAATGGGTGGAATTGTCCGGGCAGCCCAGATGGAACGACGGCAGCCGCAGCGCGGAGGCGCGGTGGTTCCTGCTGGATCGCGCCGCGAACCGGTTCCAGGCGGTGGGCGACGCCCGAATTCTGCTGCCTCGCAGCTTCCGCGGCCTGGCCGCCCTGGGGGCCGCCGGCGACAGCACTTCCGCTGCCGCGCCCGCGGAGCAGGGCATGGTCGAGCTGCTGGCCGGCCTGGTCACGCTCCAGTTGCCGCCCACGAACGGGCCGGTCCGGGAGGTGACCGCCCGGACAAACGTCGTGATCCGCCTGCCGGCCGAAGGGCTCGAGGGCCACGCGGAGGAGGCGGAATACCGGCCCGACGGCGTGGTGCGCCTGCGAGGCACGCCCTCCTGGACCTGGGGTGACCGCAGCGGTTCGGGCGATTTGATCGAATTCAGCACGAACGAGACGTTCCGGATCGAGGGGCACGCGTTCCTGCGATTGCCGGTGGAAGGACTGGAAAGCGTCCTTCCGGGCGGCCCCCCCGGGGCCGGCGACGCCCCGCTCACCCTCACGAACACCTTTGTGGAAGTTCGCAGTGAGTTCGTGGATTACCGCGACCAGTGGATCCGGTTTGGCGATTCGGTTCAGGCGCGCTGCGCCCGGGGCGTTGAATTGCTGGGAACATTGAGCAGCCGGGAACTGCTGGTGGCCTACCGCAACCGGGTGGAGGGCGTCACCGCCCGCGGCGACGTCCAGGTGGAACAGAGCCCCACGACGGGCACCGACGGCCGCGTGATCGCCCGCACCCTGGCAGCAGAGGAACTGACCGCCACCCTGGCCCCGGACGGGCGGCTGCGGGAACTCACGGCGCACGGAAGCGTGGCGGGTACGCAGACCACGCAACGGCCGGACCGCAGCCGGCCGGAGGAGGGTCGGTTGCTTTGCGAAGACCTCCACGCCTGGCTGGCACCGGACACCAACCGGGTGGACCGCTTGGAAGCCACGGGCGGGGTGCGGGCGACGCTCGACACCCGGATGGCCTGGGGCGACCGCGCCGACTACGCCGCGGGCGACGGACTCCTGCGCCTTTCGGGAAGCCCGCTGGTGCTGCTGCCCGAGGGACGCGTGCTGGGGGCTGACGAACTGACCCTGCACCCGGAAACCGGTCGCGTGGGCGGGCGGGGCCGGTTCCGCACCTACTGGCGGCCCGATTCCTTCGACACCAACGCGCTCCGGGTCCTGAACGCACCCCATCCGGGAGACCACCCATGAGCACGAAACCCTCCGCCCGCCCTGTAGCCCCTGACGCCACGCCGCTGCTGCAGACCCATGGGCTCGTCAAGGAATACCGCGGGCGGCGCGTGGTGGCGGGGGTGTCCATCGACGTCCGGCCCGGCGAGATCGTCGGGTTGCTGGGACCCAACGGGGCGGGCAAGACCACGACCTTCAGCATGGTGGTGGGGGTGGTGCGCCCCGATGAGGGGGACGTGGTCTACGAAGGCCATCCGATCACCCACCTGGCGATGCACGAGCGCGCCCGCCTGGGCATCGGCTACCTCACCCAGGAACCCAGCGTCTTTCGCAAGCTGACCGTGGAGCAGAATCTCCTCGCGATTCTGGAAACCTGCCGGATGTCGCGGGATGAACGGCGTCTGCGCCTCAACTACCTGCTGGATGAACTCGACCTCGCCTCACTCGCCAAGAGCCGGGCCTACACGTTGAGCGGCGGGGAGAAACGCCGGCTGGAAATCACCCGGGCCCTCATCACCAGCCCGCGCCTGATGCTCCTGGACGAGCCGTTCAGCGGCATCGATCCCATCGCCGTCTACGAGGTGCAAAAGATCGTGCGTCGCCTCAAGGAACGCGGCCTGGGAATCCTGATCACGGATCACAACGTGCGTGAAACCCTCAAGCTCGTGGACCGCGCCTACGTGATCCACAAGGGCGAGGTCCTGTGCGAGGGCGACGCGGACTTCCTGGTGAATGATCCCAAGGCCCGGGAAATCTATCTCGGCCCCGAGTTCAACCTCTGACTTCACGGCGGATTGCGCGGACGCGGGGTTTGGCCCAAGCTCCGGACATGAAGAAGCCCAAGAGCGTCACTGTGGCGGAGTTCTACAGGCGCGGCGCGCAGGCGTTGGGACTGGAACAGATCGCCGCCCCCAACGGCTCCCGGCGAACCATCGGCGAACCCACCATCAGCCGGCCGGGACTCGTGCTGGCCGGCTTCCGGAAGTTCTTCCCCTGGCGCCGGGTCCAGACCATGGGGACCGCGGAGACGCAGTATGTGAAGTCGCTGCCGCCCGCGGAACGCCGCCGCCGTTACGACGGTCTCTTCGGCATGCGCATCCCCTGCCTCGTGCTCTGCCGGGGCATCCGACCCGACAGGGACCTGCTCGCGGCCGCCGCCCACGCCCACACGCCCGTGTTCCGTTCGTCGCGGGTGACCATGAACTTCATCAACGACGCCACCCTCCTGCTGGAGGACATGTTCGCCCCGGAAAAGACCGAACTGGGCAGCATGGTGGACATCCTCGGCATCGGGGTGATCATCAAGGGGGACCCCGGCATCGGCAAAAGCGAATGCGTGCTGGCCCTGATCGAACGCGGTTACTCGCTGGTGTCGGACGACGTCGTCCGCGTGCGGCTTTCCGAGGAGCGCAAGATCATCGGCAGCAGCCCCGAGGTGACCCGCGAATTCATGGAGGTGCGTGGCATCGGGGTGATCAACGTGCCCTCGCTGTTCGGGGTGCGCAGCTACCGCACGCTCAAGCAGGTGGACCTGATCGTCTCCCTGCGCGAATGGCAGGACGTGCCCGAGGTCGAGCGCGTGGGGCTGGAATCGCAGAGCTACGATGTCCTGGGGGTGTCGCTGCCGCACATGGTGATCCCGGTGCGACCGGGACGCGACATTGCGCGGCTGGTCGAGGTCGCCGCCTTCTACATCAAACACCGGTTGGTGGGGGGAAACCCCGCCCAGGACCTGAACCAGCGCATCCTGAACCGCATGCAAACCCGTCGGAGCCGATGACGGAACCGGCGGTCCAGGAGCTTCCGCCCCGGGTCCGGCAGCTCCGCTTGCTGCCCTGGCCCCGACCGTTGGAGGAACGCCTCGGACGCGCCTTCTTCCCCGGCCTCCCGCGAGGCCCCGGCGTCTACCTGATGTGGGATGAGGCCGACCGCTTGATCTACGTCGGCAAGGCGGTGAACCTGCGGCAGCGGCTGGGATCATATCGCTACCTCGAGGGCGCCTCGCGCAAGACCCGGCGGCTGGTCCACACCGTCCGCCGCATCACTTTCGAGGAGTGTGCCAGCGCCGAGGCGGCGGTCGTGCGGGAGAACGAACTGCTGCGACAACATCGCCCGCGCTTCAACCGCCTCAACACGTGGCCCCAGGCAAACTGCTATCTTGAACTGAGTGCCGGCAGGAACTGGATCGGTCTCGCGGTCACCCGCCCCGAGGACGGCGATTCCCCCCTCCCGGCCCCGGAAAGGCACCGGGAACTCCCCGGCCTGGCGGCGGACACCATGGAACCGGCGGCGGAAGCGCCGTGCTGGGAACAGAGCTTCGGCGCATTCCGGCCGGGAGCGATTGCCGCGTTTCACTGCCTCGCGGGCATTCTCGGCGCGGCTCTGGACCCACCGCCCGGCGGGCAGTTTGCCCGGGGCGCGGCCCGGGCCGCCCCCCCCCGGCGCGTGCGCCTCCGCTGCGCCGATCCGTCCCTCTGGGTGGATCAACTCACGCTGTTTCTCAGCGGGGAAACGGACGTCCTGCTGGACCGGATCGAGGCCGGGCTCCCCGGACCCGCGTCCGCCTTCGAATCCGTCCTCCGAGCGGATCGCATCGAGCGGTTGCGCCACTTCTTTCGGACGGGCCCCGCCCGGAACCGGCATCTGCGACGCACGTTCGGGATCGCGCCACGGCGGCTGGAACGGGAGGAACTGGACGATCTCCTCGCGCGGGATCGCGAACGCCGGGTCCGGCCGGCCGGCGGGTGAGCGCCCGGCGCCATGCCGGAAGGCGAAATCAGAGCTCACAGAAGGAAACGAAGGCCACGAAGCCGGGACGCAAATACACCACGGGAGATCAAGCGCCGGACCCCATTGAAGGGGAACGGTGGCGCGTCCGATGGGGAGCTCCCAAGGCCCTGCCTCGCTTCGTCTTCTTCGTTCCCTTCTGTGAGAATGTGAAGTGCCGCGGCTTTGGGAACTTCGGTGTCGTGCGCCCCGCGGGCCGGGCCGCAGGGCCAGTGACAAAGTCGGCGGAAATCGTTGGTTCGTAGCGCAGATTTCCGATCTGCTGGATCGCCGAATTCAATTCGGCAGACCGTCCGAACCTTCGAGCGCCTGCGGATTGGGAAACGTGCGATACAGCAGATTTGGAGATCTGCGCCACGACTGTGTCACTGGCCCTGGCCCGGCGGGCCGTGCAGGCCTGAAATGATGACTTGACATTCCCTGCACATTATGTAACTGCGGAGTCAATCCAAGGGTCAACAGGGTGAACCGGCCCCCTCCCGTGAATGAAGGGCCGGGCTGATGGTGGTCAGGGCTGCCACCACCGCCGACCGGGGGAGGGAGGGAGTCCAAAACTCCAAGCAAGCACCATGCGCCACACACTCCTTCTCACGAGTCTCATCGCGGCCGGCCTGACCGTGCCGGCACTGGCGGACTGGGATCTGCCGGGCCCCAACGACAAGTGGATTCAGGAACCCAACCTGAACGGGGGCTACGACATCCTCTCGATGCAGGGGACCTACCCCGACGCCAGCCACGTGGACAAGATGGTGGCGGACGACTGGCTCTGCAATGATCTGCGGCCGATCACCGAGATACATTTCTGGGGATCCTGGCGGGAGGACGATCCCGCCATCGGTTGGACCCCCGGCTTCCGGCTTGCCATTTACACGGATGTTCCTGCCGGGACCGGCCCCACCCCCCTGCCCTACAGCACTCCGGGCGTGGAACTGTGGTCCCTGATCACGCCGGCCGTCGAACGAATCTGGGACACCGGGATCGAGCAGTTCTACGATCCCAACCCCGGCACGCCGTTGGCCCCCAACCCCACGGTCGACAGCGTGGTTCTGCAGTACAACGTGGTCCTTGATCCGGCCAATTACTTCAGCCAGGAACCGGGGAAGATCTACTGGCTCTCGGTTCAGGCGCTTGGATTGGAGGGCTATCAGGGACATTATTGGGGATGGAAGACCTCCGCAGACATCTGGAATGATGATGCGGCCTGGACCGATCTGCCGGACACCGATTGGCAGGAGTTGTGGGACCCCGGACACACGGAATCCCTCCACATGGCGTTCGTGTTGACCGTGCCGGAGCCGCGGACCTGCACCCTCGCGGCCGGTCTGGCGTTGCTGGGGTTCGCGACCTGGCGACGCCGGCGCCGGTAGGCAGGCCGGTTTCCGGGTTTCGGGAAGCCCCGGGCACCGGGAAACCGCGCATGAACGCAGGCAAGCCCTTCGGCCTGAGCCCGCAATGCCCGAAGGAGGCCCTGGCCCAAGGGGTGAGGCGGAACGATTGCGAAAGACCTTGGGGATCGGTGTGTCGAGGCGTCCATCTGCGGTGCAAGGACTCTTTGCAGGGCAAAGCACCCCGGGGTTGCGGAGGCGGGAGGGAGGGGGCGGCACGCGGGGGCCCGCTTCCCATCGCTTCTCACCACTGGCGCGATTGACCGGATACCGGTATAATCGCCGCCGATGAACACAGGGATCAGTGCGATCAATGCGGAAGTCCAGCGGGCGAGTGCGTTCGTGCAACCCCTGCTCTCCGAAATGGGACGGGTCATCATCGGTCAGAAGTATCTGGTCGAGCGCCTCGTCATCGGATTGCTGGCGGACGGCCACGTGCTGCTGGAAGGCGTGCCCGGACTGGCCAAGACGCTGGCGGTGAAGTCCCTGGCCTCCTGCTTCAACGTCAAGTTCTCCCGCCTCCAGTTCACGCCGGACATGCTGCCGGCGGATGTCATCGGCACCCAGGTCTACAACCCGCAGTCCGGCGCTTTCACCACCCGCAAGGGGCCGGTCTTTGCAAATCTCATCCTGGCGGACGAAATCAACCGCGCCCCGGCCAAGGTGCAAAGCGCCCTGCTCGAGGCCATGCAGGAACGCCAGGTCACCATCGGGGACAAGTCCTTCAAGCTGGAGGAACCGTTCCTGGTCCTGGCCACCCAGAACCCGATCGAGCAGGAGGGTACCTACCCGCTGCCCGAGGCCCAGGTGGATCGCTTCATGCTCAAGTTGCGGATCGATTACCCGACCCGCGACGAGGAACGCCAGATCCTCGAGACCATGGCCCGCACCAGCGGCCTGCCGGAAGCGGGCCAGGTGGTCGAGGCCAGGGCCCTGCTCGACGCCCGGAAGGTGGTCAACGAGATTTACGTGGATGAGAAGGTGAAGGACTACGTGGTGGATCTGGTATGCTGCACGCGCAATCCCGACCGCTACGACATCCAGGTGCAGGACTGGATCCAGATGGGCGCCTCCCCGCGGGCCACCATCGCCCTGACCCTGTGCGCCAAGGCCCACGCCTTCATGCGCGGACGCGGTTACGTCACGCCGCAGGACGTGAAGTCCATCGGCATGGACGTGTTGCGGCATCGGGTGACGGTGACCTACGAGGCGGAGGCGGAGGACAAGACGGCGGAATCGGTGGTCCAGCGGATCTTCGACGAACTGCCGGTGCCGTGATGTCGCGGGGCCATGCCGACCATTTTGATCGATGGCTACAAGTTCCGGTTTTACTCCTCTGACGTGAACGAACCCCCGCACATGCATGTGATCCGTGCCGAACGGGAGGCGAAGATCTGGCTCGACACGCTCGAAGTGGCCCACAACCACGGGTATGGTGGAGCGGAGCTGAACCGGGTGTTGAAGTTGACACGACTGAACGAAGCCAGGCTTAAGAGGGCATGGAATGAGTACTTTGGCCAAATCTGAGACGGCCCCGGTCCGCGCCGAAGGCGTGCGGTTTGCCGGAGATACCCTGCATGTGCAACTGGAGGACGGGCGCGAGGTCAGCCTGTCCCTGGCCGCCACACCCTGGCTGGGATGGCTGGCCCGCGCCACTCCCGGGCAGCGCAACCACTGGTCGCTCGAACCGGGCGGTTACGCGATCTACTGGCCCGAGCTGGATGACGGGATCGAGGTTTGCCACCTCCTGAAACTCCATTCCATGGCTTAGCTTCGAGACCGCATCGCACCATGCGCAAAGAACTGCCAGGGGCAAGGGGAACTCTTGAAACGCGGCTCCGCCCATGATCCCCCGCGAAGTCCTCAAGAAAATCCGCATGATCGAGCTGCGCACCAACCGGCTCGTCAGCGAACGCATGGCGGGCCAGTACCACAGCGTCTTCAAGGGCCAGGGCATGAACTTCGACGAGGTGCGCGAATACCAGCCCGGCGATGATGTCCGCTCCATCGACTGGAACGTCACGGCCCGGATGAATCATCCGTTCGTGAAGAAGTTCGTCGAGGAACGCGAACTCACCGTCGTCCTGGTGGTCGACCTCAGCGGTTCCGGGTTGTTCGGATCAGGGGATCGTTCCAAACGGGAGCAGGCGGCGGAGATCGCCTCCGTGCTCGCCTTCTCCGCCATCCGGAACAACGACAAGGTGGGCCTGATCCTGTTCACCGATCGGGTGGAGAAATACGTCCCCCCGCGCAAGGGACGCCGGCATGTGTTGCGGGTCATCCGGGAAATCCTGATGCATGAACCCGTGCATCACGGCACCGACCTGACCGCGGCGCTGGACTACATGGCCCACGTCATTCATCAGCGTGCCATCGTCGTGGTGATCTCGGATTTCCTCGGTGAAAGTGCGCCCAGCCGGAAACAGATCGATGCCCATCTCCGGCGCAGCGTGGTGCTTTCGCACAGCCTCCGACAGAGTTCGCTGGCGGCGCTGCGCCAGGCCAATCGCCGGCACGATGTGGTGGCGGTGCAAATCGTGGATCGCTACGAACTGCGCATGCCGGCGCTGGGGCACCTCGTGCTCAAGGACGCCGAAACCGGGGAGGTGGTGGAAATCGATACGGGTGACGAACGGCGCCGCAATTCGTTCGCCGGGAAACAGGCCCGCTTTCAGTCGGATCTCCGCCGGCTGCTGGATTCCGCCAAGATCGACTCCATCCAGCTGATGGCCGACCAGGAATACGCCTCGGCGTTGGCCCGGTTCTTCGAAACCCGCGAGAAACGGCGTCGACGCGGCTGATCCTCCCCCCGCGAACATGGCCACCAACCTCTCCATCGCACCCTCCGCGCCGCCCGCGCCCGTCGGGGTCACGCCGACCCCGACGAATTCGCTGGCCATGGAGCCGCTGCGCGACATCAAGCCGCCGGTGGACATTCCGGACTGGAGCTGGTTGGGGTGGGTGCTGGCGGCAATGGTTCTGGCGGTGGCGGCCACCTGGTGGTTGCGACGGCGGCGGAAACCCGCAGCCGTGGTGGAAGTCTCCCCGGAGGAACTCATACCCCCGCATGTGCGGGCGCGGGCGCGGCTGGAGGAGGCCCTGCAACTGATCGGTGAGCCGAAGCCGTTTTGCACGGCGGTCTCCGATGCCCTGCGCCTCTACCTCGAGGAACAGTTCGAACTGCACGCTCCGGAACGTACCACCGAGGAGTTTCTCGACGAGGTCCAGGCCAGCCCGCGGCTGGACGAGTCGCAGAAGACGCTCCTCGGCGATTTCCTCACCCGCTGTGACCTCGTGAAATTTGCGAAGCACGAGCCCGCCGAGCCCGAGTTGCGCGAACTGCACGGAGTGGCGCTCCGGTTGGTAATTGAAACCGAACGGGCCCGCAGCCTGGCGGGCGAACCCCCGGCCCAGCCGGAGGCCGCGCTGGCGGAACCCACCCCACCCCCCGGACCTGAGATGACGCCATAATGGACTTTCGCCTGGCCCATCCCTGGTTCCTCCTGCTCCTCCTGCTGCTGCCGGTGATGGCGCGGCTGCGACGACGCCGGCGCGGTCGACCCGCGTTCCTCTATTCCTCGGTAAACCTGGTCCGGGGGATCTCCGTGGTGGACCACTCGCCCCTGTACAAGGTGCTGCGCAAGATCCGCTGGCTGGCGCTCGCCCTGCTCATCGTCGGTCTCGCGCGTCCCCAACAAGGGGCCGGCCAGGCCACCGTAAAGGCCAGCGGCATCGACATCGTGGTCTCGCTCGACCTCTCCACCAGCATGCGCTCCGAGGACTTCGAACTCGGCGGCAAACGGGTCAACCGCCTCGGCATCGCCAAACAGGTGCTGCGCGAGTTCATCGACAAACGACCCAACGACCGCATCGGCCTCGTGGCCTTCGCCCGCAATGCCTATGTCGTCGCCCCTCCCACCCTGGATCATGACTTTCTTCAGGCGAATCTGGCGCGTTTGGAAATGGGCCTGGTGGAGGACGGAACCGCGGTCGGCTCGGCGCTCTCCGCCGCCCTCAACCGGCTGCGCACCATCAGCGGGAAAAGCCGGATCGTGATCCTCATGACCGACGGCCAGAACAACGCCGGCAAGGTGCCTCCCCTGACCGCGGCCGAGGCCGCCCACGCCTTGGGAATCAAGGTCTACACCATCGGCGTCGGCACCCGCGGCCAGGCGCCCATTCCCGTCACGGACGCCTTCGGCCGCACCCGTTACCGGATGATGGAGGTGGACATCGACGAGGACACCCTGAAGCAGATCGCCGAGCGGACCGGGGGCCGCTATTTCCGGGCGGACAGCACGGACACACTCAGGAAGATCTATGATGAAATCGACCGGATGGAGAAGACCGAGGCGGAGGTGAAGGAGTATCAGCGCTACCGCGAACTCATGCATCTGGCGGTGTTGCCCGCGCTTTTCCTGTTGCTACTGGACGTGATTTTGAACAACACCGTGTGGCGGCGGCTCCCATGAACCGGACAACCGGAGCCGTCGGAAGCCGGCCGCGTGGCCGGAATCGCCCTGCTTGAGATGTTTTTCGCCCATTTCGAGATGTTGTGGCTGGGGGCGGCAATCATGCCGCTGCTCGTCCTTTTTCTGGTCTGGTCCTGGCGGACACGGCAACGGCTGGTCCGCCTGTTTGTCCAGTCACGCCTGCTCGCGCAGTTGACCGTGGGGGTGTCCCCCTGGCGCCAGAAACTCCGGCTCTGGCTGGTGGCACTGGCCACGCTCCTGATCATCCTGGCCCTGGCCCGGCCCCTCTATGGTTACACCGAGCGCGAATACTCCCGTCGGGGCGTCGACATCATCGTCGCCATCGACACCTCCCGCAGCATGCTCGCCGAGGACGTCCGGCCCAACCGCCTGGCCCGCGCCAAACTCGCCGCCCTCGACCTGATGCGCCTGGCCCAGGGCGACCGCCTCGCACTCATCGCCTTCGCCGGCACGGCGTTTCTCCAGTCCCCCCTCACCATTGACTGGGGGGCATTCCAGGAAAGTGTCAACGCCCTCGACACGGACATCATCCCGCAACCGGGCACCGCGCTCGCCAGCGTCATCGAGACGGCGCTGGATTCCTTTGAAAATGACGGGGACAACTTCAAGGCCCTGGTGATTTTCACGGACGGCGAAGATCACGAGACCGGGGCCCTGCAGGCGGCGCGCAAGGCGGCCTCCCGGGGCATTCGCATTTACCCGGTCGGCGTGGGCACCCCCGCCGGCGACCAGCTGCGCGAGGAAAATGCCCGCGGCGAAACCACCTTCATCAAGGACGAGGACGGTCAGCCCGTCACCTCGAAGCTGAACGACGCCATCCTCCGGCAGATCGCCCAGGCCACCGACGGCGAGTACCTCCCGCTGAAGGGCGCCGACCCCATGCGTCTGCTCTATGAGAACCGCATCAGTCTCCTGCCCCAGTCGGAATACGGCGCGCGACTGGGACGACAGTATCACGAGCGGTTCCAGTGGTTGCTCGGCCTGGCCCTGTTGCTGCTGGCGGTCGAGATGCTGCTTCCGTATCGTCGCCGGGTTTCCCGTGAGGCCGTGAAGGAGCACCCGGCCGGCGCCGTGGGGCGGTTGGCATTGCTCCTGGCCGCGTGCGTGGTCGGCTCGGGGCCGGTCCAGGCATCAAACCGCAAAGCCCTCAAGGCCTATGAACGGGGGGACTACGAAACCGCCCGGCAGGAACTGCAGCGGCTCATCGCAAACGGCGATTCCGATCCGCGCCTGCACTACAACGCGGGCGTGACCGCCTATCGCATGGGCGATTTCGAGGACGCCGCCAACGAACTGGCCACCACGATTCTGACCAAGGATCCCACGCTGCTGGATGCCGCCTATTACAACATGGGCAACGCGCTCTTCAAAATCGGGGACAAGGCCCCCACGCCGCAGGAAAAGCAGGAGCGCTGGGAGGCTGCCGTCCAGTCCTACGAAGGCGCCCTGGCACTCCGACCGGAAGATCAGGACGCCCGCCACAACCGGGACGTCGTCAAGGCGAAGCTCGAATTGCTCAAACAACAACAGGAGCAACAAAAGCAGCAACAGCAGCAGCAGGACCAAAACGATCAGCAAAAGCCGCAGGACGAGCAAACGCAACAGAACCAGGACCAGCAGCAGAACTCCCAGCAGCAGAACTCCGAGGACCCGCAGAATCAGGATTCGCAGCCGTCCCCGTCCGAACAGGACCAGGACCCGCAGAACCGTCAGCAATCCCAGGGTCAGGAGGATTCGCAGAAACCCGAGCCGAACCAGCCGCAACCCCAAAACGGCCAGCAGGACAACTCGTCGGACGAGCAATCGCCGGCCGGCGGGGCGGAACAACAACCGGCGGGGCAGATGAGCCCCGACCAGGCCCGGCAATTGCTGGAAGCCGCGCGCGGCGACGAAAAGCACTGGTCGGAAGCCCAACGCCACACCGGTGCCGCCGGGGGTTCGACCCGCAAACCATGGTAGCCGGCCGGGCCATTCCAGCATCGGTTTCGTCAATCCGGCGCTGTCCGCGCGCCGGTTCCCTGGCCGGATTCCTCCTGGGAATCGTGTGCTGGCTGGCGATGCCCCTGCAGGCCGCCCGGGTCACCGCCTCCTTCTCCCCCGCGTCCGTGCATCTCGGGGAGGATGTGCAGTTCAGCCTCACCTACGCGGACGTGCCTCAATCGGCCTTGCAGGCCCCCCAGATCCCGACGGTGGACGGCCTGGCCTTCCGCTACGTGGGGCCGTCCTCCCAGGTGCAGTTCGTCAACGGTCAGGTGTCCCAGAGCGTCACGCTCAACTACGTGGTCACCGCGCAACGGGAAGGGACGTTCACCGTCCCCGCCTTCGATGCCCCCGTGTCGGGCCGCACCCTGCGAACCGAGGCGGCAACCCTGCAGGTGCTGGCCCGGGGAACGCCGCTTCCCGCCGAGGACGGGCAGGGCCAGTGGGCCTACCTCACCCTGGACCCGCAGAAACCCGACGTGTTCGTTGGCGAACGCCTGCCCGTGGAGGTGAGTCTTTACATCATCGATGGCAGGGACTACGTGCCCGCGCCACTGAACAGCCAGGGATTCGTGTTCGGCGCCATCGAGTCCGGAGGTCAGCGGCAGGTCGCCATGAACGGCCGGGTCTATCAGGTCGTCCGGCACCTGCAAAACGCCTTCCCGACCCACGCGGGCGAACTGACCCTGGGCCCGGCGGAGGCCTCCGTCCGAATCCCGCGGGCGCGCCGGCGGTCAAACAACCCCTTCGACAACATGTTCGACCCGTTTGGAGCCGATCTCCAAAGCGTGAACCTCCAGAGCGATCCCCGGACCGTTCATGTGAAGCCGTTGCCCACCGAGGGTCGACCGGCGGACTTCAGCGGCGCCGTCGGCCAGTATGCGATGACGGTGACCGCCTCCCCCACCAACGTGGCGGTCGGGGAACCCATCCGGCTGAAGATCCAAATCACCGGCGAGGGCCTTCTGGACAACGTCAATGTGCCCGTCGGGAAAGATTGGGAGGGCTTCACACTCTATCCCCCGCAAAGCCGGATTGAAATCACCGACAAGGTCCGGAACGCCGGGCTCAAGACCGTCGAGCAGGACATCGTTCCCCAGCGAACGGGGGTTGATCAGCTTCCGCCGGTCCGATTCACCTACTTCGACCCGGAAACGGCCGCCTACCGCACGTTGACCCAGGAGGCCATCCCGGTGCTGGTACGACCGGCGGCCCTCGCCCAGATGCTGCTCCCACTACCCGCAGGCGGCGGTGGGGGCGGCAGCGAAACGCTCGTCCCGCAGGAATTGGTGCCGCTCAAGGAATCCCTCGGCGCCCTCGCCACCGTCGGCCCACCGCTGGTGACGCAGCCCTGGTACCAGGGCCTGCTCCTGGCGCCGGTGATCGCCTGGCTGGGAGCGTTGTCCTGGCGCCGACGTCAGGACCGGCTGGCGCGGGATCCCCGCCTGGCCCGGAGCCTGGCCTTCGGGCGCGTGCGCCGGCAGTTGCTGGCTGAGTTGCACCGGCTTGCGGACGACGGCGACACCACGGCCTTCTTCGCCCAGGCGTTCCGGGTGTTACAGGAACAGATCGGGGAACGCCTGGACCTGCCGGCCGCGGCGATCACCGAGGCGGTGCTGGAGGAACGACTCAAACCCCTGGGGGCTCCCGACTCCCTGCTCCACGAACTCCAGGAGTTGTTTCACGCCTGCAACCAGGTCCGCTATGCCCCCATGGCCGGGCGCCAGGATCTCGCCGGCATCGCCACCCGAATTGAGCAGGTGCTCGAAGAAACCCGCCGGCTGAAGACATGAACCGGGCGTACCCACCCCACGAGGCCAGCCTCCCCCCGTCACCGGCCTCACCCCGGACTCGGCCGGATCGTCCACCGGCGGGCCAACGATGGTTGCCCCGCGCCGGGGGTGTCCTCCTGGCACTTGCCGCCGGGGCGCTGCTCGGGCTCTCACCGGTGACCCTCGCGGACGCGCAAGCCTCCTTCGACGAGGCCAAGGTGTTGTATGAACAGGGGCAGTACGAGGAGGCGGCCCGGGCCTTCGACCGGCTTTATACGAACGGACTCTCCTCGGTCGCCCTCCATTACAACCTGGGCAACGCCTGGTTGAAAGCCGGGCAGCCCGGCCGGGCCATCGCCCATTACCGGGTGGCGGAACACCTCACCCCGCGGGATGCGGACGTTCGCGCCAACTTGCGCATTGCCCGGCTCGTGGTGGCGGGCGGACAATCGCCGCCCCATCAACCCTTCCTCCGGCGCTGGTTCGGACATCTGTCGCTGAATGAGTGGACCCTTGGCACCACGCTCACCTTCTGGGCCTGGCTGACGGTTCTGGTCATCGGCCTCCTGCGACCGGAATTGGGCCCCCGGCTGCTCCGACCCCGACAGGCGGCCCTGGGCCTGACCGTGCTGCTCGGGGTCGGTCTGTTCCTGGCCTGGGCCAGCCGCCCGGCCCTGGAGGCGGTGGTCCTCGACGCCGACAGTCCGTTGCACCACGGACCGCGCGAGGAAACCGAGGTGGTGCAGGCGCTCAAGGCGGGCCAGGAACTGGTCGTGGTGGATCGCCTCGGCAGTTGGGCGCGGGTGGAAGGGGCGCCCCGCGGCATCGGCTGGATGCAAACCCGGCACCTCTTCCTGCTGCCCCGCTGACGCGGGCGGTGGAGGAGAGTCCGGGACGTGGGTTCGCGACGCTGTCCCGGCCGGCCTTTTCCCCCGGCCAGGGGCCGGCCAGCTTCCGCAGGGGGCCCCTGGAAATCATGCGCCGACTGCACGTCGGCGGCTACGGGGAGGCTCAGTCGGGGTAGCCCTCGGGATGGCGCCGATGCCAGTCCCACGCGGAGGAGACGATGCTCTGCAGGTCCGCGAACCGGGGCTGCCAGCCCAGTTCCCGGCGTGCCTTGGCGGCATCGGCCACGAGCCGGGGAGGGTCCCCTGGGCGACGCGGTTGTTCGATGGCGGTCAAGGTCCGGCCGGTGACGGCTTCACAGGTCTGGATCACCTCGCGCACGGAGTAGCCCTCACCGTTGCCCAGGTTGAAGAACCCGCTGCGGCCCGGTTCAAGGGCCAGCATGTGGGCCTGGGCGAGATCAATGATGTGGATGTAGTCGCGGATGCAGGTGCCGTCCGGCGTGGGATAGTCCGTCCCGTAGATCTCGCACTGTTCCCTCTGTCCGAGCGCCACGGCGAGCACGTTGGGAATGAGGTGCGTTTCGATCCGGTGATGCTCGCCGAAGCGGACGCTGGCTCCGGCGGCGTTGAAATAGCGGAGCGCCACGAAGTCCAGACCGTGCAGTTCCCGGTACCAGCGCAGGATGCGCTCGAACATGAGCTTGGATTCGCCGTAGGGATTGATGGGCTTCTGCGGCTCGGCCTCGGTGATCGGCACCGTTTCCGGCGGCCCGTAGGTGGCGCAGGTGGAGCTGAACACGAACTTCCTGACCCCCGCCTCCTTCGCGGCGTCGACCAGGTTGAGCCCGTGCGCCACGTTGTTGCGGAAATACTTGCCGGGATTCTGCATCGATTCGCCCACCAGGGCGTTCGCGGCAAAATGCATCACCGCCTCCGCACCACTCCCGCGAACTGAATCCTGGACCCGTTGCCGATCCCCGAGACAGCCCTCGACAAACGTCGCACGCTCATCCACGGCGCTGCGGTGACCCTCGGTGAGATTGTCGAACACCGTCACCTCGTGGCCGGCATTCAGGAGTTCCTCGACGCAGATCGACCCGATGTAACCCGCGCCGCCAGTGACGAACACTTTCATGACCCACCAAGGCTAGGTGGGAATGGGGGCCATCTCAACGGTGAATTGCAGCCGAGGGAAAGGCGTTGACGGAGGCGCCCGGGATGACGACCATTCCTGCCCGCCGTCGGCGTCGGCGCGGCGCCCTCCGAATCCTCGGGCGCCCGGGCGCGACGGTGAGTTCGTTTTCGCATCCATGAGCTGGTTGGCCAATCTCCAGGAAGCACAGCCCGTCGCCCACGCCATGATCATCCTCTGCGGCGTGGCCGTGGTGGGGCTGGCGCTGGGTAACCTGCGGGTGCGCGGACTCAGTTTCGGGGTGGCCGGCACCCTCTTTGCGGGGCTGGTCTTCGGCCATTTTGGACTGAACATCGCCCCTGCAGTCCGGACCTTCATCCAGGAATTCGGCCTGATCCTGTTCGTCTACACCATCGGCATGCAGGTGGGGCCGGGCTTCATCGATTCCCTGAAGCGGCAGGGGCTGCCCTTGAACCTGGCGGCGGCCTCCATTGTGATCCTCGGGGCGCTGCTCGCCGTCGGCCTGTCCCTGCTGTTTCGCATCGACCCGGCAGTGGCTGCGGGGATCTTCTCCGGAGCCACCACCAACACGCCCTCCCTCGGCGCCGCCCAGGAGGCCCTGCGCAGCCTGCCGGGTGCCACCCCTGAACGCACCGCCCTGCCCGGGATGGGCTACGCCGTGGCCTACCCGTTCGGAATCCTGGGAATCATCATCTCGATGCTGGCGATCCGCGCCCTGGGCCGGATCAATGTCGCCCACGAACTCCACTCCTTCCGCGAGGCCCAGCGGGCAGGCCAGGAAAGCCTCACCCACCTCACGGTCATGCTCACAAATCCCAACCTCGACGGGTTGGAAGTCCGCCAGTTGCCCGGTATCGAGAAACTGGGCGTGGTCATTTCCCGACTGCGCAAGTCCGGCCAGACGGAGGTGCACATCGCCCGGGCGGAAACCGTGCTGGGCGTGGGCGACACCCTGGTGGTCGTCGGAACCGCCAAGGCAACCGACCAGTTTCGCATGATCGTCGGCCGGGTGGCCGACGACGACCTCACCCAGGCCACCGGCAACATCACCTACCAGCGCGTCGTGATGACCAACCGCCAGAACGTGGGAAAGAGCCTCCGGGAACTGGCGCTCAACCACCGCTACGGCGTGACGGTCACCCGCCTGACCCGGGCCGACCTCGAGCTGACGGTCACTCCCGACCTGCCCCTGCAATTTGGCGACATGCTCCGAATCGTCGGCACCGAGGAATCCATCGCCCGGGCCTCCGAACTGCTGGGCAACTCGGTCAGGGAACTCAGCCACGCCCGGCTGGTCCCCATCTTCGTCGGCATCACCCTGGGAGTCCTGCTGGGATGCTACCCGCTCTCCCTCGGCAACATGCCGGCCCCGCTGCGACTCGGCCTGGCCGGAGGACCGTTGCTGGTGGCGATCATTCTCAGCCGGATCGGCAGAATCGGCCCGCTGTTGTGGTACCTCCCGGCCAACGCCAACGTGCTGCTACGCGAGTTTGGAATCGTCCTCTTCCTCTCCTGCGTGGGCCTCAAGTCCGGCACGCACTTCGTCGAGGCGCTCCTGCAGGGTGGTGGCTTCCTCTGGATGGGCGTCGGGGTCGTGGTGACCCTGGTCCCGCTGCTGCTCGTGGGCTGGGTCATGCGCCGCCATTTTCAGCAGAACTATATGAACGTCTGCGGCCTGCTCGCCGGCAGCATGACCGACCCCCCCGCACTGGCCTTCGCGAACAACATCAGCGGCTCCGACGCCCCCTCGGTTGCCTACGCCACCGTCTACCCGCTGACCATGATCCTGCGCATTCTGCTGGGACAGTTGATCATCCTGATCTTCTGCCGCTGATCCCGCATGGCCTGCGGGTGGCGTTGGGAGGAGCAGGATTGGGGCTTGCTGTGCTGGTGGGCGACTGTTACCTTGCGCACCAGCTATTTGGCGGACCAGCAACCCTACGAAATCAGCAATGGTGGGCTTTTCCCAGACTCTGGGCTACGCGGTGCAGATCCTGACGTGTCTCAGCGCTACCGAACCGCGCCTGGGCCGGACGCTCTCACAGGGGGCGGCGGTTCCGTCTCCCTACATGTCCAAGCTGGTCAACCGACTCGCCCGGGCCGGCTTGGTCGAGACGAAGCGCGGCCGGAAAGGCGGCATTCTCCTTGCCCGCCACCCCGCCATGATCACCCTGCTCGACATCGTGCGGGCCGTGGAGGGACAGTTCTGGATCGAGCCCTCGCTGCTGAGCATGGACACCTGCGTCGTGTTGGGCTACTGCCCGCTGGAGCAACTCTGGAGCGAGTTCGTGACCCGGCTTGAAGCCGGCCTGAAGGAGGTCACTCTGGCGGAACTGACCCGCCACAAGGAACAACGCTCCGCCCGCTGAAGGCGGTTCGGCGACCTCCCTCCGCCCCGGAACCTGCGTCCCTGGGTGTCCATCTGCGGTCGGACTGAGCTTTCCCGGCTCAGTCCAGGGCGCGAACGATGTAGCCGCCCGACTTGGAATCCGCCTCCAGCTTGACCAACCCCTTCTCTCCCGCGGTCTTGAGCAATTCGTTGAAGCTGCGAAACCCGTGGGCGCGCTCATTGAAACCCGGGTTCCGTCGCTTGATGGCCTGCTTGATCATCGATCCCCAGACCCGCTCGTCCTCGTCGCGTTCCTCACTGAGCGCCTCCAGGGTTTCCAGGACGAGATCGAGCGCCTTGTCCCCGGAGAGGCTTTCCTTCGAGGACTTCGCCGACGTCGCGGGCACGGATTCGGACGCCGGCCCGCTCTCCCTGCGACGCCGGGTCTTCCGGGGGGCCTCGCGCACGAGATCATCGTAGTAGATGAACTCGTCGCAGTTGTTGATGAACAGGTCGGACGAGGAGTTCTTGACGCCAAAACCCACGACCGTCCGGGCGTTCTCGCGAAGCTTGCTCACCAGCGGGGAAAAGTCCGAATCGCCGCTCAGGATGACAAACGTGTCCACGTGCTCCCGGGTGTAACAGAGGTCCAGGGCATCCACCACCATCCGGATGTCCGCGGAGTTCTTGCCGGAAAGGCGCAGGTGGGGGATTTCGATCAACTCGAAGGCGGCCTCGTGCAGGCTGCGCTTGAACTCCTTGAACCGCTCGAAGTCGCAATAGGCCTTCTTGACCACGATGTGGCCCTTCAACAACAGGCGCTCGAGCACCTTGCGGATGTCGAACTTCGGATATCGGGCGTCCTGCACGCCGCGGGCGATGTTCTCAAGATCGAGAAACACCGCCATGGTGGCTTCGGCTTCAAGTTTGCTCATGACATCTGGACAGTGACTGGGACTGGGCGATTCGGCAAGGCCTACCACTCGACGGGCACCGCGCCCTTCTCACCGAAGCGGTTCCGGTAGTACAACCGGCCGTTGGCGCGCCCATACTCGTAGACCAACCGGGTGATCTTCACGTCGAAACAGCAGTATTCGGCGATCTCCAGCAACCGGCCCTGCCGGAACCACTGGATGGCCTGCAGCCCTTCGCTGGTCTTCTCGATCCCCAACGTCGCCGTGGCCACCGCATCCAGCGAGAGCCGGTGGGGAAGCTGCTTCTTCAACTCGATGAGCATGTCCAGGGAGCGCACCTGTGCGGGATCGAAGAACGGCGAATAGCCGGTCAACACCTCGTAGTCAAACCGCACCGTGTTGAATCCCACCACCAGATCCGCCCGCACCAACTCGTCCATCAACGGCTGAACCTCCTCCTCGCCGTAGACATGATAGCCGCCCCGGGCCGTGCTGTACGTCACGCCCACACTCATGCGCATGTCCCGGATGTTGCCCCAGCCGCCCACCTCATCCGCGGACTTCTGGGTTTCCAGATCGAAAAAGACGATGTTCTTCATTCCGCCGTGCCGCGGACGCGGTCTCAGGTCACCCGGAACCAACTCTAGACCGCCGCCCTCCGGTGACAACCTGTTTCGTGCGGGCGGGCTCAGGACCGTTCTCCACTCAACTCCAGAATTCGGGCAAACTCCGCGGGAGTCAGCGGCACCACCGACAACCGCGATTGGCGCAGCAGCGGAAGATCGCCCAGGGCCGGATCCGCCTTGAGTTCCGCCAGCGACACCGCCCGCGCCAGGGGGCGTTCCGGCCGCAAATCCACCGCGCTCCAATCGCCCTCTCCTGCGGTCGGGTCCGGATAGGCCGCCCGATGCACGCGGGCGATCCCCACGATCTCCCGGTTCTTCCCACTGTGATAATAGAACACGGCATCGCCGGGCTGCATGCCACGCAGATTGTTGCGCGCCTGGTAATTCCGGACGCCGGTCCAAGCGGCTCCGTCGTCCCGGACAAACTCCTCCCACGAGAGGCTCTCCGGTTCCTCCTTCACCAGCCAGTGACGTTCGCTCATGCGCGATTATGGCGGTTGGGGCCGGGGGCGGAGAAGCCCTGAAAACAGGACGCCGGCCGGAGGTCGCGAAGGACTTCCGACCGGCAGCCGAAAAACAACACCCCGGCGGGAATGCGCCTATTCGGCGCGCCGGGCCGCCAGGGCCCCGGCCGTGCGGGAGTAAATCTCCTCCACCGTCCCCAGCGCCGACACCGGGAGCAACAGTCCGCGCGCCTTGAAGTAATCGATCAGCGGCATGGTGCTCCGTTCGTAGGTCTCCATGCGCACCTTCACCGACTCGGGCCGGTCATCCTCCCGTTGGATCAGTTCACCGCCGCAATGATCACAAACCCCCGCAACCTTCGAGGGGCGCCCCACGACGTGGTACACCGCCTTGCACTCCGAGCAGGTGCGGCGTCCGCTCAGACGTTCCACGATCTGCTCGATGGGCATTTCGTAGCTGAGCACGGCGTCCAACGCGAGGCCCTCGGATTCCAGCAGTTCATCGAGGGCTTCGGCCTGGGCCACCGTGCGCGGAAAGCCGTCGAGCAGGAAACCGCCGCCGCAACGCAGGCATTTCGTACGTTCCTTCACCATGGACAGGACGGTTTCGTCCGAGACGAGTTCGCCTTTCCGCATGCAATCGAGCGCCTGGTTCAGGGCCGGCGAACGCTCGCATTCATCCAGGGTTTTCGCGGCCCGGAAGACGTCGCCCGTGGATAGGTGACAACAACCGAGACGCTCGCTGATCAGTTCGGCCTGGGTGCCCTTGCCGACCCCGGGCGCGCCGAGCAGCACGAGGCGCCAGGGGGCTTCGCGTTCCTCCGCAGGAATGTTGCACTGGGCGCTGCCGCCCTTGAGCCAGGCGGCCCGGTCACGTGTCGCTTCCATAGGCTTTGCGTCTCTAATGGACGATTAGTATAATTGATCTTTCAATGTGGCTTACAGTGGCAAGTCGCATGATGAGATCACAGCCTGTGGAGGCGGCACGGGCTACACGCCGCTTGGCCAGCCCTGCCCCTTTCTTGTTGGGAGCGGTTCGCAGCCGTTCAGGAGAGTACGGCCCGCAAATACCGTTGGTTGGCCCGGTAGCTCTCGAGCAGGTTGCCGCCTGAGGGCACGGCCCCTTCAATCTGAATCCAGCCCGAGTAACCGATGTCATCGAGGGCGGCCCGGACACGGGGGAAATCCACGAGCCCCTGGCCGAGCAGGAAGCCGTTCTCCTTGGCGTGCAATTCGCAGACCAGGCCCTGGCGCCCCAGCCAGCGGATTTCGCGGCAGATGTCGTAGCCCATCTTGGTGGCGTTCGCCACGTCGTAGTACACCTGCACCGCCGGGGAACCCACGGCATCGATGATGGCCACGTGTTCCTCCGCGCTGAGCCAGCTTTCAATCCCGAGGATCACGCCGGCTTTTTCGGCCTTCGGGGCCACTTCCCGGAGACGGTGGATGACGTTGGCGGTGCCCTCGCAATCCCCCTTGAGGTCACCGTTGTTGAAGAACGCCATCAACACCACGCGACAACCGAGGGCCTGGCAGACCTCGATCGAGTCCCGCACCCACTCGACCGCCCGCGGATCGCTCCTGTAGGGGATGTTGTTCATCTCACCAATGGCGAGCGACCCGATGCTCAACCCGGCGGCCTTCGCAGCTTCCCGGTAGCGGGCCTGCACTTCGGGTTGCCGGAGTGCCATGTGGTTGGCCGCGGTGCCGAGGCTGACCTGGACGCCATCCAACCCGATTTGCTTCGCCACCTCGAACGCATCCGGCGTCGCCATCCGGCCGATGGACCAGTCACACGCACCGATGCGGAAGCGCGGAGGTTTCGGGTCCCCTTCCGCGAACAGCCTCGCCCCACCCAGCAGGGACAGGGCACCGGCAGCGGTGAACTGGGGAATGAACTCCCGGCGGGAAAGTCCGGAGCCGGCATGGGTCGAGGATCGCTGTTGCATGGCCCAAGGGAACCGGGATCCGGCCGCGAGCGCAATCCTGTTTCAACCGGCCAGGTTGGCAAGCGACGGGGTCAGTCCTGCATCGGCTGCCGCTGCTCCCTCCGCCAACCGTGAGGACTGACCCCGGAGCGGCCGAACGCGCTCAATAGGCGCCGGCGCGGAAGTAGCGGGCGGAAGGGGCCGCCTCGGGGGGGACGACGAGATTCGTCCGGCCCTCGAGCCAGAAGGTCGCGAAGTCCCTCCAGTTGAGGAGATCCGTGGAGGTCCGGACTTCGAGGTGTCGCCAGGCGGGACTGGTGACTTCAAGTTGCCCGGCGCTGGGTTCACCGGAACGGGCCAGGCGCAGTCGCGGCAACTCCTCGCCAAAGCCGGCCCTCAAAGCCAGCGTGAAATCGACGTCCTCGCGGGCGAATACCTGCAGGTGGTAGGTCCTCCCGGCCTCCGCCACCCAGTCGGCGAAGGCGTCGTAGCTCCATTGAGTCGATCCGGGTTGGGGGTTCCTGATCAGAACCAGCGTTTCCAGGGATTCGCCGGTGTAGATCTTCAGGCCCATGGGCACTTGGACTACGTCGGGCCGCACGATCACCTGCACCGACCCGGCTTCCGGTACCCGCCAGGAATACCAGGCGGTGTGGTGACCGGCCGGCATGGGCGTCAGGAACGTCTCGGGTTCGTCGGGTTCAAATGTCGCGCCGAAAGTCGTCCCTGAAACGAACTGCCTGGGACCACTGTATTCCTGTCGATCCAGGAAGTCGTCGTTTGGTGGCGGGTTCCCGTCGACCGGCTCGAGTTGCAGCGCGATGTTGCCCGTGTTCCCGGCGATGCCGTCCACCGCAATGTAGTAGACTTGATCCTGAACCGCGTTCAGGCGCAGGGCGCTGGTCTCAACGTCAAAACTCTCATCGTCATTGGTGGCCAGGGCCCAGAGGGCACCGGGAGCGATCTCCGTGGCGAGCGTAAGCTGGGTATCGAAGTCGCTTCCACGGGTGGAGATGCGGTAGCCGCCAGTGGAGGGCGCGGTCCAAACCCACCAAACCGAACGCCATGGACCACGCAGGGCGACGAGGCCGGATCGTGGCTCCCCGGGTTCGGCGGTTGCGCCCCGGTTCGTTCCCGTGGTGGTAACGTGGGCGCCGGTCAAGGGGAGGGCATCCGCAAGGTTGTCATTGGCCGGCGGCTCCCCGGATTCCCACCTCGCGGCTTCGAAAGCCGGGTCCAACGTGATCAGGCCCACGTGGCCCGCCCGGTATCCGGAGACGCCGATTTGATACTGCGAATCCGCGGTGACGGGGAACTTGAGCTCGCTGGCATAGCTGTGCTGTGGATCGTCCTGGCTCCAGATCAAGGGTCGCAAGGGCGTCCCCTGCAGCACGGTGAGCTGAACGTCGAAGGAACTGCCGAACGTGGACAAGCGAACCACCCCGTCGCCCGGTGCGGTCCAAAGCCACCAAAGAGCGTGTTGCGGCGTCGATCCCGAATTGTGCCGAAACCGGATCTCCTCAAGTTGGGTCGTGGCCTGGAGGTTGTTGGTCCGCACGACTCCGCCGGCTCCCTCGAGCAACCACGGACGCCGTGGGTCGTCCCCCTCGGCGCCAACAATTCGAAGCGCGCCGTACGCACTCGCAGTTCCGCCAAGGTCATCGCGGGCAACGGCAACGATGGTAGCATCGGTGCCGGTGAAATCGGTGACCGTAAGTCGATAGGGAGGCTCCGTCACCACACCCAACGAAACCATCGCCAGGTCGTAAGCGTAATAGAAGAACTCGACCTCCTCCACGGTCCCGCCTTCATCCTCAGCATGAGCTTCCAGGGTGAACGTGGCCGGGGAAACCAGTGTGGCGCCTCCGGCGGGATCCTCCAGCGTCACCGTGGGCAGGGCATTGACGATGAGCGTCACGGTGTCGGAACGACCGGTGACACCCAGGTTGTCGGTCGCCACAGCGTGGAGGGAGTAGGTGCCTGGTCCGGGCGGCTTCCAGCTCAGCCGGTGAGGAATGACCGCCGCCCCGATGGAACCGGCCTCACTGAAGAACTCCACCGCTGTGACGACGCCGTCCTCGTCGGAGGCTTCGGCGCGCAGCTCCACCGAGTCCCCCACTTCTACCAAAGCACCGTCGATGGGGGACGTCAGCGCCACCGTGGGCGGACGATTCTCCTCGACTGTTCGGGCAGGAATCCGCCGGGTCTCAACCCACGTGTTGGTCTTTGTGACCACCGCCAGAACGTAATGATCGCCGTAGGCGGCGAGCTCGCGGGTCTGGTAGTGCACCGGTATCCGCACCAACTCGGACTCCAGGTCGTCGCGCAGGAATACCAGATCGTTGGTCCACATGCCGGTAACCCGGACCACCCCCAGCAAGCCGCGGTCCGGCAATGGCAGGATCCCGCCGATCGAACCCAATCCGAGATCCCGCACAGGAACCATGTCGCCGGCCTCCCCGGGCTCGGGGGACGCCGTCAGAAGCTTGCCCGACGCCGTGAGCAGATGGGCGCCGTCCGGCAAGGCATAGACCGGTCCCTTGGGCTGTTCCGAGGCAATCGTTGGCCCATTCAGAAGACCGGTCTCGTCATCCCACCAGTAACGTTCCAAGACCGACGGGTTGTCCACCACGGCACCGTAGCAGACCTGCTGTCCCGGATGCAGGGTAAGCTGCGGGTTCCCCTCGACCGACAGGGATGACCGGGCGTTCCCGGTGGCGGTTTCGTAAAGACGGAGTTCCCGAAATGGGGAGAGGCCGGAGGCCAGCAGGTGGCCCGTGGCGGTGGCGACCATGTCGAGCGGTTCGAGACCGGCAACGAACGCCCGCTCCTTCCGTTCCTGTTCCAGGTCAAACTCCGCGATCCAGCCGGTCGTCGGAATGAGGAAGACGGCGGGGTCATTGGTGCTCAAGCCGAGGTACAAACGGCTCCCGTCCGGACGGATGGCCAGCGGGCCCGGCGTGGCATCGAGCCACCATTTCCGCGTGATCCGGCCGGTCAACAGATCGAGGCGCACGAGGGACGGCCCCACCACTTCCGTGGCATACAACACGGGCCGGACCGGATCAAAGGCCAGGTCACCGGCCGGAGTGGGGAGGATCCCCCCCACATCCCAATCCCCGGCTTCCCCAACGTCGGGCACGGCGGCCACTGTGAAGGACCGGGTCACCCCATCCGAGAGCGCGAATCGATCCTGCACCTCAAGCGTCACGGTCTGAATCCCTGCTCCGCGGAACTTGTGGAAGACGACCGGTTCATCCCTGAAGGCGGTGTCGAACACCCCGTCGCTGTTGAAATCCCAACGGAACCGCAGATTGCCTGCGGCCGCTGCGTCGTCCGTCGTGTCGCCCGCGTCAAGGCGGACCTCGGCTGCGTCGGTGGGATTCTCCGGCGTCCAAGTAAACGCGGCGACCGGCGCCTCATTGATCCACAGTCCGAGGGAGGGATTGGGGAACCGCAGCACCTCGACCTCCTCCCAGCTTCGCAGGACGACGGCGTAAACGACGTCGCCGGCATAGGCGGCGTCGAGCGTGGTGCCCAGGGGCAGTTCCAGGAAGGGCTCAAGGGTGTCACGCCGGAAGAAGCCGATGCCGTTGCCCGTCACGAGGAAAGTCCGACCGTCAGGCGGTTCGAAACGCGTCACCTGGTTCAGCCGTAGAACAGTCTCGGGCCTCTGGAGCAAGGTCATGTCCTCGGCGGGGTCGTCCGGTGCCCCGCGATAGAACGACCCGCCGGACACGAGCAGCCGGCCATCCGGGGAAGGATATACCGGGGCGGCCATGTCCAGGTCCTCCGCGTACCAAACATCACCAAATCCGAGCGGCTCCCTGATGAGAACCGCCCGCCCGTTCGGCTGAAACACGTCGCCAAGCCCGTAACAGAACACGGACTGCTGGGAGGGATCGAGGGTGAGCGAGAGCCCCGTCGCCACCCTGCGCCCCACCGTTTCGCCGGTCGCGGCGTTGAACAACCGCACCTCATTGTCACCGTTGACGGGACTGGGATCCCCCACCACCAGGATTCCGTCATCGCAGGCCACCAAACTGCGCGGGCTGAAGGGATAATCCCATTCCTGGACCAGGGTGAAGCTCTCCAGGTCAATCTCCGCGATCTTGCCCGGGTCATACGTCCAGAACCCTTCCTCCGTCCAACGGGCTTCGGTAACAAAGAGTCGCCGGCCGTCCGGGGTCACCGCCGTATCCGAAGGCGAAAGCATCAGAGGAATCCGTCCCTGCTCGACACCGCCCGCCAGGTCATGCCGGACCACCGCCTGCTCGCCGGGCGTTGCGGAGTAGAGGCTTGAGCGTCCGGGGTCGAAAGTAAATCGCGCGAGTCCGTACGGCAGGGTGTACAAGGTTTCAGGCGTCAGCCCGGCGCCTACATCGAGCGTTCCTGCCAGGAGACACCCCAGCAAACAACCACGGAAGGTATTCGCGTTCATGAAACTTCGAAGCCCTGTTACCAGATCCTCTAACTTCCGGTCAAGCCCATGAAACTGAACCCAATTGGGGTATTCGGACCACCGCGCCCCGGGAGCACCGGCGCCAACACCAGAATCGCTGAACGTCCCCGTTGACACGGTTCGAGCGATAGGCTTATTCAGTCAGTCAATCGTATGAAGCCCATTAGGTGCGTTCTCCTGGTAACGCTTGCCTCGATGCCGTTTGGCGGACATGCCGCCCCTTGGGTGGAGGTCCTGCCGCGGGATGCCAGGCCCGGTGATGCCATCACGCTGCGCGGTGGCGTGGTTCCGGAGAGCGGTGCGGTGAGGGTGTTCTGGGATCAGGCGGGCGTCACCCGTCCCTTGACCGACGAAACGGTCGCAGCCGATGGCTCGTTCCGGTTTGATGTCACCGTGCCGGCTGCGGCGCTGCCGGGCCCGATGTCGGTCGGCGTGGTGGGGCTTGGCGGACCGATGAACGGGTTTGCGTGGGCGGAAATGAACGTTCTGCCCGCCCCGACTGCCCGCCTGACGGGGGCGCTTCGCGATCCCGTGGGTGGGGTGGAGGTCCGGTTGTTGACTCGCGAAGGCAATGTCGTGGCAAGGGCGGTGACCGACCCCGAGGGCGGGTTCATCTTTGGCGACCTTCCGCCCGGCGATTTCACCGTGGAACCGATGGAGGGAGATTACCCCCCCACCCGGGCGACCGTGGGCTTGGGGGAGTCGCAGAACGTCACTCTGATGCCAGTGGACCTCTCCAAGATGCCACCCGTCATGCTCACCGGACTGGGGGCGATCGCCCTGCCGGGAGGTGTCTACAAGGGCCTGAGTCCGGTCCAGGTGGGCTACTGGGGCGACGTGCCCTTCGCCCGTTTGGTGTCACTTCCGGGCAAGGGATTGCCGGCATTGAACCTCCGGGTGTGGGCTGCGGTGCAAAAGACCTTGAACGGTCCGGACGGCGAGATCGAGGTGGTGTTTCGGATCCGGAAAGGAACGAAACGGATCCGCACGTTGCCGGCGACGCAGGGCACGGTGTTTGGCCAGTCGCCATTCAACTTCCAGGCATGGCGGGCTGACTTCAATTCCTTCGACCTGCCACAGGGTCCATTGACGCTGGAGGTCACGGTCCAACCGGTTGTCGGCCGGGGGATTGTACCTGTGCTTGGCGCCTGGCAGTTTCCCCTGGAGGTTACGGACTTCGGTCCGCGCTGGTACGCCGGCACTGTGAACGGCGCCAAACTCGCGGTGACTCGCCAGGATTTCTACCGGTTGCGCTATGAGTTCACCGGGGCGGTGCCGGCCGGCCCGGGTATCGGCAACCCCCTGTTCGACGAGCCCCTGGACCTCAAGTTCAAGAAGGTCGACAACCGATTCGACCTTGGGATTGGGTTGACGGAGCGATTCGACACCGATGGTGCCTGGTGGGGGAAGGCCACCGGGAAGGCTGACCTGACGCTCTTTGGCTTCCCCATCTTCGACGAGACGCTGGGATTCGCCGGTCCCTTCGGGCCTTCACTGGTCCAGAGCGGGTACTCCCTGAATCCACCACTGCAGAGGGCCCTTCCAGCAGACGTCCACCTCCCGGTATGGGGTGCAGGATTGCCAACCCCCATTGACATCTGCGGTTTCAGCTTCAAAGGGGACGTGGGCATCTTCCTCGATCTGGCAGGTTCGATCAGCCTGAACTCCTCCATCCATTCCGACCTCCGGATGGACGCCACCGTCACGCCGGGAATCGATCTTTCCCTGCCGACGGGCGCCAGCATCGAAGCCGGTCCCTGTGAGGCGACCGCCCAGGTCTCACCGTCCCTCTTCGTCGGCGCCCCCATTGTGCTGGACCCTTGGGCTTCGACTGCCGTGAGCTGGGATGTATGCCTCAAGCTGTCCGGCACCGCCAACGTCTCCCTGTCCTGCTGTGGGATTGGTTTCGGCAAATCGGTGGACCTGTTCGACCCGATCCTCGCTGGCAACTGCCCCGCTGTCGCCCTGAACGGGCTCAACGAGGCCGGGCCACGCGCCTTCGCGCCTCCGCTGAACGCCTCGGTGGCCTTCAGCCCCACCGGCCAGGCCGCGGCCGTGTGGGAAAATCATGCCTGGGCGGGCGGAGAATGGTTGCGGGGAGCCCCGCTGATCAGCATCCGCCGGGACGGTGTCTGGGATGAACCTCGGCCCGTGGCGAACGAGGATTATGCGGGATGGGAGCCCCAGGTAGCCTGGCTGGATGACCGCCGGATAGCGATCGCCTGGGTTTGTCGCCACAACGCCGGCCCGGACACGCTCTTCCGTCGATCCACCGGTCTCGCCCAGGTGGGACAGGCCGGCATCTGCGATACGGTGAGCACCGCGCTTGACCTCGGGTGCGGTGTCATTGGGGGGATTGTCGATATCGCGGTGGACGTCTGGGACTCGATCTTCGTCACGCGCCTGGATGGAAGTGTCTCTGGAGGGTCCCGAGGCCTGCAGACCATCGGTCCGGCACCGGTGTTCCTGACGGATGACACCTGGTTCGACGGCCGGCCCGTCCTGGCCTCGGACCCCCGTTCCGGCGAAGCACTGCTCGTCTGGCTCCGGGAGCAGGATGCGACCGGCCCCACCCAGCGGCCACTGGCGCTCTACTTCGTGCGTATGTCTCCCGATGGCTGGAGTGCCCCCACCCGGCTCGACCCGGATGCCACCACCCTCGACATCCAGCCGAGCGTGCGGTTTGACCGAAACGGCCGGCCGGCGGTGGTCTGGTTGCGGGACGCGGACGGCGACCTCGGCACGGTGCTGGACCGGCGGCTGGTGCTGAGCAGCCGGGGCCGGCTCGGCTACTGGTCCCCCCCTTCCGAAATCCCGGGTTTGCCGGATGGCCCCTGGACACCCTCCCTGGACTTCGATCTCGCCAACGATCCCCTCGTGGCGTTTGTCGCCCCACCCGTGCCCGGAGAGGATGGGATTATGATGCCGGCGGCGGGCATGCTCAGCCCGGTGCATCTGGCGCGCCGCCAGGGAGGTGAATGGAGCGAGAAACCGTTGGGGACCGGCCTGACCGGGGAACTGCCCGTGGTCCGGGTCAGTCCCGACAACCAGGCCATGGTGGCATTTCGGGGGTTTGGACTCCCCGGTCGCCCCTGGTCGCTGGGTACCGCCGTCGCGGCGACCACAGATCTCAATGCGGCTGCGCCGCGCTGGAGTACCGGCAGACTCGGTACCGGGGACAGCCGGGAATCCCACCTGGTGGCGGAGTTCGATCCCGGGACGGGAGAACCCCTGATCCTCTGGGAGGAGGGCGACCCGTTGGATCCGGCGACCCTGCCTCAACTGCGTGAGCGTTCGCCTGCGTGGTTACCCGATCTCGCCGTGGCCCAGGGCGGCTTGACCGTTTCCAACCCGCACCCGAATCCGGGTGAGCTGGTCACTCTGACGTTGCGATGTTCCAACCAGGGCCTTGGGCCGCTTGGCCCCCAGACCTTTGAGGTGCATTTCTTCGACCGCGAACCGCTGAGAGGCGCCCCCCCCTTCGCCACCACCGTGCTTCAGGGACCACTGGGCTTCGGGGAGGAGACGGTCGCCACCGCCCGCTACCTCGCGCCGGATCGGCTTCCGCGAACCCTCTACGCGACCGTGGATGGGGCGGGGAACGTCTCCGAATCGGACGAACTCAACAACGTGGCAACCCTCGCCCTGGGCGGCCTCCCACCGGTGGTCAACCTGGCGGCAAGCGCGCCACCCCAGGGTGGCGGGGTGGCACTTGAATGGGACGACCCGGTCGCCGACGGCCTGGTGCAACATTGGATCTGGCGCGGCCGCTCGGCGGACGGTCCGTTCGAGTTGGTGGGCGGCACCACCGACACGCGGTTCCGGGATCAGTGGAGTCTGGACACAGGCCCGTTCCTCTACCAAGTGGTCAGCCTCGATCCATCGGGGGCAAGGTCCCCCGCGTCGCTGAGCGCTTCAATCGAGCCCCCCGGCACGCCGCGGGCCGATCCAGACCAGCTTCGACTGGCCGTATCCCGATACGGTCAGAACGTCACCGTGTCGTGGAACGACGCCTGGCACGCCAGCCTGGAAAGCACCGCGGCTTTGCCCGGACCGGCAACCCGCTGGACCCGGGTGACCGACGACATCCTGCGGGTCGGCGGCAGCGCCTCGCTTACGACGTCCCTGGGCGGGACGCCCAGGTTCTTTCGCCTCGCGGTGCCGCCCGGTGCGCCTTGAGCACGCGAACAGCGCGAAAGGAACAGCCCGGGTGGCTTGCGGCCCATGCGGTTTGGGTCAAGCGATGGTGGGCTCACCGATCGGTGACCCCGGTTCCCGGCATGCCAAACGGCTCTTTCCCGTTCTTTTCGCGTCGTTCGCGTCGTTCGCGGGCTCCTCCATTGCCTGGATACGGCTCAAAACTCCAGCAGATAGAGCCGCAGCGCGATCTGGGCCTGCCAGTTGGCGATGTCGCCCTTCATGTCGGGGCCGTTGTTCACACTGATCTTGTGGCCCCAGGAGTAGTTCCAGTGAAACTCACCGCTGACCGAGGCGCTGCGGGAGAAGAAATACTCGATCCCGGCCCCGGCGCTGGCGGCGGGGTAAACGCCCTTGGCGCTGATGCTTGTGCCGGCTCCGGCCGGCTTGACGTCGTTCCGTTCACCGTAGGCGGCGCCGAAGCCCCCCATGACAAACGGCACCCAGCGGCTGTCCCCGATGGGATAACGAAACCGCGCCTGCGGGATGACCGGCACGAAGGCATATTCACAAACCTGCCCGACCCCATCCACAATCACGCCCCACTCCATGGAATCCGCCGTGATTTCCACACCCCAGTTGCGCCCGAAATCCGCCCCGAGGGAAATCCCGTAGATCTGGTTCAGCGCTCCCCAATGGCAGACCTCGGGGTCCAGCGACACCTTGGGCGCCCAGTCGCCGTCGGTCATGTCCCCCACCCCGAAGTGCGCGCTGAAGAAAAGCCGCACCGGGGCATCATCGGCCACCCACGGCATGGGCCGGACGTGATTGTCATCGAGGAACACGCGGAAACCGAACGTGACCATGGGAGCGGACATGTCCAGTTCCTGCGCCCGGCCATCGATGGTGATGTCGATGGGATTCGACCACAGGTACTTGCCCTCCAGGTTGAACGCCACGCTGTCGGTCAGGAAGTACTCCAGACCCCCGCCCAGCGCGGCGGACCAGGTGTAGCCATCGGCGTCAATCGTCTTGCCCCACCCGCCGATGGACTGGTCGTTGAACTGGAGTGACGAGGCCCCGAACCCGGCGATCACATACGGCACGAGCCGGTCGCCCAACACCGGATACCGAAACCGAACCTGCGGCACGAAATGCCAGATCGCCTCCTCGCCCACCTTGCCGAGGATCGGGTCCTCAAGGTATTTCTCGTAGAAATCGCCCGCCAGCTCGACGCCCCAGTAGCGGTTCAGGTTCACGCCCGCCCCGATGCTGTATCCGTCCAGCACGTCCCAAACCGTGTTGAACTCGGCGCTCCGAAGGTACACGTAGGGCCGGAGTCGGTCGGAGTCCTCCGCCCGGAGGGGCGCCCCGGAAACCGCCACCCACGCTGCAAGCAGGGTGATCCACACGGTGGCGTCCAGTCGGAAGCCGGCAAATCCGGCACGCGGTTTGGTTTGGTCTGGCATGGTGTCAGCAAGTTGTCCGAACCCATCGTACGGGCCGGATCGCCGAGTGTCGAAGGGTTTCCGGCTCCTGGACCGTGGCGGTGCCTCGGGAGAGCGAGGTGAACCCCACAGTCGGGAGTGGGGGGTGCGGAACCCGTCCCGATCAGCCTCCCGACCGACGCACGGCCTCGATTCCGTCCAGAATCATCTGGACCGAGATCATGACCAGCAACATCCCCATGAGCCGTTCCAACGCACTGGCCCCACGTCGGCCAAGGAACTGAAACAAGGCCGGCGAAGCGGTCAGGAGTGCAGCCGAGGCCGCGGAGGCAAGCAGCACGGCCCCGCTGACCATTCCCACGGAGTGCTGCTCCGAAAAGAGCACCACCATGGAAATCGCGCTCGGGCCGGCGATAAGCGGCATCGCAATCGGCACGATCAGCGGTGATTCCACAGCGACGTCCTCGATGACTCGCCGCGAGGGGAACAGCATCCCCAACGCGATGAGAAAGAGCACGATGCCACCCGAAATGCTCAGGGCGGGATCCTCCAGGCCGAGCATTCTCAGGAAACGCCCCCCGATGAACGCCGCCAGCAACAGGATGACGGTGGCAATGGCGCTCTCGCGGAGGATGATCCGATGGCGCTGTCGCCGGGGATGCGCCGACAGCAGGACGTTCAGCGTCACCAGATTCCCAAAGGGATCCATCACCAGCAGGAGAAGCAGCGAAAGGGAAAGCATGCGACAACGGGGGAGTGGAAACGACTATTCCCGGGGAACGCGCGGGGGTCCGGAGCAGCCGGGTGTGGCATGGCAGTCCCCGTTGTCAGGCGCCGCGGCCTGGGGTCGATCGACCACGTTTGCCGCAGGCGCCGCGCGCATCACGGGGCTGGGGAACGACGTCGCTGATCCAGCTCAAAGTAGTAGAGCGAAGCCAGCACCAGCGAGTGCCGGATGCGGCCTTCGTGCACCAGGGAAGGAATCTCGTCGAGCGACCTGACCTGAGTCACCAGATCCTCGCCCGAATCCAGATCCGTGGGGTGCCGAAGTTCGCAATCCTCGATCAGGATGGCATGGCAAAGATTATTCTGGATGGCGGGGTTGGCCGCCATGCTGTTGAGCAGGCGCGCGTTGCGGCCCTCGTAGCCCGTCTCCTCCCGCAGTTCACGGACGGCGGTGGCAATGGGGCCTTCATCCCGCGGGTCCATGACGCCGCCGGGAATCTCAAGCTCCAGGGACTCCGTGCCGTGGCGGCGTTGCTCGACCAGAATGATCCGCCGGTCCGGAGTCAGCGCAATGACGTTCACCCAGCCGGGACATTCGAGCACGAAGAAATCATGCTCCTGACCGGTCCGGGGCGATCGCTTGAAATCGCGCCGCAGATGGAAGATGCGAAATCCTCCGAGATCCTCGGACCGAATCGTGGGCCATGGGGCAACGGACATGGGTTGGCCCCGCGGGCTACTTGACGGTCACGGCCACCGGCGGCGTGCTGCGGTGCCCGGTTCCGGGGGAGCCGAGCAGGTGAACCAGGTCCAGCAGGATCCGTTTCGCCTCCTTCAGGCCCACGTCCACCACGGGCGTGTCGTCGTCGGCCTCATCCTCATCGGCCTTGCTGCCATCCGCGGCCGGGTGGGCGGCCACCGGCGGAGTCGAAGGGTCCAGAGGACCCGGGGCCCCGGCGACCGCCTGATCCTTGTCCTTGGAGGCGTCGGGTTCCTGTCCCACGGGCGCGGGAAGACCGGGCTCGGAGGCCAGGGCCAGGGTGATCTCGTAGCGGGTTTCGCCGACGGGTTCGCGGGCCTCGCGCTCCTTCTTGCGGACTTCCTTGCGGGCTTCCGCCTCCTCCTTGTCCTGGCGCCGTTCCGCCTCGTTCAGGGAGACGCTCTTGTCGGCCTGATGGCGCTCGTACTCCGCCATGTCCTCGCGCACATAGGCGAAGTCGGGATCGGCGGCCTGGCGGGTCTCGCTGCGTCGCACCAGTTCGTCCAGATGGGGACGGATGCGGTTGAGCGGCTGGAATTCCGCAGTGGGAATGTGATCCCAGGGCAGGGGGTAATCCAGCGAGGCCTCGCCGACTTCCAGCAGGTTGTTCACCGACGGCAGCACCAGGTCCGGCACCACGCCCCGCAACTGGGTGGATTCCCCGTTGGCCCGGTAGTACTTGCGGATGGTGATCTTGACCGCCCCGGGATTGACCGAGGGCGGAAACCGGCCTGACCGCGCCAGCTCGAAGATGGTCTGCACGGTGCCCTTGCCGTGGGTGCGGCAGTCGCCGACGATCAATGCCCGCCCATAGTCCTGCAGGGCGGCGGCAAGAATCTCGGAAGCGGACGCGCTGAAACGACTGGTGAGCACCACCAGCGGCCCGTCGTAGAGCACGCCCGGCGACGGGTCGGACTCAATGCTGATGTCGCCAGTGGTGTCACGCACCTGGACCACCGGACCCTGGTCGATGAACAAGCCGGTGAGCCGGATGGCCTCCTCGAGCGAACCGCCGCCGTTGCGCCGCAGGTCGAGCACGATGCCGGTCACGCCCTCGGCCTCCAGTTTCCTGACCAGGGCCTGCACGTCGTCGGTCGTGCTGCGCGGCTCGGATTCGCCGTCCTTTTCCTCCCCCAGATCAATGGTGGCGTAGAAGGAGGGCAGGTCGATGATCCCAATGCGATTGGTCACCCCGTCCGCGTCAGGCAGGTCGATGATCTCCGCCTTCGCCTGCTGGTCGCGCAGTTTGATCTCATCGCGAATCAGGGTCACCTTGCGGCGCACCGAGGAGTCGCGGGAATCGGCCGGGATGATGGTGAGCGTGACCGGCGAATCCTTGGGCCCGCGGATCAGTTCGACGACCTTCTGGAGTTTCATGTCGACCACGTCCACCGCCTCCTCGTCGCCCTGCTGCACCTCCACAATGCGGTCCTTGGGCTTGAGTTTGCCGGAACGTTCGGCCGGCCCCTCGGCCACCAGGCTATCAATCGTGCAGTAGCCGTCCTGGTAGCTGAGCAGGGCCCCGATGCCGAACAGCGAAAGCTTCATCCCGATGGCGAAGTTCTCCAACTGGGCCTTGCCCATGTAGTCGGTGTGGGGATCGTAGGCGTTGGTCAACGCGCTCAGGTAGAGCTGCAGGACGTCGTCCGCATCAAACTCCGCCAGCAGGCGCAGGGTGCGCTTGTAACGCTTGGCGAGGGTCTCGACAATTTCCTCGGGCGAGCTGCCGTTGAGTTTCTCGGTGAGGTACTCGTAGCGGAGATGTTCGCGCCAGAGCGCCCGGGCGGCCTCCAGGTTTTCCGGCGGGGGGGCGTCCTTCCGGGAAGTGCCGTAACGGTCATCGCCATCGAAGTTGAAGTCGCCCCGGGCGAGATCCGCCGCGGCCTGCTTGACCCGTTGATCGACCCGCGTGAGAAACCGGGCGTAAATCTCGAACGCCGGCGAGGTGCTGCCCTCCTTGCGGGTCAGGTTCGCCAGTTGCGCGCGATACATCTCGAAATCCCTGTGATCCTCCGCCGTGAAATGGAAATGCAGGGGATCCAGCAGGTCGAAGTACAGCTTCAGAAACCGACCGGGCATCTCGTCCTTGAACGGCTGGCGCGAGTAATGGGCGTTTTCGAGCACATTGACCGTCAACCGCACAATGACGTCATAGTAAGGACCCGGCAGCATCGGCAGGCCGACGTGCACCTTGTCGGTGTACTCGATCAAGTCCTCCAGGGCGGTGGGTTTTCCAGCCTCGCTGGGGGCCGGGGCTTCGGCGGCTGAAGCCGCGTCGCTGGAAGGGGTTTCGAACGCCGGCACCTCCGCCAGGGCCAAACCCGCCCCCAGGAGCCATGCCAGGGGCAGGGCGCGCCGCAACAAGAACTTCTTCATGGCAAACATAGAACAGGCCGGCTTCCCGCCAGCCCGCGCAACATAGCGAAAATCCCCCGTACCGCAAGCACTCCCCAGCGGAGCTATTGACTTGGCAGGCGGTCGCCGCTATTCCAAGACCAGACAAACAACTATAATTACGAATCGCACGCCATGCCGCCCCGCAACTCCCCCAAGACCGCTGCCACCGAGAAGACGCCGGACACCGACACCGCCAAGGTCGCCGCCGCCCGCCAGCGCGATCTCGACAACGCCATCTCCTCCATCACCAAAGCCTACGGGGAAGGCAGCATCATGCGGCTCGGCGACGCCCGGGCCCAGGTGAAGATCGAGGTCATCCCCACCGGCGCCCTGTCGCTCGACCTCGCCCTCGGCGTTGGCGGCATCCCACGCGGGCGGGTGGTCGAAATCTACGGCCCGGAGTCCTCCGGCAAAACCACGCTCATGCTCCACGTCATCGCCAACGCCCAGAAGCAGGGCGGGCTGGCAGCGTTCATCGACGCGGAGCACGCCCTCGATCCCGCGTATGCCAAGCGCCTGGGCGTGAATCTGGACGACCTGCTCGTGTCGCAACCGGACAGCGGCGAGGAGGCCCTGACCATTTGCGAAACCCTCGCCCGCAGCAACGCCCTCGACGTGATCGTGATCGACTCTGTCGCCGCGCTCGTGCCCAAGGCCGAACTGGAGGGCGAGATGGGCATGGCCACGATGGGCATGCAGGCCCGGCTCATGAGCCAGGCCCTGCGCAAGCTCACCTCCGTCCTCGCCAAGGCCCGGACCACCTGCCTCTTCACCAACCAGATCCGGGAGAAGGTCGGCGTCATGTTCGGCAATCCCGAAACCACCCCCGGCGGCAAGGCCCTCAAGTTCTACGCCAGCGTGCGCATCGACATCCGGCGACGTGAGGTGCTCAAGGACAGCGCGGGCAACACGGTTGGCAGCCATGTCCGGACCAAGGTGGTCAAGAACAAGGTGGCCCCGCCATTTGCCGAGGCGGAGTTCGACATCCTGTTCAACCAGGGCATCAACGCACCCGGCAGCGTGCTGGAAGCCGGGGTCACCCACGGCGTGGTGGACAAGAAGGGCGCGTGGTTCCAGTTCAACGGGGAACTCATCGGGCAGGGCCGCGACGCCGCCCAAAAGGCGCTGCAGGAAAAACCGGAGTTGATCCGGCAGATCACCGAGGCGATCTACGCGAAACGCGCCGAAGCAGCGGGGAGCTGAAGGCCGGGCCTTTTCACCAGGACGGCGTTTCCCGCACATCAATCACCATGAGCCGGACAATCGGCAGACTTCTGATCCAGGTGCTGGGCACCCTGGGAGGACTGCTCGGTCTGATGCTCCTCGTGCTGGGGTGGAGCCTCTTCGGGGAATCCGGGAGCCCGACCGACGGGGATTCCGAAATGCAGAGCTTCCTCGTTGCCCTCTTCCTCCTGGTCGATGTCTTGATGGTCGGGATTGGCGTGTTCCTGATTCACAACGCCGGGCTGCTATGGTTCCGCTTCTCCCCACGAGCGGTGCGACGCTTCGGCGGCTTGGCGGTATTGGTCCTCTGTGGCTCCCTCGCGGACACCCTCCATGACCATTTGGGACCCGACGGACCGCCATGGGCTCCGCTGGCGGGGTTGGGCACCGTCGTGCTTGCCTTCGTCGTGTACGACATGATTAGCAAGCGGCTCGTGCGATGGTTCTTTTCCGCACCGGGAACACCGCCGGAAGCCAGTCCCCACGGAGCCGGCCCGGAATCGCCGGCCGAAACGCTGTAGCTCTCTTAGCCGGGTCTCAGCCGGTCCCGGTCCGGAAGACAGTCGCCGATAGTTGTTGCCATCAGGGCGAGATCAGGCACGGTGGGGGCTCCTGTTGGATGGCTAGTTTCTTTCAAGGCATGGAGAATCTTCAGGTGAACCTGGTTCAGTGGTGATTCGAGACCCGACGTTCGGGAACAGTCCGTGGGAGGTGCCAGGTCGTCGGGCAGCGAGACGTCACATGAGACCGGATCCCGTCAGGGCGGACTCCTGGACAACCACGCTATGAAAGAATCACACATCGAAGTGGAAGGGCGCGTCACGACCGTGCTCCCGGGTACCATGTTCCGGGTGGAACTGAGCAACAAGCACGAGGTCCTGGCCACCATTTGTGGCAAAATGCGCCGTCGGCGATGGATCCGCCTGGCGGTGGGCGATCGCGTGAAGATGCAGATGTCCCCCTACGACCTCAACAAGGCGAGGATCACCTGGCGACTGAGGTAGCTCAGCCGTTGAAGACCGGGCCTTCTCACGGAACTCCTTCGAGGCTATGCTCCGGTCATGGCAAACGCCACCGTCAGTCTGCCGGCCGGTGTGGACCGGTTTCCAACCCGGGAACAGTCGCCCAAGGGAAACCTGGACGCCCTGTCGCGGGAGATCCTCGTGCTCAAGCGGAAACTCAACGCCGTCATCCTGGCCCACAACTACCAGGTGCCGGAGATCCAGGACGTGGCCGATTACGTCGGTGACTCCCTCGGCCTGGCACAACAGGCGGTGCGCACCTCCGCGGACGTCATCGTCTTCTGCGGCGTCCATTTCATGGCGGAGACCGCCAAGATCCTCAACCCGGGCAAGGTGGTGATCCTGCCGGACCGGGACGCCGGGTGTTCGCTTGAGGAGAGTTGCCCCGCGGATCAACTGGCCGCAAGGCAGGCCGCCAACCCGAACCTCTACACCATCGCCTACATCAACTGCAGCGCCGCGGTGAAGGCGCTCAGCGACGTCATCTGCACCAGCGGCAACGCCGTCAAGATCGTCGAGGCGGCCCCGAAGGACCGTGAGTTGTTGTTCGTTCCCGACGAGAACCTGGGCGCCTGGGTCATGGAGCAGACCGGCCGGCCGATGACGCTTTGGCAGGGCAATTGCTACGTCCACGTCGAGTGGACCCACGGCGTCATCACCCGGATTCGCGAGGAACACCCCGGCGCGCCGTTGGTGGCCCACCCGGAATGCACCCAGGCCGTCCGGATGCTGGCGGACGAGGTGTGTTCGACGGAGAAGATGATCGGCTACTGCAAAGCCTCGCCGGCGCAGGCGATCATCATCGCCACTGAGATCGGCATGTTGCACCGGCTCAAGAAGGAGTGTCCCGACAAGGATTTCATCGCGGCTCCCACCGAGCACTGCAAGTGCAACGAATGCCGCTTCATGAAGCTGAACACGCTCGAGAAGCTGTACGACTGCATGGAGGACCTGCAACCGCGGGTGGAGATGCCGGACGACCTGATCAACCGGGCCCGGGCCCCCATCGAGCGAATGCTGGAGATTTCAGCCCGGCCGTAGGGCCCCAAACGGGAGCGCGGACCGCCGGGTCCACGAGTGAGGAGACAGGGGAGTGGCAGACTGACGGTCCACCCGCGGGCAAGGCTGTCCGCGCTCCCGCCGCTTCGGCGTCCCGGCCGAATGGGCTTGCGATGAGGCGATGGCGCACTACTCTGGATCATCGTGACCGCCGTGACGACACTGCTGGTGGTGGGCATCCTGCTGATGCTGCTGGAAACCGTGCTCCCCGGCATGGTGGCCGGTTTGGTGGGCTTCGGTTGCATGGTGGCCGCCGTGGTGGTGGCCTATCAGGAATTCGGCAACACCGGCGGCACGGTGACGCTGTTCATCGCCCTGGGATTGATGATCACCGCCGCGATTCTGTGGCTGCGCTTCTTTCCCCACAGCCGGTTGGGTCGGATCTTTGTGGCCAAGGAAGCCATCGGGACCCTTGGCGTGGAGCAACCGGATCTCGTGGGCCGGCAGGGCACCGCGTTGACCACACTCCGGCCATCCGGCAGCGCCGAAGTGGAAGGCCGACGGCTCGATGTGGTGACGGAGGGGGCGATGATCGAGGCCGGCACGGAGATTCGAATCGTGGCGGTGGAGGGGGCCCGCGTGGTGGTCCGGGCGACCTAGACCAGTTCGGCTCTTTCATTCATTGAGTCAGTAAACGCAACAAGCAAAACGGAGTCTTCAACCATGAACGCAAACTTGTTGAACCTCGCCGCCCTGCCGTGGGAATGGATCCTGCTGGCCGTCTTCGGCATCCCGGTGCTGGTCTTCGCGATTCTCTTCGCGAACTATTTCTTCATCTTCATTCGAGCCTGGGCCTCCGGCGCCTTCGTCAGCCTGCTGACCATGGTCGCCATGGGCCTCCGCAAGGTGCCGGTCGGTCTCCTGGTGGACAACTACATCAACGCCCGGAAGTCCGGCCTCGACCTGACCATCGAACAATTGAACGTGCACTTCCTCGCGGGCGGCGATGTCACCATGGTCGTGCGCGCGCTGATTGCCGCGCAAAAGGCCAGCATCCGGCTGAACTTCGACCGCGCCTGCGCCATCGACCTGGCAACCAAGGGCACGGGCAAAACCGTGCTGGACGCGGTGAAGACCTCCGTCAACCCGCGCGTGATCGACTGCCCCAACCCCTCGAGTGGCAAGAGCACCATCGATGGTGTGGCCAAGGACGGCATCGTGATCAAGGCCCGTGCCCGCGTCACCGTCCGCACCAACCTGGACCGGTTCGTCGGCGGCGCCACCGAGGAGACCATCGTGGCCCGTGTCGGCGAGGGCATCGTCTCCACCATCGGTTCCTCGGTCAGTTACAAGGAGGTGTTGGAGAATCCCGACCGCATCTCGAAGACCGTCTTGAACAAGGCGCTCGATGCGAACACCGCTTTCGAAATCCTCTCGATCGACATCGCCGACGTGGACGTCGGTGAGAACGTCGGGGCGAAACTGCAGGCCGAGCAGGCCGAGGCGAACAAGCTGATCGCCCAGGCCCAGGCGGAGGTGCGCCGCGCCACCGCCGTTGCGCTCGAACAGGAAATGGTGGCCCGCACCCAGGAAATGCGTGCCCGCGTCGTGGAAGCTGAGGCCCAGGTGCCGCTCGCCATGGCCGAGGCATTCCGGGCCGGGAACCTTGGCGTCATGGATTTCTATCGGTTCAAGAACATCGCTGCCGACACCACCATGCGCGACAGCATCGCCCGCGGTGGCAACGATCCCGAGGGCGGCAAACAGCAGAAGTAATCGCCGGTTCCGGGGAGCCGCCACCCGGGGGTCGGCGGCTTCCCCGGTGATTCCACCGCCACCTCTTGCGCCATGTTCCTGACCGCCTCAGCCCCGTTGATGCTGGCCTCGATCGAAGGCTTCCTGTTCTTCCTCGTCATCATCGGCGTCTCGGCGCTGTCGAACTGGCTCAAGAAGAAACAGCAGCAGAACGAGGACGGGGCGCCAAGTCCGGAGGCCGGTGGTGAAGGTGCCCCTTCCCGGAAGAGCTTCGATTGGGAGGAGGAATTGCGCCGCTTGATCGAAGGCAGCCGGCCGGGGCCGGAAACACCGAAGCCACCCCCGGCCCCACCGGTCATCCGACCGGTCCTGGAGGAACCGGACCCGACCCGGCACCCGCCGGTCGTGGAGCGAACCCCGGTGCCGCGTCGTCCCACGCCGCTCCGTCAGGCGCCCGTGCCCGTGCCCGCCGCCACGACCAGGCAACCAGGCAGAGGGGTGGCGGAGTCCTTCCGCGAGGAGCTGGCGGGACGCCGGGCAGCGATGCACCATCGGCTCGGAAAGCTGCAGGTCTCCTGGAAGAAGCGTGCCGCGGAGATGGACGCTGCGGTGGCGGAACGGACTGCGGGCCTGAAGCAGGCGGCTGCCACTCCGGCCACCGCGATGACCTCACGGACCGTCTCCGGCGGTCGGCGCCAGGCCTCACCTGCCGTGCGGAATGTCCTCGCGTCCCTGCGCCGGCCGTCCTCCGCCAGCGAAGCGATCATTGCCGCGGAGATCCTGGGCCAGCCCAAGGGCCTGCAGATGTGAGGAAACGCTATGCCCGCGCCCAACTTCCACGTCCCCTTCTCGATCCCCAAGGCCTACGGTGGTTTCGCCGATTGTTCGGGCATCCTGAAGGGATCCCAGGAAGGGCTCGCGCTGGAGTTCCAAAGCCAGGATGGGCTGGTGGGCATCTTCCGCAGCGGCGTCCGGAACAAGGTCCTCTTCTGGGAGGAACTGCAGGCGCTGGATTACCGCGCGGGCTGGTTCCGCACCTGGCTCGTCATCTCGACCGCCAGCCTGAAGTCACTGGAGGGCGTTCCCGGGGTGCAGAACGCCCGGCTCCACCTGAAGGTCTCCCGGAATGACCGACCGCACGCGCGTGAGTTGGCCACGTTCGCCAGCCTGCGGCTGTGCGAACGCGACCTCAAGGAGATGCAAAGCCGGCTTGAGACCGGATAGGGGCGGTACTTGGCCGTGACAATTCTGTCCAACCACGAAACGCACGAAATACGCGAAAGAAGGAGTGAGGAACGGGTTGGTCGAGACCCTTGCGCCTGTACGATGAGCCGATGTCACGATGAGGTGACGTTGACGACAGGGGCACCAAGCGGTGGTTTCCTTTCAGTCAGCGCTGGCCCGCCAGAACTCGGCGATCCGGCGACGTTTGGGATCGGCGGAGTCTCCATGCGACGTCATCCACGCCTCCAGCCCCTCCGACAAGCGCGTGAGGGTTTGCGTGTAGAGTTGATCGGCGGCCGCCTGTGACGTCTCCGGCAGGGGCTTGAGTTGCCCGTCTTGCTGCATCGCTTGACGTTGGTCCCAGGCCCTCGCGCAATCCAGGATGAGCCGGGCATGGGCCGCTTCATACGTATCCCCCAAACCCGCCGCAACCATTCGACGGCTGAATTCCCGCACCCGTGCCACGGGTTTCTCCAACGTACCTGAACCATCAACCCGCCCTGCCTCCAACGGCGGCACGGCACTCCCGACCGGCTCCCTCCCCAACCCGGGCGTCGCGGATTCGCCGCTTCCCAGAACGATCTCCAACCGGGCGGATGGCGGCGTATCCGCATGGGACAGAAACACCGAACGCGCATCGTGCGACCGCCACTCCCGCCCGTTCACGCGCACGGAGGTGATGGGGCCGTGCCCGGCGATGGAGAGGAACAGTTGCTTCCCACCAAAACGCACGGGATCAAGCTGCTCAAGGACCTCGATGGACGGCGGAATATGCGGCACCAACGTGAGGCCGTCCGCCCGGTAGAGGTACTCGAAGAGCCCCCGCATGAAGGCGGCCGGCGGACCGAACGCGTCGTAGGTCAGGTTCACGGGTTGGTTCGGCTGATAGACATCGCCGCCACATTGGGTGAGCGGATTGTCCATGCGAAAGCGTTCGGCGAAGGTGAGCAGGTAACGCATGGACCGTCGCGCCGCCTCGAAGCGACCGGTGCGGTAGTAGGCGAGGATCATGCGCGCCTCGCAGGTGGACCAATGACCGCCGTTCACCCAGGTGCCGTAGGCCCAAAGGCCCCCGGGCTTTTCGTACATGTCATCGTAGCCCGGGTAATTGGGCAGGATGAAGTCATGCGGTCGCAGCCCGGGCAATGAATCGATCTTCCGCAGAATGGCCTCGGAGGTGGCATCGTCCACCACGCGCAGGGCCACGGCATCGTGATTTGGCGACGCTTCGAAATAGCCGTATTGCGGTGCGCCGTAAACCCCGTGCCGCGTGCCGTCCGGGTCGAGGGATCGAATCAGGTAACCCTCGTCAGTGGTCAACGGTCCCAGCCCCTTCCGGGCGGATTCACGCAACCCGGTGAAACGGTCTGCCTCCGAAGTCCGACCCGCCAGCTTCTCGAGTTCAATCAAGCGATCGAGCGCCGCAATGTAGGTGACGGAGAGTCCCGTGAGATAGGCGCGACCATAGGTTCCGTCGGGCCGATGCCAACCGGCGTAGCTGGGGGCCAGCAGATTGCCCGCGGCCCCCGCGAGGAAGAGGTCGTTGGCCGGATCGCGCCGTGTTTCGATGAAGGCGGCACAGCGTTCCAGCTTCGGCAGGTAGTGCGCCATGGCTCCCGGATCGCGGCTGATCAACAGCAGTTCCCCCTGCATCACCATGCCCGCCGCCGTGAATTCCATCCCCCAGTCGTGGAGCGCGGTCCGTCCGTCGCCCTGCTTGTAGACGATCCAACCGGGCCGCGCCGCATCGCACAGGGCGCCATCCGGTGCCACCCAGTCAAACGGGGGTTTCGCACCAACGCGTTTGCCGTCGCCCATCTGGTCGAACCAGAGATCCTGCGAATTCTGCAGGAAGCTCACAAACGGCTCCTGCAGCAAGGGAAGAATCGAATAGGTGGTGCCGTAGCTGTTTTGGATCCACCACGCGTCCCAGGTCGGTCCCTCCACCAGGCCGTTCCAGGCCGGGTAATAGAGCATCGACAGGTTCTCGAACTCCGGGTCCGGCTCGAACATGCGCCGGGCGGTCTCCAGCAGGCGCAGGTATTCGACGTCGCCCCGCCCCCGGTAATGCCGGCCCTCGAAGCTCGAACCGGGTTGCTCCGCCGCGAGGGCGAGGGTGCCGCAAAGGAGGCTCCCGATCAGGCCGATGATGGAGAGCCCGCGGACTGTGTGCTGTGTTGTCATGGTAGTTGAGGCTGTTGGCGGTTCACTCCGGTTCCTCCTGCCAACGAGGCATGAGTTGTTGCGGCAGACCCAGGTGATCGAGCACGCGCGCAACCACGGTATCGGCAACTTCCTCAATGGTCTTGGGGAGACTGTAAAACGACGGGTTCGCCGGCAGCAAAATGGCGCCCGCCAGCGCGAGCAGTTCCAGGTTCTTGATATGAACCAGGTTCAGCGGGGTCTCCCGCGGCACGAGGATCAACTTGCGGCGCTCCTTCAACATCACGTCGGCGGCACGCAGCAGGAGATCGTCGCTCAATCCGTGCGCAATCCGACCCAGGGTCCCCATCGTGCAGGGGATGACCACCATGGCATCGAAGGCGTTCGAGCCGCTGGCAAAGGGCGCGTTCATGCTCTTCAGGTTGTGCGTGACGACGTCGGGATCGACCCGCAGTCCGCCGGGCAGTTCCTCCGCAATCACCTGGTGGGCGTACCGGCTGAGCACCAGGTGAATCTCATGCGCCTTAGGGCTGAGTTGGTCCAGCAACCGCTGGGCGTAGATGATCCCGGTGGCTCCGGTGATGGCGACCACGATTCGCATGCCCCTTCTGTTAGCGCGGAACGGGGCCGAACGCCAAGCGCCGGTGTGCGGAAAAGTCGGGGTGGAGCTTTGCCCACAGGCATTACCACAGTGATTCCGGACGGAGGGGCGACGGCCCGTCGCCATGATGGGAGTGGGTTCGTGCCACAATTCGGGGACGGGCCGTCCCCGCTCCGGCTACCGGACCTTGCTCAGGGGCCTTGCCCCCAAGCCCATCGTGCTGGGCAAGTCGGGTCCGCCGGTGCACCCTTTCGCCATGCGCAGTTCTCCAGCCATTCGCCTGCCGGTGGTCGTGCTGATGGCCGGCCTGATCTCCGGTGCCGCCGTTCAGCCACGCGCCACGGAGCCAGCCTTTCCCGTGCATATCTCCGTGAAGGCCGATCAGGGTTCCGGTCCACTCGAACCCATCTGGCGGTTCTTCGGGGCGGATGAACCCAATTACACCACCATGCGCGACGGCAGCCGGTTGCTCGGTGAGTTGGGCGCGCTCGATCGCGGCAACGTGTTCTTCCGGACCCACAATCTGCTCAACACCGGCGACGGTACCCCCGCGTTGAAATGGGGTTCCACCGGTGTTTACCGGGAGGACGATGAGGGTCGGCCGGTTTACGACTGGACGATCCTGGACCGGATCTTTGACACCTGCCTGCAACGCGGCGTCCGGCCGTACGTCGAGATCGGTTTCATGCCGGAAGCGCTCTCCACCCATCCGGAGCCATACCAACACTCCTGGCGTCCCGGCGCCCGGTACGACGAGATATACACTGGCTGGGCCTATCCACCGACCGACTACCGGAAGTGGGAGGAACTGGTCCGGCAATGGGCGGAACACGCGGTGACACGCTACGGTGAGGACGAGGTCAACCGCTGGTTCTGGGAGGTCTGGAACGAGCCGAACATCCCCTATTGGCAGGGCACACAGGAGGAGTTCTTCCGTCTGCACGACCACGCCATTCGCGCCGTGCGCCGCGTGCTGCCGACGGCGCAGGTGGGCGGACCGGACGTTGCCGGGGGCCCGGGTGGGCGGTTCCTCGAGGAATTCCTGAACCATTGCCTGCACGGCACGAACTACGCCACGGGCACGATTGGCACGCCGGTCGATTTCATCGCGTTTCACGCCAAGGGCAGTCCGCGTATGGAAGGCGGTCACGTGCGAATGGGGATTGCCAACCAGCTTCGCAACATCAACGACGCCTTCGCCGTCATCGCACGGTTTCCCGAGTTCAAGAAGACGCCGATTGTCATCGGGGAATCCGATCCCGAAGGCTGCGCCGCCTGCCAGGGACCGCAGCTCGCCTATCGCAACGGCACGATGTACTCCAGTTACACAGCGGCCAGCTTTGCCCGCAAGCATGCCCTCACCCGCCGGCATGGGGTAAACCTGATCGGGGCATTGACCTGGGCGTTTACCTTCGACGACCAACCGTTCTTCGCCGGCTTTCGGGCGCTGGCCAGCAACGGCATCGGCAAGCCGGTGCTGAACGTGTTCCGCATGATGAGCCGGATGAAGGGAGAGCAACTGGCGGTCGACAGCGATGGCGAAGTTCCGCTGGATGAAATCCTCCGCAACGGGGTGCGTGGGCGACCCGACGTCTCCGCGCTCGCCAGTCGCGACGGCAACCGTTTGTGGGTGCTGCTCTGGCATTATCACGACGACGATCTGCCCGGGCCAGCGGCGGACATCACACTGGAGATCTCAGGCATGAGCAACGCGTTGGAGGGACCCATGGTCCGCCAGTTCCGGGTGGACGGAGAACACGGCAACGCCTACGAGGTCTGGAAGCAGATGGGATCGCCGGCGGTTCCCAGTCTGGAGCAGTATGCCGAACTGGAGCAGGCCGCGCTGCTGGCGGAAATCCCCGCGCCGGAGATGTCCGAGTTGGGAGGAGGTAGGTGGTCAATCGAGATGACGCTGCCGCGCCAAGGAGTGACCTTGCTGGAGATTGGAAGGTGGCAGGCCCATCGGTGAGCATTGCCAAGGCGCTCCACGGAGGGATGGAATCCGCAGCCTGAAGGGCTGCCAGAGATTAGCCGGGGGTCGTCACGATCCGTTCGTGGCGACCCCCGGTAGTGAGAGCAATACCACCCGACCCCGGAGGGGTCGCGGAGGCGTGAAGCGCGGGCGATGGGCGATGGCACCCCTCCAGGGTGCGAACCTCATAAACGTCCTGACCGGGGGTGCGCCCCGACACCCATGTCGGCGGCTTACCCCCGGCTAATCTCTGGCATCGCCTCGCGATGCGGAAGCCCGCCGGCTTGGGCTCACACCATTCCCAACCGCCTGCCGCGACAAATCCTCTCCAACGCCTGCGCGACACGGCGTTCCCGCGTCTCGGGCTTCTTGGCGCTGCCAATCCACATGGCATATTCCGCCCGGCAACGCGGCGATAGCCGGTCGAAGGCGGTACGCAATTCCGGACGGCGGTCCAGCGCTTGGGCCAACTCGCCCGGCATCTCCACGACCCTGGGCCTGCCTTCAGCGGCATCCTTCCAACGACCGTTCGCCTTCGCCAACTCCACTTCCGCCAGGCCGGCCGGCATCATGAGGCCCTTCATCATGAGCCGCTCCGCCCGGCGCCGGTTGAGGGCGGACCAGAGACTTCCCTTGCGCCGAGGCGTAAAGCGTTGCGCGTAACGTTCGTCATCAATCCGCCGGATCTTGCCGTCGATCCAGCCGAAGCAAACCGCCTCCTGCACGGCCTCCTCGTAGCGAACCGACGGCTTTCCGGTGTGCTTCTTGAGGAACACCAGCCAAAGGGCAGACACCTTGGCATGGTTGCGCTGGAGCCAGGCGCGCCACGCCGCCCGTGTCGGAAAAGTGCGTTCAGGCTCCGCGGGCTTATTGGCGGTTGGGATCGGCATGGCGGGGGATCGGGAATCCGTTCATCATCCATCGGATGCCGTAGCCGAGGACGTCAGTCCGCGCAAATATCCCTCTGCATGAGCTAATTTGCGCCGACTGACGTCGGCGGCTACGACCGCGTCACGCGCCCCGCCTTCCTCAATCGAGCTTGCGGATGGCGATGTTGCGGAACTCGACCGGGCTGCTGTGGCCGGCAAAGCCGAAGTGACCCTGGAGGAGGTCCTTGCCGGGGTGGGCGTCGTTCCCCTTGAACTCGGTCACCTTGCTCAGGTCGCAGTCGAGGATCACCGTGCCGTTCAGCTCCACTTTGAGCGTGTGCCCCTTGACCGTGACCTCCTGGTAGTTCCACTCGCCCACCGGACGCAGGAATCCGCGATGCGCCGCGACCATGCCGTAGGCGGACCCGTGATACTGCCGCGGATCGAGGTGGGCGTATTCGGGATGGGAGTTGTCAAGCACCTGGAGTTCGGTCATGCCGGCGTAGGCGGAATCCCCGCTGCCGGGATAGCGGATGGCCAGGCCGTTGTTGCCGTAGGGCGGCAGTTTGAATTCAAGCCGCGCCACGAAGTCCCCGTACTCGGCCTTCGTGTAAAGCGTGCCCCCGGAATGCGCCTTGCAGGCGAGCACGCCGTTCTGGGCGGTGTAACCGTCCACGGCCCCTTCCCAGCCGGTGAGGTTCCGGCCGTTGAACACGAGTTCAAACCCGGCAGGATCCTGGCCGCGCAGCAGCCGGTTGGCTTCCTCGGTCGCGATCTCCCGCAGGAAGACGTTGCGCCAGCGGATTTCGCCACCGTGGGTCTGGAGCTGGATCGGGCCGATGGGCGGGATGGGCAGCTTGCGGTCGAAGTAGTTCTCCATGATGGCGCCGTCGACGACGAGCTGGTTGTTCAACCAGACCCACGTGCGGCTGCCAACCTGGATCACCCGGACCTTGTTCCATTCGCCGAACGGCTTGTCCGCGAGCACGAGCGGATCCTTGCCGGGCGCACCGGCGCTGTTGTTCCACAAGCCGCCGGATCCCTTGTCGGCGCCGATGTTCCATTTGCCGCCCGCCTCGGTGGTGTCCCAGATTTGAACCTGCGGACAGCCCTTCAGGTAAATGCCGCTGTCAGCGCCCGCGACGGTCTTGTATTCGAGCACGAGCTCGTAATCGCGGAAGTTCTGTTCCGTGGTGAGGTAGAGCCCGTTGCCGTCGTTCACCAGTTCCTCGTTCTCCACGCTCCAGTGCTGGTTGATGTCCTCCAGGCTGCTCTTCTTCTTGGCGGCCAGATCCTCGGGCGACAGCGCCATCCATTTGCGCGGGTCTTCGGTGCTGGCACCCCACCAGCCTTGCAGGTCCTTCCCGTTGAACAGGGCCGTGAACCCGGCGGGAGGTGTGACGTCGGCGGAGAGGTGGAGGGAAAGGGCGGGGAGAAGTCCCGCACCCAACATCAGGATGCTTCGGGCGATTCGCATGGTCAGAGGTCTTAGAACAGGTTTCGCGGGGAGGCAATCCGAATCGCCACCCCACGCACCTCAGACTCCCCCGGCCGGCGAACAATTCACTCGTCCGCCCGGGACCCGCTCCCTACCTTGGCGCGATGCTGACACGCGAGAAGTCCGATGCCCTGTTCGCCGAGGCCCTGAACCACATTCCCGGCGGCGTGAACTCGCCCGTGCGCGCCTTCCGCGGGGTGGGCGGCAAACCGTTCTTCGCCGACCGCGCCCAGGGCGCCCACCTCTTCACCGTCGATGGGGCGGAACTGGTGGATTACGTTGGCACCTGGGGCCCCGCGATTCTGGGCCACGGCCATCCGGCCACGATTGCCGCCGTGAAGGCCGCTGCCGATTGCGGCACGAGCTTCGGCGTGCCGAACCCGTTCGAAGTCACGATGGCCAAACTGGTGAAGGAAGCCTTCCCCAGCATCGAGAAGGTCCGCATGTGCAACTCCGGCACCGAGGCCTGCATGAGCGCGATCCGCCTGGCCCGCGGCTTCACCAAGCGGGACAAGCTGGTCAAGTTCGAGGGCTGCTACCACGGCCACGGCGATTCCCTCCTGGTCAAGGCCGGCTCCGGCGCCCTCACCCTCGGCAACCCCGACAGTGCCGGGGTCCCCGCCGATTTCGCGAAGCACACTCTCGTGCTGCCGTACAACGACGCCGAGGCCGTGAAGGCCGCCTTTGCCGCGCACCCGGGTGAAATCGCCGCCATCATCCTGGAACCGGTCGTCGGCAACGCGGGTGTCATCCTTCCCAAACCCGGTTACCTGGAGGCCCTCCGGCAACTCACCCAGGAAGCCGGCGCGTTGCTGATCTTCGACGAGGTCATGACCGGTTTCCGGCTCGCCTTTGGCGGCGTGCAGGAACTGGCGGGTATCCGCCCCGACCTCACCACGCTCGGCAAGATCATCGGCGGCGGCCTGCCCGTGGGCGCCTTTGGCGGACGGGCGGACATCATGGATCATTTGGCCCCGCTGGGTCCGGTCTATCAGGCGGGCACGTTGAGTGGCAACCCACTGGCCATGGCGGCGGGAATCGCGGCGCTCACCGAACTGCGCGAGCGCAATGCGTACGCCCGACTGGAAGAACTCGGCAGCGCGCTCGAAAGCGGTCTGCGGGAGGCCGCCAAATCCGCGGGCGTGGCGGTCACCTTCAACCGGCGGGGATCGATGTTCTGTGGCTTCTTCACCGATCAACCGGTGTGGAGTCTGACCGATGCCATGACCGCCGACCGCGACCGTTTCGCGAAGTACTTCCACGGGATGCTGGCGGAGGGCATCTATCTCGCGCCGTCGCAGTTCGAAGCCGGTTTCATTTCCACCGCGCACAGCGAGGCGGACATCGAGAAGACCGTTGCCGCCGCGGCGAAGGTGATGAGGACGCTGTAGGTTGGGCCGGCAGGCAATCTGACGGTAGGCTGAGGTTGAGTTGGAGCAAGGAGCCGAGTTGTAAGACCGCCTTACTTGACGGGCTGGGAGTCGTTGACTAGGCTTCGTCACATGACGACGACGCTTTCCAGCAAGGGACAACTGGTCTTGCCTCGGCTGGTTCGCACCAAGCTGCACCTGACTCCGGGTACAAAGCTCGTGTGCATGATCCAAGGCGATTCCGTGGTCTTGACTCCCGCTCACCCTCGCCGTCTCGCACGTGAACACGTCACCGACCCAACCACCGGCCTGCGCGTGACCAAGGCCCCGGAGGGTTCGGAACCCGTCACCACGGAGATGGTGAAGCGACTCCTGGAAGACTATCCGTGAACTGGCTGCTTGATGTGAACGCACTCATCGCGCTGGCCCATCAGGGGCATGCCGATCATTCGCGGGTCATCCGCTGGTTCGCGTCGCTGATCGGTTCCAACGCCAGGCTGGGAACCTGCTCGATCACGGAAATCGGATTCGTTCGGGTCAGTATCCAGGCCGGCTTTGAAAACAACGCTCCGGAAGCAGTCGACACCTTGATCGGTTTGAAGGAAAGCAGCCGCATTCCATTTGATTTGATTCCGGACTCGTTGGGAGCAGACCGCCTGCCCTCTTACGTATCGGCAGTCAAGCAGGTTACCGACGGACACCTGCTTGCGCTGGCAGCGGACGCCTCCATGCGGTTGGCAACCTTGGACAAGGGTATCCCGGGAGCTTACGTCATTCCACGAAGACGATAACCGAACACCACCACCATCACTATGAACCACCGACCTCTGGGTAATTCTGATCTCAACGCCTCCGTCGTGGCGCTTGGCGCCTGGGTCATTGGCGGCGGCCAACCGTGGGGCGCCGACCCCGATGACGGCGAATCGATTCGCACCATCCAGGCAGCGATTGACCTTGGAATCAACCTGATCGACACCGCGCCGGCGTATGGCTGGGGACGGAGCGAACGGATCGTGGGTGAGGCGATCAAGGGGCGCCGGGACAAAGTGATCGTCGCCACGAAATGCGGTCTCTGGACCGATGACGAACGCGGTTCGTTCTTCGCCGAACTCGACGGACACCGCATGTTCCGGAGCCTTCGCCCGGACACGATCCGGATCGAGGCCGAGCGCAGCCTGAAGAATCTGGGCATCGACTGCATCGACCTTTACCAGACCCACTGGCCCTCGATGCCGCCGGATCATACCCCCATCGCGGACACGATGGCCTGCCTGCTGAAGCTCCGCGACGAGGGCAAGATTCGCCATATTGGGGTGTGCAATGTCTCGCGGGAAGAGCTGCGGGAGAACCTCGCCTGCGGGCCGATTGTCAGCGACCAGTTCCGTTACTCCATGTTGCTTCGACAACCGGAGGAGGACATCCTGCCCGAATGCGCCGCCAAAGGCGTGGGGACGTTGACCTATATGTCGCTCGAGCAGGGATTGCTCACCGGCAAAGTCGGCATGGACCGTGAATTCCGACCGGACGAGTTTCGCATGAACGCGGCGTGGAACCCCTGGTTCGTCCCCGCCAACCGACGCCGCGTGCTCGACCTGTTGGCCGGGTGGCGCGACCTGACGGACAAGTATGACTGCACGCTGGCCCAACTTGTTATTGCCTGGACCGCCGCCCAACCGGGTGTCACCCACGTCCTGGCCGGCGCCCGCACGGAGGCGCAGGTGAAGGACAACGCGCAGGCAGGGAATCTCACCATCGACCCCGACGACCTCGCCCGCATCCGTGAGGACGTCGTCGCGTTGGGACAACCGGAGTAGCGGCAGGGAAAGAGCCCACGACCCGTGACTCCATCGAAACCAGTCAAAGCGCTGCTGCGTTGGGCTGCAATCGGCGGTCTCGGGGGATACGGGGTGTACGCACTGTTTGCTGGACTCGCTTTCGACCTCGCCCGGCCAGACGTTGAATGGTTTCAGTTTTGGACCCTCACCGTTCCGTTCGTGTTGGTCTTCAGCGGGATATTCATCACCCCGGCCTACTTCCTCCTTCGCCGGCAGTATCAGAACCTCTGTATCCTGGCTGCGACTCTGGCTGCACTGGTCGTTCTTCTGGTTCTCGTCTCGATACCGGAAGACCTTGGTCTGAGTGAGCGCATCCGTCGTTGGACTATTGAATCGGAATGGGGGCTTGCGTTCGGTCTGCCGTACGGCCTTGTCGCTCTGATTGCCCCCTTTTATGTAGCGCGCTGGGTCTATCGCCACGGCCTGGCGCTTCTGTTGAGGCATGTTCATGACACCACACCACCTCAGAGCGCCGACTGACTCAGCGTGGGAGAACCTGAGCGCGCTCCGCACCATGAAGACGCTTTTCGCATGGCCCCTCGGTGCTCTCGCCTGTCTGACATCGACCCTGCACGCCGGCAGCTTCGACCTGCCCGCCTGGGCCTTCGATCGCGGCAACGTCCGCGTCTTTACCGACCAGTGGGCGGACACCGCACCGATGGTGGCTTACGGCGGGCGTTCCCCCATCCTCGTCGAATACGATTTCGAGCTGCCGCGGGATGGCGGTTACCAACTGAAGGTGCAATATGCCGCAGCCGACGCCCGGCCCGTCACCCTGACCCTCGACGCCCGAAGGCGCGGGGAGGTCTGCCGTACCGCCACCGGTTCCTGGCTGACGAGCGGATCGGCTTGGGAAGACTCACTGGAACTGGAGCTGACTGCCGGCAAACACACGCTCCGTCTCGAACGCGAAGGTGCCTTCCCGCACCTGGTGGCGTTGCGCCTCGAATCCGAAGTGATTCCGGATGGCTTCCAGCCCACGCGACCCCGGACCTACAAGCTGCCCGAGCGCGCGGCACTCGTTGCCGGGAATGCGTTCGACAACATCCCCAACCCCGCGACCCTTCGGCGGGCCATCGAAGATCTCATCGCAACGTTTGGGTCGCGCTACCCGCGGGGAAGGGAATTCCTCGCGCGACTGGATGCCTTGGAAGCCGGCTTGCCGCAGCACGCGGACAGGCCTGACAAATCCGACCCGTCCGACTGGACCGCCCTCCAACGCGCAGCATTGCTCGCCAACCCGTTGCTCGACTTCGATCGCCTGCTGGTCCTGAAACGAGGCTTCCCCAAACCGTCCGAGGCGCGCCGTGCCTTGGGACAGGCTTTGGGTGTCGGCTCCCTGAATGCCCACACCAGCGATGACACCCCGCGCCAGGGGCGTTGGAATGACGAGTTGAGCATCCTCTCAAACCTGCGCGGACAACCCTCCTGGCAGCAGGTCCACGCCCCTGATTCCCAGGAAACCGTCATCGATCCCGTGCTCCACTTCGACGGCAACCGCCTGCTGTTCGCCATGAACGGTGCCCGGGAAAAGAACTGGCGGCTTTGGGAAATCGGCGTGGACGGACACGGCCTGCGGCAGGTCACGCCGGACGAAGGCGCGGATGTCGGCCATTTCGACCCGTGTTACCTGCCGGACGGCCGGATCGTCTTCGCGTCCACCGCCGTTTACCAGGGTTTGCCCTGCGAGTTCGGCGCCCAAGCCATGACCTGCCTTTACCAGATGGACCCGGCCACGCAGGCCATTCGGCAACTCACCTTCGAGCAGGACAGCGACTGGTGTCCGACGATGCTGCCGAACGGCCGTGTGCTTTACCTGCGCTGGGAGTACACCGACCAGTCGCACGCGAACTCGCGCATCCTCTTTCACATGAACCCGGACGGCACGGACCAGCGCGAGTTCCGCGGCAGCGGCTCCTGGTTCCCCGGCTCATTCTTCTACGCCAAACCGATTCCCGGGGAACCGCACCAGGTCGTTGGCATCGCGACCGGCCACCATGGCATCCCGCGTTCGGGCCGCCTGTTGATCCTCGATCCCAGTGCCGGCCGCCGGGATGGGGAAGGCATCGTCCAGGAAATCCCCGGTCGCGGAAAGACGGTGGAGCCGATTGTGCGCGACCGGCTGATCGACGGGGTCTGGCCGCAGTTCCTGATGCCGTGGCCGCTCAGCGCGAAGTATCACATCGTCGCCGCCAAGCTCGCGCCCGACGCACTCTGGGGCATCTATCTCGCCGACGTGTTCGACAACCTCACGCTGATCACGGAAGTCGAGGGAGCCGCACTGCTCTGGCCCATCCCACTGCAGGCCACACCGACTCCTCCGATTGTTCCCGACCGGGTGAACCTCGCGAGCGATCAGGCCACGGTGTTCATCGCGGACGTCCATTCCGGTCCAGGATTGCAGGGGGTGCCCCGCGGGACGGTGAAGGCGCTCCGCATCATCGAATACTACTTTTCACGACGCGGTTTCGGCGGGCTCTACGGCACCCTGGGCCTCGACGGGCCGTGGGATGTCAAACGGATCCTCGGCACGGTGCCGGTGGAGCCGGACGGCTCCGCCTACTTCACGATCCCGGCGAACTCCCCGCTTACGATTCAACCCATCGACAAGAGCGGGCAGGCACTTCAGCTGATGCGAAGCTGGCTGGTGGGCATGCCCGGTGAAGCCGTTTCCTGCGCCGGCTGTCACGAGCCGCAGAACGAAGTCACCGCTCCGCGCCCGGCCATCGCCGCATTGCGCCCGCCTTCCAGCATCGAGCCCTGGCACGGCCCGGCCAGGGGCTTCGCTTACGAGCGCGAAGTTCAGCCGGTTGTCGACCGTTATTGCGTCTCCTGCCACGACAGCCGACACGGCGCCAGTTCCCCGCCCGCTTTGCAGGCGGATCAACAGCTCACCGACTGGTCCAGTCAGCTGGCCGGACGCTGGGTCGGCGGGGGGAGGTTCACCGAGTCGTATTTCCAGTTGCAGCGTTACGTCCGCCGGCCCGGCATCGAGGGGGATCGCCGGATGTTCACGCCGCTCGATTACCACTTCAACACCACCGAACTCGGGCAGCTCCTCGCCAAGGGCCATCACGGAGTCACGCTCGACGCAGAAGCGTGGGATCGCCTGGCCACCTGGGTGGACCTGAACGCCCCCTTCCACGGCACCTGGGGCGAGATCCCGCAATTCTGTGAGGACCCCGCCGGGGCCATCAAGCTGGCGGAGGTCAACAGCCGCGCCATGGCATTGCGCCGGAGACACGTGCCGATGGGACCGCATCCGGACTACGACGCCATCCCGGAAACGCCCGCCTATAACACCACCCCGGTAATCCCCGTCGAGCCCGTGCGGCCGAGGGATTTCATCGGCTCCGCGGATCCTCATTCAACCAACGACTGGCCGTTCGACGCGAAGACCGCCGTTGCCCGTCAACACGCGGCGTCGGTTGCGGGACAGATCACCCGGACGCTCGACCTCGGCGAAGGCGTGACATTGGACTTGGTGCGGATTCCCGGCGGCACGTTTGCGATGGGTTCCACCGAGGGCCCGCTCGATGAAGCACCGCGGGCGTGGGTGGAGGTGGCCCCGTTCTGGATGGCGCGGTTCGAGACAAGCAACCGCCAGTTCCGTCGATTCCTGCCCGAACACGAAAGCCGCACCGAAGACCGGCACGGCTACCAGTTCGGCCGGTTGGGCTATGACCTTGACCAGCCCGAGCAACCCGTGGTCCGCGTCTCATGGGACCAGGCCGTTGGTTTCTGCGCCTGGCTCACCTCCCGCACCGGACTCCAAGTCGCCCTGCCGACCGAGGCCCAATGGGAATGGGCGTGTCGCGCCGGCACGGACACACCGTTCTGGTTCGGCGCACTGGACGCGGACTATTCGCACGCCGCCAATCTTGGCGACCAAAGGCTCGCGGAATTCGCCGCCGACACCGCGCTCGACAACTACACCGCCGCGCGGCCGATGGTGAACCCGAACCGTTACGACGACTGGATTCCGCGCGATGATCGCTTCGACGACGGCGGCTTCGTGACGGTGGCCGCCGGAAGCTACGAACCGAATCCGTGGGGCCTGCACGACCTGCACGGCAACGTCTGGGAATGGACCCGTTCCACCTTTGCCGCCTACCCCTATGCCGGCGACGATGGCCGCAACGATCCCGAGGCGACCGGTCCCCGGGTCGTGCGGGGCGGTTCCTGGTACGACCGTCCCAAACGCTGCACCTCGAGCTATCGGCTCGGCTATCCGCGCTGGCAACGGGTCTACAACGTGGGCTTCCGGATCATCGCCCGGGACTCGGAAGCAGTCCCGGGAACCTCGCTCTCCAAACTGGACCGGCAGCCGGGTTCATTCTAAAGACCCGGCATGAACCGCCGCCGAACCGGTATCGCTACGATCCTCACCCTGGCAGCAATGACGCTCGCCGGGGAACCTTGCGGACACACCGCCACGGCCCCGCGTCAAATGGAGCACCTGAACCGCGGGGTGATCGCCGTCAACGAGGGAGACGGCCGGGTGTTCGTCGGTTGGCGAATGCTCGGGACCGATCCCGACAACGTCGCGTTCAACGTCTACCGTGCCACGGGCGGGGCGGAACCCATCAAGCTCAACCCCGCACCGATCGCGGAGACGACCTGTTACCGGGACCTCGGCGTGGATCCCACGCAGGCCCACCGCTACTTCATCCGCCCGGTCATCGACGGCCGGGAGGATGCGGCCAGTCAGCCCTGCCTCGGCACGATCACCGCCAACTCGCCTCCCCGGCAGTTCTTCGAAATCCCCCTGCAACTCCCACCGGCCACCACCGCCAGCGATGGATCGGTCGGCGACCTGGATGGCGACGGCACTTACGAGATCGTCCTCAAGGGGGTCCAGCGCCCGCGCGACACGGCGTCCACCGGACTGACCGGCAACACGGTCCTGCAGGGATACCGGCTCGACGGCACGCTCTTCTGGACGATCCAGATGGGGAAGAACATTCGTGAGGGCGAACACGACACCCAGTTCATGGTGTACGACCTCGACGGCGATGGGAGCGCCGAGATCGCGGTCCGCACCGCCGACGGTTCGGTCGATGGCACCGGCAAGGTCATCGGTGACCGGGACGCCGATTGGGTGGATCGGGACCGGAACTCCCGCACCTACGGGAAAATCATGACCGGCCCGGAGTACTTCTCGATCTTCGATGGCCGCACGGGTGCCGAACTGGCCACGGTCCCCTACGTTCCGGGTCGCGAACCGACGGGCGGATGGGGTGGCATCGGCGGGAACGGGGGGATGGAAACGGTCACAACCGGGAATCGCTTGAACCGGTTTCTGGCCTGCGTGGCCTATCTCGACGGCGTGCGCCCGAGCGTCATCATGTGTCGCGGGTATTACGGCCGCACCGTATTGGCCGCGTGGGATTGGCGCGACGGCAAGCTCACGTCCCGCTGGGTCTTCGATTCGGCCACCCACCCCAACCACGGCCAGCCCTACGTCACCACCCGCGCGACTGTGGACCCCGCGGCGGGACTGAACCGGATCACGGACAATGCCGGAGCCTGGCGGGGCGCGACGCCCGGAGAATGGATGGTGTGGGATCGCTACGGCGTGAAGGAACGCCGACAGGTGGTTGCGGTGGAAGGGAACGTGCTCACCGTCGACGAAGACGTGACTCCGGGAGTCAACCGGGCGGCACATGTCTACGGCTATTCCGGGATGGGGAACCACAACCTGGCCGTCGCGGATGTCGACGGCGATGGGAGGGACGAGATCGTGTACGGCGCGATGGTCGTGGACGACGACGGCACCGGCCTGTTCACCACCGGCTTGCGCCACGGCGATTCGTTGCACGTCGGCGACCTCGATCCGAATCATCCGGGGCTTGAGGTTTTTGGCCCTCACGAGAACGAAGGCGGCGAGTATGACCCATGGACGCCGGGCGCCGCGCTGTATGACGCGCGGACCGGCAGGATCCTTTGGGCCACGCCGGACGGCCAGGATGTGGGCGGGGGAGTCAGCGCCGACGTGGACCCGCGTTTTCCCGGCGAGGAGATGTGGGGGATTCCCGGAGGCCTGCACTCGTGCCAGGGCGAGGTGATCGCCGCCCGGGGCCCGGTTGGCGGAGGCAACTCGACCTTCGTGCTTTGGTGGGACGGGGATCCCCTGCGCGAGGTGCTCAGCCGGAACCGGGTGCTCAAGTGGGACTGGTCGAATGGCACGATGACGAACCTGCTGACGGCGGAGGATTGCGCCGGCGGCCGACCGGTCCTGACCGCGGACTTGCTCGGTGACTGGCGCGAGGAGGTCATCTTCCGCACCACCGACAATTCCGCGCTCCGCGTTTACACAACCACCGCACCGACCGATCTCCGACTGCGCACGCTGATGCACGATCCGCAATACCGGGTGAGCGTTGCCTGGCAGAACGTCGCCTATAACCAACCCCCGCACCCGGGCTTCTTCCTCGGGAATGGGATGACGCCACCGCCACATTCCAACATCACGACGAAGCGACTTGGGACAGACGGGCGGTAACCGCGCTTGGGCACGACGCTCCGCGAGGTTTTGGAGTGCGGTGAAAAGCGCCAGCCTTCACCGCTTTCAGCAGCCATGCCCAAGCCCCAACCCCAACCTCTCAATCCCGAACGCCGGAACCCCACGCCCCATACGAAAGCGGCGATTGGGATCGCCGCACTCCACGACGCTCCGCGAGGTTTTGCCGCTCTATCGCACGCAGCCTCTTTCCCGGACAAACCCTACTCCGTCAATCGGGACGGGTTGCCAGGCAGGCCGCTGCGTTGGTTGAGGACGTGAAGGACTTTCCCGCGACCCTGGAAGGTCAGCAGATGATGGAGCTGAATCCCGGGAACCTCGGGAGCTTCGATCGCGGAATCGACGGTGATGTCGCCATGGAAGAAGGCATAGGCTCCCAGACCCCATGCCGTGTGCGTCTTCACGTGGTCGGCGACCTTGTAGGAAGCGTAACCGCAGGTTCCGGAGGGAGCCATCCACTCGTCCTGACTTGGGGGATCGTAGGGGAATTCCGACTGATAGAAGACCGTCCGGCCCCCTTCACCGTTCCACAGGACCTGGTACTCCTGGGTATGCTCGACGAACAACCCGTGACAGGCCACCCGGTCGCCATTCACGATCAGGCCGTTCGCCACCGGGTTGGAGGTCCAACCCCGACCGGGACCGTGATCCGCCCGCCAAAGCCAGAGATGGTCGGCGACCACATCGTGCGAGTTGATCGTCACAAAGCAGGACGTTCGACCGGGGCCGAAACCTCCGGTGCGAGTGAAGAGGTCGTGCAGAAAAGTCGGGTTGTCCGCGTGGGAGGAGGACGAACCCGCAGGACCGATTTCGACCAGCGTCGGGGAGTTGACCGGACCGGACTCCACCAGCAACCCGCACACCGTGACCCCATCGACATCCGCCACGGAGAGGGCCGGCGTGCCCTGTCCGGGAATCAGCGTGGCATAGCCCAACCCCATGACGACGGTGTTGGCGTGCGTGACCTGGAGGCTTTCCTGCAGGCGATAGATGCCCGGCGTTATCAGCAGGTGTCTTCCGGCCGCCAGTGCGGCGTTGATCGATGCGGCACTCTCCCCGACGTGAGTGATGTGGAAGTCGCCCAGCGGAATCCGCCGCGTCGGAAGGGACCAGTTCACTCCGGTCACATCAGATTCGAGGCCGGGCACCATCACGAAACACTCGCCGGAGATCAGCGCCAGGTACGGTTTCTCGCGAATGACGGGAGTCTTCGCCACAACGGTGTAGGGGCGCGCGGGCCACTCGCCCTCGGGAGGATTCGTCACGCCCTCGAACACCATGTTCCAGTTGCCGCCCTTCCAGCCCCCCGCCATGTCGGTGTTGCGGGTGAACCACTGTTGCTGGGAACCGGAGGTAATGACGCCATCGATCCTGGAATCCGCCAGGAATCCGCCGCTGGACCATCCGCCGTCCCACAGACTGAGGTTGCCGTGAACCCGCATGTGGCGGAAGGCGGTGGCTTGGGAAACGGCCCACTTGACGTCGCCGTCGTCGGGCGTGATGGCGAAGTTCTCCACCGACCGCCAGAAGTTGTGGGTGGCATTGCCCTGGAACCACTGCGCGTTCACCTCGAGATCGCCGTGAACCTGAACCTCGTCCGGGGACACCCCCAGGCCGGCGACCTGCGTGTTGAACCCCACCTTGAGGTGCAGGTGGTGGTCGCCCGGCTTGAGGAGGATGCAGCGCCGGTCGGCCCCAAACTGGTTGCGCTCCTGCAAGTGGTAGACGGCGTCGACATTGCCCTGCGCGTCGCGGTCAGCCGGATCGAGGATGAGGACGTTCGGTCCGAAATCGGGCGTGCCCGCGAGAAGCGGGAAAGTCACAAGCGATGGCAGCGTCGCCCGAAGCATCCGGGCCAGGGTGGGTCGGTTCATATCAAGAGCAGAGGTTGGGCTGCGGATGCCCGCAGAGAGACATGGATTCCGGGAAACTCACGCCACCGCGCCCTTGACTCGTAGGCTGAGGCAACCCGGCGGACACTCGCGGGCTCAGGCCGGGGAACCTGGCTGCGTTCATCGGCGGTCGTCTGTGGTTTCCGGGTTCATGGCGGTGAGTTCTTCCAGGACTTTCGGGGCTCATCGGACCAACGACTTGTCGGGATAATCGGGAGGAGGCGGAACCGGGTCAGGTTCGTCCTCGATGGCCTCGAGCAGATGCTGGATGGCGGCGTCAAGTTGCGCGTCGCTTCCGTTGAAGGTGGCGTGCGGCAGGTTGTCCACCACGATGTCCGGATCGACGCCGTGACCTTCGATCAACCACTCGCCCTCCGGACCGTACACGCCCAACTCCGCGGCCGTCGCCATGCCGCGATCCACCAGCCAGCGTCGGGCGGAAAGCCAGATTTCGCCGCCCCAGGTCCGGGTGCCGATCACCTTGCCCAGGCCAAGTCGCTTGAATCCCTCGGTGAACGCCTCGCCGTCACTGGCGGTCTTCTCATTGCAGATCACCACCAGATGCCCGCGAAAGGCGTAGTGCATGTTCCAGATCGGTTCTCCGACCCGCGGCTGCCAGTAGAACCACGCCTTGCGCAGAAGCTTCTCCAGAATCCACGCGTCGATGTTCCCGCCGCGGTTGTGTCGCACGTCAATGATCAGGCCCTGACGGTTGAACACGGGGAAGAAGTCACGCGCCCATTCGCTGATGTTGGCCGAACCCATCGCGCGCAGGTGGACATAGCCGATCCGGCCATGGCCCAGTTGTTCCACGCGCTCCCGCCGCGTGAGTTCCCATTCGTCATAGCGCAGATCGGCTTCACGACCGGTGGAGATCGGCTCGACAATGACCGGCCGACTCTCCCCACCGCCGCCCGGCTTCACTTCGAGCAGAACCTGCCGGCCCGCCTGGTTGCGCAGGAGCAGGTCCGGACTGGCCGTCTGCAGCGTGCTGCGACCGTTGATCGCAGTGATCACGTCGCCCTCCGAGACGTTGGCGGTCTGCCGGCTGAGCGGCGCCAGTTGATCAGGGTAATCCGGATCGCCGCGGTAGATATGTTCCACCCGCCAGCCGCCATCGGCCTCGTCGCGTACCAGCCTCGCCCCGAGGGAAGCCAGCGCAACCTGATCCGGACCTTCCCGCAGGTCGCCGTAACGCACGAAAATGTGGAGCGTGGACAGCTCTCCGACCAGTTCGTAGAGAACATCGCTGAGCTCGGCCCGCTCGCTCACCCGATCCACCAGTGGCAGGTACTTCCGCTGCATCGCCGGCCAGTCCACCCCGTGCATCCCGCGGTCGTAAAAGAAGTCGCGCAGCATCCGCCAGGCCTCGGTGTAGATCTGCCGCCATTCCTCGCGCGGCAGGATCGGGAAGGTCCATCCACCCAGCTTGACCTCGTCTTCCAGCTTGGCCGGGGCCCCCGCAGCGGCGGTGATCACGTGGAATTTGTCACCTTTTCGCACGAGCAACTTCTTGCCGTCGCCGCTCATCTCGTAATCCCGGATGTCCTCCACCAACACCTTGGGCTTCGGATCCTTGTTGGTGATCTCGAACTGCATCAGGTGCGACTTCGCACCGAATCCCAGATCGTGACTGACATAGAGCAGGTGCTTCGCGGTCACGTGCAGGTCGGAGTAATTGCCCGCCTTCAAGGGCACCTCGAACAGGCGCGAACCCAATCCCTCCAGATCGATGGTCACCGCCGGCAGCCCAGCCTTCCCGTTGTTCCCCTTGGGGGCCGCGTCCTCATCCGACTGCGGCTCGTCCGTGTCGGTGCCAGGATCGCTCTTCGCTGCCTTCCCCTTCTGCTCCTGCGCCTGGTCTGACTTCTCGGGCTGCAGTTCGTCCCTGGGCTGAAACGGCCAGCGTTGATCCCCGCTCAACGCCAGCGCATAGATCTTGGTCGTTTCCGTGAAAAACGGTTCCGGCTGTCGCACCCCCCACGGACTGTCCACCAGCGAACGCAGCTGACGGTCACTCAGGAAATAGAGCCACTTGCCGTCGGGCGACCACGCCGGCGCATAGCTCTCCACCCGGTCGCTCGTGACGACCGTGTCCGTTGCGTTGGTCACGGAGTAGAGGTGGACCTGCTGCACCAGGTTTGACGCTGAATCAACATAGGCCAGCCACCCGCCGTCGGGCGACCAGGCAAACTCCCTCAGCTCGTTGCGCGGGGATTCCCTGACCAGGGCGGACGCCCCGGTTTCCAACGCGTGCAACCACAGTTTCTGGTCGTTGTCCGACCACGCCAGGCGTTTGCCGTCGGGGGACGGAACGGCGGCGTGGCGAAACACGCTCCCGTTGGTGGTGAGGGGTTCGCCGGGTCCCACGCCGTTGGCGGGCAGTTTCCAGAACTCGAGTTCGCCCGATTCGTCCGAAAGCGCCACCAGGGACTTGCCGTCCGGCAAGAAGGCCGCGTCGCGGTAGCGCACGTCCGGCTTGCGGGGCACCTCGACGAACCGTCCCTGCTCCACCGGCGCCACAAACACCTGTCCCCGGGCGGTCAACACCACCCGATCGCCCTTGGGCGAGACATGGGCGCTGGTCAGGTAGTCGAGCGGCTTCTGCACCCACTTCTCCCGTTGCTGGTCGAAGTCCGAGGCGAGCCGGATGTCGAGCACCTGATCCTCGCCGGTCGCCAGATCGAACCGCCACAAGTCCGCGCCGCACTGGTACACGATGCGGCCCGCAGACAGGGCGGGGGTTTTCACATCGAACTCGCGGTGGTGCGTCAACTGCGTCAGATCGCTGCCATCCGGCTTCATCGACCACAGGTTCATCACGCCATCCCGATCGCTGACGAAACAGACGCGATCGTTCCACCAGAGCGGCGACCGGCTGGTACCCGGGAAATCGGCGGTCAGCGGGACAGCCTCCCCGCCACCCGCGTCAAACCGCCAGAGATGCTCGATCCAGCCGCCCCGGTAGCGTTTGGTACTGCTGCCCTGACGGGCGAACCGGGTAAACACCAACTGCCGGCCATCCGGGGAATAGGAACCCTGACCGGCCTGGGCCAGGGGCAGCAGCGCCGATGCATCAGCCACCGGATCCAGCGTCACCAACTGCCACTCGGGCAGGGTCGAATAGAGGGTGGTCGAGAACAGAATCCGCCCCTCCGGCGTCCAGCTCACGAAGCGCGGGGCCGCCCCCTGGAACGTCCGTCGGGTGGGCACCCCCCCCGCCAACGGCATCGTGTAAAGCTCCGTCGGCCCTTCGTATTCCGCACTGAACGCAATGGTTTGTCCGTCCGGCGAGATGGCGGCGAGGGATTCGAGCCCGGGATGAGTCGTCAACCGACGGGCCACACCCCCCTTGATTCCGACCCGCCAAAGATCACCCTCGGCGGTGAACAGGACGGTCTCATCATGAACCGCTGGAAACCGGTAATAGCCACGCGGCGATTCCCCCCCGACACCCGTCAGCGCGGCGAAGACCAACCCAAGGAGGCACGGAAATCTCATGAGGGAAGCAAAGTGCCGGGCAGGGGGGCAGGCGTCAAGAGTGGCCAAACGGAAGCCACCGAATGCCGTGCAAGCGTCAAGCGTCAGATTGAACCGCCAGCCTGAAGCCATACAATCGCTGCGATGACCATGCACGGAACAGAGCCTGACCCCGTCCTTTCCCGGTTCCCCTACGCATGAGCCCCACCGCCGGACAGACCGCCGCGCTTGCCCGACTACGTGCCCTCCGTTCGCCCACGGAGCGTCTGGCCTGGCTGGTCGCGGAGGCGCGGCGAAGACCCGCTTTGGAGGATTCGGAACGGGTTGATCGCTGGCGGGTGCCAGGCTGCCTCTCCCGTCTTTGGGTGGTAGGCGATTGCCGCGACGGCTGGTGCCATTTCCGCTGCGATTCCGATTCCCAGGTGGTGAAGGCGGTCGCCGGCTTCCTGTGCGACCTCTTCAGCGGCGAGTCCCCGCAGGCCATCCGGACCGCCGACCTCTCCTTCATGGAAGCGCCCGAGTTGCAGCGCCTCCTCACCAGCAACCGACAGAATGCGCTGGTCAAAGTCGGTGAGTTCATCCAGGCATTCGCCGCGGAACAGATGCCTTTGACCCAGACCACCGATGAACGCTGATGCATACAGATTGGCGGGACGAATCGCGTCTGACCTGCGGTGCGACAGCCTGTCCCTGCAGGAACGCGGCAGCCGCAGGGAGGCTGTATCCGCGTCCATCCGCGTTCGTCTGCGCTGATACTCCATGCACCGACCCAGATGAGATTCCACGACGCCCACAACCATCTTCAGGACGAGCGCTTTGCCGGACGACAGGCGGACCTCATCCGGGACTGTCGGGAAGCCGGCGTGACCGGCATGGTGGTGACTGGGTCGACGGTGGAGGACTGGGCGGACGTGGCGACGTTGGCCCGGGATTACCCTGAGCTCGTGCGCCCCGCCTTCGGGCTGCATCCGTGGTATGTGGGGGAACAACCGTCCGATTGGGAGGACACCCTGGTGCGCCGGCTGGACGAGACCCCGGGCGCAAGCATCGGGGAGATCGGCCTTGACCGATGGAAGGAGGGGGTGGACTTCGAGCTGCAGCGGGACTTCTTCCAACGCCAACTGCGGCTCGCCGCGGTAAGGAATCTCCCGGCGAGCATCCATTGCCTCAAGGCCTGGGGCGCGCTGTATGACATTCTGCGGGCCGGGCCGGTGCCGGCGTGCGGTTTTCTCCTGCATTCCTACGGAGGCCCTGTCGAGCTGGTGGACCCTCTGGCCCGGCTGGGAGCCCGGTTTTCCTTGCCCGGCTACTTCGCCCACGAGCGAAAAGGCCGCCAGCGCGAGACCTTCCGTCACGTGCCACCCGACCGCCTGTTGATCGAGACGGATGCGCCGGATCAAAGCCTGCCTTCGGAACGGAACCTGCATCCGCTGACGGCGGCCGACGGCCGTCCTCTCAATCATCCCGCGAATCTGCCGGCGGTTTACGCGTTCGCCGCTGGAGTGCTTGACGAACCTGTGGAGGTGCTGACGCTGCGGGTGGAGGCGAACTGGAGGGCTCTGTTTGGCGCTTCAGGGGAGCACTGACCCGCGCTCAGGGCCGGAGTTCCAGGACCCTGCCGAAGGGGCTCGCGATCCGCGGCATAGGCCAGACAGGCGCGGATGTCTGTCTCGTTCAGGTCCGGGTAGTCCGCGACGATCTCCTGCCAGGTCATGCCGGAAGAAATCCAACCCAGCACGTCTCCGACGGTAATCCGCAGCCCCCGAACACAAGGCCTTCCGCCCCGCTTTCCCGGCTCGATCGTGATGATGTTGCGGTAGTCCATAACGACCTTCCGTTGGTACGCCATCCGTCGCCGTTGCGCAAGCCAGCCGGTCAGACCCGAGCCGGTCCGATACGGCACCGGAACCCGACAATCAAGAACCACCGCAGAGGTTCCGCGCCGCATTTCGCCAAGGATCTCCCCGCCACCGTGTCGTACCGGTAGAGAAACGACACCAGCGCCTCATGAAAGTCCACCTTGCCCTTGCCTTGTCCGCCTTCCTGGCAGCGACATCTGTCCCTCAAGTCCGTGCTCTCGCCGGCGATCTGGATCGGCCCGGTCTCGCCTTTCCCGAGGGCTTCAGTCCGGACCTGCGGGAACGGATCATGTCGGTCCTGACCGCCGCACCGGAGACCTACGCGGGCGGCCACTTCGTGAATGCGCTGACCACCCTCCGCTATGCCGGGGACACCGCCGCGTTGAACCGGTTCCTCGCCGGTCTGGCCGGGTGTCCGGGGATGCGGTTGCAGGTGGGTTTTGCGGCCGAGCCGGAGGCGCCGGCGTGGACGGTCATCCACAACGCCTGGGGCGACGCCACTCTGGTGCATGTGCGGATCAATCCCGCCGCAAAGGACCTGAAGCTGGCGGACTTGGTGATCCCGGAGATCGCCGGCCCCACGCCGGCATCCACCGGCTTGCCGACCAGCCAAACCCAGAACTCAGCGGACAAGGCGACCTTCGGCCCCACCCTGGAACGTGTCATTCCGTTCGGCGTGCCATGTGCGCAGAAGTACTTCCAGTTCCGGACCGGCAAAGTGTTTCCAATCGGCGACGGTCCCGGCGACACCTCCGACCACACCGAGGAATGGGCGGCCATCGAGGCGGCCGGCGGCGTGGATGCCGAGTGCTTTGGCGGCGAAAAGGGCTTTCAACTGGTGGGGCGCGGCTGCCTCTTCACCCACGATGCCGTGCCGGAATGGGAGGACGCCACGGCCGACACGGTGATGCGAAAGCTGCGCCGGGCGACCTGGATCACCGGCGTGATCGAGGCGGGATCCGGGGAAATGGCGAGACTGCCAAAGACCTGGTTGTTCCGGACCTTCAACGGTGATTGTGGGATGCTTCAGATCTGCGGAATCGCCGGGGACGCCGAAGGACTGAAGGTCCGCTACAAGGTGGTGGAACCAAGGGCTGCAGTGGGTCCGGTGAAACCTCAGTAGTTGCGGGCCCGTACGAACGCCCCGCTGAGAAGCCGCCTCCAATACCTGTCTGGCAGAATGAAAGTGTCGTTTTGTATCCGTCACGCCCAGGCTCTTTCTCCCCTCATCCCCCGTCTCCCGTGGTCGCCTCAGAATCCATGCCCATCCGTCCGATCGGTGTCCCCCCCCACCCGCTGCTGCATGACGGACACAGTCACGCTTGCTTCGAAACATCCTCCTCCGTGGACTCCATGCCGGTCATGGTCAACAGCGGCAGGACGGTGAAATGCCCGTCATCGTCATAGACGATCACGTAGGAGGCCTTCGGCGGAAGCGAGATGTAGTCGCGATGGGGCACCGGATACTCTCGCCCGTCAGCCATCCGCAGCTTGAACGGCCGTCCACTCGCTGCCGCCGATTCAAGCTGGGCTCTGGTCATACGGACAGTATGGCGTGGTCGAGCGCAACAGGCAAGCGAAGGGCTGCGGCATCCCGGGTTCAAATCTGAAAATCCAGGGCCGCGCTCGCCCGCTTCTTTTCCATCACCTTCACTCGAACCTCCTCGTTCACCACCAGCGAATTCGGCGGCACGCTGTGGGTGAGAAACACGCTGGCGCCAATGGTGCTGCCGGCTCCCACAACCGTGTCTCCGCCCATGATCGTTGCCCCGGCGTAAACCGTCACCCGGTCCTCCAGAGTCGGGTGCCGCTTCTGTCCCCGGAGCGCCTGCCCGGCCGAGAGTGACCGGGCCACCAGGCCCACGCCCTGGTACATCTTGACCCGGTTGCCGATGATCGAGGTCTCCCCGATCACGGTTCCCGTCCCGTGATCAATGAAGAAGTGCGACCCGATCCGCGCGCCGGGATGGAGATCCATGCCGGTGCGACCGTGCGCCCATTCGGTCATGATGCGCGGGATGAGCACCACGTCCTTCCGATACAGCACGTGGGCAATGCGTTGCACGGCAATGGCCTCGATGCAGGGGTAGGCGACGATCACCTCGTCCTGGCTGAGGGCAGCGGGGTCACCGTTGTAGGCGGCCTCGACATCCGTCCCCAGCAAGTCCCGCACGGTGGGCAGTTCCTCCAGAAACTCGAACGTGATCTGCCGGGCCAGCGTTCCGGCCAACGCCCGGTTCGTCCCCGCGGGCGGGGCATAATCAAGGCTCTTGAAGATCTCCCGCTCGAGCCGTCCCGCGACCGAGTCCATGAGGGTGGCCGTTTCCAACGCGACTTCCGAGGAATGGATCACCCGGTCGCTGAAGAAGCCTGGACACAGCACCCGCAGCACGTCCTGGACGATCAGGGCGATGGCGTGGCGGGAGGGCAGGTTCTTGCCGTCCAGATGATTGATCCCGCCGGTCTGCCGGTAGGAGGCCAGCAATCGTTCGGTCAGCTCGGTCAGTGTCTTCTGCACGACCGGACTATCCAGCAGGCCCCGGACGAACACAAGCGGGCGGGAACCGGGCCCGGGCCCGTCCTTCCAGCGCCCCCCGACTTTCCGCTTTGCGGGCGGCGGGGGGGTCTTAAGCTCGGGGCGATGACGGTGCTTGAGGTGATTCAACGCAGCACGGAGTTCCTGACGCGCAAGGGGGTGGATTCGCCCCGGTTGCAGGTCGAATTGCTGCTGGCCCATGTCCTCAAGCTCCCCCGGCTCCAGCTCTACCTGAACTTCGAACGCCCCCTGACCGATCCCGAGGCCGACCGTCTGCGCGACCTCGTCCAACGCCGTGGCCGGCGCGAACCCCTGCAGTACCTGGTGGGCGAAGCCGCCTTCTGCGGTCGCGACTTCGCGGTCACGCCGGCGGGGTTGATCCCCCGTCCGGAAACGGAGGGGCTGGCCGAACTCGCCTGGCAATGGCTGTCGACCCACCGGCCCGCGGGCGCCCAGGTCCTCGACTTCGGCACCGGCACCGGTTGCCTCGCCGTCACTCTCGCGCTGCAACAACCCTCCGCCGAAATCACCGCGCTGGACATCTCCGCCGAAGCCCTGGATCTGGCCCGGGCCAACGCCGCCCGTCATGCGGTGGCCGAACGCGTCCGGTTCGTGGAAGGCGAAGGCCTGGGCGCGCTGCCGGATGGACTGGCGTTCGACCTGATCGTGGCCAACCCGCCCTACATCCCCAGCGCCGAAATCGCGGAATTGCAACCGGAAGTCCGCGACCACGAGCCGCGTCAGGCCCTCGACGGCGGCCCGGATGGACTGCGGTTCATTCGTGAACTGGCGGGCGGATTGACCCGGCTCAAACCGGGCGGTCGCCTGCTGCTGGAATTCGCCGACGGACAGGAGGACGCCGCCGCCGCCGTGTTCGCCGGGGCCGGATGGGTGGTGAATAACATCACCCCGGATCTGAGCGGTACTCCGCGAATCCTCGTTGCCGACGCGCCACCCGCGTGAAAGAGTCGCGGGGCTGTCAACCGACCGTTGCAATGCACAGTTTTCTGATCAAAGGCGGCGTGCCGCTCCAGGGCGAAGTCGAAATCAGCGGCGCCAAGAACGCCGTCCTCCCCATCCTCGCCGCCACCCTGTTGACCCGCGAGAAATGCGTCATCCGCGGCGTGCCCAACCTCAGCGACGTGGTGTTCATGGGGCGCATCCTGACCTCGCTCGGCGCCAAGGTGCGGTTCCGGGGCGATGTGATGACCGTGGAGGCGGACCGCGTGAAGGGCCACGGCGACTACGAACTGGTCCGCAAGATGCGCGGTTCCATCTGCATTCTGGGGCCGTTGCTGGCGCGTTTGCGCGAGGCGGAAGTGTCGTTTCCCGGCGGGTGTGTGATCGGCTCCCGACCGATTGATCTGCATCTGAAGGCGATGCGGGCACTCGGGGCTCGACTCATGGTTGAGGAAGGCTACGTGCGCGCGAAGGCCCGGCGCCTGGTGGGCACGGAGATGTTCCTCGGCGGCAAGGCGGGGCCCACGGTGCTGGGCACCGCCAATGCCATGATGGCGGCCACCCTCGCCGAAGGCGTCACCGTCATCGAGAGCGCCGCCTGCGAACCGGAGGTGACGGACCTCGCGGATTTCCTCACCGCCATGGGCGCACGCATTCAGGGAGCAGGCGGCCCCACCATCACCATCACCGGCGTCAAGGAACTGCACGGCGCGGAACATGAGGTCATTCCCGACCGCATCGAAGCCGCCACCTTCGCCATCGCCGCGGCCGCCACCCGCGGTCATGTCACCCTCCGCAACGCCCGGCCCACCCATCTGTCCGCCGTCCTCGACAAACTGGAGGCCATCGGCGTCAACGTGCAGCGGAATGCCGACGGCCTGACGGTTTCACGCAGCGGTGCCCTGGCCACCACCGACGTCACCACCCAGCCGCATCCGGGGTATCCCACCGACGCCCAGGCGCAAATGACGGTGTTGATGACCCAGGCCGAGGGGGTGAGCATCGTCACCGAACGGATCTTCGAATCGCGCTTCATGCACGTAAGTGAACTCCTTCGGCTCGGGGCGGACATCACCATCGAGGGCCCCACCGCGGTGGTGAAGGGCAAAACCCGGCTGAGCGGCGCCCCCATCATGGCGAGCGACCTCCGCGCCTCGGCTGCGCTGGTCATTGCGGGGCTGATTGCGCGGGGGGAAACCCTGGTGAAACGGATTTATCACCTTGACCGCGGCTACGAGAGACTGGATCACAAGCTGCGCAAGCTCGGCGCGCACGTGCAGCGATTGCGAAAGTAATGAGACAGTTCCTCACAGTGGTCATGATCCTCGGAGCCTTGTGGCTCGGTTCCCGCCTCGTCAACTACATGCGGGCACCGATCCCCGGCTCGGAAAACCCCACCCGGGTCAACGCCAACGCCCCCGCCCCGGGCAAGCTCGCCGGCATGCCCGCCTTCATGGAGGCCGGCCTGGACCAGGCCCGCAGCCAGGGCGCCACCGGACTCGCCACCTGGCTTTCCCAACACCGCCGGGAAGTCGGGGATCCCCGACTCGCCGAGATCGAACTGGAATACGTCGTGCTCGTCGGCCCCACCGACCGCGCCGAGGCCAAACGCGCCCTCGAATACATCGGCAAACGGATCAAGCCCGACTCGCCGGTCTACCAGCGCTACGAGCAACTTCGGAAGAACTACGAATAGGCCGCCGGCCCGCCCAGGCGGCACCACGATCCCGGACCGGGGACAGCTCGTCGCCCGAACATGACTCCGTCGACGCCACCTTCCGGGGACGAACCGGCCCCGCTCTGTCGTCCCGCCGCGGTCAGCTTCGACGTCGGTGGAACGCTCATCGTCCCGTGGCCATCGGTCGGGCACGCGTATGCGACCGTGGCCGCACGCTTTGGCGCCGGGAGAATCGATCCTGACCTTCTGAACCGGCGGTTCAGCGAGGCATGGGCCCGTCGCGGGCGGGAGTTTCGCTACGGTGAAAGCGACTGGCAGACACTGGTCGCCCGGGTGTTCGACGGTGTCAGTGAGGTCGGCGGTGACAACGACTTCTTCAAGGCGCTTTATGAGCACTTCGCCACCGCCACCCCCTGGCGGGTGTTTCCCGACGTCGAGCCCACGCTCACCGGGTTGCGCGACCGCGGCATCAAACTGGCGGTGGTTTCCAACTGGGACGACCGCCTGCGCCCGCTCCTGACAGCCCTCGATCTGGACCGGCACTTCGACACGATCCTGGTCTCCGCGGAGGAGGGAGTCCAGAAGCCCGATCCCGCCATTTTCCGTGAAACCGCCAGGCGACTCGAAGTGTCACCCGCGAAAGTCGTCCACATTGGCGACAGCACCCGGGAGGATGTGGCGGGTGCCCGGGCCGCGGGGATGCAGGCCGTCCGGGTGGATCGCGCCCGCGAGCAGGACGGCGAGCACGATCTGCTCCGGCAATGCAGGCTGTGGTTGTTCTCTTCCTCGCGCCTGAACCGAGCAGCGCAAGGTTCGCGGTTCAGCCTTCAGGCAGTCGCGCCCGGCAATGCTTCTGCCTGAACAACTCCTCCAGCGGATCAGAGTTCCCCGTCACTCACCCCGCTTCTTGTACACCTTCACGTAGTCGACCACGAAGACGTCCGGGAACACCGTGTTCCGGATCTCCTCCTCCTTCGACGGGATCTCCATGCTCAGGATGAGATACTCCTCGATCTGCGACAGGCCGGCCGTCACCTCGTAGAAGCGATACCCGTCCACGAAGAACACGTATTTCTCCGGCGTCCATTCGACCGCGAAGGTGTGGAAGCCCTCGCCCACCCCCTTCAGGTAACTCTGCATGCCGTGGGTCGTCTGCTGATGGGGACCGTAGGCCCAATGGACATTGTGCGACACGATGTCCGGCCCGAGCTTCCGGAAACACTCCATGATGTCGATCTCCGCCCCGTAGACCGCCGGGTCCTCGCCCTTCGCGATGTCGGTGGACTGAATCCAGAAGGCGCCCCAGACACCGGGTGACTTCTGGACTTGCGCCCGGCACTCGAAATACCCGTAACGCGTCATGAACCGACCCTGCGTGCCCACGGCACCCAGCAGGATGCGGTCGTCCTTCTTGATGGCATGCAGCTTCAGAACCCCGCCCTCGACGGTCACCGCTTCGGGCGACACGAAGCCGAGCGCCCTCGGGCCGACCCCGCGCACCGCCCACTTCTGCGGGTCGAGTGCGTTGCCATCGAAGTCATCCTGCCAGAACAACTCGTAGCCCAGCGACTCGGGGGTCTCGCGATTCGGCGACATGGGACCCTGGGCCGGTCGTTGGGCCAGGACGGAAGGCAGACACGCAAGCGTCAGGATTACGAGTGCGATCCGGCCAAGGCTCCCCGGTGAAGCCAGCCCCCACGCCGCCCTGGTGGCGCAGGTTTTCAGTCTGCCGTATCGCGGGTTTCCAACCCGCAGGGCCCCGGACGGTTCGGACGGTCTGCCGAATGGAATTCGGCGATGCAGCGGATCAGATATCTGCGCTACGGGGGAGGCGGTGATCGGTCCGAACAAAGTGCGGAGTCTTTGCATTGGATGGGTCTTCATGATGGGTCAATCGGGGCGGGTCCATTCAGCGGGTGCGCGCGGCGGGTTCGAGCAGCCCGCTTGCGCCCGCCCCGCCAGCCGGCGAGCGACGACACGCAGCGCCATTGACATGGCCGAGAGCGTGCAGCGGCAGGGAAACCCGATTCAAGCCGGAAGAGGCCGAAGGTGAGGCGTGGGGCAAGAATGCAAGCGGCACCGCCTCATGCCACCCCGGGATCACCAATCGGTGGTCAGCCGGGCAGGGCGGGGCTGCGAAAGCGGTGGACAACTACCGCACTCCACGACGCTTCGCGAGGCAGGAGCCGCGTCGAGATTCCGCCAGGTCCTGGAGTGCGCCGGTCCCCCGGCGCTTTGGAAGGGAACCTCCAGGCCCGCCAGGGTCGTGCGGGGAGTGATCGTGAGTGGCGAAGGCAAAGCGGTAGAGAACTACCGCACTCCACAACGCTTCGCGAGATGGAAAGACCTTCCCCCCAATCGCTATTCCAGGCCCAGAATGCGCCGACCGGCCGGGGTGATCATCGACTGGTGCCAGGGCGGATCCCAAACCAGTTCCACGGTGGCCTCCTCCACCCCGGGCACTTCCAGGATCTTCTGCTGCGCGTCCGCGGCGATCATCGGCCCCATGCCACAACCCGGTGCCGTCAGCGTCATCTTCACGCCGACCGTGTATGCGGCCTCAGCGGTCTTGGACACCGAAACATCGTAGACCAGGCCGAGGTCCACGATGTTGACCGGGATCTCGGGATCATAGCTCTTCTTGAGTGCGCGCCAGACCCGCTTTTCCAGGGCCTCCTCGTTCGCCGGCGTCTCGCCGTCCTCATCGGGGCCGCCGCTCCAGTCAAGGCCCAGGGCGTCGGCGTCCTTCCCTTGGATGGAAAACAGGCCGCCCATGGCGCTGACGGTGAAGCTGCCCCCGAGGTTCTGGGTGATGTCAACCTCCGTGCCGGCCGGCAGGGTGACGGTATTGCCGGCGGGAATCTGTACCGCGTCGCAATCGCGCTCCAGCGGGATGGTCATGCCTTCGCTCATGGCGGGGAGGCTAGCGAATCAGCGGGGCTTGGCAATGACGGCGTGCAGACCCCAAGCCCGTGTGGCCGGCGGGCCGCCGGCCACGGCACGCGAGTCGCGTGCGCTCCCCTTCAACTGCATCGCAACGGCTCAGTGCTTCTCCAGTTCCTTCTGCAGTTTCTGCAACTTGGGGGAGATGATCGCGCGGCAGTAACCCTGGTTCGGGTTGTTCCGGTAGAAATCCTGATGGTACCGCTCCGCGGGATACAGGTGCGTGAACGGCACGAGCTGCGTGACAATCGGTTGCAGGAAATTCGCCTGCGCCCGGATCATCGACTTCCTCGCCGCCTTCTCCTGGGCCTCGCTGTGGTAGAGGATGATGGATCGATACTGCGTGCCGGTGTCGGCCCCCTGCCGGTTCAACGTGGTGGGATCATGCGCCAGCCAGAACACCTCCAGCAACCGGTCATAGCTGATGATCGCCGGATCGAACTCGATCTGGATCACTTCGGCGTGACCGGTCGTGCCGGTGCAGACGTCGTGGTAGGTCGGGTTCGCCTTGTGTCCCCCCGCGTAGCCGCTGGTCACCGACTTCACGCCGTCGAGTCGCTCGAAAATCGCCTCCGTGCACCAGAAACAACCGCCGCCGAAGGTGGCCAGTTCTGTCGCCGAGGGGGCCGTAGGGGTCTTGGTTTCGTCCGTCATCGCCGTGCCCGTGCCCCACAGCACCGCCAGCGAGAGGGCGGCCAGCCATCGGCCCGGATTGTGTTTTCCATGATTCGCCTTCATGCGCAACAACTCCCAAAGTGCGCGCAAAATCCGTTTCCGCAAGTTCCGTTCCCAAGCGTCTCAGGCCACCACCCCCGTGCAACTGCTGCCGCATCCGGCCGTGCAGGCAAAGCAGTGCTGTCCGGTCAGGATCGCCCGATCGCGCAACCGCGCAGGGGTGACCTCCCAAAGATGCAGCGGTTTGCCGTTGCGAAGCTGCATCCCAAGCATCTGGTTGAAGTCGCAGTCATAAACCTCGCCGCGCCAGCCCACACTCAACGTGTTCCGACACATCAGGCCCGCGACCGTGGCCGGGTTGAAGTGACGTTCCAGCAGCGTCAGGTAGGCATCCCACTGCCCGGTCCGGCGCAGGTCCGACGCGAACCGCGCAATGGGCTGGTTCGTCAGGGTGAACAGCCGGGTGAACCGGACCCCATGCTCGCGTTCGAGATGCTCGCGGTAGTCCGTCTCCAACTCCGCCTGGTCCGGCGGCAGCGCGGGCCCCACGGGATTGTAGACGAGGCTCAGGGTCAATCGCTCCCCGTAACCGACCGCATTCAGCTTTCGCAACCCGGCAATGCTGCGGCGGAACACGCCGTCGCCGCGCTGGCGATTGACGTTCTCCTCCAGGTAACACGGCAGCGACGCCACGACCTCGACTTCGTGGCCTGCCAGGTATTCCGGCAGCCACTCAAAGCCCGGTTCCTCGAGGATCGTGAGGTTGCAGCGATCCATCACCCGGGAGCCCGCGGCACGGGCGGTTTCCACGAGCAGACGAAACTGCCCGCACAACTCGGGGGCCCCGCCGGTCAAATCCACCACCGGCGGCCGGTGCGTGCCGATCCATTCGCCGACCCGTTCCGCCGTCGCACGATCCATCGTCTCCGTGCGCCAGGGGGCGGCATCGACGTGGCAATGCCGGCAGGCCTGGTTGCACTGGCGCCCCACGTTGATCTGCAAGGTCTCCAACGCTTCGGCCCGCAGGCTCAGACCGTGTCGACGCAGGGAAGCCTGGAAGTCCCCGTCGTTTTCGTGTGTTTCGTGTGTTTCGTGGTTCAGTGGCATCGCCTCACACCGGCATCCGCGCCAACGCACCGTCCAGGCGGGCCAGGGCCACCTCGCGTCCGATCACTTCCAGCAGGTGGTAGAGACTGGGCCCCACGCGCGACCCGGTGCAGGCCACGCGCACCGGCAGCACCAGCGCGCCCACCTTCACCCCCAGTTCACCGGCCGTGTTCTTGAGCTTCGCCTCCAGGTGGCCGACGTCCCACTTCTCCATCCCGGCATACACCTCGCGCAACCGCTGCAACAGCGGACGGTTCTCCTTCGTGAACGCCTTCTCCTCCGCTTCCGGCTCGAACTCCACGGTGTCGCGGAAATAGAACCCTGCGTAGGCGGGGAGTTCGGCGAAGGTCTTGAGCTTGCCGTAACAGGTGTCCAGGGCGCCCTTCACGTATTCGAGCGGATAGGTGTTCGTGTCGTAACCGGCTTTCGCGAGCGTGTGAACGCAGAGTTCGTGAAACCGGTCGCCCGGGAGTTGCGCCATGTACTGACCGTTCATCCACTGGAGCTTGGCGAGGTCGAAACGGGCGTTGTGCCGCAGCACGCCCGGCAGATCGAACAGGTCCACCATCTCCTTTACCGGGAGCATCTCGCGGTTGTCCTTCGGGGACCATCCCAGCAGCGAAAGGTAGTTCAGCACCGCCTCCGGCGCGTAACCCTCCTCCAGGTAGGTATGCAACGAGGCGCCCGCATCCCGCTTGCTCATCTTCGAGCCGTCCGGATTCAGGATCAGCGGGATGTGCGCATAATGCGGCGCCGGCACGCCGAACGCCTCGAACAACGCGATGTGCTTCGGCGTGTTCGACAGGTGATCTTCTCCGCGGATCACGTGCGTGATGCCCATCTCCAGGTCGTCCACCACGTTGGTCAAGTGAAACACCGGCTTGCCATCGGACCGCACGATCACGAAATCCGGATCCTTCTCCTCGCGGTCGGTTAATTCCCGCCGCACCTCGCCCACAATCAAATCCTCGAACACCGTCGCCTCCCGCTTCATCCGAAACCGGATCGCCCCGTCGCGCTCGTAAGCCAGGTCGTGGGACAGCAGGGCCTCGACACGCTTCTCGTAGTTCTCGCGTCGTTGCGACTGGAAATAGGGTCCGCGCTCGCCGCGACACGGCCCCGTGGCATCACCGGTCATCGGCCCCTCATCCCAGGCCAGGCCGAGCCACCGGAGACCGTTGAGGATGACATCCACCGCCTCCTGCGAATTGCGGGCGGCGTCGGTGTCCTCGATCCGCAGGACGAACTGGCCCCCCATGTGGCGGGCATAAAGCCAGTTGAACAACGCGGTGCGGGCTCCGCCAATGTGGAGGAAGCCGGTGGGACTGGGGGCAAATCTTACGCGCACACTCATGGGAATCTCAGGTTGGTCAATGGAAACATTTCCCGATGAGCGGAAGATACCGGAGCCGACCCCACCCGGCAAGCGCGCCGCCGCGGTTCAGGCTGGGCAACCGAGCGGTGCGGCGGAGACTTCGGTGTTCAGCATTCGGCGTTCGGTGTTCGGTGTTCGGTGTTCAGGGTACGGGGTTCGGGGTACGGGAATATCGAACACTGAACACCGAATCCGGAATGACGAAGGAACGGGACGCGGGCAGGACCAGGTTTCAGGTTTCAGAGGTCAGGATCGCAGGACCCGCACACCTCGCCCCGAGCCAAACAATGCGACGGACAATAGCCACCCGATTCATCGCGGGGTTCCGGGCCAAGTCCCGCCAGGGACAAAAGAGGAACCGAATGGCGCGGCACAACCGGAACCCCGAGGGTCAGCCTCGATCAAGCCTGGGTTGTCCGTGGAAGCAGCCTTGGGAACGACTGTGGAGGCCTGCAACGCCCTCTCCCTGCAATCCAAGATCCGCGCGGCCCGAGCGACAACTTCGTGTTGCAGGTGCAACACGAAGTTGTTGCGGGTCAATTCCGCCCTGAGTCCGTCGATACCGCCGGGGACGGCAGCGGCCCCCGGTTCGGTTGGCCCCCATCGCCCCGGCTTCCTGTCCAAGTTGGCCCAAGGCTCCGGACCGCTGGCTCTGGCTGGCTCCGTGCTCCCGAAATCTGCTTGTTCGGCAGGAGGGGCGGCGGCAACCTCCGGATCGTGGTTTTGACAACGTTCTCAGCCAAGAGCCCGGCAGTCCCCGCCCTGCATCGGGCACCCTTCGTTCACCCCGCTGCCGGTTGACCCGCTCCCATGACGTCGCCCCTGCGCCAAGTCCGTCATGTCGCCCTGGACATGGACGGCACCATTTACCGGGGAGGCACGCTGTTCGACTGCACCGTGCCGTTTCTGACGCGCCTCGGGGAACTGGGCATCGGGTACACGTTCCTGACGAACAACCCCTCCAAAAGCCGGGCGGATTACCTGCGGCACCTCCAGGACCTGGGGGTTCCGGCAACGGCCGGGCAGCTCTACACCTCCACCCAGGCCGCGATTGAGTTTATCCGGGAGGAACACCCGGCGGTGCACCGGCTCTTCGCGCTGGCCACGCCCGGTCTGAACACGGAACTCGAGGCCGCCGGGTTCGAACTCATGCCCGATCATCCGGACGCGGAACCGGATGCCGTGGTGGTGGGTTTCGACACCACGCTCACCTATGCGCGGTTGTGCCGGGCGGCCTGGTGGATCAGCCGGGGTAAACCGTGGTTCGCCACCAATCCGGATCGGGTCTGTCCGACGGACCAACCGACGGTGCTCGTGGACTGCGGTTCCCTTTGCGCCTCGCTGGAAACGGCCACCGGGCGTCCTCCCACCGCGGTATTGGGCAAACCGGATCCCGCGATGCTGCGCGGCATTCTGCACGGGCACGACCTGCAGCCGGAGGAACTGGCGATGGTGGGCGACCGGCTCTACACCGACGTGGAAATGGCACGTCGGGCCGGGGCAGTGGGAGTGCTGGTTCTTACGGGAGAAACCCGGGCGGAGGACGTGGCCCAGGCCGCGCACGCGCCCGATCTGGTCGTGCCTTCCCTGAAGGAACTGGGCCTCCTGCTCCAGGAGAATTCCCCGACCCGAAGCGCCTCATGACCTCCTCCCGGACGGCCCTTCCGCCCTCCCGTCCCGACACGCTGACCGCGCTCACGGCCGGACCGCTGGATCTGCTGGTCATCGGCGGTGGCATCGTGGGGGCGGGCATCGTCCGGGACAGTGCGATGCGCGGGTTGCGCGTCGGACTGGTGGAGCAGCATGACTTCGCCTTCGGCACGAGCAGCCGGTCGAGCCGCCTGTTGCACGGTGGATTGCGTTATCTGGCCCAGGGCCGGATCGGGCTGGTACGGGAGGCAAGCGTGGAAAAGAAGATCATCCACGAGATCGCCCCGCACCTGGCCCAACCGTTGCCGTTCATCTTCCCGACCTACCGCAACAACCGCCACTGGGTGCTGTGGCAGCTCAAGATCGGCGTGAAGCTCTACGACCTGCTCTGCGGCGGTCGCAACCTGGGCCGGTCCACCTGGCTCGACCGGAACTCCGTCCTCCAGACCGTCCGGGGTCTCCAATCGGACGGGCTTGCCGGCGCGGTGCGGTACTATGACGGCTTCACCAATGACGCCCGGTTGACACTCGACACCCTGCGTTCGGCGACCCGGCACGGGGCGTTGGTGGTGAATTACTGCCGGTTTGCAGATGCGGCCCGGCAGGGTTCCCTCTGGAATTGCCAGGTGCTCGATCAACCCGGGGGGACACCGCTGCAACTCCAGGCCCGCACCGTGGTCAATGCCACCGGGCCCTGGGCGGATGGACTGCCCCACAGCCGCGTGAAACTGCGACTGACAAAGGGCATCCATCTGGTGGTCGATCACACGCGGCTGCCCGTGCCGGACACCGTCGTCATGACCGAGGGCAAACGCATCCTCTTCGCCATCCCGTGGGGGGAACGCACCATCCTCGGCACCACCGACACCGATCACGAAGGCCCCCCGGAAGCGGTGACGACAACGGCGGACGACCTTCGATACGTGCTCGAAGTCACCAACCGCTTTTTCCCGGAGAGCAGGCTCGGATCGGAGGATGTGAGGGGGGCGTGGGCGGGATTGCGTCCGTTGGTGGCGGATCCGAACGGGGCGCCCTCGGACATCTCGCGCTCGCACGAAATCCGCAACCCGGAGCCGGGCTGGTGGGATGTGGCCGGAGGCAAGCTGACCACCTACCGGCTCATGGCGGAGCAGACCACGGATCAGGTGGTGAGGGCCCTGAAGGAAGGCGGGGCGCTCCCGGCAACTCTCCGCGGGTGTCGGACCGCCGTGGAACCGCTCCTTCCGACGCGGGCGGAGGCGCGTTTCAGCGGCATCCTCCCGCCCCCGGTGGAGGCGGTGGCGGTGGCGCACTATTGCGCCCACGAATGGGCGCTGCATCTGGACGACGTGATGGTGCGCCGGGGTGGCTGGCAACACTACGAGCGGGACCCGGCGGGCGTTGCCCGGCAGGTGGCGGACTGGATGGCGCCGTTGCTGGGGTGGACACCGGCCCAGCGGGAGGCCGAGTTGGCGAGGCTCCAGGAAATCGGGGCTTACGGGAACCCGACAGCCGGAAGTCACCCCTGAACCGTTTCCATGCCGCGGGAACGGGGAGCCCGGCCGGCCCGGCTGATCGAGTCGGCGGCTCGCCGACGGGTTCCCAGATGCATCGAGCCCACCCAAAAGGAGTACTCGTGGGGATTCGGATGTGGCCGGCGGGCCGCCGGCCACGGCACGCGAGCCGCGTGCGCTCCCCCGTTGGACGGCTCAGGGGAGGTTTGCTCCGCCGTCTTGGGGATGCTTCAATGGCCGCACGCAACGGACCATGACGGCTTACCTATACTCATATCTTGTGGGCGGCACGGTGTTCGCCATCGGCCTCGGCTACGCCGCGAAGCAGGGCTACGTGGGGTTCTCCGGACGGAAGCTGCGGAACCTCCTGCTGAGCCTGGGAGTGGTGCTGTTCTTCGCCCTTTTGCAGGGGTACCTGCAATTCGCACCCATGACCGTGACCCCGGCAAAGGCCTACACCGGGGGGGCCGAGGAGGTGCTCAAGGAAGGCGCCCACGTGCGCGGCACCACGCTCGACTACCTGATCGTCGCCGCCTACTTCGGATTGATCCTCTTCAACGGGATTCATTTCGGTCGGCGACAGAAGACCACCCGGGATTTCTTTTTCGGCGGGCAACGGTTTGCCTGGTGGCTCATCGCCATCAGCCTGATCGCGACCACCATCGGTTCCTACAGTTTCGTGAAATACAGCGAGATGGGCTACAAGTACGGCATGGGGGCGACCCAGGCCTACTGGAATGACTGGCCCTGGTTTCCGCTCCTGGTATTTGGGTGGCTGCCGCTGTTGTACTTCTCGCGGATCGTGTCGGTGCCCGAGTATTTCGGCCGCCGCTACGGCCCCAAGGTCCGGCTTTGGGCCACCGTCTATCTGCTGATCTACCTGGTCGGCTACGTGGGGGTGAACCTCTATACCATGGGCGTGGTGGTAAACATCCTGGTGGGTTGGCCCATTCCCCTCGCCGCCCTCGTTGTGGCGATGGTCTCCGCCACCTACGTCACCATTGGCGGGCAAAGCAGCGTGATCATGAACGACCTGCTCAACGGCGTGTTCCTGCTGCTCGTCGGCGCCCTCATCTTCGTCCTCGGAGCGTCCTACCTCGGCGGTTTCGATGTGCTGTGGCACAACCTGCCGCGGGACGCGCGCCTGGCGTTTCCGAATTTCAACCAGGATCCCAAGTTCCCGTCGGTCGGGATCTTCTGGCAGGACGCGTTCGCCAACTCCGCCATGTTCTACTTCCTGAACCAGGGAATCATCATGCGGTTCATGGCGGCAAAATCGCTGAATGAAAGCCGCAAGGCGGCCACGGTGATGATGGTGGGCCTGATGTTCATCGGGGCGCTGGTCGTGGCTTCGGGTGGACTCGTCGCCCGGGCCTTCACCCACGCGGGGGTCCTGCCCGAGGTGCCCGCCCAACAGGCCTTCTTCGTGGCCACCGAACTCCTGAGTCATCCCGGCATCTTCGGCCTCATCCTCGCCGCCATGACCGCGGCGCTGATGTCCACCGTGGACACGCTCGTCACGGCCGTTTCAGCGGTGACGGTGAACGACCTTTACCGGCCGTACTTCCGGCCGGAGGCCACCGACCCGCAACTGCTGCGGGCGGCCCGGATCTCGGCGTTGAGCGTGAGCACGATCGGGGTGTTGCTGGTGCCGGTGTTCATGCAGTTTGACTCGATCTACCGGGCCCATGCGGCGTTCACCGCCGCGGTCACGCCGCCGATGGTGGTGGCGCTGTTGCTGGCGGTGTTCTGGCGGCGGTTCACCCGGGCGGCGGCGCTGTGGACCCTGGCGGGCGGGTTGGTGCTGATGGCGGCCTCGATGCTCTTCCCGGCGATGATCAAGCCGTTCGCCCACGGCGTCCCCGGCGGTGACATCGCCTGGAACTTCCTGGCGGGAATGCGCGAGCAAACGTTCATGCGTGCCTGCTACGGGATCGTGTGCTGCGGAGCCATCGGCATCCTGGTCACGCTGTTCACCCGGCCGGAACCGGCGGAAAAACAGCGCGGCCTGGTGTGGGGCACCATCAACGACGCGTTGCGGCACTACAAGGGCTCACCCGGCCGCGAAAGCAAAGTCACCCGTGCCCTGGGCCGACCCCAACCGTTGGAGCAACGCCTGCCGCATTTCGGCTCCGCCGATCTCGAGGGGGTGCGCCTCTCGGAAAGTCTCGCACGCGCGCTCGATGCCCGGGTCGGCGACCTGCTTTACGTCACCGACCCGCGCTGGTGGACCGGCGGCCTGCACTCGGCGCACGTCATCGTGGCGGAGATCACCGCGGAACCGGGGGAAGCCGCGGTGGCCCTCGACGACGCCACGTTCCGGAACGTCGTGGGGAAGCGGGGCGACCGTCCCGTCCGGATCGAGAAGCTCTACGGTTCGGCGCCGGAAGTGGAGGGCGCCGCCTGAGCCCGTCCGAACCAAGCGTAAGCCCGCGGGCTGCGCCACGGTGATTTGCGCCGACTGGACGTTGGCGGCTACGACGGGTTGGTTTGACCCGCCTCAGCGCTCCGTGGGTTCGTCGACCTTGCGGTACCAGTGGCCGTCGGGATCCTGCAGCCAGAGCCCCACCGCGGAACGTTCCCGAATCTGTTTGGCGCGCACTTGCTGCACGGTCTCGAGCGTCACGCCGGTCCGTTCCGCCAGCGCCTTGTAGATCGCCTTGCGATCCTTGTTCTCCGTCTTGACCAGGGCCTTCTCCTTGTCGGTGAGCTCGGCGCGGGCCTCGAGGTAGGCCTTGTTGGTCTCGCCGGCCTTGCCGTCCTTCTTGAGTTGGTCGACGGCCTTGAGGTTGGCCTGCATGCTGACCTTGACCTGGTCGAGCGAACGCGTGTCGACCTCGGCAGCGGGAGCGGCAGTGGCATCCGCGGCCCGGAGGACGAGGGAACCGAGGCAAAGGGTGAGAATCAGAATGAGACTGCGGGGTGGGTTCATAGGGCGAAGGTCAGTTGGGGGCGGGGGACGGGGCTTCCATGACCGCGGACTGGGCATCCAGGTCGGCGAAGAAGCTGTCGAGTTCCTTCGCGATGCGGAGGTTCACGTTCATGGTGATCTCAATCGGCTCAATCCGGATGGGGTCCGTCTTCACGTGGACACACCCGGTCAACAGGGCCTGAAACATCAGCAGCGCCAGCAGCACCAAGGTTGCTTTCATACCTTACGTCCAGAATAGACGCGCCGGGAGGCAACGTCCATCCAACTTGTTTCGGCAATTCTCAGAACGACCATTCGTAGTTCCCGGTGGTAAGCAGGCGGAGGACCTCCTCGAACCGGCCGTTGAAATTGAGGTTGAAGATCACCGGGAGAATCACCTGCACCGAGGCGGAGGTGCCTTCGAGATGGATGCGCAGCGGGGTCCCGGGGGTCTTCGGATCGCAGACCTCCAGGGTGAACGCCTGCAGCCGGAGGTTCTCCAGGCCTTCCTCCACCATCCTGAGCTGGGCATAGCGGGGTGACCCGGGAGCCATGCCCGCAGTCAGCAGCCCCTGCGCCGGATAATGCAGCCGGGCCGGGACCGACCGATCCAGGTCGAGCCGTCCTCCCGAAGTGCGCCATTGCCCGGCTTTGCGACTCAGGGGAACCCGGCCTTCCAGCCGCCCGTTCAGGGTCCCGCCCCATCGCGGAAACACCTCACTGAGACGCAGCAGATCCACCCCCTCGAATTCGAGCGACGCGGCGAAATCCCCGGTGCGCAGATCCCATTGGAAGGGCGTGGAACGGACGTGTCCATCGAAGGCGTCGGCCTGTACCAGGTGCAGTTGCAGCCGGTCGTCTGACTGCATGGCCAGCCCCACCGTGACATTTGTCACTTCCCAGGCCTCATAGGCAATCCGGTCCACGTGAATGACCTCTCCCGGTGGCGATCGGAGGGGATTCACCGAGGTCAGGGAAAGGGCGGTGCGCAGGCCGGTCACAGTCAGCTTGCGGGCAGGCCATTCCACGCTCGCCAGATCGAGCCCAAGCCGGGGAGCCGCGTCCCAGGGGCCGCCCGGCGTCATCCGCACGGAACTCCGGATCGTCGCGTCCCCGGTGATCCGGACGTCGTCGCCCCCGGTCCATTGGTGGGGAACGCCATACTGTACGAGTCGCACGGGCCCAAGCGAAAGCCCGCCGATCAGGATGGGATCAGGCGCGGCCGGTTCCGCACTCACGGCGCGCAGATCGAGTTGGAACGGGAACGGTTGCCCGGCCACGCTGGCTGATCCTTCCAGATGAAACCGCTCATCCTCCAGGGACCCCACGGCCTGCAGGGCGCTGAGCCGAAAGCCACGCCAGTTGACTGCGGCAACGTCCATTTCCAGGCGGGCCCAGGCCCCGGTCCCGCCGTCGACCACCGGTTGCCGGACCAGATGCAGTCGAACGTCCTCGAGGTTCAGGCCGTTGTCGAGCGACACGCGGCCAACGGCCCCCCTCACGTCCGCCCGCCCGTCAGCCAGCGATTCCGCGGTCAGACCCGGCAGCAACGGCAGGAACCGCAACACCAATCCGGGCAGCGGCGGCCGGGCCGGGGCATCGCGGATCAACCGGGCTTCGCCACTCAGCGCGAGGTCGTCCAAGCTTCCGCCCTCCCCCGTGACCTGCGGAACTGACAGGTCAAAGCAGGTTGAAAACTCCGAGCGGTTGGTCCGGAGATCCGCCCCCACGGCGAGGGATCCGGACAGCCGCGCGGGCCGTCCACCCGCGAGCGCGGAAAGGAGAACGTTCGTCAGACTGAGGGAGAAGGTGCCCGTGCTCCGGTCGCCTTCGCGCCGTGCCTCGATCGTAAACGGCAGCGCCTGATCAGCGACCAGGTTGGAGGACCAGCCACCGGCAACCCGGCCCCGGGCCTCAAGGCGGGCATCCACGGCGAACGGCTTGCTGACCTCACCGGTCAGGCCGCTCAGGTGCCAGCGTCCGAACCCGGGCACCGTCAGATCCGGCAGCCGGAAACCGAGCCGTTCGGCTCCACCCCATACCTCGCCCGTAAACGGTTCGAGGACCATCCCCGGCAGGCTGAAACGCCGCAGGGTGAACCCCAACCTCCCGGTGGTCGAAGCGCTGTCGAAGACGTCATCCAGGGTCAACCGGAGATCTCCTTCGGCTTGGAGCGCCTCCGGAAGATCGAGCCGGAAGCCCTCCAACCGGGCCCCCAACCGATGCGCATCATCAAGCCCCACGGAGACGGACGGGAGTTCGATGGCGGTACCGGAATCCAGCCGCAAATCCAGGCCGGAAAGGAGGTGGCCCCCAACCAGCCCGTTCCGGCCAACTGAGGCGGTGGCCGAACTTGCTTGAATCCGGGCGCGTCCCGCGGGGAACGTCAGTTCCACCCGATCCAGCACGCCGGTGACCGTCGCGACCGAAGCCCCCGGGGGAATGACTGCCGTCAGCGTTCCGGACAGCGGGCTGAGATTCAACCCCTGAACCGGGGCCGGAAACGGTCCCTTCATGGCCAGGAACAGCCAGTTCGTGGGATCGCGCACGTCAAACGCGACGCTTCCCCGGGTCGGACCCTCCCTGGCCACGACGGCATCCAGACCAAGCGCCGCCGCCTGGTCGGGGGTTTCCAACCGCGCGTGAACGAGGGCCCCGTGGTTGGTGACTGTCAGACCCACAGCGAGGTTGAAGACCTGTGCCTGCCCGTCCTCGTGAATTCGGAGCACTCCGCCGGACAGCGTCAGGCGACGCAGGGGCGGCGGGTCCGGCCACGGTGCGAGCAGGGCGTTGGTCGAAGGGGCAACAGCATCACCTGGGAGGTCCGCCGCTCCACTCCGGCCCGGCGTCCAATCCAGTCGGAGACCTGCGAGGTCCAGGGCGTCAATCCGGGCATGCAGCAGTTCCAACGGCTGGTAGTGCGCCGTGGCGGTGTCCAGTTGCAGCCGCCAGGATCCGGTCCCGGTGCGAAGCTCGCTGGCCCGGCTCTGCCACAAGCCGGGAGGATGAATCCGGAGATCCGAACCCGGCAACCCGCCGTCCTCCATGGCGGTGATCAGCCGGCAGGTCATCACCGACGGCAGCACATGATGCCACGCCACCCAGCCCCCTCCCAACACGAGGGCCGGCCCCAGCAGACAGCAGCCGATTCGTTTCCGGAGGCGGGTGACCATGAATCACGCTGCACTGGTCGCAGCACAACGACGGTAAGCGAGCCCGGGTCCCGCCGGCAAGCACCGCCACCCCCGGGAACCGAATCAACCCGGAACGAACTGCCCGGTCCGCAGCAACACCAGAGTGCAGGCCTGGAGAACGTCGATTCCCTCGGCCTGGAGTTGTCCCGCCAGTTCGGGATTTTCCGAGCCGGGATTGAAGATCACCCGTTGTGGACGGAGCCCCAGGATCGCATCCGCCAGCGCGGAGGATCGCTCGGGACCGACGTACATTGTCAGGGTGTGAATGGGTTCCGGAATGTCCTCCAGTTGCTTGAATGCCTGGAAGCCATCAATGGACTCCAGGGCCGGATGGACCGGGAACACGGCGTGGCCGTTCCCCGCGAGTTGTTTCACCGCCTGGTTGCTGTATCGCTCCGGTTTGTTGCTTGCGCCCAACACCGCCACATTCATCACGTCTTCCTTCCTTTGGATTGCGGTCCGTTTCCTGCGACTGACGCTGCACACCCGGCCGCGCTCCGTCAAATGGGAATCCCAGAAGACGGCGCTTCAATGAGCCGTCCCCATGCAATCCAACCCTGAAGAGGCACCAAACCACACGAATCAGAATGCAGTCTTCGGCAAAGGCACGGTCGCCGTCCCGAGGCCACCCGGTGGTGACGGGGCCGGAACCTGCCTGCCGTCGAAATGCCCTCCCATTCGTGTTGATTCGTGGTTCTCTGATGGATCATTACAGCTCGCCGAAGGGCCACCCCCCTTGGGGCTTGTATCGCCCGGAGCAGGGCTGTCAGACTCCCAAACAGCCCGGCGTCAGAGCATGCGAGTTCCATCCTTTTCAACACCCCCCTCCCACGAACCATGAAACACCCCCCGCACCGCAAGCCACCCGGGCGCTTCCGACATCTCGTGGTGGCCGCTGCCGTCCTGCTGTCCGTGCGTGGCGACGCGGCCGATTCACCCCCCCCCGACCCAACCGGTCCCTACGCGAAATGGCCCCACGGCCCCTCACCGGACCCGTCGTTCTACCCGGTGGCCGTCTGGCTCCAAAGCCCAGCCCGGGCGGCGGCCTATCGCGCGGCCGGCATCAACACCTACGTGGGCCTCTGGCGCGGACCGACGGAGCCCCAGCTGGCAGAACTGAAGAGCGCGGGGATGAAGGTGATCTGCGACCAGAACGAGGTCGGTCTCGCGCATCGGCAAGACCCCACGATCATCGGCTGGATGCACGGGGACGAACCCGACAACGCCCAGGCCCAACCCGGGGGAAACGGCTACGGTCCCCCGATCCCGCCCGCCCGGATCATCGAGGACTACGCCCGCATCCGGGCTGCGGACCCGACCCGGCCGGTGCTGCTCAACCTCGGCCAGGGCGTGGCGTGGGATGGCTGGCACGGACGCGGCGTCCGGACCCACCACCCGGAGGACTATCCCGAATACGTGAAGGGCGGCGATCTCGTCTCCTTCGACATCTACCCGGCCTGCCATTCGCATCCCGAGGTGGCGGGGAACCTCTGGTATGTCGCCGAAGGAGTGAAGCGCCTGGTGACCTGGGGAGGCAACGACCGCGTGACCTGGAACTGCATCGAGTGCACCCGCATCAGCAATCCCACCACCAAGGCCACCCCCGAACAGGTGCGGGCGGAGGTCTGGATGGCCTTGATTCACGGTTCGCGCGGTATCATCTATTTCGTCCACGAATGGCAGCCGCGCTTCAACGAGGCGGCCCTGCTGGCCGACCCTCCGATGCTGGCGGAGGTAACCCGGATCAACCGCCGGATCGCCGAACTCGCCCCCGTGCTCAACGGCCCCACGTTGTTGGACCGGGTACGCGTGACGACGGACGATCCCGCGGTACCCGTGGCCGTCATGGCAAAGGAACACGCGGGCGCCCTTTATCTCTTCACCGTGGCCATGCGGGACGGGAGCACCGTGGCAACCCTGAAGGTGCCGGGGCAAACCGGAAAAGAGAGGGTAACCGTGCTGGGTGAGGACCGCGAATTGATGCTGCAAGACGGACGCCTGGTCGATCACTTCGCGCCGTGGCAGGTCCACCTCTATCGGCTGGACGCCGGGCGGCCGGTTTCGACCGATCCCGATGAGCCGTTGGAATCCCCATGACAACGTGCCGCCGCCGCCTGGTGCGAAGTGCACTGCCGCTTCTGATGCCCGGTCTGCTCGGTCTGTCGGGAATCGCCGGCGCCCCCGAACCGGGGTCGCTGCTGGCGCCACTCTTCCGGCCGCCGCCGGAGTTCGTCGGTCGGCTCAGCACCCACCCTTCGCCGTTGCAGTTCCGCGACGGAACCCGGGTGGCCACTGCCGCCGACTGGCCGCGTCGACGGGCGGAAATCCTGCGCGAATGGCACGAACTGATGGGCCCGTGGCCGGCGGTGATCGACCGGCCCGCCGTCGACGTGCTTTCGACCGCCCATCGTGAGAACCTCCTTCAGCAGCGCGTCCGGGTGGAGATCGCGCCCGGGCAGACGGGCGAGGGCTGGCTGCTGAAACCGCCGGGAAACGGCCCGTTCCCCGCGGTGCTGGTGGTCTATTACGAGCCGGAAACCAGTGTGGGCCTCAACCCGAAACAAACCCTTCGCGACTTCGGATTGCAGCTGGCCCAACGCGGTTTTGTGACGCTGTCCATCGGTACGCCGGGCGGGAATGCGTGGAAGCCGGAAATCGGTGACGCGCGTTGCCAACCGCTGTCCTTTCACGCCTATGTGGCCGCCAACTGCTGGCACGCGCTGGCCAACTTGCCGGAGGTGGATGACGCGCGCATCGGCATCGTGGGGCATTCCTACGGCGGGAAGTGGGCGCTGTTCGCCGCGGCCTTCTGGGACCGGTTCGCGTGCGTTGCCGTGAGTGACCCCGGGGTGATGTTCGACGAGACCCGCCCCAATGTGAACTACTGGGAGCCGTGGTACCTCGGCCTCGATCCGGTGCGGCCGCGCCCCCGGGCCGGCGTTCCAAGCGACGAGAACCCGCGGACCGGCGCCTACCGGCAGATGGTGGCATTGGGCCATGACCTGCACGAACTGCACGCGCTCATTGCGCCGCGTCCTTTCCTGGTGTCCGGCGGGGCGGAGGACCCGCCCGCGCGATGGTTGGCTTTGAACCACGCGGTGGCGCTCAACCGCCTGCTCGGCTTCACCAACCGCGTTGCCCTGAGCCGCCGGCCGGATCATGCCCCAACGGAGGAGTCGAACGCCCAAATCCGGGCCTTCTTCGAGCACTTTCTCCGCCCCGGGAGTTGAGCCTCCATCCGGTGGATCCCATTCGGAGTTCCGGCCCGTCCCGACGCCCCCCCGGTCCCCGGCGGCGCGGGGCCGACTACTCCTCCTCCAGGTGGCTGCGGTTGTCGTTGTTCCAGCGGCGTCGCGCGGGCTCCTCCGCGGCCACCAGGGTGTCGTTGGGGATCAACTCCGCATGCCCGTCGCAGAACATGACATTGGACCCGTGGTTGTGACGGTTCTCGTCGGTGACCAGGCCGTCGGCAATCGTGAGCAGGTAGGTCGTGACCTCCCAGGGAGTCAACATGGAATCCGCCACGGCGATCATGTCCGACGGGGCCTTCACCCGACTCGCAGCCACCGGTTGCAGGGCTCCGGGCGCGGGATTGTTGGGCCGGTCCCCCCCGAGACCCAGCACGTCGCTGTTGCTCAGATAAAGATGCGTCCGGGACCGCGAACCAAAGCCGTTGTAGCCGTAACTCCCCCCCCGATAGAGGATCAGGCTTCCCATCCAGGTGAACCCCTTGTCGCCCTTGTAGGACGGGCAGTCCAACAGCCGTTCGGCCCCGGCGTAGTAGGCGGACAGGGAGTTGTACCACAGCCAGCCGCGCTGGAAATCCGCCCCATACGGATAATGCGCATAGTCATCGGCGTACATCGTCATCGCCAGCCCGAGTTGACGCAGGTTGCTCTTGCAAGCGGTGGAGCGGGCGGCCTCCTTCGCCCGGGCGAGCGCCGGCAGAAGCATGGCGGCCAGGATCCCGATAATGGCGATCACCACCAACAGTTCGATCAGCGTGAATCCCGCCGCCCCCCCTGGCCGTCGAAAACAGAATTGGTGATGTCGCTTACCGATCATGCTGTTATGAACCCGGCCTGTGCCGGGCCCGGGCTACACGATGCCACGCTCCTGGTCCAGAGCAAGGAACGTACCATTCGAGGAACCGGCGCGGCCAAGCTGGTGGAGCGAGAATCCCAAGCGGCCCCCCTGCCCGGCGAAGGGGAGGGGACAGACCTGCTTTTGCTGCTTTACTCCGTGACTGACGGGGTTTAAGTGTGAATTCCTGATTGTGACTGTGAATACTTTTCTTGCCATCTTCGGGCTGGGCGGAACCGAGCTGATCGTGGTGCTCGCCATCGTCCTGCTGCTCTTCGGCGCCACGCGCATTCCGCAACTCGCCAAAGGACTGGGACAGGGCATCGGCGAATTCCGCAAGGCCGCCCGCGAGACCGGCGAGGAGAACTCGAAAACGAATCCATGAATCCTCTCTTTGCAGTGTTTGGGCTGGGCGGGTCCGAGCTGATGGTCGTCATGGCCATCGTGCTGATCCTCTTCGGGGCGAAAAAGATCCCCGAGTTCGCCAAGGGCCTCGGGTCCGGGATCAAGGAATTCCGGAAGGCCTCCCGCGAGGTGCAGGAGGAAATCGAGCGCGCGGGCCGTGAAGTCGATGAACCGCCTCCGTCGCGGCCGGCCCCCACTCCCATCCCCGCCGCCAACCAGGTACCCACCGGCAGTGGTGAGGGCTCCAGCGCATCCGAACCCGGAGCCGAGCCCGCCACCCCTCCAAAGGCCTGACCCGTCCCCCGCGGTAATCGAGCCTTCGCATGCCCGAGTCTTGGGAAGAGGAAGCGCCGCGCCCTGAGGAGGAGGAGGAAGAGGCCGGCGGACCCGTGAAGTCCTTCTTGGAGCACCTGGAGGATCTCCGCTGGGTGCTGATCAAGAGCGTCGCCGCCGTCCTGATCACCATGCTGGTCTGCCTGTTCGGCGCCGGCAAGTTGGTCGTTCTCCTCAAGAAACCGTTGGAGGATGCCCGGAAGGCCACCCCCCGGGCGGAGTATCAGCTGTCGGTCTGGCTCCACACCAATCTCCTCCAGACTTTCTACTTCAACACCAACCAGATCGATTCCCTGGGATTTCAGACCAGCAACAAGGTGATCGCCCTCGAGGTGACTCCGGTCACCGTGGGAACCAACCAGTTGCTCGCCCTGCGGGCCCTACCCTCCCCTCCGCACAAGCTGCCCAACGGCCCCGGCCCGAACCTCATCTTCCTCGATCCGATCGCGCCCTTCATGTCCTCGCTGAAGATCGCGTTCTTCGGCGGGCTCATTCTTTCCCTGCCGCTCCTGATCTATTTCGTGGGCGACTTCGTAGTCCCCGCCCTCAAGACCAAGGAGAAGAAGTACTTCTTCCGAGCGATGGTGTTCAGCAGCGGGCTGTTCCTGCTGGGAACCGTCTTCGCCTTCACCACCATGCTGCCCCTGGTGCTGCGCGCGGCGGAAGCCTATTCGCACTGGATGGGTGTGGACGTCGTGGACTGGCGGGCGGAAACCTACTTCAGCACGGTGGTCATGCTCATGCTGGCGATGGGGCTGGCTTTCGAACTGCCGATCGTGCTGCTGTCCCTCGTCAAGATTGGGGTTCTGGACTACCCGAAGCTGGTGGGCGCCCGCAAGTACTCGGTCGTCATTGCCGCCGTGGTCGGTGCGCTCCTGACCCCGCCGGATGTCGTGAGTCAGATCATGATGGCCGTACCGCTGCTGCTGCTGTACGAGATCACCATCTGGATTGCCTGGTATTGGCACCGTCAGGAAAAGCGGCGCGAGGCGCGCGAGCCCAAGGCGGCAGAGGTGGAGGATTCCGACTAGATCAGCGCCGCCAGGCGGTAGAGAGCGGGAACCACCAGCAGCGCCGGCAGGTAGTCCGCCAGACGCACCCGCCCCATCCCGAAGATCACCAGCGTCACCGCCAGCACCAGGAAGCCGCAGGTGGCCTGAATTGCGCCATCCAGCCCCTGCGCTTCGAGCCAGGTCAACGCCAGCTTCGCAGCCAGCGTCAGGCTTCCCTGAAGACTCAGCACCGGGATGGCCCCGATCAGGCACCCGGGCCCGAGCAAGCGGACAAACGTGAGCATGCCGACGCCGTCCAGAACGGACTTGAGCAGCAGTGGCCTCAGGTCACTGCTGACCCCCTCGATCAGCGGGCCGGCCACCGCAAGAGGTGAGAGGCAGAAGATGGCACAGACCGCGAGAAAGGCGTTGTTGGCCGGGATCTTGGCGCCCTCGTGAGCCCGCTGTAATTCCTCGCGCGCAAATCGACCCATGCGATTCCACGCGTTCTGGAGTCCGAGTTTACGCCCGATCACCCGGCCCACACTCAAACCACCCATCAGCAGCACCCCGCGCAGCAGGGCCGTCCAGAATCCGTCTCCGCTGACGCCCACAAAGATCGCCCGTCCGCCCGCATAGAGGGCAAAGGCTCCCAGCCAGGGCTTGAGCCGCTGTTCCAGGACACCGGAGGGCGCCCCCCGCAGGAAGCTGGCGATGGCTCCTCCCACGAGGATGGCGGCCACATTGATCAGGGTCCCGGTCACACGCCGAAGCCTAGGCGGCCATGCGGCACACGGAAAGCCTCCGTCAACCACGCGCCAGGATTTCCCGGCTCCCAGGCGGGGCGGGTCAGCCCGTCAAAACAGGGGATTGATCAGGATTCCGAGAACCGTGAGCGGTCCCTGGTCCTCGAGGGTCTCCGTCGCCTTGTCCACCTTGCGCAGGGTCAGCGTGGCGTTGTCAATCAGCGAGGGATCGTTGACCAACTGGCCAACCGACCCCTCACCCCGGTTGATCTTCTGCATGATCTCCTTGAGGTTGGTCATGGCCTCGGTGGTCTCGCTGTAAAGCGCCTCGTCGCGGACCAGCTTGCCCAGCGTGCCCTTGCCGTCTCCGATGTCCGCCACGACGGCCCGGGCCTCGGCAATGGTGCCCTGGATGTCCGTGGCGGTGGAGTTCAGGTTGGTCACTGTCGCCAGCGCGGAGTTGTACAGCGAATCCTCGTAGATCAACCGGCCCACCGTGCCCTCCCCCGTCCGGATCTGCCCGGTGATCGCGGCGGTATTGCTGAGAACCGTCGAGATGTCCGGTCCCGCCCCCTGCAGGAAATCGCTGAAGGGCACGAGAAGCTCCTCGAGGTTGATGTCACTGAGATTGTCCGTGAGCTTCTGCACTCCGCCGGCCACCCCCTCAATCTTCGCGAGAATCTCCCCCACATCGGGTTGCTCAAGGGTGACCAGTTCCGCCCCGCTCGTCACCGGCGCCCCGTCGGGGGTCCCAAAACCGATGGCAACGTAGTTCTGCCCGAGCAGGCCGCTGAACCGGACCGTCGCCTTGCTGGTCGTGCGCACCACCGCCGTGTCTTCGGTGATCTTCATCCGGACCAGCACCTTGTCGTCGGCAAACTCGATCCTGTCCACCCGTCCGATCTGCTTTCCCGCCATCTTGACGGGATCCCCCCGCTTCAGCTCCAGCACGTTGCTGAAGCGTGCGCTGATTATGCGGCCCTTGCGAAAGGCGTCGAAACTCCCGGCCATTTCCAGCACCACGGCGGCGGCGACCAGGGCAATGGCAAAGAAGATGCCGAGGCGGGTCTCAAGCGTGTTTCTCATGGGTCGGTCCTTTCGTGTCATCGAAATCATAACTTGCGCTGAGAAACCGGCGAACGGTCGGATCGTCGGATTGCCGGATCTCCTCGGGGGTGCCCATCGCCAGAATGGTTCCCCCGGCGATGAGCGCCATGCGGTGAGCGATGCCAAACCCAAGCTCGCGATCGTGCGTCACCACCACGGACGTCACTCCCATCCGGCGGTTCAATCGCAGGATTTCCCCGCCAATGGTGACCGCGATCATCGGGTCCAGCTCGCTTGTGGGCTCGTCGTAAAAGATGAGTTGCGGGTCGATCACCAGTGCCCGGGCGAGTGCGGCCCGCTTGCGCATCCCTCCGGAGAGCTCGGCCGGCATTTTCGCTTCCGTGCCTTCAAGCCCGACGAGGGCGAGCTTCTCCGCCACAATCCGCTGGATCTCGGCCGGCGGCTTGAGCCGGTGTTCGCTCAGGTAGAGCCCGACGTTCTCGGCCACGGTCAGGGAACTCAAAAGGGCGCCGGATTGGAACACCATCGCCACCCGCAGGCGATCCAGCACCCCGGGCGCCTGCACCGGTTCCCCCGCGAGCAGAATCTCCCCCGCATCCGCCGTTTCCAGCCCAATCAGGTGTTTGAGCAGCACGGTCTTGCCACTGCCGCTCGGTCCCATGATGACAAACAACTCCCCGGGCTGCACTTCGAGGTCCAGGCCGCACAATACTTCGGTGCCTTGGTAGCTCTTCCTCAGCCCACTGACCGAAAGGCCAATGCCCGTGTTCGAGGTGGCGGTCGCAGCATCCATGCGTCAGTCCAGTTGCATGAGCATCCGGGTGAGGAAGTAGTCGAGAATCAGGATCAGGACGATCGAATTGACAACCGCCTTCGTCACGGAGCGACCGATGCCACGCGGGCCGCCGATGGTGGCAAGACCCTGGTGACAGGACACGGTCCCAATCACCAGGGCAAAGGCGGCGCTCTTGCTGAGCCCGTTCAGGATGTCCAGCAGGTCCACCCCATCGCGCAGACTGCCAAAGAAGCCCTCGAAGGAGATCGCCACCTGATAATTCAGGAACGCCACCAGCGCGCCGCCCAACCACCCCACCAGGATTGCGACGACCACCAACACCGGAAGCGCCACGCAAATCGCCACCAGACGGGGCAGTACCAGGTAGTGGACGGGATTGATGTTCATGGTCCGCAGGGCGTCCACCTCCTGGTAAACGGTCATGGAACCAATTTCCGCCGCCATGGCGGACCCGATCCGGCCCGCAATCAGAATCGCCATCATCACGGGCGCCAGTTCGCGGCAAAGTGACAGCCCCACCACCTGTCCCACAAAACCGCCCAGCCCCCTTTCCGCCAGGACCGGGCCCGTCTGCAGGGCCAGCACTCCCCCAATGAACAGCGCGAGCACACACGCCATCAGCAAACTCGCGTTGCCGATCTCAAAAAGCTGCTCGAACACCTTGCGCCGCTGCCGCCACGTTCGCGGCAGCGAGCGCAGCGTGCGCCACAGCAGCATCAGTATCTCACCTGCGTCCTGAAACATGGTCCTGGCCTGCAGCCTCGTCGTCGGTTCCGCCCGTGCCCTGCGCCGGCCCCGGACTTCTGCCAAATGGAATGAAGAACAACTTCACGCGCTTCCCCGCCGAACCGCTCTCATACTGGAAGAGCCCGAAAAGGAACGAGCTTTTTCTTTTCTCGGGCGTGCGCTCCCGCCGGTAGAGATTCCACAGTACGGACTGGCTGCTCGCGCCGGTCTGCCCGTTCTTTTCCGAACGCCACAGGGCGAAGAACGGAGCATACGTGCGGGCAATGCTGGCGTTCTTGGGCATGAGCGCCGACAGCGGAGCCAGGCATTGAAAACTCTCCAGCCCCTCCCAGTCCCGCTTCCAGAGGAACAGCGGCCAGAGGCCCGTCCGTTTCTGCGTCTGCCCCGTCTGCTCGTTCCGTTCGCGAGTCGAATTAAACAACACCAGACCAACCTGGTCGATGTCCCGCTTGAGCGGCCCTCGCGAAACCCGGCGCTGCGCCACCAAAGGCCAGAGGAAGAAGCGTGAAGTCAACTCCTCGTAGCGTGTCTGGCCGTAGAACGGCCACAGCCGGTCCTCTTGCTTGCCCGGCCCCCGCGCGCGAATGAAGAAGGGCCAGACCACCGCCGTCTGCCGGTAACCAATCTCCCGGTCCTCGCTCAAGGTCACACCAAAGGGCCAAAAGTACGTCCGGCTGTCCCGCGCCGGACTCAGCTGCACGCTGTAGAACGGCAGCATCATGCGCTGGTGCATCGCGTTGGTCGTGCCCATTCCCTGATCCCCCCGCACATAGAACGGCCAGAGCACAAACGACTTCTCGTGTCCGGGAACAGGTTCCAGCTCCCCGACCGTATTCGTGCGCGAGGTGAGGGTCTTGGATTCATGCCCATAGAACGGCCAGAATTGCCACCCCCGCAGCCCGTCGCCCTCCCGCACATGGACGAACGGGGCGACGTAATTCCGCGTGACCACGTCGCGCTTGCGCGTCTTCACGTAAAGCGGCCACAGGGCAAACTCGGTCTCATCCCGAAAGAGGCGGTTCTCCATCCGCCCATAGATCGGCCAGACCGCGGTATAATTCCGGGCGGGATCCTCCGAGCGCCTCGCGAAGTAGAAAGGAAACACGGTATAGGTGCGCTCCTGTTCCCCGGACTGCGTGTCGCCCCCCGAGAGGCTCAGCAACTGAAAGACCTGGAGGCGGGATTCGCTGGCGTAGGCATCGTAGGTCACCACGGGATAGAGGAAGTCCCAATGGGTGGCCTGCACGGCCGGTTCGGTGTAATGGGAGAACAGTGGTGCCAGAGTCAACGAACGCGCAGTTTCTGCAACCACCGATGGATTGTCCCGAACCGATTCCGGCAGCCACTCGTCCGGCGCCAGGCTTCCGTTAAACCGCTGCGGCCAGCTCGTTTCCGAAATGCCGACCGGTCCCAGAAATCGCCTGCCTTCACCAAACCCCAGGGTCAACCGGTAGTGGCTATACGCGGGCCCGGCCGCAACGCTGCGGTCAGCATCCTCCGAGGCGGCCAACAGGACCCCACAGAACCCCAACAACCCCAGTGCATTGGGAATTCTCATACGCAGTGACGGGTATCCAGCCACGGATAAAAAGGCGACCTATAACGCGGAACCCCCGGTCCGAGCGGTGAGATCCACCGCACGAACCGGGGGTAAGAAGTTGGCGACAACCTACTCTCGCACAAGCTATACATGCACTACCATCGGCAATACAGCGTTTGACGGCCGAGTTCGGGATGGGATCGGGTCGGACCGCTGCTTTATTGTCACCACCAAATTGTCAAAAGAGCGTTGGCTCCTTGAAAACTGCACACAGGACCCGGGCAAATTGTCGCCGGCTACGCTTCACAAGGAAGCGTGATAGAGATCAAGCCGCACGACCTATTAGTACCAGTCCGCTAAACGTGTCACCACGCTTGCACGCCTGGCCTATCAACCAAGTGGTCTACTTGGGGTCTTTAGTCCGCTTGCGCGGAAGGGAGACCTTATCTTGGGAGGAGCTTGGCACTTAGATGCTTTCAGCGCTTATCTCGTCCGCACATGGCTACGCAGCGCTGCCCCTGACGGAACAACTGCCATACCAGAAGTGCGTCATTCCCGGTCCTCTCGTACTAAGGAATGAACCCCTCAAGTCTCCTACGCCCACAGTGGATAAGGACCGAACTGTCTCACGACGTTCTGAACCCAGCTCGCGTGCCGCTTTAACCGGCGAACAGCCGGACCCTTGGGACCTTCTTCAGCCCCAGGATGCGACGAGCCGACATCGAGGTGCCAAACCGCTACGTCGATATGAACTCTTGGCAGCGATCAGCCTGTTATCCCTAGCGTACCTTTTGTCCGTTGAGCGATGGCAATTCCACATTCCACCATCGGATCACTTGGGCCTGCTTTCGCACCTGCTTGACTTGTAGGTCTCACAGTTAACCCGGCTTGTAGCCATGCCCTCGACACACGGTTGCCAACCGTGCTGAGCCGAGCTTCGCGCTCCTCCGTTACTCTTTGGGAGGAAACCGCCCCAGTCAAACTGACCCGCAGGCACTGTCCCCCGCCTGGCTTCACAGGAATCGGGGTTAGAATTCTAATTAGGGAAGAGTGGTGTTTCACATTGTGACTCCGCGACAACCGAGGCCGCCGCATCAACGTCTCCCACCTACGCTACGCATCCATAACCAGAACCCAATACCAGCTTACAGTAAAGGTGCATAGGGTCTTTCCGTCCTACTGCGGGCAGGCGGCATCTTCACCGCCATTACAGTTTCGCCGAGAACCTCTCCGAGACAGTCGCTCGGTCGTTACACGATTCGTGCAGGTCGGAACTTACCCGACAAGGAATTTCGCTACCTTAGGACCGTTATAGTTACGGCCGACATTCACGGGGACTTTGGCACCGAGCTTCGCCTTGCGGCTAACAAGACACCTTAATCTTTCCGCATTGGTCACGTGTCACTCCCTATACGTCGTCTTCACGACTTTGCAGAGAGCTGTGTTTTTGTTAAACAGTCGCCAAGCGCAATTATCTGAGACCTTCAAGGATCACATTGCTGCACCCCCTGAAGGCGCCCCTTCTCCCGAAGTTACGGGGCTAACTTGCCGAGTTCCTTAGAGAGGTTTATCTCGCTCGCCTTGGTGCATTTACACCCACCCACCTGTGTCGGTTTACGGTACGAGCGGCAACGGGAACACATGCTGGCTTTTCTCGGCGGACGGTCCGGTGATCTGCTTCGCCCGAAGGCTAGGCTCCCAATTCGATCAGGTAATCACTTTTCCATCCGCGTCCCCAACATGCTTAACCGTCACCGGCGCAGGAATATTAACCTGCTGTGCATCGACTACGCCCATCGGCCTCGTCTTAGCTCCCGGCTAACCCTGGGAGGACGAACCTGCCCCAGGAAACCTTGGGTTTACGGCGACCAGAATTCTCATCTGGTTTATCGCTACTCGTGTCTGCATGCTCACTGGCCAACGCTCCACTTTCAGTTGCCCTCCAGCTTTGCCGCGTTGGTCACGCTCTCCTACCACCTGCGAGACAAGTCTCGCAGATCCGTGGCTGCGGTATGCCGCTTGATCGCCAATCATTTTCGGCGCGACATCACTCGATGAGTCAGCTATTACGCATTGTTTAAATGGTGGCTGCCTCTAAGCCAACATCCTCACTGTCCAAGTAACGTCACATCCTTTCCACTGAGCGGCATTTTGGCACCTTGGCCGACGGTCTGGGTTGTTTCCCTTTCGACAATGAAGGTTATCCCCCACTGTCTCAATGCCGGGGTAATGGGAACCGTGGTATTCGGAGTTTGATTGGTTTTGGTATCCTGGTAGGGACCCTAAGCCATTCAGTGCTCTACCCCCACGGTGTACTGACCCGACTCTCGCCCTCAAGCAATTTCGGAGAGAACCAGCTATCACGGGGTTTGTTTAGTCTTTCGCTCCTACTCACAAGTCATCCAAGCACTTTTCAACGCACACTGGTTCGGACCTTCACTGCGTGTTACCGCAGCTTCATCCTGCTCATGAGTAGATCACCTCCGCTTCGGGTCTATCGCCTGCGACTGGACGCGCATTTCACACTCGGTTTCCCTTCGCCTACGCCGCAGAGCGACTTAGGCTTGCCACAGACGATAACTCGCAGACTCATTATGCAAAAGGCACGCGGTCACCCCGCCGAAGCAGGGCTCCCACACCTTGTAGGCATGCGGTTGCAGGGTCTATTTCACTCCCCTAACAGGGGTTCTTTTCGCCTTTCCCTCACGGTACTTGTGCACTATCGGTTGCCAGGTAGTATTTAGCCTTATCCGGTGGTCCGGACAGATTCACGCAGTGTTTCACGTGCACCGCGCTACTTGGGGAACCCTCCAAGTGACTTTTGACTTCGCACACCCGGCTGTCACGGTCTTTGGCTCAACTTTCCAGATGATTGTGCTCGCCGCCGGTCACTCTACTGAGGCCCCGCAACCCCGCAGAGACACGTCTCCACGGTTTGGGCTGTTCCGCTTTCGCTCGCCACTACTTACGGAATCACGGTCGTTTTCTTTTCCTGGGGTTACTGAGATGTTTCACTTCGCCCCGTCTGGCTTTGACGGACTATGAATTCATCCGCCAATGTTTCCACATGACTGGAAACGGGTTGTCCCATTCGGACACCTCCGGGTCAAGGCCTGCTTGCGGCTAACCGGAGATTTTCGCAGCTTGCTACGTCCTTCATCGCCTCCTGGCACCAAGGCATTCACCACATGCCCTTCGTAGCTTGATCAAAAGTATACGGTTTGGCGCTTTATGGCCAAACCACTACGACGAACTGTATTTGCCCTGTGGTTCTATGTGCAGTTTTCAAAGAGCTTCACCCGCAGTTGCGGGAGAAAACGGGTTGGTGGACCTGGCTGGACTTGAACCAGCGACCCTGCGCTTATCAAGCGCATGCTCTAACCAACTGAGCTACAGGTCCTGACTCAGGCTTGTGGTGGAGCTGAGGAGATTCGAACTCCTGACCTATAGCTTGCAAAGCTACCGCTCTACCAACTGAGCTACAGCCCCGTGCCACGGTGCGGTCCTCGCGAGCGAAGACCGACTGACCTGAGGCAATTTGCTCCAGCCGATCAAAGATCCCATTAGGCAATGAAACCTGAGTTGTGCGATAAGCCGGCCATTCAGTGATGACTCACTGATCGACCATCGAGTCCGGACGAATCCGGCCTCTTCTCCTTAGAAAGGAGGTGATCCAGCCGCAGGTTCCCCTACGGCTACCTTGTTACGACTTCATCCCAATTACCGGCCATACCTTCGGCACCTGTTTCCTTGCGGTTGACGCAGCGACTTCGGGTACAGCTGACTTTCATGATGTGACGGGCGGTGTGTACAAGGCCTGGGAACGTATTCACGGCGCCGTAGCTGATGCGCCATTACTAGCGATTCCAGCTTCATGCCGGCGAGTTGCAGCCGACAATCTGAACTGGGCCCGCTTTTGGGGGTTTGCTCCGCCTCGCGGCATTGCGTCCCATTGTAGCGGGCATTGTAGTACGTGTGCAGCCCTGGCCGTAAGGGCCATACTGACTTGACGTCATCCCCACCTTCCTCCCCGTTTAAGCGGGGCGGTCTGTCCAGAGTGCTTCCCGACGAATCGGGAGTGGCAACAGGACACAAGGGTTGCGCTCGTTGCGGGACTTAACCCAACATCTCACGACACGAGCTGACGACAGCCATGCAGCACCTGTGCAGGCTCCTCTTGCGAGGTCACTTCCCTTTCAGGTCATTACCACCTGCATGTCAAGGCCAGGTAAGGTTCTTCGCGTTGCATCGAATTAAGCCACATACTCCACCGCTTGTGCAGGCCCCCGTCAATTTCTTTGAGTTTTAGCCTTGCGGCCGTACTCCCCAGGCGGCACATTTAACGCGTTAGCTACGCCACGGACGGGGTCGATTCCGCCCACAGCAAATGTGCACCGTTTAGGGCTGGGACTACCAGGGTATCTAATCCTGTTTGCTCCCCCAGCTTTCGTGCCTCAGTGTCAGGAATTGTCCAGAGACTCGCCTTCGCCACTGGTGTTCCTCTTGATATCTACGCATTTCACTGCTACACCAAGAATTCCAGTCTCCTCTCCAATCCTCAAGCGACGTAGTTTCCGATGACCTTTCCGGGTTGGGCCCGGAGCTTTCACATCAGACTTACGCCACCACCTACGCACCCTTTACGCCCAGTGAATCCGAACAACGCTTGGGACCTCTGTATTACCGCGGCTGCTGGCACAGAGTTAGCCGTCCCTTCCTCTTTCGCTACTATCAGACAAACAGATTATTTACCTGTCTGCTTTGCTCACGAATGACAGGGGTTTACGAGCCGAAGCCCTTCATCCCCCACGCGGCGTCGCTCCATCAGGGTTTCCCCCATTGTGAAAGATTCTCGACTGCTGCCACCCGTAGGTGTCTGGACCGTGTCTCAGTTCCAGTGTGGCTGGTCGTCCTCTCAGACCAGCTACCCGTCATCGCCTTGGTGGGCCGTTACCTCACCAACTAGCTGATAGGCCGCAGGTTCATCGTAAAGCGCCAGGCCTTGCGGTCCCCGGCTTTAGGCCACCCCGGTTATCCAGTGTGACCCACATTCGGCATTAGCCTACCTTTCGGCAGGTTGTTCCCAACTTCACGGTAGATTACCAACGTGTTACGCACCCTTTCGCCGCTAGAGCCAGCAAGTATTACTACCTATTGACTCCCGCTCGACTTGCATGTCTTATCCACGCCGCCAGCGTTCGTTCTGAGCCAGAATCAAACTCTCCGTCTGAAATGTTTGATCCAGGCGATTGAATCGCATGGGTTTCTAAAACTCCGCTCGCACTGCCTTGCGGCAGTTTGAGCAGGGCCGTTACTTATCGCACAACTCAGATTTCAAAGACCTGCCTTTTGAGCTTTTAGTGTCTGACGCGTTAGGGGACAAATTTCCCTTCGCCGATCTTCACGATTGACTCGGCGTCAGCGCCCGCAATCTCAAATGCGGCGCCAGTTTAGCTCAGCCAGCCGGACCGTCAATAGGTTTTTGAGTTTTTTTTCAGTTATTTTCCTCCGCCACCCAAGCGGCTTCCTAAAACCCATGAGGATAATGGGTTACAACATCGATATAAACCCCACGATCCGCTCTACCTCTCCGAAACTCCGCCTGACAGAATGCGGATTGCCTCCATTCGAGGCGCGGGACACACCCTTTTGATGCCGCCACAGTGCCCTTTTGACCGTCGGCCGTCATTTTACCGGGGTTTTCAACGCCCGGAAACATGCTCCCAACCCACGCCCAGCCTGCATCCGCCTGCCATTCCGGCTCGGCCCAACCGCGTCACCACTGAGCGATCATTATGTACGCCATCATTGTGCTAGCTGGTCAAGGTTCCCGCTTGCAGACACCTGCCGTCCCGTTTTCCGAGGCGTTCCGGTGGCGTTGGCGTGCGGCTTGGGAGCTTCTGGGTGGCCTCCGCTCCGTCCCCCCCCCGTCCATTCAGGCTTTCCCTTGGACCCGGTTCCCGCTAAGAAGCGGCGCGTGTCCGCGAACGCATCAACGACCATTGCCGCCAGCACCCGGTATTGCGCGGTTTATGGCCATCCGATTCGGCATTCGGCCTCGCCTGCCATGCAAAACGCGGGCATTCAGTCACTGGGCCTTGACTGGCGCTACCTTGCCTTTGACGTACGCCCCGAGGAACTGGCGTCGGCCCTCGCCGGGGCCAGGGCAATGCGTTATCTGGGACTGAATCTCACGGTGCCGCACAAGCTGCTGATGCACGATCTGGTCGACGAACTCGATGATTCCGCCCGGATCTGGGGCGCGGTGAACACGGTTCGTTTCGAGGCCCGGAACGAGTCCGGTGAATGGCGTCCCTTGGGCGAGTTCGCGGAGTTGCCGGAGACGGGTGAGATCCTGGCGCGCGGATTCAACACAGATGCCGACGCCATTGTCCGCTCCCTGCGCGACGACCTGGCGGTGGAACCCCGTGACGCGCGCATCCTGTTGCTCGGCGCGGGCGGCGCCGGGCGCACGGCGGCCCTTCGACTCGCGGCCGAGGGCGCCCGGGAACTCTGGCTGGTCAACCGAACCACCGCCAGGGCCGAGGCCATGGCGCAGGAAATCCGCACAAAACACCCGGCCGTGTCGGTTCAGGTCGGCCATCCGACCGGGCAGGTGGATCTGCTGTTAAACGCCACCTCGCTGGGGCTGCGGGCGGGTGATCCCTCGCCGCTGGATGAGGCAAGGTTTGCTCTGTCGCACGCGGCGGCGGTCTACGACATGATCTATCGACCGGCGGAGACCTTCCTACTCCGGCGGGCCCGCGAGGCCGGTTGTCGCACGGCCAACGGCCTGGGAATGTTGCTTTACCAGGGCGCCCGCGCGCTGGAACTCTGGGCCGGTTGCGCGGCCCCCGTCGGGATCATGCGGCGGGCACTTGAGACGAACGTCTACGGCTCCACGCAATCCACCTGATCCCAAAGCATCCTGTTCCCATGTCCTTTATCGAACGTGTCGCCGCGATGCCCTCCCATTTCTGGTCGGTGGTGTTCTTTGTTTTTGGGAGTGCGATCGGCAGCTTCCTGAACGTCTGCATCCACCGCATGCCGAGGGGGGAGAGCATTGTCTCGCCGCCGTCCCACTGTCCCGGCTGCAACGCGCGGATTCCCTGGCATCTGAACCTGCCGTTGATCAGCTGGCTGGCGTTGCGGGGCCGTTGTGCGCGGTGCGGCGTGGCGATCTCGGTTCGCTACTTTCTTGTAGAGCTCCTCACCGGTTTGTTGTTCCTCGGCTGCTGGCTCGCGTTTGGACGTCAGTCCGCCGGGCTTGCCATCGCGTACGCCCTTTTCCTGGCGGGACTGGTGGTGGCGACATTCATCGATTTCGAGCATTTCATCATCCCGGACGAAATCACCCTCGGTGGGGTGGGGGTGGGATTTGTGGCCTCGATCCTGGTACCGGCGCTGCACGGGACCAACTCACCGGTCAGCGCGGCCAAATGGGCGTTGTTGGGCACGGTGGTGGGCTGGGCCCTGATGTACGGCATCCTGCGCCTGGGCAAGCTGCTGTTCGGTCGGGAACACCTGCAACTGGAACCGGGCTCGCGGATCCACTTCGGGGAGCAGGGCATCACGCTGCCGGACCGGACAATCCCTTACGAGGAAGTGTTCTACCGGGCCCAGGACACGATCCGGATTGACGCGACCCGCGTCGAACTCGTTGACCGCTGCTACGGCGAGGCACCGGTCCGGCTGAGCCAGCACCGGCTTCAGGTTGCGGGGGACGAGTTCGAACCGGAGGAGGTGCCGTTCCTGGAAGTGACCGCCGAGCGATTGAACCTGCCGCGCGAGGCGATGGGGCTGGGTGACGTGAAGTTCATGATGGCGTTCGGGGCGTTTCTCGGGTGGGGCGGGGTGATCTTCTCTCTGATGGCCAGCGCGATGATTGGGGCGGCGGTGGGGATCTCCGCCATTGCGGTGGGGCGTCGCGAATGGTCGAGCCGGATTCCGTTCGGGCCGTATCTGGCGTTGGCGGCGGCGATCTGGATCTTCGCCGGCGAGGCCATCGTGAATGCGTGGCTGGGGATGCGGTAGCCCGGGCGGGACCGGAACGGGTTCCGGTGGCGCAGCCTGGCTTTGTCCGCGCGCCGTCTGTCCCCAGTATTGGTGACTGGTGGGGACACGGAAATCGGGCATACTGGTTGCGTCGTTGGTGCAGAAATGCGGTTTGATGTGTGTCTGGCGTGAGTCCGCGGCGCCGCACCAGGACGGGGCGATTTCCGGATGACGCGGCCGGGATCCGTCGGTCGGAGTGAGCGTCAGGTTCTCAAGTGTGTGAGAAAGGCCGGGTTCAAACCCGGCCTTCCTGCTGTACCGCCCTGGCGAGGTTCCTGGTGGGAGCTACTTGGTACCGGCGGGTTCCAGCCGGGCGGTGACGAGGTTGCCCGTGGAAAAGACCGTTCGCGCGGCGTTCCGGACCTGTTCCGGCGTCAGGTCTCGCACCCGGTCGGGAAACCGGAGGATGCCGGCGGGATCGAGATCGTTCCGCACACGGAACTCCAAGTTGCCCAACCAGAACGGGTTTTCCCGCTGGCCGCGCTCAAAGGTACGAAGCTGGATTTCCTTCACCTTGGCCAGGTCCTCCGGGCGAGGCCCCGTCTCCTGCAGGCTGCGGACCTCAGCCAGGGCCACCCCCACCAGCTCGTCGATGCGCGCCGGGTCACAGCCAAAGGCGATTCTCCCGGAGTAGGTGCCCTTCGGCCAGCGCTGGATCCCGCCGCTCACCCCGACGCCGTACACCCCGCCCTGCTCTTCGCGCAGGGTTTCACGCAACCGGATGCGCAGCACCTCGACCGCCGCCCCGACGGGCAACCGATCCTCCTCCCGCCACGGGGTGTCTCCCGCGAAAAGCAGCTGCACGGCCGCCTTGTCCTCCACGCCCTTGAACACCCGCAGGATGACGTCGCCCCGCACCGGATCGTCCCCGTTGAACCGGGCCGCCTCCGGTCGATCCAGCGAGGGCAGCGTGGCGAGGTAGCGCTCGCAGAGCCCCTTCAACATCTCCGGATCGAAGTTGCCGACAAACACGAAGTCGAAGTCGCCGGCGTTGGCAAAGCGGTCCCGATAGACCGCCAGGGAACGCTCGAGGTCCATGTGGCCGATCCACGCCGCGCTGAGCGGCTGATGGCGCGGGTTGGCGCCGTAGAGCGTCACTTCCAACTCATCGGCAAAGACCTCGTCCGGGTCATTGAGCCGGTTTGCCACCGCGTCCCGAAGCCTGGTTTGGGTGGCCGCGAAGACCCGATCATCCGCCCGGGGCTGGGTGAAGTAGAGATGGATCAACTGGAACAGGGTCTCGAGATCCCGCGGCGAAGCCGTGCCGGTCATGCCCTCAGTGGTCTCCCCGATCGATGCGCGCACACCGACGAGTTTGCCGGCGAGCTTCTTCCGGAGCTGGGTTTCGTCATACGCGCCGACCCCGCTTTGGCCGATGAGACCGGGTGCCGTGACTGCCGGGACAAAATCCTCATCCGAAACCACGCTGGTTCCGCCCGGGCTCGATGCGGTCATCAACACCTGGTCGTTCTTGAAATCGGTCGGCCGGGCCCAGACCCGGGCCCCGTTGGCCAGCACCCACAAGGTGAGGTCGATGGACTCAATGTGCTCGCTCCGCACGACGGCCCGGGGCTCGGGCAACGGGTCCAGTAACGGCGCATCCGCAAGCTCGTCGCGGTAGGCCTCGACGTCCGCCGCCTCGGCCTCGTGCAGGACGGCGAGGATGTCGGCCTCCGTGGGCACGGACACCCCGGCCTTTTCGGGCGCGCTGTAGAGGATCACGCGGTTGGTGGGAGTGATCAACCGACCGGCAGCGGTGTTCACCTCATCCAGGGTGATTCCCGGCAGGAAGTCCCGGACCAGATCCAGTTCGGCAGCGATGCCCGGAATCGGCTCGCCCCGGAGGAAGTTGCGGGTGTATTCGCCGGCAAAGGAGGTGGATTCCTGCTTGTCCCGCTCGGCAAAGGCCTGCTCGTAGGAGCGCGCCAGATTGGCCTTGGCCCGCTCCAACTCCGAGGCGGTGAATCCATCCCGCTGGACGCGCCGGGCCTCGAGCAACATCGCCCTCAGGCCCTCCGCCCAGGCCCCCTCCTTCACCGCGGCCGTCTGGACAAAGACGTCCTTGGTCCGAACGAAGGCCGCCTTCCCCATGCCCGCATAGAGGTAGGGCGGGGCGGCCTCGCGGGTCCGTTCCTCCAGGCGCTCATTGAGCATCGCACTGTAGAGGTTCTCGACCAGCGACAGCCGGTAATCGGCCCGGGTACGGTCCTCCTCGGCCGGGTGTTTGTAGGCGATCTCGATGGAGGAGTAAGGCAGTTCCGGATCGGTGACGATGGAGAATAGCGTCTCCCGGTGATCCGGCACGGGATACAGCGACCGCGGCCGCTCGTCCGACGGATTCCGGAGCCCGTCAAAGTGCTCCTTCAGCCGACGCTCCATGTCCGCCCGGTTGAAATCCCCCACGATCACGACCGCCATCAGGTCGGGCCGGTACCAGTCGTGATAGAAGCGCGTAAAGGCCTCGCGCGGGGCGGTCTCAATGATGTTGGTCCTTCCGATGGGCAGTCGCTCGGCGTAGCGGGAATCGTGCAGCAGCACCGGAATCTGCCGGTCCATGACGCGCTTCTCCGCCCCCTGGCCCAGCCGCCATTCCTCCATCACCACGCCCCGCTCGGCTTCGATGTCCTCGCTTGCCAGGGTCACCTCGCCGGCCCAATCCGCCAGGATCAGAAACGCCTTGTCGATGACCTCGGCGTTGTCCATCGGGATCTCCAGGAGAAAGACGGTCTCGTCAAAGCTGGTATACGCATTCAAATCGGCCCCGAAGCGCATGCCGATGCCCTCGAGGAAATCCACCAGCGCCTGTTTGGCAAAGTGCTTCGTGCCGTTGAAAGCCATATGCTCCAGAAAGTGGGCGAGCCCCTGCTGGTCGTCGGCCTCCAGCACCGACCCGGCGTTCACGACCAGCCGCAAGGTGGCCCGGTTCTCGGGCTTGTGATTCTCCCGCAGATAGTAGGTCAGACCGTTGTCGAGGCGGCCGATGGTGACCGCGGGATCCACCGGCAGGGGCGCGGCATCCTCCGCAGCGGAAAGGGACCGGGCAAACATGCCACCCAGGGTGAGACCGAGGGCCAGGAGCAGAGGCAGACGAGGAGCTTTCATGATCTCAGGACATTACGCCAAACGTGAGGCGGCACGTTAGAGGCTCGGGCGGGGGGCGTCAAACCGACGCCGCAGCGGGCGGACGGGCACAGATGGACCTTGCGCCCGCCGCCCCCCTCGTGGATCAGTGTCGAAGCGAATGCGGCTCTCCCGCGTCCAACCAGGCACCACGAATCGTGAAACACGACATCATGAATCCGCACCTCCCCGCCCGAGGCCTGATCGCCCACATCGCCACCGGCACCCTCGCCCTGTTGTTGCTGCTGCCAATCCTCCATCCGCCATCGGCCCGGTCGGCGGAACGCAGTCTGCTCAGTCCACCGCAGTTTCAGGAACGGCTCGGGGCCATTGAGGCCGCTCCCACCCCGGAGGTTCAACGCCAGCGGGCGGAGAGGTTGTTGCAGGACGGTGTCTGGCTCTCCAGCGCGCAGGTCAAAGCCGCCGCCCTGCACATCCAGGATGAGGACGCCCGGCTGGCGTTTGTTCTGGCCGCCCATCCCCGCACGGTGGATCCCGAGAACTTCTATGACGTGTACGACGCCTTCACGCGGTTCTCGACGGTCTTCCGCCTCCACGACCGCATCCGTCAACCGGTCCCGCCGGTGACACTTCCGCCACCGGAAACAGTAGCCTCCCCGGGAATCGCCCCGGCGGCCACCCGGGAGGAGTTGGGCGAGGTCCTCAAGGCGCTCCGGGCCGAGTCGTTTGACAACTCCCGGCTGCTGCTGGCGCGGCAGATCGTCACCGCGAGACCGCGGTTCACGTCGCGCCAGATCCGGGAGATGCTGGGAACGTTCACCTTCGATGATTCCCGGCTGGAACTGGCCAAGGCCGCGTATGCCATGGTGCTGGATCCCGAGAACTACTTTGTCGTCAACGAGGCCTTCACCTTCAGCACCAACCGCGATGCGCTGTCCAGGCACATCCAGTCCGTGCTGGAGCGCGAGCCCCGCCCGGCCCCGAAACCCGGCAACCACGGACCGCGCTGAGCCGGGAGGGACGCTGGTTCAGCGCCGAAACCAACCCCGAATCCGTCCGGTCTTGGAGGGGCTGGCGGGCGCCTGTCGGCGCATGAAACGGCCGACCAGGTACTGGCTGCGGGCGGCGGTCAGCGCCATGATGAACTCGTCGTAGCTCTGGTAGCGTTGCGAGGGATCCTTGGACATGGCGCGCACGATGGCCTCGCTGGTCGGTTCGGAGAGTTCCGGCACCACGTGATTCGGGGGCGTCAGCGGGGTGTGAACATGAGCGGACACCACCTCCTCGATCGAGGGGGCCTCGAACGGCACATGCTGCGTCAGGGCATGATACAGGGTGCCGGCCAGGCTGTACATGTCCGAGAGAAAGTCCTCCCGCTCCCGACGGATCTTCTCCGGGGCGATGTAGTACGGGGTACCCCAGACCGCCTCGTCGGCGGCGTCCTCGGCGTCCGCGCGGCGGGCCAGTCCGAAGTCCACCAACTTGGGTTCCTTCTCGGCATTGAACAGGATGTTGCCGGGTTTGATGTCGCGATGCAGCAATCCCTTCTTTAACGCGGAATCAAGGGCCGAGGCCACCTTGATCCCGACATCCAGCACGTCCAGTTCCGGCACCCTTCCGCGTTCGATCCATCCGTCCAGGCTGCCGCGGTCCGCCAGTTCCATGACGAGGTAGAGCTGCCCGTCATACTCGTCGAAGGTATAAATGTGGATGATGTTCGTGTGGTTCAACTGGGCGCAGGCGCGGGCCTCGCGGTAGAAGCTCTCGAGCGCCTCGGCATCCTCGGCCAGGTCCCGTTTCATCAATTTGACCGCCACCTCCCGTTCGAGCGTGTTGTCGTGGGCCCGGTAGACGGTGCCCATGCCGCCGGAGGCGATCTTGGCCCGCAGCTCGAACTGGCGAAGCTGCATGGGCATCATCACCTTTGTGTTGCACTTGCTGCAGGGGGTGGTGCTGAGTGGCGGCAGATCAGCCTGAAGGAACAGCCGTGCCCCGCACCCCGGGCACGAGACCATCTTCAGCTTGGGGCTGGGTTCATTGCCATCAGTTGCCACGCCACGATTCTTAGCACTCCCCATGACGCCTGCAAGTGCCGACATCCCGTTCGTGCGGTCCCCGTCGCCTCCTGCAAGGCTGGCACGGACCGCCACCCGGATCGGGCTGCCCGACCCGTTCCCGGCCGTCAACGTCGGTCCGGATTGAACCGTTGGAGTCATACGGACGATTAGCAGCAGGTTCAGGGCCAAGTCCGGTGGCAATCCGATGGCACAGGGGGGCGGGAAGGCGTTCCTCCACAGCTCCGCTATGGGGAGGGCATGTTTCGGGTTTCGGGTTTCAGGGAGGGCGCGATGCCGCGTTCGACGGTCGGTTGGCCTTCGGATTTCGGGCTTCGGATCTCGCATTTCGGATTTGCCCGCGCACGGCTCAGCAGGAGCTTCGCCCTCCCCGAGGCGCGGCCTTCACATTGAGCACTGGGCATTCGGTGTTCGGTGTTCGACATTCAGAATTCGGATTCCTCCCTCAGTCGGAAGAACGCCGGCGGCGCGCCTTGACACCCGCACGCGCGCCCCGAAGACTCCCGCTTTTGCTATGGCTGAGGCGAAGAGCACTGAACTGATGGAGAAGCTGGTGTCGCTGTGCAAACGGCGCGGCTTCATCTACCCCTCCTCTGAAATCTACGGCGGCATCAACGGCTTCTGGGATTACGGCCCGCTGGGAGCCGAACTCAAGCGGAACGTCAAGGACCTCTGGTGGCGTCACATCGTGCATCGACGGGACGACGTGGCCGGGCTCGAGGCCACCATCATCATGTCGCCCCGCATCTGGGAAGCCTCCGGACACGTCGACACTTTCAGCGATCCCATGATCGACTGCAAGACGTGCAAGGGCCGGTTCCGCGCAGACCAAATCGACGAGATCCCCTGTCCGCAGAAACCGAGCAAATGCGTGCAGGATTGTCATGGTGAAAAGACCGAACCGCGGGCGTTCAACCTGATGTTCACCACGCATGTCGGGCCGGTGCGGGACGATTCCAGTGTGGCATACCTGCGTCCCGAGACCGCCCAGGCCATCTTTGCCCAGTTCAAGAACGTTCTCGAGACCTCGCGCCAGAAGGTGCCCTTCGGCATCGCCCAGATCGGCAAGGCGTTTCGCAACGAGGTCACCCCGCGGAATTACACGTTCCGGTCGCGTGAGTTCGAGCAGATGGAACTGGAGTTCTTCATCAAACCCGACGAAGTGATCGAGGCGATCCACGGGTCCATCGCCACCCCGGGCGAGGGACATCCCGGCGAGCCGCAGCCCAACTGGGGCTGGCAGATCTGGCACAAATACTGGGTCGAGGAACGCATCCGTTTCTACGAGAGCATCGGATTGCCGCGCACGACGCTCGAGGAATACTGGCAAACGCCGGAGGAACTGGCCCACTACGCGCGCGCCACCGTGGACATCCTGTTCCAGTTCCCGTTCGGCACCCAGGAACTCGAGGGCATTGCCGCCCGCAGCGACTTCGACCTCAGCCAGCACGAGCGCTTTTCCGGCAAACCAATGAAGGTGTTCGACGACGAGTTGCGCGCCGCCTGGAAACAGTTGGACGAGTCGAAGCAGAAGGACCTCCGGCAGCGTTACCACGACGCCCGTCTCGGCTACCTGACCCGGACCGGAGTCGAGTCGGAGAAGGCCGCTCAACTGGCGAAGGAGGATGCGGACGGACTGGCAAAGGGGCAGTATGTCCCCCACGTGATCGAACCTTCCGCCGGGGTGGACCGCCTGATTCTCGCGTTGCTCACCAGCGCGTACAGCGAGGTGACCGAGACCGATGCCAAAGGGAAGAGCGAGACGCGGGTGATCCTGCGGTTCCATCCGCGCACCGCGCCCGTCAAGGTGGGCGTGATGCCGTTGCTCAAGAACAAGCCGGGATTGGTCGCCAAGGCGCGCGAGGTGAGGGACCTGCTGCTGCCGCATCTGACGGTGTTCTACGACGACGGCGGGTCAATCGGCCGTCGCTACGCCCGGCAGGACGAGGCGGGCACGCCGTTTTGTGTCACCATCGACTTCGACACCATCGGCGAGAACGGCCCCGAACTGGAGGGCACCGTCACCCTGCGTGAACGGGACACCAGCGAGCAGACCCGGGTGAAGATCGACGAGTTGCTCCCGCTACTGATCGAGAAGTCGCGCTGAGCTGGCGGTTCGGAATGGCTGACAGCCGTCTCGAACCGCAGCCGGGCGGCTTGTGGGGCGCAGGTCAGGGCTCCGGGGCAGATTCACCAGGTGCCTGGTTGCCGCCGGGCTCCAGGTCGGCTGGTGGCAGAGCCGGCGCCTGCTCACTTCCCGGGGGGAAGTTCGGCCCAGAAGGGATTTCAGCACTCCCTGCGTTCCCTTGGGCCTCCGGAAAAGTTGCAGGTTGTAGCGCGGTAAGGCGCTTTTTCAGCCGATCGGCGAACTGGCGAATGGACTGAAACCTCTCAAGAGCGCGGTGTTCCGCGCCTATCGAGACGGTCAACGTCGTCCCACCGGCGCGCCCCAGCATCAGCATGACCGAGCCGAGCGTGGCGTTGTCCGGAAAATCGGGCTCCTCCGTTGACCGCAGGTCGAGTTCTTCCCTCGTGCTGAGGATCAGCGCACGGGTCTCGAGGAAGACCGATGTGAGAACCTCCTGAGGGACGTTCGTGACAACAATCTTGTCCGCGCTCGGATGGCTGCCCAAGAAACTCTTCACGACGTCGCCTCTCCCCTCGGGAGCCCTGAGGATGATCATATCCGTCTGTTCCGCCGCCAGACTTGTGATCATGACAGTCAGGGACCACCGTCCTTTTGCCGCCTCGGCGGGCAGGAAATCCTCCGCCGCCATGACGGACGGCAAGAGCAGCAGCATGACAAGCAGTCGTTTCATGGTTTGATTACGTCCAAGCCACGCCGGTTCAGCAACTGCCAAGTGCAGCCGCTTGAGCTTTGGGCGGGCATGTATAGTCATAGCACTGGGCGCATTCATCGCAGTGCCCGCGGTCGAAGCCAGAGGATGGCTTTTCCACAAACGCGAACGAGGCATCGATCACGTTCAGAATCTCTTGGTGTGGATGACTCATCTTGCGGGCGAACGCCGTGGATTATCCTCCATCGCCGGAACCGCCCGGCCTGGCGCTGCTGGCATGGGTGCCTTGTCCTCGATCGCGGATCCCGGACCCTACCGCAGTGGGCCCGCCGTGGCAAGGCGGCTGCCGGAGTGGCGCCGGAATAGGCACCGAAGTCAACGGTGACCAGTTCGCCCAGCGGCCTCCAAGCTTGACTCCGCAAACGTAAGACAGTTTCTTACCTCCGTGAAGACGCGCATCAGCAGCAAAGGTCAGTTGGTGCTCCCCAGCGAACTGCGAAGGCTGGACGGGGTTGAAGCGGGCGAGGAGTTCGAGGTTGAACGCGTCGAGCCGGGTGCGTACCTGCTGCGCCGGTTGCCCAAGCCATCCGGAATCGGAGTCGTGGACTGGCTGTTGTCGTGTCCTGAGAGGGACTGGTTCAAGCGGGTCGAATCGGAATCCACGGACACACTGTGAGCTACTTGGTGGACGCGAACGTGCTCTGCGAGCCCACCAGGCCGCGTCCTTGGGGCCGGGTGGTGGACTGGCTCCGGGAGCGCGAGCGGGAACTGGCGGTCAACCCCATCATCCTCGGCGAGTTGCGTTACGGCATCCTGCTCCTTCCCGCAGGCCGCCGACGTAAGCGGTTGGAGGGCTGGTTTGAGGGAGGGATCCGACATCTGCCGGTGTTCGAGATGGACGAGGATACAGCCGGACACTGGGCGGCGCTGCTGGCACGTTTGAAGGCGATGGGACGACCGATGTCGGTCAAGGACAGCCTCATTGCTGCCACTGCCCTGCAACATCGGCTCACTGTCGTCACCCGCGACGTGACGGATTTCGAGTCGGCTGGAGTACCGCTGCTGAATCCCTTCCAATGATCGGCGCACGGCTTGGGATGGAAGTACAAGAAACGGCCGGAGAAGGCCTCCGGCCGTTGTGTTCGAAGATCGCTCAGGCCTTGGTCAGACCGACCCCTATTTGGCCTTCTCCCGGGCCTGCTTGAGCAGGTCGCCCGCACGCTTCGCGAGGTTCTCGTGGTCCATCCCTGCGATCTTCTCGAGTGGCTCGATCAACGCCCGGGCGGCGGGGGCGTTATCGCGCTTCAGCAATTCGTCGGCCAGCCGCAGCATGGCCGCGGCGGCCTCGCCGCTGACGTCCGGGTCCGCCAGGAACGGGCTGATCAGGTCCACGGATTCGCTGGAGATGATCGCCCCGAGTGCCCCCAGAAGCAGCCGTTTCTCGTCATCCCGCTGGATGAGCGGGGCGGCCTCCCGGCACAGCGCCAACCGGTCCGCCACCCCCATTTCAGCCTGCGCAGCCAGTCGCAGGTAACCGCGCAGGGCGACGACCTTGTCCGTCGGGGTGGCAGGCTCACGGGCAATCGCCAACAGCGCGGGCGCGGCGTCCGCCGTGTGCCAGTCCGCCAGGGTGCGCAACGCGATGCCGCGCACTCCGACATCGGAGTCCTTGAGCGAGGACCGGACCGCCTGAAGGGCCTGTCCGCCCCCGATGCTCCCGAGCAACCGCACAAGGGCCTGCCGCTGCGCCGGCGTGCCTCGTCCCAGGCGGTCGATCACCGCGCCGGTCAGGGCTTCGGGGGATTCGGCCCGGGCGCAGAGCTGACCGGCGGCGGCCTCGGCGGCTTCGCGATCGGTCGCCACCTGGGTGGTCATGAGGAGGTCCAGCACCGCGTTCAGTTGGTCGGCTCCGCCCAGTTCCGCCACGGCGCGGATGGCCGCGGGACGCACCGCAGCCTGGTTGCCGGCAGCGGCCTGCAGCAACCCGGGGAGGGCCTTGGTCATGTGACGCCGCTTCACCAGTTCGATCGCGAGCAACTGCGTGTCCGGGTCCAGGTCGCGAAGCATGTCCAGCACCGCCCGGTCCACTTCCGCCCCGCGGAGCGAGGCATAGGCCTCACGCGCCGCATCCCGCACGGCCTGGTCCGGGGAGGAAAGCAGGCCCTCGAGCATGGGCATGGTGGTGGGCCCCGCCAGCCGCCCCAGCGCCTGCACCGCCGCCACCCGCGCGGCCGGTGTACCCGACTGGGTCAGGGTGAGCAGCGCCTTGGCGCCGGCGGGATCGCCCCGCTGGCCCAAAGTGTCCGCCACCACCACCTGCCGGTCCTCGGAAAGTGACGACAGCACGGCGACAAGCACCGGCGTGACCGCCGGATCCTTCATCTCCAGGGCCGTGCGGGCGGCGGCCGCGAAGAGGATGTACTCGGGTGCCGCCAGGGCCTGTCGCATCAAGGCGAGGCCGCCGGCGCCGCGGGTGAGGATGGCCCCCCGCAACGCGGCCTGACGCACCTGGTTCGGCAGCCAGGCATCCTCGTAATGATCGTAGATTGCGAGCGCCTCATCCGGGTGGCCGGCAGCCACCCGGTTCTCGGCACACCGGGCGAGTCCCTCGCAGAAGGCGACCAGGTTGCCGCTCGGGGCGTACTCGGTGGCGGTCAGCAGAGCCAGGGCGGCTTCAGAGGTACCGATGCTCCCCATGGCCCGGGCGGTCGCCTGGGCGACCTCGGCATCGGAGTGATCCAACAATGCTGCCAACGCGGGTACGGCAAGCGGATCCCGCCGAACGCCCAGGCTCGTGATCACGCCCACCAGTTGCCGGCCCTTCGCCTTGGGAAGGGCGTCGCGCAACACCGCGGTCACGGAAGGATCGGGATTCGGTTCCAGCGCGTAGCGGGCCATGTCGGACAGCTGCGGATCCAACAGGAGCGGGGCAAGCACGGGGATGGCGTCCTTCCCGCCCAGGGTGGCGAGCTGACGACAGGCGTCGACGCGGTCTTTCAGGGTGGCATTGGTCGAACGCAGCACATCAAGGCACTGCGCCGCGGACTGCGCGAGCAGGGGGGTGGGAGCCTGTCCCAGCGTCGGGGCGGCCAGGCACAGACCAAGGAGCATCCCGGCCAGGATTGCTTTCAGGTTCATTTTCAACATGGCTTGAAGTTCAGGTTGGTGTTTCAGGCCGCCAGGGTTCAGATGGCCCAGGGAGCACGCATGCCGCGGGAACGCAGCCGGTTCGCCTCGTCGTCATCCACAAACTCCGCCTTCGCGGCGTCGAATCGCACGTCCCGCTTCAGCCACATGCAGATGTTGGCCGCGTGCACGGTGGTCATGGACTGGTGCATCACCATCGCGTTGGCCACCGTGCGGCGGCGCGATTTGACGCAGTCGAAGAAGTCGCGCACATGACTCAGTGGACGCTGGGTCCGGGCAACGTAATCGCGTACCACGCGGTTGAACTCCGCGAGGATGGCGGGGGAGGAGGCTTCCGGCCGGGAGTAGCCGTCGGCGACGGAAACCCAGCCCTCCGTCCCCTCGAAACGCATGCCGCAGGAGCCGTGCCACCATTTGTCGCCCCGTTCCAGGGTCATGATCGTGCCGTCGGCAAACCGCGTCACCATGCCGTCACCGCTCTCGTTGTTGACGTATTGGTAGTCGAGCGGGGAGGTGTCGAGCTTGTTCAATCCCGCCTGGGCCTGGGCGAAGGTGTGAGCGCCCCATTCCCCAATGCAACTGGTATGAAAATCATAGAAACCGCGCCAGCCGCCCCGGCAATAGGCCTCGTTGTAGGGACGCCACGGACAGGGTCCCAGCCACTGGTCCCAGTCCACCGAGCCGTCCTCGGGGAGCGGTTGCTCCGGCAACCAGTCGTGGCGCATTTCCGCCGCGTCCCATGGGGCAATGTGCGCCCGGGCGGTATGCACCTTGCCGAGCAGACCGGTGCGGGCAGCCTCGATGGCGAAGACGAAGTTGGCCTCGCTCAACCGTTGGGTGCCCGTTTGATAGACCCGGGCATAGCGCGCCTCGGTCTGCACCACCGCCAACCCCTCGGCAATGGTCATGCACGAGGGTTTCTCCGAGTAAATGTCCTTGCCCGACCGCATGGCGAGAATGGCGGCAAGCGCGTGCCAGCGGTCGCCCGGCGCGCTCAGCACGGCGTCGATGTCGGTCCGTTCGGCAAGGAACTCCCGGATGTTGTCGTAGAGCTTGCAGTCCTGGTTGCCATAACGCGAATCGACGATCTCCTTGACGCGCTCGCGACGGGCCTTTTGGGGATCACACGTCGCCACGAACACCACGTCCTTCTCCGGGAGCATCCAGCGGAGATCGGAGGAGCCGCGGTTGCCGACCCCGATACCGCCCAGAACAATCTTCTCGCTGGGGGGAACCGCGCCGTTCAGGCCGAGCACCCGCCCGGGAACCACCCACGGGGCCGCCAATGTGCCCGCGGCAAAGGCCGCCTGCTTGAGGAACTGGCGGCGGGGCAGCACGCCGGCGGGATGGGAAGCCGGCGAACAGGCGTCGGCGTCGTTCGGACGCGGGAGTCTTTTCATGCCGCAAGCTTAACAACCCGGCTGCCGTCGGGGAAGCCCGGCCTTGGGAAATCTAAAGACCGGCAGGGCCGGATACGGGGCCAGCGCCGCCAACCGGCACGCGAGCGAGGTGCTACACCCCGGCCGCCGGGCCTTCCAGTCCGACCAGGTATTCCAGAATCAGTCCCGGAAGCTCGTCGCTGTAACCTCCTTCCAACACGCTGCAGGTCGGGATGCCGAAGGCGTGCAACTCCCGCCCGAGCCACTCGAAGTCCTCGCCTTCGAGCGGCGCCATGCTGAGGGGATCGCCCCGAAAGGCGTCGAACCCCGCTGAAACCACCAGCAGTTGGGGCTGATACCGGGCGGTCTCCTCGAGCGCCCGCTTGAGGGCATCCTGATAGGCCCCCCGGTGGGCGCCGGGCAGGACGGGGTGGTTGCGCGCGTTCTGATGCGAAACCTCGCCCGTCCCAGGATAGCAGGGAAACTGATGTACGGAATGGAAGGCACAGCCCGGAGTTCCCAGGAGCACCGCCTCGGTCCCGTTTCCGTGATGGACGTCGAAGTCGAAAACCGCCACCCGCTCCAACCCCCGGGCCAGGGCCTCCTTCACCACAATGGCTGCCGTGCTCAGGTAGCAGAAGCCCATCGCCCGATCCGCCGTGGCGTGATGGCCGGGGGGCCGGATCAAACTGAAGACCCGCCGACCGGCCAGTGCCAGGTCCAGGGCGCGCAGGGCGGATCCCACACTGCGCTCCGCATGCTCCCGAATGCCGGGATGCGCGGGGGTGTCGGCATCGAAATCCGCCGCCACCCGCAGGCGCTCGAGGTGATCGGGACTGTGGACCCGCAGGAGCTGCGTCTCGGCGACATCGGCCGGCCGGTCAAATTCCACTGCGATCCGCTGTTGCGATTCCAGGGCGGTGAGCGTGCGGCTGATTCGCGCCGGCCGCTCGGGGTGGCCGGGCGTCGCGTAACGGGTGCAGCGTTGGTCCGTAATGACGATCATGCTGGTGGGCTGTCGGAGGGTCGCGACAGCGCGGGGCAGGGTTCTAGCACCCGTCGAATCAGCGCGCCAAGCGGCAAGTGCGAGCCGGGCGGACGGCGCAAGACGCTTTGCTCGAATCCGGATAACGCGCCCTGCGCGCCTTGAGCCCCCTCGGAACCTCCCTTCACTCACCCGGTTTCCGCACCAAAACGACCCCAAACCACCAGGTGCCGGTCGCTGAGGGTCTCCACCCGAAGGAAGGTCAAACCGGCGGCAGCGAGTTGTGCCCGGACCTCCTCCGGGGTGAACGCGGCGCAGAGCGAATTGAAGAAGTCGCGCTTGAGCACCTCCGGTTCGTTCGCCGAGTAACGCAAAACCAAATCCGCAGCCACCTCCCGGCTGGACGCCCGGAAGAGGTCCGCCACGTAGACCGCCGTACCGGCTCCCGCAGACTGCCGGATGGTACGCCACAACACGGCCGGATCGGGCAGGTGATGCAGCAGGCTGTTGCTGAAAATCGCCTCGTAGCAGGCTCGGGGCAACGGCACCTCCGGGATCAGTCCCTCGATCAGGCGCACCCGCCCTTCCAGGTCCGGCTCCGCCGCCACTGCCTGCCGGCCCAGCGCCAGCATCGCGGGCGAACCATCGATTCCGTCAATCTGCCAGGCCGGCAGCCGACGGGCCAACCGCAGGGTGATGTCGCCGGGGCCGCAGCCGAGATCCAGCAAATTGCCCTGCCGGGGCAGATCCGGGAAGCGGCGGCAAAACTCCGCCACGATCCGGCTGTGGGGTTCCTCGAAATCGCCCCGGGAGTAGGCCAGGGCCTGTTCCCCGTCGAGCATCAGTTCCGGTTCCGGAATACGCTCCATGCCGGGGACTGTCCCCCGGATCGTGCGCGCCGCACAAGCGCCAAGCGGACCCGGTCGAGGGCGCAGGCAGGGCAGCGGGGGTCTTTTTCTTTGGACGATCCGACGGCACAGGGATAAGGTGCGCGACCGGAAACGACGCTTATGGATACACAACAGGCCGCGCCGATGTATCGCTATTGGGGACCCGACGCCATCGCGTACGGCCCCGTGGAACTCCCCGAGTTCGTCACCTGGATCAAACAGGGACGGGTGAAGGCGGACACCTGGGTTCATCTCGATGCGGACCGTCGCTGGGTCCGCGCCTCGGAGGTCACCGAGCTCAAGATGTTCTTCAAGCCGAAGGGCGGCGCCGCGGAACAGGGTCCGTCCGGGGCGGCGGGCCAGATCAAGGCGGAGAATCTGCGGCGCATCAAGCTGTTCTCCGAGATGGACCACCAGCAGCTCGAATCCCTGCTGCACTACATGGAGCTGGTGAAGGTGCCCAAGTTCACCGTGTTGTTCCGAAAGGGCGAGCCGGCGGACTCGATGTTCTTCATTCTCGAGGGTGAAATCCGGGCCCGGAAGATGATCGAGGGCAAGGAAACCACGCTGTTCACCTGGCAGGCCGGGGAGGCATTCGGCGAAACCGCGCTGCTGTCACAGGGCCCGCGGGCCGCGGATGTGGTGGCCAACGAGAACGCCGCCCTGCTGAAGCTGCCCGAGAAGGCCTTCACCCGGATCACCACGGAAGCCCCCGCGCTGGCCACGCCCTTCCTGCTCTCCATCAGCAAAAGCATCACCACGCGCGCCCTCGACTTGGGCAAGCGCTACGAGGAGTCCATTCGGATGGGTACGGCGACCGAAGGGATGCACTTCTGAGCCCGCTTGGCCAGGGACGTCATCCGCATCGGGGGAGCCCGGGTTCACAACCTCAGGAACCTGTCGCTTGAGATCCCCCGCGACAAGCTGGTGGTGATCACCGGCCCGAGCGGCTCGGGCAAGTCCTCGCTCGCCTTCGACACCCTCTTCGCCGAGGGCCAGCGCAAGTACATGGAATCGCTGTCGGCCTTTGCCCGCCAGTTTCTGGACCAGCTGGAGAAGCCGGACGTCGACTTCATCGAGGGCCTTTCGCCGGCAATCGCCATCGAACAACGCAGCGCCACGGCCAACCCGCGCTCGCTGATCGCCACCACCACGGAGATCTTCGATCATCTGCGGCTGCTCTATGCCCACGTCGGGCAACCCCATTGCCCGGTGACCGGCGAACCGATCAGTTCGCAAACCTCCAGCGAAATCGTGGACAAGGTCCTGGCCCTGCCGGCGAAATCGCGCGTCATGTTGCTGGCGCCCGTGGTGCGCGGCCAGCGCGGCGAGTTTCGCGACGTGATCGAACGGCTGGCACGCGAGGGTTTCGTGCGGGCCCGGGTGGATGGGACGCTCTACGAACTGGCCGCCAACGTGCGCATCCGACTGGATCCGAAGGACACGCATACCATTGAGGCGGTCGTGGACCGGCTGGTGGTGGATCCGGCGGTGCGCCTGCGCCTGGGCGATTCCGTGGAAACGGCGCTGAAATGGGGGGACGGCCGCGTGCTGGTCCTGCATCAGTCGCCCGACGCCGCCCGGGAGACAGGCTGGACCGAGGACCTGCATTCCAACCGGATGTACAGCCCGTCCACCGGCCTGAGCTACGACACCCCCACGCCGCGACATTTCTCCTTCAATTCCCCGGCGGGCGCCTGCCCGGTCTGCCAGGGGCTCGGGCAGAAATACGTGTTCGATCCGGAGTTGGTCGTGCCGGATCCGGACCGCTCGCTCGCCCAGGGCGCCATTGCCCCCTGGCGGCGTGGCGGCAGGCAGATGGTGCTGCACTACCAGCGGGTGCTCGAGACCCTCACGACCGGGGCGGGGGTCTCGATGGACGCGGCGTTCAAGAACCTCCCGGAGGCTTTCCGCCGGCTGCTGCTGCGCGGCAGCGGACCGGAGAAGGTGGAACTGCCGGCGGCACGCGGCGGTGCGGGCAGGACCGTACGCCGCGTGTTCGAGGGCATCCTGCCCGGCCTGCAGCTGCAGTACGACGAAAGCGAAAGCGAGAAGACACGAGGGCGGCTCAAGCCCTTCATGGCCCTGCATCCGTGTGACGCCTGCGGCGGGCGCCGGCTCCGGCCGGAAATTCTCGCCATCACCCTGGGAGGCCGCACGGCCTCCGAACGATTCCCCGTCCCTGAAGATCGACCCGTCCCCGGAGGGCCGGGCCCGCTGATCCCCGGGCTTTCCATCATGGATGTCTGCCATCTGACCATCGACGACGCAGACGCCTTCTTTGAGTCGCTGGCCCTCCCGGATTACCAGAGCCAGATCGCCGGCGACGTCGTCCATGAGATCCGCAGCCGGCTCGGTTTCCTGCGCAATGTGGGCCTGGGTTACCTGAGCCTGGATCGGGAAAGCGGCACGTTGAGCGGCGGCGAGGCCCAGCGCATCCGGTTGGCCACCCAGATTGGCGCCGGCTTGATGGGCGTGCTCTACATCCTCGACGAACCCAGCATCGGCCTCCACCAGCGCGACAACGAACGGCTCCTCCGCACCCTGGAGGAACTGCGTGACCTGGGCAATTCCGTCATCGTCGTGGAACATGACGAGGAAACCATCCGCCGCGCCGACTACATCCTCGATCTCGGCCCGGGGGCCGGAGTGCACGGGGGCGAGTTGGTGGCCGCCGGCACGGTCGAGGACATCCTGCGGCATCCGAAATCACTCACCGGACGCTACCTGAACGGGACCTTGCGCATCCCGGAACCGGAGCCGCGCCCCCGGCGCATCGGCGAGGACGGGTGGCTCGAGGTGTTGGGGGCCTCGGAAAACAACCTGCAACACCTCGACGTCCGCATCCCGCTCGGAAGCTTCACCTGTGTCACGGGGGTCAGCGGATCCGGCAAGAGCACGCTGGTGGACGACATTCTGCGGCGCGCGCTGGCCCGGCGGCTCACCGGTGCCTCCGAAATCCCCGGCCGGCATCGCGCCCTGAACGGGATCGAGTTCCTGAGCAAGATGGTGGTGATCGACCAGACGCCCATCGGTCGCACGCCCCGCAGCAATCCGGCCACCTACACCGGCATCTTCAACCTGATCCGCGATTTGTTTTCCCGGCTGCCCGCGGCGCGGGTGCGCGGTTACTCGGCCGGCCGCTTCAGCTTCAATGTGCGCGAGGGCCGCTGCCAGAAATGCGAGGGGGACGGACTGCGCCGGATTGAAATGAACTTCCTCCCGCCGGTCTATGTCACCTGCGACGCCTGCCAGGGACGCCGTTACAACCGGGAAACCCTCGAGATCGCTTACAAGGGCCGCAACATCGCGGACGTGCTCGACCTGACCGTTGATGAGGCGGTGACGTTCTTCCGGTCCATACCCCAGATTTACGAGGCCTGCCTGACGCTGGCGGAGGTGGGACTGGGCTATCTGCGGTTGGGCCAGCCGGCAACCACACTGAGCGGCGGCGAGGCCCAGCGCCTGAAGATCGCGACCGAACTGAGCCGTCGTTCGCCCGGACATACACTCTATCTGCTGGACGAACCGACCACCGGCCTGCACTTCGCGGACGTGGCCAAACTGCTCGAGGTGCTCTACAAACTCCGCGCCGCAGGCAACACGCTGGTGGTTATCGAGCATCACCTGGACGTGATTCGAGGGGCCGACTGGATCATCGATCTCGGGCCGGAAGGCGGGCGCGACGGGGGGCGCATTGTCGTTGAAGGACCGCCGGACGCCGTGGCACGCTGCGACGCCAGTCACACCGGACGCCACCTGCGCCGGATGCTCGACGTGAAACGAACATGATCACGAAGCCGGCAGCACTTCCGCGCACGCTTTCCGCCTTCCATCCTCGGGCTGGCATCCGGCGGCACTCCCGGCGCCGGGCGATGCCCGGTCTCGGACTCCTCCTGCTGCTGGTGCTCCTGCCTGCGACGAGCAGCCCGGCCCGGGCCGCCACGCCCTGGGAACGGACGGCCTACGAGGTGGTGCAGAAACTGTTCGAGGACGGCATCTACGAACTCGCCAGCCGGGAGGCGGCCGATTTCCTGGTGCGCTATCCGGGATCCGACCGCGTCCCCGAAGCCACGCTGATTCTGGCCCAGGCCTACCTGCAACTGGACCGGTACGACGATGCCGCCCGGGTCCTCCAGGAGCATCAGGCCCAGGCGGGCACGAAGGCCGATGAGTTCGCTTTCTGGCTGGCGGAGGCCCGCTTCCAGCAGCGGGATCTCGCCGCCGCCGCGCGCGGCTTCGCCACGGTCAACGCCTCGTTTCCGGAATCCCCACGTCGTTTCGAGGCCTGTTTTCGGGAGGCCTTCGCGCACTCGGAGGGCGGGGACTTCGCGAGCACGGTGGAACGGTTGCAGGCCCCCGACGGGTCATATCAACGCCTGAAGGAACAGGCCCCGGATGACGCGTGGATACTGCGCTGCGGCCTGTTGCTCGCGGAGTCGCTCTGGCGACAGGGAAATTACACCCGGGCGGAGGAGACCCTCAACGGACTGGCGGACCGCACCCTGCCCGCCGGTTTGGAATGGCAGCGCCAGTTCCTGCTGGCCAACGTCAAGCTGGGCGCGCAGCGACCGGAGGAGGCCCTCGCCCACACGACGAACTTCTGGACGGTGGCGACCAACGTCGTGCGCTCCGACCTCCTGGCGGACGCCGCCATGCTGGAGGGACGCATCGAGGAGGAACTCAAGGACCCCGTCGCCGCCATCTCCGCCTACGAACGGAATCTGGCGGATTCCCTTCCCATCGACCGACGGCGGGCGGCGTTGCAGCGCCTCATTGATGTGGGCCTGAACACCGGGCGGAGAGACGAAACCGCCGCCCGACTGACGCAGTTCATCGCACAGCATCCGAACGACGAACTGCTGGACCTGGCGCGGTTCACGCTGGGGGATCTGCGGCTCGAAACGTTCCAGGGAGGCCGGGCCGCCGGCACGCCGGACACGAATCTGCTGGAGCAGGCCCGATCCCAGTTTGCCCGGCTCACCACGGATCTGCCGCAAAGCCCGCTGGCGGGCCGCGCCGCCCTGAAACTGGGCTGGTGCCTCTGGGACGCCCAGCCCCCCCGGTTCGCCGAGGCCGTGGAGGCCTTTCAATCGGCTTCGGAACGGCTGCCCCGGGGGTTGCCGCAGGTGGAGGCCCGGCTCAAGTGGGCGGACAGCCAGTTCCGCGCCGGGGATTTTGGCGGGGCGATGACGAATTACTGGGTCGTGGCCACCAACTACGTGGACCTGCCGGACCTTCCCGCCGGCAGCGTGACGCAGGCGCTGCATCAGGTGGTGCAGTGCGGGGTGGCCATGGGAAATCTCGCCAGTGCCTCGGCGGGACTGGCACGGCTGCAGGCGGTGGACCCGGATTCCGATCTCACCCAACGGGCGGGCCTGTTGCTCGGCCACGCTTTCGAGCGACAGGGCAACGCCGAGGCTTCGCGCGCGGTGTTCACGGATTTCATCCGACGGCACACGAACTCCGTCTGGTTGCCGGAGGCGCAGCTGGGCCTGGCGCGGGCCGACGACCGCGGGCAGGATTGGAAGGGCGCCATTCAGGCCTATGGCGACTGGCTCAACCTTTACACCAACGTGGCCGGGGTGCCCACCAACCTGGTGTCGCAGGCGGTCTTTGACCTGGCCCGGTTGACGCTTCAACGGACGCCGGGGACCAACGGGGTGCAGTTGCTTTCCCAGTTTACCGTCGAGTTTCCGGGCGATCCCAACGTTCCCCTCGCGCAATACCTGCTGGGCGAGCACTACTTTCGGGAGGGCGACTACTTCAAGGCCGAACGGCTGTTCTACGATGGCAGTCGTTCGCAACCGCTTCCCGGCAACCCGGGTGAGCTTCCCTATCGCGCCCGCTTGATGGCCGGACGGGCGGCGGTGGCGCGGCAGAGCTTCCGGAATGCCCGGGAGCACTTCGACTGGGTCATCACCAACGGTCCCGCCTATCGGACGGAATCCCCGGCCCCCGTGTCCGTCACCGCCGAGGCCTATCTGCTGCGCGGCGACACCTTCCTCAACGAGGACCGGACCGATTCGCCGGACCCGCTCTTCAGCTTCGGCGAGGCCATCACGGCCTACCGGAAGGTCATCCAGCTTGCCCCCACCAACGAGGTCGCGGCGATCGCCTGGGGCCGGATCGGAGACTGCAGTCTGCAACTCGCCACCCAGGACCCGGTTCGCTATCAGGACGCCGCCAACGCCTACCGGCAGGTCATGAGCTCGATGGTGGACGTCAGCCTGCGCTCCATGGCGGAGATCAGGCTCGCCATCGTGCTGGAGAAACAGGCGCCGCAGCGACCCGAAGCCGTGCGACCCGATCTCGAGAACCAGGCGCTGGACCATTACCTCGAGGTCTTCTACGCGCGGAACCGTCGTGACGGGGAACTCCCGGATCCTTACTGGATGAAACAGGCCGGCCTGGCGGCCATCGACCTGGCCGCCCGCCTCCAACGCACCGAACTCGCCATCGGCATCTGCCAGCGCATGATGAACGATCTCCCCCCCCTGCGGGCGCGCATGGAGAAACGGATCGAACAACTCCGCGCCGCAAAGCCTCCGGAAACCAACGCGCCTCCCGCCAACGCGGCTTCCGCAGCTCCCGCCGGCACTCCCGCCGGCGGCGGTTGACACCCTCCCGACCGCCCCCTAGGTTTCGTCGAGCTGATGAGCACGATCAATCAAGCCGATCCTGTTGTGACCCTGACCGAAAGTGCCGCGGAGGAAATCCGGGGCATGCTCGAGCGCGATCCCGCCGGCGCCGGCAAGGGGCTGCGTCTGTTCGTGGAACAGGGCGGGTGCTCCGGCATGCAATACGGCATGGAATTCGCCACGGCGAAGGAGGGTGACCTGCCGTTCGAGACGCAGGGGGTGACTGTGCTGGTGGATGCGGGCAGCGCCGCGTTCCTGCGCGGTTCGGTGGTGGACTTCTCCGACAGCCTCAACGACAGCGGCTTCAAGATCGTCAATCCGAACGCCCGCCGCTCCTGCGGCTGCGGCAAGTCCTTCGAGACTTGACGGCGGGAGGAAGGCGCGGGATCTGCTCTCGGCCCCGGCAACCCAGGGATCTGCAAACGAAGGTGTCCCTGCGGGCAAGGGGAGATTCCATGATCGAGACGCTGCGGCCTTCCTGCCCGACACCAAGCGGTCAGGGAAGCGGCAGAACTCGGTAGAAGCGCGCGGTTTCCCGCGGGTCCACCGCGAACGGGCTCGCGGCATCAACCACGTCTTCCCAACCGCCCGTGACGGAGTCACTCCACTGAAGCGTGGCGGGGCCGGACCATTCGAGCCGGAGAGCGTCGGCTTCCCCCAAAACCCATCGCAAGGGCGAGTCCACTATCAACGACACGGGGATCGTTGTGGCCGCGCCAAGACTGTTGCTGACGGTTACCTCGTAGCCGCCCGCCTGTGCCGAGGTCACCCCCGGAAGAGCCAGTCGGGGACGGTCTGCTCCTTGGATCGGGGCGCCGTCCTTGTGCCACTCGAAGCTCAACGGCGCGGTGCCGCTGGCAATCACCACAAAATCCACGTCGGAACCCTCGGACACTCGTTGCGGTTTCGGACCGGCAAGAATCGCCGGCGCCAGGGTGTCTTGTCCGAACACTGCCGCCCGCAGGCCGGCCATCGGCGCGTGGTTCGCCTCATCCCAGTAGCGAAACCCCGCCTTCCACTCCCACATCGCCCAGCCGAGGCCGAGTTCGTCGAGCGCCTCGCGGATTGCCGCGTGGTATCGGAGCCGGGAATCCGCTGGACAACTCTCGGCGTACGCCCCGAATTCACCCACGTACAACGGCCGGCCGTAGTAGTCCGACCATTGCCGGCCGCAGGCCAACAGCGCGCGGAAACTCACTGCGGAAGAGGGGTTTCGTTCCGTGGGATCGTCGTGGTAGTGCTGGAACCAGTCTGCCACCCAGGGCAGGGATATCGCGGCCGGCGCCGGGGTGAGGCGGGCGGTGGGCGGCCCCGGAAAGACCACACCGGTGGTCGCGGCCCAGGGAATCCAGCCGGCGCCTTGATGGGTGAAGAGATGGGGCTGATAACAATGGACCGTGACGATCACGTTCTCCTCGCCGTCCGGGACCTGGAACGTGCCCAGTCGATCCAAGCCGTACCAGTTGTCCGGACCAACGAGCAGGGTCCGATCGGGATTGCTCTGGCGCAGCCGGCGGATGCACTCGGCGTAGATCGGGATGATCCGTTCATTCGAAGCCGTATGCTCCGAGTCGGCATATGGCTCATTCAGCAACTCGAAACAAAGCTGCCGCGACCAATCCCGGTAGTGCTCGCCGATCTGCTCCCAAATACGGTGGAAGCGCTCCGCGTGCCCCTCCGGATTTATCATGAACTCGTCGAACCCGTGCAGATCGAGCACCACGGCGAGCCCTCCATTCAGCGCGCCGGCAACCACGTCATCGACCCGGGCGAAGAACTCGGAGGAAATGGACGCCGCCGGCGAGGGGCTCGCATGGTCGTTCCAGCGGACCGGCAACCGGACGTGATCGAAGCCCTCCGCCTTGATCGCCCGCAAGTCCAGTTCCGTGAACGGCTGAGCCCAGCCTTCGCCCGGGGGCACGTCGAACAGTCCGGAGAGATTTATGCCCCGTCGGAGCTGTTGTGCCGTCTGATGGGCCGGTGAGTCCGGGTTGGTGACCGGGGCCATGTCGTCGAAGCCCTCGGGCCACACCGCTCGCGCGTCGAACCTCAGCCGGACGCGGGCGCCGGCGGCAGCGGGAACCTGACAGAACGCCTCCGAGGGCTCGCTGTAACCGGGCGGATGCGCATGCCAGACGCGGAGGAAATGCGTCCCCTCGGCGGGATTCACCCGATTGGATCCCTGCTCCAGCCTGCCGCCGGTCCAGCCCGCCGCCCCGGCGCCTGCGGGCGTCTCGAACCCTGGACTCGGCGGCGCGACCCCCTCGGCCCGGAGATGATCGAACAGGACCTCCTGGTGGAAGATGTCCGTCTTGTCGGGCGTTTCCGCCCACGGGCCTTTGAGCCGGATCTCGAGGGTGCCCGCCTGACTCGCCGTGAAGGCCACCTCGTGTTCTCTCCAGCCGAAGTGCACCACATCGACCTCGAAGTAAACACCCCGTTCGCGTTCCCCGGTGGGGCGCCAGTCCTGGTAGGCGGCGAGGCCACTTCCGTCGGCGACCTGAGGATCCTCCAGCCGTGCGCCGGCGCTGTTCAGGAACACATCTACGCGGGCCCGCTCCGCCAGTTTCCATGTCCAGGAGGTCTGGTCGGCGAGCGACTGCCCCAAGGCAGCCAGGAAGAGAATGAGCGGCATCCTGGCGGTTGGGGGCAGGGCTCCGGTCCGAGGCGGTTTCATGTGTTTCGCGCTCATTTGCATGCTGGGTTTCGTTTGGGATCAACTTGGGTCACGGGACGACCGGGATGATCTGGACGCCATCCAGCAGGAGCACGGACGGGGGGGCGGCGGGGCCGTGCTTGCTGAAGGTGAGGTCCAGTTCGGATTCGGCCGGCACGAATTCCGCGCTCCACACCTCGTGATAGGGATTGGTTTCGTCCACCGGCACCACCTCATGTTCCGGGACCAGCTCAATACCGCCGATTTCCACCCGGCACGTCGGGCTGGCCCCGAGCTGGGCGTTCTCGAAGTAATGCAGGCGATAGGCCACGCCGGGCGACAGGCCCACGACGTGCTGGGACGCCGTCCCATCCTCCTCGATAAACAACACCCGATGGCCCTCCGGGATGGCGCCGTTGTCGGTGAATACGCCGCCGAACGTCCCGGGGTTTACCCCCCAACGGAAAGCGCCCTCGTTCGCGCCCTTGAAAGTCCAGCCGGTCACGCCGCGATTGTCCTTCGCGTAGCCGGGCGACCGGGTGGGCTGGTCGGCCTCGAAGCCGGGATTGACCAGCGGGACGTCCAATTCGCGGGCCCGGTAGAACGCCGGCGCGGCATTGGATGCGACGGTTAGCGGCAGCCATCCGTCGTTTCCCACGACGGTGCGCAACGGGGTCCAGCGTCCGCCGACGGGGTCGGAGGTGGTTTCCAGTCCGTAGAAGCGGCCGGCGACGGCGCGACCGAGACCGATGACCACTTCGTTGCCGGACATGGCGATGCTCGTTTGCAGCGAGGCTTCGTCCGCCACCTTGTCCGGCCCGGTCGCGAAGCTGGCCGCAATGGTTTCGGCGCTCAGGGCGGTGTCGTAGATGCGGAATTCCGAGATGCGGCCCTGGAACGTCGGGTCGATGAACTGGGAACGCCCGAGCCAGTTGTTGGCGGTCGGGCCGATGATCGCCGGGGACAGGGTCAGGTGCTCGTTGCGACCCACCTCGACACCGTTGACATACAGCACCCCGACGCCGGTGTCGCCGTCCGCGGTCAGGGCGATGTGTGCCTCCTCGCCGATGGGGGGACGACCTCCCGCCCATTCGATGATCTGCTCGCCCTCCCCGCCGCCGGTCACGGTGAAGCCCCCGCGCAGGTTGCCGTAAGCGCTCGGCAGGGAGAGGAAGAAATACCGCGTGCCGACGGCCGGGGAAGCCGGCCACGGGAAGTCCTCCCCGGCGGTGCTGTTCCCGAAATCGAACAGGCGGGCCCACGGGCCGCTGCCCCGGTCGGTCGCCCAGAGTTCCATCGTCACGGCGGTGCAATCGACCAAGAGGTCGTTGGGCAGATTGACGTACTGGTCGGGGCGCACGGATTCCACGGCCCCGTTGACGATGATGGCGCCATTCCTCATCTCCCCATGCGCGCCGCCAATGCTGTCCTTGGCGTCGTAGGTGAACGAGTAGCGGTGGCGCAAGGAACCGGGAATGCTCGGGCCGTTTTCGGAGGGTGCGTTGTCCGGTTCGGACCATGGCTGCGCCGCCAGACTTGGGTCGGCCTCGAAGCCGGTCAGGCTCAGCGCAAGCAGGATCACCCCAGGCCCCACGGGACCGCGCCGGTTGGGATTTCGCCCCTTGACGGAGCGTGGGGTGGTTTGGCGCTGGCGTCCGCGTTTCAGGGCAATACCGGGATCGGTGGTCTGGTTCATGCCGGGTCGGCTGTTGGCCTATTCGGTCCCGGGTTGACGGAGCATCAAGAACGCCGCGGCTTCAGAGGCGGTCAGTTCGGTTTGCAGCGTCCGGCCGGATATCTCAGGGACGACCGCGACCGGTTGCCACGCGTCCGGCATCAGGCCGCCACCTGCGGTGGTCAGGAGGTCGAAGTCGAACGCGCGCACGGGCCACTCGATCCGGACCGACCCGGTGGCGGGCAGCCACTCGACGCTCAACCGCGGTTGGAAATCCGGCGGGCAGCCATCGGACGCGGCAAGACTGAGCGAATCGTTGACGCGCAGGTAATCGGGGCTGCCGTCGTTGCTCACCTCGATGGCGGGCGCGCCGTCGACGCACGTCTTGCGGAAGCCCCAGCCGGAATACGTCTCGTTCTGGTCCTCGGCCGTGACCCGCCAGGAATCGAGCGACCGCCGCGCGCCTCCTTCCGATTCGACCTCGAAGTCATGGAAGGTTACGCGGGTGTAGCCGGGGTTGAGGGAGGTGAAGTTCTCGGTGGCGAGGACCACCGCATCCCCGGGACGGATGTAGCGCGCCGAGGATTCCGGAAGCAGAAAGCGGGTTGCGTTGGTGAAGCTCCCGTCACTCCAGGCGACGCGCCAGATGCGGTAGAGGCCATCGGTCAGGGTGAAGGTGTCCGGGCAGTTCCAGCCCGCCGTATCGGTGGTCGTGCCTTCGCGCGTGATCTCCACGGCGAGTTCGATGCCGTTGAGCGGCCGCATGCTCCAGCCCGAGATCTGCCAGAGACCGTTGATGGCATCCACTTCGTACGAGTTCAGCACGAGACTGTCCGCCGGTTCCACCAAGCGGGCGCCGATCTGGCCGCCGAAGTAATGGTCGGTCACGCCGGCCCCGAAACCGGTCTCGTAAAGGATCGAGCCGGCGTAGCCGGTGGCGCATTGCGGCCGGTTGTAGAGGGGCCGTCCATTGGTGGCCTGGAACTGGATGCTCTGCGGGTTCCCTCCGCCCGGCGTGTGAAAGTTGACCCAGCAAAACACCAGCTTCCAGGACGAACCCACGGGGTCCGCGGGGCCGAGGTTCGCATCGAACCGGATGCGGTAAGACAGCCGAACCGCGTCAGGAATCTGGTCTTCCAAGGGCGGGGTGGACACCAGGAAGCTGCTGCCGCACGGAATGTTGGACCCGTCCGGTTGCGGTCCGCAGCCAGCACGGACTCCCGCGGGCCTCAGCAGCAAATCGGCCAGCAGCAGCGTCCCGGCGACGGCGCCACGCTTCAACCGGGAGCGGGAATGCGGCGGCGCGATCCGGGGAGGAGCCGATGGGTTCATTTGGGGGCACATACCGGGCGGGATCACGGGTTGATGTTCATGCGATAGAACTCATGCTCCAAATCTCTCGGCGGATGCTTGAATTCCACGAGGTTGCCCTGGCCCACCACGTCGAGCAGCAGTTCCCAGTCCTTGAGGTTCGACGATCTCTCGAGCCGATGGCGTTGGCCAAGGGCGGCCACGAAGTCGAGGAGGGCCGGTTCATCGTGAGGCCGGAAGCGGGTGTAATCGAACCCGTGGATTTCGCCGGAGAGCCAGCCTGCTCCGCCGGCGCCGACGGCGAGGAACTGGAACCCGTTGTAGGCGATGTCCGTAACGGGGGTGATGTCGGGAAGGCTGACGTGCTTGAGATTCTGGATTTCGGTGCCTCGCCTCAACTCTGCGATGCCGTTGCTGCTCGCTCTGGTGACGAAGAACTGGCCGGCGCCGCCGCCGACACTGTAAAGGTAGGTGGAGCCCGTTGGATCAAGGCGCTCCCACTTGAGCCCGTCCAGGGACCAGGCAATGACCCCGTTCTTGGCCTGCCCGCGAAGTCCGACCGCGAGGAACCGGTCGCCAACATACGCGACGTCCTCCCAACTAACCTGGCCCCCCGGGATTGCCGTGGAGGTCCATTGGGCCCGGTCGTCGGACACCCAGACCACGTTGGCAGCGACCTCAATTGCCACATACCGACCCGGATGACCGCCGAAGGTGATGCCACGCAGCGACTTGTCCTGGAGAGTTTCCGTCAGCAGGGTCCCGGTTCCGTCATGGGCAATGTCGAAGACGACGTGGTCCTCCCCGACGGCGGTGAACTTCCCGCGGGCGAAGGTCACGGCGAAGAGGCGCTCCGGGGCTGCATAGTAATGGGTCTGGGTTCCCGTGGCCGCATTGAGCGGCCACCCTGCGATGACACACTTATTGGCGCTTGTTTGAAAACCTACGGCGACGATGCGGCCGTCGCCGACAGCCACCCCGGTCAGTTCCACTCCACGGGTGGTGGAAGTCTGGTGTGGGACCTTCCACGACTGCCAGTCCCGCCCGTTCTGGGAGCGAAACACGGATCCGTCGCTGGAAACCGCCGCCCACCAGCCATCGCCAGTGGCCACGCCGACGAGGGTCTGGCCCAAACCGGAGACGGTCACCGGCTCCCAGGAATCAAGCCCGCCGGCGGAGAGGCGTGGCAGTAATGCGATGAGGAACGTGAGGATGGGGGCGCACACGAACGCGGTCGGTCGATGGCGCCCGGGGAACGGTCCTGCTGGGTGTCCGCGAAGGCGCGCCCTCGCGGCTGGGTGGATGTCGATCGGTCTTGTGCGGTGATGCATGGCGGAGTTTCTGAGGAACATGTGTCACGGCGCCCCCTGCGCGTCGCGGGCCGGCGGTGCTTACTTGACAAGTCGGTAGAATTGCCGGTCTTCATCCCATCCGGTCAGGACGCTCTTCTGGTCGCCGGCAAGCTCGGGCACGACGGGGGAATCCTCCCAGTGCGCCCCCGGTCCCAGCGAGGTCGCCCGTTGCAGACGCCAGTTGCCCTCCGCCGGCCACCATAGCCGGAGACCGTCCGTCAACTTCTCCCACTCGATTCGTGGGGCGGGTGCAGGAGCGAGGTTCAGCAGCCCGGACGCGGTGACGAAGATGCTCGACACGCCCCCCGGTCCGACAAGTTGGACCACGAACGGTCCATCGGCCCCTTCGGGCAGGCGAACTCGCGCCGTGACCTGCTGCCGCCCCACATCCACCGCCAGACCTTCGACAATGACGCCGGCGACAGGCAGTCCCTCCTGCAGGAGGCGGAGTTCCGACACGCCGCCAAGTCGCAATCCATCGACCAGCAACTCGATCCACCCATCGCCCAGAGTCGTCGCGGAGACCTCGGCGACGAGCGGCGGGGCGGGTTTCACAACCACCGGGGTTTCCAGGGAGTGCGGTCCGAGCTTGACGGTAAGCATCGCGGCGCCAGGTCCGACACTGGTGACGCGGCCCTCCCCACCCACGATGACGATGCCCGGAGTGTTAAGCTCATAGACCGTGCCAGCGGCAACTGAGTGCACCCGCTTGGTCGTTCCGTCATTGAACCTGGCCCAGACATCCAGGGAGACCTCGCGGTCCACTTCCTCAAAACGGAGCACGGTCTGTTCCACGGTCAACGCGACTGGAACCGCCGCGGTCGTGAGTCGAATCGTCCGTGCTACTGGTGGTGCGAAGGTGCCGTTGGTCAGCAGGGGGAGCGCCTGGAGGGTGTAGTCACCGAGGAAGTTCACGGGAGCCAGGAGGATCGCCGGACCGGTGGCATTGGTCACCGCGAGCGTCGCCAGGGAGTCACCCTCGCCGGCGAGGACAAGGAAACCGGCCACCTCGCTTGGGCGGTCGGCGAGGAAACGCAGGTTGATGCTGCCGCCGCTCGGGATGACTGCGCCCTCGGCGGGTTCTGCGAAGTCCACCGAAGGCGGGGGTGGGTCAACTGCGCGGGGCAACTCCAGTAGAGGGCGCAGGAGGTGGTCCGTATCATGAGGTGGGGAAAGAGGAGCGGCCGGGAAGAAGGCGCCGACAGCGGGAAAGGCGCCTGGCAACTGGTGCGAGGGCACCGTCAGCCGGTTCCACACATCCTCGGCGACCCTGCTGTCGTTTACCACGCTGGAGTGATTCACCCCCAGGTAGGGCAGACCAGTCAACGGTCCCAATCCTCCCAACTGGCTGGTTAGCGGCACAACACGGTCGTCGGGCTCTCTGAAGATGGAGTTGATGAAGTCCACCACGGTGCCCTGAGTGATCTGAAAGCCCCCGGTCGTCTCTATCTCCTCGATGCAGGTGTCGTCCACCCAGTGACCAGGAACCTTCGACGCCCAGAACTGAAGGTCGCGCAGCCGTTTCAGGCCCTCGTCGAGCTCGTAGTAGTCCGAGGGTTCAGCGATCCCTGTGATGGCGGTCCCGGGGAACGGAGTGGCCGCCATCCGGCGCAGGGCCGCGCTGCCCGGCACGAGATCGAACAGGGCGGGACCCACGGGAGTCTTCGAGTTCTTCGCGAACACTGCGACCACTCCTGAGACGTAGTACTGGGACAGTCCGGGGCAGGTGACGAGCTCCGTCAACAAGGTCGCCGCGCGCGACCCGAAATGGGGTGTGTCGATTGTGATCAAGCGGCGCACATCCCCTTCGCCGAAGTTGTCGGAGTTCAAGTAGTCGAGCCGCAATCCGTGGTAACGCGTGAGTATCCCACCCATGCTGTGCGCGACGACGTTCACCTTGGTCACCGCCAGAGCCTTCTGTGCGTAGTCGGACCAAAGCTGCTTGATGTGCTTTCCAACCACTTCCTGATTGGCGGAGAACGAGGCCACGTTGCTGGTTTTGTAGTCTGCCTCCGCAGTGTGCAGGCCCTTCAACTCGAGGTGGGCCTTCAGATTTGGCTGTTTCACGGTGAAGGTCTCGGGACCGGCCCATAGGCCGTGGACCAGCAGCACCGGCGGTTGCACCACTTTGAGCGAGGTGTGGTTGGTAAGCTGCATCCCTCCCATGGTGGTGAAGACAACCTCGATCGTGATGTCCTCCTCGGCCTCCTTCGAGGGAAGGAAATCCGGCGCCGTGATGACCGCGTAGGCAGCGTGCCCACGACGACCATGCAAACCGGGGCTTTCCTCCAGCGCCCACGTCGGGATGAACAAGGCAGGACGGGTCAAGTCATCCGCCCACGACAGATTCACCACTGGCGCGTTGCTGTTCTCTGCATTGTCCGGAGGCATGAGCTGGCGAGCGCTGATGGTGCCGGGGGCGCTGGCATCGCAGACCAGGAGTAGCCGTGTCGTGCCGTCCGCCGCCATGCCCCCCCGTTGGGGGAGATCCGGCCCATCCATCGGGGAACCGCCGGCGAAGGTCCATGGGCGGTGCGTGGCCATCAAGACAGCCATCCGCATTTGCGGGTCGGTGAGGTCGAAAGGGAGCTCAGGCGTCGGGAGTTGTGTGAACCAATTGTGGTACATCGGTTTGGCATCGAGAATCTGGACACTAATGAAGGGTTCATTGCCGGTGGGTGGTGAGCGGAGAGCCACAAGGGTCTCCCCGTCGGTCGCTTCTCCATCCCCGCCCTTGTCGCCGTCCTTTCCCCGTATCCCGCCACAAGACCACTGGGAGCCGCCGGTTCCGCCGAAGTTGCCGAACCCTACCGGCGCATCCGGGGAACCTGAATTCCCTCCCTCGCCCCCCTTGCCCCCCTTGCCCCCCGCATATTCGGAACGATTTGCAGCCATCGGTGTGCCTCCCACTCCGCCATAGCCGCCGTCGCCGCCGGCCCCGCCCTTCACGCTGAGCGAGCCGGGAAGCACACCCAAAGCCCTGCCGGGATGGCCGCCGTTGCCACCGTCACCTCCATTGCCACCGTCGCCCGGAGGCGTGGCGGAGTCACCGACACAAGTGATCGGGTTGGCGCCAACTCCCGCTCCGAGACTCCCGATCGTCGCACTGTTGCCACTCCCGTGACCGCCAGCGCCTCCCTCCAGTTGGACCTTCATGCTCGCGGGGTCCAGAACAAGCTGGGCCAGAGCGACGGCACAGGTTCCTCCGTCACCGCCGTCACCCCCGGGCCCACCGTCGGCTCCGTTCAACCCCGGCCGGTTGGGTGTCTTGGGACAGGGTCTTCCCCGCCCACCCTTCCCGCCGTTGGCCATCACGGCGAGTTGCTGCCACCCGCGAATGAGATCGTAGGGTATCGTCCGCGCGCGGATGGCGACGCTGCCGCCGTCGCCCCCCTCCCCTCCAGCCTTTGAGCCCTGATAAGGATAGCCCACCTCAACGGGCTCGAGCGAACAGTCATTGTCCCCCCCATCTCCGCCGTTGGCGCGCACCCCGACTTGCGCCGCGCCGTCCGTCGCCAGCAGCGTGACTTCGCCGCCATTGCCGCCATCGCCGCCATCTGCCCCATTTCCACCGGAGGCAAGGATGGTGTATTGCCCGCGCGGACGATTGGAGAGCACGACGTCATCCTGGATTTCGCCCGGATCCGAGGTCCAGAAGACGAACCGCCCTCCCTCCTTGGCCGGCGCACCCGGTTCCTCGGTTCCTTGCTGTGAATCAAGGCCATTCAACAGGACCTCTCCGGCATCGTGGTACAACCAGTTGTCGGCTTGGCCAGAGTCGTCGAATTCGAGCGGGGTGCCGGCATAGACCGTGACGGAAACCGGGCCATCGTAGCCGGGGGTTCGGAGGATGCGTGCCGGGGCGAACCGGTAGTGACAGTAGATTGTCACGTCGCCGCTGATGTAGAGCATGATGGCCGTTCCCCCGTGGTAGGTGGGGACCTGCCGGAAATGATAAACGCCCGAGCCGAGAACCTGGCTGTCCTCCGGAACGCTACCCTCCTCGGACCATTCGGGAAGTTCCACGCCGGTCCGGATGTCCACCATCCCGCCGGCGCCACCCCGCTTGGCCGGCTCCTCCTTCGTCGCGACGGCGTTCCCTCCGCTGACATCGATCTTCTTGAAGAACAGACTGGCGTTCGCCGCTCCGGTCCCGAGGCACATCGCGCTGACCAACCCCCTGCAAAGCCAGAAGAGGACCGGGCGGCGCTGCCGGAGGACCCCGGACTCCCGGTGGTGCTTGTGGATGACGCCACCGTGCGAACCCACATCGCCGCCTGTAGGGCCGGCAGTGGGGTAAAGTCGCCCGGAGTGGAACGACCGGTTCGCATGGTCTCCGACAGCCGGCAAGCCCGGGGGATTCGATCTCGTCTTGTTCATCTTGCTTCGGAACCGGCTCAGCCGGCCGGGGCGCCGACAACAGTGGCTCCAAAGCAAAGAACGCAGTTCTCTTCCGTGGGTTATTCGAAACCGGGAGCTGGTCTCCCGGATCGTCGATGATGCTCCGCTCCGGCTCCAGGTCAGCGGCTATGGCGTTTGGAGGCCACGTTCCAGGTCATCCGCCCGACGCCGGATCCACGCGATCTCGGCGGGCGGCAGGCGGTTCCCTTGTTCAGCCACGTCGGCACAACGACGCAGCACGGCGGGCGCATTTGGGTGCAGGCCGAGGGCCCGGACCGGCAGGAGGTCGCTTCCGTTTGCCCCGGCGACGGCGAGGTCTTCCTCAGGTGTGCGGCGGGTTCCGGGGGCCAGCGAACGGGAGCTCCGGTCGGCCACGAACCAGCGGGCGAATAGCTCCTCGGGGTGGCTGCCGGTGGACTCGCGGACCTGGCGGCAGGCCTCGTACAGTTCGTCGGGGGGGATGTAGCGGACGGCGCCGTCGCCAAGGTGTTCCTGTCCGCCCACCGCCTGGAGCAGTTGGAGCAGGGCGTGCGGGGCGGAGCCTTCGGTGATATCGGGGAGTCGCCAGAGTCGGATGGCGCCGTCGCGATGACCGCAGGCGAGCCACCGGCCGTCCGGTGAAACGGCCAGGTCGGCAAGATCGGAATGCGCCCGGAGCGGCTCAACGGCGGGCAGCAAGGTGGCGGTTTCAAAGGCGGCCACGCTGCCGGACTCCCGGCCCAGGAACAGCACTTCGCCTGACGGGTCGAAGGCAACCCTCCGCAAGGGCTTGCGCAGCGGGAGAAGGCGCTCGGTTGGAGGAACGGCTCGGAGATCCCAAAGCCGGGCCTCCCCGCTACCCATTCCCAGCGCGAGCCAGCGACCGTCCCGCGAGAACGCCAGGTCGGCCACGAGCGCAATCGGGGGAAAGGACAGCGGGAGCGGTTCCAGGGCAGGAAGCGCGAAGAGTTCCAAGGCACGGTTGTCGGAGAGCACGGCAAGCCGGTCGCCCGCCGCAATGGAACGTCGCGGATCGTCCGGCTGGTTCGAGGTCGTCCGCGCGGCGAGCACCCGGTCCCCGGTCAGGCTCCGGACAATCAGTCGGTTGGGAGGTTCCAGAGCGACTCGCCACCGCCCGGTCGCCGGTTCTGCATCCTGTGCGTCTTCGGTTGGCGTCAGGGATTTCGATTCCGGCTGGCGGGTATCGATTTCCCAACTGCGGGAGGTTCCCGCAGATCTCCCGGCGAACACCCGCCGGGAATCTGCGCTGAAACCGACGGACTCGACCGGCGCATTCCCCGGGAGCAGGAGCGGTCGCATCGCCCCGTCCAAGGCGGTCCAGACCACCGCCGTGCCGTCCTCCGATCCGGTGACCAGCCGGGTGCCGTCGTGGCTGAAGGCAAGGGCGGTGATGGGTTGCTGATGGCGGAGCCATTCGGACGTGCGTTGAGCCGGGAGGACTTCCCACAGGGCGGCGGTGGTTCCCTCCATGACCCCGGCCAGGCGCAATCCCTCCGGACTGAAGGCAGCGAGGTCGAGGTGGTGCCGGATCACAGGTTGGCGGGCCAACGGGCGACCGGTGGCGGTTTCATAGGCGGTGGCGAAGCCCCGACTCCCCCCAAGCGTCAACAGGGTTTCCCCGGAGGGTGAGAACACGAAGCGCCCGACCGGCTCGCGTGGGGTGATACGAACGTCCGCTTCCCGTTGTTTCTCAACGTCCCAGAAGCGGATGTTCCCCGGTTCGTCGAGGGCGGCCAATCGGCGTCCGCCCGGCTCACAGGCAGCATAAGTCCATTCCCCAGGCCAGGCGGTGTTGGTCAGAACCGTCCCATCCAGGGCGTCCGCCACGCGGAGCCGGCCGGTCCGCCCGAGAAGAAACACTTCATGCGAAGCCCCGATCCAGCCCGCGGCGCAGAGGGGTTCATCAAGCAGGGCCGCAAACCGCATCCCGCCATCGTGGGCTGACCAGATGCCGGCCTCACCTGCCTCGGTGACGGTCAACAGCATGCTCCCATCGTTGCTGACAGCGGCGTCGCGGAGGGGCGCAGCGGTGGTGAAGCGGCGAAGGACCCTGCCCGTGACGGTCTCCCGGAACCGGACACTGTGACCTGACACGGTAAGCACCTCCCGGTCCCCCGGCAGGAACGCCGCCTGATGAACCGTGCCTTCGTGAGTCATCGGCGGCGCCAACGGCAGCGGGAAGGAATGCGTGGTGAGCACCGACAGGGCGCGACGGGTGTTGGCCCGGTCGTTCGGATCATCGCGGAGGGCGAGATAGAGCTGCGCCAGCGCCGAGGGGGCATCCCCCCGGTCGAGCAGTTGCTCGATCTGGACGCGTAGCTGGGTGAGATAGGCGGCGCGGAAACGGGTCCCCAAGCTTTCGGCACGCCGCCATTGCCAGGTTATGGTGGAGACGGCAACGAGCAGGAGGGCGATCGCCCCGGCGATGAGCGCGGTGCGCCCCGGGTGACGCCGAGCCCAACGGACCAACTGTTCGAAGGCGGAGACGGGGCAGGCGTGCACCGGGTCCCCGCGCAGGAAGCGGCCGAGATCCTCGACGAGATCCGCAGCGGAGGCATAGCGATGGCGCGGCTCGCGTTCGAGGCATTTGAGGCAAATCTGTTCCAGATCGCGCGGGATCGAAGGTAGATCCGAGGGGGAACGAGCCGCCGCTGCTGGAACGGCACAGCCGGCTGCCGACGGAGGAACGATCGGGTCGGACGCTGCCTTCCGAAGGATCTCGAATGGCTGTTCGCCGTGGTGGGGTGGACGTCCGGCAAGGAGTTCGTAGAGAACCGCCCCGAGACTGTAGATGTCGGAGGCGGTGCTGGCAGCACGCGAACCTTCCCTGGCCACCTCGGGCGCCAGATAGGAGGGCGTGCCGATCACGGCGGTCAGGGCGGCAGGCGTTTCCGCCACCTCGAGCATCCGTGCGATGCCGAAATCGCCCAGGTGCCCGGCACCGTTCTCGTCCAGCAGCACATTACCGGGTTTGATGTCCCGATGCAGGACGCCGCGGGCATGGGCGAAGTGGGTGGCGCAGGCGAGATCGACCATCAGGGCCGCGGCAGCCCGGGGTGTGTAGGCCTGCTCCGTCAGCCGCTCAGCCAGCGATCCACCGCTGAACGGCTTCATGGTCAGGAACAGTTCGCCCGCCACCTCGCCCGCCTGGTAGACCGGTACGATGTGGGGATGGTGCAGGGCCGCGGTGGCCTCGGCTTCACGCATGAAGCGCGCGCGCGCGGCGTCATTGTCCAGACAGGTCGCCCGCAGCACCTTGAGGGCGACCGGACGGTTCAACCGGACCTGGACGGCCTGGTAGACCACGCCGGTCGCCCCACGTCCCAGCTCACCCAGGACCACGAAATCGCCGAAGTTCTTCAAGTTGCTGGCCATACCCGCCGACCCGTCGGGGTTTTTCGCGGCTCCCGCCACCGCCGACCCCCACCGGTTTCTCCGGAGGCAGGTCGCCACTGTCATCATGGGTGGAACGTAAACCGGGATCCCCGGTTACCGGATGCCACCCCCGGCCGACCGCTACCCGGGGTCACCGGCGGCGGGAAGCCGGCTTCGAATCGCATCTACTGCATCCGGGTCAGCACCTCGACGAGATGGCGCAACTCGTCAGCCAGTTCGTCGGGCCGCACGGTCCGGGCGACCTGCTCCCGAATCGCCTGGTAATAGGCCTTGCGCAAGTCGAACACGGCCTTCTTCACGACGCCCGGCTTGATGCCCAACTGCGCCGCGACCAACGCATACTCCCCCGGCTCGGGCGTGCTGAACATGAAGGATCGCAATGCCTCGAACCTCACGGACGCCCCCCGGGCTGCCCATCCCGTCGCCACGCGGGCCATCGCCAGCTCGTGGACCCGTCGCGCCACTTCCTCGTCCAGACGGCTGATGGCCGGATCGACCTCCCCGGCCAGCGACTCATCAAGTTCGAGAAAGCACAAATCACCGCCGCGCTTTCGGGCCTGGCGACGGCGGAAGCTGTCACGCAGGAAATTGCGCAGGCACACCTGCAGGAACACGCGAAACCGGGTGGGTCGGCGGTTGAACCGCTGCAGGACCCTGCCGTTGAGCATCTGGAGCAGGAAATCGTGCGTCAGGTCCTCGGCGTCCTCCCCGGCAAGCCCGGCACGACGAAACCACTGCCACACCGCCGGCCGGTAGCTCTCCGTCAGACTCCGCAGCGAGTTCGCGCCCTCGGCACGCTCCGAGTTGGCGGCGGCCTCCAGTACCAACGTCCACCGCGTCTCCGGAAACGCCACAGGCGCCGACGGGCACCCCCGCGCATTCTCCGCACGGCGAGCGGACGGGCATCCGCAAGGACAGCCCCCGGCAACTTGGTCATCGGTCGACATGGCTTGGCCAGACATCTAGCCGAGCGGCCCGCGCAAGTCACGTCCCGTCGCGTGGGGGCTCCGGCGGTGAACCCCGTTCGCCCATTTCCCACAGTTGCCAGAACCGGTCTGGCGATTCACACTCTCCGCAATGAAGACAACAGCCTGTTCGCTAGACCGCCGCTCCTTCCTGAAGTCCGCCACCCTCGTCGCCGGCGCCGCCCTCGGCACCCGCTGGACCGGTTCCGTTCAGGCCGCCGATGCCCCGGCATCGTCGGTCCCCGCGGGCCGCCCCACGATTTTCAAGTCGGTGAAGTGGGGCATGATCAACGAACCGGATCTCTCGGTGGAGGACAAGTTCAGGCTGCTCCAGGACCTCGGCTTTGACGGGGCCGAACTGGATTCGCCAGGAGGCGTGGACAAGGCGGCCGCCATCGCCGCCAGCCAGAAGACGGGCCTGCCGATTCATGGCGTGGTGGACTCCACGCACTGGGGTGTACGCCTCTCCGATCCCGACGCGGCGGTGCGTGAGAAGGGTCGGCGCGACCTCGAAACCGCCATTCGCGACAGCCATGCCTGCGGCGGCTCAGCGGTGCTGCTGGTGCCGGGACACGGCAAGGACGGGACGCACGAGGAGGTCGCCACCCGTTCGCTGGAACAGATCCAGAACGCGCTGCCGCTCGCGGCCAAGTTGGGCATTCGCATCCTCATTGAGAATGTCTGGAACCAGTTCTGCTACCAGCACGACGGTCCGGGCGACCAGTCGGCCGACCAGTTGATCGCCTTCATCGACGCCGCGCAAAGTCCGTGGGTGGGCTCCTACTTCGACATCGGCAACCATCGCAAGTACGCCACCCCCTCGAAGTGGATCCGTCAATTGGGCCACCGGATCATCAAGGTCGACGTCAAGGACTTCAACCACGAGACCAACAAGTGGGCGGAAATCGGCGAGGGCACGGTGGATTGGGACAACGTCCGCGCCGAACTGGGTCGCCTGAACTACTGCGGCTGGGCCACGGCCGAGGTCGGAGGCGGCGACCGCAAACGGCTCGCCACAATCAAGGCCCAGATGGATCGCGTGCTCGGATAACACCGGCAATCCGAACGCGGGCCCTTGGCCTCGGCCCGCGCACGGACCCCCACGCGAGCCATCCGCACCCGCGGGCTTCCAGCGATGGCGGCAAATGATCCATCCGACTGGCCCGGAAGATGGCGTTTCATCGTCAATCCCGTGGCCGGCGCAGGCGATTGTGGCAGACGATGGCCTGGCATCCGCGCCTTGCTCGCCGGGGCCGGAGTTGTTGGAGACGTCGTCCTGACCCGGCATCCCGGCGACGCGGTCCCACTGGCCGCCGCCGCGGCCGCCACCGGCGAGGGCCTGGTGGCTGTGGGAGGGGATGGGACCTTCTCCGAGGTGGCCAGCGGACTGCTGCAATCCGGGCCATCGACCTCCCCGCTCGGCCTCGTGCCCCTGGGCACGGGGAGCGACTTCGCGCGGTGCCTGGGGATCCCCCGTATCGAGGCTGCCGTCGAAGCCTTCCAGGGGCGGTGTTCGCGAGGCGTGGACGTCATCCGCGTGGAGTGCCAGGGTCCGAACGGACCGCACACACTGCATGCGCTTTCCTTTGCAGCGGCCGGCATCAGCGGCGAGTTGCTGAAGCGCACCACGCCGCGGGTGAAACGTTGGTTCGGTCGGCGCCTGGCCTACTACGTGGGACTGGTGCGGGCCCTCTGGCACCACCGGGCCCCGTGGCTGCGCCTGCAGTGGGACGGTGGCGGGCAGGAAGGCACCTACCTCTTTGTGGGGATCAGTAACACCGAACAGGCCGGTGGCGGGATGCGACTGGCGCCCGGAGCGGTCCCGGATGACGGCCAGTTGAATGTGACCCTGGTTGATGCCCTCGGTCGCGGGGAGACTTTGCGTCAACTGCGACTGCTGAGCACCGGCCGCCACGTGGAACATCCGCGGGTGAACTACTTCCCCGCCACCGAACTCGCCATCCACACCGATTCGCCGGTGGAAGTGCAGGCCGACGGCGACAACGTGGGCTGGACCCCGGCGAGCTTCCGCGTGGTCCCCGGCGCCCTGCGGGTGGTGGTGCCGACCGGCATGGCACACGCCCCGCGGGCCGAACAGTCCGATCGATTGGGTTTGCCGATTTCGGGGGCAGGATGTTAATGCCAGCCTTCAACACGAACCAAGCCCGGTCCCGGAACACGGGAACCTCGTGGCTGCGCAAGTCGAGGACTTGATGGGCAACGCTGAGTTTGAGAACCGATGCTCCTGAAATCAACGAACAACTTTCTTGTCCTTCTGGGTGGATTGATCGGGGGCGCCCTGGGGTACTCCCTGTTCTTCTGGCTGACCGGCCAGGGGTTCTACGGCCTGGTTCTGCCCGGCGGGTTGTTGGGACTGGGGGCCGGGTTGTTTCGGCCCACGTCCAGGTTGCTGCCCGTGGTGTGTGGAATTCTGGCAGGAGCACTGGGCCTGTTCACCGAGTGGCGTTTCGCGCCGTTTGCAGCGGACGGCTCCCCGGGCTATTTCCTTTCCCATGTTCACCAGCTCCGGCCGATCACCCTCCTCATGATTCTCGTCGGCGGCCTGATCGGATTCTGGGTTCCTTTCCGGCGCCTCCACCCGAAGACAACCGTCGGGGTGGATGGAACGGATGGCAGTGAGAGCGCGTAGCCCGTTCCTACGGTCCCTCTCCCCGTTCCCACTCTCGCTCGTCCACCGCAGCCGTTGCGTTCCGGCGACCGGGATGGCAATTTGCGGTCATGAAGAACGCCCTCACCCTGCTCATCGCCGTCCTCATGTGGTGCGGTTGCGCCAACCCACCGGCAACCTCCTCCTCAGGCCGGGCGATTGACCTGATCCAGCCCGGGAAGGTGATCACTTGGAGTAATGGCACCACTGTGCAAGTGGGCAAACGGGATGCCAACACAGTGGAGGACATCCGGGTTGTGGGCCAGGCGGCGGATGGCAGGGAGACCACGCTCACCGCCCGGATAGGGACTTTGCAGTCGGGTTCGATTGAGAATCCTGAAGACCGGCACTGCGTCCGGCTAAGCATTCCGGAGGCGCAGGGTCTGCACGCCGGGTCGCGCTTCGTCGCGCACAACATCCTGCTGACCTTGACGCGGTGATCCGAACCGGACTGTGCCCCCCATGGGGGCCTCACACGGGCTCCGAGCCATTCCCCGCAGGAACCTCGCGCATTGACCCTGCCGCAGTGCGCCCCCAACATGATCGGACAACAGGCGCCCAAACTGTGATTCTCCTGCTTGATGTCGGAAACACGCACACGCACCTCGGCCTGGCGAACAACCGCCGCGTCGTGCGGCAGACCGTCATGCCCACGCCCCACTGGCGTCGTCGCGACGGATTGAGGGCCGTGCGGGACTTCGCGGGCGCCCATCCGGTAACCGGCACGGTGTTCTGCAGCGTGGTGCCGGCGGTAGACCCGGCGTTGCAGGGCGGAGTCAAACGCGCCTTCGGTCTCGCCCCCTTGAAGCTCGACCATCGCACCGTGCGCGGGGTGGGCGTGCGTTACGCGAAGCCGGATACCATCGGGGCCGATCGCCTTGCCAATGCGGTCGCCGCCCGCATCCGCTTCGGCGCTCCCGTGGTGGTCGTGGATCTGGGCACCGCCGTCACGCTGGACGTCGTGGATGCACGCGGCGACTACATTGGCGGCATCATCGGTCCGGGTCTCTCCGCGATGACGGATTATCTGCACGAGAAGACGGCCCTGCTGCCGCGCGTCTCGGTCCGTGCGGTGCGACGGACCATCGGGCGCAACACTGAGGAGGCCATGCTGATCGGCGCGGTCAAGGGGTATCGGCACCTGATCTCAGGACTGCTGGAGGATTTGCGTCACGAACTCGCCTCGCCTGAACTGCCGGTGGTGTTCACCGGGGGTTGCGCCCAACTCGTGGCGCGTGGCATCGCGCAAGTCAGCGCGGTCGCCCCCGACCTTACGCTGGAGGGACTGCGACTTGTCTGGCAGGCGCATCATCCGACGGCCACAACGTCGGGGCAACGGGGAGGCAGGGAGGGATGAGGTCGGACCGCCAGATCCGCAACATCGCCCTCATTGGCTTCATGGGGGCGGGCAAGTCGACGGTGGGACAGGCCGTCGCGCGTCAGCTCCGGTTTGAATTCGTGGACACCGATCATCTGATCGAAGCCCGCGCCGGGATGCCCATCAGCGAGATCTTCGCACAGCAGGGCGAGGCGGCTTTCCGCCAGATCGAGCAGCAGGTGGTGACGGAGTTGGCCGGGCGGCACCACACGGTCATCGCCACCGGCGGCGGCGTGGGGGCGAATGCCGAACACCTCGCCAGCCTGAAGAAGCATGCGCTGGTCGTCTGCCTGTGGGTATCGCCGGAGGTGGTCTGGCGCCGGGTCCGCAACCAGACCCACCGCCCTCTCCTGCAGGTGCCCGATCCCCAGGCCCGGATTGTCCAGTTGCTCGAGGAACGCACCCCGGTCTACCGGCAGGCAGATGTGCTGATGAACTCCGGTCTGCGCCAGTTGACCCAGGTGGTGCAGAACGTCGTGCATCAATACCGGATCATGACCCGGGCCCCCCGACCGGAGTGAAGGCCGCCATCCAGGCCCGCGCGGCGGAACTCGGCTTCGACGCCTGCCGGATCACGACCGCTGCACCCCCGGAATCCGCGGCCCGGCTTGAGCGGTGGCTGGCCCGGGATTGTCACGGCGAGATGCACTGGCTGGCGCGCAACCTCGAACGCCGCATCGATCCTCGGCGGGTGCTCCCCGGCGCCCGCAGCATCATTGTGCTCGCGACGAGCTACCACCGTGGCAGGACCGGCGATCCCGCGGCCCGGGCCCGGCTTCCGGCGTCCGAAGCGCCGATCGCAAGGGAGACGGAAGAGGGAGCCCGGCTGCGGGAGGGCGGGCCGGACACCCGCTCTGCGCGAGGCGTCGTCGCCCGATATGCCCGGTTCGCGGATTACCATGACGTGCTCTCAACACCGCTGCGTGAACTCAGTCGTTTTGTGGAGGAGCTGGGCGGGGCCGGGACGCGCTCCCTCGGGTATGTCGACACCGGCCCCGTGCTGGAACGCGACCTGGCCCAGCGGGCGGGGCTCGGTTTCATCGGAAAGCACACCAATGTCATCAGCCGGCAGCTCGGCAACTGGTCTTTCCTGGCGGAGATCCTCACCACGCTGCCATTGGAACCGGATGACCCGGAGCGCAACCGCTGCGGCAGCTGCACCCGCTGCCTGGACACCTGTCCCACGCGGGCCTTCGTGGCTCCCTTCGAACTCGATGCCCGTCGCTGCATCTCCTACCTGACCATCGAGTTGAAAGGGAGCATCCCGGAGGAACTCCGACGGGCCATCGGCGGGCGGATTTATGGCTGCGACGACTGTCTGGAGGTCTGTCCCTGGAACCGGTTTGCCCGGGAGGGCGCGTTGATGGCGCCGCACCGAAGACCGGATCTCGCGGCGCCGGACCTGGTGAAACTGCTGACCCTCGACGACGCCGGTTTTAAGCGTCGCTTCGCCGGCACACCGATGATGCGGTCCAAACGCCGCGGGCTGCTGCGTAATGTCTGCGTGGCGCTGGGCAACACCGGTGGCCCGGACTGCCTTCCCGCGCTGGAGCGGGCCACCGCCGATCCCGAGCCGTTGATCGTCGAGCACGCCCGCTGGGCCATCGCGGAAATCGAGACGGCCGGGAAGCACCGCGCCGGAGTTCAGGCGTGAGGCCGCCGGCGTCAGATGATGACGCGGACACCGCCCAGTTCGGCAAGGGAATGTGGGAGACCGTCGCCCGGGCAGCCGATGAACATGAAGTTGGGCGGGATCCCCCAGGCCTTGGACAGTTCCTGGATCAACGCCGGGCCAAACCGGCCGGGTTGAACCACGAACTCCACGTCGACCTCCGGATACGCCTCGTTCAGGAACTGGATGTCCTGGCGCAGTTTTTCGGGAATCGACTCCGGTTCATTGGTCACGTGCACCACCTTGAGCCGGTTCGTGTGTTCGTTCCGCTCAATGTAGAGCATCACCCGGTTCAGGTTCGCGATGTTGTCGCCACGCGTGAAGAAGACAACCTGCTGGGATTGGATTCGCTCGATCTTCTCGTGAACCGAGGACACCATGAGAGTCAAGGGTCGCACCAGCCCTCGGATCATGGATCGGACCAGGTGCAGGCACAGCTGGAGCAGGCTGAGACGCCCCAACATGATCACCACCACCAGCAGCGCCGGGACGAAGTACCAGAAGAAGACACCCAGCTGTTTGGGCTTCAGGATGGCGTTGCCGGTCAGCGCCGCCCCGGTTGCCACGATCGCCAGAATCACCGCAATCCAGGACGCCCGAGTCGGTCGCGGCAGGGCCCCCCGGCGCACCTTGAGCAGGATGTTGCCGAACGCGAAGAGAATCATCACCGAGAGGAACGAGAGCGTGTAGACTCCCGCCAGGGACTCCAGTTCCCCCCCCGTGATCCAGAGCACCGAAACCGTCAACAACAGGAAGGTGATCAGAATCCGGTGCGTCGTGCCGCGGCGGTTGGTGGTCAGCAACTGCTGCGGGAGGCAGCGATCCAGGGTCATGCGTCGGACCAGTCCGTTGACCCCGACGAAGCTGGTCAGCACCGCACCGCTGAGCACGAAGGCGGCGTCGACACTGATCAGGCTCTTGAGCCAGGGACCGCCGGTCTGGGTGCCGATCTCCGCGAGCAGGGCGTTCTTGTGCAGTTCCACCTCGCCCAGAGGAATCACCGCCATGGCAAGCATGGCCATCGCCGGATTCAGGATGGACACGGCCAGCCACATGTTGCGCAGGGTCTTCGGAAACACTCCGTCCGCCTGTTCCTCCACGAAGTTGGCCGAGCTTTCGAAGCCCGAGATGCCGAGCATGGCCGCGCAGAACCCGAAGAAGATCGCCCGCCCGAAGCCGTCCGGATCGGGGGTCGTCAGATTGGCCCAGAGCAGGGACGGGCCATGCGCGAACACGTAGACGAGACCCACCCCGAGCAGCAGCAGCAGCGAGGCCATGTGGAGGATGAAGATGCCCACCGCCACCACGGCCGATTCCGAAATGCCCCAGATGGTGAGCCCGGCAAACAAGGCCAGCAACGCCACTGTGGCCCACATCACCGGCGTCCCGGGAATCGAGGAATGGACGTAGTGGATCGCCTCGTTCGCCGAGAGCACGGCGGTGGCCATGTACGAAAGAATCGTGAGGCATGCCGCGACGGAGGCCCGGAACTTGCTGGTGGTGTTCAGCAGGGCGTTGTAGGCGCCCCCGTTGAGCGGCAACGCACCGACCACCTCGGCGTAGATGGCCCGGTAGAAATAGAGCACGCCGGCCACCAGCAGGAGTGCCAGCGGCCCCCAACGACCGGCATAGATCAGCGCCAGTGCGGAGACATAGAGGCACGAGGACGTGATGTCGTTGCCGCAAATCGCGGTGGATGCCAACTGGCCCAGCTTGTGAGCCGGAGGCGGGGGCGGAGCGGGTTGCTTCATGGCTGACGAAGCGTGGGAGCCAACTCCCTACCGCTCCTGCACCTCCCACGGCAACCCGTACCGGTTCAGGTCCGCCATGAAGGGGTCGGGGTCAAGCTGCTCCATGTTGAAGACGCCCGCCTGTTTCCAGGCACCCGTGACCACCTGCTTCGCCCCGATCATCGCCGGTACACCGGTCGTGTAGGACACGGCCTGGGCCCCGGTTTCCTTGAAACACTCCTGATGGTCGCAAACGTTGAAAATGAACACCCGCTTGCGCTGACCATCCTTCACGCCCTCAAGCAGGCAGCCGATGGAGGTCTTGCCTTTTGTGCGCGGACCCAGCGAGGCGGGGTCCGGCAGCAGCTTCTTGAGGAACTGCAACGGGATGACCTGATGCCCCTCGTACTCGACCGGATCAATCCGGGTCATGCCGACATTCTCCAGCACACGCAGGTGCGTCAGATAGCTTTCGCCAAACGTCATCCAGAACCGGATGCGTTTCAGGCCCCGCAGGTTGCGGCACAAGGACTCCAGTTCCTCGTGATACATCAGGTAGGCCCGCCGCTCGCCCACGCCGGGAAAATCGAAGTCCTGATGCACGCTGAGCGGATCCGTCTCCTTCCATTCGCCCGCCTCCCAGAACCGCCCCCGCGCCGTGACCTCCCGGATGTTGATCTCCGGATTGAAATTCGTCGCAAACGGATAGCCGTGGTCGCCACCGTTGCAATCCAGGATGTCCACGAACTCGATCTCGTCGAACAGGTGCTTCTGTGCGTAGGCGCAATAGACGTTGGTGACGCCCGGATCAAAGCCGCTTCCCAGCAGCGCCATCAGCCCCGCCTGCCGGAACCGGTCCTGGTAGGCCCACTGCCATTTGTATTCGAACTTCGCCGTGTCGGTCGGTTCGTAGTTTGCCGTGTCCACGTAATCCACCCCGGTTTCCAGGCAGGCATCCATGAGCGTCAGGTCCTGGTAGGGCAGCGCCACGTTGATCAGCACGTCCGGCTTGAAGTCGCGGATCAACGCCGTCACTTCGGGCACCCGATCGGCATCCACGGCGGCGGTCCGGATTGGTCGCTTCAGTTCACCGGCAATCTGGTCGCACTTCGACCTGGTGCGGCTCGCCAGGCAGATGTCGGAAAACACCTCCGGCAACTGGGCGCACTTGTGAACCACCACGCGCCCCACACCACCGGCACCGATGATCAACACTCGACTCATAGCGGCGGAAGCATGGGCCCCTCTCCCCCGCGAGGCGAGCCGCAAATGCACCCCCCATCATGTCATCATGCCTGCCCTCCCATGAAAATCGCCGCCCTTCGGTCCCCGGCGAACACCTGTTCGCCGCCACACCCCCTCGCCCTGATTCCCCATCTCCTCGCCGCGCCGTGCGCCGCCCCCCGGAATCCGCTCGCCCTTGCTGGAACGATTGCGCTATAAGCCGGGCATTCGAAGCAACACCACCAGACGTTTCATCCCACCGCGTGCCATGACCGCCCAGCCTTTTTCTCTCGCTCCCGACCGCCGCCGTTTTCTGCGCCAACTCCCGCTGCTCGCCGCCGCCCCGGCCCTCGTCCGCGGCTTTGGGCAGGAGTCCCGCGACCGGAAGCTGCATCTGTCGAGCAACCAGTACACCTGGAGCGTCTACTTCGCGCGCGACGGCCGGAACTTCGGCGAGAACCTCGACGGCAACCTGCAGGAAATCGCCAGGGCGGACCTCGACGGGTTGGAGCCCTCCGGGTCGGATCCCGGGTCGGTCACCCGCATGGGAGCGGGCCTGCGTCGGCAGCAGCTCGAAATGCGGTCGCTTTATGTGAACTCCTCCCTGCACGAGGCGGAGCAGGCGGAAAAGAGCATCCAGGAAATCCTCGCCATTGCCAAAGCGGCGCGCGCCGTGGGGACGCGGATTATTGTCACCAACCCGAACCCCATCCAGTGGGGCGGCGAACAGAACAAGACCGACGCCCAGTTGCAGACCCAGGCCCGCGCCCTGAACTCGCTGGGCGAACAACTCGCTGACCTCGATCTCAAACTGGCCTACCACAACCACGACATCGAACTCCGCAACGCCGCCCGTGAGTTTCACCACATGATGGTCGGCACCGACCCGCGTGTCGTGCACCTCTGCCTCGATGCCCACTGGGTTTATCGTGGCTCCGGCAATTCCGCAGTGGCCCTCTTTGACATCGTGGAACTCTACGGGAAGCGGGTGGTGGAACTGCACGTGCGCCAGTCCCACGAAGGCGTCTGGTCCGAGGTCTTCACCGCGCGGGACGACATCGACTATGCCCGCCTGGTGGCCGCCCTGGTGCGGCACGGGGTCCGTCCGCTGGTGGTGTTGGAACAGGCGCCGGAGAAGGGCACGCCAAAGACGCTCACGGCGGTGGAGGCGATCCGCCGCAGCGCGATTGAAGCCCGCCGGGTCTTTGCGCCGCTGGCCGGGTAGGGGATCTCTCGCCCGGGATGCGGAGCGAGGACGGTCCGTCCCCGGATTGTGGCGCCACCGCACTCGCAACACGGCGACGGGCCGTCCCCGCCCCGCCGGGCATGGCTGAGGTGTTACGATCGCTCGTGATTTGACCTACTGCTCGATCACACTGGCGATCCCGAGGTCGATGTACTGGCCCCCGCCCGTTTGATGGCAATGCACCGCCACCACGTTGCGACCCGGACGCAGCACTTCCGCCAGGCGCTTCGTCGCGGGAAGCGGTTCATACGAGGTCGTGTAACCCTGATACTCCGCCACCGGCTCGCCGTTCACATAGATCGTCGCGTCCTCGTCGTGGTGGATCAGGAAGTGAAGGCTCTCCTTCGAGAACCCTTCCGGCAACTCGAATTCCCGGCGCAACCAGATGTCCCCGGTCTGCCATTCGGTCCGCACGATCGCCCCCGGCGTGCTCCGCGTGCCAAAGCCGCCTTCCCCCTGCGGCCATGCCGAATCGTTGAAACCCGACTGGAACCACTCGTTCCCCGGCTGTGTCGTGGTGTAGCGCCACTGCACTCCCGGTTTCTCTGACGTGGGCAGCAGGGTCTTGATGATCGGCGGCGGTGGCGGCGGTCCGTAGAGTTTCCTGGCGGCTGCCGCGATGGCGTCGAGATCCAGCTTCACCCGCTCACGGTCATACGTCATCAACCCGTTGACCTCCACCTCGACGTCGCTGGTCTGCGTGTAGACCGCCGCGGAAAGCCCGTGGCTGCCGACCAGCGGATGCAGCTTCTTCATCAACGTCACGTAGGCCGCAGTCAAGGAGTCGGAATCCGTGAAGCTCCGGTAGCCCCAGTTGGCCTCGCTCTGCCAGGTGTGACCGCGCATCGGCAGACCCAGTCCACCGAATTCACCCAGCACGACCGCCCGTTCCTCCTCCGGCGCCGGCGCGCTCGGGCCCGGATACGCGTGGATGTCCTTCACGTCACCGGAACCACGGTCGGTCCAGCCACTGGCCTCGTTCACCAGGCGGCTTGGGTCCAACTGCTTGACCAGTGCCGCGTAGCGCGGTGTTTCGTGTTGGCCCCAACCCTCGTTGAACGGCACCCACATGATGATGCTGGGATGGTTGTACCGCCCCGCAACCAGGCGGCGCAGCTCCTTCTCGTACTCCGCCGAGGCTTCATCGGACAACCGGGCATCGTCACGTCCGCCAAAGCTGCCGCTCGGCATGTCCTGCCAGACCAGCAGACCGAGCTTGTCGCACCAGTAGTACCAGCGCTCCGGCTCCACCTTCACGTGCTTGCGGGCCATGTTCATGCCCAGTCGTTTTGTCATCTCGATGTCATACTGCATCGCCGCATCGGTCGGAGCCGTGTAGAGGCCATCCGGCCAGAAGCCCTGGTCCAGCGGCCCGTACTGAAAGAGGGGTTCGTTGTTGAGAAGGATGCGGGTGAAGCCGTTGGCGTCCTTGCCGAGCGAGACTTTGCGCAGGCCGAAGTAGGATTGTATGCGGTCCACGACCTTGCCTTCCTGCTCGAGTGTGATGACAAGGTCGTAGAGGTGCGGGGAATCCGGGGTCCACGCCCGGGCATCAGGCACGCCGAGCTGAATCCGGGGAGCCGCCTGCGGCGGGATGGAACGGGTGGTGATCATCATGCTGACTTCGCCCTCGGTGAGCACTTTTCCCCCCTCGAAAACCTGCACCCGAACGGTCGGCGCGGCGCCCGGGACGACGGCATTGGCCTGCACCAGCACCGCGGAGTGGTCGAAGTCCGGGGTGATGCGAATCTCCCGGAAATGCGCCTCCGGAACCGGTTCCAGCCACACCGTTTGCCAGATGCCCGAGGTCGGGGTGTACATGATCCCGCCGGGCCGATGCACCTGCTTCCCGCGCGGTTGATGCCCGGCATCCGTCGGATCCCACACCGCCACCACCAGTTCATTCGCCCCGCGCCGCAGCGCCTCGGTGATGTCAAAGCTGAAGCCGTCGTAGCCCCCGGCGTGTTCGCCCAACCGTGTCCCGTTGACCCAGACCTCCGCCTGAAAGTCCACCGCCCCAAAGTGGAGGAGGATGCGTTGCCCCCGCCAGTCGCGCGGAATCCGGAACTCCCGCCGATACCACAACCGGTCGTTCTCATTCACCCGCCGGGCCACGCCCGACAACGCCGACTCGATGGGATACGGCACGAGGATTTCACCCTCGAAAGTCGTGGGTTGCCCGGCATCCCGAGACGTGACGGCATATTGCCAGAGGCCGTTCAAGTTCTGCCAACGCTCGCGGACCAGGGTGGGGCGTGGATACTCCGGCAGCGCTCTTTCAGGTGAAACCTGGTCGGTCCAACGGGTCTTGAGCGGGCCGTTGGCGGGTTTCCAGTCGGCGGCCGGCGACTGGCCGACGAGCAGAATGACACTGGTCAGGCCAACCCACGGAAGCGAGGTGACAGGGCGTTTCAGCATGGAGGGGAAGCGTAAGGCCTTCCCGCCGAAAACCAAGACTGAAGCACCTGCACCCGAGGCGATCCGATCCTGGTCCGTTTCTGCTGGTGACCCGGCTCGCGCCTTGCAGATAGTGGCGGGGCGTCATGATCAATTATCGAGTACTGCTGGTGGGCCTGTGCGTCTGCCTGGTCGGTTGCGACAACGGTCCCCGCAAGGATGCGACCGCGGGGCGCGGACCGGGCTCGGGTGGGGAACCGTCCGGGGCCCCGGGCGCAGCGAACCCCGCCGCCCCAACCCCCGCTTCCGCGGGGATCGGAGAGACCGCGCTGGGGGTGCTGCAGGCACGTGCCGAACAGGGCGAGGCGGAAGCACAGCTCGACTTCGGTCTTCATTGCGCTTTCGGGGAAGGCGTTCCCCGGGATGCCGTTGAGGCGGCGGCGTGGTATCGCCAGGCCGCGGAGCAGAACCTCGCCGCGGCCCAGTGGTTTCTGGCCCGATGTTATCGCGACGGCGATGGCGTGTCGCTGGATGGCCGGGAGGCGGCCCGCTGGTTTGGCAAGGCGGCCGAGCAGGGGATCGACCTGCAGCGCGAGCGCGAACGCCTCCCGGAGCCCGAGATTGAGCTGGTGAAGTGGATTGCCGGTCTGGCGGAACACGGGAGGGCGCGGGCCCAATGCGTGCTTGGTGATTGCCATGTCTGGGGGGTGGGAATTCCCCGGGACGTGGCGAAGGCCGTTGAATGGTATCGGCGGGCGGCCGACCAGGGTGAAGCACAGGCCCAGTTCAACCTCAGCGTCTGCCATGAAGCCGGTCGGGGGGTACCGAAGGACGAGGCAAAGGCGGTGGACTGGCTGCGGAAAGCGGCGGCGCAGGCGTACCCGGCCGCCCAGTGGGCCCTGGGGCTGCGTTGTCTGGCCGGACAGGGAATGCCCTCGGACCAGGCCGCCGGCCTGGACTGGTTGCGAAAGGCGGCGGAGCACGGCGACGCCACCTGGCAATGGTTGCTCGGCGGCTATTGCACGCGGGGCGAATGGATGCCGGAAGATGATGTGCAGGCGGCGTACTGGTATCGCAAGGCGGCCGACCAGGGTCTGCCGGAGGCCCAATGGAATCTGGCGCTTTGCCTGGCCAACGGCGTGGGGGTGACGAAAGACCCGGTTGAGGCCGCGCAATGGACCCGTCGCGCCGCGGAACAAGGCTGGGCGGAGGCGCAGGTCGCCCTGGGTCTGGCATACCTCGATGGCAACGGGGTGACCCGGGATGATGCCGAGGCGATGCAATGGTTGCGCCGGGCCGCGGAGGCGGGGAACCGTGAGGCGCAGTATCACCTCGGCGTCGCCTGTCGCGAGGGGAAAGGAGCCGGGCTGGACGCGTCCGAGGCGGTCAAGTGGTGGTTGCGCGCCGCCGAACAGGGGGAAAGCCGGGCCCAGTGCAACCTTGGCCTGAGCTACGCGCTGGGCCAGGGCATACCGCGGGACGATATCCTGGCTTATGTCTGGTTGAACCTGGCGGCCGGGGAGGGCGTCCGGAATGCCGCCAGCGCCCGGGATGCGGTGCTCCGGAGGTTGTCAATGGAGCAGCTACGCGAAGCCGAAAACCTGGCGAATGAGATCCGCGCGGACATCGTGGACAAGAGTCAGCGCCCGTGAAGGCCGCGTTCGGCAGGCTGGTCCGCCAGTCCGCCGGCAGGACAGGAACTCATCGGCGTTCACCCGCGGTCTTTCGGGTCATTGATCCTGCAACAACTCCGCGGGATCCAGCCGGGCCGCCCAGACGGCGGGCAGCCAGCTGCCGGCCAGGGAAAGGGCCATCGCCACGCCGCAACCGGTCAGCATCGCCGGTCCCAGCACGTGACCCAACCCCGACAGCGATTGCCAGTCCGGCTTCAACCAAAGGGCACCCAGGGTTCCGATCACCGTGCCGGCGAGCCCCCCCACCGCGCCGATCACCAGCCACTTGCCGAGAAAGACCGCCAGGATGCCGGGCGACCGAAAGCCGAGAGCATGGAGAATGCCGATCTCCGCTCGGCGGTCCCGCACGTTGGTGAAGGCCAGCAGGCCGACCCAGACCATCACGGCCACCAGCACCCCGGGAACCAGCCGGCGGGCGACCCGTTCCTGCTGAAGCCTCAGTTCAAGTCGGGTGGCCGTTTCCAGTTCGAGCGCCTGGACCGCGGCGTCCTTGGCCTTGCTCCGTGCCTCCGCCCGGGCCAGGGCCGCCGGGCCCCGCTCGATGACCTGCGTCCCCGGCAGAATCCCGGCAATCTCCTTCCGGATCCCCTCCAGATGGCCGTCGGCACACCGGCATTCCAGCGCCAGAATGGCATGAATCAGGTTCTCCAATCCCAGCAGCTCCTGCGCCTCCCGCAGGTGAATCCATACCGTGAGGTCGTCGGCCGTTCCGCGTTCCTCCAGTACCCGGTCAATTCGGAACTCCCGGCCCATCAGTGTGACCCGGTCGCCGGGCTGCGCCTGGAGACGACGCTGAATCTGCGCTCCCAGCACCATGGCTCCCCGGGGAACCGCATCAAGCAGGGGCTGTTTGGGGTCGGCATGCAGCAGCGGCACCTCGCCCCGCGTCCCCTGGAGGATGATGGAGAATCCCTGCTCCGGCCATCGGATCCGGCGGAGCACCGTGGGCAGCAGGTGATTGATGCTGACAATCCCGGATTGGGCCAGCCGGTTTACCTGACTCTCGGGCATCGTGCGGGAAAGGGTCCCGTCCAGGTGCAGCTCGCCGGCATCCTGATCGGCGGGGAGGATCAGCAGATTGAAGCCCAGCCCGAGGGTGATCCGGCGCACCGCATCCTCCAGTTCAGCCCCGGCCAGCCGCACCGCCTCACGCTTCCCGGCAAGGATCTGTTCCGTCACCCGGGCATCAATCCGCAACCCACCAAGGGCGCCCGTCAGACAAGCACTCGCGGCCGCAACCGACGCCACCGCCAGGGCAAAGCCCACCTTGCGATGCCAGGTCTCCCGCCAGATCAAACGCACTATCTTCATTTCCTTCGCGGCTTCGCAATCATACCGGATGGATCGACACGCCGGTACCGTCACCGCCCCCGTCGCCAGAGCAGCCACGTGCCGGCCGACAAGACCAGCAACGCCATCAATCCCACGCCACCGAGCACCGGCCCCAACCCGGTCGAGGACGGCGCGGTTCCAATCCCGTTGTCCTCCGGGCGGGGCGCGGCCGGTGAGGTCAGGGAGCCGGTTGACTCGATCCTGCCGGTCACGGAGTCGATCGTTCCAGTCCGTGGATCAGGCGCAGGGGCTTTGTCGAGGTCCGGGGGCCCCGGAACTGACCGCGATTCCGCCGCCGAAATTGCCGGGATCGGATCCGCCTCAAAGGACGCCAGGCCCTCCAGGGGAGGCAACTGCCGCGAGCGGATTAGCGAGCGGGCAATGCCGGCGTCCCAATCAACCGTCATCAGCAGGTCAACCCCGGGATTGAGTTCCTTGGCCTGACAGGAGCAGGGGCCGACCAGGAACGCACACGCCCGGTCGATGTTCGGTTCCGTGATTCCGCGACCGACCAGGGCATGGAGCACCCGACCGCGCCCGAACACGGGAAAGGCAATGGGATCGGGGAAGTCTTTCAGGTCGGCTTCCGTCCCCAGCAGCATCGAGACCAAGGCCCATTCGGCCTCGTCCGACCGCGAGAGCCGCACCAGCGAGAACGCCACCCGCAGCCCGGCTTCCGGGACGCTGACCCATCCGGCGGCGAGGTCTGCCGGGTCGAGGGTCTCGATGGCCAGGTTCTGCTCCAGCCAGTTCAGCCGCGTTCCCAGCAGGTCCGCGGCGCGGTCATCCTCGGGCGCGTTGCCGCTCTCGAGCAGGACCCAGACCGCGCTTTCACCGGCCAGCAGGCGCCGCGCGATTTCGCGGCGCAGCGGTGAATCCAGCATTTGCTCGAGCCGTGTCTCGTTGAGCGCCCCCGCCCAGGCGGGTTCCGGAATCCCGGATGCGAGCGGAAAGCGCAACCTGCCGTGCGGCCCATCGGCAGTTCTCCCGGACTCCAGGGGGTTGTCAAGGGGGACGCTTCCCCGTTGCAGCCTCAGATTGACCGTTCCGCACTGGTCGACAATCCCCTGCCACCGACTGGGAAGGGCGGCTTCGGGTTGTCGGGCCGATCCCGGCTCCTCCAGGATCAACGCATAAGGATCGGCCTGCCATCGTTCGAGGGCGTAGCGAAACACCGGTACCGAACACGCCCGAACCGGATTGGCGAAGAGGAACAACCCCATCACCACGCCCCAACCGGACACGCGGAACTCCGTTCGCAGCCGTGGTGGGCCGTCTGGCAGGGGTTTTCTCGTGGGCTTCATGCGCGTCAGGTCAATCCGTCCCCGGGGGGACTTCCGATTCAACCATCTCCAGGCCACACAGCAACGGGGGGAATACGGAGCCGCTCGCCGGCTGAAGCGTCAGCACGAGCGTCTCATCCGCCGGCACGCCGGTGAACTCCTTCATCAGTCCCCGCCAGGAACCGCCGGCCTCCGCGGCAATGTCGAAGTCGCCCAGCACCTCACGTCCCTGCAACATGACGGAGAAGACACGATCGCCCGGGGCCAGTTCCCTGGGTTCCAGGAAGTAGAGCCGGACGGTGAAGGAGTCGACCGCGGCCGCAGGACCGTCCTTCCCTGCGGAATTCCCCAGGCGTGTTGACACGGAGAGCTTCGTCAGGCCCTCCACCCCGGACGCCGTCACCCAGGGAAGGGCCCCGCCGAGGACCCGGGACGAATGACGGCGAAAGCGGGTCGTCGGTCCGTCGAGGCTGATCTTGAGATCCGCGCTTTGCCCGCCAACGACGGGGTATTCGAGCCACAAGGTGCCGGAGTCTGCCCGGCGATCTCCCGGGGCCCCGAAGTTCAGGCCGAGTCGGTGGATTTGGCGTTCCTGTCCCAGGTCTTTCCCTTGGTTGAAGACGCTGTAGGTCCAGAACTCGTTGCCGGGCATGGGCACCAGTCCCAGGGAGGTTTGGTTTTGATAAGCGCAGGTACAAGTGCGGGTGTAGTCGGGAGCATTCAGGACACCGTCGGCAATGATCAGGTTCGAGGTGCAGCCGGATTTGAAACCTCCGAGGTTCCCGGTGCCGCTGTGGCATTCGAGATCGTAGAATCCGGCCGCCCCGGAACGGAACGTCATGAGGTGCTCGCTGGCGACCGGCGTGTTGCAGCCGTAAGTGCGGTACACCTTCCAGGGGGCAAGTTGGCCGGTCAACGGATCCGCCACCAACTGGGGGGCCCCGGTGAGGAGATCGTAGGCACCGTTCGAGGTCCCGTTCGAGGCGGGCGTGGTGATGATGGCGTCGTTGTGGAGGATGCAGGGTCCGTGATACTCGATGTCCGGGTTGTACCAAAGCAACGTGCCGTCGGTTCCGCGATGCACCGCCATGCCCTGGCCCACTTCATCCTCGAGTCGATCCCGGGCCCGCGCGCCGGCCTGGAGCAGGACGTCGTGTCGGGGGCTGAAGGCCAGCCACGTACCAAAGACACGGTGGGTCTGTTCCCAGACGGTGGCACCCGTGCGGGCGTCAAACGCAACCACCCGATAGTCGTCAGGCACCGCCCGACCGCGTCGCTCCAACTTCTCCTCCACGCTCCGGGGCAGCCGGTCCAGGCAGTAGATCCGTCCGTTCCCCGCCACGACGCCGTTGTGAACGAACCCGTATCGTGCGCGCCGTCGCCAGAGCAGTTCCCCCGTATTACGATTGAACACCGCCAGGCCGGCACTGGCGGATAGGTCCACCACCGGCGGCCGGGTGCTGCCTTGCGGCAATTCGTAGCGCTGGTTGTATCGCGCGAAATCCGAGCCCCCCAGGAGAAGCTCCTCATACACCCCGATGAAACCCCATTCCGGGACCGCCGAATCCCCGGACTCCGGCGGCATCAAGATGCGACGCACCACCGCACCGGTGCTGGCCGAGAACATGCGGCACTCGTTGCCAACCGCCAGACAGACCTCTTCCGCGGTGGCCACGAAGTTCGCTCCCCGCGCGTTGGCGCCCGGGATGTGCACCTGGTTATAATGCGTGCTCAGGGGCGTGTCGGAATACGTGTCATCATAGTAGATGCCCAGGGTGTCGAGATCCGGGATCTCCGACTTCCAGAGCACCTGCCCCGTGTAGACATCCCGGGCACTCAGCGACGTCATGCCTTGGATGAAAAGCCGGCCGCCGACGACCTGTTCGGCCGGTCCGTGCCCGTGCCGGGGCAGGACATCCAGGTTCGAGCTGCCGCCAAACCAGAGCACCCCGAGCGGCAGCTTCACGGTTTCATCGTCCGACTTCACCGTGTTGGCGATGTTCCCGTAAAGATGGGTCCAGTCCGCAGTTCCGGGCAACCGCCCTTCCCGCACCAACCCAAAACCGCCGGCCACCTCGATCACTCGACTGCCCGGCAGTCCCGCCGACCGCAACTCCTGTTGCGCCTCCGGTGCAGCGGCGGGGGTGGCGTCCACCCAGAGCAATCCTCCGTATGGTCGCACCGGGGCCCAGGCCGCTTCGAGAACGCCGGGGTCGTCCACGGAGGCCGCCACACCGGCGGTGACCATCACGAGCCGCGCGCAATACGGCGGGGCCGAATACGTCAATGGTCCCCCCTCGTGTACCGTGACTCGCTTCCCGTAGCTGCCGTCAGCCGCGAATTCGGTCCGCAACCGACTCACCCTTCCGGGGTCCGGCTCAACCACCACAATCTGGAAATCGCTGCCCGCCACCAGTGCCCGCAGCAGGGTCGGGTCATCCCCCCCGAAACAAATCGCGTAGCCGATCCGCCCGTCCACCCGCTCAAGCAGTTCCCGGGCGCGCCCCGTGGGTTCGGAAGCCCGCCGGGGCTCCCCCGGTACGGACGGCTCGATCCGAACCGGAGCCATTTCCCCCGAACTGAAGGCGTGGATGCGGCCATCAAGCGTCACGGCGAACAAACGCTCGTCCGCCGCCAGCAACCGGACCACCTCCCCGTCCACCGGGAGACCCCCAACCACCTGAGGAGCGGCCCCGGCAACCGGCAACCGGATCACCGTGATCGAGTTCGTCCCCGCCGCATACAGACAGTCCCCGGCCCGGATCAGGTCGCCCCGGCCGTCCGCCTCGATCTCCCATTGCAGCTTGCGGTCCGGTCCGAGGCACTGGATGACCCCCCGCCGACCTTGGGCCACGCCGCTGGCATAAGCCTCCTTCGCCATCTCCAATTGCCGGTGCGCTTCCGCTTGCACCCGCCGCGCCACCAGCAGTTCCAACCTGACCTTGGTTTGCTGCGCCGGATCGTCCCCGGCGAAGGCCTCCTGCAACGCGGATTGCGCCCGGACGACGTCGTAGTCGGCCGAAAGCACCATCGCTTCCGCTGCTTCGACCGCCTGGCCCAACTGGCCTTCGGGAAGCGCCGTGTACAACCGTCCGTCCGCCAGCACCGGTTCATTGCAGGCGAACGCGGTCTTGCGCCCGGTCTTCAGGTCAAACGCCCGCACTCCCCGCTTCCGCGTGTGGACGAAGTACTCCGCGTCGGAGGCCGCCACGAAGGATCCCCCGTTGCCCTTGCCACCGGCGTTGATTTCAAAGTGCAGCAATTCCCCGGTCGCCCGGTCAAAGGCCGCCGGCACGGATCGCCCCCCCGGAACCAACAGCACCTGTTCCGTCGCCACCAGGGCCCCCTGCGGCGCCACGCCGGCAAAGGAAAAGGCACTGTGGGGCTGCTTGAGGTAGTCCGCGCCAGTGCCGTCGTTCACCCAGCGCACCCGGCCGGTCGTCGCGTCCAGCGCATAAATGAACGTCCCCATGAACGGCCAGATGCTCGCGGCGAAATAGACCACGCCATCCCGGATCACCGGACCACCGCGGGCCGGCCATGCGGAGATCAGCCGGTTGTTGCCAATCGCCTTGCGAGCCGCCGGCGCCCCGCGAAACCGCCACGCCACCCCGCCATCGTCAGCCCTCAGACAGTACAGCCAGCCATCATCAGAGACCACGAACACCCGGCCGTCCACCGCCACCGGTGGGAGCCGGACCGGCCCGTCCGCCGTGAAGCGCCACAACTCCCGGCCGTCCCGGGTGTCCAACGCCAGGACCTGATCGGTGTCGTTGAATGGCACGAACATGCGGGATCCGAGAACCACCGGTTCGAATCCCCGGTCATAGGGCATCAGGTCGTGGTTCAGCGGATCATCCCAGACCTGCTCACGGGGGGTAAACACCCGGGTCCAGCGCAGGCTCAGCCCTCCCGGCAACCCGTGCGGCGACGACGCCGTGCGACCGGCATCGTAACGCCACATCGGCCAGTCGCCTCCCCCGGCGACCGGCAACACCCCGAACAGCAACAGCACCCGCAACCATCCGAACCCTCTCACGCGAACCACCCTAGCCCGGCGACCCGGGGCACGGGAAGCATGAGCTCGTTTTGCGTTTGCGCGACGCGACAGGGTCATCAATGGTGGGGACCATGTTCAGCAAACGACTGGCGATGACCGGCCTGCTGGCCACCGCCTGCCTGACTGGTCGGGCGGACGACTGGCCGCAGTGGCTCGGCCCCCAACGCGACGGGGTCTGGCGTGAGACCGATATTGTGCCGCAGTTGCCGGAAGGTGGATTGACCGCGCGATGGCGGACTCCGGTGGGCGGCGGATATGCGGGACCGGCGGTGGCCGGGGGACGCGTCTATCTTCTCGACCGTCGGCTCGCGCCCGGGGCCAGCAATCCCTCCGATCCCTTTCAGCGTTTCAGCATTCCCGGCAGCGAACGGGTCCTCTGCCTCGAGGAGTCCACGGGCCGTGTGCTCTGGGTTCACGAATACAAATGCGGATACACCATGAGCTACCCGGCGGGACCGCGGACCACGCCGCTCGTCGCCGACGGTCGCGTCTACACGCTGGGGGCCGAGGGCAATCTCCTTTGCCTGGAAGCCTCGGACGGCAGGGTCGTTTGGTCGCATGACTTCGGGAAAGATGACGGGCTGAAGACCCCGATGTGGGGTTACGCCGGTCACCCCTTGCTCGACGGAGACCGGCTGATCTGCCTGGCGGGTGGGGAGGGGAAGGTGGCGGTGGCGTTCGACCGGAATTCCGGCAAGGTGCTTTGGCGTGCCCTGCCAGCAGGCGACCCGGGTTACAGCCCGCCGACGATGATCGAGCTGGGTGGAAGACGGCAGTGTGTCATCTGGCATTCGGAGTCGGTGAACGGGCTCGATCCTGCGACCGGCCAGGTGCTCTGGACCTTTCCCTGGGAGATCAACCACGGCCTGAGTGTTGCGACGCCCAGGCTGGATGGCAGCCGACTCTTCCTGACCGCCTTCTATGATGGGCCGCTCATGCTGGAGTTGCCCTCCGGTCCGGGTGGGGAACCGAAGGCCATTTGGCGGGCCCGCAAACGCAGCGAGAAGGACACCACCGGCATTCACAGCATCATTCCCACGCCCTTCCTGGTGGACGGTCACATCTACGGCGTTTGCAGTTACGGGCAACTGCGATGTCTCAGGGCGGACACCGGCGAGCGTTTGTGGGAGACGTTCGCGGCCACGACCGGCAAGGCGGTGCGCTGGGCCAACGCCTTCCTCATCCGCCACGAGGACCGGTTCTTTCTGTTCAACGAATTGGGCGACCTGATCCTCGCCCGGCTTTCCCCGGCGGGCTACGAGGAACTCGGGCGGGCCCATCTGATTGAGCCCACCGGAACCGCCGCCGGCCGCAACGTGGTCTGGTCACATCCGGCTTTCGCGAATCGACACATCTTCGTAAGGAACGACAAGGAAATCGCCTGCTTCTCCCTGGCGGCTTCCCACTGAGGCCGTCCATGAACCGAGCGACGGGGTCAGTCCTGCAGCTATTGACGACGCTCCCTCCACCCATGGTGAGGACTGACCCCCGAGCGGACGTACTGCCTCACGGTCCCATTCCATTGCCAGCGCAATCGCGAAAGGGGGCATCCTACAACAGCACCACATATGATGAATCCGCTACCGCACCATAAATGCTACCGCGTTCGGGCATCGGTCATACCCCTGCTTGGACTGCTGACTCTGACCTTGCACGGCGCCGACTGGTCCCGGTTTCGCGGTCCGGATGGCCAGGGGAAGGCGCTCGATGCCGACGTTCCTGTGACTTGGACCGCCACGACTGGCATTGCCTGGAAGACCCCGCTGCCTGGCGCCGGCGGCAGCAGTCCCGTGGTATTCGGGAAGAAGATATTTCTGACGAGTTTCAGCGGGTATGGCGTGCCGGGGGAAAGCGGCGGCAGCCCGGCCTCCTTGAAACGTCATGTCCTCTGTCTGGAGCGCAAAACCGGCCGGGTCCTCTGGCAGAAAGACATTCCAGCCGCCCAACCGGAGGAGGAGAAGGTGCGGGATCATGGCTACGCCGAGAACACCCCCTTGGCGGATGCGGAGCACCTCTACGTCTTCCTCGGCAAATCCGGCGTCTTCGCGTTCACGCACGAAGGCGATCAACTCTGGCACACCGACGTGGGAAGCGGCACCCATGGTTGGGGCTCCGGCAGCTCCCCCATCGTTCACGACGACCTGTTGATCGTAAACGCCTGCGTGGAGAGTGAATCACTGGTGGCGCTGAACCGGGAAACCGGCCGGGAGGTCTGGCGCGCCCGGGGCCTCAAGGAATCCTGGAACACCCCGATTCTCGTGCCGACCGCCGACGGCCGTACCGAGCTGGTCCTGGCGATCTTCGGCAAGGTCCTCGGGGTTGATCCCAAAACAGGGGAATCCCTGTGGTCCTGCGCGACCGACATCGGGTGGTACATGGTTCCCAGCCTGGTGAACCAACGGGATCTGATCGCGTGCACCGGCGGTCGGGGGGGCGGGGGCACCCTGGTGGTGCGCGCGGGGGGACGCGGAGATGTGACCGGCTCCCGGCGTCTGTGGAAGATCTCCAAAGGCTCCAACGTGCCGTCGCCGATTCTTCACGAAGATCACCTCTACTGGTTCGACCCGAATCTGGGGATTGTCACGTGTGTCGAGATGGCCACGGGAAAAGTGGTCTTCGAGAAACGACTCGACCGGGCCGGACAGATCTATGCTTCCCCGGTTCTGGCCGGCGGGAAGATCTACGCCGTGACCCGGGGTGGAACCGTCTTCGTCATTGCCGCGAAACCCCGGTTCGAACTGCTTGCCCGCAACGACCTGCACGACGGCGGAGGGTTCGATGCCAGCCCGGCCGTGCTCGATGCGGCCCTGCTCATCCGCTCCGACCGCTTCCTTTACGGCATCGGCAAACCATGAGAGGGCAACGGAACACCAAGAACACGCTGCCGCCCGAACGTCTGGAGGCAGTGCATTCGAAGGAAAGTATCAAGAGTGTGAACTCACCCCTTCCCGACGTTCTTAGGGATACGCGCGGAGCTAGACCACACGTGCGCGCGGCTTCCAGAAAGGCATCTCCTCGTCGAGCTTAACCCCCTTGGGCCAATTGACGATCATACCCGCGTCATTTGTCTTTAGGGGCTCCAGGAACACCTCTTCTGGAAAGTAGATCATTTCCCCGCGGTGTTGATCGTCCCGATTGAACTTGTCGTGGTGCTTGCAGAGCTGCCACGCGAACTGGTTACACTTGTCCTCAATCTCCTTGACGGCCCTCTTGCCACCCTTGACTTGCCCAGCTTTGGGCCATGCGCTCTTACCCATCCGGTGCCCTCCATTGGCCAGGTAATGGTCTAGCTCCAGTAACAGGTGGTAAACCTCGTGCGCGATGCAGATGCGCGCCAAGTGGTTGTTGGCATGCCTGTGGATGAAGATTCTGGCCGTCACACGCGGTGGAAGGTTCGTGGGGAGTGCTGGGAAAAACCGTGTGCTCAACATGCTCGTGGCGCCTTTCCCTGGCGCACACAGCTTGATGCGGTCCGAAATGTCTGGTTCGATGAAAACATCTAGCAGCACTCCCTTCCTCCTGAAGTAGGTCTGCACGGCTCGGATGGTATGGGCCATCATTGAGACGAGCGAATACTCGTACACAAGCTTAGCGTGTTTTACAGGCATGGTGAAAATCCCAACCCCGCTACAACCACTCAGTAGCGGCGGCGACAGAAATAGAGGTGTTGCTGGCCCAATTCGCCAGACTATGCGCCTGCCGCAAGCACGCCTTGATTCTCCAGGTACTCGTATTCCAAGCACCCGAGCTTCATTTCCTCTGTCATTGCCCCGCCCATTGCATAGAAGTTCGGCTCGCCGCCCAAGTAGTTCGTCAGGAGCGTAAGTTTCTCCGACGTTGACGCGGCTCCAACGCTGGCGTACACCTGCTGCAGGAAGTCCTCTGGCGTACACTCAGCATCCTTCACGAATCCTATGCTGCGGTTCATAGTCAATTCCGAGTTCAAGTGGTTTGTCACTTCGACCGATTCGATCTTAGCCGAGAAGCCACGAGTGTCAACTCCAGTTTTCAGGTATTCCACGATCGCTAAACACCTCCCCATCAGGTCTCCCCTGCAGTCCGGAAGCCCTCCAGGAAGGAGGAGAAGGCCGTCCCCGGACTTGGGGATTCACCCGGCGGTACCGGTGTTGGCAGGACATTGTGGCTTCGACGGTGGCTTCGCCTCCAAGGCCCCCCACGCATCTTGCCGTCAGCCACGCTCCAAATGACTGACCTTAGTAGACCGGCCGGATTCGTGGCCGGGGAAGCACAAAGCCAATTCCGCAACAAGCGCAAGAGATCCCTCACGCTATCCGTGTGACCCATTGGGCCGCAGAGGCGATTCACACAAACGGGGGATATCCATTGCGGCTGTTGCAGAATCCAATCTGGGGCTCTTTGAGGCAAGCGTAGGTGGGTTATGTGAAGGTTGGAATTTGCAGAGGGAGGATTTCCGACTGAATCAGTGGTTGCGAGGCTGCATCAAGTGCAATAGCATCTGATGCAATGCGAACGACGCTTGATGTGGATGAGGATGTGTTGCACGCGGTCAAAGAGTTGGCGAGGCTCCGGCGGAAGACGGCGGGACACGTCATCTCCGAGTTGGCGAGACGGGGGATCCATGCCTCCTCGGAGAGATCCAAGAAGTCTGTGGTGGTGGGCGGATTCGAGGTGCTGCCGGCAGAGGGGCGGATCGTCACGCCACAGCTTGTGGACCGGCTGCTTGAGGAGGGGTCGGAAGCATGATTGCGCTCCTGGACGTGAACATGCTGATCGCCTTGTTCGACGCAGCCCATGTCCATCATCAGGCAGCCCACGGGTGGATGGCCGCGAACCGGACCCAAGGTTGGGCCACTTGTCCCGTGGTCCAGAACGGTTGCCTGCGGGTGATGTCGCAACCCAGTTATCCGGGTCATCTTCCCGTGGCGGAGATCGCTCGTCGCCTGCGCCAGGCCACCGCATCCGGGGAGCACGTCTTCTGGCCGGACGCATTGGAGCCCACCGACTCGCGCCGCTTCCGGCATGAGAATGTGCTCAGTTCCAAGTCCCTGACCGACGTCTATCTGCTCGGCCTCGCAGTCCACCACGACGGACGGTTGGTGACCTTCGACCGAACGGTCCCGCTCCACGCCGTGGTGGATGCCGATCCGAAACACTTGGTGGTCTTGTAGGATGCCACACTCGCGGAGCGGAACACGGTCAGCGGGCTGCGGCATGGCGCCTGGGGTTCAGCCTGGAAACCGCAGATAGACGCGGATAAACGCAGATAGGTCATTCAGCCCAAACCACCGACGCCTTCAGGATGCCCTCACGCAACGGGTGTAACGGAAGGACTGTGCAAGTCCCTGGGAATCTGCGTCCATCTGTGTCCATCTGCGGTTCGACTGCTCTTCCTCGTTTCGTCGAGGCAGTCGCCTCGCGGTCAATTGAGCCTGACAACTGCGGCCGAATACGAGGGAAGCTCAAAGCGAACCTGGCTCCCGGTCAAGTGGACGACGCCGGTTTCGGGTCGAACCGCCACGGGGTCGGCGAGTGTGTTGCGCGCGCGAAGCGACCCGGGCGCGACGATTTGCATCGATGCGGTCCGCGGAACGAAGTCCCCGCTCAAGTCCACCTCGACCGACCTTTCCTGGTTCGTGGGATTGACCGCCTTGAGCACGATCACGTCGCCGCTCTCGGTGCGGGTGGCAACGAGGCTGCAGCCCTGTTGATCGCCGGCCACGGGCAGGAATTGCGGTGCGAAGTTGTCCCACCAGAGTTTCATCACGACGTAATTCGGCGCCGGGAACCAGCCGGTGTGATCGAAGTTGATGAACGCGTTGTCCCACGCGCCGGCGGTGGTGTGACGCAGGAACAGCGCCGGACCGCCCAGGGTAAACTTCTTGCCCTGGCGCTCATAGGCATTCAGCAGGCCGCCCGCATACAGACCGGTGCGCCAGTCCGTGGATTGGGCATTCCACTCCGAGTTGTAGATGTCCATCGCGGGGTTCTCCGAGCGCGCAATATACCCGGCCAGCTGGATGAGGAGGCCCTCATACCGCCCCGGAGCGGAGCCGAAGTTATCCGGGTCCTCGTAGTGGTGAATGCTGATGTAGTCCATCAACGGGGCACAGGCATCGATCAAGGACCGGTTCCAGCGCATGTCATATCCGTTACCACCGCAGGCAAGGATCTTGATCGGTGTTCGCAGCTCGGCGGCCTTGGCGCGCATGGCCGGCGCGAACTGCTTCACCTTCGCAATGTAAGCCTCCACCCCGGCCGCCCAGGTTTCGTTGTCCAGTTCCCAATAGACGACGCCGTAGGGTTCCGGATGCCCGTTGGCGGCCCGCAGCGCCCCCATCGGGGTCGACGCGTCGCCGTTGCAGTACTCCATCCATTCCAGGGCGTAGGGCAGGTAGTCGGCATCCGAGGGCAGCCGGAACTGCGCGGGCGCACCGCAGCCGGAGTTCAGCACACCGGTGTTGATCACCAGCAACGGTTCGGCCCCGGTCTTGTGGCAAAGCCGCATATACTCATCGGTACCGAACGAGTTGATGTCCTGATCCTCCCACATGTACGCGGGATAGATCCGTCGTTCGACCTGCGGTCCGACGGCGTCCTTCCACAGATAGACCGACGCAAAGCAGCCGCCCGGCCAGCGAATGATCGGCGGTCGCAACCCGCGCACCGCCTCGAGGAGGTCGGGGCGCAGCCCGTCATTCCCCAGGGCGTCCTGTCCCATCATGTTGACATGATCCAGCTTCACACTGCCCGGCCCCAACAGCGTGAGCCGGAGCGAGCCATCCTTCGTGTCGCCCCGCGCGTCGATCCGGAACGGGTATTCGGCCCACTCCCCCGTGGGGGGCCCCAGCACTTCCGAACCCAGGACGGTCTCCCCGTCGAGCAACTCCAGCTTGATCCCGGCGGGCAGCGAGCCCTTCATCCAGACAGATCCCTCGTAGCGTTGCGGAATAAACCGGAAATCGCCCTGCACGATCCCGGTCGGGGTGCCGTCACCGGTCAACTGGACGCTGTATTGGTTGTTCACGGCATCCCCCACCCGCGCCGCGCCGCCCGGGCCGAAGTGCGTCCAGAAATCCGCTTCAAATCCCCGCGCCGGCAATTCGGGCAGGCCGGAGAACAGTTCGGTCGCCCCATCCAGACTCGTGACCTTGAGGTTCCGATACCGGGCTTTTGTGCCCCAGGTCCCCAGCCCGATCATGCCGTTCAGATGAGGGGAGTCCTCGTCCCGCACGTCGATGATCTCATCGTCGCCCAGCCAGCACTGGATGCGGTTGCCTTCGCAACGGATGCGCAGGTCGTACCAACGACCGGTCTCGATCCGGCCGTTCGATCCCCGCCCCAGCCCGCGACGCCGACCGTCGGTTTCCTTCTCGATGGCGTGGCGCGTGTTGTTCCAGCCGCCGAGGTTCAGCCAGTAGAACGAGTCGGCGTCCGCCGCACGGAACAACACCAGGAACCCCTCGGCTCCCCCGTCCTTGCGGGCCTGGAGCGTCAGTTCGTAGTCCTTCCAGGAACTGTCGCCAAAGACAAAGTTGACGTCCGTGATGAGTGCCGACTGGATGACCTGCCCGTCCTCGATGGACCAGTCGCCGATTCCGGTCTGGCTCAGCTCAAAGCTCCGGTTCCAGACCATCTCCCCCCAGAGCCCCCCGTTGGCGGAGTGATAGATATGCTCCAGGAAATGCCCGTAGACGTGGGGATTCACCACGTGCGTGGGATGGGCCGTATCCACGGTCAAGTGGACGCCGGACTCCGCGGAGGCCGCGAAGGCGGTGGCGGTGGCGCTGCCGGTCACGAGCAGGCCGGCAACCAGCGCGGCGCGCAGGGAGGAAGAGTGGGTTCGGAGAGAGTTCGGCCGGGTATTCATGGGAAAGGAACCGTACCTGGGATCTGGATTGCCACCGGATCTGGCGCGCGTCAACGGAAGGCGGTGCCGGGCTTCACTTCCTTGATGATCCGCCCCTGTTCGTCCACGTAGTAGTCGACCGGCACCTGGATGGTCCGGCCGTCGACAGTGGTTTCCTGTTTCCAATGGCGGACGACCCGGGTGGGTTGGGGGGTGAAAACATCGCCAACAGCCGCGGCCCCTCCTTCGACCGTGCCCACGGCGGCGCCCGCCACATTGCCGACCACGGCGCCGGCACCGTAGCCGACGGCGTTGCCCACCTGCGGGCCGGGGGCATTCTGGTTGGTCGCGCGTCCGCCCCCGCCGCAGGCGGTCAGCAGAACGACGGCTCCCGCCGGGAGCACCCGGATAAGAAATCTGACGGTATTCATGGCATGCAGCAGGGGGGTTCCGGCCGGCGACTCCGGGGCTCAGAAGCCCACGGTGGCACGCGAGCCTTGTTTGACGATGGTCCGCTCGTCCTCCCAGACGGCGATGCCGTTCAGGGAACTGAGGGAGAGTTGGAAGATGTAGCTGCTCTGGCGCACGTTGCCGGCCTTGGTGCGATCCTCGATGATCTTGCCGGAAAGCGTGTAATCCGGATTGCGTTTCGGGGGACCGCCCAGATCCGCCACCAACGGGTCTTCCACGCCACCGAAAGCGATGGTCGTGCTGGTCTGCACCTTGCCGGTACGCAGCAGGGCGACCCGGATCTTCTTGATGAGCAGGTCGGTGTCGAACTGCTGCCCGGTGTTGTTGAGGATGCGGCTGATCGCCAGCAGGGCGGGCTCGTTGGGCACACCGCTCTTCAGGAGGCCGGGATTGATCAGGTTGTCGATCAGCGAGGCGGTCATGGCGTCCGCCGCCTGGGCGAAGTCCTGCAGGTTGATGCCCTCCACCGTGGTAACGAGCCGGGAGCTGTCCGCCTCAACGTAAGTGGCCTTGGGACTGGAGCAACCGGCGAGCAGGAGCACGGCGACGGTGACGGGAACGAGGAGTGGTTTCATGGCTGTGGAAAGGGAAAGCGGAGAAAGGGGCCGGGCGACTCACCTGCCGACGGGTTCCAGGAACTTGATGCGAAAGTCCTTGGCGCGGGGCGTGGGGGCGGTGGCGGTGATGGCGGCGATTTCGCCCCCTTCGAGGCTGCGCGGCCGGGAGTGGGCGGTGGGGAGTTCGATCAGGATGCCGTTCTCGTCGAACCACTCCACGGTGTAGGTGAACGACTTCAGGCTGCGGGTCCGGTTCTCCACCTCGACCTGGACCTTCAGAAATCCCTCGGGGCCGGTGCCGACGTTGAGCCCGACGATGTTGACCGCCTTGTTGAGGCTCTGGTCCTTCAACACGCGCTTGTCCGAGATCATCTCGCGCTGGTTCGCCGGCTGGGCAGGGTCCACGGTGTTCATCTGGGTGGACCGGCAACCGGCGCCCGCCACCACGGCGAGCAGAAGGAGGGAGAAAAGGGACGATTTCATGGTCGTGTCTGTCACATCTCAACGGAATCTGAACTGGCCAATCACAAGCGGCCCGCTGGAAGTGACGGCCCGGACGTATACCACATTCACCCGCCCGTCCACAAGGTTCACCCGTTGGGCGCGACCGTCGGGTGTCCGCAGGGTCAGTACCCGGTCGGCCGGGGTGGGCAGGCGCACCACCTGCCACTCCTTGGGGAGGGTGCTCCAGGATCGGGTGTCCGCGATGTTCACGGCGGCCTGGGCAATGGCGGTGCCAATCCGCGCCAGCAGGCCTCCCAGATCATTCGCCTGCCGGGCGGTGGTGTTCACCGCATACGCGGCCGCCCCCTTCGCCACGGCGGAGATCAGCGTGCGTGTCAGGATCGCCGGCCACTCGTTCTTGAAATCCAGTGCGACAATCGCGTCCATGCTGGCGAGCGGCACGGTGGTGTAGGTGTTGCCGCCCGCCTCGACCCGCAGGTTGGCCAGATGGTCCGGGTGAAACTCGAGCTTCGGAAAGGCGGCCCCGACGTAGGAGACGTCCGCCACGATGATCGGGATGTCGATGCGTTCCTGGTTCAGGCTGGCGGCCCGGCCATTTTCCAGGATCACGTAGGTCACCCGTTCGGGTGCGGCCCCCTGTTCCGCCTCCCGCAGGTCCTGGGTCACGGCCGGGTTCCCCCCCGCCGTCTCGATGACGCGGGCCAGCGATTTCCGGGCCCGTTCGAGATCCGCCCCGCCCCCCGCCGCATGGCGGAAATAGAGCCCGTCCAGGTAGACCGTGAAGGGGTTCACGTAGTCGGCGTAGAACTGAAATCCCTCCAGCGGCCGGTTCAAGGCATCGAGCCGGGCCTGCAATTGGGGATCCCGGCGCGCCCGTTCAATCTGGACCTGGTCGGGACTGCTGGCTTCGGCGTCGCGGGCCTTCTCAATCCGACGGGCATTCTCCGCCACCGCATCCTGTTGTCTTTGATAGGCGCGAATCAGTTCGGGTCGCGCCTGCTCCACCTGTCCCAGCGCGAGGTAGTTCAGCGCCTTGTAGGTGTGCAGCATGATCTTGTCGTAGGACCGGCCTTCGTACGGGCGGTTCTGCTGGTTTGAAAACGTGGACCCGACCTCGTTGCTGACGCGGACCCTGGCCTTGCGCTCGTATTCCTCGATCTGCGCCGCCGCCTGATCGAACTCGGCGTTGCTCTCGGCGTACTTGCCCAGCGTTCGAAGACTGGCCCCCGCTTCGAGATGCCAGATCACGCCGTCGCGACCGTCGTCCTTCTTGTCGGCACGCTTCTCGAACTGCTCCGCCGCGCGGGTGAAATCGCCCCGCACCCAGGCGTCGCGCATGGACGCGGATTGGTCGCGGTAGGTGCGGCAACCGGTGGCGAGCAGGGTGGCCAGCAGCAGGACAGACAGCACCGCCACCGGGGCGCATTGGCGCCGCGGGGAACGGGGGAGGTCACTGCCGCCGGTTTTCCTCACGTCAAGGTGGCCCCCCGATAGTCCGGGGACCCGGTCAAGTCAAACGCAAAGCCCGTATCCAGGGTTGTCGTCTTCACCGACGCGATGCCGCTGGCGGGGATTCATTCCCGGGGGAGTTCGCCCCGAAACCGGGCCCGGGCGGCGCCGAGGGATTCCGGGGTGCCGATGTCGAGGATCGTGCCGTGAATCCGATGGGCGTGGACCGCTTCCTGGCGGCAGAGCCACTCGATGAAATGGCCCGGTGCTTCTGGCAATCCCCCGCCCCCCAGATACTCCCCAACCCGCGGCAGGGTTGACCGGGCCAGCAGGTAGATCGGCGGCACGGCGAGGTTGCTCCGCGGTTCCGCCGGTTTCTCGCGGAACTCGATCACACGATCCTCCGCACCCAGCACCACCACTCCGGTGCGACGCAGGCGGGCGGGATCGTCGACCCCATGCACGCAGACATGACTGAGAGGCCGGCGACGGAAGGCGTTGACCAGGTCTGCCAGCGGGAACTCGAGCAGGTTGTCCGCCGCCGTCACAAGCAGGTCGTCGTCCGTCCCCACGGACTGCAGAGCCACGAGCAAATCCCCCACCGCTCCCAGGCGGTCGTCGTTGGTCAGGGTGCCGTCGTCGATCAGGTCCACCGGTTTCCCGCCCGTCCGGCCCTGCCGCCAGCGGGTGAAGTGCGGCATGAAACGATGGTTCGTGATGAGCCAGACCCGTTTGATGGCGTCGATGGCATCCAGTTGTGCGAGCAGATGATCGAGGATCGTTCGTCCGCCCACTTCCAGCAGTGGCTTCGGGAAGTCCTTGGTCAGGGGATACAGCCGGGTCGCGTAACCGGCGGCGAGGATCAGGGCATTCATAGGAGACGCGCGCCATCCGCCGTATCGCAGAGGAAGCAGGCGGCTTGGTGGGCAAGTTCGGGGTGTTTCCGGCTGTAGTCCTCCAGGATCGCCGGCACCGCGGCCCCGGCGGCCTCCGCAGCGATCAGCGCAATGCAGCAGCCGCGAAAGCCGGCGCCGCTGAACCGTGCGCCGTGGACGCCCGGCGTGTCGGCGAGAAGGTTGAAGAGATCCATCAACGGCGGGCTGCCGCATTCGTAGTTCTCGATGGAACTGTGCCCGGATTCGGTCATCAACCGCCCGAACCGGGTCACATCACCATCGCGCCAGGCGGCGATGCCGTCCTGCACCCGCCGAGTCTCCGTGAAGAAATGCCGCGCCCGCCGGGCCGTCGGACCGGACAGACGATCGCGATGGGCCTCGTATTCCGCGGGCAGCACCTTGCCGAGATGCGGGGATGAGCCCGGTTTGCCGGCCGCATCGAGCAGGACCCGCGCCGCTTGTTCGCATTCGGCCACCCGGGTGTTGTAGCCCGTGGTGAGGATGGCCTGTGTGACGCCGGACATGGCGAGGAGAATCCGGACCGCGGGCATGCCGGGATGGCGCGGGATGTGCTGAATGCCGGTGAGCACACCCCCGGTTTCGCTTCCGTCAAAGGCGCGGCAGTCGATCACGGTGAGATGATCGCGCCGTGACAACAGGATGGCCGACTGGTCCAGGATGCCGTTCCTCAACCCGAGGTAGTCATTCTCGATGACCTGATCCAACCGGACGTTGACGCCGGGGGCAACGTCCAGTTCGTTGACGTGTTCCAGTGCCAGCAGATAGGCGACACCGACCGATGCCGAACTGCTCAAGCCACTGGCGGTGAGCCGGCCGCTGGTGACGCCGGTGATTCCCCGGTCCAATGGGTGGCTCCGGCCCAGGGCAAACGCGGCGCCCCGGGCGTAGTCGCCCCAATCGCCACGCCTTGGCGGCAGTGGTTCCGCCAGACTGAAACGGATTTCCTCGGGAAACGACAGGCTGCTCAGGCGGACTTCCGGGGACCCGGTTGGCGCAAAGGCCAGCCAGGTCCCGCGGTCGATGGCCATGGCGGTGACGGTCCCGAGTTGGTGATCAATGTGCGCGCCCAGCGGACAGATGCGATAGGGCGACCAGACGAACCGGACGCGATCGGCGGCAATGCCGTGGCGTGTGTTCATGGCCTCACGGAGGCGATCCTGGACGGGCGTTGAATCCATCGGTGACGGGCGGTTTTGTCAGGGATTCCGTGAGGCAGGCGACGGGGGGAACGGGCTCAGACGGCCGGTGGAAGGATGGAGGGAGGAGGCCGCACGCTCAGAGCATCCGCTTGAACTCCTCAACCGTGAATCCGGCGTCCTGGACGATTCTCCCCATCGTGAAGGCGTTGATGGGGTCATGGCGGGGAATCACCACGAGTCGTATGCCATTGCTCATGAGGGTGTGCTTCCCTTCGCGAACGACGAGAAACCCGGCTGCAGCGAGTACTCGAATCGCGGCTTGATGGCCTATGCCGGGCAGCTTGGGCATCTCCCGTCAGACCGTGACGACCTCGTGACTCACGTTGGTGCCGAAGCGGCCCGGCAGTTCCTCGCGGGCTGCCAGATACTCCCGAATGGCCTCACGAATGTTCTCCAACGCCTCCGCCCGGGTTGCACCCTGGGTGCAGCATCCCGGCAGCTCATCGCACCAAACGGCAAAGCCCTCCTCAGACTCGACGAGGGTTATCGAGTAGTTCATGGCCCAACAGTGGTGCTTCCCGGTGGGCTTTCAAGTCCTGAATCCTGCCCCGAAATGTCGCAAGCAGGCTGCTCCAGGGCCGGCTCCGCACTCGACCTTCCGGCGTGGGCCCTCTATGTTCCTCCCGCATGAATGATCCACGTTATGCGGAACTGGCGAAGGTGCTGGTGCGGTATTCCACGGCGCTCAAGCGCGATGACCGGGTGCTCATCGACCTGACCGATGTCCCCGACGAGTTCGCGGTGGCCCTGATGCGCGAAGTGCGCGCGGTGAAGGCGGTGCCGGTGGTTGAGGTCCGGCATTCCCGGGTGACCCGCGAAATCGTCCGCGACACGGATCCCGGACACGCCACGCTGGTCCGCGATCTCGAACTGTATCGCATGAAGAAGATGCAGGCCTACATCGCGGTGCGTGGCAGTGCCAACGCGAACGAGACCTCGGACGTTGCGAGCGAGCAGTTGCGGCTCTACAACCGCACCCTCCGGCCCGTGCTCAATCACCGCGTCAACAAGACCCGCTGGGTCGTGCTCCGCTGGCCCACCCCCAGCATGGCACAGGCGGCGAACATGAGTACCGAGGCGTTCGAGGACTTCTATTTCCGCGTCTGCACGATGGACTACGGGAAGATGGCCAAGGCGAGCAAGGCCCTCCAGAAACGCATGGCCCGGGCCGACCGCGTCCAGCTCAAATCCCCCGGCACGGATCTCGCATTCAGCATCAAGGGCCTCGGCGCCGTCATCTGCAGCGGTGACCGCAACATCCCCGACGGCGAGGTCTTCTCCTGTCCGGTCAAGACCTCGATCAACGGGGTGATCCAGTTTAACACCCCCACCCTCTATGCCGGGACCCGGTTCGATAACGTGAAGCTGGAATTCAAGAACGGCCGTGTGGTCCGGGCCACCAGCAGCAACACCACGCGGTTGAACGAGATTCTCGACACCGACGCCGGTGCACGATTCACCGGCGAGTTCTCACTCGGGTTCAATCCGCACATCCTCAATCCCATGTGCGACATTCTGTTCGACGAGAAGATCGCCGGATCGCTGCACCTCACCCCGGGACAGGCCTACGAGGATTGCGACAACGGCAACCGTTCCGCCGTCCATTGGGACATGGTGCTGATCCAGCGACCCGAGTGGGGCGGTGGCGAGGTCATCCTCGACGGCGAGGTCATCCGTAAGGACGGACTGTTCGTGCCGAAGGACCTGCAGCCGTTGAATCCCAAGAACCTCAAGTAACGCCGCCCGGTTCGGTATGTCCGCCTATCAAAACACCCCGTTCGACCTGTCCGGCCGCACCGCCCTCGTCACCGGAGGCGGCCGTGGTCTGGGCAAGGAAATGGCCCGCCTGCTCGCGAAGGCCGGCGCCGACGTCGCCATCTGCAGTCGCACCGAGGACCAGCTCCGGGCCACTGCGGCCGAACTGGGTGCCGAAACCGGTCGCCGCGTCGAAGCCATCGTGGCGGACGTGGGCCAAAGAGCCGGCACGGAACAACTCGCGAAAGATTCCATCGAACGGATGGGTAAGGTGGACATCCTCGTGAGCAACGCCGGTTGGAACATCCCGCAACCCGCCACGGGGATTCAGGATGCCGACTGGGACAAGTTGCTGGAGCTGAACGTGACCAGTTCGATGGTGCTCACCCGCGCGCTGGCGCCGGGGATGATGGAGCGGAAATGGGGTCGGATCATCTACATCTCCTCCATCATGGCCCTGGCCAGCACGGCGGACCGCGTGGCCTACAGCACGACGAAAGCCGCCTTGCACGGGATGGTGAAAGCGAACTGCCTCCACCTCGGCCCGCACGGAATCACGGTCAACTGCATCGCGCCGGGCCCCTTCGCCACGGAGATGCCGATGTCGATCCTCAGCCAGGCACAGAAGGACAGCTTTGCCTCGCGCACGGCCCTGGGCCGTTGGGGCGAGCCGCCCGAACTCGCCCCCACCGCCCTCCTGCTCGCCAGCGACGCCGGCAGATACCTCACGGGAGGAATCGTCGTCGTGGACGGCGGCGTGACGGCAAGAATGTGGTAGCCACAGAGCCGTAGCCGCGGACGTGAGTCCGCGCAAACGTGGGGCCTCACCCACAACGAGTCGGTAGAGAACCACGAATGAACAGGAATAGACACGAATAGAGACGCATCACGACAGAGGGCGGGTTCCCGCCTCCGTCACCACTTGGCGGCCGTACGGCTTCTGAAAGTCGCGTTTGCATTCGTGTTCATTGGTGGCCATTCGTGGTCGGGCTGCAGGGTCACGGCGCAGCCGCGATCTTTCCGGGGTCATCGCGGCGGTGCGATGCCGGGGCGATTCGGGCTTCTCACCCGGTCCCAAAGAAGATGCCGCTTGCGGCCGGCGCCGGTTTCGCTTCTAAACAGGCCATGCCGGACTGGCTGACCGTCATCATCCTCGGCGTGATCGAAGGGATCACGGAGTTCCTGCCCGTCTCCTCGACGGGCCACCTGCTCATCCCGCAGAACTGGGGCTGGCTGGCTCACCAGAGCGACCTGTTCAACATCGTCATCCAAAGCGCGGCCGTGCTGGCGGTGATCCCGCTGTTCCGCAACCGGCTGGAACAGGTCTGCCGGGCCCACCGCGATCCCGAGGCGCGCGATTTCACCCTCAAGGTCCTGGTGGCGTTCTTCATCACCGGCGTGGGGGGGCTGGCGCTGGACAAGGCCGGTTTCGAGTTGCCGGAGGAAATCCTGCCCGTGGCCCTGGCACTCGTCATCGGCGGGGTGTTGTTTCTCGTCGTGGAACGATGGCTCAAGGGGCGGACCTTCAACGATCAGCTCACGTGGAAGGTGGTCGTGGCGGTCGGCCTCGGGCAGTTGGTGGCCGCGGTGTTTCCCGGTGCCTCCCGGTCCGGGACGACGATCCTGATCATGCTGGTGATGGGACTGAGCCGGCCCGCGGCAACGGAGTTCTCCTTCGTGGTCGGCATTCCGACCATGCTGGCTGCGGGCGGACTCAAGATCACCAAGGCGCTGTTGCGGCCGGAAGCCGGGGCTCCGCCGGAGAACTGGGGCCTGCTGGCCCTGGCGGCGGTGGTGTCCGCGGTGGTGTCGTTTGTCGCGGTGAAATGGCTGCTGGGCTTCGTGCGTTCCCATACGTTCACCGGTTTTGGCTGGTACCGGATCGGGCTCGGGGGGATCCTCTTGCTGATGCTGCTGGCCCAGACGCCGGCGGGCAACTAGCCTCACCCGCGTCATGTCAGGTTTGTTGATGCAATTGGTTTCGCCGCTGGGGCTGACGTTTGTCTTTCTGGTGCTGTGCGCCGTGGTCCTGCTGCTGAAAGGACGACGCAAGACCGCCATCCTGCCGGCGCTGCTCGTGATCCTGCTCTACGCGACCGGGGCCACGCCGTTGTCCAGTCGGTTGCTGGCATCGCTGGAAAAGCCGTATGCCGGCGTGCGGGTGGAGGACCTGCCGGAGGCGGATGCCATCGTGATGCTGGGCGGCCTGCTCACGGCCTCCACGAACGACATTTTCGGCGCCGACTTTCATTCGTCGGTGGATCGTCCCATTGCGGCGGCCGAACTGGTGCGTCAGGACAAGGCGAAGACCCTGGTGCTCGGCGGCGGGATCAAACGCGACGGCCCTCCCGGGGTGGTGGAAAGCGATTACCTCCTGCCCTGGCTGAACGCGTGGAAGCTCACCCCGCGCCGCGTGTATCAACTGCGCAACTGCGTGAACACCCACGACGAAGCGCTGGCCTGCCAGCGGTTGGTGGAGGAGCACGGTTGGAAGAAACTCATCCTGGTGACGTCCGCCGCCCACATGCGCCGGGCGGAGGGGGTGTTTCGCGCGGCCGGCATGGACGTGACCTGTTTCCCGGCGGATTTCCGCGGCCTGGCCGGCCTGCCGGACGCCGGTTGGGGAATCCTCCCCACGAGCACGGGACTCGAGACCTTCGACGACTGGCTGCACGAGTTCGTGGGCTGGTGGGTTTACCGTTGGCGCGGGTGGATCCGCTGAACTTCGCCTTGTTCCGCCGGTCGGGCTGCACCTATGCTGTCCGGCAGCCGCCCATGCCCGAGATGCATGAAGGCTGCTCGGATGCGATTCCGTGGCACGGCCTGTTTGCGAGATTCATGAAGCCATTCGCCTTGTTCACCGGACTGCTGCTGGCCCTCGGGTTGGCAGGCTGCTCCAAACCTGTTCAATCCGGCGTTGGGTCGCTGTCAGAGGTGGCGGATCGGGCCGCCGCTGAAGGCCAGGATGCGAACATGAACGTCGGCTTCGCCCGGTTTCTGGGGCTGAGGGCAGACCAACCGGTGGCGTTGAAACGGCTGCAGTTCGAGCAGAATGGTGCGACCAACACCTTGAACGTTCTGGCCAACGAGCCCAACACCATCATCCTGGTGAAGCGCCAGCAACTTCTGGGATGGTTCTATCTGACCGATCGGTCCGGGAGTCTGAAGCGGGCTGTGGTGAACGATGGGGGCATTGCGGACGGCGGGTTGACCAATCTCACGTTGATGGAGGCGGCGGCCGGTTTTGAGGCACTGAAGCGGGCCTGGTCTCAGCATGCCTCCCCGTGAAGCCTCTTTGCACGAGAGGAGACGGGCTTTCCGCTGGATCAAAGGGACCAAGACTCCGCGGCAGCGGCATTCCCTTTGCTCCCTGAACGCTTCCGGTGCTATCAATGCCCTCGTTCACCCGGGAGCCTTGAGGGCAACTGAGGCCCGGCGTTGCGGGTGGCGGTTCTGGCGATGAAACGAGAGCGCAGATTCGAATCGGGGATGCTCCGTCCCGGCCGGCGTCTTCGGGCGGTCCTGGCGGGGGCGGTCCTCCTCCTGTCCGCGGGCCTCCTGGCGGACACGGTCATTCCCCTCGACGCCACCTGGCGTTACTTCAAAGGCACCACGGAAGCCTCCTCCCCCAAGGACGCCTGGCGGCAGGAAGCCTTCGATGACAGCGCCTGGGAAACAGGACCGGCCCCTTTCTACTACGGGGAGAACGTCGCGGGTGGCACACTGATCACGGACATGCGCAACAGCTACACGACGCTGTTCCTGCGCCACAGCTTCACGCTCGCCAACGTGGAGGACATCGGTTCGTTGACGCTGCGGACGGCGGTGGACGACGGCTTCATTGCGTGGCTCAACGGTCATGAGGTCGCGCGTTCGCGGGTGAATGTCACGGATCCATCATTTGACGACCGGGCGAACTCGAACGCCACGGAGCCGGTGGAATTCGCCAGCTACCTCATCGCCAATGAGCCGGGCCTGCTCGTCGAAGGGCCGAACGTCCTGGCGGTGCAGATGTTCAACGTCAGCCTCACCAGCAGCGACCTCCAGTTTCATGCCGACCTCACCTCCGCCCTGACCGACAGCGATCCGCCGACGGTGCTGGCCGTCAGTCCGATGCCCGGAGGCGTGGCCGAATTGACGGAGATCACGGTGACGTTCAGCGAGGCGGTGACGGGGGTGGACGCGGACGACCTGTGGATCAACGGCATTCCGGCGGACACGGTCGATGCCCGCGGCACCAGTTTCACCTTCGGCTTCGCTCAACCCCCCTTCGGAACGGTGCGGGTGAGCTTCGATCCCAACCACGGCATCACTGACTTCGCGCAGCCGGCGAATGGCTTTGACGAGACCGCGCCCAACGCGACCTGGAGCTATTCCCTCTCGGATTCGCTGCCCCCGCAGGTGGTGTGGATCACGCCGCCGCCGGGCAGCACGGTTTCGGCGCTGGGCGAAATCGAGGTGCTGTTCTCGGAGCCGGTGGCAGGGCTGGAAGCCACGGACTTGTGGGTTAACGGGGGACCCGCCACCAACGTCACCGGTGTGCTGACGGGACCGTATCGCTTCACGTTTCCAACGGTGGATGCGGGGGTGGCGGAGGTTGTCTGGGCAGACGGGCACGGCATCGTGGATACCAGCGAACCCCCGAATCCGTTTGTGGGGGCGGGTTGGAACTACACCGTCGATCCGGGGCTTGTGCGGCCCGACATCGTGATCAGCGAATTCCTTGCGGCGAACATCACCGGGCTCAAGGACGAGGACGGCGAACCGCAGGACTGGATCGAACTGTACAATCGGGGCGTGACCGCGGCGAACCTGAGCGGCTGGTCGTTGAGTGACGAGGCGGATTCCCCGGGCAAATGGGTGATTCCTGCCATCAGCCTCGGCGCGGGGCAGCGGCTGTTGATCTTCGCCTCCGGCAAGGACCGGCACACGCCGGGGGCCGAACTGCACACGAACTTCAAGCTTGGGACCGATGGCGAATACCTCGGCCTCTTCAACCATGAGCAGCCGCGCCAGGTGATCAGCGAGTTCACCCCGAAGTACCCCGAGCAACGGAATGACATCAGCTACGGCCTGACCGTCACCGGCGAGTGGGGCTACTTCGCGACCCCAACACCCCGCTCCGCCAACGGGGTGAGCGCGATCACCGGCGTGACGCCGGGGGTGGACTTCAGCGTGAAACGCCGCTTTGCCTCGGAACCGTTCGATCTGGCATTGAGCTGTGAACTTGGGGAAGCGACGATCCGCTACACCCTCGACGGTTCGGAGCCGACGGCTTCCACCGGCGTCCCTTACAGTGCCCCCGTTCATCTGGATCGAACACGCGTTGTCCGGGCCGCGGCCTTCGCCTCGAACCGCCTGCCGTCGAAGGTCAAGACGCAGACCTACCTCTTCATCGCGAGCATTGTGGAGCAGCCGGCCGTCCCCGCAGGATTTCCCGCCCAATGGGGTTCCCGGGTGGTCACCACCGGCGATTACGAAATGGACCCGCGCATTGTGGATTCCGCCCAGTATGCCGACCGCACCCGCGCGGGACTCGCCGGCATTCCGGCCCTTTCGCTCGTGATGCCGGTTGACGACTGGTTCAGCCCCGCGACCGGGATCTACTCGAACGGGGACCGCGAGGGCATCGCCTGGGAACGGGCGGCGTCCATCGAGTTGATTCTGCCGGACGGAGGCAACGGCTTCCAGGAGGACTGCGGATTGCGCATCCAGGGGGGGTCGAGCACGAGCCCGTGGAAGTCCTACAAGCTCTCCATGCAGGCGCGGTTCCGGTCGGACTACGGCGCGGCCTGGCTTCAGGAATCGGTGTTCAAGGACACGCCGGTGGAGCGGTTTGACATCCTGATCATCGACGCCGGCCTGAACTACGTCTGGAGTTACGGCGGCGGGTCGGGTCCCTCCGAGCAGCGCACCAAGGCGAAGTATCTCACGGACCAGTATGCCAGCGACCTGCAACTGGCCTGCGGCGACCTGGCGGTCCACGGCCGCTACGTCAACGTCTTCGTCAACGGCCTCTACTGGGGCCTGCACAACCTCCACGAGGAACCGGAGGCGGCGTTCGGCTCCACCTACATCGGCGGCGACAAGGAGGATTACGACGTCATCAAGCACACCGGTAACAACGTGCTCGACGGCAATGCCGCCGCCTGGAATGAGATGATGCAGACCGCGCGGGCCGGCCTGGCCGACCCCGCCAACTACGCGGCCCTCGCTGCCTTGCTCGACATTCCGGCGTTCATCGACTACATGCTCGTCCACTTCTACATCGGCAACACCGACTGGCCCCATCACAACTGGTATGCCCTGCGTCAGCGCGAGCCGGGCGGCAAGTGGTACTTCGTCAGCTGGGACTCCGAGCATTCGTTGAAGAGCGTGTCCGAGAACCGCACCGGCGTCGGCGACAGCAACACCTGCGCCGAGCTCTATTCCCTCCTGCGTCAGAACGCGGAGTTCCGGTTGCTCTTCGCCGATCGGGCCCACCGCCACTTCTTCAATGGCGGTCCCTACTACGTGAATCCCGCCGCCCCGGCCTGGGATCCCGCCCATCCCGAAAACAACCGGCCCGCGGCGCTCTACAACCAGCGCGTGGCGGAGATCGACACCGCGCTCGTCGCCGAGTCCGCGCGTTGGGGAGACAACCAGCGGCCGGATGAACCCTACACCCGCGACGTCGAATACGAGGACACCCTGCGCGAGCTGAACGAAACGTACTTCCCGCAACGCTCCGCGATCGTGCTCGAGCAACTGCGCACCGCCAGCCTCTATCCCCGCGTGGTCGCCCCGGTCTTCTCGCAGCATGGCGGGCGGGTAAACGCCGGGTTCCGCCTTGCCCTGTCCGCCCCGGCGGGAGCCCTCTGGTACACCACGGATGGTTCCGATCCCCGCATGGCCGGTTCCGGCGACGTCGCCCCCTCGGCGACGGAATACACGGCACCGCTGCCGGCGTTTGCCGGGGACACCCTGGTCAAGGCCCGCGTCCTGGCCGACGGCGCCTGGAGCGCCCTCACCGAGGCCACGTTCCAACTTGCCGGCCCCGCCCTTCGCCTTCTGCCCACCGAGTTGATGTACCACGCCTCCGGCGGCGGCGAATACGAGTTTCTGGAAATGGTCAACCTCGGCGCCTGGCCCCTCGACCTCAGCGCCTTCTCGTTCGATGGCATCGACTACGTGTTCCCCCCCGGCAGCGTCGCCAAACCGGGTCAGCCCATCCTGCTCGTTTCCGATGAAGACCCCGCCGCGTTCGCCGCGCGTTATCCCGGCGTGACCCCGACGGCCCTTTACTCGGGCAGTCTGTCCAACGGGGGGGAAACCATCAGCCTGAAGGACGGGCAGGGGCAGATCGTCTGGCAGGCGCGGTACGGCGACGCCGGCGCCTGGCCGGAATCCGCCGACGGCGACGGCTTCAGCCTCGAACTGGCCCAACCCGACGGCGATTTGAGCGAGCCGGCCACCTGGCGGGAAAGCGCGGAAGCCGGGGGTTCCCCCGGGGTGTGGAACGGTTCCGCAACGGCGGGCGACGTGCGCCTCAACGAGGTGCTGGCCCTTGGTGCCACGCCCGACGCCCCGGATTTCGTGGAACTGCACAACAGCGGTTCGGGCGCGATCAGCCTGAGCGGATGGACGGTCCGCGACGACGGCAGCGCGGGCGCATTCACCTTCCCGTCCGGGACCACACTCGGGGCGGGCGCCTTCCTCGTCCTCTGGTGCGATGGCCGGACGGAAGAGGCCGGTTACCACGCGCCGTTCGCGCTGGATCGCGATGCGGACTCCGTGGTGCTGCGCGACGCGGACGCCCGCACCGTGGATGCCGTCAGCTTCGGCCACCAAATGGAGGACGTGTCCCTGGGGCGCATTGCCGGCGAATGGCAGCCCTGTCGGCCCACGGTCGGAACGGCCAACACGGCGTTGTCGCTGGCGTTGCCGCTGTCACTCCGAATCAACGAGTGGTTCGCGAATCCCCTGCCCGGCGAGGACGACTGGTTTGAACTGTTCAACCCTGCCGCCCTGCCCGTTTCCCTGACCGGCCTCGAGGTGGTCACGGCAATCGGTCAGGCGACCCTTCGCTCGCAGGCCGTCATCGAGCCCGGCGGTTTCGGGGTGTTCGCTGCCGACGATCGCAACGGGCCGGGGCACCTCACTCTGAAACTCCCGGCCGATGGCGGGTTCATCCGGCTCCTGGATCCGGCCGGTGACGTCCTCGATGAAGTGGCCTATCCGGCGCAGGCGGAGAACGTCTCCCATGGCCGTCTGCCCGACGGCTCCACGCTCATCGCGCCCCTCGCCGCCATCACGCCGGGCGCCCCCAACAGCGATGATCCCGCGGAATCCGATCGCGACCGCGACGGTCTGCCCGATGCGTGGGAAATCGCAATGGGACTCGACCCCGGCTCCGCCGACGGCGATGACGGCGCGAAGGGCGATCCGGACGAGGACGGACTGGACAACCTCGGTGAATGGCTGGCCGGTACCAACCCGCTCGTCTCGGATACGCCGTTGTTTCTTGGAATCACCCGCACGCCAACCGGCGAGATCGCCCTGCAGCTGAACGCCCGTGCCGACAAGCCCCACCGGTTCGAATACCGGGAGTCCCTGACGGAGGGCGCCTGGCGGGTGTGGCGTTATTACAACCCGGGCATGCTCGACGGCGAGGAAACCATCGTCATCCCCGAGGCCGGCACCGGCACCGGCCGCTTCTACCGCCTCATCGTGCCATAGCGGGAACCCTGGTCTTGTCGCCCGCAAGAACAGGGTTATCATTGGCACTAAATGAGTGAAGTAACACAGCTGTTGGACGCTGTGGAGCAGGGGAAGACCAGTGCCGCGGAGGAGTTGTTGCCGCTGGTTTATGGGGAATTGCGGAAACTGGCCGCCGCGAAGATGGCGCGTGAGCGACCCGGACAAACCCTGCAACCCACGGCGCTGGTCCACGAGGCCTGGATGCGGCTCGTCGGCGAATGCCACCAGTCCTGGCAGAACCGTCGGCACTTCTTCAGTGCCGCCGCCGAAGCCATGCGCCGGATTCTCATCGAACGTGCCCGGCGACGAATGCGCCAGAAACACGGCGGCAGCCTGCAGCGGGTCAACCTGGACGACATCGACCTCGCCGCCACCACCGATGATCCGTCGCTGCTGCTGGTGAACGAGTCGCTGGCCCGGCTTCAGGAGATCGATCCGGTGGGAGCGGAGTTGATCCGGCTGCGGTTCTTCGCCGGGCTCTCGAATGTGGCCGCGGCCGAGTTGCTCGACCTGCCCGAGCGGTCGGCGAAACGCGTCTGGGCCTACGCCCGGGCCTGGCTGTATGAGGACATTCGGAAACACCTCTAGCCGGGATTGTCTGGCCCAATCCGACCCGGTTTGGCGCGTGTATGAGGAGACCCGCCGCCGGGCGGACTGCCTGCCATGACTCAGTCGAAACGCGAACGAGAGATCTTCGACGCCGCGATGGACCTTCCGTCGCCGGAGGAGCGCGCGGCCTTTCTCCGTCGGGCCTGCGGCGGAGACGGCACCCTGCTGGAGCGTCTGAACGCACTCTTGCGGGCGAGCGAATCCGCCGCCGGCTTTCTGCCGGAAGCCGCCGGTGCAGCACCCTGGGAACTGGAGCAGACGCGGTCGGTGGAAGGTGCGGGAACCGTCATCGGCCGCTACAAGCTATTGGAGCAGATTGGCGAGGGTGGCTTCGGGGTGGTCTACATGGCGGACCAACTGGAGCCGGTCAAACGCCGGGTGGCACTGAAGATCATCAAGCCGGGCATGGACAGCAGGCAGGTGATCGGCCGTTTCGAGGCGGAGCGCCAGGCCCTGGCGATGATGGATCATCCGAACATCGCGCAGGTGTTCGATGCGGGGGCCACGGCGACCGGTCGGCCGTATTTCGTGATGGAACTGGTCCGGGGGATCCCGATCACGAGGTTTTGCGACGAGCAGGGACTCGATCTCGAAGCGCGGTTGAAGCTGTTCATCCAGGTTTGTCTGGCGGTCCAACACGCCCATCAGAAGGGGATCATCCACCGCGACCTGAAGCCGTCCAACCTGCTCGTCGCCCTGCATGGCGAGGTGCCGGTGCCGAAGGTCATCGATTTTGGTATCGCCAAGGCGACGGAGCAGCCGCTGACGAATCGGACGGTCTTCACGCAGTTCCAGCAGTTTCTCGGGACCCCGGCCTACATGAGCCCCGAGCAGGCGGCCCTGAGCGGACTGGACATTGACACGCGCAGCGACATCTACAGCCTGGGCGTGCTGCTTTACGAATTGGTGACCGGCAGCCCGCCGTTTGACGCGAAGGAACTGCTCAGTGCCGGGCTGGACGAGATGCGCCGGATCATCCGGGAGCAGGATCCGGAGCGTCCCTCCACGCGTCTTCGGCGAACCTCCGCGCCCGCTTCACCACCCCGCCCTGCCGGCGGCCCTTCGGCCTTCGCCGGCGATTTGGATTGGATTGTGTTGAAGGCGCTCGAGAAGGACCGTGACCGGCGCTACGAGACGGCGAATGACCTCGCCGCTGACCTTCAGCGCCATCTCGCCTGCGAGCCGGTCAATGCGCGCCCGCCCAGCACGCTCTATCGGGTCCAGAAGTTCACCCGCCGGCATCGGACCCTGGTCCTCAGCGGCGGTGCCATCGGCGTTCTGCTGGTTGTCGCCACCGTGGTGAGCTCGATGCTGGCCTTTCGGTTGCACCGGTCCAACCTGCAGGTCATTCGGGAGTCCGATGCCAACGCCGCCATGCTCGGCTTCTTTACCCACGACCTGATGGGACAGGAAGGCGTCCCCCGGAACGGACTGCAGGACCTGAAACTCAGGGATGCCGCGATCCGGGCAGCAGCCTCGCTCGGGACGCGTTTTCCGGACCGGCCGGACATCGAACGCCGCATTCGCATCCAGTTGGGCGACATCTTCCGCTCGTTGGGGGAGCAACGGGAGGCCCGCGAGGAATACCGGAAGGCGCTGGCGTTGCCGGTTGCTGACGAGGTGCATCGAGGGTCGAAGGACCGGGTGGTCTTGCTGAAGGCCATCGCCGATTGTTCGTTCGAGCTGCAGGATTATCCGGAAGCGGTTCGCTGTCTGCGTGAAGCCCGGGCGATTGGAGGCGAGACGATCCTTTCCGGCAGCAAGTTCGAGATGCGGCTGAAGCTGTTTGAACAGATCTACGAAAGCTGGACCCATCCGGAGGGAATCGCCGCGAGTTTGCAGGAGGTCCTCGAGGCGGCCGACGATTCTGCGCACGACCTGGGAATCCGGGACGATTATCTGCCCTTGATCGCCCAGCTGTACGCCGAGTTCCGCCAGTACGAGGCGGCACTCCAGGTGCTGAACCCGCTCCTTCACAATGCGGACGGATCGATGACGCCGGTTGCCCACGGGAACCTGGGCCTGTTCGCGCCGCTCGCGGAGGTGCTCTGTGCCATGAAGGACCCCGACGACGCCTCGCGCCTGATCAACCAGGTGATGGCGGTCCATGAAGCACAGCACACGAATGCGGCGTCCCTCCCGGCGGAGTACCTCCGCATCCAGGGAACGATCCGGACCGAGGCGGGGGAACTCGAAGCGGGCGAGCAGGCACTGCGCGGGGCGTTGAGCCATCCGCTGGGAGCGCCGGACCAACGCCTCGGACCTCATCAACGCGTTCGAAGCCTCGCCCCGCTGGCCTGGAATCTGGCAAGGCAGCAACGATTCGAGGAGGCCAACGCGCTGCTCCGGGAGGCACTTACACTCGCGGCTCAATCGGAGCTGCGCGAGGCTGACGAACCCAAGGTCCTTCAGAGCGCTGCCGCCGTTGCGGGAGCCGGAGGCGAATGGCACCGGGCGCTGGATTACTGCCTCCGCGACCGCACGCATTATCCCAACAGCGCGCGTACGCTTCTCCTGCGTTGTCTCTTCGCCGAGGAGCAGGCGTTTGAGAACGACCGGCGCGGGTTCTTGCAGGCGGTCGCCGACTCCGAGGATCGGCTGGTCCTGAGCGGCCTCCTGCGCGCGGCGGCCCTGCGACCCGCGGATGCCTCGGAAGCGTTCCGCCAATTCCTTCCCAAACTGGTCGACCGATTGCAGGGTCGGCTGAGCGACTCAAGCCCCGTCATGCAGGATGAACTCCGGCTGGCCCTCGCCGGAGCGGCGCGTCTGGTTGGGAATGGCCCGGCCATGGAGCACTGGGCGGATCAGGTGTCTCCCAACGATGCCTTGCTCCACGGACAGGCCCGGCTCCTGCAGGGGATCGCCCTTCAGGGCCAGGGAAGGGCCAGCGAGGCTGCCGCCGCTCTCCGGACTGCCGAAGCCTTGGTGCCGTTCCTGGCGGAAGCGTCCCCTGACCTTGCCGGCGCCCGCTGGGAGGACCGGTTGCGGTGTCGGCTGTTGCAGCAGGAACTTCACCGCTGCTTGGCGGGGACGAATGACGTTGCCCCAGCCGAAACCGCCCCCGGCCAATGACGAACCTCGCCTCGATCCCGATGGAAGCTGAACTCGCGCCCGGAGGAATGCCGGGCACGGGTGAGCGCATGTCCGGGAGCTTACCCGGACTCTCGAGGCGCGGTGAGTGGGTTCGCATGGGCGGCTGGAAAGCCGCCGGAACCGGCAGGCAAGGACGCCTGCCGCTACGATGCCGGTGTCTTCGGACACCGGGGGGCGCATTCCGCTCCGATACCGAGGGCTTCACCCTGATCGAATTGCTCGTCGTCATCGCGGTCATCGCCATCCTGGCGGGTCTGCTGCTCCCGGTGTTGGGACGGGCGAAGGACGCCGCCCACCGGACCGTCTGCCTCAACAACCTGCGCCAGCTTCAGGTGGCGTGGCAGGCGTACACGGACGACCACGGGAAGGTGCCGACCCAGTTCGGCGATTACATCGAACGGGCGCAACCGGGATCATGGATCGTGGGCGACGCCAATGAGGACAGCGACGACTACAACCTGCGCCGGGGAACGCTGTTTCCCTACACGGCGAACACCGGCATCTACAAATGCCCGTCCGATCGTTCGTTCATGACCAACAGCAGTGGCCACTTCCCGAAGAACCGGACCTACTCGATGTCGAGCGGAATCAAGGACCGGCACATCAAGCTGCCCAGCCAGGTTCGTCGGACCGCATCGGTCATGGTCTTCGCGGAAGAGATGGACGTGGACGAAGGCGTGCTGGTGCTCCTGTATCCGCCCAAGCGGCGCTGGGCCGGGAACGATTATCCCGCGCAGAACCACCGCGGGGTCTATGACCTGAGCTTCGTCGATGGCCACGTCGAAGCCAAACGGTGGGTCGATCCCGCCAGCGCCGTTCCCTATGGCCTCGGCGGCGAGGACCTCCGCAACCTGCAAAACATGCTCCCGGAGATTCCCTGATTTTCCCCCAACTCTTCTGGCCCAACTCCCCGGCAAACGGCGCGTTGAAGCGTGAGATGAAAACGAAATCCAACGAACATCCAAGACCCATGAACCCGCAACCGACGCGCAGCACGCAACCCCCTTCGAGGGCGGGGCGATCCCTTCTGCTCCTCCTCGGCAGCCTCTGCCTGTCGCTGCCCGGCGCCCGTCTCGCGGGCCAGACCTACACCGTGGATCCAAACCTCCAGCATGTGTTCTCCCACAGCGTGGCGGGAGGCTCTGATTTCGTTCAGGACCTGGCTGTGGGTCCCAACGGGTCACTCTACGTTGTCGGCCAGTTCGACACGGTGGACGGCGTCAAACGGGGCAACGTGGTGCGGTTTCTCCCCGACGGCACGGTGGATCCCAGTTATCCCAACGGTGGCATCTACCAGGGCGGGGTCACGGCGTGTGCGCTGCAGGATGATGGCAAGCTGATCGTCGGGTTGGGCGTCACCTTCAACGATGTCGATGTGCCCTTCCTGAGCCGATTGACCGCCGAGGGTGCACTCGATCCGACCTTCGATCCGGGTGAAGGCCCGATCAACGTGGATTTCGCGACCAAGATCGACAAGATCCTGATCGCCGGTCCTGACGAAATCTACGTGGGCGGCTGGTTCAATCTCTGGAACCTGGAGGACGAGGTCTCGGGCCTGATCCGCATTCGCGGTGACGGCTCCCGGGATGCCACCTTCAACCCTGAGTTCTTCCGCGACAGCACCCAGTACCCGGGCTTGAACTCGGCTGAGATCGACACCATCCGCCGTTATCCGGACGGGCGCGTGCTGGTCTGCGGCTATTTCGACCAGGTGAACGGCGAGGCCTGGAACGACATCGTCCGGCTGAATCCGGACGGCAGCATCGATGAGTCCTTCCAAATCGGCACGGGCCCGGAGCAGCCGATTGATCCCAATGCAAACATCCTGGATGCCGTGATTCAACCGGGTGGAAAGGTGGTCATCACGGGGACCTTCGCCACCTTCAACGGCACCCCGGTCTCCGGCATCGTCCGGTTGAACGAGGACGGCTCGATCGATCCCTCGTTTACCGCCAGCTTCAGCGGAGCGTTCTTCGCGGCGCCCAGCAAGATGCAGGTGGATTCCGCGGGACGCCTGGTCATCAACGGCATCTTCGACACCGTGAACGGGGAACCCCGACCCAACACGGCGCGGCTTCTGCCGGACGGGGAACTCGATCCCTCGTTCGTGTTCGACCTCGACCTGGGGTTCAACGTCGCCCTCAACATGGTGCTCAACGCCAACGACGAACCGGTGTTCGGAGGCGGCTTCCAAGTCCCTGGCTTTCCAGGCAACAACCTGCTCCGGCTTGCGGCCGAAGTGCCGGGTCAACCATCCATCGCGGATTTCAGTTACTCGCCGCAGGAAGGTGCCCTCGTCACGGTGGACAATCCGACCGGGGACATCCTGATCCTCCTGGCCAGCACGGATCTGGCGAACTGGACGCCGGTCGCCACGAACGACACCCGCCTGGCCGAGGTGGAATTCGCCGAATCCGCCGCCGATCCGGACCCCACCGCCGCGATGCGGTTCTACCAAGTTCAAACGGCTGCAGCTGCCCGGTTCGATCTCGACAACTTCGACAGGGCGACCCCGGGCACGACGCCGGACGCCGGAAGCCCGGTCGGTGAATGGGGGTTTCCCGCCTACTACGTTGCCCAGGGCGCCGCGGAAGCCAACCCCTCCCTGTTCACTGTCGTGGCCACGTCGGGCTTCGATCCATCGGGCACGGGCAATTCCCTCAAGATCGCGGGCAGCCCGACGTCCGGCTCGAATCTGCCGGCCCTGTTGCCTGAGGTCATTGAGGAAACGAACACCGAGCGGGTCGTGGTCCGATTCGATATCTTCGTTCCATCCGGTCCGGGTGGCGGATGTTTCGTCTATGTGGGCGGTGATCATGGCGTTGGAGGCTACGATTCCAGGACCGCGCGGGGGCCGCAGTTGGCGTTCCGTGCCAACGGGCAGGTCATGACCTATGACGGGTCGCCCGCCCAGTCCCAGGGCACCTACCCCCGGGACGCCTGGCTTACCGTCGAACTGGACATCAACCTGAGGACCGATCGCTACGCGCTGTCGATGGGACCCCGCGGAGGCACCCTGACTCAATTGGCGGCCGATGTCGGGTTCCGGTCCGGGGCCATCGATCACATCGACCGGTTCAGCGTGGCGATGTTTGCCGACGATCCAAGCTGGCTTGCCTACCTCGACAACGTGAGCCTCACCGCGATGCCCTGATTGGCTCGCGAACAGGCGCTCCCCGCCACCGGGGGCGCCCTTTCCATTTTTCAGTCGCTTTCCCCTGAGTGCGGGAACACGGCCCCGGCAGGCTTGAACGCAAACCGTGTGCGCCTGCCGGGGCTCTCTTCTTTCCTCAAACCACTCCTCGGAGGGACGAGTTCCACGAGTCCCTGTTCTCCCTGTTCCTGATCCTCCGGTGCTTGCCTGGAATGGGATGTGGGACTCGCGGAGCTCGTCCCTCCAGGAAGTGGGGCCGGCCCCAAGGATCCCTCGCCCTGTCTTCGGTCCACACAATTCTCTCATTTCCTTGGCCCAAACCCGTTCGGTGCGTCGCGTTGGCAGAGTGACAGTCACTAACGCTCAACTCGAACAATGATGAAAACACCAGAACGAACCAACAAAGTCCGCCCGGCAACCCCACGCCCTTTGCCCCTCCCGTATTCAGGCTTGGTGCGCGACCGGACCAATCCACCAACCGAACTCCCGGCACCGGCCTCCAGGCATGCGGTTCCACGGCTTGCCTCGCTCGTTGGTGCGGCAGCGATACTGGCTGCCGCTCCAGTTGGCGAGGCGCAGATCTTCTCCTCCAACGAGTACGGCCCGGACCACTGGGCGGCCATCGGGGATGGCATCCAAGGCACGGACGGAACGGTGATCAGCATGGTCACCGACGAGGCGGGCAACGTCTATGTGGGCGGTAACTTCAGCGTCATCGGGGACGTGGTCGCCAATGGTATCGCCAAATGGGACGGCCGGGCCTGGTCCGCGCTAGGCTCCGGAATGAGTTACCAAGTCGTCTGCCTCGCCGTGTCGGGAACCGATCTCTACGCCGGGGGCCGGTTCGGCGTGGCCAAATGGGACGGCGAAACTTGGTCCCCTTTGGGGGAGGGGATCTCCGGAGATGTGGACTCGCTCGCCGTCGCCGGTGATACCGTTTACGTCGGAGGCGACTTCAGCCTCGACGGCGGCCATGGCATCGCCAAATGGGACGGAAACGCCTGGTCCCCGCTCGGCTCCGGCACCGATGACCGTGTTACCGCCATCGAGGTCGATGGCACGGATGTCTACATTGGAGGGGTGTTTACCTCCGTCGGTGGCGTCCCGGCGAATCTCGTCGCCAAATGGGACGGAACGGCGTGGTCGTCGCTGGGCTTCGACGGGGAACCCGGCCTGAATCTGTGGCATCAGGTCCGGGTCCTGCGCAAGTGGAAGTCGGACCTCTACGTGGGCGGGAACTTCCTGAACGCCGGAGACAGCGGGGGCGACTTCATCGCCAAATGGGACGGGCAGCAATGGAGCTCGCTGGGCGGGGGAGTCGATGGGAGGGTGCGGGCCATCACCGCATCCGGGGATGCCCTCTATGTCGGTGGCAATTTCGCGAATGCGGGAGGAATCGAAACCCATGCCATCGCCCGATGGGACGGTCAGTCCTGGTCCGCGTTGGGCTCGGGATTTGGCCTGATGTCACCTTCCGACTGGGCGGTGTGGAGCATCGGGGTCAGCGGCGGGACGGTGCTCGCCGGCGGCAACCTGGAACGCGCCGGAGGGCTCCCCGCAAACCACATTGCTCGATGGGACGGGACGGACTGGTTAACGGTGGGATCGAACTCCGGCGCACCCGTCTTCATGGGCGTAAATCCTCCGAGCCTCCCGGCCGTCAAGGTGTCCGGCTCCGACATCTGGGTCGTCGGGGGCTCGGGGCAGTACCCGACCTTCAACAATTGGAATGGTGTGACCTGGTCATCCGCCTGGTTCACATTGGAGGGAGGTCATGGTCTCGACGGGTCCAGCTACCCGATGCGGAGCGTCGAGGTTTCGGGTTCCGATTTCTACGTCTCGGGCGATTTCGACGCTGTCACGGATCCGATCACGGACACTTCAACCCCCGCAAGCTGCATCGCGAAGTGGGATGGCAATGCGTGGTCAGCCTTGGGGGAAGGGCTGGATGCGAAAGCGCGCGTGCTGGTGGCGTCCGGCACGGACCTGTATGCCGGCGGGGATTTCACGATGGCGGGCGGGGCGGCGGCCCATCACATTGCGAGATGGGATGGCACCCAATGGCTGCCCCTGGGCGGCGGGGTTGACGGAGAGGTGACCGCCATTCTCGTTTCGGGAAGCGATGTCCATGTGGCCGGCGAGTTCAGCAACGCGGGCGGGCTGCCGGCCAATCGCGTCGCCCGATGGAACGGGGTGCAGTGGTCCGCTCTTGGTACCGGCTTGGACAGTCCGGCGGTTGACCTGGTGGCCACGGGGTCCGGGCTCTATGCCGCAGGGCACGGCGGCACGGCCGTGGTGTCCTGGTGGGACGGCACCTCATGGACGACCATTGGCAGCGCCGAATCCGGTGAGATCGGTCAGTTCCCGGTTCTTGGCGTGTCCGGGAGCCGGTTGTGCGTGGTGAGCCGTCGGTTTGATGGCGGCATGCAGACCATCCTCTCGGAGTGGGATGGGGGTAGGTGGCTGGAGCATCTCCTCGATACCGGTAGTTTCAACCGCTGGAACCTCGAGGGTGCCCTGCCCGGTGTGGCGTTTGCCAACGGCAGTCTCTACTTCAGCAACCAGGCCCTGACGACTGGAGCGGGTTCCAATCGCAACTGGCTGCCCGATCGCAAGGTCTCCCCCCTGGTCTCGCGGTTGTTCCTCGGAAACGTGCCGCCGCTGGAGACCGGAGACGGGAGCACGACCGTGTTCTTCCGCGGAAACCCTGACCAAACGAGCGGCGTGCTTCCCGGCCGGGTGCATCGCATTGATCGCACCACGGATTTCCGGACGTGGGAAACGCTCGACCACCGGTACGCCGGCGAGACCGGCGGCATCGATTTCACCGATCCGGAGTCCCCCGCAGGCCAGGCCTTCTACCGGGCCGTGCCGGAATAGTCAGGAGTGATGGGGGGCCAACTCGCTGGTGAACGTCCCGAGTCGACCGATGGACTCCGTCCATCATCCGTCGCAAAACAGGCTTGTGCGCCGCGCATCCCCAGGGGGTGCGCGGCTACCAGCTTGAGGACTTGAATCCGGAGCCGCGGGAAAAGCTCGAGCTGCGCATCCCGGAGCTGCGCGAGAAACCCGAGCTGCGAAAGCCTGAACCGGACCGACCGCTACCGAAGCTTGAACCCATGCTGCTCATCGAGCTCCGCCGCGCCGCCGCGCGCCGCCGCCGTTCCTCCGCCTGCCGCGCCTCCTCCGCGGCGCGCCGCCGATGGACCTCCGCCTCCGCTTCGGCGATGGCGGCGGTGGCAAGACGAAGGGCGGATTCCGCGCTGGAGCGCGCTTCATCATAGCGGCCGCGTTCGAGCAGATCCTGCGCCTGCGCCAGGATGTTCCCGCCCGGTCGACCCAGGATCGAAACACCAAAGCCTCCGCTCCAAAGCCCCGCTTGCCGGACGAGTGTGGCCGCCTGTTGGAGCGCTGAGGCTGCTTGCCGCGCTTGGGCAACTTCGCCTCGCAACGTCGCTGCGGCTTCCGCCGCATCGCTCTGGACCTTCCGTGCCCCCACCTCGATCTGCGTCCAGTCACCGTGCGGTCGGTGCAAACCGGATTCCACGGTTTCGAGTTCTCCCACCAACCGGTCCACCTCACCAAGACAGTAGGTGACCGCGGCGCTGTCCGGCAGGCCATCGTCGACGGCGGCCTGGGCGGCCCGCCGCGCTTCATCGAGTTGGCTGCGCGCACTGGCGCAGGCATTGCCGGCGTCCTGGAAATGCTCCCGGTCCACCCCCGCGAGACGAATAACTTCCCGGTAGCTGTCCCCGAGGGTCGTCAATTCCTCAGCCAGGCGGAACGGGTCGCGTCCCACGGTCCCGTGCTTGAGGCGTGCCTCGCCCAGAGCCGCGTCGGCTTCCCCGCAGTGCGCCTGGGTCGCGGCCATGGTGGTGCTGCGCTCGATTTCCCGACGGGCCTGGGTCTGAAGCAACGTCAACTGCTGCAGCGCCTCCGCGTTCGCCCGATCCGCCGCAAGCGCCCGCTCCTGCTTCTCGGTAATCTCGGCCAACCGGGCCGCGGCGAGTTCCAACCGCCGGTGCGCCTCCGCCTCCTGGTCCCCCGCACCGAGCAACCTCCCCTCGTGGAAGTCCTCCCGTGCCTCCCCGATCAAGTGCTTTGCGGCGGCAAGATGCTCCTCCGCCTCGCGCAGGTTGTCGTCAACGGTGCCATTGGCTTCGGGATGCGTCGGATCACCCGCTCCCAACCGCAACACAGCGACGTCGTAGCCGCACCGGATCGCCTCGAGGGTGGTCCGTGCCTCCGGCAGCCGCGCTTCGAGCCGCGCTCTTTCCTCGGTCAGCCTCGTCTGATTCTGCGCGTGGGCGGCAGCCGCCTGCCGGCTGGCTGAGAGGATTGCTTCGACCCTTGCGAGATGTTCCCTGGCGGCAGCCACCGCCGCCGCGGCCGACCCGCCGTCCCCCTTCTCCAACAGGGCGGCCGCCGCCGAAAGCTGCTCCGTGGCGCCCCGGATGAACGCATCCGGATCCGCCTCCAGCTCATGCAACATGGCGGCGGCCGGCAGGTTCACGGCTGCCCCCAACGCCTCGCGCGCTTGCGCGACTTCCCGGGCCGTCTGCGGAATGGACGCATCGAGCAACTCGCGCCGTCCCTGTGCCAGGTCGGCGCATTGACGCGCGCCGGCGACGAGCCCGGTCAGCGCATGCTCCAACTCGTCCAATGCCGCGGTTGCCGGCCCGTCCAGGGCGACCTGCACCATCTCATTCGCCCGGGTCGACAGCCGGTTGAATTCCTCCTCAACCCACGCCGGGTTCAACCCGGTCGCGTCGATGGCCGCCGCGGCCTCCCGGCCCAGGTCCAGCTTCTTGCAGCGGGCCTCCACCGCAATTCCGGCGAGCCGCAGGGAATCCTCCGCCTGCCGCGCCGCGAGCCGCCCTTCGTGTTCCAGCGTGCCCACGGGATCGACACCGGCCCTTCCCCGCGCCTGTGCCAACGACGCTTCCGCCATCGGCAGCAGCTGCTCGAACAGCTCGGGCACGGCGAACAAGCCGTCGTCCTGCTCCGCCGCGCGCAGCACCCCGCGTTCCTCTTCGACCCCGTCAAGCAACTCCCGCACCCGGGCGAGGAGACGACCGGCTTCAATCACCGACGACTCGATCCGGTCGAGGCTGTCCAGCGCCTCGCCGGCGTGCCGGTTGAAGGTCCCGATCAAGTCGTTGAAACTGGTCCGGAAGGGCTGGTAGGAGCCGAGGTCCCCGATCAAACGGTCCCGCTCCGTGCGCGGCCCGCGGACCACAAGTTCGAGCCCCTCTTCGGGACGAAAGGAAATGGGTTCATCGCGCAACAGCCGGAGGGCCCGTTGATACGGCCGACGGAGAAAGAGGTGGGCGAGCTGCGCCCAGAGGGTCTTCGGGGTCAGGGTGGCTTCGGCGTCGCGCAGGACGCGATCGACGCACGCGGCCATGATGAACAGTTCATCCACGTCCGCGATGATGCGCCGCGCGAGCTCCAGGGTGTCGCCCTGGTAACGGGCGGCGGCCTCGTCCGCGGAGGAACCGACCACGGTGGCGCGCCGGTCGAGCAGGGCGAACAAGGCGGTGGTTTTCTCCCCGAGGGCGGTCCGCCAGTCCTGTGACAGGGTTTCGGCCTCGCGCTTGGTGGAACGGCGCCTTCGGTTCAGTGCGAACAAGACGATGACAATCAGCAGGGCTGTGCCTCCGCTGCCCCCGAGCACAAGACTCCGACGCACATGCGCTGCCCGCAAGGCGGCGTCGATCCGGCCGCGGGCAACGTCCAGGCTCTGGGTGGCGACGGCCAACTCGGCGGCGTAACGGGATTCGGCATGGGCATGGCTTTCACGCGCGGCGCGCAGGGAGTCGGCAGCGGACTGAAGGGATTCCGCTGCGACGCCGGCATGGGGACGCTGGGCGAGTTCCTGATACCTGGCACCCCACTCGTCGAAGGCCGCCGCGTCCCGGGCATGGCGGGTCAGGGCCTCGAGCTGCGTCTCGAGGCGCTTGCGCAGTTCACCCGCAGTTGTCGTTGCCTTTGCCCCATCGCCGAGCGCGAGGGCGCTGCGGGCTTCGGTGAGACCGGCTTCGAATCCGGGCAGGTCCGGATTCGCGAGGTCGCCGGTGGCTTTCGGATTGTCGCGACGCAAATCGCGGGTGGCGCTACGCAGCCGGTCAAGCGTTTCACCCGCCGTCTGGATGGCGGCATCGGCTTCACGCTTCTGTTGCGCCAGTTCAGCGGCCTGACGGATCTCCTGTGCCTTCCGGCGCACAATCTCGCCTTCGATCTTCTGGTCGAGGCGGCGATTGATGTTCGTAATCGTGTCCTTCGCCGCATCCACGATCCGACCGCCGTTGCGCATGGCGGCGATTGCCGGTGCGTCAAGGTCGCCGATCCATTGATCCTCGCCCAAACCGCGTTGGTCCTGGGCGTCGGAGCCGAAGTAGGAAAGTCGCCGGTCCTTGAGGCAGAGGACGAAGATCGCGGCGTTGCGCTCGCCGGTGCGGGGCTCGGTCTGCCCGCCGAAGGACGTGCGGTTCAGGAGATCGATCCCAAGCGCCTGCAGCACGGCCTCGACTCCCTGGAAGGAGGTGCCCTCGGTGTCGGTGAACCGTTCGTCGGCCGCCGACTCGACGAGGGCCACCAGCCAGTTGGTTGCGTTTTGGGAGAGCCAGCCGGCGAGGGCATCGAGTTGGGAATCCGCCACGCCGAGGTCGCCCTTGACGAACAGGTGTTCGCCCGGCGTCCAGGTTTGGACGATGTCCGTGGCGCGGGTGACGCGCACCGGTACGGCAGACCCCGCCGCCTGGAGGCGGCCGGAGAGGAAACCTGACCAGGCCAGGCATCCCGCCACGAGTAATGTCCCGAAAGCAGTGCGGTTATTCACGGCAACCTTGATGCGACCTCGCCTCCCGCGTCGCAATTACAATCCCGCCAACCCGCGTGTACCGCGCCGGGGTCAGTCCCGAGTATCCGCCACTTCGCGGCTGGAACCGCCCTGTCCCTCGGCCCCTCGGTCGCCCGAGCCGACCCAGGCGCCCCGGCCACGCGTCGGGACTGTCACCCAAGCAGGTGACAGAACATCGCATCGCGCAGCTTCGGCTCGAACCAGGTGCTCTTCGGCGGCATGATACCGCCGGCATCCGCCACGCGCACCAGGTCCTCGATCGGCGTCGCCGCCATCGCCATGGCGCAGGCGTTCTCGCCGCCGTCCACCAGTTCCCGCAGCGCGGCCAATCCGCGAACTCCTCCCACGAAGTCGATGCGATCGCTGGTCCGGGGATCCTCGATCGCAAACAACGGGGTCAACACCTCCGCCTGCAGCCGTGCCACGTCGAGCGCCTCGACCGCGGTGCCCGCGGCGTCTTTGCGCGAAGGAAAGCGGAACCGATGCCATCCGCCGGCAACGTAGACGGCGAATTCCCCCTGGTTCAACGGCGCCTCCACGCCGCCGGACACCCCGACGCACCGTTGGCCCAGTTGGGCGAGCAGGGTTTCCGGTGTGTGCCCGTTCAAGTCCTTCAACACCCGGTGGTAAGGGAGGATCTGCAGCTCATCGCGGGGAAAGATGACCGCGAGAAAGCCGGCCGCCCCGGCGGTTCGGCCCCGTTTCGCCCAAAGCCGGGCGGCGGCGGCACTGCGATGGTGTCCATCGGCGATGTAGAGTCGGGGAAGCGCGGAGAACTCGCGTTGGATGCGCTCGTTCACCGCCGGATCCGTCACCTGCCAGGCGGTGTGACGCACCTGGTCATCCGCCGTGAAATCGACATCGGGAGGGGACGCCGTGATGGCTGCCGCGATCTCCGCCAGGCCGGGCGACGGTTCATGGAACAGGAAGGCCGGCCCGGTCTGCGCATCGAGCGTCTCCATGTGCCGGACGCGATCCTCCTCCTTTTCCACCCGGGTCAATTCGTGCTTCACCACCGTGCCGGCCTCATATTCCGCACAGGATGCGAGGGCGACGACGCCGGTTTGCGAATGCCCCCCCAAGGTCTGGCGGTAGAGATGGAAGGACGGTGCGGCATCCCGTTTCAAGGTACCCGAGTCCTGCAACCGTTGGAAAGACGCCCGTGCCGCGGCGTATGCCTCCGGCGACTTCGCGGAACTTCCCGGAGGCAGGTCCACTTCCGGGCGGCTCACGTGCACGAAGCTCAGTGGCTCCCTGCCGGCCATTGCCCGCGCCTCCGCCTCCGACATCACGTCGTAGGGCGGGGCACACACGCGGGAGGCGAGGGTGGGATCGGGTCGCAGGGCTGCAAAGGGTCTGACATCTGCCATATCGCGGCGACAACTTACCTGGCTCCGGCCGCACGCCCAGCCCGAAATCTCGTGGTCGCCCGATGTCCCCGGCGGGAGAATCTGCGATGCGGCGGTCTGACTTGGTTGTTGTGCAGAACAGAGAAGACCCCAGCCGTTCTGCGGGCGCCTCGGGAAAAGCGGGGCCAGGCACACCCGGGAGACGGATCGCGCCGGGGGTCTTGTGCGACCGGCATTTTCTGTTAGTTTGCCGGTCTGGCTCCGAACGGGCCAACTTGGACTGAAACTTGAATTGAGCGAGAAAGGAAACATAGCCCCTATGGCACACGAACTGCCCTCACTGCCCTATGATCAGGCGGCCCTGGAGCCGCACATCGATGCGACCACGATGGGCATCCATCATGGCAAGCATCACGCCGCCTACGTCGCCAACCTGAACAAGGCCATCGCCGGGAACACCGCGCTCGAGGCGAAGAGCATCTGCGAACTGATCGCCGACCTGGCCTCCGTACCGGACGCCATCCGCGGGGCGGTGCGCAACAACGGCGGCGGCCACTGGAACCACAGCCTCTTCTGGAAGGTAATCGGCCCGAACGCGGGCGGGACTCCGACCGGAGAACTCGCCTCCGCCATCAATGGCGCGTTTGGCAGCTTCGACGCATTCAAGGAGAAGTTCGAGCAGGCGGGTGCCACCCGGTTCGGCAGTGGCTGGGCCTGGCTGGTGGTGAACGCCGGCAAGCTCGAGGTGGTCTCGACCGCCAACCAGGACAGCCCGATCATGGGCAAGGCTGTCGCCGGTTGCGAAGGCAAGGCAATCCTGGGGGTGGACGTCTGGGAACACGCCTACTACCTCAAGTACCAGAACCGCCGGCCGGAATACCTGAAGGCGATCTGGAACGTGATCAATTGGGAGGCCGTGGCCGCCAATTTCGCGGCGGCCAAGTAACGTTTCCCCAAGCCGTTTCCCAATTGCAGGGCGCTCCCAACGTGGAGCGCCCTTCGTTTTGCCCTCCGTCGTCCGGATTTGACGAGGTACGGGCAGAATGGGCGTAGGAGCATCCCCGGGCGCCGAACCCCGCACCGACTCGTTTACCGTCTTTCACGGTTGTCCGCACCCGCCGTCTCCGTTCATGCTCCGGACATGATTCAACCGCAGGCACGCCGGTTCGCGACCGGCACCCTGGCGCTGGTAGCGGCGTTCTCGGCCACAACTCAGGTGCCGGACCAAACGTCACGAACCCTGGCGGCGCTCCCTATCTACACGCCAGTCGAACCGCGCACGGATTGGCTGCTCGATGGCGCGCCCTTTCAGGCCGGGGCGTTTCGCGGGGCTCAACCGGACGAACTCGTGCTCGCGAACGGCCTGGTGGCACGGACGTTTCGGTTGTCCCCCAACGCCGCCACCATCGGATTCGACAACCTGGCCAGCGGTCAGGCGCTGCTCCGGGCGGTGAAGCCGGAGGCCATTGTCACCATCGACGGGCAGCGCTACGAGATCGGGGGACTCAAGGGACAGGTGGATCACGCGTTTCTCCGACCGGATGAGCTGGCGCAGTTGGCGGCCGATCCGGAGGCACTGCGTTTCGCGGGGATGGAGATCGGTCGGCCGCAGGAACGCTTCGCCTGGAAGCAGGTGCGCCATCATGCGCCCGACGTGCAATGGCCACCCGCCGGCGTGCACGTGCGCCTGGACTTCGCCCTGCCCGAGCCTTCCGACGAGAAGCTCGTGACCATGCTGTCGAACGGCGCAGTGCCCGCCAGCGATCTGGGGCGCGACCTCCTGACCTCGACGGAATTCGGGCGCTTGAAGCAACTGCCGTCAGACTGGAGGGCCCGAATCTCCCCCGCCCATCCCCGGTCGTCCTTCGAGAACGAAGGCAAGCTGGGGGAGATCTACACGCCGGCAAACACGGCGGTCTACGCCGAGCGCGACTGGCCGGCCGGAGCGGAACTGGTGGAGGCGACCATTGATCCGGGCACGGATCGGAGCGCGAGCTGGGGCCCGGGCATCGGGGTGGTGTTCGCGGATCGCACGCTGAAGTTCAATCTGCGCCCCGGTGGCGGGGGCGATTCCACCCCGCGCTTTGGCGTGTTCGACGGGAACCGGGAACAGGATCGCGTCGGGGCTGGCGAAGCGTTGGACCTTTCGAAAGCCTGGACCCTCCGGCTGCGTCTTGCGGGCAACCACCTGCACTGCGAGGCGCGTCCGGGCAACGGCCCGTGGATGGCGGTGCATGAGGTGGAACTGCCGGCCGGCATCGGCGCGCCGCAGACCGTGCGCGTGGGCAAGCTGAGTTCCACCGGCGGACCGCAGGACTTCAGCGGGGACAAGGGCGATCTGGTTCGCCTGCACGTGGAGCGCTTTGCGGCCTACGGCGCCGTCAAACCGGAGGCCCTGGAACGCGCACGCCGTGAAGCCGCGGCCTTGCGGGACGTGCGGGTGTCCGTCCACTACGAGCTGTATGACGGGGTGCCGGTGTTCTCGAAATGGTTGACGGTCCACAACCGCAGCGGCCGCACGATCACGGTGGACCACTTTGTCAGCGAGCTCCTGGCGGTGGTGGAGGAGTTCAACTGGGTCGAAAAGCGCGAAGGGGTGCCGCTGCCGCATCCGACGTCCCTGCACGTGGAGACCGACTACGCCTTCGGCGGATTCCAACCGCTCAACGCGAACCGGCACGTCGTGCAGTGGCGGCCGGATCCGGAGTTCATGACGCAGGTGAACTACCTGCGGGAGCAACCCTGTCTGCTGGTGGTCGAGCCGCCCGAGGGACCGGCCCGGCAACTGGCGCCGGGGGAGACCTTCGACAGCTGTCGGGCCTTCGAACTGGCCCAGGACAGCTCGGAACGCGAACGCCGCGGCCTCGCCCTGCGACGGATGTACCGCACCATCGCCCCGTGGGTGACGGAGAATCCGTTGATGATGCACGTACGCGGCTCGGACGACGCGACGGTGCGCCAGGCCATCGAGCAGTGTGCCCAGGTCGGCTTCGAGATGCTGATCCTCTCGTTCGGCAGCGGCTTCAACATCGAAAGCACGAACCCCGACTACATCCGGCACTGGCGCGAGATGACGGATTACGCACACCGCCGTGGCATTGAAATCGGCGGGTACTCGCTGCTCGCGTCGCGACGGATCAGTGACGAGGACGACGTGGTGATGCCGGAGGGCCAGCGACCGACCTTCGGCAGCTCCCCCTGCCTGGGGAGTCATTGGGGGACGAACTACTTCGGCAAGCTGTACCGGTTCTTCGAGACCACCGGGTTTGACCTGCTGGAACATGACGGTTCGTATCCGGGCGACGTCTGCCTCTCGACCGAGCATCCGGGACATCGCGGTTTCGAGGACTCACGTTGGAACCAGTGGCGGACGATCTCGGACTTCTACCGCTGGTGCCGGGGCCGCGGGGTGTACCTGAACGTGCCGGACTTCTACTACCTCTCCGGCTCGACCAAGAACGGCATGGGCTATCGCGAAGTGAACTGGTCGTTGCCGCGGGCTCAGCAGGTGATTCACACACGCCAGAACATCTATGACGGCACCTGGCAGAAGACGCCGAGCATGGGCTGGATGTTCGTGCCATTGACCGAGTACCACGGCGGCGGCGCAGCGGCCACCATCGAGCCTTTGGACGCGCATTTGGACCACTACGAGCGGATGCTGTTCAGCAACCTGGCTCTGGGCGTGCAGGCCTGTTACCGCGGTCCGCGCCTTTATGACACCGATCGCACCCGGGAAATGGTGAAGCGGTGGGTGGACTGGTTCAAGACCTACCGGGACATCCTGGAAAGCGACCTGGTCCACGGGCGCCGCGCTGATGCCCGGGACCTCGACTGGATGCTGCACGTGAATCCTAAGCTCGGGCGCAAAGGAATGCTCGTGGTGTTCAATCCGCTTCCGGAACCGGTGGAACGGGAGTTGACCGTCAACCTCTACTACACCGGGCTGAAGGACACGGCGAAGGTGCGTGAGCAGGGAGGCGCGGAACGGTCCTACCGACTGGCGAGGGACTACACGATCCGACTGCCGGTGCGGGTGGGGGCCGAGGGAATGAACTGGTACGTGGTGGAGTAGGTCGCGGAGCCGGACGGCAGTCCCTGACGGAATCCCCGCGTTTCCCGGGTCCTGCTGGCTTGACTTGTGCCGAATGGGGTTTGAATTTGCGGCCGTACGTATCGTTCGCGAACATGGCAACCACCACCCGCATTCTTGTCGCCACCGAGGGCGCCCGGGCTTGCTTCCGGGTCCGGGGACGCGGTGATTTCCGTGCCAGTGAGGATCTCCGGGCCGCGATCCGCCACCTTCGGGCGCATGGCGCCGAAGCGTTCTGTTTCGACCTCACCGACTGCGGGGCACTCGACAGCACTTTCATCGGGGTGATGGCCGGGCCGCTGCGACGGCTGCCGGACGTGCCCAATGGTGAACGCACCTGCCGGGTGACCGTCCACGGCATCAGCCCGCATTTGCGGGAGACCCTGGACGACATGGGAATTGCGCCCCTGGTCCAGTTTGTGGAGACCACCGGCTTTGAGGGGGGGTTCGCTGAGACGGAGCCCCAGCAAGCCAGCAAGACCGACCTGGCCCGGGCGAGCATTGAGGCGCACGAAAACCTGATGGCACTCGACCCGACCCGAAACGAAACCCGCTTCCGGGACGTCGTCAACTACCTCCGCGACGAGGCGCGGGACCGTGGGTAGGAGATGGTGAATCGGAGATGGGTAATGGGAGATCGGAGATGGGGGATAGGGAATGGGGGATAGGGAATGGGGGAAGTGGGTGGCGATCGGGTTTCAGGTCCCGGGCTTGAGGCCAGGACACCTGACGGCTGGTTTCAGGCTTCGGCCTCTCGTCGCTTTTCGGGTTTCGGGCTTCACCCCCTCCCGCTTCAATCCCCCCCTATCTCCCATCTCCGATTCCCGATCTCCGTTTCCCCATCCCCCAGTCCCTACCTCCTGCCTCCGGTTCACCCCTGGCCGTCCTGCCCGGCGTAGTAGGCATCCACCCGGTCGCTGACGTCGCGATAGCTGATGTCCACCTCGTAGATCGTCTTGAACTGTTCGATGGCCTCTTCCGTGCGCCCCATCTTCTCCAGCGCGAGGCCGAGGTGGTAGGTCAGTTCCTTCTTCTCCTCGTCGAACACCTGTTTCTCCTTGAGGGCGTTCTGGAAGGTTCGCACCGCCAGATCCGCCATGTTGCGGCGTTCGAAACACTGGCCGAGGTAGAACAGCGCCCGAAGGCGCCGATGCGGGTGCTGTTGGGCCTTCTGGAACTGGGCGATGGCGTCGCCGATGCGGCCGGCATCGAACAGCAACACGCCGAGTTCGTAGCGGAGGTGGAGATCCGTCGGGTAACGTTCCACCCGTTGCCGGGCATCCTGGATGAGGAAATCCTGCTTCTCCTTGCTGAGGGCCTCGGCGCGCGCCTCGTAATCCGGCGCATCGCGGTCGAGTTGCTCCAGAGTCAGGTCATAACGCCTGGCATAGATCTCGGCGATGGCGCGTTCCAGCGAGGGGTCCACGGCCTCGGTTCCCTGGAGCCGCTGGTAGAACTCCAATGCCTGGTCGAAATCGCGCCGTTCCACGTGGATTTCCGCGATGGAGCGCAGCAGCCGCAGGTTGTTGGGGTCGGCCTCAAGCTGTTTGGTGTATTGGGCCAGCAACTGCTCGCCGGCCTCGCCACGCCGGTGGCTCCGGGCCTCCTGTTCCAGGCTGACGGCCTCCTCCTTGTCCTTGAGCACGTCCCGATATGAGCCCTCCCCATCCGAGAGACGGTTGTATCCGCCCTCGTTGAGGGTGCGCCGGGCGGCGATGTTCTTGGCAGTTTCCAGGAGGTTCACGTCGTTCGGATGCGCGGCCACGAGTTCGTTCAACAGGCCCTCGGCCCGCTGCCACTGGCCCAGCACCGTCAGCGCCTGGGCCAGCTTCAACGTGACGTCGCGATCCTTGGGCGCCGTGCGATGGGCGATTTCCAGCGAGAGCACGGCGGTCTTCGGCAGATCCGCGGCGAGCGCCGCGTCCGCCAGCACCTTGTGAGCGGCGACGCTGTTGGGATCGCCACTGAGCGTTTGTTCGCAGAGCTTGAGGGCCTCGCGGGGATCGCGTTTCCAGACGGCCAGCGCCTTGGGCAGGCTGGTCGATTTGCTGAGCACCTTGCGGAAGAAACTGGTGCCGCCGGTGCCGCCGGCCCGCTTGAACTGCGTGGCACGCAGGGCTTCCCGGCAGTCATAAAACGCCGGTTCCTGCTCCAGCACGGCCGACAGGATGGTCACGGCGTAGTCGAGGTTGTTGCGTTCGAACGCCGCCTTGCCTTTCTCATACTGCTCCCGGAGCGCCCGGGGAATCTCGGCCAAGCTCTTCTCTGGCATGGGACGAGTCTAGGCCCGGCAGGGGGAAAATCCAATCCAAACGCGGTTGTTCACCCAGGCCCTCAGGTTTCCTACTCCGCCGGCACGGAGGGGAACGATTCCTGCATCCGCACCAGGTCGTCGTGCGTCCAGAAATGGCCCGCCTTCAACAACGCAGCGAGTTCGTCGGAACGGATGGCCGCCCCTTCAGGCGTCAGGTGCAGCGGGGTGTCGGCGAACTGTTCCCGGACGCTGTAAGCGCCGAGGCGGGGGTCGGCCAACACGGGCAGATAATCGCTGATCTCCACGAGGAACCGCAGGTTGTCCGCCTGAAAACCCGCCGCCTTCGCCTCCGGCACATACTGCCACGGGAGCAGGTAGGCGACCCGGACGTCACGCGCCGCCCCCCATTGCCGGAGCGCTGTCAACAGCGCGCGCGAGTCCGGGGTCAGGTGGGCCGACCAATGATCGGCCGAGGCGATCTCCCGTCGTTCGCGGGTGCGTTGCCAGCCACTCTCACTGAAGTCGGTGGGGCTGTAGCGGTAGAGCGGTTTGCCCAGGAGGATCTTCCCCAGCAGGGTGAAGCAGTGGTAGGCACCGGGTCGAAGGCTGATCAGGTTTTCCACCCAGTGAACCGGTTCCCCGGTCACGTTGGAGGCGTGAATCCATTCCGGTTGGTCCAGGGCGAACCCCATCTGGGCGGCGAGATCCGAACCATTGGACGGGACCACCAGGAGTTCCGGTTCCATCGCCATCAACAACAGGTCGCCCGGCCGGGCGGAACCGGCCGCAAAGCCGGTGAGAAAGCGCGTCATCATCCCGGCGTGCAAGCCGTAGTTCGCCACGGGGAGTCCGTCCCGATCCAGCATCCGCGCCGGATCGATGGAGAAGGAGGTGCTCGATCCCCCGAACACGAGGGTCCGGTTCGTAAAGGTTTGGGCGAGGTGTTCCGCCCAGGCTTCCTTCACCTCCACCGCGTGGACGTAGAGGCGCACCTCGGGGTTCCACCAACGGGTGTAGCCGGCGCACGCGAGCAGCGCGATGACCACGCTGGTCAGCAGCAATCCCGCCGTGCCCCGCGGCGCCGGTTCAAAATGCAAAGTAGATGAACGCATTGTTACGGGCCGGAGCGAGGAGGACAGTCAGAATGACCAGGGCCACCAGCACCCAGCGATTGCGCAACAGCCGGAACGGTTCGTCATGGCGGCGGACCGACCGCCATTCCAGCAAGAACGTTGCGGCGGCCATCGCCAGCAGCGCGGCGACCACGATGGGATCACCGCCGGTCAGGACGCCGGCGGTGGCACGGAGGTGCGCCGGCGAATAAGCGCCGGGGGAGAATGTGGCCCCAAGCTTCTGCCAGAGCACGTCAAAGCGCGTTTCGTAGAAGCAGAGCCAGGCCAGGTACACGCCCGCCATCGTGAGCAACCAGCTCACCGGGGCGGGCAGACTGCGCTTGCCCATCAGCCGAAGGCCGACGAGGAACACGCCGTGCAGGGCGCCCCAGAAGATGAAGTTCCACCCGGCCCCGTGCCAGATGCCCGAGGCCACGAACACGATCATCACGTTCCACGCCCAACGCGGCGTGCGGCTGCCTCCGAGCGGGATGTACAGGTAGTCGCGGAACCAGTGGCTCAACGTGACATGCCAGCGACGCCAGAATTCCTGGATGTTCACCGCCACGTAAGGACTGAGGAAGTTCAGCGTGAGCGTGATGCCAAGGCAGCGCCCCAGCCCGAAGGCCACCAGGCTGTAGCCGGCGAAATCGTAGTAGATGCGCAGGCCGAACAGCAGATTGGCCGTCCAGATCATCCACGCGTTGTCGGTCGATCCCATGAACGGCGGCATCCACTTCGCGAGGTTGTCGGCCAGGCAGAGTTTGAAGAACAGGCCCAGGGCGATCCACGTGCTGCCGTCGTTGATCGCCGCCCAGTCCCAACGGAAACGGAAGGTCTCGACCTGCGGCAGGAGATCGTCGCGTCGCTCGATGGGGCCCGCCACGATCTGGGGAAAGAAGCCGGCGAAGTTCACGAAATCGAGGAAGCGCGGCAGCGGTTCCTTGAAGGCCAGCGTGTCGAGCACGAATCCCACCATCTGGAACAGGTAGAACGACAACCCCACCGGTATGATCAGATCGCGCAGGGCATCGAAGCCGAGACCGGCGACGCGGTTGAGCACGAAGTCCGAGTACTTGTAGTAGAACAGCGGTGCGAGTTGGAGCGGGATCAGGAGGAACAGGTACTTCCGCGTGGACCGGCCATCGTGGTGGAGAATCCAACGCAACCCAAAGTAGGTGATCAGGCCGGACGTCACGAAGATCGCGCAGGAGAGGACGTTGACACAGAGCAGGAGGAAAACGCCGAGGAACGCGAGGGCGATGCGGTCGGCGGCGGGCAGGCGTTCCGGGGCCACCCGGTGTACGACCAGACGGACCCCGCTGATCACCAGCAGGCCGGCCAGCAGATAACCCCAAAACCGCAGCTCCGCGAAATTCATCCGATCGGTATGACAACCGCGCCGGGTGGGGAAAACCGCCGCCGATCCCGCCGCGCCAAAACGGGCGGACTATTCCGGTAAAGCCCGCCGGGGGTCAATAGCGCGGGGAAAGCAACCATCGATCCGTGGCGTTTCCGCTATGGGGATGCAGCTTCCGCGGCCCGTGTTGGCCGTCTGGGCTTCTCGGCGAGTACCTGCCTGGCGCGCGGAGCACCACTGGTGTGGGAATCAGACTCCGCCACGTACCGGATCGTCTCCCAGGCTTCAGGGGTATTGATGATCGCAAGCAACGGACAGGCGGCACCGCTGGGCCTGGAGTCGCTTGCCTTCGAGAAATCCCGGGCGATGCGGTTCAGGGTGTCGAAATGCGGTGCCAGGAAGCGCCCGGCCTCCGTGCGGGTCTGGAACTGCTCCATCAGCTTCTCCGCGGCCTTGAGCAAGGGCCAAAGCACCTCAGGTGCCTCGCCGGAACGCGCTTCCGCCGCAATCAGGTCCAGCAGCTGCGGGGCGTCCCCGAACTGGGGGGTGCCCCGGTGATACGCCAGCTTCCATGCCGCCAACGAGCGTTCCTGCTTCGTGCCCTGGCTTGAGACCGTGCGCATCGAAAGCCGCCAAACCACATCCTGGGCGTCCTTGTTTCCCTGCCAGGCAAGTCGTCCCACGGCGGTCTCGCGCACCGTCTCGTCCGGATCCCGCACCGCCTTCCGGATCACCTGCATCCGCTCCGCTGACGCCGGAGCACGTTGGCCCAACGCCAGAATCGCATTGCGTCGCACCCCGGCTTCGGGATTCCCGGCCAGTTCGATCAGGGCGGCCGTGGCCTCCGGCCCCTCCATCTGGGCAAGCGAGTTCACGGCGTTGTGCGTGATGGGATGGTCCAGATTCCGCGCCACCCATCGGGCCAGTCCGGGTACGCCCCGGACATCCCGCCGCCAGTCCGCCATCCCCCGGTTCGCGACCTGTGGATCGTCGGATTCCATCAGGTGCAGGAAGACGTCGCCGGCGCGCAAGCGGATCTCGGAATCGGAACTCTGGTGTTGCTCGTGAGCCAGGGCCATCGCGGAATCCAGGAGCGGGCCGCGCCGTTCCAGGATGATTCGCTCCGCCTCCTCCAATTGCGCCATCGGATCCTCCATCTCGATGAAGGGGAGCAGCGGTTCGAGGGCCGGGACCGGGCCGGGACGTGATTCCGGGCGCAGGGTCAGCGTCAACCGGTAGGGTTCCGGCCTGAAGCTGTACCACTGAAGGAAGAGCCACCATTCCTCCTCCGGATGGAACTGATACGGCTGAATCGTGGTCATCGAGACGTCGACGCGCAGCACGTCCCCCACGTCGCAGGCGCCCCGCTTGCTGTGATGCCGCACCTCCTCCACCCGCCACAGCCCGATGCGGTCGTCCGTCTCCACGCAGACAGCGCGAACGAGCAGGTCGCCATACCGGTAGGCCTCATACACGCTGGGGACAGGGGAGCCGCGAAGCCGGCCCAAGCAGGCCGTCGCAACCAGCACCCCGGCAAGCAACGCTGCGCGCAAGCAGGAAGTCCGTCGGGCTTTCATGCGATCCAATGGCGTATGCGCGAACCATGCGTCCTCCGGATGCCGTCGGTCAAGACGCCGTCGGGGTTGTCGCAGCCGTGTCCAGGGCCAGTGACAAAGTGATCTCACGAGGACCTGCCGCTCTTCGTTTTCTTCGTTTCCTTCTTTAACAAGTTGAATTGTTGCGGCCGAGATTCAGCCCCGGCACCACGGGCGCCTAGGCCGCCTCCGGGGTGGTGGTCGGAGCCACCTTGATTTGCACGATCAGGTTCGAGACCAGGATCAGTCCTCCGCCCACGAGCAGGCGCCAGGTGATGGCTTCGTTCGGGTAATTGACATCGGCAAAGCGCGAAAGCCAGACCGGCAGGATCAAGGCCAGCAGGCTCGCGAAGACCGGTTCGCTGCAGTAGATCAACCCGGCCTCCGAGGCAGTGACCTTGCGCTGCCAGTGGTTCATCAGGAGATACCCGCCGAGGGTGCAGACGCCGACCAGCAGGGCAAGGAAGGTGAGCGACGGCAGGGAGGCATAGGCCCGCCAGCAGGCGGACAGGTTGGGCGCGGTGACCGCCACGACCGGCGCCATGCAGAGCGCCATCACGAAGAACATCACGGTGGTGAATCGTCCGACGTCGTTGCCTTCATAAGCCGGGCGTTGGAGCCAGAGGATTTGGCCGGTGAAAAACAGCGAGGCGATGATGGTCTCGATTTCGCCGCGACCCAGGCGCAGATCCCGCCAGGTCATGCCCTTCAGGATGGCGACCCCCGCAACGACGACGCCACACGCGACGATCACCGGCCGCGAGGGCGGGCGACGTTCCACCAGCGATTGCCAAAGCGGCAGGACCAGCACGTAGCATTGAGTGAGGAAGGCCGAGGTCGAGGCGTCGGTGTGCGCCAGGCCGTCCATTTGAAAGAGCATGCCCAGGCTGCCGAAGATGCCGAGGCCGACGCCTTGGGCGATCTCGCTTCGCGTCAGGTATCTCATCCGGCGCCCGCAGAGTGGGATCAGGCAGAGGCCGGCCACGAAGAACCGGCAGCCCACCCCCAGCGCCGAGAGGAACCAGGAGTTGGTCGTGCCGGCCAGAAGCGTCGGCTGATGGAAGGACAGCACGCGCATGACCGGGAAGCTCACCGCCCAGCAGGCGGTGGCCAGCACCAGCATGGCGGCCGCGCGCGCATGCACCCGGCTCCCGGACACGCTCATCGACACAACCCGCGTTCGCTGGCGCGGACAAAGGTGAGGAGGTGCTTCAACTCCTCCGAGGCCGGCAGGTCGGACTCGATCCGCGCCGTGGCGTCGGTCAGCGAAAGTCCCTCGCGAAAGAGCAGCTTGTAGGCGCGGCGCAGCGCGTTCTGGGTCTCCGCCGAAACTCCACGACGTTCCAATCCGATCTTGTTGATCGTCCGGGTCACTGCGGGATGCCCCTCGGCGATCATGTAGGGGGCACGTCCTGAACCACCCGGGCCAGGCCGCCGACCATGGCCATGCGCCCCACCCGACAGAACTGATGGACGACCGACTTGCCGCCCACGATCGCCTGATCCTCGATCAGCACGTGTCCGGCGAGTCCGGCGCTGGCCAGCACACAGCCGTTGCCGATGACGGAGTTGTGGCCGATGTGCGAGGCGGAGGTGATGTGGTTGCCGGAACCGATCACCGTGGCCTCCCCGTCGCCGGTGCCACTGTTCACCGTGACGAACTCGCGGAAGGTGTTGCGATCGCCAATGCGCGTCCACGTCGTCCCCCGCGCCATTTCAGGTCCTCGGTCTTCAAGCCGATGCTGGCAAAGGGAAGATCTCGTTTTCGGCGCCGAGCACCGTGTGACCGTCGATGACCACGTGGGCGTGCAACCGGCAGCGGTCGCCCAGAACCACGTCCGGGCCGATCACGCAATAGGGCCCGATCGTGCAATCCGCGCCGACGCTGGCCTTCGGATCAATGATGGCGGTGGGATGAATCATGCGAAGCAGAGTGCCAACCACGAAAGAACACCAATGGACACGAACATGGAGACTCCGGAGGGCCGCCCCTCGAAACACGTCCTGTTCCCCGGAATCCAGTCCGTTCGGGTGGATTCGCGTGAATTCGTGGTGCTGTTCATGTCAGCGGTCGATCAGCATGAAGGTGACCTCGGCCTCGCTGACCACCTCGCCGTCCACCCGGCACGTGCCCCTGCGCCCGCGCAATTTTGCCGCGCGCCTTGGTGATCTCGACGTCCACCACCAGCGTGTCGCCGGGACGGACCGGCTTGCGCCACTTCACCGTGTCGGCCGCCATGAAATAGGCGAGTTTGTTGAGGTTCTCCGCCCGTTTCATCATGAGGATGCCGGCGACCTGGGCGACCGCCTCGAGCTGCAGCACTCCGGGGAAGATGGGGTGACCGGGGAAGTGCCCTGAAAGACCGGTTCATTGATTGAGACGTTCTTCACGCCGACGATCCGGTTGCCCTCGATCAGGGTGACGCGGTCCACCATGAGGAACGGATAGCGGTGGGGAGCAGGCTCATCACCTCGTCCACGTCCAGGACGGCACCGTCCTTCACCGGGCTGACCACCTCGCCGGACTCCGTGGACGCCAGCGTGGCGTCGGGCGGGGTGGGGGGGGGGGGTGAAGGCCTGGGCGGCGACCATCGGCTTGCGGAGCTGCGCCAGCAGGCGGCGGGCCAGTTCGCAATTGATGCCTCCGTGACTGGGACGCACGGCGACGATGTGCCCCACCAGAGGTCGTCCCAACAGCGAGAGGTCGCCGACAATGTCGAGGATCTTGTGCCGCACGAACTCGTCCGCGTAACGCAACGGTTCGGTGGTCAGCACGGCGTCGTCGCGGATCACCACGGCGTTTTCGAGACTGCCGCCCTTGATCAGGCCGCCGCGGATGAGCGCCTCGATCTCCTCGTAGAAGCAGAACGTCCGGGCATGGGCCAACTCGGTGCGCCAGGACTCCGGCGTCACCTCCAGACTGTGGAACTGGGTGTAACGGCCCTGGCGATCGGCGCTGGTAGGTCACCTTGAGCCGGTCGTGGGGAAACACCGCCATGGTGGTTTCGCCCGCGGTGAATTCCATCGGTTCACTGACCACGAACGGTTCCCGGGCCGCGTCCTGCGGTTGCAGGCCGGCCTGGTCGACCATGCGCAGGTACTCCCGTGCGCTGCCGTCGCCGATGGGCGGTTCGTTGGCGTCGAGTTCGACAATGGCGTTGTCGACGCCGAGGCCGGCGAAGTTGCCCAGCACGTGTTCCACGGTGTGGATGCGGATGCTGCCCTTGGCCAGGGTGGTGGAACGGGTGGTGTCGCCGACGTGGTCGACCACCGCGTCGAATTCGGGCTGGCCCTCGAGATCGACACGGCGGAAGCGGATGCCGGTGTTGGCGGGGGCGGGCAGGAACCGCATGTTGACGCGATTACCGCTGTGCAACCCGATCCCAGCGAAGCTGACCGGCTCCCTGATGGTCTGCTGTTGTAGCACGCCCGGATTAAACAGACCGCCCCACCGGAAGGCAAGCGGGGCGAGGGCTGCCCCTACGGGGCCTGCGTCACCCGAAGTTGGAAGAACCCGGCAGCGGCATCAAGGTCGCTGAAGCGAAGCTGCTTGATCTGGTAGCCCTCGCCCGTTCCCACAATGAAAGGCCCTCGGCGAGTCTCGGCGCGAAGGGCTCCTGAAGGCTGGCGGTATGCAGCACCTGGATCGACAGGCCGCACGGCAGCGTGGACTCGCGGTAATAGACATCCACATCCGATTCCGATACGTCGGACCCGTGGCTCAACCAGAACGCCTCCTCCAACGGGTTCGCGATTCCCGGAGGCAACCCGGCGGCGAACTCCACCAGGTTCACGCGGTCGCCATCGGGATCGTCCATGCAGCACGGCAATGGGTCGCCGCCCATCGACGAGGCGTCCCCGACGCCATCTCGAGGGAGAGCCCGTCGGCAGACGTTCACTCGCGGTAATCCCTGGAGACCTGCCATTGCGAACTGCGCCGTGACCGAACTGGTCGCACCAGCGGACCACTGGTGCTGTCCCTGAGGGTCGCCCGCCAGCACGACCTCGCCGTAATCATCGCCGTCCGTCTGGGTGTCGCAGGCAGTGCGGCCTGGCCAGAGGAAGCGGGCAGAGGAACCGGGTTGCTGGGCCAGGCTGAAGAAATGGTCACCCTCCGCAGGCAGGACGAGGCCAGGCCACTCGACTGATTCAGCTGTGTCACGGACGCCACCATCGCGGACGAAGCCGTCCAACCCTGAAGGTCGCCGGTCTCCGCATCGCCGTTGATCATCTGGGCCGAGGCGGGGCCGTTGTACATCAGGCAGAGGAACAACAGGCAAATCAGCGGGTGAGGAATTCTCGGGAGAAGCGCGCGTTTCATGCGATCCGGGGAGCCTGACACGCGCGGCGGTGTCGAGACAACCGGTTTCTCCACCGAACCAGGATCCAGCAGCAATGGGGTGCGCGGCCGGCCCGGCATGTTCCGGTCGGCGGCTCGCGGAATGGCCCTCCGGAAGATTCCTCGTCACCGGACGGTGAGCTTCGGCACCCTTCGAATGTGGCCGGCGGGCCGCCAGCCACGGCACGCGAGCCGCGCGCGCTCCCCTTGGTTGATTGCATTGTTACGGCTCAGCGGCCGGCCGAAAGCTGATGGTTCAATTGCGCCAGGGGAAGGAAGAGACACGCACTGACGAGCAGTGCCAGGAGGATGGCCAGCGCCACGGAGACCCAGCGCAGCCAGCGCAGCCAGCGCAGTTCACGCACCAGTCCCCCGGCCACCACCCCGATGCCGAGCACCAAACCGGCAAGGACCATGGCCGGCCGGCCGTAGGCAAGGATCAACCGCGTGGCCACCGGCAACTGGGCTCCCTCCAGCAGGTCGGCAAAGATCGCCTCGGCACGGGGAACCAGGCGGAACGCCATGAGCCAGAACAGGGTCGCGATGACAACCCCACCCAGAATCGAGGGGAGGATGGATGGACGGTTCAGGGTCATAATGGTGGCAATGGTGACGAGATCATGCCCCGTGACCAACGGATGGCGAGCGATTTCTCCATAGGGGCGTCTGACCATTGACACCCGGCTTCCCTCCGAGTTCCGAGTGGTGTTCTCCAAGTTGTGTCGATGGTGAGAATCGGCGCCCCTTTCGCTCTGGCGTGGTCCGAAGGTTGGGGCCACCTCAAACCGATCCATCCCCAGCAACCGGTTCGGCCCATGCCCGAGAAGCTCAGTGTCACCCCCCGAGCTACAGGGTGGTCCGCCCGTTTAAATTAAACCAGCTGGATGCCAAGTAGTTGCCCATTAGGAAGAGCCGAAACGGGGTTTTCAGGAAGATCTTACAATCGATATCGAGATTGTATGTATTTGTTCTATAATCGCTTATAAACTATTTCGCGTCAGCCCCCAGGTCTCCGGATTGGTTCGGTGTAAACCACTGCTACATTCCTCGACGGATCGAGCTCGGATTCGAAATGCTAATTCACACAATCGTCATGATGGCAAGTGGCTTGCACCACACCACTTGCACCAGGGCATCTATGCCTGGCCTCGGCGGCGATAGGGGGGCTGGCATGCTTGGCGCTTCATGGTCCCTCGACTGTGCCCGAGAAAGGGCAAGCCAGGATGGTTAAAGTGGATTTGAGAAGACAAGATGTCAGCGAAAGATGATTCAACATGAGGAGGTCTATGAAAAGACCCTTGATGATATCAGCGTGTGTGGTGGGGATCGCGAGTAGTGGGATTGCGTACGCAAACAGCTATTCGCTTGACGTAGTGCTGGGCAGCCGCGATTTGCTCGGCGACGTGATCAATGCGATCCAAGCAGGAGGTCAGGTGAGTAGAGATGTGACGATGGTCAATACCATGCTGCCTTTCGGAGTGGGCTCGGTGACTATTGTCGGAACTGCTGGAGATGACAGTTACTATCGAAGCGGCATCAGCACGGTAGGCATGCCGCTGGCAACGGAGGCGGGCGCGGTCTTTGCCTCTGCCGCCGACCTTCACTTCAGTGCCGATGGTCTGGACGTTGAGTTGACGCTATGGAGCGGGTTCACGTACTTGGGTGGCTGCTTACGACGGGCCAAATGGTGGCGCCGCAATCTGGAATATTTCGGAATTTCAGATAGGTGATACCCTTCTGTTGCCGAGGTACGCCGAACCAGACGACACGCACACCATCATCGACAAACACGGCAATACCGTGCTGATTGGCCCGTTGTTCGAGTCCTACCAGTATCAGATGACGGGCTGGACACTTCTCAATCCCGGCGGGCATGGTGGTGGGACAGGCGACGTCCCAGATGGTGGTTCGACAGCCGCCCTGCTCGGTTTGGCAATGATCGGCTTTGGCGTCATCGCCCGCCGCAAGGCTTAGAATCTCAAGGGTTCGGTTCTGCTACTCGGAAGGGCCGACCAATCGGCCCTTCCTTTTCTTTTTCGGTGCGCTCGGCGAGGGGGGCCATACCAGTTTTCGGAAGCAGCCCGCCTTTGCCCTCCTTTCCTCCTGTTCAAGCAGGTGGCCCAAATCTACGCTTCCGCCAGCAAGAATTACCATGTTCGCATTACGTACACGTTCCCCGATCTGGCCGGCTGTTGCCGCGGTGGTTGACGTCCGTGATTCTCTGCGCCTCCACTCAGGCTGCGGGGACCAGCTGGATTCCCCTGTTCGACGGGCGGTCGCTCGACGGCTGGCGCGCGGCGGAGAATGCGCGGATTCGTTCCAGGTCGTCGATGGCGCCATTGCCTGCAACGGTCCTCGGGCGCATTTGTTCTACACGGGCCGGGATGGGCAGGCGGCGTTCAAGAACTTCGAATTCGAGGCGGAGGTGATGACGCGGCCGGGCGCGAACTCCGGGATCTTCTTCCATACCGCGTGGCAGGACTCGGGCTGGCCGGGACGGGGCTACGAGGTGCAGGTCAACAACTCCCAGCCCACCCACGACGGTTATCATGAGTTCAAGAAGACCGGCAGCCCTCTACGCCGTGCGCAACCTCTACAAGAGCCCCGTCCGGGACAACGAATGGTTCAAGGTGCGCATCGCCGTTCGTGGCAGGCAGATCACGGTGCACCTTAACGATCAGCTCGTGGTGGACTACACGGAGCCGGCCAATCCGGTGCGGGAACCGGAGCGTCAGGGCCGGCGACTGGGTCGGGGAACCTTCGCCCTGCAATGCCACGACCCGGAAAGCCGGGCATTCTACCGGAATCTCCGGGTTCGCCCGTTGCCGGACGACCTGCCGGCGATTCCCGGACAACTGCCCGTGCCCGCGGACGATTACGCGCAACTCATGAGCCTGCACTCCGGCAACTTCCCGTTGATCGACCTGCACGCCCATCTGAAGGGCGGTCTGACGCTTGACGACGTGCTGGCGCAATCGCGGGCCACGGGGATTGGGTACGGCGTGGCGATCAACTGCGGGCTCGGCTTCCCGACCACCAACGATACGCAGGTCCACGCCTTCGCCGATACCCTGGTGGGCAAGCCGGTGTTCATGGCGATGCAGGCGGAGGGACGCGAATGGACCCGGATGTTCTCGCAGAGCGCGCTGGACCGGTTCGATTACGTCTTCACCGACGCCATGACCTTCACCGATCAGCGCGGGCAACGAACCCGGTTGTGGATGCCCGACGAGGTGCACGTGGACGATCCCGGCGCCTTCGTGGATCTCATCGTCCACCAGATCGAAACCATCATGACGGAGGAACCCATCGACGTGTATGTGAATCCCACCTTCCTGCCCGCGGTGATTGCGGACCGCTACGACGAGCTGTGGACCGCGGAACGGATGGACCGGGTGATTGCCGCGGCCGTGCGCAACCAGGTGGCCATCGAGATCAATGCCCGTTACCGCCTGCCGAGCCTGGCCTTCATCAAGCGGGCCAGGGCCGCCGGGGTAAAGTTCACCTTCGGCACCAACAACGGCGGCAAGGATGACCTGGGCCACCTCGAATACGGGCTTGAGGCCATCCGCGAATGCGGACTCACCAGCGCGGACCTCTTCGTGCCAGGCGAGACCGCGGGTCGCCGCAAACGCCCCAAACTGGCCGACCACACCGGCAACGGCCAATCCATCGCCTACGTGGGCACCTACACCGGCACGGGCAGCCGGGGCATCTACGGCTTCCGCTTTGACCCGGCCTCCGGAGCGACCGAACCCCTCGGGTGTGTGGCGGAAATGGCGTCGCCGTCGTTTCTCGCGATCCATCCCAATGGCCGGTTCCTCTATGCGGTGGGGGAAACGAGCGAGTTCCGCGGCAAACCCGCCGGGGTGCTGAGCGCGTTCCGCATCGAGCGCACCACCGGCGGTCTCACCCTGATCAACCAGGCGTCCAGCGAAGGGCCCGGGCCGTGTCATCTGGCGGTGGATCACACCGGTCACGTGCTGCTCGCGGCAAACTACGGGGGCGGCAGTGTCGTGGCGGTCCCGATCCACGAGGACGGGAGCCTGGGGGAGGCAAGCTGCTTCATCCAGCACCGGGGCTCCAGTGTGAACCCGCAGCGACAGCAGTCACCGCACGCGCATTCCGTGAACTTCTCGCCGGACAACCGTTTCGTGCTGGTGACCGACCTGGGGACGGACCAGGTGTTGGTCTACCGGTTGGATGTGGAACAGGGTCGACTGACGCCGAACGACCCGCCGTTTGTCGCGCTGCCCCCCGGGTCGGGCCCGCGCCACCTTGCCTTCAGTCCGGACGGCAGGCGCGTGTTCGTCCTCAACGAAATGCTCTCCACGATGGCCGGCTTCGACTGGGACACGGAACGGGGGGTGCTCACGCCGGTCGACTCCCAATCCACGTTGCCCGAGGGGTTCGCGCGACCGAGCACGACGGCCGAGGTGCAGGTGCATCCGAACGGGCGCTTCGTCTATGGCTCGAACCGGGGTCACGACAGCATCGCGTCGTTTGCAATCCAACCCGACGGCCACTTGACCTCCCTGGGCCAGACCCCCACCGGTGGGCGGCACCCGCGCAATTTCTGCATCGATCCATCGGGGCGCTGGCTCTGGGCCGCGAACCGGGACACCGACCATCTGGTCATCTTTCACGTCGATCCGACAACCGGCGCCCTGCGGGCGGGGGGCGGGGAACTGGCGGTGCCCTCACCGGTCTGTGTCGTGTTCCTGACGCCGGACTGAATCGGAGGCCCGCGGGTCCCTTCCCGGCAGGGACACTTCCGGGGCATTGGGCCTTGCCCGGTCCGGTCATTTGGGGTGGACCGGAAGCGCGACTGGAGTAGGGTGGCCGGGAACAGCCCCGGCCCACCCGGCCACGAGATCATGAGAGCCACGCCTTTGGGAACCACGCTCACGCTCGCGACAGCGCTGCCTTGCCTTGCCGCCATGTCCCTGTCGGCGGCAACACCGGCCGCCCCGGTTTCCCCGGAGGTGATCGCCGACTGGCTCGCCGGCGACGGCGGACACTCGATGCAACATGCCCGGGCAACCCTCGAGCGCGGGCGCGCGCTGCTGGAACGATTGCAGACCGGGGAGGAATCGACGGAGTTGGCGCGGTTGGCCGGTCGCCTGAAGGGCTTGGAACGGTCCTTCACCCTCCGCGAATCCATGGGCGGTGAAACGGAAGCCACCGAATACCCGCAGTGGTCCGGCGCCCACGGCCTCGTTCGAGAGATCGCCTTTGCCAACCCGCGGCTGCGCCAGATCCAGCGCCTCCTCTTCATCACCCGCCACGACGCCGGGGGCGTGTTTCACATGGTGGACCAGTTCTACGGGTTCAACGCCCGGCCCGGGGAAGCCTGCTCGTGCTGGAGGATCCGTTCGGGCCGGAACCTCGCCTGGTCGATCTGCTGCAGGACGCGGTGGTGCAGAACGGTCGCCTCCAAGGGCGAACACTCGTAGGCGGGGGGGTCCTGTCGCCGGAGGTTTCGTTCGACGGCCGGACGATCCTGTTCGCCTGGACCGAGGCGCACGGCAGCGATCTCGAATGGTCGCCCACCGCCTGTTATCACCTCTTCAAGGTCAACGCGGACGGCTCGGGTCTGACGCAGCTGACCGACGGTCCGTTCGACGATTTCGATCCGTGTTTCCTGCCCAACGGTCGCGTGGTGTTCGTCAGCACCCGGCGGGGCGGTTACCTCCGCTGTGGCCGGCATTGCCCGACCTACACGATGTTCAGCATGGCGGCCGATGGCAGCGACGTTCGTTGCCTGAGCTTCCACGAGACCCATGAATGGCAACCGAGCATCGCCCACGACGGGCGCATCCTCTACACGCGATGGGATTACGTGGATCGCGACACGAACATCGCCCATCACCCGTGGGAATGCCTGCCCGACGGCAGCGATCCCCGGGCCATTCAGGGCAACTACCCGGTGCGACGCGAGAGCCGGCCCTGGATGGAAATGGACATCCGCGCCATCCCCGGTTCGCGCCAACTCGTGGCCGTGGCGGCGGCCCATCACGGGCACGCCTTCGGTTCGCTGGTGTTGATCGATCCCGAGGTGCCGGACGACGGGGCGATGTCGCCGCTGACCCGACTGACACCGGACGTGCCGTTTCCCGAGGCGGAGAAGCAGATCAAACCGATCGCGGAATGCATGGTCTACGGCACGCCCTGGCCGTTGAGCGGGGATGACTTCCTCTGCGTGTACGGCGCGGACGCGAAGAACCGTGGAATCTACTGGCTCGACCGCTTCGGGAACCAGGAACTGGTCTATCGCGATCCCGGCATCTCCTGCCTCAGCCCGATCCCTTTGCAGGCGAGGCCGCAGCCGCCCGTGATTCCGGACCTCACACTGGCATCATCCGACCCCGATGCGCAGCGGGCGGCCACCGCGACGGTTGCCGTGATGAACGTCTATGACAGCGATTTCACCTGGCCCGAGGGGACGCGGATCACAGCGCTGCGCATCATCCAGGTGCTGCCCAAAAGCACGCCGCCGCCGAACGAACCGCGCATCGGCGTGGCCGAGCAGACCAACGCCCGGGCCGTGCTGGGCACCGCACCGGTCGAACCCGACGGCAGCGCGCATTTCGTGATGCCCGCAGAGATCCCCGTCTACTTCCAGGCCCTCGACGCCGACGGCCTCGCCGTGCAATCCATGCGTTCGGCCACCTACGCGCAGTCCGGTCGACCGATGACCTGTCTCGGCTGTCACGAACCGCGCAACCGCACTGCCGGCGCCATGACCCGCAAACCGCTGGCCCTGGCCAGGGCACCCTCGCGGATCGAGCCCGAACTGGACGGTGCGAACCCGTTCAATTACGTCCGTTTGGTGCAACCGGTGCTGGACCGCAAATGTGTCGATTGCCACGAGCGCGAGCGGGCGCTGGACCTGTCCGCGGTACTGAGGGACCGCATGGTTGGACCCGCTCGTATCAGAACCTGGCCGGCCCCTACGGCTTCTACTTTCACGTCACCAACGGCTCGATCAACACCGGCGTGCATGGCGGCAGCCGGACCCTCGCAGGCGCCTTTGGAGCCCGGGCTTCCAGGTTGCTGAACTACCTCGGCCCCGAACACTACGACGTCACGCTCACGGCCGGGGAACGTCATCGCATCACCCTCTGGCTCGACTGCAATTCCGAGTTCTACGGGGCCTACGAGGACATCCTGGCCCAGGCCCGGGGCGAGGTGGTGTGGCCGGAACTACAGTAGGCCCCACCGGGATTGGAGCGCCGGCTTCAATCGGTCCGGGAACACGTTTGACAACCCCTTTCGTCAGACAATATCGTCTGACGCATGAAGACCATTCCACTGCGGCAATTGGTGCGGCAGCCGACGCACGTGAAGCGCTGGACGCGGGCGGGGGAGACCGTTCGCGTCACCGACAACGGCCGACCCTTTGGACGGTGCGCGCCGCGGACCCGCCGGAGGTCCAGCCGGGCCGGGAGCAGGCCATTGATGAGGTGCTTCAGGAAACCCTGGGGACGACCGCCGGGGGCATCAGCGCAGCAAGCCTGCTGGAGGAATCGCGTCGGTGAAAGCCTATGCCGACAGCAGCTTCATTCTGCGCCTGGTGGCAAAGGAACCGGGAACGGAGGAGGCGGTGGCCGAGCATGCGGCGGTTGGCTCGTCCGGCTCTGCCGTATCTGCACCTGCACGGGCTGGAGGTGGAGAACGCTCTCCGTCAACGGTTGTTCCATGAACAAAGGATTCGGCCGGGAGGGGAGCGCTCCGCTCTCCGTCGCGAGCGCGACGCCGCGTTCTCGCGGTTGCATCGTTTGATCGAGCGGGGGGCGCTGGCCGAGGCGGCGCTCGACTTGGACCGGGCGATGGATGAGGCCCGGGCGTTGTCGAAAGCCCATACGGAACGACTGGGGGCCCGCGCGATTGACGTGCTGCACGTGGCCTGCGCCCGGAGCTTGGGGGCGGATCTGTTCCTGACGTGCGATCGGCGCCAGTCGGTGCTGGGAAAGGCCGCGCGCCTGCGCACCCGATGGGTCGGCGCTTCGTGATCGCACGGAGCCCAAGAGCCCGTCTGAGAAGGGGACTGTACGGAGCGGCGTGAGGTTTCGGGTCCTGCCAGGCAAGGAGGAAATGACCTGGCTGAACGAAGCACCTCCAGGACCGGGTCGGTGGCGGGCAGATCATGCCGGCGATCCGGGTTCACCGATGTCGTCGGCTCGACGGCTTTGGGCAAGGCGAGCCGGGATGAGGCGATGAATGAGGTGGAGCGGGCGCCTTTGACCTCCGCGGGATCAATAGGGGGCGGGCTCGGCGCCTGGGACACGCGCCTCCTGCAGGGCGGCCCAGATTGCGGCGATCTGGCGGGCAGTGTCGCCTTCCAGAATGTCGGGCATGGCGGAGTGGCCTTCCGGCCAGAAGCTTGGCATGCGCGTGCCCGGGCGGAACGCGGCGGGATCCACCAGGTACCGACGGAACCAGGGCCATTCCAGACGGGTGCGCGACCATGCCAGGTCGAGGACGCTCATCAAGAGTCCCGGGTTGCCCTCGAACCGATGGCAGGTCACACACGCGAGCCCGTCGCCGCCCAACAAATCCCGGCCTTTCGCGGCGGCTGCCTCCCGGGGAGGAACTTCCGATTCCCAATCTTCCCGCCGGTCGGCTGTCCGCAGATCACCGGCCAGGGCCGGGACCACGGTCCGATCCAACGTGGGCATGTGTGTGGCGAGGTAGGGACGAACGCGGGTGCCCTCGCCAAGCACCTGCGAAAGCCATTCCCGCCGAAGCTTCGCGCCCACCCCGTTCAGGTGTGGCGGCAACCATCCTCCCAACCGAGGTCAACGGGCAAGCGAGCGAGCGGAAATGCGCCGCCTGTTTCCCGTCGGGACCTCCCTGGCCGCCCTCGTTCGTGGCACGCCAGACAATTGAACCGCGCCAACGTGAGATGGACGCGATCGGCAACCGTGACTTCAGGAAGCCCGTCCGCCAACGCCCGAAGCGCCGCGCGGATGGCGTGGGCCTGACCCGGGTCCAACGAATAACGCGGCACGGGCAACCCGGCCGGCGCATCCGCATCTTCGAAGGCAGGCGGCAACGCCGACAGGCAGGATCCCGGCCCGGTCCCTGCAACAAGGTCCGCCAGCGGAGGCGCAACGAGTCCGGACGTCAGCGCCCGCCCCTCCACTTCCAACTGATGACAAGCCGCGCAGCCGAGTTCCTCAAACCGCGACCGGCCCGCGGCCGCCTGTTCCGTCTCCGGACCTCCCTCCGGGGACATTCGCATCGCGGCATCGCTTCCATCCCCTGACTCCGACGGCTCACGTCGCTCCCTCCCCAGCAGATACCCGGCAATCGCCCCGGCCTCCTCAACGGTCAGGTTCATCGGGGGCATGCGGCGACGCGCTTCGCTACCGCGCGGATCGAGCAGGAAGTCCGTCAACGAGGCGGTCGTCCACTGGGCGCGCAGTTCCACCAGTTCGACCAGCACGCGCGACCCAAGGGGCCGCGCCAATGCCTCGTCCTCCGCCTCTCCCGCTTCGCCGCCCGGCAACTCGAATACCGCATCCGCCGGCTCGAACGGCGGGTGACACGCCACGCAACCGACCCGGTGAAACAGCACACGCCCCTGCTGGTAGCGAATGGGGTGAACCGGCTTCGGCAGTTCGGTCACGACCGCCACCCGGGAGGCGAGGAAGGCGGTCAGCTCGCGGATCACCCGCGCCTTTTCCGGCTCCGGCATCGAGACCAACAGATCGGGCATCGTGCCATCCGGATGCAGGCTTCGCGGCGAGTCGAGGTAGCGGGCGAGAAAACCCGGTGGTCTCCGGGCCAGGCGCGTCACCAGGTCCGGCGGATCCGCATGCAGTCCAATTGTCCCGCAATCGGTTCCGGGGCGACATGACACGCCGTGCAGCGCAGTTCGCCGATCAACAACTCACCGCGCTCGACTTCGCTGCGCGCCCATTGCTCAGCCGGCAGACTTGCGGTTGCGATTGCCGGAGCGTCTTCAGCCAGGCCCCCCGCCACCCGGCCGGGAATCAGCAGGCAGAGCGCAAGCCCGACCCGACCCCAGCGGGAGCGGGAATCCCGAAACCCACGAATCACGCCCCCTCGAGGCTTGGTTCCGCTGTCCGACACGGCTTCTGCTTACGACGGAGCCGTCGTTCGGGAAAGCCGTTTGTGCGAGAGGCCCCCTCAGTGAGGCCCGGGATGCGCGCGACCGCGGCGGACGCGGGTTTGGGAGGACGGTTACGATTACGATTACGATTGGGATTGGGGGCGGGGCGACGACGCGTGTGGTGTCGGCTTTTTCGATTTGCGCTCTGGGCGGTGCTGCTAAGCTTCGGCGGCAGAGACTGACGAAGACGACCATGCAGACTTACCAGAACTTCATTGACGGCCAGTGGGCTGACGCCGCGTCCGGAAGGACCTTCCAAACCCTGAACCCCGCGAACAACACCGAAGTGGTGGCGCAATACCCGGCCGGCGATGCCGACGACGCAAAGGCCGCCCTCGACGCGGCTGCGCGGGCGTTTCCCGGTGGGCGGCGACGACGTCCGTGGCGCGCGGTCGCGTGCTGAGCAAGGCCTCACAAATCCTGGAAACCCGCAAGGGGAGCTCGCGCGGTTGCTGACGCGGGAGGAGGGCAAGACGCTGGCCGAAAGCACCGGTGAAGTGCAGCGGGCCATTGACATCTTCCGGTTCTTTGGCGGGTTGAGCTACACCCTCGGCGGCCAGACGATCCCGCACGACCTGCCGAACAACCTGCTCTACACCGTGCGGCAACCGCTCGGGGTCGTGGCGTTGATCACACCGTGGAACTTCCCCATCGCCATCCCGGCCTGGAAGCTCGCGCCCGCCCTCGTCGCCGGCAACAGCGTCGTCCTCAAACCCGCCTCCGCCACGCCGGCGCTCACGTTCGAGATCGCGCGCGCGCTCGCCGAGGCGGGCCTGCCCAAGGGCGTCCTGAATGTGGTCGTGGGCTCGGGCGCCACGGTGGGACTGGAACTGGCAACGAACCCGGTGGTGTCGGCACTGTCCTTCACCGGCTCGCATGCCGTGGGCCAGGGGATCTACGAACAACTTGCCCCGCGCATGGTCCGGGCCCAGATGGAAATGGGCGGCAAGAACCCGACCCTCGTCCTGGACGATGCCGACCTCGACCTCGCCGCCACCCTCTGCGCCCGGGCGGGCTTTGGATTGACCGGCCAGGCCTGCACCGCCACGAGCCGGGCCATTGTGGATCGCAAGGTAATCGAGCCCTTTGTCGAGAAACTGGTCGCGCAGGCGGCGGCCATCAAGGTCGGCAACGGCCTGAACGACGGCGTCACCATGGGGCCGGCGAATCAACGAGGCCCAGCTCCAAACCGACCTCGAATACATCGCCATCGCCCGGCAGGAAGGCGCCGCGCTGGCCTGTGGCGGCAGGCGGTTGGAGGAAGGCGAACTGGCGGACGGCTGGTTCATCGAGCCAACTGTCTTCACTAGCGTGAAGCCGGACTCGCGCCTCGCCCAGGAAGAGGTCTTCGGCCCGGTGATCGCCGTCATTGCGGTCGACGGCCTCGAGGACGCAATCGCCGTGGCGAACAACGTCGAGGCCGGGCTGTCGGCGTCGGTGGTCACACGCGATGTGAAGCGGGCGATGACCTACGCCGATCGCATCCAGGCAGGGGTGGTGAAGATCAACCAGATCAGTACCGGCCTGGCGTTGCAGGCACCGTTCGGCGGGGTCAAACAGTCCAGCACCGACTCCTTCAAGGAACAGGGCGCCGGTGCGGTCGATTTCTATTCGAGGATCAAGACCGTCTACCTCGACTACTCGGCCTGACTCCGACGGTTTCACCTCGTCTTTCGCGGCGATGAGCGATGTGCTCACAACCCGGGTGCTTTCCACCCACACGCAAGCCCTGCGCGAGGAATCCGTGCGCGTGGCCGCCGACCTGCTTCGGGCGGGGAGGTGGTGGCATTGCCGACCGAAACCAGTGTGCGGCTTGGCGGCCAACGCGCTGGACGCCGCCGCGGTGGCCCGCGTCTTCCAGGTCAAGGAACGGCCGGCGACGAATCCGGTCATTGTGCACGTGGCCTCGTTGGAAATGGCGCGTCGCTGTGCGTCCGAATGGCCGGTGGTCGCGGGACATCTGGCCGCCGCGTTTTGGCCCGGGCCCTTGACCCTGGTGCTGCCGCGCTCCGGCGACCTGCCGGGTGTGGTGACGGCGGGCGGGGACACCGTGGCGGTGCGGTGGCCGGCGCATCCCGTGATCCAGGGGGTGATTCGGGCGTGTGGGTTCCCGCTGGCGGCCCCGAGCGCGAATCGTTCCACCCAGGTTTCCCCACGACCTGCGAACATGTGCTGCGGAGCCTGGGTGGGCGGATCCCGCTGATCCTGGACGGCGGACCCTGCAATGTCGGCATCGAATCGACAGTGGTGGATGTGACGGGACCCGTGCCGCGCGTGTTGCGGCCAGGCATGATCCGGCCGGCGGAGATTGAGGCCGTGTCAGCGATTGCCGGCGCCGTGGTTCAGCCGGTCGACGCCGGAGGTGTCCTGCGAAGCCCGGGCCAGATGCCCCGGCATTACGCGCCCCGGATACCCCTGGAAGTCTGGGCCTGGGAGGGTGCGGAGGAACTCCTGGCGCGGCTTCGGGCACGCGGGTTGGCGGCATCCCAAGTTTGCGTGCTCGCTCATGAGCATCTGCCCCCACGCGAGGCGGGCCTGCGACGGGTCGGAGTGGTTCCGGCCGACCCGGTGGCCTACGCACGGGCCTTGTATGCCGAACTGCACGCGTGCGACGAGGCCGGCGGGGTTTGCATCATCGTCGAAGCCCCGCCCGAGGACCCCGCGTGGGCGGCCATCCACGATCGGCTCCGTCGCGCCTCGGCATAGTGCAGACCTGAACGCGTCTGGCTGGAGTCACCCCTTCAGGCGACCCGGAGGCCACACCGCGCCAGGCCTGGAATCCGAACGCTGCGCCGTTCCGTTCAGACGCTGCTTCGGCCGGGCTCCTGGTGCGTTCCCGCTTAGAGCGAGCTTACGTAGGCCAGCAAGTCCTCCAGTTCGGAAGGCGACAGGTCGGAAACCTGGCCGTGCTGGTCCTCCAGGTTCCGGCCCACCAGGACATCCCGCAGCGCAGCCGCCGAGCCGTCGTGCAGGTAGGGACCGGTCCGCCACACCTCCACCAGCGTGGGTGTGTCGAACTCCTTCTGCTCCCGATCCAGCAGGCCCTGCGTGCCGACGTCGTGTGATTTCATGTCGGTGAAGTGGCTTTCGGCGGGGTGACAGAAGGCGCAGCCGACCAGTTCGTCGTTGAACACTTCACGGCGCGCGCGGCCGCGGCGGATAACTGCCCCGGACCAGATGAGGGCTGGGCACGGGTTGCAGACTCTTGAGATAGGCGTCCAGGGCTTCGGCCTCGGCTTCAGGACGCACGGCAAAAGGATGTGGCGAATGCCGGCGCGCACGGCCGCTTCACCGCTGTCGCGCACGCCGAGGCTCATGGCCGGCGGGGTGGCGAGCGCCAGGAGCAGGCTCTTGGAGTTCTTGGGATTCCCCAGGTCGTCGTTCATCAGGTCCCAGTTCAATCCGTCGATGCGCGCATCCTCCGAATGACAGCTCGCACAGCTCTGCCATTGCTGGAAACAGATGGTGGCGTCGTTGAAAAGCTGCTCGCCCCAACGTTCCGCGGTGAGTTCGGGAGCGGGGCCCAACGCCAGCGTCTTCGGCCGAAGCGGTTGCTGGTCGAGGTCGAGCACGTCCAGCGTGTCGCTGAAATGCTCCGCGATGAAGGCCCGGTTCGCCACCATTGCCACGGCCCGCGGGCCGATGCCGGGCAGCTTGATCCGTTCACGGAGGTTCACGAGAAAAGCCAGGTCGTTGGGCACGTCCGCCACGCTCGCGGAGGCGGAGATGTAGGTGGGCGTCCGGTCGGTGGGGCGCTCCTTCGGCAGGCGGGCGAGCTTCTCGAGCAGACCCGGGATGTCGATCAGGCTCAGCTCGCGGGTGCCGGCGTGCGTCACCAGAAGCCGGGAGGAATCCGCGGTCCAGGCCACCCCCCAGGGATTGGCGGCGCCGTAGTCCACGGAGTCGAGCAGCACGCTGTTGATCACTTCCAAGGTGGGGACATCGATCAGCGTCACCGCGCTGGTGTTCATCCAGCCGCGCTCGAGCTGGGTGGTGGGAAGCTGGTAGCGCGCCAGCGTGTGCACCACCGCCGCGAGCCTGCCGTCCGGCGAAACGCGGATGTCCCGCAACGTGGTGCTGCCGTTGGGAAGCATAAGCGACTTCACGACGCGACCTTCGGCGAGGTCGATGACGCTCACGTTGGCGGCGACGCGGTTCGCCGAGGCGGCCCCCGAAGGCAGGTGATGCGCCACGAGAAGGTGTTTGCCGTCGGGCGTGACCGCTGCCGAGATCGGCTCGCGCTCCACCGGGATTCTGGACACCACCTTTCCGGTGGCGGTTTCAACGACCATGACCCGGCTCCTGAAGCGGCTGCAGACATAGAGGTGCAAACCGTCCGGGCTGAGCACCGGAGCCACCGGCGTGTGGGCCAGCGGGGTGCGTCGGGCCACCTCCCCGCTCGTCGTGTCCACCATGCAGAGAATCCCCTGGGGTCTGGCGCAGGTGACGAAGAGCTGATCGCCGGCACGATTCAGGGCCAGGCCGGTGGGAGGCGCGGGAAGATTGATCCGCCGTTGCACCTCGCCGGTGCCGGCATCGACCTGCAGAATGGCGTTGGCGGTCGCGGCTGTCACGTAGAGCCGGCTGCCATCCGGGGCCACGGCGAGGGCGGCGGGGGACAGATACCCGGCGGCAACGGCGTGCGCCGTCAGAAGCCAGGCGCTCAGGACGAGGCCGGTAGCGGCGACATGAGGAAGGCGAAGGAAACACGTTTTCATGGGGGATTCTGCGAGCAGTCGGACCGCGGAAGACAGGTTGAACACCGCGAAAGGCGATGACGCGATCCGCCACCGGGCTCTGCTGGTGTCTCGATCAAGGTGCATTTGCGGGAGACCCTACCGAACCCGCCGCCGACAGGGAAGCCCCGTTGCAGCCTGCCTGAGAGGGGGAGTTCAAAGCTTCTGCTGAACCCGCCAGCGGGAAATCCGACGCCCGAAGCCCGAAGCAAGCCCGAAGGTCGATGGCCTTGCACCGCAGCACGTCTACAGAAAATGTTGCTCGCGTACCAACACCCATGCCCCGTCCTTCTTCGCCAGCTCAAGCTCGCCGCCATGCATCCCGCCGGACCAAAGGAAGTCCACGGTCGCCTGGGTGGGGGAGGCAAACCGGATTCTCGTGACCCGCTCGATATTGTGGCCACCGCTTTTCAGGTCCTCGACCAACCGCACCACGGCATCAACTTCGGCCTCCTCAGCCGGTGACGCGGCGACCACTCTGAACGCCCACCGGCCCTCCCGGGTTCGGGCTGCATTCATCCCGTCGCCTGAGGGAGCGGCAGGTTCGACCTTCGGTTTCTGCCGGGTCTCAATCGCAAAGTCGGTCACCCGAAACGTCGCCTCGGTGTCGTCCGTCGACACCATCTCCACGCCGAAGCAGACCTGGTTCAAGGTGGACTTCTTGGGGAGCCAGCCCTGGGCAATCGTCCAACGCATGATCTCGAGGAGGTTCAGGGTTCCTGACGTGAAGTTCGTGGTCGTCACGAAGGCGAGGTAACCACTGCGGGGTTCCGGTAGACCTTGTATGTGTGCTCACCAAATGTGACGTCCTGCACGTACCGACCGCCGGGCACCTGGTGGAAGTTGTCCGTCCAGATCATGATCTCCGTGCAGCCCGGTCGGGCGATGCCGTTGATCCAGATGTCGTAGGCCACGTTGTAGATGCCGACCTGTGGACTGGTTTCGGCGAAGCGGCTGGTAATGGACTCAAACGCATCCAGCGGCACACCAGGGTAGTCCCGATGCACGTTTGGATAAGTCTTCACGGCACCGTCGCCGCATGGTTGTTCATCCGCGTGACGACCTGCCAGTTGTCGTGGGACCAGGCCGAGAGGGTCGAGGTGCAGGGACTGTATTTGGCGGCGTTCCACAGGTTGTTGTGAACGTAGTAGCCGGCCCGGGACCAGCCGCCGTTTGGGTCGGAGGTCACGAACGCGGGAGGGCCAGCGGCGGTGGCGAGCAGGGCAGTCGGGCAGAGGGCAAGGAGGGCGGTTCGATTCATTGTTGGCGCTTGGGGAAACGGAATATCGACCTGATTTCCCCGGGATGCCGCCAGTAACGGCAGCAGGCGAGGACGAACCCAAAGAGCCCGACAGGAGCCAGGAGGACGAGCCACAGCCCAATCGCCTCCCGGCTCGGCGAGAAAAGACCGCGCTTGGAATCAGGCCGTTGCATCCTTCCTGCGCTGCTTCAACCAGAGGCAGGATCCCCGCCCCGCATCCACCATCACGCCCAGCAGGCAGCCCACGGTGTAGCATACGAGATCCGACCCGAGAAAGCCATTGCCCAGGAGGAGGGCACCGATGCGGTTGTGCCGGATGGTGCGGATCCAATCCGCCTGGTAGAGCTGGCTGAACTCCACGGCGAACGCGATTGCGACTGTCACGCAGGCCGCTGTGCCCGTCGGGATGCCGGGGCGGACGAAGCCGATAAACAGGAACAAGGCGACTGCCCACAGGGTGTCGCCGGCGTAAGTGACGATGAAGGCGGGGAGGCGTTCGGCGAGGGCGGACCGGGAGAACAGGCCTGTGGCGATCACGACGGCGAGGAGCGCGCCGGTGGTCAGCCTGTTTCGTTCCCTGGCACCCGCGGGAGCCGTCGTGACAGCCGACGGGAGGAGGTTCATCACGCTCCTGGCGGGGCTGGCCGATGCCGCTACTTCCGCGGGCCGCGCTTTCGGGAGTGCTTCGCGCGTGTCTTCTTTCGCGCCGCCGGTTGCGCGGTCGTCCGGTCCACCGCCCGGCCCACCTTCAACCGCAGGGCATTGAGGCGGATGAACCCGGTGGCATCGTCCTGATTGTAGGCCTGGGTGGGATCGGCCTCCATCGTCGCGATGTGGGGGTTGTAGAGGCTCACCGGCGACTTGCGTCCGGCGACCATGAGGTTGCCCTTGTAGAGCTTCACCCGGACCGTGCCGGTCACATTCTGCTGGCTGTCCTCGACCAGCGCCTGCAACGCCAGGCGTTCGGGCGCGAACCAGAAGCCGTTGTAGACGAGCGCGGCGTAACGCGGAATCAGCGAGTCGCGCAGGTGCATGACCTCCCGGTCCATCGTGAGCGACTCCATTTGCCGGTGCGCGAAGTAAAGGATGGCCCCTCCGGGGTCTCATAGACACACCGCGGCTCTTCATGCCGACAAAGCGGTTCTCCACCATGTCGACCCGGCCGATGCCGTGTTTGCCCCCGAGCCTGTTCAGCTTCTGCATCACGGCGAGCGGCGACAGGGCCTTGCCGTTCACGGCCACGCAATCGCCTTTCACGAAATCCAGCGTCACGTATTCGGCCTTGTCGGGGGCCTCCTCGGGCGCGGCCGAGAGTTTGAACATGTCCTTGTTCTTCGGTGCGAACGCATCCATCCAAGGATCTTCGAGGATGCCGGCCTCGAAGGAGATGTGGAGGAGGTTGCGATCCATCGAGTAGGGCTTCTTCGCGCTGGCCTGGACCGGGATCCTCCGTTCCTCGCAGTAGGCGATCATCTCCGCCCGGCCCGGGAACAGGCTGCGGAACGAGGCGTCCCGCCAGGGGCGATCACCTGGAGGTGCGGGTCCAGTGCCGCCGCCGTCAACTCGAAGCGCACCTGGTCGTTGCCCTTGCCGGTGGCGCCGTGGGCAATGGCCTCCGCCTTCTCCCGGTGGGCGATGTCCACCATGGCCTTGGCAATCAACGGACGCGCGATGCTGGTGCCGAGGAAATGCTGGCCCTCGTAGATCGCTCCCGCCCGCATCATCGGATAAATGAAATCGCGGGCAAACTCCTCCCGGAGATCCTCGATGTAGATCTTCGAGGCACCGGTGCGCAGGGCCTTCGGCTTGAGCCCCTTGAGTTCCTCCTCCTGACCGATGTCCGCGCAAAAGCCGATGATCTCCGCGTCATAGGCCTCCTTCAGCCACGCCAGGATCACCGAGGTGTCGAGTCCACCGGAATATGCCAGCACGATCTTCATGCAAACAGATTGAGACCGAATGGCCGCCGTCGCCAAGTGGAAAACAGTGGATGGCCCGTGCCTTGACGCCGTCGGAGCCGCTGATTAGGTTCACCAGCAACTCGGGGAGCCTCCATCGGCTGCGCACGGATGCGGAGCCAAGGCTGAGAGGGCGGTCGCGCAAGCACCGCCGACCCGTTGAACCTGATCCGGGTAATGCCGGCGAAGGGAGATCTTCCTCCGCTTTTCCCGGTTCGAAACCGCAGTGCGACGGCACCGGATGCGCGTCGCCCCGACAACAGCCATGATCGCCAACGACAAGTCCTTTGAACCGCACAGCAGCGAACAACTGCCCGCCAGCCGGCGCATCCACGTCGAGGGCACGCTTCATCCGGACGTCCGCGTGCCCATGCGCGAGATCGCCCTCTCCCCACCCGCCGGATCGACGGTTCGTTGGAGGAAAACGAGCCCGTCCGCGTCTACGACTGCTCGGGTCCCTGGGGCGATCCCGACTTCGCCGGCACGGTCCACCAGGGCCTGCCCGCGCTGCGACGCGACTGGATCCTGCAACGCGGGGATGTCGAGGAGATCGAGGACGCCCCGTCCAGCCGATCGATGACGGCTACCTGTCGGAGAAACACCGCGACCTGGCGGAGGCGAAATCCCAGGATCCGACCGGGTTCAAACTCGGCGCGGCAACCTTGAAGCCGCGCCGCCCGCTGCGGGCGAAGCCGGGCAACGTCGTCACCCAGCTCCAATACGCCCGTGCCGGCATCATCACCCCCGAGATGGAGTTCGTCGCCATCCGCGAGAACCTGGGAATCTCAAATCTCAAATCTCAAATCGCCGACCTTTCCGCTGACATCGTTCGCAACGACCTGACGAAACAGCACGCCGGCTCCGCGCAATCCTCCATCCTCCATCCTGCATCCTCGTTTGTTCCGAGCGTCTTCCGCCGGTTCCCCAGCGAATTCCCGCGCAGATCACGCCCGAGTTCGTCCGCGACGAGATTGCCGCCGGCCGGGCCATCATCCCCTCGAACATCAATCATCCCGAATCCGAACCGATGATCATCGGGCGCAACTTCCTCGTGAAGATCAACGCCAACATCGGCAACAGCGCCGTCGCCTCGAGCATCGAGGAGGAGGTGGAGAAGATGCGCTGGGCCACCAAGTGGGGCGCGGACACGGTAATGGACCTCTCCACCGGCAAGAACATCCACGCCACCCGCGAGTGGATTCTCCGCAACTCGCCCGTGCCCATCGGTACGTGCCGATCTACCAGGCGCTCGAGAAGGTGAACGGCAAACCGGAGGATCTGACCTGGGAGATCTTCCGCGACACCCTCATCGAGCAGGCCGAGCAGGGGTGGACTATTTCACCATCCACGCGGGTGTGTTACTCCGGTTCGTCCCGCTCACCGCCTCCCGCATGACCGGCATCGTCTCTCGCGGCGGCAGCGTCATGGCCAAATGGTGTCTCGCCCATCACCAGGAAAACTTCCTCTACACCCATTGGGACGACATCTGCGACATCATGGCCGCCTACGACGTGGCGTTCAGCATTGGCGACGGACTGCGCCCCGGCTCCCTTGCCGATGCCAACGATGAGGCGCAGTTCGCGGAACTCAAGGTGCAGGGCGAACTCACCCAGCGCGCCTGGGCCAAGGGCGTGCAGGTCATGAACGAGGGCCCCGGTCACGTGCCCATGCACATGATCGAGGAGAACATGGCCAAACAACTCGAATGGTGCGGCGAGGCACCCTTCTACACGCTCGGCCCGCTCACCACCGACATCGCGCCCGGTTACGATCATTTCACCAGCGGGATCGGTGCGGCGATGATCGGTTGGTACGGCTGCGCGATGCTCTGTTATGTCACGCCCAAGGAACACCTCGGCCTGCCGAACAAGAAGGACGTGAAGGACGGCGTGATCACCTACAAGATCGCCGCGCACGCGGCCGACCTGGCGAAGGGCCATCCCGGCGCGCAATACCGTGACAACGCGTTGAGCAAGGCGCGCTTCGAATTCCGTTGGGAGGACCAGTTCAACCTGGGCCTTGACCCGGTCACGGCGCGCGAGTTCCACGACGCGACCCTCCCGCAGGAAGGCGCCAAGACCGCGCACTTCTGCTCCATGTGCGGCCCCCACTTCTGCTCGATGAAGATCACCGAGGACGTGCGCAGGTTCGCCGCGGCCCAGAAGGTCTCCGAGGACGAGGCGCTGAAACAAGGCATGGAGGAGAAGGCCCGTGAATTCCGGAAGAAAGGGGCGGAGCTTTACGCGAAGGCGTGAGCTGATCGAAAGCTCGCCACTCCAGCAACGCCCGGTCGTTTCTCCAAATGCCGAAGCCGCCGACCATCTACCTGATACCCGCGTGAGATCGCCAGGATCACCAAACGGATCGGGAAGTTCGAGAGAGTAAGAGAATTCTGGCTGTCAAGGCCGGATGTTTGATCTCGCGCAAACTCACCTCCCGGACGAACCCGCAGCCGCACGTCTCGAAGAAGCGAACACCATGAATCGCACCCCTGCCAGGAAGCAGATTCCCACGAAGCAGCGTGATGCGCTGATCGAAACCCTGAAAGCACGTTTCCAGGACAACCCGAACCGCCACCAGGGTCTGGGGTGGGCCATGGTGCTGGCGCGGTTGGAGGCCGATCCGGAGAAGCTGTGGTCGCTCCAAGAAATGGAACGGACCGGCGGGGAACCGGATGTGGTCGGCCAGGATGCGAAGACCGGGGAGTGCCTCTTCTTTGATTGCTCCGCGGAAAGTCCCGCGGGTCGACGCAGCGTCTGCTACGACCGGGAAGGCCTGGAATCGCGGAAGGAACACCGCCCGAAGCACAGCGCCGTCGACATGGCGGCAGGCATGGGGATCGAGCTGTTGACGGAAGAGGAATACCTCTCGCTGCAGCGCCTGGGTGACTTCGATCTGAAAACCTCGAGCTGGGTGAGGACGCCCCCGGAAATGCGGAAGCTCGGGGGAGCGCTCTATTGTGATCGCCGCTACAACCGCGTCTTCGTGGGACACAACGGGGCGCAGTCCTATTACGCCGCCCGGGGCTTCCGGGGCTCGCTGAGAGTCTAAGCGTAAAGATTGCCACCCACCGGACGCACCTGGAGACCATTGCTGCGCTGGTGCGTGATCCGAACTTTGGACCCATTACCCTGTCGCTTGCAGATGATGGGAAGTAGCAAGGGAAGAACGGGCGTGGGCCTCGGTCCGCGACCGGATTCGCTGTGACCGGACCTGCTTCGCGCCTTGGCAAAGGCGGGGGTCCCCGTCACTGCTGCCCGTGTAATCACCAACAGCATTGACGCAAGATGAGCGAGGCCTGCGCCAGCGAACCCTGCTCGCCAAGAGGGGGCCGCTTCGTCACGACCCACTGGAGCCGGCTCGTGCTGGCAACCCGCGAGGATTCACCGGCCGCGACCGCGGCGCTGGAGGAGCTTTGCCGCACCTATTGGTACCCGCTCTACGCCTTCGTGCGACGACAAGGCAAGAACCCCGCGGATGCCGAGGACGCCGTGCAGGCGTTCTTCGCACGCTGCTTTCAAGAAGCTGCTGGCCCGGGCCGACCCCGCCCGCGGACGGTTCCGCGCCTTCCTGCTGACCGCGTTCATGAACTTTCTGGTCAGCGAATGGGAACGTGAGACCGCCACCAAACGCGGCGGCGGACAACCGGTTCTGTCACTGGAAAACCTTCAGCCTGAAACGGTGTGCTCACGCGACGCCGATCCCGCGTTGACCCCCGACCAGGCCTCGACGACCGCGCCTGGCCTGCCGGTTGCTCGCCACCGTCCGTGAGCACGTCCGGATGGACTATGCCGAGCGCGGGCAGGCCCGTCGCGTGAACTGTTGGAAGCGTTCCTCCCCGGCGGGGACGGCCAGCTCAGTTACTCCGAAGCGGCGGCGGAACTTGGGCCCGAAGCGAAGTGAGCGTCCGAGCCGAGGTGCATCGACTCAAGAAACGCTACCACGCGGCGCTCCGACCGAGATTGCCGCTGGCACGGTCTCCAGCGCGGAGGAGGTCGATGAGGAACTCCGCTCGCTGATGGCTGGCGTGGCCGGCTCTTGAACAGCGATTCAGTGGAACTCGGAATGACACGGATTACACCGATTACACGGAAGCCGAATCGATTCACAGCCCGCAGAAGGAAACGAAGGAAACGAAGGTAGGACCGATGGAAAACACGCCACTGAAAGTCCGGAACCAGTCACCATTGGGCTGAGTGGTGGCGCGTCCGAAGAAGATCCTCAGTTTGACTCTCTTCGTGTCCGTTTGTTGGAGGTTTACGCCTGAGGTCCAACAAACCGGGCAGGCGCGGTGTCGCAGACCGTGAAATCCCTCGATCGATCCGTTGTTCGCGATGCGGCGAGCCGCTCCTGGTCCGGCACGCTGGGAAGAAGTGTCTGCGGTGCATGTTGGAGCTCGCCTTACGACCGCGGTTGACGGGGATCGCCAGCAATGAGGCGGAGGCAAGTCCCGGAGTCAGCAGGCCCGCGTTCTTCCGCCTGCGCGAGGTGGATTGACCGTGGGCCTGGGCTCGCGGGGGAACGAGATTGCTCGAGATTGTGTGAAAGAAATCCCCGGACCGGATCGTATAGAGGTTGAAGGGAATTTCGCATCTCATGAAGACAGTGAGCCTCCATTCGGACCTGGCCTGGCTGGACGGACGCCAGTCCCCGACAGAAGTCAGGAAGCCCCAAGGGCGATGGCGCCCGACCGGCGCCAGACGATGCGCGCGTCGAGCCGTGCAGCTGGCGCTGGCGCTGGTGCCCGCGTTCTTCCCGATCACCGCAGGGGCCGTTCCCATCATCGGGTGGGCCCGTCCGAACTACTTCGTGGCCGAAGACGTGGGCGCTGTGGATCTTGTCGTGCAGCGATCCGGCGACTTGAACGGGCGCGTGAACATCGACTTCCACACCGAAGCGCTTACTGCCACCCCAGGGGCGGATTACGTCGAGGTCTCCGGAACCGTGACCTTCGAGTCCGGCGAGACGACTCATACCGTCACGGTGCCCATCCTGAACGACGGGCTCGTCGAACCGGCGGAGGGTCTTTTCGTTGTCCTGGATCCTCCCGATGAAGGCGCCGAGATCGGGAATCCGAAGGCGATGGTTCTCCTCCGCGACAACGACCGACCGGTGACTGTCGAATTGCCGGGGTACTCGGTGAACGAGGATGCCCGTTTGTTGGCCATCCGGGTCATCCGCGGGGACGATGGGGGTGCAGCGGTGACGGTGGACTACCGCCTCGTCCCGGGCACAGCGGAGCCCGGAGCCGATTACGAAGAGACCTCAGGGAGCCTTGAGCTGCCGCCCGGGGTTCCGTTTGGCACACTCGTGGTGCCGCTCCTCAACGACACCGTGAGCGAACCGGGCGAGGATTTCCAGGTGGTCTTGAGCAATCCCACGAACGGCGCTTCGCTCGGATCGCCCAGCAGTGCGACGATCACGATCACCGATACGGACGATCTCGTGCAGTTCGTCTCGAGCAGGCTTTCGGTGAGCGAGGCTGCCACCATGGCGGAGCTCACGATCATTCGGGGAGAGAACACCGCGGTCGCCACGGTGGAGGTGGAGACGACGGACTATTCAGCCGGAGCGGGGGAGGACTACGAGGCAGTAAACCGGAACCTGAGTTGGGAGCCGGGGCAACGCCTGCAGGTGGTTCAAATCCCCTTGCTCAAGGACGGAGTCAAGGAGCCCTCCGAGTCCTTCCGGGTTACCCTGAGCAACCCGGGGGGAGGCGCCAGACTGGGGCCCAACGTCCTGGCCACGGTCATCATCCTCGATGACGACTCCGGTGTCGGCTTCACGACAGTCAGGCACGCGGTGTGGGGAAAGTCCGAGGTTGCTGAAATCGAGGTTAGCCGGGGCAGCGACGCATGGGATGGAGCCTTCACGGTGGATTACCACACCGCTGATGGTTCGGCGCGAGCGGGAGTGGACTTCGCGGAAACGTCCGGCACGTTGCACTTCGTGGCCGGCGAGCTGGCGAAGGTCATCCCGGTCCGGCTGATGGCCCGGGCTGACCCGCCGCAGTTGCGAACCTTCACGATCACCCTCGACAATGTGACCGGCTTGATTCCGCTCAATGACAGCCTCCAGACCGTCTTTGTAGACATCGCCAGCCCGGCCGCAGGGTATGTGATGAATGTGAGCCCCCCAATCGAGGCGGAGGCGCATCGCAACGACGACAGGGTGAAGATCACTTGGTCGGGTGCGGCGGACCTGCTTCGATCCAGCTCGGTCACCGGACCGTGGGAATCCTTGGGGGCGGTTGACAGCCCGCTGGTCACGAGTCCGGCGGCCGCCACCGCGTTCTATCAACTGCGGAGTTCCCGGCCGGCGCGCCTGTTCGTTCCGTCAAGCTACGATGGGGTTGAGCCAATGCCGCTGATCATGGCGTTGGACGGCTACGGCCACACGCCTTCCAGCTCGAGGTTTGCCCGGGGTCAGGACAAGGCAGAGACCGACGGCTTTCTGTTGTGCGATCCGAGTGGTACGGTGGACCCGGGGGGCAGGGGCTTCTGGAACGCCACCGATGCCTGCTGCAATTTCTACGGGTCCGGGGTCGACGACTCCGCCTATTTGCGGGCAGTCATCGAAGAGGTCGCCAGGCAGTATCCGGTGGATTCGAAGCGCATCTTCGTCACCGGGGCTTCGAATGGCGGCTTCATGTCGTACCGCATGGCGTCCGAGCACGCGGATCTCATCGCCGGGATTGCCGCGTACATGGGGGTGACCTTCCTGGACCCGACGCCCGATCATCCCAGTCAGCCGGTCCACGTGCTCCACATCCATGGGACTGCCGACGATGTTGTGCCCTATGACGGGGGCACACTCGGAGCCGGTCTTCCGGTGCTTGCCCATACCCCGGGAGCACTGGCGACGGTGGAACGCTGGGCCGGACTCAACGGATGCGCGACACCAGTCTGGGACCCCGAACCGACCATGGATCTGTTTGATTACCTCCCTGGACTGGACACGACGGCGATGCGCTATACCGACTCGCCTCCGGGAGGTGAGGTCGAACTGTGGACGGTTCGCAACGGCACGCACACCGGTGAGGTACGGTTTTGGTACAGCGTTTTCGACTGGCTGTTGGCTCACCCCAGGCCGTGAGCGGCTTTGCCGGCCGCGACGGGGCGGCAGGCGCAGGCGTCTGAGACCGGGGTGTGATGCGTCGTGGCCGGGAACCGCCAGCGAGTCTGGGTGGTGGCCACGGGGCAGGCCCGGTTCCACCGGCGGCGAGGGGCGGACACCGTAGCCCGACTCTCTCGACGGACGGACATCGTTTTGGGTTGGTTTTGGGGAACGGGTTTGGTTGCCTGAGCTGGGTCAAAGGAGGAACGGGCGCGGGCTTCGGCCCGCGCCCGCAACGCCGCCGGGTCGGGCACGGACATTTTGCGATTTCGTATGCAAGATCTGCCGGTTGTTGTGGTATGGAAAGGGTGTGACGCCATGAAGACTTCCACCCCTCAGTTTGTCCTCCCGCCAGGGACACGGGTGCTCGCGTTCCTGGCGGGCAGCCTCCTCCTGCAATTGGCGGCGCAAACGCCACCCCATCCCACCATCGCGGCCCACGGTCCCCACATCGAAATGCGCTGGTTCTCGCCCCTGTTTCCGGGGCAGCCACCCCCCGATCCGGCGGCTTTCCAGGTCGAAGCAAGCCGGGACCTCACCGACTGGATACCCTTGCCGGTTTCCATCCTGGGCGATTCCGACACCGGGCAATTTAGCGCCCTGATCGACCGGTCGGAAACGCACCGGTTCTTCCGCGTCCACGCGAGTCTGCCGGCCTGGCTCCCCTCGGATGTGGGCGCCGAGGTGTTCGGTTACGGTCGCGTCTTCGACGAGGAACTCGCTCAACTCGGCCAGATCAGCGTTGATGAGTTCGTGGCGCTGTACCCGCCCCCGGCCGATTACCTCTCCGGTCCGGAGTGGGACCCCACAACGGCCACCTATTTCGACGCCTTTGACAGGAACGCCAAGTTTCGCCTCAACGACGCGGAGCGGGCGGTGTTCCAGCAGAACGGCTTCGTGGTGAGCGAACGACTTGGCTCCTACAGTTTTGCGGATGTGTTCTACAAACTCTGGATCGCCGACCTGCCGGTGTTCATCTCGACGGATGCCATCCTCCAGGCTTGGCATCGGTCCTTTGACGCCCTGCTGCAGGACCTTGAGATCGTCGCCTTCACCCCCTGGTTGGGCGACATCCTGGACGGGTTGTCCCAGGCGTTGCCCGAGGTTTGGGCTGAAGCAGGAGATGGCCCGTTGGGCCCGTCGATTCAGGACGTGGATCTGTTCGTCGCGGTGGCCCGCTCCCTCTTGCGCGAACGGCCTGACCCCGGTCATCTGGGGCAGTCCGCGCAGATTGCTGAAATCCTGGATCTGGTCTCGAGGGAGCAACTGAAGGAGATTGACTTGTTTGGCTACTGCCGAAGCGTTGACTTCTCCCAGTTCAAGGTGCGCGGTCATTATCAGGACTCGATTGAGCTGGGACGTTACTTCCAGGCCAGCATGTGGCTGGGGCGGGTCGATTTCCGGATCGCGGGGGAGCCGTTCAGCGATTGCAGGGGCCAGTGGCGGACGGGTTCCACGAGGGAGTTGGGGGCGGCGATGGTGTTGCGTGAGCTTCTGAATCGGTCCGGCGAGTTGTCGAAGTGGACGCGGATGAACCGGCTCCTTGAGGGGTTCGTGGGACGGGCGGACTCCATGAACGTGGTTCAACTCGATGCGCTGCTGGACGTGGCGGGTCTGGCTACACTGGCGGACCTGACCGACGAGAGCCAGTTGGTGGCGGTGCAGGAAGAGATGCTGGAGGGATCCGAAGGCACCCAGGAGATCATCGGGCACTATTTCGTCTCCCCCTTCAGTCCGGCGCAAGTGCGGTTGCCCCGTGCGTTCACTTTCCTGGGGCAACGCTTCGTGCTGGATAGTTGGGCAATGGGGAACGTGAGCTTCGACCGGGTGATCTGGGATGCGGATGGTAATCCGGATCCTTACGACAAGGTGATGCGCCGGGTCTCCTCCGGGCTGGACGTGGTCTTCTCGGTCCTGGGGAACGACCAGGTGGTTCCCGAGTTGGCGGCGCGGATGGTCGATCCGGCCGGGCATCCGTTCCGCGACGGGCTGCCTTATCAGCACAACCTTGCGGCGGTGCGCAACACGATCGACCGTCAACTGCCTTCCGCTTGGGAGGACACCCTGTATCTCCGCTGGTTGAACACGTTGCGCGGCCTTTCCGAGCCGACCACGAGTCCCGCGTTGCCCGAGGCCATGCGCACCCGGGCTTGGGCCATGAAGGCGGTGAACACGCAACTCGCGTCATGGACCCAATTGCGCCACGACACGATCCTGTACGCCAAGCAGCCCTATACGCCGGATTGGGGATGTTCCTACCCTGCGTTCTATGTTGAACCCGTGCCGCTGTTCTGGAGCCGGTTGCGGTCCATGGCGGATGGGGCGCGTGACCTGATCCTGAGTGAGGAGTGGGAGGAGGAGTTGTTGCCATTCCAGGATCGTGAGACCGGATTTCTGGCCGGGTTTTCCCTGGCGGCAAGCCGATTGGAGACCATTGCCCGGAAGGAACTCGCGGCTGAGGCCCTCACTTCGGAGGAGGTGGAATGGCTGGGCGGATTGATCGAAGACCCTTTCCATATCTACGGTGGGCGCCAGATCAATGGCTGGTATCCGAAGCTCTTCTTCGCCAACCTCCTGTTCGCCAAATACGATGCGCAGTATTTCCAGCAATACGGCGGCTCGGACAAGTGGGATGCGCTCGTCGCCGACGTGCAGACCGATCTTCCCTGTGACCTTTGCGGCGACCCGGGCCGGGTGCTGCATGAGGCCGTGGGCAACCCCCACCTGCTGCTGATGGCGGTCCAGTGGGGCGATCAGCGCTTCGTGGCCGCCGGCCCCGTAATCAGCCACTATGAGTTTGAACTGGTGGGGGCGCCCCGGCGAATGAGCGACGGCGAGTGGCATCAGGCGGTCTACCAGCAGGAGCAGCCCGCGGCCGCGCCCTGGACCGGATCTTACCTGGTTTCGGACCCCATCGAACTGGAAGGGCACTTCGACCTGGGAGCGTACATGCACGAGTGAAGTCCACCTGGCACGACTGAGTCTGTCCGAGAACGCGGCCCCGGGGAGTGCAGGCTACGAGTTCCCCAACAGGCTCTCCCTCAAGGCCGGTCGGATCGCCGCCCTCCGTTCTCGGACGGGAGGCAGAGCCGGAAGGAGGTGCGACCGGGGCGGCTTTCCACGAGAGCAAGGGAGCCGCCGTGGGCCCGGGCGATTTCCCGGGCCAAACTCAGGCCCAGTCCCACCCCATCCACCCGCCGCCCGCGGGCGGCATCGGAACGGAAGAACCGCTCGAACAACCGGGGCCGCTCAGCCTCGGCGATCCCCGGTCCGCCGTTGGAGACTTCAAGGCGGACCTCGGTGTCCTGCCGGTTCAGCGTGATTCCAATCCAGCCGTCCGTTTCGTTGTAGTGGACGGCGTTGTGCAGGAGGTTCTGCATGGCCTGTCGCAGCAGGGTGGCATCGCCGCGAACCCGCAGCCCCGGGGTTTCCGATCGTTCCACCCGGATGCGATGCTGAGCCGCGAGTGCCTCGATGTCTTCGGTCAATTCCTCCAGAGCCTCGCCGAGATCGACCGATTCCAGCGTCAGCGGCAACTGGCCGGCATCGGCGCGGGCGAGGAGCAGGAGGCCGCGCGTGATGGTCTTGAGACGCTGGGTTTCCTCGAGGAGGTTGGCGAAGACCCGTTGTTCCGGGGAACCGGGGGTGGCGGACTGGAGGGCATGCTCGAGCTCGCCCTGCATCACGGCCAGCGGGGTCTTGAGTTCGTGCGAGGCGTCGGCGCCGAAGCGGGTGGCCTGGCGAAAGCTCGCCTCCAAACGGTCCATCATACCGTTGAGCACGCGGATCAGGCGGTTGATTTCCGGATCCTCCCCTGACGAGGGAATCCGCTGGTCGAGACCGCGGGCGGTCATTCCGTCGGCCACGTCGGCAATCCGGCGAAGCGGACGCACGGCCTGGCCTGCCACCCACCAGCCGCCCCAACCGATCAAGAGCAGCGCAAGCGGCAGCACCACGAGGAATCCGTTGCGTAAGCGGTGCAGTTCCTCCTGAAGTCCGGCGCAGTTCAGCGCCAGCACCAGCCGTTCCCGATCGTTCCCCATCACCCCGACACGCCACAGGGAACTCGCGGTCTTCACAAAGCAGAAGCGCGGGGCCTTCGTGAACGGCGAGGCCTGCCTCCCGCCGCCGCGCGATCGCCAGGTGCCCTCGCTCTCGGCCCAGGGAGGTCCCCGCGGCGTGCGTTCGGAAACCGTGTCCGCGTCGCCGTCTCCGACACTCCCGGCGTCCTTCAGCGCCAGATCAATCGCGTCCGGGTCCAGGTCCGCCGGCCAGTGCGGGGATTGGTAACGCGTCAAGCCGTCACCATCCTTCACGAGCAGGAGCAACTGGTCCTTGCGATCTTCCCCGAACACGAACTCGATGGACGAGGTCACCCTCTCCAGACTGGCATTGCCCGAAATCCATCCGGGACGCCGATAGGCCAGGGTGCGGAGTTCGCGGTCCAGGGCAGCCACCCGCTCATGATGAATCAGAAACCAGGCAGCGCCCCCGAACGCCCCCAGGACCGCGCCCGAAATCAGCGCCGAAAGGAGTGCAATGCGGAATCGGAACGAGGGAGGCTTCATTGGCTCACTCCACCGCCTTCATCCGGTAACCCACGCCCCGGATGGTCTCGATCAGGCCCGGGGAATCCGGGCCGTCAATCTTCTTGCGCAGCCGCTGCACGTAAACGTCCACGAGGTTCGAGCCCGGATCGAAATCGTAGTTCCAGACTTTCTCGCAGATTTGCATGCGGGTGAACACGCGTCCGGGCGAACGGGCCAACTGTTCCAGCAGGGCGAACTCCCGGGCGGTGAGTTCGATCTTACGACCGGCCCGCTCGACCTCCCTGGTGAGCAGGTTCACGGTGAGGTCGGCGTGGCTGAGGATGCTCTGCGGGGTACCGGCGGCCCGACGCACCACGGCCTGAATGCGGGCGATGAGTTCCTCGATGAAGAAGGGCTTGGTCAGGTAGTCGTCCGCGCCGAGGTTCAGGCCCTCCAGGCGCTCGTTCAGCTCACTGCGCGCCGTGAGCAGGATCACCGGCACCGTCAGCCGCCGGTCCCGCAGATTCCGCAGGATGCTCAACCCGTCGCGGCCCGGCAGCATGATATCGAGAACGATGGCATCGTAGGCCCGGGTGGAGGCCAGGGCATACCCGTTGTCCCCGTCGTGCGCCACTTCCACCACGAAACCCTGCGCCTCCAGTCCCTTTCTGACAAAGGCCGCGATCTTCTTTTCGTCTTCGACCAGCAGTACTTTCATGGCAGTGCGGGCGGTTCGTGGGAGGAGACTACGACGGGAGGCGGGCGGGCGCCGAGGCTGAATGCGGGGGATGGCGGGCGGTGATGGGGAACCGCCGGTGGAGGGATGTGGTCAACGGTGGCGGGGGGTCGGTCCGCCACCGTTGGTTTCACGCGATCACGCGGAGGGCATCCGATCCGGCTAGAAGCTGGCACGTTGGCGCTGCGGCACGGCGGCGGTAGGCTGGACACAGGTGCCGTTGTTGCCGGCCCCGGCCTGCCGGTTGCCCTGCCGGCTTTGGCCCGCCGAGCGGTTCCCGGCCTGGCGTCCCGTCCCGGTCTGCTGCCCCACGCAGGTCCCGGCCTGGCCGCCCCGGCCTCCCTGGCGTCCGGCTCCCACACCCGCTCCCGGGCCGGTGCCGGTGCCGGGGGTCGAATCAGGATTCTCCAGGGCGCGGGTGAACGCGTCCAGGTGCTGGTAGGAACCCTTCTGAAGGTTGGTGAGCACGCGGATGATCGTGGGATCCGTGGTCTGTCCCAGCATCTCCTCGATGTCGTCGATGTCCGTCTCCTCCACCAGCACGCCAACGGCCAGGGCCTCCTCCACCGTGTTGAGGCCCGCGGCCACCAGGGTGTCATGCAGCGCCTGAAGCTCCGGGATGGTGAATTCGCCCACGGCCTCGGGCGTGGTGTCTTCCAGGCCGTAAAGCGTGATGAGCCGGTTCACGGCATCCATGTGCCGCTGCTCGGACTGCGCGATGTTGAGGAACGTGGGGTGACCCCAGAGTTCTCCGAGAGTGAGATAGACGTCGCGGGCGACCTTCTCTTCCTGCTTCAGGAACAGCAGGTTCGCGGCGTCGGTTTCAGTCTGGGCCAGGGCGTTCGAGCCGCACAGGGCGCCGAGCAGGAGGGTGATGGCGATGTGTTTCATGATGTCTGTCGTTTTGCTGCGTTACGGTTTTGTCGTTTCGTCTTCTCGGTCGGATGCGCCCCAAGGCGTCCTTCCACCAACAACAGACCTCACGCACATGAATGGACTCCGGCGGTCGGCATTACAGAATGTTCATGGAGAGCCCGCTTTCGCGAATGCGCATGCAATGGGACCATGAACCGGTTCGGCTGCTCTGGGATCAGTTCTTGAGAATGTCATATTGAGGCGGGTCAAACGTCGTCGAGATGATGGCTGGAAAGCTGAGAGTGGGGTAGACACAGCCACTGGAGCCAAACAGCGCTGTCATCAGGGCCAAAGCCAGAACAACTGCGGATCTCATCGTTGGCATGATTGCGGATGGGGTGTGATGACCGGCTTCAGTCGTTCCCGCACAGGCGCCGGAGACATCGGATCAGGTGCCATCCCCGGGACCAGCAGGGCGGTGGCACAGGCGGGACACGCGATGGTCATTCCGAAGCAATCAACCTCGCTGGCGATGTGTTGACCACACTCGGAACAGGCGAATTTCATCTCTCCATTCATGATGATCAGCGGGAGGGTTCGCTCGCCGCCTCCCGTTCGGCCTGCTCGAGCTGTTCGGGGGTTAGGCGTCGCTTCACGACGTTGGGATATTACATGGAGGCTTGGTGGCGAAGGGTGGCAGGGACGAGATCACCCGGATCGATGTGCTGTTCATCCAGTTCGACCGGGAGAATCGGTTCGTCCGGTTCGAGACCATGAAGCAGCCGAAGGAGCCAACGACCAGGGAACTCGCGACCGAGTGGTCGGCGGACTACCTCCGGGCGCATCCAAGGGAACCGGGTGACCCAGCCAAGGAAGGGAGTGCTCCGACACCGTTGCCTGAGCCCGCCCCTCACTGACTCACTACGGCTCAACTCTCATACCACCGCGGGAACACCATGCCGCCGTTTCCCCCTCCCGGGAACAGCGCCGGCAGGGATTGGCGAAGGTGATGGCACAAGGCCCGCCAAAGCAACCGCCAACTGATTCGCCTTCGTCGCGCATCACCCGCGAGCAGACAGGCCCAGTGATCCCGAAGACGCGCCGGATTCCAGTTGAACAGCAGGGAACGCAGCAGGGCGCGTTCCAGCACCGACAACCCATCGTGGGCACGGTACTGCGGGAGGAAACTGAATCGACGAAAGGCATTCCCGCTGGAATCCCACATCTCGGGCCGCCAAAGGGCGGTTCCCGGCAGCGGGGTCAGCGGGATGTAGAATGCCTGATCCAACCGGAGTTCGCTGGAGAGGCGGTGAATGGTCCTCATCGTCCGGGGCGTGTCCCCTGGCAGCCCGTAGATGAACGACCCGATGACCACGACTTTCGGAAACTCCCGGCGAAGCACCTGAAGCGCCTGCCGGGCGTGGTCCAATCCGGCCGTCTTGTGTAATCCCTCCAGGCTCTCCTCATCCGCCCGCTCGATCCCGAGATAGACCTCGTTCAGGCCGGACCGGACGCAGGCGGCCAACGCGCCGGACGCGGCATCCCGCATGATGGCATCTGTCCTCAACCAGGCACTCTGGCCCACGCGCAGCCCATCCCGGAGCAGCAGCTCGGCGAGCCCGGCCGGGATTCCCGGATGCGCGTTGAAGCACGGATCCACCCAGCCCAGATGCCGCCGACCGTGTACCCGCACCAGCCACTTCACCTCCTCCAGCAAGCGTTCGGCGGACTTGGTTCGCAGATACGGTCGCACCTTCCCGTCAACGAATCGCCCCATCTGTCGCCAGAGAATGCAGAAGTCACAGGAACCCACGCAGCCGCGTCCCAACTCGACGGCGGCCAGATGCGGATGATTGCGGCTGCGGGCCCCATAACGTTCCACCGGCAGCAGGTCGTAGGCGGGGAAAGGAAGAGCGTCGAGGTCGTGCATCGGCGGTCGGGGTTCGGTGGTCACGACCTCCCCATCGCGCAGAAACGAAATCCCTTTTACCCGATGCAGTTCGTCCGTCCCACCTCTCAACGTCTCGGTCAATTCGACGATGGTCACCTCACCCTCCCCGTGGACCACGACGTCGATGAGACCCGTTCGCAGTGCTTCCGCCGCCACATGGCCGAAGAAGCACCCGCCGGCGATAACGCGGGCCGCGCAGTCGCGCGCCAGGGACGCGAGTCGCAGGCCTTCCACGCAACTGACGGCCTCCTCCCCGATGCCGACAAAGTCCGGTCGGCGGCCGCGCAGTTCGGACTCCAACGTTCGCCAGCCCATTTCGAGCACCGGGGCATCCAGGATTTCCACCCGCAGGTCGGCGACGTTCTCCCGCAACATGGCCGCCATCGAGGCAAAGGCCAGGGGCGGCCAGAAAGCGCTCGAGGGACCGTTGAAGGGCCACAACGGACGGGGCGGGCGGACAAAGAGGAACAGCTCGTTCATGGATTCACCCTCGCGGTCGAAACCCGAATCCATCGAGAGGGGCCGACCAGACCGAGACCGATATTGAGCACGACCAGCGTCGCGAAGGTCAGCGCACCTGCAACCGCAAGGCAGGTCAGCACGGATGCGGTCAGAACGCCGCCCCACAACGCCAGGCCAGGGACCAGCAGCACCGTGCAGACCAGTCCCAACCCGTAGCCCGGACCGCACCCTCGGGGGCAGGGAGGGAAAGGACGTTTGATCAGGGAAGTCGGCGCGATCCAGAGGTAGGCCACCAAGCCGAATCCAAAGAGCAGACCCGACACGGTGCGCAGAACCGCCCCCTGCTCCACCCAGTGAAGGCCGAAGGGCGCCATTTGAAGCAGCAGCAGGGCATGAACCCACCAATGCCAGTCCCTCGACTGAGGACGAAACACCAAATGGAGGATCAACGCGCAGGCCGCCCCGGCATACAGCCCGGTGCATCGCTCACAGCACGGTAGTGCCAGCCCGCCGACAATCCACGTGTGGTCCGGATTCTGGCCGCACACCAGCGAGAACGCTTCCGCAAGGCCTCCATTCATGGTGGCTTACTCCCCGTCCGGTTTCGCCCTCGGCAACATGGGCAGCAGGACCTTCTTGACCTTGCGGTCTTCCCGGGTCAGATCGATCAGGAACAGCGCGCAATCCGCCGCGCGGAACTTGCGGTCGCGGTCCATTGGCAGATAACCGGTGCTGACCGCCGCAGTCCCTCCGTCATGGGAGAGCGAGGCCGCCACCAGCAGGACGTCCGATTCGTCCGTGTCGGCGACGTTTTGGATCAAGGGGATCTTCCGGAGCGGGGCGTCCCCCACCGGGATCTCCAGCAGCCCAAAGGAGCCGCTTGATTCCTCCTCGCCTTCGCTGGAATAACACGCATAGAGCCGGTCCGCGTTCGGGGAGAACACCGGCATGCCCACCTTGAACTCCAGTTCCCCAAACGGCCATGCGAAGGTCCGCTCCGTCCTGCCAGCCCCCAGCACGCGCAGTTTCAGGTTGCCGTCGTCGATGTCGAGCAGGGCCAGCCGGTCTCCCTCCGGACCAATCGCGGGCCTGACCTCGTCGGCTGAACTGAAGCGCCAAAGCGGCTTCTGCGCAAAGGTCCCGGGGTCCAACCGGCCGAATTCGTAAGCCGCCTTCTCGTCATCGACCTCAACCACATAAAAAACGGAATCTCCGTCGAACGAGGGCATCAGGACGGGCTTCTCCCCCTCGACCAGGTGCGTTCTCACCTCGCCGGTTTCCAAGTTGATCCGCGCGACAAGGTTGGTCTGAGCCCGCAGGAACAGGTTCTGTTTCACCACCGCAAGCGGCAGCACCAGGGACGGGCCGCTGTCCTCGACGCCGGGCAGGGTGAGGACGCGAACCGGTCGGCCGTGATCCAGGGGCAACACCGCGACGTTCAAACCCTCGTCGGCCAAAACGTCGCTGAAGGACCAGATTGCGAGGATGCTCCGGCCGTCGGGCGTCCATTGCGGGCGAACCATGAGCGGATCGCGTCCCTTTTCCGACACACCGTTCATCCAAACCGGGACGAACAACGGATCGAGCTGACCCGTGCCCCGGTCATAGAGGAGGACGGTGGTGTCGCCGCTCCGGGGATCGGCAGCGGTGACGAGCACCTTCGAATCGTCCGGGCTGAACGCGGTGCAGGCGAGGATGTAGATCGCCAAGCCCACGAGGGCGATGGCGCCGTATCTGAGTGGGATCTGTTTTCGGTCGGCTCCGCAGTCCGGGGAGCGGGAATTGGATGCGGGTTTCATGGTGTTTCCTGTTTGTTCGATTGATTCGCTGTCTTCTGATTCAGGCGCCGCTTCGCTTCCTCGAGCTGCGATTCGCTGAGTTTCCGTTCCACCCAAGGGATCTGCATGGCGCACATCCGGTCGCCCTGGGCCGCCGCACGTGTGAACCACACCCAGGCTTCCACGTAGTCCGCGTCCACGCTGATGCCTTCGCTCAACAGCTTGCCCAGCCGGACCTGAGCCGGGAGCAGTCCCTTTTCTGCCGCGGTGCGGTAGTGACCGAGCGCCTCGGTCATCCGCCGGCGTTGTTCATGGACAGTGCCAAGGGCGAGATCCGCTTCCTTGACTCCCTCGCGCGCGGCGGCTTCCAGCAGATGCAGTCCTTCCTCCTGTTCCTCTTGAGTCGCGCCCAGATCGGCAAACAGAAGAAGCGTGGCCAACCCGTATTTGGCGGTGGGACACCCCTCCTCCACGCCCCGCCGGAACCAGGCGGCGGCCGTCGCCAGGTTCTCAAGCCCTCCCAGGCTCTTGTAAAGTCGTCCCAACTCGCAGGTGGCGTGCGGATAATGCTGGTCCGCGGCCCGGGCCATCCAGAGCGCCGCGATCCTGGGATCTGCCGGAACCCCGAGCCCGGGAAGATGCAATCGGCCAAACAGGAACTGGGCGGGGGCGTACCCCTGCTCCGCGGCCTCCCGCAGCCAACCAGCCACCTGGGCGGCCCGCGCGGGCTCAACCCCCATTGAGGCGGCCTGGTATCCCGTCAGCCAGAGTTGTGCGAAGGCGGTCTGAAAACGCGGACGCAACTCCTTTTCCCAGTGTTGCGCCAGCACGGGACGGAGCGCCTCGTCCATTGGCAAGTCCGGACTCCCGCCCAAAGCCGTGACCGCATCCGTCACCACGGGCAGCCCGCTTGTCCCGAACACTCTGAGGAGGATCCGCACGTCGTCCGCCTTGAGAGCCGGAATCCGCGCGAGTGCGGCCCGCAGGAACTGCGGACCCGCCTTGTCACCGCGAAGCAGGATCTGAAGGTCGTGCCCCACCGCCTCCAGGGTGACGCAGGCCCCGCCCCGCTCCGCCAGCGGCATCGCCAGACGCGGGTCAAAACGGCTGAGTGCCTGCGCGGCAAGCAAGGATCCCAGCGGCCCCATCTCATCGGACTGGGAAAGACGCAGCACGTTGCTCGCCGCCCAGTGGGATTCTCCCGCAGCCAGCAGGGTGGCATCGCGCAGCACCGTCCAAGGCCACGAACCGCGCGGCCAGAGGTCATCGTTGTATTGCAGGAGGAATCCCCCCATGAGCCGCACCCAGTCGCTGACCGCCTTGGGCGCCTGCAAATCCTCGTCGATCACAAAGGGAAAGGCCGGCCCGGTGCCTTCCGGCGGCTCATTGGCGCTGCGGAAATCCAGCGGTGCGAGCAGTTCGCTCCACGGGAGTTCCTCGGCCGCCTTCACGGCCTCGAAGAGATCTCTCAAACCCGGCTGGCCGTTGGTGCCTGAGGCCGCCCGGTCCAGGACCTCGGACAACTCGCTGTCAGCCAGTTCACGAACGTCCCGCGCGAGCAACGCCAGCGTGCTGCTCCACAGGTGCCGCGGATCCAGGGGGTCGGTGAACTCGGTGGTCTCGGTGGCTATCTCTCGCAGCAACCGCGTGAAGGCTCCCTCCTCGCTGCGGAGCACCCCTTTCACCCCATCATCGGAATCGCGGAACCTCCAGGAGAGGAACCGCCCGGTAGCCGCCTCCGCGGTCATTTCGAAGGAAGGATTCTCCCCGGGGTTGCTGCGAACCGTGAGCAGTCCCTGTTCCAGCCGGCAACTTCCCGAGCGCGGATGGGCGAACGCCACGAAGGCCACCGGGGCCAGGTCCAGCTTCATGGCATACGGACTTCCATCCAACTTGCTGCTCCAGCCCGCGCCCAGGGAAAGGTTGATTCGGCTGTCGTCATCCGTGCCGCCCTGGAGGTTCAGAAACGACTCGAGCTGGCCGTGCTCCTGTTTCCCGCCGATCCGGCTTCGCTGCCGACCGGAGTAATAGCCGGAGTGTTCCGACGCCTCGATCAAGCCAAACCGCAAGGATGCGTGATTCGTGGTGACGGGCTCGCGAATCACGATGGCCAGCCCGTCCCGACCCAGTGCAAGCTCGGCGGTATGGTGACGGCCATCGCGCTCCACTTCGACCTCGAGCAGCCAGTCCTCGGGGCGGTTCTCCCAGTCCAGCACCCATTCCCGCAGCTTCAGGAAGGCCTGCTCCTCGGCGCTGAGTTCCTGCGAAAGCGGCGGGCCATCCGCGAGCTCGAACACGGCAAGGTCGAGCCGGTAGTGCCCCGGCTCCCGGAGCGGCGAAAGCCGGGCTTGGTGGCTGCCGAAGCGGCCGGACTCCCAGAGTCGTCGGACCACCTGATTGGTGATGCTGCCCTCGAGCGGCATGCCAGGCCGAAGCTGCAGAAAGGAGAGGATATCTTCCTGGGAGTTCATCCGGAGGCCTTCCACCCCAATTTCATCCAGCGTTCCGGGGATTCCCGGCCGCTGAACGGCGATCACCAGATCGGCCAACGAACCGGCCTCGTCAAACTCGAGCTCGACCTCCGCCTCCGCGTTGTGGCGGTTCAACTCCGCCAACGCGGTGATGACACTGGATCTCATCACTGAGAGACCGGCGTGATCGGCCTGCACCGGTTGTCCCTCCCACCAGGGCCAGTAGAAGAACGTTCCGCCCTGCTTGACCAGACCCGGATCGGCAGCCGCCTTCAGACGCTCCCTCAATTGCTCCGCGAGGGGGGATTCCAGCCCTGTGATTCGGACCTTGCCGCACTTGAAGCACGCTCCCTCCGTGACCGTGACGAGAATCCGGTGACCGGGGCGGTCCGCGGTTGCTGTCACCGCTACCCGGGCAAACCCGGCGTGTTGGTAGCCGGCCGCCACGGTCGTTTCAAGCCACAGCAGGTAGTTCGACAACAGCGCGGCAGGGTCCGCGCGGAGATGGAACTGCATCTGCGTGGCCAGCACCGACCGGATTCCCTCTCCCGAGAATGTCCCGGCGCCTTCGAAGACCAGACAATCCTTTCCCCCCAGGTCTCCCACCGGCTCGGAAGTCGGTGACACCTCCGCGGTGGCCAGGGCCGTCGCCAGGACCAGGCTGGCCAGCCACAGCGCTTGCGCGAAGCACAGCGTAAGACGTGCGTTTCCCTCTTTCATGTGAGTTTCTCCCGAGGTTTCATTGGGTGCGGTTTAACAGTTCGAATAAGGTCTGGTTGCGGGCATGGGCAAGCCGCTGCCGGGTTTGCGTCCCGTCACCAGACGTGTCCAGCAGGCGGGACAAATGGAACTCCGCGGCGAACCAATCGCCCGACCGTTCGCTCCGGCCGGCCTGACACAGGTGCCACCACACGACCTGATTCGTGGAAGCACCACCGGTAACGACATGCGATGCTCCCTCGCTGTGCCACAGTTCCATGAGGCGGGCGGGCGAAAGCGGCACCATGCTCCCGAACTCGTCCAGTTCGCGTGCCGCCAGCAACTGGACGCCGCGGGCGATGGCGTCCACCGGGCGCCGATCCGGCACGACCGGCCAAAGCCGCGGCATCATGAAAGTGCCGGCGAGCACGACGCCACCATCCGACCTGAAACAGGCCCGTTGGGTGTCCGGCCCGGCATCCAAGACGTCCTCGAGGATGGGCGTGACCGCTTCGCCCGTGGCCAGTTCCCAAATCCGCCATCCTCCCTGGGTGGAACCTAGCAACCAGGCGCCATTGCGGCTGACCTCGCGCGGGACACAGTCGTACTCCTGCGGTTGGCGGACCGTCACGTTCTCCCCATGCGCCAGGTCGCGGACCACCGTGTTGCCGGTTCGGCCGTTGAGCAGAAACAACCGGTCCGGATGAATGGCAAAGAAGCACCCCATGAAATCACCGGGCACGGGAGTGAACGCCGCTCCGCGGCGGAGTTCCGTGACAAAGGCGTGCCACTTCGGACCGGCGTGTTCCGCCATCGTCGAGGGCAGTCCCCTCCAGCACTTCACCGCCAGCCAGCGACTGTCCTCGCTGAATGCCAGTTCCGGGGCCGACCCGGAGAACGGTTCCACCCGCACGCCCGGAATCCTCAGTGGCGACACGCTGGATTCCCCAGTGGCAACGTCGCGGACGTTCACCTCCCAGACGCAGGCCGGCTCCGCCTCGGAGGCTGGCGCTTCGGAACAACTGGCAACCCAGCGGCCATCCGCGCTGAATGCGAGGTCGCGAATCGGCGGTGCCGAGGGGACGGGCACGGGCACAGCGGCTCCGGAAACCGCATCGAACATCAAGGCCTCCCTCACCCCGGTGATCACCAGGCAACGGTCATCCGGAGTGAACGCCAGGTGCCGCACCAACGTGTCCAGCACCAACACCGGCGAGATCGCCGCGCCGCTGGTGGCATCGAACACCTGCACCCGACCTCCAGACCCTCCGCCCGCGACTACCAGGCGACCCCCATCGTGGCTGAATGCCATCGAATCGGTATCAACCCCCGGCCGGATCACCGGCGTGATGGGCCGACCGGTGGCGCTCTCCCAGACACGCACGGATCCGGCGTCGGCAACCGTGGCAACCCGCGCTTCGTCTGGGCTGAAACAAGAAATCAGTGGGTCGCGCGAGGACTGGCTTCGGGTTGCTGGACGGGACGCGAGGCGGGCATCGACCAGTGGTGACGTGGATGGCAGCGCGCTGGTGAGGTCCCACAAACGAACACCGCCGTCGAGACTGGCCGTCAACAGCAACGTGCCGTCCGGATTGAAGGAGACACTGGTCACCGCAGCGGCATGCATCAAAACCGCGCTTGCCGGCTGCCCGGACGTGACATCCCAGACCCGCACCTCTCCGCTCTTGGACACCGCAACGAACCGGCCGTCGGGACTGAACACCAGGGAGGTTGCTCCCGGAATCGGGTGGTCCAGGGGGCCGACGGCTCCGCCTTGAGGAACGTTCCAGAACTCGACGGTTCCGGCGCCGGTCAATGTCGCGATGCGCCTGCCATCCGGGCTGAAGGCGACCTGCAGGACTGCGTCATTGGGCGTCCCCTGACGGCTGCCGTTGGCACGCTGCACCCGCGTGCATTGACCGCTGGGAAGCGTATGGATCAAGGTGTTGCCGTCGGCGCCCGCCGTGACGAGGAACTTCTCATCCGGGCTAATAGCCAGGCTGTTCACCCGACCCGAGTGCGGCATTACCCGGCCCGCATTCGGTGGCGCCCCGGACTCGTTCATTTCCGGCGGCTCAGGAAGCTCCCCGATCTGGACGATGGTGGCCAACGGCTTGATCACCGGCATCACCCGCGATGACGAACTGCCGGGCCTTTGTTGGATTCGCAGCCGCCCGTCCATCACTTCCACCGCGCCATCCGCATAGGCCGCCACGATGTAGGTCCCCAGCGGACTGACGGCAAGTTGGGTCAGGTTGGTCGTCCGCAGGCGGACCTGCTGGAGTTTCTGACCGGAGGCGACATTGCAGAGTCGTACCTCACTCATGGCGCGCTGCCACTCCAGCCTTCCTTCAGGCAACCGCGACCAGAAATCCCGGCTGCTGACGGTGCCCACCTCCCCACCCGCCACCGTGAAGAATGCCCTCCGGAGCGGCAGGGCATGGGTGAGCGGAGCGGCCAGGGGCTTGCCCGTGTCCGCCTCCCAAACCCGTGCCGTCCCGTCTTCGCAGGCGGTGACAACGGTCCTGCCGTCGCGACTGAACTCCGCGCCCAGCAAAGGTCCCGTGTGGGCCATGGGGGCTCCCACGGGGGTTCCCCTCGCAACCTCCCAGATGCGGGCGAAACCGTCGCGGCCCGCAGCCAGTACGCGCCTGCCATCCGGGCTGAAGTCGGCCTGAATGACCGGGCTGGCATGGAACCACGCCTGCACCAGGCGCGGCCCGTACATGAGCGTGGTGCCAAGCCGCAACCGCGTGGCGGTTTCCGCGGGTTCGCGGCGAGGCATCCGGCCCAACGCATCGCAGAACCACAACGCGGCGCCAGACCAGTCGCCGCGATCCAGCAATTGGAGACCATGGACGGTGTTCAGTTTCAGCAGTCGCTGCCGGCTTTCCTCCGCCCGGGCCTCGGCAATCGCCTGCTGGGCTGAAGCGCGATCCCGTTCCACGCTCGCGACACCGCGCGCCTTCCTCGCGACGGCAGCAGATCGGAGGCTGATGGCGGTGGCGGTCAGCAACGCCGTGGCGATCAGCAGAATCACGGCAACGGCCGCCCGATGGCGCTGCGCGTACCGCGCCAGTTGATACCGCAACGTCGGCGCCGCCGCGCTGACCGGCTCGCTGCTGAGGAAACGCTGGACATCCCGCGCCAGGGCCGTGGGCGTTTCGTAACGCCGGCTCCGATCCTTCTCCAGCGCCTTCATCACGATCCAATCCAAATCCCCACGCACCACCCGCCCCAGCCTTCCCGGCTCCGCCCCACGCCGCGTCGCCACCGCGCTCAACTCCTCTTCCGTCAGCGAACTCAACCGCGTGCTCGGTTTCGGCGGCTCCTCCTCCCGGATCGTCCGCAGCACCGCCGCGTAACCCAACTCCAGCAGTTTCCGCGTGTCGAACGGTGTGCGCCCCGTCAGCAACTCGTAAAGCAGCACTCCCAACGAATACACGTCGCTCCGCGTGTCTACATCCAGGCTCGCCAACCCGGCCTGCTCCGGACTCATGTACGCCGGCGTGCCGATCCACTGGTGGAACCGCGTGAACAACGTCTTCTCCGTGAGCCGGGCCTGAGTCGCCTTCGCCACCCCGAAGTCAATCACCTTCGGCACCGGCCGGTCGTCCTTCACCGTCACCAGCACGTTCGTCGGCTTGAGGTCCCGATGGATGATCCCCTTCTGGTGCGCGTGCTGCACCGCCTGGCAGACCTGCATGAACAGCTCGAGCCGTTGGACGGGTGAAAGCTTGTTGGCATCGCAGTAGTCCGTAATGGGAAACCCCTTCACCAACTCCATTACGAAATAGGGTCTCCCCGTGGCGGTCGCACCGCCGTCAAAGACACTGGCGATGTTGGGATGATCCATCAGCGCCAGCGCCTGCCGTTCGGCCTCAAACCGCGCCACCACCTCCCGGGTGTCCATGCCCAGCTTGATGATCTTCAGGGCCACCCGACGTCGGACCGGCTCCTCCTGTTCGGCCATCCAGACCACACCGAATCCACCCTCGCCAATGACTTCGAGGAGCTTGAAGTGGCCGATGCGGTCACCGGGTCTCTCCGAGAGGGGCACTTCGCCCGGTTGGCTCATGGCGCGCGTGCGCATGAAACCGTCGGCCCGATCATGGGCGGCAAGCAGGGACTCAACCTCCGCCCGTAAGGCGGCATCTCCTCGACACGCCTCCTCCACGTACATGGCCCGCTCTCCCAGGTCGGCAACCGCCAGGGCGGCTTCGAGGATCCGCTCCAACTCGGGCGAAGGGTCCATGCTGTCAGGGACTGTCCTGCCCATAGCATGCGCGGTCATTGTTTTCAAGGAGAACGCCGGCGGGCTGCAGGAACGAGGCCACGGCCTGATCCGGAGCGCGGGTCAGCCGGAGCGGGCAGACCTGGCGGGGCCGCTCACGGATGAAATCCTCGATGATGGCGGCCGCCTTATCGGGCCACTCCCTCGGGATGGAATGCCCGCACAGGGCCAACTCGACCAATTGAGCGCCTGGGATCTCGTCCCGCAGATGATGTCCCATCCACTCCGGAAGCACCTCGTCCCGTTGGCCCCAAACGATCAGGCAGGGCCGGAGCCACTTCTTCCGGGCGGCCGCTGAGGCGATGCGGCGTATCCTGGTGGACAACGCCCGGCGAAAGCAGGCGGTACGCCACGGCGGTGGGCTGCGTCGCACCGAACTGGATGACGTGGCGATTACGCTGGGTGGGCGCGAGGAGGAACTGGTCGCGGTCCATGAAGCGCTGGATGCTTTGGCTGCGCAGGATGCTGCGAAAGCCGAGTTGGTGAAACTCCGGTACTTCATGGGGCTCACCCTGGAAGAAGCCGCCGAGGTGCTCCAGGTCTCGGTCCCGACGGCCAAGCGCCACTGGGCCTACGCCCGGGCCTGGTTGTTCCGGCGGATCCAAGGGAGCGAAAAGACGGCAGGGATGAACCCGGGTTCCCGGGGTCCGGGTTGAGCAGAGCTCACGCCGGCCTTTCCTGGAGAACCGGAGGCGGACACCCCTCGGAGACCTTCGGCGAAGGGGGTCAGTGATGGGCCGGACCCGATGTGGTCAGGTCCCGATCACTGGCCAGGAACCCATTCAGGAGCCTATCCGGCCTTTGAGTTGTCGAATGCCATCCCGGGTTTGCTGAACTCCACGTGGTTGTGGTAGGTGGCATACTCGGTGACGATGGCGCCCTCCGGACCGGCCACCTGACCATGCCAGGACTCCGGGTCCTCGAGTTTGTAGAGCCGGCCTGATTTCGCAGTGCGGTGGGCGGCGTATTTCGACTTGAACCAATCCGCCCCGGCCCCCCAAGGCCGCCGCGCCTCAGGCAGGTCCGCGATTCGCACCTCGTCCCCGGCGCGTTGGTACTCGCCGAAGAACAGCACCTCGCCGTAACGGACCTGCCAGGCCTCCATCTTCGGCCCGTAGCCTTCCGGCCCGCCGATGTGGCGGTGCTCGGGCAGCGTCTGCCCGGGCAACAGGTAGATGTCGTGTCCGAGGTAGCCGAAGTCGCGGTCCTTGAACTCGCCCTGATAATGCCCTCCCCCATTGCTGCCGTAGTTCCCCTTTTCGTTGATCCAGAACACGCCACCCATGCCGAGCCTGAGGAAGTTGCCCTGAACGAAGTCGCACACCCAGAAGTCGTCACCACGCAGGACGTCGGGGATGGGATACCCGAACTTCTCCATCAGGGCAAAACAGGCGGCCTTGGCGGCGTCCGCATCGAAGGCGCCGGCCTGATATAGGGGCTTGCCGGAAGCTGCCGTGGCGCCTCCCGTGGCCGAGGCGGCCACCATGGCGGCGCCCATCGCTTTCAGGCAGTCGCGGCGGTTCATGGGGGAGGAGTCTGAGGGTTCTTTCATGGTCGTGAAGGGTGGTTGATTCGCTTGGTGTTTTGAAGTCAAACGGCCAGGTGCTTCGCCGCTTCCTCGGCGCCGGCGCCGGTGTGCACGATGTCCATCAGCGCCCTGGTCATCCCGGCCGGGTTGGGGTGTTGAATGATGTTCCGGCCGTAGACGAGGCCGCGCACTCCCTGGCTCATGATTTCCGACGTGCGTTGGAGCACGCCAAGATCGTCCGCCTTGCCACCGCCGCGCACCAGCACCGGCACGCGGGCCACCTCGACCACAAGGCGGTAGTCGGCAACGTTGTCGGTCGGGTCGGCCTTGATCACGTCGGCGCCGAGTTCGGTCGCCTGGCGGACCAGCGGAAGGATCTTCTCCAGATCCCCATCCACCAGGTAACCCCCCGAGCCATTGCTGGCCTTGAAGACCAGCGGCTCGATCATCAACGGCATTCCATAACGATCACAAGCGGGTTTGAGTGTGAGGATGTTCTGAATGCAGTGGTCCTGCACCTCCGGTTGGCCGGGGATGCCGAACAGATTTACCACAACGCACGCGGCGTCGAGCTGCAGGGCCTGGTCCACCGGCGACCCAATCATCCGGCTGAAGAGGAAGCGTGGGAGTTCCTTGCTGTAGGCATTGGCCACATCGGTGCGCATCACCAGGGACGGCTTGTCTTTGCCGGGAATGGACTGGAGGACGGGCGCTTGTCCCACGTTGAGCTGGATGGCATCGGGCGCGCAGGTAACGAGGGTCTTGATGGTGTCCTCGATGTTTTCGATGCCCTGCAGGAATCCGCGCACGTTGAAGACCCCGTGGTCGATGGCCACGTCGAGACAGTTTCCGGAGGCCGGGTTGAAGAGGCGGTTGAGACGGTATTGTTTCATTGGGAGCCCATTTTCGGGATTGCGATTGCAGTGGCCGCTCGAGGGTCAGTCCTCACGATTGACGGGGAGAGCGCCGCCAATAGCTGCAGGACTGACCCCGTCGCGGAATCCGGCGAGGATGAGAGCCATGGAAGTGGCGCCTGGATCGGCATGACCGAGGACGCGGTCACCGAGATTGCGGGCCCGGCCGAACTTCGCGTGCATGCCCCGGGTGGCCGCGGCCCCGGCGGCCGCGGCGGCCGCGGCGAGCTTCAACAAATCCGCCGGTGAGGCGTCCGGCGCGGCCGCGTCCATGGCGGCGGCGGCAGGCAGGAGCGCGTCCATCATCGTGCGGTCACCGATCTGTGCCTTGCTCTGCTTGTGCATTTGGTTGATACCGCCACGGAGGGCTGCGGCAACGACGGGACCGTCGAAGGGACGGTTGCCTGTGAGCGTCGCCCCCATGCCCATGAGGAAACTTCCCAGCAAAGGCCCGGTGGAACCGCCGGCTGCCGACATCACGGCCCAGCCCGCCTTCGTGAGCATTGTCCCGGGACCGGCGTCGGCGTGTTCGGCAATCGCCTGCTCGACTGCGTCCATGGCCCGCAACATGGCGGTCCCGTGATCGCCGTCACCGGTCAGGCTGTCCAGGCGGGTCAGTTCGGCCGCATGCTCCCGGATGGTCGCGCCGGCTCCGCGGAGCATGGCGATGAAGTCGTTGGCGGAGAGGGTCTGGCTCATGCGGATCGCGGAGGTCACGCCACGGTGAGCGACGGCGTCCTGCAGGGGGCGTTCCAGAGCGCCAGCAGTTCATCGTCCATCCGGGCCGCGAACATCTGGAAGCCGGCCATTTCCTGGACGGTCAGCAATTCACCCACCCGGCAGGCCACGATCTCGATACCTCGTTCGTCGAGGTACTTCTTCACCCCGTTCAGCACGATATAGAGTTCCATCAAAGTGGTGGCCCCGGCCCCGTTCAGGATCACCATGAGGCGATCGCCTTTGGTGGCGCCGATGGCATGGAGAAGGCGCTCCATCATCAGCGCTGCGGTCTCGTCGGCACTGCGGATTTTGCAGGGACCGGTCCCGGCCTCGCCGTGTTGTCCCATCCCGATTTCCATCTCATCGTCGGCCAGCGCGAAGAGGGTTTCGCCGGTCGCCGGGTGAGTGGCGGCCTTCATCGCCACGGCGAGCGTCGCCATGTTCCGGTTGAACCGCTCCGCGATGGCGTGCACTTCCTCAAGACTCCTACCCGCCTCCGCCGCAGCCCCGGCGATTTTGTAAAGCGGGATGCAGCCGACCAGCCCCCTCCGGTCGGTCTCCGGGGCATCGGGGCCGGCGGCAATGTCCTCGTGAGTCAGGAGCTTTCGGACCTTGAGCCCCTCCGCTTCGGCCATCTGCATCGCCATGTCGGCGCTCAGGACATCGCCGGCGTGGTTCAGCACCACGAACAGGGTTCCCGCGGGGCGGTCGGCCCGTTTCAACGCCTCGAAGACCGGAGGCGGGCCCGGTGCCGCGAATATGTCGCCGACCACGCTGATATCGAGCATTCCCTCACCGACGAACCCGCTCAAGGCCGGTTCATGTCCCGCGCCGCCCAGCGTGACGAGTGCCACCTTGTCGGGGGATTTCGGCTGCACCCTCGTGACCAATCGGCCGGGGCTGACGGAGACGATGTCGCGGTGCGCGAGCGCGAATCCCTCCAGCAGCTCCTCGGTGAGCCGGGAGGGATCGTTGATGAACTTCTTCATGGCCATGGTATTCGAGTCCTGACTAGGGCTGGGAGGCAACCAAAGGGCGCGCGTCGTCCAGACACACCACCCGGAAGCCGACGTCCCAGACGCCCTGCCACCACTGGTAGCTGAGCCGGTAGGTATCCCGACGATTGTCGGGCATGTTGATACCCCGGGCACCGCGAACCACCTTCCGCCCCGCCGGCAGACCGTCATCGCGACCGTCGTCCGGCAGGTAGGGGTAGGATCGATAGTCACTTCGCGTCCATTCGGAGATCTCATCCGGCATTCGGTCGATGCCCCAGGCACGGCTCGATCCGGCCTGGTCGGCGGGGGCCCCGGCCCGGCAGACGAATTCCCACTGCGCTTCCGTGGGCAGCGTGAAGCGCCGGCCGGTTTGGGCGGAAAGCCATTCGCAGAAGGCCATCGCCTGGGCCCAGGAAACGCGAACCACCGGCTGTTCGGGACGGTTCATCGGGACCCCGCGGTTGTTGTGGTCCTTGCCCTCGCGGTCCAGATACCCGCTGTCGTGGTTGGTATCGAAGAGGGCGAACTGCGCATTGCTGATGGTTGCCCGGGCAATCCAGAAGGGCCGGTCGATCCTGACCCGGCAGAGCGGGTTTTCGTCGCTCGCCCCGGCGGCATCCCCCATGACGAAGTCGCCGGCAGGGATCCGGACCATCGGGATCTCAAGCTTCACGGAACCCTGGCCTTCCACGACCATGACCTGCTCGCGCACCTTGCCCTGACGTCGCCGGGCCTCCGCGCTGTCAAAAGGCCAGTCGGGACAATCCACGCGGGTCACCTGGACCGGCTTCGGCGGTTCGGGGATGATCGGCCGGACCGGCGTTGCGGCCAGGTTCGGAACGACTTCGTAATCCTCCTCGACTCCGGCGTCGCGTCGGCGCAGTTCGATCCGGCGCTCCCGCTGTCCGTGCGGAATGGCGCGGAACTCACTCCAGGTACCGTAATAGGGCACATTCAGATCGATCCACGTGTAGAGACGCTCATAGGACTCGCGATCCAGTTCAACTCCATGGTGCCCCTTGCGCAGCATCTGGATCAGCGGGCTGGTGTCGGCGTGGTACTCGGCGGGCGGGAACATGTGATAGTCGCTTTCCGGGCCCGGGCGCCGCACCTGTTCCTGCAGCACCCGGTAAGCCCGGCTGAAGTTCTGGACATTGTCCTGCCGCAGGTCGACCAGCTGGCGACCCTCGTAAGGCGCGTCGTTATGACAGCCGATGCAGTGGCGGTCGACGACGGGCTGCACTTCGCGGTCGAAACTGAATCCGCGGGCGGGTCCGTACCAGGGTTGAATCTCCTGGGGCGGTTTCCGGTTGGCGAGGGTGGGTTGTACCTGCGGCACTTCGTTGCTGCGTTCGTGGCAGCCGACACAGGACAGCGTCTCGCCTGGCATGGCCACCAGCCAGCTGCGCATCAGTTGCAGCGCCATGCCGTCCTCGTCGAGTGGCTGGACGGCAATCGGGGTGTTGGCCGGGATGCGGAAGACGGAGGAACCGTCCTCCTCGATGTCGACGGTACCGAGGATGCGGTGGACATCCCAGGGACCTTCCATGCCGATGTAAGTGTGATTGGCCAGGTCCTGGTAACCGTAATCGAAGCTGTAAAGCCGAAGCTTCTTCGCGGCACCCCGTTCCACGCCCTTCAGCCCGCCACCCGCGTAAATGTCGGACAGATAGACGATGGCGTCCTTGCGCGTCGGGTCGACCTTGTCCGGAATGACCGGCGGACGTTCGGTTTGACGCAGGGGCACGGGTTCCAGGAGGGCCACCCCCGGTTCCACGCGGATCGGAACGAGGTTGTCGAAGACATCGACCAGATAGATGCCCCATGGCGATTGCGCGTCCAACTGGCAGGCGGTCAGGAAATACTTCGTACTGAGGGGGAAGGGATGCAAGAAACGGGGCCAGGAATCATCGACCAGGGTATCGCGAATGACCGGCTCCACCCGCTGACCGTGACCGGGAATGCGTTGCACCACACCGTCGGCTTCATGCTGCCCCCGGGACGGATCGAACACGATCAGTTCACCCATGCGCGGCACGCCGTGGTGCCCCGAGATGATCCCCACAAACTGGGACGGATGACCGGGGATGGCGCGGGGATAGAACGTCGAGTTCGGCCAGTAGGAATTGCTGCCATAGGTGGCCCGCTGGTTGGTGCCATCCGGGTTCATGGTCATGACAATGCGCGTGAAATAGTGCGGGGTGTCGCTGTATTCCCAACGCGAGAAGATCACGCGACCATCGTTCATGACCGAGGGGCACCAGTCGTGATCCTGATCGAAACAGAGGCGACGCACGCCGGTTCCGTCCGGATCCATGACATAGAGGTTGGCGACCTGGTTCCCGCCCCCGACGCAGGGCACGCCCTGGAAACAGGCGGTTGAGTCATAGATGATCCTCCCGTCCGGCAGATAGCAGGCATCGTAATTGTCCACGTCAGGTTCACTGCGCGACACCTGCCGGAGCCCCGTCCCATCGGCCTTGATTTCGAAGATCTCGTAGCGACTGTGGTTCGTCCTTACCGGCTTGGAAAACAGCATGCGGTCGCCGTCCCAGTGCAGGTCCACATCCCCCACAAACACATCGTCTGCCGGACGGTAAAGCGTGGTCAATGCACCCCCGGGCCGAACCGGTGAAAGGACGGCGATTTCATTGTCAAAGCCGCCCCTCATGACACAGTTCCCCTGCCAGTTCTGCGGCAGCCCGAGATCGCCCCGGCGCTTGATCAGGAGCAGTCGGTCGAAGTCGAGCAGCGGATTCGCCAGCAGGGCCTCGCGCCGGAGCGCGTTGAGGTCATGGGCCATGCGCACCACCCCCTCGAGGTCGGCACCGCCGTTCGCGATGATCGCGTCACGCGTTTGCTCAAGCCGTGTCAACCGCGCGAGATAGTCCCGACCGTTGGGATACTCCGGACCAAACGAGTCCATCAGGTCCACGATGGCCCGGCGCAACGGGGCGATGCCCAGGTTCTCCACCGTCTTGAAGGCTGCCTCGATCGTGCGGGATCGATAGTAGACGTCTCGAACCGCCTGGAGGTCGCCATCGTCGCGGACCACTCCGGCGAGTTGGGCGGCTTCGGCCTTGAGGTCCGCCCCGCCATGAATCGCGGCGACATAGCGGTTCGCCAATTCGGTCAAGTCCCCGGCCTTCCACGCCTGCTGCCAGATCAGATCCTCCCGTTCCCAACGCATCCGCTGCCCGGCGGTCGGGTCCGGGAAATCACGCGCGACCAGCGCCCAGAGCATCGATTCCGGATCGTCGGCTCGATCCCTCCGAGGGGCGGCGTTCGGCGTGGTGGAGAACGAATAACCCCTGCCACCGGTGACGTTGTAGAGTTTCAGCAGCAGGGCGTTCTCGCCCGCCTCCAGCGGCAGTTCGACGGGTTGGTCGCGCGGGACACCCACATGGCCGGCGATGCAACGGCCGTTGAGCCAGAGCTTGAAGCGGTCGTCGCAGCCCACGTATACGGTCAGGGACCTGGCGGTTTGCGAGGTGATGGTACGAAACATGTAGACCGAAGCGTGGTCCGGCAGATCGATGTCCTCGTACCAGGCGCCATCCGCCCGCGGGTTCCTCGCCCAGGAGAGTTTCCCACAGTTCCGGGACAAGACGACCTCCTGCTCAGGCGGGAATGCATGGTCCCACCCATCGTCACCCGGCGGCTTGGGAAAGGGTCCGATTTGGTGCCAGACGCCAAAAAGCACGCCGGGGGGGATGGGGGCATAGGAGGCGGCTGCTCCCCTTTCCGCATGACGGACCAGCGCTTCACGGGACAAACGCACCGTTTCCTGCCAGCTGTCCCCACGCTGATACCAATCGGGCCGGTCGCCCGGAACCTCGACAGCCGCCAGCGCGGATAGGATGAGCGCGCCGGTGAGGATCGTGAAGGGGCCGGCTGGATGAAGCGCACAATGCATCTTCCTGATAAGCACAGACCTTTCCTTCTGGCAGGTCAAGAGTCATTCCAGCTTGTGCCCGCGGAGTGTGCGCACGCCCGGCTCCTTCCAGTTCCTCGTGAGGGCAAATCGGGCCATGACGTTGCGTTTACGAGGGCCAGATCGAGGATCCTGAACCGCGCACCCCCACTCTCCACCGTCACCACGGATGACAAAACGACCCGATTGTGGCAAGGGTGCGGGCACCAGCGTCACGATGAAGAACAGAAATCGAAAGGCAGCCCCACGGGTTCGCGTCCGGCAGGAGCGGATCACGCTGCCCACTTACCTGCCGGCGGCCCCGGACCGGAACCCCATGTTCCTCGAGAAACGCGTTTATCAGGGCAGCAGCGGCAAGGTTTACCCGCTGCCGTTTATCGACCGCATCGCGGAGGAACCGGTTCCCCGGGAATGGCAGGCGATCTGGATTGAGAACGAGTATCTCCGCGTGCTCGTGCTCCCGGAAATCGGGGGCCGCATCCATCGCATCCTCGACCGAACGAATGGGTACGACCTGATCTACCACCAGCCTGTGATCAAACCCGCGCTCGTCGGTCTCGCCGGGCCATGGATCAGCGGCGGCATCGAGTTCAACTGGCCGCAACACCATCGTCCCGCCACGTTCATGCCGGTCGACACCACCATCGAACGGAGTCCCGATGGCAGTGTCACGGTCTGGTGCGGCGACCATGATCCCATGGCACGCATGAAGGGCATGCACGGGGTTTGCCTGCATCCCCGGCGGGCGTATGTGGAACTGAAGGTCCGGGTCTGCAACCGCACTCCGCTGGCTCAGACGTTTCTCTGGTGGGCCAATGTGGCCACCCGCGTTCACGCGGCGTATCAGAGCTTCTTCCCGCCGGACGTCACCTACGTTGCCGACCACGCCCGGCGCTCGATGAGCCGGTACCCCCTGGCCGACGCCAGGTATTACGGTGTGGATTATGGTGCGAGGGGCCGGCGCGGGGTGCCGCCACAGGAAGTATCGGCCCGGTATGTGCCGCCTCATTGCGCGCCCGGCAGCCGGGTTGGGAGCACGTACGATGCGGCCGAAGGGGCCGGCTTCCCGGACTATGCCCCGAACGATCTCTCGTTCTACGCGAACATCCCCGTGCCCACTTCCTACATGTGCCTGGGGTCGCGCGGGGACTTCTTCGGCGGCTACGACTACCGGGCGGAGGCGGGGATCATCCACGTCGCGAACCACCACATCGCCCCCGGCAAGAAACAGTGGACCTGGGGCAATCACGATTTCGGTTACGCCTGGGACCGCAACCTCACGGACGCCGATGCCGCCGGCGAACACGCGCCTTACATCGAGATCATGGCCGGGGTCTACACCGACAACCAACCCGACTTCAGCTTCCTTCAGCCCGGCGAAACGAAGTCCTGGAGTCAGCACTGGTATCCAATCCAGAAGATCGGTCCGGCACACCAGGCCAACCTGGACGCCGCGGTGAGCCTGCAGTCGACCCCCAACCGCTTGAGAATCGGGGTCTCTGTGACTCGCGAACTTCCCGGTGCTGAAATCCGGCTGGAGCGCCGCCAGCACCACGGTTCCGGGGGGTTGCTATGGAAAGCCGACCTGCGTCCTGGCAGGCCGTTCATCAGTGAGGCGCCCATGCAGGGGAGTCCGTGGCGGAAGGACAACACCTCGCTGCTCGTTTCCGATCACCAAGGCCGGCCGGTGATTCGTCTTGAACCGGAGCCGCACGCCGAAGCCCGCGTCCCGCCACCGGCAACCGAACCTCCCGTACCCGCCGACATCCCCGGCAACGACGAACTCTTCGTCACCGGACTGCATCTGGATCAATACCGCCATGCCACCCGCTGCCCGACCCTTTACTGGCGCGAGGCGCTCCGGCGGGATCCACTCGATGCCCGCTGCAACAATGCCCTGGGCCTCTGGCACCTGAAACGCGGCGAGTTCGGCACCGCGGAAGACCATTTCCGGCGGGCCATTGACCGGCTGACCCGTCGCAACGCCAACCCGGCGGATGGGGAACCGTTCTACAACCTCGGCCTGTGTCTCCGATATCAGGCGGATGCACTGGTGAAATCCGACCTGCTGTCCTCCGCCTACGACGCCTTCTACAAGGCGACCTGGAACCAGGCGTGGGCGGGAGCCTCGTTTCATGCTCTGGCCGAACTCGATTGTCGGCGACAGGATTGGCGCCGCGCCGGGGAACATCTCGAGCAGTCACTTCGCTTTGACACGGACAACCTGCGTGCGCGCGACTTGAAGGTGGTGGTGTTGCGAAAGCTCGCCGAAGCGGGCGACTCTCCTTCGCGGAAGTCGGCACCGGCGGCCCGTTCGCGGGCCGGGATCACCAACGATCTCCGTGGCGAAGCGGAAACCCTGCTGCGTGCGACGCTGAAATTGGATCCGCTGGACTGGTGGGCCCGCCAGCTTTCGGGAGAGGACCTGACCTGCGATGCGCAAACCGCGCTGGACCTCGCATTGGATTACGCCGGTGCGGGCTTGTATGCGGAAGCCATCGGGTTGCTGAAAACCTGTGCCAACCGGTGGATGTCGGTGCGGAAGCGGCGCGGCAAGGCGGACCCGACGGCCATGGCGAAAGCCTGTTCGTCCGCGGCGCTTCCCGTCGATCCGCGTGATCTGGGGACCGAACCGATGATCCACTACTACCTTGGCTGGCTGCATTCCCGGCTCGGAGACCGCAAGGCCGCGAAGCGGGAGTTTGGGCAGGCCGCCGCGTCGCCCCCCGATTATTGCTTTCCGTCGCGTCTCGAGGAGATCGGCATCCTCGAGACGGCGCTGGCGGTGAACCCCGGGGATGCGCGCGCGGCCTGCCATCTGGGCAACCTGTTCTACGACCGGCGGCGGCATGAGGAAGCCATCCGGCTCTGGCAGCGCAGCGCGCGGCTTGATCCGGGCTGCAGCATCGTCTGGCGCAACCTCGGCATCGGCCTGTTCAACATTCGTCGCCAAGCCGGGAAGGCCCGCGCGGCGTATGCACATGCGTGTCGCGCGAATCCCGCGGACGCCCGCCTGCTCTATGAGCGCGACCAGCTTTGGAAGAGGCTCGGCGAGAAACCGGCGAAGCGCCTGCAGGCGTTGGAAAAGCGACCTGAACTGGTGCGACGCCGCGACGACCTGAGCGTGGAACTGTGTGCGCTCTACAATCAGACCGGCCGGCATGCGGAGGCCCTCGCGTTGGTGAGCAGTCGTCACTTCCAACCGTGGGAAGGCGGCGAGGGCGGTCCGCTGGGGCAATGGGTTCGTGCGCACCTGGGGCTCGGACGAGCCGCATTGCAGGGGACCGGCGTGCTGGCCGGTGCACAAGCCAAAGGGGAACGGCCACGGAAAGGACGGACCGGGGGCAGGGAAACCGACCGCGGGTTGCTGGTCCGGGCGGTCGCGCATTTCGAGAAGGCGTTGACGACCCCGGTGAATCTCGGCGAGTCGCGGCACCTGCTGGCGAACCAAAGCGACGTCCACTACTGGCTAGGCTGTGCGCACGAGGCGCTGGGCGCCCGCGCCCGCGCCCGGCACCACTGGCAGCGGGCCGCGACCTTCAAGGGTGATTTTCAGGAGATGAGCACCCGCGCCTTCAGCGAGATGACCTTCTTCTCCGCTCTGTCCTGGGCGCGTCTGGGCCGGAAGGCAAGGGCGACGAAGCTCCTCACCGAACTGCTGGCCCACGCCCGGGAGCTTCAGCAGACGGAGGCCCGGATCGACTACTTTGCCACGTCGTTGCCGACGATGCTGCTTTTCGAGGACGACCTTCAGTTCCGGCAGGAAACCACGGCGTTGTTTCTGCAGGCACAGGCGCGACTGGGTTTGAACCAGAAGGCCCGGGCGCGGACTTTGTTGCGCCGGGTGTTGGAGCGGGACCCGAACCACCCGATGGCGGCGGACATCGCCGGCAACCTCGGGGCGGGCGATTGACATTCGCCCTTTACGCCGCCGGGCGGTTTGGCCCTTGATGGCGGTGGATCGTGAGAACCCGTCGCATCAACCGTACGCCGCATGGCTGAGTCCGCGCCCACCACTGGATCGTTCCTCGGCAAGTTCCTCGTGTTGCGGAACGCCTCGCGGGAGCTGTGGCTGACGTTCGTCGTGAAGTTCCTGGGGGTGGCCGCCTACAAGGTGACGACCCTGACGCTGGTGCTGTGGTTGTCCTACGACTTCGGGTATGGCGATCAGGAGGCCTTGTGGCTGGTGGCGGCCTGGTCGCTTTCCATGACGGTGGTCACCCTGCTGGTCGGTTCCCTGACCGATGCCATCGGGTTGCGTCGGACGTTCTTCCTGGGGGTGTGGATCTGCGTCATCGCCCGCGCGGTGATGGCGTTTTCAACCGTGCGCTGGCTGGCCCTGGCGGCGGGGTTGTTTCCGCTGGCGGTCGGGGAGGCGCTAGGCACGCCGGTACTGGTGGCGGCGGTGCGGCACTACTCGACGACCCGGCAGCGGTCGATCGCCTTCTCGCTGTTCTACACCATCATGAACCTGGGGTTCATGGTGGCCGCCTTCGTGTTCGACTGGGTGCGGGAAGGGATTGGCGAACGGGGCCAGTTGACCCTGCCCCTGATCCGGACGGACGTGAGTTCGTACCGCACCCTGCTGCTGGTGGCATTGGGGATCGAGGTGGCCATCCTGCCGGTGCTTTGCCTCGTCCGCAAGGGAGCGGCAATGACGGATGAGGGTCTCCGGATCACGCCGGAAACTGCCCGGGGGCCGGGAGTCGGCCTGTTGCATTCGATCTGGCGGACGGTTCACGAAAGCGTGGCGGCGACAATCCGGCTGTTTGGCGGCCTGTTGCGGCAGTCGGGCTTTTACCGGTTGCTGGCGTTCCTGCTCCTGATCGCGTTTCTCAAGCTCATCTTCATGCAGATGGATTACGTGTTCCCGAAGTTCGGCATTCGCGAGCTGGGGGAAGGCGCGCCGGTCGGTCGGTTGGTGGCGATCAACAACATCCTCATCGTCTTCCTGGTTCCCCTGGTGGGGGCGCTGACCCAGCGGTTCACGGCCTATCAGATGGTGATCGTCGGGGGGGCCATTTCCGCCGTCTCGGTCTTTGTCATGGCCCTGCCCACCGCCTGGTTCCAGGCCGCCGCCGACAGTCCCCCGGGGCAGTGGATCGGGCATGGCTACCTCGGGCTGACCGGGGCCGTGCATCCCTGGTATGTCATGATCACGCTGTTCGTCGTGCTCCTGTCGGTGGGGGAGGCGTTCTATTCGCCGCGGGTGTACGAGTATGCGGCCTCCATCGCTCCCAAGGGTCAGGAAGCCTCGTATTCAGCGCTGTCGTATGTGCCGTTCCTGCTCGCGAAGCTCCTGGTCGGAACCGTGTCCGGGTCCCTGCTCGCGAAGTACTGTCCGGAAGAGGGAGTCCGGCGTTCGGGAATGATGTGGCTGATCGTCGGGCTCATCGCTGCCGTGGCCCCGTTGGGACTGTTCACACTGCGGCGTTTCATCCGGGTGCCGGAGGCGGGGCGGGACAACGACGGATGACCCGCGCGCGCGCCGCTTTGGATTTGCGTGTTGGCCTGGTCTCTGGCAATCAGGGGTTGCTGCTTATGAAGATTCGTTTCTCTGCCATGTGGCTTGTCGGGCTTGGCGCCTTCGCGCTGGCCGGTTTCACAACCGGCGCGGCCGCCGGGGAATCGGTCGCGCCCCGCCTGACCTGGGGATTTGCGGGGGCCCGCAACCTCGCCGGGGGCACCGACGGCGCACTGCTCCGCAAGGCGCTGGCTCAACCCGCCACGGTGCAGGTGCTGAAGCAGGCCTGGGAGAAGCTCGCCACCGCACCCCAACGCCTGGCCACGAACCAGGTGAAGGACGCTTCCGTGGACTTGCGGGCCATTCTCCGCCCGGCCATCGCCGACCTGGCAGACTGCCGGTCCTTCGGTGTGTGGCAGGGCCCCACGGAATGGGCCGTTGCCATCGAGACGGGAGCAGAGACCGGCGACCGATGGATGCGGGACTGGGCGGCCGCGGGAAAGGTCTTTGGCGCGGGAACCCCCGAATCGGTGGAGGCCGGCAACGCCGAACTCAAGGTGGCCCGGTTGGCGGACGGGAATGTCGCCACCGCCTGCGGCCGGCTGGGGGACTGGGTGGGTCTTGCGGTGGGAAAGGATCCCGCCGCGCGGCTGAAGCTGTTTTCGGGAGAGGTGCGAACCGCGCTGGAGGCCGGGACGGATGCCTGGCTGGAACTTCGCGGCAATCCGCGGGCGCTCACGGGGTGCGCGATGCTGCCGGACGCCGACGTGCGAATCACGCTGAGGGGCGAGGGCGAACGGGTGAGAACCGTTGGGACAATGAAGTTTGGTGAACCGCTGGACCTCGCACTGGACCCGTGGCAACTGCCGGTGGACGCCATTCACGAGCCCTTGATCGGGTTCGCCGCCGGACGCGGGATGGCCCCGGTGCTGGCGAAACTGCCGGTGTTTCAGCGTCCGGAACTCGCACCGCTACCGGGCCAGTTTTGCATCTGGACGCTGGGGTTGCATCCGATGCAGACGTACCTGGCCTGGCCTGCGGATGATCCCGGCGAGGCGCTGAAGCGGATGGCTCCGGTGCTGGCGGAGGAGTTCGACCGGGGGCTGTCGGTATTGCACCCGGCCAGGGTGGCGTATCAGCCGGAGCTGAACCGGGTGGTGGTCACCAACCTGATCAATGCGGTGCCGTTCCTTGAGGCCGGCCCCGAGGTGGCCCCGAGGTGGATTGTCGGGGGGCTTTCCCTGCCACTCTACCTGCGGGGGGACGTGGGGCCCAAGGAGTTGTTCGACCAGGTGACAAACCGGCCGGACCTGATCTGGTTTGACTGGGAACTCACCCAGCCGCGGCTGGAGATCATGTGGCACCTGCGCACCTTCGCGGCGATGCTGGCCGGCTATCTGCCGCTGTCTCCGGACGGGGCCATGAACGCCTGGCTGCGGGATCCGGGCTTCACCGAATGCCTCGGCAATACCGCCACGGAGGTCACTCTCGAATCCCCCACCGAGTTGAAGCTGGCGCGCGTGTCGTCCGTGGGCTTCACCGCGTTCGAGCTGACCCGCCTGGCCGTCTGGCTGGACGGGGAGAACTTCCCGTTGAGCACTCCGCCGAAGACGATCCTCGACCTTCCCAAGACCCATGCCGCCAAACCGGTCAGGCCGACTCCGGCGGTGCCCCGGACCACAAAGCCCGCCCCGAGGAAACCCGCACCGGTGCGCCGGCCCACTCCACAACGCTGATCCGATCCATGCTGAAGCTGGGAGTCAACATTGATCACGTCGCCACCCTGCGCGAAGCCCGCTACCGCGGGCGCCAGGATGGCGAACCGGATCCCGCCTCCGCGGCACGGCAGTGCGAGGCCGCCGGTGCCCACGGGATCACGGCGCACCTCCGCGAGGACCGCCGGCACATTCAGGATCGGGACGTTTGGCGCCTGCGGGAGGTCGTGCAGACGCGGCTCAACCTGGAAATGGCCAACACCCCCGAAATGGTGGGCATCGCCCTGCGGCTCAAACCGGACATCATCTGCCTGGTTCCCGAGCGCCGCGAGGAACTCACCACCGAAGGCGGACTGGACGTGGTCGCCGGGGAGACCGCCCTGAAGGAGACGAGCCGGCGCATGGCGGATGCGGGCATCGAGGTCAGTCTCTTCATTGCGCCGGAGCCGGCGCAGGTTGAGGCGGCGGCCCGCACGGGCGCGGGTTTCATCGAGCTGCACACCGGCGCGTTCGCGGAGGGCTTCGCCAATCCGGCCCACCGGGCGGCCGAACTGGCGCGTTTATCCCGTGCCTCGGAGCAGGCCCACGGGCTCGGATTGCAGGTGAATGCCGGGCACGGACTGAACTACGAGAACCTCGCTGCGCTCCTTCCCGTCCCTCACCTGGTGGAACTCAACATCGGCCACACGATCATCAGCAGGGCCATAACGACCGGTCTCGAGACCGCCGTGCGCCAGATGCTCACTCTGATGGCCCCTTACCCCGGCTGACGCCGGCCCCCGGCCCATGATCCTCGGAACCGGAGCTGACATCATCGAAGTGCAACGCATTCAGGCGGCCTGTGAGCGGCATGGGGATCGGTTCGTCAAGCGCGTCCTGCGCCCCTCGGAGATCGCCTACTGCGAGTCCTTCAGCGTGCCCTGGCCGCACATCGCGGCCCGGTTCGCCGCGAAGGAGGCGGTGTCCAAGGCGTTTGGGACCGGCATCGGGGCGGAGCTTGGCTGGCAGGACATCGAGGTGGCAAACCTCCCCAGCGGCCAGCCCTACGTCACCCTTCACGACCGCGGTCGGGTGCTCATGGACCACCGGGGCGGCGGCAACCTCCACCTCACCCTCAGTCACACGCAGAATTACGCGCTGGCCGTGGCGGTGCTGGAAACGGACTGATCCGCCGGGTCGCTCCCAGGGTGGTCGGCCACGCTGAGCCCAAGGTGGTTGCGGGCGTGCCTTGACCCGGCTCCCCCCTGGTTTATGGTGCCGGCGTCATGGCCAAATTCGAGATTGTGGAGCAGGAAGGCGTGCGTCTCGTCAAGGTAACGCTTCAGGACGAGACCGTGCGGACCGAGTCGGGAGCCCTGTATTACATGCGCGGGAACCTCACCATGGAATCCCGGACGCCGGGGGTGGGGGGACTGCTGAAGTCGCTGGCCAGCGGGGAGAAGATCTTCCGGCCCACCTACACCGGGACGGGGGAACTGTTTCTCGAGCCCTCTTTCGGGGGTTACCACGTGTTCGAATGCGGCGATCAGACCTGGATCGCGGAGAACGGTGCGTATTGGGCCTCGGAGATGGGGGTGGCAGTGAGCGTGCACCGGGAGAAGGCCCTGACCGCGCTCAAGAGCGGCGAGGGCTTTCTTGACTTCCAGACCAAGCTCAGCGGACGCGGGCAAATCGTGCTGCAGGCCCAGGGCCCGGTGGAGACCATCGTGCTGGAGAACGACAAGCTGGTTGTCGACGGGCGTTACGTACTGGCCCGCACCGGGGATGTCCAGTACTCCGCCCGACGGGCCGCCCGGTCCTTGTTTGGCTCCTTCACTTCCGGTGAGGGGCTGGTACGGGTCTACGAGGGCAGCGGCACCCTGCTCATGGCCCCCATCCCTTTCTGGCGGCACCGCCTGTTCGATTCCATCGCGGCACTCAGCGCCGCCCGGGCCGCCAAGAGCTCCTGATCCCTCACGACGGGACGGGCCGCAATCCCGTCGCCTGCGTTCTTCTCCCGGCGGTGTAAGCAAGGCTTGCCAACATCTGCGCTGTGGTTATGATCTGCCCGGTCCCAATAACCAATCAAATGAAAGCGCTCACCAGACGAGAGGCACGGGTGCTGGCCTTCATCCGGAATGATGCAGGCGCGGAGGGCAGCCTGGCCAGCGTGCACGAGATCTGCGAGGATTTCGGCTATCCCAGCGTGGAGGTTGCCGCGGCGCATGTGGCCGTGCTGCAGCCGAAAGGATTCCTTCGCGGCTCCTGGCGGCCCCGGTTCCAGGCCGGTGAGCCGCAACTCCGGCCCGCTTGTCCCCGGGCGTCCACGGTGGACATCCCCATTCTCGACGCCGTACCCGCCGAGTTCTCCGGGGAGATGGCGGAATGTCCGGAAGATTGCCTCACGATGGATGTCGCCGCGCTCGGCATCGGGGAGGAGACTCCGACCTTCGCGGTGAGAGCACCGGATGATTCCCTCCTTTCCCGGCACGTCTGCCAGGGGGACACCGTGGTCTGTGAGCGAGGCCTGGCGCCCGTGGAAGGTGACATCGTGGTGGCGCTGGTGAACGGCGAATCCGTGTTGCGGGTGTGGACACAAAGCAGCGGCGAGCCGCAACTCATCCTGCCGGAAGACCCGGCGGAGGCGGTGCCGGCGGGTGAACAGGTGGTCCAGGGAGTGATGGTGGCGGTGGTGCGGCAGATGGGTGGATAAGGCCAGGTCGATTCCTTCCTCTTCTCAGCCCGCCCCGCAGCCCCCGCATGCGGCCGCCTTTCGCGCCGTCAACCGTTGCTCCAGGGCTTGGGAAGCCGGTGTGATCGAGAGCCCGCCAAGCGCCGTGCAACGCAGTTCCCGCGGCATCTGGCCGGCAACCTGGCGGGCGGCTTCAATCACCTCGTCGAGGGGGATCAGCGGGTCGTAGTCCGCCAGGGCCATGTTCGCACAGGCGAGCGCGTTGCTCGCGGCCATCACGTTCTTTCCGAGACAGGGAGCCTCGACACGGTTTGCGATGGGATCGCAAATGAGACCCAGCATGTTCTGCAGGGCCAGGGACGCCGCCGCCACGGACTGGTTCAAACTTCCACCGGCCAGGTCCGTCAGGGCGGCGGCCGCCATGCATGCAGCGGACCCGCCCTCCGCCTGGCACCCTCCCAGTTCCGCTGCAAAGGTCCACTGCGTCGCGATAAACACGCCGATGGCCCCGCCTGCCAGCAAGGCCCTGGCCATGGCCTCTTCCCCTTCGCCAACCTCCTCGGCGGCGGCGATCACCGCGCCCGGCAGCGCGGCACAGGCCCCGGCCGTGGGCGCCGCCACAATCACTCCCATCGAGCTCTTCACCTCCATCAGCGCCGTGATGTAACCGATCATCCGGTTCAGCATGCCTCCGTCGAGCAGTTGCCCGGCCTGCCGCAGCGCCTCGAACCGGCCGCTTTGAGGGCCCAGCACCCGGTCCTCGTAGCGGGTGCCGGCGATTCCGCCCGCTATGGAGCGTCGCAAAACGCGGACGATGTCGCCCATGCGCGCCATGACCTCCTCCTCGCGGAGATCGCCCCGCGCCATTTCGTATTCCACCCCCAGCTTCCAGAGCGGCAGGTTGCGGCCGGCGTCGTGCTGCAACATCTCGCCACAGGTCGTGAACGGCACCTGCGTCCCGGGGCGTGACAGCACCGGCAACACGGGGTGGAGCCGGGTTTCCGCCAGAAGTTCAAACCTCCCTCGGATCGAAGCAAGCAGGGTGTCCTTCACGAAACCACCGGCCTTCACCTCCACCAACTGCGCTCCCGCCGCTTCATGCACCAACACGGTGGCGTCGTTGAGCAAGGGGCGTAGAGACCCCGCCAACTCCCGCCCGTTCTCCTTCACCCAAAGGAGGGTCTCAAAGCAATCGCCGAACAGAGAAACCTCGAAGCCATCGAGGTTCAGGATCTCAATCGCCCCGCCTCCGGTGGAAATGGCACGGAGAAACCGGCACTCGCGATCATTGCGCAGGGTGAGCCGGTAGGTGTTCGGATGCGGATCCCCCGCGTCCACGGTCTCGATCCGCAGCCGCACCCCCGCATCCCTCAGGGCCACCGCCGAGTCGGGCAGCCTCTCGTCATCCGCATCCCAACCCAGCAACCCGCCGAAGAGGCCCATGTCCGAGCCCTGCGTGTCATGCGTCGTCGGCAGTGAACCCTGCCGATCGAACTCCACGAGGACCTCTGTGAGCTTCCCGCCCATCAGGTCGCGCGCCAGGCGGCCGATGCGCAGTGCGGCGGCGCAATGTGAGCTGGACGGCCCGCGCATCACCGGGCCGATGACGTCGTTGAAGATGCTGACAAGCACGCCCCACCCTTTCCGAATCGGAGTGACCGGTCAACCGTCCGGTCGGGGAAGGTTCTGGAAGGGCTGTAAGCCGAGTTCTGTCTTCCCGGCAACCGCGGTCGCCGGGGAGAGGTTCATTTATCTGAGCGGCCTTACCCGGAACCGGCCCCGCAGTTGCGGGGCGTGACACGGGCCGCGTCGCGGTTCCCTATTTGGCCTTGCACCCGATGGGGTTTTCCGTGCCTCCTCGCTTGCGCTTGGAGCGGTGGGCTCTTACCCCACCTTTTCACCCTTACCCCCTCTGAAATCTCAAATCTCAGATTTCAAATCTCAGAGCGGGCGGTTTGTTTTCTGTGGCACTTTCCGTCGGGACGCCTCGCGGCGTCGTCTCCCGCACGTATCCCGTCGCCGAAACGACGGGTTGTGTGGCATCGCGCCCTGTGGTGTTCGGACTTTCCTCTGCCGGAACCTGGCCGACAGCGAACCTCCGCCCTTCCAGAACCGGCGCCATCTTACTGGAGCGGCATCGCGGCCGCAAGCAACTCGCCAACCCGGGCCCCGTTCGGGGTGTGATTGGAGCCGGGTGAGGCAGTGTCGAAGGCTCCGCCGCGCGCGGAGACGCTGGTGCCGCAGGTTCGCAATCCCTCCTGCCAACCCAATGAACGCCGGGGTGGAAGCGAGCAACTTCGTGTTGCACCTGCAACATGAAGTTGCTCGCGCTGCCCGGCACGGCGGACGGCTCCATGTCGCCTCTGTCTTCGTCCGGGTTACTTCCGCAAATCGCTCTGGAGCCGGAAGAAGACCGGGGCGGATTCGAGCGGCGCCCTCGCGTCCACCGGACCTTCACCGCCGAACGGCAGGAAGACCTCCGCCGGTTGCCAGTCGCCACCGACGCTCGCACTGGATTCCAGGACGTAACGACGTTCCGGGTCCGCCGCGAAGCCAACCGCCACTTCCCCGGGCGCGTTCGCCAGGACCTCCAGCGCAACCTGCGTGAGGGCTCCGGCGGCGCCCACCGGCAACGGCGCGCCCAGGCACCCACCGTCAACGCCCGCCGTGCGCAGTGGGGAGTTGGGCGGCAACCGATAGTCCATTCCGTTCGGATTCACGAAGCGAGGGTCCTCATCCAGGTTTCCGTCGCCCGCCACGGGACCGCCCTGCAGCAGCGAGTGACGAGCCACAATCGTGGAATCATCCAGCAGCACAAGGGTCTCCTTGTTTCCCCACAGAATGTTGTTGAAGGAATCGGTCAGATGGCCGCCCTCGGTGCCTGTCTTGATCCGCAGCCGGAATCCCTGGTCGCAGTCGGTGATGGTGGTCTGCGCAACCTCCGAGGTGCAACCGTCCTTCACCTCCACACCGATCCCGGTGTCGTGAATCAGGCAGTCGCGCACGGTGATTCGGTGGGATTCCTCCCCGATCGACACGCCCTTGTCGCTGAAGTCATACAGCCAGCAGCCCTCGATGAGCACGCCGTTCGAACCTGAACCAATGTCAATCGCGTCGGTATTGGTTTGCCCGCCATGACGGAGGGTGCAGCGACGAATCGTGGAACCGACCGGCGCCCCATCGAAGTCGATGCCATCACCACTGGCATCGGGGAGGTCCTCGAGCACGCAGTCCTCCAGCAACGTCGGGGTGTACTGGAAGAGCGTCTCATGATAGCGGGCAAGGTAGCAGCGTCGCACCTCGATGGAAGCGGCCTCATCGGTGTGGATGATCGGGGTCGAGGTGGGAAGGTCCCGGATCACGCTGTCCTCCACGATTCCCGTCGCGCCCGCCGCAACTTCGATCGAGCCGGCCACCATCTCGGCATGACGCATGATCAGTCGCCCGTCGCCACCGCCGATGTGCACGCCGGCCCAGGAGCTTTCTCCGTCCGCAGGCAGCAGGCAGACGGGAGATTCGGCGGTGCCAACGACTTCCAGCACGGCGTCCTCACCCGTGAGGCCCGCCCCGCTCTCGAACAGCACCACGGTCCCCGGCTCGATCCGGAGATGCGCGTTCGCCGGCAGTTCCAACGACGTCGTCACCCGGATCACCCCGGCCCCGGGAGTCCAGACGACCTGCCCCGCGAGTGGTCCTTGCACCCCGCTCTCTTGCTCGATCCGCACGACATCCTCGCGGGCGTTCGCCACCAGAAACCCTGCCGCGTCATGGCCCTCGACAACCACCCGGTTCATGCCTTCGGCAAGCGGCACGACCTGCGACCACGCCCCGGTGTCTCCATCCGTCGGCGTCGGATTACCATCGACCAGGAGCCGCGTGATTTCGATCTCGTTGATCGTGCCTGTCAACGTCACTTCCGGCAATCGGCTGATTGACAGGAACCGTCCCGTCAACACTTCTGGCGGATGACGGATGCTGAGGTCGGCACTCAGATGGAAGTCACTGCTGCCGGGCGATTCGTTCAGACCCTGAATGGCGAGGACATGCCGCCCGGGACCAAGGTGGTCCGCCATCGGCCCGAGATTGAAGACCTCCATCGGGTGGGTGGGGGAATTGCAGCACGAGGCCTCGTGCAGGCCGGTCGCGGTCGCCGTGTAAGCCACCGTTTCACCCGCCGCGCCCGGCGCGTTCTCCCGCTGCACTTCGACGCCGTCCAGATACGCGACAAAGCCATCGTCGTAGTCCAAGAGGAGCTGGATCATGGAATCGGGAGCGAAGGGGTCCACCAACTCGAATTCCTGTCGGATGTAGAAAGTGGTGTACCCGTTGCGCATGTCCGGCAGGTTGGTGACCTCGCCCTGGATCCCGGAATCTCCGTAGCCAAAGCCGCCGGCGCCGGTTGCCCAGGCCGGGTCCAAGGCGGAGTCCTCAGCCGTCGTCCAGTCCGCCTGCGGGGCTGTGGTTCCTTTGAAGAACCGCCAGTCGTACCCGTGCATCACCGGGAAGTACGCCGGAAGGAGGCCATCGTTCTGGACCGTCACGTCCAGGCGACCCGGTTCCGCACCCAGGGCCGCCGGCCACGTTCCTCCCACCAGGGCGAAACCCACTCCCAGCAAGGTGGCGAGGCGCGGAAGCGCTTTGCCACACGAGGACGGCCCAGTATCGCCGGCCCGGCATCCGGCATCCGCCGAAGGATCAGAGGATTGCATTGCATGCATTGGAACAACGCAGCAGAGCAGAAAACGTGCCGGCAGGCCAGCGCCGGATGCGTTGCTTCAAACCCAGTTCAGGCGGTCGCGATTGACGAAATAGAGGAGGCCGAGAAGCCGCATTTGGATCGTGAGCAGGTAGAGCGAGACCAGCAGTCCGAGGACCACCGGCAGGATCGGAACGGGGATCAAGCGCTCGATTGCCGTCACCAGCCCACCCTGAAGCAGCAGCACCAGCGCCACGAAGATCCAGGTGGTGAAGTACTGGCCGAAAAGCCGGGTGATGGCGGGCAGCACCACCATCGGATTGGCCGCCAACAGGTTGTCGGTCAACGCCACCGCCAGCAACGCCATGGGCAGATAGAAGCTTCCGCCCATCATCAGGGCGATGCCGGATCGGGCCCAGAGGTTGTTCTCCTGCGTGATGCCGGCCCACCGCAACAGAAAGCCCGGCCCCAGGGTCAACAGCGCCAGGCCCGCAAAACGACCGAACGGCTCAAAGAGATCGCTCATGCCGTCCGAGACCTCCGGCCAGCCGGGCATTTCCAATTCACCCTGAGCCGAACTGACCAGGACCCCTTGCAGACAGGCGATGAAATACCCGGCCCCCCCGATCCCAATCAGCAGCGCGAAAATGGAGGGGAACCGTTGGAGGTAATGCACCAGCGTGAAAAGCCCCGTGGCACCGAGCAACAGCAACGGGCCGTCCCCTTTCAACGGGTAACGAAATGCCGCGGGAATGCGGGCGAAGAACGAGTCCGCAGGTGCGCGGGCCTGCGCGGGTTGGGCGGGCCACACCGGGGCGGGGGCCGATGCCGGTTGCGCGGCGGGAGGGGGTGAGGGCGGAACCAATGGCGGTGGCAGGGGGATTTGCAGGAGCTCCCCCACCGGACGCCAGTCCGCCGCGCCCTCGTGCCAGGCCAGGACATCCGGGGAAAGCACGCCGTCGCTCAGCATCTCGCTGACATCCGCCACCTCAAACGGCCCGGTCGTCTCGTCGTCCTGGTGGAGGTAGAGCTGCATCCGGATCCTCCTTCCCGCCGCAGGTCACTCGGCGGAAGGTCCGGCTGGCGTTGCGGCCTCAGCCTCCGTCGGATGCTCCTTGCCGGATGATGTCTCTCCCAGGGCCCTCAGCTGGAGGCGGGACATGGATCGGGCCATGCCGACCTCGAAACTGCTCAGGCCCGCAGCGGCGGGATTGATGGAGAGGGCGGTGAACCACCGTTCCTCACCGGGATGCAGCTTCAGCTCGCGGCAGAGGCGTTGCTCCAAGTCCGCCATGTGGCCGGCCCCGTAGAAGACGGCGATCGTGTCGGGACGTCGCCGTTTCCGCAGTTCGCGGCGCACGTCACGCACCACCACGTCGTTGCGCGCCTTGATGAGCTTGTCCATCAACTCCTTCATCCCGTCCGGCATGCCCGCGATCTCCGCCAGGTTCGGCGGCAGTCCGCCCATCATCTCGATGAGCATCACTTTCATGGTTGCCTGCAGCCGCGGGCTGGAGGCGAGCGCGGACACCCCCATTCGCGCGAGGCCCCCGAAGAAACCCTCCCCGCGCATCATCTGGATCAGGACGTTGAACTCGGCGCCCCCCGGGGCCGAGGGAGCCGTTCCGGCCGTGCCATCTGCGCCTCCCCCGCCAAACAGACGCGCCAGTTCGTCAAAGCTGAGGTCGCTGTTGCGGAAGCCCGGCCGCCGGTAGTCGATGGCTTCCAACTGAAACACCAGCCCCAGTGCGGAGGCCATCTGGTCCTGCAACGAGAACTCATCCTCCTGCAGTTCGAAATCCCCGTTCTCGGCGCCGATGCCTTCGAACAACACCAGCGACCGGGCATCGAGGAATTCCTGCAGCTCCGTGTAATACCCGGCCGTCCCGAGATGGATCACCCCCACCAGCCAGACCGGCGGCCGGTTCTTGCGCTCCGGAATCAACTCACGCGCCGCGACCTGCAGTGCAATCACGCCGTTGGCATCCGCCGTCCGCCGCAGATACACCGGGGCGTTCGTGCCGGCCTCCGCGGCCGCCGCGGAAGCCCAGCCCGGGAGGAACAACAGCAACACAAGCAAGGCCCGCGCGAGAAGCCCGCTTCCGGTCCGACGGTCCATGGCACCGGAGCCGCCGGGGATCATGCGCCGACTGACGTCGGCGGCTACGGCGGGCGGGAGGACAGTCCGGCAGGGCAGTAAGTTCATCCGCGTTCCTATCCGTTTTGGACGGCTCAAATCACTTCGCGATACACGTCCGGGTGCGGCCGCGAAATCACCACGGCATTGACGAGCATGCCGGCTTCCGCGATGACCGCCCGACCCGCGGCGACCGCCGTTTGCACCGAACCCACGTCACCGGTCATCGTGCAGAAGGCCTTTCCGCCGAGTGCCATGGCGAGTCGCACCTCGAGCAATTGCACGGCGGCGGATTTGGCTGCGGCGTCGGCGGCGCGGATGAGGGTGGCGACGTTGAATGATTCCAGGATGCCCAGGGCGCCCTGGGTCTCGGGCGTCTGGCTCCGGCCCAGGGCGGTGAACACGTCCTGGTGGATGTTCGAGATGACCAGGCGGTCGATCAGGCAGCCGTTCGCCGCCTCCGCGCCGGCGTCCACGGCGCTTTTCACGGCCGCCGTGTCACCGCCAATCAACACCATGTACTTGCCCGAGCAGATCGATCGCGACAACAGCAGCCGCACGTTGCCCGCCTTCAACATGGTGTCCGCCACGGCGAATCCCGCCGCCACGCTGGACAGTTCAATCAAGCCAATGGAACGTTCGCTCATCAGATTCTCTCCAGGATCACGCTGTGATTGACGCCCAGCACGCGGCCCGCGAACGGGGCGTGGACGACGGCGCCAAGCGCCTTCTCCGGCACCCGCCCCAGCGGTTGACCGGCCTCGACACGGTCGCCCGCCTTCACCAGCGGCTCGTTCGGCGCGCCGGCGTGCTGCTTCAAGGGCAGGGTCACGCGGCCGGCCTGCAGCGGTTCGGGCCGCAACGGGGCCGGGGCTTCGTAGTCCTCGACATGCAGCCTGCGGGCCAGGGTCTTGATGGGTACCCGCCGGCCGTCGCGCATTGGATGGGGTTTCACCTCCTGTGGCCCGGTCCATTTCTGGCCGGCCTCGCGCATCTCCGCCTTCGCCTGGTCACAGGCCTCCTTCGGATACAGTTCCTCCGGGCAGCCATACAGCGTGCACAACCCACAGGAGCAGCAGAGTGCCGCCCATTGATTCCAGAAATCCTTGCCGGTTTCCGTGAACGCCAGGCTCCGCATGACCTGATGCGGCTCGACCTGGTACCCCAGCAGGAACCGTGGGCAGTACTCGGTGCAATACCGGCACTGGTCACACGCGGATTTGCCAATCGCGTTCTGCACGGTCGCCGGCTTCAACCGTCGCTCGATGATCCGGTGGCTGCGCGGCAGCACCACGACCCCGGTGGCCGTCTTCGTGACGGGAGCATCCAGATCCTCGCTGACCTGGCCCATCATCAATCCCCCGATCATGTAGACCGGGTCGGGCGTGGCAAAACCGCCGGTCGCCTCGATGGCTTCCCGAAAGCTCATTCCCACCGGGACGGTGACGGTGCTCGGGGTGTTGACGGCGCCGGCAAGGGTGATGGTCTTGTGCGTGACCGGGCGGCCGTCTTGTGCGGCCGCGACGTTTGCCAGGGTCTCGACGTTGCAGACCACCACGCCGACGTTGAGGGGAATTCCCGCCGGGGGAATGAGGCGTCCGGTCACCGTGTAGACCAGGTCGTACTCGTCCCCGGCCGGATAGTAATCGCCCAGCAGCTGCACCCGGACCCGGGATCCTTCACAGGCCGCCTGAACCGCTGCGACCGCCCCCTTCTTCTTGGCCTTCACGCCGATCACGCCGTCCTTCGCGCCGACGGCCTCCATGGCCAGTTCCATGCCGCGGATCAGCTCCTTCGCATGATGTTCCATGACCGCAGCATCCTTGTGCAGGAGCGGTTCGCACTCGGCGCCATTGGCAATGACGGTGTCAGCCTGCGCCGCCAGCTTCACGTGCGTGGGGAAGCCCCCGCCGCCGGCGCCAACCACGCCCGCCTGCCTGACCTTCTCGGCTAGACTCATTGTCACAAAGCATACCGGCCCGCCTCGTCACGACAAGCGAGGAAGCGAGGGATTCGTTTCGCTCATCATCGTGGTCTCCATCGTGATCGTAGTCCTCCGCCCGGCAGGCAAGGGGAGATTACGCTGACGGTTACGACGAAGGAGGGTAAGGCGGCGGCTTCATTTCGCCGCCACACAGGGTGCCAGGATCGCGTCGCGCATGCCGTGGATGATCTTCTTGTCCGCGGGACAAACCGTGGCCAGCGCGCCTCCGAGTGTGGTCCGTGCCGCCGGACCGTCGCCCAGCACAAAGTAGTAGGGGCAAAGCCGCACCCGGCCCATCATCGGCACCGGCTGTCCCTGATCGAAGTCAAACCACTCCGCCGGGACCCGCCGCGGTTTGTGGTATCGCTGCAGAATCCAGGGCGTCCGGGGAAACTCCGCAATCGCGCGGTCCACCGCCCCACTCCATTCCGCCACCGGCAGATCGCTTCCGAGGGAGACGCCCCGCGCCCCCCAGGCTTCCGGCGAAAAGCCGGACGGCTTCAGAATCAACGCCCGTTCCTTCTGCGAGAGCGCCTTGAGCTGTTGCCAGTCGGTCAGTTCAAGCCCGGGAATGCCGGCGTGGGGCGGCAGCGGCGCCGGGTCCATCACCCACGAACGCGGCACATGACGCAACAACCGCCGGAGGAAACCTCCGCCCAGCTCGCGATGCCACCAGCCCGCGAGGTTCCGGTTCCAGAGCAACGCCAGCCAGAGCTTCTCCTCCAGCACGGCCTTGGGCGGCGGCGTCAACCGCAGCCGCCCGGCCGCGGCGAGTTCGAACACCTGCGACGCGGACGAAACATTTTCCAGATCGAACAACTCGAAGAACCGGTAGACCGCGTCGCCCTCAGTGAAATCCGTGAAATCCGTGTCCCTGACCGCGAACCGTTCCGTTCCCAATTCCCGCACCAGCCACGCCATCTCCGGCCGGTAACTGCCCGACTCCTCAGAAACCACCAGGTGCACGCGCGGGGCATCCCCGAAAATCCCCGCGAAGCCCTCACGCATCCCGTTGCGCCCCCCCACCAGGTCACCCTCCACCCCGGGCCCCGCCTCCGCATAGGCCTGATGCAGCCAGTCGGTCAGCCCGATTCCGCCCGGCACGGAATCCAATTCCGTGATGGCGAAGCCGTCATCCGTCAACAACACGTCGGGACGGATCACGCGGGGAAGTTCGTTCCGGAAGGCTCGTTGACGCTGCAGCGCGACCAGATCGTCCGGCTTGCCCTGGTCCAGCCAGCGCGCAATCCACTCCGGCTGGCGACCTTCGCTGCTCTGGCGGTAAAGCAGGTTCGCCGCGCGGTAGAACTGCAGCAGGACGCGCCCGAGCGACTCCAGGTCCCGCGACAGTTCCGGTCCGAGGACAAACGGCGCCGTCGCAATGCGCCAGTGTTGGTCGGCAAACAGGCCCCCGGCAGGCAGGTGTTCCCGCACGGCCCGGGCGACCGCTTCAGCTCGCGAACCGGTGTCCACTACCGAATCTGGCCGGTCCCGCAGGCAAGCCACTTGTAACTGGTCAACTCCTCCAACCCCATCGGTCCACGCGCCCCGATCTTGTCCGTGCTGATGCCGATCTCGGCGCCCATGCCAAATTCCCCGCCGTCGGTGAAGCGCGTACTCGCGTTCCAGTAAACGGCCGACGAATCGACTTCGTTGAGGAAGCGCGCGGCCGTCGTCTCGTTGCCTGTGACAATGGCGTCGGAATGATGGGAACCGAATCGGTTGATCAACTCGATGGCTTCCCCGGCACCGTCCACGACACGCACATTCAGAATCAACGCCAGGAACTCGGTGTTGTAGTCGTCCTCGGTCGCGGCACGGAGCTTGCCTTCGGGCGCGGAACCGTCGAGCAGCCCGAGCGCTTCCGGATCGGCGCGCAGTTCCACCCCTTCCGTCCAAAGCGCCTTTGCCAGCTCCGGCAGGACCTGGCCCGCGACGGCCCGGTCCACGTAGAGTGTCTCGATGGCATTGCAGACCCCGGGCCGCTGACACTTCGAGTTGACCGATACGTCCACCGCCATCTTGGCATCGGCCTCCCGATCCACGTAAACGCTGCAGATGCCCTTGTAATGCTTGATCACCGGAACCTTCGAGCAATCCGCCACCGCCCGGATCAGGCCCTCGCCGCCGCGCGGCATGCAGAGGTCGACCAGGTCCGTCAGCGAGAGCAACGCCGGAATCGCCGCGCGATCCGTGGTGGGCACGAGTTGAATAGCGTGTTCGGGAAAGGCCGGCAGGGCGGCGCGCGCAGCCTCGACCAGAATGTCCGCAATGACACCGTTCGATTGAATCGCCTCCTTGCCGCCGCGCAGGATGGTGGCGTTGCCGGACTTGAAACAGAGCCCGGCCGCGTCGGCGGTCACATTGGGACGCGACTCGAAGATGATCACCACGACGCCGATGGGAGTCGTGACCTTGCGGAGCCTGAGTCCGTTCGGACGGGTGCGTTCATCCAGCAGGCGCCCCACCGGGTCGGGCAGATCCGCCACCTCGCGCAGGCCCTTCGCCATGCCGGCGATGCGGGCGTCGGTCAGCCGCAAGCGGTCCAGCATCGCGGGGGAAAGACCGGCCTTTTCACCGGCGTCAAGGTCGAGCGCGTTGGCGTCCTGAATGCGCCGGGCCTGGGCTTCCAACGCATCCGCCATCGCCCGCAGGCAGAGGTTCTTGTCGTCGGTGGAAAGCCGCGTCAACGCGTGCCCCGCCGCCCGCGCCTGCCGCGCGATCCCAGTCATCTGCTCGGTCAAAGTCATGGCGCGAGTCTACGCGAGGAGCGCCGGCTCCGAAACCCCGATTTCGCACCCCGATTTCGCAATGTGGCCTGGCTTGCGCGTGACACCCGGTGGCGAGGCTCTCCGCGCTC
>JACKPW010000001.1 GCA_024233215.1 Verrucomicrobiales bacterium | reverse complement strand
GCGGTAGCAGAACCCGTTGGCCCCGATGTATGCGAAGGCTCCGGTGAGCCGAAACCCGCCGGCCTGTTCGATGATTGTTTGTATCGTGTCTGGTAGCGCATTGGCTTTCATAGCGGCTGAGCTCGTAAAGGGCGACCCGCCGCCAAGTCCAGTGGCGATCAGTCCGCAGCCTGCCACTTCGTCAGCCGGTTCCGGATCAGGTGCCACGACTGGGCCTCAGCACCAGCCCACCTCTGCCGGCTGCAGCTCGATCACGAAAGTCGGGGAAGGACGAACGAGCCCCCTGCGGCGTCTGCTAAATGAAACCGGGCGCGGACCGAAGCCCGCGCCCGTTCCTCCTTTCCGTCAACCAAACAGCCAAACCAGCTCCCCAAAAGCAGAGGGAAGTCTTCCGTCTCCAACGGCCTACGGCGTCTCCACCTCGCGCAGGCGAAAGAACCGGGCCTGCTCGGTGGCAAGCACCCAGACTTGCTGACGATCACCGTCAACCGAAGTGGCGCCAGGGGTTACCTCCTCCCAAGGACCGTCGATGGTCGGGGCCGACTCGACGACAAACTCACCCTGCGGAATTGGGTAGCCCAAACAGACGGCCTTGTTGAGGTTCAGGCAAGGCGCAAGGCTGTAGCGCACGTTGCCGGCCACAACGTCGATCGACGGAGAGGTGTCACTCGTGGTGAGGTCCCAGACGGCGATGACACAATTACTGAGCCCGTAGCCGCTTCCGTTGTCCGATCGCCAGGCGTCCACACCCTTGAAATGGGGATCCACCAAGACTGCATCGACGCCCGGCCCGTCGAAGAAGGACCGGTCATACAAGATTTTCCCGTCGTTCTCGAGGTCTTCAATCCGAGCGCCTACGCGAACGCCTTCGGGTAACCAGGTCAGACTCAGTACCAACGTGATCTGCTGGTTCTTGATCTCCCGTTCCTCCCAGAACAGGATCGTGAAGGGGTGGTTCCCCACGGTATGGTACTTGAGCAGACCGATTTCGTTGCCGTCCATGCAAATCCCGTAGCCACCGTCCAGTCGCGGTTCCGGCCAGGTATCTGCGATGAACACGGTGAAAACGTCGTCTGCTGTGCCGTTGGAGTCCACGGTCACACTGAGCAGATCCACCTTCAGTTCGGTTGTCCATCCAGCACGCTGCGGGAGCCCGGGGCCCCAGTAGAGACTGGTCGTCCGAAGCCTTTCAGGCGATGGGTCCCGCGGAAGTTCGCCGAAGAGGTGGACCTCGTTCCCGGTCAAGGTGTAGTCCAGGAAGTCGCAGCCAAGTCCACACCCTGCCGGCGGACCCATCAAGGTGTCCTGGCCAGCCCAGGCGTTCAGCGAAATGGTCAACCCCAACAGGACGCCGACAATGAAGCGGCCTTGGGGATGGACGCTGAGCAGGCTGCAGACTCGCTCCGCGAATGTCGGACCGCCAGTGGTAACGCTTTGCTCTCTCATGATCTCGTTTTGGTTTGTTGGAACATCACCGAGACAGCGTGGAGCCGGCTGGCGACTGGTGTCACTCGACACCGCCTTACCTGGACCATTCGGCCATTGGGAATCTGTGTTCTGCATGATCATCCTTTCGTTTCGTGTAGTGGTTCTCGCGCCGACGCCCTCCGCCCGGTGCTTCCGACCTTGGCCGCACCCCGCGACGCGCACCCTCCTCTACAAGCCGGGTGCGCGGATCTTTCACGGGAAGTTGTGACTTTTCGTGCAAGGTTCCGGGCGTTGGCTTGTATTGGAGAGCGCTGGGCATCACCGTGGCCGCCAACCGTCGAGGACCGCATCATGAGCAACGAACCACTCCAGACTCCCCGGACCGGGCGGGATTTCCCGCCGTCGGATGAGGAATCCCTGATCACCCGCCAGAGCCTGCTGCAACGGCTCGGGGACAAGGACGACACCGAGGGTTGGCAGGAGTTCTTCGAAACGTACTGGGGCCTGATCTATCGCATGGCCCGGAGGGCGGGGCTCAACGACGCCGACGCCCAGGATGTCGTGCAGGAAACCGTCATCGCCGTCGCCCGCAAGATGGACGGTTTCGTCTATGACCCGGAACGCGGCTCGTTCAAGGCCTGGCTGCGACAATTGACCCGTTGGCGCATTCAAAACCAGCTCCTGCGAAACCGGCGCGAGGAGGAACGCCGACATCACCGGCATCCCAACGAGGAGGATTCCCGCACGGCCACCGTGGAGCGCGTGGCCGACCCGGCGGCCGAGGAGTTCGAGAGTGAGTGGGACACCCGTTGGGAGGAGAACCTCCTGCAGGTGGCCCTGGACCGGACCAAACGCCGGGTCAGCCCGGCCTCGTACCGCATCTACGACTGCTGCGTGCACAAGGAGATGTCCGCCTCCCGGGTGGCCCGGCTGTTGCGGGTGAACATTGCGAAGGTGTACCTGGCCCGGCACCGCGTGGGCCGGGTGGTGCAGGAGGAACTGCTCCGACTGCAACGGGAAATCCTGGCCCGGGAGCAGTCGGCCATTCGATCTTCCCCTTCGTGATTCGGCATTCGTTGGTCGAGATCCGACATGCCCTGCCTCCCTCGACTCGACAATCGGAGTGTCACGGCTAAGCTCCCCGTAACCCAGAGTCGCACCATGAACACCGACCGGCCAGAGGATCGCCGCCCTGAGCCCACCCCTTCGAGTGGCAGTTGGGGACCCTGGGCGCACGACCCACCACCCGTCCCGGATCATGAGATGCTGCGATGCATCGGCCGGGGTGCCTTCGGTGAAGTCTGGCTGGCCCGGACGGTCATGGGCACCTATCGCGCGGTGAAGGTCGTCCATCGCGACGCCTTCGAACACGAACGCCCCTTCGAGCGGGAGTTCGAGGGCATTCAGCGCTTCGAGCCGGTGTCGCGCCAACACCCCAGCCAGATCGCCATCCTCCACGTCGGCCGCAACCAGGAGGCCGGCTGCTTCTACTACGTCATGGAACTGGCCGATGACGCCCAACCCCCACCCGGTAGCCTCGGACGTCAGTCCGCGCGAACTTCTTCCCCACCCCCGCCCCGAACGACATCAGCGCGGACTGACGTCGGCGGCTACGGGGGGATTGATCCCGACACCTACCTGCCGCGGACGTTGAAGTACGAGCAACATCAGCGCGGCCGGTTGCCGGTGGACGAGGTGTTGCGACTGGGAGGATGCCTGGCGACGGCGCTGGATCACCTGCACCGGCACGGGTTGGTGCACCGGGACATCAAGCCCTCGAACATCATCTTCGTGAACGGAGTGCCGAAGCTGGCGGACGTCGGGTTGGTGGCGACGGTGGAGGCGAGCCTTTCGGTGGCCGGCACACCGGGTTACATGCCGCCGGAAGGGGCGGGGACGCCGAAGGGGGACTTGTACAGCCTGGGGAAGGTGCTTTACGAGTTGGCGACGGGCAGGGACCGGGCGGAGTTCCCGGAACTGCCGACGGAACTGTTGGAAGGCGGGGAGGGCGAGGCCCTGCTGGAACTGGGCGCGGTACTCGACAAGGCCTGCGAAAGCGACCCGGCAAAACGATACGAATCGGCCGCGGAGATGCACGCGGATCTGGCAATGATCCGGGGCGGTCGTTCCGTGCGGCGGAGTCGTTGGCTCGAGAAGCGGCAGAAGTCGCTGATGCGCGCCTTCGCGGCCGTGCTGGTCACTGCGGTCGTGGCGGCCGGCGGCCTTCTTTACTGGCGGGAAACGGCCGAGAAGGTCGGGCGCTATGCCCGCGAACTGGAGCGGTCGAACTACGCCGCCGCGATGCGCGAGGCGTTCCATGCCGCAGAGAACCAGCGCTGGCCGGAGGTTTTCCGGCTCCTGAGGGAACAGGTTCCCACAAACGGATTGCCCGATCTCCGAGGCTGGGAATGGCGCTATCTCGAAGGGGTGGCGCGGGAACTGCGAGGGACGGAGGTAAGGCGGCACTGGTCGAATACCGTATCCTCCATCACCGTCGCACCGGACCAGGAGTCGATCGCGCTCGGGTTTGGCAACGGGAGGATCGAAATCCGGACTCCCGACCTGCAGGACGGTGTCGCCAACCTGGAACCTCCGGTCGGAGGGAGTCCGACGGTCGCCTTCTCTCCCCACGGCAACCGCCTATACACCGTAGGGAGTGGAGGATTCGCAGCTTGGGCTTGGGGAGGGGAGGGTTGGACATGCGTCACCAACATCCCCATGAAGTTCCAAGGCCGCTATGCCTCCTCACCATTTGTGATCCAACCGGACGAGAAGGCGGCCTTTCTCACTGAGTCCAGAGGTGTATCGGATAAAGGCAAGGCTGATTCCGGAAGCGGGGACGACGTGGTCCGAATCGCTCGTATGGACCTGACATCATTCGTCTTGGAACCTCTCCGGTTCGGTCATGAGGAGGATGTGATTGCGCTCGCGATCTCGCCGAGCGGCCGGTGGCTGGCCTCCGGAGGTGGGGATGAGCGGGTTCATCTGCTGGACCTGACCCAACCGGAGGCCGAACCCTCGACCGCCCACCTTGAAGCCACGACCGGCTGCCTTGGTTTCATCGGGGAGGACCGGCTGGTTGTTGCGGACTGGATGGGGTTTGTGCGGGTGTTATCCCTGCCCGGCCTTGAGGTAATCCGCTCCAGGAAGTCACATGAGAACGTGGTGACGGCGGTAGCCTACGATGCCGACAGTGGCCTGCTGTTAACCACGGGCATCGACGGCTCGCTGCGAGCTTGGGGCTTGGAGACAGCAGACGACGAAATGCCCGACGTGGTAGGCGCCGTTGAGGGTCGGGCGGAGACGATGGCGGTGCTCCCGGGAGGCCAAGGGGTGTTGGTGGCGGACCAGAATGGCGGGGTGACCCGGTTCGGATCGGTGCTTCCCAGGCCGGGGATGCGTCCCGAGGTGCTGGTGGATGCCTGGTTGGGCAGTCACTGGGGACCGATGCACTATGCCGCCTCCCTGGATGAGGAGACTCACTCGGTTACCATCTGGGACTTCAACCGAGCGGCAATCGTCGTTGGGGTGAATCTGGAAGACGCAGATGGACATGTGCCCCAGCCGCGGCAGTACGACGTGGGACAGCAATCCGGCACGCGGCTGGTGGTCGGCTATGATGACGGCACGATCCGGTTGCTGGACTGTGCGGGCGGCGCCGTGCGCGAGACCAATCGGCTGCGGGTTTCAGAACCGACTGACTATCCCTTCTACTGGTCACCGGATGAACGGCTGGTGGCGCTGCCGGTGGATGGCCATCGTGCCATTCTGGTATGGGAGTGTGCCGGCACGAATACGGTGCGGTTGGAAGCCGAACAAAGTCGCACCGTGGGTTGGCCGACGTTCCCGGCGGATTCACGCGACCTGATTGCCGAAGGTGGCCACACTGGCTATGTCCGCTGGCACCTCGCCCCCGGCCCGCCCCTGACAGCGACAGGGCCGATGGAAATGGGATTGCCGGAGGACCAAGGCTATCTCGAGTGCGAACCGAACACCCAACAGGCCTACTCTCCCGCCGGCGCCCCGTCCCTCTACCGGCTGGAGGATTGGAAGCTCGTGGAGCCGCGGCGGCTGCCCGGTTTTCGCACCGGCTCGGAGCTGGCGGTGTTCACCCCCGACGGCTCCCGACTGATCATGGACTCGCAGGGAACAGATCACCTCGAGATCGTTGACACCGCGACGCTGGAAGTGGTGGGGCGGCTGCCCGACCCCCTCTGTCGGGGCAGCGCGCAACTGATCATCTCCGAGAACGGCGAGCACCTTTACATCGGCACCCGGCTCAAGGCGGATCCCGATCCGTTCGTGCTCCATCATTACCACGCGCCGGCGATGTCGGCCTTGGAACCAGGAACCAAGCCGCCTCAGCCAGCCGCACCCGTGGAGTAGGCGATGGGAAACGGGGCCGTCCTGCCGAAGGGGGACAAACCGCGCGTGACATCGATCTTCGTTTCCTTCGTTCCCTTCTGTGAACCGTTGATTTGTCCCGGCTCAACGCCCGGGCGGCCAGGGATAGCTGGTGCGTTCCTGGAGCCAGCGAACGTCCGGGTTGCCGGGGCTTGCAATCACCGGTTGCCCGCCGTCAAGACCACCGATCCGATCGGGCGCCGCCAGAGTTCTCGAGTCAATCCAGGTCTTCGCTTCCGCATGGCCGTCGGCAAAGGTCAGATTGCTCGTCCGACCGTGGTTGGACGCGGGGTAATTGTGCCACTTGCGCAAGGCCGGGTTGTCTGGATTGGAGTCCTCCATGACCACGGTGAAGCAGCCGTTGTTGATCGTCTTGGGGTGCTCCTCGATAAGCACGAAGGTCCTGCTCGGGGCGCGGACATCCCCCTCCCGCGTCATCTTACGAACCCCGTCCTGAGCTGCCGGCGTCGTTCGCCGTATTGAGTCCGGGCCGATGAACTGGTTCATCGCCAGGCTGCGGACCCGTGGGTAGGTCCGGCCGCCGTGGATGGAAATCGACTTGTCCGCCGGGCAGCGCCAGACCTTGACCGACCGGTTCAGATAGGGGCCCAACAGGCTGTGGGTCAGGACGTAGGTGTTGGTGTTGTCCGGTGTGCTTTGGCCGTGCAGGAGGAAGCCCACCACCCAAGTCTCCGTGACGTTAGTCGTCGCTTGGCCCGGAGGATAACCGTCATTGGGAGGGAAGTGTCCCTGGTTATCGTCCCCGTACATCAGCCAGGCGAGACCCATCTGGCGCAGGTTGCCCAGACAGGCGGCTCCCTGACCCTTCGCCCTGGCCCGGGCCAGCGCCGGCAGGAGCATGGCGGCCAAGATCGCAATAATCGCGATGACCACCAGCAACTCGAGCAGCGTGAAGGCGGGTCTGTTTGGAACCCTACGGTGGGGATTCGTATCTCCGAATTGCCGAGGAGTCTGCGGATCAACCGACCAGGGCAAGTTCCGTAGTTGCATCGTCGCGCCTTTCTTCTCGTCTGCCGGAGCCGTACCCGGCCGCACACCAACCCCGAAATCGGGCTCACCCGACGTCTCACCTCTAATACGATCAAAGTGTGCCGATCTTTCACGGAATCTTCAACCGACTTCCTGACAAGGCGTCATGGCCCTACCCAGCTGGACCGTCACTGCTCCCGCTGCCGCCGCGCCACCCCTTCATTCAGCAATTCCAACTGGTCCAGGATGCCCGCCTCCTCTTCCCGGAGCCGTTTCTCGATCACTGCGGTCGGTTGGTTCACCAGTGACGGCGCCAGCAGATGGATTTGAGTCACCTGTTTCCGGATCGCGTGCCCCAGCTCGGCGCCGAGCCGCCGCACAGCGTCCGTGGATAGCAGCTCCCCCTTCAACTGCCGGACCAACAGGGGCAGCCGGGCGTTCTTCAGCGCCACCCATTCGCCCCGTACCCGTTCATACTCCGGCGATACCGGCCGGCCGTCTGAGCACTACCACCGCAGGAACGCGGCCAGCGCCACCTTCCCGTCCTTCAACGCGGGACAACCCTGCCGCCGGGCACGTTGCAGGATCGCCAAAGGGATGCCCGTGGCGTCCGAACACGCCTTGAAGGTCGGGTACTCCTCCTGCATGGCTCCCTCTTCCTCGCGGTGACGGCAATACCGCAGGCGACCCCGGATTGCCGGAGCCAGGGGATACCGCCCGCGTGAGGGTCGTGGGCACCAGCCAGCGACGGCGATTCGGCGCAAGTGGCGTTCGGAGAAGCCAGACAAGCTGGCGAGTTGGGAGGAAGTGATGTTCCTCGGATTGGGTGGGTGAAAACGAACGGCGGGTGTCCAAAACCTTCCGGCAGAGTGGGTGAAAACCCGCCAATTCCGTGGGTTTTAGCCCGACTTGGCGGACTCGCCATCGAAATGGGAAAAATCGGGGCCTGGCGGGTGCGTAAGTGATTGGAAATCAATGAGCACATTTCCGGTTTGGGCCGAAAATGGCCTGTAGTGCCGACCTACCCTGTTCCCAAGCAAAAGGAGATCGGTATAATGACCGGTCATCATGTTTTTGCGCTGCAAGGTTCGCCGGAAGGGTGGCAAGGAACACCGCACCTGTGCAGGTGGTCGGGGCAGCGGCGTTTTCATGATCGCGACGATGCGCTGCAGATCGGCTTCGGCAGTCTTGGGAGTGTTCCCCGCCGCCTGGTGACAGTGCGAACACGTAAGTTTGGGATCGGCGGGGGGCATGTGGATCACGTGGAGATCAGCCCCTCAACTCCCGTAGTAGAACAGCCGCCACGAGCGGGACGCCGCCCCACGACATCAGCCGGCTGAGAAACAGTCCCGCGCGGGCCAGGCTCGAGTTGTCAGCTTTCGCCTGTTCACGCAGCAGTTGTCTTACCACCCTCAACCCACCTGAAGGCGGAATTCCATTCCTCACTCCGACCCGTTCAGCCGTCTCGATCGGATCATGGCGGTTGAGCCGCCGGCGATCACTCGCGCGCGCTTTCGATGGCCGGAGGCGGCCAGGGTGGGTCGACTTCCTGCCAGGGGTATTTGTCCGTACGGACAGGTTGCCAGACGAGGCGACCGGAGCGCCGCCACGGGTCGAGCACGATGCCTGTCTCGAACGGCGCTCCCACCGCCGTGACCACGACCGAGTTATGCTCGCGCCAGGTGCCGGCCCGTGCCTTCCCCCAGCGCAGTTCCAGTGATTCGGTTGCCAGTTTACGGAGCCGGTTCAACAGGTCTTCAGCCCACTGGTAGCACAGGCCCCGCTCCTTCAATCCCAAGTTGATCAGGCTGTTGTGCAGGAACGGTGGTCGCACCACCCGGTATTCCCGGGCCAACTCCCGCGAATGCTGGTAGGCGCACCGGGCCACCCGGTCGGCTTCCGTTCCGGAGACCGCCGGCCCCAGCGAGATCAGGGCCAGGCGGAGGGCCTGGACATCCGGTTCCCGGGGCGCATCGGGAACGCTCACGCAACCCGTGGAGGTTGCCGTCAGCAACAGCAGGGCCGACAAGCACGGGAAGGCTTTGCAGGGTCCGGGTCCCGCGAACATGGGCGTACTCTGGGGCGCGTTCTGCCAGGGTCAATGGGTTTGTCCGATTTGGTTTGCCCGGAGACGGCTCGTTGCTAGGTTCCCGGCATGTCAGCGGCCCTTACCATTGGATTTCTGGGTGCGGGGAAGATGGCCACCGCCCTGGCGGAGGGATTCCTGCGCGCCGGACTGGTGACGTCGGAGACCCTGGTCGCGTATGACATCCAGTCCGAGGCCGGGGAGCGATTCGGGGCGGTCACCAACGGCACCGTGCTCAACACGCCCGAGGAACTGGTCAACCGTGCCACGGTGATCGTGCTGGCCGTGAAGCCCGACCAGATCGTGGCGGCGGTGGAACGGCTGCGCGACGTGCTGACCGCCGATCATTTGCTGATCTCGATTGCCGCTGGGGTCAAGCTGCAGCAACTCGAGGCGGTGGCCCCGGCCGGGTGCCGGGTGGTCCGGGTGATGCCGAATACGCCGGCCCTGGTGGGTGCCTGCGCGGCGGCTTATGCCGTTGGGGGGTGTGCGCAGCGTGAGGACGGGGCCCTGACGGGGCGGTTGTTCTCCGCGGTTGGGGTGGCGGTGGAGGTCAAGGAAGCGCTGCTGGATGCCGTCACCGGCCTGAGCGGGAGCGGACCGGCTTATGGGTATCTCATGATCGAGGCGTTGAGCGATGGCGGGGTGGCAGCCGGTCTGCCCAGGGACGTCGCGACCCGTCTGGCGGCCCAGACCCTGATGGGAGCCGCGCGCATGGTGCTCGAAACCGGGCGGCATCCGGGGGAGTTGAAGGACATGGTCACGAGTCCGGGGGGGACCACCATCGAGGGGCTTCACGAACTGGAGAAGGCCGGGCTGCGCAATGCCCTGATCAGTGCCGTCCGGGCCGCCGCCCGCAAGAGCCGCCGCCTGGGCCGCCGTTGAAACCCGTGTTGCCAATGGACTTTCCCCCGCCCACCCCGAAGCAGGCCCGGCTCATCTGGACGGCCGTGACCGGTCTGGCGATTGCCCTGATCGTCGCGTTGCTGGTGACGCTGGTCTGGGGACTCGGACGAGTGCTCAACGTACTGGCGCCGGTGCTCTGGCCGCTGGCCATCGCCGGGGTGATTGCCTACCTGCTCGACCCGGTTGTCGATGCGCTCCAGCGTCGCGGCACCCCCCGGGTGCGGGCAATTGTCATCGTGTTTGCCATGGCGGTGGTGTTCGTGCTCGGGATCTTCGGCAGCATTGTGCCGCAGGTGGTGATCGAGACGCGGCAATTGGTGCGGCAGATCCCGGCCTATGCCACCAACGTCACCTCCCGCGTCGAAGGCTGGATCAAACATCCCCCCTCGTCCGTGCTACGCTCGCTCGGCCTCAGCCTCGGCGGTACGAACGATGTGCCGGTCGGGGTGGTTTCCACCAACGAGGTCGGAGTCACCAACACCTCCCCGGACGCGGAATCCGCCGACACCAACGCGACAGCCACGGTGGCGGCGGAGCCGGCCGTGGATCTCCCGGCCTCACCAGGCGACAGCCCGGATTCAGCGGCCGGGGGCACCGATGTCCTGGCGAAGTGGCTGCGCGAGGTGATGGACATGGACACCCTGCAATCCGCGACCGGGATACTGGCGAAAACCCTGGGCAAGCTGGGGTCCTGGTTTTTCGGCCAGCTCACCCGGGTGGCTTCCTGGTTCGGCGTGCTGGCGGGGTTGGCGCTGATTCCCATCTACACGTTCTATTTCCTGCTGGAGAAGCGCGGGATCGAATCGAAGTGGACGGATTACCTGCCCGTGGGCCGCTCGGAGTTCAAGACGGAACTGGTGTTCGTGCTCAAGTCGATCAACGACTATCTCATCGCCTTCTTCCGCGGGCAGGTGCTGGTGGCCATCTGCGACGGCATCCTGTACACGATCGGCTTTGCGATCATCGGGCTGCCCTACGCGGTGCTCATCGGGGTGGTGGCGACGTTCCTGACAATCATTCCGTTCGTCGGGGCAATCATCACCTGTGGCGGCGCGCTCGTAATCGCCGTCGTGCAGTACGGCGACTGGCTGCATCCGCTGCTGGCGCTGGTGGTCTATGCCATCGTGCAGATGCTCGAAGGGTATGTGATCCAACCGAAGATTCTGGGGGACCGGGTGGGCCTGCACCCGCTGACGATCATCGTGTCCGTGATGGTGGGAACGACGCTGCTGGGGGGCATCCTCGGCGGCATCCTGGCGATTCCGTTTACCGCCGCCCTGCGCGTGATCATGTTCCGTTACGTTTGGAAGACGCGGGACCCGAAGCTGGGGCAGGAGCGGACCGCAGTGCCCGAGGGTGGGGGATAGGACCGGACTATACCCTGTGGGCCGGGCGAGGCGCGTTCTCTGCCCGCCCGATCTTCGGTCGCGACCTCACGGAGCTGGTCTCATTCCCGCTCTCGACCAAACAAGCACCGGCGGCCCGCAGAAACCGAACGAACCTCCGTCCCAAGGCTTCCGTACGTTCCCTTGGAGCTGAAGGCCCGACAACGTAGACCTCTTGTTCTGGCTTTCGGAGGTTCCACTTGCGCCTGCCTTCCCCCTTGATCGGATCGTTGTGATCGAACCAGAGTGCTACGTGCCAGTCATTCATGTCGTGCCCAGCCATGTCTGACGCCTGGCCTGTGTGCCACTCGACGGATTCGATCTGGTCGATGACAAAGGTGCATTGGATGAACCGATGCCCCAGAAGCACAAACCCGAAGTGGATTTCGCGCCGGGCCGAAGTGGCGGGAATGGCGTCGACGAAGTGGCGCTCAAAGAGACGGCCCATCCAAGCCAGCAGGAAGAGTCGCAAACCTCTGGCGCGCTGCGGTTACGGAACGGCAGCCAGTGAGATCAACGGGCAGCGCTCAGCATCTCCCGCACATCCACCGCCGCCATCCCCGCCGCGCGAATGGCGGTCAACCCAAGCTCGGTGTCCTCGAAAGCGCGGCAATGCTCCGGGGGCACTCCCAGCCGGCGGGCCGCCTCCAGGAAGATGTCGGGGGCCGGCTTCTGCCGCACCACGTCGTCGCTGGCCACCAGTGCGTCAAACCAATCACCGATTCCCAGATGTTCCAGGACCTGCCCGATGACCCACCGGGTTCCCCCCGTGGCAATCGCCATCGGGAGCCGGCCCCGATACCGGCGGGCGATCTCGAGGATCGGCGCGATCGGTTTCACCTGCGGGATCAACGGGAGATACGCCGCCACTTTCTCCCCCGCGGCTGCGATTGGGTCCAACTGAACCCCCTGCCGGTCCGCCAGTCCCCGCAGAATGTCCCGGGCCGGGACGCCGCCCAGGGCGTAGAACTCCGCCTCACTTAGCGACAGTCCATGCCGGCTCAGCACAGTCTGCCAGGCCTGCCAGTGCAGGGGCATGGTGTCGGCGAGCGTGCCATCGAAATCGAAGATCAACCCCCGGATGCCGTCCATGTCGGTCGGCGCCGGATTGGGATGCTGAACCTCGGGATGATCCATGGTCCGCCGCGTCATCCCTTCGCCAGTTCGCTCAAACGCTCGCGAACATCGTTTTCGAGCAACGGTTCGATGAGGTCGTCCAGGTCGCCCTCGAGCACCTCCGGGAGATTGTGGAGGCTGAGTTCGATGCGGTGATCGGTGACGCGGTTCTGGGGGAAGTTGTAGGTGCGGATCTTCTCGTTGCGCTCGCCCGTACCGACCTGGGCCTTGCGTTTCGCGGCATACGCGGCCGCCTCCTCGGCGAGTCGTTGGTCGAGCAGACGCGATCGCAGCACGCGCATCGCCTTGGCCTTGTTCTTGAGTTGCGACCGCTCGTCCGCGCATCGCACGATGAGGCCGGTTGGCTTGTGCAGGATCTGCACCGCGGAGTCGGTGGTGTTGACCCCCTGACCGCCCGGACCCGAGGCCCGGCAGACACTGATCTCGAGTTCGTCCGGCCGGATTTCGACGTCCACCTCCTCGGCTTCGGGCAGCACGGCGACGGTGGCGGTGCTGGTGTGGATGCGTCCCTGGGCCTCGGTGGCGGGCACGCGTTGGACGCGGTGCACGCCGCTCTCGAACTTCAGGCGTTTGAACACGTCCTCCCCGGAGATGCTGAAGGTGACTTCCTTGAACCCGCCGAGGTCGGAGACGTTGGTGTCCATGGCCTCCACCTTCCAGCCACGCGTCTCCGCGTAGCGGGTGAACATGCGGTAGAGGTCCGCGGCAAACAGCGCCGATTCCGCCCCGCCGGCCCCGGCCCGAATCTCAATGATGGTGTTGCGGCCATCGGCGGGATCGGGCGGGAGGAGACCCTCCTGTACCTTGAACTCCAGCGCCGGCAGTTCGGTCTCGAGTCGTACCACCTCCTCCCGCGCCATTGCGAGCAGTTCGGGATCGGTTTCCGAGCGGAGCAGTGCCTGGTTTTCCGCCAGATCCTTGCGGGCCTTTTCGTAGGCGGTGCCGCAGGCCACGAAGCCCTTCAGCCGGGAATACTCGCGGGAGAGTTCCGCCGCGCGGGCCTGGTTCGCGAACACCGCCGGGTCACTGAGCTGCTGCTCGACCTCGGCAAACCGACGCCGCAACTTCTCGACAAACGGGGTGAGGTCCATGGCGGAAAACAGAACGCCCGCCGGGCGCAGGGCGACCGGGCGGGCGAACGCTGAAAGGACGCTAACGACGCTTCTTGCGCTTGTTCGCCTGTTCCGCCTGCGCGGCCTGGGCCGCGGCGGTCTTCGCCATGCGCTGCTGGAACTTGTCCACGCGCCCGGCGGTGTCCACGAACTTCTGCTGGCCCGTGTAAAACGGGTGACACTGGTTGCAGATGCCGAGAATGATGGTCGATCGCGTCGAGCGGGTGTGAAACGTGTTCCCGCAAGCGCAACGCACCTCAGCTTCCTGATACTTCGGATGGATGCCGTCCTTCATAAAGGGACGGGGACGGTAGCAGCCACAACCCGGCTGACAAGTTCAAAGTTGCCGTTTCGCGCTCCGCTTGCGGGGAGCGCGGGGCCGGGGCCGGGATCGGGCCCTCAGCACCGCGGCGACGAGCCCTTCCGTGGTGTGGGGATCCGCCTCCGCCACCGGTCGCAATCCCAGCTCCGCAAGCGCCTTGGAACTCTCCGGACCGATTGAGACGCAGCCCAGTCGGGGAAATCGACGGCACAATTCCGGGAGGTCAAAGCGCGCATGAAAATGTTCCACACTCGACCCGCTGGCAAAGGTCAGCCATTCCGCACCCTCCACCCGCAGCCGCCCCTCGACCACGGGGTCGATCTCCGTCTCGGCCACCGTCCGGTAACACGCGATGTCGTCCACAATGGCCCCTTTTTCCTCGAGCATCGCAGGCAGATCGCTCGTGGCCACCTCGGCGCGCAGGAGGAGGATTCTCAGGTTCTCCAGACTCTGCTGTTCCCCGATGGCCTGCGCAATGGCCTTCGCCTCGAATTTCGACGGCATCACATCGACGGCGAACTTCGATTCGCGCAAACGGTCGGCCGTGGCCGGTCCCACGGCCGCCAACCGCACCCCGCCAATGTCCCGCAGATCCTCGAAGGCCTTCGAGAAGCAGTCGAGAAACGCGTTCACTCCGTTGACGCTGGTGAAAACCAGCCAGTCATAGCCGTGCAGTCCGGTGATCGCCTCCACCAACGGGTGGGCGTCCGATGGTGGGGCGGTGCGGATACTTGGGACCGGCAGGACGTCGGCGCCCAAGGCGCTGAAACGCTCGATCAAGCCCGCCGCCTGGGCCCGGGCGCGCGTCACCACCACGCGTTGACCGGACAGCGGGCGCGATTCGAACCAGTTGAGCCGGTCCCGCAGCCGGACCACCTCCCCGATCACGGTGACCACGGGTGGCTTCATCCCGGCCTCCTCCGCCAGATCGGCGATGGTCCCGAGCGTGCCCACCACGGTCTGCTGCCGCGGTGTGGTGCCCTCGCGGATCATCGCCACGGGGGTTTTGGGCGACAGCCCATGCGCACGCAACCCCTCGACGATGGTCCGGATTCGGGCCGCCCCCATGAGGATCACCCGGGTACCCGAGGCCTCGGCGAGTTGGGCCAGATCGACCTCCGTCATCGACTTGGTCGGATCTTCGTGCCCGGTCACGACCGTGAAACTCGAAGCCACGCCCCGCTGGGTGAGGGGGATGCCCGCCGCTGCCGGCACCGCCACGGCGGAGGTCACACCGGGGACCACCTCGAACGGGATACCCGCTTCGCTGAGCGCGCCGGCCTCTTCGCTCCCGCGGCCGAAGACATAGGAATCGCCGCCCTTCAACCGCACGACCATCCGGCCTCGGCGGGCGCGGTCGATGAGGAGCTTGATGATTCGGTCCGGCGTGAGCTTGCGATCCTGGTCACGACGAACGACCTCCGCACCGGCCGGCACGTGGGCCAGCAGGGCGGGATTGGCCAGCGCATCGCACACCACCACTTCCGCGATGCGGAGTAACTCCGCCCCGCGCAGGGTCAACAGCCCGGGGTCCCCGGGGCCGGCTCCGACCAGATAGACTTTGCCGCTCGCTTCCTTCATCCGCCAGGGACTGTACGCGGCCACCGCGATGGGAGGCGAGTCAGGAGTCGCGGGTCAAACCCGGCAACGGTGGAGGACTCCCTCAGGCCAAGACCTTGCGGAGCGTCGTGGAGTGCGGCGATCCGAATCGCCGCTTTGGTCTGACGAGGGAGCGGGAACTGAGCGTTGGAGGGGGGGGAAGCGGTGAAGAAAGCGGTGAAGGCTTTCGCTTTTCACCGCAGTCCACGACCTGGCCGAGATGGGGCGGTTCTTGCGGAGCGTCGTGGAGTGCGGCGATCTGAATCGCCGCTTTGGTTTGACGAGGGAGCCGGAACTGAGCGTTGGAGGGGGGGGGAAGCGGTGAAGAAAGCGGTGAAGGCTGGCGCTTTTCACCGCAGTCCACGACGCTTGCGCGAGACCGGCGGCTCGTTCAGCTCGTTGGAGACTATCTTCGGTGACGGATCGCAGGAGCAAACCGGCTTCCTCGGCAAGTTGATGGGGGCCGGCAAGCGCCTCATCACGGGCGAGTCACTCTTCATGACCGTCTTCTGGAACCGGGGGCACGGCAAACGGCGGGTCGCCTTCGGGGCCCCGTATCCCGGCAAGATCGTGCCCGTCCACCTCCCGGAAGTCGGTGGCACACTGCTGGCCCAGAAGGACTCGTTCCTTTGCGCCGCAAAAGGGGTCTCCATAGGCGTGGCCTTCAACCGTCGCATCGGCGCCGGCTTTTTCGGCGGCGAGGGCTTCATCATGCAGCGTCTGGATGGCGACGGCTGGACCTTTCTCCATGCGGGCGGGACCATTCATGAACGCGAACTCGCCCCGGGCGAGGTCATCCGGGTGGATACGGGTTGCATCGTGGCCTTCCAACCCTCGGTGGAATTCGACGTCCAATACGTCGGCAAGATCAAGTCGGCGCTGTTCGGCGGCGAGGGGTTGTTCTTCGCCACCCTGCGCGGTCCCGGACGGGTCTGGCTGCAGTCGCTGCCCTTCAGCCGCATGGCCGACCGCATCTTCGCGGCGGCGCCGAAGGCCGGGGGCCGACAGCGCGGCGAAGGCTCGGTGCTCGGCGGCTTGGGACGCCTGCTGGACGGCGACAACGGGTGATCGTTCTTCGCGATTGAAGCCATCCGGCGGGTGGTCGCAGAATCCCGGCGATGGATCATTTGGATCGAGCCCGTGAAGTTTTCGACGTTGAAATCGCCGGTCTCCGGGCGGTGAGCGACCAACTCGACGAGCGGTTCGTCCACGCGGTGGAGTGGATGTCGGAGACGCTCGCCGCGCGGGGCAAGTTGATCGTTGCCGGGATCGGCAAGTCGGGGCACATCGGGCGCAAGATCGCCGCCACCCTTACCAGCACGGGATCGACCTGTGTCGTGCTCGACAGCGTGGACGCGTTGCATGGCGACCTGGGGATCGTGAGCGATGGCGACCTGGTGCTGCTGCTCAGTTACTCCGGCGAGTCCGAGGAGATGCTGAATCTCGTTCCGGCGCTGAAGCGGTATTCCGTGCGACTGGTGGCGCTGACGGGTAATCCGGATTCCTCCCTGGCCCGGCTTTGCGACCTGACCCTGAGCGTGCGGGTGCCGAAGGAGGCCTGTCCCTTCAACCTCGCCCCGACCGCCAGCACGACCGCGATGCTGGTCCTGGGCGATGCCCTGGCGATGACGCTGCTGGAGGCGCGCGGTTTCAGGAAGGAGGACTTCGCCCGGCGTCATCCCTCCGGGGCCATCGGACGGGCGTTGTTGTTGAAGGTGCGCGACATCATGCGCACGGAGCTTCGCAATCCCGTGGCGGCCCGCGACCTCTCCGTGCGCGAGGCCCTGCTCATCATGACGCGCGCCAAGGCGGGCAGCGTGAGTGTGGTGGATGAGGAAGGGCGGTTGGTCGGGGTCTTTACCGACGGCGACCTGCGCCGGCACATGGCCGCGGACGAAGCGGTGCTGGATCGTTCGCTGGGGGAGGTGATGACGCCGAACCCGGTCTGCATCGGTGGGGACGCCCTGGCGGTTGAGGCCCTCCGGATCTTCGACGAACGGTCCATCGACGACCTGATCGTGGTCAACGCGAACCAGGAACCCGTCGGTCTCGTGGACTCCCAGGACTTGCCGCGACTCAAACTCATGTAATAGCGTTCGCCCGTCCGCAAACGTCCCGGCGCGTCGGCGTGGAGCCGTCCGCCACCGAGATCATCATGAACAGAATCGTCCGACTTCTCGCGCTCGCAGCCCTGGCCGGCTTCGGTGCGATCTCCGTTATGACCCAGACGCCCGTCGCCGCGCAGCAGAGCCTGTCCTTCAAGCAGACCCTCAACCGAAGCGTCGGTGCGAGCTACCTGCTCTTCCTGCCGAAGGGCTACGGTGAGGATGCCGCGAAGCAGTGGCCGCTGATGCTGTTTCTCCACGGTGCCGGCGAGCGGGGCGACAACTTGGCGTTGGTCGCCGTCCATGGGCCCCCGAAGCTCGTGGCGAACCAACCGGATTTCCCCTTCATCCTGGTGTCACCCCAATGTCCGGAAGGGCAGACCTGGGACAACGACACCCTGCTGGCGCTGCTGGACCAGGTCATGGGCAAATACTCGGTCGATCCGGGGCGGGTCTATCTCACCGGTCTGAGCATGGGCGGCTTCGGCACCTGGAGCCTGGGGATTGCCCATCCGGAGAAGTTCGCGGCCATTGCGCCCATCTGTGGCGGCGGCGATGTCATCAAGGTCCTGCTGGCCGACCCCGCCAAGGCGCCAGCCCTTCGCTCGCTTCCCGTCTGGGCCTTCCACGGGGGCAAGGACCCGGTCGTCAACCCGGCTGAGTCGCAGCGGATGGTGGACGCCCTCAAGCGTGTCGGATGCGAGGATGTCCGGTTGACCGTCTATCCCGAAGCCCAGCACGATTCCTGGACCGAGACCTACAACAACCCCGAACTCTACCGCTGGTTTCTGTCACACCACCGCGAGTGACGCCGGAGACCGTGCCCGCCAAACACGCGAAACATGCGAAAACGTCCGGCAGGGGAAGACGCATGGGCTGCCCTGCCTTTGCTTCCTTAGCGTATTTCGCGAGCCCTGACTTCCGAGTGTCCCCCCTGATTGCACCATGTCCGAACCATTCAAACTGACCCGGATTCCGTCGCTCAAGACCGTTGAGGCGTTTCGCGCGCACGTAGCTTCGTTGGGTCAGGAACTGCCGTGTGAAGACCAGATCGAACCCGTGCCGGGATCGCCGCTGGCGCAACCGGTTCCCGGACTGACCGTCAATGGCCGGACCGTTGGAAACCGGTGGGCCATCCATCCGATGGAAGGGTGGGATGCCACCACTGATGGTTGCCCCACACCGGAGGTCTGTCGCCGATGGGAACGCTTTGGCGAAAGTGGCGCAAAGCTCATCTGGGGCGGGGAAGCGATGGCGGTCCGTTCCGACGGCCGGGCGAATCCGCACCAACTCATGATCCTCGAGTCCACGCGCGAACACCTGCGCGCACTGGTCGAGGGCTTGCGGGGGACGCATCGCGCACAACACGGTAGCGACGACGATCTGGTCGTCGGTTTTCAACTCACCCACTCCGGCCGGTTCTGTCGTCCCACTGACAAGCAACGCCTGGCTCCGCGCGTGGCCTACCGGCATCCGATTCTGGATGCGAAGTTCGGCGTGACCGGTGATGACCAGGTCCTGACCAATGCGGAAGTCGAGGAACTGATCGGGTACTACGTGCAGGCGGCCCGGATCGCGCGCGAGGCGGGGGCGGACTTCATCGATGTGAAGCATTGCCACGGCTACCTGCTGCACGAGTTTCTCAGCGCCCACACCCGACCGGGGAAATACGGCGGCAGCTTTGAGAATCGCACGCGGCCGCTGCGGGAAATCGTGGAGCGCATTCGCGCCGACGGCAACGACATTGCCATTGGCGTGCGATTGAGCGCCTTTGACTTCGTGCCGTTCCGGCCGGACCCGGAGCGGGCTGAACCGGGTCGAAAGGGCCCGGGCATTCCTGAGGAGTTCGGCCACTGCCTGCCGTATCGGTATGGGTTCGGGGTGAATCCGGAGAATCCGGTGGAGCCGGACCTGACTGAGCCGCGACGGTTCATTCGGTTGTGTGCCGATCTTGGCATCCGACTGCTGAATCTGAGCGCGGGCTCGCCCTACTACAATCCGCACATCCAGCGGCCGGCTGCCTATCCCCCGAGTGACGGTTACCAACCGGCGCACGATCCGTTGATCGATGTGGCACGGCAGATCCAGGTCGTGCGCTCCCTGCGGGCGGAGGCGCCCAAGGAAGTGGTGATCGTGGGGACCGGTTACACCTACCTGCAGGAGTACCTTCCCCACGTGGCCCAGGGTGTGGTCCGGCAGGGGTGGGCCGATCTGGTGGGGGTGGGCCGGATGGTGTTGAGCTATCCGCGGTTGATTGCCGATTCGCTGGCGGGTGAGGCGTTGCAGCCCAGGTTCATCTGTCGGACTTTCAGCGACTGCACGACGGCGCCGCGCAACGGCCTCATCAGTGGTTGCTATCCCCTGGACCGCTACTACGCAGACAAGCCCGAGTTCTTGAAACTGAAGGACCTCAAGAGCGGCCGGGCGTAGAGGGCGTTACCATTCACCTCCCTCCCTCGGCCCGTGGCAGCGAACTGGCGTTCGCCGAACGCGTGCTTTGGGGCCTGACCGATGAAGTGGCTTGGTGTCGTCGCCAACGGGTGGGCCTACTTGGCCAGCCAGTTTGGCAGGGCCGTCGTAAGCAGCGGGACGTAGGTGATGAGCAGGACCCCGACGAAGAGCACGATGAGCATCGGGAAGCTGGCGCGGACGACTTCCGGGATCGGCTTCTGGAACCGGTAGGAGGAGAGGAACAGGTTCATCCCCACGGGCGGCGTCAGGTAGCCCAGTTCCAGGTTGGCCAGGAAGATGATCCCCAGATGCACCATGTTGATGTCGTAGGCCAGCCCCAACGGCACGAGCAACGGCACCACCACCACGATGGCGGAGAAGATGTCCATCAGACAGCCCACCACGATCAGCAGGAGGTTGACCGCCAGCAGGAACAGGAGCTTGGAACTGATGTGCGCGGTCACCCATTCGACGGCGAGATCCGGCACCTGGGTGTCGATGAGGAAATAGGTGAAGCCCAGGGCCACCCCCAGGATGAGGAGCACGCCGCCCACCAGCAGGCCGCATTCCGTGATGACCCGGGGCACGTCGCGGAACAAATGCAGGTCGCGGTAGATCACCACCTCGACGAAGAATGCGTAGAGCGCGGTGATGGCGGCGGCTTCCACCGGCGTCGCGAAGCCGCCGAAAAGCGCCGTCAACGCGACCACCGGAATGAGCAGTTCCCACTTGGCTCCCCAGAGCGCAGCACCGGCTTCGCGCGCGCTGAAAGGTCGCGCTCCCTTGAGTTCCTTGGGGGCCTGCCGGATCCCCCAGAATGCGGTCATGCCCATCAACAAGACGCCGGGCACCAGGCCGCCCTGGAACATCTGCTCCATGCTCACTTGAGCGTCGGTGCTGCTGCTTGCCACGATGGAATACAGGATCGGCGGCAGGCAGGGCGGGAACAGCAGCCCCAGCGAACCGGCGGCGGTCAGCAGGCCCAACGCCGTCCGCTCGGAATAGCCCGCCGCCACGAGCACCGGCATCAGCAATCCTCCCAGCGCCAGGATGGTTACCCCGGACGCCCCGGTGAAGGAGGTGAAGAACGCGCAGACCACCACGGTGACCACCGCCGGGCCGCCGCGGAACTGGCCGAACATCGTCTGAAAGACGCGGACCAACCGCGTCGCCGCTCCGCCCTCCGCCAGGAAATAGCCGGCGAGCGTGAAGAGCGGGATCGCGGGCAGGGTGGCGGAGGTGGTCAGTTCGTTGAGCTTCAGGGGGACGGAGGCGGTGGGCTCACCCAGCGCCGCAAAGAGGATGATGGCAGCGCCGCCGATGGTGGTGAACACGGGGGCTCCCAGCAGGGTGGCCACCAACAGCAGGATCAGCGCCGGCAGTCGGAGTTGTTCCGGGTCCACCGGCTGCCACACGCCCACCGCCACCAGGGCGCCCGCCAGCACCAACGAGCCCACGCGTCCTCGCCAACTGCCGCCGGCGTGCCAGATCAACCGCAGGGCCACCGCTGAGAATCCAATCACCAACGCCAGTTGCACCACCCACACGGGGATGCCATAGGCCAGTTCGCTTCCCTGCTGCCGGCTGAACTTGATCACCGGCCAGCTCGACAGGGCCAGCAGCGCACTGATGGCCCCGCCCACACTGTTGGCCACCAGCCTGGCGCCGCTTTGCCAGCGTCCCTTGAGCCACGTCGTCAGGGTGGCCATGGACAGCAGTCGACCCTCGCGGGCGGCGATGGCGCCCCCCAGCATTCCCAGGATCAGGACCAGATGCTGGACGATCGGGACGGAGGCGGGAACCCCCGTCCGGAAGAACTTCCGCAGGACGATCTCGAGGCAGGGCAGTAACACCATGGCTGCCAGCACGAGCGTGGTCAGCAGGTTTTCACCCGTGAACAGCACCCGCAACCAAGTGGGTCGACGGGTGGCAGCCGCGGCGGATTCCGGGGATGGTAGCTCGGCGTTCAAACGGTTCAGTTGGCCTTCTTCGCGCGGTATTCCTGCAACGCCTTCATGGCCGCGTCGAAGACGTCCGCCGGCACGATGGTGCCTCGAATCTCCGGATACGCGGCTTCCGCGGCAACCCGCCATTCAGCCTCCACCTCGGGGGTTGGTTTGGTGACCTTGAGGCCGCGACGTTCCATCGCCTGGATGGCCTCGCGGCTTTCCTTGCGACCCAGTTCCTTGATTTCCTTGCCGACCTCCACGGCCGCCTTCGCCATGGCCTCCCGGGTGGCCGCTGGAATGGATTCCCAAGTTTCCTTCCGAACCACGCACGCGCCCACCAGCGGGCCCCAGTTCACCTGAAGCATGTTGGGCGCGCGGGTGTCAATCTGCCCAGCCAGAGCAAACACGGGCGGGGCGGGGGTCACGTCGATCATGCCGGTCTGCAAGGACGGGATGATATCCGCGGTCTCGAGCGGGACCACGTTGAAACCGGCGGACTTGTAGATGCGCACGGTGTCCGGACTGCCCGCCCAAGTGAACATCTTCATGCGCTTGAGATCGTCGGGGGTGGTCATCGGCTGCTTGGAAAAGAAGTGGACCCAGCCCGCGTCGGTCCAGAACAGCACCACGAAGCCCTTGGCCGCCAGTCGCTTCTCGAGCATGGGCTGGAGTTGGGTGCCCACGTAGTCCACTTCGTCCAGGTCGCGGAAGCCCATCGGGATGCTCTGCAGCCCCTCTGTGCCCGGCTCGATCTCGGACAGGCCCACGGCGGTCAGCAGGGAGGCCTGGATGGAGTTGAGGCCCATCAACCCGACCGTGGCCGCTTCTCCGCCCAGTTTGCCGTCGGCGTACACGACGAGGTTGACGCTTCCCTTGGAAAGGTCGCGCCACTGGTCGCGCAGGCGCATGAGGCTCTTGTGATACGCACTCCCGGTGGGGGCGAGCGTGGCGAGCTTGATCCGCGTCGCGGCCTCGGCCGACGTGAGGAGGAGGAGCACCGCGAGGCCGGCGAGCAGCCCACGAAACAGACGGGAGAGTGGGACCTTCTTCATACGGACGTCAGCATACTCCATGCGTCAAACCGGGCCGGGGCCGGCAGCCGGCATCTGCCCGCCAAACGATACCTATTTCGCCGGTTCGGGAATCACAAACAGGTCGTCCCGATGGGCCATCAGCCAACGGGCACGCCGCTGCATGATCAGATTGACCAGCCGGCATGCGGGGGTGGCATCGGGGTTGATGGCGAGCGCCTGGGCCAACAGGGCGTCGAATTCCTGCACATTCTGTTCCTGGACACTGATGGCCTCGGCGTAGGCCACGAACGGACCCGCCTGCCGGCCCCCCGAAAGCGCCACCGCCCGACGGAGATGTTCGTATGACCGGAGGGCGGCGTCCCCTTCCGCGCCTTGTCGATTGGGTTCGTAACTGATGAGGAAACTGTCGATGGCACCCTCGTCCCAGTCCGGGTCCAACGCGGTGGCCCGGTCAATCAAGGCCTCCATCTGGGGGATTTCGGCAATCGTGGCGGGATCATCCTTGGACAAGGAAATGGCGGATCCCCAGGCGGCGGCCGTCCAGTAGAGCAACGGCACGTCCTGCTTCCGGCAGACGGAGACGGCCGCGGTCGCATCCGCGCGGAGCTTCTTGCGGAAGCCGGGATGAGCAGCTTCGAGACCTCGCAGCCCGTAGTCCCGAGCGCGCAAGTACAGCTTTCTGGCTCGCTGGCGCACCTGTTCGGCGGCGGCAAAATCCGTTTCCTCCAGCACATCCGCCTCGGGTTGGACGAACGCGTATCCGTACTGCGTGAAGCCACTGGTCAGCGCGAGCAGCAGGCCCTCGTGTTCGGGCACCTCCGCCAGCAGGCTTTCCATGAGCTTGAGACTGAACGGAACCGCCGCGGCGACCAACTCGGGATCGTTATCGCTGGCGAACGTCGTGCCCCCACCCGCCAGGGCGTTGCCGACCTGGGTGATGGCGAATTTCCGGACCGAACAACCGGTCCCCAGCAGCAGCCCCGCCAGAGCCAGCCAGCGGGCCAGATTCCGTGCACCCGGAACTCCTTTCATGGTGGGCAGTCTCGCTGTGCCGGGGCAGGGCGTCGAGCCCAATCCCATAGCGACTTGGTCGCTGGCCCCGGCACCCCGACATCCTCACCGTGAACCGGCGAGCTTGACGGTGGCGGAACGGCTCACGAAGGTCGGCTGTCCGCGACGTGAGCGCATCGTTCGTATCCACCGTCCATGAGCGAGGAAACAAACATCCTGCCCGAGGAGTTGATCCGGCTGCATCCGGCCGACATCGCCGACCGCCTGGAGCGTCTACCGTTGGAGGAGGCGGGCGCGTTGCTCCGTGCCCTTCCGGCGGATCTGGCGGGGCGGGCTTTGAGCGAAATGGCGCCCGAGACGGCCGGCGACCTCATGGAGGGGTTTGACAGCTCCCTATTGGCGTCGTTGTTCGAGAACGTGTCCGCGCACGTGGTGGCGGACCTTGCCGCCCTGGTGGAGGGGGCGAAGCTTCGCAGTCTGCTTGACGCGTTGCCCGGGGAACTGCGCGAACATGTCACAGGCCTGCTTGCCTATGCCTCTGATACTGCGGGAGGCATCATGAGCGGGAGCTTCATTGCCATCCGGGCGGATCGCACAATCGAGGAGGCCCAGCAGCGCATCCGGCAGCGCGGCCGCGACTCGCAACCTGATGTTTCCTACCTCTACGTCACCGACGGTGCGCGCCGGTTGGTGGGGGTGCTGCCATTGCGGGATCTGGTCTTTGCCCGGCGCGACCAGCGGGTCGGCGACGTGATGAGCCGGACCGTCCGGGCCCTGCGCGTGGATGCCGACCGGGAGGAGATCGCCCGGGAGTTCGAGCACTACCACTTCCTGGCGTTGCCCGTGCTCGACCTTCAATCGCGCCTGGTGGGGATTGTGAAGGCGAGTGACGCCCTGCATGTGGCGCAGGCCGAGGCGACGGAGGACATGCAGTTGATGGTGGGGTTGTCCGGTGAGGAACGGGTCTTCACTCCCTGGCGTCGGTCGCTGGGGCAGCGGTTGCCGTGGCTCTACGTGAATCTCGCCACCGCCTTCGCCGCGGCCGCCGTGGTGGGCCTGTTCGAGGGGGCAATCCAGCGCTGGACCGCGCTCGCGCTGTTCCTTCCCGTCATCGCGGGGCAGGGGGGCAATGCCGGGATGCAGACGCTCACCATTGTGGTTCGCGACATGGCCCTGGGAGAGATGACGATGAAGGATGGTCGCCGGGTGCTGCTGAAGGAACTCCTGTTGGCGCTCATCAACGGCCTCGCCATCGGGTTGACCGTGGGGATGATTGGCTGGTTTTGGAAGGGGAGTGTGGAACTCGGTTTGGTGGCCGGGGCGGCGATGGTTCTGAACACCCTCGCGGCGGCCTTTTCCGGCGTGGCCATTCCCCTGACGCTCAAGGCGGTTCGCTTGGATCCGGCCCTCGCCTCCAGCATTCTCCTCACCACCGTGACCGATGTCGCCGGGTTCTTCTTCTTCCTGGGCCTCGCTGTCCTGGCCATGCACTCCATGGGCCTGTGAGCGTGTGACCGGTTGCCCCCCCAACCGTCCTCCGTCTTCCGTCTTCCCGGAGAACCCTCGACGGTTCAGTCCGCCTGCTCGGTTGCCCGGGGCCTGCGACGGCGTAGGAAACGTCGCAGATAAAGCAGCGCGGGTCCCAGCAGCCTGAAGGCGTCCGTCAGCCGGGCAAACCATTTGCGGTCTGCCGCCGGAGGGGGCAGTGCCGATTTCGGTTTGCTCCGGCGCCGCAGGAGGCTGGCGATGGGGGCCGCCAGGGCCAGTCCCTGGCGAAAGGATGGCAGCCAGCGACGCACCTCGGTCATCCATCGCGCGTGTGAGCGCAATCCCTGCAGTTCCGCCGTCAGCAGTGCCCGGTTAAGGTCGCTCTCCAGTACCAGCAGGCGTTTTCGGGTTTCCAGCGGACTCATCCCTTGCCCTCGAGCCACTGACGGTCCTTCTTCAACTCACCCAACGTGGCGCTGAACGGGCTGCCGTCCCGGACGCGTCTCCGGACCTGCCATCCGAGCAATCCCGCGCCCAAAGCGTAAAACGCAGTCAGTCCGAGCAGGACCTCCATCCGGGCGGACTCCCAAAAGACGATCACCAGGGCAAAGCTGGCAAGCACAAGGGCAAGCAGGCTGAACACCGCCGCGAGCAGGGCCATGAGCAGCACGCCGAACAGGCGTTGCTCCTGTTCCTGCAATTCGAGGATGAACAACTCGAAACGGTTGCTCACCACCCCCAGACTGCGCGCGGCCAGTCGCCGCACGGTGGCGGAAACGCCCGGGGCGTTTTCCTTCGGATCAGCCATCGGGGCCTAGCGACGTCCCAGAATCAGTCCCAGCAACAAACCCACCCCGAAGCCGATCCCGATCGACTCGTAGGGATGATCGCGGATCAGCTTGTCGGTGTTCTCCGCGCCCTCGGTGGCTTTCGCCTCCAGCCGTTGACAGGTGCTCTTCGCCGAGTTCATCACCGATGTCAGGCGCTCGCGCAGTTCCACCGCCTTTTCGCCGGCCTGGCCCGCCGTGGCGCGCAGCAGTTCTTCCGTATCCGCGGCCACCGCCTTCAAGTCGGCGATCAGCTTGTCCTTGTTCACTTCGACTTCGCTCATGGTTGATCCCTTTCGTTGATCGTGTTTCGCCTTTCAGCGTCCTCCTGAAAGTGTCAGAGAATTCCCGCCGGCGCGAGTGCAAGTTGCACGGCTCAAGCCGTGGAACCCGTCCCCGTGCAGGCCACCCCGTCAATCGCCCGCAACACCGCCTGTCGCTCCGCATCAGACCCACCCGGTCGGTCAGCCACCTTTCGTCGCGCCGCCCGGTGAAATGCCGCCAGCATTTCCGCCCGCAGGGTGTCAGGGCTGAGGGTTCCATCCAGCTCGACCAGATACGACTTCTGCAGCGACCGGAAGATCTCCCGTGACCGCGTGAGCTGGGTCAGCGTCTCGAATTCGTTCCCGGCTCCATCTCGATGACCCACGCGCTTCAACCCGACCTCCGCCGGCAGGTCGATCACCACCAGCAGGTCCGGTTCCACGGCGAACGATTCGTTCAACCGCAGCAACTCCGCGGGGTCGAGTCCGCGCGCCCCCTGGTAGGCCACCGTGGAAAAGTAATAGCGGTCCATGACCACGACCTTCCCCTCGGCAAGGCCGGGGCGGATGAGTTCGGCAACGTGCTGTTTGCGGTCCTGAATGAACGCGTTCAACTCCTCCTGCGGGGTCATTCGCCCGGTGGTCGCTGACTCCCGGATGCGCCGCCCCCAGGGGCCGTCCGTCGGTTCCCGGGTCTGGACCACGTCCAGTCCGCGGTCGGCCAGCGTGTGCGCGAGGGCGTTGGCCTGGGTGCTCTTGCCTGCGCCGTCGATGCCTTCGATGACGAGCAGGAACCCGCCTGGCAACCGGATGCTCATCGCCGTTTCAAATCCATCTGGCCGAGCATCTTTTCGACGTACTTGCCCACCAGGTCCGCCTCCAGATTCACGGCGTCCCCCGCCCGGCGCTCACACAGTGCCGTGACCTCCCAGGTGTGGGGGATGATCCAGATGCGGAAACCACCCCGTCGCACCGCCGCCACGGTCAGGCTGATGCCGTCCACCGCGATCGATCCCTTGAACACCAGGTATCGCATGACATCAGCGGGGGCTTTCACGTCCAGGACCCAGTCCTGCCCCGAACGTTCCCAGCGGGTGATGGTGCCCATGCCGTCGATGTGGCCGGTGACGAAATGCCCGCCCAGTCGGGAGTCGGCGCGGAGTGAACGCTCCAGGTTCACCTTGGAACCCGGTTGGACGAACTGCAGGTTGGTGCGGTCCCAGGTTTCGCGCAGCAGATCGAACCGGGCGAGCACGCCGGCCTTGCCGCGGCGGGTCAGCTTCACCACCGTGAGGCAGCAGCCATTGACCGCAAGGCTGTCGCCCACCTTGAGCCCCTTCGCACAGAGCGTGGGGCGGACAGTCAAGGCAATGGACTTCTCGGTGGGCTCGATGCGCTCCACCACGCCGGTTTCTTCGACAATGCCCGTAAACATCGCCCGCCAAAGTGACGTCTTCGCCCCCCGGTCCGCAAGCCGCGAAGACGGAATCCGACGGGAAAACAGGAAAATGCCGGCGGGAAATTGTCGCTTGCGTGCGGTGTGATCCGACGGTTACGGTATCGCCCGCTTCGATTGCGCCGGTAGCTCAATTGGATAGAGCACCTGACTACGGATCAGGAGGTTTGGGGTTCGACTCCCTACCGGCGTACCATCTTCTTTCCTTTTCCATCCCTGAAACCACCTTGCCGTTTCGTCTTCTCCCGACGCCGATTGCGGATGCTGTTCGGGCTTCTGACAGGATGAACAGGATTTACAGGATCGACAGGATCGGGGGGATTTCGGGATTCATGGTCGGCCCCGTCAGCGGGCCGTCTTCCCGATCCTCTCGGCTTCCCGATCTGCGGAGGTCCGGGCCTTGGTCGCCGCTGTCCGGCGAGGCTGGCAGTCCGGTGATCGTCGTGCGAGAACCGCACAGCAGCCGGGCCTCAGGGTTCGGCCTCCTCATTGTGCCGGCGCAGGCAGCAACCGAACAACCGAAACAACCGAAACAGTTGTTGCCCTTCCGGCGGGCCCTGACTACCATTCCCTCAATTGCCTCGGACCATCGGTCGAAAACTTCCTGCTGCCATGCCCAATCCTCCTCTGAAACGAATCCGACTCACAACTGTCCGGACGTTGAACGGGCCGAAGACGGGATGAGCCAATGTTTACAGGGCTAGAGCCGGGGTCGAGGGGTGTGAGCGATTTGAAAATCCTGACGGGTTGCTCAGCAAGCGCCGTGCCAGAATTCTCCGGTGAACGCCGGAAAACTTGTCTTTGCGCAACTCGTCGAACCCATCCACCCGGAGCAATTCCGCCGCTGCGTCCGGCGCTATCGAGGTGAATACAAGGTGAAGAGCTTTGCCTGTTGGGATCAGTTTCTATGCATGGCGTTTGGCCAGCTCACTTTTCGCGAGAGTCTCCGAGATGTGGAAGTCTGCCTGCGGTCGCGGGAGGAGCAGCTCTATCATGTCGGAATCCGCGGCCACGTGTCGCATAGCACCCTGGCTGATGCCAACCGGGTTCGAGACTGGAGGATCTACGCCGACCTGGCGCAGATACTCATTCGCCAAGCAAGGATTCTCTACCAGCAGGAACCGATTGGGATGGAGCTTGAAGAAACGGTTTACGCCTTGGATTCGACCACCATCGACCTGTGCTTGAACCTGTTTCCCTGGGCGCGCTTTCGGCGTCACAAGGCGGCAGTGAAGTTGCACACCTTGCTGGACATTCGCGGCTCGATTCCGACATTCATCGCGATTTCCCAAGGAAAAACAGGCAGATTTACGTGTTCTCGACGAGTTGCTCTTGGAACCGGGCGCCTTCTACGTGATGGACCGAGCCTACGTGGATTTCAAGCGACTCTACGCCTTCGTGTTGGCTGGCGCCTTCTTCGTCACTCGCAGCAAGAGACGCATCCGATTCAGCCGCGTCGAGGCACGACCAGTCGATTATCCAGCCGGTGTTCGCTATGATCAAATCGTAAGGCTCAAGCGTGGCAGCTCCCGCCGAGACTACCCGGACAAGTTGCGTCGCATCCGCTACTATGATGAAGAAACCCGCCGCGACCTGGTCTTTCTGACCAACAACCTATCTCTCCCGGCAATTGTCATTGCCTTCCTCTACAAGTGCCGATGGAGGGTGGAGTTGTTCTTCAAGTGGATCAAACAGAACCTCCGGATCAAGCACTTCTACGGGACCAGCGACAACGCCGTGAAGACTCAGGTGTGGATTTCGGTGTGCGTCTACGTCCTCGTCGCGATTCTCCGGAAGCGGGTTGGCGCGGAGCGCAGCCTCTCGGAAATCATACAAATCCTCAGCGTCAATGCATTCGAGAAAGTGCCTCTGCACGAGCTGCTTACAGATTCCAGCAACAAGACTACGACACCCCACTTCTCTAACCAGTTGATGCTGTGGGACTAATATCCGGACAGTTGTGAATCCGACTGAACCTCGGGGAACTCAATGGCGAACAGTCTTTCGCCTCTCTCGATGGGCTCAAGGAATGGTTCGAAGCAGAACGTAGACAATGGCAGCCGCTCATAAGGGCGGCAGAACGCGATGGCCATTCCCAGAGGTCCGCCAACCACATCACCGCCCAATTGCAGAGCCTCCACCAGGCAATTCAAGCGATAGGCGTCGACGATTCGGGCGCGCTGGCTGAACCCAGTCTCGCAAAGGCGGAGGAACGGTTTCGGGCCGTCTACGGGAGCAACAAAATGGTGACGACCTCCTCTGCGAGGGGGCAGTTCATTCAATCACTGGCAGAGCAGGATGCGTTGGTAGCTGCCGGGGCATTGGCCTACTTCATCGGGTTGGGAGTGCTCGTCACTCCCAAGGGGATCGAGGGCGCACTCGTAGCAGTGCAATTCGCCAGTGGCGCCATGCCATTTGCCGAAGTGGAACGGAAGAGCCTCGTCGCATTGCGCGAGGACTGGAGCAAGTCCTACGCGGATTTGGCGGACCAACTCACAGAACGCCGGCAGCGGTTTGACGGCTTCCTGGACGAGGCCCGTAGCAGGCACGGGAGGCAGGAGGCAGCCTGGGGGGAAACAATGAAGAAGGCTGAGCTGGAATTGGCAACCATCACTGAGAGCGTGTCTGAAAAATGCATGACGCCCGGGTTTACTCATGCCAGCCGCCTCAACTGAATGCGGATCAAGGCAAGCTGGATCCACGCTTCGGCGCTGGAGTCACTCCGTTCATAGTCGCGGACCAACCGGCGATGTCTCATCAGCCATCCGAAGGTCCGCTCCACCACCCAGCGACGTGGCAGCAGTACGAAGCCTTTGAGGTCCGCAGAACGTTTCACTACCTCGACCTCCAGCTTCGACCATCGCTCCTTGACCCAGTCGTGGAAGGATTCCCCACTGTAGCCGCCGTCGACCCAAAGCCGGCGCAGTCGTCCGAACCAGCCAGCCACCCGATCCAGGACGAGTTGCCCGCCCTCCCGCTCAGGGCAATCCGCCGGGCTGACCACGGCCCCCAACAGCAACCCGTTGGTATCGACCAGGAGGTGGCGTTTGCGTCCCTTGATGCGTTTGGCCGCATCATAGCCGACCTTCCCGCCATGCCCATCTGCCTTGACGCTCTGGCTGTCCAGAACCGCGGCACTGGGCTCGTCGTGTCGCCCCAAGGCCCGCCGCAGACATACTCGCAGCGCGTCGTTGACGGCGGCCCAAGTGGAATCGAGGCTCCACTGGCGGAACACATGGTAGACCGTCTGCCAAGGCGGGAAGTTCGTGGGCAGGAGTCGCCAAGGAATCCCTCCTTTGAGCACGTAAAGAATGGCATCGAGGATTACCCGTCGGTTTGTGGGCGGCCGACCACGTCGGTGCGGTTTCGGAAGCATCGGTTCCAGGTAGGCCCACTGGGCGTCAGTCAGGTCGGTAGAGTAGTTGGACGTTTTCACCGCCCAACTGGCGGCTTTGCCGCGAGTGTGGCCGCACCCTGCACAGCCCCATGTCAAGACAGAATCTCACGTCATGTCACATTTCTTTGCCTTACTGCTCCGAGGCAATGTTCCAGAGGCGGAATCCCCATTTTTCAGACACGCTCTCAAAGAGGAGATGCAGCTGAGCGGTTACGTGCAGGTTGACGAGACACCGGTGCGCTATCAGGACTCGAGCCTGAAAGGACGTTGCGGTCAGGGCTATCTTTGGACCGGCCTGGTGCCGGGTCTCGGCGTGGTTTACGAATGGCACACGAGCCGGGCGGCCCGGTGCCTGGAATCGCTGCTGGGAGCGGACTTTGCCGGCAAACTCCAGTGCGACGGCTACGGGGCGTATCCCGCCTTCGCGAAAGGACGGGATGGGGTGGAGTTGTTTGGCTGCTGGTCCCACGCGCGACGCGGTTTCTTTGACGCGAAAGGGGAAGCCCCGGGTGGCCGGCTGGATTCTCAATCAGATCCGGATGCTTTACCGGTGGGAAGAACAACTCCGGGAAAGCCGGGCCGGGCCGGCGTTGCGCGAGGTCATGCGCAGCTCCCACCATCGAATGGTGGTGGAGCGGCTCCGCCGTGCATTGGAACGATTGAGGCCCCGCTATCTGCCCAAGAGCTTGATGGGCGAGGCCATCAAGTTCGCCAGGAACCAGTGGCCCACGTTGGAGCGCTTTCTCGACCACGGCGAGGTCGAGATCAGCACCAACTTGGTCGAAAACGCCATTCGGCCCACCGCACTTGGCAAGAAGAACTGGCTTTTCTTCGGATCGCCGGAGGCAGGCCAGCGGAGTGCGGTGATCTACACCCTCATTGAGAACTGCCGGATGCACGGGGTCGAGCCCTATGCCTATCTCAAGGACGTGCTGACCCGCCTGCCGACCACGACCAACCGCCAGGTGGCTCAACTGACGCCGCTCAACTGGCAGAAGGCCCGACAGCCGGTCCTCCGCCAGGCGGCCTGAGCAATCGAGCGCCGGTTTTTCATTCCCGAACGAGTTCTGCGACGGCAGCTCCCTCATCAATCCCCCATTCTACCGGTTCCTCGGCCTCACTCCATGAGGTCGCCAGTTACCCGCTTACGATTCCCAGCGCACTTTCCGGCATGATCTCAGCTGTCCGATGGAACGCTCGCCAGAAAGCCAAACGCGTCACCAGAAGGGGGGATTCAACCTCGACTGCGGATTCCGATGAATTCGGATACCCATTCCGAAAGTATTCGGACAGCGATCCGAGGAATTCGGACAGTTCTCGGAGCGGAGCGACGCTGTGGGGAGAGTGTGGATCGGGGGGATTTCGGGACTCATGGTCGGCCCCCTTCAGCTGGCCGTCTTCCCGATCCTGTCGATCCTGCAATCCTGTCTTCGGCTCCTTCGGGCATTTCGCGGGCAGCACGGCGCAGGCGCTCCGTGGTTCTGTCTGCCCCACTTGCCGAACGCCAGAGCCCGGCGAACTGAATCTGCGGCGGCTTCTCCATCAGCGGCTATCGACTGATGCAAATGCATCGTGACTGCACTCTCGTGCATTGCATTTGCATGGTCGACTCGGCGCGCTCGGCTTGGTTTTCTTCCCTTGCTAATGGCTCTATATCCTTGTGTGCAAAGCGCTTGTGAGGATGGTTCGTTGGCTTGGCACGGATGCTGCGTAAGGGGATGGCATGAGGCGACGGAACAGGACATTCTCGACCAGCTCGACCGGCTGGACGCCCACGCGGAGAACATCCAAGAATCCATTGACCAGATCATCGCCAACCGGGAGCAGGACGCGCGGGTGTACGGGCCGCCCAGCTCCGAACTGGTGGGGGCCAGGGATGCCGAGGAGAGCGACGCGCCGACGGTGGCGTTGGTGGGTCAGATCATCAAGCGGTCGTTACCCGGTCCATCCCATCACCCCACCGGCAACTTGCCACTCTGCGGGGTATTGAGCATCCCGGTGAATGGTTGGAGGACCGCGTCGGGAAGGGTGACTGCCGCTCGAGGACGACAACCCCGGCGGGTCGGACGAGTCACCCGGAGCCGCCCGGCCTTGCGTTGGTTGTCATGTTGCCTTGACACCCCTCGCCGGTCCCTCCTAGCTTGCGCGTTCCTGAACCGACGGCGGGTGGTGCGGTCCCCGGACCGCGCCGTGCCGCGAAACGCCGGAAGACACATGAACAAAGGCAAGATTGTCCAGATTATTGGCCCGGTCGTGGATGCCGAATTCCCCGACGCGCTGCCCGCCCTCTACAACGCATTGACGGTGGAGTATTCGCTGCCCGGCCAGGAGGGATCCCACAGTCTGACGCTGGAGGTGCAACAGCACCTCGGCGACAACTGGGTGCGTGCCGTCGCCATGTCCACCACCGAGGGACTGAAGCGCGGTTACGAAATCGTGGATACCGGGAATCCCATCTCCGTGCCGGTGGGCGACGGGGTGATGGGGCGGGTGATTGACGTCACCGGCGCGCCGGTGGATGAGCGTGGTCCGATCAAGGCGGAGAGTCACAATCCGATTCACCGCCCGGCTCCATTGCTGGTGGACCAGTCGACCTCGCCGGAGATCCTGACCACCGGCATCAAAGTGATCGACCTGATCTGCCCCTTCCTGAAGGGTGGCAAGGTGGGTGCGTTTGGTGGTGCGGGCGTCGGCAAGACGGTCGTCATCATGGAGTTGATCAACAACATCGCGAAGCTGCATGGCGGTGTTTCGGTGTTCGCCGGCGTGGGTGAGCGGACGCGCGAAGGCAACGACCTCTACACCGAGATGTCCGAAGCCGGGGTGATCAACCAGGAGGATCTGGGGAAGTCCAAGATCGCTCTGGTCTATGGGCAGATGAACGAGCCGCCCGGGCGCGTCTGCGGGTGGCGCTTTCCGGACTGGCGATTACCGAGTTCTTCCGCGACGAGCGGAACCAGGACGTGTTGCTGTTCATCGACAACATCTTCCGGTTCTCGCAGGCCGGCTCGGAGGTGTCCGCACTGCTCGGCCGCACGCCATCCGCCGTGGGATACCAACCAACCCTCGCGGCGGAGATGGGCGATCTGCAGGAACGCATCACTTCGACCAAGAAAGGGTCGATCACGTCATTCCAGGCCGTGTATGTGCCGGCGGATGACCTGACCGACCCGGCGCCGGCGACAACGTTCGCCCACCTGGACGCCACCATCGTGCTGGAACGCTCGATTGCGGAACTCGGCATTTACCCGGCCGTGGACCCGCTGGCTTCGACGTCGCGCGCGCTGACGGCGGACATTGTGGGGAAGGAACACTACGACGTGGCCCGCGGTGTCCAGGGAGTGCTGCAGCGCTACAAGGATCTGCAGGACATCATCGCCATTCTGGGCATGGACGAGTTGTCGCCCGAGGACAAGCTCACCGTGTTCCGGGCCCGCAAGATCCAGCGGTTCCTGAGCCAGCCGTTTTCCGTGGCCGAAGTGTTCACGGGGCGGCCGGGGAAGCAGGTGCCGGTGGAGGACACCGTGCGTGGTTTCAAGGAGATTCTCGATGGCAAGCACGACGAGGTGCCGGAGGCCAACTTCTACATGAAGGGCGGCATCGAGGAAATCACCGAGGAATAGCCCGGGCGTTGAGTCCATCGAACCAGGCGCCTCCGTGGGCGCCTTTTCATTTGCCGACCGGCCCCTTCATGACTTCGCGAATCCAACCCGGGTCCTTCGACGCCGTCATCTTCGATCTGGATGGCGTGATCGTGGACAGCGAACCGCGCCATGAGCGGGCGTTCATGCAGGTGTTCGAGGAGATGGGGTTTGGCGAGGGCCGGCACGGGATGGACTTCTCCGCCTACGTGGGCCGCTCAGACCGGGCGTTGTGGGAGGATTTCATGGCGAAGCACCGGCCGCCGCAACCGATTGAGGAGTTGATTGCCTGGAAGCAGAACCGGGTGGTGGCCCTGCTGCGGGAGGAGCGACCGATCTACCCGGGGTTGCGGGAATTGGTGAAGGAACTCGGGACCCATTTCCGGCTGGCGGTGGCTTCGGGCTCGGTGCATGCGGTGATCGAGGCCGTGTTGGAACTGGCGGGGCTGCGGGAAGCGTTCGAGGTGGTTGCCAGCGTGCAGGACGTTCGTCGGTCGAAACCCGCGCCGGATGTCTTCCTGGATGCGGCGGCCCGGTTGCAGGTGGAGCCGCGTCGGTGTTGTGTCATCGAGGATTCGTTGGCAGGCATCCAGGCGGGGCGCGACGCCGGCATGACGGTGATTGCGGTGCCGCACAGCTATCCGGCGGACCGGTTGCTCGACGCCCATCACGTCGTGCGCGGACTGGACGAAATCGCGCCGCTGTTGCTCGGACGCCGGTGACTGAAGCGCCACCGCTGCTGAGCCTCAGCCCCGGATCATCCAGCGCAGGATTTGCCGCGGTCCGGGCAACTTGCCCTGGCTGAGGATGCCCACCCGGAAGATGCGACCCGCGAGCCAGACGCTGGCCAGGGTGGTCAGGATCACTCCTGCGAGTCCGACGTAGGGTTGCCAGGCGGGGATGCCCGCGCCGCTGGCCTGGCGCAACATCATCAGGAGCGGCGTGAACGGTGGGAGCAGGGACATCACCGTGGCAAAGCCACTCAACGGTTCCTTGAGCACCGGCATGATCACGAACATCGGGATCATCGCGGGCAGCATTCCCGGCAGGGTCATCGATTGCGCGTCACGGACATCGCTGCAAACCGACCCCAGGGCGGCCTGCCAGGCACCGTTCATCAGCACGGCCGCGAACAGGTAGACCACGAACCACGGCAGCATCTCCACCGGTACGAAGCCCATCAGGCCGGCCTGCATCAGGGCGAACAGCCCCAGCCCGAGATACACGCCCGCCCCCGTCAGGGATACCGCCAAACCACCCAGCAGCTTTCCGAGCATCAGTTCAAAGGGACGGACCGAGCCGAGAAGGACTTCCGCAATCCGCTGGGTCTTCTCCTCCATGACCGAGTTCAGCAGCGGCGCCGCGCCCATCATCAGCATCAAGAACATCAACATGAGCAGGACCAGCGGGGGCAGGATCGCCTCCGCTTCCGACTGTCGCCCGCCCTGTTTGACCTCGCCGGTACCCGCCTCCTGCGAAACCAGGTGCATCGGATCCAGCGAAATCCACCGAAAGACCTGGTCCGCCTGGGCCTCGTCGAGACCGGCCCCGGTGAGTCGCGAGCGGCGCAGGTGGTTGTTCACGGTGTTGTTCAGCCAGTTTCGGAGGTCGTCGAACGCGGCGTTCCGGGCGTAGTAACGCAGGTAGCTGGTGGCAGCATTCGTGCCGGGGTGCAGCACCTCCGGCCCGACGTCCACAAACCCGTGCAGGTCACCCGCGCGGACGCGGTCCGACAACTCGAGCCGTTGGGCATCCGGATCGTCGGCGACCGGCGGAATGGCCTCGATCACATAGGCCGGCTGCACCTTCTCGTGCTTGTCCTGGTCAAAGACCACCTCGTCGTTGCGCTGCTTCGCGGCCCGTTCGAGTTCGGTGGCCACGACTCCGGAACGGTCCAGCACGGCGATGTGGCGGTCGCGTGTATCGACGTGTCCGCGCAGCAACGCGAACGCGATGCCGCTGCCGCCCATGAAGATCGGGGCGATGACCAGTCCGACGATGAAGCCCTTGGTCCTGACCGTGGCGAGATAGTCGCGTTTGGCGACCAGCAACAATCGTCTCATCATTCCGTGCCTCCTTCCGGGATCGATTCGCCGTCGCCGGCGATGCGAACGAAAATGTCGTGCAGCGAAGGCCGGATGACGGCGAAGTGGCGCACCTGACCTCGCTGCATCAGGGCCTCGAGGACGCGTTGTGGATCGGCGTCGGGCTGGAGGCGCAGTTCACGCAGGTGGCCGAAGTCGGTGATTTGAGTCACCCCGGGCAGTTCCTCCAGTCCCGCTCCAGCGGGCTCGATCTGGGTCCGTACCGTGTCCTGGCCGTAGCGTGCCTGAATGTCCTCCAGCGTGCCATCAAGCACCTTTCGGCCCCGGTGAATCATGAAGATGAAATCGCACATCCGCTCGGCGGTGCCCATGTCGTGGGTGCTCAGAATCACCGTGGCACCCGCCTTGCGGAGGTCCAGGACCGCCTTGGTGATGAGGTTTGCGTTGACGGGGTCGAGCCCGCTGAACGGCTCGTCGAGAATCACGAGTTCCGGGGAGGCCACTACCGTGGCAATGAACTGCGCTTTCTGGCTCATTCCCTTGCTCAGGGTTTCCACCTTCTCGTTGGCCCGGTCCAGCAACCCGAAACGTTCCAGCCATTCGTCCACCTCGCGGTTCACTCGTCGGCCGGCCTTCAGTTCCCCGTAGAACCGGAGCACCTCGCGGACCTTCATCTTGCGGTAGAGGCCACGTTCCTCGGGCAGGTAGCCGACCCGCGCGGAGCAGGCCCCGCGCAGGGATTCCCCCAGGACCTCAATCGAGCCGGTATCCGGCTGCAGGATGTTCATGATCATCCGCAACGTGGTGGTCTTGCCCGAGCCGTTGGGGCCGATGAACCCGTAGATACTCCCGCGCGGCACCGCCAGCGCAAGGTTCTCCACGGCCACATGATCCCCAAAGCACTTGGTGACTCCGGTGATTTGAACGGCGTTCATTTTCGGTCGATGCCTGACATCGTGACGGCGAACTGGCCGGGAGCATAGCCGTGCCGGCAGCCCGAGGCGACTGCACAATGCGGCGGGGCGTGTAAGCGGACCTGATCATATCCAGGCCAGGGAACTGCCCACGCCTCAGCCGTCCTCAAGCAATTCAACCACGAATCGACACCAACACATACGAATGAGAATGCGGCTCTCAGGAACGGCGGGGTACCGCTGCATGGGGGGCAACCCGGGGGTGACGGAAGCCGGAACCTGCCTTTCGCTGAAATGCCCCCCTATTCGTGTTGATTTGTGATTAGTGCTTTGTCTTGGAACCATTACGGCTGAGCAACTTCGTGTTGCACCTGCAACACGAAGTTGCTCATTGCGCTTCGGCGTTCTCCGGGCAGCACTGCGAAGGGCAGGGAAAGTGCATCCCAGACCACTCCGCTGCCAATGCCGCCCAAAATGGCAATCGCCCGGCGGCTGGCTCAAGCCGTTCCCAACCCCTGCGGTGCAATTCGCCCCGGCGGACGTATGAGGCGGACGTATGAGGTTGTTTTCCCGCCCAGTGCTCCCTACCTTGCCCGCAAATCAGACGAATCAAGCCCGCGTAGCCCGATGAACGAAGCCTACCTCGAACGCGTCGTGGATCTCTTGGATCCCGCCCAGAATCGCATTTACAACATGACCGCCGAGGAGGCCCGCGACCGGGTGCTTTCCGGCAAACCCGCTGCCGTCCGTGAGATCGACGGCTCGTTCGCCCTGCTGGCCCGCGACGGCAGGACGGTGCGCATGGCCCGGTCGCTCGACCGGCCGATGCGCTATTTTCTCGCCAAACGCCACGAGGGGCCGGCCCTGATTGTGGCGGATCGCATGGATGCCATCCGCGAACAGCTCCGGCACGACGGGCTGGAGGACCAGTTTCATCCGAGTTACACCCGCATGGTCCCGGCGCATTACGTGGTCGAAATCCGGCTCCTCGGCTGTCCCGATCCGGATCCGACCTACACGCGCTACTTCGATCCGCGGCGCAACGCCTTTTCAACCGACCTCGATGAACTGGGCCGACGTTACATCGGCGCGCTGGCGGATGAGACGGCGAAGTGGTTGAAGTCCCTGCTGGAAGGCGAACCGGTCGGGGTCTGTTTCTCCGGCGGCATCGACAGCGGGGCCGTGTTCCTCACGACCTACCATGTCATGCGGCAGTTGGGGATGAATCCCTCCCGGCTGAAGGCCTTCACGCTGGACCTCGGCAACGGACCGGACCTCGCGCAGGCGCGGAAGTTCCTCAGTCCCCTTGGTCTGGAGTTGTTTCTGGAACCGATCGAGGGGAGTGCCGACGCGCTCAACCCGGAAGAGACCATCCGGGTGGTGGAAGACTACAAGCCGCTTGATGTCGAGGCCGCCAGCATGGTGCTGGCGCTGTGTCGGGGCATCCGGGCGCGTTACCCGGAGTGGACCCACCTGGTCGACGGCGACGGCGGTGACGAGAACCTGAAGGACTATCCCATCGAGGAGAACCCGGAACTCACGATCCGCAGCGTGGTCAACAATCTCATGCTGTATCACGAAGGTTGGGGTGTCGGACGGATCAAGCACTCGCTGACCTACAGCGGCGGGTTGAGTCGCAGCTACACCCGCACCTATGCGCCGGCGCGTCATCTGGGTTTCGAGGGGTTCAGCCCGTTCACGCGACCTTCGGTGGTCGAGGTGGCCGAGGGGATTCCGTTCATCGAATTGACCGGATACGACGTGCCGCGGCTTTACGCGCTCAAGGGCGAGATCGTGGCGCGGGGCGTCAAGGCGATCACCGGCCTCGACATGCCGGTCTTCGAGAAACGACGGTTCCAGCACGGCGCCCTGCCGAAGGAACGGATGCGCAGCCACCTGCCGGCGCAGGAGACCGTGTACCGGCGGAAGTTCCTGGCGATGTATCAGTAGGGGAGGCATGGAGAACGGAGGGGACCATGCGCCGGCCGCAGAAACCGGACTTCCCGGGGCGGGAACCCCGAACTCGGCAGGTGCAGACGTCCCTCGCGTCGGGACACCACCCGTTGGTGCTCTGCTGATCGCGGTCCTCTTGCTGGTCTCAGGAACGTGGGCGGTCATCGCAGATCTTGGATACCGGTTTGCGCCGGCCGAGGCCACGAGGGGGGAGCTGCTGGGCGGAAGTTGCGCGCTTCTCGCGGGGCACTGGCTGTTGAAGGGGAGCAATCGTGCTCGGCAGATTGTGTGTTTCCTCGTGGGTGCCGTGTTTCTGCTTTGCCTGGCTGACATTGGCTGGAAGCTCCTTGCACGATTGGACCTGCCCCCGATGTGGCAGGTCCTGGCGCTCTTCGCCGGACTCGGTGGGGTGTTCCTGCTACTGGACACTGATGGCACGAAGGCGTGGTTTCAGGCGTCCAGCCCGAAGCCCATTGTCTGGCCCTGGACGGTGTCAATCATAGTGGCCGCCGCCATGGTGGCGTGGGGCAGTGTCCGCAGGGAGATCGTTTCTCGGCGGGCTGTTCGAGACTTGTACGCGTTCTCCACCACTTTGTGGGCACGGGATGCGGTCACTCGAGAGCCCTTGCGGCAGTTGACGGTTCATTTGCCATATGACCGGGACACCGCACTCGATGCGTTCTGCCGCCTGAATGTGGAGTATTGCTCAAGCGGAACCCGCCTGGCCTTGGAGGCGCGTCTTGACGGATTTGCGCCGGACCCCTTGACGGTCAGAGTCACGTCGGACGGACATTCGCCGTGTGCGTTGACCATCTCCAACGGAATTCCATCGGAGATCGTGCTCGACCTTGAGCCCCTGGAGAAGCCGCGTCCCGCGGAAGAGTGAGGTCCGTTGCCGACCGTGAGCCGTGTCCCGACCGATCAGGGGCACACCCAACTCAGCCCATCGACGGCCCCAAAGTGCTGATCCAACGACAGGAGATCGGCCCCCAATGCCAGCGCGTGGGCGGCGACCCAGATGTCGTTCGTGGGAATCGGACGACCTTTGGCTTTCAGTTGTTGGAGGACCAGGGCGTAGCGGTCACATACCGTCTGGTCGGTGGGAACGAATTCCACAGGCCCCGCCGCAAGGAAGGCGTTGAGTTGGTCCTTGTTCCACTGAAACCGGTCGCCTCCCCGAAAGCCAAAAAGCAGTTCGCCAACCACGGGGGCGGGGACATAGATGCGATCCGCCGAGCGCACGAACCTTGCAACCTCTGGGTGTCCACGCATCAGGGCGGAGTAGGCGTTCGTGTCCAGCAGAAGGCGCATTACTTCCAGAGGTCCTCCTCAACCTGTTCACAGGCATCGGCGACGCGCCGGTCGAGGGCCTCCGCCTCGGCTTCGGACCAGCATCCGATGAAGGCGTCCAACCGGTCACCGACTCCCGTCGTGGGCGTTTCATCGGCCAGTCCGGCCCCTTTGTGCAAGAGGTAGTTGGCCGCCTGGTTCAACGACCAGCCTCGCTTGTTGGCCAGCTCACGGAGTCTGCTGTCCAAGTCCCTTGAACGGCTGCGAATCGTCAATTGAGTCATTGTGATTCACAGGGTGTTTCACCCGGTTCGCGTTGTCAAGGTGTCGCAGGCGCCGCCGGTTCCCCTTCGGACCGTAGTCTGCTGTCTGCCTCAGCCGTGTCTGTTCAGCCCGGGAAGAGCCGTTGAACCGCAGATAAACAGATAGACGCAGATCCCCAAGGACTTGCGCGATCTTCGCGTCGCACCCAATGGGTGAAGACATCCGGCGGACGTGGGGGCGCGCCGAGGGACTGATCTGCGTTCATCCTCGGTTTCCAGGTTCAGCGATCACGGAAGGAGACGAAGGAAACGAAAGTGGGGGCGGAGCAGAATCACGCTAAAGGAGGTCAAGAACCGTCATCGACCAGTGGATTGGCGGCGTGTCGGATAATGACCCTGGCCCCTCGGGGGCCTGCCTCTCTTCGTTCTCTTCGTTTCCTTCTGTAGGAGACTGAATTGCCAGGGCTCAGTTGCTCATTCCGCTCCGAACGCCGCGGAGGCGTCCCGGCCAGACCCGGCCGCCGGAGCCCCATTTTCCTCTGGTGCGATCCCCCTCCATTTCGACCCAGACCATCCGGAACGCTCCCTCGGGACAGGCTTCGACACAGTGGGCATCGCTGACGCAGTCATTCGGACGGACGAGCGCGGCGAGTCCGTTGGCGACTTCCAGAGAGCCGGTGTGGCAGACCTCCAGGCACAGGCGGCAGCCGGTGCATTCGCTCTGGTCCACCACCGGGACCTTCTTGACATGAGTTCGATTCATCTCGTCGCAATCCTTTCCACTGCGGGGCATTGTCGGAGGCCGCTCCCCGTGCGGAGGTCCGGCTGATGTTTTATTCGGTCATCCGGAACTCCGAATATATCCGAAACGACAGGCTCCGACTGAAAGCGGTCTTCACGGTTCCGCAGCATGTCTGATTAAGCTTGAGAAATGCCTAGCATGAGAATTGATGGAAGTCGAACCCAAACTTGGGGCAGTTCGCGCGGTCGTGGTGCTGCGTTCCGGGCATCGTTGCCGTCGGAAGCGGCCTCGCGTCAGGGTGGACCTTCACACCGGGCAGGGAGAGCGGACAGCCTTGTCCGCGGAGGAAACGAGTGGGCCTCGCCGGGTGGGCTACTCCATCCACTCCAGAACCTCCCGGCCAGTCACTCTTGCTCCGTGCTACAGCAGAACGCCCTGCGCCGCTTGGCTTGGGGAGCGGTCGTTACCCAGCATTCCCAGGAAGGCCCCTTCGTCGATCACCGTCACCCCCATCTTCCGTGCCTTCTCGAGCTTGGACCCGGCGCTTTCCCCGGCGAGGACGTAGTCGGTGTTCTTGCTGACGGAGGAGGTCACGTTGCCTCCGGCGGCCCGAATCATCGCGGAAGCCTCGTCGCGTGTCAGACCGGGAAGCGTCCCGGTCAGGACAAAGGTCTTTCCCGCGATGGGGGAAGCCTCGGCGTCGACCAGGGGACTTGCGGCCGCGGACTTCGGCTCAATCCCGAGCGCCTGCAGCCGGGTCAACACGCCTCGGCCACTTTCGGAGGCGAAGAAGTCCAGAACACTGCCGGCAATTACCGGGCCGACCTCGGCGAGGTGCGTCTTCGCGCCCGAGTCGTCCAGGCGTGACTGCACCTTGCGGAGTTGCCCGGTCAACTCCTCGTATCGGGTGGTTCGCCTGGCTTTCTCGGTGTCGTCGCGGGGAGCGTTCTTGCGGGCTCGGGGGTTGACCTCCCGGCGTTCGGTCTCCAGCGCGGCCTGCTCGAGGATGTCGCGCAACACCGCCGAGTGGGCAAGGGCCGCAATGGACTCGTGAACCCGGGCCAGCTGATGCGCGGTTTGCTCGCCGACCTCAGGGATTGCCAGGGCGAACAACCATCGGGCCAGCGGCAGGTCGCGTGCCCGTTCGAGGGCTTCCAGCACCTTGCGGGCGTTCTTTTCGCCGAAGACGCGCGGCTCGGTTTCCGTGCCGAGATTCAGGGTGGCCAACGGTTCGAGTTTGAGGTCGAAGAGATCCAGCGGATCGTTTACCAGGCCGCGTTCGACCAGTTTCTCCGCGACGATTCCGCCGAGCGATTCGATGTCGAGCGCCTTGCGTTGCGCGAAGTATTCAACGCGGCGGGTGAGTTGGGCGGGGCACGCCGTGACATTCTGGCAACGCCAGGCCACCTCCTCCGCCTCGCCGCCGGAAACCTTCTCCTTCGCGATGGGCCCGCCACAGGCCGGGCATTTGCCTTTCACGTGCGCCACCAGGTCAAACTCCCTGGCGCCCGCCGGCCGCTTTGATTTCACCACCTCGAACACCTCGGGAATCACCATGCCGGCTTTGCGGATTACCACGGTGTCGCCAATCCGGATGTCCTTGCGGCGAATTTCGTCCTCGTTGTGCAAGGTCGCCCGGGCCACGGTCGAGCCCTGCACGAAGACCGGTTCGAGTTCCGCGACCGGCGTGAGCACCCCGGTCCGTCCCACCTGAACGGTGATGTCGTGCAACACGGTTTCGGCGGGAGTGATCCACGGGATGGGTTTGTGGACGATGGCATGACCGGGCGCCCGCGCCTTCGCCGGGATGCGTGCCCAGTCGGCAATCGTGTTCACCTTGATCACGATGCCATCGATCTCGTAGGGGATGCGGCTCCGGAGGTCGTGGCGCTCATCGTAGTCGGCTACAACCTGACGTCGATAGCACTCGATGACTTCGGCCACGCCGTGGCAGACCCACCATTCGGGCTGGGTGGGCAGGCCGAATTGCTTTAGCGCCTCGAGCAAATCCGAGTGCCGCTCGAACTCGATGCCCTCAACCGCCCCAATCCCGTAGAAGACCGCCCGGAGCGGCCGGCGGGCGACGACCTTCGGGTCGAGCTGCTTCAGCGCCCCGGCCGTCGCGTTCCGGGCGTTGGGGAACGGTTTCTCGCCGGCCTCGGCCAACTGCGCGTTCAGCGCCTCGAACTCGTCGATGCGCATGTACGCTTCGCCACGCGCTTCGAATAGCGGTGGTGGACGTTCGGCATTCAGCTCCAGCGGAATTGCCCGAATCGTCCGCAGGTTCGTGGTGATGTCGTCGCCGTGACGACCGTCGCCGCGGGTCACCCCGAGTGCCATCCGGCCGTGGCGGTAGTGCACGCCGATGGACACGCCGTCCACCTTGGGCTCGATCACGTATTCAATGTCCTCCCGACCCAGTTGCTTGCGCAGGGTGGCGTCAAAGGCGAGCAGTCGGTTCAAGGTGTTCTCGTCCTGGGCCCGGTTCCGCTTCGCGCGATCCGGTTCCTCCTCGCGGGTGGGGTGGTCGGCCGCCTCGATCTTCTCCAGCGAGAGCATGGGCTGCCGGTGCTCGATTCGTTGGAAGGCCTTGGTGGGTTGTCCCCCCACCCGCTGGCTCGGAGATTCCGGTGTGACCAGCTCGGGAAGGGCCTGCTCGATGTCCAACAACTCCTGATAAAGCCGGTCGTATTCGTAATCGCTGATGGCCGGCCGTGCCTCGACGTAGTAGGCGTGATCGTGCCGACGGATTTCTTCGGCCAGGGCGGCGTGGCGTTGGCGGGCAGTCTCGGTGTCCATCGTTTCGGGCGGGGAAGTTCAACCGCGGGTTCTGGTCCCGGTCTAGCGCCGGGCCTGTTCGAAGAGGCGTTGCCAGGCGGATTGGCGCGGGTAGCAGAGGACGCTGCGCAGCATCAGCGATTTCACCTCCCGACGGTTGATCTTCACGCGCTTCGCTGGGTCGAGCACGTTCGCCACCCGCAATCGGGCCAGTGTCCTGAGCCCGATGAGAATGGGCCAGGCGCAAGCCAGTCGCACCCGGATCTGGCGGCGCGGCAGCATGTTCGTGTAACTCCAGCCGGCCGCCAGGTGCGCCGCGGCGCGGTCGAGGTAACGGCCGTAAAGCGGCAGAAAGCGCGGCATGGTGTCGGCGTCCTGCAGGTCTTCCGGGTTCAGGCCCGCCGGCACCAGGGATTCGGTCGGCAGGTAACAGCGCCCGAGCGACAGGTCCTTCGGCAGGTCGCGGAGGATGTTTACGAGTTGCAGCCCCTTGCCGAACCGGATCGCCCGTTCGAGCAGCAACGCCTCGTCCATCGTGGCCTTCGGGAAGAGTGCGGCCCGGCAGGTGCGCGTCCAGAATTCCCCGACACAGCCGGCAACCCGGTAGGTGTAGTCGTCGAGATCGGCCTCGGATTGCAGCGCCACCAGCGATTCCTCCGAAGCGCCGGCGAAACGCTGCAGGTCCAGTTCCTGACCGCCGGTGATGACTTCGAGCACTTCGCGAATGCGCGACTGGTCATCCGCGGACAGCCTCGCCAGCAGGCCGATGGCTTCCTCGATCCGCACCAACAGGGCGCGTTCTTCCGGCAGACTCTGGCCGTCTGCAAGCTCGTCGAGGTTGCTCAGGACGATGTCTTCGCCCTGGATGCGGCGACGCAACTGATCGAGCGCCTCCAAGCGACGGCCCGCCGGGAGGACGCTGGTATCGGCGATGGTGTCGGTGGCGCGGGCGAGGAGATACGCCAGGCCAATGGGCCGACGGATCCTCGCGGGCAGCACCCGGACTGTCAGATAGAACGACCGGGACACCGCCGCAAGCAGGTCGCGCAACACGTCTGGATTCTCTTCCGCCATGCGTCAGTTTCCGGCGCCAAGTCAAACCGAAGCCGCCGCGAATGTCAGCCATGCAGTGCGCCGCTACGATTCCAGGCGGCCTGCGCGCCGGAGGGTTACCTGCACGCGATGGAGAAAGCCCCGCAGCAGGCGGACGTCGAGATCGGTGGGGCGCGCCCGTCCCATCAGGTCGGCGAAGCTTTGGCGAATGCTGGCTTCGGCTCCGGGCTTCAGGAAACCTACGGCATCCAACACCTCGAACAAATGGGTCTTCAGGCCATTGACCTGTCGGGTCGTCGCAAGGGCAGAGGCGGCTGGGGTCGCCCCCACCGGCGGGTTGCGGGTCATTTCATAGAGCACCACGCCGACCGCATGCGACAGGTTGAGCGAGGACGCCGGGCCCTGCGTCGGGACATGCACGCAGGCATGACAGAGGGCGAGTTCCTCGTTCGTCAAACCGCTGCTCTCACGGCCGAAAACCACGGCCAGTCGGGTTCCTGAGTCGGGCAGAAGCGTGCCAACCTGAGGCAGGGGCAACGGGCGGGCGTGGCGTTCGCGTTTGCGGGCGGAGGTGCCGATGACAAACTGCCGGTCGGCCAGGGCGTCGTTCAGGGTGGCGAAGATCCGAGCCTCGCGCAGTACTTTGGCGGAATGAGTCGCCAGGCTGAGGGCCGTGGAACTCAGATGATCACAGGGATTCACCAAGCGGAGTTCGCCCCCGCCGAAGTTCCCGATGACCCGCGCCACGGCCCCGACGTTCTCGGGAAGCGACGGTTCCACGAGCACAACGGCCGGGGCCGGGGATGTGGCGACTTCACCTGACATTCTCATCCGCCCAAGCCCGCATGAAACCATCGGGATGGTCAAGCCCACGAAAACGGCCCAAAGGCGCGAGGCGGGAGGGGTTCATGCCTGAGATTTGAGATTTGAGATTTGAGATTCTGGATCATTCGCTCGGGACGATCTACCGCGGTCCTTCGGGCTTCGGGCTTGCTTCGGGTTTTGGATTTCGGGTTTCGGATTTCAATCATGGGACTCGTGGAACTCGTCCCTCCGAGTGGTTCTCCCCTCCGCGCCTTTGCGCCTCTGCGCGAGCCATCGCTTCCCGTTTTTCGTTGCCGGCATCAGGTGTCATTCGGACAATCCCGGCCCATGAGCCACGCCCCTGGAGCGACAGCGAAGTCCGCCGGTCTGCCCATGACCAGCAAGTGGGATCCCGACAAGTTGGAACGTGAGCAGCAGGAACTCATCGCCCTTGAGCAGGAGCCGCTTGTCACCCGCATCCGCGGTTACTTCCGGTTGACCGGGCCGGCCTGGATGCAGAGTGCCATGACGTTGGGGGCGGGCAGCGCCGTGGCTTCCGTGGTGATGGGGGCGTCGTTCGGCTACCAGTTTCTCTGGGTGCAACCGATTGCGATGATCCTCGGCATCGCCATGATGAGCGCGCTTGGCAACATCGTTCTGACCAAGGGGGAACGTGCCTACCTGATCTTCGGCCGGGAACTGCACGTGTCCGTTGCGTTTCTCTGGGCGCTGACCACGGTGGTGGCGACGATCATCTGGCATTTCCCGCAATACGGCCTGGTGGGGGCGGCGTTTTGGGACGTGGCGAACGTGGCGGGTGTCGCGAACGCCGAGGGCAGCCGGGCGATGGAGTACGCCGTGAAGTTTCTCGGCGGCCTTCTCATCCTGGGAGTGAACATCTACCTGGTCTGGAGCTACGGTTCCAAGCCGCGTGGGATCAAACTGTATGAAACGTTCCTCCGCTGGATGATCCGGATCATCATCCTCGCGTTCCTGGTGGTCGTGTTGAAGACCGGCCTCGACTGGGGCGCGCTGTTCAAGGGGTTCTTCGCCTTTCACCTGCCGGAGAATCCGAAGCAATGGACGATGATCCTGGGAGGCATCGGTGCCGCCGTCGGGATCAACATGACCTTCCTCTATCCCTACTCGATCCTGGCGAAGGGGTGGGGGCAACACCACAAGGGCCTGGCTCGCTTCGACCTGGTGATGTCACTGTTTGTGCCGTTTGTGATCCTGACCTCGCTGATCATCATCGCGATGGCGAACACGATGGATCCGCAGGGCGTGGTGCGCAGCGATCTTTCGCCGGTGTCGGCGGCGGCCTCCCTGCAAACGCTGTTCGGGGCGAACAACGCCATCGGCCGGATCATCTTCGATCTTGGTTTCATGGCGATGGCCTGTGGGGCGATCAGCGCGCACATGGTCTGTTGCGGCTTCACTTGCTGCGAGATGTTCAACCTGGAGTACACGCCGGCGCGCTACCGGATGTTCACGCTGGTGCCGGCCATCGGGTTGCTGGGCGTGGCGTTCGACCGGCCATTCTGGATGCCGGTCCTGGCCTCGGCGATTGCCCTGACCATGTTGCCCGTCGCCTACATCGGGTTCTTCATCCTGCAGAACAAGCGGTCGTATCTGGGCGACGCCGTGGGGAAGGGTTGGAAGCGGGCGGCGTTCAACGGGGTGCTGATCCTGGCGATGATCCTCGCGTTGGTGGGATCGGCCATCAAGATCAAGGGCGGCGTTTGGGACAAGTTGTTTCCGAAGAAGCCGCAAGCAGAGCACTCGCTCGTGGCTCCCGGTGGTTCCCGAACCGTTTGAGGGGCGGGGGAGGGCGAGGCTCCCGCCGAGGCGGGCGCCGAATGGGAGAAAGGGGATAGGAGATGGGAGATGAGGAGGGGAGGCTCGGAGCGAACGCCCAACCGCCACTCGCGGCCTGGCTCAGCGGGAGCTTCGCCCTCCCAGATGGCAAAAGGCCGCGGTTTCCCGCGGCCTTTCGTTTCGTGTGAGGCGGAATTGGCAGCTTGGTTACGAGGCCTTCGCCAAGCGATCCTCAAGATCCGCCAGCTTGGCCTTCAGCGAGGCGGGGAGATCCCCCAGCTTCTCGTAGTAGGTCACGATGTCGTGCACTTCCTTCTTCCAACCCTCGATGTCCACGGAGAGGAGTTGGTCGAGGTTGCCCTGGGGCAGGTCGAGACCGCCGAGGTCCAGGCCATCCGGAGCGGGCAGAAAGCCGATCGGACTCTCCACGGCCTTGCCGCTGCCTTCGACGCGTTCGCAAATCCACTTGAGCACGCGGCTGTTGTCGCCGTAGCCCGGCCACAGCCACTTGCCGTCGTCGCTCTTTCGGAACCAGTTGACGAAGAAAACCTTGGGAAGCTTCGAGCGGTCGGTCTTCTCCGGCAGGGCAAGCCAGTGTTTGAGGTATTCCACCACGCTGTAGCCGAGGAACGGCAGCATGGCGAACGGGTCGCGACGGAGAACGCCGGCCTTGCCCAGGGCGGCGGCGGTGGTTTCCGAACCGGCGGAGGAGCCCATGAACACGCCGTGTTCCCAATCGAACGCCTCGTTGACCAGCGGGATGGTGGTCTGGCGTCGGCCGCCGAAGAGGATGGCCGACAACGGCACGCCTTCGGGGCTTTCCCAGAGTGGATCGATCACCGGGCACTGCGCGGCCGGGGCGGTGAAGCGGGCGTTCGGGTGCGCTCCCTTGCGGCCGCAATCCGGGGTCCATTCGTTGCCCTGCCAGTCGATGCCGCTGGCCGGTGCGGGCACGCCCATGTCCTCCCACCAGATGTCGCCGTCGGGGGTGAGGACGACGTTCGTGAAGATGGTGTTCGCCCGCACCGACGCCATGGCGTTGGGGTTCGATTGTTCGGAGGTTCCGGGCGCCACGCCGAAGAAGCCGGTTTCCGGGTTCATCGCGTAGAGGCGGCCGTCCTCAGCGATGCGAATCCACGCGATGTCGTCGCCCAGGCAGCGCACGGTCCAACCGGGCAGGGTGGGCCGCATCATGGCGAGGTTGGTCTTTCCGCAGGCGCTGGGGAAGGCGGCGGCGATGTAGTAGGTCTTGTTCTCGGGCGAGGTGAGGGCGAGGATGAGCATGTGCTCGGCCAGCCAGCCTTCGCGTTTGGCCACGGTGGAGGCGATGCGCAGGGCGAGGCACTTCTTGCCCAGGAGGGCATTGCCACCGTAGCCCGATCCGTAGGACCAGATGGAGGGTTCCTCGGGGAAATGAACGATGTACTTGTTCTTCGGCTCCGGTTCGCAGGGCCAGGGCACGTCGGCCTGACCGGGTTGAAGCGGGGCGCCCACGGAATGCACGCAGGGGATGAACGCGCCGTCGGTGCCGAGCTTTTCAATCACGGCCTGACCCATCCGGGTCATGATGCGCATGTTCGCGACCACATAGGGGGAATCGGTGATCTCGATGCCGACCTTGCACAGGGGCGATTCCAGCGGGCCCATGGCGAACGGAATGACGTAAAGGGTCCTCCCGGCCATGCAGCCCTTGTAGAGATCCTTGAGGGTGGCGTGCATTTCCGCCGGATCCGCCCAGTTGTTGGTCGGTCCCGCTTCCTCCTTGGTCTTCGAGCAGATGAACGTGCGATCCTCGACCCGGGCCACGTCGCTGGGGTGCGAGCGGGCCAGATAACTGCCGGGGCGTTTGGCGTCGTCCAGCTTGGTGAAGGTGCCGGCCTTCACCATGAGTTCGCAAAGGGCGTCGTATTCCTCCTGGGATCCGTCGCACCAATGCACGCCGGAGGGTTGGCAGAGTTGGGCGATCTCGTCCACCCAGGCGATGAGGCGCTGGTGGCTGGTCTTGCAGGTTCCAAGTTGGCTCATGTCTCTGTTTCAGTAGTCAGTGCTATCAGGACATTCAACGGCGCTTTTCACCGGTGAACACCGGTCCGGGTCTGAAGGTACGGTCCACCCGGCAGGAATCCAGCGGGAGCTGCCGGCAGTCCCGAGTTTGTCCTCCCGGACCGCGGGCAGAATAGTCATGAAATCCCCCGGGGCAAGCGTGTTCGGCAGGAAACCTCGGGCACGGCTCGGGCATCGGGCCGATGATGGCATTCGCTGCGCTGAACCTGCCCCGGAGTCCTTTCAGCGCGGCTGCCAGAGATCTTCCCAGCCGTCGCCTCGAGCGGGGCGCGCTTCGGGGGTGATGGTCGCCAGCAGCAACGCCTCGGCGTCCCGGCCGTACGGCGCTTCAACCACCGGCCTGCCTTCCGGTCCGACCAGTAGCGAGCACCCGATGCATTGGCGTCCCTCCCATGGTCCGCCCGTGATGGGTCCGACGTTGCTCACCCCGGCGATCCACAGGCGGAAATCCCGGGCCACCGGGCCATAATTGTCCCGCCAAAGCCCGCCATACGGTTCCCGCACCGGATCATGGTCCGCCGGCACCGCCCACGCAGAGGGCGAGAGAATCACTTGGGCTCCCATCAGTCCCAGGGTTCGGGCCACGACCTGTCCCCGCACGAAGGCGTCCGCGCAGATCATTACGCCGATCACCCCCAGCCGGGTCTCAACCACGCCCAGGCGGTCGCCCTGATCATAGCAGTCATGGCCGATCTCCAGTTCGTTCAGCTTGCGATGATGCAGGACGACCTCGCCGTCGGCGTCGACGAGCACGGCCGAATTGAACACGCGGTCCCCGCTTCGTTCGGTCAGGCCGGCCGCCACCAGCAGACCGTGCCTTCGCGCGGCGTTGCGGAGTCGTTGACACGCTGCGCCGTCAGGGATCGCGTCCGCGCCCGAAAGGGCTGAGGGATGCGTCCAACCGAGATCGAGGGTTTCGGGCAGCACTGCGATGTCCGCCCCCTTCGCCTTCGCCTCCGCGAGCCGGGCTTCCGCCCGGGAGAGGTTCACCTCCGGTTCCCCGCCGTCCACGCGCATCTGGACCATGGCGAGGCGGAAGGGGCGGGGCGGGGTGGCGGCGTTCACCGGGTCCTACTTGTTGAACCGGAAGTTCACCAGGTCGCAGTCCTGCATGACGTAGGTCTTGGTTTCGAGCCGCTGTTTGCCGGCCCGTTTGGCCTCGGTCTCGCCCCCGGCCTCCGCGAAGTCGGCGAAGCTGATGATCTCGGCACGGATGAAGCCCTTCTGGATGTCGGTATGAATTGCGCCCGCGGCCTCCCAGGCCGTCTCCCCGGCGCAAATCGCCCAGGCGCGGTTTTCCTTGCCGCCCACGGTCAGGTAGGTGATCCAGCCGGCCTCGTGGAACGTGCGCAGCAGCAGGGCGTCGTGATCCGCCAGGTCCGCCTCGGTCGCGACGGTGATCGGCTTGTCCGTCAGCAGTCGGTGGGCGGCGATGGCCTCCCGTTCTTCGGTGGAGAGTTCCACCTTCCGGGCGGGGGTGCCGGCCTCGATCGCGGCCTGGAGCTTCAGCAGGACGGCCTTCTCGGCCTCCTCAGGTGAGCGTCCCAGGCGGTTTTCGAGGAACTCGAGGTCGTGCAGCAGCAGGTCCGGAAAGCCGGCGTCCGAGGTCAGGATGGCATCCGCCTGCACGAGTTCCTCCTCCCCGACGGCGTCCACCTGGGCGTAGACCTTCTTCTTCGCCTCGACCAGTTGGTCGGCCTGATCCAGGCGGGCGTCCTTGAGGTTTCGTTTGCCCAGCGGGAGGCCGGGAATGCCATGCACGCAAATCTTCACGCGGGGTGCTTAGCCGCAGCCTGCAGCCGAGGCAACCACGAAACACACGAAACACACGAAAACAGGGAGACCGCCGGTTTGACGCGGGTGCAGGTGGCTCGGTGGTTCGGTCCCCCCCCGCGCCACAGGCTTCCGGAGCCTCCCGGGCACGGCAGTCGGGCCGGCCGCGCTCCCCATTCCGCTGGCGGCCGGGGTTGCGGCTCAAGGAAGTCCGGTGGCTGCGGGTTTGGGGCCTGCGATGCACACCCGGTCGCCAGCGGCGGTGGACCCAGAACCAGTTGGCGGGATCGCGGCGGACGGCGGCTTCGAGAATCCGGTTGACGTCCCGCATCACGTCCTCCACGGGGCGGGGTCCGGCTGGGGTTTCGATGGGGATGGCTTCGCTGACTTCGATGCGCCAGTGACCGGGCCGGGTCCGGTAGCACACCGCGGCGTGGAGGGGACACTTGTAGCGTGCGGCGAACACCGCCGGGGCGCTGGTCGTGGAGGCGATGTGCCCCAGGAAGGGCAGGGGAAGGCCCTTGCCGCCGGCGTGCTGGTCGGACAGGAAGCCGATCATGAGCGGGTGCTCGGTCATCGCCCGACGCAGCCTGCCGGCTTCCGACCGGCGCTCGAAGAACAGGCAGCCGGTGCGGTCGCGCAATTCCTGAAAGGCGCGGTTGACGCCCGGCACGTTGAGAGCGCGATAAGTGGTGGCATAGCGGAACGGCAGTTGGTTCCGGCCGACCCGCGCGTAGACCTCGAAGTTCCCGAAATGCCCGATGGCGAGGACGCGGTTGCGGCCGAGGGACGGGTCGTCCGCCCGCAGGTGTTCGACGCCCACGGCCTCGGTCCTCCGGGCGAGAGCCTGGTCGCTCATTGCCGCCGTCTTGAGTCCGCAGGCGAAGCTTTCGCCGATCCGCTGGAAATTCTCCCGCACCAGGGCGTGAATTTCCGCCGGGGACTTCTCGCCGCCGAAGATCAGGGTCAGGTTGCGGTGGGCCACCCTTCGGTGGCGGGCGTCGAGCCGGCAGGCAAGTCCGCCGCATCGGCGTCCCAGCCAGGCCACGAGGTTGAGGGGCAGGGCCTGCACCCCGGCGATGGCCAGGCGGGTGATCCAGTAGAGTAGCCAGTTCATGGGAAGGCCGCTTTCGCGATTGCGCATGCACGGGGACCAGGAACCTCCTCGGAGGGACGAGTTCCAGGAGTCCCTGGAATCAAATCAGGGCCTCGTGGAACTCGGCCCTCCGTTGGCGGTTGACGGTTCATGGGGGGCTATCGGAAGCAGATGCGGCGGACGCACTCCTGGAAGTCGCGGGCGCCGCGCACGATCTTGATCTCGACGCGCATGAAGTAGATGGGGAGGTCGCGCCGGTCCAGCTTGGGAAACCGCACGGCGTCCTTCTGGGTGGTGACGATGAAGTCGACCTCGCGTTTCTTGCCACGGTTGATGGCGTTGAGCAGTTCCTGTTGGGTGAAGCGGTGATGGTCGGCGAAGCGCTTGGTGTAGGCGAGTTCGGCGCCCAGGTTGACGACGCTTTGCTCGAAGCTCTCCGGTTGGGCGATGCCGCTGATGGTGGCCACGCGTTTGCCCTCGAGCATCTCCAGCACGTGCCGGTCCCCGGTGAACACGTCCTGGAGGTAGAGGGGGTGGTGGACGCACTCGATCACCGGCGCCCCGGGATTGTGCCGGGCCAGGCGGGCGCGCAATTCCTTGGTTTGTCCGTCGCTCTTGGTGATGAAGAAGACCGACGCGCGAGCCAGGTGGGACGGCGGTTCGCGCAGGGTGCCGCGGGGGAGGAGGTGGCCGTTGCCGAACGGCTGTTGGCGGTCGATCAACACCACGTCCTGCCGGCGGCCGGCCAGTTTCCAGTATTGGAAACCGTCGTCCAGCAGCAGGGTGTCGCAGCCAAACCGTTCGATGGCGTAGAGCCCGCTTTTCACGCGGTCCTTGTCGACCAGCACCACCACGTCCTTGAGGTTCGAGGCCAGCATGAACGGTTCGTCGCCGGCGGTCTCGGAGTCGAGCAGCAGCGAGCGTCCGTCGGAAACCACGCGGGGCGGGCTGGATTCGCTGCGGAAGGTGAGTCGGTTCCACAACCGGCGGCGCAGGGGTGGGGGCTTGGAGCGGTAGCCGCGCGACAGGATGGCCACGTTGCGGCCCTCGTCCTTGAGTTCGCGGGCGAACTTCTCGACCACCGGGGTCTTGCCCGTGCCGCCCACGGTGAGGTTGCCGATGGCGATGACCTGCACGCCGAGGGTGTAGTCGCGGAACATCCGCGATTTGTAGAGGGCGCGCCGGAGCTTGACCGCGAGTTGGAACAGCTTCGAGCCGCCGAAGAGCACCGCGCGCAGGAAGGCGGCACGACTGCCCCGGCGTTGCTCGAAGATCACTTCGAGAACGAAGGTCTCAAGTCCCTCGGACCAGGCTCGGAGCCGTTCTCTCATGGGCGGGTGGTGCCCAGGGCGTCAGAACTCCAGGGTCACATTCCCCAGGCGACGGCCGATTTCCGCGAGGACGCGCTGTTCCGCCGCCTCGTCCGCCGCCTCGAAGGTGACACTGAAGCGCAGGTAAGCCCCGGCGTCGTCCCACGGGACGGTGGAGATGAGGCATTCGCTGATCAGCCATTGGGAGACGTCCTCGGCGTTGCGGAATTCCACGCGATCCCCGTCCGTTCGCACGGCGGCCCTGGGGGCGCGGGTATACAGGAAGAACGAGCCACGCGGTTTGCGGGCATTGAAACCGGCCTGGCGAAGCACCGTCACCAGGCCGTCCATCCGGCGGGAGTACTTGGCAGCGATCTGTTCGGTGATCTCCGGATGATCGAGGCAGTACGCTGCGGCGTGCTGGATGGCGAGGAACTGTCCCGAGTCGGTGTTGTCCTTGACGTCGCCGTACGCCTTCACCAGCAGTTCGTTCCCCGCCACGAAACCGCACCGCCAGCCGGTCATGTTGAAGCTCTTGCTGCAGGAATGCAGTTCCACGCCCACCTCCATGGCGCCGGGGGTGGCCAGGAAGCTCAAGGGCCTGCCCTCGAAGACCAGGGCGGCGTAGGCGGCGTCCGAGATGACGACCAGGTTGTGTTGTCGGGCGAAGTGGACGACGCGCTCGAAGAACTCCTCCGTGGCGCTCGCGCCGGTGGGGTTGTTCGGGTAGTTGATCACCAGCGCCTTCGCCTTGGTCAGGACATCGGAGGGCACGGCGTCGAGGTCGGGCAGGAAGTTGTTCTCCTCGGTCAGCGGCAGGTTATGGACCTGACCGCCGTAGTACCTGGCGTGCGTGCCGAACACCGGATAACCCGGGGTCGTCATGAGCACCACGTCGCCCGGATTCACCAGGGCTCCGGGCAGGATGGAGAGCACTGCCTTGCTGCCCATGGAGTGGATGACGCCGGATTCGGGCTTGACCCCGGGGACGCCGCACACCCGATCCAGATACCGGGAAGCGGCGGCCTTGAGCACGCTGTCGCCATTGTCCGCATAACCGCGGTTCCCCCGCTTTCGCGCCTCGGTGTTCAGGACCTCGACGACCTCGGGAAACGCCATGTCGTCGGGTTCGCCCACGCCCATGTCGATGATCTCGCGCCCGGGGTTGGCCGCCATCGCGGCGCGTTTGGCACGCTTGATCTTCTCGAACTTGTAGATCGCCGTGGACTTGCCGTATTCGGCGCCACCAATGCGCTCCGCGAACAACTGTTGGATGTAAGAGTCAGCCATCTGGCGACCCAGATTACGCAAGCCGCGTGGCGGACGCCAGCCGGCAGAAGCGCCTGTCAGCAGGACGAGGCCGAACCGCCTATTTTGGCCGGAACCCCCGGGGAAGCTGGAATCCGTCGGAAGGGGCGCTGTCGTCGGGGACCGGTTCCTCGGGTTCCGCCGCGGTGGCGGGGGGGGGGTCGCCATCCTCGGGGATTCCCAGCCGTTTGCGCGCCTTCCCGGCGGCCACGGTGTGGCCGTAGTCGTTGACGATCCGGTGCAGGAGCGCCTCCGCCTTCTCCGGTTGGTTCAGGTGGTAGTGGAGGTTGCAGAGGTGGATGGCGGTCCAGCCCCAGCGCTCGTCCTCCAGCCGGAACCTCAGGATCTCCTCATGTTCCAGCGCAGCGGCGAGGGTGTTTTTCAGGTCCTTTTCGTAGATCTCCGCGATGCGGAAATGCGCGTGAACGCGCCGGGGATGCTTCTTGAGATACTCCCGCAGCACGTGGACGGCACCGAGATAGTCCGCGTTGGCCCAGAGCCGTTCGGCCTCCTCGTATTCGCGACTTCCTTCGCCGCCTTCCTCCACGCCCTCCAGCAACCGGTGCGTGCTGCGGGCGGTGAGGTGCGAAAGGTCATTGGCCAGCATGAGGGCCAGGCCGATCAAGGAGAGCAGTCCGCCGGCGGCGTAGAGCCCCATCCCGGAAGGGCGGTGATCTTCGGTCCCGTCCTGGGACGGGGAGGATTCCGGCGGGGCGACGCTTCCCGTGGAGGGGGCGCCCGGGTCCGGATGGGCGGGAGGGGTGCTGTTGGTTTCACCACTTCCCGCAGTAACGGTCAGGTTGGTTGCCGCCGCCGCATCCGCGGTGTCGTCCGCGGGGCGGGAGTCATCATACTCCTCGTATTGCCGTTCGGCCCGGTCCATTCCCGCCTGGAGGACCGTGAGGAATCCCTTGACGCAATAGGCGCAGAGACCGAGCAGAACGACGTAGAGCAGGATCTTGAGAAGTCCTTTCATGCCGTAAACGCCACTACCGTAGGCGAAGCGCCGGCAAAAGGGAAAGTCGTTTTGCCCGGGACGGGAGGGTCAGCGATGGGCGGAAAGCCAGCGACGGATGCGGTCCGCCTGGGGATGGTTGGGTTCGATCGCCAGCACGCGGGCGAAGTGCTCACGGGCCCGGGGGATGTCGCCCAGGGTGTTCGCGTAAAGTCCGCCGAGCATCAGGTGGGCAGCGGCGTTGTCCGGCTTGTCCGCCAGCGAACGTTCCATCTCCAGGGCGGCGTCCAGCGGGTATCCCGCCGATTCCAGCGCCAGTGCGAAGTTGAACCGGGCCGCGGGTTCATGGGGCGAGATCACCAGGGCAGACTCGAATTCCGGCAGGGCCGCTTCCGGGCGGAGCCGATCGAGTTCCAGCGTGGCGAGATTGTAGCGTGCCCCGTAGCATGCAGGGTCCGACTTGATCGCCTTGCGATAGCCTTCCGCGGCGTCGGCGTAGCGTCCTTCCTGATGTGCCTGGGCCGCGGCTTCCAGCAGTCGCGCCGCCTTTTCCGGATCCCCGGTTTCCGGCAGGGCCGGGGAGAGGTAGGAGTAGCGCACGTAAGCCGGCCGGGCCGGTTCCGGTTCCGCGGGTTGCGGTTCGGGTTCCGGCGGGTTCACCCGCACCACGGCCACCGGCGCCTCGGGGCCGGGCGGCTGGATCCCGGTGGTTTCCCCGGGCGACTCCAGCGATTCTGTCGTTCGCTCCGTCCGGCGCGGGGGCAATGGAGTCACCCGTTTTTCCCGCGGTTCCCGCCGGAAGAGGTTCAGCGGATTGATCTTCGACAGGAACGAGCGTTTCTCCGCAGGTTCCGCGCCCCCGGCCTGCTCTTCGGTGGGAGGGCTCTCATCGAGGTCCGCGGGCGCGGTGGTTTCGGGTTCAATCGCCTCCCGGGGGGAGACCGGCACCGGGGCGGCCATGGCGAGTTCGGGACGCGAGGGGAGGTTCTCCTCCACCATTGCCACATCCCCGGTCGCCGTCCCTTCATCCCGCCCCGCCGGTGTGGCCACCGTGGTGGGAGGGGTCGGCCGGGTGCCGGACGGGGCCTCGTTCCGGAGCCCCGAGGCGGAGGGGGTTGTCACAGCGGACGGAGGACTCAAAGCCACGGTGATGGCCGGGGGCGCCGAAGTATCGATGGTGGGCCGATGGGAAGGCAGGGCCGATACGATCGTGATGGGGGGAGGACTGGTGGTCACCGTCACCGGCGGGGGATTGGAGCGGACGTTCGCGACCATCACCACCGGGGGCGGATTGGAGGGTGTCACCGTGACAGGCGGCGGATTTGAGGCAACCACCAGCGTGTCGGGCGGTGGATTCGAGGCGACGACGACGGTGGTGGCGGGCGGGTTGGTGGCGACGGGTGCGGAGGCGACATCTCCCATGGAGCCGACCCGGGTGAAGAGGTTCGACATGCGGGCCAGTTGCTCCTGCGTGGCCCCGTCGCCGGAGGCCAGTGCGGGTTGCAGCGCCTGAGCGAGCTGCTTGAGGTGGGCCTCGACGTCCGTGCGCGCCGCCGCGTCGCCCGCGGTCTCCAGCCAAACGGTGTATTTCGACAGCGCGCCCCAGGTGTCCTTCGTTCGCTCCGCCAGAATGGCCTGGTTCAACAGCACCGGCGGGTATTTCGGATCCAGCTTGAAGGCGGCGTCAAAGAAGAGTCCGGCATCGGCGAGTCGGCCTTCGTGGACGAGGCAAACCCCCGCGCCGTTCAGCGCCTGCACCTTGGTGGGATTGCTGATGGCCCGCTCGCCGGCCTCCTTGAACGCGGCTGCCGCCTCCTGAACGTGGCCGGCCCGCAGGTGGGCGGAACCGAGACGAAGCCATCCCTCGGCAGGGGCGGGCCGGAGATCGACGAAGGTGGTCAATTCCTGGGTCGCCTCGTCGAGTTTCCCAAGTTCCAGCAGGAGACAGCCGCGGTTGTAACGTGCGGCCAGCAGGTTCAAGTCCTCGTTCAGGGCGGCCTGATAGGCTTGGTTGGCGGCATCGGTCTGGCCCGCGCGATGGTAGGCGAGGCCCAGGTAGTTCAAAGCGTTGGCCCGGGCCAGTTGGTTGGTGACGAGCAGTTCGCTGGCCCGCTCGAATACAGGGATGGCCTCACTCGGCCTGCCGGCATCCAGAAGGCGGATGCCCTCGGTCAGTTCTCGGTCGCCCGGGGGCTTGCCACAGCCCACGAAAACCATCGCCAAGGAGAGGCAAAGCAGCCCGGTCAGGACGACCGCAGGCTGTGGCCGGAGCGGGGTCAACAACCGACCACCCGTCGCCGTGGCCTTGCGGATCCACTTTTTGGTGGTCACCATAAGGCCGGGTGTTAGCATTCCCGGAAGGCTGAGTCAAGCAACGCACCGGCAACGGTTTCGGCTGAATTGAGCAGGTTACGTCAACGGGTGTTTTCCGGGCTGGCAGCGGTGCTGCTGGCCCAGGCATGGGCGGGGGATGCCCCGGCCCTCGCGCCGGCGGCCACTTCCTCCTCGCGTGCCCGTGCCCGGGTGGTGATTGTGGAAGGCGCCGGTGCCACCGACGCGTTCGCTCCGAACCTCCCTCGCGTGCGGCAGCTTTTCGATGCCGGACTTACCAATCTCGCCGGGACCGCCTCGTCGGCAGAGGCCTGGGCAACGTACGTCACTGCCGCGGATGTTGTCGGAATCAAGGTTCTCTCCCAACCGGGCGCCCTTTCCGGCACGCGCCCCGCCGTGGTGGAGGCCCTGGTCGGCAGCCTGCTGGCGGCAGGTCATCCCGCCACCAACATCGTCATCTGGGACAAATACCGCGAGGATCTGCGTGCTGCCGGGTATCTGACGCTCGCCGCCCGGCTGGGGGTGGTGGCCGAGGGTGCGGTACAGGCGGGCTACGATCCAGCCGTCTTTTACGAGAACACGATTCCGGGCGAGCTGGTCTGGGGCGATCTGGAATACCAGCCGGGCGGCGAGTCGATGGGCCAGAAGTCCTACGTCACGCGCTTGCTGACCTCGCGTATCACCCGGGTCGTCAACGTCTCGCCCATGCTCAACCACAATCTCCTCGGGGTTTCGGGAAACCTCTTCAGCCTCAGCCTCGGGAGCGTGGACAACACCCGCCGGTTTGATGAGGACCTCGACCGGTTGGCGGTTGCGGTTCCCGAAATCTATGCGCTGCCGGAGGTCGGTGACCGGGTGGCGTTCAGCGTGGTGGATGCTCTGGTGGCGCAGTATCGTGGCGAGCGCGACAGTCTTCTGCACTACGCCACCCCGTTGAACCAGCTCCGGTTCAGCACGGACCCGGTCGCCCTGGATGTGCTGTCGATTGCCGAGTTGGCGGCGCGGCGGCGGGGAAAGGGATCGCAGGAGGTTCCCGTCAATCCGTTGCCCTATCTGAACGCGGAACTCCTGGAACTCGGGGTGAGCAAAGCGGACGCCATCCGCCAGGACCGGATCCAACTGCCGCCGATGGGGACTGTGGTTCCATCCGTCGCACCCTCCCCGGCGGCCACGCGCCGCTGAGGCCGGTCGGATGGGGCGGCGTGGAGGGAGTGGTTTGGGTGTTTCGGGGCTTGCTGCTGTACCAGGGGACGCGCAAACTCCGTTCAAGCCGGACGACGCGGTGATTGGGAATGGGCCGTCTGGGACTCACTAAACCGAATGGCATCAGCGACCAGGATGTGGTGAGAAGAACCCTGCGATGAGATGCCATCGCAGCAGCGGTGGATTCCAAGCCGTGCATCCTTGGCTTGAACCTCCGTTCGAGGATACCTGTAGAACATGGGACTTCTGAGACTGTTGATTTGCGCAGGTGCCGGGGCACTTACCGTGGCCGCAGGTGAAGTGTTGAACTACTCCTTCGACCGAGAGGACGCTCCTTCGCTCTCTCCAGCCTATGTTGCCGAGCACCTCAACGCTGGAGACATGCGGGGGCAGGAGGCAACGATTCAGACCACTGGCGAGTTCCCGGACTTTGGCGTGGTTGTTTACGATTTCACGAGTGGGAGGAACGGCTTTGCATTCGATGTGGTTGTGGATGAGGGCTACCAGTTGCTGCTGACGGGTTATTCGCTCGTCATTAGCGGGAACCCCTCCCTGGTTGGTGGACCCGATGGATGGCTTCTGACCTACGTCGACCGGGGTGAGGCACATTATCTGGCTGAAGGTCAGGCGACCCAGTCCTTCATCGAGAACACCGGCTCCCTCGCCTCACAGCGTCTGGGTGGAGAGGTGACATTCCTGCTGACGGGAACGGGAGCGCTCCCGGTGGAGTTGGGGGCGTTGGGAATCTCTGACCTGACCCTGCGCGGGGAGGTTACTGCGATTCCCGAACCGGCGAACCTGCTGCTTCTGACCCTTGGTGGAGCGTTGCTGGTTGGGAGTGGCGGGTTGCGGAGGCGAACGAAGGGAAGGCCATGAGTCCCCGGTGACCTTCGGCTTTGCCACTGGCATCGGCGTCCGGCTTCCTGCAACCGGTTTCCCCACCATTGACCCGTGACTGTGAGCGGGTTGCTTCCTTCTTGTTCGCCTCGGTCCTTCGCGCCAAGCTGTGGTCATGTTGACCCAACACGAGGCGACGACTTTCCGCTTTCTCTGGAAGCGGATGCCCGTCTGGTCTGTGACCCTCTTGCTCTGCTTGCTCGGCGTTCTGCTCGGCAGTGGTTGTGACAAACCCGGCAGGCCGGTGCCGCCCGAAAGCAGGGGCGCGGCTCCTCAGCCCGCGGCAGCCGGCGCGGAGGATCGGTTTGCGCAGTTGATGAACAGCGGGAAGAACTACTACGACCAGGGCCAGGCGGAGCGCGCGGTGGAGTCGTTCGAGCAGGCGACGGCGATGTATCCCGCGCGGATCGACGCCCGGTTGAACCTCGCGAATGCCTCTCTCCTTGCCGGCCAACCCGAGGCCGCGTTGACCAACGCCACGAAGGTTCTCGACTACGACCGGAACTCGGCGGCGGCGTATTTCGTGGCGGGTTGCGCGCAACTCCGGCTGCGCCAGCCGGAGGAGGCGGTGAAGATGTTCCTGCCGGCGCGCGATCTGGCCCCGCAGGTTGGTGCCGTCAGCTTCCTTCTTGGCCGGGCCTACCAGGAACTGGGCCAGACGGAAGAGGCGATTGGCGCCTTCCAGGAGGCGGTCCTGCAGGATCCGCAACATCCGGCGGCGCACTACGCGCTGGGCCAGCTCCTCCTGCGGGCCGGTCGGACGGAGGAGGGGAAGCAGGAACTGGCCTTGCACCAGGCCATCCCGGACAAGCCCGGCGCGAGCGTCGGCCCGGAGGCCTTCGAGCGCTGCCGTTTGACGGAGGCCATTGCGCCCACGCGGATTGAGCGACCGGAGCCGGAAGGGATCGCCGTGCGCCTGGAGGACGCCACGGAAGCCGCGTTCGGGGAGCTCGCAACGGGGTATGGCGCCCCGATGGCGGTGCTGGACTACAACCGCGACGGTCGCAACAGCCTCTTTGTCACCGAAGGCACCAACGGCTTCCGCCTGCTGGCCAATACGAAGGGCCGGTTCGCCCCGCAGGGAGCGGCGCTCGCCTTTCGCACGAACCCGCCGTTTGCCCGGACGCTGGTGGGCGACTTCAACAACGACCGCTTCGAGGACGTGCTCGTGGTGGGCCCGGCAGGCTCGCAGATCTTCCGCTTCGCCACCAATGGCCTGGCGCGCGATTTCACGGTGGCTTCCGGTCTGAAGAACGTGAACCTCCTCAGCGCGGATGCGGTCATCCTGGACGCCGACGTCACCGGCAAGCTCGACATCCTGGCCGTGTTGCCCGACGGCGACGGACTCCGGCTGCTGCGCAACCTGGGCAACATGTATTTCAAGGACGTCACCGCAACCTCCGGCATCCCGGCGAACCTGCAGGGCCTGACCCAGGTTTGCGTGGACGACTGGAACAACGACGATTTACTCGACGTGTTTGTGGCGCGACGGGACGGGCCCCCCCTGTTTCTGCAAAAGATCCGCGGGGGCGAATTGGCGGAGACCAATCTTCCGCCCGGCCGGATCGAGGGAACGGTGTTGACGCTCGGCGACGTGAATGGTGACGCCCGGACCGACCTCCTGGTCGGGGATTCGACCCACGTGGACCTGTTGCTCGGCGGACTCAACCAGGTCAGCCGGTTGCCGGTGATCGTGCCGGAACTGCGGAAGCTGCAGTTGGTGGACTACGACAACGACGGATGGCCAGACCTGGTCGCGGCGGGGGATGGTTTCCAGGTCTGGCGAAACCTCGGTGACGGAACGTTCACAAACCGCACGGACGCGCTGGGCTTGACTTCATGGGCCGGGACCTCGGTGACGGATCTTGTCGCCGCGGACTTCGACTGCGATGGCGACACGGATCTGGCGCTGGCGCTGGGGCAGGGCGGGGTGCGGTTGCTGCGGAATGACGGTGGCAACGCGAACCATCAGCTCAAGCTGCGTCTGCTCGGCAACCGGTCGAATGCCAGCGGCCTGGGCATTCGGCTTGAGGTGTCGAGCGGCTCGTTCAAGGTGCATCGGACCGTGACCTCGTTGCCGGTGGAAATCGGGGTGGGGAAGCACGCCCGGGTGGACGCCGTGGTGGCCCGGTGGTTCGACATTCCGTCGAGCGTGGTCGACGTGGCGGCCGATCCCTGCAGCCAGCTGGACCTATTTGAGCCGGTCATTCCCGCAGGATCCTGCCCGTATCTCTACGCGTGGGATGGCCAGGGGTTCCGGTTCGTTTCCGACATGCTCGGGTCGGCGCCAATGGGATTGCGCGTGACCGACAACGGGTTCATCGACGCCGATCCGTTCGAGTACATCGCGCTCGGGGACGAGGGATCCTTCCCGCTGCGGGACGGGCGTTACGTGGTTCAGATCACCGAGGAACTCCGGGAGGTGCTCTACCTGGACCAGTCCGAACTCGTCGTGGTGGATCATCCGGCGGGGACCGAGGTGCACACCACGGACAAGCTGCGGCCCTCGGCTCCCTTCCCGAAGTCGGAGTTGTGGACTTTGGGAAACCGGATTCCGCTGCATTCCGCTGCGAAACTCGATGGGAGCGACGTGACCGCCGCCCTGCAGGCGGTGGACCGTCGGATGGTGTCGCCGGAGCGCCTGCGTTCGCCCCAACTTCGGGGGTTGGCGGAGCCCAACGGCGTGGTGCTTGACTTTGGCCGGCTTGAGGCCGGCCGACCGCTGGTGCTGGTGCTCAACGGATGGCTGCGCTTTGGCGGCGGCATGGCCAATGTCGGGGCCTCTCACGATCCGGAGCTTCCGTTCCCGTTTCCCCGGTTGGAGGTGGAGACATCAGCGGGCGAGTGGCAGCCGGTGGATGTGGTGGTCGGCGCGCCCTCGGGCAAGACGAAGACCATTCTGGTGGATCTCGCCGGGCGGCTGCCTCCGCAGGCGCGTCGGCTGCGCCTGAGTACCGCTTTCGAGATCCACTGGGATCGCATCGCGTTGTTCGAGCGCGAGCCGGGGGAGGGGACGCAGATCATGCGAGTCACCCCCGAGAGGACCGATCTGCACTGGCGCGGTTTCAGCGAATACGCCGATCTACCCTGGGACCAGCCGCTGACCCCGGTGCATGACCGGGTCACCGAAACCGCTCCCTGGCCGATCACCCCGATGGGTTGGTGCACCCGCTACGGACCGGTGAACGCCCTGGTTGCAGGGACGGACAACGCCTTTGCCGTAATGAACGGGGGCGACGAGCTCACGCTCGAATTCGCCGCCGTCGGTCTTCCGCCGCGGCCACCTGGCACGGAACGCTCGTTCTTCCTCTACAGCGTGGGCTGGGACAAGGACGCGGACGTGCATGTCGAGTTGGGCTGGTTGGTGGACCCGCTGCCCTGGCACGGCATGCAGGACCAGCTCTACGGTCGGGAACCACGACCCGATCTCCCGGGGGACGCGTTGACGGAGCGGTATCGCACGCGTTGGGTGGGCCAGCGGACCCTGCAGCGGGCGGCCCGGTGACGAGAGGGATGCTGAGGGCCGTTCGGGCGCGAGCTTCCGGTGCTTTCCATGGACCGAGCGACGGGGTCGGTTCCCGACCCGGCGCCACCTCGAATGGGCCGCGGTACGCCGAAAATGCCACTTTTCTGCCTCGGCGATGGCTTTTCACTTGCCAGCGGGGGCAAGTTGCGCGAAATAGGCGGCATTGATGTCACGCGTCTTGTTGGTGCAGTTTACTAACGCATGATTAACCTTCTCCGAAGGAGGGCGTCTTGAAGCGTCCTCGCTCCCCTCGTTTCTCTCCCGGACCGCAGCATCGGCTCAACGGTCGGATTCGTGCCCGTGAAGTTCGTGTCATTGCTCCGGAGGGCACTTCCCTGGGAATCCTGTCGCTGCAGGAGGCCATCAACCTCGCCCGTAATCACGGCCTGGATTTGGTGGAGATCTCTCCCAACGCGAAGCCCCCGGTCTGCCGTATCGTGGACTACGGGAAGTTCTGTTATGAGCAGTCCAAGAAGGACAAGGAGTCCAAGAAAGGGCAGCATGCCGGCAAAGTGAAGGAGGTCCAGCTTCGGCCGGCGATCGATCCTCATGATTTTGCCACCAAGCTGGGGCATGCCATCGACTTCCTGTGCGAGGACATGAAGGTGAAGTTGAACCTGCGGTTCCGGGGGCGCGAGATGGCGCGCCCGGAACTGGGGATGCAGGTCATGCAGAAGTTCATCCAGGATCTGGCTCCCTACGGGACCTCCCCGGAGACTCCCCGCCGCGCGGGACGGAGTGTCAACGCCATCGTGAATCCGTTGCCCCGGGCCAAGCGGGCGCCGAACCCGAGGCAGAAGGAAGACGAGGCCGTCGAGGCCGCCCCGGTCGGCGACTCGCGAAAGGCCGGAGAGGGTCGCGTGCCGGTCAGATCCGAGGGCTCGGATGCCCCCCCGCCGGAGGAGGGAGGCGGTGGCTTCCGGAACAGCCCGTTCGACCAGATCGGTGCCAGCTTCGAGTAGCCGGTAGCTGGTCTGCCAAAACCTGGTGCACCCGCGTGCCGCGTTCCGCCGCGGCCGGGGGCTTGTCGCGCCGCAAACCGCAGCATCGAGATCATGTCCAACGAAGGTTCGCCCCCATCCCCGCCCCCGCCCACCCCGGAGGAGTTCCAACGTCGCCTCGCCTCGTTGATGCAGCGGCACTTCTCCGGCTTCAGCACTCCGCCGATGGGCCCGTCCTTCGCCTCCTCCGCACCCGGCGAGGAGCCCGTCCCGGAACCAAATGCCCAGGCCGGGTTCGACTTCTCACTCAAACCCAAGGACGTCCGCACGCACCTCGACCGGTTTGTCATCCGGCAGGAGGAGGCCAAGAAGGTCCTGAGCGTCGCCCTCTGTGACCACTACCATCATGTCCGGCTCGCACTGGAGGGCGACGACCAACCGAACTACGCCAAGCAGAACGTCATCCTGGTGGGACCCACCGGCGTGGGGAAAACCTACCTCATCCGGAGCATCGCCGATCTCATCGGCGTCCCGTTCGTGAAGGCGGATGCCACCAAGTTCTCCGAAACCGGCTACGTCGGATCGGATGTGGAGGATCTGGTTCGCGAACTCTATCGCCGCGCGGAAAATGACGTCCAACGCGCGCAGTACGGCATCATCTACATCGACGAAATCGACAAGATCACGGCGGCCTCGAATGTCACCGGTCGGGACGTGAGCGGCCGCGGGGTCCAGACAAACCTCCTGAAGCTGATGGAGGAAACGGATGTCCCGGCGCGTTCGCCGAACGACATTGCCGGCCAGTTGCAGGCGATGATGGACATGACCCAGCGGGGGCGCAAAGCGGCCGAGCACATCAACACGCGCCACATTCTGTTCATCGTCAGCGGCGCCTTCAATGGCATGGAGAAGGTGGTCCGCAAGCGGTTGCGGGAGGCCACCATCGGTTTCGCCGCGTCGCCGAAATCCGTCGAGGACGACGCCACGGCGCTGGCCCAGGCCCAGACGCGGGATTTCATCGAGTTCGGTTTTGAACCCGAGTTTATCGGCCGGTTGCCGGTGCGGGTCTTCTGCCATCCCCTGGCGGTGGACGACCTGTTCCAGGTGCTCAAGGAATCCGAGGGAAGCATCATCCGGCAGTATGAGCAGACCTTTGCCGCCTATGGCGTGGAGGTGTTGTTCCATGACGACGGCCTGCGGGCGATTGCGGAGCAGGCGGAGCAGGAGCAGACGGGGGCGCGCGGGTTGATGACGGTTTGCGAGCAGGTGTTCCGCGAGTTCAAGTACGAGCTGCCTTCGACGCATGTAAAACGCTTCATCGTCACGCGCGAGGTGGTCGAGAATCCGCCGGCGGCCCTGAAGCGCCTGCTGGAGGAGCATGATCGCGAGGAACGCGACGTGATGCGGCGCCTGGTACACGACTTTGCCGGGCGGTTCTCGCGCGAGCATGGTCTGCGCATCCGGTTCACGGAGGAGGCGGCCGACCGCCTGGTGGTGCTCGCCCAGGAGGCGGGTGCGCCCGTGCGCGATTTCTGCGCGCGTCACTTCAAGGACTTCCAGTTCGGCCTGAAACTCATGATGCAGGGCGGTGGCACCGACGAGTTTGAGATCGATCTCGCCCTGGTCGAAACCCCCGAGAAGACGCTCAGTGAACGCGTGGTGGCGAGCTACCGGGAACGCCCGGGTGAGGGCGGGGGGGCGCCATCCGCTGCAACGACGTCCTGAGCGGCCGGCCGGGTTCGCCGCGGGATTTCCAAATCATCCCAGGGGCTCGCGGGCGGAAGGGACTGGAGTGTAACGCCATGCCATTGTCGCCATACCAGCGGATCAAGTGCCCCAACTGTGGACGGGAAGGCACGTGGTTCGAGGGCCCGTTCGGGCCGTTTTGCTCGAAGCGTTGTCGTTTGATCGACCTCGGCAAATGGCTGGGGGAGGAACACCGCGTGTCCGAGCCGCTTCGACCGGAGCTCTTCGATCGTTACGGGGACCTGCCGCCCGGTCCCGAACTTGACGAGCCGGAGTGAAAAACAACAACGCCCGACCCCTTGCGAGGGTCGGGTGTTGTCGAAAGGGGCAAGGCGGGCCGGTGTCAGGCCTTCGCCGCTGCCTCGGGCTTCCAGTTGCGCTTGGGCGCCTTGACCACCAAGCCCTTCTTGATGGCGCTCGCCGCGACGCGGATGTACTGCACCCGACCGTCCACCACGGCTTTCACGCGCTGAAGGTTCGGGTAGAACCGCCGCTTGGTGACGGCGGTCACGTGGGTGCCGATGCCACCCAGTTTCTTCGCCTTACCACTGCGGGAGATGCGACTGCCCTTGATCGAGCCCTTTCCGGTCAACTGACAACGTCTAGACATGACTTCCAAAATCCAAAGAGCGCGGACTATGTGCTCCGGCGATGCCGGTCGCAAGTACTTATTCAGAAAATCCCGCCTCATCATCAGGGCCAGTGACAAAGTCGTAGCGCCGATTTCCAAATCTGCTGTATCGCGGATTTCCCAATCCGCAAGCGTTCGAAGGTTCGGACGGTCTGCCGAATTGAATTCGGCGATACAGCAAATCGGATATCTGCGCCACAAACCCGTGGTAACCGGTGATCGCGCGTTTCGCGCTTACGGCCTCCAAGTGGTGTGGTGAGCCTGAATGCCAGGGGCAGCACGGTTGACAAGGCCCGTTTGATTGAGCGGGGGCATTTGCCGGCAGCCATTCCGAGAGGTTCTCAGCCCAATTCGGCAGTCGAGGTTTCCGTGACGGCGGCGATGAACGCGCGGATCTTCGCGGCGTCCTTGAGACCCGGGGCGGTTTCCACACCACTGGAGACGTCCAAGGCGTCGGGGTGGACCTCGCGGACGGCTTGCGCAGCGTTTCCGGGAGTGAGCCCGCCCGCCAGCAGGATCGGCCTGCCCTGAGACTTTGCCTTCAGGGCCAGGTCCCAGTTGAAACGTTCGCCGGTTCCGCCCCGGGCTCCCTGGACCCAGGCATCCAGCAGCCAGGCCTGCACTCCCGCATAGCCGGCGAGTTCTCCCAGGGATTCCTCACCGCGTATGCGGAAGGCCTTGATGACGGGCAACGGCGCGAAGCGCGCGCAGAATTCCGGCGTTTCCTCGCCGTGTAACTGCACCGCGCTCAGACCCGCCCCTGCCACGGCCGCGCGAACCTCGGCTTCGGTGGGATTCACAAAAACCCCCACGCGGCCGACCAACGGCGGGAGTCGTCGGCTGATTTCCCCGGCCTGCCCGACGGTGACGCAGCGCGGGCTGCCGGCATAGAACATGAACCCGATGGCGTCGGCGCCGGCCTCGGCGGCGGCCAGGGCATCCTCTGCACGGGTGATCCCACAGATCTTGATTCGGATTTTCACGACCGGTTGGAACTGGTGCCGATCCGGGCTTTCCCGGGCCACGTCAGACGACGGCCCAGGGCGGCGGGTTCTTGAGGCGGTAGAGGATTTCGCCGGCCTTGCGCACCAGCAGAACGCCTTCCGCCTCGCGGTTCGCGAAGGACTCCACATCAATGGTGGCGGGGTCGCGGTAGCCGAGGTTGACCGAACGGCATTCGGCCTCGGGGATTTGCGTGGCCAGGGTCACCCGGGCGCGGCGCTGTTCGACGCCGTTTTCGAACGTGCCGATGCCGTGGACGTGGGTGGAATGGGCCAGCACGCCCCAGGGCAGGTGCTTGAAGCGGTCCCACTGGTTCGTGAAGTAGTCCCGGCAATGGTAGCCCACCTCGTGAATGGTCTTCCCGTGGGTGACGCAGATCTCGCTCAGGTGCGGGGCGTAGATGATCAGTTCGCCGTCGTCTGCCAGGACGGGTTCAAGCTTGTACATGCACTTCGCCGCGGTCCAGAGCTCGTCGTACATCTTCGGGGCGCAGGCCAGGATCGTGTGGAACGGGCGCTCCTGATAGACGATGTGAGTCCGGTCGGACAGCGTGCTCGCGCCTTCCCAGGCGGATTCCGGGGTGCCGAAGAACAGCCCGGCCAGTTCGGTGCCTTCGACGACCAGCGCGAAGCATCGCTTGGGAACATCCACCAGCGCCGCCGCCCGGTCGACGACCTGGCGGACCACGGTCCGTTGATGGCCGATGATCTTCGGGGTGGTGATCACGGCGCCCAGCCAGTGAAAGAAGTTGAGGATCTCCGGGCCGGCCACACCGGGGAACAGGTACTTGTTGCCCCCGGAAAAGCCGATGACCTCGTGGGGAAAGACCGGCCCGATGATGATGACCTCGTCGTAGTCGAACAGGCAGCGGTTGATCTCCACCTTGACGTCCATCGCGAACCGGCCACCGGTCAGTTCGTCAATCTCCTTCGCGGGCAGGGTGCCCACGCAGCGCAGCTCGGCCGGGTCGTCCCACGCGTGGTTGAGGAACCGGGCCCGCGCATACATGGATTGTCGGTCTTCCTCCGTGATCTCCAGACGCTCGCAGATGGCGGCCTCGCTCATGGGTTGGTGCGTTCCCAGCGCCACGAGCACGTCCAACGCCCCGGTCACCGGGGCCAGCAGGGAGTACAGCGGCTTGAAGATCATTCCCACGGGCGCGGTGCGGGTCCCGTCCGGGACGATCAACAGGACGCGCTTTTCACGATACCTTTCAAGGCTGCAGGCGCGCTGGATCAAGTCCCGGGCGGCCGCAGCGGTGATGGGGCGGCCCGGTTCGGCGATGAGGGAGAGGGGCTTCACGGCGGATGAGATCAGATGGTCTGGGCCAGGAAGCCGCCGTCGACGCGGATGTCCGCACCGGTCACGAAACTGCTGGCCGCGGTGCTGGCGAGAAACACCGCTGCCCCCACCAGTTCCCGGGCCTCGCCAAAGCGGTTCATGGGCGTGTGGGTCCAGATGGACTGCGTGCGCTCATTCGGCGAGCCGTCATCATTGAACAGGAGCTTCCGGTTCTGACCGGCCGGGAAGAAGCCCGGGGTGATGGAGTTCACGCGCACGCCGTGCGGTGCCCACTCGCGGGCGAGGAACCGGGTGAGGCTCAGGACGGCCGCCTTGGCCGCCGAATAGGCCACCACGCGCGAGAGCGGGATGTGCGCGGATACGCTGGCGATGTTGATGATGCTTCCCTGCTTGCGCTGCACCATGCCCGGCCCGAACACCTGGCAGGGCAGGAACGCACCCCCCAGCAGGTTGAGGTCCACGTTGCGATGCCAGTTCTCCAGCGGGATGTTCTCGAAGGGGTTTTCCGCGGTGACCGTGGTCTTGGGATCGTTGCCGCCGGCGGCGTTGAGCAGGATCGTGGGTGCGCCCAGCGCCTGCTCGGTGCCGGCGAGCGCCGCCTCCAGTGAGGCCCGGTCGGTGGCGTTGGTTTCAAAGAAGGCGGCCTCGGCGCCCTGGTCGCGGAGTTCCTTCACGCGGGCCTCCCCGGCGGCAGGCACGAAGTCCAGCACCGCCACCCTGGCCCCGGCTTCCGCAAAGCCGTGCGCGATCGCTCCACCGAGCACGCCGCCTGCACCAATCACCACCGCCACTTCGCCGTCCAAGTTGAACAGATTCATGCTGGCGACTCTGGCGAATGGAAATCAGCGGGTGAAGCAAAAAGACCGTTGGAGTACGGAAGGCCATTCGCTACTTTCCGCCCACGATGTTCGAGCTGCCCAAACCCGACGTCATCCTCGTTCACGAGAGTGATCTGGACGGATTTGTTTCCGGTCTGCTTTTGCGCCGGCTGGCGCAGAGCCTGTTCCATGAGGAGGTGCGCCTTGAGGCCTGGCACACGCATGCCTGGCAACAACGGCCCTTGTCGGAGAATTCCGCCTGGGTGGCCGACCTCGCGTTCGATCGCCGCATGGACCGGCCCGGCTGGGTGGTGATCGACCATCATCCCGCACTCGCCGAGCCGCGGCACGCCCGTCTCGTGCATGACACCACGAAGTCGGCCGGACGGTTGTGTCACGAACTCTGCCGGGAACACGGGGTGGCGGACGTTTCTGATGCCACGGCGCGCATCGTGGAATTGAGCAACGTGGCGGACCTGTTCCTGTGCGATCATCCGGATTTCGAAGCAGCGCAGGACCATGCCAGCCTGGTGAAGACGTACCATTTCTGGAATCTGTACGATCTCATCGGCGGCGAACTCGAATCGTTGCTGGACCATCCCTTGATCGAGGTCATGCGCACCCGCCGTCGTGTCGAGGATCCCATCGGTCTGGCGTGGAGCCGCGAGCGCATTGAGATGCTGACGGAGGAGGTCGCCTATGTCCCCGTTGTGGTGGGGAACAGCAACCAGATTGTGCACGAGATCCTGCGGGACGCGGCGACCCCCGCCCGTGTCCTGCTGACGTTGAGTCGCAAACCCGGAGGGCAGATCACCGCCAGCCTGCGCAGTCGGAACGGCGAGGCGCTCACAACCGCAGAGCGGTTGCAGGGCGGGGGACATCCCGACGCCGCTGGCGCCACGCTGCCGAGAACGGTTCGCGGGATTCCCGACGCCCTCGACTATCTGCGTCGTACGCTGGCTCCCAAGTCGAAGGTGCCGACCCGTATGACCGGCCTCGCCGGCCTGCTGGAGACCTTCGACGCCGGACTCAAGTAGGGCGCGAACGGTCAGGGGACCAGGTTTTCCCGGGGCAGGAGCCCGACGTGCGCTTCCGGCAACCGGTCGTCCCACGAGTCGGCCGCATTCTTGGAGCCGTTCACGTGGCCGTCGCAGAACACCCCCAGGGCTCGTTCCTGATGGCGGAAGTGCGCGGTTCGCTCCGAGGTGTTGACGTAGTAGAATTCCTCCAGCATCGGGTTGTCTGGTGAGGCCGGGGGCTGAAAGGTGTTCACTTGCGCGGCATCGGCAAGCAGCACCGTCTTCGCGGGATTCCGGAGTGTCGTCATCCGCAGGGGCGGCTCGGTTGTGGGGCTCGAGAGGTGCAGATTGTAGCCATAGCCGTAGGCCGCCCCGACCGCCTTGAGCTTGAAGCGTGCAAGGTGGTAGGCGAGGGACGGACACAACTCCACGCCGCCTCCCCCGAGATACCGTTGCAGGGCGCCCTGGTCGCGGTCGAATCGGCGTTCGCCTTCCGCGCCACGTTCCAGCCAGCCGAACCAGTAGAGATCCCCGTCGGAAGTGGCCCCGCGCCGGTAGCGGAAGGTCGCGCCGTTGTGATCGTCCCAGTACATCTGGCCGGCGAGCCCCAGTTGATGCAGGTTGGCAACGCACCGGATTCTCTGGGCTGAACTCTTGCTCCGGGCGAGCGCGGGAAGCAGGAGGCCCGCCAGGAGGCCCAGGATCGCCATGACCACCAGGAGCTCCACCAGGGTAAACCCGGCGGCGTTGCCACCGGGGGGAGGCCGGCACGACAGCGTTTTGGCGTCCCGGTTCATGGCTTGTCCGCGCGCACCCGGTAGAAGGCCGGTCCCACGGGCGGGAGGAGATCCGGCAGGACGACCTCCGTTCCCTCTCCAGCCACCGGCAACCCGATTTCCTGCCACGCGGCGAGGTCCTCCGAACGCTCCAGCCAGGCCGTCCAGCCCGCCCGGACCCGGCACCTGGTGGCCCAACCCTTCCCGGCCGGTTCGAGCTGGATTCGATCGACAGGCGGTGGTGGCAGACTTACGTGGATGTTGTCGATCCAGCCTTTCGCCCGGAGGCTGCCCCCGGCTCCTTCATCGCTGTAACTCCGAATCGCAAATGTATCCACGCGGAAGTCGGTGAAGGTGGCCGCGAGTTTCACCGCCTTGACCGGGCCCGCTTCCGCCCCGTCAACGCGGACGGAGGTCCGGAGGGTGGCGTCCGCCGCCGTGAAGGACATCGTGAGGGTGTGGCGCCGGCCGACCGGGAGATCCAGCAGGGTGAAATCCGTGCTCCCCGAGTAATTGAAGCGGCCGTTCGAGGCGATGACCGTGGGCCAGAGCGTCGGGCCGTAGCCGGTGTCGGGGAACCACGCGATTTCCACCAGGTTGGGTGAGCCGTTGCCCGTTCCCCGGCGAAATCCCGGGGTCACCGCATCCGCCTGGCGATGGAACCCCACCGCGAGTTCGAAGGTGAACGGCTTCTCCGGATCCAGCCCGGCCTGCACCTCGTCCAGGGTCACATCGAACGACGCGCTGAAGTCGTCCGCGCGACTCAACATCGTGCCCAGCGCTCGCAGGTAATAGCTGTTTGACCGGGAGGAATCCCAGGTGACCTGCAAAGCCTCCCCGCTTTCATCCCAGTGGAACAGGTCCGCCTCCCCGAACGCGCTCCAGCCGGCGCGTTCGGGTGGGGAGGAGAAGTCCTCGGACCACTCGCCCGCAGCGGCCGTCAGCGCCGCCCCCCCGGTCAGGAGGCAGCGGAGGCTCACGGACGCATGCTTGAATCGGGTGGCTTTCGTGGGGTTCTCCTTCCCGTTCATTGACGTCTGCGGGCCGCCGTGGCGGTTCGGCTCCGGAACCCGCAGCTCAGGAGCATTCCGCCCACCACCAGGAGTGCCAGGCTTGAGGGCTCCGGGACCACGGAGAATCCGTCGATCTCGGCGTGTCCGCCCAGGACTGACACGCGGATGTACTCCGCCGCAGCCACCGTGACCGGGTTGCCCTGTTCGTCGATCGCCCACGCCAGGTCATATCCCGCCCCGCCGGCTGAACCCGCGTAGAGGGTTCTCATTTCCGGCAGGCCGAGCCCGTCGAAGTCGGTCGCGGTCAACGAGGGATTGACCGGTTGGCTGAAGTCGCCCCTGCCGTCGGTGGGGAAGAGTCCGTCCACGACGGGAGCGAGGGAGGGATTCAGTTCGTAGAAGGTGGCTCCATCGGCGCTCACTTCCACGCGGGTTGAACCGGGTTCGGCAGCGCCGAGCAGGGAACCGTCGGTGATGCCGCCGCCGGTGTAGTCGCCGTTGGTGATCAGGAACGCCGAATGGCCGAAGATCATGAAGTCGACGCCGTAAGGGTGGGTGGGCTCATCCGTGGCCGGGGTCCCGAGGCGGACGGTGAGGGATCCGCCTTCACCCACGGACACCACCTGGCTCAGCAGGTAGGGCCCGCTGAACGGGTTGACCTCGAACGTGCCGCCCCATTGAGGGTCGGGGTCGACCGTGATCCGGGAGGGGACGCCCAGCGCGGTCCCCGGATCCGTGTAACCCGCGCCGGTCGCCCAGTCCGTGGCGTAGCCGACCCCGGGTTCGTAATGGATCACTGCGGTGGCGAAGCCTGCCGCGGTGGTGGGGGTGGCGCCGGCCAGGGTGGCCGACAGCATTCCGGTCCCAATCGCCCATCGTATTCCGTGCGTTCTCATTTGGCTCACATACCGTGTTTGTCTGCCCGGTGAGCGAGACCAGGGTCGGGGGGCGAAAGCACAAAAGCCTTCCACCTCCGACCAACCGGAGAAAGAAGGCTTTCCACGATCCGCCCAAGAACGGCTCGGGCGGCCGGCCTCATCCTTCCCTTTGGCGGAGAAGTCGGTTCCGCCGGGGCGGAACCTGACGAGCACCGACGCGGCGGTATCCTGACTTGAGGCATCCACCCTCGCTTCCGCCTTCCCGGACCGCGCGTGCCGCGCAATCCAGTGGCTTCAGGAAGCTCGTAGCCTCTCACAGTGGCGCAACCGTCCCCGATTTCCACGGGGTTCCCTGACCCTTGCCGGTGTTGATCCAAAGACGCCGCGGGGACTCGCCCGGCGGCGGGGTTCTCAATGAACTGCCCGGGAGCATAGGTGCGTTGGGTCCCGCGACAAGCACAAACCGGCAATCCTATCGATTGCGAAGCACCGATCTCGGACCGGCTTGCCTCGAACGAAGACCCCGACGTCTTCCTGAACTCCGATCCCCAAAGCCGGCGGGACGCCCGAGCCCGTGAGCCAGAATCAGGCTTGCTGGGTGCCAGACCGGCCCGACGTCGACACTGCCTTTCCGATTTACAGGACCGGGCCGGTTGCTACTCTGCCGCGCATGTCGGAAATCGCTGAGTTTGTGAAGCACGGTGCGGCACGGGTGACCCCGGCGACGCTGGAGGAGACGGTGCGCAAGGTGCCGATGTGGAAGGCTGGCTTCACGCAGATCGAGGCGGACCAGTTCCCGCACATTGGAGCGCAGCTCGATTTCCTGGCGAATGTGGTGGAGGACTTCCATGGCGGGGCACTCAAGGACCTCCCATACACCGCGCTGGCCGCCGCAGTCTTTGCCCTCAAGTATGCCGCCGACGAGTTCGACCTGATCCCGGACCGCACGCAGGGTGTGGGGCGGGCGGATGATTCCAGCGTGGTGCGGGCGGCGTTGATCATGCACGAACGTGCCTTCGCCCGGTGCGCCAGCAACATGGGGCACGACTGGAACGCCATCACCACGAAGGCCTGAGGCGCGTTCAGTACCGCGGCACCGAGGGATCGATCTCGTCGGCCCATGCCGCGATCCCACCCCGCACGCTGCGGGCATCCCGGAAGCCCTGGGCCGCCAGAAACGCGGCCGCCCGCAGCGAACGGATGCCGTGATGGCAGAGCACGTAGCACGGCCGGTCGGGATCGAGTTCCTCGAATCGGTGGGGCAGTTCTCCCAGGGGGATCAGGGTTGTGCCGGGCAGGCTGACGATCTGATGTTCCATCGGTTCCCGCACGTCCAGGACCTGCACGGTAGCGGAGGGATCGTTAAGCGCGGTCCTGAGATCGTGCACGGAGACCTCGGTGGGACCTGCGTTGCCACCCGTAGCGGATTGGGGGTTCGGGTTCATCTTGATGCCACAAAAGTCCTCGTAATCGATGAGCCCCGTAAGGGTGGGGCTCTCCCCGCAGATCGGGCAGGCGGGGTCGCGCCGGACCTTGATTTCGCGGAAACGCAGGTCCAGGGCGTCGTACAACAGGAGCCGGCCCATCAACGGGGTTCCCGTGCCCAGAATGAGCTTCAGAATCTCGGTGGCCTGAATGCAGCCAATGACGCCGGGCAACACCCCCAGGACACCTCCCTCGGCGCACGTGGGCACCGTGCCGGGGGGAGGCGGCTCCGGAAACAGGCAGCGGTAGCACGGACCGCCGAGATGCGGGGCGAAGACACTCGCCTGGCCCTCGAAGCGAAAGATCGAGCCGTAAACGTTCGGCTTCCTCAAGAGCACGCAGGCGTCGTTGGTCAGGTAGCGCGTCGGGAAATTGTCCGTGCCATCCACCACGACGTCGTAGTCGGCGATGATCTTCATCGCGTTGCCGGCGGTCAGCCGGGTGTCGTGCGCGATCACTTCCACGTGCGGATTCAACCGTTGGAGGGCGTCGATCGCCGAAGCCGTCTTCGGGCGGCCCTCGTCGGGAGTTCCGTGCAAAACCTGGCGCTGCAGGTTGGAGAGTTCGACCGCGTCGAAATCCACCAGGCCCAACCGGCCCACGCCGGCCGCCGCGAGATAGAGGGCAATCGGGGATCCCAGCCCGCCCGCGCCCACCACCAGCACGCCGGCGGCACGCAGCTTCTGCTGGCCCGCCAGCCCCACTTGCGGCAGGATCAGGTGTCGCGAATAACGGCGGATTTCGTCGTTGCTGAGCGCCATGTTCGTTCTCGTCGCCGATGAGCCTAAACGCAAAGAACCGCAGTGCAAGCCGTCGCAAGTCCGCCCCCGCTTCCCCGGACCCCGCGGCCGCCGTGCGGTTCATCCGCCGCCACACACGGTTGCAACCCGTTCTCGCGATGGTGCTGGGCAGCAGTTTTCGCGAGGTGGAGGCCGTCTGCGACGTCGACGCGGAAATCCCCTTCAACCGCGTGCCCGGCTTGCCTGCAACCGGCGTTGAGGGTCACGCCGGTCGCCTCCTGGTGGGCCGGGTGGGACCGACGCCGGTGCTGATGCTTTCCGGGCGATGTCACTTCTACGAGGGTCACACGCTGGCGGACGTGACCTTTCCGGTCCGGGTGGCCGCGGCCTTGGGGGTGGAAACGCTCCTGCTGACGAATGCGGCCGGCGGCATCAATCCCCGGTTCCGGCCCGGCGACTTCATGATCCTGCGCGATCACATCAATCTGATGGGGGTGAACCCCCTTTGTGGTTGCGGCGGCCCGCTGCCCCGCTTCGTCGATCTCAGCGAGGCGTATGATCCGGAACTGCAGCGCCGGCTTCGGACCGCGGCGCGTCAGGCCGGGGCGCGGGGCCATGCCGGGGTCTACCTCGCGGTCTCCGGTCCGAGCTACGAGACGCCGGCGGAGATCCGGGCGTTTGCGCGGCTGGGGGCCGATGCCGTGGGCATGAGCACCGTGCCCGAGACCATCGTGGCACGCCAATGCGGGCTGCGGGTGGCGGGGTTGTCCTGCATCACGAACCTCGCCGCAGGACGCGGCAATACGGCCATTTCCCACGAGGAAGTGCTGGAAGCGGGCCGGCGCGCCGCCCGACAGGCCGGCGAACTCATCCGCCATTTCGCGGCCACGTTTCCCTCCGGGTAGCACCGGATGACCCGTCGTGCCCGGGTTTCGCGCCAAAGGCGCAGCGACTCATCAGCCCAGGGCAACGTCCTGGGAACCCGGCCCAAATCAGATCCTTCGCCCTGAAGGGGCGAGACTCCGAGGGCATATCATGTCCCAAGCGACCGCCGCAGGGATGGTGTCGCCCTTTCAGGGCTCAGGATGGTGGGGGGCGGACGAATTCCCAGGGCGTTGCCCTGGGCTGGCGGGTTGAGGCGCCCTTGGCGCGTGGGTGTCAGAGAGGGTTGAGGCGCCGGTGGCACATTGTTGTCGGGGCGCGAAAACAGTGGGTTGCTGTGCCGCCGTTGGCGTATTCTTGCCCGGAGCGCGAACATGATGGGGTGTCGCGCTGGGGGCACGCCGTTGGCGAGGGGCGGTCCTGTTCCGGGAATCCCCGTCATGCGGGCCTGGGTCAATCAGGCGGTTTACTGGAACAGTTGCGGCGCGAACTCGTTGAGATACTCCCGCCAGTTGATCCAGGTGTGGCCGCCTTCCGTCTCCTTGAAGGCGACGTTGAAGCCGTGCTTCTTGAACATCGCCACCGTCGCGCGGGACGTCTCGATCAGGAAGTCGTCCTTGCCGGTCGCAAACCAGAACAGCTTCAGCCCCGGCTTCAATGCCGCGTTGTCCAGCACCGCCCGGTGCTGTTCCTCAAACGTGGGGCCTTGGGGCGCGGGCCCGTTGGGGCGGGGGATGATGCCGAAGATTCCCGAACTGTAGACTCCCAAGTAGGCGAACTGGTCCAGGTGCGGGATGCCGATGTTCAAGGTCTGTCCGCCGCCCATCGACAGGCCGGCCAGGGCCCGGTGCTGACGGTCCGCATGAACCCGGTAGTGCGACTCCACATAAGGCATGATGTCCTTCAGGAAATCCTCCGAGAACTCGTCCACCGTCGGTCGTGGACCCCCAAAGCTGAACGCTCCCGTGTGGCCGGCCGGCATGACGACGATCATCGGCTTCGCTTTCCCGGTCGCGATTAGATTGTCGAGGATGAACCCGGCGCGTCCGACCGTGCTCCACGAATTGTCGCTGTCGCTCGCTCCGTGCAGCAGGTAGAACACCGGGAACCGGCCTTCGCCGTTCTCGTATCCGGGCGGCGTGTAGACGTGCATGCGCCGGAAGCGGTTCAGGGAGGACGAGTGGTAGGTCACTTCGGCGACCGCGCCGTGGGGCACCTCCCGGGTGTCCATCCAGTCCGCCCCGGGAACTGCCACGAGGCTCCAAGTGTTGGCATTGGACTCGCTGGTGGCGGGATTCCGGGGATCAATCACCGACACCCCGTCGACGTTGAAGTTGTAGCGGTAACAGCCCGGAGCCACGTCGAGACTGGCTTCCCACACCCCCTGGTCGTTCTTTGTCAGTTCCGCCCCACCGCCCACGCCGGGAATGTCGGACCCTGACAGCTGGACCGCCTTCGCCTCGGGAGCAAGAATCCGAAAGGTCACCTTCCCGTCAGCCACTTCGGGCGAGACGACGCGCGGCCCGCGTCCGCCAAAGCCCTGGGCCTGGACGGCCGGGTTGAGAAGCAGGATCGTCGCCGCAGCGGCGACGACGAGGAGGTTCGGGCAATGTCGCGTCATGGTATGAAGGATGATCGGGTGCTCTCGAGCGGTGCTGTTCCCGGAAAGCCTGCCAGAAACAGGCCGGCCGTCACGGATAATCGCAGGGTAGCCGCGGACGTCAGTCCGCGCACGAACTCCGGAGCGGGTGGTGGAGGGGAGAGATTTGCGCCGACTGCACGTCGGCGGCTACGGGTCCTTGGAGACGTCCTCAGACGCCGGGTAGGGAGGCAATCGGTTGCGACAGGTCCCAGTCGCGAATGGTTCGCGCCGCCAGTTCCGCCAGATGGTCCTCGTCCACCTCCACTCCCAAACCGGGGCCGTCCGGCACTCGCGCCACCGCATTCTCCACAGCTACCGGCGTCTTCAGAATCGACTCCGCCAGGAACTGGGGCCCGTTGAGCGCAGCGGCGGTCTTGAGGTCGAAGGCGTCGTAGAGCGCCAGCGTCGCCGCGAAGGAAAGGTCCGGATCGCAGAGTCCGCTGCCGACCCAGCCCAGGCCGTGCTGTTCGCAAAGCTCAATCTGTCGCCTGTTCGAGACGAGCCCACCGCACCGCGCCGGTTTCATCGCCAGGCCATCGAGCATCTCCAGGTGAATGAACTCTTCCAGAACGACCGGGCTGACGATGCCTTCGTCCATGTAGAGGGGAACGGCTCCCTGCCGCTTCAGTGCCTGGTAACCGCGGATGCGCGCCGGAGGCAGGGGGGACTCCAGCACCTGCACCCCCAGGTCCGCGAGCTTCGGCGCAACGGCGAGGGCGGTTTCCAGTTCATAACCGGTGTTCGCGTCCGTCCAGAGGAAGGCGTCCGGGGCCGTGGCACGGACCAGGCGGACGACTTCACAGTCGAACGCGGGGTCCGGCGCCACCTTGACGTTGAAGTGTCGGTAGCCCCGTTGCTGCCCCTCTGCGACCGAGGCTTCCACGGCTTCAAGCGTGGTGGCATTGACGGTCCAACTCAACTCCACGCGGCCACGACGGGGCTTGCTCCAGAGTTGATACAGCGATTTGCCGGCCGCTTTTCCGGCGAGGTCATGCAGGGCAAGATCGAGGGCCGCCCGCGTCAACGGCATGCCGGTGGTGAAGCCCGGGCGGATCGCCCGGTCCATCGCCGCATGGGCTCCGGCAAGGTCCAGCGGATCACGCCCCCGGAGCACGGGGAGGTAGTAGTTCCGCAACGCGAGGATGGAGGTCTCGAGCGTTTCGTAACACCACGTCGAGACGGGTACGCCCTGGCCCCAGCCGACCGGGCCGTCGTCGGTCGATACCTTGATGACGACCGCCGGCCGGCCGGAGGCGCCGAGCGGGGTGCTGAAGAACTTGAAATACCCCTGGGTGGGGTATTCCAACGGATAGATGTCGATGCTCTCGATCTTCATCAGCGAACCGGTTCAAGCCTACCGGGAACCGCCAGATCCGCCGGGCCGGCCCGTTCGTCGCTTCGCGCGGGGGGACCCATTGTCACGTGCGGGGTTCTGCCGCGGGGAGAGTGGCACGCTCGCCGTCCTCAGTGCAAATCCGGAGCGGAGCAGATCTCCTCAGCCGTAACGATCCAGTGTGCCCGCCAAACACGCCAACGGAGGGACGAGTTACACGAGTCCCTGAAATCAAATCAAGTCAGGGACTCGTGTAACTCGTCCCTCCGAGGAGGGTCAAAAGTCCCATTGCATGCGCAATCAGGAGCCGGGCGGCTCCCCGACGAAGTGGCGGGTCAGAGTCTCATGCAGCCGGCCGCTGAAGGTCGCCTCGATTTCCTCCAGGGGTTTCAGTCCGAACAGAAACGCGATCGCAATCGGGTCGGTTCTCCACTCGGTGTGGCCTTCGTAGAAGCCGTAGCGGTAGATGTAGAACGGCTGCATCTCGCCGGTGAAGATGCAGGTGAGGCGCGTCCGGAGCAGGTCCCGCTCCGCTTGCGCGAGATGGCCATAGTTGCGGTCGATCAAGGCCTGTTCCGTCGGTTCCAACTCACGCGTAATCCGGATGGCCCAGGCGCCGTCGAGGCCGTCGTCGAAGATCGACTGCTGGCCGCCGCGGGAGAACTCGATTTCAAGGGTCAGCCGATGGCCTTCGTAGAAGACCTCATTGGTCCGGCGCCGGCCGCTTTCCTGGTGGATGGTCCGGATCAGGTTGCACACGTGTAACAGGGGACGCGCCAGTTTGGGATGAGTCAGGCCAAGCCGGGTCACGAGCCGGTTGTCTCCCACGAGCACGGCCCGGACGTCCTCGTCCGCCGCCAGGAACCCGCTGCTCGACAGGCCCCCGGGTCTCGCCAGCCTCGTGATTTCGGCCAGCGACCGACCGGTGATGGACTGCAGTTGACTGAGTTCCGTGTTGGAGTGAATTCCGGTATCCGCCAGGGTGGGGAAGTCCTCGGCGTCCACTGTCAACGGGGCTTCCCAGGGACGGACCTCCGTTCCTGGCGTGATTGTGACGGGCACGACGACGTAGTCGCCCTGCTCCGTCCTGGCTGTGAGGAACTCCCTGCCATCCGGAGTCCGGCAGGGGGAGGGAAGTTGGGGTGGCTCCACGGTTGCTGCGGGGAACAGCGCGCAAGTGTCTGCGCCGATCGTGAGTGTCGCCGGGCCGTTGTCTGCCGGGGATACCGTCCGGCAGAGCAGGATCAGACCGACGAGGACAACGCCGTTCGCGACGTGCGACCGGGCCAGGATGAGATGCCTTGGTTGCATATCCCATCTGACACTTCACCTGGTGTTTCCTTTGACAATTCAACGGATCGAGGACGATGAACGGGCCGGACCGGTCTTGGGGGAACCTGGTGGCCAGGTTGACATGGCATCATCTGTTCGTATGGTTTGCATCAGTTAGTCCACGACTTCTTCGTGGCCAAGAGCAACCTTGTGCCGGGTCGACGCCCGGTTCGAGACGACACGACCAATCATGCGCATTGCCAGGAACGACATTCCCGCAGCCATCACCACCGACGGCGCCATTGCCCGGATGCAGCCCGACTTCGGTGACGCCACACCGTTCGCTAAACTCGCGGGGGAGTATTACTCCCTCAAGGCGGGAGCGGATTTTGCACCGGTGTTGCAGGGGTTGGAGGATGACCTCTGTCAGGTGCCGCATTGGGGCTACATGCTGGAGGGCGAGCTGACCGTGGGCTACAAGGGCGGGGAACAAGAGACCGTCGTCACGGGAGACCTGTTCTACTGGCCACCGGGCCACACCGTGAAGGCGGAGGCAGACTCGGAAGTCATCATGTTCAGTCCCCAGTCCGAACACTGCCGGGTCATCGAGCATATCCAATCGAAGCTGGCCGGCTGACGAAAGCTTGCCGCCGCTCGCCGCGGAATCCGTGGCGTGCGCTCCGGGGCGCCTGAGGTTTGGTGTCGGAGTATGAAGACCCCACGCTTACCGATGCGGTCGTTCCTCCCCTCAAAGCACGGGGGCTGATGGATTCAGCCAGTCCGCGTGCCATGCACGTTCCCTCTGTCGTCGGGCCGAGGCGGGCGATGGTCCTGGCATGTCGACGGGCGCTGGCCGGCTTGCCCCGGCCGTGGGTTTGGTGGATGATGTTGGCATCACACCGAACCGCAGCCCATGAACGAATCCGGGGCCGGTGGGACGACATTGCTTCCGGCGACGGGTTCGGGAACTCGGAAGGAACATGCCATGAACAGGCGCAGCCGCGAAAGCAACCGGCGGGATTCGCAACCGCAACACGCTCGCTCCCACTCCGGACCGACCCGACGTCAATTCCTGCTGACCGGCTCCACGGCGTTGACGGCCACGGCCGTGGGGCTGACCTCCGGAGAATCCGTCGGAGCGGAGAACGCGGCAACTGCCGCTCCCCCGGACATCGACCCGGGCTTCATCGGGCCACAGTACTTTGACGAAAAGGAGCGGCAGGCCCTGATGGAGGTCATGGAACAGGGATCGCCTTTTCGCTACTGGGGGCCCGGTCGACCGGAGAAGGTCCAACGGTTTGAAGAGGGTTTTGCGCGTTGCATGGGCACGAGATTCGCCCTGGGTGTCACTTCGGGGACGGCGGCCTTGGATTGTGCCGTCGCCGCCCTGGGGGTGGGGCCCGGGGACGAGGTGATCGTGCCGGCGTACACTTGGTGGTCCGATTACACCTGCGTGGTTCATTCAGGCGCGCTGCCGGTGTTCGCCGAGATCGATCGCACGCTCAACATCGATCCCCGCGATTTCGAGCGAAAGATCTCCCCCCGGACCAAGGCGGTGATTGCAGTGCACCTGCTGGGCGGCCCGTGCGACATGGACCCGCTGATGGAAGTGGCGCGCCGTCGCGGTGTGAGGGTGGTGGAGGACTGCGCGCAATGTGTGGGGGGTTCCCACCACGGTCGGAAGCTGGGGGCGATCGGCGATGTGGGCATCTATAGTTTTCAGATCAACAAAATGATGACCTCGGGCGAGGGGGGTGCCCTGGTGACCAACGACCCCGTGCTCTACGAACGCGCGGTCCGCTTCCATGACATGGGCACCATCCGGTCGCTGTTCCTCGACCGCATGGGTGGGCCCGCCCAGGTGCCGACGTTCGCCGGTGAGAACTTCCGAATGAACGAACTCACGGGCGCCGTGCTCGGCGCCCAGTTGACCAAGCTCGACACGATGGTGGCGCAACTGCACCGGAATGGGGAGGCGATCTACCTGGGGATTCAGGATCTGCCCGGGATGCGCCTGCGCCGGCGACCGGATCCGGAGGGGGACATCGGTTACAGCGTGTTCTTCGAGACTGCCGACCGCGCGGCGCGTGATCGCTGCATTGACGGCCTCCGAAAGCGCGGCGTGCCGGCCTCCACACTCGTGGGTTCCGTGCTGCTGCCGGTTCAGGAGTCCGTGATCGCCAAGCGGACCCGTCATCGCGACTGGCCGACCTTCAACAGCCCCGAGGGACGGGCCATCGAGTACGGACCGGGGTGCTGCCCCCAGACCCTGGCGATCTTCGACCGGTTTGTTCAGGTCCGCGTGGGGCCGAAATACACGCCGCGAATCAACGACTACATCATCGAGACGATCCGGGACGTCCACCACGCGGCGGAGGTCTGACCGGATGGGATTCAAGCGGTCGCCGGCCGCAGGGATTTGTCCCGGGTCTGGAGGGCGGCCTGGCAACCCGGGAGTTGTTCGGAGGTTTCGGCAGACCGTGCCGGCGGCTGAGCACTTTCGTGTTGCAGGTGCAATACGAAGTTGGTCAGTGGCTCCCGCTCGACGTGCCCTGATCCTTGGTGGCTCCCGGGGGCGGCTCGGCTCCGTCTGTGACCCGTGAACAGGCTCCGGTGGGACCTGGCTCCCCGATTGGCTTCTCCGGGCTTGCCCGGGCTGCCGGTCCGGTCTAAGGAGGCCGGGTGCGTAACATTGTCCAGTCAATCCTCCGCCGGCGGGGGCCGGGCCGCGGCAGGCGCCACGCCCGGTTCCTGGCTCTCCTTGTCCCGATTCTCATGAACCCGTATTCCCGTGCGGCAGAGGCTGAAGCCCCGATCGACCTGTGTCACCGAGTGGCTTCCGAGTCGTTTCTGCGCACGGCGGATGGCGAATGGACCTCGCCGCTCTTTCAGCCGGCGGTCCCCTTCGACGAACTCATCTACTCCTGGCACCTCGCCCGGCCGGACGACACGTTCCGGCTCTACTTGCAGGTGCGCTTCGGGCCCGGGGACGAGTCGCCGTGGCTCTACGCCGGCTACTGGGGGACCGTGGGGAACCGGGTGCCTCATCGGGAGGCCCCATCGTTTGATCGCGGCGTGTTGGACATGGACTGGCTGAAGCTGAAGGCAAGGGCCGCGGGGTTCCGGTTCCGGGTGAAGGCGGACGTGGGGGGGGCACCGTTGGGTGCGCCTCCGGCCCTGACGATCATCACCACGGACAATCATCCCTCGCCGGAGGTTGCGCGGACCCACCGTGGCGGGATTGTCGCCCCCCCTCCGGCTTCGCGGATTCTCGACGTGCCGTTGCGGCGGCAGATGAACTCCCGCGGCGAACGGATGATCGACCGCTGCCAGTCGGCGGCGCTGGCGTCGGCGATGGAGTACTTCGGCAAGTCGGTCCCGCTGGAACAGATCACGGCATACACGTTCGACGAGGAATACGAGTATCCGGGGATCTGGCCGCGGGTGACCGCGGCGGCGCAGGAGTTTGGATTCGATGCGGCGATTGGGCGGTTTCGGGATTGGGACGCGGTGCGTCGGGCGCTGGCGCAAAACCAGGTGCTGCTCTGCTCGATGTCGATGAAACGGGGGGAATGCCAGGCCCCGCCGTATCCCTCGATGGGCGGCCACATTGTCGCGCTCTGCGGGGTCACCGACGACGGTCGGGTGGTGGTGACGGATTCCTTTCTGGGCAGGAGCGGTGCCGGCTACCTTTGCCAATGGCTCCAAAGCGACTTTGAGAAGGTCTGGATGGGGACCAAGGGCGGTGTTGCGATGGTGATCCAGCCGCCTCAAGGTGCCTCCCAGCGGTTGGTGAAGGATCTCCCGCCTTTCCCCCAGGACCGGGTGTTCCCCCGGGGCGACGATCACTGATTCCGGGATGGGGCGGCGGGGTGACACCGGGGACCTGCGAGTTCACTTGACCGCGTCTCGTTCGGCGGGCAGTACCTGGCCCATGAGCAATCGAACCCTGACCGCGCCGTTTCTGCTCGCAGTGCTCACGCTTTGGGGGGGCGGATGTCAGCCTGGTGGCCGTCCCGGGAGAGACTCCCGGGGCTCCGCCGAACCGGGCGGCCCGGGTTCAGTGGAACGCGGTTGATGGCCGGCTAAGCCTGTTCTATCAGGGCGCCGCAATCCTCGAAGGCCTTGTTCGCGCCGAGACCGCCGACGGGCAACGGGTTTCGGAGTTGGGCGTGAGACTCGAAACGACCGAGTCTCGCAGCGAGGCCGGGAAGGTCGAGCAGGTCCTCACGTTCAGGCTGTCGGAACCGTTGGCCGGAAGCCGGGTGATCTTCCGTGGCCGGGTTCTCGGGAGTGAGGAGGCCTTTGCCGCGGAGACCCGTTTCCACCCGTGGGTTCTTTCCACCACCCGCCATCTGTCACAGGGTGGCGTGAGTCTGCTTGATGAGGAATGGGACCCCGACCAGCTTGTCCTGTCGGGCTGCAGTTCGGTCGTTGTGGACGATCCCTACGTCCTCACGGTGCATCTCCCGGACGGATTCCGGGCAACCTCAGCAATGGTGGACGGGAGCCCGGGGCAAACCGAGGCACGGGACGGCACCGTCGCATTGCGGTTGCGTCCGCGCGTTACCGGGGAGGTCCACTGGACCATCGTCTTCGCCCAATGAACCCACGAGTCCCTTTCTGCGTGAGTGTCCCGCGAAAATCCACCTTGCGGCTTGCCGCCTGCGCGGCGCTCGCGTTCCTCCTTCTCCTTCAAGGGGCTGGCCAGGTGGTATAACGAGAACATTCCCTCGGGTGCGGACCTTGTCATGATGGACCTGCGCTGGCCGTGGTGGCCGTCGGACACCTACTATGCCAGCTGGAACATCCGCTTCAATCCGGGGCCCAACAACGTGAGTTTCTACGGCGGTTTCTGGAGGTTCCCGACACGGCCGCCCGCCTTGCCTATCGCAGGAGGTGTTTCCACGGCCGAGTGTCGCGGAGAACCGCTGGTGGTGAAGGCGGAACGAATGCCTGCTTTCGCCCGACCGTGGCAGGTCTGTGACCAGGATCCTGAACGCCCGGCGCCGCCCTGAAGCCGACTGCCATGCCGCGGGCATCCCCGGCGAAGTGCGCTTCATCTACCAACGCAGCGCGGCATCTACAACTGGAAGGGAACCGTGGTCAAACAGGTTGAGAACAACGTCGCGCATCGGCATGCTACTTCGATCCCGCGACCGGTCGGCGATTTGACCAGGACCGGGTGAACGTGGTTCCGGGCGGCTTGACGGGGACTACCTGGCGCCGGATCTGCCTCGCCTCAGGATTGGGTTCTGGTATTGGAAAGGAGATAATGACGGAGAGCAAGATGACCCCGAGAGGATTCTCTTCAGCCAGCCCGGTTGGCGGGTTAGCACGTGGCCTGCCGGATGGCAGGCATCCCAACCGGAGAACACCAGGAAATGAAGAAACTCGCTCGATTGCTTCTTGTTGCGCTCGCCGTGGCGGTTCCGAAATGCCCGCTCGCGGCGGACCACCCCGGATCGCAGGGCGGACTTCGCGACCCGCCGCCCATTATGCCACCCGTCCCTCTGGTTCTGGAACAACACAACCGTGACCGGGGACGGCATCGTCGATCAGATGCAAAGTCCGGACAACCGTGGCTACGGAGGTTTTGGGATTCTGCCCTTCGGCAGTGCATTCAAGCCCGCCTACCTCAGCGAGGACTATTTCGAGGTCTACGGATCGCCCTGAGAAAGGCCGGAACTGGGCATGACCCTCTGCATTTACGACGATACGGTTTCCCAGCGGAGTGCCGGGCCATCAACGGCGACGGCATCCCACGCTGCCAACCACCATCCGAGCTCACTGTCAAACGCCTGACAAGCACGAACAGACGTGACCGGGCCGGCCGGGTTCGAGATGGCCATTCCGAGGGCCGCCTGATGAGCCTGGTCGCCATGGAAACGACAACCAGAAGCGAATCGATCACCGGAGCCGCGACGGCCACGTTTCCTGCCCGATACCCGAGGGCGTATGGAACGATGACGTTCATGTGTCCGGGACGGTGATCCGATGTGGACTACTCGACCCTGAAAGCGTCGCTCGTTTCGTCGAAATGACGCACCAGCAGTTATGATCACTTCAAGGAATTTCGGAAACACCATCGACGGACGTTCTTCGATGAGCCGACCTTTACCGCCCAAGGCCGGATGTGGACGGACAAGTAACAGGAACGGGCAGGGCGGAATGGCGGTGTTCCTGAAGTCCCCGACGGCACAGACAATGCGGGCCGTGCTCGACGGCATGGTGGGCGTTGGCGACGTGGAATTCGAACCGGAGAAACCGCTTCGTTACATCCACAAGATCGTGGACGGGAGGCACATCTACTTTCTCGCCAACCTTGGAAGGAGTCCGTGAGCACCGGTGGCCCTCCGGGGCCGGTTGCTTCCGGAACTCTGGGACCCGCATACGGGCGAGATCTCCAGGATGACGTTCGAGCACGCCAAGTCAGGAACGATCGACGTCACCCGGGTGCGCGTGACACTCCCTCCCACAACCTCCGTGTTCATCAGCGCACAGGGCGAAGAATGACCTGCACCGCGTGGCGAGGATTCAACTTCCCGTGCAGCCAGGACACCCCAATCTCCTCCGCATCGAATCTGCTCCTGAACCATGATTGTTTTGGACTCCATCGTCATGAGGCCAGTCCTTCCACTCCTCATCGTCTGCGCCGGCATCGGCTCCGGGTGTGGTCATCACCCTCCGCCATGGCCGCGGTGGCTGAACCGGCGGAGGCTCGTCGGTTCACTTGACCGCGTCTCGTTCGGCGGGCAGTACCTGGCCCATGAGCAATCGCGCCGTTCCTGCTCGCAGTGCTCACGCTTGGGGGGGCGGATGTCAGCCTGGTGGCCGTCCCGGAAGAGACTGCCGGGGCTCCGCCGAACCGGGCCGCGGAGGATCTCGGTCAGCCAACACCGACGGGCCCATTAGACCTCGGTGTCCACGAACCGCGCGATGGCAACTTCATCCTGCGAGCCGAAGTGGTTGGCGCGAACCCCGCCTCGATCGGAGCCAGGTTCTACTTTGTCCTCAGGCCGGGGGCACCGGTCACGATCGCGACGTCCGTCCTGAGCGATTTGGACGCGAACGATCCGGCAGCGGCGGCAAATGAGCTCGTGGCCGGTCTCACGCCGGCGAAGATTGCCTTGCTGTCTGCCCAACATCGTGCTTGGTGGTCGGACTTTTGGTCGCGCTCCTTCATTGAGATCCCGGACCAGGAGGTTGAGAAGCGCCATCGACGGGGTGAGCAACGCGGATGCAACGTGGAGTGGACACGAGTTCCCGATCAAGCGACTCTCGCCAAAACGTGCCTATGAACCATTTGCTGAATTGGAATGTGAAGCCTCGATTCGGGGCACTGCTCTTCTCCACCTCGCTTCTGCTCGCGGCCGGATGCGGCCGCAATGACGCGGGCATGGACTCCCGTCCTGGCGGGGCGACTCGCAACGCCCCGCCTGCCAAAGGCACCATTGCCTTGTCCGTCCTCACGCTGACCAACCCCTTCTTCAAACAGATTGGCGACAGCATGACCGAAGAGGCCCGCAAGCACGGCTATGACGTGCTGGTGGTGAGCGGCGAGTTCGACGTGGCGAAGCAGCAGAACCAGGTCAAGGACTTCATCGTCAAGAAGGCCGCCGCCATTGTGCTGACGCCGTGCGACTCCATCGCCATCGGGCCGGCCATCAAGGAAGCCAATGATGCCGGCATCCCGGTCTTCACCGCGGACATCGCCTGCCTCGCGCCAGGCGTGAAAGTGGTGACGCATGTGGCCACGGACAACTTCGGTGGCGGCAAAGAAGCGGCGCGGGCCGTCATCGAAGCGCTGGGCGACACAGGCGGGCGCGTGGCGATCATTGACCACAAGCCGGTGGAGTCCTGCATTCTGCGGGTGAAAGGGTTCAAGGAGGCCATCGAAAGTCATAACGCGGCCCGCTCCGGCGGCAAGATCGAGATCGTGGCCGACCTGCCAGGCGGGGGCGTCAAGGACGGCGGTTTCCGCGCGGCGGAGGACTTGTTGCAGGCGCACCCGGACCTGGCCGCAATCTTCGCCATCAATGATCCTTCCGCATTGGGGGCGCGCGCAGCGATGGAGAAAGCAGGCAAGGCCGGGCAGATTGTGCTGGTGGGCTTCGATGGTTCGCCGGAAGGCAAGGCAGCGGTGAAGGCGGGCAAGCTTTACGCCAGCCCAATCCAGTTTCCCGACCGCATCGGCGTCGGAACCGTGCAGGCGATCATGCGCCACTTCAAAGGGGAGGCGCTGCCACCCGAGACGCTCATTCCCACCGCCCTCTATCGGCAGGCTGATGCGGACAAGGATCCCACGGTGAAGTGACCGCTGAGATTCCGCAACTTCAGTGCTATCCTTCAGACGGCCGACCTGGATGGCAATCCGATGGTAAAGTGAACAGCCCGGTTACCCCACTGCTCCAGGTTTGCGGCGCCTCCAAGGCCTTCCCCGGCGTGCAGGCGCTGCGGGCCGTGGACTTGGAGTTGCGGGCCGGCGAAGTCCTCGCCGTGCTGGGCGAAAACGGCGCAGGCAAGAGCACGCTCATCAAGATTCTCGGAGGCGCCCATCCGCCGGACACGGGCACGATCCACATCGCGGGGAAACCGGCGAAGATCGAAAGCCCCGTGGAGGCGCAGCGGGCGGGCATCTCAATCATCTACCAGGAGTTCAACCTCATCCCGGCGCTGTCGGCCCGGGAAAACATCTCCCTCGGGCGCGAGCGGTTGCGCTTCGGACTGCTGCGACGGGATGAGGAATCGCAACAAGCGCGGAGGCTGTTCGCCCGGCTTGGCGTGGAGATTGACCCGGAGGTGCCGTGCCGGGACCTGTCCGTTGCGCAACAACAACTGGTCGAAATCGCCAAGGCACTCTCGCTCGACGCGCGCATCCTGGTGATGGATGAGCCGAGCGCCACGCTCACGCCGCCGGAAGTCGCGCGGTTGTTTGCCATCATTCGCGATTTGCGGGCGCAGGGGCTGGGGTTGATCTACATCAGTCATCGGTTGGAGGAGATCTTTGCCATCGCCGACCGGGTGCTGGTGCTGCGCGATGGGCAGCTTGTCGGCATCAGGCCCATCAGCGGCGTCACGCGCGGCGAACTGATCGAAATGATGGTGGGTCGTACGCTGGACCAGGAATTCCCGAAGCGCGCGGTGCGACCCGGACCGGACCGTCTGGTGGTGCGGAATCTCTGTCGTGGGCGGAAGGTGCGGAACGTCTCCTTCACCATCCGGCGTGGCGAGGTGCTGGGTCTGACGGGCCTGGTGGGTGCGGGTCGCACGGAAGTTGCCCGCTGCCTGTTCGGAGCGGACCGCGCGGATTCCGGCTCGGTCGAACTCGATGGCCAGCCGCTTTCCCTCCGCAATCCTGGTGAAGCGATCCGTGCCGGGTTGGCCTTGCTCACCGAAGACCGCAAGAGCCAGGGATTGGTGCTGGGCCAATCGGTGCGCGAGAATTTCGGACTGCCGAACCTGCGTCGCTTCTCGCGCTGGGGCGTGGTGCGGGAGAAAGCCGAGCGCGGCGCGTTTGCCGCCTACGTGAAGAGCCTGCGCATTCGCATTCCGCACCAGGAACAGCTCGCGCGCAATCTCTCGGGCGGCAACCAGCAGAAGGTGGTTCTGGCCAAGTGGCTGGAGCGCCACTGCGAGGTTGTCCTGTTTGATGAGCCGACGCGTGGGATTGACATCGGGGCGAAGTGCGAGGTTCACCAACTCATCAACGAACTGGCCGCTCAGGGCAAGGCGATCCTGATGATCAGTTCCGAGTTGCCCGAGGTGCTCGCCATGAGCGACCGCGTCCTGGTCATGCGCGGCGGCCGGATCGCCGGCGAGATTCCTGACGCGACCCGCGCCACACCGGAAGACATCATGCACCTGGCAGTTGGATGAAATCCACGACTTCCAACGGTTCCTTCGCCCGGCTGTTCGCCGACTACGGCATGTTGCTCGTGCTGTTGTTGCTGGGCGTGTTCTTCAGCGCGGCGACGCTGGAGGAGCAGCATCCCGCCGGTGCCGCCGGGGCACGGCAATTGGCGCGGGACATCTCGCGCCAGTTTCCACCGGGGGCGAGCGTGCTCATCGCGGTGCGCGACACAGTTGAAGACGCCGAGTTCGCCAGGGAACTCGGCACGCGCCTTGAGGCCGCGGGGCTCGTTGTGACAGAAACCGTCAACGGTCAACCGGCCGACATCCGTCGGGTCTTGACGCGCATTGCGGCAGGCCAGGACCAGTTGGCCGTCATTGCCGCCAACCAAACGACCGCGAGTTGGGCGGTGTTGCAGGACGCGGCGACGGATTTTCCGGCGCTGGCCCGGGCGAAGCTGGTCTGGCCGCGCAGCTATCGCTGGCCGAACTTTCTCAAGGCGGACAACCTGCTCAATATCGCGAACCAGATCGCGGTCATCGCCATCGTCGCCATCGGCATGACACTGGTCATCATCACCGCGGGGATTGATCTCTCGGTTGGCAGCCTGATCGCCTTGTCGGCGGTGGTTTGCACGCTGTTCATTCGCAACCTCGCCGGCGCGGAGCACGCGGCTGCAGCGGGGATGGTCTGGTGCAGCCTTGCCGCCGTTGGCGTGTGTGGGGTGGTGGGCCTGTTCTCCGGGGCGATGGTGACGCTGTTCGCCATCCCGCCGTTCATCACCACGCTGGCAATGATGCTGGTGGCGAGCGGCCTGGCCTTCATTGTCGCGCAAGGCCAGTCCATCTACCAGGTGCCGGACTCGTTCATCTGGCTGGGACGCGGCAGTTCGCTCGGCCTGCCCAATGCGGTCCTGCTCATGTTGGTGCTTTACGCGGCGGCCCACTTCGTCATGACGCGCACGGTGCTGGGCCGCTATCTCTACGCCGTGGGCGGCAATGCCGAGGCGGCGCGGTTGTCCGGCGTACCGGTGAAGAAAGTGTTGCTGTTCGCCTATACTGCCTCCGGCGCGCTGGCCGGGTTGGGCGGCATCGTCATGGCTTCGCAACTCAAGAGCGGCTCGCCGACTTACGGCCAGATGTACGAACTCTATGTCATCGCGGCCGTGGTGGTGGGGGGCGCGTCGCTGTCGGGCGGCGAAGGCAAGGTGCTCGGCACGCTCATCGGCGCGTTCATCATCGCAGTCATCCAAAACGGCATGAACCTTACCGGCGTGGAGAGCTACACGCAAAAGGTTGTGCTCGGTCTGGTCATTCTCGGTGCGGTGCTGCTCGACATTCTGAAACGGCGCGGCTGGCAATGGTTGCGACGCGAACGGGTTTCCTCGTCCCAGGAAGCACCACACGCGGCGGACCGGCCCTCGAATGGAAGGCCTTTCGACCCGGACAAGGAGAGGGGTTCCTCCAGGAGCAACCAGTGAACTTAAACCCTCACAAACACCAACCACCCCACAGGAAGATCACCCTGACTTTGTTCTGAGCGTACACCTCGGCCACGGCCGCCGCGGTGACGTTCCGGGCGGCCGGTTGCGCCGTCGCGAGCGGTGAGGGGGCGTTCTTCGTATTGCAGCGGCGGGATTTGTCCACTGTGATCGTCTCGGCCGAGTTTGGCGGGCGAGGGGTCTTCCGCGGCTTTCTTCAGCGTTCCCCGGGTTCGTGCATTTACCTCCCGGTGCTGCGGCCGGTATGGTTCACGGCGTGATACGACTGTTGCGTACCTTGTTCGGCTTGATCCTGCCTGCGTTGGTTTTCCTTCCGGGTATCTCAGCCGCGGATGCCGTTGACGGCCGTTGGGCGGCGGAGCGTGCGTGGGAGTGGTATCGCGCGCAGCCGTGGCTGGTCGGGTGCAATTTCCTTCCCAGCACCGCGGTCAACGATGTCGAGATGTGGCAGCAGGACACGTTCGATCCCCAGGCCATCAACCGGGAACTGGGCTGGGCACAGGACCTGGGCTTCAACACCGTGCGGGTGTTCCTCAATTATGTGGTCTGGCGTGACGATGCTGGCGGCCTGAAGCTGCGGTTTACCAAGTTCCTGGAGATCGCCGATCGGCACGGGATTTCCGTGATGCCGATTCTCTTTGACGACTGCAATTTCGCCGGACGTGTGGCCACGGCGGGCAAGCAACCGGACCCCATCCCGGGAGTGCACAACAGCCAGTGGGTGTCGAGTCCTCCGCTCGCCATGGTCGCCGACCCTTCGACCTGGGCTCCCTTGGAGCAATACGTGAAGGACTTGGTCGGCACCTTCGGGTCCGACCGGCGGGTCATTGTCTGGGATCTCTACAACGAGCCCGGCAACGGAACGGCCTCCGGGAGCCGGGAACTCATGGAAGCCGCCTTTGGCTGGGCTCGCGAGATGGAGCCGGCCCAACCGCTCACCACCGGCGCCTGGACCGATTTTCAAAGCACCTTGTCCCGCCGCATGATGGAGCTTTCGGACGTCGTCTCGTTTCACGGATATGACCCCGTCCCCGGCATCGAGGCGAAGCTCGAGATCTGCGCGGCGCAGGGTCGCCCGGTGCTCTGCACCGAATGGCTGGTGCGTCGGGATGGCAATACGTTTGAACAACTCCTCCCGTTGTTTCGCAATCGCCGAATCGGTTGTTACAACTGGGGCCTGGTGGCGGGTCGTACCCAGACCTACTTCCCGTGGGGTTCCCCTCAAGGCGCCGCGGAGCCGGAACGCTGGCAACACGACATCCTGCGCGCCGACGGCACGCCGTTCAGCACCCGGGAGGTCCGGTTCATCAAAGGGATTACGGGGAACGGGAAACGGGTCACCACCGTGCCGATCCTGACCACCGAGGAATTACCAGGACTGGAACGGCCGGTTCTGGCCGTCGAGCCCAACGTGCTCAATCCCGTGCTCGAACCCGGGGTTTCCGGCCGACTCACCCTCACGGGGGTTTTCGCCGATGGCTCCTCCGCGAGGCCCGGAAGTTTCACACCACCGTCAGCCTGCATCTCAACATGGTGGATGCGTACGAGCAAAGCCCCCTTTGGGACGAGTCTGTTGCGAAGGACTGCCTGGCCCGGGATGCCGACGGGAACCTGTTGTCGCCGGGCATTCAGATGAAGGGCGAGCCGATGTACAACGTGGTCTATCCCAGGGAATGGGAAGCCGGGATGGCTCAGCGGCGCATCGACGGATTGATCCGAATGATCCCGGAACTGCGGGACGGACACACCATTCACGTCGATGTCTTCATCGCGCAGCGCGAGGACGACGACCTCTTTGTTCCCGCGTTGTGGAATCCACGGGAGATCATCGCCTACAGTCGGGACGGGTATGTGCACAGGGCGTGGCGGTTGCCGGAGGACTGGCAGGGAGTGAATCGCGTCCACCTGCACCGGATTACCTTGAAGGGGCTGGTTCTCCTGGATGACCGGGTCGGCGTGGACGCCGGCCGACTCACGCTCTCTCTGCAACCGGACGAAGCGGTGTCCATCAGCCCCGCCGAAGGGGGAGGGCGCCGGAAGACCCAAGGAACACGATGAGAATCCTCCTCTCGACACTTTTGTTGCTCGCGGCGGCGGATCGAATCCCCGGCCGCACTGCTTCGCAGCCCGCACCCATCAGCAACCCCGCAGATCCCCAAGCCCAAGGCTCCGTTGACCGACGCGAAGCCTACCGCCAGCAACTTGCCTCATGGCAGGCCAGGGCGGATGCCGCGATGCGACAGGGTGAGGGCAATATCGCTCTCGAACTGGATGATTCGCGTTGGGCGTCGATGGAGTTGCCATGCAATTGGGAGGAGCACGGCCTGCCGCACCTCGACGGGCTCGTCTGGTTCCGCAAGACCGTGGACCTCCCGGCCTCCTGGCTCGGCCAGGACCTGAAACTCAGTCTCGGGCCCATCGACGACATGGACCTGACGTGGTTCAACGGAACCCAGGTCGGCAGCCACACCGGTCCTGACCAACACAATGTCCCGCGGGAGTATGAGGTGGAAGCCGCGCTTCTGCGTTCCGGCCGCAATGTCATCACCGTTCTGGTGCTCGATACCGGACGCGGAGGTGGTATCTGCGGTCAACCCGAACAAATGACGCTTCGGCCAACGGACTCGCCTGACGAACCGGCCATCTCCCTCGCCGGAACCTGGCGCTATCAGGTGGGCGCCGATCTGGGACCTCGCCCCTCGCTCCCCGGTACCGGCAAGGAGAACGACAGTGATGTCAACTACGACGAGGCCCGGGTTCCGGCCTATGACCTGCCTCCGCAACTGGTGACCGCTGAGGGCACGCCGGTCACCACCGCCGGGCAATGGGTCGATGTCCGTCGCCCGCAAATCCTGTCCCTCTTCAGCAACCTCATCTACGGCCGTGTCCCCGAGCCCGAGGACCCGCTCAGGACGGAGTTCGAGGTCGTGAAGAGCGATCCCGACTTCATGGGCGGCCGGGCCACGCGCAAGGACGTCCGGATTCGCTTCAGCAATCTCAACGGTACCGCCGAGATGCTCGTGTTGGTTTTTGTGCCCAACCAAGCGACCCACCCCGTGCCGGCCTTCATGATGCACAGCTTCGACGACACCGCCTCGAGGAACTTCGACGCGCATCCGCAACAGGAAGGTCGTCTGCGCAACGGTTGGCCCCTGGGCCTGTTTCTCGACCGGGGCTACGTCCTCGTGGTGGTGTACCAGCAGGACCTTGTTGGCCATAACGAGGTGGAGTTCCAGAAGAGCATTCATCGCCTGTTTTACCGAATGGGCCAGAGTTTTCCCAAAGCCAATGAATGGGGAGTTCTCGGGGCCATGGCCTGGGGTGCTTCACGGGCCATGGATTACTTGGAAACCGATGCTGCGATCGATGCCTCGCACGTGGCCATCATGGGGCATTCCAAGTGTGGCAAGGCCACGCTTTGGACCGCGGCCCAGGACCAGCGGTTTGCCCTCGCCATTTCCGCCCAATCCGGCTGCGCCGGTGCCGCGTTATGGCGGCGCAAGTCCGGTGAGACGCTGGAGAAGATGGTGACCCGCTTCCCGTATTGGCTCTGCCGCAACGCCTGGAAGTTCGTGGGCCAGGAAGACGATCTGCCGGTCGATCAACACATGCTGCTCGCCTGCATTGCTCCCCGTCCCGTGTATGTCCACAGCGGCGTCGATGACACGTGGGCCGATCCCCGCGGCGAATACCTCTCCGCCTGGCACGCCTCCGAAGTCTATCGGCTCCTCGGAAAGCAGGGCCTGGAATCCGAGACCTCACCGCCGCTGGGCCAGGCCATCATCGAAAGCGACGTTGGCTATCACATCCGTCCCGGGGGGCACTCCATTGAGATGTTCGACTGGCTGCGGTTCCTCGACTTCGCCGATTACCACTTCAAGGGGAAAGAACCTGGCCGGTGAGACGCCCGGCTACCTCAACGCCGGCTGTGACGGCTTCTGAAGACCGTCTGGATTCCGGTCGTTGGAAGGGCGTCTACGAAACCTCGGTGGGCCGCAAGGAGAGCTACTCAAGGACCGCCGACTGGCGGAAACGCCTCCGTTCCAGTTGGATCACGATGGCTGGATGCCTGGTAGAGCAGGGGCTCATCGGTTTCGATCTCCTCGAACTGGATGGGTAGGCTGTCCGGATTGAACGCCACCCACTCGACCCGGCCCGGCTCGAACTCGAGCCGGAGCAAGGTGATGTCCGCGTCGTCGCGGATGACCCGAATACCCGCCGCGCCGGCCGTTGCCGCCAGGTCTCCTCCGGCATAAACGGCGCGTGCGCCCGGCTCCACCGTAGACGGCCGGGCCTGCGTCGCGGCATGAGGATAATACACCTGGGTCATGTGACGACTCGCACCCTGCTCCGGCGTGCCTTCCCAGAGGTAACGCAACTGTCCGGGGGCGACCTGCGTGCGCGGGTCCTCGGCGGTGCGATCCACCACTTGCAGGCGCCAACCCGGCTGCGGCCCGAACCAGACCAGCAGGTCGGCCGGCGGGGTGTTCATGGCGATCCGGCCATTGGCGGCCACCGGCGCGGTCATGAAGGTGTTGGCCCAATGGGAACCGATCTGCGGCCCGATGTTCTGCGTGTTCCAAAGCGCGGCGATCCGGGCCGGGAACGACTCCTCGAACACCACCGTCTCACGGCGGACGAGGAACCGGTTCTTCACGAACACGTATTCCTGGATCACCTTCACCGGCAGGCCTTCGGGATTCTGCACCTCCACGCGGGCGAACGTGGCCTCCGGGGTATCCCGAAGGAAAGGCACCGTGGTCACGATGTCCGGCATCCTCCCTTGCTGCCATTCCTCGCTGATGCGATCGGGATCAGGCAGGTAACGCCGGGTAGCCGTCCCTGTCAGGTCGACCACGGACAACCGGTTTTCGGGGATGCTGCCCTTGGAGGTTACTACCTGGGTGAACGGCGCCCCCCAACGGTTCATGCCGAGGATCCCGCCGGCATTGAACGGGAAGCTGGTGGGCACCAGGTCGACCAGGACGAAGAAATCACCCGGATTCCAACCGCTGCGCAACACGAGCTTGTCGGGCACCGTGCGATCCGTGAACGCCTGGTTGCAGCAGAGGTTCGCCTTGTCCGGGTCGGGATCGAGATCGGGCAGATACTTGCCGACGATGGTCTTGTCGCGATGCGGGATGCGGGCGTATTCGCGGCGATGGGTGACGAGTCCGCCGTCGGACGGGGTCGTTGGCTCCAACGTGTCGTCGGCGGTCAGCCAGGCCAGCACGATGTAGGGCGCCGTCTCCTGATTCAGGAGATAGCCGTCGCGCAGGGTCGGTCCGGTCTGGTAGAGAAGGTGGTTCATCGCCTTGTGGGCGGCAAACCGATAGTTGCCGTTCCGCGTCGCGGTGGCCACCCGTTCGAGCACGCCGACCCGCAAGGCCGCGGTGCTGTTCCATCCGCCGTTGGGGCCGTAGGGATTGATCGCCCCGTCGGGGGTGATCTCGGCCATCAACCGCTGCCAGACCGGTTGCATGCCGGGATCGGCCAGATACCGGTCATCTCCCAGCCACTCCTTGCTGGCAAAGGCGTAGGCACGGGTGGCGTCCTGGAAGTAGCCTGTGTCGTTTTGCAGCAGATCCTTGACGCGCCAGAAATCGTCCCAGACCAGCTCGGAATACCGCTTCCAGCGCGCGGCCTCCGGAATGTCCGGATACCACTTTGCCGCGAGGCCCTTGGCCAGCGCCTCCGGCATGGACCGATGGCACGGACCGCGCCATTCGACCGGCTTCGAGTTCCAGACATGGAGATTGCGGCAATAGTAAAGCCAGAGTTCCCGGAACCAGGGCTCATCTGCCGTCATCAGGCCGCCAGCGATCAGGTGCTTGCGATAGACCGGCAGGAAGGCCGGCGGCTCCGCGAACTGCTCGGTCCAGCCCTTCTCCTTCACTTCCCGTTGCAACGCCCGGTGATAGTCCTGGAGCATGGCGATGCAGGCCTCGCCCCAGTGGCGTTCGCCGGTCTGGACAAACCTGGCCAGCGCGGGCAGCAACAAGGTCGGACCTCCGGAGCCGAGCTTCGGCTGCTTCGCGTGTTCGAACAGGCCGCTTCGTTCCAGCCAGGCCATGTAGGTGTCGCGGGTCACCGCTGCCTTCGGAATCGGGTAAAAGGCGGGGTTGTTCAGGTCCGGCGCGCCTGGGCGGTAACGCTCCACCGGGGGCGCATGGAACCGGGGCGGGCCGACACGGGTCACAGGGGCGTATCTGACTGCCAGGTCGGGGAAGTCCCCTTCGAACCGGCGCCGGGCTTCCCGGGTTCCTCCCCGCAGGACATAGAGCCTGCCCCGGACGGTCACACTCCGACCGGGCTCAATCCGATCGAACCAAGGGAACAGGTGAAAGCACGCCCGGTCATCTCCGGTGTTGGCCGAAGCCCAGATCGCCCGCTCGAACCCGAGGGCGATCGTGGTCTGGCCGTCGCGGCTCGTGAGGGCGATGAGCGGCAGACCAAAGGTCTCCGGACCGTTCACCCACCAACCCCAGCGCACCGGTGCCGCTCCTTCCTGCATCAACGACAGGTGAGATTCCGTCGCCGCCAGCAGGGTGTCGGCGAAGGTGAACCGTTGCTCTCCCGACCAAAGGTGCAGTCGCTGGTAGAGTTCGGACCAGTTGGTTTCGCCGCCCCGAACCGACGGCGGCGGGAGGAACCCAGGCGCTTCGGTGGTGGGAACGCACGTGTGGAGTTGAACGTTGTCAAAGGCGCTGGTGGTGGTGTTCTGCAGGGTGTAACGGAGCTGCAAACCGTCATGAGCCGGTTCGACATTCACCCGCACGGTGATTCCTTGAGCGTAGGGCCAGGCGTAGCTCCAAGTATTGTCCTCGCGCTGCCACGATTTCCAGCCATTGCCGAACGTTGCGGGTAGCTTCACCTGGAAGAGACCGAAATCGTTGGAACCGACGACGACCCCTTCGCAGGTGCGGAAGTCGATCACATTACCGGGGCAGTCAGGGGAACGGAGGTTGAGGCCGCCCGCCTCGCTGCCAGGACGGATGGCGACCTCGAGGTCCGCCGTGTTGGCCCTCGCCGCGCTTGAGGCGGCCAGCACGACGGTCAGCACAACGCTCCGGAGAGAATGCTGCCTCAGTCCTGCGATCCTCGACGATCGTGGCGTGCAACGAAGGCTTGGGGGGCGGTATGTCATGGTTACTTGTCGTCCAGATACAGCAGCGGCTCACGGATTCCCCGGCCGGCCAGCGTAAGGCGGATGGACCCGGGATTGAATGCCACCCACTCGAGGTGCCCCGGCTCCAACTCCAGTTGAAGAAGGGAGGCTTCCGGATCATCGCGAATCACCGTGATGCCCGAGGCGTGGGTCGTGGCCTGCAAGGCGTCCGCATAGGCCGGTTTCGCCCCAGGGTTGGGGTTGTTTGAAGTGGCGCGGGCGCGATACGGAGGATGCGGATAGTAGAGCTGGGTAAAGGCGAGTGTTTCACCCAACGCAGGTGTACCCTCCCACACGTAGCGGACCTGATTCGGGCACGCCTCGGCTCGCGGATCATCGGTCAGGCGGTCCACGACCTCGAGGTGGCAATTCGGGTGCGGTGCGAACCACACCAGCAGGTCCACTGGAGGACACTTCATGCTGCGCGCTCCATTCTCGGCCACCGGTTGGTGGAGGAAGGTGTTTGCCCAGTGGCTGCCGAGTTGCGGTCCGATGTTGTGCGTGTTCCAGAGCGGCGCGACCCGGGCTTTGAAGCTCTCCTGGAACGTCACGAGTTCCCGTGTGGCGAGGAAGCGGTTCTTCACGAAGATGAACTCGCGTTCGTACCTCACGGGGAGGCCGTCCATGTTCGACACCCGAATCCGCGCCAACGTGGCCTCCGGTGTCTCCTTGAAGTACGTCACCTCCGAGCGGATGTCTGGCATCGTGCCGAGGTGCCAGAACTCATCGATGCGCAGTTTGTCCGGGTGATAACGCCGCTGGACGGTCCCGCCGAGGTCCTCCACCATAAGGCGGTTCTCGACCGAGGCTCCCTTGCTGGTGACGGTCTGCGTGAAGGGCGCGCCCCAGCGGTTGAGCCCCATGATGCCGCCGGGATTCGCCGGAAAACTGGTCGGATGCAGCTCAACGAGCGCGAAGAAGTCGCCGGGATCCCACCCACTCCGCAGCACCAGTTTGTCTGGCCACATCTGGTCCGTCATGAACCAGCTGCAGCAGATGTGCCCGAAGTTCTCGCGGGGATCGGCGTTGCCCATGAGCCGCTCGGTAAGCTCCTTGTCCGTGTGCGGAATGCGGATGGCTTCCACGCGTTGGTTCCAGAGCGAACCGGCCTCGGGCCTGGCCGGTTTGACGGCGTCGTCGGCAAACAGCCAGGCCAGCGAAAGCAGCCACAGGTTCCCGCCGTCCAAACGATGCGTATCCGGATTCGGATCGCGACTCTGGTATCTCAGGTAATTGAGCAGCTTGTGCGCGGCGAACCGATAGCGGCCGTCGCCCGTCTTGGCCGCGACGCGCTCGAGCATGGCGATCCGGTAATCGGCCGTGCTGTTCCAGCCGCCGTTCGGGCCGTAGGGATTGATGGCGCCGTCGGGTGACACCTCCACCAGCAACCGTTCCCAAAGGCGCCGCATGCCGGGGTCGATGAAGACCCGGTCGTCGCCGGCCCACTGGTCGCCGCCACAGGCGAGGATGATGAGCGGCCCCATCATGTAGCCGGTGTCGTTCTGGGGCACATCCCGGGCCCGCCAGAAATCCTGGAAAACGAGTTCTGAGTAACGCTTCCAGTGCGCTGCTTCCGGAATGTCCGGATACCACGCGGCGGCCCGCCCCTTGGCATAACCCTCCGGCATCGAACGATGACAGCCGCCGCGCCATTCGACGGGTTCGGAATCCCAAACATGCAGATTGCGGCAGTAGCAAAGCCACATCGCGCGGAACCACTCCGCGTCAGGCTCCATCGCGCCGCCTTGGATGAGGTATTGCCGATAGAGCGGGATCAGCGCGGCGGGATGCTCGAACTGCCAGAACCACTTCCGTTCGGCAACCTGTCTTTGCATCTCACCATGAAACGCCTTGAGCATGGCGATGCAGGCGTCGCTCCACTGCGGATCACCCGTCTGCACGTAATTCACCAGCACCGGCATGAACGCGCGCGGACCGTCCAGGCCGCGATTCGGATTGCGGGCGATCTCTGACGGATTCGGTTCGTCAATGCACCGCAGATAGGATTCGCGTGACACGGCATCCTGCGGGATGGGGTAGAAGGCCGGATTGTGCAGATCACAGGTTCCGCCAAACCGGTATCTTTCCACGTCCACCATGTAACGGGTTCGCGGGACCGGGGTGAGGGAGTCCGCTTCGCTGGCTGCGGTGGTGTCTGCCCCGGAAGTCATCAGGGCGTTCGCTGCGGCAAGCACCGCGAGCGGGCAAGCGGCGAAGAAGGGGATCAGGTTTCGAGATGGCACGGTTCTTTTTCCTAAGCACTGTTCACGAGAGGTAACCAACGGGGATGATCTGCTCCTTGCCCGTCCCATCCGCGGGTCAGCAAACGGGGAGAACGTCCGTCCGCGCCCATCACGTAGAGTGCGGGCGCATCGCCCGTTCTGGCACGGCAGAAGACGATCTGCCGTCCCGTGGGGGACTCGCCGGCGCGGAAATCCCAGACGGGTGGGTCGCTTTGGGTGAGGCGCGCCATCGAGCCGTCGTTGGGGTTGAGTCGGCAAATCTCCGTGCCGCCACGTGCGAGTTCTGGTTTGAAGTCACGGTTGAAGTGGTCGGTGTCGGGCCGCTGCGCCTGGAACTCCCAGGGCACCTTCGATTCGGGCAGCCGGCGCGGAAAGAGAATCCTCCCGTCCCGGGTCCACCCGGCCACGTTCGAACCGCCCCCGCGGTTCCGGGGATTTCCGTAGGTGGCGCCAAACCACATGACCTGACCTTCGGTCAGCAGCCGAAAGTCGCCGCCATCGGGGCGTGCGAGACAAAGATCGCTCCAGTCATGCCCGGGGTCGGTCTTGAAGTGACAGCTCTGAAAGAGCAGCCACGCGCCGTCCGGTGACCAGGTGGGGCCGAAGTAAAGGCGGTCCGGATGCGCCGCCACCCGGACCCGATCGGCCCCGTCAACATTGCTCGTCCAGATCTGGTAACCTTGCGGGCTGGCCAGGTGATACGCCACACGATGGCCATCCGGGCTGAGGCTGAGACCGTAGGGCAAGCCCTCGCCCAACCGCGTGAACTCGCGGGCGTCCGAGCCGTCGAGGTTCATGCTGAAGATCTGGCCGCCCGAATCCCGCACCACCTGCACGAGCAACCTCTCGTCCGAGACCAACAGCGCGGGCGTGTAAAAGACTGCCAGGCGTTCGCGTGCGCAGATTTCCGTCAAGGCATCGCGTTCCAGGTCATGGAGCCAGAGGTGGGTGGGGGTCTGGTGATAGTACTTGTCGAAGGGCCGGCCCGGACCATCGCGGCGTGCTTCCATGCTGAGGAAGATCACCCGACGTCCGTCCGAGAGGAACGGTCCCGGCTGCCAGGTGACCTGGTCCGGCACGTGGAAGTCGAAGTAACGGAGGCCGGACCCATCGGCGTTGATGATGGCGGTTCGGCCCTGTGAAGTGAAAAAGAGCCGCTCCACGTGCTCAGTCGCGGAACGGGGTTGCTCCATGGTGCGGCACCCTGCCAGCGTCAGGAACGATGCAGCAGCGCCGCACCGGCCGAGAAACTGTCGACGGTCGGATTTCATGGTGCGGGATCCGAGTTAGGAAGCGGCCGCAGTCGCACTCGCCGGAACTCCACGAGGCCGGTGCGGTGGTGCATCTGGAGCAGGACGGTGCCCTGGCGATAGCGGTTCTTGCTTATCGTGTCATTCATGGGTCGGACTCTTGTTGGATCGCCGGTTGCGGGCAGGATTCTACGGGTTGTCCGGCCTCTCCAACAGACTATAACGAATCACGCGCAGATCGTACGGCGGGACTTCGAGGACGCAGGATCGGCTGTCTGCCTTACGATGCGATTTGAGGGACTTGGCCGTCAGGACTGCGCAGTTGCGGCGGATCGCGCACGAGTGCGCGCGGTGCCTCTGGTTCACATCACAAACTCGACGGCTCCGGGTGAATTGCCTGGTATTCGCCCATCATGCGAGCCGACCCGACAACCGGGAACCATGCCGGGCCACACCCAATTTGGCTGAAAGCGCCTTGGCTCGGCCGGGTACCTTCTCGAACTTCATGAACTGACCGTAGATGTAGTAATCGGCGCGGTAATCGGGCTCCAGCGTGTCGCGGTCGAGCACAATGATGGTGGGGTCGCAATCGTGGAAACCGGAGACGTTGGGTTCGCCGTGCTGATCAATCATCGTCACCCAGGCATTGTAGCTGCGCGACCAGTTGCGGAAATAGGAGATGATCTCGGTGGCACCGTTCGCGCCATAGACCGAGCCCTCGGTGAAGTAGATGGACTTGGTGGGAAACTCCCGGTGGAGCTTCGACATCGCCTCGGGCCTGTCTTCGTAAAGGTGAAATTCGCTGCCGTCGACATGGTGGGCGGCCATCGGATCTCGCAGGATCGTGGACGGAAAGTCCGGGTGGTTGAAATTGTGGTCGAAGACCCAGATCAGCGTCTTGATCCCGCGGGCTCGGAACAGCGGCCCGAGGTGATCGCGGATGAAGTCGCGTTGCTGTTCCGCCGTCCAGAGGCAACTTGGGTAGGGCTCGGGCCCGAACTCCGGCTCGTTCTGCAGGGTCAACGCATGAATCTCGATGCCTTCACGGCGATAGGCCTCGATGAAGCGCGCCAGATACTCGGCGAACTGGGGATAGCACTCGGGGCGGAGGAAACCGCCACCATACTGGCCATTGGTTTTCATCCACGGGGGCGGGGTCCAGGGCGAGGCGAAGAATCGGAGCTGGGGATTCAAGCGCTGCGCGGCCTTGAGGATCGGCAACACATACGCGCGATCCCGGTCGACCGAGAAGTGATCGAGCCGGGGATCCTCCTCGCCGGCGGGTATGTCGTCGTAGGTGTAGAACGGACCGGGTGCGAAGTCGGACGTGCCTATGCAGATGCGCATCAGGTTCATCCCGATCCCGCGGTCGGGATGGACAAGGCTCTCGATCACCCGTTCCCGCTGGTCCGCCGACAGGAGGCTCAGGTTGTAACAGGTGCTGTGCTCCAGTGAACTCCCAAGCCCGAGCACGCTTTGGTGGGAGATCGTATCGTCCACCCGGATGGCGCCGCGGTCGGACGCTCCGCCAGGGCCGAAATGGAGATCCGGTTGGGGCGTGAGCCGGGTGTCCAGATCCTCCGACCCCGTCAGCGCTTGCGGGTGGAGCGGTCCATCAGCCAGAGCATGTCCATGTTGTTCGGGGAGGACACGTTGAGTTTCAATTCGCCGCCCTTCACCAGCGCCGGCATGGTGCGGGGGTCGACCCACTTCTTGATTTCCGAATGGCCGTCGGCGAACGACAAGCCGGCTGCGCCGTTGTGGTAGCTCGCCGGGTAATCGACAATCCGCCAGGACGGCGGCGCGTCCGGGTACCCGGTCATCCCCACGCAGAACTCGCCGTCGTTGATGCTGTCCTCCCGCTCATCAATGAAGACCCACGTCCCCGTGGGGCCGGGTTCGACCAGGTCGCTGCTCTTGTAGTAGACGCGGAAGCCGGGGCCGAACGCCTCGACGTCGGTCGAGTTGAACCAAGCGTTCATCGAGATGCTGCGCACCCGGGGTTGGGCGGTGCCGTTTACCGTGACCGTGCTCCGGTCCGCCGGGCATTTCCAGATTGCCGCGCTGTTGCCGCAGTACTGCCAGAGCAGGCTCTTCTCGATGTCCTGGGTCACGTCCCAGTTGCTGGGGTTCCCCGGGTTGAAGTCGAGGTTGCCGTTCACCCACTGGTTCGGACCATACGAGGGCGGCAGCTTCTCGGCGTTGTCATCGACGTAGAACCGCCATGCCAGCATCATCTGGCGGCCGTTCCCCATGCAGAGAATCCCCTGTGCCTTGGCTTTCGCCTTGGACAACGCCGGCAGCAGCATGCCTGCCAGGATGGCGATGATGGCAATGACCACGAGCAGTTCGATCAGGGTGAAACCTGGATTCCGGTCACCGGCCCCGGGGGTTCGCCGCGAGAAGGATTGGGTCATAGACAACGTCTTCGGTTGATCGATGACCGAACGCTACGCGGGGGCCCGCGGCGCCGCAAGTGGATTGTCGCCCGCCCTGAGGCGGAGGGACATCGGGACCTCGGGACCACGGGGGGCTCCCGCGCCAAGGTCGACGATCTCCAGACCTCGAGATTCGGTCCCAGGATACGCCTCGCTACATCCCCAGCGTGCGAAGTTCCCGGTCCAGTCCCATCTGGAAGCTCTGCATGTCGGCCTGCGACGGACGATACCCCTTCTGGGTGGGCGCCAGTCCCAACTGGCCACTCTGATCGATGAACCACGCCCCGGTCTGCCCGTCGCCGAAGGTCACCTTGCCACTGATCATGACCCCCGGGGGCGCCACCTCGTCGACCGACACCGACACGCCACCGGGTCTTGCATTGGCAGGCTCGGACGGACTGGGGCCGGGAGCGGGCGTGCCGGCGGCGGGTCCCGCGGGGTCGGGGGCCATTGGCTTGTCCGGTTCGATGGGCGTCTCCGGATCGCGCGGCAGGAGGTCCAGTTCGCTGACCAGCATCTTGACCTCCATGTAGGTCAGACTCCGGTTGAACTCCTGCTGAATCCGGGTCTGGATCTCCGCGAGCTTGCAGCCCTCATCGAGCCAGCCGGCGATCCGGTGCATCTGTGCGTCGTCAAACTCCATATTTCGGGCACAGACTAAGCCGTCGAAGCCGCGTCGTCGAGTCCGGTCGGAAATCCCGTGGGACTTCCGAGGGCGCCGGCAGTTTCCCGTTGTTCCCCCGGTGCGCGGTTGGCAGGCTGGGGGCATGGACATCCGCAACCTGAGTGAGGTCCCGGCCTTCATCACCAAGGACGGATCGGAAATCCGGGAGCTGCTCGCGTATCGCAATTCCGGCATTCGCCACCAGAGCCTGGCCGAGGCCCGCGTGCCGGTGGGCGGGGCGACCGTGGCCCACTATCACGTCAAGACCGAGGAGATCTACTACATCACCTCTGGCCGGGGCCGGATTCGGGTCGAGGGCGAGGAACGGGAGGTCCGGTCCGGGGATGCGATTGCCATTCCACCCGGCAAACGCCACCAGATCTGGAACATCGGTGGGGAGGTTCTGACCTTGCTCTGCTGCTGCGCGCCCGCCTACGAACACGACGATACCTTATTGGTGGAATGAGTGAGAATTCGTGAAACCTCATTCTGGGGGGGCGCCGATCTCGGATCGGCTTGCTTCAAACGGAAAACCGGACGTCTTTCCGGGCTCCCAGGCCCAAAACCGGCGGGACGTCGTTGCTCCGGTGCCAAAATGAGACTGCCCAGCACCCTGCTCGCGCGCACGGTGCCCTGGAACCTGGGGGCCGCTCTGGGGTCGGTCCTCACTGTTGGCAGAGGGAGCGCCGCCAACCGATGCAGGACTGACCCCGTCGCTCGGTTCTTGGGGGGGAGTGCCGGCGGCTTGGAGCCCTGGGTTGACGCAGACGCCGCGCCACCACACTTTCTCGGCGCGACGTGACAAGATGAAACCTGAAAACATCCGACTCTTCATCAAGCCCTATTGCGGTTGGTGCGTGCAGGCCGTGGGTTGGCTGGACGCCCGCGGCGTGGCGTACGAGAAGCTCGACGTCATCACCGACGGACGCGCCTACAACGAAATGCGCGATCTTTCCGGCCAGACCATGGCTCCGGTGATCGACGTGGACGGTGAAATCCTGGCTGATTTCGGGGTGGAGGAACTGGAGGTGTGGTGGCGGAACCAGGGATTTGACGACGAATGAGCAACGTAGACCTGCGCTGACGATCGGGATGACCATGGAAAACCGGACCCTGGATCAACCTGCCATCAACAAGCCGGTTCGGCCCGAACCCGGGTCCTGATCCTTGAATCGCAATCGTAATCGCAATCGCAATCGTAATCGTAACCCCAACCCCATTCCCGGATCCTCCTGTCGAGATCATGCCCTCCGCACCTTCCACCCGTCCCCGCCTGCCCGACTGGCTTCGCATCCGGTTGCCAACCACGCAAAGCTATGCGAACACGCGCGGTTTGCTGAACGAACTGGACCTGCACACGGTCTGCGAAAGTGCGAAGTGCCCGAACCACTGGGAATGCTGGGCCAAGGGCACGGCGACGTTCATGATTGGCGGCGATCGCTGCACGCGGGCCTGCGGGTTTTGCGCCATCGATACCTCGAAGCCCCTGCCGCTCGACGCGGAGGAACCGGTGCGGGTGGCGGCGGCGGCGCGGCGGATGCGGTTGCGGCATGTGGTCGTCACGGCGGTGGCCCGGGACGATCTCGCGGACGGTGGGGCCGGTCATTTCGCGGCGACCATCCATGCCGTGCGGCAGGCCTTGCCCGCGGTGGTGATCGAAGTGCTGGTGCCGGATTTTCGTGATTCCGACGATGCCATTGATGCCGTCCTGGCCGCCCGGCCCCATATCTTCAATCACAACCTCGAGACCGTCCGCCGGCTCACTCCGGCGGTGCGTTCCCGGGCGACGTATGACCGTTCGCTGTCGGTCCTGCGCAAGGCGAGGGAGCGCGGCGGCGAGCGATTGTTCACGAAGTCCGGCCTCATGGTGGGGCTCGGCGAGCGGCCGGAGGAAATGCGGGAAGCCATGCACGACCTGCGCGCGGTCGGGTGTGACATCCTGACCGTGGGTCAGTATCTACAGCCCACTCGAAACAACCTGCCGGTGCTGGCGTTTGTGACGCCGGAGCAGTTCGAGGCGTACGGCCGGGATGCCAGGGACCTGGGGTTTGGCCATGTGGCGTCTGGGCCGAAGGTGCGAAGTTCCTATCACGCGGACGATTTCCGGCTGCCGGAAGGGTGGGGGAGTGATGGCCGGACGATTCGGAGTGGGGCTTTCGGCGAACGCCAGTTCGCCACCATGAGGGGGGCGGGTCCTTGACTTCGCTACAGGTCACGGTTCATCCCAGTTGTTTCCCGGCCCGGCAGACGGCGGCGGTTCAGGCCGCCCTGCGCAGTCGGCAGGTTCCCGGAAAGCTCCATTACCTTTCGACTGCCCAGACCAACGCCTGGCTTGCGGTGCATCAGCACCATTCGCCTTCCCGGGCCGACCAGGAATGCAGGGCCGCCTACGACGCCGCCTTTGCGCAGGCGACAAGCCTGCTCCGGGACGGAACCGAAGTGGCGGTGGTGGGCTTGGGGGCCGGAGGGGGCCAGAAAGACGCGCGTCTGGTGCGGGCCGTCTTCGACGAAGGACTGTTCGCGGTCCATCTGGCGCATGACGTCAGTGTGCCGATGGCGATCACGGCGGTCACCGCGGTGCACGAAGCCGTGCCGAACGTGGAGTCTTTCCCGCTGGTGGCGGATCTGCTCGATGCGGACGATTTGCCGGGCGTGGTTGAGGGGTTGGTGGGGGAGGCGCCCCGGGTGGTGATGTTCTTTGGGTTGATCCCGAACTTCGAACCCGCCGCGATCCTCCCCCGGTTGGCGGCGTTCATCCGGCCCGGGGACGTGTTGCTCTTCAGTGCCAACCTGGCGCCGGGACCGGACTATCGTGTCGGGTGCGAAGCCGTGCTCCCGCAATACGACAATCCGGAGACCCGCGCCTGGTTGTGGCTGTTCCTAAAGGACCTGGGGTTCGAGGAAGCCGATGGGGTGATGCGGTTCGGTCTCGAACCGGACCCGCTCAATCCGGAGTTGCTGCGCATTGTGGTGCACTGGGATCCGACCCGTCGCCGGGAGGTGATCGTGGGAGGCGAGGCGTTCGTGTGGAACCCCGGCGAACCGGTCCGCCTGTTCTTCTCCTACCGCCACACGCCCCGGACCATCGCCCGACTGCTGACCGGAGAGGGGCTTGAGGTTGAACAGCAATGGATCACTGCCGGTGGCGGCGAAGGCATCTTCCTCTGTCGTCAGGCCCCGCAGCCCGCGTAGTTGCGAACCAGTCTTCCGTCGTGGCGAATTGGTGTTTGCGGAATTTGTTGGGTTCCGCGCAGGCAGCTCGGGGGCTGTGGTGAGCGCCAGTTCGCCGCCACCCGGAATCGCCCAACTTCTCATCCCCACATGAGGCGGCAAATTGCCACCGAGGCGATGACCCCCGCCAGATCCGCCAGCAATCCCGCGGCCACGGCGTGGCGCACCCGACGGACCCCGACCGCCCCGAAATATACGGCCGCGACGTAAAGCGTGGTTTCCGTGCTGCCCATCAAGGTCGCGGCCATGCGGGTGACAAGATGGTCCGGGCCGAGCGTGTCCACGAGGTCCGTGAACAGTCCGATACTGGCGCTGCCGCTGAGCGGACGGGTCAGCGCCATCGGCAGCAGGTCGGGGGGGAAGCCGATCCAGGCGAGGGCGGGACCGATGTGGCGGGTGATCAACTCGACGCCTCCGGCTTCGCGGAACATCTTGATCGCCACCAGCATGGCGACGAGGAAGGGGATGATTCGGACGGCGACCTCAAATCCTTCCCGAGCACCTTCGACGAATTCCTCGTAGACCGGTACCCGGCGCAGGGCGGCGTAGAGGGGCAGCCCGGCAAGAAAGAACGGGATTGCCAGAATTGAGAAGGCATTCATGAAGCGGACAAAGCCCGTGGCGGACGGCCCCCCGGCGACCGGGTGACTGAGCAGGCGCCAAAGGAGGAGCCCAAACGTCGCGAGGAACGTGACCAGAAGGACGCGGCCCCAGAGCGGGAGAGAGGCTGGAACCGTCGGCGCCTCGGTTGGGTGGTCGGATGGGTCGGACGGGTCAGACGGGTCGGACGGGTCAGACGGGAGGGGCAGGCGGATGCTTCCCACCCGGAAAGCCCGCATCCGTTCGAGGAGTTTCACGGCAGTGATCCCGGCGATGGTGGAGCAGGTGGTGGCGAGCAAGGCGGTGGAAACGATGGCACTGGGATTGGCCGATCCTTTGGCCGCGAGAATGCTGATGGCGGTCATGGGGAGGAGTTGCAGGGAACTGGTGTTGATGGCCAGGAAAGTGCACATGGCGTTTGTGGCGGTGCCGGGATGCGGGTTCAACCGTTCCAGGTCCTGCATGGCCCGCAAGCCCAGCGGGGTGGCGGCATTGGTCAGGCCGATCATGTTCGCGGCCATGTTCATCAGCATGGAGCCCATGGCGGGGTGGTCTGCGGGCACGTCGGGAAAGAGCCGGCGCAGGGGGCGACGCAGGATGCGGGCGAGGCTCCGGATCATGCCGGCCTTCTCGGCCAGGCGCATCATACCGAGCCAGAGGGCGGTGATGCCGACGAGCGGCAGGGCGATCTCGAGGACGGCGGCCTTGGCGGCGTCGAAGGCGCCCTCGGTGACCTGGGGCAACCGGTCGTTCCAGCCGCCCAGCAGGACCGCGAGCAGGATCAGTCCGAGCCAGATGAAGTTGAGCACGCGGGGGATTGTCCCGACCGGGGGGGCAGGTCGCAAACCGAATCCGACCCTCCACGGGGACGTGGCGGCGAACTGGCGTTCGCCTGAGCGGGAGGACGGCGGGGGGATGGCTTGGCGGATCCCAAGGCGCCGCTCCAGTGAACCGAGAGGGGCTTTTCGGGCTGGTGCGGGGGGCGCGGGTCCGTTACTAATCCCCGCCGTGAACCGGACTCGTCAGAGTGAGAAATGGAGCTCGCGCCTCGGAGTCATCCTTGCGGTGGCTGGCAGTGCGGTGGGTTTGGGCAATTTCCTGCGGTTCCCCGGACTGGCGGCGCAGTATGGCAGCGGGGCGTTCATGATCGCCTATTTCATTTCGCTGCTGATCATCGGCTTCCCGATCTGCTGGGCCGAGTGGACGCTGGGCCGCTACGCGGGGCAGCAGGGGTATCACTCCAGCCCGGGCATTTTCAACATCCTGATCCGAAGCCGCTACGGGAAGTTCCTGGGGGTACTGGGGGTGATCATACCGGTGATCATCTACATGTATTACGTCTACATCGAGGCGTGGTGTGCGGGGTATTCGTGGTACTTCGCCTGGGGGGAACTGAATCTGGGGGACGACCCGGCAAGTTACTCGGATTTCTGGAAGTCGTTCATTGGGTTTGGCACCGACGGAATGCTCCTGGAGGGAGGCCAGGGCAAAGTCATTTGGTTCCTGCTGGCCGTGTTTGCGGTCAACTTTCTCATCATTTACCGGGGGTTGGCGAAGGGGATCGAGATGTTCTGCAAGTTCGCCATGCCGGCCCTGATCGTGCTGGCACTGGTGATTCTGGTGCGGGTTCTGACCCTGGGGACTCCCGATCCCGCACAGCCGGATCGAAGCCTGATCAATGGCCTGGGTAGCATGTGGAACCCGGGCGATGTCCGGACCCAGTTGGCCAATCCCCAGCTTTGGCTTGCGGCCGCCGGCCAGATCTTCTTCTCCCTCTCCGTCGGTTTCGGCGTGATCATCACCTACTCGAGCTACTTGCGGGATAGCGACGATGTGGTGCTGAGTGGCCTCACCGCCTCCAGTGCCAACGAGTTCTGCGAGGTGGCCCTGGGGGGCATGATCACGGTGCCGGCGGCGTATGTGTTCCTGGGCGCGGCTGGAATTGCGGGCCAGGGCACGTTCGGGCTGGGATTCAACGTGCTGCCCGTGGTGTTCGCCAAGATGCCGATGCCGGCGTTGTTCGGGTTCATGTTCTTCTTCCTGCTGTTCCTGGCGGCCGTGACGAGTTCCTTGTCCATGCTCCAGCCGGGTATTGCTTTTCTGGAGGAGGGGCTCGGACTGAACCGGCGGCAGTCAGTGACGTTGCTCGGGTTGCTGACCGCCATCGGCTGCCTGTTCGTGGTCTATTTCAGCAAGGATATCAAGGCGCTCGACACCATCGACTTCTGGGTGGGCACGGTGTTCATCTTCATCCTGGCGACCGTGACGATCATCATCTTCGGCTGGGTGGTCGGCATCGAGAAGGGGTGGGCGGAGGCGCACAAGGGGGCTGAAATCAGGATTCCACGCTTCTTTAAGTTCATCATGAAGTACCTTTCGCCCGTCTATCTCCTGGCGATCTTCGGGCTGTTCGTCTGGTACAACGTGATCGGTTATGACGGGGAAACGAAGACCTTCAATCCCACCAGTTATGTGACCGATCTTGTGGGTAAGGAGCCCAACACCGTCGCACGGATGAGTGTGGGATTGGTGATCCTGGTGACCCTGTTCTTCTTGATTCTGATTTCCCTGGCCGGCAAGCGTTGGGATGCCGAACGCGCCGGGAGCCAGGCGGCAGTGGATTCCGACTCGATGAAGCCATGACAACCGGCGGCTGGATTACAATGATTCTCTCGGTGGGCTTCGTGGTGGGCCTGTTCACCTGGTGCATCACGAAGGTGCTTTTCGGCGGTCCCCCGGCCGACAAAATGCACTCCCTGGACGGGATCGACACCCAGGACTGAGCAGCTTCCGGGGCCGACAACCCCGGATCCGGCTCCGCGCCGTTGCCGGCTCGGCCCCCATGCCAATTGCGTCGTCGGCTACGGCGGGGTGACTTCGAGCCGATAGAACGCGCTGCCCGTTCCCGGACGTTCCACGAAGATCGTGACCGGGTCCCCGGTCCCGATGCGGGTCACCTGATCCAAGGCTCCTCCCAGGCTGGTTGCATGGCTCACGATCGTCCAGACCGCAGGGGCGATTGCCGGCGCTCGTTCGACGCGATAGCTGAAATCCGCCACGGTGTCGAAGGTCAGCTCCAGGCGGGACGGATCCGTGGTGGCCTGCGCGGTCAGGGTGGGGATCGGCACGACTTGGGCCAACACGTAGGCAAAGGCGAGATCTCCCCAGGCGGTGTGTTGTCGCACCTCCATCGTGTGCGGGTTGATCAGCGTGTAGGGAACCTCCTCCCAGCCTGGCATGCGGTGGAGGGTCAATCCCTCCGGGATGAGTTCCAGAAAGGTAACCTCGAAGATGCGGGTGGTGGAGCTGGTGGCGGTGGCTTCCAGGTGGAACGCCAGCGCCGCGTCCCAGATCACGCCGCCCGGTGCGCCGCCGCGCGGATACAGGTCCGGAAAGCACTCCGGACAATCGGTGATCCCGGACGTGTCCAGCGTGAAACCGGCGTCCCCGGCCTTCACGCCCGCCACCGTGACCGTGTTGGTGACAATGCCCTCGGCGCCGTCGTCGTCCACGGCGGTCAGGCGGACCCCATGTACCCCGGCTTCCGGAAAGGCATACTCGACCGTCACGCCGTTCGTCGCAAAACCGGAATCGAAGGCCCATTCCCAACCGACGACCTCACCATCGCTGTCCGAGGAACCGGTCGCATCGAAGGTCACCGGGGTCTCCAGCAGGGACGGCTCGGGATCGACCGTCATCCGGGCCACGGGCGGCCGGTTCGCGGCGAGCTTGAACAACCAGACCTGAGGGCCTGCCACCTCGCGCTGGCCGAGCACGACGTAGCTTCCGGCGTCGAGGGCCAGCGCGGCGATGCCGGATTCGGAAATGGTGGGACTGTCGGGCAGGAACTCCACCCAGTGTTCGTTGCCCATGGCGTCGGTCTTGATCAGGGCCAGTTCGGTCTTGCCAGGATCGTCGTCCGGCTCAGGCAGGACCACGGTGCCGGTCAACAGGAAGCCGCCGTCGGGAGTGGCCACCGCGTGTCGTGCCTCGTCTCCCCAGTTCCGCACGGTGGTGCCGGTCCACTTGTGCTCGTGTTGGATCTCGCCTTCCGGCGAGAGGTGCCAGAGGGATGCGTCCTTGTCATGCACGCCTGCGACCAACACCCCGTCGGTGGCCGGATTCCGCGGGCCGATCCAGTGTCCACGGCCGTAGTAGGCGAGGGTTTCGTTGGTCCAGACCAGTCCTCCCATGGAATCCGTCTTCATCACGAGGAAGGGCCGTGCAGTCCTGGCGGCGGTGAAGGCGAAGCCGCCGTCCGCCGTGGGTGTGACCCAGTTGGCGCTGCTCGCTCCCTCGGTCAGATAGTGGTGCGACCATTCCTCGAGGCCCTCCCCGTCGGTCTTGATCAGCCACGCGTAAGCCGCCAGAGATCCAGCGGGATACCGGTCGCCGGAGAGGATGTAGCCGCCGTCATCCGTGGCCGCCACGCACCAGGCCTGCTCGGCGAGGTCAGGTTCGCCAAAGGCCTTGATTTCCGGCCACAGCAGATCGCCGGTTTCGCTGATCTTGAGCAGCCAGGCATCCTCACGCCAGCCGGTGCCCGGGGTGTAGTGGCTCTCCATCCCGGCCACGACATAGCCGGTGTCGTGGGCGGGCACCACCACGCGTCCCTCTGCGCTGCCCCCGGCGGGATGGTCGAAGAACCGCTCCCAATCCGTCCGTCCCCGGTCGTCGGTTTTCAGCACCCACAGGTCGTCGGATTTCCTGCCCGTCAGCACGAATCCTCCGTCCCGGGCGGCCGCCAGGGAAGTCGCCAGGTCCGGCCAGGCGTTGCCCAGGAAGCGCTGCCATTGCACTCCCAGCCCGGTGACTTCGATGACGTTCGTGGCCGAGCGACGCACGCCGTCGGCGTTTTCCACCGTGAGCACCACCGGGTGGCTGCCCAACTGGCGATAGGCATGCGTGGGCATGATTTCACCCGATACGACCGTGCCGTCGCCAAAGTCCCACTCGAAGCCGGTGAGTTCACTGCCGGGGCTGGTGGAGCCCGAGGCATCAAACGTCACCGCCTGTTCACGGAACACCGGGCTCTCCGGCGTGCTGGTGAAGTGGGGCACCGGGACGGAGAGGTTGCCCCGGATCTTGACCACCCACATGCGCAGGGCGTCGTCCACCTCCGCCTGGCCGGCGGCCACAAAGCCGCCTTCCGGGTCGAGCGTGATCGAGTACCCCGCCTCCCCTCCCTCCTGGCCGAGGGTGAGATCCCAGTCCAAGCCCCCGGCCGGATCGAATTTCAAGACCCACATGTCGCGGCCGCCATGTCCTCGAGAGCCGGTGGTGCCGACCACCGCACAGCCGCCATCCGGGGTTACCACGAGTTCGTGTCCCGTGTCGGGTTCAGGGGTCGGATCCCAGGCGACGTAGTGCCAGGCGACGGTGCCGGCCGCATCGAGTTTGGTCACCAGCAGATCCGAACTGCAGGCTTCGCCCTCGCACGAACGGGCCCGGCGGCCCGTGGCATAAATGCTGCCGTCCGGGGCCTGTTTGACGTCGCGGTATGAGTCCGGCAGCAGGTCCGGTGCGACCGGGTCGCGGCCCGCGCGCCACTGTTCCTCAAACGCGGCGTTCGCCTTGATGACGCCGCGCGTGGTGCCCAGCAGGTAACCGCCGTCGTTCGCGGGGGCGATGGCGAAGATGCCGCCGAAATCGTCCTGGCTGTAAACGGCCTCGTCGCCGGTGCCGAAGCCGTCCTCGTCGAGCCGGATGATCCATTCCCGCGCGGAGGGCGTGAAGCCGGGCGCGAAGAAATCCGAGCCCCCGGCCAGCAGACCGTGCTCATCCCAGACCAGTGCGTTGCCTTCGGTGTGGTGGGTGATCTCGCCGAGGGTGTTCTGCCATTGCTTCACAAACCGGGGATCCGTGCGCACGACCCACATCCACGGGACATACCATTCCGCGCGGGGATCCACCGGGTCCAAACCGAACATGTGCTTCTGGCCCACGAATCCGAACGCGTCCAGGGTTCCGCCGGCGTCGAAGTGCGGAACCACCTGACGAACGAGATTGTGGTCTTCCTCGTCGAAGAAGTTGGTCTGGAATGAGAGGGCGCCCTTGGGATCCAGTCGGAGCAGCACCGCCCACCAGGCCGGGCCGTCGCCGGTCGGCTCGGGATCGATGGGTGGGGGATCGACCGGGGCCTCCGCAAATTCGTTTCCAGCCACCACATAACCGTTGGGTAGTGCGACCACCGACCGGGCCTCCGCGTTGGTTTGGAACAGGCGGCCCCATTCACAGCCGGGAGGATTCAGGAACCAGGCGGCGTCCGAGGCCCGGGTCACGCCGGGTTGCAGTGGGAGGGTGCCCAAAAGCACCAGGACAGGAAGACAAGGTCGGGGTGGGCGCATAAGCGGGATTTGGGTCGAATGCGATGACAATCGCCCTTGTCCTTATCCACGTCAACCCCGGGTGTCGCATTTGGGGACTCGAACGATGGCCGACTCCATCCGCCGATGAGCGGAAAGGGGAGGGCTCAGATTTGAGATTTCAGATCTGAGATTTGAGGTCTGAGACTTGAGATTTGAAACGGGGCCACGGAGCGGCTCATCCGGCTCAGCCTGCCAGCAGGGCCTTCGCGGCTTCCGCCATTTTCGCGGCGGTCATCCCATGCTTCACATAAAGGTGTTCCGCCAGGTAGGCCGACTGGCCGAATTCCCCGGGAATCGCCAGGGACTTCAGCCGGTGCGCCACCCCCGAGTTGGAAAGCGCGTGAGAGAGTTGGGCCCCCATGCCGCAACTGAGTTGGTGATCCTCGATGGTCACGAGGCGGCCCCCGCATCTGGTCACCGCGGCGCCGATGGTCCCGACGTCGACGCGGTTGATGAACGGGTTGTTGATGACGGTGGCCTGGATGCCTTCGGCCGCGAGTTGTTCGCCGGCTTCCACTGCCTTGCCGAACAGGGTTCCGCAGCCGACCAGCACCACGTCGGTTCCTTCCCGCACCACCTGGGCCTTGCCCCAGGGATAGGCGGGGTTCTCCACCCATTGCTGCGGGTAGTTCTCCCGGCCCACGAAAAAGACCACGGATTCCCCATCGCGACCGGCCCGCCGTTCGGTGGCGATGCGCTCGATGGCCTGAAACATCAGCGACTCGGCCTCACCCGAGCACGAGCAGGCGATGACCACGGTGTGGGGGATGGCACTGGTCGCGGCCAGGTAGGTCGTGGCCTGGTGGCTGGCGCCGTCGGCGGCGTCCTGCAGTCCCACGTGCGAAAACACGCCGATCACCGGGGCCTGGGAGAGCGCCGCCATGGTGAGGGGCAGATTGCCCTTGGTGATGCCGAACTGGGCGAAGGTGTCGACGATGGGGATGTAACCCATCTTGGCAAGGCCGGCGCCGGTGCTGACCATGTTCGCCTCGGCCACCCCCACCTCGATCCAACGGTCCGGAAAGGTCTTCTGGAAATCCGCCACCCCGGTTGAGCCCTGCACGTCGGAGGAGACCGAGAACACCGGATGACCGGCCAGCGCTGCCTGGATGGCGCCGCGGGCGAGGCCGCTTTGCACCTTCTCCTTTTTCGGCGCATCCGGATTTGCGGGTTTCGCCTTCTTGGCGGCTTCCTTCGCCTCCCACGCGGCCGCGAGTTCGCGGGACCAGACGACGAATTCCTCGGGCGTCTGTCCGCCCCAGATTTCGTCGACGAAGGCCCCGACCTGGTGGCCTCCCTTGAGCGGGAAGCCGTGTCCGCCCGAGGCGCTCTCCTCGGTGGCCTTCACGCCGTAGCCCTTGATGGTCTTGACGTGCAGGCAAACCGGCTTGTTGGGATTGGCCCTGGCCCGGGCGACGCCTTGCTCGACGGCCTGATAGACCGACTGGAGGTCGTGGCCCTGCGGCACCTCGATGACGTGCCATCCCAGGGTCGTCATGGCGGCGAACGTGGGCGCCATGGGGAAGGAGTCCTGCGAGATGCGGCCCGAGAGCTTGGTGTCGTTGTCCGAGATGATGAGGACGAACGGGTTCAGTCGTCCGCGGGCGGCCAGGCCGGGGATGGCGGCGAACGCTTCCTTGGCCTCGCCTTCCATGGACGCGCCGTCCGACACGACCGCGAGGGTCACCCGGTCGTTGCCACGGGTCTTGTCGGCGAGGGCCAGGCCCTGGGCCTGCGGCAGCGAGGATCCGAGCGGGCCGTTGCTCAGCAGCACGCCCTCGGGATTCAGGTGCGACTCGCCATGCCCGGTTAACTTGCTGTCGATGCTGCGGAAGCCGCGCAAATCGTCGAACGTGAGGCCGTCGAATCCCAGGTTGGCGCGCAGGGCGTACACCCCGTTCTCGGCGTGGCCGGCATCGTTCACATAGTTGTAGGCCTCGAACCATTCCCGCCCCTCGACGGCGAACATCAGTCCATGCACGGCGGCATTGATCTCGGCGAACGCCGCCGGTCCGCCCCAATGGCAGGCGGCCCCACCATGGACCGCGTGGACGTTCATCAGGGCGACCAACGCGCGGGTGGCGCGGGGATCGCCCAAGGTGACCTCGCTGCCGTCGGTTGCCCGGACCGTGACGGCGTATTTCGGGGCCCGACGCGGTGTCGGCGCGAGTTTGATGGAGGGAGGCAGCGGTTGCAGGGCCGGAGCCTCGATTGGTTTGGCGTCGGATTGTGCTTCACCCATGACAGTTCGGAGTCGCTTGGAACTCGTTGGCGGCAGTTTAGAGGGCCGTTTGGGGATGGCCAGCCGAAAGGAGGCGTTCCGAAGGGGGGAAGGGTAGGGCACGGGTGAAATCAGCGTTGGCGACGGGACCCAGGACCGTTAAGGTTGCGCCGCTCGAATGAGTGCCAAGAGATCAACGCAGGCAGATGACGGTGAATGCCGGGAACTGGTGATTCTGAACCAGTTGGGCATTCATGCCCGGCCGGCGGCCATGTTTGTCAAGGTGGCGAACCAGTTCGCCTCCGAGATCATGGTCGAGACGGATCAGGATTCCGTGAACGGCAAGAGCATCATGGGCTTGATGATGCTCGCGGCGGGCCCGGGCTCACGCATCCGGGTGCACGCCGCCGGCCAGGATGCCAGCGAGGCATTGGACGCAATCGCGGCGCTCGTGGCCGGAAAATTCAACGAGGACTGAACTGCCCGCTTCGTCGGACGGCGCTCAACCCAACCATTGGCCGCATGGCAGGAACCGATTTCGACATTCAGTACATCGCCCACCTGGCCCGTCTCGACCTGACGGAGGAGGAACAACGCCAGTTGGGAGCCCAACTCCAGCAGGTGCTGGGTTACATGGACAAGCTCAAGGAACCGGAGGTTGGCGGTGTGGAGCCGATGGCCCACGCGCTGCCCCGGTCAAACGTCTTCCGCGAGGACGCGGTACGTCCCTCGCTTCCGCACGAGGAGGCGCTCCGAAATGCCCCGGCCCGGGCCAACGGCCTTTTCGTGGTGCCGAAGATCGTCGAGTAGCCCCGTTCTGCGATGGCTGCGTTGCACGAAATGACCCTCACAGAAGCCGCGGACCGGCTGGCGCGCGGGGAGATGTCGTCCCGGGAACTGACCCGGGCCTGCCTCGACCGCATTGAGACGGTGGAGCGAAGTCTCGGTGCCTTCCTCAGCGTGGATGCAGACGGAGCACTGGCGGCTGCCGACGCCGCGGATGCGGCGCGCCAGAAAGGCGAGGTCGCCGGACGTCCGCTTCTCGGGGTGCCCCTGGCACTCAAGGACGTTCTGGCGGAACGCGATCGCCCGTTGACCTGCGGTTCGCGAATCCTGGAGAACTTCGTGTCGCCCTATGACGCCACCGTGGTGGAGCGTCTGCGTCGCGCCGGGGCGGTGTTTCTCGGCCGTCTGAACATGGATGAGTTCGCGATGGGGAGTTCGACCGAGAATTCGGCCTTCCATCCGACCCGGAATCCCTGGGACCCGGATCGCATTCCCGGCGGATCCTCGGGAGGCTGCGCGGCGGCGGTCGCCGCCGGCGAGTGTCTGGCATCCATCGGGTCGGACACGGGCGGGTCGGTGCGGCAACCGGCCTCGTTCTGCGGGGTGGTCGGGCTGAAACCGACCTACGGCCGGGTTTCGCGTTACGGATTGGTTGCGTTTGCCTCCTCGTTGGATCAGGTGGGGCCGGTGACGCGCACGGTCGAGGACGCCGCGCAGTTGCTCGAGGTCATTGCGGGACACGATCCCAGGGACTCGACCAGCCTGCCCGACCCGGTGTCGGCATACTCCCGGGCGTTGACCGGGGAGGTGCGTGGGCTGCGGATCGGATTGCCGCGCGAATATCAGGTGAGCGGTCTGGACCCGGAGGTGAAGGTCGCCGTGGCGCAGGCGGTGGACGTGCTGGCCGGGTTGGGGGCCGAGGTGAAGGAGATCTCGCTGCCGCACACCGAATACGCCGTCGCCGCCTACTACATCATCGCCCCGGCGGAAGCCAGCGCGAACCTGGCACGCTTTGACGGCATCCGCTACGGCGTGCGCCGGGAAGGGGCGGATCCCATCGCCCTCTACCGGGCAACCCGGGGGGCGGGATTTGGTCTCGAGGTGAAGCGCCGGGTGATCCTCGGCACCTACGTGCTGAGCAGCGGCTACTACGACGCCTATTACCTTCGGGCGCAGAAGGTGCGTTCGCTCATCCGACAGGATTTTCTCAGGGCGTTCGAGGAAGTGGACGTGGTGGCCACTCCCACCGTGCCGACCACGGCCTTTCGACTGGGGGAGAAGTCGAGTGATCCGTTGCAGATGTATCTGTTGGACATCTGCACCCTGTCCTGCAACCTGGCCGGCATCTGTGGCATCAGTGTGCCCTGCGGTTTCAGCAAGGATCCGCGGTTGCCCATCGGCCTGCAACTGCTGGGCCGGCCGCTCGGGGAGGAGACCCTCCTGCGGGCCGCCCATGCTTATCAGTCTGCCACCGACTGGCACCGCCGGCGTCCGCCACTCGAATCGAGAGGCGCCGGCTGACGTCGGCGGCCACGGTTCTTCGGAATGGGGCTCGGGGCAGGGGAGGATACCGCGCCTGACTCAGCCTGCCAGCACCTCCCGGAGGGCCCCCAGGCAACGCTCGTTTTCGGCGGCGGTGCCGATGCTGATCCGCACCCATTCGGGAAGTTGGTAGCCGGCCATCGGCCGGACGATGACCCCGCGTTCCTGCAGCTTCCGGAACACGCCCGCCCCGTCGCCCACCCGTGCCAGGATGAAGTTGCCGGCCGAGGGAACGTATTCAATGCCGTCGTGCCCGAGGGCATCCTGCCAGAACTGCATTCCCAGGAAGTTCGTTTCTCGGCTACGATCCAGGTGGGGGGTGTCATCCAGGGCGGCGAGCGCGGCCGCCTGGGCCAGGGCGTTGATATTGAAGGGTTGGCGTACCTTCTCCAGGGCCGCAATGAGTTCACGACCGCCGATGCCGTAACCAAGGCGCAGCCCGGCGAGGCCGTAGATCTTCGAGAAGGTTCGCATCAGGAGCAGGTTGGGGTGTTCTCCCGAGCGGATGAGCGGCAGGAGGTCCGGCGGATTCTCCAGGTACTCGAAGTAGGCCTCATCGATCACCAGCAGGACTTCCGGGGGCACGGCCTTCACCAGTTCCAACACGTCGGCGGCGGGGGCCAGGGTGCCGGTGGGATTGTTGGGATTGGCCACGAAGACCAGCCGCGTCTGCGGCGTGACAGCGTCCCGCATGGCGGGCAGGTCGTGTCCGTATCCCTTTGCCGGCACCACCACCGGTTTCCCCCCGAACATCAGGGTGACGATGGGATAGATCGCAAAGCAGAACTGGGACACCACCACCTCGACCCCGGGCCCGACCAGCGCGTGCCCGAGAAACTCAATGATCTCGTTCGAGCCGTTGCCGAGAATGAGGTTTCCGGGATCGATCCCGAGCTGCCCGGCGAGTTTCTGCTTCAGGTAGAACGCGTTTCCGTCGGGATACAGGTGCACTTGGGACACCGCCTTGCGCATGGCTTCCAGGGCACGGGGCGAAGGGCCCAGCGGATTCTCGTTCGAGGCGAGCTTGGCGATGGTCGACGCCTCCAGACCGAGTTCGCGGGCCACCTCCTCGATGGGGCGTCCGGGTTGGTACACCGGCAGGTCGCGCAGGGCCGGGTTCAGCCTGAGGGAAAGGGACGGTTGCAGCGGGCTCATCTTGGAAATGGACTAGAGCGATTTCAGCAGTCTGGGCAACTCGACGTAACGCGCGATCAGGTCGCGGATGACGTCGATCTTGGCGGTGTCGGAGGGACGGGTCTTCACGGTAAGGTTGTGCACCCGGGAAGCGACCCGGTAACTGTCCTGCTGGGCCAGCAACACCGGGAAAGGCAGGGCGTCGATCACCCGCATCACGCTCGGGGAGGGACGTTGACCGTCGGTGAGGACAATGCCGGCGAGGCCGTCGGTACCCCGGCCGAACAGGGTGGTGGCGGCGGCCAGCACGATGTCCTCACGATCCCCGGGAACGATCACCAGCACGCCGCGGCGGAAGAAGCGCAGGGCCTGCTGCACGCTCATCGCGCCAACCACCACCTCCTCGACCAGGTTGCCGCCCTGGCGGGAGTCGTTCATCGGCTCGGCGGGCAGTTCCTCGCGAATCACATCCAGCGTGGGGCTGGAGAGAATCGGTTGGTGGGGCAGGACGCCGAGCAATTCCAGCCCCTGGCGTCGGAGGCCCTTGCGGGCGAATTCGTTGATGAACTCGAGTTTCTCAGGCAGGACCTTGTTGAGGATTACGCCGACGACCTCGACCCCCTCCTTCTCAAACAACGCGTGATTCAGGCAGACCTCGTCAATTGGCTTGCCAATGCCGCCCTGGGTCACGATCACCACCTTGGCGTTGAGCAGTTTCGCCACGCGGGCGTTGGACAGGTCGAACACCGAGCCGACGCCGGCGTGTCCCGAGCCTTCGCAGAGCACGAAGTCCTTCTCCCACGCCACGCGGTCGAACGCCTTGTTGATCTTCTCCGCCAGGGCCTCGTAGTTGGAGGCCTGCAGATACCTTCGGGTGAAATCCGGTTCGATGGCAATCGGGCTCATGTCCAGCAGCGGACATTGCAGATGATACACCCGGTCCATCAGGATGATGTCCTCGTCGATCTTCTGCTCGTCGACCTCGACGAAGCGTTGACCGACCGGCTTGATGTAGCCGATGCGCGGGTAGTGATCGAGCAATACGGACGTGAGACCGAGGGAGGTGGTGGTTTTGCCCTCGTTCTGTCGGGTGGCGGCGATGAAGACGCGTGGCGTCTGCTTGTTCATGCCCCCCAGCTTGCTTTTGGCCCGGCCCCGCCGGCAAGCCGATTGCGGTCGATGTCGCGATGCCTCAGTCGTGCCCGGGGGAGAGGCGACGGTCCGTCTCCATGATGGGCGCAGGTCGACGCCGCCATTCGGGGACGGGCCGTTCCCGCTCCGTTCTCCGGGCTTCGTTGAGGGGTTGCTCGGGGTCGACAGCGCCCGGTCGACCTGCGACGCTTCCCGGGTACAACATGAAGACGTTCAATGTCAGTGTCATTCTCCGTACGCTCGTGACATTCGTGGTTCTGGTGCTCGTGAGCTCGGGCGAAGCCCTGGCCGCCGGGGCCCGACCCAACTTCGTGATCCTCTTCCTCGATGACTCCGGGTGGGCGGATTTTCATCCGTTCGGTTCGCCGGCTTATCCCACCCCGAATGTCGAGCGGCTTGCGGCGGAGGGTTGCCGGTTTGACCAGTTCTACGTGCCCCAGGCAATCTGTTCGGCCTCCCGGTCCGCCCTCATGACCGGCTGTTTCCCCGGACGGACGAAAGTCTTCGGGGCCCATCCGCCGAAGGCCAGGGGGTTGGATCCGAAGTTCGCCACGCTGGCCGAGGTGTTGAAGCCGGCGGGCTACGCCACCGCGGTCTTCGGCAAGTGGCACTTGGGGGACCAGCCGGAGACGCGGCCGCCGGCCCGGGGTTTCGATGAATCGTGCGGCCTGATGTACTCGAATGACATGTGGGAATTCCATCCCGAGAACCCGGAATACTGGGGCAAGTTCCCACTGCAATTCTGGGAGAACGGCCGCGTTACCGTTGACCGGGTGACGCCGGAACACCAGACGCACCTGACGACCTGGTACACCGAGCATGCGGTCGATTTCATCGAACGGCACAAGGACGGACCGTTCCTGCTCTACGTGCCGCACTCGATGCCCCATGTGCCGATCTTCTGCAGCGACAAGTTCAAGGACAAATCCGGGGCGGGACTCTATGGCGATGTGATCATGGAACTGGACTGGTCGATCGGTGAAATCGGCAAGGCGCTCAAGGCGGCCGGGGTCGAGGATCGTACCCTGGTGATCCTGACGTCCGACAATGGCCCCTGGATTTCCTACGGCAATCACGCCGGGAGCACGCCCTTCCGCGAAGCCAAGGGGACCGGCTTCGACGGAGGCATCCGCAGCGCCTGCATCATGAAGTGGCCGGGCCACATCGCGGCAGGGACACGTTCCAGTCGGGCCTTTTCGACCGTGGACCTTCTCCCAACGCTCGCGGGCTTGGCAGGCGCGGCGTTGCCCGAGAACCCCATCGACGGACGCAACGTTTGGGCTTTGGTGACCGGCGATCCGGCTGCGAGAAACCCGCATGAGTACTACCCGTTCTCCACGGGCAGCAACTTCGAGGGGATCATCAGCGGGGATGGACGTTGGAAACTCCACCTCCCGCACGCGTACCGGACCCTGGTGACCCCGGGCCACGACGGGGCGGCGGGCAAATACCGTCAGGACAAGATTGGGCTCGCGTTGTTCGACCTCAGCAAGGATCCCTACGAGACCCGCAACCTGGTGGACGAACAACCGGAGGTCACGGCACGCTTGAAGGTCCTGGCGGAGGAACATCAGGTGAGGTTCTATTCGAAGGTTGAGTAAGCGTCCCTTCTTCCTTGATGGTGGATGAACGGCGTGGTAGTGCTGAGTCGTTAACGATTTCAACCTGCGCTCCCGCGTTTCCACACCACCCGCATGAGAAGACCCGTTCATTTTCCCAAAGCCGCTTCGGCGCTTGCAGTGTCCCTCGCCCTTTCCCTGTCTGCGGGAGCGGTCGCCGGGGAGAAGACCTGGACCGGTGCGGTGTCGACCTCCTGGGGCGTGGCTGACAACTGGGATCCGGTCGGGGTTCCCGCAGCGACGGATGACCTCATTATCGCCGGGGGCACCGTGGCACTCGGCGGGACGAGGACCGTCGAGGGGAGCGTTCTCTGGTCAGGCGGCAGGATTCAGCAGGGAACCCTCGAGATCGTCAACGGCGCGGCCTTCCGCATTACCGGTGAAGCCGACAAGGCACTGGACCGGGTGGTGCTGAACAACACCGGCTTGCTGGAGTGGGGCGGGGCAGGGTCGTTGTCAGCGGAGATGAACAGCAGCAGTGCGGTGGTGGCGATCAACAACCTGGCGGGCGGGGAGTTGGTGTTGCTGTCGGATGCGGGTCTGGAACGGACGGGGTCGTATGCGTCGACGAGTTCGGCGAAGGTGAACGTGGTGAACGCGGGGATGATGCGGAAGAGCGGAGGGACAGGGACTTCCAGCATGGGGCCGAAGATCGACTTCACCAACGAAGGAACGCTGGAGATTCAAAGCGGGACGCTGGCGTTGGCGAATCCGTTGTCCAGTCCGGGGTCGGTGGTGCTGGCGGAGGACACGCTGTTGCGGTTGACCGGGAGTCCAGTGTCGTTGAACCAGCCGGTGGGGAGTCTGGGGGCGGGTTACATCGAGATTCCATCGGCGCCGGTGACGTTGAGCGGGACGGTGGAACGATTGCGTCTGACGGGCGGGACGCTGCAGGGGACCTTTACGCTGGCGGGGACCAATGAGTGGTCGGGCGGGGTGATCAAGGGGGCGGACATCACCGTGCCGGAGGATGGGGTGTGGCGAGTGACGGGAGATCGCGACTGGCAGTTTGAGAGCACGACGGTGAACAACGCGGGCCTGATTGATCACGAGGGAGTGGGACGGCTGATGAGCTATCATGCCAGCAGCACGTCGCAGGTGCTGATCACGAACCTCTCGACGGGCACGTTGCGGCTGGCGGGGGACACGGCGATTGCGCGGGGAGGCAGCTATGCGGGCACGAGTTCGGCGAAGTGCGTGCTGCACAATGCCGGGACACTGGTGCGGACAGGGGACGCGAACGCGACGGAGGTGGGGGACAAAGTGACGTTCCTGAACCATGGGACGGTGCGGGTGGAGCAGGGGGGATTGGAGTTTCCGTACGGGACGACGAGTCAGGGGAGCTACGAAGTGGCGGAGGGAAGCGCGGTGACATTTACGGGCGGCACGGTGGTATTGGGGGAAGGGCACGAGGCGAGCGGTGCGGGCTTCTTTGGGGTGCCCGGGGGGACGGTGACGGTGAACGGAACGGCGGCGGGGATGTTCCATTGGACGGGGGGCAGGTTGCGGAGCAGCACGGTGGAGATTCCGGCGGGATCGGTGTTTGCGATTGGCGGGGAGGCCGACAAGGCACTGGACCGGGTGGTGCTGAACAACGCCGGCTTGCTGGAGTGGGGCGGGGCAGGGTCGTTGTCAGCGGAGATGAACAGCAGCAGTGCGGTGGTGGCGATCAACAACCTGGTGGGCGGGGAGTTGGTGTTGCTGTCGGATGCGGGTCTGGAACGGACGGGGTCGTATGCGTCGACGAGTTCGGCGAAGGTGAACGTGGTGAACGCGGGGATGATGCGCAAGAGCGGAGGGACCGGGACTTCCAGCATGGGGCCGAGAATTGACTTCACCAACGAGGGAACGCTGGAGATTAAAAGCGGGACGCTGGCATTGGCGAATCCGTTGTCCAGTCCGGGGTCGGTGGTGCTGGGGGAGGAGACGCTGTTGCGGTTGACCGGGAGTCCGGTGTCGTTGAACCAGCCGGTGGGGAGTCTGGGGGCGGGTTACATCGAGATTCCATCGGCGCCGGTGACGTTGAGCGGGACGGTGGAACGATTGCGTCTGACGGGCGGGACGCTGCAGGGGACCTTTACGCTGGCGGGGACCAATGAGTGGTCGGGCGGGGTGATCAAGGGGGCGGACATCACCGTGCCGGAGGATGGGGTGTGGCGAGTGACGGGAGATCGCGACTGGCAGTTTGAGAGCACGACGGTGAACAACGCGGGCCTGATTGATCATGAGGGAGTGGGACGGCTGATGAGCTATCATGCCAGCAGCACGTCGCAGGTGCTGATCACGAACCTGTCGACGGGCACGTTGCGGCTGGCGGGGGACACGGCGATTGCGCGGGGAGGCAGCTATGCGGGCACGAGTTCGGCGAAGTGCGTGCTGCACAATGCCGGGACACTGGTGCGGACAGGGGACGCGAACGCGACGGAGGTGGGGGACAAAGTGACGTTCCTGAACCATGGGACGGTGCGGGTGGAGCAGGGGGGATTGGAGTTTCCGTACGGGACGACGAGTCAGGGGAGCTACGAAGTGGCGGAGGGAAGCGCGGTGACATTTACGGGCGGCACGGTGGTATTGGGGGAAGGGCACGAGGCGAGCGGTGCGGGCTTCTTTGGGGTGCCCGGGGGGACGGTGACGGTGAACGGAACGGCGGCGGGGATGTTCCATTGGACGGGGGGCAGGTTGCGGAGCAGCACGGTGGAGATTCCGGCGGGATCGGTGTTTGCGATTGGCGGGGAGGCCGACAAGGCACTGGACCGGGTGGTGCTGAACAACGCCGGCTTGCTGGAGTGGGGCGGGGCAGGGTCGTTGTCAGCGGAGATGAACAGCAGCAGTGCGGTGGTGGCGATCAACAACCTGGCGGGCGGGGAGTTGGTGTTGCTGTCGGATGCGGGTCTGGAACGGACGGGGTCGTATGCGTCGACGAGTTCGGCGAAGGTGAACGTGGTGAACGCGGGGATGATGCGGAAGAGCGGCGGGACAGGGACTTCCAGCATGGGGGTGAGAATTGACTTCACCAACGAGGGGATCCTGGACGTGGGCTGGGGAATCCTCGAGATCGAGGGTTCCTTCGGTTCCGGACCGGAGAGTGTGATTCGTACCGGCGTTGCGGGTGCGGAGCCCGGAACCGGCTACGGGAAGCTGCTACTTGCTGGTTCGGCCAGCCTGGACGGAAGATTCGAGCCGTATGCGGTGGCGGGGTTGTTACCGGACACGGTCCAGGAGGTGGTCTCATTGGAGGGAGCGTCGTTGGGCGGCGGCTTCAACCAGGTGGGTTTGGTGCCGATGGGCCACGGCTACATCGGGCAGCCTGTCCTGGTGGGGAATCGGGTGACCACCCTCGTGACCTACGGGGTGAAGCTGCACCTCCTGACGCCGGTCGACGGCCGTTTTGCGGTGCAGATCGCCGGTGAACCGAACACCGACTACGTTCTGGAAGCCTCGGAAGGTCTGGTGAACTGGAACGAGGTCACCACGCTCAACTCGCCCACCGGCCTTTCGGATTGGGTGGACGACCTGATCGCCGGCCATCCGCAACGGTTCTACCGCGTTCTCGAGGCGGCAGACTGAGTCAGGAAGAGGCGATCCTGGCTTGAGCCAGCAAACCGGACAAGTCCTTCAACCGCCCCTTGAGACGGATGCCCGGGGCCGAGACCTCCAGCGCAGTGATCTCGCCTGCCGTTGTCAGGGCCTCGGGCAGGGGCAGTCGGAGTTGATCACCGGTGACCCGGACGCCGGCTTGTTCGACCTTCTCGCGGAAGAGGGCGAGGACCTTGGTGGCCAGCGCGCCGACGATGCGGCAGGAGACGGCACCGGTCTCAAGCCGGAAGCCGGTGAATTCCACGCCGGCCGGGAGGACCCCCAGGGCGAGCTTCAGCTTCAACCGGTCGGGACCGCATTCCACGTTGCGGACCTTTGCCTTGCCGGCGAGGGCCGCCTCGGTCAGTCGCGTGAGGTCGTCGTTGTTCAGCAGCAGTTCCATGGTGATAAGGAAGCTCGATTGAACCACGAAATACACGAAACACACGAATCCAGGAAAAAGGTGACGAAGGCTCCACCAACCGGCTTGGTCTCCCTCGACGTCCGCAGTGCCGACGGCCAGCCGAGAACGACATTCCCGCGCGGTGGATCGGCCTGCTTCTTTCGTGTATTTCGTGGTTCCTTCATTCAGGTCACGTGGCTCACTTGGCCTGATAGCAGTAGCGGAAGCGGCCCTCCGGGGCGGCGTCGCCGCTCACGTAGACGTCCATGGGATCGCCCGGTCGGGTCGCATGGTCAAGCCACTTGAAATCCAACGCAGTTCGGGTGGTATCGATCGGGAGGTTCAGAGCGGTCCGGGGAATCGCCAGGTGAAGCCGGTTGCCCTGATTTCGCAGCGGCACTTCGCCGACCGGTTCCCACTCCCAGTCGCGAACGTGACGTTCCAGGGTGGTCTGGGTGGCGGAGGGGGGTTGGCGGTTCACGATGAACTCGTAGCCTTCCCAGCCGGTGGTCACGTCCTGATCGGCGTCGATCAACAGCCACATCCAGTTCGGATCGCTCGGAAGCGACAACGGTTCGCGGGTTTCGACCTGGAAGTAGACGCTGCGTTTGTCGCGCGCCACCCGGCAGGCCACGATGTCGTTGCGGCCGGTGTCATTTCGGTAATGCGTTCCGCCTGCGCCGTCGAAGTCGCGGGGATCGGTTTCGTGCTGGTGATCGCGGAACACCGGTCGGACCTCCTGCCATTGCTCAAAGCCGCCATCGAGATCGATGGTCTTTGCGGTGCTTGCGAAGGGCAGGGGAGCCGTGCCTTTGTAGCGACGGATTCCCGCGAGCATCTGCCAGAGGTAGTTGTCGTTGTGGAGTCCGTTGACCGGTTCGATGTCCCGGCTGTGCTCCTCGTCGAATTGATCCACAAAGACCAGGGGGCCGTCCGGTTTGCCCCAGCGCCCGGCGATCCACTCGTTCCAACCGGTGATCATGACGAAGGGAGGATCGAGTTCGAATGCCCGCTGCCATTGTTCGGCGAAATTGTAGCCGTGGTTCACGGCGCCGGGCGAAGTGTCCCGGGCCCGGTCGTGGAAGTTCCTTCCCCGGGCCTCGCCGGAACTCATGTTGGTGACCTTGCCGTCGCTCATGCGGAGGTTTTGGGCGACCGACACATTCACCTGCTCCGGCACGGAGGGATTGTCAGTGTAACCGTAGGGTTGTGGGTAGGCGGCCTCCCAATGCCAGGCCCGCTGCGTGTTCTCCATCACAAACGGCCAATGGGCCCGGCGCAGGGTGAAGAAGTCGCGCAGTTTCGGATCGGCCTTCTCGGGATCGCAGATCATCAGGGGCTTGCCCTCCCAGTGAAACCAAAGCTCGCGATGAAGGCCCGGTTGATAGAATTCCTCGTAGATCTTCCGAGCGGTCCTGCCCGCCTCGGTGTTCACCATGAAGCAGAGTTGCGGCACGCGGCCGTCCTCACGACGCACGGCATCGAACACTTCGCAAAGCTTGAGGTAGACCTCGCGGTAAGTCAGCGCGTTGGTGGTGTCGAAGATCAGCGTGTCGACGCCGGCATCGGCCAGAATCTGGGCATGACGGCGCAGGACCCAGGGATCGGTGCTCAGGTAGTAGCCATACATTGGCTTGCCCCAGTAATGGTACATGCCGACCGGACCCCAGAAGGGCGACGCGGGATTGCTCAAGGCGCCGGGATCAGCCTCCAGGATCTTTCCGATGTCGTACGGCCCGTCCCAATGCGGGCTGCGGCCGCCGGTGTTGTTGTGCCAGAGGAAATAGAAGATGCCGACGAAACGGTCTTTCTGAGGCGGGCCGGCTTCGTCGGCCAACGGCAGCGTCCGGCCGAGGGCATCGGTGGCGGGCCATGGGACCCCGGGTAGAGGGGTAGGGATGGAGGCAGTGCTACTCTGAGTCGATCCTGATGGAAGGGCGGCTGCCAATGCCAGCAGCATTGCATATCGGCTCAGCAACTGGCGGGCACAGCGACCTGGATTCTGAAGGCTATACATATGCGTATTTATCAGGGGCATGCTCATATCCACACAACGTCGATGCTTCCCGTCAAGACATAGAGTGCCGGGGTGAACACAAACACGAAAGTCCGGTTCGTCCAGGTATCTGGAACCGCCAAATACACCGTTGTGAAGGTACCGGGGCTTAGCCGCCCAATTTGGGCATGCGTTCGCACGAAGGCGTATGCCGAGATGCCATAGACGAGCAGGACAGCAGCCGAAAAAACGAGCCAGAACCGGAGGTGCTTCACTAACGACAAGACATCACAAACTACTCTTGGGCACAATGATGGAGTTGTTCGGCGGTAAGAAGTCGGAAAGAGTGTCTGAAGAGAAGAGGGGCCCGCCCCAGTAGTGGTACATGCCAACGACAGCCACAACATTACGAGCAGTCCGGGTCGGAATGGAATCGTCTTCATGTCGCGCACGCGGGAAGAGTTCGCCACAGCCGGGGCCGGTTCGCGAGGCTGAATTCGGCGTTGCACCGACCGGCCGGCCTGACGGGAATCGGCTCATTGCCCGGGTCGATGGTCGGCGCGGGGTTTTTCGATTATCCGTTTCGTTGCCGGCGGGTGTAGTCTCTCACCAGTCCGACCCCGGTGGCTGCCGCTGTGGCGGTTGCCGGTGCGCGACGCAACAACCTGAAGACCATGGAAACGCTGTTCTTGTTCATCGTGTTGGCGGGGGTGACGTGGTGGCTCCACGGGATGGTGGAGGCGACCCGACGCGAGGTGGCGGAGTTGCGCCTTCGGATGCTTCGTCAGCAACAGGAAATCGAGCGACTCCGAACGGCCGGGCAGGTGACCCGGACGCCTCAGGGTGAGACCGTCGAGACGCTGCCCGGGGAACTGCTGAACCGGCGCCAGCCGCCGGCCCCGGCCGCCCCGCCGGTCGTCAAACCGGCAGCGACGGCGGCAAAGCCAGCGAGCCCGGCCACCTCCGCCCTTCCAGTTGGCGTGCCGACGCCAACACCGTCCCTCCCGACGATTCCGCCGAAGCCTCCTGCACCTTCCCCGGAAACGCCCGCCCCGGTCCCGGCGCGGATCGACTGGGAGCAGTTCCTCGGGGTGAAGCTGTTTGCCTGGCTGGGTGGTTTTGCCCTTTTCCTCGCCGCGGCCTTCTTCGTGAAATACTCGTTCGACAACAACCTCATCTCGCCTGCCCTGCGAGTGGCGGCCGGGTTCGCCGGAGGCCTGGGTTTGTTGGTGGGCGGTGTCGTGCTCCGGAAGCGGGACTATCAAGTCACCTCGCAGACGCTCTGTGCCACCGGGGTGGTGATTCTCTACGCGACGAGTTTCGCGTGTCACTCCTTCTACGACTTCACCGGAGTGACCACGACCTTTGTGATCATGACCCTGGTGACGGCGGCCGCGTTTGCCCTGGCGGTGCGAATGGATGCGCGGGTGGTGGCGGTGCTGGGGTTGGTGGGAGGTTTCCTGACCCCGCCCATGCTTTCTACGGGGGTGGATCAGCCGCTGGCGCTCTTTGGTTACATCTTGTTGCTGGACCTGGGATTGCTCGCGATCACCTGGCGCAAGGGCTGGCATTTCCTGGCGTTGCTGGGGGCGATTGGCACGGTGCTGACCCAGGTGGCGTGGTTCGCGGCGTTCATGGCTCCCGGGAAGGCCGCAACCCTGCTGGCGATCGTCGCGGTCTTCAACCTGCCCTTCCTGCTCCTGTTCTGGCGGGGCGGGGGGGGGCAGCACGCGCATCCGCTGATCACCTGGGCGGCGGCGATGGTGCCGCTTGTCACCTTCGGATTCGGTCTTGGGGTGGTGACGGAGTCGTTCGTTGCGGTCCGGCCGGTGTGGTTCTTCACCCTGGTGTTCCTGGGGGATGTCTGCTGGCTGGCGATGGCGTGGAAGCAACCGGGCCTGCGCGGGTTGGTGGCGGCGGGCGGGGGGTTGACCTTCACCCTGCTGGGCGGTTGGAGCGGCATGCACCTGTCGGATGCGAACCTGGGCTGGACCCTGGCGGCGTTCCTCCTGTTTGGCGTGTTGCACAGCGTGGCGCCGCTGGTGGTCGCGATGCGGGAACCGAAGCCCCGCTCGGCGGTGTGGGCGAACCTCTTTCCGGCCCTCACGCTGCTGCTGTTCCTGCTGCCTGTGGCACGGCATCTGGGGCTGAGCGGCGGTGTCTGGGTCACCGCGTTCCTGGTGAGTGCCCTGGGCATTCTCCTGGCGCTGGTGACCGGGTCCTTGCCGGCAATGGCGATCTCCATCGTGCTGGCCTTCGTCGCGCTGGCCTCGCACGCGATCTCCATTCCACGGGACGTTGCCGGCATGGGAGGGACGGGCCTGTTGATCGGGCTGTTTGGGTTGCTGTTTCTCGGGGGAAGTCTGGTCGGGCAATGGTGGCAGCGCACCAATCGGGAGCCGGGGTCCAAACCGGCTCCGGCGGAGGTCGCGCTGCCCTGGATGTCCGGCTTTCTGCCCTTCATCCTCCTGGGCTTGGTGACCCTGAGATTGCCGTTGGACGCTCCGCACCGGGTGTTCGCGGTGGCCTTGCTGTTGGCATTCGTGATGCTCGCGGCGGCACGCTGGATCCGGGACGACGGCCTGAACCTGGTCGCCCTGGGTGGGGTGCTGCTGGTCGAGGCGGCGTGGCATGGGGCGCGTTTCCACCCGGAGACCGCGGTGGCCCCGGTTCTTTGGAACGTGCTGTTCGCTCTCGTCTTTCTGGGCTGGCCGTTTCTGGCCTGGCGTTCCGCCGACACCCGGACGATTCCGTGGGCCACCGGTGCGCTGGGGTTGATGGGACATTTCTTCCTGGTGCATGACACGGTGGGGCGTGCCTGGCCCATGGCCCACCCGGGGCTTCTGCCGGCATTGTTCGCGCTGCCGGCTGCCGGGGTGTTGTGGTTTGTGCTGCGGTGGTTCCCGGCAAACCTGGTGGTGCGTCCCGGTTTGCTTGCCTGGGCCGGGGGGACCCTGCTGTTCTTTGTTACGCTGGTCTTCCCGATCGAATTCGAGCGCCAGTGGCTGACCCTGGGTTGGGCGCTGGAAGGCGTGGCGTTGCTCTGGCTGTTCCGGCGGGTGCCGCATCCGGGATTGCGGGGGACGGGGCTGGCGTTGCTGCTGGTCGTCACGGTGCGGTTGCTGACTCCGTGGGCCCTGGAGTATGCGGATCGTAGCGGGACGCCGGTCTTCAACTGGGTGCTCTACACCTATGGCCTCGCCACGCTGGCCCTGTTCGCCGGGGGGCGGTTGCTGGATCCCACGCGTCAGCAGGTGCTGGGGACGAACGTCCGCCCCTTCCTGTTCGGCGCCGGCACCGTGCTCGCTTTCGCCCTGGTGAATCTCGAGATCGCCGACTATTTCTCCACGGGAACGCGGATCGAACTGCAGCTCACCGGCAGCTTCGGCCGGGACATGAGCTTCTCCATCGCCTGGGCGCTCTTCGCGATCACGCTTGTGGCGGTCGGCGTGTGGCAGCGGGAACGTCTGGTGCGCTACGCCGGCATGGGGTTGCTCGGAATCACGCTGGCCAAGCTTTTTCTCCGAGACCTCATGGTGCTCTCCGCCCCCTACCGCATCGGCGCCTTCTTCGCGGTCGCTGTGGTCGCCATCCTGGCTTCGGTACTTTACCAGCGGTTCTTCGCCACCACCGCCCGGAAGCAGGTGGGTGGAGAGTAGATGGGGGATGGGCGATGGCGTATAGAAGATGGGAGATGGGGGGGCGATAAGCGAAACGGGCGTGGCTTGTGACCACGCCCGTCGTTCATTTGAAGCGATTCTTGCTGTGACTACTTCGCCAGTTTCCGGACGAACTGTTCCATGCGGTCCAGGCCCTTGGCGATGTTGGCCATGCTGGTCGCGTAGCTGATGCGCATGCCGTAGTCGGCGCCGAAGGCGATCCCGGGCACGGCGGCGACCTTCTCCTCCTCCAGCAGGCGGGAGCAGAACTCGGTGGAACTTAATCCGGTCTGGCTGATGTTCGGGAACAGGTAGAAGGCGCCCTTGGCATTGACGCAACTGATTCCCGGCATGGCGTTCAGCCGCTGGCAGGCATAGGTGCGACGCTTGTCGTATTCTGCGAGCCAGACCGGCAGGTGATCCTGGGGCCCGGTGAGTGCCTCGAGACCACCTTTCTGGGCGAAGGAGGTCGGGTTGCTGGTGCTGTGGCTTTGAATGGCGTCGATCGCCTTGGCGATCGGCTGGGGCGCGGCGAGGAAACCGAGGCGCCAGCCGGTCATGGAATAGGCCTTGGCGAGACCGTGTACCACGATGGTGTGGTTGTAGTGGTCCTCTGAGAAACTGGCCACGCTCACATGCTCGGCCCCGTCGTAGACGAGCTTTTCGTAGATCTCGTCGCTCATCATGAGCACGCCCTTCGCGACGCAGACATCGCCGATGGCCTTGAGTTCGTCGGCCGTGTAGAGGGTGCCGGTGGGGTTGCTCGGCGAGTTGAGGATCAAGAGTCGCGTCTTCGGTGTGATGGCCTCCGCCAGTTGTTCCGGGGTGATCTTGAACTCCGTGGCGTCGGTGGTGGGCAGCACCACCGGGGTGGCGCCGGCCAGCTTGACCATTTCCGGGTAGCTCACCCAGTAGGGGGCGGGAATCAGGACCTCGTCGCCTTCCTGGCAGGTTGCGATGATGGTGTTGAAGCAGGAGTGCTTGCCGCCGCAGGAGACGATGATCTGCGAGGGCTTGTAGGTCAGTCCGTTGTCCTTCTGGAACTTGTCGGCAATCGCCTTGCGCAACTCGAGGGTGCCGCTGCTGGGGGTGTACTTGGTGAACCCGTCGGCCAGGGCCTTTATGGCGGCATCCTTGATGTGCTGCGGGGTGTCGAAGTCCGGCTCGCCCGCGCCAAAACCGATGACGTCCATGCCTTCGGCCTTCATCTGCTTGGCCTTCGCGTCAATTGCCAGGGTCAGTGACGGCGAGAGAGCCGCGGCGTTCTTTGAAATACGGTAGTCCATAGTCAAGCCCCGGAGGTTAGGGCAGCGGGCGGGACAGGCAAGACGAAACCCGCGGTCCATGAACGGAGCGACGGGCCCTGAGACCGTGCACACGGTAGTTCGATCGTCAGGGCCCGCCGGTTGCGCCCTTCCCAAGAAGGGTGCTGCACCGTCTGAACCGCAGGCTCAGTCGATGCGGTGAACGTCGCGAAGGTCCTTCCCGAATGCCTGCCTGTCAAGCCGTTGATACCGCCGCCTGTTTCAGTCCGCGCCCAGATCCTTGACCCAGTGGCTGTTCGGGGTGATCTGCTCCGGCTTCAACCCGAGATTGTCCGCGGCGATGACCTGGATCTTGCCCAGCACCTGTTCCTTGGTCCAAATCCCGGAGTCCAAGGTGGTTACCAAGCGGACCGAGTCCCCAACGGTGGAGAGCTTCGTCGGGAACTCCACCCGGCAGCCCCGCGTCAGGACCTCAGCCAGGATCGCAAGCACCAGTGCTGCGCCAATCCCCGCCCACCGGCCGATGGCGAGTCCTGTGCCAACCGCTGTCGCAACGACCGTCAGGTTGAGGATGATCTTGAGAGACCGGGGGCGCACCAAGATGTCCGGGGGCTTCCTGCTCTCGGTGAGGTCGGTTGCCACCTTCATCCAGGCCGCCCGGCGGCGCTTCCGGGGGAAGATCGCTTCGAGCCGGGTGTCCCGACGGACCTCCGCCCGGGCCAGGCCCAGATGTTTCATCAGCGCCTTGCGCACGATGTAGAACCCGTGTTGGGACGGGCATCTTTCCTCCTGGCTCCGGCGCAGCCTGGAATGTACGAGGTCCGCGAACTGTCCAACGGTTTCACACCGCTCACACTCGGCATCCGGGAGGTCGAGCCGGAACTCGTCCTCCACATCCATCACGATCTCAACCAGGTCCAGTCCCATGTCAGATCCCTCGCCGAGGCGGCTGGTTTTCGGTGTTCGCCGCTTCCGGTAACCAGCCCGGACATTCCACACCTGATCCGGGATGAACGCGACACTGCTGCTGGTGCAGATATCTGAGCTGCCGTATCACCGAATTCCATTCGGCAGAGCGTCCGGACTTTCGCGCGGTCTGCGGGTCGGATACCCGCGATACAGCAGATCAGATATCTGCGCTACGAAAGACGGCGTGAAACACCCGGGCTATCGCCTCATTTCTCCGCGCCTTCCTGCAAGTCGTAATCGAGTTCCCACGCCGGTGCCCCGCCGCCCGCGCCCTTCAGGTATTGCTCGAACCACCGGAGCATCCGGAGGTTGTAGTCGTAACGCGAGGCGGCCCGGCGATTGCCGTGTCCCTCTCCCGGGTACAGCACCAACCGCACCGGTGCCTCACTGCGCAGCTTCAGATGGCGATAGAGTTCCATCGACTGCCCGGGGTTCACGCGCGGATCCGCCTTCCCGTGCAGGATCAACAGCGGCGTCCGGCTCTTGCCGGCATGGTAGATGGGACTGCGCTCCAGGAGGAAATCCCACATCTCCCAGGGCCGGTGAAGGGCGTGCACCAGATACTCCTCATCCGGGATGTCCGTGGTGCCCACCTTCGAGACCTTGTCGCTGATGCCAACGAACATCACGCCCGCGGCGAACCGGTCGGAATAACGCGTCGAGCACCAACCGGTGGCATACCCGCCATACGATCCGCCGGTGATCCCGATCCTTTTGGCATCCGCCAGCCCCGCGCCGATGAAGAAGTCCACGGCGTCCACGAGGTCGTCGAACTCCTTCCCGGCCGGATCGCCCTGGCCGAGTTTGGAGAACGCGACTCCCCGTCCCGTGCTGCCCCGGTAGTTGGGGTAGAAGACGGCCATGCCCCGGGCCGCGGCCACCTGGCCCGGCAGGCTGTAGCTGGTCAACCATCCGTTTTGGACATGCGATTCGGGGCCGCCATGCACGGCGAGAATCAGCGGGCCGGCCTCGCTGCCGCCTTCCAACCGGTGGATCAGCACACCCTGCAACTCCAATCCGTCCCGCGCCTTCCAGGTGACCACCTCCTGGGTGGCCATTTGCTTGTGCGCGAGCCAGGGATTGCTGTCGGTGCGTCGCTGCAGGCTGTCTCCTCCGGTGCTCAGCGTGAACAGTTCGGACGGATGCCACGGGGTGCTTCCGGTCAGCGCCAGCACCGTCCCCTGACCGCCGAGGGTCAGCGAACGAAACACCGGTCCGCGCGGGCCAAGCACCTGTTCGCGCTGCACTTCCAGACCGGTCAACCGGATTTCCTCGACCACGGTCTGGACCCCTTCGCTCGCCAGAAAGACCAGTCGGTCCGCCCCGGTCCAGGCAACGGCCTCCACCTCACCCTCGTAGCCGGGGATCAGGTCGGTGAACTGGCCGGTCTCGGCATTCACCAGCATCAAGCGGCCGGCGGAAGGATCGTGCTCGTCCTCCGCCGCGATCATCGCGAGGTGGTAGCCGTAGACGCTCCAAGCGATCTGGCCGAGCTTGCCGGGGTTTTCCACGCGGGTGATCACTTCGCCGCTGGAAGCGTCCACGATCCGGACCCGTTGGCGGACGTAGGTGTCGTCCACCGCCGGCGTGGGCGTGACGCTGATGGCGATTTGCTCGCTCCGGGGCCGCCACACGACCTGGTGAACATCCCCTTCGATCGGGAGGGGTCGGGCATCGGCATTGTCGCTGAACAGTGAAACCACCCAGAGCCGGGCGTAGGCCCAGTCCTCTTCGTAGACCTCCTGGGAAAAGCCCTTCTTCCGCGCTTCCTTCACGGACTTCGGTTCGGGGTCGGTCGCCACCACCGCCACGCGTTTTCCGTCCGGTGCCAGGCTGTAGGCGGCGATGTCCGATTTCAGCGAAACTGCCCGACGTGCTTCGCCCCCATCGATCGGGATGAGGTAGAGCGAACGGTATGCGTCGTCGCCGCGTTTTGCCAGGAAGGCGATCTGACGGCCGTCCGGGGTCCACGCGACGCTGCTCACGCCGACCTTGCCGGTGACGAAGGGCCGTTCGGTGGCGGTGGCGGGATCGTATACCCAGAGTTCCGTCCAGGTACCTCCGTCCTCCTCCTCGGCCAGGTCGCGCGGGACCATGCGGGTGAAGGCAACGTGGCTGCCGTCGGGCGAGGCGACGGCGGAGGTCACGGATTGCAGTTGGGCAATGTCCTGCGGGGTGAGCAGGCTGGGAATGGTGGCGGCGAGGCTCGTAGGGGCAAACAGGGCCCCGAGGAGGCCGAGCAACGCGAGGATCGGCGGTCGTGCGTTCATGGGGGGCATTGTCAACACGCCGGCGCGGCAAAGCAACCCGCTCCTGCCCTTTCCATGAAGCAACAACCGCCAATGGAGGGCCGAGTTACACGAGGCCCTGAATGGATTCCAGGGACTCGCGGAGCTTGTCCCTCCAACGAGGGTTCAAGGTCCCGTTGCATGCGCGACCGCGAAAGGGGGCTGAGGCTCACCCTCCGGTGACGAGACATTGCCGCAGGGCCATTCGGCGAGCCGCCGACTGGAGCAGCCGGGCCGGCCGCGTTCCCCATGGCTACCGCCTGGGTGCCGCTGAGTGGGCGATGGCGGTGCCTTGGACCCTTACCCGAATTCGAACCGGGTCAGTGCGTTCCTTTTCGTTGTCGAAGATCACTGCGTAATGGAGGTCTCCGGCAGGCAGCACGGACCGATCGATGAAGGCGCCCAGTTCCGTGCGGGCGACCCGGTTCTCCGGATCGGGCACGAAATCGGGTTCCCGGCTTCGGTGGACGTCCGCGAACAGCCCCCAGGTGTGGGTGGTCAGACCCCAACGCACCGCCACCTCGCCCGACGGGAGTTGTTCCGCCGTGAGTTCCGGGAGCCGCTTGGGGAGGCGCACCGGATAAATGTTCCGATGCCGACCGGCGATGGCGAAGAGTTCGCCGCGGGGCATGTCGAGACGGGGATTGGCGAGGACCTGGTCCCGGCCGCGGGCGATGATGGCGAGCATCTTCCGGTAGTGCTCGTCGCTGGCGCCCGCAAATGAAATGACCGGTTCGCCGCTGCGCTCGCCCTTGTCCCATGGGCGCCATTGCTGTTTGGGAAAGCTGTCCAGGGGTTTGACCGCGTGTTCGTACTGCCCGGTACTGAAGATGCGGAGCCGCTGGAACGAATCCACTTTCCTGTCCCGACACAACGCTTCGCCCAGACCACCCGCATCCCTGGCCAGGGGGGCGCGGAGAATCCGGCTCAACTCCGGACGTTCCAGGTTGAACCAGTCCGGCTCGAAGCGTGCGTTCGGTCCCTCGGTGGCGTGGCATTGCCCGCAACCCGCGTCCGTCATTGCCGCACTTAGCTGCTTCCTGGTTTCCTGCCATTCCGCGAGTTGGAATCCCCTTGGCGTGTAGTTCCAGGTGCCGTGATACGGCCCATTTCCGTCGATCCAAGCCAGTATGAGGTCCCGTTCGCGACGCGTCATGCGGAAGCGTTCCCGGTGTCCCAGGTCGCCCTCAACCACCACCCTGGCCAGGGGAGCGGCAGGGGATCCGATGGCATACGCGGGGAAGAGGGGTGCCGAGTAGTAGGCCGTCCCGTTCATGGAACAGACCCCGGCGATCAAGGTGGCCTCGTACTGGAGTTCCCGCCGCGAGACGAGGTTCTCGTAGCTGTTGCTGAAGTACTCCGTCCACCCACCGGTCAGGTCGAGCCCGGCTGCGAATCCATCCTCTCCCCCGTGGCACCGCACGCAGTGGCGGTCCAGGATGGGCTGGATCATGGTGGGGTAGTCCAGGACCCCGGAGCCCCAGGATTCGTCGCGGATCTGTTGGGGCGGTTTCGTCTGGGCGATGGCCAGGCCCTTGCCTTGGAACGCCTCCTGCTTGTTCTCGTGGCAGCCGATGCAGCCCCGGGTGGTGCCGGGCGCCGCCTGGATGAAGGTGCGCATGCTCCGCACGCATCGTCCCTCGGCGTCCAGGGCCTGGAAGAACAGCATCTTTCCCGCCGGCGCCTCGAAGTACGCGCTGCCATCGGGTTCAATGGAGACTTCCCCGAGATAGTTTTTGGCGGTCCAGGCCAGGGCGGCGGAGATGGTGAAGGTCTGGTTGAAGGGTCCGGAGCCGGGGGTGGGACTGACCCGGGACGTCTCCTCCACCACCCGGAGTTTCTTGACTGTGCCGCGTGGCACGTTGGGCATCCCCTGATACACGTCCTCCAGCAGGAAATAGCCGTGGTCCTGGGTGCGGTCGCCCTGGGCCGGACGGACGGCCGCGAGTTGTTGCACCCGGATCGGAATGGGCGAATGACAGTCAATCGTCGGATCGCTGAAGAGCAGTTCGCGCGTGAGGGAGTCGTCCTCGTTTCGTCGGATCAGGAACAGCGCGTTCCTTCCTTCATGCTGGTCACTGAAAAGGATGAAGTCCTTGCCCAGCGGGTACGGTTCGCAGGCCTCACCCGTGTCGCGCAGCGGATGGGCGGGGTCGGAGAAGTTGAACACGGCGCCGGGATCGTTCTTGCCGATCCGCGTGTCGATCAGGGCAATGGCGCCGCGCGGGGTGCTGTTGTGCTTGGAAAACGTGCTGACCACGTAGTCGGGATCGGAAAACACCTGGCGGGAATCCAGAACCGCCTCAGGGAACACCATGTTGTTCGCGTACAGCGCCGTTTCCATGGTGCCGCTCGGATACACGGTCCAGAGGCTCTGGATGGTCAACGCGGTTTTGTCGACGTATTCCCATCGGCCGTAGAGGATCCGACCATCCCTCATGATGCTGGGGTCAAACTCGGTTTCGCTGTTGACGGAAATGGGGTGGATGTCGCTGCCGTCAGCGTTCATCACGTGCAGAATGGCCACGCCGGTGTTGTTGCATGGCACCAGACCGTTGTGTCGCATGGTGGTGAACACGATCCGTCCGTCCGGCAGATACGCTGGGGTGAGGTCCTGGGCCGCCCCCAGGGACCCGTTGCGGCCGTGGTACACGGAGCGGGCCTCGCCACCGTCCTCGCAGGGCAGGTAGTCGGCCCGCGGATTGGTGATCTGTCGCAATCCGGTCCCGTCAATTCGGATCTCGTAGATGCAGGAACTTCCCTCGGGTTCGCCCTTGAAACAGAAGAGCAACGTCTGCCCGTCGAAGGAAAGGTCCGGATCGAAGTACATCCCCCGACCCAGCGAGTTCCCGCTGTTCTCATCGATGACCGTCCGAACCCGGTGTTTCTCCGGCGGACTCGATGGGTTCTCCAGGACGTAAATGCCTCCCCCCGGATGCCACTGGTAACACGTGTCGTAGATGTGAATTCCCTGGTAGTTGCCGCGTTTGGTGAAGAGCACCGGGAAATCCAGCGCCTCGCGGAGCGGGGCGGCTTTCGCTGCGCCATTGTTCGTCAGAGCGACTGCTGCCAGGAGGACGGTCGCTGCCCGGAGAAGGCCTCGGATGCCGCCGGTCGTAGGCGTGGGTTGTGTCTGGGTATGCCGGTCCGGTGCCTGCTCCGGACCGAGAGCGGAGTCTTCTGCGTGGCGGGCACACGGGCGGTGGAAACGCTGCGGAGATCCGGCCTGCCCGGACGGAGGTTGGGTTGCTGAACTGATATCCGTACCTTCGCTCATGGATTGGAGTGGAAGGTAGCCATCCGTCCCCTCCCCGGAAAGCGCCAAATAATCGCCGAAAACCCATGCGGCTGGCCGGGTTGCCCCCCCCGGCGGATGCCAATTCGCCGCTACGGGGAGGCTGGAGACTTGTGGAATCCGGGATTCGGCTTTGGCATGGCGGCCTGCACGGAGGTTCTCCAGTCGTGCAGGCGTTGCCGCAGTTCCTCCACCTTGTCGGGTTCCTGCCCGGCGAGGTCCGTCTGTTCCCCCGGGTCCGTGGCCAGGTTGTAGAGTTCGATCCGGTTGTCCTCGAAGTACTCCAGCAACTTCCAATCCCGGGCGCGCACAGCGCCCACCGGGGTGGTGGTCGGGTAGTAGTGGGGGTAGTGGAAGAACAACGCGTCGCGGTCGAGTGTCCCCGACGGTTTCCGCAACAGGGAGAGCAGGTCGAGCCCATCCCTCGGGAGCGTGGGGGAAGGGCTTGTCTGGGTGAGTCGGCCGAGGGTGTGGAACAGGTCCATGAGCACGACGGGTTCCCGGCACACGGCCTCGCGCGGCGTGACGTCCGGCCACCGGACGATCAACGGCACGCGGATACCGCCCTCGTAGAGCGAGCCTTTGCCCGAACGGAGCGGGGCGTTGTCGGTGACCGGCACGCTCTGTCCGGATTTGCGGTCGGTGCCGATGTAACCGCCGTTGTCGCTGGCGAAGATGACAATCGTGTTCCGGCTCAGGCCGCGTTCGTCCAGTCGTTCCATCACGCGACCGACACTTTCGTCGAGGCTGCGGACCATGGCGGCGTAGACGGCGTTCCGATGGTGCAGGCCGGGTTTGAGTTTTGCCTCGAAATGGTCCACGTCGGCGGCCTTCGCCTCGATGGGGGTGTGCGGGGCGTGGTGGGCGAGGTAGAGGAAGAAGGGTTGGTCGCCTGCCTGATCGATGATGCGGAGTGCCTCGTTGGTCAGGCGGTCGGTCAGGTATTCGCCCGGATGGCCGAACTCGAGATGCGGGACGTAGCGGAACTCGTTGCCGAATCTGCCCCGTCCGCGGTAGGGCCACCAGTAGGTCTGTGGCGCGCCCCAATGCGTTCCGCCAATGTTGACATCGAAACCGTGAGTCTCAGGGAAATGATCGGCGTCGCCGAGATGCCATTTGCCGACGAGGGCGGTGAGGTAACCGGCGTCGTGGAGCCGGCTCGCGAGGGTGGTCTCGGTGTGCGGCAGGTCGTGAAGCGAATCCGCCTGGAACAGGGGGCGGTCCGTCGGGCCTTCGCGGGAACCCTCCGACCAGATGGTGATGTGAACTCGCGCGGCGTGTTTGCCGGTGAGCAGGGAGGCGCGGGAAGGGGAACAGACGGACATCGCGTAGGCCTGGGTGAACCGGACACCTTCGCGCGCCAACTGGTCGATGTGCGGCGTCTCGTGGAGGTCCGCCCCGTAACAGCCAAGGTCGGACCATCCCAGGTCGTCGGCCAGGATGAGGACAATGTTCGGCGCGGCGGCCTGGGCGGCGAGAACAAAGAGACCGGTGGCGAACAGACCGATGAGCAAGGTCCGGGGAGATCGGCGGAAAGAACCGTGGTTCATGGCAGGCTTCCTTTCGCGATTGCGCATGCAATGGGATCAGGAACCCTCCTCGGAGGGACGAGTTCCACGAGTCCCTGGAATCAAGTCAGGGCCTCGTGTAACTCGGCCCTCCATTGGCGGGGTGCGGTTCATGGCGGGAGGGGGTCAGGGGAGGCGGACTTGGAGGCGGTAGAAACGATCGACACCATCGGGCGGCAGGCTGTCGGTGAAGCTCGTCACGTTCGCCGGCAGATCGGAGGCGCCGGGCAGCGGAGCGAATCCTCCCGCCGCACTCGTGCTGGAAAGGACGGTGTAGACCCGGTCGGCGGACGGCTCCCAACTCAGCACATATGCCGTACCGTCCGGGGAAACCTCCCCGGTCAACCGAAGCGTGCTGGCTGGATCCGACGGATCGAGCCCGGCGATGTAGGATTCCCACAGCGGCAGTCCGTTCGAGCCCATCACGTCCACGGCGGACTCGAAGTCGGTGGTGTGCCCCTGTTCCGCCAGCCACCAATGTGGGGTGGGGTGGTTCGTGGTGAGCATCTCGGCAAACACCGCAACCACGAGGGTGTTCCCCGCGAGTTCGAGCGCGAGCGGATTGGTGTTGCCGGAGGCGTCGCCCAGCCATTCCTGGAACTCGAAGTAGGTTTCCGGGATCGCAAGCAACTTCAGGACCGTGCCGTCGGGATAGGATCCGCTCGCCGGGCTGACACTGCCCCAGGCGGGATTGTTCGGGGCCAGCGTCACTTCCACCAGGGTTACCGGGATCGTCACCTCGAAGCTGCCCAGCACCGTTTCGGGAGTGCCGTTGTGTACGGTGTCCTGGACGGCATCCGCCTGCAGCGTGAGGGTGTAGGCGCCGTTGTCCGCCGCATCCCAGGTGCCTCCCGGCGCCGGGATCGAGTAGGTGGCTGTGATGGGGGAGCCGTCGGTGGGAAGATCAGCGCCAATGAACTCGACGCTGGCGACATAGCCATTCGGGCCCGAGACCGCCAGATCCGTGGAATCCAGGCTGGCCAGGAGCACGGCCGTGTCGTCGGTGTAGGTGACGCTGCAGGCGTGGCTGGGAGAACCTCCCGAGGTGATGCCCGCCACGCTCAGCGCGGCCGCCGGTGGTGTGGTGTCCACGGTCCCATCCCCCAGCACCTCCACATCATCCAGGTTCCAACCGATGTCGGTCTGGGTGTGGCTGGTCGCCAGTCCCCAGCGGAGTTGCACGGTGGGGCTGCCGACGACCGCTGCAGGCAGGGAATACTGCACCTCCCGCCAGGAGGTGTCGGAACTCCCCAGGGACGAGGACCAGAGTGTCAGCCAGGTCGTGCCGTCGGCGGAAACCTGGATGCTGGCGGTGTCGCTGCGGCGGGTGCGCAGCCAGCGCTGGAAGCGCAGGGTGAGATAGGAACTGCCGGTCGTGTTGATCGGGGGCGTGGTGGCGTAGGTCGCCGGCAGATCATTGGCGTAATCGCCGGCCAGGTTGGACGCGAGGATCGCGGTGCCGGTAAAGCCGCTCGTGGGGCCGCCGCTGCCATAGGCGGGTTGACCGTATTCCCAGCCCGATTCCAGCGTCCAACCCGGGTCCACATCCATGTTCGCCGCATAGACGGTCCGTGGAATGGCCACCTGAAACTCACCCAGTCGACCGGCCGCCACAAAGGCTCCCTCGACGTCACCGACCTCGTCCGGTTCCAGCCAGACCTGGTAGGTGCCGTTGTCCGCCGCCGACCAGACGTCCCCGTCCGGCGGCGTGACGGCATAGGTCGCCGTCCGGGGCGTACCATCCGAGGAATCGCTGATCGTGAGCAGTTGGGCCAGTCGATCGTAGCCGTTGGGCCCGGTCACCCGGATGTCCTCCGACCCGAGGGTGGCCACCGCCACGGCCGCGTCGTCGGAGTAGTTCACCTGGAAATCGTGGGTTGCCATGCCGGATGTCGTCAGGTCCGAGACCAGCAATTCCGCCAGCGGGGGAACGATGTAGCCACTGCTCTCGGCGACATAGCCGGTGATGAAGTACTGGCCGAGACTGCCGTAGCTCGTGTAGCCGCTGGGGGTTGAGCTGAAGGGATCGCCCGCGGCGGAGTTCCGCACGTGGAGGTAGTAGCGGCCCTCGGTGAGGTTGGTGGCGATGGCGGCGACGGTCTGTACCGTCGGGTTGCTGGTCACGAGCAGGGCCCCGGTGTTGTCATGCAATTCGAGCAGGATGTCGAGGTTTCCGCCCCGGGATCCGGTGGGCATGATCCAGGGGTTCGCCATCAGGCGCACGCCGCCGTCGCCCGTGATAAACGAAAGGACGTCGACGTCCGTGTTTCTTTCCAGAACGCCTTTGTTGGCCGGGTTGGCGTTGGTGGGGTCGGTCTCCGGCGTGGTGGCCACAACCTCGGTTCCGCCCGTCACCACCAACGGCGTGGCGGTGGCCGCCGTGCCGCCGTGGTCGTCGATGCGGTAGGTGAGTTTCGCCGCGATGATGGCGAGGTCGTCCTGGCTGTTATTCGCCAGGTAGTACTCGCCCTTGCTCCACTGGCTGACGTTGCGGTTGTAGCAGGTGCCCATGAGGGTGCCCCAGGAAATGTCACCTGTGCCGTGTCCGCCGTAGTACTCGGTGCCGTCGGTCTTGCCGTCGTGGCTCAGCCCAAGGTTGTGTCCCACCTCGTGCGACACCGCCTCGCCAATGTAGGCCTCGTTGCCGCCCAGGTTGTCGTGGTAGATCCAGGCCGGCCGATACTTCGCGTAGGAGGTGGAGCCGAACACGTTCACGTACGCCACCCCGCCACCGGTGGCGGACGGGTTGGTGGCCCCGTTGGCGTCGGTGGTGCGGGTGATGAGCGCCATCGCGGTCCGCGTGGTGAACACCGCGGGGCGTTCGGTCGTGACGTCGATGTTGAACGGTGAGTAGTCCTCCGCGACGCGTTCCCAGACCCTTTTGATGACGGCCTGCTCCGTGCTGCTGAACGCCGTGTACGTCGAATCGATGCTGAAGGGTCGGGCCGGAATCTCCGTGCGACCGACGTCCGTGTTCCACAGGGTGCCGGAGATCGTCTCGCCCGCGAAGTTGAGGAACAGCACGTTGGGCGCCCCGGGCCGGCTGTGGAAAACCAGACTGGCGGGGAAGGGGTCGACGGGCAGGGCGATCCCTGCCGCGGAGGCGGGTTGGGGAGATGGGACCGCTGCCGTGCCGGGTAGCATCGGGCATTCATAGAAGATCGCGCCGGTGGAATCCGCGCGCAGGGAAGGCAGGTCCTGTTCCGTGAAATGGAAGCTGCGGAGCCAGCCCAAGGCATGCTCCCGGGCCGATGGCGGCAGCGCTTCGAGGCGCGAGCGGAACCGTCCGCGCGGCAGCTCGTCCAGACGTTGCAGGCGGCCCATCGCAAACTCGTGGCGTGCCGGGGCAGGGTGCGGGCCGGCAAACGAGGGGGGGGCGGGTTGTCCCATCAGTGCGGATGAGACCCCGGCCAGGACGCACGCGGCGGTGAGTGGAAGCAACCGTCGACCTTTCACGGTTCGGAGAGTAGTCGTTCCAGGAGCCGGGGCGACGAAAATCCGGCTGTCAGAGGGGTCACCCATTGGAGGAACTGGGTCAGACTTGCGGTCGGGGACGAAGCACGGGACGGGGACGAGGCGAACCCTCGGCCGCATTGGCAGTGCTCCAGAGCGCTTGGATCTCCCGCAGTTGAGCCAGCGTCCGACGGGCGGCATCCAGTTGCGGCTTCTTCATGGGATAGCTCGGAGCCGCCATCTGACCTTCCTCGATCTGCGTGACCCAGTCTTCGTAGCACAGGTCGCCACTCTCCGGGTGATCCAGGGCGGCAATCATCTGGCCGAGGGTTTTCTCAAGCGCCGCAAGCACCGCACGGAGACGGATCCACCGGTGGTTGTCCCACGTCATGGTCGGCTCCGTTGGCGGCACGTCGAAATGCTCTTCAAGCAGCTTTGCCGCTTCCTCGCCGCGTTGGGACAGCGCAGTGATCAGGGGCTGTGGCATGTCCAGATTCAGTCCTCCCTCGTCGGGCTTGAGGGGAACACTCACAATGCGGTCGCGATAGCCCGGCAGGCGTCCCTGGGTGGTGTCGGTCCAGTTCTGCATGGTCCCGATCATTGCCCAGATGAAGCCGAGCAGCTTTCGCAGATCGGCCCTCTCCACGGGCGGTTCGGCGGGAGCCCTCGGCGATTCGGTGTCGAAACGGTTCCAACGTTCGGAGAGGTTGGCGCCGTTGGATTTCGGCATGTCGGGATGCAGGTCGGCCTCCGGGGTGTCCGCAGGCTTCTCGGAAAGGTCGATGCTGAAGGTCGGACGACGTGGCAGTGCGGCATCGAAGAAGTGCAGCGGGAAGTTGCTGCACATTCCCCCGTCGGAAAACCAGCAGCGTTCCGGAAGTACCTGATTCCGTGCCTCCGGATTATTTCCCACCCGGCTCCAGTCGATGGCATGGAGCGGCACGGCGCACAGCAGAAACGGAAAGCTCAGGCTCATCCGGGTGGCGACCACCACCGGCAAGTCCTCCGGTGCAGGCATCGGCAAGTAGCCCGCCGCCTTCAAACGCTGCAGAAGCGCCGGCGACCGGGCGTCATCCCCGGGGGGGCGTGGGTGGTTGACCATCCACCGGACCACGTGCCCGGGGAAATACTGCTTGAACTCCTCCTCACGAAAGTAGAACTGGGCATTCTCCCGCAGGTCCTCGTCATCCCGGAAAGGCAGGCGGAACGGGCGCCGATGGGTGAGATTGGTCGTCATCATTTCGAGATTGATGGAACGATCGTCCTGCCCGTGGTTGCCACCATCGGCCCGCCACAACTGGCCAAAGGTGAGGGGGTCGCCGTCCGGCGGCAACCCCGCGGTCTCATTCAAGTAACCGGTCAGCCACACGGCCAATGCCGCTGCCGGGGCGTCGTCCGCTCCGGAGTATTTCACCGGCGACATCCCGGAACATAGGCCGAAGCCATGCTTGGGGACTTCGTGGATCACGTCGGTGAGAAACGCCGCCCCGGCACTCACAACGGCGCCGGCCAGCGCAAGCGCCAGGCTCACAGCCATCCAAAGGGTACTGACGACTCCCGATCCGTAGAGGTGGCTGAGAATGCCAAGGAGCCCGCCTGGCAACGCACCGGCCAGCGCCCAGGGGGCATATTGGCGCATGGCGCTCCCAATCGCGTTTGCGATGCCTTGCCCCCCCATGCCGGAGGTCAGGACATCGAAGATCCGGCGGGTGTTTTCGGAGGGTTGGAAGAGGTTAAACAGCCGCGTGCGTTTGGAAGTTCCTGGTTGCTGGATCAACAAGGACGGTAACTGCTTCAGTTTCTGGAACCCGGCAAGATCCGCTTGCTCCTGGCGACGAAACTCGGCCGCCGCCGCCGCCGCCGCCGCGATGGCTCCGGCCGAGGTGCCGCCTATGTTCTTGAACACGAACCGCCGGGACAATCGGACAATTGCCAGCGGATACACGACTCCACTGGTGATTCCCCCTTTCATCACGATGTCGCAGGTGCGGTGACGACGGCACTTCACGAGCAGCTTGGCATACGTGGTGTCGCGCTCTGTCGGACCCCAGTCCAAGCAGGCCTGCGCGGCCAGGGAGCCTTTGATGGGGGCGTCGTCGAGCCGCAGGAGAATGACGCGGCGCTCCGGGTTCAGCGGGTCGCGAAAGGGCAGGTTGCCCCTCCCGAACGTGCCGGCCTCCAGCTGCGCCCCGTCCGATCCTGACCCATTGGCCGACATGCAGAGCACCTGCACGCGCGAGTGCTCCAGCCCTTCCGCGATCTTGCCCGGGATGTCGTCGCCGGGCTGCAGCACCCACTCATCAAACCACACCTGTAACCCGTCCGCCCGCAACCGCTCCGCCAGCGGCCGCACCATCGCCTTGTCCTTCTCACTGTGGCTCAGGAAAACGTCGTACTGGAAATGGTCAGGCATGGCACGATCCTAAATCAAGAAAGCCATTCGAGGATGTCCGTTTCCGATCAGAGCGCACAGAATCGCTCGCGATCCAGCCTCTTCAGTGTGCCATTCTTGAAGTAAGGGTCGGTCCAACTCGAATTCGGTTCGAGCATCGGCGGCTTCTTTGTTTTGTCATGCGACGCATAGTAACGGAAGCGGTAATGGTCGTAAAAGCGGAGCACTTCGCACCCGTAGCAGTCGGCGAGGTCGGTATCGCCGCGGATGATCAGATAGTTTTCGTCGTTCGAATAGGAGGCGTTGCGAGACAGATTGTGCGAGCCGCTGATGACGGTGGGTTTTTTCCCGGTGAAATCGACGATCACAACCTTTGTATGCACCAGCAGGCTGCCGACCTGGCCCTTGGTGCTCTCCGCCTGCCAGCCTTCAAGGCCCTTGGGCAGCAGCGCCTTTACGACGAAATCCGCATCGCGGTCAGCGTGAAAGCCCGTGATACGGCTCCTCGAGTTTTGCAGCCCGTAACGAAGGATGGGGTCGCCTGGATCGCCCAGCAGCGCGTCGTCAATGGTGTCGTAGAGATCGAAGGCGGTGCTGAAGAGAATGTCGCGTTTGGCGCCCTTGATCAGTTTCTCAAACAATTGAAGGTCGGGGATGCCCGACCGAGGGCTGAATCCGATATTCACGCCGCGACCAGCCTCGACCGGATTGTTCCTATCCACCCACTTGCGCGTGGCTGCGCCATCGTCCGCCGTGGTCCATAGCTCCTCGAACATCCCGGCATATTGTGTTGCGGCATCTTCGCGACGGATGACATGCACCACATTGGCCTGGCGATAGACGCCGTTCTCGGTGAAATTCGTCGAACCGCACAGCACCTCCTGCGGCTTTCGCTTGCCGCCCTCGACCTTGCTGAGAACGATGAATTTGTCGTGGAAGATGGCTAGGGGAACGCGGGCGCGTTTGGCGGCCTTCGGGATCTTTCTCAAGCTCGCCTCATTCTGCGCAGTCTGTTTTTCACCCGGCGCGGCTTCGTAGATGATCCGCAGCGTGACCCCACGCGCATGTGCCTCGTTGACGGCCTGGACGATTGCCTGCAATTCATATTCGTAGATCGCGATATCGAGTGCCCAGTTCTTGTCCGTTGCCTTCTCGATAATGCCGAGAATTTGATCGAGCACCCCACGCGTGAGCCAGGCGGCGGCTTCGGCCGGCCACTTTTCGATGGGCAGTTTCTTGTGTTTCTTGAGCAGTTTCTCGACCTCGGGAAACTTGCGCTCAAAAGCCTGGCTGGCCGCGACGGCGCGATTGAAGATGACGGAATGATCGCCCACTGACGCACTGTGAGTGCTCAGGTTCAGTTCCAGCGGGTCATCGAGATCCGGGGTGTCGGGCGTGCCATAGACGGGATAGACGCGAAAATCATAGGCATTACCCGGCTCGACGTTGTAGATGCCCCAGCGAAACTTCTGAAAAGGCGCTTTGTCGCTCGGTGTGGCGTTGAACTTCTTGTTCGTGTGCTCCTTCCCCGGAAAGTGCAGGCTGGACCATTGGAATTCATACTTGCCGGCAGCGCCGCCGGCGCGGCGCTCAAGCGCGAATCCAAGCAGGTCTTTGCGCCGCCGGTTGCTGACGTTCATCGCCAGCAGAATGCCGGTCGTCCCGGCATACGCTTGAACGGCGAAGTCTTTGTTCTTTCTGTAGGTTCTCATGTGTTCACGCGGATCTGGTTTTGGTGTCGTTGGAAATGAAATGAGGAAGATGGCGGACGTTTGCTGATTGATTTCTGTTGCATGTCTGCTCACTAGTGGCCAACTCCTTTTCATCCGGCAGAGTGCCGTCGCGAAGGGCGTGATACCCCTGCATGCGGAACGTGCCGGCCTCCAATTGCGCCCAGTCCGACCCGAACGCATTCGCCGACATGCAGAGCGGGGGAAATCCGAAATCCGAAGGCCGAAATCCGAAAGGCAGAGGTCCTTCCTCGATCTTTGCCGGGATGCTGTCGCCCGGCTGGAGCACCCATTCATCGAACCACCCCTTCAGCCCGTCCTTCAGCAACTGCTCCGCCAGCGGCCGCACCACCGCCTTGTCCTTCGCGCTGTGACTCAGAGAGACGCCGTATTGGAATTCGCTGGGGCTGGTCATTTCCTTGGGGTTCTGTAGGGGATAGTCTCCTCTCTCACGTGGAAGCCGATCTCGCCTTTCCGTTCGGGAGACGGGGCTGCGAGTTCCCGGATCGCCTCGAAAAGGGACCGGATGGCTTGGTCCTGGCCTTCGAGTCGGCGCTCCAGTTCGTCCAGCTTCCGCGCCAGCGCTTCGTTGCCGGTCAGCAGCCGACGCAGGCTTACGAAGGCGCGCATGATGGCCACGTTGACCTGCACGGCGCGCTCGCTCCGGAGGACGCTCGAAAGCATGGCCACGCCCTGTTCGGTAAAGGCGTAGGGCAGCGAGCGACGTCGGCCGCCGTGGTCTGAACTTGAAATGCCAATTTGGCATTTCAAGATGCCCGCCTCCCCGGCGGTGAGTTGAAACATGAAGTCAGGAGGGAAACGGGTGACGTTGCGTTTGACCGCCCGGTTGAGTGCGCCCGTGGTCACGCCGTAGAGCATTGCCGAATCGCTGTCCAAGAGCACTTTCTCCCCACGCGCCAGGTGAATGAGGCTTCTGACGCGCTCGATTGGAAGCAGTTGCGTGGTCGGCTGATCGTTCATCCGGTCGGTTGTTCCGGCTGCATGGACTGGCGTATGGGCGCGAGTCTGGCACCGGCGAACTTCAGCCGCAATGCGATTTGCGAACCGTTCGCAGGCTTCCTGGATTTCAGGGATTCTGCGACTGGAGGTAGGTCTCCGCATCCATCCAGTGGCTGACGGCTTGGGTGCGGGTGGCCGGTTCGGCCCAGAGGCGCAGGAAGGATTGGCAGCAGTTGGCGTGCGGACTCGAATCCGAAGTCAGGCGCTGGACCTTCTTCCTGCGAGCCTCCAGCACTTTCTGGTTGGTGGAGGTCTCAATGGCATCGAGGCAATCGGCGAGACTGCTGATGGCTTCGGCCCGGGCTCGATAGAGATTCTCCCGACCCTCTTCCACCTCCGTGGTTCCCCCCGGCGCGGCGCGGTTCAGCCGGAAGAACCGGATGGTGAGCCGCGAAGGGAACGAGGGCGCCCTGCTGGCAGAACAAATACTCGCCGGTGCTGTCCAGGCGCGCCGTGAACTCAATATCGCCCGGCAGGACTTCATTGATGCGGTGAAGCACCTGTTTGAAGCGCCCCGGATTCCGTGCCTCCAGTTGGGGCAGCCAGTTACCCAGCGGCACCAACGTGTATCCCTCCGTGAACAGGCTTTGGATGCGTTGATGGCGCAAAGGCAGCGTGCGCAGCCGTTGCGTCGGAGTCGGCGCATTTGGATCGGTGTCCACCCGCCGCGTCGCGCCATAGCCCACGGCAAGGAAGGCGGGAGAGGAATGCTGGTGGATCGGTGCCCACAGCGTGCGGGTTGCCTCCGTTATGTCGCCCTTCGGCGAATCGAGCACTTCGATGGACTCCTCGTCTCCGGTGCGGTTGATGTTGAAAGACCACTGTAAGTCCTCGGTCCTGATGGAGGGTTTCTTCCCTCCAAGATCCTGCCACGTGCATTGGAAGAGCGTCCGGACAATGGCTCGATCATCGGGGAAGATGTCAACCGCATCTTGAACTGCTTTCCCGGATTTCTTCGCCGTACGCGAGCGGCGCACCAGCAGGTAGGGAGAGAACTTCTCCACCAGCGGGCCGAGGCAGGCGAGGGCGATTGCTTTGAGCAGTGTGGATTTCCCCGCACCGTTGTTGCCGAGGATGAGGTTGAGGTTGGGGTAATCCGGTTTCCGCTCGCCTGATGCGCAGGTGCGATTCGGATACTGGAAGGTGGCCTCTGCCCCGGCAAACACGCGCAGGTTTAGGATTGCAGCCTCTTTGAGATACATAGGCGCGGGACTTCGGTGGATGTCGTCTGTTCTTCAAGCGTTCTCCCCCGAGAATGGTACTTGGGGAGGGATCGTCAACTCACCGCCTGTCCTTCTTCGGACCGGATGAGGCGGGTTTGATGTTGCATGCCGGGCTTATGCCGCAAGTCTGGCAGGGCCGCAAGGCTCGTTTCCGCGCCAACGCACCAACTCCGGGGAGAATCGGTCAGGTGTCCGTCACGGCCGGTGAGTCCGCCGGCGAAGCTTACGCTCCCCAATCGGGTCGTCTTGCCGCGAAGACCTTTCAGTTGGGCACTGGATTCGCCAGGATATTGGGCCGGCTCCACCGGATGCGGGCCAGGAGGAGATCGCCGTGGATGTCGTTCCGGGGCTGCCATTCGCCCACGGTGACCCACGACTCTTCGGGGCTGGCGGGAGTGACGTGGAAGTTGCCCATGAGGGCGACGCGGTTCGGATCGTTCACGCCGTCCCCCACCAAGGGCAGCACCACGCGCTCGGTGTCGCGGCGGAGTCGGAGGGTGTTCGGATCGACTTGCGCCACCCATAGCGGGGAACGCCAGCGGATGACGTTGACGTTGCTGGAGTCGCGGCGGGTATAGACGAGGAAGAGTCCGTCGGAATGGGTGAGCCAATGCTGTTGGGTGGTCGACATTGTCAACGGCTCCCCGTCGTCCCAGGTCCAAGGTTGCTTGGGCATCCAGTTCAGGCCGTCGCGGCTGGTGCATACGTAGCCGCGATCGTCCTCCGCGCGGATCGTGAGGAGGAAACGGTCCTGGAAGCGCGTGACGGACGGTTCCAACAGGCCCCGGCCCTGATCGTGGGCAATGGGTTGGCCCACTTCTTTGACTGCCAGGGTCTCGCCGTCGAAGGAGCAGATTGCGCCGGCAACGGAACGCGATTGGCCTTTCGTCGAACCGAACGAAAGGGCCAGGAGGATGTCGCCGTTCGGCAGCACGACCCGTTGGCCGCAGTTGTTCGAGTAGATGTAGGCACCCCGTGAATCATGCCACTCCAGCCTGCGGCGAGGACCCCATCGTCCGTCCCGCCAGACCGCGTAGATGGGCCAGCGTGGCGGTTGATTGGCGGAGAACTTCGGGCCGGAATAGAAGACGTTGTGACCCAGCGCCAGAACGGACCTGGTTCGGGCATGCCACTCCGGGACCACGTCGCAAACGCCTTCCTCGGCACCGTCGGCTTGCTTCACCCGGCCCAAGGGCGGGACCGGCTGAGGCGCTGACCAAGTCCGGCCCAAATCCCGCGAGGTCATCCAGTGCACCGGGCCGAAATAGTCCGAACCGCCGATGACTTGCAGGGTCATGAGGGCGGTGGGGCCATCGGGCCCCGGAACCATGCAGCCGCGGGGATGGAACCAGGTTGGACCGCTGCCATCGCGACCCCTTAGCAGGGTGGTCTTCTCGATGCCGGCAATCAGGGCGACGTCGGGTTCCGCGCCCTCAGCAAGCTCGAGCAGGCCGCCGGCGAGGCCAAGGCCAAGGCGGTTCAGGAAGGTGCGTCGGGAGGGCATGGGGGGAGCCGATTACTCGCCGATGACTCCCAGCTCCGACGCCGTGGCGAACCCTCCGCCACCGTATTCGGACAGGGCGTGCAAGCGGACGTAGCGCCCCTTGGTTTCCGGGCACGCAACGGTCTGCGGCTTCTTCGATTTTGCGAGCGCGGCCTTCGCGACCGGGGGACCAAACTGATTCGGATTGTCGCTGACACCGAATTCAACGTCCTTGATGGCACCGTTCCAACTGGCGTCCTGACGACCCAGATAGACGAACCCGCGGATGGTGCGGGTGGTACCCAGGTCGATGACGAGTTCGTGTGGCGGTCGCGCGGCGTTCTCGCCAAACCGACTGTGCCACCACGTGCCGGGTTTCCCGTCGATGGCGTTGCGGGCGAGCTTGCCATTGGACGCGTTTTCGCTGCTGAAACGCACGATCTTCCAGCCCTGGTTGGGGATGAGGCCCTGGGTGGGCATGGGGTTGACCCGGGGTTCGGGTTCGGGTTCATCCTGCTTGCCGAACTTGGCACGGCGATCGCGCTCATGGCGGTCGGTGCGGCTGAAGGTGCCCTCGCGAACCGGTTCATGGGCCGACGCGGCCAGGGCGGCGAGGCGGGCGGCGATCTCGGGTCGTTCGGAGGCAAGGTCCTTCGACTCGCCCGGGTCGGTTGCCAGGTCGTAGAGTTCCCATACTTTTGCCTGCGGTGGTTTGACCGCGCGCCAGTCGCCCTGCCGGATGGCGGTCCACCCGCCGATTTCCCAATAGAGATACTCGTGCTGCGCCTGTGGGTGACCGGCCGCCTTCTCCCCGATGAGCGTGGGCAACAGGCTGAGACCGTCGATGTCCCCCGGGGCCTGCGCGCCGGTGACCTCGGCAACGGTGGGCAGGATGTCGGGGAAATACCCGAGATGGTCGGTGATTCGTCCGGGAGCGATGCGGCCGGGCCAACGCGCGATGAACGGGATGCGCAGACCGCCTTCGTAAAGGTTGCCCTTCTTGCCGCGGTACTCGACGCCGGTTTGCGGGTTCTTGTTGGCGGAGTGAACACCCCTTGGATGGGCCGCCGAGGCGAAGTAATCCGCCCCGCCGTTGTCGCCGCTGAAGAACACCAGCGTGCGGTCCTCGATGCCCAGTTCCTTGAGGAGCGCGAGGATTTCGCCGACCTGCCGGTCCACCATGGTGGTCATGGCCGCATAACGACGGGCCTGCTCCGGCCAGGGCTTGTCCTTGTAGAGGCCCCAGGCGGGATCGTCGTCGGGAATGTCGAACAACCCATGCGGCGGGGTGTAGGGCAGGTAGGCGAAGAACGGCCGGTTGGCGTTGGCGCGAATGAACTGCATCGCCGCGTTGTGGATCACGTAGTGCGAATAGGTCTGGCCATCGCTGAGGCCGTGGTTGCCGGGCAGCGGGACCTCCTCGCTGTTGCGGATGAGGTAGGGCGGGTAGTACGAGTGCGCGTGGACCTGGTCATAGTAGCCGAGGAAGACGTCGAAGCCGTGTTTTTCCGGCACGCCAGTCGAGTCCCGCCCTCCACAACCCCATTTGCCGAAACCGCCCGTGGCGTAACCCAGTGGCTTGAGCATCGAGGCGATGGTGATCTCCTCCGCGCGCAACGGCGTGCCGCCCCCGTTGGAACGAACCGAGGTATGCCCGCTGTGTTTGCCGGTCAGGAAGGTGCAACGGGTGGGGGCGCAGACCGAGGAGCCGGCGAACAGGTTGTTGAACACGATGCCCTCGGCGGCCATCCGGTCCAGGTTGGGGGTCTGGATGGTTTGCCCGCCCATGAACGCCGGTTCGTAGTAACCGAGTTCATCGTCCATGAGGAAGATGACGTTGGGCCGATCGGCGCTGGCCGCCTTCGCGAGATGGAAGGGGGTCACTCCGAAAAGGAGACAGCAGACGAGTCGAAGGAGTCGGTTCATGCGAGGATTCTAGGCAAGCTGGCGTGGCGGGGGAATCCCCGTTTTCAGGGGGCCCCCGGTTCCGCGACGCCGGGCGCTTTCCTGCCGGGCAAACCGGATGGGGGGAGCCGATGCGGACGCCGACCGGTTCGTCTCCGATCACCGTTCGTGCTCGCGGACGAGGCTGTCCCCGCTCCTGGGGTGGAGTTCTGCGTCTCTCGCCTACTCCGTTTCCTGCTTGGTCATCAGCACGAGCAGGCGGCCGCCGGCCTCCTCGATCTGCGCGGTGGTCCATCCGTTTTCCCCGTGGGCGTCCAACGCGCGTTTGAGTTCATTGCGCTTGGTCTTGCTGGTGACCAGGTCGACCAGGGTCAGGTCCACGACTTCGATGCGGTGGTATACAGGCATGGTCAGTTCTCCAGTTGGTTGAGTTTAACGACAACGGCCTGCTGACCTTCGGCGTCCAGTTGCGGCAGGAACGCGTTGACGAAGTGCGGCACGGAAGCCCGGGCCGCGAGTTGTCCCTGGCTTTCGTCCGGGAAAGTGGTGTCGGCCCACTGGAAGAGTTCGTTCTGCTTCCCGGCCGGCAGGTTCCTGACCCGGTCCTCGATGGCGGCCTCGGTGGCGGCCTTGTCTGCGAGGGCCTGTGGGGAGATCCCCGCCGCAGCCGCCAGTTTGGTCCGGACATCCTTGGTCCGGGCAAGGTTCTCGGCCGCCACTCCGGTGGCGAACGACTGCTTGATCCGCACGCCGCTATCGGAGGGGAACTCCGTGGTGATCGTCGTTTCAGTGCCCTTCCCACTGTCGCGGCTCGGGGAGGACTTGCTGTTGATCAACAGATCCGCGTAGACGGAACGAACCTCCTGGTTGGGATCCGGGACCGGGATGTAGGCGGCCTCACCGCGGCGATAGCCCATGAGCAGATCGGGCTTGATCTGGCCTTGGCCCGCGGAGAGGTGGAGTCCGAAGGTGGTCCCGGTGACGAAGACCAACGGCTTGGTGCTGTCGTTATCGGTGTCGTCGGTTGAGACCTCGGTTTCGGGGTTGGTGGCGATCTTGGCGGCTTCGCCCGTGGCGAAGGTCTGTTTGATGACCGAGCCGTGCCACCAGGAGATGTCGGTGTCCAGACCGCCATAGACCGAGTGCGCCTGGCCGTCGGCCTTGCGGGGGACGATGGCGGCCTCCTCGCGATCGTAGCTCAGGGAGACATGGTCGGGCACCTCCGCGGTCCCGGAAACGTCCAGGCCGAGGGACGTGTGGGTGGCGAACACTACCTTGTTGGAGCAACCGGTCGTGAGCAGGCCGGCGACCGCCGCGATGGCGAGCGGGAACATCAGGGATTTCATGGTTGGAGGGATTCCGTTGGTTGTGGGTTTGCGATCCCGGCCGAGACCCCGGCTTCGGGAAAGTTGAAGGCGGGCCAGGCCCGGTTCGTGGACAGCAGTTCGACGAAGACATCCCGGCCGCAAATGAGGGTGGTCAAGCGGCTGTGCCAGCCGGCAGCGGCGACCGGAAAGCCGTCTTCGGCCGCGAGCGTCAGTCCCGCGGCGGCCCTGCCGGCGAATACGGCGATCCCGGGATCGCGGGGCGCCTTGGTGTGGAAATATCCGAGGCCCCAGCGGGTCGGCGTTTCGGGGGGGAGGGGATGTCCGTTCAGGAAGCCACCCCGGTCGGCCAGTGCGGTCTGGGGGACGATCTGCAGGCGTTCGCGGATGTGGTAGCCGAGGTTGATGCCGATGAAGTCCGGCCCGATTCCGAAAACGAGTCCGGGGAGGCGGAAGCCGCTGCTGACCGCGACCAGGTCATTGGTCAGGGGCGTGGCATTCCACGTGGTCCGGCCAACTCCCCAGACATGTTGGATACCTTTTGCGGAATTGCCGTAATGCACGCTGCAGCCCGGCAGGCACACGGTCAGGACGCCAAGCCCGCAGAGCCGGCGGAATGCCGGAGGCCTCCACCGGCCAAGGCCGGGGCCTCGGGGTGTTGCCGGGGTGCTGGCGTTCGGGTCCATGTCCGCGGGATTACCTGACAACCGGTGATCTCCACGGACCGCCCCGAGGGCGCGGAGCCGGGAAACCTGTTCACTAGTAGCAGCGGCAGCCGTTTGTGCAAGGGGCAACCTGAACCTGCCAGCAATTCCTTTGGGGGGGAGCGCCAAGCTCCGATCGGCTTGCTTCAACCGGAAACCCGGACGGAAACCCGAACGTTTTCATGGCCTCCCAGGCCCAATGCCGGCGGGACGCCGGGCTTCGGTGCCAAGAGGAGACTGCCCGGCAACCTGCGCGCGCGCACGGTGCCCTGGAACCTGGGGGCCGCTCTGGTGTCGTCCTCACTGTTGGCGGAGAGAGCGCCGCCAATAGCTGCAGAACTGACCCTGTCGCTGGGATCGTGACGGCTCAGTACTTCTTGACGAACTTCTTGCGGGCTTCGTCGTCGGAGGGCGCGGCGGTGGGAGGCGCGTCGGACGCCCCTGGCACCTCGCCGGATTCCGGTTCCTTGGCGGGGGGCGAGGCGGGTTGCTGAGTCCCCGGAGCCGAAGGAGCGCCGGACTCCCGCGAGGCTTCGACGAAGGCCATGCGCGCGGACATGAGGCTTTGTTTGAGCAACGCTTCCTCCTGCGGTCCCAGGTTGCCCTTGGTCTTCGCCTGCAGCATTTCCAGGGTGTCGATGAACAGGCTGGCGCCCTCGAGATCCTTGATCGGTTCCCCCTTCTCGGGGTGAGGGATCTGGCCGAGGAACATCATGGCCATCTGGGTTTGCTGCAGGACCAGGCCGGTGAACAGGGCGGACTGGGGATCCCCCGCCGGTCGTGCGGCAGGGGGGGGAGGATTCGTTCCGGAGGCGTTCATGGTTCGGGATTGGGTTCGGGCGGACTGCTGAATTCGCGGCTGAGGAACCGGATCAAATGGCGCAGACGATCCACCACCGGAGCGGTTTCGAGAATCAACTGGCGTTCGACCGGGTCCGCCAGGAGCGTGGCGGAAACGAGGTCCGCGATCTGCTCGGGGTCATTGGCGGAGTTGAGGTGTTCGAGCAACCGTTCAAAGGCCTCGATGGCGAGGGTCTTGGTGTCGTCACTGGGGATGGGGTCAGCGGCGATTTCGGCAAAGGCTGACGCCGGCATGTTGGCGAGCCGACGGCGAACCAGCTCCATCAACCGCATCGCCAGCGTGTTCATCGTGATGTCGGATTCGTTCATGGAATCCAGCGGACGGATCACGCTGACACGATAGGGCTGGTAACGAAGGGTCTTTTCGAGTTGCACGCGGGCCAGGCCCTGCAGGACGAGGTGCGAGGTGCCGTCGTCATGCGTGACGCAGGCGCGAACCAGTCCGAGACCGCCGATGCGTTCGGCGCGTTCCTGACTGGAGCCGGGTTTCCGCATGGTCACCGCCATCATCCGGTTGCCGCGAAGCGTGTCGGCGAGGAGGCGGCGGTAGCGGGGCTCGAAGATGTACAGGGGCAGCATGGCCTGCGGGAACAGGATCACGTTCTGCAGGACCATGACTGGAACGCTGGTCGGCACTCGCATGAGCCCACAGGTTAGGAGCGCGGCCCGGGCAACGCAAGTCCGCCCGGGACAGTCCGGCCCGATCGCCCGAGCGGCCGATCTCGTTCCCGCACGAAAGCGGACCTGCGTCGCAAACCGGCCCGCACCGGCTGCACCGGCTTGCCCTGAACCGGGTCCCGTGCTACGCCTGCCCCGTCCGGCCGGAGTTTCGCGATGGCGCCGGACGCACGAACACAAATCCACATGCATCCTCGCCGAGTCATGCCGCTCATTCTGGTGCCCGTCGTGGTTGGGGGCGTCTCCCTGTTGGGTGCCGGGCAAGCCTCCCCCGAACGTTCGACGGACCCGCCCGGATTCACCGTGTTCCTGCGAGAAGGGGGATGGTGCTGGTTCCAAAACCCGCGGGCGATCCTCCAGGGCGACCGGTTGTTCATCGGCGGCATGCAGGGCAACGGGGAGGGGGCGGCCCGGGTTGGCGTCTACGATCTGAGGGAACGCCAATCGCTTGGGACGGTCACGCTGAGGGATCGCTTTGACCATGACGACCACAACGCCCCTGCATTGCATGTGCGGCCGGACGGGAGCGTGCTGGCGGTCTACGCGCTGCATGGCCGGAATCGCAGCCATTACTACCGCATCTCCGATCCCGGGAACCCCCTTCAGTGGTCTGACCCGATGGAGTATCGCCACGATTATCCCACCGCCGGGAATGTGACCTACATGAACCTCCACGCGCTTGAGCGGGAAGGGAAGCTCTACAACTTCTTTCGGGGCATCGAGTTCAACCCCTCGTTCATCACTTCCACCAACCATGGCCTGAGTTGGGGCGAGCCCACCCACTTCATCGCGAGCGAACTCCCGGGTCGCCAGCGTCCCTATGCGCTCTATGTGGGCAACGGTTGTGACACTGTCCACGTCTGTTTCACCGATGCCCACCCCAACCGGTTCGGGAACAGCATCTACTACGCGGCCTTTCGGGCGGGGGCCTTCCATCGCGCCGACGGTCGGTTGATCAAGAACCTCGGGCAGGACGGGCCGTTACGTCCGAGCGAGGCCGAGTCGGTGTTCGCCGGTGGCGGACGCCCGGCTCCTGACGGCTTTGCCAGTGCCGAACGCAGTGCCTGGCCCAGTTCCTTGGTATTGGATGCGATGGGGCATCCCCACATCGGCTACTCGGTGCACCTGAGCGACGCCGACCATCGGTTTCGGATCGCGTCGTGGGACGGTGTGCAATGGCATGATCGTGAGGTCGCGTATGCGGGGCATTGCCTGTATGACACGGAAACCAGTTACACGGGCCTGATCTCGCTGGACCCCGTTGATCCGTCCGTTGTCGTGATCGCCACGGACGTGGACCCGAGGACGGGCCGTGAGACGGGGGGGACGCACGAGATCTATCGGGCCGGCATTGGGCTCGATGACGACGTCGCCGCGGTGAAATGGGTGCCGGTTACGCGGCAATCGTCGGTTCGCAATCTGCGCCCGCTGATCGTCAGCGACGGGCCATGGCGGGTGATTCTCTGGAATCGCGGGGATTTCCGGACCTACACCGACTATCGGATGGAGACGGTCGGGATGATCGAGAAGGTGAGGTAGCGGGGAGTTCGCGCTGCACGACGGGCAGGGCGTCCACACCGCGGTTGGGCATTGGCGGAAGGCGATCCCTGGTGGTAGAACGGGCGCATGTCCATTCGTATGAGCAATCCCCGAAGCTGGTTGCGGACTGTGGCGGGCGCTTTCGTGCTGGGCGGCCTGGTCCTGTCCCCCGGTCTCCCAGGAGCGGAGAGCAGCACCGGATCTGCGGTACCGAACATCGTCATTCTGTTTGCCGATGATCTCGGTTACGGCGACCTGGCCTGCTACGGCCATCCGAGCATCCGGACCCCGAACCTGGACCGGATGGCGGCGGAGGGGATGCGCTTCACCCAGTTCTACGCGGCGGCCAGCGTCTGCACGCCGAGTCGGGCGGGCCTGATGACGGGACGTTATCCGATCCGGTCGGGCATGTGCAGCAACACTCGCCGCGTGTTGTTCCCGAACTCCGAAGGCGGACTGCCGGCGGGCGAAATCACGATTGCGGAGGTGCTGAAGGCCCGGAACTACGCGACCCTCGCCATCGGTAAGTGGCATCTCGGCCACCACCCGCAATACCTGCCGACACGGAACGGTTTCGACCATTACCTGGGGATTCCCTACTCGAACGACATGGATCGGACCGCCGATTCCCCTCGGGGCCGACAGGCCTTCCTGGAGCCGAAGAGTGAGTACTGGAACCTGCCGTTGATTCGCGACGGAGAGGAGATCGAACGATCGCCGGACCAGACGCAGTTGACGCGGCGTTATACGGAGGAGGCGGTGAAGTTCATTCAGGGCGGCGGGAAGCAGCCGTTTTTCATCTACCTGGCGTATTCCTTTCCGCACGTGCCGTTGTTTGCCTCCGACGCGTTCCTCGGCAAGAGTCTGCGGGGCCTGTATGGCGATGTGGTGGAGGAACTCGATTGGAGCGTGGGACGCATCCTCGCGGCGTTGCGGGATGCCGGTCTGGAGCAGAACACGCTGGTCTTTTTCACCAGCGACAACGGGCCGTGGCTGACGCAATTCGAACAGGGCGGATCGGCGGGCCTGTTACGGGAGGGCAAGGGGAGCACCTGGGAAGGTGGGATGCGTGAACCGGCGATTGCCTGGTGGCCGGGGACCATCCAGCCCGGAGGAATCTCGCGCGACCTGGCCTGCACCCTCGACCTGTTGCCCACGGCGGCAGATCTGGCCGGAGCCACGATCCCGCGCGACCGGGTGATCGATGGGGTCAGCCTGGTGCCCTTGCTGAAGGGCACCGGTCCGTCATCGCGGGAGAGCTTCTTCTACTACCGGGGGCAGCAGCTCTACGCCGTGCGCAAGGGGCCGTACAAGGCGCACTTCATCACGAAGTCAGCCTATGGCCGGGATCCGGCAGTGACGCACGAACCCCCGGCCCTGTACCAACTGGAGAACGATCCGTCCGAGCAATACGATGTGGCCACAGCCCATCCGGAGATCCTTGTCGACATTCAGCAGGAAGTCGAACGTCACAAGGCCACCTTGGTGCCGGCGCCCTCGCAGTTGGATTGACGCAATCGCCTAACCCTTCAGGAAGCTCTTGAGCATCCAGACGGTTTTCTGGTGCAGCGTGATGCGTCCGATCATCAGATCCTGGCTCTCGGCGTCGTTGGCTTCGCCGGCGAGGTCGCGCGCCCGGGCGAGATCGGCCAGGAGCTTCTCGTTGCCGGCGATGAGGCGCCGCACGTACTCCTCCTGGCTCAGCGGCGACACGAATTCCTCCATGCCGGCGGTGGCGGCGAACTTGCCGAGACCGCCGATGGCGTATTCGTCCAGGGCACGAATGCGTTCGGCAATTTCGTCGATGGCGGTGAAGAGTTCCTCGTACTGGGTCTGAAAGGCGGTGTGCAGGGCGAAGAAGCCCTGGCCCTCGACGTTCCAGTGCGCCAGATGGGTCAGCGCCATCAGCGCGTAGGAGTCGGCGAGCACCTGGTTGAGACTGTTGGCGAGCGGGTTTTCAGATGATGTTGTCATGGTGATTCCTGTGGGACTGAAGCGCGGCGGCCTGCCGCGGAGCCGGGTCCCGGGCAAAGCCTAGCACGACGGTCGTCGATGGCAAACCACTCCGAGCGCACTCCGAGCGCACCCGCGCAAATGGCTGCGGGAAACACCGCATGGCGTCGATGGGGAGGGTGGGTTTCCCCGGGTCGAGAGCCGGCTGGGAGACCCAGCCTGGAGCTCCTTCTTCCGGCTGTCGGACACCCGAACCGTGTGAAGGCAATACTCCGAACCTTGGGGCATCCGGCGAGTGGAGCGTTCCCAGGCCGGCTCAGATTCCAAGACCGCCGACCAACGGCGATGCGCGGTCGCCGCCGGGTTCTGCGGCGCGTCCGGGATGGAACGGATTTCTGTAACCCGGCGGCGGGCTGGCGTGAATTGGGAGGTGTAACGCGGCGGCTGGGAGAGATCGCCCAGACGGAAAGCGAAACCGGCGCCGCCATTAGCACGTCATTATCATGAACATGTTGAAACTCTCGAGACCGGTCCTTTGCCTCGCACTCCTCGTCGTTGGGGCCCGGGCTGAACCGCTCAAGAACCAGGAGGTTGCGGCGGATGCGAAGTGGGTCCTGCACCTCGATCTCGATGCCCTCCTGAACACGAAGGTCGGCAAGGAACTCGGTGAGCGTCTGCTGGGTCCGAAGCTGGAGGCCGGCCAGGCGCAGTTGAAGGAGAAGCTGGGGGTGGACTACGACTGGCATGACCTCCATGGGTTCACGCTTTATGGGCGGGACTACCGGGCGCCGCGGGAGGGGCGGGGGGTTCTCCTCATCCATTCCGGGCTGGACTTGAAGGCGGGCCTGGAGGCGGCCATGAAGAAACAGGGTTCCTCCGGCCCGGTGGCCGCGCTGCAGGAGGGGGCGGATGCGCTCTACTCCCTGGACCACAAAGCCTACGCGGCGCTTGCCCCGAAACAACCGGCGATCATCGGTCAGTCGCAGGACCAGGTGGAAGAGGCGCGGGCCGTAATCCTGGGGAAGCGGGCGGGCCTTTCCGGCGAGGGGCGGGACGAACTCCAGGTGCCGAAGGACCGGAACGGTGCGTTCATCTTCGTGGCGGCCGCCCGGGGCTTCGCCAATGAGGCCCCGCTGCCTCCCCAGGCCCAGGTCCTGCGGAAGGCTGACGGGTTGCAGGCGACGTTGCGCGAATCGGGGGACAACCTGTTGCTGAACCTCGCCCTGCTGACGAAGGACTCCGAGGTGAGCGGTCAGATCCAACAGGTCATCCTGGGATTGAAGGCGCTCGTGGCAATGGGCGCGAATGACCGGCCCGAGGTGCAGCGTTTGGCCCAGGCGATCGATGTCGGAACGCAGGGGGACCGGGTAGAAGTGACCCTCAAGATTCCCGTCCAACTGGCGATGCAGAAGCTCCGGGAGCAGGTTCGGAAGCAGGGCCTCTGAGGTCTTTGAACCATGAGCACGGCGGGCATCGCATGCACGGCAGGACACCGGGACGAGGGACGATCCCTGGTCCCGGGGTCCGCGACGCCGGCGCCCGCAGTGGAGGGTTTGGTGGTGCCGCTGGAGGAGCAGTCCTCCGAGATGCTCGTTCGGGCGTGTCAGTCCGGTTCCGCGGAAGCTTTCGACGCGCTGGTGGACCGGCATGCGGGGGCGGTCTATGGCTACCTCCTGCGGTTTACCGGCAATCCCCACGACGCGGAGGACCTGACCCAGGACACGTTTCTCAAGGCGCACCGCGGGCTGCCCCGGTTCCAGAGTGCCCGGGCCTTTGTGCCCTGGCTGTTTACCATCGCCCGGCGGACCGCCCTGAACCATTTCCGGAGCCGGCGTCCCACCGAGGAACTCCATCCGGACATGGTGGCCACAGCGGATGGCGGGGCACCCGATGATTCCGCCGGGCGGGCCGATCTGGCGGGTTCGCTTTGGAAACTCGCCGGCCGGTTGAAGCCCCAGCAGTATGAAGCGCTCTGGCTGCACTACGGTGAAGGATTGGACATCGAGCAGGTCGCCCGTGTCATGCGCAAGACCCGGTTGAACGTGCGCGTGTTGCTGCATCGGGCCCGGCAGGAATTGCGTCGTCGGCTCAGTGGCTCGGCGTGGGCGGAGGAAGTGCTTCCCACGGTATCGGCGGGCCTTTCGGAGACATCGGTATGAAACGTTGTCGTTTGCTATCAGCTTTGGACCGGTTGTTCCCTGCGGGGGGCGGCCCGGTGGGGGCCTGGCTCAAAAGCCACTGGTCCGACTGCCCGGAATGCCGGCGCCGGCACGAGAACAGCCTGGCGTTGGAGGCGGCACTTCGCGCGCACGCCGGGGAGCACCGCGTGCCGGCACCGCCTTTCCTGGCAAATCGCATCAAGGTCGCCGTGCGGGCGGAGTATCGCCGGCGGGAGCCGCGGTCGGGAAAGTGGCTGCTGGGGTTGGCGGGTGCGCTGGTGACTGCGGTGGTGTTTTCGTTTGGGGTCTGGCCGCGATTGGTGGGGGGCTGGGGGCACGATCCGACGGCGGTGGAGTTCACCCGGGAACAGACGGACGCATTGGTGCGGCAGGTGGAGGCATTGTCCCCGGACGCAGCCTGGACGTTGGCGGGCGGCGTCGACCAGTCCCTGCAGTCGGAACTGGACGCCCTGCTTTCGGACGCCCGGTCCGCCGCATTGCTGGTGGTCCGGGCGTGTGTGCCGGAGGAATCGCCACTTCGACCGGCGCCCAAGGACTAGACCCGGGGAGGGTCAGGGGTCGCTGCGAAGACGGAAGAACCTCGTTCCCCGCGGCGGGAGACGGTCGCTGGGAACGACCATCGAGGCACGGGCATCCTCGACACTCACATCCTCCGGTTGGCCCGGCACGTCGACGAAGGGTCCGGTGGCGGTCTCCGACTGTTGCAGGCGGCAGGGCCGGTCGGGTGGGATGCGCCAGGAAAACGCCACGTCGCCGTTGGGCCGGGAGTGTCCGTGGAGCAGGAGCCCCAGAGAAGGCAGTTCCACGGGGAGCCCGGCAAGTTCCGCCGGCAGAAAGCCCCGGCCGTTGAAGGATGTTCCGATGAATCCGCTGTCGAGCCACCGACCGGTCGGACCGGAGTGAACCAGCGGGTCGCCGCGGGCCACGACGACCCCAACCTGGAGGCGTTCGCCGCCCACGAGCCCCAACGCGGACAAGGGCAGCGAAACCATCGCGTGATTCGCTGCCTGCTCATGCGCCGGGGTGCCGGATTCGCAGAGAACGTCGAACTGCTCGATCCGGGTGCCGCTGACATCAGGAAAGCCGGGCTTGAGATGGAATACGCCCTGGCCCAGTGACACCGGCCGGGTGAGCATGGTGTTCTCCGCTTCAGGAAGGAGGATTTGCGCGACGTTCGTTCGCACGAACTGGCGGTCGTTACGGTCGGCGAATTCGTCGCCCAGCACGATGGCGACGGCTGGTTCAAAACCGGGGGCGAAGGCCAGGTTCTCGAGCAGGTCCAGCGCATTGACGCCCTCGGCGTCCGGGGGCGGCAATCCGTTGCCGAGCCCTGCCATCGTGCTCACGCCGGGGCGGCCCTGCACGCCCAGGAAGAGCATCAGGTCGTCCCCCTCGAGAAGGGCGATCTCGTCGAGCCCGAGATGCAGCCGGGAATCGTCCACATTGACCCAGAGCCTGCCGGGGCTGCTGAACTTCCCCGCGACGCCTGCGACGGGTTCTCCCGCGAAATCGAACGTCTGTCCCACGCGGTTGCCATCGCGGTCCGGCGGCAGCGCATCGCCGAAATCCGGTGTGTGCCGGGCCGCCTGAAGGAGGGAGGGCTCGGGGGGGGCGAGGTTGAAGTGGAAGGAATCGAACTCGACCCCGAATTCATCCAGTGCCCGCAGCGTGGCCTGGCGACCTTCCAGGCGGACGTCGACGCAGTGGCCGTGGAAGAAGCTGATCACGCCGGCGGGTTCATGCCGGGTGACCGCATAGGGACTGCCCCCGCCGCATCCGGCGGTGATGGCCAGAATGCCCTGGACCGGGGTGAACCGCTCGTAGATGTGGTCATGGCCGGCGAACACGAGTTGCACGCCGTGCCGCAAGGCGATGGGCATCAGGCGGCCGGCCAGTTCGGGCGAGTCCCGCAAACCGTTGGCGTTGTTGTCGTCCGTGCCGTGCGGTCCGGAACTCAGGATGGGATGATGGAGATACAGAATCTTCCAGGGCTTGTCGGAGGCGGCCAGGTCCTCTTCCAACCAGGCCAGTTGCGGCGAATCGGGTGGCAGGTCATAGGCGGCATACAACATGGTCACGTACAGGCCGACGAAGTGCGCATCGCCATGATCGAAGGAATAGCAGTAGTGGCCTACGGGGCCGTCACCGGTCAGTTGTTGTTCAGCCAGCGGCACCGAATTCGTGGGCATGGCGAAGCTCTCCAGGTAGGTCCCGTCTCTCAGGTAGGCCGTATCGTGGTTTCCTGCCACCACGAAGATCGGGGTGGTGCGCAGCTGCTCCGCATAAACGCTGAACCAGCGGTAGTCCGTGAGCCGGGCCACGAAATGGGGGTAGACCAGGTCGCCGGGCATGATCACGAGGTCCGGCTCCAACTGTCGGAGCACCCGGGCGACGCGGTACTGCCGCGGTAGACCGGAACCGACATCCGCCGTGACCGCAAAATGGATTGGACCCGCGTCCTTGAGCGTGCGAAAGGAGCGTTCGTCGCAGCGGGCAACGCGGTCGCCTGAACGCACGGCCACGCGATAGTTGTATTCCGTGTCGGGCCGCAAACCGGTGAGAGTGACCGCGTGCGTGGTGCCGGTCGGGGTGATTTCGGAGGTTTCGAGGGCTTCCTGATCCGGGGCGTACTCGACCCAACCGTCGGTTGGCTCAGCGGTGTGCCAGAGGATTGTCTGGCGGGTGGGCGTGGCCGCCTGGAGGGCGGGGCCCCGGACGAAGTTGGCGAGCAACTCGGGCAGCAGGCCGCTGCCGTAGCCGCCGTAGGAGCTTTCGTGCCATTGAATCGCGAGGCAGTTCAGGCCTTCCAGGATCAGGGGTTGCCACTCCGTCAGGTCGATCAATTCCGTTCCTGCGCGCGGCCGGATTTCCGGCTCGAAGTCCGCGGGGACCGGTTCGCCTGCGAGCCCGGGCAGATTTCGCCGGAGCACTTCCACGCCGTTGAGCCAGAGGATGAATCCCCCGGACCAGTCGAGCCGAAGCGTGAGCCACTCAATGGCCGCCGGGTCGGTGACGGTGAATTCATGCCGAAAGAGGACGGCGCCGTAAGCCGCGCTCGTCCCGTAGAAACTGGTGGCTTCATAGAGTGACGAAGCGAAGGTGAAGCCCGATGGCCCGGTGGCCCAGCCGGAGGCGTCAAAGCCGGGTTCGAACCAGGCCGGCGAGGTCGCCACCGGCGGGGTCCGGGTGAACCGCCAGTTCTCGCCGATCCGCACCAAACCAACCTCATCGGCAAACGACGAGGTGAGGAGCAGACCTCCCAGCCACCAGGCTCGTGTCATGGCGGTCATTATAACCCACGTCGCCGGGGCGGGACAGGCGGAAAGGTGCAGGAACAGCTTGTTGCCCCGGGTCTTGAAGTTGGCGGTGTTCGTCTTGTCCGTGGGACAGCGATACACCTGTCTGCTTCATGTGTCCAAAGTGTTAGTCCGGTTCCGTCGGACGTGTCGAGTCCGAACTCCACGGGGTCGCGAACCGCCTTGCCACGCGGACGAACCGGGCTATTCTTGTGGTCAACAACACCCTCCCCGCCATGAACCACTGGCACACCACTCTTGCCGCGGTCGTCTTGTCGGGCCTGCCCGCTTTCGGGGAGACCGGACCGGTGCTCACGGGAGTTTCCCTCACCGCCGGCCGGGAACTTCGCATCGATGGCCTGGCTTCCGCGGGCCTGGCCTGCATGCTGCAGCGCACCTCGGACCTGACCATCCCGTTTGGCGACCTGACCGAAAGCCGGAAGGTCGCGGATGGGGACGGGAATGTCACCTGGACAATCCCCCTCGCCGGGACCGCGGGCTTCTTCCGGATCAGCGCCTCCGTCGAGCGGCAGTTGCTGACCTGGACCGATCTGGAGGCCGGGCTCCTGGGGACTTTCGCAGTTCCGTTGGCGGAGGATGGGGACCATCGATTCGGCTATTCCTCCGGGGTTCACGCGCAACTTGGCAACGGGGATCTCCTCGTGGTCGGTCACCCCTACTTTGATCGGCAGGCCGAGGTGGCCCTCCCCGAAACCCTGGATGGGCGCGAGGGGACGCGAGTCGGTCCCTGGATCGACATCACGGCAGGGTTGCTGCCCCAAGGGTGGGAGGACGGCCCGGCCTACCTGGTCGGTGGCCTGCTGGAAGTCGGCGATCATATCCATTTCACCAAGTATCAGTGGTACAACGGATCAGGTGCCGACTGGCAAACCCAGGGAGTCTATCAAGGCGGCTATGACGGCGGTGGGACCACGTCGGGCATGTGGACGGTGGACAACCCCTACGCGCACCATTCCCGGGTTGGGGGCTATCTGAGCTCCCCACCGGCGGCGCTCCAGCCGGAATGGACTTATCTGGCCGGGCTGTCGGGAATCTCCGGCGCGGCGCTCGGTCGCTGGGGACCGAATTTGTTCGCCATCGATCCCACGCCATCGGACGGCGCGGTGCGTGCGGCGACGCTGATGTGCCATGATTCCGAGGCGCATCAGGCGCCCGATGTCCTGGCTTCAAACGCGTCCAGTGATTGGTGGGTGGCCAACCGTCCGGGGAATCAGCAATGGTGGATCGCCAACAAGGTCACGGACCTGAAGTGGATCGAGACCGACACCCGCCACGCGGTGGTGGGGTTTGTCTACCGGGGTCTCGGGCGGACGTGGTATGGGTTGAACGAGGCCAGCCCCGGTCTGCCCGATCCCTATGACGACGGTGGCTCCGGTTTTCACGCTGAAGGCTGGGCGCTGGAAGTCTGGATTTACGATCCCGAGGACTTGATGACGGTGTATCGCCGCGAGCGCGAGCCCTGGAGTCTGGCGCCGGTCGAGGTCGTGCTGCTTTCGGAGCGGCTGCCGGGAGTCGATCACGAAACGTACCACAGTTTCTTCGCGGGGCCCGCACGGACGGAACTGAAGACCAGCTTCCGCAACAACCGGTGGATCATTCTCCAGGAAGGGGGGTATGCCGCGAACGAGTGGGAGAACACGCCGATGGGGTACGTGATAGACGTCCCCTGACTAACCTGCGCCGCGCCGTACAAGACGCAGGCCTGCCCGCCCATGAGCAAGGTCTGGACGCCATTGGCTTGGATCGTCGAAAGGACTTGTCGGATCGGGGTCGGGATCAAGGCTGCCTCCCATCGCGAGGTATTGCGCGAACAGTTCCTCACTCCGCCGGAACCGCTCCATCGGCGTCAGGTCGAGCCACTCCTTCCACTCGTCAGGCAACTGTTCGTAAGTCACGCGGTAAAGGTAGCCATTGCAGATGCGTGGGGGAAGGGCCAATTCCACGACCCCCGAATCGAGGGAACGAGGAATGGGACTCGTGGAACTCGTCCCTCCAAGGAGCCCGGGGAGCGGCTATCCCAAGTCCAGCGGTCCCCCTTCGCAGAGTTTGGGAGTACCGAAGGTCTCCAGTCGATGTCCCATGGCATGGGCGAGGGCGAGGTGCAGGCGGTTGTGGGGGACGCGATCGAGCTTGAGGGAGCGGCCCATGCGGAAGCCAAAGCCGCCGCCGGCGAGGACGAACGGAATGTCGTTCAGCGTATGTGAGTTGCCCTTGCCGAGTTCGTTGGTCCAGACGACCAGCGTGTTATCCAGGAGGCTGCCTTCACCGCCCGGTTCCGGGGTTTCTTCGAGGCGCTTGAGCAGGTGGGCGAGTTCACCGGCAAACCAGGTGTTGATCTTTACCAGCTTGCCGATCGCATCCTCATTGTTGTCCGGTTCGTGGGACAGCGTGTGGTGATTGTCGTTGATGCCGAGCCAGTTCATCCGGGCCTGGCCCACGGACTTGGTGTATTGCAGGGTCGCCACCCGGGCCATGTCGTTGACGAAGCTGTTCACGAGCAGATCGATCTGCATCCGGCTCAGTCGTGGCACGTTGTCGTTCTGATCCGCCACCCCGGGCTCAAAGGTTGGGGGGGCGACCTGCAACTCCTGTCGGCCGGTGCTCGCGATCTCCTCCTCCATGCGTCGGACCAGCGCCTCATGTTCCTCCAACATCCGACGGTCCTCGGGGCTCACGAGGCCGCGTGCTTTCCGCAGGTCTTCGCGAACGTCATCGAGAATGCTGCCCAGTTGTTCGCGGTCCCGCATCTGACCGTAAAGCCGGCGATACATCTGGTAGGGATCGGACACCGGAGCCACCGGTTGGTTTGAACCGGCATAGGACATGCGCGTCCAGGGATCGGCGCGGTCCGTCACCCCCACGCCGAATTCCAGCGAACCGAAGCGGGTGCGGGTTTCGTCGCGGCTTTGGAGGAAGTTGCGGATTTCCTGGTCGATGGAAATGCCGCTGGCCCAACCCGCCGGGGTGTCGGAGCCACCCTGGATGTTGCCGGGCAGCAGTTCGATGGCGGTCAGCAGGCAACTCATGCCGCGCATGTGATTGTCGCCATCGCCGCGGACCTTGTTGCAGACGCCGTTGAGTACGAGCAACCGGTCCTGGAACGGCGCCAGCGGTTGCAGGATCTCCTTCAACTCGAACTCTTCGCCTGTCGCGTCCGGCCAGAAGGAGGGCGGGATGGTGCCGTTCGGGCTGAACAGGATGACCAGGCGTTGGCGCGGGCGGGCCGGGGCGGCCAGGCCCAGGCTGGGCAGGCCAACGAGGAAAGGCAGGGAAGCGGCCGAGAGGCCGAATCGCTGGAGAAAGGCGCGACGATGGATGGCGTTCATGGGGCGTTATCGGGGATGGCTTGCGCGTTTGAAGGGGGCAGGGCGGCGATCACGGCGATGTTCACCAGGAGCTTCCGGATGTTGAATTCGCTGCGGCGAAACTCCTCGCGCAGCCGGTCTGCCGTGTCCGTGCCGTAGGCCTGGAGTGGCTGTTTCACAGCGTGATGGAAGAGTTGCTCGACAAACGCGTCCTGTGCCTCGGGGCTCGCGATGGCATATTCGGCCACGTCCCGGGCGCGGGTCAGCCGAATGGTCCTGCCCGAAAGGGTTTCGTAATCGCCGATCGCATTGACGGGGCGGTCATTGTCCAGCGTGCGGAACCGGCCCACGGCGTCGAAATGTTCCAGGCTGAACCCGAGGGGATTGATGATTGAATGGCAGGTCTGGCAGGCGTCGGGGCGCGTCAGTTCGGCCACCTTCTCGCGCATGGTCATGTGGGGATCGAAGTCGGCGTCATTGAACGCGACCGCCATGGGTGGCGGGTTCAGGGCGCGTCCGACGATGTTGCGCGTGAGGAAGACGCCCCGATGGATGGGTGAGGTGGAGCGCGGATACGCGAAGGCCGCCAGAAGGTAGGGATGCGTGATGACACCGGCGCGATGTTCAGCATCCAGCGCCACGGTTTCAAAGCCGGCCCCACCGCTCCACTCCAGGCCGTAGAACTTCGCCAACCGGGCGTTGAGAAGCAGATGGTCGGCCAGCAGCAACCGCCGGTAATCTGAATCCCCGCGCCACACCGTCTCCTCGAGGAACAAGTCCAACGAGGTGCGGAGGTTGGCGATGACGGCGTCGTCGAACCCCGGAAACAGGGTGCCGTCCTTGGCGAGGCTCTCAATGCGGTCGACCTGCAACCAGTGGTGCAGGAAGCCCTGCAGCTTCTCCCGGGCGCGCCGGTCCCCCAGCATGCGGAGTGCCTGGTCGGCAACCTGCTCCCCGGTCTTCAGTTGGCCACGTTCCGCCGCCTGCTGCAGTGCCCGGTCGGGGAGCGAGTCCCACAGCGTCAGCGCCAGCCGTGCTGCAACTGCGTGCGGTTCGTCGGGGGACACCTGCAGCCCCGGATAGAGGAAGTGCGGCGACTTCAAGGTCAGCAGCACGGAGCGCTTGACGGCGTTGACCGGGTCGGCCGCCCCGTCGAACTGGCGGTTGAGGATCAGCGACTCCTCCTCGACGGCGAGGGGGCGACGGAACGCGCGCCCGGTGAAGGCGGAGGCAAAGGCCCTCAGCTTGGCGGGCCGGTCCTCCGCATCGGGTTTGGTCCCGGCCAGTTGGTCAACATGGCCCACCACGTAGTTGGCCGTCTCGATGGCCGCGAAGGTGATCGCCTCATCCCAGGCCTGGGAGACGAGCGTGCCCCGCGCATACCCCACGCTGCTGTCGTCAGGCGGCAACGGCGTGGCGATGACGAACGTTGGCGAACCGTAGGCCGGACTCAGACAACGCTCCGGCACGACCTCCGACACGCCGTGGGGTGGACGCCAGACCAGACGAATGGAGGCGGTCTTGTCCTTGAACTTGAAACACTCCAACCGGAGCGGATAGGCGCGGCCGCCCAGGAGGCGGAGGGTGGCCCGGTGCTCCGTGGCCTCGGAACCCGAGTTTACCCACCCGTCAATCAGCGGTTCCTCCGGGTCATTCACCCACAACCGAAAGCCGTTCTGGGAAATCACCGCAAACTCATAGTCACCGGTCCCCGGGGCGATGACCGAACCCCGCCAGCGCATGGCGAACTCATTCGTCTTGATTTGGTCGGCGTCGGGGGTGGCTTCCCCAAAATCAAAGGCAATCACCGGATCGGTGCGTTCGAAGGCGCGCGAGCCGCGGGAGTAATTGTGCGATGAATAGTACTCGCCCGGCAGCCCGCGACGTCCATCGAGCTTGAGCCCGCCGGTAAAGGAGCCCACCAGGTCGGCGACGCTGCGCTCGAATTGTCGGGCCGTCAGGTGCATCAACTCGATGCGCGCGGTCTGCCTCCGAAGCCGCGAGTCGGGCGCGTAAAATTCGTGATAGATGTACCCCGCCACTCGCGCCGCATCGTCATCCACGCAGCGGGACGGGTCGTCGTCCGGCATCGTCTTGTGAATGATGCGGGTCAATCGGCTCAGACTCTCGTCCCCGCGGATCGGTTCCCGGGTCTTGCCTTGGACGGCCTCACCCGTTTCACCGTGACACCGGACGCACAGATCCCGGTACAGGGCCCGGCCCCGGGCCAGCTCGTCGGTCCCGACATCAGCCGCCCATCCGGGCCGGCTTCCGAGCCAGACCAGACTCAGCAGGATTCGGACAACTGCGAGCAACTGGGCGCCTCCGCGATTCATTGTTGTTATCGAAATAATGAGCTGAGATTTCACGAAGCTCAAGTTCGGATTGGATTCGCGGCTGGTCGTGGCGGTCGGACCGGGTCAACCTGCCGGGGTGAGCCTGACCTGTTTCACCGAACGCCGTCCAGCCCGCCGGCGGCTGCTCCCGCCGGCATGGAGGGGCGGCCTGGGTTTGGCTGCTTTCCTGACCGCCCGGGACGGGATGGGTTCCGGCGCGGTCCCCGAGCCGGTGCCTTTGGTTTGGAACGGCGAAAGCCGGCTCTGGTTGATGAATCCCGAGTTGGAGACTCCGCCACGGCCCCTTCCGCTGCCGGCCAAACCCAGCGGCGTCACGTATCGGGACAACACCGTCTATGTCACGACTGAAGAACCGGCGGGGCGGGTGCTCGTGGTGGATCCGCGTAGCGGTGCGGTGAGGCGGGTTTACCCGGTGGGGCATACGCCCATGGCACCGGTGCTCAGCCCGGACGGGAGAGACCTTTATCTGGCACTTCGCTTTGACAATGCCGTGGCCTCACTGGAGCTGGAGACCGGCGTCTTGCGTCGGGCTGAGGTCGTGCGGCAACCGGTGGCGCTGGCGCTGAGTCCTGAGGGCGGCCGGCTCTTTGTGGCCAACCTTTTGCCGGAAGTCAGGCCGGCGCTCGACGATGAAAACCCGACCATCGCGGCGGAGGTGTCGGTCATCGACACCGCGACGTGGCGGGTGCTCCGGAACATTGAGCTGCCCAACGGGAGTCACAGCCTGCGCGGCATCGCGGTTTCGCCCGACGGCGCGCAGGTGGCGGTGGTTCACATCCTGGCGAACTACACGCGCCCCACGTGGACGCTGGAGGGCGGGATGATGAATCGGAACGTCGTGTCGCTGATCGACGCGCGCACGTGGGAGAGGATTGCCACCGTGCCGTTGGACGATCCGGACCTGGGGGCGGCGAATCCCTGGGGCGTGGCGTTCTCGGAGGGCGGCGCGCAGCTCCTCGTGACTCACGCCGGGACGCACGAGCTGAGCATCATTGACTACCCGGCTTTGCTGGCGAGGTTGCGTGGACGGTCGCCACCGGACCGGCTGTTCGACACCGCCGAGTTGGAGCTGATGCAGGGCATACGACGTCGGGTTGAACTGCCGGTGAAAGGGCCGCGTTCGGTCGTGGTCGCCCGCGGAAGCATCGCGCTGGTGACCGGGCAGCTCAGCCACGACCTCGCCAGAGTGGATCTCTCACAACCCGGGGAACCGCCGGAACGGCTCGCACCAGGGGATGCTGCGGACCTTTCGTTGGCGCAACGTGGCGAGATCTACTTCCACGATGCCTCGCTCTGCTTTCAGCAGTGGCAGAGTTGTTCCACGTGTCATCCCGACGGTCGTGATGACGCGCTCTACTGGGATCTGCTGAATGATGGCGTGGGGAATACCAAGGACACGAAGAGCCTGCTCATGGCCACGCGGACCCCGCCGGTCATGTGGCGGGGTGTCCGCCCAAACGCGGGGGCGGCGATTCGCGCGGGCATTCACCACATTCAGTTCGCCGAGCCGACGGACGAAGTGGCCACGGCAATTGAGGCGTTTCTGGATGCGCTGCCGGAGGTGCCGGGGCCCGCGCTGGACTTTCATGAGCTGGAGGTGCCGAAGACCGACGAGGCATCGTGTGCCAAGTGCCATTTCCCCGGCGTTCCGCGCGGGGTGTTGAGCGGGGCGGCCCGTCGTGGGAAGACACTCTTCGAGGGACGCGCCGGTTGTGTCCGATGCCACCCGCATCCGAACTTCACGAATGGCAGACAAGTAAATCCGGGATTGGGGAGCGGGGTGAAGTATGACGTGCCTTCCCTCGTGGAGGTGTGGCGAACCGCCCCCTACCTGCACAGTGGCGAGGCGCTGACCCTGCGGGAAGCGATCACCGACCACAACCTGCTCCAGCGCCGCGGCCAGACGGGAGACCTGACTGAAGCGGAGTTAAGCGACCTGCTCGCCTACCTCCGATCGCTCTGAATCCCCCGCTTCGCGGCGGGCAGGCATCCGCCGAGGGGCTGAGACGAAGGCCGGTCCGGATACGACCGGCCCCGATGACCCGCCGCGAGCGCCGGTTCGCCGCGACAAGAAGAAGGTCGATCCCGTCACCGGCTTGACCCTTCGGCAACGCGGTTCCAGAGTTGTCCCCATGAAATCCCGGTTGAACCGCTGCGCCTGGCTTCGTTCCCTGTTGCTGCTTGCCGCCGTCTCAGGGCGGGCTGACGGCACACTGCGGCTTGCCGTCAGGGATGTCGCCGCCGGTCAGCCTGCAGCGTGCTCCGTATTCCTTGCGGCTCCGGATGGAAGGCGCGTCCAGCCCCCCGGCCTTCCCTTTTGGCACGACCATTTTGCCTGTGGTGGCCAGGCGGAGATGCCGTTGGCGTCAGGGCGCTACCACTACGAGATCGACCGGGGCCCGGAGTTTCGCCTGGTGCAGGGCGAGGTGGAGGTACGGAACGGGGAAGTCGCCACCGTCGACGTCAGGTTGGAACGGATCGCCGACCTTGCTGGGGAGGGCTGGTGGTCGGGTGAAACGCATGTCCATCGTCGCGCCGGCGACCTTCAGGTCCTCATGCGCGCCGCAGATCTGCATGTCGCGGAAGTCATCACCTGGTGGAACGAGTCGAACCCATGGACCGCCGCGAAACTGCCAGCGCTCGCGGTAATGCATTTCGATGGCAACCGCTTCGCCGACGTGATGGCCGGGGAGGACGAGCGCAACGGCGGGGCGCTGCTCTTCTTCAATCGCCGGGCGCCGTTGCCCATCACCGGTTCGCAACGCGAATACCCTCCCTCGATGCGTTTCCTCCGCGCGGCCAAGCAGGACCCTTCCACCTGGGTGGATGTGGAGAAACCGTTCTGGCTCGATTTCCCGATCTGGCTGGCTGGCGGCCTGGTCGATTCCGTCGGCATCTGCCAGAACCACATGCAGCGTGGTGGCATGCTTGACAACGAAGCCTGGGGCAGGGCGCGCGACGCCACGAAGTATCCGGGCCCACACGGGAACGGCTTCTGGACGCAGGACATCTATTATCATGCGCTGAACTGCGGTTTCCGTCTGCCGCCGACCGCCGGCAGCGCTTCCGGGGTGTTGCCCAATCCGGTCGGCTACAACCGGGTTTATGCCCACGTCGAGGGCGACCTGACGTACGCCAAGTGGTGGGACGCTGTCAGGGCGGGCCGGGTCTTCGTTTCCAACGGACCGCTCCTGCGCTGCCGCGCCGCTGGGCAGTTGCCCGGTCACGTTTTCAAGAGTGACCGACCGAGGCAAATCGTGATCGATGGCCGGCTCGACAGTCGCGACCCGATTGCTGCGGTGGAACTGGTGCGCAACGGCCGCGTGGAGCCGATCAATCTGCCGGCGACGATCACCGTCCAGGAAAGCGGCTGGTTCCTCGTCCGGGCCCGGGCGGGTGTGGCAAAGACCTTTCGCTTCGCTTCGACGGCGCCGTGGTATGTGGAGATCGGCGACAACCCGCGACCAGTCCGACGCGAGTCCGCGCAGTTCTTTCTGGATTGGGTGCACGAGCGTCGCACCGGTCTGCAACTTGACGATGCAGAGCAACGGGCGGAAGTCCTTGAAGAGATCGCGCGAGCGGAGGAATTCTGGCAGAAGAAGGTGGCCGAGGCCTCACCGACCGTCCGCGTCACCGGCCGGATCATCGATGATACCACCCGCGAACCGCTCCCTGCCCGCATCTACATCCAGGGCCCTGACGGACGGTGGTTCTTCCCGGTGTCCGCTTCGCCCGAAGGCTCGGCCGTTCGTTACGAGAAACAGAACTGGGCGAAGACCAACTCGGTCGAGTTTCACACGACCCTTTCCGCGCATCCGTTCCGGATCGATCTGAAGCCGGGGCGATACACGGTCACGGTCGAGCGGGGCAAGGAATACGTCCCGTTGGAGAAGGCGATCGAGGTGACCGGGGACGCGCTCGACCTGGAACTGCCGTTGCATCGTTGGATCAACATGGCCGAGCGGGGTTGGTATTCCGGCGACACCCACGTGCATCGCACCTTGGAGGACTTGCCGAACGTCATGCTCGCCGACGATGTCAACGTGACGTTCCCGTTGGTCTATTGGGTGACCCAAGGGATGACCCCGCCCAGCGCCGGCGACAAGAACCTGGCGGGCGAGATGCCGTCCGAACCGATTGAGGTCGATCCCACCCACGTCATCTGGCCGCGCAATACGGAGTGGGAGATCTTCACGGTTGGGGGAAGGCAGCACACGCTGGGAGCGGTCTTCGCTTTGGGACACACCAACGTCTTCACGCAAGGCGCACCACCGGTGAAACCGATTGCCGAGGCCGCGCATCGCCAGGGGGCATTACTCGATTTGGACAAGCACGACTGGCCGTGGTCGATGGCGCTGGTGCCGATCATGAACGTCGACCTCTACGAACTCGCCAACAACCACATGTGGCGGACGGAGCTCGCCTTCACGAACTGGACCACGCCTGCCCCCGCATACATGAACCTCCCCAACGGCGGTCGTAACGGCACGGAAACCGATTGGATCAACTACACCTTTCAGAATTACTACGCGCTGCTGAACTGCATGTTCCCACTGCGTCCCTCGGCGGGCACGGCGAACGGAGTGCACCCGGTGCCGCTGGGGTTTGGACGGGTCTATGTCCACTTGCCGGAGGGTTTCAGGTATGATTCGTGGTTCGCGGGAGTTGATGCGGGGCGGAGCTTTGTGACCACCGGGCCAATGCTGTTTGTGGAGGCGAACGGGCAGCCGCCGGGAAGCAGGTTTGAGAGCCCTGAGGACACGCCTTTGAAGATCCGGTTAACCGGGCGGGTTATGAGTCAGGAGCCCGTCGAGAGCATCGAGATCATTGCCCGGGGAGACGTGCTGCGGCGTTTTACTCCGAAATCGCAGACTACGAAGACGGGGGCGCATGAAGCCGGGTTCGATGTGGCGATCGAAGCGGCGGGATCGGGTTGGCTGGCGGTGCGTTGTTGGGAACCGAGGGATGGTGGGCGGATGCGGTTTGCTCATACGGGGCCGTTTTGGCTTCAGGTTGGTCGGCGGCGATTCGCACCTGCGCAGACGCAGGACTTGCAGTTTCTCAAAGACCGGATCGAGCGGGAGAGCCAGCGAAGTCGTGGGATCCTACCTGCCAGCGCGATCGAGGAGTACGAGGACGCCTACGAAAGGCTGGCCACCACGGAACGGTATCTCAGCACCAGCAACGAAAGGCTGTCGGGCTTCTCAGTGACTCAAGACTCCTCTCCCGACACGCGCGCCGGGATGAGGCGGTCCGAATCGCGCGACTGGCTCGAGAACATGGTGGTTTATCACGGCTTCACCACTGAGGAGATCGCTGCCACGACCAGCATGAGCGCTGACGAGGTCAAGCAAGCCATCGAGCGCTTCGGCCTGGCCGGGCGTCGGCCAGAACCGGTCGCTCCGGGTGCGCCACTTCGCGTGATGCCTTATCCCGGCGGACGCCATCCGCGCATCGGCTTTCTTGAAGGCGCGATCAACCCGCAGCGGGGTACCAAGTTCAGCGTGTTCACACCCTGGGACCCGGCCAGCTACGTCGTGGTCGATCTGCCCGAAGCGATCTGGTCGAACCTCGGTCTCACCTACCTGGCCCACACCCACATCGACACCCTCTGGGATCGGCCGGGATACAGTCTTTCCCATCTTGAATGGACCCGGCACGAGGATGGCACGCTTGCGCATGAACGCACGTTGCCCAATGGCATCGTCTTTGGCGCAAGGGTGGTTCCCCACGAACGGCGCGTGGACATGGAATTGTGGCTTCGCAATGGAACCAAGGAGAAGCTTACCAATCTCCGCGCGCAGAATTGCGTCATGCTCAAGGGGGCGGTGGGTTTTGCCGCACAAACCGACGAGAACAAAATCTCCCGTCCGCCCTTTGTCGCTTGCCGATCCGGGGAGGGACGGCGCTGGATTATCACCGCGTGGGAACCGTTGGATCGCGTCTGGGAGAATCCGTCCGTGCCCTGCGTGCATTCCGATCCCAAGTTACCCGACTGCGCCCCCGGCGAAACCGTTCGCGCCGACGGCACCCTCTGGTTCTACGAAGGCGAGGACGTTGAAGCCGAGTTGGCGCGATTGCGGACGGAGGCTCGTCCGGGCGCAGCGCTGGCAGAATGAGCACAGCCGTCCGCGGCTTCACCGCCGGGTGCGTCGGGTGTCGCTATGGCTGGGCGGCGACAGACCGTGGTTTGGGTTGCGGGCATTGGCGGGCCGTGATTCAGGATGGGTTGCGGATGGTGAAAGCGGCGATTGAGATCGCGCGCAGTCCACGACGCTTCGCGGGACGGTCCGTTTTCCGCCAGGTCGTGGAGTGCGGTGAAAAGCGTAGCCTTCACCGCTTTCGTCTTTCAGCACCAAGGACTTCCAGGGTTGCTCGCAACCCCGGGGTTGCCGAACCGCCGATACAGCGGCCATCCAACAAGCGGCGAAACAGCAGGCGGGGAATCCGCGCTCCGAGCAGGGGGGCACTCGTCCAGGACGACGGGCACTTGCGCGGTCTGACGTCTGCGGCGACGACCGCTCAGCCGATGGCTGCCAGTTCTGCCTCGAACAGTTCGCGAGTCTTGGATTGCAGGTCTGCCAGTTGCAGTTCGCCCTGCTCGAGTTTGGTCAGCAGGGATTTCTGTGCGAGGTAGTCCTGGTTCACGATGCCCGCCTTGCTTTGCAGCATCCGCCAGGATTTGCGCCGTTCGACGGCGAACAGCACCATCTGACGGCTCACCGTGAAGTGCTTCATCTTCCCGTTGACCTCCGCCTGGATGTAGGCGCCGAAGTTGGGGACGTAACTGCGGTGGTTCGGATCGAACACCCGCCGTTTGGTGACGTCATCCTGGGTGATGCAGACCAGCAAATCGTCCAGCGGGATCAGTTCCGCGGTCTCCTCGGGTTTGACCGCCTTCAGGTGTTTGCGGAACCGGCCTTCGGTGATCGCCCAGTGCGCGACGGTGTAGTTGTACTCCTCGCCGGTGGACTTGTATTTGGTGCGCCACCAATCGCGGTCGGTCGACGGATTGCCTTTCAGAGAGAGCGCCTCCTGCGAGGTCTCGCCGAGCTGCGGGTTGAAGACGAATTCGGGCATGCCGCGGGCGTCCCGCACGAGCTTGGCCTGGTCGGCACTCATGTTGTCGCCCACGCCGTGTTCCGGTTGGCAGGTGGTGTAGCACTGGAAGAAGGCCGTGCCGCGATACTCGAGGCCGTCGATCATTGCCTTGTAGAGTTTGGCGGCATTGGCCATGGAGACCTGGGCCACGAACGGTGATCCATGTCCGCCGGTGAAGGCTTCGGCGACGCTCTTCTTCTCGATCAACTTGCCCTGGGACGCGCTGCCGAACTGGTTCATGTCGTAACCGCCGAGCATTGTCGAGCTGTCCGAGTTCTGCCCACCGGTGTTCGAGTAGACCTGCGTGTCGAGCATGAGCAGCTTCACGTTGGGCCGGTTTTGCAGGACGACCTTGGACACGTTCTGGAAGCCGATGTCGCCCAGGGCACCGTCGCCACCCACCACCCAAACCTTGGGCAGTTCGCGGATCTCCAGGTCGGTCATCAAGGCGTCGTCGAGATGCGTCAGGTTGAAGTAATCCTCCCGGCTGATCACGGCGTCGTCGCGGGTGAGGAGGGCCTCGGCGAGACGTTCGGGCGCGACCGACCGACGCGCGTGGTTCATGATCATCGATTCCCCGAGCAGCCAGCTGATGGTCGCCCCGTCCTGGAAGAGGGAGTTCATCCAGGGATACGGATGCGGGTTTGACGGCGGAGTGGAGCCGTAAACCGTGTTGCAGCCGGTGCTGGCCCCCATCATCATGACGGACATGCCATTGGCGGCACGGTTCTCGACCGGTTGAAGCTCACGATGGTTGAAGGCGTCCTGGCGCAGCACGGCGATCAGGGCCTGGACAATCTGCTCGTCGGGGATGGGACCGTGCGCGGCCAGACGCCGGTCGGTATCGGCATCATCCTCGCCGCCGAGTCCCATGAGGAGGTGGGCGACGGCGCGTTTGAAGAGGTCGTATTCCGGCTCGCTGCGCTGCTTGAGGGCGGCGAGCCTAGCGAGGCCCTCGGTCTCCAGTTGATCGGCCCGGGACCGGAGGCGTTCCGCCTTGCGATGGTAAAGGGGACGCATGTAGGCCTCGGTGACGGAGGCCAGGGCGCGCAGGACGGACTTCTCCCCGCAACCGGCGCAGGCGCCGTCCCCGCTGACGAGCGCCTCATAATTACGGCGGACCATCAGGTGGTTCCGCAGGGCGGCCTCCCGGGAATTGGCGGCGTCATCGTCGTTGTAGAGACCGAGATACTTCTGGGGGGTGTCGGGCAACAGCCGCGAGAAGATCTGCGCCGTGGTGTGATGCGCGTTGAGTTCCTCCGTCTCGGTGACCATCCGCAGGGCATCGTGGTCGCCACAGACCTGCACGCATTCGCCGCAGCCCTTGCAGAGGTCGCTGACGTAGATCTGGAACAGCCCACCGGCGCCGGGGGTCTTCTGTTCGAGAGAACGGAAGATCGCCGGGACGTTCGAGTAGGCGAGGGGAAGCTGGTCGATGATCCCGGTGAACTGGGTCCGGGCGCCGGCTGACACCGCGGTGAGGCCGTTCACCTCGTCGCGGATGATGTCCTTGAACGGGATGTTCTCGCGCTGCTTGACCGCGGCCACCATGCGGGTGCGGGCGCGTTCCTCGATGCCCGGCAGTTCGGCCGTGAGTTTCCGGCGCTCCTCCGGGTCGGCGACATAGTGACTTACCGCGGTCCGCAGGACGGTGCCGACATCCTGCGAGGTGTTGGGCAGTGCGGTGTCCGGGCAGGCGGTGATGCACGCCATGCATTGGGTGCAGTTCTCGGCGATGTAGATCGGCGTCTCGCGGCGGGCGACGTATTTCGATTGCGTGGCGCCGGTGCCGGCTCCCATGACCCCCACCGAGGCGAACGCGCCCGAGGGTTGGTGATAGCCAAGGCCGGCGCGGAATTCGGAATCGAACTTGGCGACCGACTGCACGGCGTGCCGCGCGGGCTGGGCGGCGGGCGCTGCGACACCTCCGCAGATCGGACCGCATCCGGACGTGGGGAGCAGGGCTTCCGCAGCGGCCGGCAGCAGCGGCGGATTACGCATGCTCGAGCGATCCGGAGCCTCGAGTTCGCCGTAGACGATTTCCTCGACGCGCCCAAAACCCTCGGTCATCACGGTCATGTTTGATTCCACCACGGCGTCGCCGAAGCGTCCGAACTTCTTCCGGTATTGCTGCTTCACCGTCTCATGGAACTCCTCCTCGCTGATGTCGAAATCCGCGAGGAAGGGCGACACCTTGAAGAACGCGCCGAGGAAGCTGTTGCCCTGCATGCGCAGTTGCAGGTCGGGGCGTTCCGTGGCTTTGCGGGCGATGTCGAATCCGGGCAGGATGAACACGCGAATGCCGCGTTCCTTGACGTATTGCCGGTGTTTCGCGGGAATGCGCTCCCAGGCCACCGCGGGGGAATCGCTGGATTCCCAGACGAAGCTGCCGCCTTGGTTCAGGCCTTCGAGTGGGTTGGTGTGGGTGAAGGCCTTCGGGTCGCAGCACAACACCACGTCGACGTGGTTCAACTCGCAGTTCACCTTGATCCGCTCCGGTGCCACGGTGAGGTAGTAATTCGTCGGTGCCCCCTTCTTTTCCGACCCGTATTTCGGGTTGGCCATGATGTAGAGGTGCTCCTTGGGATTACCGTCATCGTCCACCAAGGGCCGGCGTTGGGCCAGAATCTGGCCGAACTCGCCGATGATCTCGCCGAGGTTCTTGCCCGTCGTGATCATGCCCCATCCGCCGATGGAGTGGAACCGGACCGCGATGGCCCCCTCCGGCAGGAGCGACGGCGTGTCCCTGCTGATCACCGAGTAGGGATGGTCGACGCCGAGGACGAAGTAGGTCTCGCCGTCCGCCGCGCCCTTCCCGTCCTTGCGGTTGGTCTGCCCGATGGCGAATTCGTAGGCGCCCAGGGTGTGTTCCGGCCGGAAATCGCGGGAACCGATGCCGTAACTGCCGCGGAACAAACGGGGCGTTTCCTCCGGGGAAAGTGACGGGAGTGCGCCGCCGAACCGGGCCGCTTCCTGCGCCTTGTTCAGCGCCACGCGGATGTCGCGGGCGAGGGGGTTGTCACCGGCCAGCCCTTCGTCCGTGCGCTCCAGCACAATGACGTTCCGCTTCCCGCGCAACGCGTTGATTACGGCGGCCTCGGGGAAGGGGCGGAGCACGTTGACATGGATCGATCCGACCTTCGCGTTGCGCTGTTCGCGCAGGTAATCGCACGCCTCCTCCACGTTCTCGGCGGCACAACCGAGCGACACGAACACCGTCTCGGCGTCCTCGCACCGGTATTCGCTCAAGAGCCCGTAACGCCTTCCGGTGAGGCCGGCGAACTCGTCGTAGGCGGCCTCGAGCATCGGGAGGATGTGCTCGTTGAAATTGTTGCGGCGGGCGACCACGCCGTTCATGTGATGCTCCTGATTCTGCACGGGGCCGAGCAGCACCGGGGCTTTCAGATCCATCATGGCCGGCACACGACGCCGTTGCGGACCGAACAATTCCCGCTGCGCCGGGGTGGGGCAGTCGATCAGGTCGTCCGGGGCACCCAGAAACTCCCTGAGCAACTCCGCCTCCGGGGCGAGGTAGGTGCGCTCCGAGTGGGTGGTGAGCATGCCGTCCTGAATGTTCATCCCCGGGTTGAGCGACAGCTCATTGACCTTGCGCAGGATCAGGGCCTGGTCGGCGACCTGTTGGGCGTCCCGGCCGATGAGCATGGTCCAGCCGGTGTCGAGCGCGCCGCAGAAGTCATCGTGGCCGCAATGGACATTGAGGGCGTGCTTGGTCAGGGCGCGGGCGCCCACTTCGAGGACCATGGTGGAGAGCTTGCCGGGCGCGTGGTAGTACTGCTCCATCGCATAGGCAATGCCCTGGCCGGAGGTGAAGTTGACCACCCGGTGTCCCGCCACCGCCAGCGCCGTGGCGCCGCCCTGGGCCGCGTGCTCCCCTTCCGCCTCGATGGCCACCTTGTTCCGGCCCCAGACATTCAATGCCCCGTTGGCAAAGGACTGCTGGTAAAGCTCGCCGCCCTCGGTGGAGGGGGTGATCGGGTAGAACACGCCCCCCTCGGTGATGCGGGCCTCGACGTGGGTGGCGATCAACTGGTTGCCGTTGCAGGTCAGCGGCAGCCCCGGGTATCGGGGGGCCTGCTTCGGGAGCTGGCGGAGGTCGTCCGACGATGCGGAAACGGAACTGGCGGTCGTATTGCTCATTGTCCTTCGGAATCACGGGCAGGCTTCGTGATGAAGCCGAGTGTAAATACTAATTCGCGAGTTCCCCGGCGCGCAAGCGGGAAGTCCGGTCAACCGAACCTCAGCGTCACGGTCCGGTTCTCGCCCTTCTCGACGTGGATGGGACATCCCAGCCAGTCGCGGACGACCTCCAGGTTCGTCAGGCTGTGGCGGGAGAGCGGCAGAGCCCGGAACCCGCCGCCACCCGCCAGGGCCATCGGGAGCATCAACTGATCCGCGAGATGCGTTCCCACCGGGACGTCGGCAGCGAGATACGTCTTCACTCCGGTGGCGAGGGTTTCCGCCACCGATTCTGCCGCAACCCCCCGTTCGCCGAAGCCGGTGAAGACCTCCGTCAGGGCGTCCGAGACGAGTTCGGCCATCAGCACATTGCCTGGACCCCAGGCGGGATTCAGCGTTTCCACCGCGAGGCACTCCTCTCCCCAGCCCAATTGCGACTGGAGCGCGGCCAGTTCGCGTTCGGCGATGCCGGGAGAGAGGGCGGCGACCATTGCCCGTGCCCGGCGCTGCCGGATTTCGCCCCGGTCCATCAGTTCCAACGGTCGCAGGCTCGGGACAGGGTCGATGGTCACGGTGAAGCGCCCCCCTCCCGCCGGATAGAAGCCATGCCGTTCCAAGGTTGCCGAAACGGTTGGTCCCATCCGGTTGATCAGCGGCAGGAAGGTCCTGTCGAGGAAGTCGAACGGCGGCGCGAAGGGATTGTGCGTGCCGCCTTCCAACTTCAGCGTGGAGGGTCCGGCCGCGGTGAGCAGGGCGGGCAGGACCGTCTGGAGGACCAGCGTGGCACTGCCGGCCGTGCCGACGGCGAAGCGGTAATCTCCGGGGGCCACGCGGCCGGGGTGGAACACCAGTTCCAACGAGCCGAGCTCGGCGCCGTCCACAGCGCCATCCCCGACGGCCCGGGCCGCCTGGACCGCGGTCAGATGCTGGCGCAGCAAACCCGGTTTCCGACGACCGGCCCGAATATTGCGGATCCGGAACGCCTCCCCGGTGACCAGGGAGAGCGCCAGTGCGGTACGCAGGATTTGCCCGCCGCCTTCCCCGACGGAGCCGTCAATGACATGTTCAACCTTCGCCATACACGCTCCTCAGTCTTCCGGCCGTTCCCCGCTTGGGGCCATCTTGACCAGGGAGGGATCGAACCGGCCCAACACTTCCACAAGATCCTCCTGGGCCGCCATGACCGTCTGGATGTCCTTGTAGACCATCGGCACCTCGTCCAGGCCGGCCGAGATCAGGGTGACGCCGCGTTCCTTGAGCAGACGGTTCGCGTCCGCCCAGCGCAACGTCTTCTCCGCACGGGTGCGGCTCATCACGCGGCCCGCCCCGTGCGACGCCGAGTTCAGCGATTGCGGTTGTCCCTTGCCACGGACCACGTAGCCGGGACTCGCCATCGAACCCGGGATGATCCCCAGCACTCCGGTCCCGGCGGGAGTGGCGCCCTTGCGATGGACCACGAGTTCCTTCGGTTGGCCGTTCACCAGGTGGGTTTCCTTCCAGGCGAAGTTGTGGTGGTTCTCGATGTCGAGCAGGACCTCCACGCCGAGGTGCGCCGCGATGTGGCGGTGGATCAACGCGTGGTTGGCGGCGGCATAACGCCCCATCAACTCCATCGCCGCCCAGTATTCCTGGCCGTCCTCGGAATCGAGCGACAGCCAGGCCAGGTGCCGGAACTCCTGGGGGAGGTCGCGATGCCGGGACATGGCGAGCTTGCTGTAATGACCGCAGACCATCGCGCCGGTACCGCGACTTCCGCTGTGGCTGAGCAGGGCGACGTATTCACCGGGTTCGAGTCCCAGTTCGCGGTTGGCCACCGTGAACCGCCCGAACTCGACGAAGTGGTTTCCGCTGCCGCTGGTCCCCAACTGGCTCCAGGCCCGGTCCTGGTTCTGCTTCGTGATCGGGCTGACCGACCAATCCGCGTCCAGCACCTCATGCTGGCGGCGATCGCGGAACTTCGCCCCCACTCCGAATCGGGTCTCGGTTTCAATCGCGGTCCGCAATCGATCCTGCTTCTTTTCCAGGTCGCGCACCGGGATATCCAGTACAGTCATCTTCATCCGGCAAGCGATGTCCACCCCGACCGCGTAGGGAATGACCGCGTTATCCGTGGCGAGCACGCCGCCGATGGGGAGCCCGTAACCAAGGTGGGCGTCGGGCATCAGGGCGCCCGCCACCGCGACCGGCAGCAGGCAGGCCTTTTCCATCTGGCCCACCGCTTCCGGTTCCAGGTTCTCCCCCCACTGTCGGTAGGGGACCGGTTCGGTTCGGGGTGGCGGCGGGGCCTCGGTTATTGCCCGGGCGAACGCGCCACGAAGCGGATCCCCGCGGAACGCGGCCGGGTCCGCCACGATCGCGCTGACCTCAGCCTCGATCTGCGTCTTGTCGCCGCCTCCGAGGACGAATTCCGAGATGAAATCGATGGCCCGTCGCTGGGCTTCCCCGAACGGTACCCCGAGGCGGATGAGGTCTTTGGTCTTCATGCTGCTTTGTTGTTGAGATCAGAGTATTCCAGAGTGTTGCGGCTCAGCTCAATCCTGCTGACGTCGGGTATGCCAGATGACGGCGATGGTTTGAAAGGCGCGTCCGTGCGGATCGTCCCAAACGCGGCTGACTTCGGTATCGAACGCCCGGGCGAATGAGCATTCGCCGGTGAGTTCTTGGAGTTCCTTCCGGAACGGGCGCTGTTCCTTCGCGAAGCCGAGAAACAGGAGCGCGTAACCGCCCTGGGGATACCTCTTTCGCAGTCCGCGGAGGCGGGTTCCCAGTTCGGCTTCCCGCCAGCGGGCGGCAAAGTCCACGCAGGGGTCCACCCGGTAACTGTTTCCGTAGCAGCGCACCTTGATCTTCGCGACCCGCACGACCGACAGAACATGCAGCCAGCTCGTTTGCTGCACCCAGAACTGTCCTTCTCTGAGGAAGTGCTGACGCGCGGGTCTCAGGACATGGCATCCCATCCTCCGCAGCGTCGGGGCGATGACTTCGTTCCACTCGACCACGAGACGCGGCTGAGGCTTTTCCGTCATCCGGTATTCCTCGGCGGCGTAGAGCCCGACCGGCGCGGCGTGCCGATCCCAGTTCTGCAGTGCCTCCAGCAGGATGTTCCAGTCCCTCGGATCCTGCGGCTGCGGCGCCGGTTCAGTTCCCATCGCAATTCTCCCTTCCTGGGTGCGTGAAACGTGACGACAAGGGATTGATGAAACTTCGCGCTCTACCACTGAGCTACCCCGGTTGTTGAAGCCGGGGGCGGGACTCGAACCCGCGACCACGAGGACCTTAACCATGTAGTTCCATCGGCATTCGTCACGAAATCCTGATTCACGATTCCTTGGAGCGGTTCAAATCACTCCGTAGCCGCGGACGTCAGTCCGCGCATTTGTTTCCTTTCGCACTTCGATATGCGCCGGCTGCTGCCGGCGGCTACGCTGTTGCTTGATTTGGTGCAATACGGGCCGACAAGGGATGCCGAGATACTGAGTTTCGATCTTAACGAAGTGTAATCCCGACGGGCATTCGGCCCGAAAGTGTGTTCTGTCACAATTCGATTTGTTCAATCACGCCGATCAAGTGGTCGGCCGCCAGTTCACCGCGGGCAAACGCGGCGATGACTTCAAACACCGCATCGGAGAATCCCCCGATGTTCAGGATGTCCGTGCGTTCCTGAGCCTGGGTGTTTCCATAAGGCTGAATATCCAGGCACACCATGCGGGCGCGCGGATTGCGTCGCTTGAAGGCGGACCACTCCGCCATCGTGTTCGTCGGCGACATTCCCCAGCCGGGGATGCGTGGCGCGTCCAGCCAGGACTGGTTGTCCGAGACGTAGATCACCAGGTCGCCCTGCGCGCGGCGCCGGTTCAACCGGGCGAGCGGTTCGCTGCAGTTGGTCCCGCCGGGCGGCAGTGACGCCAGCTTTTCCGCGTTGGTCATCACGCTGTCCCGCGCGTTCAGCCGCAGGTCGATGACCCGCTCCGCGAACGGCAGTACCTCCGCCGACGGATTCCGGCGCAGCACGCAGGCCGCCATCAAGGCCGCCACGTCCACACACCGGACCGAAGTGCTCGAACCCTTCCGGTTGCCGGTCACCGGCGATTGCATGGAACCCGAAACATCGGGGAACACATAGACCTTCCCGGCGATTTCAGGCACGTTCTGCGTCGCCAGTTCCAGCGCGTCCTGAAGGGCGTCGCGCACGATGGCGGGCACCCGGTCGTCGGTCGAGCGATAGGCGCTCAAGAGCTGGTAGGGGAACACGCGGGCCCGTTGGACCGCCGCGGGATTGCGAAGCCGTTCCGCCACCAGGTCGGCCATTCCCCCCGTTTCGAACACCCCATGACGGGCGAATGTGTTCAGGTTCATGCGGGTCGTCTGCCAGGGAGCCTGCCGGGCAATTCCGGTCCAGGCCTCGCGGTCCAGTTCCATTGCGGTCAGGAGACTGAACGGCACATCCGGCACGACCTCGCGTTGCCCTGCCTTGAAGGCCTCATACTGGGCGACCAGCGATGGCAGGGCGTCGGCGTCGTATTTGCGTTCAAGCAGGTAGCCGTAGAAAGCCTCCCGCGTCGCCGACGCCGGCCGTGGGTGCACCATCTTGATCACATCCCCCAGCGAGGGTGACTGGCCGACCGAGGCGCGGAACAACTGGTCCTCCGACCGCGCCGCCAGCCACCCTCGCACCAGTCGCTTGGGCACGGTGCCCAGCGACTTGCGTCCCGTGGTTCCGGAACGCAGAATCTGCACGAAGCTTCGCAACATCCTTCCGTTGTCGATGACCCGGTCAAACACCTGTCCCAGCAGGCGCCCATCGCGTGAGGCGAGCACCGCGCACAGCAGGGCGGGCATGTCCTTCATCGCCCCCCGTTCCCGGGCGAACACGGCGGCACGCGCAATGAACTCCGGCTCGATCTCGCGACAGAGGGTGAGCACGTCGCTCAACTGTTCCCTGGCCCCCGCGTAGAAGGTGCTGTTGAGGCAGCCGGTGGCCGCGTATTGCGCCAGCGCCGCCTTCGGGGTCAACGCGTAGGCCGGGGCGGACGCTTGGTTCACGACGTCCGTTGCCGGGAGCAGCCGGCCAACGAGGGATTGAAACAAGCTTCGGTTTGCCATGAGTCACGTTTTCCTTTCTGCCCTTTACCAGCGCAGGACGCGTGCCAAGACTTGATCTTGATGCTAAGAACATGCGTAAGGCATTGATGGCAAATTTATTGAGCATCTCAACTTCCGGTATCGTCCGGAGGGCATCGTTTTCTTCTGGTTGAGAATCATATCCGTGGATATAAGCATTCGCTGACAATCTAGTATGAAGCGACGCACTGTAGGCATCGGATTGCTGGGCACGGTTCTGGATCGCGGCAGGGGCCCCGAGCGATGGGAATCCTGGCGGCCGACCGTTGCGCTGGGCCAGCAGGAGGATCTGTTGTTCGACCGGTTCGAGCTGCTGTTCAGCCGCAAGTTCGCGAAACTGGCGCAGACGGTGGCGGCCGACTTCGCGTCGGTTTCACCCGAGACGGAGGTGCATCTGCGGGAGGTGGCGTTCCAGGATGCCTGGGATTTCGAGGAGGTCTACGGGGAGCTCCACGACTACGCCCGCGGCTATCCCTTTCGTCCGGAGACCGAGGATTACCTCGTTCACATCACCACCGGCACGCATGTGGCGCAGATCTGTCTCTTCCTGCTGACGGAGTCCCGCCATCTGCCGGCGCGCCTGATCCAGACCAGTCCGCCGGACCGGCATCGGAGGCGGTCGCCGGGGGACTACGCCATCGTGGATCTCGACCTTTCAAAATACGACCGGCTGGCGTCGCGATTTGCCCGGGAGCAGAGCGATGCGCGGTCGGTGTTGAAATCCGGGATCGAGACGCGCAACCAGGCGTTCAACCGGTTGATCGAACGCATCGAGTTCGTCGCGATGCACACGGTGGATCCCATCCTGTTGACGGGACCCACGGGCGCCGGCAAGTCGCAGTTGGCCCGGCGCGTCTTCGAGTTGAAGAAGGGGCGCCATCAGATCACCGGCACGTTCGTCGAGGTCAATTGCGCGACCATCCGCGGGGACGCCGCGATGTCCGCCTTGTTCGGTCACGTGAAGGGGGCATTCACCGGTGCGCTCAAGGACCGGCCCGGGCTGTTGCGGATGGCGGATGGCGGGCTGCTGTTCCTGGATGAGGTCGGGGAGTTGGGGCAGGACGAGCAGGCGATGTTGTTGCGGGCGCTTGAGGAAAAGCGGTTCCTGCCGTTGGGCGGTGATTCCGAGGTGGGGAGCGATTTTCAACTCATCGCGGGCACGAACCGGGACCTGGCGGCGGCCGTCCGGGAAGGGCGGTTCCGGGAGGATTTGCTGGCGCGCATGAATCTCTGGACCTTCGCCCTGCCGGGTCTGCGTGATCGGGCGGAGGACGTCGCTCCCAACCTGGACTACGAACTGGGCCAGTTCACGCGGCGGACCGGCCGGCGGGTGACCATGAGCCGGGAGGTGCGCGAGCGGTTCCTCAAATTCGCGGCCGCTCCGACGTCCGCCTGGCGGGCGAACTTCCGCGACCTGAACGCCACGATCACCCGGATGGCGACCCTCTCACCCGGGGGACGCATCTCCCGGGAAACCCTGGACGAGGAACTCGAGCATTTGGAGCGGCAATGGGCGGCTGCGCCGCGCGGCGCACCGGGGGAACCCGATCTGCTGGCTGAGGTCATCGGTGCGGAACGGCTGAACGGGATCGACCTTTTCGACCGGCTGCAGTTGGGTGCGGTCATAAGGGTTTGTCAGGATTCCCCGTCGCTTTCCGAGGCAGGTCGACGCCTGTTTGCGGTGAGCCGCGCGAGGAAGTCCCGGGTGAACGACGCCGACCGGCTGCGGAAGTATCTGGCGCGATTTGGCCTCTCCTGGGCGGATGCGAAGGGGAGTTCGCCTCCTCGGAAAGCGGCTGGGGAACCGGGAGCGTTTCAGCCGGCCTGAGCCGTGCCCATGGAGTGCAGAGAACCACAAAACACACGAAGTACACGAAAACCCGGGGAGGGAAGCGGCTCTTGGCACCGCCGCTGAGTGACTGCTTGGCAACCCGAAGTGGTGCTTGATCGGACCGGCCCCTGGTATGGCTCCCATGCGCTCTTCCTTTCGTGTGTTTCGTGGTTCCATGGAATCGCCGCGGCTGAGGCGGGCCGTGGTGCGGCTTTAGCCGGCCGCAGCATTCAGGCGAACTCTCTCCGGTGCAGCTGCTGCCCCCTTCGCCTGCAATCTCGCGCGGTCTTTCCACTGGTCCATAGCGTGGGACTCATGCTTCTGTTGCGGGCAACGATTCGCCATCATTCGTTCCGGTCCCATGACAGACACGAACCGCCACCGCTCCTCGTTGATCCGGCTCTTCGGCCTGGGCGTGATGCTGTTCCCGCTGGTGGCAATTCTATTCGAAAATGGGCGAAGCCGGCGGACCTGGGAGGAGTATAAGAAGGAATGGGAGGCGAAGGGGGAACGCTTCGACCGCGCAGCCTTTCTGCCGGCCGCGGCTCCGGATGCGGAGAACTTTGCGGCCACGCCGTTGCTGGCGCCGTTGTTGGGCTGGCACTTTGACACCACCAACTGGTGCATGGCGTATGAAGACCCGGACGCAGCGAGGAGGGCGCAAGGGCTTTTCGTCTGGCTGGAGGATGTTGTCGAGCGACGGACCAAGTTCCAAGGAGCCGAGTTCGCGCGTATCGGGGTGGTGGAGGATCGATTCCGTCGGTTCCCCGACGCCGCCCCGATGGAAGTCCGGATGATGTTGGAGAATTCGAGGACGAACACCGCTGCTGGTCTGCTCAAGGTCTTCGAGCTCCACGATACCGCGATGGCGGAACTGGAACTGGCCTCCCGCAGGCCCAGCATGGTCGTGTGGCGAGGGCTGAATCCGGCCCTCTTTCCGGAGTCCCCGTCGCTTTGGGGGACGGTCAGACGAGTGGGGGCGGCCTTTCGGGCGCGGGCGTTGGCGCGCCTGCGAACGGGTGATGTGGACGGCGCGCTGGCCGACATTCGAACGGGCTTGAACGTGAGCGGCCTATTCCGATCCGAGCCCTCGATGTGGAGTGGACTCGTCCGGAACGCGCTGTTGCGGTTGAGCATCGAGCCAGTCTGGGAGGGGCTTGCCCGGCATCAGTGGGAGGAGGGCCAGATCAAGGAGATAGAGTTGTGGCTGGGTGTCATCGATCTTATGACCGAAGGCGCACGGTGTCTGCGCGCGGAGCGGGCGGACTGGTTGGACCTGCTGGACGCGCTGATCCGGTCGCCGGAAGACTGCTTCTCCATGCAATTTGGCGAGGATCACGACTTCAGTTCCTGGCGATGGACTCCCGATGCCCTGTTTCGGCACAATCAGCTCGCCCTGGCGCGACTGTACCAGAAGACCTTCCTGCCCCCGCTCGACACCACTCAGGGGTTTCTTGACGTGGCTGCGGTGGGTGAGTGGATCCGGCAGGAAGACGAGCGGGAGACGGGATTGTCCGACGCATTGCTGTTGCACGTGTTCACGTGGGGCGGTTCCGCCAGCGGTCGGGCGGTGCTCTCGTTTGCCGAGACCCAGGCCTGGGTGGCGATGGCCCGCCTGGCCTGCGTGCTGGAACGGTATCGGTTGGCTGCCGGTGATTATCCCGGGGAACTGGCGGCCCTGGTGCCGGAGTTCATTGACGCGATCCCGCCAGATCCCGCCGGCGGGGGTGATCTGCACTATCAACGTACCGACGACGGCCGGTTCGTGCTTTACTCGGTCGGTCGCAACGGCCGGGACGATGGCGGGAAGCTGGTCTTCTACAAGGACCGGTTGGTGAACACTTGGGCCGAGGACTGCGACTGGGTGTGGACGTATCCGGTCGATTAGCCTACAAAACCCGGTGGCAGGCCCGTATTTGACATCCCCTGCTGCGCGGTCAGCCGCGACACCACCACACCAGCGCACACACGCATGAGACACGCCCCGATAAACCCGAGCCTGTTCAAACGCAACCGCGACCGGCTGCGCCGCCTGCTGCACGCCAATTCGCTGGTCGTCGTGAACGCGAATGACGTTCTTCCGGCGAACGCCGATGGCACGCTCGTCATGGTGCCGAACTCCGACCTGTTCCATCTCAGCGGCGTGGAGCAGGAGGAGAGCATCCTGGTGCTTGCGCCTGATGCGGTGGACGAGTCTCAGCGCGAGATCCTTTTCCTGCGCGAACCGAATCCCCATTTGCTCACCTGGGAAGGACACAAGCTGGACCGCGACGAAGCGACGAGGCTGTCGGGTATCAAGGAGATTCGCTGGCTTGGTGAGTTCCCGACCGTCCTGCACCAACTCATGTGCGAGGTCGAACACGTCTATCTTAACAGCAACGAGCATCGGCGCGCGGTGGTGGAGGTGGAGACACGCGATGCCCGGTTCGTTCGCGAATGTCAGCGGCGCTATCCGCTGCATCGGTATCATCGCCTGGCGCGTTTGATGCATGCGCTGCGCGTGGTGAAGAGCCCGGAGGAGGTGGAGCTGATCAAGCGGGCGTCCCGGATTACGCGACAGGGATTTCTGCGTGCCGCCAAGTTCGTCCAGCCGGGGGTGAATGAGATGGAGATCGAGGCGGAGTTTGCGCACGCGTTCATCCGGGAAGGCGCGAAGTTCGCCTATCCGCCGATCATCGCCGCCGGGGGCAACTCCTGCGTGCTGCACTACCTGCGCAACGATGCGGTCTGCCGCAAGGGGGACGTGGTGTTGTTGGACGTGGCGGCGAGCTATGGGAACTACAACTCGGACCTCACGCGCACGCTGCCGGTGAGCGGGAAGTTCAGCCGCCGGCAGAAGCAGGTCTACCGGTCCGTGCTGCGGGTGATGCGGGCGATGATCCAGGCCTGCGTGCCCGGCAAGCTCCATCGCGAGTGGCAGAAGGAGGCGGAGGCCATGATCCAGGAGGAACTCCTGAAACTCGGTTTGCTCAAGCCGCGCGACATTCGCAACCAGGATCCCAAGAACCCCGCGCTCAAGCGCTATTTCATGCACGGCCTGGGCCACGTGCTCGGACTCGATGTCCATGACGTCGGATTCATGAGTGAGCCGTTCGCGCCGGGTTGGGTGCTCACGGTGGAGCCCGGGATCTACATTCCCGAGGAAGGCTTCGGCGTCCGGTTGGAGAACGACGTTCTGGTCACGGAGAAGGGACCGGTCGACCTGATGGCGGACATACCGGTTGAGCCCGAGGAAGTGGAGGCACTCATGAACGGGGCAGGCGGTCGCAAGGCCAGACCCCGGTAGCCGCGGACGTCAGTCCGCGCATCGCCCACGCCAGCAGCCGATGCCCCCGAAACGCCCGCGAGCAACCCTCGCCGATCCCGGTCCGCCTTTCCCTTCGGGCCGCGTGCTGGTGGTCACCGGCACCGACACCGGCGTCGGCAAGACAGTGGTGGCGGGCCTTCTGGTCCGGGCATTGCGCGGGGCGGGAATCGACGCGATCGGCCTGAAGCCGGTTTGCTCGGGAGGTCGGGAGGATGCCATTGCCTTGCAGGCCGCGGCGGGGGGTGTGCTGGGTTTGGACGCCGTGAATCCGTGGTCCTTTTCGGCTGCGCTGGCCCCGGCGGTCGCCGCCCGGCGGGCCGGGAAGACCGTGACGCTGACCCGGGTGCTGACCCACATTCGTCGGCTTGCCCGGTGCCATGAGGTGACCGTGGTGGAAGGCGCAGGCGGTTTGCTGAGTCCGTTGGGGGAGGACTTCGACAGCCGGGATCTGATCCGTGCCTTGCGGGCAATCCCGGTGGTGGTCTGTCCCAACCGACTCGGGGCGATTAACCAGAGTCTGCTGGTCTGGGAGGCATTATCCCGGCGGGTGCGGCCACGGGCCCGGCTCGCCCTGCTGGAACCGCTGGTTCCGGATGGGAGTCAGCGGTCGAACGTGAGCCTGCTGCGAAGGCGTCTCGGTCGGGATCGGGTGATCCTGTTGCCCCGTTTCAGCGAGGCCGAAGTCCGCGATCCGGAAGCAGTGTACCGGCGGGTGCGCCGCGCACTGGTCAAGGTGGTGCGTGGCTTTTCGTGGGAATGAGGACCGGGTTGGGGAGGTCTGGAGAACTGACGCCAAATGTCCGGTTGTCCGGCGCGAATGAACGGCCTCGTGCGAGGTGGTCGTGATGGATTCCGTCACTCACATTGCCCGGCTCAACCACCGCAGTCCGGCCGGTTTTGAAGTGGTATCGGGCGATCAGAGCCTCATAGTCCGTTCGTGAACCCGATGTCTGGTTGGAGCTTCCTGGTGGCCCTGGTGCTGGCCGGTTCGGTTGCTGCTCGCGGGGAGGTCGTGCCGGCGGTCGCGACCCCGAGGGAGGACCTTGCTGTTTTCCACCCCATGGTCCGGTATCCCGGCACTCCGCCCGGGGTGGCCAAAGTAGAAGGGGGTGGGTGCCTGACGCTGTACAATGCCGTTCTCCAGGCGCGTTGGGAGCTGAAAGATCCATTGCGACCGGGCGGGTGGGTGGTGAAAGACGTCGGGTGCGGAGGCGAGATCCACTTCACCGGTGACCTGTTCGAAGTCGTCCTGGGCGATGGCGAACGCCTCCCGGCTTCGCGCCTGGAGGTGGTGGGCGGTCCGATACTTGAGGATTTGCGGGGTGACCCCGCTGCCTCGCGGGCGGCGGCCAGGAGGGCGGGGAAGAGTGTCCTGTTCAGACTACGTTCCGCCGACGGTCGGTTGGAAGTGACTTGGCGGGCGGTGTTGCGCAATGACGCCAACGCAGTGCGGCAGGAACTTGTGCTTTCCGCCACTGAAGGCGAGCTGGCCATCAAGGAGGTCAGCTGGACGGAGGGACGGGCAGCGGAGGCACGGGCCGGGGGGAGCGTGGAAGGCTCCCCCGTCGTGGCCGGCGACTTCTTCCTCGGGGTCGAAAGCCCGCACGCCCACAACGAAGTGCAAGCCGGTCCGATGCCGGGAGCGGCAGAACGAATAATCTGCCGCGTGCCCTGCGAGACCATGCTGTGTCCGGGGCAGACGTTGACACAGAGCTTCGTGATTGGCGTGTCGCCACCGGGCCAGATGCGACGGGGCTTTCTGTATTACCTGGAGCAGGAACGCGCCCACCCGTTTCGCCCGTTTCTTCACTACAACTCCTGGTACGACATCGCGTGGTCGCCCTTTGCGCTGAATGAAACCAACTGCCTGGAGGCGATCCGGCTCTGCGGCGAGCGATTCATCCGGGCGCATGACCTCCCGATGCAGGCCCTGGTGTTCGACGATGGTTGGGATGATCCGCGTACGTTGTGGCAGTTCCACGCCGGGTTCCCGAACGGGTTCGCGCCCCTGGCGGAGGCTTGCCGTTCCTATGGCACGCATCTCGGCGTGTGGCTTTCGCCCTTTGGCGGCTATGGCGAACCGAAACGGCAGCGCCTGGAATTCGGTCGGGCACAGGGTTACGAGACGAACGCCACCGGCTTTTCGCTGGCCGGCTCGAAGTACTACGCTGCGTTCAAGGAGGCGTGTGTCCGGATGATCCGGGACTACGGCGTGAACCACTTCAAGTTCGATGGGATTGCCGGTGGCATGTATGCGAACGGAAGTGCGGGTTATCTCGCCGATACCGAGGCGATGCGACGATTGATGGGCGAGTTGCGGCAGGCGGATCCGAACCTCTACATCAACCTCACGACCGGTTCCTGGCCGTCGCCGTTCTGGTTGCGCCACGCTGATTCGATCTGGCGGCAGGGCGGCGACATGGGCCTCGCTGGCAAGGGTACGCGGCAGCAGCAATGGCTGACCTACCGCGATCAGGAGACGTATCGGAACATCGTCTGCAAGGGGCCGTTGTATCCCCTGAATTCTCTGATGACCCAGGGTGTGGCCTATTCCCGCCACGGTTCGGCGGGCGATCCCACGTTTGATTCCGCGGGGTTCAAGGATGACGTGCGGGCGTTCTTCGCCAGCGGCACCGGGCTGCAGGAGCTCTACCTCCAGCCGGACAAACTCACGGTGGAGGACTGGCGGGTTTTGGCGGACGCGGCTCGCTGGTCCCGCGAGCACGCCGACGTGCTGGTGGACACCCACTGGATCGGCGGGGATCCCGGTAAACTCCAAGTTTATGGATGGGCCGCGTGGTCCGGCGAGCGCGGCACGTTCTCGCTCCGAAACCCGGATGATTCGGTCCGCCCTTTTGAAATCGATCCGGCTGACGCGTTGGAGTTGCCAGTGGGGGCGCCCCGGACGTTTCGATTGAAGAGCCCCTGGCCGGAGGACGTCGGAAAGCCGGCGTTGACGGCGCAGGCCGGGACGCCGCTGTCGTTGACCCTGCAGCCGTTCGAAGTTCGCGTCTACAACGTGGAGTCCGTGCGCTAGCGGGACTCGCGCGTCACCCCGCACTCGAACACGAACCACTCGGGATTCATCTCCGCGAGGGGGCCCCTGAGCTTCTCCAGTTCCCCCGCGGGCCCGTGGACCTCGATGCGGATGAGGTCCGCGCACTTCAGCATTTCACCCACTTCGGTTGCCACGCTCTGCACGTGGGTCAGGAGTCCTTCGGCACCGACGTAGGCCTCGCGACAGAAAAGGACGTCACCGGACAAGGTGAAGTCGTAGTAGAGGTTGCCCGTTTCGGCGCCGGTCTTGCGAAGGAGTTCCGCGAGGAGGGGCCGGACCTGCTCCAGCTTGCCGGGATGAATCCTGAAGTAGGGATGGATGCTGACAACTTTCATCGGGTCGATCATAGGTGCGCTGATGCTGGGGAGACGCGGCGCATTCGGCAAGCCCCGGACACAAGGCGGCGGGCTTGGGCCGATTCGCTCCTTCTCACGCGTGTTTCCGGGATGGCCAGCGAATCACCGGGTCATTACGCTTCCGCAATGCGTCCCGAGTCCACCCATCCGCCGACTCCCGAGACCGGCGATCTCTCTGAGCACCGCCGAATGGTGTCGGTGTTCTGGACCGTTCTGTTGTCGGCCATGGCGGGCGGCATGGGGTGGGGGATCCGCGGGCAGTACGGTCACGAGACGGGGGCGATGATCGCCGGGTTGCTGGTGACTTTGGTGTTGGTGGTGCGTTTGTGTCCGGAGGCGGACGCGTTTCTGGGGGCGCGGGCCTGTGCCTGGGGAACCATCGCCATCGGGATCGGCGGCTCCATGACGTATGGCCAGACCCTGGGTCTGACCCAAAACGCTCCGGTGATCGGTAATCACGCCGCGCTGGCGTGGGGTCTGCTGGGCACGGCGGTGAAAGGCGGTGCCTGGATCGGGTTCGGCGGGTTGTTTCTCGGCATGGGGTTGGGTGGCGTGCGCTATCGCCCCCGGGAACTGTTGCTCGCGATCCTGGCAGCGCTGGGGTTGTTCTTTCTGGGCGTCTGGTTGCTGAATTCCCCGTATGACCCGGCGGCGCGACGACTGCCGGCCATCTACTTTTCCTCGACGTGGCAGTGGTTCCCGGAATCGGGGCCGGAATTGCGTCCGCGCTGGGAGGTTTGGGGCGGCCTCTGGCTGGCGCTGGTGGGCCTGGCGCTCTGGGTCGGTTGGGGGCGAAGGGACCGGTTGGCGTGGCGCATGGCGCTTTGGGGGGTGCTGGGAGGCGCCTTGGGCTTTCCCCTGGGCCAGTGCCTGCAGGCCGGTCATGCGTGGCACCCGGAGTGGTTCGACCGGGGTTGGCTGGCGCCGCTGAGCGCGCACCTGAACTGGTGGAACCTCATGGAGACGACGTTCGGGTTTGTCTGGGGCGGGCTTGTGGCGCTGGGGCTTTGCTGGCACCGGCGCCTGATCCAGCTTCCCGCGGCCTCCGGTGAAGCGCCGAGGGGAGGGAATGCCCCGGGTAATCCCGAGGCGCCGGCGACGTGGGAGTGGATCTGGCTGGCGGTGCATTTGACGTTGGTTGTCGTGGGGGAGTTCGCATCGTGGTGGGTCAGTGATCTCTACATGGACTACAGCCTGGTGCTGGCGTTGATCCCCATCGTGGCGGTGGCTGCCGGGCGCTGGTGGCCTTGGTTGCTGCTGTTGCCGGTCACGCTGATCCCCATCGCGGGCAAGACCCTGCAATCGCTGGCCTTCGACAATGCGGTGATTTCACCATTCGCCGGAGTGGTGTGGTACGTGGTGCTCCCACTGACATGGGTCATTGCGGCGACCTGGTGGGCGGCCCGGCAGGGGCGGCAGGGGACGAGGGCGGCGGTCGTGCTCGCGCCGGTGTTGCTATTGGTGACGTGGGCGTACTTCGGACTCAACTTCGCCTTCTTCCGATATCCGTGGCCGTGGCAGCCCTGGACCATCCGCACGCCGCACGCGCTGTTCTTCTTCCTGTGTGCGGTCTGCCTGTCGGTTGCGTGCGTCCGGGCCTGGCGTTCGAAGGCTCCCGGGGCCGGGAGCGACCGTGAGATCAGGTCCTGAATGCGGAGGAGAGAAAGGGGGCGGTAGTCTTGGATCGCGGATTGACAGCTTGTCGTGGCGCCGGAAGGATGTCTTCCCTATGAGCAACTCCAATACATCGCCGGGTACGTCGCGTCGTGATTTCATCGTGAACGGCAGCCGGTTGGCCGCTGTTTCCGCCCTGGCGGGTGGTGCCCTGCCGCGGGTGCATGCGGCGTCGGACGAGACCATTCAAGTGGCGCTGATCGGCTGTGGAGGACGCGGCACCGGCGCTGCGGGTCAGGCGCTTTCGACCCGGCAGGGGCCGGTGAAGCTGGTGGCAATGGCGGATGTCTTCGACGACAAGATGTCACGCAGCTATTCCGGACTGCGCCAGCGCTACAACGATCAGGTCGACGTGCCGGAGGAGCGTCGGTTCATGGGCTTCGACGCCTACAGGAAGGCGATGGACTGCCTCAAGCCCGGGGACGTCGCCATCTTTGCCACGCCCCCGGCGTTCCGCTGGGTCCACTTTACCTACGCCGTTGCGAAGGGGTTGAACGTGTTCATGGAGAAGCCGGTCACCGTGGATGGCCCCACCACGCGGCGCATGCTGAAGCTGGCGAAGGAAGCCGATGCGAAGAACCTCAAGGTGGGGGTGGGGTTGATGGTGCGGCATTGTCGCGGACGACAGGAACTGCTGGCGCGCATCAAGGACGGCCAGATTGGGGATCTCATGCTGCTGCGGGCCTATCGCACGGGCGGACGGGCCGCGACCACCGGGATGCCCCAGGCCGGGTCGAGCGAGTTGATGCATCAGGTGCGACGGTTCCACAGCTTCCTGTGGGCCAGCGGCGGTTTGTTCAGCGATTACAACATTCACCAGATCGACGAGTGCTGCTGGATGAAGGGCGCCTGGCCGGTGCGTGCCCACGCCGTGGGAGGACGCCATGTCCGGGGCAGTTCCGTGGACCAGAACTTCGACAGTTACTCGGTGGAATACACGTTCGCCGACGGGACGAAGCTCTGGTTCAACGGGCGGCACATCAACAACTGCCACAATGAATTCGCCAGCTACGCCCACGGCACCAAAGGCTCGGCGATTGTCTCCACCTCGGCACACACCCCCGGGAAGGTCCGGTTGTTCAGCGGGCAGAACATCACCCGGCAAAGCATGTTGTGGGCCTTCCCACAGCCGGAGCCAAATCCCTATCAAACGGAGTGGGACGACCTCATGGACGCAATCCGGAACGACAAGCCGTACAACGAGGTCGAGCGTGGGGCGATTGCCAGCATGGTGACGTCGATGGGCCGGTTGGCGGCGCATTCCGGCCAGGTCGTCGAGTACGACGAGATGCTGAATCACGACCACGAGTTCGCGCCGAACGTGGACCAGTGTACCCTGGACGGGCCGGCGCCGTTGCTGGCGGACGCGAGTGGCGTGTATCCCGTACCGATGCCCGGAGAAAAGGGGTTGCGGGAATATTAGTCCCAACCACGCGGTCAAACCGGGGAGCGCGCGCGGCTCGCGTGCCGTGGCTGGCGGCCCGCCGGCCACATCCGAACGGCCACGAAGTCACTGATCGGCGAAGGCGCATTCGCGCGAGAATGCAGTCGACGACCGGCCACCGGAGCGGTTGGGCCGGTTCCGATTCCCCTGAACCGTGAACGGCCAAGGGAGGGCGGAGTTACACGAGGCCCTGACTTGGTTCCAGGGACTCGTGGAACTCGTCCCTCCAGGGAGGGTTCCTGGTCCCAGGGCATGCGCCCTCGCAAACGGGGGCTTTTCCCTGGCTGCTGGATCGATGGGGAGGAGGGGAGAGCTATTTGCCCATTGCCCATTGCCCATTGCCCATTGAGCATTGAGCATTGAGCATTGGGGATTGAGTTGGGTTTCGGCGCGTTCGGGAGAGGGGGCAGCAGGCTGCGGTTGATCTCAGCACGGTCGGTGTCAACCGGTCTGCGTCAAGTGCCTTTGGAGTTGTAGGTCGTGGAGCTTCGCGAGAGGATTCTTCCCATACACTGACATGGATCGGGATGTCATTGGCGGATCTACGAGCAGTCGCCGGCGGGAAAGGGCGGCCGAGGTTCGTTCCGGCTGTCCATGTTCCGGGGAAGCGTCGCGCTGGTCGGGGCGTCCCTCCCTTCGCGAGGTCTTGAGCGTTGTCGGTAGAAGCACCTGCACACCGGGTGACAGCGGCGTGTTCTGCCTGATCCTGGCATGTGGTCTTTCCCCACTCGTTGCCGGGATCTCCTCAACGTCCGCGGAAGCGCTGCCGGAGATCATCTTCGCGGTTCGCACTCCGAAGGGGCCACACTGGTATGAGAACTTCGGGCATCAGATCACGGATCCCGCGAGGACCTGCTACGGTTCCGCTGGACGACTTTGTCGTCTTGACCCGGGAACCGGTGCGTTGAGGGTGCTCCTTGATGATCCGGACGGCAGCGTCCGGGATCCACAGGTGCATTATGACGGTCGCCGCATCCTCTTCAGTTATCGTCCGGGAGGTTCACCCTACCATCACCTCTATGAGATCGACGCGGACGGGGACAACCTCCGCCGACTGACGGACGGACCGTTCGACGACCTGGAGCCGACCTTCTTGCCTGACGGCGGGATTGGGTTTTGCTCGAGCCGCTGCAATCGCTTCGTTCCCTGCTGGTATGTCCAGGTGGCCACCCTGTATCGCTGCGAAGCCGATGGCTCCGGGATCCGCCCGCTTTCCTCGAACATCGAGCAGGACAACACCCCGTGGCCGCTTCCGGATGGCCGGGTGGTCTACACGCGGTGGGAGTATGTGGATCGTTCACGCGAACACTTCCATCATCTCTGGGTGATGAACCCGGATGGCACCGGACAGATGACGCTCTATGGCAACCTGTTCGCCGGGGACGTCTTCCTCGATGCCAAACCGATCCCCGGTACGACGAAGTTGGTCATGGTCAACTCGCCCGCGCACGGGCGTCAGGAGCATGAGGGGCGAATTGCCGTGGTGCGAACCGACCTGGGTCCCGACGATCCGGAAGCCCAGCGCATCCTGACTTCAGGGGTGACGTTCCGCGATCCCTACCCCTTGTCGGAGGACGCTTTCCTGGTGGCGCAGGAGGACCGGTTGCTGCTGATGGACGGGGCAGGGGAGACGCGGGAACTGTTGCGCCTGTCCGGTGAACTTGCCAAGGGGGGCACCTGGGTGCATGAACCGCGACCATTGTTGGCACGACCCCGTGAGCCGGTGATTCCGGCACGGTCCGATCTCGCGGCGGAGCACGGCACCCTCACGGTGATGGACGTCTATCGTGGCCGCAACATGGAGGGCATTGAGCGCGGGGCGATCAAGCAGTTGTTGATTCTTGAGAACCTGCCGAAACCGGTGAACTACACCGGTTCGATGGACCCCGTCAGCTATGGCGGTTCCTACACGATCAACCGCGTGCTCGGCACGGTGCCGGTGGAACCCGATGGCTCGGCCCGCTTCAACGTTCCGCCCCTGCGCAGACTGCAACTGGTGGCCCTCGACGCGAATGACTTCTCGGTGAAGAGGATGCTGAGTTTCCTCACGGTTATGCCGGGGGAAACCACCGCCTGCATTGGCTGCCACGAGGATCGGACGGCCACCGAGATCGTTCCCGCCAATGTCCTGGCACTGCGGAAGCCCCCGAGCGCAATCACCCCGATCCCCGGCACGCCGGAGATCTGCGACTATCCGCGCGACATCCAGCCGATCTGGGACAGGCATTGCGTCGAATGCCACGATGAGGCGACGTACGCCGGGAACGCCCTGCTGACCGGCGACCAGGGACCGATGTTCACGCACAGTTACTTCACGTTGTCCGCCCGGTTGCAGGTGGCGGATGGACGGGACTTGGCACACGGCAACTATCCGCCCTATCGCATCGGCAGTGCGGCCAGCCCTCTGATGGCGAAGCTCGACGGTTCCCATCACGACGTGACGCTCTCGCCCGGGGAACTGCGGTTGGTGAAGCTGTGGATCGACGCCGGCGCCACCTTCCCGGGCACCTACGCCGCGTTGGCCAGCGGGATGATCGGTCCCTATGCCGAACTGCAATACGGGACCCGGCCGAACATGGATTACCTGAGCTGGCCGGGGTTGAAGGCGGCGCACGAGGCGATGCAGCGGCGGTGCGCGTCCTGCCATGCGGGTGACCTTCAGCTTCCGAGTTCACCGGCCGACAATCTCGGCCTGCGGCTGCATCACCTGGCCTACGGGGACGGCACGCCGCGGTTCTGGGATCCGCCGTGGCTGAAGACCTACGGCGACGGTTCCTTGCGACCGGGCTCGGGTGAGTGGATGAAAGCGTTCGCCGATCCCCGGCTGCGCTTTTCGCGGAACATCCTCTACAACCTGTCGCATCCGGAACGTTCACTGCAGTTGCTGGCGCCATTAGCGACGGCGTCGGGTGGACATGCGACTTGCGGAGAGGTCTTTGGCAGCCGGGACGACCCGGATTACCAGCGGTTGCTCGATGGAATCCGCGAGGCACAGGCGTATCTCGGGAGGATCAAACGGTTCAACATGCCGGGCTTCCGTCCCGAGCCGGAGTACGTCCGGGAGATGCAACGTTACGGCATCCTCCCCGCCGATCTGCCGCAGGATGCTCCGATCGACGTTTACGACACCGACCGCCGCTATTGGCGGTCGTTTTGGCATCACCCGAGGGACACGGACCAATGGGCTCATTCCCTATCGCAGTGAGGTGGTCAAGGGGACTCATCGCAGCCTGACTCCGACTGCCGCCAGCCTGTCGTTGCCGCGGATAAAGCGGCCGCAGACCAGATCACCGCAAGCCCCGGCCCCGCTTCGGGTGCAGGTCCCGCCGCAGCCGGAGCCGGCATCGTTTCGAATCACCTGCCCGCACTGCAGCCAGGATCGCGATGTGCCCAACGAACTGGCCGGCACGGAATTCCCCTGCCCGATGTGTCAGGGTGGAATTCAGACGGGGTGAGTGCGCCGTAGGATGTGCGCCGGCAGAGTGAAGCGGCGACGGCGCTTTTCGGAAGCCGGACGGGGTCACGAAGGTCCCATTCCTCTCGATCATTCAGAAAGCGGCGTCGTGCTGCGCGTGCCACCGCAGTCCACACGGCTTCCGGTTGCTTCGCACGCGGGTTTCGGGCACGGTTCATCCATGTTCACCGCCAGCCTGCGTCTCGCCGTTGCCGTCCTCGTCGCCGGATTGATACCGCTCGTTCCGCACTCCGCTTCCGCCGCGGAAGCGGTCCACGCCAGTCGGGGGCAGATCGAACTGCCCACGTACCCGTGGAAGGCGGTCAAGCATCCCTATTTCCGCGGCACCGACGGCCGGAACATCTATCCCTACCCGATGCTCGACTTCCTCAGCCGGGACAAGACCAACCGCGTCTATCAGACCGTGGTGCTGGAGAATGAGTATCTCCGGATCACGTTCCTGCCGGAACTCGGCGGCAAGATTCACGAGGTCATCGACAAGACGACCGGCGAACCGATGTTCTACGTGAACCACGTCATCAAACCGGCCCTGATCGGCCAGGCCGGCGCGTGGACTTCCGGCGGCGTCGAATGGAACACCGGACCGCAGGGTCACACGGTCGGCTGCATGCAGCCGGTCGAGGTGGCCATCCTGCCGCGGGCCGATGATGGCTCGCAATCGGTTGCCATCGGCGAGACCGAGCGCATCTACGGCACGAAATGGACGGTGGTGGTCACGCTGCGGCCAGGCCGGTCGTTCATCGAGGAACGCATCCGCATCTACAACCCCACCGAGACCATCCGGCCCTACTACTTCTGGAATTGCACCGCCGCGCCGAACACAAAGGGCTTCCGGTTCATCTATCCGATGACGCTCGGCACCGACCATAGCGCAGAGAAGTTTTTCAACTGGCCCATCAACGAAGGGAAAGACCTCTCCTACGGGACCAATTACGAGGACGCATCGTCAATCTTCGCCTGGCATTGCGACCAGGACTTCTTCGGCTCCTACAACGACGATCTCGACCGCGGCGTCGTCGCCTATGCGAATCATCATCAGGTTCCCGGTAAGAAGGCCTGGACCTGGGGGCACGGCGGTTACGGCACCATGCACCAGATGGATCTTACCGACGACGACGGCCCGTACAACGAAGTCCAGACCGGCCCGTTGCTGACGCAGGGCGAGGTCGGCCGACTCGATCCGTGCGAGGCGGTGGAGTGGAAGGAATGGTGGTATCCGGTCCATGCGATTGGCGGGTTCACGTTTGCGAACAAGGACGTGGCGGTGAATGCGGTGCGGGAAGGAACGAATCTGACGCTTAAGGTTATCGGGACAGGGCCTTGGCGACGCACGGAGGTGGAGGTGAAGCCTCCCGGAGGGAGCAGAGGGCTCCGCTCACGCGAGCGCCTGAACCTGTCTCCCCAGCAACCGGGCGTCTTTCATGTTCGTCTGCCAGAGGGCGTCGGGGACACGGAACCTTGGGTTGTTGAACTCTCTCATTCCGTTGAAAACTCTCGTCCGCGGCTAGCCCGCTTCGAGCTGCCACTCAAGCTGCCGGCACGCGAGGTTCCAGCCAAGAGGGCCGCACCAACGACGGCGGCGGAACTGGCCCAAGCCGGCTGGCAGGACTACCTGTTCGCCCGGTTTCCAGAGGCCGAAGCCCGGTTTCAGGGAGCTTTGGAGAAGGACCCAAAGTGTGTCGGGGCCTACACTGGCCTTGCCTACTTGAATCTCGATCGCGATCCCGACGCTGCTATGGCGGCAGCTCGGAACGCCTTGGAGGTCAGCCCCGACGATGGTCGGGCCCATTACGCGCTCGCGGTGGCAGCGGATCGTGCCGCCGATGAGCTTCCCGAATTCGAATACGCGCGCCAAGACGCCCTGACGGAACTGGCGCTCGATGAGGCCTGGGAAGCAGCTTTGGACCCGGCGACAGTCGTTGCTGCCCGCGCGCTCCTGGCCAGGCTGTACACGGCTGACAGAGGCATTGGGAGTGCCATTTCTGTTTACAGTCAGCGGGACGGTGTCGCTCAGCTCCTCTTGGAACCCGGCCCCTGGCAGGACGATCTACTCTGCCGCGATCGTCTGGCTTTCGAGTTGCGGTTGTCCGATCATGAAGACCAGGCAATCGAACTGGCTCGGGCAAATCTGTCGATCGACCCCCTGGATAATCTCGCGAGGAGCATCCTATGTGAAGCCGGTGACAAAGAAGCAGAGTTGGCGCTCAAGGAGTCCCTTGCGGCCAACGAGCATGGTTTTCTGGATCTCCACTCAGCGTTCGACCACTATTGGGGATCTGATTACGGCTGGTGGCCGCTGCTTTGGGGGCTCTATGAAGATGGCTGCGTACCGCCTGACTTGATGGCCCACTACTGGGAACCCGGGTGCATGTTCCCTGAGGACCGAACTGCCCCCACGCGCCTGGCCTCGTTCCCTTACCTGCCTGAATGCCTAAAGGTACTTCGCGGGCACCTCAGAAATGCTCCCGAGGATGGCCAGGCCACGTTGCTCCTCGGCCATCTCCTCTTCCACCTCGGCCGCCACGACGAAGGTCGGGCGATGTGGAAGAAAGCCGCCGAACTCGGTGCGGAACCGGTGATCGCGTATCGCGCACTGGGCATGGCGGCGAAGACGCTCGACAACGATCTGGCAACCGCCCGCGAATGGCTGGAGAAGGCGAACCAAGCGGACCCCACCGATTGCATCGTCGCGCGCGACCTGGCCAATGTGCTGTTCGCGTTGGCGGACCAGTCAGACTCGAAGGATGAGAAGCAAGCCTTGACCGTCCAGGCGCGTGAGGCGCTTTCCGCCAGCTTCGAGGAGGGCAAGGGACGTTCGGACTTCGTGGCGTTGCTGGCGCGGGCGCACAGTCGGTTGGGCGATTACGTTGCGACGGCGCGTTTGTTGGATTCCGTCCGGATCACCATCTGGGAAGGCGCGCGCGAGGCGCATGACCTGTTCGAAGCCGCGCATCTCGAACTCGGGGACGAGGCGCTGGCCGCGGGCAAACCGCGCGAGGCCTTGGCCCAATTCGATCGGGCGCTCGAGTATCCGGAGAACCTCGCGACCGGGCGCCTGGAGAACACCCGCGAAGCCCACATTCGGTATCGTCGGGGCAACGCGTTGTTCGCCCTGGGCAGGAAAGACGAGGCGATCCAAGCCTGGCGCAAGGCCGCGGAGGAAGCGCCCTCCCGCGATGCCAAACCAGCGGAGGCTCGGAAGCTGGCGAAAGAGGCGTTGGAGGTGCACCGGTAGCTGGTGGTTCCAGCCACCGTGGATGCTGTGTCGGGGGGTAAACGCCGAGTGACATCCACCGCTGCGGCCTGCTTGGCATGCCTGCCGCGCGACATCCTTCACGGGGTGGATTTCCGCCGCGGGGCGAGCGCATAAGAGGTGAAGCGTTGGTTGCCGCCGTTGCCGAGGGGGCAAAGCGGCGATTGCGATCGCACGCACTCCACGACCAGCGGAGGGCGGGGGGTGAGCAGTCCGGGGCGATGGATTTCGCGAAGCGTCGTGGAGTGCGGCGAGAGATCGCCGCTTCACGGCCGGAGGTGGTCGGGGTCGAGGAGGCGGTTTGGAGGTTGGGGTGGCGACGGCGCTGGTCGAAAGCGGTGAAGGCTGCGCTTTTCACCGCACTCCAAGACGCTTCGCGAAATGCGTCGTCCGGACCGCCTCCGCCCGTTCTGCGTTACGTCTTTGGGAACGCTCCCCGATCAAGATCGTTCTCAGGCTGCAAACAGCTGGTCCAGCGAAACCGTGAATGCCGGTACTGCACTGCTGGTCAGCGAGCCGCCGGGTCCATGGACTTTGTGCACCGAGAACTGTTCGGCTTCCGGTTGGCGGTGGAGTTCGATTTGCTTCTCGGGTCCCAGCACCAGCCAGCATTCCTTCACCCCGGCAGTGGCGTAGGCGCGGAGCTTGGAACGGTCGTAGTCATGCGTGCTCACGCAGATCTCGATCACCAGTTCGGCGGTGGTAGGGTGGGCGTGGCGGAAGTCGGCAATTTCACCACGCACGACGGACAGGTCCGGTTCCGGTTCGGAATCGACGCAGGTGATGGGCTGTTCGCTGCGAACAATGGAACCACGCGGCGCGGCGGTACGCAGGATTTCAAGAAGAAGTTGAAGTAGATACGCGTGGAAGGGGGACTTGGACATTTTGTGGAAGACTTGGCCGTAGAGGAGTTCGGTCTTTTCAGGGACGAGGCCCAATTCTCCCAGCGTATGATAGGCTTTGACGCCGAGCCGCCAGATTTGCGGGGAACGCTCGGTCGGCATCGGTTCTGCAACTGCCTTCATGGGGTCAGAGTATGCCTCTGCAACGGGGCTGCTCAAGTGCGTTTGAACGATGGTTCCTAAGCCAGCAGCCCTTTGACGACCTTGCCGTGGACGTCGGTCAGGCGGAAATCGCGGCCGGCGTGGCGGAAGGTGAGGCGTTCGTGATCGAAGCCCAACTGGTTCAGGATGGTGGCCTGCAGGTCATGGACATGGACGGGATCGCGGGCGACGTGGAACCCGAGTTCGTCCGTTTCGCCATAGGTCAGGCCCGGTTTGAAGCCGCCCCCCGCGACCCACATCGTGAACGCCTGAGGATGATGATCCCGGCCCAGCTTTCGTCCGAGCGCGGCATTGGATTCCACCATGGGCGTGCGGCCAAATTCGCCGCCCCAGATGACCAGCGTTTCATCAAGCATGCCGCGCTGCTTGAGATCCTTGATCAACGCGGCGCAGCCCTGGTCGGTCTTGCCACAGTTGTTCTTGAGGTTCTCCGCCACCTCCGAATGGGCGTCCCAACCTTCATGGTAGATGTTGATGAACCGCACGCCGCGTTCGACCATCCGCCGGGCCAGGAGGCAGGCGCGGGCGAAGCTCGCCTTGTCCGGTTCGCACCCATACATCTCCAGCGTTTCCTTGCTTTCGCTCTTGAGATCCATCAACTCGGGCGCGGAGGTCTGAAGTCGACTCGCCATCTCGTAGCTGGCAATCCGGGTGCTGATTTCGGGATCGCCGACCTGGCCAAGTTGCCGTTCGTTCAACGCGCGGATCAGATCGAACGAGTCGCGTTGCAGGGTGTCATCGACACCCGGTGGATTGGACACGTGGAGGATCGGGTCGCTGCCGTTGCGAAAGCGCACGCCGGTATAGACGCTGGGGAGGAAGCCGCTGGACCAGTTGGCCGCCCCGCCACTGATGCCGGAGCCGGTGGACATGACGACGAAGGCCGGCAGGTCACGGCTCTCGCTGCCCAGGCCGTAAACCACCCACGAGCCCATGCTGGGTCGACCCGGCTGGCCGAAGCCGGTGTTGAAGAAGATCTGTGCCGGCGCGTGGTTGAATTGGTCGGTGGTCAGCGAGCGGATGATGCACAGGTCGTCCACGACCTCGGCCAGATGCGGCATGATCTCGGAGATCTCGGCGCCGCACTGGCCGTGTTTCGCAAAGCCGTAGACCGGCCCCAGCACGGCGGCGTCCGGTCGGATGAAGGCGTAGCGTTGTCCCTGGATGACCGAGGGCGGCAGCGGTTTCCCTTCGAGCTTCTTGAGTTCGGGTTTGTGATCGAACAGATCGAGGTGACTGGGCGCACCGGCCATGAACAGGTGGATCACCGCCCTGGCTTTGCCGGGGAAATGCGGGGCCTTGGGCAGAAAGGCGTCGGCAGCGGAGACCGCGGCCCGGGTGCTCGGGGCAAAGGCGTCGACGAGCAGCGAGCCGAGGGCGAGTTTTCCCAGGCCAAGGCCGCACTCCCGCAGGAACCAGCGGCGGCTGTTCAGTTGCGGGCTCGAGTTCTGGTAGATGAAGTCGTGACAGTTCATGGAGAGTGATCCTCGGAGGGACGAGTTCCATGAGTCCCTCGAATCCAGCCAGGGCCTCGTGTAACCCGGCCCTCCGTTGGCGGGCGACGGTTCATGGATGGGGTCAGCTGCGGGTGACGAATTCGTCGAGGTTCATGAGGACCCGGGCGAGGGTTGTCCAGGCGGCGCGTTCATTCAGGTTGTCTCCGGCGTCGGTACTCAGCAGGTCCCTGGCGGAAAGCTCGCCGGCGGTGAGGCGTTCGCACTGTTTCCGGTAGAACGCCAGGAGCCCCTCCAACTCCTCCTTGGAAGGCGGCCGACTCAAGCAGCGCCGGAAGAGTTCCGTGACCCGTTCCTCCAGCGTTCCCCCGGTGCCGGCGACCTCGGTCCCCAGTGCCCGCGCGGTCTCGAGAAACATCTCGTCGTTGAGCAGCGTCAGGGATTGCAGCGGCGTGTTGGAACGTTCGCGGCGGGCCACGCAGGTTTCGCCGCTCGGGCCGTCAAAGGCGGCGTACATGGCAAAGGGTGCGGTGCGTTTGGCAAAGGTGTAGAGGCTGCGGCGATAACGGTCCTCGCCCTGGCTCGTCCGCCAGGTCAACGGCCCGTAGGCGCCCTCGGTGGTGATCGACGCCAACTGGGGCGGGAACACGCTGGGGCCACCCAGTTTCGGGCTGAGCAAACGACTGACCGCCAGGGTGCTGTCGCGGATGACCTCCGCGTCCAACCGGAACCGCGGCCCGCGGGAGAGCAGGACGTTTTCCGGGTCCGCCTCGAGCGATTCCGGTGTGACGCGCGAAGACTGCTGGTAGGTCGCGCTCATGACGATGAGCTTGTGCATCTGTTTCATTGACCAGCCACGCTGCATGAACTCGGTGGCGAGCCAGTCGAGCAGTTGGGGATGTGATGGGGCCTCGCCCTGGAAACCGAAGTCATCGAGCGTGCGCACGATCCCACGACCGAAAAGCGCCTGCCAGTTGCGGTTCATGATCACGCGCGCGGTGAGCGGGTTGTCCGGTGAGACCAGCCAGCGGGCGAGTGACATCCGGTTCGCCGGGACTCCTGCGGGCAAGCCGGGAAGGAAGCCGGGCAAACCGGGCTGGACTTCGTCGGTGGGTTGCAGGAATTCCCCGCGGCGATGGAAGAAGGTGTGGCGTCGGTTCTCCGGCGGGCGCTCCGCCATGACGAGGGTGGTGGGATACTTGGGCAGACTGTCCTCCAGGCGGTCGATCTCGGCGTGTTGCTGCGCGAGTTCCGGAGCGATTGTGACGAAGTACTCGCGCAACCGCGCCAGCAGCGGCAGACGGCCGCTTTCGCTGGGATGGTCGCGCAAGGCCAGCAGGGCGGAACGGACGTCGTTCGGCAGGGATGATGCCACCGCATTCTCATCCCGGGAGACCCAGACGCGAAAACGACCGAGCCCGGCGGCGTAGTACTTCTCGAAGAGCATCCGCAATTGCAGATCGCCCTGGAAGTCCAGCGGTTGATCGAACACGAACACGGCGTTGTGGCTGCGTCCCTGCCCGCCGTTGATCGACCAACCGCTTTGCAGGTCCTCGTCAATGGCTTTGCCGGCGTCGTTACCCCCATCGTGAAAACTGTCCGATGCGGATTTCACCACCAATGGGGTGTCGCCCTGGAACACCTTGAAATCGGACATGAAGAAGGTGCCGAACGGCCCCTCGTAGTTCACCCGACCGGGGCCCTGGTTCGGCAGGCGATCGTCCGGCAGGACCTCCACCCGGATGGCGCGAACACCTTTCCAGTCGCCGTTGAAGCCCACCGTGTACGTGTCGCTCTTGGAAAAGTCGCCGCTCACGAAGACGGTGTTCTCCGGCTCGATGGTCAGGGTGGGAAGGCTGCCTTCGGCGGTGCGCGGTTGGATGGCTTCCCACCGGTCCACCTTCGTGCGATTGGCATCGATCCAGCGGGCCAGCCGGTAGTCGAGATGCTCGCGTCGACGAAGCTCCATCGGCCGGTCGTCGGGCAGTTCGGTTCCCAGCGCGAGGCGGAACCGGCCGATGAGGTGCTGGCTGCCGTGCTGCTGCTTGAGCCGGACGGTAAACGTTCCCCCGGCGGGCAGGCAGACAGGGTCCGCGAAGTCAACGGTCAAGGTGCGTGTGACATGCCAGTCGCCGGCGCCTGACACGGCCCAACCGGTGTCGTCCTTGCCGTCGATGACGTTCCATGCCGGGTAGTTGTCCTGGGAGAAGTCCGCGCTCGCGCGGGCGAGTTTGACCGGCGCCGGTCTTTCGCCGGTGGCGGGGGATTGCAACGCCACCTCGATCTCGCTCAGTACGAAATTGCCGCCATCGGACCGACCGGGGCCGTTCTGGGGGAGACCTGGGTCGGGAAGGACCTGCAACTGGAGGTGGGTGACGCGGTCAAGCGACGTCTCGAGGGTGACGGTGTAGACGTCCTTCTCGGCTGCGTTACCAAGCGGGAGAAAGGAGCCGTCACTCTGACGTTCGAATTCCTCGCCCGCATCGGATCGCAGGCGGGCGTTCGCGGGAACGATCCAGTCGGCCCGGAGTTCGGGCGGGAAACTCGAAGGCAAGCCGGCGCGAAGATCGCTGATCCGCTGCCCCTTTTCGTCGCGTCGGGTGGTGAGGTCCGCCTGCGGGACTTCGATCCACGGTTCGTCGGCGTTGTTCAAGAGGGCCATGAACCGGTAGTAGTCGGTCTGGGTGATGGGGTCGTACTTGTGGCTGTGACACTGGGCGCAACCCATGGTCAGTCCCAGCCAGGCCGTGGCGGTGGTGTTGACGCGGTCGACCATCGAGTAAAAGCGGAACTCCTGGGGATCGTTGCCGCCCTCCTCATTGATCATGGTGTTGCGGTGGAAACCGGTGGCAATGCGTTGATCCAGCGTGGCGTCGGGCAGCATGTCGCCGGCGATCTGTTCGACGGTGAACTCATCGAACGGCATGCCGGCGTTCAGTGCGTGGATCACCCAATCGCGGTAGGCCCAATTCGATCGTTCGCGGTCCTTCTCGTAGCCGTTGGTGTCCGAGTAACGGGCCAGGTCCAGCCAGCGCCGCGCCCAGCGCTCGCCATATTGCGGCGACGCGAGCAGTTCATCGACCAGCTTCTCAACGGCATCGCTGGTGGTGTCGTGGACAAACGCATCCACCTGCTCCGGCGTGGGGGGAACCCCAATCAAGTCCAGATAAAGCCGGCGGACCAGGGTGGTGCGGTCGGCGGGGACTTGTGGCGACAAGCCGGCGGTTTCGAGCCGGTGGAGCACGAATCGGTCGATCTCGTTGTGCGGCCAGTCCGTGTGCCGCACGTCCGGCGGGGCGGGGCGGCCGGGTTTCGTGAACGCCCAATGCTCGCTGTAGTTCGCCCCTTCAGCCACCCACCGCTTCAGCGTTTCCTTCTGCTCCGCCGTCAACGGCTTCTTCGCCCGGGGCGGGGGCATGAGATCGTCCTCGTCATCGGTGAAGATGCGGGCAATCACCGGACTGTCCGCGGGCTTGCCCGGGACAATCGCGTTTCCGTCCGCATCCGCGGTCCCGACGGCCCCCTCGCGGGTGTCGAGGCGGAGCCTGGCCTTGCGAGCGGATTCGTCGGGGCCGTGGCAGGCGAAGCAGTGCTGGGAAAGGATGGGCCGCACGTCGCGCTGGAAGTCCACGGGGTCGGCGGTCGCGGCGTGGGGGCAGGGCAGGAGCGACGTGGCGACGACGGCCAGGCCGACGAAAAGGACATGGCAACGGGATGTTGCTCCGGACTTCATCGCGGGACTGTTAGCACACCGCCGGAGGGGTTTGAAGTGAAAATCATGGACATGATTAGGTGGACGGGCCGGCTCAATCGGCTTTACCCGCGGCGTGGAGGGCGGGAGAATCGGCCCATGCCGAACCGCTGCATTCTCGCCGTCGGGTGGGCCGGGTTGGTCCTGGCCGGGGCCGCGATGGCCCCGGATGCGAGCGCGCAGGCGGCGGGTTTCGGTGAGGATGCCCTGGCGATCCGTTCCTGGGAGACGGACAACGGTCTGCCGCGCAACCAGGTGATCTCGGTGATTCTGTCCCGCGACGGATACCTGTGGATGGGGACGTTGAATGGCCTGGTGCGGTTCGACGGGCGGCAGTTCTCGGTTTATGACCGGACGAGAGTTCCGGAACTCCCCAGCAACCAGGTGGTGCACCTGTTTGAGGATCGGGAGGGGAATCTCTGGGTGGGAACCGAGGCGGACGGGGTGGCCTTGGTGCGGGCATCGGGGGTGGAGGTCCTGCCGATCGGGGGATCTGACAGTGGAGGGAAGTTGGTTTCGACCTGCCAGGATCGCCAGGGAGCAGTGTGGTTGCTGACCGCGGGGGGTGAACTGGCCCGATATCTCGATGGGAAGGTGGATGTCTGGCGGATGGGTGACAGCCGTCCTGGTCTCTATCATGGGGTGATCGTGGAACAGTCGGGGACGGTGCTGGTGGGGATGAACCGGGAGATCCATGAACTCGACGCCGCCGCCGTGCGAAGCCGCGAACCACTCCCTGAACGGCGCGTGGAATCATTCGGGAAACTGGACTGGATACTCGCGAGCCGGCAGGGGGGCCACTGGCGCCTGGCGGACGGACGCATCCGCTTGATACGGGACGGGGAGGTGGTGCGTGACTTGGGGACGTATCCCTGGTTCGGCACGGGATTTCCGGTGTCCGCGGCCTGTGAGGACACCGCCGGGAACCTTGTGGTGGGGGTGTTCGGCGCCGGGGTGTACCGGTTCGATGCCGGGGGCACAATGCGGCATTCTGGGGTGGCTGAAGGTCTGTCGAGTGACTACGTCCTTTCCCTGGCCACGGATCTGGAGGACAGCCTATGGGTGGGAACCGACGGCGGAGGACTGAACCGGATCCGCCGGGAGCCTTTTGCCACGATCCAGACCACGCTGGGGCAGGTCGTCCAGGCAATCACCCGGGACCAGGACGGCGCCCTTTGGGTCGGTTACAATGGAGGGGGTCTGGAGTGCCTCTACGAGGGATTTGACCTTCTGTTGATGACGGTCGATGACTTGGCGGCAGTGCCCGACTCCGGCAACCGATTGGCGGTCATCGTACGGAACCGCGCGGACGACACGCTGCACTTCCGGGTGTTTGATCTCATGGGACAGGCGGTGGTGGATAACCCGGAATCCGATTTTCCCGACAAGCCGGGTGAAATCGCGGGCTTGAAAAGCCTGTTATCCCCCCTGTGGGGACAGGAGACACCGACTCCGGACCAGCAGAAGGCAGTCATTGACGCGGTGGACTCCGTCGTCGGGCTTCCCCACCTGGGGCAGTTCCGGCAGGGATTACTGCAGGCCCCGGTGCGGGCGCTGCTCTGTGACCGGGCAAACCGGGTGTGGGTGGGGCTTTGGGGAGGGGGGGTGATCCAATGGCGGGATGGCCGCATGGACCCCATTCCGTCGGCGGGACTGACCGTGGTGTTTGCGCTTCACGAGGATCACGATGGGAAAATCTGGGTCGGGGGCGACGGGGGATTGGCGCGTTGGGATGGCGGCGAGTGGCGACGGTTCACCACCCGTGATGGCCTTTCGAGCAACCGGGTGCGGGCGCTGGCCGACGACGCGGCGGGAAGCCTGTGGGTGGGAACCAGCGATGCGGGTCTCAACCGGTTTGACGGCCGCGAGTTCACCGCCTATCGGGGGAGCCCCGACGGACTGCCCGGCGACCGGGTGGTGACGCTCCATGTGGCGCGGGACGACGCCCTGTGGGTGGGGACGGAGGGCGACGGCTTGGCGCGGTTCAGTGGCGATCGGTGGATTCGGGCGGGGATTGCGGAGGGCCTGCCGAGCAACGACGTGGGGCTCTTTCTGGAGGATGCCCAGACCAACCTGTGGATCGGTACCACCGCCGGCCTGCTGCGGGTTGGCCGCGACACGTTGCGGGCCTGGGTGGCGGGAGAGACATCCCGGATCGAGGGCCGGGTTTACGAACGGGCGGACGGCCTGCCCACCTGCGAATGCACGCTGGGCCCGGGGATGGATCTGCCGCATCTGAACGCGGGGGAGGACCGGCTCTGGCTGCCCACCATCAAGGGACTGGCGACCGCCGTGGCGTCGGCGGTGGTTCCCAACCGGTTTGCCCCGCCGGTCCGGATCGAGTCGGTGGCAATCGAAGGCAGGACTGAAGACGGTGCCGGGCTGCGGGCGCCACCGATCCGCCGGGTCACGCTGCCGCCGGACCGTCGGCGACTGGAAGTCCATTATACCAGCCTGAACCTCGGGGCGCCGGATCGGGCGCGGTTTCGCTACCGGCTCAGGGATCACGATGACAGTTGGACCGACGCGGGCGACGTGCGGGTGGCGCACTTCACGAAGCTGTCACCCGGGGAATACACCTTCGAGGTCGAGGCGGCCAACGAGGACGGGGTCTGGAGCGCGGAACCCGCGATGTTGACCGTCATTGTGGAGCCGCCTTTCTGGCGCACCTGGTGGTTTCTGCTCGTGAGTGGCGGGGCGGTGCTGGGGGCAGTGATCGCCACCGTCCATTTGATTTCCACCCAACGCCTCAAGCGGCAGGTCGCGGTCCTCCGACAGCAGGAAGCGTTGGAGCGCGAGCGGGCCCGGATTGCCCGGGACCTGCACGATCAACTGGGGGCGAGTCTGACCCAGGTGGCTCTTCTGGGTGAACTGGCGGAAAGCGACAAGGATCTGCCCGAGGAAGTGGAGAGCCACGCCCGGCAGATTTCCCAGACGGCGCGCGAGACCACCCGCGTTTTGGACGAGATCGTCTGGGCGGTCAACCCGCGCAACGACACCCTCGACGGCCTGATCACCTACCTCTGCAAGAACGCCCAGGAATACCTCAGCGTCGCGGGCCTGCGTTACCGCCAGGAGGTCCCGGATGACCTGCCGGACACGATCTTGCCGCCGGAGGTGAGACACAACGTCTTCCTCGCCGCCAAAGAGGCGGTGACGAACGTGGTGCGGCATGCGCAGGCCACGGAAGCCCGGGTCCGGGTCCGGTTGGAGCACGGCCGCCTGATTCTTCAGATTGAGGACAACGGGCGAGGGCCGATCGAAGCGGAAACCGCCCAAGCCCGGGGCCGCCACGGTTTGGACAACATGCGCAAACGCATGGAGGAAGTGGGGGGGCGCTATGCCCTCGAAGCGGGCCGCGATGGAGGCACCCGGGTGCTGCTGGAAGTGCCGGTGCGGATACCTGACAGCTGAAGGGCAGTATCACGTCCCTCCGATGGGCCGGCGCTTGGAAACCTGAACGACAGAACGCGGGGCAGGTCGTTCAGCGCCACGCTTCCCCCCTCTTTCACCCAGGGCACGCGCTACGACGTGCGATCGGCACAGCCAGTTCCAACGAGGGCCCGCGTGGTTCCGTGGGGTCCCGTGGGGTGCCCCGGATCTCCGTCGACCGGGTGAATTCCCTTCCGGATCTCTCTGCGGAAGTGCTTGGCGGACAGGCGGGCGTCCGGGCTTGTGAACGGACCTTCCGCAGTTCCCTAATAATCTTGACCCCCAAAGGTTTGCGCCCGTAGTGTGGGGTCGTGCCAGGCACGTTTCATGTTAGAGAAGTTTAAGAGCCTTTTCTCCAACGACATCGGGATCGACCTGGGAACGGCGAATTCACTCGTCTTCCTGAGGGATCGGGGGATCGTGTTGCGCGAACCCTCGGTGGTGGCGATCCAGGCGGGCACCAACACGGTGCTTGCCGTTGGGGAGGAGGCGAAGCGGATGCTTGGGCGGACGCCGGGGAGCATCGTCGCAATCCGACCGATGAAAGACGGGGTGATTGCGGATTTCGATGTGACCGGCGCCATGCTGCGGTATTTCATTCAGCGGGTGCACAACCGAAAACTGATTCGTCCGCGAGTGGTGGTGGCCGTGCCATCGGGCATCACCGGGGTCGAAAAGCGGGCGGTGAAGGACTCGGTCACCCATGCAGGTGCACGGGAGGTGTTTCTGATCGAACAGCCCATGGCTTCGGCCATCGGGGTGGGATTGCCGGTGCACGAGCCGGCGGGGAACATGATCGTGGACATCGGCGGGGGCACCTGTGAGATCGCCATTATCTCATTGGCGGGCATTGTCTTCAGTCGCAGCCTTCGGGTGGGCGGGGATGAGTTCGACGAGACGATCGTGGCGCACATGAAGCGGGCACACAATTTGATGATTGGCGAACGCACGGCCGAGGAGATCAAGATTCGCATCGGCTCCGCGTATCCCTTGGAACAGGAACTGACCATGGACGTCAAGGGACGAGACCTCAGCACGGGGTTGCCCAAGACGATCACGGTCGGTTCCGAAGAGATTCGCGAAGCCCTGAAAGAACCCCTTTCGAGCATTCTGGAAGCCATCCGTATCACCCTGGAACGTTGTCCGCCTGAACTGGCGTCGGACCTCGTCGACCGGGGCATCGTCATGGCCGGGGGTGGCGCGTTGCTGCGCGGCATTGACCGGTTGGTGGCGGAAGAAACCTATCTGCCCGTCCACATCGCGGACGATCCGTTGACCGCGGTGGCTGACGGCACCGGGCGGGTGTTGCAGGAGCTCCATTTTCTCAAACGGGTCGCCTCGGCCCATTAGCGTGCCGCGAGTGGCGGCACGGTGCGTTCGTTCCGTAACAAGATGCGGGCGAGCGGATGTCGGTAAGGCCTCAGTGGCTGACTTTTGGCGGCGTGATGCTGCTGGTGCTGGTTCTTCTGAACCTGCCTCAGGCGGCATCGTCGCGGCTTCGTTTGGTCCTTGGCACGGTCTACCTCCCCCTCTTTGGTGCCACCCGGGTGGCGGGAACCGTGGTGGCCCGGGCGGAGGATGCCCTGACCCCCCGGGGACTTCTGCTCCGGCGCAACCAGGAACTTGAGGATGAGAACCGGGGGTTGCACGCCCGGTTGTTGCAGGCGGAGGAGGCGCTGGAGGAGAATGCTCGCCTCCGCAGCCTGCTCGGCTGGCGCGAGGTCAGTCCCTGGCGGTTGCAGGCCGCCCGGGTGATCGCCCGCGACACGGCGTCCTGGTGGCGGACGGTCTACATCGACGCCGGCACGCGCGACGGCTTGAAGCCGGACCTTCCCGTGCTGGCGGCCGAGGGACTGGTGGGCCGGCTTGGCGCGGTGGGGCCGGTATCGTCGGAGGTGATCCTGATCGGCGATCCCAAATGCCGGGTGGCGGTGGTGGTTCGGGAGGTCGGTGAAAACGGCGTGTTGACCACCCTTTCGCCGGGGGTGCTGGATCATCGGTTGGTGGACCTGACGCACCTGGCGCGAAACACGGCGTTGCAGCCGGGGCAAACGGTGTTTACCAGCGGGTTGGGCGGGGTGTTTCCCGCGGGCCTGCCGGTGGGCACGGTGGTGGACTGGCGCAGCGTGGGCTACGGGCTCTACACCGAGGCGCGGGTGAAGCTTCATGCCGACACCAGCCGGCTGCGGGAGGTGATGGTGGTGTTGCCATGAGTGCCGCGACCCGCCATGTGCTGTTCGTGCTGCTGGCGCTGCTGGCGGTGTTCGTGACCGCCGCCTGGAATCTGCCGCGCGCCTGGTTGGGATCCCCCCTGAGCCTGCTGCCGCCCGTGCTGGTCTGCGCGGCGTTGCAGGAACAGGGTTCAGCCTGGCAATGGGTGGCAGTGGTGGGGGGGCTGGCCCGGGACAGCCTTTCGCTGGACCCGTTGGGGGTGAGCATCCTGCCCCTGTATCTGACGGGCTGGTTCCTCAGCTCACATCGCGAACTGTTGTTGAGCGAACTGGCCTTTGCCCAGGCGATCCTGGGCCTGGCGGTCGGGGCGGCGGTTCCTTTGCTGACGCTCGGGTTGGTGGTGGCCTCCGGCGACGTTCCTGCGATGGGGGGGCGACTGTTCTGGCAGTGGCTGGTGCTGACGGTGTCGGGTGGCCTGATCACGCCGGCGATGTTCCGGATCTGGAGGCGGGTGGAGGCGTGGTTTGCGCATCCGATGATCCCAAGCACCAGCTTCCGGGAGGACCGGGAAATCCTGCGGGGGAAATACTAGGGAGTTGGGAGCGATGCAGCCTTTCGAACATGTCCAGCGTGGCGACGGCCGGGTGCGGCTGCTCGGGTTCGCCATCCTGCTGGGGCTGGGGGTGCTGCTCGCCGGACTCTGGTACATCCAGGTGGTCTCGGCCCGGGAATACAGCACCCGCATCCGACAGCAGAGCTTTCGCACCGTCCGGGTCCCGGCGGTGCGCGGGAGGATTCTCGATCGCCAGGGCGTGGTCCTGGCGGACAACCGGCCCTGTTACAACCTGGTCCTGTACGTCGAGGAACTCCGGCCGCTTTACGATGTCGCCTACGAGCAGTTGCGCGACGGCCGGCGGTTGACCCTGCCGGAGCGCAATGCCCTGCGTCGGACGGCCCGCTTCACCGTGGCGAGCAACATTGTCGCCCGCCTTGCCGAAGTGGTGCAGCACGACGTCTTCATTGACGAGAACGACTTCCACCGGCACCACGACCAGTGGCCCTACCGACCGCTGTCGCTGTGGGAGGACGCGGATCCCACGACAGTGGCGCGGTTTCTCGAACAGGCGGCGCTGTTGCCGGGGGTGGATCTCGAGGTGTTGCCACTGAGGGAATATCCGCAGGGACCGATGGCGGCCCATGTGCTCGGTTACCTGACCCGGGACGATGATGCGCGGGATTTCGAGGAGCAGTCCTTCAACTACAGCCAGCCCACGTATCACGGCGCGGTCGGGGTCGAACGCGGCTTTGACGAGGCCCTGAGCGGGGAACCCGGTTTGAAGTCCGTGGTGGTCAACAGCCTCTGTTATCGTGAGTCCGAGACCGTCTGGCAAACGGCAAGACCGGGTCGCAACCTGGTGCTGACCCTCGATGCGGCGCTGCAACGGGCGGTGGTGGAGTCCTTCGCCCAGGAACTGGGAACCTACGCGCGCGGCGCGGCGGTGGTTCTGGACGTGCGCAACGGGGATGTTCTCGCCATGGCCTCGGTCCCGGCGTTCGATCCCAACGAGTTTCTTACCCCCATCAGTGCCGACCGCTGGGAGGAATGGATGAACAACCCGACCTTCCGGCCGATCTTCAATCGCGCCACCCAGGGCGCCTACCCGCCGGGTTCCGTCTTCAAGATTGTCACTGCGCTGGCCTGCTTCGAGAGCGGGGTCCTGACCTACGACAACCTGACGAACCAGATCTACAATCCGGGCTACTACCGGCTCGGCGGCCGGACGATTGACGACCTGGCCTCGGCCGGTTGGTACGATTTCCGCAGGGGCTTCAAGAAGTCGAGCAACACCTACTTCATCGAATGCGGGCTGCAGGCGGGGATGGCGGCGATGATGGAGATGGGACACCGCTTCTTTCTGGGGGAAGGGGCGGATCTGCCGACCTACCAGGAGGTGCGCGGTTTCTTTCCGTCGCTGGAACTGGCGCAGCGACGCTGGAGCCGGGGCAACCTGGCGAACGTCTGTATTGGCCAGGAAATCACTCTCACGCCGCTCCAGGTGGCGGTGATGACCGCGGCGGTGGCGAATGGCGGCAAGGTCTTCTGGCCGCGGTTGGTGGAGCGGATCGAACCGGCCGAAGCGAGTCTGGGCCAGGAAACCGCCCGATTCGAAAACCGGGTGCGCGGCGAACTCGGGGTGGAAACGCGGTTTCTGGACCTCCTGCGCGAGGCCATGCTGGCGGACACCGAGGAACGGGACGGCACCGGGTTCAAGGCATTTCACGCGCGCGACGGGCGGACGCCTTTGCTGAAGCGCTATCGGGTGGGCGGCAAGACCGGCACCGCCGAGGTCGAGCGCGGGGGGCGGGTCGTGGACAACATCACGTGGTTCGCCTGCTTCGGTCCGTATGAGGCACCGCACTATGCGGTGGTGGTGATGGTGGAAAGCGGCACTTCGGGGGGCGGCACGTGCGCGCCCGTGGCCCGCCGCATCTTTCAGGCCATTGAACGGGCGGAGGACGCCGGGGCGGGCGGATTGAACCTGGCAAGTGCGGTGAGACAATGACGAATCTGCCCACCAACTTTGCCGAACGCCGCGTGCACTGGCCGCTGTTGGCCGCCGTGGCGGGGTTGATGGTGATCGGGGCACTGTTTGTCGCCAGTGCCACCATGGCGCGGCCCGGGGCCGAGGACATGGCGTGGTACCGGCAGGGGTGGTTTCGCCAGTTGATCTGGTACGGGCTGGGCACGGGGCTGGCAGCTGTCCTGATGTTGCGCGATTACCGGCACTTCGCCCGCTGGGCGATGGTGTTCTACTGGGGGAGCATCCTTCTGCTCGGGTTGGTGTTGATCAAGGGCATCGGGACGACCCACGGCTGGGGGGCCCGGCGGTGGATTGACCTCGGTCCGGTCCAGTTCCAACCCTCCGAGCTTGCCAAGCTCAGCTTCATTCTCGCGATGGCGGAGTTTCTCAGCCGGCCGGCCGCGGAACTGCGACGCCCGGGCGTGTTCTGGCGTGGGCTGGGGCTTGCGCTGCTGCCTTTCGCCCTGATCCTGAAGGAACCCGACTTGAGTTCCGCCCTGGTGTTCCTGCCGGTGGGGCTGGTGATGATGTTCGTGGCGGGGGTGCCGGTCCGGTATTTGGGCCGCTTGCTGGGGGCGGTGGGACTGACCGGTTTCATCCTGCTGGCGGATATCTTCTGGCTGCCCGAAAACCTGCAGTTCATCAACCTGCAGCCATACCAGAAACGCCGGTTGATGGTGTATTTCGGCAAGTCCTTCGTGCCTCCCAACGCCACCGAGGCCGAGCGCATCGAGGCGCTGCGGGCCTACCGGGACGCCTCTTACAATGCCGACCAGGCCCTGATCTCGGTGGGCAGCGGGGGCTTTTGGGGGAAGGGTTGGCGCCAGGGAACGCAGAACTCCCTCGGGTACCTGCCGCGCGGCGTGGCGCACAACGACTTCATCTTCTCGGTGATCGCCGAGGAGAGCGGCTTCGTCGGCAGCCTGCTGGTGCTCGGCCTCTACGGCGCGCTGCTCTTCAGCGGACTGCACATCGCCGGCCAGGCGAGGGATCCTCTCGGCCGCCTCATTGCCGTCGGAATCGTCACGTTTTTCTTCACCCACGTTTTCATCAATCTGGGCATGAACATCCGGCTGATGCCGGTGACCGGCATTCCGTTGCCGCTGCTGAGTTACGGCGGCACCTCGGCGCTGGTCACCTTGCTGGCGGCCGGTCTGCTGCACAACGTCTATTCGCATCGCAACCAACATTGACCCCATGGCTGACCATAGTTCCTCCCGTAAACGTCGCGGACAACGCTTCCGTCCAACCCGAAGGCAATCCTTCAAACCCGGCCGGGCTGCCGCCGAGGCCCGGGCGGCGGTGATCAGCGTGCGGCCCGGCGACGAGGCCGTCTTCGATCTCCGCCACGAAACCGAGATTCTCCAGGCGGAAAACCGCGCCGCCGGGCTCTCCGAGGACGCGCCCGACGCCGTCAACAAGTCGCCGGCCCCCAGCGGTTCGGATTCCCGTCACAGCTATCGTCAGCCCCATCTCGATACCCCGGAGGAGGTGCGGGAAGAGGAGGATGCCCCGCGCGACGGCAAGGACGCCAAGAACGCCAAGGGCCTCGTCGGCTCGATCAAGGCCGCTGCCGGCAAGGTCATCCGCCGGGTGCGCACCATGGTTCGGGCCGAGAAGACCACCAAGAAGGAGATCATCATCAACGCCGAGTCGCTCGAAACCCGGGTGGCGGTGCTGGAGGAGGGCCGGCTCGAGGATTTCACGATCGAACGCACCAGCGACGAGCGCCTGGTGGGGAGCATTTTCAAGGGCAAGGTGCGAAATCTCGAGGACGGTCTGAAGGCGGCTTTCGTCGACATCGGCTACTCGAAGAACGCCTTCCTGCACTACTGGGACATTGTCCCCGCCGGGATCGACAGCGGCGTGGAACTGGTCGAACGCGCCGGGGGGCGACGGGACAAACCCCGTGTCACCCACAAGGACATCCCGAAGCTGTATCCCCCCGGGACCGACATCGTGGTGCAGGTCACCAAGGGGCCCATCGGCACCAAGGGACCGCGCATCACCACCAACCTGGCGCTGCCGGGACGGTTCCTGGTGCTGCTGCCCAACAGCGACCAGAGCGGTGTTTCGCGGAAGATCGAGCACGTCGAGGAACGCCAGCGCCTGAAGCGCATCGTCCGCAAGCTCACCCTGCCCGAAGGCATGGGGGTCATCATTCGCACCGCCGGCGAAGGCCAGCAGGCGCGCTATTTCGTGCGGGACCTGGCCATCCTGTTGGAGGAATGGAAACGGATCGAGGAACACATCAAGGAACAAAAGGCCGCCACCTGCGTGTTCCAGGAACCGGACATTGTCGAACGCACCGTCCGCGACTTCCTCACCGAGGGCATCGAACGAATCGTGGTGGACGATCACCGGCAACATGAGCGCATGCGGGAACACGCGGGCCGCATCTCCCGCCGGGCGGTGGGCAAGATGCAGCTCTACGCCGATTCCCAGCCGATCTTCGATCGCTTCGGCATTTCGCGCCAGTTGCAGACGGCGTTCTCCCGGAAGGTCCACCTGAAGAGCGGCGGCTACGTCATCATCGACGAGGCCGAGGCGTTGGTGGCCATCGACGTCAACACCGGGCGCCACAAGAATGCGGACGACCCGGAGTCCACGATCCTCAAGGTCAACCTGGAGGCGGTTGATGAAATCTGCCGGCAGCTCCGCCTGCGCAACATGGGCGGGCTCATCGTGGTGGACTTCATCGACATGCGCGCACATCGCGACCGGCAGGCGGTCTACCAGCGGATGAAGGGGCTCCTGCGCCGGGACAAGGCGAAGACCCACGTGCTGCCGATTTCGCAGCTGGGGCTGATGGAGATGACCCGTCAGCGGCATACCGAGAGCGTGCAGGAATCGGTCTACGACGACTGCCCGTACTGCACCGGGCGCGGCCTGGTGAAGAGCCCGTTGACCATGAGCGTGGAGATCCAGCGCAAGCTGGCCGAGATCCTCAAGCGCCGGCAGCGGGATGAATCCGACTTCCAACTGCGCATCGTGGTGCATCCCACCGTGCTGGAGCGGTTGCGCACCCAGGACGAGAAGTTGATCATCGAGATGGAAAAGAAGTACTTCGGAAAACTCTCGTTCCGCGGCGATCCCGCCTTCCACGCCGAGCAGTTCAAGATCGTCAACGGCGTCAGCAACGAGGAGTTGGCTTCCGTGGGGGGGTAAGCCCCGGTCATTCGCCGCAGCACATCATCTGTCATCATGAGCGACGACGTTTCTCCGTCCGAAACCCTGGAAGCCGGTCGGCCGGCGATCCACGGGTTTGGGGACCGGCACATTGGCCCCCGGCCGGCCCAGATTCGGGAGATGCTGGGGCAGTTGGGCCTGAGTGGCCTCGATGAACTGACCGACCAGGCGGTGCCCCCGGACATCCGCCTCGATTCGCCGCTGCGTCTGCCCCCGGCCTTGACCGAGGCGCAGGCCGGTTCCCGTTTGCGGGAGTATGCAGCGGGGAACCGCCTGGCGCGTTCTTATCTGGGAATGGGTTATCACGGGTGCCATGTCCCCGCCGTGATCCAGCGGAATGTGTTCGAGAACCCGGGTTGGTACACGCAATACACCCCGTACCAATCGGAGATCTCGCAGGGTCGGTTGGAGGCCCTGCTCAACTTCCAGACCCTGGTCTGCGACCTGACCGCACTGGAAATCGCCAACGCCTCGTTGCTGGACGAGGCCACCGCGGCCGCTGAAGCCATGATGATGTGCCTGCGCTTGAAGGGGGGCGGGGGGAGGCGGCGGTTTGTTGTGGCCGCCGATTGTCATCCGCAGACCATCGAGGTTGTGCAGACCCGTGCCAGACCCCTGGGGGCCGAGGTGACCGTCCTGCCCGTGGACCAGGTCCAGGCGGACGACACCACCTGCGGGATTCTGCTGCAGTACCCCGCCACGGACGGTGCGGTGCGCGATCCCTCGCCCATGATTCAACAGGCGCACGCGGCGGGCGCCCTGGCGGTGGTGGCGACGGACCTGCTGGCGTTGACCTTGCTGAAGCCACCCGGTGAATGCGGCGCCGACATTGCCGTCGGCAGCGCCCAGCGCTTTGGGGTGCCGATGGGCTTCGGCGGTCCCCATGCCGGGTTTCTCGCGACCCGCGATGCCGGCAAACGGCAGTTGCCCGGCCGATTGGTCGGGGTGTCCCGGGATGCCCGGGGCAAACCCGCCCTGCGCCTCGCGCTCGGTACGCGGGAACAACACATCCGGCGGGACAAGGCCACCAGCAACATCTGCACCGCCCAGGCGCTGCTGGCCAGCATGGCGGCGTTCTACGCGATCTATCACGGCCCCGAAGGACTGCGCGCCATCGCGGAACGCACCCACCACCTGGCCGCCTGCCTCGCCGCCGGACTGCGGGAACTCGGTTTTTCCACCGGAGGCGACGCGTTCTTTGACACGGTCCGGGTCGGGTCGGCGACGGCCAATCTCGATGCCATCATGGCGCGCGCCACGAAGGCCGGGATCAACCTGCGTCGACTGGACGCTGATACCGTGACCATCGCGCTGGACGAAACGACGGAACCGTTCGAGTTGGAGAATCTGTGGGCCGTATTCCAGCCGGAACAGGCGGGGGAACTCGAAGTCGCAGCGCTCGCCTCAGCGGCCGGATCGGCGTTGGCGCTGCCGGTGCAACTGCACCGTCAAAGCCCGTTCCTGACACATCCGGTGTTTCATCGGTATCGTTCGGAAACCGAAATGATGCGGTATCTCCGGCGGTTGGAATCGCGGGACCTGTCGTTGACCGCGTCGATGATTCCGTTGGGATCGTGCACCATGAAACTCAATCCGGCGGCGGCGATGATGCCGGTGAGCCTGCCGGGTTACGCCGGGCTCCATCCCTTCGCGCCGGCGGACCAGGTCGCGGGATATTACCAACTCTTCTCGGATCTGGAGGGGTGGTTGGCGGAGATCACCGGATTCGCGGGGGTGTCTCTCCAGCCGAATGCGGGATCGCAGGGGGAGTATGCGGGATTGCTCGTGATCCGTGCCTGGCACGCGTCCCGGGGGGACACGGCCCGCGATGTTTGCCTCATCCCGACCTCCGCTCACGGGACCAATCCCGCCAGCGCTGTCATGGCCGGGTTGCGCGTGGCGCCGGTTGCCTGCGATGCGGCGGGCGACATTGATCTCGACGACCTGCGGCGGAAGGCGGGGGAACATTGCGAGAATCTGGCCGCATTGATGATCACATATCCCTCGACGCACGGTGTGTTTGAGACGCGGGTACGGGAGATCTGCGAGATCGTCCATCAGCACGGGGGACAGGTCTATCTCGACGGCGCGAACATGAACGCGCAGGTGGGGTTGACGCATCCCGGCATCATCGGCGCCGACGTCTGCCACCTGAACCTGCACAAGACCTTCGCGATCCCGCATGGTGGTGGCGGCCCGGGCGTGGGGCCGATCTGTGTGGCGGATCACCTCAAGCCGTTTCTGCCCGGCCATGGTATCGCGGGATTGGGCGGGGAGGATACCGTGGGTGCGGTGGCGGCGGCGCCCTGGGGCAGTGCCAGCATCCTGCCGATTTCCTGGTTCTACATTGCTGCGCTGGGAGGCGACGGTTTGCGCCGCGCCTCGCAGGTGGCGATCCTGAATGCCAACTACATCGCCCATCGCCTGGAGGGGGCCTTCCCGGTGCTCTACCGTGGTGCGCATGGGCGGGTGGCGCACGAGTGCATTCTGGATCTGCGCCGGTTCAAGTCCGTGACCGCCGAGGACGTCGCGAAGCGGTTGATGGATTTTGGTTTTCACGCGCCGACGTTGAGTTGGCCGGTGGCCGGCACCTTGATGGTGGAACCGACCGAGAGCGAGTCGAAGGAGGAACTCGACCGGTTCTGCGATGCCATGCTGGCGATTCACGCCGAGATTCTCGCGATCGAGGAGGGGCGAATGGATCCGAAGGACAATCCGCTGAAGAACGCGCCGCACACCGCCGACATGATTGCTGCGACGGAGTGGAACCATCCCTACAGTCGCGAACAGGCAGCCTTGCCCACGGCGCATCAGCGTGAATGGAAGTTCTGGCCCGCCGTGGCCCGCGTGGACAACGTGCTGGGCGACCGCAACCCGGTCTGCACCTGCGCCGGGATGGAAGCGTACGGCGGCGGTTGAATCCGCAGGCCAGGCCCGGGGCGGGCCGGTGTCAGAAAGTGGTCCACAGCGTGGTTGCTGTGGCCGGTTCCCACGGGTTTATACTTCGACAAAGGACAAGCCGGAGATCCATGGAAGGGGCCGGCTGAGTCGAAAACCGAGAAGGTGGTCCCGCATCGCCACGTTTCTCGTGAGGCCGTGGTTCAGGGATCAATCGTAGCGCGACACGGGGAGGTCGGCTTGGTCAACTCAGGCCGAGCCAGAGTTTCACCCGGACTTCGACTTCCAACAGTTGGACCGGCGTCAGGATCGCCCTGCGGCTCAGGAGCTTGACTGCAGGCACGGTGTAGAGACCCTGTGCGTCGAACCCGCCGTGCTTCAAACCCGCAACTCGGAGCGGTACCTCAAAACGGGACCCGCGCAGTGCCGTGGTGTGGTAGACCACGGTGACCAACACCCGGTCTTCGTCCCCAATATCACAGCCGAGGACCAAGGCTGGTCGTACTTTGGCTGCCAGGCCAAAGTCGATCAGCCAGACCTCACCGCGCTTTACGCTTCGCATACGCTGCTTCGCGCTGGTCCAGGGCTCGTGCCCCCTCGGCCGCGACCGCCATCATCTGCTCGTCGCTCAAGCAACCTTCGGTGTGCTGGCGCAAGCGATCCCCCTCCGGCGGCTTTTTGCTCAGCCGCTGCCTGCCCGCAGCCTCCCTGACTCCCATCACGGTGCTCATGAGGCGATTGTAGTGGCGCTTCCGGGGAGACGCAAGCAGCGGACGCAGCGGTGCCGTAGAGGGAGGGACTCCGGCATTGCCCGGGGCACAGGCAATCCGCACCATCGGCCCATGAAGCTGCATTCCTTTCAGTGGAGCGGTGGGGTTCTCGTGCTCGGGGTCGTGACGCTGGCGGCGGTTGCCTCCGACAAGCCGCTCCCGGAGATGGACTTTGACCGTGGGCTCCCACCGGTCCGCGCGTTGATCGAACGGTTCCAGCAGGACCGCGACAGTCTGCGACACGTCTGGCTGGAGGAAGGTGACGAATCGGCAGTGCGACGCTGGAAGCAGTTCCTGTCGGACTGGCAGGAGCGCCTCGCCGCGGTGCGATTCGACGGGCTGGATGCCGATGGCCGGATCGACTGGGTCCTGTTCCACGAGCAACTGGGGTATGAGCGGAGGGAACTCAAGCGGCGCCAGGAGCGCGTCACGGAGTTGGCGGAGTTACTGCCGTTCGACGCCGCGATCACCGGCTTGGAACAGGACCTGCGGCGAATGCAGTGGGTGAAGGGGGAGGAAGCGGCCGAGACCGTAAACGCGCTGGCCGGGCAGGTGTCCGAGGCCCGGAAGGCGGTCCTGGCGAGACTGGAAGCGGCGGGGAACACACCGGCGGTTCCGCAGACAGTGGCCTGGCGGGCGGTGGTTCGATTGAAGGAACTGCGGCGTTCGTTGCGCCGCTGGCGGGAGTTTTACGAGGGTTACGATCCGTTCTTCACCTGGTGGGTGCCGGAACCGGCGAACGCGCTGGACAAAGCCCTGGATGATTACGCCCGGTTCCTGCGGGAGAAGGTCGCCGGCGTGGCCCAGGATGACGAGGATCCGGTGATCGGGGACCCGATTGGGCGTGAGGCGCTGCTCGATGCGTTGCGGCACGAGTTCATCGCGTATACGCCGGAGGAACTGATCGGGATCGCCGAAAAGGAGTTCCACTGGTGCGAAACGGAGGCCCGGAAGGCTTCGGAGGCGTTGGGTTTCGGAGACGACTGGCTCAAGACGCTGGACCACGTGAAGTCGCTGCATGTCGAACCCGGCCAGCAACCGCGACTCATCCGCCGGCAGGCGCGGGAGGCCATCCGGTTCGTGGAGGACCGCGACCTGCTCACGATTCCGCCGCTGGCCAAGGAGAGCTGGCGGATGGAGATGATGACGCCGGCGCGCCAGAAGGTGAATCCCTACTTCACCGGCGGCAACACGATCAGCGTGTCCTTCCCAACCGCAGACATGGAGCAGGCGGACAAGCTCATGAGCCTGCGTGGCAACAATGAGCATTTCTGCCGTGCGGTGGTGCATCATGAACTGATCCCGGGTCACCATCTCCAGCTCTTCATGGCCGACCGTTACCAGTCGCATCGGAAGATGTTTACCACGCCGTTTCTGCTGGAAGGCTGGGCGCTTTACTGGGAAATGCGGTTCTGGGATTTGGATTTTGCCCGCAATGCCGAGGACCGGGTCGGCATGCTGTTCTGGCGGATGCACCGTTGCGCGCGGATCATCTTCTCGCTGAAATTTCATCTGGGCGAAATGACGGCGCAGGAGGCCATTGATTTCCTGGTGGACCGCGTCGGTCACGAGCGCAACAACGCCACCGCGGAGGTGCGACGTTCGGTGGGCGGAGAATACAGCCCGCTCTACCAGGCCGCCTACATGCTCGGGGGACTGCAGTTGCGGGCACTCCACGACGAACTGGTCGACTCAGGGCGGATGACGGAACGGGAGTTCCACGACGCCGTGCTCCGGGAGAACGCAATTCCCATCGAATTGATCCGCGCCCGGTTGTCCGGGTTGGATATTCCGGCCGACTTCCAGGCGTCCTGGCGCTTCTACGGGGACATCGAATAGCCGCGGGCAGGAAGACCTCGACCTCACGCCGCCTGCTGACCTACAAGGCCGTCCGCAGCCCCAACATCGATCAAATGGTCATCCCCACCATGGCGGCCGTTGACGGCAGGGCGATGAAGGGCAGCCCCACCGCAGTTGTGACAGGGGGTAACGAATGTGCCAGTGGAAGGCGGCGAAGGCTTGGGCTTCTCGCCGCAGTCCACGACCTGGCGGAGATCGGGCGTCCAGGGCTGGAGGTCGGCGGATCTCGCGAAGCGTCGTGGAGTAGTGCGCGCGATCTCAATCGCCGCTTTGGCGCCGAAGCGCGGACAGAGCACACGGCTGGTGCGGCACATCCAGGCGTCCGCGCCTGGTGGCCGATTCATCACCCTTGGGAGACGTTTGCCGCCTTAAGTTGCTCCACCTCCCGCTCCAACTCCTTCAACCGGCGGACCAGTTCCGGCAGACGTTGAATGGCGATCAGGCGGCGCTTTGTCTCCGATATGGGGGCGGCCGGGATCCCCATCCACTTCTCGCCATCCGGGATGTTGTGCATGAGGCCGGACTTGGCGGCCAGGGTCACCTGGCTGCCGATGTTGAGGTGGCCCGCCACCCCCACCTGCCCGGCCATGGTGGTGTAGTCGCCGACCCGGGTGCTCCCGGCGATTCCGACTTGGGAAACGAGCAGGCAGTGCTTGCCGAGCACCACATTGTGGCCCAACTGCACGAGATTATCGATCTTGGTCCCGTCGCCGATGACGGTCGGTCCGAGCGCGCCGCGATCGATGGTGACGTTCGCCCCGATCTCGACGTCGTTGCCCACCACGACCGTCCCGACCTGCGGGACCTTGCGATGGGCGCCGTGATCGAAGACATACCCGTAACCGTCCGAGCCCAACACCGCCCCGGCATGCACGCGCACGCGCTCACCCAGAGTGGTCCGCGGGTAAAGGGTCGCATTCGCGAACAGCCGCGAGTCCCGGCCGATGACGCAGTCGTCCCCGATGGTGTTGCCGGCGAGCAGCACCACGCCGGCGCCGAGGGTCACCCGCTCACCCACGACGCAGTGCGGCCCGATGTGCGCGGAGGGATCGACTTGCGCCGTAGCCGCGACCACGGCGGAGGGGTGGATTCCGGGGGCGGGTTTCGCCTCCGGGAAGAAGACCTCGAGCGCGAGGGCAAAGGCGACCCGGGGATTGGTCACGCGGATCAGCGTCTTGCCGGGACACGCGGCGGGTTCCGGAACGATGACGGCGCTCGCGGCACTGCCCGACGCCCGGGAGAGGTACGCCTCGTTCTCGGCAAAGGTGACGTGACCGGCCTGGGCGGAATCCGCCGGGGCGAAGCCGGTGAGTGCGACGTCCTCACCGTCAAGGGTGCCGCTCAGAATCCTGGCAAGTTCAGAGGCTTTAACGGACATGGCGGAGCGCCTTGAGCAAAGCGATTTGGAGGTTGGATGGCCAGCAGGCAGGAGCAGGGGAGCAGTGCCACGGGGCGGCTCACGTTCCCCGCTCGACCTCGATCTGATTGTCCTTGTCGAGCACCACCACCTTGGGACTCCACGCAGCGGCCTCGTCGGCGTCCACCCCAGCGAAAGCCATGATGGTGAGCACGTCGCCGGGCGTCCCGAGTCGTGCGACGGCTCCATTGAGCACGATCTGTCCTGAGCCGGCCTCGCCGGGAATGGCGTAGGTCTCCCAGCGCTCGCCGTTCGCCATGTTGCCGCACAGCACGCGTTCGTAGGCCACCAGGCCCACCTTGTCCATCAGGTCGCGCGGGATGGTCAGGCTGCCCTCGTAATTGAGGTTGGCGGTCGTGACGCGGGCGCGGTGAATCTTCGCTTTCAGCAGGTGCAAATGCATCGTCAGGAGTCCCGATTCCGGTCTGTGGCCGGAAACCCGAAAAACTGTCAGGCAGCCTCCCGCATGTCAATCAACCGGTTTCCCTGATCGCGCCGGACACCTCGATCCGGATCTCAGCCGGGAGCGCGGACCGCCGAGTCCGAGAGTAGACCGGTGGCGGCAAGGAGTGGCGACCAGTCTGCAGTGATCCTCACTGCGGCACCGGAGAGCCGGATGCGGGAGATCCGCCCGTCCGGCCCGGAGGGCGGGGCGGCACCAATCCCGCCATCCCTGCCCCGATCGCCACATTGCGAACTGCCGGGCACGAATCCGGTGCAATTCCCAGCTTGCCCGGAACGGAAGCCCCGCGCACGATCCAGGCAGAAACCGCTGACCCGGCGTCACCATCGCCAGCAAACGCCATGACAACCATTCAACGCGAGAATCCGACCCGCCTTCCCACCGCGCTCCTGGTCGCCGCCACCCTGGTGGGTGCCGTGGAACTTCGTGCCTCCAGCCAGTTGCGCGAGCAGTTGTTATCCGCCACCGAAGTCCCCCGGGGACTGGTGGTCCTGCTGGGGGACGAGGCGGTGGCCGCCGCGACGGGGTTGTGTCGGGACACCGCTTACCAGGTCTACACGCAGTTCTCCGATGAGCATGCCGTGCAGGAGGCACGGGAGGCATTGCGGGGCGCGGGGTTGTTGGGGACCCGTGCGTTCGTGGGGGAGGGGGAGGCCGACCGGTTGTCCTTGGGCGCGAACCTTGCCGACGCCCTGGTGGTGTGCGGGGAAACCCGGGTATCCGCGGCGGAAGCGATGCGGGTGTTGCGCCCGGGCGGACGCGCCTGGCTTGCTGACGGGGCCCCCCGGGTGAAGCCGTTTCCGGTCGGGACGGATGACTGGAGCCATCCCTATCACGGGCCGGACAACAACCCGCTTTCGCATGACCAGCTGATCCGGGCGCCCTACCTGACGCAGTTCCTGGCGGACCCGCGGTATGCGCCGTTGCCGCAGGTGGCGGTGGCGGCGCATGGCCGGGTGTTCAAGGCGTTCGGCCATATCGCGTTCAAGAAGCGGGAGGAACCGCTGTTGAACACGCTGGCCGCCTTCAACGGGTACAACGGCGCCCTGTTGTGGAAACGGGCCATTCCACCGGCGCTCATGGTGCATCGGAACACACTGATTGCGACGGCGGACCGGCTCTACTTCGGCGATGACCGCTCCTGCAAGGTCTACGCCGCGGCGACCGGCGAATTGCTCGATGAGGTTCGTCTGCCGGAGGATCTGGTGGACGGCACTTTCTGGAAGTGGATGGCCTTGGACCACGGCGTGCTTTACGCCCTGGTAGGCGAGCAGGAGCAACGGGATCCGACCATCACGCTGGGGTGGGACAAACACGGCTGGCCGTGGAATCCTCTGTCTCCGGGGTTCAATCAACCCGAGCACACGTGGGGTTATGGACGCACGCTGGTTGCCATCGCCACCACCACCAAGCGCGTGCTCTGGTCCCATCGCGAGGAACACCCCATCGACAGCCGGTCCCTCTGCATGAGTGACGGGCGCCTCTACGGATTCCGCTTCGGCGAATACCTGTTCTCGCTGGATCTCGAAACCGGACGGGAACTCTGGCGCCGCACGCCGGACAACGACTCCGGGCTGTTCGCGGCTTTTGGCAAATACCTGGACCGCCAGGACTGGCGGACGAACTGGCGCACCACGGCGTATGCGCGCTGCACCGACCGCGCCATCTACTTCGCCGGCCCGTCGATCGGCCGGCTCATTGCCGTGGATGCCACGAACGGCGATTTGCTCTGGGATCATCCCTCGAGCAACTACCAACTCATCGTGCGGCCGGATGCCGTGTACGGACTCAGCGGACAGATCGATTCCGACGTCAGTCGCATCTTCGATCCGCTCACCGGAGAGGTGCTGGCGGAACTCAAACTGGGGCGTCGCGCCTGCACGCGTCCGACCGGTTGCGAGGATGCGATCTTCTTCCGCGCCAGCGGGGGGTCGGTGCGCCTGGATACCGGCAGCAATCGGGCCGGGCTGGTCTCGCCGATGCGGGCCCAGTGCCAGGACGGGGTGACCATTGCGAACGGACTGCTCTATTGGTGGCCTTCCGTCTGTGACTGCAACCTCAGCCTCTACGGCATCACGGCCCTGGGACCCGCCGGGGACTTCGACTTCAACCCGCCCTTTACCGAAACCGGCCGTCTGACGCGGGCCGCCGATGCTGCCGTGAAGACCCCGTTGGCCGCGGATTCGGGGGACTGGCCCGTCTATCGGGGCAATTCGCGGGCCAGTTCGAGCACCGAAGTCATGGTCCCGGCGAAGGCGGCGTGGCGGTGGCGGCTCCAGTTGGGTGAAGGGATTCGTCCGACGGCGCCCACGACAGCGGGCGGACTGGCGTTCGTCGGCGGGTCCGATGGCAGTGTGCAAGCCCTGGATGTGCGCTCGGGGAAGCTCGCCTGGCGCGTGCTGACGGGAGGTGCCGTGAACTACCCGCCCACCCTTGCCGGGGGCAGGGCGTATGTCGGGTCGGGCGACGGCTCCGTGTATTGCCTGGAGGCGAAGACGGGTCGGGAGCTTTGGCGGTTCCGGGTGGCACCGGCGGAACGCGTGATTCCCGTCTATGGCAGCCTCAGGTCCACCTGGCCGGTGGGCAGCGGGGTGCTGGTCGAGGACGGCGTGGCCTACGCCGCCGCCGGCATCGTGAATTACGACGGCACCCACGTGGTCGCCCTGGACGCTGAGACCGGGGCCTTGAAATGGCACAACGGGATGTCCGGTCACCTGGACCCCGAGGCCCGCAGTGGGGTCAGTGTGCAAGGCCATCTCCTGATGGTGGGGGATCGTCTGCATCTGGCGGGCGGCAACGCGGTTTCCCCGGCGGTGTATGACGCGAACAGCGGGCGATGTCTCAACGATCCCGACCTGCTGCGACAGACCGTGAACAACAACGTGCCTGCGAGCATCTCTCCGCGCGGGAGCGAGCTTTACCTCATCGAAGGCAACATCTTTGTCAGCGACAAGCCCGAGTACGCCCACCCGCGTTATCCGGTGATGGACGATTTGGTCTTGCGGCATACGCTTGTGACGCCGCTCCCGGACCGCGACCTGCTTTGGGTGAACAACCAGGACCTCCTCTGCTATGACCGGATCGAGGCCGACCGGGCGCCCCGACTGCATCAGGCCTGGGGCAAGACCCAGGTGGCCAACGCCAGGCCGCTGTGGCAGGTCCGAGTGCCGGAAAGCCGGGCGATTGCCGTGGGACGCAACGCCGCAGTGCTGGCGCTGCCGGATGCGCTGGTGGCGGTGGCGCTTGAAGACGGACGGGAACTCTGGCGGGATTCGTTGCCTGACTGGTCCGTTCCCTGGGGCCTGGCACTCGCCCGTGAGGGGGAAGTGGTCGTCAGCCTGGAGAACGGCGAGGTGTGCGGATTCGTTGGAGCCGTCGCTCTGGCGGGACAGTGAACCCACTCGCATCGATGCATCGCAACCTGGCGTTGAGTCTCCGACTGGTCCAACTGTTCGCCCTGGGGGGAGGGCTGATCGCTCTCCCAACCGCGCTGGCCTGCCGCTACAACGTGCGCGATCTCGGGTTCATCGAGGTCGACTCCGAGGATTACCAGCTCGTCCATGTCACTTCCGACGCGATGGAACCGGGCGAAATCGCCCGTTCTCAGTCCCGGCTTGAGGAGCAGTGGGTCGATACGAATCTGGCAGGGGAAGTCGTTTCCCTCGATGACCTCGCCGGGACCGCCCATCCGGAGGTGTTGGCTCCGTTGGTGGACCGGGAGGGACCGGGCTGGTATGTGCTGTCGCCTGATGGGTTTGGGGCGGGGCTGAGTTCGTTGACCGGGGAGTCCGGTGGGAAGGAGGATTCACCTGGGACCGAGGGGTTGCTGAAATCGGCTTTGACCTCCGAGTTGGCGGCCGTCTGTGCGCGTTCTTTCGGGGCGATCCTGCTGATGGAAGGCAGTGACGAAGTTGAGAATGACAAGGCCAGGGCGGAGATCGAGGCCGCGATTGCGGACATCCGGCAGGGAATGCCCGACCTGCCCAAGACGGTCGTGGCGCCGCCCGAGCGGGTGGTGTTGTCCGGCGACCGGCGGTCGGCGGAACGCGTTGCGCTCTGGAGCCTGGGGCTGTCGACCGAGGACCAGGAATTGCCCCGCGCGGCCGTGTTCTATGGCCGGGCGCGCTGGATCGGGCCGCTGATGGAAGGCCCCCAGATCTCCCGGGGGAATCTCGCTCGCTTGTTTTCGGTGATTGGTGCGGATTGCGAATGCGGCATGGACCTGGCGTGGACCCGGGGGACGCCGTTGCTGCTGCGGTGGACCGATGAACTGCACGCGACCGCTGCGAAGAGCCTCGGGTTCGATCCCGCCAGTCCGATGATTCGGGCGGAGGCGCTGCGGATCATCAGTCGCTACAGCCGGGGGGAGGTGGGAGCGAGTTACGCCACGCGAATGCAGGGGGCAGAGGCCCCGAGCGTCCCTCCGACGAAGCCGGCGTTGGTCGCCGAAAACTCCCCAGACCGGCCGGGTGTCGTCGCATCATCCGAGCCGCCGGGAGTCCCAGCGGCTTCCCCGCCGGCCCGGGGTGCCGGTGGGCGGATCCTGTTGATCCTGGTGCTCAGCGCTCTGGCACTGCTGTTGGCTGCCATGCTGGTGCTGTTGCTCGTTTTCCACCGGGTGGGACGTCGAAGGGAACTCGCGGCGCGCCAAGCCCACAGCCGTCGTGGCAAGGCCTGATCACCGGCGGGATCAGAGCCGCGGGTCTTCCGTGTCCCAGGAGAAATCAGTGACGTCCGCGGCATCGGAGTTCTCGGATTCGAAAACCGCCGTGACTGCCGCCAGCGCCTGATCCTCGTCCTCCCCGGAGACCTCCAGGTCCACCACCGACCCGAACGTGGCGCAGAGGAGCAGGACGGCGAGGATGCTGCGGCCGTCCGCCAGCCGTTCGTTGACCTTCAGGCAAATGGTGGATTGGAATGCCTTCGCGCGCTCCACGAGCCGGGTCGCGGGCCGGAGGTGCAGCCCTTCCTTCCACCGGACTGAGACTTGTGAGTGCTTCATTGAAACGATTGGACAGCGCCATCGAGCGTGCGTTCATTCCAATCTCGCAAGGTCAGCCCGAGGCGGAAACCGCCTGTGCGGTTGCCCCCCCGTCATGTCGTGGTGTCGTCGCGGCGAACTGGCATTTGCCGAACTGCCAGGCTGCAAGGTCGGTTGCGCTCCGGGGAATGCCCATGCGCCGCCAAACCGGGTATTTCACACTCGATCCGGGCTGAACGCGCAACGAAAGACGACGTGAAACCTCCGGGCCAAGGAGTTGGGTCCCTGCCGGTTTCCGCGAGTTGTTAACTTTGGAGTGCGGTGAAAAGCGAAGCCTTCACCGCTTTGGCGGTAGCGGAACCGGAGTCTCAGGCCCGCGTGCTGAGGTCCGAACCTCGGAACCGCACGCCCGGGGGGGAAAGCGGCGATTGGGATCGCCGCAGTCCACGACGCTCCGCGAGGTTTTGGAGTGCGGTGAAAAGCGAAGCCTTCACCGCTTTGGCGGTAGCGGAACCGGAGTCTCAGGCCCGCGTGCTGAGGTCCGAATCTCGGAACCGCACGCCTGGGGAAAGCGGCGATTGGGATCGCCGCAGTCCTGACGCTCCGCGAGTTTTGGAGTGCGGTGGCAAGCCTTCACCGCTTTGGCGCTAGCGGAACCGGAGTCTCAGCCCCGCGTGCTGAGGTCCGAACCTCGGAACCGCACGCCCGGGGGGGAAAGCGGCGATTGGGATCGCCGCAGTCCACGACGCTCCGCGAGGTTTTGGAGTGCGGTGAAAAGCGTCAGCCTTCACCGCTTTGGCGGCGACCTGTGAAGTGACCAGGAAGCCTGCGTTTCGGGGAGGGCGGTTCAGGCGGGCAGTTCCGCCGCTTCGAGCATGGCCGCGATGGTGCCGGGGGCGTTGCCCTCGAAGCGGTTGTTCACATAGACGAACGCCTGCCGGGTTCCCGACTGGGCGAGGGTTTCACGGATCAAGCGCGCTCCCGCCGCGCGTCCGCTCGGGTTCTCCTCCTGCACACGGTCGTAGGGGCCGAACCGGTCCACGGCGTCCTGGTAACGCCGGCCGCTTTTCAACAGGAAACGGGCGGCCACGAGGCGCGGATTGCACACGCTTCCGGGCAGGTCGAGCTGGTCGCCGATGTCGGGCATGGCGTCCCAGTTGTTGAAGACATGGGTCACTCCATGACGGGCCAGCGTGGCGAAGTACTCCGGGTGGAGGAAGTTGCGATTGCGGATCTCCACGCCGTAGGGCCAGCCGGCTGGGAGAGCGCCCAGGAAAGTGTCGAGCGCCGCCACAAAGTCCCGGCCCCGCGAAAAATCGCTCGGGAAGAAGCGGGAGAACTCGAAGATGCAGAGGCCGATGTTCTGTCGGAAATCCGTGCAGGGTCCAAGAAAGTCCGAGGCGAAGCGGTCGGCATTCAGGAAGTCGGCATTCTCGGTGCCGGCCTTCTCGCCGAACCGGGGCAGCTTGGGGAACCGCTTGATGGTGATTTCGTCGGTGACCTTGAAGGCAAAGCGGAAGTCCGCCGGTACCTCTGAGACCAAGCCCTCGAGATAGCGGACGTCCGGGAACTTGTAGTAGGCGGCGTCGACGCAGACGGTCTTGAACGTCGAGGCGTATTCCCCAAGACAGGTGCGGTCGAACCGGGTCTGCGAGAAGCGTCCCCTCCAGGTGTAGCGGGCATCGTCGTAGATCTGGCCGCGCCAACCGGGGTATTTCCACGAAGAGGTCCCGATCCAGACTCCCTGGCGGGCGAGGTCGGCCAGCCGGGCGGCGGTCCGGTCACGGTCGAAGCTGGAAGGGAGGAGGGGCACCTGAGCTGCAGTGATTCAGTAGAGAACCACGAATAAACACGAATCGACACGAACAAGAGGGCATTCCGCCGGAAGGCAGGTTCCGCCCTCCGTTACCCCTTGGTTGCCCCCATCTGGCGGTCGTACCGTTCCTGAGATCGGCGTCTTCATTCGTGTTTATTGGTGTCCATTCGTGGTTGAACTGCATGGCTAAGGCTCAGGGACAAGGGCGGTTGGCCGGGACCGGGCGTCCCGACGACCGGCCTCCGCGGGGAGGATCACCCCAGGCGAAATGAGAGCCGCTGAATCAGGCTGCTTCCGAGCGCATGCTGCAGGCGGGTGAGAATTTCGCGGCGGCGGTAGCGGACGATTTCGTCCAGCCAGGCACTGCTGTCCACATGCACGAACAGAGTGCCCTTGTGCAGACCCGCGGGACGCGCATGGGCGACCAGGTTCGGGTCGAGCGACTGCGCCCAAACCCGCTGAATCTGGAGGCTGGTCCGGCGTTCATCGAGGCCCACGCGTTTGAGAACCGAACGCAGGAGGTCTCCTGCCGGGCGCGCCACCTGTGCTTGCTCCCGTTCCAACGGGGTGAGGTCCATCCCCCGCCACTCGGCCAGGACGGATTGCCGCGCATCGAGCGGTCGGTCCCAGGAGGGGTTGCGGCGGAGGAAGGGCGGTCTGGCTGGGAGTTGGCTCATGGGACGTTTCCCGGCGGATGCTCAACGGGGCCTTGAAACGGTCCGGCCGCCCGGCGGTCAGTTCTCACTGGGGGCGGAGGAAGCGCCGCCAACAGCTGCAGGACTGACCCCCTTGCTGACCGTGGCGCTCACAGCAACGCCTTCCGTCCTGCCGCGTTCAAGCCGGCGAGCAGTTGTTTGATGTTCTGGGCCTCGCTCTTGCCGGCCACCAGGAGGGCGTCATCCGTCAGCACGATGATTGAGTCGCGCACCCCGACGGTGGCCACCAATCCCTTGGACTTGCTGCGGGCGTCAAACACCACGTTGCCGGAGGACTCCACCTGCACATAGTCGGCGACGCTGCAATTGCCCTGGGGATCGGCCTGGAGGTGCCGGGCCAGGGCCGTCCACGCGCCCAGGTCGTCCCAGCCAAAGTCGCCTTCCGCGGCCACCACGTTTTCGGCGTGCTCCAGCAGTGCGTAGTCGATCGAGACCTTCGTCAGTGCCGGGTAGTCCGCTGCCAGCGTGCGCTGCAGACGACCGGTGCCGGCGGCCTGCCGCCATCGCTGGCAGAATTCCGCCATGCCCGGTTGATGCCGGGCGAGGCCGTTGGTGATGGTGGGGACCGACCAGACGAACATGCCGGCGTTCCAGCGGTGTCGGCCGCTCTTGAGATACTGCACCGCCCGCTTGAGAGGCGGCTTCTCCACGAACCGCTTCACCTGGTGAAACGTGGTCCTGGCACGGCGTCCGCCGGGGGATTGGGGCAGGGGCGCGGCGAGTTCGATGTAACCGTAGCCGGTGGCGGGTTCGGTGGGCGTGATGCCGATGGTGACAATGACCTCGTCCCGGGCCGCGAGTTGGAAGGCGTCTCCCAGCACGCGCTGGAATTGTCCGGGCCGGGGGATCACGTGATCCGCGGGCAGGACCGCCATCACCCCCTCCGGGGAACGGGCGCCCACCAGGGCCGCGCCCAGGGCCACCGCGGCACAGGTGTCCCGGCCGCACGGTTCGCCGACCAGGTTGGCTTTCGGGAGTTCGGGGAGCTGACGGCGGACGGCGGCCAGTTGCGCCGCGTTGGTGATGACGAAGATGTTCTCGCGGGGCACGAGAGGCAGCACGCGGTCGACCGCCTGTTGCAGGAAGGAGCGATCTCCCAGGAGGTCGAGGAGTTGCTTCGGACGGCGCTCCCGACTGACCGGCCAGAAACGTTCACCGCGACCGCCGGCCATGATGATCACGAAACGATCACGCGCACTTCGCCGGGCCGGGGGGTTCTGCTTCGTTTTCATAGGGGCTGTTTGATGGCAGTGGCGAGTCCCTGAACGAGGCCGGCCACATGCTGGACAAGTTTATCGTCCCGACCGTGGGAGGCAATCTCATTCACCACCGCGCTGCCGACTACCACGGCCTCGGCGTGTCGCGCCACCTCGCGGGCCTGGTCGGGGTTGGAGATGCCGAAGCCCACCGCGATGGGGAGATCGCTGTGGCGCCGGATCAGCCCGGTCATGGTGCCAATGGTGTCCGCGACCCGGGACTGCATGCCGGTCACGCCTTCGCGGGAGACATAGTAGATGAAGCCCCGTGCGTTTCGGGCGATGGCCTCGATGCGGTCCTCGGGGGTCGTCGGGGCGATCAGGTAGATCGGGCACAGCCCGGCGGTCTCCATGCGGGTGTTGTATTCCGCCGCCTCCTCGGGAGGCAGGTCGAGAACCAGCAACCCGTCCACCCCCGCCCGGGCGGCGTCGGCGATGAACCGTTCCGGGCCGTGGTGATGGATCAGGTTGTAGTAGATGTAGAGAACGATGGGGATGGCGCAGTCGCGCCGGATGGCGGCCACGGTGTCCAGCACTCCCGTGGGGGTGGTGCCGGACTCCAGTCCGCGTTGGGCCGCGAGCTGGTTGACCAGGCCGTCCGCCAACGGGTCGCTGAAGGGGACGCCCAGTTCCAGCACGTCCACCCGTGCGTCGTCGAAAGCCAGGGCCAGCCGGCGCGTGGCCTCGAGATTGGGATCGCCGGCGCCGATGTAGACCACCAGACCCTTTTCTCCCCGTTCGCGCAACCGGGCGAAACGCTCGACGATACGATTCATGCCGCGGGGTTTACGGGAGCGAGGCGCCCTCGTTCAAGCGCGAAATGGCTGCGGGTTGTGTGGGGGAGACGACACCGTGGGCATGAGGACGGCACTCCTTTTTGTCCGGTGCCCGGTTGCACGGGGTGCGAAGTGGGAGTAGTGGTGCCCGGTGTCCCGGGATTCGGATCCTGCCCGGGGGAAGACACGGGTTGCCGCCAAACTCGCCGGGGTCTGCCGGGGCGAGCGGAGGGCTTCAACGAAAACAAGACAAACTAACAATGAGCATGAAGAGACGCTATCGATACACCTCGGCCTTGGGGGCGTTCGGGATTTCGATCCTGATGGCGCAGCCCGCGCCCACCTCCGTCAATCTGCATCTGGAAAAGGCGGCTTCCACGCAGGGACCGTGGTCCTTGCTCCCGGCTGATGGGCTTGCTGACAGCGGCGACGGGGGGTTGTTGGACCCGGAATCCGGCAGCGAGGCGTTCTACCGTCTGAGGATCGACCAAAAGGACCCGCAGGGTGGCCCGCTGGGATTGCCCCTGGCGGCGGTTGAGCCAGCCTCGCTCAAGGTGGCGCTGGAGCGTCTGGACTCGTTGCGGCCGGAGGAACCCGACTGGCTGGACGCGGAGTTGGGTCCGGTGGTGACCCCGATCTACAGCCCGGCCTTTCAGGGTGGACGCGAGCCCGCGTGGTTCGAATTCAAGGTGGTTCCGGGGCCCGCTCCGCGGGTCGGCCTGAACAGCACCGCCGGCGGCTTTCCGCAGAGCCCCCCGGTCCTGCCCGAACTGGAACGCGGCTACCTGCTGGTGTCGTCGGGGAACCATGACGAACCGGTGCCGCAGTATGCGACGCAGGGCCCCACCCCGACCGAGCGCCTGCGCTACCTTGCCCGGACCACCCACATCCGGGTGGTGCGGTATTCAGAGAGCTTCTGGGTGGCGGAGGACGGTGATGGCGCTGCGCTGGCGACGTTGGGCAGCACTCCGTTCAAGCTGGACCCCGCGATTGGAGAGGTGGCCGGAACCGCCTTTGGGGTGGAGGTCGAGGACGGGAAGGTGGTGAGCCTGGACCCGGTACCGGAGCTGTCGACCGGCCCGTTCGAAAGCTACGAGTCCTTTCGCAAGGACTACCTCGAGGGCGCCGTGCCGAAGATGATCCGCGAATACCAGGCGGCGTTCGGGAAGATGGAATGGGACCTGCGTGACGATCAGATGCCTGAGGCGGTGCGGGTGCCGGTGAAGGACCAGGTGACCGTGCTCGAAGGCACGCGGTTCCGCAGCGCCGGGGTGGAGGCGGAGGAGGTTGCAGAGGTGACGCCCAATGCCAAGGGCGGGCTCGACATACTGGGCCTGGTGGATGGCGTGACCTTGTTGACCGCCATTCGGGCGGACGGCAGCGTGGCGCTGTTCGCCCTGGTGGTGGGGGATCCCGCCCAACGGATTCAGTTGGCGGGGTGGACCTCCTGGACGACGTATTACGGGGCCTCCTGCGCAGAGATCCCTCCCTACTACCAGGAATGGGACCTGGCAGGGACCTGCAATAACGGTTGGAGCGGGTGCGGGCCGACCGCCTGGGCGATGTTCTACGGTTACTGGGACAGCAAGGGGGTGAGCAACCTCATCGCCGGCGGGACACCCTGGTCGAACAACGACGCCGTCCGCGACCTCATCGGGGTGGTCTTCGATGACTGCAACACTTGGTGCACCTCGATCAACAGCCAGGCGGCGACGAACCCGTGGGACATGTACAAGGGGTATCACTGGGCGGTCGACCGGGGGGAAGGGATCAGCTACAGCACGCGTTGGTGCGTGCCCTACACGTCATCCAGTCCAAGGAACAAGGCGATTGCGGCGATCCGAGATCACGACCGACCGGCCATCGTGGGAACGGGTTACTTCGCCCACTACCCCTTTGCCTACGGCTACCGGTACCGCAAATACAAGTGGGCCGGGATCACGTGGGATACGGAGCGCCAATGGAAGGTCAACCAGGGCGGGGGCAGTTCCAGTTGCGAATGGGTCAGCGCCAGCAGTTGCTGGTATGGCATGGACGCCCGTTGTTACTGAGGGGGCCGTCAGGGGATCCGGCGGACCTGCAGGAAACGCCGGGGATCCGTGGTCTCCACCGGCCAGGCGGCCTCGCTGCCGCCGGCCGGTGAGAAGGTTGTTTCCACGAACCAGTGCTGCAGATCCGTCGATCGCAGCACTTGGTACGTGTAACCCGGCCAGGCCGGCCAGATGAGCTCCTGGAGCCGGGCCGGGCCTTCGCCGGTTGATCTCAGCGTCAGCGCGAACGGGCGGTTGTCCGGGTTCCGGAAGATCATCAGCACGGGGAGGTGATCGGACGCCAGGGCCTCGTCACCCGGTTGCAGGGGAGGGGGCGGTGGCGACAGTCGGGATGCCCGGAACACCTCGCTGCGAAACACGCGCGCGTAGAGCGAGGCGGAGGGGAGGATGTAATCGAAGCGCACAAACACGACCTCTCCGCCGCTCGGCCAGGTGCGTTCACTGCCGGTGAACGGGTTTGTCGGACGCGTGAGGCGCAGGCCGGTGAAATCGTTCGCCAGCCGGGGCACGGCATCGCGGCTGTTCGAGCCCGGACGTTCCACATCCTCGTTGAAATCGCCGGTCAACGCGTAGGGCCGGTCCGGATGCTGCGGCAGGAACACGTTCACGAAGAAGTTGGAAATGGCGCCTGCCTCCGCCCCGCGCCGTGTGGCGGAACTGACTTCCGATCCGCTTTTCAAATGGGTGGTGAAGATGTGCACCGGCGTGTCAAAGCCCGGCACTGCGATCTCCGCCTCGAACAGGTCCCGCGTGAAATTCCCGGCATAGCCGAAGGCATCCAGCGGAACGCCGTCGAGCCACTTCTGCGAACGATTGACCGGATAGCGACTGAGGATGGCGGACCGGATGTAGCCGTCCGTGCCGGAGTTGATCGCCAGGTGGTAGCCGGGCAGGTAGGTGGCGACGAAGGCCGGCATCCGGTCGGAGAATGGATAGGGGATCTCCTGAAGGGTGATGATGTCCGCGTTCACGTGCTGGACCTGATGCCCGATGGCCGCCACCTGCGGACTGGTGGGGTCCCATTCGGTCGCGCCGTTGCCGCCGACATTCCAATCGAGCAACGAAAACGCCGGCAGGGTGGAGGTCGCCCAGCCAACCGCGAGGCAGCGCACAAACCAGCGAATCCAAGAAACCATGCAGATGTTTATATGTGAGTTCAAGCACGCTGGCAAGCCCCGGGTCACCGGGAGCGCGGACAGCCTTGTCCGCGCCTGAGCCGTGACCTTTCAGTCGTCAAGGGGAGCGTGGCCGGCCCGGCTGCTCCGGTCGGCGGGACGTCGACTGGTCCCCGGCGGAAGGCACTGTCACCGAACCGTGATGCCGGGAGGTTTCGAATGTGCCCGGCGGGCCGCCGGCCGCGGCACGCGAGCCGCGTGCGGTCCCCTGCGGGATGGGCTTGGCGCCACGAAGCACCGACCGGATGACCGGAAAGGGAGCGGCGGCCTCAACGCCGTGCGTTGTATTCCGGCCTGCCGTATCTTTCGCGAACGAGCGCATCCGCGCGGGCGAGGAGGTCGGTCGTTGGCTCGAAAGGCTGCCATTCAACCTGCCACGCGGCACTGGCGGAATCGCGGAGCAGGTCAAGGAACCGGGACCTTTCGATGTCCGGTGGCGGGGGTTGTATGCTGCCTTGAATCAGCAGTCCCAACCGGGTTCGGCGTTGCGCTGCCCCGGCGATCTTCCGGCCATTCAGCAGCAGGTCGTGTTCCTCCGCGCCGACAAAGCACTGGCCGGGTCCGTCCGCTTGAGCCTGGGGCGCCAACTCCGCCGGCAGTCCCAACCGGTTGAGCGCATCCTGCAACCAGCGGTGGAGTCGGATATAACTTCCCGCCGCGCGCAGGCGATGCCAGGGATGTCCTGCGGGAATCGCCAGGGAATAGGTCCAGTCCTCGGCGTGGGGCACCAGGCCCCCGCCGGTGGGACGCCGGATGAGTGGTCGGAGCGAAGTCAACGAAGCGATTTCGCGGTGCCGCTGGAAATAGCCGAACGTGGCCGCGGATTCGGTCCATCCATAGCAACGCAGGACGGGAACGCGGAACCCGCCGACCCGCTCAAGCAACGCCTCGTCCAGCGCCATGTTCAGCGCCGGTTCGCGCGGTGGGTCGTCGAGGAAGAGCCAGGGTTTCGCCAGGGCGGTCATGCCTTGGCCCCTTGTCGTCCGGTCGGACAGAGCCCCTTGATCTCACACCCCGCACAATCCGGCTTCCGCGCTGAACACCGCCGCCGGCCGTGCCAGATCAACCAGTGGCTGAACAGGGTCCAGTCCTCCCGCGGCACCAGCTTCATCAAGTCCCGCTCGATCTTCTCCGGTGTCTTCTCGCGGGTCAGGTCGAGTCGGGTGGAAAGCCGGGCCACGTGGGTGTCCACCACCACGCCTTCATTAATCCCGAACGCATTCCCGAGGACGACGTTGGCGGTTTTGCGACCGACCCCGTCCAGGGCCTGCAAATCGTCCATGGTCCGGGGCACTTCGCCCTCATGCTGCTCGATGAGTCTGGCGCAACAGGCGCGGATGGACTTGGCTTTGTTGCGGAAGAAGCCGAGTCGTTGGATGGCCTGCTCGAGTTGCTCCTGCGAGGCGGCCGCATAATCGGCGGGGGAACGGTATTGCTGGAACAGCCCGGGAGTGACCTGGTTGACCATCTTGTCGGTGCACTGGGCCGAGAGGATGGTGGCGATGAGCAGTTCGAGGGGGTTCCGGTGAACCAGTTCGCAATGGGCGTCGGGATAGGCCCGTTTCAGGGCATCGATGATCGCCCCGGTGCGCGCGCATTTCGTGGCCAGCGATTCCCGGGGCATGCGAGCTATGGGTGGGAGTCGGGTTCCGGTTGGGGGGTGAACTCCACCTGCGCGAAGACGTCCTGCAACACCAGGGTGACGTCGACGGATGGGAGCAGCAGGGACGCCTCCATCCCTTCCGCCAACCGCCACGTCCATTGCCCGGCTTCGCCGCGCACGAACTGCTCGATCCGCGGTTCGTGCTGACTGACGAGGAGGTACTCGCGCAACGACGGAATGCGCTGGTAGTTGAGGAACTTCCGGCCACGGTCGAAGGCCTCGGTGGAATCGGAGAGCACCTCGACGAGCAGGGTCGGGTTCACCACCGTGTCATTGGTGCCGGCGGCGAATTCCAGCGGGCCGCAGATCACCGAGAGGTCGGGATAGGTGATGAGCCCGGTCAACGCGACCTTGATGCGGAGGTCACTGTTGTAAGGCTGGCAGGCTTTGCCCCAAAGCCGGTTGCCCAGAGTGATCATGAAGTTGGAGGCGATTCGACTGTGCGTGGGCGTGCCGCCTGACATGGCGAACACTTCGCCGTCGAAAAACTGATGTTTGAGATCGGATCCCCGTTCGAAGGCGAGGAACTCGACCTCGGTCATGGGCTGCGCAGTCGCCGGGACGGCCATGGCGGAAAGACTAACGCTTTGGGGTGGGAAGACAAGGTGGAGCTTCCTGCCCGGCGACGAATGGTCGCGGAAGCCGGGGAGAATCCGTTCCAACGTGCCGTCCGATCTGGGGGATCACATGGCCGTCCGGGCGGTTCGCGGTTCGACGGCTTCTGCCGGTCAGGGGGTGGGTGCGGGTTTGGACCTGGAGTCGGCGGGTTGCTCGGCGACCGGCTTGGAGCCCATCCACCCCTTGGTCCAGGTGTGGATCAGGCCCTTGTGATCGAGGAAGGCATAGGCTGCCCAAAGGACCAGGGCGAAGACGATGAGCTTCGGCCAGGGGCTTTTCTTCTCGGCGTAAGGATCCCGCAGTTCGCGTTTTGCTCCCGCCGGCAGGACTGCCACGCGGGTGAGGCTCTTGCCAAAGGGCACATTCAGGCGGGCCCGGGCGTTGATGGCCCAGCCGTTGGCGTCGAGAATCGGTCCCAGGTTGCGTTTGCGGAGTTTCAGCCACGCGATCAGCATCGAGGGCCCGGAGATGACCAGGATGATTCCGACGAGGACCAACCCGATCTGCCACAGCTTCAGTTCGACGACCTTGGAAAAGGCGGTTGCCAGGAAGGTGCTGATGGCGCCAAACGCCACCCCCATCGCGGCGATGATCCCCACATCGAGCTTCTTGGGGCCGGGCGCCGGGGCCGTGGTGGCAGGGGCGGCCGGTTTGGCCTTGTCCACGTTGGCGGCGGTCTCGGCGGCGGCGCTGAGTTTCGCGTTCGACGCGGAATCGGCCGCCGCAGCGCGTTTGGCAACCTGCTCCTCGATCATTCGGACCAGCTTCTTGTAGGGCCCCCAGAAGGCCTGTCGCAGGCTGATGGGATTGTCCACGATCTTGGTGATGGTGGCGTCCCAGTCCCGGCCCTTCCGGTCGTAGAACACCCCGTTTCGTCCCACCATGAGGTTGTCGGAGTCGCCGTCGGTGAAGGCCGCGACGATCTGCATCTTCTCCCCGGTCGCCTTCCGGATGCAGTCGCAATAGGCCAGGAAGGTGCCGGCCAGACCCGCCATGGCCGCGTGTTTCGCGGCGTCCTCGACCGGCAGGCAGAGTTCGCACGAGCGCTGGTCCAGATACAGTGTCCCCGCCTGAAACGCCGCGGGGATCTGCCGTCCGTAGAAATCCCGGAAGGCCACGAAGTTGTGCAGTAGACGACCGAGGTCGCGATGCAACCGGACGAGCTTGTCCACCGCCGCGATGGCCTGCGCCTGGGGTTCCAGGGCGCGGTCCTTCGCCATGAGATCCTGCAGGGCAGCGCGCTGGTCCACCGTGAGGATTTCCCGGACCCGCTCGATGCCGAGCGGTTCCACGGCGGCGCCCTTCCTGGCGCCCTGCCATGCCTCGAATGGAGCGAGCCGGCTGACGAGGGTCGCCCAGTCGGTTTCGCTCAGACTGGTCCGGTCCCCCAGGAGCGGCTTGACCGCGGCGGATTGCAGGTGCGCCATGGCGGCGGCCCAGGCCGGATTCACGCCGGCGGCCAGCGGCAGGGCCTTGTCGGGTTCGACCCGGGCGAGCGGGAGCGCGGCGATGTCGGCATCGGAGGCCGTCAGATCCCGGGTGGCCAGCGCGGCGTACTCCTTCTCGTCGCGGTTCAGGGGCGCGGCGGCACGGCTGTCGAATGCCGCCAGCCGGCAACGGGCGAAGTAGTCCTCGACCTTGGTCCGGACCGCCTTGACCGTGGCCGCCGCAGTGGCGGTGGCGTCGCCCAGCGGACGGATTGAGTCGTTGTTCTCTCCTGTCTGGCACCAGTCGGCGAAGGCCCGGGCGTCCTCATAGAACCGGTCCATTCCGGCTTCGGTGATGCCGGGCTTGCCGCTGCGATCCGTCTCGGATCCGGCGCAGGCGGCGATCTCCTCGATCAGCTTCCTGACCCCGGCGTCGTCCGTGCTGTCCGGGGTGATGACCCCGTCGCCGTTGAAGCGCGTTGCCGCGAAGATCCGGGCGGTGTCGGTGGTATCGGCAACCGAGATGACGTCGGCTTCCGGTTTGCCGAGATCGCTCAGGATCTGGCGGGCGGAGGCCAGCAGTCTCCGTCCCTCTTCCGTGGCGTCGTTGATGGCGGCCAGGGAGAGCGAGTCTGACTTGCTGAAGAGGACGCCGGGATCCTTCAGGCAGTCGCAGGCCCATGCCGTGGCGGCCAGCACTTCGGGCACGCGGATGCGACCGTCGTGGTCGGTGTCAATCGCGTCGAGCGTCCGCGCGTCGAACTCGATTCCGCGCGTGGGGCAGGCCAGGGCAACCCAGAGTTTCTGGTCGAGTTCCGCAAGCGCCCGCAGGTCGGCGGCGGATTCGAGGCGGACCTGGTCGAAACCTCCGATGCGGCTGAATCGCCAGGTGTGCGTGGAGTTCTGGTTACGGACGGACATGGGTCTTGAGGGTTGTTGGGTTGGTTCACAAGCGGGGCACCGGACTCCGGGTTCGGCAGCCGATGGTCCGCCAAAGCATCAGGCCAGTTCCGGCGCCTCGATTTCTCGCGGCCGATCGAACAACGGCGTGCCGTCCTCGGCTTCGGGATACTCGAACACGCGGCCCTCGTAGTTCCGGATCACCACGCGTTCGTTGTTCCGGCTGAGGACGTATTCCGGGCTCACCGGCACCTTGCCGCCGCCCCCGGGGGCGTCGATTACATAGGTCGGCACCGCGTAACCGCTGGTATGACCGCGCAGGCCCTGCATGATCTCGATGCCCCGCCGCACACTGGTTCGCAGGTGGGCGGAACCGGCGATCAGGTCGCACTGGTAGATGTAGTACGGGCGCACCCGGCACATCAGGAGTTTCTGCACATGGGCCTTCATCACCTCCACGTCGTCGTTGACGTGGCGCAGGAGCACGGTCTGATTGCCGAGCGGAATCCCGGCATCGGCCAACCGGCCCAGAGCGTCGCGCACCTCGGTGGTCAGCTCGCGCGGGTGGTTCGAGTGGATGCTGAGGAAGAGCGGGTGGAACTGGCGGAGCATCTCGCAGAGTTCCGGCGTGATCCGTTGCGGCAGAAACACCGGGATGCGGGAGCCGATCCGGACGAATTCCACGTGGGGAATCGCCCGCAGCCGGGTGAGGAGGTATTCGAGCTTTTCATCGCTGAAGAGCAGGGGATCGCCGCCGCTCAAAAGGACGTCGCGCACCGCGGGCGTTCTTTCGATGTAGGCGATCTGGTCCTCGAAATGGGGATGGAAATCGTAGCCGCTGGCGTTGCTCACCAGTCGCGAACGGGTGCAGTAACGGCAGTAGGCGGCACACCGGTCCGTGACCAGGAACAGCACGCGGTCCGGATAGCGGTGGACCAGTCCGGGGACCGGCGAATGGCTGTCCTCACCGCAGGGATCCGACATTTCCCACGGCGCGGTGTCCGTCTCCTCCAGTCGCGGAATCACCTGGCGCCGGATGGGGCAGTCCTCGTCCCCGGGATCGATGAGGTTGAAGAAATGCGGCGTGATGCCCATCGCGAGCTTGGTGTTCGCGAGGATGGCACCGGCGCGCTCGGCGGACGTCAGGGTGGGGAGAAGCGGCTCAAGCTGTTTCAGCGAGCTGACCCGGTGCTTGAGCTGCCATTTCCAGTTGTGCCAGTCGGCATCCGGCACGGCCTCCCAAGGCCCCTTGCCGGCGGGGGCGAAGTGCTTGAGCGAACTGGCATCTGATCCGGAGGCGAAGGGCTCCTCCGCGGATTCTTCCGAATTCCACATTGGCGCAAACTATTGGTTTGCCATCGCGGCCTGTCAAGAAACCGGCCGGATTCCGCGACGGAAGCGCGGGCAGCGGTCGGCCGGACGGACGTCTTGGGGGCGGCGCAGCCGAGGGGGGGGCTAAGTCACGATGGGCCAGCCCGCAGCCACCAGTGCCTTGTAGCCCCCGACCAGGCTGTGTACGCGCCGGTAGCCCATCTGCTGGGCAACGTCGCAAGTGAGGGCGCTGCGGAATCCGCCGCCGCAGTACATCACGATCTCGGTGTTGGGATCGGGGAACATCGCTTCCAGATCCCGTTCCAGGATGCCCTTGCCAAGGTGCTGGGCGCCCTCGGCGTGGCCGTTGAACCACTCATGATCCTCCCGAACGTCCAGAAGGACCGCGGGCGGGGTGCGGCCAACCATTTCACGGGCCTGGTCCACCGTGACCTCGCTGACGCGCGTCTTGGCGTCGTCCACCAGCTTCAGAAAGTTGGGCGAATGCTGCATCGGCGGAGCGTAGGGATCTCCCGCGGCCAAGCCAAGCCCGTCGTGTGGTCTGTAGACAGGTGCGGGGGGAGGAGGATTGCCGGGGCGTGGGTTCCCGCACTTGACCGGCGGCAGTGGCTCCTGTTCAGTGGGGAGAAGCCTTCGTGATGTTGCTCATGTCAGGCTGGATCAACAACCTGCTGGCGCGTTTCCGCCAGAGCTGGGTGCCGTGGAGCCTCTTCGTGGGGTTCTGGACGGTGCTGGGGTTGTCCTTTGCCAGTCAGTTCTACCTGTCGAGCCGGTTGTTCGGCTACTATACGGTGACGTGGGGGCAGGCGATCAGCGTGACCCTGGGCGACTGGTATGTCTGGGCGTTGCTGTCGCTGCCGATCATCAGCGTGGCGCGGCGTTTCCCGCTGCACCGCCGGAACTGGCACCGCCTGGTGGTGATCCACGTCACGTTCAGCCTGGTGATCTGCCTGGCGTACGTCCTGATCCGGGCGGCAATCGGGCAGCTGCAAAACCCCATGCTCGGGATGACCACGACCTTCCGGGGAACCGTCGAGCAGCTGCTACTGAAGAACAGCCTGCTGAACCTGATCATTTACTGGATCATCGTCAGCGTGAGCCACGCGTTCGACTACTACCGGAAGTTCCGGGATCGGGAGGTGGAGACGGCCGATCTCGAACGCCGCCTGGTCGAGGCGCGGTTGATGGCGCTACAGATGCAGTTGAATCCCCACTTCCTATTCAACACCCTGCACACGATCTCCGCCCTCGTGCACAAGGATCCCGATGCGGCGGATGAAATGATCGCGCGGCTCAGCGGCTTGTTGCGGCTGGCGCTGGAGAACACGGACGCGAACGAAGTGCCGCTGCGGGAGGAACTGGACTTTCTGCAGCGCTACCTGGAGATCGAGCAGACCCGTTTCGGGGCGCGCCTGAAGGTGTCGCAGGACATCGCATCGGAGACGCTCGACGGGCGTGTGCCGAACCTGCTGTTGCAGCCGCTGGTCGAGAACGCGATCCGGCATGGCGTCGAACGGACTTCCCGACCGGGCGTGATTGAACTGCGGGCCTGGCGGGAGGGCGACCGGCTCCATCTTGAGGTTGCGGACAACGGTCGGGGCGTGGCGGCGGGGCAGCCCGTGCGGCCCGGGGTGGGGCTGTCGAACACGAGATCCCGGCTGCACCATCTTTACGGGGACCGGCAGACCTTCCGGATTCGGAGTCGTCCGGAAGGTGGTCTGACGGTGAGCATCACCCTGCCGTTTGTCCGGGCGGCAACCGGTGCGGCGCCGGCGGCCGGTCTCGCCCTGCGTGGCTTTTCACCGCCGGATCAACCGCCGTCGGCCGCGGGGTTGACGGTTGCCGACGCCGCACCCGCCATGAAGTAGAACCTGAACCCATGAGCATTCGAACCCTGATCGTCGATGATGAACCCCTGGCCCGCGAGCGGTTGCGCAAGCTGATCGAGGCGGAGGGGGATCTCGAGGTCATCCAGGAATGTGGTGACGGCGTGGAAGCCGTGGAAGCCATCGAGACCCGGCAGCCGGACCTGGTGTTTCTCGACATCCAGATGCCGGAACTGGACGGCTTCGGCGTGCTGGAGCAGGTGGCGGTGCCGCAGCTTCCGGTGGTGGTCTTCGTGACGGCCTACAGCCAGCATGCCATCCGGGCGTTCGAGGTCCACGCACTCGATTACCTGCTCAAGCCGTTCACGCGGGATCGCTTCAAGCAGGCCATCGCCCGGGTGCGATCCGCGCTGGAACAGCAGCAGACCGGGGAGTTGAACCGGAAACTCTCGGCGCTGCTGGAGGAAATGCGGCCGGACCCGAAAACCCCGGCCCGCCTGGCGGTCAAGGCCGATGGCCGGGTGCTGCTGCTGAAGGTCGAGGAGGTGGACTGGATCGAGGGCGCGGACAACTACGTCAACCTGCATGTGGGCAAGTCCTCCCACCTGTTGCGCGAGACCATGGGCGCCATCGAGAAACGGTTGGAACCCCACCACTTTATCCGCGTCAGCCGCTCGGCGATTGTCAACCTGGACCGGGTGAAGGAACTCCAGCCCATGTTCCACGGGGATTACGCGGTGATTCTCCGCGATGGCACCCGACTCAGCCTGAGCCGAACCCACCGCGACAAACTCCAGCAACTTCTCGGTCGCTGATGCGTTGCTGCCGTCCAATCCGCGTCACGGCAATGGCGGCGGGTGGTCGATGCCGGTTCGCCCGTGGCTTCCGGAGGCTGCTGTGCTGGGGATTCGTCGGGGCCACCGTTCTGTTGCCGGCCGGGAATCGTTCGCTGCACGGGGCCTCTTCGGTCGGGGGTCCGGCGATTTCGCAAGTATATCCCGCCGGGGGGCAGTCGGGAACGCGCTTTACGATCGAGTTGTTGGGGACCTGGCCCGAATGGCCGGTACGGGGGTGGGCGGCGGCGGAGGGGATTCGGTTGGCACCGGAGACCGAGGCCGGGCGGTTTCGGGTGGAGATTCTGCCAGGGGCCTTGCCGGGCCCGACCCTGCTGCGTTTCTGGAACTCCGAGGGAGCGACCGCGCCCGTGCAGTTCGTGGTCAGTGACAGCGCGGAGGTCGTGGAGTCGGCGGAGATGGAGGCCTCAGGTGCCGGGGTGCCGATCCGCCTCTTTCCGGTGGTGATCAACGGCCGCTTGTTGACGCGGGACCGGCCGGATCAATGGTTGCTGCCAGTGGCTCGACCGGTGCAGTTGACAGCCACGCTGGTGGCCCGCGGACTGGATTCGCCGCTGAGGGCGCGGCTCGAACTGGCGGGCGACCAGGGGCAGTTGCTGTCGGAGGCGACCACCACACCCGGCAGCGAACCTTCGCTGAGCACGACGCTGGCGGTGCCCGGGGTCTACGTGCTGCGGGTGTCGGCGGCGGTCGGGGAATCCGGGGACCCGGACGGTGTGGGGCCCACGGCGCTTTATCGGTTGGGGGTTGTTGCGGAGGAATTGCCGGACGCCTCGGGGGATGCCGCTTCGCCCCCCCCCTCCCTGTCCCCTGACATCCAGCGCCCGTTGCTGAGCTCGAAGGTGTTGTCACCACCGGATACCATGGTGGCCTTCATCGGGCGTCCGGGCCGGGTGGGAGTCTTCGGTGTCGAGGCGCGCGCCGGGCAGCGCTACACTGTTCGCGTGACCACGGGCGTGGGCGGGGTGCGGTTCGTGGCGCGGTTGGAGATCGACAACTCGGAGTCCGCGACGATTGCGAGCGACGAGGGCGAGGAGGTGGAACTTGAGTTCGTCTCCCCGCGGACGGGGCTCCACACCTTCCGCGTGAGCGCGGCGGATGGCGGGGGCGGGCCGGGCCACGGTTATTCGATCTCGGTCACCCGCAACGGCCCGGACTTTGACGGCGAGGTTTCGGCGGATCGCGTGGTGTTATCACCCGGCGGGATCACCCCCTTGCGCCTGCGCGTGCGGCGGCCGCCGGACTATCGGGGAGTGCTCTCGGCGTCGGTGGATCGCCTGCCACCCGGGGTCGCGGCAAACAACGCCCTGTTGCCGCCGGGCATGGACACGGTGGATCTGGTGCTCCGGGCGTCCGCCGGTGCCTCACCCGCCAACCAGCCCTTTCAAGTCAACCTTCTCCCGATCGGTGGCGCGCTGCCCACAGAATCCCCCGCCACCGCCCCCATTACGGGACGGCACGCGACTTCTCCCATGCTGTTGACCGGTACGACCGCGGATCTCTGGCTGACAGTGACCGGTCCTCCGGCGGAATGATGCGGGTGCATGGTCGGCCGGTGAATCTCCTGTCAATCCCTCGGCTCCTCGCCTAGAAACGCGCCGTGACGAAACCAGTTCAGCAGTCGCCCGAACATTCGGATTCAGCGGGACTTAAGCCCGTCGGGTCGCGACCGCCCTTTTGCCTTGCGGGGGAGGTCGCCGTGATCACGGGGGGTGGCAGCGGTTTGGGATTGGGGATGGCGCGATGCCTGGCGGAGGCCGGCGCGCGGGTGTTCCTGGTGGGTCGGCGGGAGGCGGTCCTGCGCGAGGCTTCCGAGGGCATCGGTGCGTCGGCCGGATACGCGGTGCATGACGTGACGGCATTCGACCGGGCGGGGGAACTGGTTGAGAAGGTGGAACGGCTGGCGGAAGCCCCGGTCAGCATCCTCATCAACAACGCTGGCAACCACCTCAAGAAGCCGGCCGAAGAGACGACGCCGGAGGAGTTCCAGACGATCCTGGACACTCATGTGCTGGCGGCGCACGCCCTGACCCGGGCGGTGTTGCCGGGCATGCTGGCGCGCGGTCACGGCAGCATCCTCTTCACCGCGTCGATGTCCTCCCTGCTGGGGATTCCCTATGTGGTTGCCTATTCGGCCGCCAAGAGTGCCTACCTCGGCATGGTCCGATCGCTGGCGGTGGAGGTCTCGGGACGGGGGGTGCGGGTGAACGGGATTGCCCCCGGCTGGATCGAGTCCGACATCCTGCGCCGGGCGGTCATGGCGGATCCCGAGCGGAAGGCCAGGATTCTCGCGCGCACCCCGATGGGTGGGTTTGGGCTGCCGGAGGACATTGGCCACGCCGCGGTCTTCCTGTGTTCGCCGGCGGCCCGGTTCATCACGGGCGTGGTGCTGCCGGTTGATGGCGGGGCCTCGATTGGCTTTTAATCGGCCTCGGACCTGTCACAATGGGGCGCATGAAGACCCGCCTGCTTCTTCGCTCAGTTGTCCCGGTTGTCCTGGCGGTGGGATGTGCCGTCGCCGGCGACGCCCAGGGAACCACGGCCACCGCCAATGCCGTCGACCGGGGTCTCGGCGCCGGGTTTGATCTGGCCCGACAGAATGCGGCGGCGGCCAATGAGGGGTTCCGTCGGTGCCTGCGATTCGTCCATGGCTGGCTGGCGCAGGCCGATCCGGGGACGGGGCTCATCCCGCGGAACCTGCAGCGGGATCGCGACATCTGGAATGCGCAGGACTCGGCGGCGGACAACTACCCGTTCATGGTCCTCACCGCGGCGTTGCTGGATGAAGACCTGTTCGAGGGCAGGATGCGGGCGATGCTGGAGACCGAGGCGCGGCTCACCCCGCGGGTGGGCGCCATGCCCGACACGTGGTCCTTCTCCAAGGGCGCGTTCGCCGATCCCGATATCCGGCTGGACCGGATCATCTTCGGTTCCTCCGAGTATGTGAAGGACGGGTTGTTGCCGTTGACCGAGTGGCTGGGCGCCAGTCCCTGGTCGGAACGGATGCTGGCAATCCTGGACGCCATCTGGGAACACGCGCCGGTGGCGACGCCATTTGGCCGGATCGCCTCGGACAATGTCGAGGTGAACGGGGAGATGCTGCAGGCCTTGAGCCGGATTTACTGGATGACCGGCGATCCGAGGTATCTCGAATGGGCGGTTCGGCTGGGCGACTACTACCTGCTGGGCGAGCATCACCCTACCAAGGACCTCCGGGTGTTGCGACTCCGCGATCACGGCTGCGAGGTCGTCTCGGGATTGTGCGAACTCTACGCGACCTGTCATTTCGCCTGGCCGGAAAAGGCGGCCGCCTATCGCGCTCCCATCCGGTCGATGCTGGACCGCATTCTGGAGGTGGGCCGCAACGAGCAGGGTCTGTTCTACAACCAGATTGATCCCGTGGCGGGCAAGCCGACCGAGGGGGGCGCGGGCACGGCGGACACCTGGGGTTACACCTTCAACGGCTTCTACACGGTCTATCTGCTGGATGGCGTGGACCGCTATCGTGAAGCCACCCTGCGGGCCATGAAGGCGCTCTGGCCGCACTATCGCAGCTTCAAGTGGGAGGGGGAAAGCGCTGATGGCTATGCCGATTCCATCGAGAGCGCCTTGAACCTGCTGAACCGCGAACCGCTTCCCGAGGTGGCCCGGTGGATCGACAGTGAAACGCGGGTGATGTGGGGGAAACAGCAGGAGGACGGCGTGATCGAAGGCTGGCACGGCGATGGCAATTTTGCCCGGACCACGATCATGTACTGCCTCTGGAAAACCCAGGGCGTGACGGTACGTCCGTGGCGGGAGGACCTCCGGTTTGGCGCCCTGCGGGAGGACGGACAACTGCTCCTGTGGGTCGAATCCGAGACGCCGTGGGAGGGCCGGATCTGTTTTGACGAACCGCGGCACCGGACCGACCTGCATTTGCCGCTGGACTGGCCCCGCATCAACCAGTTCCCCGAGTGGTTCACCGTGGAGGAGGATTGGGCCTACCGTATCGAGGACCTCGAGACCGGCCGGGTCAGCCGGTGGGGTGGGGTGGGGCTGACCACGCGGGCGGGGGTGCCGGTCAAGGTGGTTCCGGGCCAACCCCTGCGTTGGCGGGTCCAGGACACCAGGCTTCTGCAGGCACGATGAAGAACCCCGAATCGACTCCGGTCGAGGCGCTCCCAATGCCTCGCATGTTGCTGGCGCGTCAGTCATTCGCACCGGCACCGGCCCTTGATCTGGCGGCGGAAACCGAACGGCAACTGACGCCTTTGCTGGAGGGGCTTCCCTCCGGCGCAACGGTCGCCGTGGCCGTGGGCAGCCGGGGGATCACCGGACTGGCGACCCTTGTTCGCTCGGCGATCGACGTCTTGAGGGCGGCGGGAGCGCACCCGTTTGTGGTGCCGGCGATGGGCAGTCACGGGGGCGGAACGCCGGCGGGACAACTGGCGTTGCTCGCGGATTACGGGGTTTCCGATGCCACGTGCGGCGTGCCTTTCCAGCCGTCGATGGAGGTTCGTTGTCTCGGCTCCACGGCGGACGGTGTCGATGCGGTGTGCAGTGCCGCCGCCCTGCAGGCCGATCGGATTCTGCTGATCAACCGGATCAAACCGCACACGGACTTCAAGAGCCCGATTGGCAGCGGTCTGCTGAAGATGCTGGTCGTTGGTCTGGGCAAGCACGAGGGGGCCAAGCGCTTTCACCAGGCCGCCAGCCGGTTGGGCTACGAGCCTGCGCTGCGCTCCATCGCGGCGGTGTTGAAACCGAACGTTCCGTTGCTTGGGGGGTTGGCGGTGGTGGAAAACCAGGCGCACCAAACGGCGCGACTGGCGGGGGTGTTGCCGGCGGTTCTCGAGAGCGCCGAAGAGGAACTGTGCGCCGAGGCGCGGGCACTGATGCCGCGGCTGCCGTTCGACGAGGTGGATCTGCTGATCGTGGATCGGATGGGGAAGAACCTCAGCGGGACGGGCATGGACCCGGCGATCATTGGGCGGATGATTCACGGCTATTCCACCGAGATCGATCCGGAGCAACCGCCGCCCCGGGTGCGACGATTGTTCGTCCGGGACCTGACGCCGGAGAGCCACGGCAACGCCATCGGGGTCGGCATGGCGGATTTTACGACCGACCGTTTGGTGGCGGCCATGGATGCGCGCATCACGAGCGTAAACGCGTTGACGGCCCTGTCGATTCAGGGCGCCAAGGTGCCCATCCACTTTCCCTGCGACCGGGCGGCAATCGAGGCGGCCTTGCGGAGCCTGGCGTTGCCGGACGTTGCCACCGCCCGCGTCGTGCGCATCCGGGATACGTTGTCGGTGGAAACCCTGGAGTGCTCGGAGAGCCTGGCAGGGTGCGTGCGGAGTGACTGCTCCGTCGAGATCAGCGGCGTACCGCGACCGTTCGACTTCGATGCGGAGGGGAACCTGGCCGCCGCCCGGGGTTGAGTTCAACCGGTGCTGGAGATCCGTTCGAGCGCGAGCATGAGGGCGTGGGTTCCCTTGCGACCGTGTCCCTGGGCCGCCACCGCCTGATAAAGTTGATGGACGAGGGCGAGGCCGGGCAGGGCCAGGTTCATCCGGGCCGCCTCCTCCAGCGCGATCTGCATGTCCTTGATAAAGTGCTCCACGTAGAAGCCGGGATCGAAGTTCCGGGCAATGATGCGGGGGGCGAGATTTGTCAGGGTCCAGCAACCCGCCGCCCCACCGCTGATGGCCCGGAGCAGGGTCTCGAGATCGAGGCCTGCGCGGTGGCCGTAAATCAAGCTCTCGCACACCCCGATCATCGTTCCCGCGATGGTGATCTGGTTGCACATCTTGGCATGCTGGCCCGCACCGGCGGGGCCCTGGTGGACGATGTTCTTTCCCAGGATCCCGAGCAGCGGAGTGACGGTCTCCACGGCGGCCTCGTCTCCGCCGACCATGATGGTCAGCGTGGCGTTGCGCGCCCCCACATCACCGCCGGAGACTGGCGCATCGATGGTGTGGATTCCCTTGTCCAATGCCACCCGGGCGATCTCGCACGCCAGGGCGGGGCGGGTGGTGGTCAGGTCGACCAGGATCGAGCCGGACGTGGCCTGCGCCAGGAGGCCATCCGGGCCGAAGTACACCGATGCCACGTCCTCCGGAAAGCCGACCATGGAAAAGACGATGTCGGACTGTGCCGCGACCTCGGCCGGGGAACCGGCCCAGCGGGCGCCGGCTGCGAGCAGGGGTTCGGCCTTCGACCGCGTGCGGCTGGAGACCGTCAAGGCCCAGCCCTGTTTCAGCAGGTGACCGGCCATGGGGGCTCCCATGACTCCGGTCCCAATCCAGCCCAGCCGGGTATCCGATGGAGCAACGGACTTCATCCCCGGGAGGCTAGGGGGCGAATCGGGCCGGGTCAATCGGCGTGCGGAACGGTGAGGGGGAAGGGCGCGGAGTGCGCTGGTCTTCCCCCTTGGCGTTGCCGGGATCAGCGGCCGTAGGTCGCGCCGTTGTCGGGGGGCATGGACTGGTGCCAGGCGAGCAGTCGGGCCTTCAGATCAGCGACGATGTCCGGGTGATCCCCGGCCACGTTGTCGTGTTCCCCGCGGTCGACCGCCAGATCGTAGAGCTCCGCCTGGGAACCGTCATATTCGCACAGCAACTTCCAGCGGCCGTCGCGGACGGACAGGTCGGGCAGGTCCGCCACGCCGAAGAAGGAATCGCGGTCCGGCGGTCGACGGAAGAACAGCGGCTTGTCGCGCGAACGGGTGGTCTTGCCGAGGAGCACATCCGACATGTCCACACCGTCGAACCCGGCTTCGGCGGGTGCGGGGGTGCCGGTGAGTTGGAGGATCGAAGGCGCGAGGTCGATGGCGGCGAGGATGGATTCCGGGTTCACGCTCCCGCCCTTGCCGGCCGGCAGCAAGCCGGGCCCCCACACGATCAGCGGCGACCGCACGCCGCCTTCATAGAGCTGGGTCTTGAAGCCACGGAACGGTCCGGCCGTGCCGGCGCCGCGTTCGGGGCCGTTGTCCGAGCAGATCAGGATCAGGGTGTTGTCCCGGAGCGCCTCGTCGCTCCGGACGCGGTCGAAGAGCCGGCCAAACTGGCGATCCATCTCCTCCAGCACCGAGAGATAGAGGCGGCGTTTGCTGCCGTCACCCCACTTCGCGACCGGAGGCCAGAACGGGCTGTGGACATCGTCGGGCCAGAGGTTGATATAGAATGGCTTTTGGTCGCGTATGGCACGATTCATGAACGCCAGGGCGGCGTCGGCGAAGCCCCGGGTGATTTCGGAGCGTTGCATCCAGACGACAGGCCCGCCGAGACGTTCGGCATCGGCCCAGATCCGGCCGGGGACGATGTCGCCGGGCTTGAGGGTCATCGGAAGCAGCTTGGCGCCCATGCCTTCGAAGTTCGTGAGGGACTCGTCGAAACCGTAGTCGGTGATGGGCGGAGCCTCGGCGACGTCGCGCTGGCCACCCATGTGCCATTTGCCGAAGTGACCGGTGGCGTAGCCGGCCTGCCGGAGTGAGCGGGCGAGCATGGGCGCACGGGGATCCAGCCATTGGGCCATGCCACGGGCCTGGTTATCCCGGCGGTTGTTCAGGTAGGACGTGATGCGCCAACGCTGCGGATACTGGCCGGTGCTGATGGCCACGCGCGAGGGCGAACAAATGGGGGAATCGACGTAGAACTGCTCGAACCGGATCCCCTCTCCTGCCATGTGATCGATGTTCGGCGTGCTGGCGGCCTCGCTGCCGAAACAGGAGAAGTCACCCCAGCCCATGTCGTCGATGAGGACGAGGATGACATTGGGGCGGCTGGCTGCCTGCAGCAGACCGACCGGAACGACGCTGAGCGCGAGGAGGGTTTTGAGCAGGCGGATCATGGCTGAGGCGGGTGGCTTGGGGTGACTAGCGATCGTTGTTACGGAACTGTTCCACGCGGCGCTGGACCTGGTTCGCGAGGCCGGGGGTCTTCCTGGCATCAGTCCAGGGGGCGCCGTCCACCGCCGCGAAATCGAAGTTGATTCCGGGCTGCCGGTCCCGCAGCAGGACCACGGTGTTCAGGATGAGGTTGGCCTCAATGGGATCGGTGGTGCTCCGGAGCACGTCGACCCATACCGGCACGGGATCTGCCGCGCGGGTCAATCCGAGAAACTCCGCCGCGCGGGTACGGACCAAGCCGTTGGGGTCGTTTGCGGCGAGTTGCCGGGCCCGGTCGTAGAACGCCGCCGCCTGCTGGCAGAAGGCACTGCAGGTAATGAGCCCCCAATAACGTTCCAGAGGTTCCGGGGACCCGAGAGCCCGGGCGATTCCGCTCTGTGCCGCATCAAATGGGAGCAGTTGCAGATCGGCAATCTCCAGCAACCGGGCGAGCCGGGCCTGGTTCCTCTGCCCGTAGCCGTATCCGTCGCCGTTGCTTTCCGCAACCAACACGGGTTCCGGCACGAACCCGGTATCCGGCATGGTCCTGAGGCGTTCCTGCAGCAGACCGCGCATTTCGGCGAGCGTCCCGGCGTGGGCCGGATCCCCGGCGAGATTGCGGGTTTCGTGCGGGTCGGTCTCGAGATCGTACAGGCCCTCAGGCTGTCGGGGCTCGAAGAAGGCGGCCTGCACGGCGTTCAGACGACCGGCCCGGTGGAGTTCACGCCACTCGCGATAGGCGGGTTGCTTGTAGCGGTACTCGTTGTAGAGGCCGTCGGGATTGAAGGGTTGATAGCTGCGATGATAGCTGAAGCGACCGCGGCGGAGGAATCGCACCAGGTCGTACTTCTCATCAAACCGTTCGGCGACGCCGAAGGCGGTGTCGCGCCGGTCGAGGGCGTCGAGGGTGACGCCGGGCCCCAGAAAGGGCCGTCCATCGATCCCCTCCGGGATGTCGATGCCCGCCAGGTTCAGCACGGTCGCGGAAAGATCCACGAACTCAACGAAGCCGTCGATCCGCGAGCCCGGTTGGGCGGGGACGAGGTGGTGCCAGTTCTTTGGAACGTAAACCACCATGGCAACCTGCAACCCGTCATTGCAGGCATAGCCCTTGCTGCCGGGCAGCACACCGCCGTGGTCGCCGTAGTGAAAGATGAAGGTGTCGTCGAGCAGGCCGTCGGCTTCCAGTTGCCCGATGAGTTTTCCCATCTGTGAATCGACGTAGGTCTGGAGGGTCAGGTACTGGGCGTATTTTTCGCGAAAGAGCGGGGTGTCCGGATGGTAGGGGAACAGTTCGACCGAGGCGGGGTCGGTGGTGCTTTCAACCCCCTTGGGCAGGCCGCCGAAGAGCCTGCTTTCGTGGGTGACGGCGAAGTTCTGCACATGAAAGAAGGGCTGGCCCGGCTGGCGGTTCCGGTAGGTTGCCTTGCCGGAGGATTCATCCCACGTGCCCCTGATGTCGGAAGCGGGGAAGTTGTAGTCGGTCTTGCTGTTGTTGGTGGTGTAGTAGCCGGCCTTGCGCAGGTGCCAGGGGAACGGCCGGACGCCCTCAGGCAGGCGCACGGGCATTTCCGGCCGATGATACTGGGCACCGAGCCGCGAAGGGTAACAGCCCGAGAGAATCGTGCTGCGTGCCACGGAACAGACGGGGGCACACGAAAAGGCGTGGTTGAACACCAGCCCATGGGCGGCCAACCGCTCGATGTTCGGCATGGGGGCACCGTGGTCGTTGTAGAGCCGGTACCAGTGGGCGGAGTTATCCTCGGTGGTCAGCCAGACGATGTTGGGGTGTGCCTGTCCCGCTGCGAGGGAGAGGACCGTGGCCGGCAGGGCCAGGACTGCGAACAGTGTCTGCCGGACTCCAGGGTTGGGTTTCATTCAGGGTGAGGGATTACTGGCACAACCCGGCTTCCTGATGGATGGCTCGCAGGGTTTCGGCGGGCACCTTGGGGACCTTGCGGTCGTAGGTCAGGAGGCCGTTGATCTCGCCCTCCACGTCGGTGGTCTGCGTGTAGATGCCGGCAGCGATGCCTTCCTTGCGCAGTTCACCGAGCATCTGCATGGAAGTGCGATAGCGCTCGAGCCACTCGTCCTTGTCCTTTGGCAGACCGCCATAACCCCAGTTGCGGGCGCCGGGATTCCAGAGGTGTCCTTCCACCGGGAACCCATGGCCGCCGAACTCGCCCATGACCTTGACGTACCCATCAAACCGTCCGCCGGCGCCGCTGGCGAAGTCGAAGCCCGGATGCGGGTACTTGTGATCGTCCACGATGTGGCCGACCGGAAACCAGTTGCCGCCGCTGGCGATGTTGACCAGGCGGGTGGGGTCGTAGGCTGCAACCCAGCGCCCCACGTCCATGACCTGGTGCTGGCCCCAGGCTTCGTTGAACGGCACCCACTGCACGATGCACGGATGGTTGTACAGGTGGTCGATCATTCCCTGCAATTCCGCCATGAACTGGGCGTGGTCGTCGGCCGGCCAGACGCGGGTCTCGGGGTTGGGCCGAAGCCGGGTCCATTTGGGATTGTCGGCCATCGCACTGACCTGGTCCTGCCAGATCAGCATCCCCAGTTGGTCACAGTGCAGGTAATACCGGCGGGGTTTCACCTTGATGTGATTGCGGATGGTGTTGAACCCGGCGGCTTTCAGGAACCGGATGTCGCCGAGCATGGCAGCGTCGGCGGGAGGGGTCAGGAGCCCGTCGGGCCACCAGCCTTGATCCAGCGTGCCAAACTGGAAGATCTCCTCCCCGTTCAAGGTCAGCCGCCAGTTCCCTTCGGCGTCCTGCTTCCGGCCGGTTTCCCGAATCCCCACGTAGGAGGTGACCACGTCGTCGCCGACCTGGATTCGGAGGTTGTAAAGGGTGGGGGAATCGGGCGACCAGAGCTTCGGCTCGGGCACTTCGAGGGCGATGAAGTTGGGCGAGCCCGAAGCGCGGGCCACGGGCTTGTCCCCGAGGGAAACGATGGCGCTGCTCAGGACCGGGGTGGGTGTCCGGCCGGCGGTGGCGATCCCGATGGCAATCGTGCCGTCGATCCGGGGCGTGATCTTCAGTCCGGTCACGTGAAAGTCCGGCACCTCCTCGAGCCAGACGGTCTGCCAGATGCCCGAGACCGGCGTGTACCAGATGCCCTTGGGATCCAGTCGCTGTTTGCCGTGCAGTTGATGGGCCGTGTCCGTGGCGTCCGTCACGCGCACGAGCACGGTGTTGACACCGGCTGTCACGGCCTCGGTGATGTCGAGCGAGAAGGGAAGATTGCCGCCGGTGTGGCGGCCGACCTCGCGGTGGTTGACGCGCACGGTGCACTGGTAGTCCACAGCCTCGAAGTTCAGCAGGTACCTTCGGCCCGGCCTGGGTTCGAGTTCGAACGTCCGTCGGTACCAGAGGACGTCATCCGGTTGGAACGATCGCTTCACACCGGAGAGCGCGGACTCAATGGCGAACGGCACCAGGATTTGTCCGTCCGGGGCCGAAGGCCGGGCCGGGTCGCTCTCCTTCGTGACCGCGTACTCCCAGAGACCGTTGAGGTTGGTCCATTGGTCACGCTGCATCTGGGGGCGCGGATACTCGCGCCAGGCGTTCTCGGGAGTGACTTGTTCGCCCCATTCGGTGAGCATGGAGTCGGGCGCGGGTTGCCAGGCGACCACGGTGGCGGCGAGCGCGAACGGGATGAGAAGGACTGCGTGCTTCATGTGCCGTCCAGTTAGCCATCACTCCGCAATCTCGTGCCAGAAGTATCTGCCTCCTGCGTTGCATTCCCCCGGACGCAGGCGTATGGTTGCGCTTCAGAAACCATGGAGAATCCGATGCGCCCTCGAGCGATGTATGCAAAGTCGGCGGGTGTCGGAGCGCCGCTCTCGACACTGGGAGGAAGGAGTCACTTGTCGCGGTGGAAATGGATCGTCGCGGTCCTGATCATCCTGCTCTGTTTCGCGGTTGGCGCGGCGGGAAACCGCGTCCAGGCAGCAACGGGTGTGCCCGGCGACGTTGATGCGAGCGGGCAGGTGACTGCCACGGATGCGCAGACCATTCTGCAGAAAACGGTTTCCCGGGCCGTCCTGGGCCGCACCGAGGAGGCCGCCGCGGATGTGAACCAGGATGGGGTCGTGGACGTGCGCGACGCGATTCTGGTGTTGCAGCAGGCTGCTACGGGCTCGGAATACCCTTGGGACCTGGTGGATCTGCAGGCGGCCCTGATGCCCGGGGGCGTGTCTTTGGATTTGCGCTTTCCTGGCGAGGCCTCCCGGATCGATGGGGCAATCCATGTGCTTCTGCGCGATCTCGCCGGTCAGGAGCAATCCCGGCAACCGTTGACGCTCGCAGAAGTCGACGATGGCAAGTCCGGCCATGTGGAGGGGTTGCTTCCCGGGATTTCCGAGGTTGCGGATCTGGCGCGCTACGTCCTGGAAGTACAGGGGAGCGATGGCGGAAAGGCGGTTCGTCATCGGTGGAGCCTGTACGAACTGACCCCCCGCCTGCGGGTCCATGTGTTCGGCCCGGAGAAATGGTATGCCGGCGCCCCGAACCGGGCGCGCGTCGCGGTTCAGGAAGCCCGGAGCGGGGAAGCCGTCGGAGGCGCGCAGGTGGTGGCGACCTTGGTGGGGCCGGGCGGCGGAGACGGGATCGCCCGGCAGACGGCGGTGACGGACCCGGAGGGATTGGTCAACCTGGCGATGGCGGTTCCAGGGGGGATTTCGGGTGACGGCGAACTCGAGGTGACGGTCAGCGCTCCCTTGGGTACCCGGCTTTTGAGCCAGAGCGTCGAGATCGTGACCGGCACCTCCACGCTGCTCACCACGGACAAGCCGCTGTACCAACCCGGCCAGACGATCCACCTCCGGAGCCTGACGCTGGTGAAGCCCCGGATGATCCCGGCGGCGGGGCAGGAGATCGTGCTGCTCGTCGCGGACGCGAAGGGGAACAAGGTCTTCAAGCAGACGGAAACCCTCAACGAATTCGGCGTCGCTTCGGCGGACTTCACCCTGGCCACCGAACTGAACCTCGGCGTTTACACGGTGTCCACCGAGGTGGCGGGCTGCACCACGGAAAAACAGGTAACCGTCGACCGCTACGCGCTTCCGAAGTTCAAGGTGGCCCTGACCACTGACCGCGATTACTACGCTCCCGGCGCCACGCTCAGCGGCACCGTGGCGGCCGACTATTTCTTCGGCAAGAGCGTGGCCGGGGGTGCGGTGACGCTCACGGCGTCGAAGTTCGATGTGGCGTTCGAGCCGTTTGCCCAGGTCGCGGGAACTCTGGACGGGGACGGGCACTTTGCGTTCTCGCTGGACCTGCCTGCATACTTCGTGGGGCAACCCCTGCAGCAGGGCGAAGCCTTCGCGTTGCTGGAGGTCAAGGTCACGGATCAGGCGGCGCACGAGGAGACGATCTCCCGCAGCCTCCCGGTGTCGGCGAATGATCTGGTCATCCACGCCGTGCCGGAAAGCGGCGTCCTGATCCCCGGCGTGGAGAACCGGATCTACGTGCTCACGCTGTATCCGAACAACACACCCGCCATGACCACCTGCACGGCGCGCATCGGCGACGAGGTCGTGGGCACTGTCGAGACCGATGCCGCCGGGGTTGGCGTGATCCGGTTTATGCCGGTGGGGCATTCATCCCTGGCATTGGACCTGCACGCCGCGGATGCTTCGGGGAACGCCGCGGACCGGACGCTGGACCTGGCGCTTTCGGCGGCGGCGGAGTCGCTGTTGCTTCGGACCGACCGTTCCCTCTACGCCGTGGGCGACGAGGTGAAGTTGGATGTGTTTTGCGGCGGCTTGGGCGGTTCCGTGTTCGTGGATGTCATCAAGGACGGACAGACCGTTGCCAGCCGGAGCCTTGAACCGCTGAACGGCTTCGCGGCGTTGGTGTTGCCGTTGACCGCCGACCTGTCGGGCAGCCTCTGCGTGTCCGCCTATCGGATCACGCTGGCGGGCAACACCGTCCGGGACCGGCGAATCATCTATGTCGACCCGGCGAATGACCTGCGGTTGACCTATGCCGCGGACCGCGAGGTTTATCTCCCCGGGGAGGAAGCGGCCATCCGTTTGCAGGTGGCCGATCCGGCGGGGCAGCCCGTGGTGGCGGCCATTGGTTTGAACCTCGTTGATGAAGCGGTTTTCGCCCTGCAGGAGATGCAGCCCGGCATGGAGAAGATCTATTTCTATCTCGAGGAGCAGTTGCGCCGGCCACGCTACGAGATTCACGGCTTCGATCCCGGAACCGTGCTTCACGAGCCTCCGGGGGGCACGGACGATGCGGTGCGCGAACAGGTCCTCGGGATGATGTTCGCCGCTCTCCCGGATGCGAACGTGGGCACATTCGAGGTGACCAGTGACGCCGCGGACCCGGCGGCCCTGGGTGCCGTCCTCCGCGATGCGGTGTGGAATGATCTGGACCAGTTGATTGATCCGATGCTGGCCGTGTTCACGACCTATGACGTGGACCGGTCCCCCGCCTTTTTCGAACCGCTCATCGAGGAGGCGGTGGCAAACAAGACACTTGGGCCCGATGGGGCATTGGATCCGTGGGGAACGCCCTACCGGGTGAGTTATGCGGCGGTTTCGACGGAATACACGTTTCACACCGCCGGACCGGACCAGCGTTGGGAAACCCCGGATGATCTGCAGTTCGTGGTCGCCACCTGGGCGCTCGGTCAGTCCTGGATGCGCAAGAATGCCGAGTGGCTTGCCCGGGGTGGCGTCGGTGGATTCGAGGTGTTCGCCATGAACAATGCCGACTGGCTCGAGGACGCTGTGGGCGGGCCACCGACCCCCACCGCCGGTGGGGGCAGCGAGAGTGGCGGGGCCGAGCCCTATCTCCGGCAGTACTTCCCGGAGACGCTCTACAGCAATCCGCTCCTGATCACCGGACCCGACGGCAGCACGACGGTGAACGTGAAACTGGCGGACTCCATCACGACCTGGCGCATGACCGGCCTGGCCTCCAGTGCGGATGGCCGCCTGGGCAGCGCGACCGGCGCGGTGCGGGTGTTCCAGGAGTTCTTTGTGGACCTCGATTTGCCCGCAACGTTGACGCGTGGCGATGAGGTGTCCGTGCCGGTCGCGGTCTATAATTACCTGCCCGAAAGTCAGGACGTTCGCCTGGTGCTGGAAGGTGATGACGGGGTGGAACTGCTGGAGTCAGCCGAGCGCACGCTGAGTCTCGCCGCCGCGGAGGTCAACGTCGTGCATTTCCGGGTGAAGACCCTGCGGGTCGGTCACTGCCGGTTGCAGGTGACCGCCTACGGAAGCACGAAGAGCGACGCCATCGCGCGGACGGTGGAGGTGGTGCCCGACGGGGCGGAAATGCTCGTCACGCAGAGCGGGCGGTTGAGCGGGCTCATCGAGCACCTGATCACCATTCCGGAGGCCGCCATCGACGGAGCGAGCAAGATCCTGGTGAAGATTCATCCGGGGTTCTTCAGTCAGGTGGTGGAGGGACTCGATGCGATGTTGCGGATGCCGTTCGGTTGCTTCGAGCAGACCTCGTCCGTGACGTATCCCAACGTCCTTGTGGTCGACTACATGAAGCAGACCGGCGTGATCACGCCCGAGATTCTCATGAAGGCGGAGGGCTTCATCAGTGCCGGCTACCAGCGTTTGCTGAGCTACGAGGTCGACGGCGGCGGGTTCTCGTGGTTCGGGGAGGCGCCCGCACACAACGTGCTGACCACTTACGGACTGATGGAGTTCAGCGACATGAGCGGCGTGTGGTATGTGGATCCGGCGGTCATCCGCCGGACCCAGGACTGGTTGGTGGCAGGGCAGGAGGCGGACGGTTCGTGGATTCCGACCGACGGGGGCATCGCTGAGGGCGCCATCAATCGGTATCAGAACGACGTTCTCCGAACCACCGCCTATGTCCTGTGGGGCTTGGTCAAGTCCGGTTACACCGGGCCGGCCCTGAACTCCGGCGCGGCCTATCTCAGGAACAAGCTCTTGGAACCGGGTTTCGAGGCGGAGACTTACACGCTTGCCCTGTGCGCTCACGCGCTCCTGCAGGATCCGGATGACCCGCTGCTGCCCGGGCTGTTCGCGACATTCGAGGATCGCAAACTGTCGGAAGGTGACCAGGTCTGGTGGGAGGAAACCGCGCCCACGATCACGTATTCGCGCGGGCAGGGGGCCTCGGTGGAACTGAGCGCGCTGCTGGCGCAGGCCTACATGAAGTACGGCGCGTATCCGGATACCACGGCCAAGGCGTTGAACTATCTGGTCGGCGCCAAGGACGGCAACGGCAATTTCGGTTCCACCCAGGCGACCGTGCTGGCGCTCCAGGCCTTCACCATGGCCGCCGGCGGGGCCACCTCTCACGCCGACGCCACCGTGCGGATCAGCCTCAATGGAGTCGAGGCAAAGACGCTGCAGCTCACGGATGACAACAGCGATCTGGTGTTTCTCTGCGACCTCGGGGAACAGACGGTCGAGGGCGACAACACGGTTCAACTCAGCCTCGAGGGGAGCGGCAGCACGCTTTACCAGGTGGTGGGGCGATACTACCTCCCTTGGGACACGCTGCCTGAGCCGGTCGAAGAGTTGATCTCCATCGAAGTCGGATATGACAGGTCGGAGTTGACCACGGACGACCTGCTGCGGTGCACGGTCCACCTGGGGAACAACCGGCCGGGCGTGGCGAAGATGCTGGTGGCGGACATCGGGATTCCACCAGGGTTCGACGTCCTCGCGGAGGATCTGGATGCGCTGGTCGGCCCGACGATCCAGAAGTATGAGATCGCCGGTCGCCAGATCATCCTCTACCTGGATGAACTGGATCACGAGGTGCCGGTTGTCCTGGGGTTCCGGTTGAAGGCCCGTTTCCCGATCCGGGCCCAGACGGCCGAGTCCGCGGTCTACGAGTATTACAACCCAGAGGTCCGCGCGGTGGCCGCGCCGCACGAGATCGTCGTCACTGAATAAGAGCGTCATGAGCAAGCTGCTTCCCAAATCCGCCAATCGCATCCCCCGGAGACATCGGTTGGGCCGGATCCTCCTGGTTGGTTGCCTGCTCGGGCTTTCCGCCCGGGCGGCGGTGACTGTCTCGGTTGAAAGCGTGGGGGCCGCACCGGGGGAACGGGCGGTTGTTCGCGTATTCCTGGACCAAGCCATCCGGATCGCCGGCGGCACCTTCGTGCTCCATCTGCCGGAGTTCGTCACGCCGGGGCCGGCGGTCACCACGTCAGACACCGCCGGATTCCTCATTGCCTCGCACGCTGAGGCAGGACGTCTGGCGGTCTCCCTGGCCCGATCCACAGGGCTGCCGGCGGGACCGACGGTCGCGTTCTCCTTCCCGATCCGGGTGAGTGCGGATGCGCCGCAGGGCAACCACGCCCTGGCTTGGGAACGCAGCGAACTCTTTTCCGACGGTCTCGAGCTTGCGGCGAACGTGACGTCAGACGGGCGGTTGGTGGTGCTTGCTCCACCCGCCGACACCGATGCCGATGGCCTGCCGGATCCGTGGGAGAACCGCTTTTTCCGCGGCCTGGGGTCGGGTCCGGATGAGGATTTCGACGCGGACGGGGCGTCCAATCGCGCCGAGTTGCTGGCGGGAACCGATCCCAGTTCGGCAGAATCGGTTTTTCGCGTGGGGCGATTCGAGGCGGGCGGGACCGACGGAGCCCCGCGGGTGGCCATCGAGTGGGAAGGCGATCCGGACCGGTCGTACGAAGTGTTCTGGTCCGATGGTCCGCTCGGGTCGGGTAACGTCTGGCATCCGGTCTACCGCCCGGTCTTCGAGATAAACGGCAGCGTGTTTCGTTGGACCGACGACGGTACCCGCACTCGCACTCCGCCGTTGCGCAACCGCGAACGGTATTACCGGATCTCAGGCGACAGGCCATGATCCCGGTTTCCCGCAGGCCCCGAGAGCGACAACCCGCGGCCTGCCGTGGCGCCCAACTGCTTGATGAAGGACCCGCTGTGATCCCGGCGCCACAGCTGCATGGTGCTGCAGGGAGCTGAAGTTCTCGTGCAACTTCATGTTGCACCTGCAACACGAAGTTGGCGACGAATCAGGAGGAGGGGCGGCTTGGTCGCGCTCGTTGTCCACCATTTCCCCGCGCCTGTCAGCTGCCTGATCGGCTGCCTGATCGGCATTGCCCGGTTTCGGGCGCGTGGTAGGCTCCGGGCATGAAGCCGTTGAGATGTGCCCTGTTGGGTCTGCCGGTGGCCGGGTTGCTGGCCTTCGCCGTGCATGCGGAGGAAGTCGTTTTCGAGGAGCCGTTCGGCGACCAACTCAAGGCGGGCTGGTCCTGGATTCGCGAGGAACCCGGGGCCTGGCGGCTTCGGGGCGGTGCGCTGGAAATGCGCATCCTGCCCGGCAATCTCTGGGGCGGTGCCAACACCGGAAGGAACCTCCTGGTTCGTCCCGCCCCCGATCCCGCCGACGGCGACATCGAGATTACGGTGAAACTACAGAGCGCGCCCACCGGCCAGTACGAACAAATCAACCTGGCCTGGTATTACGACGACAGTCACATGGTGAAGCTCAACCGTGAGATCGTGAACGGTCCTGTCTGCGTGGTGATGGGACGGGAGGAGAACGACCAATGCCGGACCATTGCCCAACCGCCGGTCCCCGGGGGGTGGTACCGGTTGCGGCTGACGGTATCGGGCAACCGCATTCGCGGGGAATACTGGCCCGAGGGCGCGGACGCTTGGACGACGGCCGGGGAATGCACGCTTCCCGTGCCGCCGAACGGCAGGCCGAAGATCTCCATCCACGGCTACAATGGGCTCAAGGAGGGTGGGCACTGGGCACGAATCAGCGAGTTCCGCGTGGTTCAGCGGAAGCAGTGACCGTACGCGAAAGACGCCGGGGCCTCGCGGCGCCCGGCGTCGGGATGAGGTTGGGATGGAAGCCTGCGCGGCCGTGCCTCACATCTTGGCCAGCACCTTCTCCTTCACCAGTTTGGCCGCGCACTTTTCGCAGCAGGTGTAGACCGCCTCGGTCTTGACCTGCCAGACCACCGGGCCATCCGTGGCGTCTTCGCCGCTGATCGGGCACTTGCCGGCCCCCTTGTCGATCATCACCACGTTGTGTTCCTTGACGTACTTCGCCTTGCACTTGTTGCAGCAGAAGTACTGCTTGCGCCCCTGGTCGATCACGAAGACGTCGGCATCGGCCGGTTCCCCGCTGTACGGGCACTTGCCGGCGCCATCGTCCTTGATCGCGGCGAGTTTGTGGCTCTCGGTGTACTTCTTGGCGCACTTGTTGCAGCAGACGTGGACCGCTTCCACGGTCGAGATGAGCATGCGCGTGTCCTTGTCGGCCGGCTCGCCGCTGATCGGACACTTCCCGGGGCCCGCGTCCTTGGTGTTGAGAGCGGCCTCGAACTTGCCCTTGCAGTTGTCACAGCAGAAGCCGACTTCCTTGCCGTTCACCGTGATCTTGCACGCCGGATCGACCGGTTTGCCGCTGATGGGGCACTTGGCTTCGTCGGCCTGAACCTGGAGAACAGCCAGCGCCAACCCGGTTAGTAATAGAGCAGTGATTCTTTTCATTTCAATTAAACAAACTTAGTTCTCGGCAGCCTACGCCCTGGAGATGGGTCTGGCAAGCGGCGGTCCAAGAAAACCCTCCAGCAATACGGCCGGGCAGGGCAAATGCCAGGTCGGCGCTGATGCGCCGGGCCAGGCACGCGCACCGGAGGGTGAAGGACCCTCCATCATGGTGGAGCGTCCGGCAGGAGCCTGAAGCAAACTGGATGGTGGCGCCGGGCGGCGCAGAGCAATAGCGAGCGAGGTTCAATCCGTCGTTCCCAACCTTGTCGGCTCCACGTGTGCGGGGGTGTGCGGGATCAACGGACCGGCGGCAGGCAGTGGATCCGGGTGAGGGTGCGCACATACAACCGGCCCAGGGCCACCGCCGGTGTGGCGTGGGACACCTCGCCAAGCTCCGTCCGCCCCAGAAGCTTGAAAGCGGGGCCGGCCTCGATGGCGACGATCTGGCCGGCGGTCGAGACGTTGTACAGCTTCCCGTCGGCGAACACCGGAGAGCTGAAATAGTCCCCGCCGACCCGCTCCCGCCAGACCGGGTCGCCGGTGGCCGTCGCGACACAACTGACGACCCCGCCATCACTCCAGAGGAACAACCATTGGCCCAGGGCGAGCGGGGTCGGCACGTAGGGGGCGCTGCGACGGATCTCCCACGCCTTTTCGGGCGCAGCGTCCGCGGTGGAAGGCGGACGAAGCGCCACCACATAGTTGCCCCCGCCCCCGCTGCCGCAGGAACTGATGAGGAGACCGTCGGCAACAATGGGGGAGCTCACGCTGCGCTTGTCGAGCACAGGCGGGGAGACCCAGGCGACGCGGCCGGTCGTCGCCTCCACGGCGGTGATGGCGTCCTCGGCCGTATTGAAGATCAGCAGGGCGGGGCCCGGCGTGGGTTGATGGACGCAAGGGGTGGAGTAGTCCGCCCGCCCGCCGCTGCGTGGGACTTCCCAGCGCAGGGTGCCGGTGGCGGCGTCGAGGGCGACAATCCTCCCCGGGTTGATCCCGTCCTTGCTGTAGATGACCAGGTCCCGGTGCACGATGGGGGAATGGCCGAAGCCGTGTTGGGATTCGACGTTTCCCAGCGGGAACTTCCAGGCTGTTTCTCCAGCGTGATCCAGCGCATACAGCGTGACCTGATCCCCGGCCTGGTGCGCAACGTAGACGTGGCGGGCGTCGGTTGCCGGAGTGGACGAGGCGAGGGTGTTGTTGCGGTGGGTCACGAAGCCGCCTCCCCCAAAGGCCTTCCTCCAGAGCAGTCGGCCAGTGTTCGCATCCACCGCGAGGGTCAGGACCGCGCCATCCTCCGGACTCGCGCAGTTGACAAACAGCCGGTCGCCCCGGAAGACGGGGGACGAGTGACCGGGTCCGGGGAGGTCGAGGGTCCAGGCGAAGTCGGCGGTCTCCCATCGGGCCGGCAGGTTTGTGGCTTCCCCCAAACCCGTGCCGTTGGGGCCGCGAAAGCGGTTCCATTCCCCGCTGATGGCAGTCGCCGTGAGGCAGAGCGCCGAAGTGGCGGCCAGGTGAAACAGGTGGTGACGCATCCGGATCATGCCCCCAGTTTGTCGTCGATGCCGGCAGGCGGCCGGAGATTCCCGGTGATTCCCAACTCGGCCCGCACCTCGCGGAATGCGCGCAACGCCAGGTCCAGGTCTTCCTGCGTGTGGGCGGCGGACATCTGCGTGCGGATGCGCGCCTTTCCCTGCGGCACCACCGGGTAGCTGAAGCCGATCACATAGACTCCCTTCGCCAGCATCGCATCCGCGAACCGCGCGGCGAGGGCGGCGTCTCCCAGCATTACCGGGACAATGGGATGTTCGCCCGGCAGGACCGGCAAGCCCGCCTCCTGCACGCCGGCCCGGAAATAGCGCGTGTTCGCTTCCAGGCGGTCGCGGAGTTCGGTGGAATGCTCGAGCAGTTCGAGGGCCTTGATGGCGCCGCCCGCGACGGGCGGGGCGACCGTGTTGGAGAACAGGTAGGGCCGGGCCCGTTGGCGCAGGATTTGGATGATCTCCCGGCGACCGCTCACGTAGCCTCCGCTGGCGCCACCGAGCGCCTTGCCGAGGGTGCCGGTCAGGAGGTCCACCCGCTCCATGACGTTGTGCAATTCCGGCGTGCCGCGCCCCCGGGTTCCCATGAACCCCACGGCGTGTGAATCGTCCACCATCACCACGGCGTCGTGTCGTTCGGCCAGGTCGCAGATCCCGGGCAGATTGGCAATGGTGCCGTCCATCGAGAACACTCCGTCCGTCACGATCAAGCGGAACCGGGCGTCGGCGCTTTCCTTGAGCCGGGCCTCGAGTTCGTCCAGGTCGTTGTTGCGGTAGCGCAGGCGGCGGGCTTTGCAGAGGCGGATGCCGTCAATGATGCTGGCGTGGTTCAGCTCATCCGAGATCACCGCATCTTCCGGTCCGAGCAGGATTTCGAAAACCCCGCCGTTGGCATCCCAGCAGGAGGAGAAGAGGATGGTATCCTCCGTGCCGAGGAAGGCGCTCAACCGTTCCTCGAGTTCCTTGTGAATGCCCTGGGTGCCGCAGATGAAGCGTACGCTGGCGAGGCCGTACCCCCAGCGGTCCAGTGCCTCGCGGGCGGCAGCGTTCACTTCCGGATGCTGGGCCAGGCCGAGGTAGTTGTTGGCGCACAGATTCAACACCGGTTGGCCCTCACCCACGCGGACGCGGACGCCTTGCGGAGATGAAATGACGCGTTCGGTCTTCCGCAGACCGGCCGCGGTGATTTCTTCGAGTTGACGGACGAGATGGTTCTGGAGGGAGCCGTACATGGGATGGGAGGGACAGGTTGTGGGCCAATCCGGGGTCAGTCCTCACTGTTGGCGGGGGAAGCGCCGCCAACCGATGCAAAACGCGCCCCGGCGCCCGATGGATGGGATGTTGCAGTCTGGTATCCGCTGACGTTCGAGTTGGAGTTCAAGTTTGAGTCTAAGTTCAAGTTGAGGTTGGGGTTGAACTTCAGGGGGTGGGGGCGGCGTGGAAGCGGACTCGCAGGGGGGCGGTCGAATCTGTGGGACCGGGGTTGGGGACGAGGACAAAATCATCGGTGACAACCGGCTTCAAATCGGCGCCCTCGATGATGCGGATGTCCTGCACCCGATGGGGCAGGAAGGCGATGAACGGCCTGCCACCGCGCTGGCTGCCGTTCGTGTTCACGGGCGCAAAGCTCTCCCTGCCCCGCAGTGGCGTGATCTCGAAGGTGAACACGCCGTCGGTTTCCTTCAACGACTGTCCGTAGTTGAGCGGGCCGTCCGCCATGCGCGCCTCCCACGCGGGATCGCCATAGAAGGCCAGGACATCGCGGTCGTGCAGGAGCCCGAAGCCGTCGTTGGCGGAGAGACCTTCGGCCCGGGCCGCCTCGGTCACGTTGATGGGCTGTCGCGGTCGCCCTCCGGGGGGCAGTTCGGCGTCGACCAGGCCCGGGAAGAAGGTCTGCAACCGGTGGACCAGGGCGTGGTCGTTCGCCAGAAACGCCCCGGCGAAGGTGTACCGGCCCGGTTGTTCAACGAAGTAATCGAGCATTCCCCAGCCGGCGTAGCCGTACCAAGTGGTCACGGTATAGCCGATCATCTGCCGGACCCCGGCGCTGTTCATCCAGGAAGTGGCCATGCAATCCGGGCGGTCGATGTGCCCCATGAGGCAGTTGCCGATGGGCAGATAAACCTTCGGATTGGGCGAATCGACTGGGAAACGGTCGCCTGCGGTGTCGAGGCCGAACAGCCGGCCGTCCGCGTGGCGGAAGGAACCGTTCCGATACGCAAAGCCAATTTGCCAGTCGCGCTCGGTGGCGTGTCCGGAGGTGACGAAGAGGTCGGGTTGAAAGTCGTTCAGCGACTTGACCAGTGCGGCGGTGGTGTCGTCCGGCCCCGGAAGCTCCCCGGCCGTGCCGCCGGGCTCCTTGCGGACATGCCGGTTCTTCTTGAGTTCGCAATACCACTCCCCCTGTTCACAACGGTCCAGCGCCACCTCGGTGCCCGATGCCACCTTGCGCACGATCAGGGGCGTGTCGGTTTTCGCGATGGCCAGGGCGTTGGCGGCGTTGTAGCCGGTCAGGATTCCCCAGCGACAATCCGTGTAGGGATCGTCATCCGCCTGTCGCGTGAGTTGATGCACCTCGGCGACGAACTCCCGGGAAACCTCCTCGGGGCGGGCGACGAAGCAGACCAGGCGGGGGTGCCAGCGCTTGAGCGCCGGCAGCAGGGCTTCGGCCAGCGGGCCGTCATAGGCCAGTCGGCGGGCGGGGTGTCTTGCCTCGAGGGCGTTGACCACCGCTTCCCATCCCGGGGTCTGCACGGTCTCGGTGCTGACGACAATCAGGTAGTCGGACGACGCGGCGGTGAGGGGAGAACCTGACAGGAGCAGGCCGGCGAGAATCGTTTGAAGTGGTTTTGTCATGCCAGTCGGTTCCAGGCCCGCGCGCGATCAATCCTGCCCCCGGAAACGGCAAGGGAGCACGGCCAGTCGGGTGGCCTGACGGCCTTCGGTATAGGGCATCGCCGATGCGAAGTCCAACTTCCTGGCGAGGTCGCCGCCGCCACTTCGGGCCCTCCTCCGGTTCGAAGGGTGGCTGAGGCGTCTCCACGCGGTCGGGTAAACCACTTACCCGAGGCATCACCTGGGCGGGCCAATTCGTCCTTCCCGTCAACCGGTTGAATACGGCAGCCTCGCAGGACAATCGAATGACGTTATGAAACAGCAAGACACGCTTTCGCAACCCGCCCTCCGCTGCGCGGCCGTTTCCCGCCGTGACTTCCTCAAGCAGACCGCGCTGGCCGGGGCGGCCGTGGGGGTCGGCAGCGCCAGTGCCGCGAACTTTCCCAAGGGAAACCCGCTGCCCCGATGGCGGGGATTTAACCTGACGAACTTCTTCCAGGCCCTTTCGAACCGCGAGGAAGGGCAGGGGATGGTGCAGGAGGATGATCTGCGCTGGATGCGCGACTGGGGGTTCGATTTCGTCCGGTTGCCCATGGATTACTGGATGTGGATCGATGCCGACTGGAAGCAGACGCGCAAGCTGACGCCCGACGACACGTTCAAGATCAAGGAAGCGACGTTGGAGAAGGTGGACCGGGCGGTGGCGTTGTGCCGGAAGCACAAACTGCACATCAGCCTGAACTTCCATCGCGCGCCGGGCTACTGCATCAACGACCCGGACCGCGAGCCCTTTGTCCTTTGGAGGGACGCGCGGGCGGAGGAGGCGTTCACCCACCACTGGGGCGTATTCGCCAAACGCTATGCCGGGGTGCCGGCCAGTGAACTCAGTTTCAACCTGCTCAACGAGGCCCCCACGCCGCGCGAGGGTTACATGACCTCGGATGACTACACCCGGGTGATGACCCGGGCGACGAACAAGATTCGGGAATACGCCCCCGGCCACACCATCATCATTGACGGGTTGAGTGTCGGCAACGAGATCGTGAAACAGATGATTCCGACGAAGGTGGCCCAGAGCGTGCACGCCTACTGGCCGGCGGGAATCAGCCATTACCGGGCGAGTTGGGTTGACCGCAATTCCAGCTTCCCCGAGCCGACCTGGCCCTTGAAGAATCCGGACGGGAGCATCCAGGCCGACCGCGCCAAACTGGAGCAGCGCTTCGCGAACTGGGGCGGGTTGGCGCGCAGCCGCATCGGGGTGCATTGTGGCGAGTGTGGTTGCTACAACAAGACGCCGTACGCGGTCTTCACCGGCTGGTTCACCGATGTCATGGAGGTGCTGAAGCAGCACGAGATCGGCTATGCGCTTTGGAACTTCCGCGGCTCCTTCGGCATCCTCGATTCGGGCCGGACGGACATCGCGTACGAAGATTGGCAGGGCCACAAGCTGGACCGCCAGTTGCTCGAGTTGCTGCAGCGCTTCTGAGTTGGACGGCAACCACGAAATACACAAAACACACGAAAAGGCTGGGGCCGCGGGCGGTGAGGCCCCCCGGTTCGCGTGTTTGATGAGGCTGGCGTCGGTCGAGCGGGGGAGGTTCGTCGCGTGTTCGGTTTCCTCGAGATCGCGCCAATCCAGGATGACCTCCTGCCCGGGCCTGGTTTCTCCTCAAGAGGGCCGGTGTGTCCGCTCCCGCGCGATGGCCTTGCTCAGATCGTCCGTGATCTGCTGATGACCGACCTCGGTCTGACGGAAGACGCGGCCATTCAATACCGCTTCAGAGAAAAACCACCGGCGTGAGCGTGGAAAGAAGGGCGGGGTCACCCGGAGGAGTGACCCGGGGTCGACACGCGCGCGGGGTCAGCACTGCTCAACCTCCAGTGTGCGGCCGATGATCGCGCTCATCGCATCGAAGTGGGCGTCCCGGCAGGCGATGGGAAGGTGGGTCCGGATGGCAACGATCGCGACGAAGAGGTCATTGCGCGGTACCGTCAGGCCCCGGCCACGGAGTTGCCGTTCCAGCAGGGCGGCTTCTCGCCAGTCATCGAACTCGAACGGGACGTGGCGGCTGAAGGCCAGGGCCTGTTCGAGGTCAGATTCCTCCTCGGGGCGCACCCCGCTGAGCAGCTCAAATCGCACCGGGCAGGTGTAGACAGCGAGGTCCGCCTCGACGAGTCGCGCCACAATCTGTTTGACCCTCGGATCGCCTTTCTTGCGCAAGAACTCCACCCACAGCGAAGTGTCAACGAGTCTCATAGACGTCCAGGGACTCGAGTTGCTCGTTGGTCAGGGCGTAATCAGTTTGGCCCGAGAGGGCGCGGTCAAGGAATCGCCGCTTCCGGTGCAGACGGATGTACTCGGATAGTGCGCGACTGATGGCTGGAGACTTCTTCTTAAGCTCGGTCAGTTTTTGAATTTCCTGCATTTCGGTTTCAGGAATATCGATGGTCACTCGCATACTTTGGTTGACACAATGCGCACATTCATTCCGCTATGCAAGCCGGCCGACAGCCGGCAGATCATGGGCATTTGTGCTCGCCTCGGTCTGTTGCCATCCTTGAGGCGGTTCAGGTCCATCGCTCTCGGGGAGACGACTCTCGGCGGGCTTGTCCCACCCGTAGGGGCGGTTGAACTATTCTGGATGGATCGGAATACGCTAATTATCAATGATTTGAGAAATCATCCCGGGGTTCCCATTGACTGGGGACATCCGGTGGGCCTTGGGAGGTCATCCCGAGCAGCTCATGCACATTCATCCCGGTTCATTGGGGGTTTTCCGCGGCAAGTCAGCCGGTGGGCAGGCAGCCCGGGCCCGCCGGTGCCGAGGTCTTGTAGGTCAGGACGAATTCCTGATGACCGAGGCGTTCGGAGGCGGTGGCTTTGCCGGCGGCGGTCCGCAGGACCCGTTCGTAGATTTCCCCGGCCACCTCTCCCCGGGTGGCGTGGCCGTCGAGAATGCATCCCGCATTAATGTCCATATCCTCGGGCATCCGGGCATACGTCACCGGGTTGGCGCAGATCTTGATGACCGGGGATATCGCGGACCCCACCACGCTGCCGCGGCCGGTGGTGAACAGGGTGAGGTGAGCCCCGCACGCCATCAATTCGGCGATCTCGGCATTGTCATTGATGTTGGCGAAGCCGTGGCGGGTGGGGCCGTCCGGCACGACATCCAGCAGGTAAAGCCCGGGGCCGGGCGGAATGTCCGCCGGTTTCAGCAGACCCTGGATCGGCGCGTGGCCGCTCTTGCTGTAGGCCCCCAGCGACTTCTCCTCGATGGTGGTCAGGCCGCCGTCGGCATTGCCGGGTGCGAAACTGCCATGTCCGAGCTCGGCATAGTGTCGCGCCGCCTTGTCGATGCTGACGGTCAGCATGCGCTTGAGCTCGGTCCTGGCCGCCCGGGCCGCAAGAAACTGCTCACAGCCGATCAACTCCCCTGTTTCCTCGAAGAGGGTCGTCGCGCCCGCAGCTTCCAGCCGGTCGAAGGCCTCCCCCACCGCCGGGTTGGCCGTGAGGCCGCTGGTCGCATCGCTCCCGCCGCAGATGGTGCCGACCACGAGTTCGTTCACGGTCATGGTCACCCGCGGTTGCCGGGCGAGTTTCGCCAGGCCTTCCGTGACCTGCTGCTGTCCGGCCTGAATCGAGGTCCGGGTGCCGCCGGATTCCTGGATCACCAGCGTTTGTACCGGCCGGCCTGAGGACCGGATGTGGTCCGCCAGTCCGCCGCGGTTGAAGCTCTCACAACCGAGTGATACCAGCAGGGCGCCTCCGACGTTCGGATGCGTGCAGAGGGCCCGCATCATTCGGTCCGCGTATTCGTTCGGGAAGCAGCCGCCGAAGCCGATTGAATGAACGTTTCCCCCGCGGAAGGGCAGGACGATCTCGCGGGCCACGTGGTGGGCGCACTCGACGAGATGGACCACCACCAGGATGTTGCGGATGCCTTTGCGTCCGTCGGCGCGCAGCCAGCCTTCAAACTCCGCGGCGGCGGGGCCGGCATCCGGTGAGTTGCCGGGATTCATGGCTGCACCTCGCCTGCCTGCCATTCGACGTTTTCCTCGAAGAACCGGTCCTGCGTCCCGTGCAGGTAGGTTGGCAGATAATTGCTCCTCAGGTTGTGCAGGTGCACCCATTCCCCGCACGCGATGTCCTGGGTTGCCGTGCCGATCGGCTGGCCATACTTCCGCACCGAGGCACCGGCGGGGATGGGACCGGCGGCCAGCTTGTCACCGTGGCTGAAGTCCCGGGACAACACGACGGATTCGCCGGCGATGGTCAGCTCCATCCCGGCCGACAACGCCCGGGTGACGCAAAGGACGTTGTCCAGCGGGTCCAATTGCAGCAGTCGGGGATCCGTCGGGCCGGGTGGCGTTGGGGGGCTTTCATTCACGTGCGTCAGGCGGAGCATGGAAACCCATCCCCAGCCGGGCAAGCCGATTTCGCCCGAAGGGACCACGTACGTAGCGGCGAACGGCATACCCCGAGGGGTTGCAGGATGCGGGAGGGGTTCAACGCGTCATTGGGGCACGCGTTGGGAGAGGAGGCTCCACGTGAGGCCGGTTAGCGATACCACCAATGCTACCTCGGCGGGAAATCGAACTCCACTTTGCCTTTTTCGCCGAGGGTCAGGTTCGCACTGAAGACCTTGCCGGTCTTGCTCGACACGAACTTGCTGAGCAGATCGGTGCGGCCTTCAGCCAGCAACCGGCGCGCCTGTTCCAACTCAATGGGTTGCTGGAGAATCTCCTTGCCGATGCGGAAGGTGCACCGTCGGCCCTCGTTCTGGGAGTGTTCGCAGAGGTAGCTTTCCGGTCCCTCGAACACCTGCCCCCCGCACTTCGGGCATTTGCCGAGCGCGGTTTGCCCGGTGAAATCCAGCTTCGGCGGCGGGGTCTTGTCGGCCCCCGCCCGCTTGGCCGCCGCCTTCTTCTTCTCCCGGGGCGGAAACTCGAAGCCGACCTCGCCGTCCTTCAACACCAGGAACGCCTCGAACTTCTTGCCCGTTCGTTTGGAGACGAAGTCCTTCAACAGATCGGTCTTCCCCTCGGCCAGCAGCTTGCGGAACTGTTCGGGAGTGAGGGCCTGCTGCAGGATCACTGCGCCGGCGCGGAACTTGCACTTCCGGTCGGGTGGAACCGCCTTTTCGCAGACGTAATTCGAGCCGTGGGTGAAGATGCGGCCCCCGCACTTCGGGCACGTTCCCAGAGGTTCCTGACCGGTGAAATCCACCGGCTCGTCGTTCTTCTCGGCGTCGCGCTGCTTGTCGTCGTCGCCAAAATCGAATTTCGCCTCGAACTCCGGCGTGAGCTTGATGACGGCGGCGAAGCTGCGGCCCTGCTTTGAGCGAAAGCCCTCGATTGGTCCGAGCTGCCTGTCACGCAGCAATTGCTCCACCTCCGCCGGTTCAAATTGCCGGCCGGCCATGATTTTCCACAGCGCGAGATCGCAACCGGAGCACTGGAACTTCTTGTAAGTCTCGCGGATCTGGCCGCCGCACTTGGGGCAGGGCACCTCCAGGGTGCCGAAATCACCGGGAATGGTGTCGTGCTCGTAGCTGCGGGCCCGGCCGACGATGCGTTCCGTCAGGGCGCGAATGCCCGACATGAATTCCTCCCGTTTGAGGTGGCCGAGTTCCATCTGCTTGAGCTGGTACTCCCAGTTGCCGGTCAGCTCCGGCTTGGTCAGGTCCTCGATTCCGAGTCCGTTGAGCAGGACCATGAGGGAAAAGGCCTTGGCGGTGGGCTGGAGTTCCTTGCCCAGCCGCAGCATGTATTTCTCGCCGATGAGATTCTCGATGATCTGGGCGCGGGTGGCCGGTGTGCCGAGGCCCTTTTGCGCCATTGCCTCGCGCAATTCGTCGTCATCCACCAGCTTCCCGGCGCCTTCCATGGCACTGAGCAACGTGGCTTCCGTGTAGCGGGGCGGCGGCTTGGTCTGGTTCTCCTTCACCTCGATTTCGGTGGTCTGAACCGTCTCTCCGGGTTGCACGGCCGGGAGGTTGGGATGCTGGTCATCCTGGGCCTCGCGACCGTACACCTCGAGCCAGCCCGGTTTCACGAGCACCTTGCCCTCGGTCTTGAAAGGCTCGCCTTCAACGCGCGTGATGCGTGTGGTTTCGAGGTGCTCCGCCGCGGGGAAGAACACGGCGAGAAACCGGCGCGTCACCATGTCGTAGATCTTCTGCTCCACCTCGGTGAGTTTGCGCGGCGATTGCAGGGTCGGGATGATGGCGAAGTGGTCGCTGATGCGGGCGTTGTTGAAGACGCGCTTGTTTGGGCGGACCCAGTCCTGGTCCAGGATACGGGCGGCGAAGCTCCGGTAACTCGCGGCGTCCTTGAGGTTTTCCAGGGTCTTGCGCACGGTGCCGAGGTAATCCTCGGGCAACGCCCGGGAATCGGTGCGCGGGTAGGTCAGGACCTTGTGACGCTCGTAGAGTGCCTGGGCGATCCCGAGCGTGTTCCGGGCGGAAAAGCCGAACCGGGAGTTCGCCTCGCGCTGCAGACTGGTCAGGTCGTAGAGCAGCGGGGCATTCTGGGTGGTGGGCTTGCTTTCCTCCGTGACGCTGCCCGGCTTCCCAAGGCAGAGGTCGCGCAACCCCTCCGCGCGTGCCTTTTCCCAGATGCGTTCGGCGCGCTGGTCGGGGTCGCCGTTCTTGCCGCCGGGGCGAACAAAGCCCTCATCAAACCAGCGGCCCGTGTAGGCGCCGGCGCCGGCCTGGAACGTCGCAATGACCTCCCAATAATCGCGCGCCACGAAGGCCCGAATCTTCTGCTCCCGCTCGACAACAATCGCCAACGTGGGCGTTTGCACCCGGCCAACCGTGGTCAGATGGAACCCGCCGCTCTTCGAGTTGAAGGCCGTCATCGCCCGCGTGCCGTTGATCCCGACCAGCCAGTCCGATTCACTCCGGCAGGTGGCGGCGTCGGCGAGCGGACGCATGTCCTGGTCCGACCGCAGATGCGAAAAGCCGTCGCGAATGGCGGCGGGAGTCATGGACTGCAGCCAGAGGCGCTGGACCGGCTTGCCGCTTCGGGCGTGCTGTTCGATATAGCGGAAGATCAACTCCCCCTCGCGGCCGGCGTCGCAGGCGTTGATCAGGCTGTCCACGTCCTTCCGGCGCATCAGCTTGGTCAGGAGCTTCAGCCGGCCCTCGGTCTTCTCGATGGGGTTGAGATCGAAATGCGCCGGCATGACCGGCAGGTTCTCGAACTTCCACTTGCCCCGCTGCGGCTCGACGCCCGCCGGCGGCGTGATTTCCAGCAAGTGACCGATCGCCGAGGAGACGACGTAATCGTCGTTCTCGAAGTAGTCCTGCTTGCGTTGGAAACCACCCAACGCCCGGGTGATGTCCGTGGCGACGGACGGTTTCTCCGCGATGATCAATGCCTTGCCCATGATGATGGTGCGCTCCTTCAGGTTCGCGACCCGGGGACTCGACGGCGGGGGTTCACATCGCTCGCACCCTGCCTCAACTCCGTCCGGTCCGCCTGCGATGGCGCGGAGCGGCAAAGTGGACAAAGCGCCCGGTGATGTCAAAAGCGGATTCCGCCGGATTGCGCCCCGCCAGGAGCGCGGACAGCCGTGTCCGCACGTCCCGAGCCCGGCCCGGACCGGCCGGTGACCGGATACCATTGCGACACCATGGTTACGGCTGGGGGTGCTCGAACCGCTCGATCCACCCGCCTCCGAGCACGGTGTCGCCCTGATAGAACACACTCGCCTGGCCCGGGGTGATCGCACGCTGCGGTTCCTTCAACTCCACCCGGGCGCGTCCGCCGGGCAGGGGGGTGATCATGCCGGGGGTTCCGGGGTGGTTGTAGCGGATCTTGACGAGCGCCTCGACCGGGCCTGCTGGTTCCTCGCAGGAAATCCAGTTGCAGCGGGCGACCGAGAATCCCCTCCGCTGCAGTTCCGAGGCTGGACCGACCAGGACGCGGTTGCGGGCGGGATCGAGGTCCAGCACGTAGAGCGGTGCCGGGGCCGCTATTCGCAGTCCGCGTCGCTGGCCGATGGTGAAGAATTCGATGCCCTCGTGCCGGCCCAGCACCCGGCCGTCGAGATCCACGATTTCCCCGGCGTGTGGCGCGACCAGCCCGGCCTTCCGGAGAAACCCGCCGTAGTCGTTGTCCGGCACGAAGCAGATTTCCATGCTCTCCTCCTTGTCGGCGGTCTTCAACCGGTGGCCGCGGGCGTGTTCGCGGGTCTCGGTCTTCAGCAGTTCGCCCAAGGGAAAGAGGATATGCGCGAGTTGCTCCTGGCGGAGGGAGAACAGGAAGTAGCTCTGGTCGCGGCGCGGATCCCGGCCCCGCTTGAGCAGCCAGCGCCCGGAGTCCGGCCCGCGCTCGACCCGTGCGTAATGTCCCGTGGCCACGTGGGTGCCGCCGAGCTTGCGGGCCTGGGTGAGCAGGGTGCCGAACTTGAGTTTCTCATTGCACATCACGCAGGGGTTCGGCGTGCGGCCGGCCCGGTACTCGGCGGCAAAGTAGGCGATGACCTCCTGCTGAAACGCGTTGGCCTCGTCCACCAGGTAGAACGGAATCCCGAGCCGCTGGCAGACCGACCGGGCATCCGAGACGGCCTGGGGGCCGCAGCATTTGTCCTCGGCACGCGACAGGCAGTCCTGCGGCCACAGCTTCAACGTGATCCCGATGACCTGGTGTCCCTGCTCCAGCAACAGCGCGGCGGCGGTCGAGGAGTCCACCCCGCCGCTCATTCCCACCACCACACGCGTGTCGCTGTTGCCCGTCATGGCCGCGCAAGGTAGGCAGTGGGTCGGGGCGTGTAAAGTCCCCGGGGAAAACCCGAAATCCGAAATCCGAAGGCCGAGGAAGGAACGGGGACGGCTCGTCCCCCGGGTGCAGGGTCACCCGTGCGACGCGAGTTTTTCGGCGCCGAGCCGTCTCCACTCCGTCGGGTGCCCCGACGGGTTTGGCCGGTCGTTTGAACCTTTGGACGCGACGCCGGGTCTGAGATGCGGTAGAAGAGGAAACATGAAGTGGTCATGGCGTATCGGTCGGGTGGCCGGCATCGACGTTTACATGCATGCGACCTTCCTGCTCCTGGTGGGGTGGGTTGCGATCAGTGCGTGGTCGGTCCGGCAGAATGTGAATGACGCGATCCACGGACTTGCCTTTGTGGCGGCGTTGTTCGGGATCATCGTGCTGCACGAACTGGGACACGCGTTGGCGGCCCGACGCTATGGCATTCCCACCCAGGACATCACCCTGCTGCCGATCGGCGGTGTGGCCCGGTTGGACCGCATGCCGGACAAGCCGGCCCAGGAATTGGTGGTCGCCCTCGCCGGCCCGGCGGTCAACGTGGTGCTGGCGGTTGTGTTTTGGATGCTGGTGCGATCCGCCGACGCCATCACCGGAGTCACCAGCTTCCGGTTGATCGGCACTCCGCTGCTGGCCAAGCTGCAGTACGTCAACATCGGTCTCGCGCTGTTCAATTTGATCCCGGCGTTTCCGATGGATGGCGGCCGCGTGTTGCGGGCGTTGCTGGCGATGCGGCTGGACTATGTGCGCGCCACACGGATTGCGGCGGATGTCGGGCAGGTCCTGGCGTTTGCGGCGGGCGCCATTGGTCTGGCCAAGATGCACCCGTTCCTCGTGTTCATCGCCATCTTCGTCTATCTCGGCGCAGAACAGGAGGCCAGCATGGTGAAGGTGCAGTCGGCGCTTGATGGGATTCCCATCCAGTCCGTCATGATCCGGGATTTCCGCACCCTGCATCCCGCGCAAACCCTGGCGGATGCCGTGGCTCACGTCCTGGAGGGATTTCAGCAGGACTTCCCGGTGACAGAGCAGGGGCGGGTGGTGGGGGTGCTGACGCGGCGGAGGTTACTCACCGCGCTCGCGAAGCGCGGCAAGGAGCTTCCAGTGGGGGACGCGATGGACCGGCGGTTCGAAACGGCGGATCCCTGTGAGATGGCGGAATCCGCTTTCGCCCGGTTGGAGGGTTGCGAGTGTCATTCCCTGCCGGTGGTGCAGGAGGGTCGGGTGATCGGGTTGCTGACCGCGGAGAACATCGGTGAGTTTCTGATGATTCGGTCGGCCCTGCGCGGCGAGCCGCCGAAGGCTTGAATCGTGCTCCGTAGCCGCGGACGTGAGTCCGCGCATGAATTGCCGGGGTCCGAAAAGGCGTCAAGACGGCTGGCGCAGGCGAGGTTGCCGGACGCGCGGAGTGGAGCGCTTACCGGTGGAGTTTGCGGTCGTCCAACACCTCGCCGGCGGGGGGAAGCACGGGGATGTTCAGCGCCCCGCTGGCTTCGAGTTCAGCGAAGAGCTGGCGTTGGAGGAGGTCGATCTGTTGTTGGTAGGCGGGCACATGGATGAGGTTATGGCGTTCGACCGGATCCGTTGCCAGGTCATAGAACCCGTCCTTGTCCCACAGGCCATGGGTGTAGACGTATTTGAAGCGTTCGGTGCGGATCGCGAACAGGCTGGGGGTGGCCGGGAAGTTCCGTTCCCAGTGGTATTCGTAGAGGATGTGATTTCGCCAGGGCGGGGATTCTCCCTGCAGCAGCGGCCAGAAGCTGTGTCCGTCGAAGGCGGGTGAGTCGCCGGGCCGCTCCACGCCGGCAGCCTCCAGGAAGGTGGGGGCGAGGTCGATGTTGAGCACCATCTGGCGGACGACCGTGCCCGGCTGGATCATCCCCGGCGCCCACGCGAGGAGGGGCACGCGGATGGAGGTTTCATAGGCATCGCGCTTGTCGTAGAAGCCGTGTTCCCCGAGGTGAAAACCGTTGTCGCCCATGTAGAGCACCAGGGTGTTCGTTGCCAGACCCGAGGTCCGGAGACCGTCCAGCAGCCGGCCGATGTTCTCGTCCAGCGCGAACAGGGTTTCGCAGTAGCTGTGGAAGAAGGCATCGAAGTCCGGCACCGGATCGAGGTCCAGCGGGCTGGTTTCCATGTGGTCGACGCCATGGATGCCATAACGTCGTTCGCGCACCCAGCCCGGCTGGGTTTCGTAATTCGCCTCGGTATTGGCCATGGTGTCGGGTCGCGGCACCACCTTGCCGGCGTAACGTCCCAGGGCGCGGGCCGGCGGTTGGAACGGGTAGTGCACGCTCTTGTAAGAGAGCTGCAGATAGAAGGGCTTTTCGTGCGGTGCCTGCAGCCATTCCAGGGCTTGATCGGTCAGGACATCGGCGTTGTAGCCGTCGAAGTGGCGACGCGTCCCGTTGATGTTCAGGGTCACCCCCTCGTAGCTGCCCTGACCCCGAAATGCCGCCCAATGGGTGAATCCCGGTCGCGGGTCATCGCTGTCGTGGCCCATGTGCCACTTGCCGAAGAACGCGGTTTCGTACCCGGCCTGCTGGAGGTGGGCGGGGAAGAAGACGATGTCGGGCGGTTCAGGGCGCTGGTTGTCCACGACGCGGTGGTGGTGCATGTACTGGCCGGTCAGGATGGAGGCCCGGCTCGGGGAGCAGAGGGACGTCGTGACGAAGGCATTGGCAAGGTGGGCACCCTCGCGGGCCATGCGGTCGAGGCTGGGGGTCTCCAACCAGGACGGTGCCCCGGGCATGAAACCCATGAAGTCGTAGCGATGATCGTCGCTGAGCAGGAGGATGAGATTGCGCGGGTGCGCGGGCGTGTCCGCCGGGGCGGGGAGCACACGCACCGCCACGGCGAGGGTCGCCAGCAGGCAGGGAAGCAGCGTCTTCATGTTCGGTTCAACTGCAGTCCAGCATTGCCGCCAGGGTCGCCAAGTCAAGGATCGGAAGCCACCGCGATTTGTGCGGGCCTTGTGGCCGGCCGTGGAACGGCGCCTCTCGTCGTCGTTGCGTTGCGTTGCAGACAGACGGAACATCGCGGCTTGACATTCCCTGGTGGGGGGAATTGTTTTCATTTCAGACCAAGCTCCTGTTCGCCGCGTCGGCGGAGTGCCTGCCTGGCCCGGTGTTGCGCTGGGGAAATGGCGGCGGGGCTCCGGCGGTTCGAACCCGGTCGTCGGGATGGGAAACGTGGCATCGCCGGCCGGTCTGGCGGGAGGGTGGACGGGGATGGGGCTGGTCGCAACCACAGCAAACCCACGCTTCTGATGAGATCCACGCGAATTCCGATGCAACCGTTCCTCACCGGTTCCCTGCTGACGTTCCTTGCCGGGGCAGGCCTGCAAGCGGTCGAACTGCGGATCGAGCGCAAAGCCGATCACGTGGTTCTCGCGTGGCCGTCCGCAGCGACCGGGTATGTGCTGCAGTGGTCCCCGGACCTCGGAGCCGGCGGTTGGATGCCGGTGGCTTCCGATCCCGAACGTGTCGGCGAAATGGACACTGTCGAGGAATTGCTGGCGGAGACCGCACGGTATTACCGTTTGCGGGCGGCGGTTCCGAGCGCCCCGCTGATCCTGGGAATCACGGCCCCAACCTCGCTGGTTCTGGGTGAGTCCTCGGTGGCGACCTTGGGTTACTCCGATCCGGACGGGGACATCACGACCGTGGGGTGGTCCCAGGCGAATGCGCTGGGAACCACCGTTTCAGAGATTCCCGCCGAGGTCCTTTCCCTGCTGAATCCCCAAGGGGAGATCGACCTGGCTTTGAAGACCGGTCGGCTGGTCCTCGGGCCGAACGAGTTCACGGTGACTCTGAAAGATGATCGGGGGTTGGTAAGCGCATCGCAGCGCTTCGTCGTCGAAGTGGTGGGTCGGGCCGTCGGAGGGGTCGCCCCCGTTCTTTCCGGCCTGGAGTTGACGCCTGGTTCGTTGCGGCGTCCCCGCGGTCCGAGGGATTCGCTGGGTGTGGTTGGCCGCTTTTCGTACACGGACCCGGACGGGGACCTCGAACGGTTACGGCTTCGGGTCACCGATCCCCAGGGGGCCGGTAAGGGGGCGGAGTTCAGCGCGGCGGCGCTGGGGATGAACGGAGGTACAGGTGTTTTCGAGGGGCCGTTGTTCTCGTTGCACGCCGGCGATCCCTTGGGGGCGTACGCGGTCGAACTTGTGCTGATTGATGCCGCCGGCCATCTGAGTGGCACCGCATCGGGAATCTTCACCCTGCAGACCAGCGGCGGTGAGGAGCCGTTGGCCATCACGGGAAGCAGTCCCACGAGCGGACTGCCAGGCGCCATGGTGGTGTTGCACGGCAGCGGGTTTGCCGGCCTGGACCCGGCGGTGGATCAGGTCACTCTGGGCGGCGTGCCACTGGAGGTGGCGGAGGCAACAGCCGGGGAACTCTCGGTCCTGCTGCCCGCGAACGCGTCCTCCGGCAGGTTTCGGGTGGAGCGAAGGACTGCCGTTGCCTGTTCCCCCGACGAATTCCTCGTGCCTGAGCGGATCCAGTTGACCCCGTCACGTGCGCAGATTCCCGTCCGTAACACGCTGCAGTTGACGGCGTCGGTTGTGGCGTCGGGGGAGTACCACCTCGTTTGGAGTGTTGACGGCCTCCCCGGCGGCAACCCGGACGTCGGCTTTGTGTCGCCCGACGGACTCTATCGCTCTCCCGGGGTGGTTCCCGCCGGCGAAGTCGTGGTGGTGACGGCCTGGCTGGCCTCGAAGCCGGAGGTGGGGGGCGAGGCCGAAGTCCGGATCGTCCCGCAGCCGCCCGTTCCCGGCAGGGCGCTGATTCTGCCTCAGGCTGGCGGTCAGGTGCAGGCGAACGACGGACGGTCGAAAGTGACCGTCCCTGCCGGCGCGCTCACGGGGGGGCAGGAGATCTTCGTGACCACCTTGTATGGCGAGGACGTGCCGGCCTCGCCACCTGACGAACACGTGGTGGGCGCCGCCCGCTTCGAGCCGGAGGGAACCGCCTTTGCCGAACCGGTCACCATCACCCTCCCGCTGAATCGGCACATGCAGCCGGGCACCCAGTTGTCGTTGCAGCGATTTGATGAGGGGACCCGGAGGTTCGTCGACGAAGGACGGTTGGCGACAGTGGCAGAGAGCGGAGCGGAGGCCGTGGCGGAGGTGTTGCATTTTTCCGTGTTCGCAGTGCTCACAGAGGTCGTGGGTGGCACCGTTCTTCCGGTGGTGAGCGCCATGGTTCCGGCGGCCGGGGTGGAGGGGATGAAGCTGCCCGTCCATTTCCGGGGGCAGGATCTGCTGCCGTGGCTCGAGTTGCAGGTCCTGCGGGACGGTGCGCCCACGGGTGACATCCACCCGGGCACCTTGTTCAGCCTGGGTGAGGAGGCTGGAGCGGTATTGGACATCCAGACCCTGCCGGATCTGGGCGAGGGCGAATCCCGCGTCTACACGCTGCGATTGCACCATCCGGGCACGGCCCTTTTCACGGACGTGCCATTCACCGTGGAGGGCCTCGATGAGTGGATCGTGGAAGCCGGCCCGACATTGAGGCTCAACAACCCGCCTCCGCGGCGCTATTCGAGCGTTCGGATCGAACCCAACGCCGTCGTGCAGGTGGACGCGGGGCATTTGGACGTGGAGGCGACCGGGCCGATCACGATTGATGGCAGTATTCTCGCAGAAGGGGGCGCGGGGATGCCTGGCAACGGAGTGGCCGGTGGCGTCGGGGCCACGGGAGCGTCCCCGGGCGGTGATGGCGGCCAGGGACGTTCCGACGACGGGTGTGGCCCAGGGCAGTTGGCAACCGCGGGTACCGCGGCTCTTAACTGCGCTCCGCCGGAATCCTACGGCGGGGATGGGAACGTGGTGGTCCTGGACGACGGAGTCTATCAGGGCCGGGGCGGAAAGCCGGGGAAGAACCTGGGACCGGGGTTCTTTGACCTGGTGGTGGATGTCATCGGGTGCCTCGACGGGAATCTCCTGGCCTGCTTTTCGGCGGTGGTTGGAGTGATTGAGTTGGTGGACGACCTGGAAGGGCTCGATGAGGGCGAACCGTTGGGGAAACCGGGTGAGAACGGCGTCTATGCCGAGACTCCGGGAGTGGCCGGTCCGGGCCATGGCAAGGGGGGTGGCGGGGGGTGGGGTGGGGGCGTGCTGGAAATCGACTTTGGCCCCCCCCCCCCCCCCCCGCGGGGGGGGGGGGCGCGGCCCGCCGCGGCCGCGCCCCCCCGGCCGTTGTCCCTGGCCACGGCGGATTGCCTGAGGGTCAATGGCCGGCTGTCCACCATGGGGGGGGACGGCGGGGACGGCGCCCCCTCTCCGGACTCGAAGTCGGTTCCCCTCTTCGGGAAGGTTCGCGGATTCAGCGGCGGCGGGGGTGGGGGCGGCAGCGGGGGCCGGATGACATTGGTTGCCGGGGAGGGATTCGCGCTTGGCGAGGACGGCTCCGCCGCCATGCATGGAGGCCTCGCCGGTTGTCGCACCGTACTGACCGATGGCGAAGGGCGGACCATCCGGCTTCGCCGGAAGTACCACGATCAGGCGCCGCACGGTCTGCGACGCATCACCGAGCCGGACGACCTCTACCCACGCGGCTCGCCCGTGTTCGCGCGGCCAACCGACCTGCTCTCGGTTGAGACGAAAGTCACCTTCACCGGCGTGATTCGCGCGGAAATCCACAACGGAATCACCCTGCGGGTCGTCCACGAAGGGCAGACCAACGACATCCTTGGTACACCCCTGCCGTCACCGAACTGGTTTGACGAGCGGCCATACCGGGTCATCACGGTGCTGCAACCGGGGTTAAACACGCTGCAGGTGCCTGGGATGCACAGACTGCTGCACAAGCAAATCCTCTATCTGCCCGGCGAGGATACTGATGGCGATGGTTTGAGTGACCCGGACGAAGCCATCCTGGGCACGAATCCCAACCTCGCCGACACGGACGCGGATGGATTGGGCGATTTGGACGAGGTGATTGCTCGCTACGATCCGTTGGATCCCGACATGGACGATGACGGGTTCCTGGATGGGGAGGATGTTGTTGCCGGGACGTCGCCGACGATCGCGGACACGGATGAGGACGGGTTCTGGGACAGTGCCGAGGTCTTGTTGGGAAGTGATCCGCTGCTGGCGACCAGTGTGCCGGAGAGGATTCGCCCGGATTTGTTGTATGCGAGCAGCAGCGGGGGCGCCGATGGATATCGGTTGACCCTGATTGAGCCGGGGACCGGCCGGATGGGATTGCTGGGGCAACCCAACGGGTTGCTGGGTTTCGGCCTGGCGTTGGATTTCCTGCCCCGCCTGTACGTCGCGCGGCACTCGGACCTGGCCCTCCACGATCCGTTGTCCGGTGAGACGGCGTCGGTGGGTGACCTGCTCAGTTCCGGCCTGCCGATCACGACGGAGCATCTGACCTACCACCCGGTGCTGGATCGCCTCTTCGCCGTGGAAAGTGCGCCACCGCCGGGGTTTGAAGCGACCGGCCAGTTGCTGCGGGTTGATCCGAATGATGGCACCGCAGAGAGGCTTTCGCTGGCCGGGCCTTCGCCGATCCACTCCCTCCTGTGTACGAAGGAGGGCAACCTTTACGCCGCCGTGGCGGACACTCTTGATTCTGACAAGCTCGTGGAACTCGATCCGGGCGATGGCGCCGTGCTGACCGAAATCGGGCCGATGGGTTACTCGCCGGTGTATGGCATGGCGGTGGCTCCCAATGGCGTGGTGTACGCGAGCCAGGTTGTCGGTTTCCGGAGCCGGTTGCTACGGGTTGACCTGACCACCGGCGTGGCGACACCCCTCGGGCGTGTGCTGCACCGGGCGGTCTTCGATCTGGCCGCCCCAGCGTTCCAACTCCCGAGTCCCCTGGTCAGCATCAACGCCCGGAACGCCGCCGCCGGGGACGCCGGTTCTGGCAGTGCCGTTTGGATCATGCGCCGGGATTGTCTGACGCCCGACGGCCGATTCGTGGTGTTCGGAAGTGATGCATCGGACCTGACCGGAGTTGCGGATGAGAATGCCACCACGGACGTGTTCGTGCGTGATCTCGAGCAAGGCACCACCGCGTTGATCTCGGTCGATGTCACCGGGACGGGCAGTGCCCGGTTCAATGAGGCCTACGGATCGGGGGTGTCGCTGCCGGGGCCAATCAGTGATGATGGCCGTTACGTCCTGTTCACCAGCATGGCCACCAATCTGACCGCCTTCACGGCGTTGGCGGAGCCGACGCTGTTCCGCCGCGATCTGGTCGCCGGTGTCACCGAATTGGTGGCGATGAACGCTTCGGGCACCGGGCCGGCCTTGGGGGCCATCCGGGAGGGGGCAATCAGTGGCAATGGTCGCTTTGTCACCTTTCACGGCGGGATGTGGCATGTTCCCGGCTACCTCAACCTGTTCGCCGATGTCTGGCTCCGGGACATGACCTTGCACCAGACCCGGTTGGTCAGTGCGGATTCTGCCGGTGCGGGTGGCAACGGCGTTTCGCTCAATCCCCTCGTCAGTGCTGACGGGCGCTACATCGTCTTTCAGTCTGAGGCGACCAACTTGAGCCCGCTGCCGGATGCGAACGAAGGGGCTGACCTGTTCTATTTCGACGCTTTGACCTCGGATCTGGCGTTGGTCACGCGAAATGTGAATGGAACCGCGGCCGCCAATGCGCCCGCCCTCAGCTACGTCATCAGCCGGAACGGGCGCTATGTGGCGTTCACGAGTCAGGCGACCGACCTGACGGACTTCCCTGACACCAATGAAGTTGCGGACGTCTTCTTATGGGACCGCGCGAGTGGGATCATCACGCTCGTCACCGTGAATGCGGCGGGGAACGCGGCGGTTTCCTGGCCGGCGGGGCGCGTTCCTGGAGGTGCCGGCTTGGGGGTCGTCACCGACGACGGGGTCGTGGCTTTCAGTTCCGACACACCCGAATTGGTGGTCGGCGACACCAACGATGATTTCGATGTCTTCGTGTTCGACATCCGCACGGGCATGATGGAGTTGATCAGCATGGGTGCCTCGGGGTTGGCCCCGGGCAACGGGGCTTCCGCCGTTGCCGATTTGAGCCGCGACGGATCCAGAGTCGCGTTCATCAGCGGGGCGAGGGACTTGGTGGAGGGAGTCGAATACGAGTCCGCGTCGTGGTTTGCGCTCGTGCGGGATCGGACCGCGGCGACGACCACTCTGATCAGCACGGAGTTGGTGGGCCCAAGCAAAACGGCGCGGAACTGTAACTCCGTGTTTCTCAGTGGCGATGGCCACGCGGTGATCTTCGAGTGTGACCGGTGGGAGATCGTTCGGATTCCGGACACCAACGGCGCGCTGGATTTGTACCATCGGCGGCTGCCATGAGGTGCGGGAAGAGCCTGCGGACTCCCGACCGCACCCGGGAAGTGGCCAACATGGCGGGGTACCGCCGCGAGGATGAGCTGCGAACTCTGGCGGATTCAGTCTGAGCGGACGCGGTAGAAACGGGTGGTGTGGTGCATGACCTCCGGATCGGTGATCTCCAACGGGTCCGTACCGAGGGTGGCGGAATGCACCGGCGTCCATTCCGGCGCAGTCAGGTCGGAACAGGCTTCCACCACCACATCCAAGCCTGGAGGGCCTGTCACCTTCAGACAAAGTGCTTCGGCCTGCCGGCCGCAGGAGAAGACACGGAGCCGGTAGGTGCTCGTGCCACCCACGGTTCCGCGGAGAGTGACCGTCGGGTTGTAGTCGCCGAGTCCCGTGTCGATCGGCAGGTCCGTCACGGCGATGTCGGTCAGGCGCAGTTGAAACGGCTCGCCGTAGCCGCCGGTCAACTGGACCGTAAGGTAGGGGACTTCGCCCTCAAACTCCCAGGGAGTGGGTTTGACTCCGCCGGTGGATATCTTCCCGCTGAGATTGAGTCGGGTGCCGACAACCATGCCGTTCCCATCGTTGTCGAGTGTCGTCGCCTCGCCCGTGCCGGCCAGGGTCACGCGCACATCCGAGAGGATGACCTCCGCCTCCCCAAGCGGTTCCGGCATCTGGGGCGGCAGGTTGAAAACGATCGGGCCGGCATTCGCCTCCAGAGCCATGTCCGTGAGGAGAAAGGTGCCCGCGTCCTCGCAATCGTCCGTGACGATGCCCACAAGTTCGCCGTAGGGGGAGATCACGATTTCCACCGGGTAGCCCAGGAAATTGACCGTGATCGTGATGTTGGAGTAGGCGGGTTCGATGTCGAAATCATAGGGAGCGCTCACCGAATTGGCGAAATCCACCCGCCCCTCGCCTTCCACCCCGTTTACGGTGGCCCACGGATCCCCCACGACGTAGTCCGCGCGGTCGGCCGTGATGGCCACGGACTGCCCAAACAGTGAGTTTTCCTGCGGTTCGTGTGCCCGAATCACGCCGGTGGGGGTCCATTTGCCGTTGATCACCTTCACGATGTGCACCGCGCCCTCGCCCTGAAGGCCGATATCGGCGTTGGGGCAGCCCACCAGGAGGTATTCGCCGCGCAGCGCAAGCGTATGCCCAAAGCCGTACCGGCCCCAGATTCCCTGGAGATGCAGCAACTCCGGTTGGCGCTCCCATTCCGCCCCGTCAAGGCTGAAAACATGCACGGCTCCCACTCCCGTGCCCCACTCGGGATCGCTCCACAATTCATCGCCAACCATGAGGACGTTGTCGCCCAGGGCAACCGCATTGCCGAAGCTGTCCCAGCCTGCCGCTTCGGGATAGTCCATGGTTTGTTCCAGAGGCCATCCGGCGTCGTCGCGCCGGAACACAAAGACGCGGCCATCGGTCAGCCCTTCACCGGTGGCACCCACGGCCGCACACCCGCCATCCGGGGAAACCGCCACGGCGCAGCCGAATTCATCCGCGGGAGCGATGTCGGAGCCCACCAGTTCGACCGGGGCGGACCAGACACCGGCTTCACGGGTGAACACCCAGGCGGAATCGGGAACCTGCGCCCATTCCGAGCCGACACTGTTGCGTTGCCCGACCACCAGCACATCGCCGGAATCGGAAAGGGCCAGGGCCTGGCCAAAAGACTCGTTCGACGCCGGAGCCGGTTTGACCAGCCTCGCCTGTTGCGACCACTCGCCGGTTTCCGGATCGCGGGTGAAGACATAGACCGCGCCCAGATAGCGCTTGACGAAGTCGCCATGAATGTCGCCGGGAGCCCCGACCGCTGCGGTGTTGCCATCGTAGGAAAGCGCGACGCTCCAGCCAAACCAGGCCCCGTAGGCGTACTGGGAATCCGGGAAGAGGGAGTCCTTTTCGTCCCAGGACGATCCCCCCCAGCCAAAGGTTCGGACAATGCCGTCGCTGCCCTCCGCACCGGGGCCACCGACGAGGACGACCTCGCCGTTACCTGACATGGCGACACTGGTACCCCACCCGGCATGCTGCTCGTGGGTGGCTGGCGTGCTCCCATAGGTGCATTGGGCGGTGGCGGTGGGGGTGATCGTCACCAGGGCGACACCGGCGACGATGTGGAGCGAAGGGAGTTGGGATTTCATGGGATGAACGGATGAGACGACGCAATCCGTCGGGTTGTTGGGAATCAGGTCGTCTGAACCAGAGCACTATGTACCCGGGGGGGCATCTGATCAAGCCGTCAATCGGTCCGGGCATTCCTGCTTCCGTGCATCCGTGGCCCCGTGCCTGGTCCCGGTGGCAGGAGCACGTGCGTCGATGCGTTGGAGTTCAGAAAACGCAAAGCCCGGCGCGGGGCCGGGCGCGGGAGGGTCATGCGCTGGGAGGTGCGCTAGAACATCGGGTCGTAGTGTTCCTGCTGTCTGCTGTAATTCGGGGACACCGATTCCGCGTGGCCGTCCGGCATCGCGACAACCGCCTTGCCGCTGTTGAAGAAGGCTTCGCTCGAGATGGTCTCCGGGCTGCCGATGCCATGCCGCGCGGCCAGGATGTTGCCCGGGGTGAACCGTCCATCGTCCGCGCCGATCTGGGATCCGGTAACCGGACCCGGCGCGAGGAGGTTCACCTTGTAGCCCAGTTCCTCGACGAGCATGAGCTTCTGTGTGGGCTGACGAACCGCGTTCATCTTGAAATGCAGCGGCGGAGCCCCCACACCGTAGAGCGAGGCCATGCCGCGGTTCTGGGAGCCCGAGGTGTGGCTGAGCAGAGTGTAGCTGTAGAGGTACCCGTTGTCCTTGCTCCCGCCGTAGGTCGTGTGCGACTTCAACCATTCCTGCTCGCGCTTGATCACGTCGCGGTCCCCCGGACAGCGGAACAGGTTCGGATTGAACTGCCCGATATAGGGCGCGATGGCACTATGCTCCACGTTGGTGTAATAGCTGGGCGGCTTGGTGGTGTCATTTCCCTGGCGCGGGATCAGGTTCCAGAAAATCCAATCCTCCACCATGGGCGCATAGGAGTTCTGGGAAGCTGTGCCAGGGAAGGTGTCCTCAAAGTCGCCGGTGTACATGATCATGGCGAGGCTGAGTTGCTTGAGGTTGCTGCGGCAGACCGCCATCTGTCCCTTGTCCTTCGCCTTGGACAGCGCCGGTAGGAGCATCCCGGCAAGGATGGCGATGATCGCGATCACCACCAGCAGTTCGATCAGGGTGAATGCGTTGCGTTTCATGGTTGATGGTTGCTTCAGATGTGTTGCCGGCATCTTGGGTTGCGATTGCGGTGAGTGTCAAGTGACGACTCCAGCCCCCATCCCCTCGTGAGGGCTGTTGGCTCGGAACACCGCAGGCCCGGTGCAGCACCGGGTGTCACGACCCGTTCCGGGTGGAACCGGAGCCTGGAACATTGGGTCGAAGTGGCTGCGAACCAACGCGTAGCTCGGCGACTTGGATTCGGCGTGGCCGTCGGGCATGCTGACGACCGCCTTGCCGGAGTTGATCATGGCGAGACTGAGCTGCTTGAGGTTGCTGCGGCACACCGCCATCTGTCCCTTGTCTTTTGCCTTCGCCAGCGCCGGCAGGAGCATTCCGGCGAGAATGGCGATGATCGCGATCACCACCAGCAGTTCGATCAAGGTGAATGCGTTGCGTTTCATGGTTGCTTTGGTACTGTGTGTCTGTCGCACCATCGGTGTTCGTGCCGCCACATGTCAAGCGACGAGTCCAGCAGTTCTCATTATGGGAAGAGGTATAGGGGAGACTGACTGAGGAGGCGTGAAGGTGTGAGGGGTTTGCAGGCGGTCGCAGGAGGTGGAGGAAGTCGGGAGACCGGGTTTCGTACATGCACCGCCCCCACGCGAGCCGGGCGTGTTTTCCTTCGCTGTGGCAGTCTCAGCGTTTTGGAAGGGCGTAGGGGCCGATTTCGAGCCCCCGCATCATGAAATCCATCAAGGCCGCCCAGTTGGCGAAATACAGGTAGGTGGTCAGGGCCTCCAGGTGCTGAAAGAACCTCTGGCGCCGCCTCACCGTGGACCGGATCAACCGATAGCTCTCATCGCCCAGTCCCAAGAGCGTGTGCAGCGCGAAAGCCAGCAGGTTGAGCGCCAGCAGCACCGAGCTGAGGTGCGCCTCGCCGTGGCCGAAGTTGTGCTCCAGGTGATAGCCCCGGTTCTTGAGGACGTTGTTGTTCTCGTTCTCGATCTTCCAGCGCGCCCGGCCGGCCGCCACCAATCCCGCCACGTTGTCGGCCCTGACAGGCCAGTCAGTGATGAAGCTGTTGTGGTAAAGCTCTGCTCCCTCCCCGTCGGTAATGGTCAGTTCGCACCAGTTGACCTTGAGGGCGTCGTCCGAGTCGACCAAGGGCACGCCATTGGCCCAGCGATACTGGTGGTGCTCCCAACGGTTGCCTTTGCCTTTGACCCGGAGCTTCAAGGTGGCGAGTTCGCCGGTTTGGGCCAGGCCCTCCACCCAGGAAGCCAGGTAAGTGTGGGAACTTGGCAGGCAGGTGAAGATGAAGTGGAAGTCGTGGAGCCTCGCCTGGCGACAGAAGGGCTGATGGGCGTAGATGTCGTCGCCCAGCAGGGTGTCGTTGCCGGTGCCATAACGGCCGGCGTTGGCCTTGAGCCAGCGCTTGGCCGCGGCGATCTCACAGTCCTGTTTGTCGTGCCCGTCCTGGGGGACGATGAACTCCGGGCGCAAGGAGATCACCTGCGAATGACCGGGGCTGACGATGACCGGGGTGATGGCGCTGTGGAAATGGGTGCTTTTGCCGTTCTTGTGCTCAATGCAAGAGCAGTTGCGGCAGTGGATGTTCTGGGACTGGGAGGAGAAGTACCAGGTACCGTCCAAAGCGATGAGCCGGGAGTTTTCCACCGCCCGCATGGTCTGGGGCAGGCCGGTTTGTTCAAAGGCCTGGAGCAGATCATCGAAGAAGCCGAAGAGTTCCTCAGGGCGGACCGGGTCGAGGATGTGGCGGATGTGGTTGGCGGTGGGGATGCGGCCGACCTGGAAGAGGGAGCGGAGATTGTTGCGCCCGTGGGCTTGCTCCATGGCCTCTTGGAACGCGAGGAAAGAGGGGGACTGGGTGAAGAAGACCGCGAAGGCCGCCAGGAGGATGTCGGCCATGGAGTACTGGGTGTTGGAGCCGGTGCGGCGGTCGGGGAGTTCCTCGGCAATAGCGCGCAGCCGTTCGATGAAGGAATCGAAGAGGCGCGCATTCATGGCGCCAAGGAATGCCGGAAGTACCACCGAGGTACAAGTTACGATTGTGTGACAACTGTCACAGCCGGGTAACGGGCACCCTATCCCTCACCTGCCGTGCCCTCCACCCTCCATCCAGAACCCCATAATGAGAACTGCTGCGACGAGTCCGGTGTGCGGCGAAAGTCACGGCGGGGAGGCGTGGGCCGGTGGAAATGGCCCTTGCCGAGGCCTGCCCGACTGGCTAGAAAGCCGCGCATGACGCTTCCGTCGGATTACCACATGCACACGCCGCTGTGCCGCCACGCGAGCGGTGAACCCATCGAATACGCCGCCCGGGCGGTGGCCCTGGGCCTGACCGAGATCGGCTTCTCGGATCACAACCCCATGCCGGACGACGATTTCGATGACTGGCGGATGCGGCTTGACCAGTTGGACGCCTATGTCGAAGCGGTGGGGCGGGCCCGGCGTCAGCAGCCGCAATTGCGCATTCTCCTCGCGTTGGAGGTGGACTTCCTGCCCGGCTGCGAGGACTGGGTGCGGGAGTTGGCGGGCCGGCATCCCTGGGATTACTTCATCGGCTCAGTGCACTATCTCAACCGGGAGTGGGACATCGACAATCCCAAGAAACTGGCCCGCTGGGATGCCTGTGATCGCTGGGAGGTGTGGTCGACCTACACCGACCTGCTGCGACAGGCGGCGGCCAGCGGCCTGTTCGAGATCATCGGCCATTGTGATCTCTGCAAGAAATTCGGACACCGGCCGGACCGCGACCCGACCCCGCTGTTCCAGCCCTTCCTCAGGACCGCGGCGGAGCAGGGGGTGGCCATCGAATTGAACACTGCCGGGCTGCGAAAGGAGTGCCGGGAGATCTACCCGGCGCCGTCCATCCTCCGCTTGGCGCATGAGGAAGGTGTGGCCATCACGTTCGGATCGGACGCCCATGCCCCGGAGGAGGTGGGAGCGGATTTTGCCGCGGCGCTGGAGTTGGCCCGATCCGTGGGATATGGGGAAACGGTGCGGTTTGAACAACGGCAACGAACCCTCGTGCCGCTGCCATCGGCTGGCACGGAACGGTCGGGCTGAGCTGCGCCACCGCCGGTTTTGCCCTCGATGCGAATCGCGACTCTCATCGCCGGTCTGCTCCTGCCGGGTCTGCTGGTTGGTTGTCGGGTGGGGCCGGACTACGTGACGCCGGAGGCACAACCGCCTCCGGCTTTCAGGAATGGCGGGGGCGCGGGGGATCCCGGCGGGTTACCCGAGGATGCCTGGTGGCGGACCTTCTCGGACCCGGTGCTCACGAGCTGTGTGGAGGAGGCGCTGCGGGCGAATCACGACTTGCGGGCCTCCGTCGAGCGCGTCCGCATCGCCCGGGCCATGCGACGGATGGATTCCAGTCGCTTCTACCCCCGGGTGGATGGTCGGGTGTCCTACACCCTCGATCGGTTGAGCGAGAACAACCCGCGGTTTCAGGATGCCGTGCGGGCCGGTTTCTTCCCGCGCGATGTGGAGTACTGGAATGCCGGGTTTGACGTCACGTGGGAACTGGATGTGTTTGGCGGGACCCAACGGCGGGTTGAAGGCGCGGTGGCACGGATTGAGGGGGAGCAGTTTCGTCGCCGGGCCCTGATGTTGTCGGTGGCGGCCGAAGTCGCCCGAACCTATTTCGAACTGCGCGGGAATCAGCAGCGGCTGGGATTGGTGCAGGATGGGGTGGCGACCGGGGGAGCGCGCACCCGCATCCTGCAGTTGAAGCAACAGGCTGGTTTGTTGCCGGGCAGTCGGGTCCGGCAGAGCGAGGCGCAGGTGGAGCAGCGCGGGGCGATGGTGCCCACGCTGCAGGCGGAGATCGAAGCCGCCCGCTACCGGTTGGCGGTGCTCATGGGCCGGCGGCCGGCCGATCCGGTGGCGGGGCTGGAAGAGCCCGCAGCGTTGCCCGCCGTGCAGGGGCGCGTGCCGGTGGGATTACCCTCCGAACTGCTGCTTCGCCGTCCGGACCTGTTGAGTGTCGAGCGCCAGCTCGCGGCGGCCACGGCGGATATCGGGGTGGCGAAGGCCGATTTCTTTCCGCGCTTCTTCCTGACCGGTTCGCCGAATCTGCAGAGCGGCGATTTCACGGATCTCTTCAGTGGCGCCAGTTCGGCATGGACATTTGGTCCCAGCGTGCAATGGAAGCTGTTCGCCGGAGGACGGAATCAAGCCCAACTCGAGGCGGCCCGGGCACAACGCGCGCAGGTGTTCATCGAATACGAGGCCACGGTGAACCGGGTGCTGCAGGAAGTGGAGACCGCTCTCAGCCGTTATGGTCGGGCCGCCGTCGCCCTCTGCCACCTTGAGGCCGCCAGCGAGAGCCTGGAGCGGGATCTGGAGGCCCGCACGTCGCGTGAGCAAAGCGGCCTTGCCGGGAAACTGGATGTCCTGGAGGCCCGGGCCGTCTGGCTCGACGCGCGATTGGGTCTGGTGGATCAGGAGATGGTGGTGCTGAACCAACTCGTGGGTTTGCACAAGGCGTTGGGGGGCGGATGGCAGACCGCCGAGGCACTCGCTGCCGTCGCCGCAGAGGGCCCTGCCGAGCCGGTCGGGTCGCCGAACGAGGACCATTGACATGAAGATTCGATCACTCTTCTCCGGTCTGCTCCTGGTTGTGACAGGGGTCATGCTGACCGGTTGCCGGGAGTCGTCCCGCGGGGAGGTGCAGGGTTATGTTGAAGGCGAGTTCGTCTATGTCGCCTCGCCGGTTGCCGGCACCCTGACCCACCTGGCCGTGGCCCGCGGGCAGACCGTGGCCGCGGGGGACCTGCTCTTCGAACTCGATCCCAACCCGGAAGGGCTGCAAAAACAGGAGGCGGACGAGCGGCTGGCTTTGGCCCGGGCCCGACTGGCGGATTTATCCAAGGGCAGCCGGCCGTCGGAGGTTGCCGCCATCGAGGCGCGACTTGCCAAAGCCCGGGCGGCCCGGGACCTGGCGCAAAGCGAACACCAACGCCGCCAGGGCCTCTTCGACGCGGGCAACACCGATGCCATCTCGCGCGAGGAACTGGATCGCTCGACCGCCGATCTTGCCGTCAAGCAGGCCGAGGTGCAGGGCGTGGAAGCGGAGTTGGAGACCGCCCGGTTGGGCGCGAGGTCCGATGCCATCGCGGCGGCGAAGAACGAGGTGGAGGCACTGCAGGCAAAGGTCGGGCAGGCGGCCTGGCAGTTGAGCCAGAAGAAGGTCCTGGCTCCGGCGGCCGGTCAGGTGCAGGATACGATCTATCGACCGGGGGAGTTCGTTGCCTCCGGACGGCCCGTGGTTTCGCTGCTTCCCCCGGAAAACCTCAAGATCCGGTTCTACGTGCCGCAAGCACGCCTGCCCGGCATCGAGATGGGCCGCGCGGTCCAAGTGCGACTGGACGGCCTGGAGCAGCCGTTCACCGCCCGGGTGTCCTACATCTCTTCCGAGGCGGAATTCACCCCGCCCGTGATCTACAGCAAGCAGTCCCGGGCCAAACTGGTGTTCATGCTCGAAGCCGTGCCGGACGCCGCGGTGTTGTCCCAACTCCGCCCGGGCCAGCCGTTGGACGTGTTCCTGGACTGAAGTGAATTGAAGTGAATTGAACCGAACCGAGCCACAGCCTGTGGAGGCCGCCGATCCCAAGCCCATCATCGACGTCCGGGACGTGACCAAGTCCTTCGGGTCGAAGATCGCCGTGAACCGCATCGCCATGCGGGTGCAACCCGGCGAGATCTACGGTTTCCTCGGACCGAATGGTTCCGGGAAGACGACGTTCCTGCGCATGCTCTGCGGATTGCTGACGCCCGATGAAGGGGAGGGGACCTGTCTCGGTCTCGACATCCGCCGGCAGGCCGCGGAGATCAAGCGGCACGTCGGCTACATGACGCAGCGGTTCAGTTATTACGAGGATCTCAGCATTCACGAGAACCTGGATTTCGTGGCCCGGGTCTACGGGATCCCGCAGCGACGCCGGGCCGTGGACGCGGCGTTGGATCGACTCGGCCTGAGTGCGCGTCGCAAGCAACTGGCCGGACAACTTTCGGGGGGCTGGAAACAACGTCTGGCCCTGGCCGCCAGCCTGCTGCACCAACCGAAGCTCCTGTTGCTGGACGAACCGACGGCGGGCGTGGACCCGAAGGCGCGCCGCGATTTCTGGGAGGAGATCCATCGCCTGGCCGACGAGGGGTTGACCGTGCTCATCACGACGCACTACATGGACGAGGCGGAGCGGTGCCACCGGTTGGCGTACATCGCGTACGGGCGGTTGATGGCTCAGGGCACGGTGCAGGAGGTGGTCGCGAATGCCGCCCTGGTGACCTACCGGATTGCGGGGGCGCGCCAATCGGCCGCGGCGGAGCGGCTGCGAAGTGCGCCCGCGATCACCCAGGCCGTGGCGTTTGGTCGCAGCCTGCACGTGAGCGGCCATGATCGGTCGGCGATGGAGGCGGTGTTCCGCGATGTGCTCGGTCCCGATCAGACCTGGGAACCCATCCCCTCGGACCTGGAGGATGTGTTCATCAGCCTGATGCGGCGGGCGGAGGACAATTTCAAGTGAGGTTCGGCTTCTCCATCACGCGCTTCGCCGCGATTGTCGCCAAGGAGTTCATCCAGATGCGACGGGACCGTCTGACGTTCGCGATGGTGTTGGGCATTCCCCTGTTGCAGTTGGTGCTCTTCGGATTCGCGATCAACTCCGACCCCAAACACCTGCCCACCGCGGTGCTGGTGCAGGATCACAGCGTTTTCTCGCGCAGCCTCATCGAGGCGATGAAGCGGAGTGACTATTTCCAACTCACCAGCGTGCTGACGTCCGAGGAGGAGGCCCGGGACCGCATTCGGCTGGGCGAGGCTCAGTTCGTGTTGCAGATACCCGTCGATTTCGCGCGGCGGTTGCTGCGGGGGGAGAGGCCGGAGTTGTTGATGTTGGCGGATGCCACCGATCCGGCGGCGACCAGCAGTGCCCTGGGCATTCTCAACGACCTCCTGCGCCGGACGCTGGATCGGGAACTCCGGGGGCCGAATGAGTGGTTGCGGAGTCGGGTGGGGGCCGCCCGCCTCATCATTCATGCCTCCTACAATCCCGAGCGGATCAGCCAGTACAACATTGTTCCCGGCCTCATGGGGGTGGTGCTGACCATGACGATGGTGCTCATCACGGCGCTGGCGATCACCCGGGAGAGCGAGCGGGGGACCATGGAAAACCTGCTCAGCACACCGGTGCGTCCGCTTGAGGTCACGCTCGGGAAGATCATTCCCTACATCCTCGTCGGCTACATCCAGGCTTCCCTCATCCTGGCGGCGGCACGGTTCATCTTCCAGGTGCCCGTGGCGGGAAGTGTGCCGCTGTTGATGGTCGTGATGATCGTCTTCATCATCGCGAACCTCGCCATCGGCATCACGTTCTCGACCATCGCCCGCAACCAGCTTCAGGCGATGCAGATGGGGTTCTTCTTCTTCCTGCCGTCGATCCTGCTTTCCGGCTTCATGTTCCCGTTCCGGGGCATGCCGGTCTGGGCCCAACACCTTGGAGAGATCCTGCCCCTGACCCATTTCCTGCGGATCGTCCGCGGCATCCTGCTCAAGGGAAACGGCCCGCGCGAGATCGCCCCGGAAGTCTGGCCCATCGCGTTGTTCGCCGTTGGGGTCTTGATGGTGGGACTGAAACGGTTCCGGCGCACGCTGGATTAGCCGCAACGATTCAGTCTGAAAGGGGACCGCACGCGGCTCGCGTGCCGTGGCCGGCGGCCCGCCGGCGACCTTCGAAGGGGCCTGAAGTCACTGTTCGGTAAGGTTGACTCTCTCCGCGGACCAGTCGGCGAGCCGCCGACTGGAGCAGCCGGGCCGGCTGCGCTCCCCATCTCCGTCAATTCCCGGTGGACAGGCTCGGGTGAGGTGGGACAATCCAATCCATGCGCAGCCCTATTCGCAGCCTGATTCTCTTCTGTTGTCTGGGCGCGGGTCTGTTTGGAATGGCAAATGCCCAGAAACAGGCGGCCTCGTTCCAACTCCCCGAACTCTGGGAATACAGCCGGCCGCTGATTGCGCCTGCACGGCGCGAGGTCAACCCGAGCCACGCCCAGAAGGATCCCAGCATCGTCTTTCACGACGGGTGGTGGCATGTCTTCATGACGGTCAAGCTGCCCGGCAAATCCGCCATCGAGTACTGCACGTTCCGAAGTTGGGATGAAGCTAATGCCTCGAAGCGAACCCTGCTCGAGATCAGCGACAGCGAGTACTACTGCGCGCCGCAGGTCTTCCACTTCCGGCCGCATCAGAAGTGGTACCTCGTGTACCAGATGGGGGTGCCGGGCACGGACAAGATGTGGGTGGCGTATTCCACCACCAGCGACATCAACGATCCGGCCAGTTGGACCCGGGCGCGGCCGATCCTTGATGGTGGGAAATCCGATCCGCGCGCGGTGGGCGGGCTCGATTACTGGATCATCTGTGACGAGCAACGGGCCTACCTGTTCTTTACTAGTCTGAACGGCAAGATGTGGCGTCTTTGGACTCGCCTGGAGGACTTCCCGTCCGGGTTCGACCACTGCGAACTGGCCCTGCAAGCGAGGGTTTTTGAGGCCAGCCACACCTACCGCCTCAAGGGAATGGACCAGTACCTGACGATTATCGAGGAGAATGGCCGGCGGTTCTACAAGGCGTACGTGGCCGACCAGCTCGACGGTGAGTGGCGCCCGCTGGCGGATACTGCCGAACATCCCTTTGCCGGTTACGCGAACATCCGTCCGGGCTCCCGGGTTGAGCCGTGGACGGACAACATCAGCCACGGCGAACTGGTGCGGGATGGCTGCGACGAGACACTCACCGTCGATCCGAACCACCTGCGGTTCGTCTTTCAGGGGATGTGGGAGAAGGACAAGACGGGTCGAGGTTATGGCCAGTTCCAGTGGCGGATTGGGATGTTGACACCGGTTCGTGACGGGGCGGGATCCGAGTGATGGGAACGCACAGCCAGCCCGGACCAGGAGGCGTTGAACAGGCCACTGAGATTGGGATCAGCAGCAGGAGGAAGATCACGATGAAAATGAAGAACATGCAGTCCTCGATGTGGCGGCTCTGTCTGGCCCTCACCTTCGCAGGCGACGGCATGGCCGTGCCGGTGAACCCAGTGCCCAACCCGGGGCGGGCGGACGCGGCGTCACCTGTCACATCGGGCACCTGGCAGCGTTGGGAGCAGGTCCTGACGAGTCAGCGTCCCTACGAGAACCCTTACGCCGACGTCACGCTGCGGGTGACCTGCACGGGGCCTGATGGGCAACCGCTCCGCACTTACGGCTTCTGGGACGGCGGGGACACGTTCCGAATCCGCTGTGCCTTTCCGGTGCCGGGTGCGTGGCGCTGGGAGACGGAGTGTTCCGATGCCGCCAACGCCGGTCTGCACCGTCAAAGCGGGGTTGTGGAGGTATGCAATTATTCGGGGAACAACCCGCTTTACCGCAGGGGTTTTCTTAAGGTCAGTGACAATCGACGCCATCTGACGTTCGCGGACGGGACGCCGTTCCTGTGGTTGGGTGACACGGCTTGGGCGGCGCCTCTGCGTGCCAGCGACGAGGAATGGGACGCCTACCTGGCGGATCGCCGCGAAAAGCACTTCACCGTGATCCAAGTGGCCCCCGCGCCGGCATGGGCCGGAGAGACCGATCGTCAGGGGCAGCCGCCGTTCCTTGACCCGTCGTGTTCACAGTGGAATCCACGCTACTGGCAGTCGTTCGAGCGAAAGATCCAGCGCGCCAACGAACAGGGGTTCGTGGTCATGTTGGTCGGGTTGATGGAGCCGGTGAGCCGTTATCCGGAGAGTGCCGCAGCCTGCCGGTTTGCGAAGCACATCGTCGCCCGGTTGTTTGGCAACTTCGTGGTCTTCTCGCCCAGTTTTGACAGCAAGTTCATGCCGCTGGGCAACGAGGTGGGGCGGGCCATTCGGGACGCCACGACGGTTCACTTGATCACGCAGCATCCGGGGACGCCGTGGAACCAGCCGACGCCGACTTTCTCGGATCAGTACTACGACGAGCCGTATCTGGACATTGCGGGACTGCAGACGGGCCACAACGGCGGTCATCTCGACTGGTGTGCGCATCATGCGCTGGAATGGACTCTTCACCTCTACCAGCACGAACCGCACAAGCCGGTGGTCAACCTGGAAGCCATGTACGACGCCCGGGGGAACGATGGCTGGCGGGCGGTCGATGCTCGGGGGTTGGGATGGCGGACGTGGCTGTCCGGTGCCTGCGGCTACACCTACGGCGCCGGCGACACGCCGCCCAAAGTGCCTCAAGGCAACGGTGCGCTCTGGAAATGGGTGACCGATCCGGAGAAGTACGATTACTGGCAGAAGGCGCTCCAGTGGGACAGCGCTTTTCAGATGCAGTACCTCCACGATTTCCTGGCCGGTGTGGAATGGTGGCGGCTGGAGCCTGCCCCGGATTTGATCCTCAATCCAGCGGAGGACATTACCCGCCGACCCGCCGTCGCCCGAACCCGCGAGGGGGATCTGGCAGTGGCCTACCTCCCGACGCCGGATTCGCTCGAGGTCAACCTGTCCGACTTCCCGGAGCCTCTGGTCAGGCGCTGGTTCGATCCCGTCCGCGGTCGTTTCAACCCGGATGCCGGCGAGGTTGCTCCCGGGGGGATCCAGCGATTCACCCCGCCCGGCCGGGGTGACTGGGTGCTGCTGATCGAGACCCAGCAGTGAGGTGGGGCTCGGACGAAGTGCATTCGTTCTGTTGCCACGGAGCATTGAGGATTGAGCATTGAGCATTGGGCATTTGCCATTTTCTATCCAGCGTGGCTCCGATCCGGCTGGCAATGCGGCTTGGCAGGTCTGCTGCTTTCCAAGGGACAACTTCGATCAGCCTCATTTCGTCCGTAGGAACCTCCAAAGGGCGAAAAGCAGCTCCAACGGCAGCGATGAACAACGACAAATGCTCAATGCCCAATGTGCAATGTGCAATGTGCTGGAACGAATCGCACGCAGCAGGGACTCGGGACCTGGGTTCCACGCGACGCCTTTGTCAATGGCCCTGTTCGCGTGTGATGAACGCGATGGTTGAACGCTGATGCAGTAGTCTGCTTCACTGACTCCGATGCATTCACTGAACGTTGTCTCCAAGGGGCGGTCAGCCCTTTCGAAAGCGGGGCCCGCCACGGCGCGTCACCCGCGTTTCGACCAGGGAACCCGCCCGGCGATCCTGGCCGGGGTCCTGGCTCTGGCGATTTGGATCGGATCGGAGCCCGGAACCGCCGGGGAGACCGGTGTGCCGACCGTTGTCTCGCCGACCGTTGCCGACACCAAGGACGCGAAGCCCTGGCAGCGCATCGTGCTCGTGGGGGCGAGCGTTTCGGCCGGCTTCACCGAGTCGGAACCTCTGGGTGGCAAACTGACGCCGATGTTCCGTCTCCACCGGTATTTCGATGCCGCCCTCCCGAGTCCTCACGATCCCATCCAAAACCAGGCCAGCCCGTTCTTCTTTATGCAGCCGGAGGTCCAGGGCAAGGCGCAGATCGAGGCCGCGATTCAAGCCCGGGCCACCCTGGTCGTCGGGATCGATTTTCTCTTCTGGTATGTCTACGGCAAATCCGAGAGCGAGGACGCCCGGCTCGCCAAGCTCGAGACGGGGCTCGAGTTGTTGGACTCCCTTCATCGCCCCCTGGTCATCGGTGACATTCCAGACGCATCCGTGGCCACGAACAGCTTGTTGCGCGTGGAACAGGTGCCCAGCCACGAGGTGATGAAACAGGCGAATCAACGGATCACCGCCTGGGCCGCGGATCGGCCGGATGTGGTCGTCCTGCCCCTGGCCCGGTTCATGGCGGATGTGCTCGCCAAGCGTCCCCTCACCGTCCACGGCTTCACGCAACCCGCGGAGGCGGTCCCCTCGCTGCTCCAGGACGACCGGCTCCATCCCAGTCCGGCAGGGTGCGCGGTGTTGACGCTGGCCATTCTCGACCAGGTCCAGGCGCGCTGGCCCGGGCTTGGGCCGACTGACGTTCGCTGGAATCCCAACGAGGTCCGCCGCCTGGTCCTCCATCCGCCCGAGAAGGGGAAGGCGTCGGAACCCGGCCTGCCGTGATCGGCGCCGCCGGAGCGCCTCGCGGTTTCGTGCCGATGGGCCTATGCCATGCCGGCTGCCTTCCTGCCAGCCCGGCCCGTAGCGGCGAGCTGGGGCTCGCCGGTGTCAGGAGGTTGCGGCAAGCAGTTGGGTTGAGCGGAGGCCAGTCTGTTGTCACGCGCGGACAAGGCTGTCCGCGCTCCCGGGGTGGGTTGCGGCTTGCCTGGCGCGCCGGAGTGGCCCAGCATTTCGCCATGACCACCGCCTCTTGTGTCCCGTCGGTTTCGAGTCGTCTTGTCCGTTCCGCGGCGCCCGGGATTCTCCTCGCGCTTTGCCTGGCGCCGGCAGGCAGCCTCTGCCCCTCCCTGGCTGCCGCGGCCGATCCCCTCCAATCGATTCGCGGCGTCGAAGTGGTGGCCTCGCCCCTTGTTCCCCGAACCGCCACGGGCGAGCAGGGCATCCTCAACGTCACCATCGACAGCGATGGCCTGGAGAACGGGACCCTTCGGGTGACAGGCGACGGCTGGCCAGCGATCGTCCTCCAGAACACCACGCTCCACGAAGGCCGCGAAACCGTGGGCGTCCACGTGGCGGCGATCTCGAAGACCACGCCGGTCAGAATCACTCTTGAAGCCGGCGGGGCGACTCGTGACTTCGGCCCGTTTACCGTCGAACCGCCGCGGCGTTGGACCGTCTACCTCACGCAACACACGCACACGGACATTGGCTACACGCGACCCCAGACGGAGATTCTCCCCGAGCACCTGCGCTACATCGATTATGCGCTCGACTACTGTGACCTGACTGACGCGTTGCCGGACGACGCCCGCTTTCGCTGGACCTGCGAAACCTCCTGGGCGGTCCGCGAGTATCTGAAGGGCCGGCCTGCCGACCAGATCCAGCGTTTGAAACGGCGCGTGCGCGAGGGGCGCATCGAGCTTTGCGGCCTCATGTTGAACATGTCGGAGATCGCCTCGGAAAGCTCGCTGGCGGCCTTGCTGGAACCGGTGCGGACCATCAAGGAGGAATTCGGCATCCCCGTTCGGACCGCCATGCAAAACGACGTCAACGGTGCGGGTTGGTGTCTTGCCGATTACCTGCCCGACCTGGGCATCCGCTACCTCACGATGGGCATCAACCGCACCCGCTCGATCCTGCCGTTCGACCGGCCCACCCCGTTCTGGTGGGAATCCCCCTCCGGGCGTCGCGTTCTGGCGTATCGCAGCGACCACTACATGACCGCGAATTTCTGGGGGCTCGAGAAAGGCGACCGGGCGAAGGTCCAGTCCAGCGTCGAGGACTACCTTCTGTCCCTGCAGCGACGGGACTACCCGTTCGACCGGATCGGCGTGCAGTTCTCCGGCTACTTCACCGACAACTCGCCCCCTTCGACGGCCGCGTGCGAGGTGGTGCAGGCGTGGAACGAGGAGTTTGCCTCGCCGCGGTTGCGGCTTTCGACGGCGCAGGAGTTTCTCTCCTGGGTGGAGCGTGAGCAGGGCGCGAAACTGCCGGTGCATCGCCAGGCCTGGCCCGACTGGTGGACCGACGGTTTCGGGTCGGCGGCGCGCGAGACGGCAGCCGCTCGGGAAACCGAAACCGCGACCCAGATCAACCAGGGCCTGCTGGCGATGGCCTCGCTGCTGGGCGCGGAGGTCCATCCTGAAACCCTGGCCCGCGCCGCGGACATCCAGAACGACCTCCTGTTCTATGAGGAGCACACATTCGGCGCGGCCGAAAGCATCAGCGATCCCCTCGCCGAAAACGCCCAGGTACAGTGGGGCGAAAAGATGTCCTACGTCTGGAGCGCGGTGAAGGACTCGAACCTGCTGCGCGAGGAGGCCATGGGCTTGGTGCAGGATTTTCTGCCCCGGGCGGACGTGCCGTCCCTCGCTGTGTTCAACACCCTCAACTGGACGCGGTCGGGATTGGTGCGGGTGTTCATTGATCACGAAATCCTGCCGGCGGATCGTGAGTTTCGGATTCTCGATGGCGATGACGTCGTGCTCGCGCAACCGATGGAACGTCGCTCGGAAGGCACTTACTGGGCGCTTTGGGTGAAGGATGTGCCGGCCCTCGGCTACAAGATGCTGCGTGTGGAGACCGGCGATCTGCCGCGTGAAGAACCCAAGGCGGAAGGGGAGGCTTTGACGCTGGAGAACCGGTTCTACCGGTTGACCGTCGATCCGGAACGCGGTGCCATCGCCAGCCTGATCGACCGGATCACCGGCGAAGCACTGGTGGATCCGACCTCGGATTGGGGGCTTGGCCAGTGCATTTACGAGACGATGCCCGGCAATCGCGACATGAAGCCCGACGTGTTCAAACGCACGTCCGTTCGCAAGGTCCAAGTGAAGCGCGGTGCCGTCGGGCCGATCTGGCGAAGCCTGATTGTGAAGGCGGACCTCGATGGTTGCGACGAAGGCCGCGGGGTGGAAACCGAAATCCGGCTGTACGAGCCGGAGAAGCGAATCGAACTGCACTACACCCTGCGCAAGCTGCCGGTGAAAACGCCTGAGGCCGTGTACGTCGCCCTGCCGTTCCGTGCTCCGGAGAGTCAGATGCTCTACGAAGCGCAGGGGGGTCTGGTGGTACCCGGGGACGACCAGATCCCTGGATCTTCCTCGGACTGGCAGACGCTGCAGAGCTTTCTCTCAGTGCGCCGTTCGGACGGGCAGATCATTCTCGGCAGCGACCAGGCACCGCTGGTGCAACTGGGCGACTTCAACCTGGGCAAGTGGCAGCCAGTCACGAAGGTGGACAAGCCCCATGTCTATTCGTGGGTGATGAACAACTACTGGTTCACCAACTTCCGCACCGAACAGGAGGGCGACTTCCGCTGGCACTACTATCTGACCAGCACCGGAGATCTCAGTCCCGCTGTGGCGACCCGGTTCGGCTGGGGTTCGCGCGTGCCGCTGGTGACCCGCGTCTTCCTGCCCGGGACCCAGTCCCCCTCGCGACCTCGCCGCCTCAGTACCCTGTCATTGGCCGCGCCGAACGTGCTCGTCGTGGAATCGCGTCCCGCGCGAAACGGCCACGGGGTGTTTCTGCACCTGCGCGAAGTCGAGGGCAAAGTGGTCACCCTCACTCAAGCCGACCTGAGGTGCATCGCGGACATCCAACGCGCCGATGAAGTGGACGTCCTGGAGGAACCGCTCCACGAAGGCATCGAATCGCTAACCCTCCCCGCCCACGGCGTGAAGTTCGTGGTCCTGAACCGGTAGCGCCGATATCCGATCGGCAAGCGTCCGGATCACCCCGCGCCATCCTGTCCGCAACACCGTACCGGCGTGCCACCCAACGCCAGCGACCGGGAAGTCGTAGCGCAGATATCTGCGCTACACCAGTTCTGGCGCGGCCTTTTCCGGATTCACGCCGAGATCCTTGATCGCCTGAGCTGCCACAGAGCGTTCGAGGGTGCCGCGTTCGGCCAGGGCGTGGAGGGTGGCCACCACCGTGGATTCCGCGTCCACCTCGAAGAAACGGCGGAGGTTGGGGCGGGTGTCGCTGCGACCGAAACCGTCCGTGCCCAGTGTGGTCAATCCGCCGGGCACCCACGGCGCAATCATGTCAGGGACGGCCTTGATGTTGTCGGACACGGCGATGAATGGACCTTGTTCGCCTTCGAGCTTCTGTTGCACCAGCGGTTTTCGCGCCGTTTCCTCGGGGTGCAGCATGTTCCAGCGGCGGGCTTTCAGGGCGTCGTTGCGCAGCCGCTTGTAACTGGTGGCGCTCCACACGTCTGCCGAGACCCCGTAACGCTCGGAGAGGATCGTTTGCGCCCGCAGCGCCTCGTTGATGATCGGGCCGCTGCCGAACAGGTGGGCCTTGTGCGGGAGATCGGCGGGACCGGACTTGAAGCGATAGAGCCCGTCGAGGATGCCCTGTTCCACGCCTTCGGGCATCGGGGGCATCAGGTAATTGTCGTTGTAAAGGCAGAGGTAATAGAAGAGATCCTCGCCGTCCTGGTACATCCGCTTCAGGCCGTCGGCCACGATCACCGCGACCTCGTAGGCGAACGACGGATCATACGCCATCAACGTCGGAATGGTGCTGGCGGCGAGCAGGCTGTGGCCGTCCTGATGCTGGAGTCCCTCGCCGTTGAGGGAGGTGCGTCCGGAGGTCGCGCCGAGCAGAAAGCCCTTGGCGCGGATGTCGCCCGCCAGCCACATGAGATCGCCCACGCGCTGGAAACCGAACATCGAGTAGTAGGTGTAGAACGGGATCATGTTGACCCCGTGGGTGGCGTAGGCGGTGCCGGCGGCGATGAAGGAGGACATCGCGCCCGCCTCGGTGATGCCTTCCTCGAGGATCTGGCCGTCCTTGGTCTCGTGATAGTAGAGCAGGGAACCGCTGTCGACCGGTTCATACAGCTGCCCTTTGTGAGCGTAGATGCCAATCTCCCGGAACAAGGCGTCCATGCCGAAGGTGCGGGCCTCATCGGGGATGATCGGGACGATGTGCCGGCCAATGCCCTTGTGCCGGAGCAGGCTGCCGAGCAGGCGCACGAACGCCATCGTCGTGGAAACCTCCAGCGTGCCGGAACCGCGAAGGAACTCGCCCAAGTCCGCGACGCCGGGCACCTGCAGCGGGGTTGCCGTCACCTGTCGCGCCGGCAGCGAACCGCCGAGTTCCTGCCGGCGTCCCTGCAGGTAAATCGTCTCCGGACTGTCCGGGGCCGGCCGGTAGAACGGCGTTTCCGCGATTTCCTCGTCCTTGATGGGGACGTGGAAACGCGACCGGAACTCCCGCAATTCGCGTTCGTTCAGCTTCTTCTGCTGATGCGTGATGTTGCGGCCCTCGCCGGCTTCACCCAGGCCGTAGCCCTTGATGGTCTTGGCCAGGACCACCGTGGGCTGGCCCTTGTGGTTCAGCGCGGCCTGGTAGGCGGCAAAGACCTTCCGCGGATCATGCCCGCCCCGGAGCAGCTTGCGGATCTGGTCGTCGGTGAGGTGGTTTACCAAGCCCAGCAACTCCGGGTATTTCCCGAAGAAATGCTTCCGGGTGTAGCTGCCGGGCTCCACCGAGTACTTCTGGTAATCGCCGTCCACGGCTTCGCCCATGCGTTTCGCCAGCAGCCCGGTCGGGTCGGCGGCGAGCAACGCATCCCAGTCGGATCCCCAGATGACCTTGATGACGTTCCAGCCGGCGCCCCGGAAAGCGGCTTCGAGTTCCTGGATGATCTTGCCGTTGCCGCGCACCGGACCGTCGAGGCGCTGGAGGTTGCAGTTCACGATCCAGGTGAGGTTGTCCAGGCCCTCGCGGGACGCCAGCGTCAGCGAACCCAGGGTCTCCGGTTCGTCGCTTTCGCCGTCGCCGACGTAGCACCAGACGTGCGGTTCCGGATCCTGGATGAAGCCGCGAGCCTTGAGGTACCGGTTGAACCGGGCCTGGTAGATCGACATCAGCGGGCCCAACCCCATCGAGACGGTGGGGAACTGCCAGAAATCCGGCATCAGGTAGGGATGCGGATACGACGACAGCCCGCCGCCTTCCGCGAGTTCCTGGCGGAAGTGATGGAGGTGCCGTTCATCCAGTCGGCGCTCAAGAAAGGCCCGGGCGTAGATGCCCGGTGAGGCGTGGCCCTGGAAGTAGACGAGGTCGCCCGGGTGTTTCTCGCAACGCGCCCGAAAGAAGTGGTTGAACCCGACCTCATACAGCGTGGCGCTGGAAGCGTAGGTGGAGATGTGCCCGCCGAGACCGCTGTGCTCGCGATTGGCGTTGACCACCATTGCCATGGCGTTCCAGCGGATGAGGCTCTTGATCCGCTTCTCCATCTCGCGGTCGCCGGGCATCTCGGGTTCCGTGCCGCCGGGAATGGTGTTGACGTAGGGGGTGCTGATCGCGCGGGGCGCCGGCAGCCCGCCGCGTCGGAGGTTCTCCAGGAGTCGGGTCAACAGCCGGTGTGCACGATCGGCGTCCTGACCTGACAGGGTCAAACCCATCAGCCGTTCGTGGGTCTCCAGCCAGTCGTGTTCAAATGACTTTACGTTGCTCATGGCGGTCAAAAGGTTGTGTCCACCGCGGTTCCGGGCTAAGGCTGGCGGCGACCTTGAGGGCGTTTGGACGGGGACCAACGGAAGTGCCGTGACTCCCCGACCGACACCCGCCAAAGATAGCCGTCAGTCCGGACCGCACAATGAAATACCTCGATCTCAGCCTGACCGCGGCCGCGGCGAACCTCGCCTGCGACGAGGTGTTGCTGAACGAATGCGAGTCGGGTGGACCGGAAGTGCTCCGGGTTTGGGAACCGCGGGATGTTTCGGTGGTGGTGGGCTATGCCAACCGCGTCGCAACGGAGGTGCGGCGGGAACGATGCCGGGCAGCCGGGATTCCCGTGCTGCGGCGCCTCAGCGGTGGTGGGACCGTGGTGCAAATGCCGGGAGTGTTGAACTACACGACGGTGCTCCGCGCAGAGCGACCGGAGGTGGCCGGAATCCCGGAGACCAATGCCTTCGTGCTGGATCGGGTGGCCCGGGCGGTCGGCCGGATGATCGGGAAACCGGTGATTCGCCAGGGCGACACCGACCTTTGTCTCGGGCCGCGCAAGTTCTCCGGCAACGCGCAAAGGCGGTTGCGCCGGGCCATCCTCTTCCATGGGGCGATCCTCCTCGCGGCGGATCTGGACCTGATGGACGAACTATTGCGGCATCCGTCCCGGGAACCGGCGTATCGAGGCGGACGCGGACACCGCGAATTCGTCATGAACCTGGGAGGTTCGGCGGCGGCGTTGAAAGCCGCGCTGCGGTCCGTCTGGGAGGCGTCGGAGCCACCGGGGAACGCTCCGTACGCAGCGATCGACCAGCTCATGGCAACCCGCTATTCGCTCGACGACTGGAACCTGAGCCGGTGAGCGCCGCAATGTCCCAGCCGTGACAATGCACTGAAAAGACACCGATTACACGGATTCTCACGAATTCCAGGAAGGAGCAGCGAGGGGGACTTGGGCGGGGACCGCTCGCTTCGGTGACTCGTCGCAGTCACTGACGGGTGCCCGGGCGATCCCTCCCTTTCGCTTCAGTGAAATCCGTGAAATCCGTGAAATCGGTGTCATTCCCGATTCGACGGAACCGTTTCGCCTGAGGGGCCGCCGGGCGCGGTTGATTTCCGTTTTCAACCCTTGGCAACCCGCTATGCTCCCGCCATGAAATCAACCATTCCAGCGGTTCTCTTGCTGTGCTCGCCGGCTTTCGGTCAGGTCACGCTGCCTCCCGATCAGCCTGAAGTGCTTGCGGTGTCGTCCCCGCTGACGTTCGAGCAGGCGGCCGATCAGGCCCTGGCGGCAATGACCCAACGTGCCGGGGAATTGAACATCCAGGGCGTCGCCCTGGTGGCCTTCATCGAGGGCGACACCACGAAATCCTGGTCGTCGAAGATGGTGGTGGTGGGCAAAGTGGCCAATGAACCGAAGGGGGAGAACCGGGGATCGAACCTGCTGGCCATCGCCTATACCAAGGCGGCCGAGATGGCGGTCACGTTGAAGGACAGCGGCCATGCGGACCGGCCGCCCATGACCGGCGAGACCGGTTGGGAAGGCGGCCTCATTCGCAAGGGCCGGAACGGCTATTTGCTGGCCGCGTTCAGCGGCGGCCCATCCGCGGACGATCTGAAAGTGTCCAAGGCGGGTTTGGAGGTGTTGGCGGGGAAGCTGTAGGGGCGATCGCGAGGGTGGCGGCGAACCGACTCGCGCAGGGGCGCGGAGACGCGGGGATTTGGAGGGCTCCGGGACGCTTGGACAACGCTGGGCCGTTTTGCCCGAACCCCGGCCTTGACCTGCACAATATGTTGTGCGAGGTCTTGTGCGTGGCAACTAATCTAGATATCGAACGATCCTTGCTGGAGGAGGCTGTCAGCCTTGGCGGGCACCGGAGCAAGAAGGCAGCGGTGACCGAGGCGTTGGGAGAGTACATCGCACGTCGCAAGCAGCAGGGCATTCTGGAGTTGTTTGGGGCGATCGACTACGACGAGGATTACGACTACCGGAAGCAACGGCGGCGGGCATGAAGGTCGTCGTTGATACCTCCGTGTGGTCCCTCGCATTTCGGCGGAGAGAGGCGGTCCCGGAGCCGGCTGTGGAGGCCTTGCGAAAGTTGATCCGAGAGGGGTTGGTGGTCATGCTGGGAGCTGTTCGGCAGGAGGTTCTCTCGGGGATCCGGCACCGTGAGCAATTCGATCGCCTGCGAGACCTCCTGTCTGCATTTCCCGATTTGGAGGTCACCACCGAGGATTACGAAATGGCCGCCGAGCTGTGTAATCGGTGCCTGGGCCAGGGGGTCCAAGCCGCCCACACCGACTTCCTGATTGCCGCTGTCGCCATCAACCGGATGTGGACCGTGTTGAGCACGGACAAGGACTTTCAACACATCGCACGCATTGTGCCGGTCCAATTGGTTGAACTGCATTGAAGGAGGGCCCCTCGCGACGGCGGGTTGCAACGGGGCGGGCTGGATTCCCTTGCCCCCGTCACAGTCGCACCAAAGGTGCCCACACTCACCAGCCCAGTGGCAACGCCCTGGGAACGCCGCCCCCCAGGATGACCCCAGCCCTGAAAGGGCGACAGCTGTTGGAGTTGTGCCCTTTCAGGGCCACGGTGGTTTTGTGGTGCCCTTGCCCCAGGGCGTTGCCGCTGGGCTGATGAGTCCCGGCGCCGTTGGCGCAGACTGCATTGATGTCCTGGTTGACGACTGCCTTCATGGTCACGAAGCCAACCCCAGCCGCCGAAGCCTGCGCTCTCTGCTCCTCTCCTCAAATCCGTGGAAATTCGTGGAATCCGTGTCTTTGCCCTGAGTGCTCACGGCTCAGCCGGCGGTTGCAGGCGGGAACGCCTCTTGTGCCGCGGCCTCCTCGCGTTTGCGGGTCCACTTCAGATGCCGGTCCTGGTGGGTGCCGCCGAGGGCGAGGAGCTTCTCCTTGTCATAGACCATCTCGCCACGGGCCAGGCCGGTGAGCGAGTAGTCCTGCTGCAGGAAGATCGCTTCCTCGGGACAGACCTCCTCGCAGAAGCCGCAGAAGATGCAGCGGAGCATGTTGATCTCGAACTCGCGCGGCATCTTCTCGGCGTTGCGCCGGTCGGCCGGGGGGGCATCGGGCCCCGGCGGGACGATGCGGATGGCGCGGGGCGGGCAGACGAACTCGCAGAGCTGGCAGGAAACGCACTTGGTGTGGCCGTCCTGGTCGCGCACCAGGTAAGGCGCCCCGCGGTAGCCCGGCGGTACCACCCAGCGTTCCTCCGGGTATTGCATCGTGACCTTGCGACGAAAGAAATGCCGCACGGTCACCCAGAGACCGGCCACGAGGGCCGGCAGGTAGAGCCGTTCGAAGAAGCTGAGTTTGCGGCGTTTGACGATCATGATCGGGATCAGGGAGCCTGCAACCAGAGGACGATGGCGGTGAGGGCCACGTTGGCGAGGGCGAGCGGCACGAAGCGTTTCCAGCCCAGGTCCATGAGCTGGTCGTAACGGAAACGCGGCAGCATCCAGCGCAGCCAGATGAACACCAGCAACACCGCGAACATCTTCCCCAGGAAGACGCCGATGTGGATGAGCCCGGCGAACCAGGTGGCGGCTGGCTGGTTCAGCCCGAGAAACGGCAGGCTCCAGCCACCGAGGAACAACGTCACGATCATGGCGGAGGCCGCGACCATGTTCGCGTATTCGGCGAGGAAGAACATGGCGAACTTGATGGAACCGTATTCGACATTGTAACCGCCCGCCAGCTCCTGTTCCGCCTCGGGCATGTCGAACGGCAATCGGTTGGTTTCGGCGAACGCGGCCACGACAAAGATCAGAAACGCGAGCGGTTGCTTGAAGATCATCCAGCCAAACAACCCGCCGGACTGGTATTCCACCAGCGCTCCCAGGTTGAGGTTGCCGGTCAGCAGGAAGACCGGGACCACCGACAATCCCATGGCAACCTCATAGGAAATGACCTGGGCACTGGATCGAATGCCGCCCATGAAGGGGTACTTCGAATTGGCCGCATAACCGGCGAGCACGATCCCGTAGACCCCCAGGGACACGACCGCGAAGGTGAACAGGACGCCGATGTTGAGGTCGGCCAGGACCATCGGTTCGCGACCGAGCACCGAGCCGAACGGGATCACCGCGATGGTGACGAGGCTGGGAATCATGACGATCGCCGGGGCCAGCCAGAAGTAGGCGCGCCGGACGTGGCCCGGGACGAAGTCCTCCTTGAGGAACGCCTTCACCGCATCGGCCAGCGGCTGCAGCAGTCCCAACGGACCGGTGCGATTCGGCCCGATGCGATCCTGGATGAACGCACACACCTTGCGCTCCACGTAGACCGTGTAGGCCACGATGGTCAGGAGCACGACCGTGACGATCACAACCTTGAGGGCGCTGAACAGGAGGAAATGGAGGGAGGGGGCCATTTGCGTATGCGGCGGGTGCCGTCTTCCTTAGGGCTCAGGACATTGGGTCTGCAGGACAAGCGCGGTTGCGGATGGAGCGATCAGATTGAGCGTGGGGCGTTGGGCGTTGGGGAGTGGAGGATTGAGCATTGAGCATTGAGCATTTGTCCTTTCCGACACACCGCCGCTTGGAGCAGGCTCCGGCCCGAAAGAATACGTTTGATCAGTCTCATCATGAACCCGCAGGAACTCTCGGATCGGCTCTTGCACTTCGCCGCCCGGGTGGCGAAGGTCGTGGACGCCCTTCCGAACACTCGCACGGGCCGGCATGTCGCCGGGCAACTCATCCGGTGCGGTACGGCCGCGCCGCCCAACTACGATGAGGGACGGGTGGCTGAGAGTCGACCGGACTTCGCGCACAAGATCAATATCGCCCTCAAGGAACTGGTGGAAACGGAAGGCTGGCTGAAGTTCATTGTTATTGGGGACCTGCTGACAAGGAAGCGACTGGGACAGGTGCAGGATGAGTGCAGCCAGCTCTGCCGGATCCTCAGCTCCTCCGTGGCAACTGCCAAACGTCGAAGAAGACGCCCGAAGGGCAGCGATGAAGAATAGCCGATGCTCAATGCTCAATGCTCAATCCTCAATGTTCAGTCTCAAGTAGCCACAATGCCTGCAGCCTTCGCCTGAATCTCGCCCCGCTACACTTCAACGGTGACCCCCTGGTCGCCCAGCGCCGCCCACGTCAGCCCCTTCAAGGCCGGGGTCGCTTCCGCCAGTTGGTTGAAAAGAGCCTCGGCGGAGCGGGCCGGGGCTTCGCCGGTGAGGCGCTCCAGCAACCCGCCCAACCACCCGGTTTCGGGCATGGCCTGCCCGGGTGGTTCCACCGCCTTGAAGAACCGTTGCACCCGGCCGTTGACATTGATGAAAGTCCCGCGCTTCTCCAGATGCGCGCAACCGGGAAGCACAATGTGGGCCTGGTCCACGGTCGGATTGGGCAGGATGTCGCCGACGATCAGGTTCTCGAGCCTGCCCAGCAGATCGGTTGGTAATTCGAGCTCCGGTTTCGTGAGGTCCTCACCCAGCACGAGCAGTGTGCGAATCTTGCCCGCCTCGATGTCGTTGGCGAGGTAGGGGAGGTTGATGCCGATCTCGGTGAAGCAGACCCCTGTCAACCGGGCGCCGTGGCTGTTCGGGTTCCGGTCGTCGCTGACGAGCAGACCGTCGGCCTCGCCCTCGCGTGGGACGCAATCGCTGCGGGCGCCGAGGTGCTGGCAGAGCTTTTTCAACAGGAACAACTCCTCGCAGGTGGCGCGGGCCGAACCGATCACCGCCACGGAACCCCGCGACGCATTCCGGAGAAGGTCCGCGGTTTCATCCAGGACCGTGCCCCATTCGGTGGCACCCGAACGACGGTTCAACGGCGACTTGAGCCGATCCCCCCGTCCCACCCAGCGGTAGTTCAAACGCCCTTCATCGCACATCCAACAGGAGTTGACCGCGTCGTTTTGGCGGGGGGTGAAGCGGTGAATCCGGTTCTCCCGCGAACCCACGAGGAGGTTGCAGCCGGTGCCGCAGCCGGCGCACAGGGATTTGCTTTCCTTCAGGAACCAGACCCGCATCCGGAACCGGAAGTCCTTCGAGGTGAGCGCGCCGACCGGACAGAGGTCCGCGGTGTTGAGGGTGTAGTTGTTGTCGAACTGCCGGCCCGGGTAGGCGGCAATCGTGTTGTAGCTGCCGCGATTGATGATGCCCAACGCGTCGTCACGCGCGATGTCCCGGGTGAACCGGATGCAGCGGGAGCAGAGGATGCAACGCTCGGCGTCGAGCAGAATGCGTGGTCCGAGGTCGACCGTCTTGGGCTTGTGGACCTTGACCTCGTCGAAGCCGCTGGCGGCCTGGCCGTGGTCCAGGGCGTATTCCTGCAGTTTGCATTCGCCGGCCTGGTCGCAGATCGGGCAGTCGAGCGGATGGTTGATGAGCAGGAACTCCATCACCGCGCGCCGCATCGCGTGGACGCCGTCGGTGTCCGTGTAGATTTCCATGCCGGGCGACACCGGGGTGGCGCAGGCGATGGCGGGGCGGGGGGATTGGCGAATGACGGGGGAACCGTCGGGATTGAGGAGCGGTTGCCGGTCCGGGCCGAGGGCGGGCGTGCCGAACTCGACCAGACACATGCGGCAATTGCCGGCGACCGGGAGTTTCGGGTGATAGCAGTAATGCGGCACGGTGACCCCGGCGGCCTCGCATGCCTGGATCATGGTGGTGGGCACCGCTTTGCCGGACACCGCCTCGGGCATGGTGCGCGGAACGACGACCTCCCGGCCGTTCACCCGGACGGTGAGGGTGTCGGCAGCTGTTGTCTGGGATGGCGTGGTGCTCGACATGCGGTGGGTCTAGACTCCTGCCTCCTTCGTCTCGAACTCCGCCTTGAACTTCCCCACGAAGCTCTGGACGGGCCAGGAGCAGGCCTCGCCGAAGGCGCAGATGGTCCGGCCGCCCGGGATGTTGTCCGCGATGTGCAGCAACTGGTCGGCATCCCCCGCGCGACCCTGGCCCGAGCCCAGCCGTCGCAGGATCTTGGCCATCCAAAGCGACCCTTCGCGGCAGGGCGTGCATTGGCCGCAGCTTTCGTGGGCGAAGAACTCGCTCAGATTCGCCAGCGCCGCCACGATGTCGGTGGAGTCGTCCAGCACGATGATGCCTCCCGATCCCGACATGCTCCCCGCCGCGGTGAGGGTGGTGAAATCGTAGGGCAGATCCAGCACGTCCACCTTCCGTTTGGGCCCGGCCCCCTCGAGTCCCGGGCCGCCCAGCGTGACTTTCTCATCGGCGCGAAAGACCTTCGCCGACGCGCCACCGGGAATGATCGCCTTCAATGTGCGGTCCTCCCGGAGACCGCCGCCAAAGGCCGGATCGAAGATCAGGTCGCGGAAGGTGACGGCGCCCACCTCGATCTCGAAGTAACCCGGTTGCTGCACGTGACCACTCAGGCAGACAAGCCGGGTGCCGGTGTTGTTGGGGCGTCCCAGTTTGGCGTATTCGGTGCCGCCCATCGCGAGGACGTGTTTCACCGCGCACAGGGTCTCCACGTTGTTGACGATGGTGGGGCACTGGTAAAGGCCAAGCACGGCCGGGTAGTACGGCGGTTTCACCCGAGGGTAGGGGCGTTTGCCCTCGAGCGACTCCAGCAGGCCGGTTTCCTCGCCGCAGATGTAGGCGCCGGCGCCCCGGTGCACATGGATGTCCAGGTCGTAAGTGCCGCCCAGAATGCCCTTGCCGAGGAAGCCCTTCGCCCGCGCCTCGGTCAGGGCGAGGTTCAGAATCCGGGCGCCTTCGGCGAACTCCCCGCGGATGTAGATGAAGGCCAGGTGAACGTCGTTCGCGTAGCACGCCAGAATCATGCCCTCGATCAGTTGATGGGGATCGAGGTGAATGATCTGCCGGTCCTTGAAGGTGCCCGGCTCCGATTCGTCCGCGTTGCAGACGAGGTAAATCGGCTTGCCGCTGCGCCGGTCCACGAGGGACCACTTGAGGCCGCAGGAGAACCCGGCCCCTCCGCGACCCCGCAGGCCGGAGACGCCGACCTCATTGCGCAGTTGTTCCGGGGTCACCCGGAGCGCCCGGCGCAGGGTGTCGTAGCCGCCGTGGCGCAGGTAACAGTCCAGGTCCGGCGTGTAACCCGCCTCGCGAAACTGTTTCGTGATCAACCGGTGTTCCTCAGCCATGACGCGCCAGCGAGTTCTTGACATGCCCGGGCAGGCGGGTATTGTCGCCCCCCTTGCGGTTTGCCGGATGGTGTAACGGTAGCACAGCAGTCTCTGGAACTGTTTGTCTAGGTTCGAATCCTAGTCCGGCAGCCAACCTCCCAGGCTTCCTTCCCGCTTTCCATGCCCCGAGCGACGGAGTCAGTCCTGCAGCCATGGACGGCGCTCCCTCCGCCAAGAGTAAGGACTGACTCCGCAGCGGCCTGACTGGTTCAAGGCCCCGTTGCCTGCCCCATCGTGAATGGGGGCTTTCCACGAGGGTCGGAGCAACCGACGTCAGGTGGCTCCGGCATCCTGCGCGCCGACTGGAATGAGCCTGCTTACGTCGGCTGCTACGCTTCAGTGGCGCACGTCCTGCACTGGGGCGGGGAAACATCACTTTGACACCCCCGCCTGTTTCAACAGCTCATCGGCCGTTCCCGGCGTGACGTGCTCGTGAAAGACGTCGTTTGCCAGCACCACCGGCCCGGTGCCGCACGTCGCCAGGCATTCCACAAACTCCACCGTGACCCGGCCATCCTCCGTGGTCTGCGGCCCGTGACCGTGCGGGTCCAGCCCCAGCTTCCGGCACAGGTGGGCGTGCAACTGGTGCGAACCGGCCAGGGCACAGCTCAGGGTGCGGCACACCTTGAGATGCAGGTTCCCCACCGGCCGCTGCCGGAACATCGGATAAAACGTCACCAGCTCGTAGATGTGGATCGGCTGAAGTTCCAGTCGGGCGGCCGTCCACTCCATCGCGTCGGGCGTCAGGTAACCCAGGTGATCCTGCAGGGCGTGCAACACCATGACCGCGGCGCTCCGTTTCTGCGGGTAACGGCCCACGATCTCGTCGATCTCGGCCGTCAGGGCTGCGGGCAGCTCGAGTTCGACTCCGGGAACTGGCGGGGGTTGATCCATGGTTAGCGGTCGCATTCTCCCATGACGAAATCGAGGCTGCCGAGAATCGCCACGACATCGCTCATCATGTGGCCGGGGAGAAGTTCCGGCAGGATGCTGAGGTTGACGAATGACGGGGCGCGAATCTTGAGCCGATGGGGGGTGCCCCCGCCGCGGCTGTTGATGTAGAATCCCAGTTCGCCCTTGGGATTCTCGGCGCCGAAGTAGATCTCGCCGGGCGGAGCGTCCACCCCGGTCGTCACCAGCATGAACTGGTGAATCAACTCCTCCATGCGCGTCATCACCTTCGCCTTCGGGGGCAGCACGATCTTGCCGTCGTTCACGTTGATCGGTCCCCCGGGAAGCTGGTTGAGGCACTGGTTCAACAGCCGCACGCTTTGGCGCATTTCCTCGATCCGTACCAGATACCGGTCGTAGCAATCGCCGACGGATCCCAGCGGCACATCGAATCGTAGCTGGTCATAGACCAGGTATGGATGGGCCTTGCGCACGTCGTAGTCCACACCACTGGCGCGGAGGTTGGGTCCGGTCAGCCCGTAAGTGACGGCCTGATCCCGCGCAATCACCCCGATGTCCCGCGTGCGGTCCACCCAGATCCGGTTGCGCGTCAGCAACTGCTCGATCTCGTTGATCGCCACCACCACCTCCCCGGCGAAGCGCCGCACCTGCTCGGTCCATCCCTCCGGCAGATCCCGGGCGAGCCCGCCAATGCGCGTGTACGTCGTCGTGAACCGGGCACCGGTCAACGCTTCACAGAGGTTGTAGATCTTCTCGCGTTCGGTGGACACGTAGAGAAAGACCGTCATGGCGCCCACATCCATGGCGAACGCCCCCAGGCCCAGCAAGTGCGCCGAAATCCGCGCCAGCTCGCAGCAGATCACCCGGATGAACTGGCATCGCGGCGGCAACCGGTCGGTGATCCCCAGCAGCTTCTCCACCGCCAGCACGTAGGCCACGTTGTTCGCCAGCGGGGCCAGGTAATCCAGCCGGTCCGTGTAGGGAATGAACTGCGTGTAGGTGAGGTTCTCCGCGATCTTCTCGTCTCCGCGATGGAGATAGCCGATGTCCGGCGCGGCCTTCGTGATGATTTCCCCGTCCAGTTCCACCACCAGCCGCAGTACCCCGTGGGTGGACGGGTGCGACGGCCCCATGTTCAACACCACCCGGTCTCCGTGCAGTTCGGGAGGGGTCGGGCCGGGGTTCGGGCCGTTGCGGGCGGCGGCGTCCGGTTGGTGGATTTCCCGGGTGGGGCTCATGGCGTTTCCTTCCCGGCCGACCGCGCCCTCGGTTCCCGGGCGGTCGCATCACCCGCCCCGGGGGAGGTCACGAACGGTCCCCCTTCCAGCGGGGCGGCATCGCTGAACGCCAGTTCCGGAACCGCCGAGGGTTTGCCTTCCAGCGGGAAATCCTTGCGCAACGGAAAGTGCGGGTAGCCCTCCCACATCAGAATCCGGCGGAGGTCGGGATGCCCGCTGAACCGGATGCCCATCATGTCGTAGATCTCGCGCTCGTGCCACTCGGCGGTGCGCCAGATGCCGCTGACCGTGGGGAGTTCGGAGACCGCCTCGGCAACGTGGGTCTTCAGCCGCAGATGCACCCGGTGCGCCAGCGAATAGAGTTCATAAACCACCGTCCAGCGCGGGTCCTCGCCGTAATTGTCGATGCTCGTGATGTCGAGCAACAGGTCGCAACGAAGGTCCCGACGGGCGAAGGTGCAGATCGTCGGAACCTGTTCCGGGGGCGTCACCGTCAACGTCACCTCGCCACGGAACTCCACGCCGTCCGTGACGACATGGGGGAAGTGCACCACAAGCTGGCGGGCGAAGTCGGCCGGTTTCATGCGGGCATTTCCACCGGTTTCGTGGCGGTGGGCTCCTGCTTCCAGACCGATGCCACCGGTTCCCGGCTGATCTTCTCCTGCAGCTTCATCAGCGCGTCCAGGAGCGCCTCGGGGCGCGGCGGGCAACCGGCCACGTAGACGTCCACCGGCACGATCCGATCGACTCCCTGGAGCACGGCGTAGCTGCGGTACATGCCCCCGGTCGAGGCGCAGGCCCCCATGGCAATGACCCATTTCGGATCCGCCATCTGTTCGTAGATGCGTCGGACGACCAGGGCCATCTTGTACGTGACCGTGCCGGCCACGATCATGACGTCGGATTGCCGCGGGGAAAAACGCATCACCTCCGCGCCGAACCGGGAGATGTCGAACCGGCTGGCCCCGGTCGCCATCAGCTCAATGGCACAACAGGCGAGCCCCATGGGCATCGGCCAGAGGGAGTTCTTGCGGAACCAGTTGATGGCGGCGTCGAGCCGGGTGACGACCAGGTCGCCCTCGGTTCGCGAATCGAATTGGATTTCCGCGGTTTGCTTCATCGAACGTGGGCGGACCGCCCCCGGCAGACCCGGCCAAACTAGAAGCCGCCGCGGACCGCTGCAAGTTGAACTTGCCCGGGGCGCGAAAGGAGCGCGGAAAGCCTTGTCCCCGAGTCAACCGCGCGGTTTGGCCCGCGCACGGGTGAAACGGGACGACCCGGAGTGCATCCCGCCGCCTCCAAACCGGTGACTTTGGTTTTGCCGGCTGAATCGCGGTCTGCTTCACTCCGTCTTCATGAACGTCATGACACGATTACTCCGAAGACTCTCCCTGTTCGGCGGCGGCGCGTTGCTCGCCCTGTCCGCGTTCTCCCACGCCGGCGACGGCTATGTCCCCCTGTTCAACGGCATCAACCTCGAAGGTTGGCAGGGCAATCCCAAGTTCTGGTCGGTGCGCGACGGCGCGATCACGGGCCAGACCACCGCGGACAATCCCACCCGGGGCAACACCTTTCTCGTCTGGCAGGGCGGCGACGTGGCTGATTTCGTCCTGCGGCTGAAGTTCAAGATCGTTCCCAACAACGACCAGGGCTTCGGCAACTCGGGCATCCAATATCGTAGCCGGCTGGTCAATCCCGCCAACTGGGTCGTGAACGGCTATCAGGCCGATTTCGAAGCCGGCAAAACCTATTCCGGCATCCTGTACGAGGAGGGCGGCCGCGGGATTCTTGCCCTGCGCGGCAAGAAGGTTCTGATCAAGGCCGACGGTTCCAAGGAGGAACTCGCCACCATCGGTGATTCCGATGAAATCCAGGCCGCCATCAAGCCCCGCGACTGGAACGACTACACCATCGTCGCGCGCGGCAATCACCTGGCCCACTACATCAACGGGCGGTTGACCATGGCGGTGACGGACGAACAGGCTGACAAGGCGGCGAAGTCCGGCATTCTGGCCCTGCAACTCCACGCCGGACAGCCGATGACCGTTCAGTTCAAGGACATCCAGCTCAAGAAACTCGGCGCCACGAAGAACGTGGTGTTCATCGCGGGCGGCCCCAGCCACGGGCCCGGTGAACACGAACATCGTGCCGGCCTGATGCTCCTCCAGAAATGCCTCGACGGCGTCAAGGATCTGGACATCCGGCTCTACTCGATCTGGCCCGAGGATCCCGGCGTGCTCGATGCCGCGGACGCCATCGTGGTCTATTCCGATGGTGGCGCCGGTCACATCGCCATCCAGGGGGAACGCCTGGCGCAGCTGCGGAACGCGCTGGAACGGGGCGCCGGTTTCGGCTGCATCCACTACGCCTGCGAAGTTCCCAAGGAGCGCGGGGGCCAGGAATGGCTGGATTTCATCGGCGGCTATTTCGAGATGTACTGGTCGGTGAACCCGCATTGGGATGCCGACTTTGATTCGCTCCCCACCCACGCCGTCACCCGCGGGGTCAATCCCTTCAAGATGCGCGACGAGTGGTACTACCACATGCGATTCCAAACCGGCGGAGTCACCCCCATCCTCTCCGACCTGCCGCCGAAGGAAACGCTGAACCGCCCCGACGGCCCCCACAGCGGCAACCCTGAGGTTCGTGCCGCGGTCTTGGATCGCAAGGAACCCCAGCACGTGATGTGGCTATATGACCGTCCGGACAAGGGCCGTGGCTTCGGTTTCACCGGCGGCCATTTCCACAAGAACTGGGCCCAGGACGACTTCCGCAAGGTCGTGCTCAACGCCATCGTCTGGATCTCCGGCCTCGAGGTGCCGCCGAACGGTGTGGAGTCCCATCCGACTCCGGAAGATCTCGTCGCCAACCAGGACAAGAAAGGCCGGTAACCGTCCCGCGCGAAGATTCCTGCACTCGCGAACGCCGGATGACCGAACCAAGGTCATCCGGCTCGGGTGGAGGTGCTCCAGAAACCGCCCCGGCTAATGGCTTGCATCCCTCCGGGATGGCTAACCCTGGACGGTGAGATCGGCCGACGTTACCGGGTGGCGAGGCTCGACCGGAATCCTGGGTTGTGCTGTTCGACGTCGTCCATACCCACGCCCGCTACCGTTACGTGGACACTGCGCCTGGCTGGCCGCCAACCGCGCGCTTCTACCGGGCGGTGGCGCTGCCTCAATGAAAGGGTCGGTTCTTGATGGTGACCTATGGTCGGATGGGTTGCGGCCTCGACGCTGGGAAGGGCGACCCGTTGCCATACCAGCCTGGGGTTCCCAACCGGAGGGTTCAAAGCCGAGCGAGGGACGAGCGATACCACCGGAAACTTCCCGGAGGGATGCCAGTGGGAAACCCTGCGATCCCGGGATCGGGGGGCGTAGGGTCGAGGTGTCGCATGGCCCCCCCCGGCAGTGGGGGATGGCGAGGTTGGCTGGCAACAGGTCCGGTTTCCGATCGGGCGGATCGGGTTGGTCTGAGGCAACGGCTCGCGACTCCATCAGCCCAACCGCAGTGCCCTTAACTTGACGCCCATGCCGGGAGGGGCGAGAGAAATGGCCCCTGGGGGGGGTGGAATGTAGTTGCGGGGGACGGGGTGGGACCGCGTAATGCCAGGGCATGGACACGCTCTGGCACTGGCTTTGGCAAGAGGGACGGTTCCTCGGCATCGAGTGGCATTTCTGGAAGGCCGTGGGCTGGCTGGGGAATGCCGTGTTCTTCTCGCGTTTCCTCGTGCAGTGGTACGCCACGGAACGGCAGCGGCGGGTGGTGATCCCCGTGGCCTTCTGGTGGCTCAGCCTTACCGGCGCCATGCTCCTCTTCAGCTACGCGCTCTTCTACCGGCGCGACTCCGTGTTCATCTTCGCCTATGCGTTCACATGGATTCCCTATCTCCGGAATCTGATCATCCACCGGCGAACGGTGGCCCGGGCCTGCAAATGCCCGGATTGCGGCGGGGAAGTCCCGGATCAGGCCAATTACTGTCCGACGTGCGGCCTGCGGTTGGTGCTGCCGCCCGGGGAGCCGGTGGCCGCGTAAGGCGACGGCGGGAACGGGCGGGTTTGCCCGTGCCACTGGGGGAGGGATTACGGGGCCGGCGTGTCGATTCCGGGCAATAGCGGGCGGGTCATGCCCGGGGGCAGTTCGGGAAGCTGGAAGCGCGGATAGCGGGCCAGCACGTGGGCAAAGTCCGGGTGGGTCCGGCCGAACTGGTCCATCTCCTCCATGAACCGCACGTAGTAGGGGGCACCGTTGGTCCGGTGGTCCTCGAGGAAACCCGCCATCTGCTTCTGGCTCCGGAGCATTTCCTGGACCTGGGTGTTGAGGAAGGCCAGTTGGTGAAAGAGCAGCACGTTGACCGAGGCCAGAACCACGATCAGGCCGACAATGGCAATCGCGACGTTCTGGCGGACGGAGTTCAGCGCCGCCTTCAGATCGTCAACATCCCACTCGGAGACTGCGGGCGTGGTCGGGGTCCCGGGGCTTGCGGCGGTCCCGGACGACACGTTTGGCGCCGGCTTTGGCCGGGGATCCGGGTTCGCTTCGGGCGGGGGAGGGAAGGCTTCAGACATGGCAGTCTCAGGGCTGGGTGCCGGCGGCGGGGGTGTTGGAATTCAGGTTGATGCCGAGTTGGTGGAAGGTCGGGAAGAACGGCTGGACCACCTGGAACATTTCGCGATTGGTCCGCGCATACTTCAGCGATTCGACGGCGATGGCCTGAAGGACGGCGCGGTCCTGGTTGGCCCGCTCGACCTTTTCCTGCAGGGTTCGCGTGAACACGGCGCCGCGTCGCGCAATCCCGACGAGCTTCATGTACTGGTAGCAAAGGGCAATGTTCACCAGAACGCTCAGGACGAGCACGGCCAGCAACACCCCGCTCCATGGAGATGATTTCTTCATGTGCGGCGCGAGCCTAGGCGGCGTCCGGCGGTGGAGCAATGCGGAATCCACCCGGCCTGGCAGGGTCCGGCAGGAAGCGGCGCAACGTCTCCGGCGCGAGCAACTCCGGAAAACCCGTCCCGTCCTCGATGCGCTCGAGCAGGTCCTGGACGGCGGCACGGACGGTGTCCGTGTCGATGTGGCAGAAGGGGCTCGGATAGCCCCGGAGGTGTTTCAGGGCAAGCCGGCACAGTCCGGCGGCGGGCGCCCGGCGGCGCTTGTCGAGATGGACGAACACGCCGGCAAACTGAATGAGGGCCTTGAAGTAGTTGCCTTCCGGTGCCAACCGGCAGTCCAGCCAGTGTTCCTCGAGCACGTCGTGGGCCTCAAAGAAACGGCCCCGGTTGAAGCAGTCGAAATACCCGAGACAGGCCGTTGGCAGCGGCGGATCGTCGGGGTTGGGGGAGGTCGGGGTCATGACGGCGTTACCGGTGCGGAATCTTATGACCACGAAAGTCGCAGCGGCCCCGGCTCATTCTTCAGCAGGAAGGAGGCGATGCGCAGTTCCGGCAGGAAATCCACCGCCACCGGTTTCCCACGAAAGCGGACACGGGGTTCGCGGTGCCGGTCGCGCAGGACGATCCGCCAATGCCGAACCTCGGAGGGGAACGGGCCGGAGGTCGGAGTGAGGATCAGTCGGCCGCCGCGGAGGGTGGCTTCGTGATGGAGACCCCGTTCCGAGCGGATGCCCCGTTCGTGGGCCAGGGAGGCCCCGTCGTCCTCATACCATTGGAATGAGCCGGGGGCACCGGGCCAGATGTGGAGCACGATTTCCTCCGGTTCCTGCGGCCCGACGAACTGACGCCCCACCGCGAACGGGATGACGGCACCGGCGCGAACGAAGAGGGGCAGGGTGTCCAGGGGCGCTCGGACCACGATCTGTTGCCGCCCGCGATGGACTTCCCCGCTCCAGAAATCGAACCAGTTGCCCGGCGGGAGGTAAACGCTGCGGGCGCTGGCGCCCTGGGCGAGGATCGGGGCGACCAACAGTGAAGGACCCAGCAGGAACTGGTCGCCGCAGGCCACCGCCTCCGGTTCATTCTGAAAATGCCAGGCCAGCGGACGCATGATCGGCGCGCCGGTTCGGGCGGCTTCGTGAAAGAGGCCGTAGAGATACGGCAGGAGTTGGTAGCGCAGGGTCAGGGCGCGGCGGCAGAGGGTCTCCACGGGTTCCCCGCGGCTCCACGGTTCCTGGTCGCGGGTGCCGACGTTGCTGTGGTTCCGGAAGAAGGGGGTCAATGCCGCCATCTGGGTCCAGCGCACGAGCAATTCGTCCGGGCAATTGTCGAGGAACCCGCCGACGTCGCTGCCACAGAAGGGCACCCCGCTGAGGCCGAGGTTCAGCAGGCAACGCAGGGAATCGGCGAGGTGTTCCCAGCTGGAACTGTTGTCACCGGTCCAGACCGCGGCATGGCGTTGGATGCCCGCCCAACCGGCGCGGGAGACGACGAAGGGACGCTGGTCCGGGCAGGCGGCCAGGGCGCCTTCGCGCGAGGCCCGGGCCATCTGCTGGCCGTAGAGGTTGTGCACCTCCACGTGCCGCCGCGGACCGTGTTCCGTGCGATGCCGGCAGTCGGGGTCGAGGGTCTTGTCGGGGCGGGCGAAGTTCGCCGGCTCGTTCATGTCGTTCCAGATCCCGGCCACCCCCAGTCGGAACAGGGCCGCCTGTTCGCGTCCCCACCATTCCCGGACCCCGGCATCAAGAAAGTCCGGCCAGCACGAATCACCGGGCCAGACGCGGCCCGGGAAGTCCGTCGTGCCATCGGGGCCCTTGACGAAAGCGTCGTGTTTCCGACCCCGCTGGAACACGCCGAACCGCGGGTCGCACTTCACGCCGGGATCCACGATGGGAATCACCTTGAACCCCTGCCGGCGCAGCCGGCTGAGCAGTTCCGCGGGCTTGGGGAAGGTCCGGCCGAACGTAAACACGCGGTACCCACGCAGGTGATGGATGTCCAGGTACAGGGCGTCGCACGGCAGTCCCCGGCGGCGGAACTCCGCGGCCACCTCCTCCAGGCGATCGGCGGTTTCGTAGCTGTAGCGGCACTGGTGATAGCCGAGCGCCCAGCGCGGCGGGAGCGGCATGCGGCCGGTCAAGGCGGTGTAATGTTCCAAAATCCCCGGCAACGTCGGCCCCAGAAACAGCACGAGGTCGATCCCGCCGTGGTCGACCGTCACCCGGCAGCGCCCTGGCCCACCGTGCTCCAGATCCCAGACCTGGCGGGCGGGATTATCCCAGAACACCGCGGCGGCGCGCCCCTCGCGGAGCGAGATCATCAGGGGAATGCTGACGTAAAGACTCCGGAGCCCCGGGTGGATGGCCGGGGCGTGGCCGAGCACGTCGATGTTCCAAAGCTCGCGACGCCGGCCCCGTTGATCCAGCGGGCCGGTGGTTTCGCCGAATCCGAACAACCGTTCTCCCTCTGCGAGTCCGAGTTCCAGGCCCCCGCCGGTTTCCGCACCGAGGGACATCGTGCCGGACGGAATCGAAAAGACCTCGAGTCCGTGGCAATCGACGACCCGACAGGCACCCGTGCGGAGGTTGAATTGAAGTTGCCCCGCGCGGGTCTGCAGCGAGGCCCGGTCACCGCGAATCCGGGTTCGGGCGATTCCCACGACGGGTTCCGTCGGCATGATCGCCCATGCGGGAGAGGACGCGGCGTTGCCTGCCCGGTGGATGCGCAGGCGGAGCACTTCGGGGGAAAGGGCGGAGACGCTGAGCCGCAAGTGGCGGTTGCCCAGTTCGAGCGAGCCCGCAGCAGCCGGCAGCGGTTTGAGGTGTTTGACGGGGATGGGGGTGGGTCGGCGTGCCATGAGGTGGGTTCAGGTGCGCAAGGTGCCGCGAGGAAGCCCCGGGGTGCGCCGGTCCGCGGGCAGTTTCCGGGCCGGAGCGTACGTTTCCACCCGCGTTCGCCACCACCAGTGGCCCGTGCGCTCGCGTTCCTCACGGGAGGTGAAGTGGTACTCGAAGAGCGTGGCCCGCACCTGCTTCGGTGGCCAGAGGGCAAAGGGGTTTTCGTCGAGCAGGCGAAGCACGCTGGGGTCGTTTTCCAGCAGACGTTCCAGCAGCGTGTCGAACCAGGCCGGCGGTTCGCTTCCGGGCAGTGCGGCGAACCACAGTTGCCAGTCCAGTCGCGGTTGGTACGGTGCCACAAAGCCCGGGCCGCGGTGGATGTCGCCGGGTTTCCAGCGAAACTCATACGGGTGCCACTCGTGACCGTCGAGGGTCCCCTCGATGAGAATCTCCCGTCGGCTGCGCGTCATGTGGGCGAACATGCCGTAGCTGTTGAAGCTGCGAAGCGGCGCCACACCGTGCAGTAACGCCTCGGGGGGACCGGACAGCCACTTTGCGGGAACCCAGTCGGCCAGGGCGCTCAGGATGGACAGGATGCTGAACAGTGCGAGGGCCATGCCGTGCGGCAGGACCCGCCAGCGCGGCGCCACGAGAAATCGCGGCGGGATCAGGTCCGCCTTCGCTCGACGCCGACGCAGTCGTTGCCACGTGGCGTCGTCGACCAGGAGCAGACAGAGCGCGATGGCGAGGACATTGAGAAAGGCGTGATTGCCCGTGAGCGAGATCAGGACGAACCAGGGGATCAACACCGCCGCGGCGAGGGCGGGCAGGCGTTTCGGTCCGAGGATGAAAAGGACCGCCAGGAGTTCCATGCCAAGCAGCATGCCGGTGGCGATTGCCAGCAGGTTCTCTGGAAGCTGGTGGGCGTACCAGGCGAGCGGGGTGGGCAGGGGCTGCGTCTCGAAATGGAACTGCAGGGCGGTCAATCCCGGCCAGGCCATGTCGCCGCCCACCAGCTTTACCAGGGCCGAGCCGAGCAACAGTTTGGCCAGGATCAACCGGCCGATCCAGATGAAGGCCCACGAGGAGGGCGGCGGTCCGGGCGTCGACGGCAGCAGTCCGCGGGGAGCCAGGAAGACGGCCATCAATCCGGTCTCCAGCAGCAGTCCGTCCCATTGATAGCTGAAGAACTCGCCACCGACGGAGGCGATGGAGAGGTACAGCAGCCAGCAGGCCAGCGCGCTGAACCGGGGCGCCCCTCCCAGCAACAGCAGCACCGAGCAACTGAGGCCGGCCACGCAGAGGGTGTGGAGAAACGCCGTGTCCGGTCGCAACCACAGCAGCGAGGGAACGGCCAGCATGGCATCGGCCCCGGCGTGAATGGCGAGCAGCCGGAGTTGCCGCGCGGCGGGGAACAGTCCATGAGCTCCCAGCAGTCCGTCGAGTTGCGGCAACAGGGAGGCGAACGCCAGCAGATAGATGCCGCCGAGCGCGCGCAGGAACCAGCGGCGCCCGATGAAGAAAGTGCGGGGTGGACGATGCGGCTGCCTTGGCTGCCAGGGCGACGGACTCGGGGCCGGCGGCGCGCCGGGCAGCACAGGGGGAATGGGGGAGGTCGGGTCCAAGCCGGGGGATCAGGGTTGGGACGCAACCGGCTTGCGGAATACCACCAGGTGCTGCCACGGCAGCGAGCGAACCGTTTCGATCCATTCCAGTCCGTGGGCCTCCGCCTCCTTCCGGACCTGGGCCTCGGTCATCTTGTGGAGCGGTTTGATCGGCACCCGGGGGTCCTCGGCGCGATACTCCAGAAACGCCACCCGCCCGCCCGGTTTCAGGCTCCGCATCAACGCCTCCATCACTTCGTGCGGCCAGGCGAGTTCGTGGTAGACATCGACCATGATCACGAGATCGATGGCGTTTGCCGGGAGCCGGGGATCCTTCTCCGTGGCGAGCACGGTGACGATGTTGGTGAGACCCGCGGCGGTGGCGTTGCGACGCAGCAGCTCCAGCATTTCCGGTTGGACGTCCACGGCGTACACCCGGCCGGTGCGGCCCACGGCGCGGGCCATCCGACGGGAGTAATAACCCGTGCCGGCACCGAGATCCGCGACGGTCATTCCGGCCTTCAACCCGAGCGCGGCGACCGCCTGGTCCGGGTGTTCCTCCGACTCGCGTTCAGCGCGTTCGAGCCACCAGGCACCTTCGTGGCTCATCACGTGGGCGATCTCGCGGCCGAGGTAGAACCGGCCGGTGCCATCCTGCGAGGAGGGGCGGGCTTCGCGGTAGGGCGACGTCGGGGCGGCGGTTTCGGCCTCCGCACCCATGACGGGGAGGGCGAACCGGAGGGCAAACAGCAGACACCACACGGTGAAGCCACCGCGGGCGATGTTCCGGCGCGCGGGGGCAGGCGAAGGGGACGGGTTCAATGAAGGCATGGTTCGATCAAGGGTGAGGAGGGCCGGCGGGGGACCGGGTTGATCCGGCAGGACCCACGGTCAACCGGGGGATTTGCCGGGTTTGTGGGGCAGCATCTTTAGCACCTGTTCGCGCAGGGAGACCAGGTCCTCGTCCGCCAGTGCCATCCGCCGAATCCGCGCGTTACCGGCGATCCGCCCGGCCGCCTGCAACCAGTCCCAGGCTTCCTCCCCCCGGTTCAGGCGGGCGGCGTAACACGCCAGGTTGTAGGGGATCAGGAAATCCCTGGGGAACCGTGACGCGGCGGGCAGCAGGGCCTCACGGGCCTGTTCCAGGCTGCCGCCCGGCATTCGTCGCAGGGCGTAGGCCCGGTGGACCCAGCCGAAGGGACGCTTGGGATGCAGTCGCACCAGTTGCTCCGCGGTGGCGTGAGCCTCCGTCCAGTTTCCCGCCATCGCATGGGTCTGCCACTTGCGCTCCAACACGTCGGGGGTCCCACGGCACGATTCGCTCAGGCGGTCGAACTCCTCCAGGGCATAGTCCGGCCGCTCCAGCAGGAGCCATCCCTCGGCGGCGTCCAGATGCAGCTTGTCCGGATGCGAAAGTTTGTCCACGACGCGAAAAGTAGGCTGCCTTCGCCGGGATGGCAACGGCGACCGCGTTCTGGCGGAAAACGAGCGGCCCGCTTCCCGACATGGACAGGCCACCCCGCTTGGCGCCATCCTCCGCCATGCAGCGAACGGTGGTCCTGAACGTCGTCGGGCTTACGGAGCGTTGTCTCGGCGCGGCGACGCCCCGGCTCAATGCCTTTCGTCGGGACGGTGCCCTGACCCGCATCCGGCCGGCTTTCCCGGCGGTGACCTGCACCGCGCAATCCGATTACCTCACCGGTCAGCGTCCCGCCCAACACGGAATCGTGGCGAACGGGTGGTATGATCGCAGCCTCGCGGAGGTGCAGTTCTGGAAGCAGTCGAACCGGCTCGTGCAGGCCCCCAGGCTCTGGGAGGGACTGCGCTCCCGGCTGCCCGGCTTCACCTGCGCCAAGCTCTTCTGGTGGTTCAACATGTATTCCGGTGCGGACTGGTCGATCACGCCGCGCCCGATGTATCCCGCCGACGGCCGGAAGGTCTTCGACATCTACGCCTGGCCTTACAACCTGCGCCCCGCGATCAAGGCCGACCTCGGGGAGTTTCCTTTCCCTGCGTTCTGGGGCCCCGCAGCGGGGGTGAAATCGCCGGCGGGCGGACCCGATGCCGCGTCGCGCTGGATTGCCGAATCGGCGAAATGGATCGAGCGCCGCCATCAACCGACGCTCAGCCTCGTCTACCTCCCGCACCTCGATTACGGTTTCCAGCGAATGGGACCGGAGGCGTCGGGGGTGGTGGAGGATCTGCGCCGCATCGACGCCATCGTGGGTGATCTGCTGGATTTCTACCGCGAACGCGGCGTGGCGGTGGTGGTGTTGTCGGAATACGGCATCACGCCGGTGCGGCGGGCCGTGCACCTGAACCGGGTGTTCCGGACCCAGGGCTGGCTGGCGCTGAAGGAGGAATTGGGCCGGGAACTGCTCGATTGCGGCGCGTGCCGGGCCTTTGCCGTCGCGGATCACCAGGTGGCTCATCTCTACGTGAACGAACCGGGGTTGCTGCCGGCGGTGCGCGAGGTGGTCGCCGCTCAACCGGGCGTGGCGGAGGTGCTGGGACCCGAGGAACTGAAGGAGCGCGGGCTGGATCATCCGCGGGCCGGGGACCTCGTCGCCGTGGCGGAGGAGGACGCCTGGTTCAGTTACTACTACTGGCAGGGCACGCCCGAAGTCCGAAATCCAAAACCCGCAGGGGACCTCGTCGGGGAGGGCGAAGCTCCCGCTGCGCCGGCGACGTTGCGCCCTCCTGATTTCTCCCGCACCGTGGACATTCATCGCAAACCCGGTTACGACCCCGTGGAATTGTTCACCCGACCCGACTGGTCGCCGTTGCGGTTGAAGGCGCACATCGCCTGGCGGTTGCTGCAGAAACGACTGGGGTTCCGGATGCTGATGGACGTGATCCCGCTGGATGCCTCGTTGGTGCGGGGTTCGCACGGTTGCACCCCGCGGGATCCGCTGGACTGGCCGGTGTTGATGACCGGTGAGCCGGGCTTGCTGGCCGTTGACGAACTCGGTTCCACCGGCGTCGCCGAATGCCTGATCCGACACGTGCTCGGGTGATGCCCTGGCCGCCAGGTCTTGGAGTGCGGTGAAAAGCGGGAGCCTTCACCGCTTTGGCGGTAGGGGGGCCGGAGTCACAGGTTTGCGTGGTGAGGTCGGAACCTCGGAACCGCACGCCACCGGGGAGAAAGCGGCGATTGGGATCGCCGCAGTCCACGACGCTCCGCGAGGTTTTGGAGTGAACGTATGAAAGCGCTGGCGCCAGCCGGTGCTACCGTGGCGGGTGAAGACAATCCATAGAAGAAAGGACGCGCCATGAACGAGCATATCGCCTTCGACAGCCACAAGAGCTACACTTTGGTGGAACACTGGGACATCGCGACGGGACGCACCCGTCAGGTCCGGTTGCAGCACCAGCGGGGGGTGTTCGTTCAACACCTTCAAGGCATCGAACCCAAGACGCCCGTGGCCGTGGAAGCCAGCGGCAACTGGTACTGGATCATCGGGGAGATTGAGGAGGCTGGGGGCCTCCCCCAACTGGTGCATCCCCGCAAGGCCAAGCTAATGATGGGGTTGATTAACAAGACCGACAAACTTGACGTCCACGGTCTCAACCGGCTGCAGCAGAATCAGACCCTTCCCACCGTCTGGATCCCCTCGGCCAAACTGCGGGACCAACGGGAACTGACCCGGGGACGGCTGGCATTGACGGGGCAGCGCACCCGACTCAAGAACCGGCTGCAGGCAATCCTGACCAAGCACGGCCGGCGTATCCGAGACTGGAGCGACCCCTTCGGGAGAAGCGCCCGTCAGCAATGGGAATCGTTGCTTGAAGAACTTCCTGAACAGACTCGCTGGATCGCCCACCAGTTCCTTTCTCAACTCGACTTCATCGAAGGCCAGATCAAGGAACAGGAAGCCCGGCTCCGGAAGCTCCTGGAGGTGACTCCGATGATGCAACGGCTCCAGAGCCTGCCCGGGGTGGGTCTGATCCTGGCCGCAACCATCGCCCTGGAGATCGGGGACATTGCTCGTTTTGCCAGTGCCGAACGGCTGGCCAGCTACGCGGGCACCACTCCGCGGGTGCATGCCAGCGGCGACAAGGTGCGCTATGGCCGGCTGCGCCCGGATGTGAACCGCTACCTCAAGTGGGCCTATGTGGAGGCGGCCAACTCGGTGGCCCTCAACCATCAGCGACAACCCGATCGACACGTCAGCCGGCGCTACCGTCAACTCAAGGAGCGCAAGGGGCATCCCAAGGCCATCGGGGCGGTGGCTCGACACTTGGCCGAAGCCAGCTTCCACGTCCTGAGCAAGGACGAGGACTATTGCGATCCGGCACTGAGGCAAAAGCCTGAGCCGGGGTCGAACCAGTCCGGTGTGAACGCGACTACCGCATGAGTGCCACAGGCCTCGGGGAGTGAATGCGGGACACCGGAGGGAGACGTTGATGCCTCACAAGAAGGCGAAGAGATGATTCGGATCGACCCGCAGCAGGAACCGGAAAACACACAAGAGAAGACCTCTTGACAGGACCCCTTTCAGAGATGCGGTGAAAAGCGGCAGCCTTCACCGCTTTGGCGGTAGGGCGGGCGGGAGTCACAGGCCCGCGTGCTGAGGTCGGAACCTCGGAACCGCACGCCACCGGGGAGAAAGCGGCGATTGGGATCGCCGCAGTCCACGACGCTCCGCGAGGTCTTGGAGTGCGGTGAAAAGCGGGAGCCTTCACCGCTTTGGCGTTCCTCCTCCTCCTCCCCGTCTCATCGCCCCTTCCGAGACCTTCCACGAAATCCTACCTTGACAGGGATACATATGATGGCCAATACTAAGTTCCCATGAGCGAGATCAAGACCCCCTGGCCGCACGCACCTCCTCATCGACTGTGCTCGCATGGGACCTACTTTGTCACCGCAAGCACGTTGGAGAAACAACACCACTTTCGCGGCGCAACCCGGTTGGCCGTTCTCCATCGGGGCCTCCTGACGGTGGCCCGCCGGTTCGAGTGGTGCTTCGAGGCGTGGGCCGTCTTCTCCAATCACTACCACTTCGTTGCCCATTCCCCCGGCAATCACGACACCGCGCACAGCCTCGCCAAAATGCTCGGTGAACTCCACCGGAAGACGGCGCGCTGGGTGAACCGACTCGATGACGCTCAGGGACGACAGGTTTGGTTCAACTACCGGGAGACCCTGCTGACGTATCAGCGCTCTTACTTCGCCCGGCTCAACTACGTCCACCAGAACCCGGTCAAACACGGTCTCGTTCCCGTCGCCAATCAGTATCCTTGGGCATCGGCGCGATGGCTCGAGCGAGTCGCCTCGCGGGCAACGGTCGAGAGCATCTACCGGTTTCGCTTCGACAAGCTTTCGGTGTCGGATGACTTCGACCCTCATCCGGATTGGCAGGAGGAAGCAGGCGCGGGGTTCCCGGGCTGAAAGCGGCGATTGGGATCGCCGCAGTCCACGACGCTCCGCGAGGTTTTGGAGTGCGGTGAAAAGCGGGAGCCTTCACCGCTTTCCGGTAGGGGGGCGGAGTCACAGGTTTGCGTGGTGAGGTCGGAACCTCGGAACCGCACGCCAGCGGGGAGAAAGCGGCGATTGGGATCGCCGCAGTCCACGACGCTCCGCGAGGTTTTGGAGTGCGGTGAAAAGCGGAGCCTTCACCGCTTTCCGGTAGGGGGGGCGGAGTCACAGGTTTGCGTGGTGAGGTCGGAACCTCGGAGCCGCACGCCAGCGGGGAGAAAGCGGCGATTGGGATCGCCGCAGTCCACGACGCTCCGCGAGGTTTTGGAGTGCGGTGAAAAGCGGGCGCCTTCACCGCTTTGGCGGTAGGGGGCGGAGTCAGAGGTCTGCGTGGTGAGGTCGGAACCTCGGAGCCGCACGCCAGCGGGGAGAAAGCGGCGATTGGGATCGCCGCAGTCCACGACGCTCCGCGAGGTTTTGGAGTGCGGTGAAAAGCGGGAGCCTTCACCGCTTTCCGGTAGGGGGGCGGAGTCACAGGTTTGCGTGGTGAGGTCGGAACCTCGGAACCGCACGCCAGCGGGGAGAAAAGCGGCGATTGGGATCGCCGCAGTCCACGACGCTCCGCGAGGTTTTGGAGTGCGGTGAAAAGCGGAGCCTTCACCGCTTTGGCGGTAGGGGGGCGGGAGTCACAGGTTTGCGTGGTGAGGTCGGAACCTCGGAACCGCACGCCAGCGGGGAGAAAGCGGCGATTGGGATCGCCGCAGTCCATGACGCTCCGCGAGATTCGCTTTCGCGCTTTTCCAAAACAAAACAAAACAAAGGAGGCCGGGCGAACCCGGCCTCCTGTGACTTGCGGATACGGACCTGGGGTCCGTCAATCGTGCCTACCTCACCAGGCGTCCGAAGAGCGCCGGGCCATCCGGGGCAAACGTGAACGGACTCGTCGCGCCGTCCACATTCTCCCACGGACCGTTGACCGTCGGGGCTGCCTGGAGGGTGCCGCCGCCGACCCACTCAATGGTGATGCTGCCGTCCTGGTTCTTCACGATGGACGTGAACTCCAGGTCGCCCTGCACCGGAGGTTGACAGGTCGCCGGGAAGACGACCTGGACTGCTTGGACCGAGGCCCGCTGGGTGCCGCCGGCCGGGGTGCCCAGGTCGACGCTGGTAGCGGGATTCACCCCGTCATACGCCTGGATCATGATGTCCTGCGCCTGCAGGCCGCAGAACAGGATGAAGTTGCCCTCTTCCCAGACGGCCGGATCGGTGTTCGCGGGTGCCTGAACGAATTCCGTCGGGCACGTCCCGGTGGTCACCTGCCGCCAATCGGCGAGGACAGCGCCCGTGTTCGCGTCGAGGACGCGATACGCGCCGCCACGACCGACCACGCTACCCTGGGAGTAGACGACCAAGTCGTAAGGCTCCGTGGCCGGAATCCCGGTGAGGATCACGCCGTCATTGGAGTCGTTGTTGGAGTCGAGATAACCCGTCATCAAGGTCTTGTTGGGACCGGTGAAGCAGTTGTTCTCTTCCCCTGCGCCGGTGGTGGCCCAAGTGCCGTTGGCACTCCAGCTCACCACGACCGGCGTGGCGTTGCCATCCTCATTGACGAGCACCCCACCGCGCGGGTTGGTGTTGCCTCTGAGGTTGTTCCAGTTGGCCTGCGGCCAGACGCCGGCCACGTCCGCGGCGGCGAGTTGACCACCTGCCCGGTCGGAGGCGAAGTTCAGGCCAATCGAGACCGCTTCGCCACCCAGCGCCGGCAGCGTGGGCTCGGCCACGGTGCGGGTGCGGAACACCGGGAGAGATCCCGGTTGGGTGCCGCCGAGGAGGGCGCGGGAGCCGCTGCCGCCCGCGTACTGGTTCACGGTGAACCACTCGCAGTTGGCGCCGCCGCCGCCTTCGAACCAGACCAGGCGCATGTAGTACACGCCGGCCTTCTCAACGTAGATGTTGAAGGTGATGTCCGAGGAGCCCTTGCCGTAGTCGGCATAGCCCAGGGACACGTACTTCTTCTCACGCAGCAGGTTGCTCTTGATGCCGGCGGTGACGTGGAAACCGTCGTCGCTGTTCACCACCATGGTCTTGAAACCGGCGGTGTCGAACTGCACGAAGGCTTCGCATTCGGCGGCGATGTTGTCGGTGTTGTGACCGGCCGGGATGCCCGGCAGGCGCATGTCCGCCACGTTCTGCGGCGCCCCGTTGTCGGACTGGAACTGGCCCTGTTCGACGGTGGCCGCACCGCCGGAGTCGAGACCGCCGTCCTGCTCGAAGTTGACGTAGTCGATCAGGAACTTGCCGTCCACTTCACCGGTGGCGTCATGGACGCTCGTGCCGAACGCGCCCGCCAGTTGTTCCTCGCGCTCCGCCACGAAGTTGAGGCGGCCGGTGGAGGTCTGGTGGACCTTCCAGGTCATGCCGGCTTCGGAGCCCGTGCCGACCGCGGTGGCCAGCATGCCCGGAAGCACGGTGTAGCTGGCGACGTTGAACGTGTAGCTGTTGTCGTAGGTGGCGCCGCCCTGTTCGGCGAACTGCACGGTCACCTTGACGGTGGAGCCGGACGCGAACAACGGGTTGGGCGTGTAACGCACGGTGGCGCCGGTGGCGGTCGGGGTGACCGTCGCGACAACCTCGGCGTCATTGATCAGCAGCTTGACCGTGCCGGTGTTGACCGGGCTGGTGCCGTTGGCGATGTCGATCTTGATCTGTGAATCCGGCGGATACGGGTTGCCGGAGTTACGGATGGGATCGGCATAGACCACGGCGGAGGGAGTGCCGCCGGTGGCGACCTGGAAGGCCTGCACGGAACCAGGAGCGTTGATCAGCATGGCCTGGCCGCCCGAACTCGGGGTCCGGATCGCCCATTCCAGGCTCGCGCCGCCGCCGCCTTCCCACCACACGGTGCTCATCGGGTAGTAGCCGGGGGTGCCGACATAGACCAGTCGAACGATGTCGCTGGCGCCCTTGCCCACGTCCGCGACGGACACGATGGTCGAGCCGATCTGCTCACGGGCGTTCTTGGCGGCCTCGGTGCGGAAGCCGTCGTCGCTGTTGAAGATCAGCTCGTAGGTGCCGACCTCGGTGAGGTGCAGCACGGTGGTGATCCGGGTGGCCAGGTTGTCCTGGTAGTTGTAGGTGCCGCCGTCCCAGATGTTCAGGCCCGGAATCAGCGCATCCGGGAACCCGTTGGCGGTGGTGAAGTTCCCTGCGTCCACGGGGATGCCGTTGTCCGCCGTCTCGTCGTCCTGGGCGTAGTTGATCACGCCGGGCTCGATGTAGGTGGTCATCGCGCCGCCGGTGGCTTGATCCAGCGAGGTGTTGTCGCCGAGATCCCCATGCAACTGGCGCTCCGCGCGCTTCACGTTGTTGTCCACCGTCACGTACTGCGGCGGAATGATGTGATACACGTCCAGCACGAAGCCGGGGGTGTTGGCGCCCGCCACCGCAATGGCTGGATCGAGCGTGAGGAAGTCCGGGATAGTGAATTCGCGGTCTTCAGTGACCTGCAGCCCGCGGGTGTCGCTTGCCGTGACGTTGAGGGTGTGGGTTGATCCCGACACGAACGGGTTGGCGGGATCGTCATAGAGGAATGTCGTCGTGCCGCCCGTCTTGCTCGAGCTGTCGGGAGTGATCGCGCCACCGTCGAGGGTGATGGCCACCGTCGCGGGGTCCAGGACTGCCGGGCCGGAGTCAATCACGGTAACCGAGAACCCGGTGGGAGTGCCGGTGGCCACACCAATGATGATGTTGTCGGCCGCCACGGTCTCCAGATGGATGTTGTCCACATGGGTAACCTCATGGTTGCCACCGCAACGGCCCGCAAAGAGGATGCGTCCGGGCATGGGCGCAAACTGGGTCTGCAGACCACCTGCGGGGGTCAGTTCAACACCCTTCCACTTGATGATGACCTTGCCGGTTTCCGTCACCTCGGCCTCGAACTTCTCCCAGCCCAGGTTGACAATCCAGTCACCCCATGCCGGGTCGCCGTAGGCAGGTTGGTCTGCGGCGTGATCCGCATTCGTCCCTTGGGCACCGGTCTGCATCGATGACGCGTAATTGGCGTCGGTGGGAGGCAGGTTGCGATACGGGGCCTCGTTGTAGGTCCCGCCCGGGTATTGGTTGTCGGGCAGAAGTGGTACGGGGAACTGCGTGATCAGGGCTCCGCCCACGCGCACACTGACGCCGACCACGTCCTGCACGCCGCCGATGGCGGCGCTCTGCCAGGTATCAAACCCGATGGCCAGACCGGTCCGCGTGCCTTCCTCAGGCAGGCTTGCTTCACCGTCGGTGCCGGCGTAGCGACTGCCGCTGGGGTTGATACCGCTCTCGATGTCGCTCACGATCGGATCGGTGGCATCGACGTAGTTCAGGCTGAACCCGTCGGCGGGTTGGTCGTCGCCGCCGCCGATGCGAAGATCGCAGGAGAACTTGAACGACTTGACCACGAGGCCAGGTTCCATGTCCTTGAACAGGATGTTCGCATTCTGGCTGTCCCGGGCGTCGGTGATGGCCAGGTAGCCGGTGTTGTCCACACCACCGGAGGACCGCCACGGCTTGGCCTCAGTGGTGACAGATGTATAAAGACCCGAAGCGGCCGGGTCGGTGTTGAAGTCGATGTCGATTATGCCCGCCTGCGCCACGGAGAGGGCGCCCAGGGCGACGACACCTGACCTCAGCAATGGCGTCCAGGGACGCCTTCTTGTTGGATCATGCATGACTTGCTTGTGTCTGTTCATGGTTACTCAGTTGAGGTCAGACTCACCCGCAAAGCCCCCGCCTCGGGAGCTTGCGGTCGATTTGCCGAGCGGCGGAGACGTTGTGCATCCCTGCCTTCTGCCAATCGATCCCACACAGTGGGCTGCTGGCCTCAGTCTTTCGTACGGAGACGGTTTGGATGGTCTGACGGACCGGAATTCAAGTCAAACCTAATGTGGTGGGAACCTAGCTGGCAGGGCACCTAAAGCCCGGCGTGTTAACGAAATCCAAATGCCTGCAGACCGGCTGGAGCCGCGCGCCGGGGAGGGCGGTGGCCCGTCGTTCGGGGGCGGTGAGGCCGGCTGCGCGCAGCGTCTTAGAGTGCGCGCGATGTCAATCGCCGCTTTCGAGGCGCAGCCGGCCAGGGGAGGTCGGGGAGGTGGGTCGGGGTGCTGGGCCGTCGGGGGTGGACATGCCTGTGGGGCCTGAGAAAGCGGTGAAGGCTGGCGCTTTTCACCGCACTCAAAGACCTGGCGGAGCCGCGTCTTCCTGCTGCAGCCGTTCCAGCACTTCCTGGGCGAAGACCTCGTAGGCGGCGGTGGCGGCGCTGTAGGGGTCGTAGTCCGTGATGGCCTTCCCGTGGCTGGGGGCCTCGGCGAGCCGGGTGGTGCGGGGGATGACCGTGTCGAACACGAGTTCCCCAAAGTGCTCGCGGACATCGGAGACCACCTGCGGGGAGAGCTTGGTGCGGGCGTCGTGCATGGTCATGACGAAGCCCAGCAGCCGCAGTTCCGGATTGGCGCCCCCATCGCGGAGTTGATCCACCAGGCGGGTGATCATGGAGATGCCTTCCAGCGCGTAATACTCGCACTGCACCGGGACCAGCAGGCGGTCGGCCGCGGCCAGGCTGTTGAGGGTGAGAATGCCGAGCGAGGGTGGGCAGTCAATCAGGGCGAGGTCGTGGAGCGGTTCCCGGCGGAGCGGTTCCAGGGCGAGGCGCAGGCGATGCAGGTAATCGTCGAGCCGGGGAAGTTCCACCTCGACGCCGCACATGTCGATCTCGCTGGGGACGAGGTCGAGCCGTTCGTAGGCGGAGGGTTTGATGCGGGATGCGAGCGCCTCCTCGCCGAGCAGGGCGCGATAGGCGCTGCCGCCCTCGGCCTTTTCCAGCCCGAGCCCGCTGGTGGCATTGGCCTGGGGGTCGAGGTCGATCAGCAGCACGCGTTGACCGAGCGCGGCAAGACAGGCGGCGAGATTGACCGCCGTGGTGGTTTTGCCGACGCCGCCCTTCTGGTTGGCCACCGCGATGACTTGCATTGACACGCGCGTGATTTAACGGGAGCCCGCCGGATCGGCGCAAGGCTTTGGCAGGCCCGAAATCCGAAATCCGCGGGCGTGACGATTCCGTTCAGAACCACGAACGGACCCGAATCCACCCGAATGGAAACGGCTGCCCGGACTGTCAGCCCGTTGCTATGGGCTTGGGACGCTGACCAGGACCAGGCGGTAGAAGCGGGCGGCGCCTTCAGGTGGCGAGTCCGTGACCAAAACCTCGCGCGCCGCGCCGGCCGACACGGCCTCCAACAATTCCCAGCCCCCGGTCTGTAAATGGATCCGGGAATCGATCCGGTAGGCCCGGCCTTCGGCGGCGTGGAACCGGATGGCCACTGCCTGCGAGGATTCGTTCACGGTCAGGCTGAGAATTGCCAGGCGGCTGGCGGGGTCGCGGGGATCGGTGTCGGCGCGGTATTCGTCGAGGTTGGTGGCCCCGTCCGAATCGGCGTCCAGCAGCGCGTCGCCGGCGTCGTCCGGATTCAGCGAATGCGCCTCCTCCCAGGCGTCGGGCATGCCATCGGAATCGGTGTCGAGCCCGGGCAGGGCACTGGAGGCGGCCCAGTTGGTCGGGTCATTGCCATAGGCGTCGGGTACCAGGCGCACCAGCGAGTCCCCCTCGCCGTCCGGGGCGGTGGGCCAGGGGGCGTGGTTGTCGTAGCGGACCCGCTCGACGACCACGTAGGGGACGAAGCCGACTTCCGGCGGGAGCGTTTGTGGGGCGTCGGGTTGGGCGATTTCAATCGCTTCCCCGGCGTTGTCGAGGTTCCCGGTCCAGGGACCGAAGATGCGGGTTTCCGCCGGGGTGCCGTGGAGGATGCGGAACAGGCCGGGATCGATTCCGGTCAGGAGGATGCGTTCGCCCGCCTCGAGGGTGGTGTTGGCGGGGAAGGTGAACTGGACGCCGTTGACGAGTTGCCAGAGGTTCGTCGGGTTGAGGGGGTCGAAGAGCGGGGTCGGGGTGTCGGCGATGTTGGCGAGTTGCAGGTATTCGTCCCCCCCCTCCGGCGGGTGGTACATGATCTCGGTGATGACGACCGGGCCGACGCGCGGGGCGGCATTGGCGGCGCCCTGTCCGAGCCTGAAGTAGATGATGACAACCGCGGGATCCCAGGCGTTGATGTCCGTGCCGAGGGTCTGACGGGTGAGGGTGGTGAGTTCACCGGTGCCATTGGGCCAGCGTCCGAAGGGCAGGCCGTTCAGACTGGGGCCGAAGCTGACGGTGTCGACGAATTCCGCCGGGTTGCCGTGCGCATCCGAGGTCGTCAGCACCACCTCGTCCCCGTGGGGGGAACTGAGGGCAAAGGGGACGAGGGTGTTGTTGGTATTGAACTGGAGTTCGTAGAAGACGGCATAACCGAGCGGAGCGATCGTGGTCCCCGCCGGAATGCGGTACTTGGCCGGCTCCTCCGTGCTGTCGCTCAGATACCAGCCCCCGAGGTCGACCGGATCATTGCCGGTGTTGAAAAGCTCGATGGCGTCTTCGTAGGGGGGGTCGGTGTGGGGGAGCACCTCGTTGATGACCACGGGCGGCGGCGTTGGGGACTGCAGCAGGCCGGGCGATCCGCCGATCCTCCGGCTGGCGGTCCAGGTGTCGGGGTCATCCGGGTTGCCCCCCGGGACGGCAACCTCCAGCGAACTGCCCAGTCCATCCGGCCGGGAGGGCCAGGAACCGCCGTCATCGTACTTGAAGGCGGCGATGGGTTGGTCCAGCGCATCGACCAGGGTGATTTGCTCACCGGCGTTGTCGAGCTTGCCGCTGTAACTGCCGGGGGCGAGGCGGATGCCGTCCGTGCCGTAGGCGCTCGTGAAGGCGGCCGGGTCGCGGGCGACCACGATGAGTTCGCCGGGGAGGAGCACGGTGGCACCGAACGTGTAGGAGATACCCTCGCTGAATCGCGCCCCGCTGAGGGTCGCCGAGGTGGTTCCGATGTTGGCCAGTTCGATGAACTCATATTCATCGCCGGCAGGGGGATTGTACATCACCTCGCTGACGATCACCTGTCCGGCGTCGGCGGACGTTCCGGTGGCCAGCAGAACTGCGGTCAGGCCACCGGCCAGCCACGGGCCCATGTCAAAATGCTGCAACATAATCGTAACGCGAATTCTCCAGCCAGAAGCGTGCCAGGTTCATCGCAGACTGAGAGGGGTCAGGGCGTGCCGGCGTCCGGGTTGACGGTGGCGGAGACGGGGACCACGGTCGGGGCGATCTTCCAGCCGGTTCCCACCCGGTGAAAGGTCATTGGCAGGTCTTCCTGGCTGCCGTCGGCGCGTTGATTGCGCACCATGAGGCGGACCTCGTCGGGGCCCGCTTCCATGCCGCCAACCACGATGTAGCCGGACCACTCGCCGGGCGTGGCCACTTCAGTGGTCACCGTTGTGACCGAATCCCCCGGCTCGACACCCACCGAACCGTCCGCGGCCGTCAGGGTGTCCGGCCCCCCCACCACGACGCTGGGATCGCCGGCGGGGACCTCCACCGGCAGGAAGACCTCGTTGATGGTGTCCGTCTCGCCGGTGCGCAGCGCCCATTGCAGGGTTTCCAGCACATCCCGGGGAGAGTTGAACCCGGCGAAGTTGCACTGGTCGGCCCGCATGAACACCCCGATGCCGAAGGGCTCCGATTCGTCCGGAGCCGGGGTGGGTTCGGCAACGGGGGGTTGGGGTGGCATCTCGGCGGTGGCGGGCTTGGGAGTGGGGGGAGGACGCCGGGCGGCGGCCGCCAGGGCATCGGCGCCGGCCTGACGCAACTGGGTGACTTCCCCGCGCAGCCGAAGCAGTTCCTCCTGCCCGCGACGCAGTCGTTCCAGTTCGCCATTTTGCCGGTCCAGGCGGTCCTCCGCGTCCAGCGCACGTTTCTCCGCCGCGCCGAGGGTGGTCTTCAGATGGTCGCGTTCGACGCCGAGTCGGCGGGCCTCGGCCTGCTGCTTCAACAGCAGCGGCCCCATGACGGCCAGGGCGATGGCCGCCCCGACGACAAGCAGGATCAGGCTCTTGCGCATATCGGACCCGCGACAACCGCAGCATCGCGGTCGGCTGGGCCGCGACTCTCTCCGCCGCCAACCCGGAAGGCAAGCGTCGAGATTGCAGCGTCGAGATGGCGGGCAGGGCCAGTGACACAGTCGTGGCGCAGATTTCCAGATCCGCAAGCGTTCGGGGGTTCGGACGGTCTGCCGAATTGAATTCGGCGATCCAGCAGATCAGACATCTGCGCTACGAACCAACGAGTTGGGCCGACTTTGTCACTGGTCCTGAGAGGGCGGGGGAGAAGGGCGGTGATTGCCGCCGGATGGGCCGGGTTTTACCAGCCCGGATGCCCCCCCGAGGTAAGGGGGCGACCGGACGCGGGCACTGCCAATCCCACCTTCCAGCCCGGCGGAGACCGCGGGCTGTTCTGCAGTTTGGTGTTGCAGGTGCAACAGAAAGTTGCTCGTCCGTGCTCGCGTCGCGGGCCGGGTTGGCGCAGTCGCCGGTTTACGGTTTGCGGTCGGGCCGCTTTAATCCGGGCGTGAGCGGGAACCTCCCCAATCCTGAACCTCCGATTCTGCGGCGCCGCATCCGGTGGTGGCCGGCGGTGCTTGTGTTCGTGGCCACCGGCGTGGCCGTGGCGGTGATTCGCGGTCGTTCGGACCTGCCGTTTCAAAGCCGGAACCTGAACTCCATGGTTGCCGTGATCCTCGGCGTTGCGGGGCTTTGGCTATGGTGGTTGCTGGCTTCCCGGGCGGCGTGGCGCTGGCGGTTCGCCGTTTGTGGCGGGGCGTTGGTGGTCGTCGGTCTGTTGGCAGCGACCTTTCGGATTCGCGGGGTCAGTGGTGATCTGCTGCCCATTCTGGAACCGCGTTGGACCCGGGAGCCGGTCAGCAACGTCGAGCGGGTGGTGTCGCCGACCGATGAAACCTTGCCGCCGGCATCGGATCGTCCCGACTTCCCGCAGTTTCTCGGGCCCAACCGCAACTGCGTCATCGAAGGGGTGACCCTGGACCCGGACTGGACCGCCCATCCGCCCGTGGTCTTGTGGCGACAACCCATCGGCGCGGCGTGGTCGGGTTTCGCCGTGGTGGGAAACCGGGCGGTGACCCAGGAACAGCGCGGGGAGGAGGAACTGGTCACGTGTTATGACGTGGCGACGGGGCGCCGGCTTTGGGGACATGCCGACCCTGCCCGCTTCGACACCACCATTGCCGGCGTGGGACCGCGGGCCACGCCCACGATTGTCAGCAACCGGGTATTCACGTTGGGCGCCACAGGTTGGTTGAATTGTCTGGAGTTGGAGAACGGAAAATCCGTCTGGCAACGTCAGATCACCGGAGATGCGGAGAGCAAAGCCCCCGGGTGGGGTTTCGCCGGTTCCCCGCTCTGGCTGGACAGGCGCATCATCGTGAGCGCCGGCGGAAGGCAGGACCATTCCCTGTTGGCCTACGATGCGGCGACCGGGGAGATGGTCTGGCACGGTGGTTCGGATTCCGCGGGGTACAGTTCGCCGTTTGTCGCGGAGTTGGACGGGACAACCCAGATTCTGAGCTTCAACGGACCCGGCATCGCGGCCCATGCGCCGGAGGATGGCCGTGTGCTCTGGCAATACCCGTGGGGCAGGGGACAACCGCACGTGGCGGAACCGGTGATCGTCGGGCCCGACCGCGTGGTGTTCTCCAGCGGCTACGGGGTGGGGGCGGAATTGCTTCAGGTCCGACCCGACGCGCAGGGTGAATGGCAGGTGGAGTCGCTGTGGCAATCGCGCGCGCTGAAGGCGAAGTTCGCCAACTTCATTGCGAAGGAGGGGTATCTCTACGGCCTGGACGACGGCATTCTGGCGTGTGTTGATCTTGCCGATGGCCGGCGCGTCTGGAAGGAGGGCCGCTACGGTCACGGTCAGATGCTGCGAGTTGGAGAACACGTGCTGCTGACAGCGGAGAACGGGGAGTTGATCCTGCTCGCGCCGACGCCGGAGGGCCCCAACGAACGCCAGCGGTTCAAGGTGTTTTCGGACAAGACCTGGAATCCCCCGGCGCTCTCCGGCGACCTGCTCCTGCTGCGGAACGATCAGGAAGCGGCGTGTGTGCGGGTGGCGTTGGCGGGGGCCTGAGGTGGTTGGTTGAGCGCTGGACCTGGTCTGCTATGCTGTTTTCCATGAACCGACAACCGACAACGGAGGGCCGAGTTCCACGAGGCCCTGACTTGATTCCAGGGACTCGTGGAACTCGTCCCTCCGAGGAGGGTTCCAGGTCCCATTGCATGCGCATTCGCGAAAGCGGGCTTTCCATGAAGCAGCCTTTGGGCAAGATGATGCATCGGACCTTGGCGATCCTCACCGGCTTGGTCGCCATGTCCGCCTCCCCGGCGCGCGCCGCTGAGCCCAGCCCTTCGGGCGTTGCCTCGACGGCCGCGGGCCGACCACTGAAGGTCTTCATCCTGGCGGGCCAGTCGAACATGGAGGGGCAGGGGATGATTGCCGCCGATCCAGACCGCAACGGCGGCAAGGGGTCGCTGGAGTTTCTGGCGAAGGACCCTGTCACGGCGCCGAAGTTCGGTCATCTGTTGGATGCTGCGGGCGCGTGGCGGGTGCGGGACGATGTGTGGATCGATTACCTGGGACGGAAGGGGCCGTTGACGGTGGGGTTCGGCGCGCGATCGGATCGGATGGGTCCGGAGTTGGGATTCGGGGAGGTGGTGGGCGATCACTTCACCGAGCCCGTGCTGCTGATCAAGCTGGCTTGGGGCGGCAAGAGTCTGGCGGTGGACTTCCGTCCGCCAAGTGCCGGCGGGGAGACCGGTCCGTATTATCGAACCCTCATTGACGACACGAAGCGGATTCTGGCCGATCCCGGCGCGGGGTTTCGCGAACTCGAGGGGTGCCGTCCGGAGCTTGTGGGATTTGGCTGGCATCAGGGATGGAACGACCGCGTGAACCAGGGTTTCAACGACGCCTATGAAACGAACTTGGCCACGTTCATTCGCGATGTGCGGCGTGATCTGGGATCACCGAAGCTGCCATTTGTCATCGCCGAGACCGGCATGTCCGGCCACGAGGAGAAACATCCGCGGGCGCTGTCGCTCATGCGGGCGCAGGCTGCCGTGGTCGATTATCCGGAGTTCCAGGGGAATGTGGCGTTCGTGGGAACCAAGGACTTTTTTCGTCCGAAGGAAGTCTCGCCCAGCGGCCAGGCCTATCATTGGAACTCGAATGCGGAGACCTATTACCGAATCGGCGAAGCAATGGGGGAGGCCATGCTGCACCTGTTGCCCGCCACTTCTGACGCGCCTGCCTCGGGGCAAGCCGAACCGCGCGACATTGGAGATCTCATTAACCAGTAGTCGTTTTGCGGGGACGTATGTGGAGGCCGCCTGTTACCGATATTGGCTTAAGCGGCGCGAGGGCGAGTCTGACCGGGAGCGTTCTCTCCACGAAACCATGGAGGAGCTTCGAATATGGAGAGAAACCCCGGATGGACGTGCCTGGGACGAGTGGTACAAGAGCGTGAAGGCAACTCCGGTACCCGAATCGGTCCAACAGTAAGTGGGCGGCTTTTGGCTGCTTCAGCGGAAAGCGCCAGCGCGCAGCCCGGAGGGCTGCCAGCCATTAGCCGGGGGTCGCAGCCGGGCGGAGACCCCCGGTTGGCCGGACGGTACGCATCGACCCTGGAAGGGTCGCAGCGGCTCGGCGGTGCGTGGAACCTCTGGCACCCCCGGCCAATGGCTGGCATCGCTTCGCGATGCGGAGGCGGGGTGCACGCACCCGAGGAGCGTAGCTGAGGCCGGATGAACGCAGGCATGGGCCGTACTCAGCTCTCCACGCCCACCGACCGGACGTGTTCATCCCACCGGGCAACGGCGTGGCTGCGGGAGTTCTTCCGAATCAGTGTTCCGGGGTGACGATTCCCGGTTCCCCGCCTCCTCCCGGCATGAAGGGTCCGGCACACCCGTTGGGACGGGACGCCCGCCCGGTTTTTCGGCCACTTTTCGGCCCACTTTTCGTCTTGAGCCCACCCCGGTGCTCGGACAGCCTTCGGTCCCATGCACACGCAATCGTCCCGATCCCCGAAATCGATGAACCGCCGCCTGTTTCTCGGTGCCGCGACCGCTTCCACCGCCGCCTTTGCCAGCCTGGCTCGGGCCGCTGCTCCCGCTGCCGGATCCGTGAAGATCATCGGCATCGCCGGCAGCATGCGGAAGGGGAAGACCACCTACAAAGCGGTGGAGCTTGCGCTCGAGGCGGCCCGGACCGTGAGTCCGGCCATTGCCACGGAGGTGATCGATCTCGCAGGTCTCAATCTGGACCCGTATCTCGTGGTCGGTTCCAAGAGCACCGACCGACCGGATGATTTCCCGGCGGTGCAGGAACGGTTGGTGGCGTCGGATGTCTTCGGGATTGTGATGGGATCGCCGGTCTACATGGGAATCGTTTCCTCGCCGCTCAAGGCGCTGATGGAGCGCATGGCGGCGTTCCGTGGGAGCGGGTTTCCGTTGAAGAACAAGGTGGGAGGTGCCCTGGCCGTCGGGGCGGGCCGCAACACCGGCGTTGAACTGGTGCTGGAGCAGCAGATCCTGTTCATGCTGAGCCAGGGGATGATCCTGGTGGGCAACGGGGACCCGGGCAATCACTGGGGGGGCACGGTCCAGTCGAAGGGCGAGGAACTCACCACCGACAAGGACAGCCTGGACACGGTCCGCGGGGTCGGCCGGCGCGTGGCGGAAGTGGCCTTGCGCATGGCGGCCGGCTAGCCGTAGGACCCGTGGTGCTGGGGGCGGTCGTTCCCACGTTCGGAAGGGGCGGGAGTGGGATTCGGCGCCACGATTGCGCGTGCGGTTTGGGCCCCGCGCGGGCGGCCGCAAAATCCTTGCAAAAGGGGCCGCCCTGCCTAGAGTTCGCCGCCCAAACGGGTTTTTGAGTCATTATGGCGAATCTTCCAGTTACAGCGCTCAAGCGCGGCATGGCCATCGTCAACAACGGCGATGTGTCGGTCGTGATCGAGAACAAACACAACACGCCGCCGAACATGGCGGCCTCGGTGGTCACCACCGCCCGCAGCATTGCCACGGGCAAGGTGTCGCACCTGCGATTTAGCACGGGGGACAAGGTCGAGACCGTTCCGCTGTTCACCAAGAAGATGGAGTTCAGCTACAAGGACGGGGAGGACTTCGTATTCGTGGATCCGGAGACCTACGAGATGACCACGGTCACGCCGGAAATCGTGGGCGACGGCAAGAATTACCTCGTGGAGAACGGCGAGGTCACGATGACGTTCGTCGAGGAACGCGCCGTGCTGCTGGAGATCCCGCCCAGCGTGACGCTGGAGGTCACGGACGCGCCGGAAGGCATCCGGGGCGACACGGCCAGCAATGTCCAGAAGCCGGCCACGCTGGAAACCGGCATCACCATCCAGGTGCCCCTCTTCATCAAGAACGGCGAGAAGATCCGCGTCGACACGCGGACCGGCAAGTACATGGAGCGGGCCTGATTCCGCGAACCACGGGAAGGCCCCGCCTGCCTACCTTTCGAGCAGAAACCGGCGGAGGTCCGCCAGGCGGTCGGTGTTGATCAGGTCCACCTTCGCGTCGCGGAGGATTTCCCAGGCTCCCGGAAAATCCGGCGTGGCCCAGAAACGCACCTTGCGTCCCTGGGCATGCGCCTGCCTGACGATGCGCTCCAGTTTCTCGCGGTCCGATTCGGACAAGGGACCGTTGCCGCGCCACTGGAACTGGCTGGACCAGGATTCGCTGATCCAGGGAACCAGGGTGGCGGGCGGGTTCGCCGACAAATCGGGGAGGCGACCGTCGATTCCCGCGAGCCGGGTGGGTTCCGCCGCGACCAGCGCCCGGGGTGAGTTGCCGCTGAGAACCACCGTCACGGCGTTGGTCCGGATGCCTTGGTCGCTGAACTCCGTGAGCATGTCGGCGTAGTGGGACAGCGTCTCCTTCAGGACGGGCCAGGTACTCGCGGCATCGGACTTGAAGTCAATCAGCAGGAAGCAATCCGGTCCGTTGGGATACACGCGACCGCCATTTCGGTGGACCCTTTCCTGAAGGGGATCGAGGTAGAGCGCCTCCAGAGTGCGTTCCGGTTTCACCTTCCCGCGGTCGTGGGCGACGAGCAGTTTGCCGTCGACCAGGTAGATGTCGGCCTCGACGCTGCAGAATCCCTGGTCCAAGGCATCGAGCAACGGCCGCGCGTGCTCGTAATCGTTGTGGGCGTGGGCGGTGGCCAGGGGTTGAATCGCTTGTTCCTGTCCCCAGGCGAAAGCCGGGAGAGCAAGAGCCGCGAAGAGCGCGGTGGTGCGGGCGAGCATGATCGGGTTCATGGTTGGTTCTGAGCACGGGTGAGGATGGCGAGCCGAATTCCCTGCCCGGGAGCGGCAAGTTCCAGTTCGGGTGCGGGTGGGACCGCTACCGGTCCGGAGAGGAACGCCTTGCCGGTGTCGAGCCAGTGCAGCCGCCATGGCCCGGGGCGGTCTTTCAGGTCGAGTTTGACCTTGCCCCCGTTGGTGAAGCAGACGACGACTGCCCGGCCTGGCGCCTCGGCGAGGTAGGCCTCATTGGCCTCCCGTTCGGTCAGTCCGGCCTCGCGAGGTTGGAGTTCCCAGACCTTCACGAGTTCTTCGAGCAGGCGGATGGATCGCAGCGCCGCCTGCGCTTTCGGCGAGAGGCCGAGGCCGGAGTCGGGTCGATGAAAACGCACCGCCGCCGCGCCGCCGAGGACGTGGCGCCAGACGCGTTCGAGGCCGTCCTGATCGGTGTGGCCGAACTTGTTGCCATCGGCGCCATAGGTCTTGACGGTGTTGATGGGGCGGGGCCGCTTTGCCAGATACCGGCGCACCCACTGGAAGTTGTCCCAGTGCACCTGCCCCTTCTGGTGGTTGTTCTGGGAGACGTCCACGAAGTCATACAACTCCGGATGATCGAACGTCCGGCGATGTTCGTCCGACTTGAGGTCCCAGTTGTCCCACATCTCGGTGACGAAGATCGTTCGTCCCGCCTTGGCCGCCTGCTGCTTGAGGTAGCCCGCCCACCAGGCGCCCCATTTCGGATCGCCGTTGGTTTCGTTGTCCATGCAGTAGAGCACGTTCCCGTGGGCGAGCGCGTGGCCGAGCATCTTGTCCACGAACCGGCGTTGGTAATTGAACACGGTCTCGTTGTTCCGAAGCGTCGGCACGGTGAAGAAGAACGGCTGGCGGTTGCGGCCCGGATGATCCGGGTATTCGGCGGCCAGGCCGGATTCTTCGGCGGTGTAGTTGACGTTGTTCTTCGGGTTGTAGGGGTGGGGGGGCCAGTTGCCGGTGGAATAGTCAAAGCGATCCCAAACCTCGATTTGCACGATGATGCCGCGTTTCTCGGTCTCGGTGAGGAAGGTTTCGAACCGGTCCCAATAGGCGTCGTTCCATTGATCGAGGTCATACCTGCCGTCCGTCCGCCGGGCGAAGGGATACAACTCGAAGCCCTTGTCCTGGCGATCGCTCATGGTGTTGCGGACGTAGTTCCCGCCGCAGGCCGCGAGGAGGTCGAGTTGCGGAATCAGCTTCTCGTTCGGCCACTGGAACAGGTTGTCGTCGTCCGTGCCGCCGGCGAGGAAGACCGGTTGTCCGCGATACTGCCAGTAGAAGGGATTCGCCGGCCAGGGCCGGATGGCGTCGGCGTCATCGACGGTGGCGGCGGCCGCAACCGCGGTGGCATCCAACCCAAGCAGGCCGACCGCGGCCGCGAGGGCTTTCGAGGAATGGCGTCTCATGGAGTTGAGCATGCCGCGTTCCCACGGCAAATGAAACACGAGAGTCGCCATGTGAAGGCGCCGGGGCTTCCTCTGTCGCTGCCGGTGTCCACCGCATCGACCAGCGACCCCTCCCCTTCTCCGAACAGCAGCGGCGTTCTTGACACCCTACGTGGGCCGACAAAGGATTGCCCTGTCGTCGGCCTTCCAACTGTTCAGTTCGTGCGGCCTGCCAGGGTTGCCACGTGAGATGAAGGTGGGAAGTGCCGCCGGCAGGAGACCGTATGCCGAATCGGAACGCTTTTGTCACGGTGACGCGAGGGGCCGGCAGGCTGCTGCTGGCCTGCGTGTTGCTCAGCCTCTGTCTCCGTGCCGATCTGGTGGAAATCGTCAAGGAACCGCCGGACCGGAACATCTTTCCGGGCGGTCGGGCCGTACTCGAGGTTGAAGCCACCGCTCCGGAGCCATTTGAGTATCAGTGGTTCCGGGATGGTGTCGCGCTCCCTGACGAGCAAAGCTCCACGCTTGTGATTGAGGACGCTGGAGCGGAGGACGCCGGCCTCTACACGGTGGCTCTCTCGAATGCCTACGGGACAACCACCACGCGGGGAAGCCGGATCACGGTGTCCTCGGTGGTTGCGTGGGGCTTGAACAGTTTCGGGCAAACGGATGTACCCAGCGGGCTGCATGATGTCATCGGCGTCTCGACGTTTGCGAATCACAATCTGGCGTTGCGTGGGGACGGGACCGTGGTGGCTGGGGGCTGGAACTCCAGCGGCCAGATTGAAGTGCCTCCGGGGTTGGCGGAGGTCGTGGACATCGCCGCGGGCGAATATCACAGCCTGGCGTTGCGGGACAATGGCACCGTCGTGGCTTGGGGGGCGAACAGATTCGGTGAAAGCGACATACCTCATGGTTTGAGTGACGTGGTGAAGATTCGTGCGGGCAGGCGACATAGCATGGCGCTCAAGGCCGATGGCTCCGTGGTGGTCTGGGGAGACACCGAGTATGGCCAACTCGACGTGCCAGAAGGGTTGGAGGACGTAGTCGAGATCGCCACCGGAGCGATGCACAGCCTGGCCTTGAAGGCGGATGGCACCGTGGTTGCCTGGGGGAGCTGGGCGTCCACAGTGCCGGATGGTCTGACCGGTGTGGTTCAGATCGCGGAGGGTGACCAGCACAGTCTGGTGCTAATGGCGGACGGTTCGGTGGGGAGATTGCCCCCCCCTGGAACCCTCGGAGGACTTGGAACTCTGGAGGGATTCACGAACGTTGTAGGAATCGCGAGTGGGGTTTTTCACGCTCTTGGCCTGAGGAATGACGGGACAGTGGTGACTTGGGGGGTGAACAACCATGGGCAGGCTGATGTGCCTGAGTGGTTGGAATCCGTAGTCGCAGTTGATGGGGGGCTGGCTCACAGTCTGGCTCTGGGTGGCATCGGCTTCCCGAGGGTGTGGCAGCAGTTGCGGGAATGGAGGGTGCTTGTTGAAACGGGTGAGGTTTTCCTGCACGGCTCGGCTGTTGGTGGTTTGCCCATGAGCTACCAGTGGCAGTACGAGGGCGGGGATCTTCCCGGGGAGACGAATCGTTGGCTTCATCTGACGGGGGTGTTGATGAACCAGGCGGGGTCCTATTCGTTCAAGGCCAGCAATGCCTGGGGCGAGGCGACTTCGCCCCCCAGCGAGCTGGTCGTGATGCCCGTGGCTGTGCTGCAACAACCAGAGGACCAAGTGGCGACACTTGGCGGACGAGCCGAGTTCAGTGTCGAAGTGGGTGGCCATGAGCCGTTCAGCTACCAGTGGTTGTTCCAAGGAATGCCACTTCCGGGAGAGACCAATGCCATCCTCGTGATCGATGATGTTCAGTTGAGGGACGGAGGGGAGTACATGCTGGAGGCGCGGAACGCCTTGGGAAGCACCCGCAGTCGTGTGGCCACCCTGTGGGCGTCCAACGTGGCGGCTTGGGGCTATAACTGGTATGGACAGACGGATCTCTCGCCCGGAGTGACTGGCGTGGTGCAGGTTGCTGCAGGCGGAGCTCACAGTGTGGCGTTGCGGGCCGACGGAACGGTTCTGGCTTGGGGAGGATGGAACGAAGTCGGCCAAGCTGATGTGCCAGACGGGTTGTCTGATGTCGTTGCCGTCGCCGCTGGAGGTTACCATGGCCTGGCCTTGAGAGCCGACGGCAAGGTCGTGGCGTGGGGACACCTCGACGTTGGCCAGGAAGTCCAAATGCCTGAGGCCTTGGGGGAAGTGGTGGCCATCGCGGCGGGAGGGTATCATGACTTGGCACTTCGGTCTGACGGGACATTGGTCGCGTGGGGGAGCGACTCCGTTGGTCAAGCGGAGATTCCGGAGGGACTGGGACCTGTGATCGCGGTTTCTGCGGGCAATCTGCACAACCTGGCGTTGCGGGCGGATGGTACCGTGGTGGCTTGGGGGAGGAACATCAGCGGACAGGCAGACGTGCCGCAAGGTTTGGAGGAGGTGGTCAGCATCCGGTCCGGGTTCAACCATAGCCTTGCGTTGCGGGCAGACGGCACCGTGGTGGCCTGGGGCAGCAACGAGTACGGCGAATCGGATGTTCCGGAAGGGTTGACCGATGTCGTGGCGATCGAAGCCGGCTCTGGGCACAGCTTGGCATTGCGGGCGGACGGCACGGTGGTGGCTTGGGGAAGGGGTGATTACGGGCAGACGGAAGTGCCCGAGAATGCAGTCAATGTGGTTGGTATCTCGGCAGGATCCAGCCACAATCTCGTGATCCTGAACACTGGGCAGACGCTCTGGTGGGAGCTGCCGGTCCCGCGCGTCACGGAGGGTGCGGAGCTGGAGTTCGAGATTCCGACCTCCCGCGGTTTCTACTACCTGCTGGAATCCGCGGAGGCGCTGGAAGATCAAGCCTGGACTCGAGTCTCAACGTTTGCGGGCGATGGCGAAGCACGGGTGATCACGGAACCGTTGCCGGCGGGCGGCCAGCGATTCTACCGGGGACGCCGGATGCAGTAAGAGGTCTGGCGTGCGGGTGTGCGGGGGGCTACGTAATCGTCTGCCTCTGCGGGAGCTGTCCCGCGGCGGATGGGAGGTTTCGGGCGACCCGCTGATTTGGCAACCGGCCATGCGGCAGACTTGGCAAGTCGCGCTCCCCGGGGAGGGTCAGTACCAGGTTGCGGCCTCGTCGTCGCGGGCCTGGTAGAAGGCGACCGGCGAGGCCGGCGACGGGTTTGGTTCCCAACGGGCCAGGCCCAGGGAATCGGTGGTAACCCGGCTCTCGGTCCAATCCTTCAGGTTCGGCGAACTGAGGACTGCGTAGTCCTGATCGGGAGCGCCTTCCAGCAGCAGACTGATTCCCTGGGAAAGGTCGTGCGTGGCGGCGTGCAGTTGCAGCCAGGCCGGCTTGCGCCGCGGCAGCAGGACCTGCATCGCCGTCTCCCCGGCGGATTTCACGAGGAAGAAATCCGTCTCGCACAGCGCGCCATTGCCGGCCGGTCCGCGCAGTCCGAACCGCCCTCCCTGGGCCGGACGAAGCGGGCAGTAGTCGAGATGAAGTTGCCAGGCGATTGGCTCGAGGGTTTCGCCGTCGGCGGGCCAGAGCCGGGCCCAGAGGTCCGGATAACCGGTCACCCGGTTGACCGCGTGCCGCAGCCGCACCCAATACCAGGTGTTGGGACGCCACGCGTACGCAGCGAACTTCTCGCGTCCGCTCCATTCATCGGCGAGGCGAAGTCCGGTGGGTTCGCCACTAACGAAGTCGAGTCGAATCGTGGCCGGAGGCGAGGTGGCGTCGTGGAGCACCAGGCTTCCCGCGAGGGCGTCCGCCAGGTCCGGTCGCCGCAACCGCAGTCGGACCAGCACGGTTTGCTCGATCTCCTGAACGGGCGGTTCGAGAAGGGAAAGCAGGACCGGCTCCGGCGACCCGGTGGCAATCGACAGCCGGCCGTCGCCGGATTGCGCGATGGCGGTCGGGCTGCCGTGGAGGCTCCAGCGTTCCGGCCAGGGATCGGTCAGGTCGGGTTGGTTTCCCTCAAGGGTTGTCCCGGCCTCCTCGGGGAGTCCCAGTCGGGTGACGGTCACGCGTCGGACGTGGAACGTGCCGTTGAGGACGGCGATCCGGAAATCGGCCCCGCCATTCTGCGAGTTCAGGAAACGACAGCCCGAAAGGCGATAGACCGCAGTCTTCCAGGTGTCGCTTCCTTGCAGGGTGGTGTTTTGACCGGCATGGGTGTATGCCCCTTGAAACGGGGCCGACAGATCGCTGCCGTCGAACTCGATGGTGAACCCGCCGCCCGCATGATCGAAGTACTCCACCGCCACATCCACCACCATGCGATCGGCCCATTTGAAGGAATCGTCGATCCGGAAGTAGACGTAGCGGCCGGCATGTTCGGTGGGTTCGGCGGAGCGACAGACAACGCCGCCGACTTCGGCGGGCGCGGTGACGCCGTCACCGGACTCGAGTTGGAACAGGCCGTGCGTGGTGTTCTCGGCGGCGAGATCCACGCTCACTTGTTTGAAGTCGGAGAAGGGTCCCCGGGGTCGTGGGGGGACCACGCCTTTGCGGAACAGGTCCACGAATTGCCGGTTGAGCTCGAGGTATTGGCGGCCGTATTCGCGGCTGGCGGCGATGTCGGTGCCTTCGTGGTATTCGTTCCAGGTTTCCACGAAGACGAAATTCGACGGACGCCGCAGGAAGCGGACCCAGTTGCGCTCGAAGAAGGCGCCGTCCTCGCGATCCACCACGAGCGGGGTGCGACCGGGCACCGCGGAATGATCGTAGCCGGGGCCGAGCGAGGCGACGCCCGGGTTCTTCAAGCCGAGGGCGCCGCCCCAGGCATAGACCTGATCGGAGGCGACGTTCCAGGAGATCTCGCGGACGATGTACGGTTCGCGCGAGAAGGTGGCGGCAAACGCGGTGCGCAGGGCGTCGATGCAGGTCTGGTCATGGGCACTGGCGAAGGCGGCGCTGTAGAGGAAGATCACCGGCTTGCCGTCAACGAGAGCCCAGTCCGCCGGCGGGATCAGGGAGAAGAAATCGCGGATGCTCTCGAAGAACCACTGCTGTCCCTCGGGGGTGGTCAGGTCGATCTGTCGTCCGGCCTGGTTGTACTGGAGGGTTGAGGTGTCATAGAACATGCCGATGCGGGGCGGGTTGAGGCCTTCCGCCTGGAGGGCATGCCGGGCGGCGACCAACGGGGGAATGCCGGCGAAGCTCCAGGGTTGGGCGCTGACCGGTTTGCCGGGGAGTCGCTGGGAGGGTTCCCCCCAGTAGACCGGCAGGAGGATGTCGATCCCGGCCGCGATCATGTCGCGGAGTTCGCCGGCGTGCCACGCTTCCGATCGATAGCTGAAGTCCTGGAGCGTGGGCGGATGGTCGGTGAGCGCATCGGAACCGTCGCCGTTGAGCAGGTGGGCCTGGGTGTAACTGTCGTACCAGTAGAAGTAGGGGGTGAAGACGAGCCGGTTGGTGGCGGCGTAGGTAGGGACGTTCTCGAAGTGCCGTTCCGCGAGGTTGACGTAGGGCCCGAGCGGTGGGTTGATTTCCGCGGCAGAGACGGTCCGGCCCGGGGTGATTGGAAGGCAGAGGGCCAGCGCGAGGAGGCCCCAGAACGGGGGGCTTGTGAGGCGGGAAGTGCCGGGGCGTGGTGCTCGCGGGGTGGAGGATGGAACGTGGACTTGCGCAGGCATGGCTGACGCGAATCTTTGGTTTGCTTTTCCGCCAGGCAAGCGCTAATTGTGGACCTTCTTCAGCGCAACACCATGAAAACGACGCATTTCCTCTGTGGGTCGGTTGTGGCCGGCCTGTTCCTGCCTGCACTCCTCGCGACCGAGGGCCCGTACAGTCCGGAGGACTGGCCGGCTTCGGTCGATCCGAATGCCACGGTGCATTTCGTGGATACCGAAGGCCTGTTCTATCCGCTGGGGGCGCTGTGGTACAGTGACATGCTGCAGATCCGGACCGGTGGGGATCAGGTGACCGAGGACATCACGATCGGGGGGCATCACGGGAAGCAGGTGACCGGAAACTTCCTCAATGTGGCGGACACTTTCTACCAGGATTGGGCGACGCAGCCGGTCATCGACATCCTGGTCCAGGTCTATGGGAACGAGGCGTTGCTGAACGCGGCGGGGGAGCCGCGGGATTACACCTTCCTCACCGGCGTGTTGCCGGACTTGAACTTCCCCGTGGGGGGGCAGATACCGGCCGGGGTGAAGAACGGGAAATGGAACTGGGTGCTGTTCCGGATTCCCAACGACCCGCGTCCACTGGATGGCGAACGCTACATCGGCAGCATTCCGGGGAACGCCGCCGGGGATTACTCGGCGGGTGGCGTGAACGGGGGCACCATCCGTTTCGAGGGGGTGCCGGGGCTGATCGTGCGCGTGATTGCCTTCGGATCGCAGGGCGCCTTCGGGGAACCGGAGCAGGTCAACAAGTTCCTGCCGGCGGACGCTTGTGACCCGGAGCCCGAAACGAACCTCGTTGGGATCGACATCGACGCCGGGACCTCGGATCACCTGGTTGTCCTCGATGACGGGGACCAGACGGTGATGTATGCGGACGACGTTGGGCCGGCGGATGACCAGCGGCGGGCCGTGGCGCCGACCGGGAGCTTCCTGAACTTCGGCATCACCGGCAATTACCTGGGGCAGCCGTGCAACGATCCGCGCACGGTCAAGGTCTGCGTGGAGTTCTATGACGATCCGCTGTTCGCCGGGGCGAATGTGCGGTTCGGACCGGAGGCCTATGCCACCGACGCACTGGGCGGTGTGGCGGTTGCCCCGGCGGCCAGCCGGCATGTGATGGCGGGAAGCGGCCAGTGGATTCGCCGCTCGTTCACGGTGCCGGGGGTGAACCTGTTCGGGGTGAATGCCGGGGGGTTGACAGCGGGGCCGCGGTTCATTTCGGAGAACGGGTTGGTGTGGGTGTCACGTTTGCAGATGGCGGTGCTTCGGACGGGGGACCATCCCCTGGCCGGGGTGGATCCACTGGAGGATTGTGTGGCCGATCCGAACATTTGCACGGACGCCTACGGCAACTACGTGGAACTCGACCTCCAGTCGGGCCTCAACGACGGGTTGGCGGCCGGGAGCAGCGGGGGGGACCAGGAGATGATCATTGAGGAAGCCGGTCCGGCGGGAGATCGTCGCATGGCCGTACGGCCCGCTCATGACGACGGCACCCCGGGCTTCCAGCATCACTACTTGAACTTCGCGATTCTCGACGAGGCGTTGGGACCGAATTCGCAACCGCCCGCCCACCTCGCCATTTGTGTGACCTACTACGACGACCCCGCGTTGACCGGTGCGCTGTTCCGGCCCGAGGTTTACCAGACGGAGGTCAACGGTTCGCTCACGCTGGGTTTCACCTCCGGGGATGTGGCGGTGGCGATTGAGGGGACGGATACGTGGCGCACGGCCTATTGGGAGATTCCGAACGTGAAATTCAACGGTGTGAATCAGGGGCCGCAGGCGGCCGCCCGGTTCTTCGTGGGGGACAAGATCTTCTTCACCAACGTCAAGTACGCTGTCATCCGGCCGTGCGGCCCATTGGCGGGCGTGAACCTGCTCGAGGGCTGCAAACCACCGCCTGATGACATCATGCTGACCGCCGTGCGTGAGGGTGGCGACATTCGGATTCTATGGCCGGCGGAGGCGATGGGGTTTGTGCTTCAGGAGACGACCAGTCTGACTGATCCACAGTGGGCCCCGGTGGTGGAAGTACCGGAGGTGGTGGACGGGAGCAACGTGGTCACCCAAACCATCGAAGGCGAAGCGAAATTCTATCGGTTGATCCAGTAGCAGGGCCTCGGGGTCGGACCTGGGCAAGGTGCTTGTTTGGAAGGGGTTGGGGGTTGCAGGGGCGCTACTGCGACCCTTGCACCCTAGTTCTTATCCCAATTCTTTGATGTAGTAAACGCTCGTTGGGTGTAGGATTGGCGCATGCCACGGGCGAACCGGTACTTCGTTCCAGGTCAGGTCTACCACCTGACTCACCGCTGTCACGACCGGCGGTTCCTGTTGAAGTTCGCTCGTGATCGGACCGTCTACCGCACCAAACTGCGGAAGGTGGTCCGGCGGTCCGAGGTTTCGCTTCTCGATTTCTGCGTGACTAGCAACCACGTTCACCTGCTGGCATGTTCGGAAGATACTGCGCAAATCAGCCTGCTAATGCAGAGGGTGGAGGGGGAGTTCGCGCAGAGCTACAATCGACGAAAGGACCGGACCGGAGCCTACTGGGGGGATCGTTTTCATTCGACGATGATCGAGTCGGGACGGCATTTGATGGCATGCATGGTCTACATCGCATTGAACATGGTGCGCTGTGGTGTGGTTGCGCACCCCCGGGATTGGTCGTGGTGTGGTTACCACGAACTGGTGGGTGTGCGACAAAGATACCGCATCCTCGATGTTGCGCGGGTCCTGGCTCTTTTGGGAGGGGTGACGGTCGAGGATTTTCGGGGGCACTACGAGGAGATGATCAACGAGAGGATCGCCAAGGATCAGATGCGACGAGATCCTCGCTGGACTGAGGCCGTTGCGGTGGGGTCCGAAGGATTCGTGCGGGGACTGGCAACACGGATCAAGGGACGGCAGAAACTAGAGATCGGTCCGGGTGCTGGAGACGGCGAATGGGTGCTGCGGGAGGCGGTCCTTCCTTATACCGCAGATGGACCAACGGAAACAGGATCCAAGCCCTGAAGCGGGGTGGCCAGCCGCTCGCAGGGTGTTCTCGATCAATCGCTTACTCAGGTCCGACCCCGGTGGCCAGCGCCCTCTCTCGTCGGGCGATCATGGCGCGGATGCCGTCGAGGGGCAGAGCGGCGCTGGCGAGGTAGTTGGGCAAGACGCGCTTGTTCCGGTTGATCCACTCGCAGGCACCCTGCTCCTGGAAATCGGCGACCAGGTCCAAGATGGTTTGGTCCGCCAGCGCGGGGGCCGTGAGATCGAGCGTGTAAACGAACCACCCGACCGGCGTGGCCCAGTAGGCGCCGTTCTGATACTCGTCCTTCGCGCGGGCCTGCTCCCAATAGACGCCGCCGGGCAGATGCCGGAGTTGGCCGTGCAACACCAGTTCCCGGTAATGCGACTGGAAGTATTGCGCGACGGCCAGTGATTGCGCCCGGTCGGCAATCCCGAGATAAACCGCGAACGCCGATCCCCAGATGTCCGGTTCGCGACACGTGACCGTGGCGGCGCGGAACAAGCCGAGGTCGGCATCCCAGAACGTTCGACGAATGCTGGCCGCAACGCGCTCCGCTTCCTTCCGCGAATCACGCGCCTGGGTTTCACGCCCCGCAGCGGTCATGAGATCGGCCACCTGGCGGCCGGCTTGTACGTACAGCAGAGAGCAGAACAGCACCTCGCCCTCCTTGCGGACGGTGTCGGTGAAGCCGTAGGGGCAGCGGTCCCAATCCGGCCCGGGTTGGATGAAGACGAGACCGCTTTCGGGATTGCGCGGGACAGCGCGCATCGTGCGCACGAGCGGATCGAGGATCTCTGCCAGCAGCTTCGCGTCCTTCGTGCGTTGCCAGGTGTGCCAGGCCACGCCGACGGTGAACTGGCTGCCGTCGGCCACGGGATTTGTGCCCATCGTGCCGAAGCCCGGTTTGTAGATCGGGGTCCCGTCGAATTTCACACAATCCACCGCCGCATCATCCGCGCGCATGCTTCGGACAAAGAGGCGGCAGGCGTCGGTGAGTTCCTGGTCGGTGTAGGAGGCGTCGGAGCCTTCGAGAGTGTATTCGTAGTCGCGCAGCCAGAAGGCTTCATAGCCGAGGCCGACTTGTGGTGGGAAGGCGGCGGTGCCGTCGGCCATCTCGCGCTGCGAGGCCCGGATGATGCGGTGGGCTTCTTTTTCCAGCCAGGCGACGGCCTGGGGGAGGGTCTGAGGATGCGCGTCGCTGGGCGATTGGGTGGCGTGCGAGCCGGGCAGAAAGAGGACGGAAGCGACGGGAAGGACGGAAAGGAGCGTTCGCATGAGATCGGGGTTTTGGGGTGTCTGATGGAGTCCGATGTTCAAGAAGTCGTGGCGCGTGGGAGCGTGGTCAATGGGGCATGTGACCCGAGCACGTTGGGGGGCTTGTCGCGTAGTTGCTCGTCACCTTGGAGAGCATGGCCAGCGCGATGGCGCCGTTCCCCAACGCGGTGAGGTACAAGACGGCCGCGGCAACGTCGCGCACGCCGGTCAAGGGAGCACAGATCAGCGCGAGCAGACTCAGCATCAACCGGGGAAAGAACAATGCCCAGGTCCCGAACAGCACGAAGAACCGAGGCCGGCCTCGCAACGCCCCGCGCCACATGAAGCCCGAGGCGTAGGCGGCATCAACCGGTCCCACGATGGAGGCGTAGCTGATGGAAGCCCCGCACTCGCAGCACCAGATGGCTTGGGACGAGTTGAGGCGGACACAGTAAGTGCAGAGCACGGTCTCATCGTCGTCCGTGTTACCCGTGGCAGAGATCTCCGTCTCGCGTTCGACTCCTGAAACCGGCTCCGGAATCCCTGTTGTCGCCACGGCGTGGGTCGCAGGCGATCCCCGTGGTTTAGCGAACGTGTCGGGCACCGCGGTCGAGGTCTGCTCCTTGAACTCGGCGGTTCCACACTCGCAACAGCAGCGGGCGTCATCCCGATTCTCCCGTCCACAATAGGCGCACGTTTTCATGGAGGAGTTTCATTGTTTCAGCACTTCAGAACTCCACTCCCTCCACCTGCTGCCCGACTCGCAGCTCCGGCGACTCCGCTGTCAGCGGTCTGCTGCGGACCGACACGTTCTCGAACCGCACACTCACCACGCGATGTCCGGCATCCGCGCCTTCGAGTTGGACCAGGTATTCGCCCGGTTCGCCGGTGAGGGTGACGTTGCGGAAGGTCACGTTGCGCACGTGGCCGGGAACCTGGTTGCGCATGTACTGATTCACCACCGGCTTCAGTCGGATGAACGACCTCTGGCCCTCGCCGTGAAGGCGGACGTTGTCGACGGTGACGTCTTCCAGGCGCATTTCCTCGCCCGGTTCGAAAAGGAAGGGCGTCATGGTGAAGTGGATGATGTCGAGGTTGCGCAGCACGATGTGGCGCATGTACTCGGCGCGGCTCTCATGACCCAGCAGGAAGATGCGGGCGCGGTCGCACCAGAGGATCGAGTCCTCCACCGTGACGCGCTCCACGTTGTTGTTCTCCCCGTTGAAATCCAGACCCTTCATCGCCACGCAATCGTCGTCGCTGCGGATGAAGCAGTCGATGATCCGCACTTCCTGAGAATTGCAGGGGTTGATGCCGTCGTCGTTTTGGACGCGCGAGCCGCACAGCTTTACGTTGCGGACCGTCACGTGGCGGCTGTGGCGCGGGACGATGGTCCAATGGGGGGAGCCACGGATGGTGATGCCCTCCACGAGCACGTTGGTGCCGTGGATGCCGAGGGTGACGTTGTAGGGGCCCTTCCGCCATTCGTAGTCCGACCCATCCAGGATGCCGCGACCGAGGATGCGAATGTCATTGCCCTCCGCCGCCACCGCACCCTTCACGACGGCCCCGTCGGCGAGATAGAGAGTCTGCCCGCTGCCCACATCGATTCGGCCCGCCTGATGAATGCCCGGTCCGTAGTAGAGCACATTGGCATCGGCGTCCTTGGGCGGGTTCATCTCAAGCGGGTTGCCGAACAGCAACAGAGGGCCACTCCTGCCGTGCGGCTCCAGGCTGAGTTTGCGTGGACTCCGCATCGAAAGACTGAGCGTGTGTTCGTCCAGCACGCGCATCGCCACGTCCGGATGGGCCGGGCGAAGCACTGAGTCCTTAAGCGATTTCGCGGACGAGACCCGCACCTCAACCGGCCCGGCCATGTCGAAGTTCGCGAAGGAGTACGGTCCCCCGTAGTTCCATTCCTTGTCAGCGAAGGGCGCATCCAGGGTGCGGGCTCGATACACCGCCACTGTCTGGCCGTTCGCCCATACCTGATAATCATTGGATCGCAGGTCTGGGTCGGCTGGTTCCGCGTGGGGTGCGGTGTGGATCTCCGAGAGCATCGGTTCGAGGTGGAGGTTGCGAAACTGGATTGCCGATCCCTCGGAAGTGAGAACCAGCTTGCCGGGTGTGACGTCGCAATCCGTGGCGTGGTTGACGAGTTCGCCGTTCATCCAGACCGTGACCTCGCCCCCCCTCACTTGGACGAAACCGTGGTTCCACTCGCCTGTGGGTTTTTCGATTGCCCGGAGCTTCTTCACGTGGATCAGGGGGCCGAGTTGGTCGCTGCTGATTCGTTCCGTCCGGTCGGGTTCCGCGGAAAGGCCGTAGCCACCGATGGCCCAGAAGTCGCCCGCCTCGCCGGCGTTCAACTGGACCTCCAGCGAGCGGGGCCAGATCTTGTTTTCCCCGGTTGTGCGCAAGAGCAATCCGCCTTTCCCGGCTTTCGAATCCGCCGGCCACCGCCATTCGAAGCTCACCGAGAAGTCCCCGCGATCCTCCTGGGTGTAGAGATAGCCGCGCGGCGTGCCTTGACAGACCAGCACTCCATCGGGCTGAAGCGTCCAGACGTCGCGGGTCCTTGTGCCGGGTCGCTCGTGAAAGGAAACCCAGCCGTCGAACTCCCCGTCCGGTGTCGGTTCCGACAGCAGATCCTGACCCGACCCGCAGGGGGAGAGGGTCAGGGCGAATACGATCGGGAGACACAGCATCAGCGGGCGGTTCATGGAGGGCAGCCTACCTGGCCGATGCCGGGCTGACGATGAAATGTTGGTGGGCGTGGGCCTGGGCCGTCTCGGACGGCCTTGCCACCGCGCCGCGAAGCCGCCACGATCCACCCCATGCGCGTTGCCTGCGGAGCGAGCCGCGATGAGCCCACCGGGGGGGGAGTGTGGGAACCGCCGATGGATTTGGCCGGACCGATGCGTGGAGGGGCCATCCTGCTGGCATTGGTGGACACGGTTTTGCTGGCGGTGATCGGAGTGTTTGCCTGGTGGCGGGAGGACCCGGTGTTCTGGCAAAACTCCGGCGGGTGGCCGGTGGGACTGCGGGCCTTCGTCCGGGTGGGCTTTCTCCCGCTGTTGATCCTACACCTGGGGTTGCTGCTATGGCTCACCTGGCTGGGTTTGCGCAGCCTGCTTCGGCGCGGTGTTTCCCTTCTGCTGCTGGGGGCGCTCCCCCCACTCTGGGTGGGGACCCTGGCCGTGGTGGCCTGGCTGCTCGTGAACAACGTGCTCAATCTGCTGGAGGGCCGGCCGTTTCACTGGCATCCGGGCTGAGCGCCCTTTCTGGAGCCTGCGGTGGCCGCGGAGGTCCGTCCGTGGCTTTGGATTTCCTTTCGGGTTGGAGTGCGCCGACCGACGTCGGCGACCACGGTTTTACTGGGAAATCGGGATGGACACGCCAGGCTTGCTGTAATCCGGGTTGGCGGCCCGACCGCCCTCGTTGGCCGCGATCGTCCGCACGAAGGTGTTCACAATCAGGTTGGCGTAATTCTTGAGGGAGCGGTAGGGGGCGAACGGCACGTAGACGATGTCGTGTGCTTCCAACCTCACGTTGGGAGCCCGTCCCTTGACGATGGCATCGTAGTCCACGATGGCGATCCGGGGTTCGGTGAGGGAACCCCGGACGATTGCCACGTGGCCCAGCCAGGCGTCCTTGAGGGGGCCGCGGGCGTGGGCAACGGCGGAGACCAGGCTGACCTGGTCCTTGAACGCCACGGCGCGGGGGAAATTTACGGCACCGAGCACATAGATTTCGGAGGACAACGAGGACGGCAGGTAGATGAAGTCGTCGGGTTCGAGGTAGATGTTCTGCGAGGTGTCGCCTTCGCGGAGGAGTTCGTGAAAATGCACGGGGAGCATGCTGCCATCGCGGATCACGAAGGAGTGATGCAGATCAGCCAGTTCCTCGGTGGTGCCGGAGAACCGGGAGGTGAAGAGGCCGCCGGCCAGGGTGATTGCCTCAATGATGGTCATTGGGGCGCGGAGCGGATAGAGCCCCGGGGTGCTGACCCGCCCGAGCACCCATACCCGCTTGCTCCGGACCTCCCGCAGAGTGATCGCCACCTGGGGCTCGCGCACGTACTCGGCCGCCCGTTCCTCAATCAGTTCGCGCGCCTCCTCGAGCGAAAGTCCCCAGACCTGAAGACCGGGAATCAGTTGAAAATAGATCCGGCCGTCCGGCCCGACAAAAGTCTCGGTCGGTCCGTCGCTCTCGCCGAGGATCTCAATGTCGATTTCGTCGCCGGGACCGAGGCGGTAGGGTTTGCGTGAGGGTTCGAGCCATTCCGGGTTGAGGGTGTTGGTGAATCCGACCTCCACGAGGTTGGTGAGTGGTTGCGCCGTGGTGGCCCGGGGATCGAAATGGGGCGCGCCGCTGCTGGAAGAACGGCATCCGGCACCCGCCACCAGGAGCACCATCCCGGCCACCAGTCCGAGCCAGACGGCGGTCCCGGTCCGGGATTGCCGCCCGGACTGTGGGATTGGGGAATGCCAAGCCATCGGGATCATGGCGCCGGCAGGATGGGTTCCACAATCAGGGGACTGACGTTGGCGTTCACCCACTCAGTGGTGGCAGTCACCACGAACGCCTTCACCGCCATGTCCAACAGTTCCTCGACCCGCGACCACGGCCGATCGGCCACGTAGATGATGTCCTTCGGGAGCACCGGGAAGTTGGGGGCCTTGGCGGCCAGGATGGCGCCCACGTTGACCACATGGGTTTCGGGTTGGTCCAGGGAACCACGCACGACGAGCACGCGTTGTTTGTAGGCCTTGGGGCTGAAACCGCCGCGGGTGGTGAGAACGCTCAACACGGTGGCGGATTCCGTGACGCCCACGGTGCCGGGACGGGCCACGGCGCCGAGCACGTAGACCTCGTTGAGCGTGGCCGAAGGAAAGTAGATGTAGTCCCCGGGCTCGAGCAGGATGTTCTGGCTCAGGTCGCCCTCCTGAAAGAGCTTCACGAAATCGACGGGCATCCGGCGACCCTGGCGGATGAGGAAGGTCCGGGCCAGGTCGGCGATCTCCACGGTGTTCTGTTCGAGCAGGCCGGTGGCGATGCCGCGGGCGCGGGCGGTTGCCTCGACGATGGTCAGCGGTTGCTCGAGGGAGAAGGCCCCGCGGTCCATGATGGTGCCGAGCAGGTAATACTTCTTGCTGCGCCACCCGGCCGGGGTGACGACCACGCGGGGATTGCGAAAGTAATCTGCCAGCTCGCGGTTCAGGCTTTCCCGGAGTTCGTCGATGGTGAGCCCCGCCGCCATGAGCCCGTTGACCTGCAGGTAATTCAGGCGTCCGTCGGGCCCGACGGGAACGGCCTCCCGGGTGTATTGTTTCTGGCCATAGATCGAGAGGTTCACGAGATCGCCCGGCCCCAGCGTCAACCGCTCCTGCCACGGGGCGAGATGCGGGCCGGCGTTGGCGGCCGAGAGAACTCCGTTCCGGGCCGCGGGATCCCCCGGGGGCGCCTCCTCCGCCGCCTGGAGGGTTGGGCACTCCAGCGTTCCCCAACCCAGCCCGAGGGCAAGGGCGAGCAGAAAACCAAACCGGCTGAGGTCGGGGAGACGACGGTAGAGGGGGGGCAACCGGTTGAGGAAGGCGCCGGAAAGCCGGACTCCGGCCAGGCGGAGCGTGGTCAGCAGGGCGGAAACCTGTCCGGCCCGGGCCTGGCCACTGCCCGCCAGCCAGAACACGTGCGGCAGGTGTTCGGCGAGCATGACCGATTCGAGCCGGCTGCCGGGCGGCAACTCGAGCAGAATCACGCACCGTTCCATTTCCTGCCACGCTCTCAGGGCCTGGCGACAGGCGGAACGGTCGGATGCCGTCCGACCGAATCCCGCGTCCCACGCCACCTCGCAATGACCATGACGCCCGACGATCTCGAGGACCCGGCCGGGATCTGCCAGCGCGGTTGCCAGGGGCAGGGAGGTTGCGGGGTCGGTCCCCGGCCGGTTGGTGAGGCTGACCGTGCGCCATTCGCGTTCGGCGGCTGCCTCGCGGATGAGACCGAGCCAGGTGGACCGTCCCTCGCCGTCCAATGCCGAGATCAGTCCGATGACGGTGGATTCGCCGTCGGCGATGCCGAGGGTGCGCTGGAGCACCGACCAGAGGCGGAAGCGCCAGATGGCGAGTTCCCCGGTTTCGAGTTGCCCGAGATCGCCCACGTGGGCGAGCAGCGGCACGCGGGTGAGGCGGCGGACATCCCCGGGAGAAACCACGCGGTCGTCCAGCATGGCCACCCCGAGTGCCAGCAAGAGGGCGAGGCCCGCCCCCATGAAGCCGCCGGCGACGGTGACCAGGAGGATCTTGCGGCCACGGCTGCTTTCGGCGACCTGGCCCGGGGTGGTTTCCGCGAACAACCGGTAATAGCCGGGGGAATTCTCGGCGAACAACTCCGCTTCGCGGCGGCGGCCGGCCAGCAGATCGCGGGCGGTTTCCAGGGCGACCTGGCGCGACTTGAGCCGGGCGTAGTTCTGGCTTTGTTCCGGCACGGCCTTCAATCGCTGGAGCAGGTTGGTCTGGTAGGCCTCGAGTTCGGGGAACTGCTGGTCGATGGCGTCGCGCTGGGCCTTGTAGGACACGAGGTCCAGGTAGAGGCTGTTGGCAACGGTATTGGGACCGGGTTGAAAGTCCTCCACGGTGTTCGTGGCACTTGCCAGCCGCTGCTCCAGGGTGGCGATCTGGGCCTTCTGAGCGATCACCCGGGGATTGGCTTCCGTGTAGTCCGCCAGCAGGGCATCCAGGGTCTGACGGGCCTCGTTCAAGCGCAGCTTGATGGGATTCTGCTGGGCGATCTCGCGCTCCGCCGCAGCGATCTGGAACTCGAGGGTTTCGCGTTGGAGCCGGGTGGTTTGGAGGCGGGCCTCGGCGTCGTTGAGCCGACGAAGATAGGCCTCGGCCTCCTTCTCGGCGCTGACGAAGCCGGTCCGTTGACTGAAGACCAGCAGTTCCTGGCTGGCGTCCGTCAACTCGCGCTCGACCTTGAGGAGTTGCTCATCGAGAAACCGGCTCAACTCCGCCGCTTCCTGGGTTTGCAGGGTGCGCGTCAGGTCGACGACTTCGTGCGCGTAGTCGTTGATCATGGCGGCGGAGGCCTCGCGGCCGTGGTCTCCTTCGAAGTTGATGGTGATGAGGTCGGTACCCCGCTCGGCGGTGATCACGAGCCGGCGGTTCAGTTCCCGGCCGGACACCCGGGGTTGGGCGCGGCTTCCGACCTTCGCCAGCAGGCCCGGGGACCGCATCATGGCGATGATGGTGGCGGTGGAGAACTGGCGGGGTTTGAACGACTCCCCGAGATCGCTGGCGCGGAAGCTGTTGGGCAGTTCGCGCCGGATGAGCTGGACGGTGGCGGTGTAATGGCTGCTGAAACGGAACCAGCCGGCGGCCGCGGCCACCGCTGCCAGGACCACCCCGGCGAGCAGGATGCTCCGCCACCAACGTGCCGCGCCCACCAGCAGACGAAGCGGATCGAAGGGAAGGGGTGAGCCGGAGCCCGCCTGGCCGGCTCCACCGCGCGGGAAAGGCGACGATCCGGTTCCGACGGAACCGCCGGAATCTGATCGAGCAACGACTCCCGACACGGACTCAGCAGGCTGGGGATTCATGGACAAGCGGCGGGTGCTTCCCACGGGACCAATGGCCGGCGGGTCGGACCTCGTCTGGTTCAGTCACTGGCATGTGGACAGCATAGAGGGTTTGAGGGCGGGGATCACGTCTTAACCGGGCCCCGGACGCGGCTGGCGGCCCGTTCGTAGAGCGCGAGGGTCTCGCGAGCGGCGGTCGACCAATCGAATCGGGCGGCGTTGGCGAGGCCGGCAGTTCGCAGCCGGTCGCGTTCCGCCGAACTACCAGCCACCGCGGTGAGCGCCTCCTCAAGGTCCCCGGGATCTTCCGGATCCACGGTGCGTGCCGCGTCGGCCACCACTTCCCGCAGCGCCCCGCGGGTGGAACTGATGACGGGGGTGCCGCAAGCCATGGCCTCAACCGGCGGCAGGCCGAAGCCTTCGAACAGGGACGGATAGACGAACACCCCCGCGGCGCGGTAGAGCGTGGGCAGGGCCGCGTCGTCGACGAACCCCAGGAACCGGATGTCGCGGGCGCAGGGCGAGGCGGCGGCCGCGGCGCGGATGGCCTCCACGCCGTGCCAGTCGCCGCCCGCGAGCGCAAGCACCCAGACGGAGCCGGTTCGCTGCTTGAAGCGCTCGAAGGCCTCGATCAACCGCACATGATTCTTGGCGGGATGCTCCAGGCGGGAGACGTAGAGGAAGAACGGCCGGTCAAGGCCCCAGCGCGCGGCGGCCTCCGCCCGGTCGGCGTCCGGGGTGCCCTCGCGGAAGCGGCCATGATCGATGCCGTTCCAGACGACGGTGACGCGGTCGGGACCGAGGCCGAAGAAGCGATGCAAGTCCCGTGCCGTCTGCTGGCTGACGGCGACGATCTCATGCTGACGACGGGCGAGGCGTTTCACTACGACGCGGCCGTAGAGCATGCGTTTCCAGTCGTACTTGGTGGCGAGGTGGAACGGTGCCAGGTCGTGGATGGTGCCGACGAGTGCGCAGGGGCGGGGCCAGAGCAGGCGCCGGTAGCTGGGGACATGGAGGACGTCGAGCCCGAGGCGGTGGGTGAGGGCGGGGAGGTGGGTCTGGTGCCAGCGAATGTTCGGCACGGGCGGGCGGGCGGATTCCGGGACGGGGACGACTTCCGCCCGGTCGCGCGCGAAGGCGAACAACGCCTCATCCTCTTCCAGGACCAGCAGGTGCAGTCGGTGTTCTCCCGGACACTCCAGCAGGGCCCGGACCAGCGCGAGGACGTACTGGGCCACGCCCGATTTGCCGCGCTGGATCATGGTGGTGGAAATCCCGATTTTCATGATCGGTTGCCAAACAGGTAGGTCTCCATTCGCAACAGCCGGGCGACGTCCCGGACGGCGGTGGAGGGGTTGCTGAAGTTCAACCGGGCACCGGTCCGCCCGGCCTGCTTGCGGAGCCCCACCAGCAGTCCGATGCCGGAGCTGTCGATGAAACGCACGGCGGAGAGATCCAGGGTGACCTCCGCGTTGGGTGGGGTCAGCAGGGGCTCGGTGACGCGGCGGATTTCCGGGGTCCGGTCCGCGGTGATTTCGCCGGTCCAATGGACGATTTCCCCGGGGGCACCCAGGAGGAGGGAGCGAACGACGTTTTGTTCCCGGTTGCGTTCGGCCACCAGGGCCAGGGCGGCGGGGAGGTCCGGTGCCTGGGCAAGGAAGCCGGTGAGTTTCATCAACTCGAGGCCGCGTTGCATGGCGGGGGAGGGAGCGACAAGGGCGAGTTGCCGGTTGCGGGTGCGGCATTCCTTTTGCAGGCGGATCAGCAGTCCGAACGCCGTGCTGTCCACGAACTCCACGGCATCGCACTCGATGAGCAGGTTGCCGGGGTGCCGTTGCAGTTCGGTCCAGGTCCCCTCGTGTTCCCGGACCGCGAGGGCGTCGAACTGTCCAGGGAGTCTGAGCGCCAGGTCCGCAGTGTCCGCGAGCGGCCGGCTTGCCATGCCGTTCCGGGCGGTGGTGGGGCGCCGGCGGGAACGCATCTCGCGCAGTTGCCGGAGCAGCGCCCGACCGAAGACCCAGAGGTCCGTGAAATAGCGACGGAAGAGCCGTTTCGGTTCCTGGGCCAGACGGAAGACCCATTCCAATCCGGATCGTTGCATCCAGACCGGGGCCCGGCGCACGGTGCCGGCCAGGAAGTCGATGGTGGCTCCCACGCCGATCCCCACCGGCACGCCGGCATCGCGGTAGTGCATGTTCAGCCACTTTTCCTGCTTCGGACAACCGAAGGCCACCAGGAGGATGTCGGGACGTGCCTCCCGCAGTCGCTGCAGGATGTCGTTGTGATCCATTTCCAGAAGTGGCTTGAACGGCGGCGAATAGGCGCCAACCAGCTCGAGTCCGGGGTGCCGCTGTTGGGTGGCGGCGGCGGCCTGGGCGACGCTTCGTTCGGTGCCGCCGAGCAGGAAGACCCGCCAGCCCCGACGCTCGGCCTCGGCGAGGAGCAGCGGCGTCATGCCCGACCCGGTGACCCGTTCCAGCAGGGGATTGCCCAGCCAGCGGGAGGCCCAGACGAGTGGCATGCCGTCGGCCACCACCAGGTGGGCGTCGTGCAGGATGCGGCGCAGTTCGAGATCGGACTGGGCCTGCACCACGAAATCGACGTTGGCGGTGACCAGGTAGTGGGGTTTTCGGGTGGCGATCATCTCGCCGATCAGCCGGAGGGTGTCGGCGGTGGTGACATTGTCGAACGGCACCCCCAGGATGGCGATGGGGGGGCGGTAGGGGGAGGGCGCGGCGGCGTTGGCGTTCATGGGAGGCGGAAAAGAGGCTGTCCAAACAGATGTTTCTCCCTTGGAAGCGCGGGAGGACCGGTTAGAGTGGGGGCACGGTGACGGCCATTGACTGGGTCAAGCTTGCGATACTGGTGCCGCTCTTCGGCGTGGCGGCACCGCTGGCGGGCGCCTGGCTCAAGGGCCGGGAACGCTGGCAGCAGGCGGCTTTTGCGTTGATGTGTTTCATGACCATCAACGGACTGATGGGGCCGGCGGACTGGGGGTTGACGGTGGCTTCCATTGAGACCTACCGCGGCCATACCAAGGGCTACCATTTCTTCTTCAACTACGCGCTGGCGATCGCCCTGATCGTGGCCCGGCGACTCGAGGATCCCCGGGGGTTCCGCTGGCTGCCGCCGTTGCTTCCCGCGTATCTCGGCTACTGCGGTCTGTCCCTCCTGTCCGGGTTCAACGCGCCGCGCACCAACCTGGTGTTCATGGCGGCGCACAAGATGGTCTTTGCGTCCGTGCTGCTCATCGCCACGTTCAACGTGCTCCGGACGACCGGCCACCTGCAGTTCTTCGTGCGCGTGATGGCGGGGGTGATGCTCTGGGAGGCCCTGGTTTGCCTGAAGTTGAAGTATGTCGACGGGATGTACCAGGTGCGGGGCACCTTTGAGCATCAGAACCCGCTGGCGATGTATTCCATCTGCATCGGGATGCCGCTGCTGGCGGCCGGACTGGGCCCGGCGTTTCGCGGGGGCAACCGGGCGCTGGCCGGCTTTCTGGCCTGCGCGATCATTGTCCAATGCACCCTGTCCCGGGCGGCGCTGGCGGCTTTTGCCGTGGGAACTGTCGGGGTGATGCTGATGAGCCTGCTGGAGAAGCCCACCGGCCGGCGCCTGTTGACCGCGGCGGGCATGACGGTGGTGGGAGCGGTCGGGTTGCTGTTGACGGTCGACACGATTGTGGCGCGATTCAACGACCGGGGGAACCAGGCGAGCGGCGAATTGCGGGAGGTCATGAAGAACGCCTGCCGTGAGATGGTGAAGGATCATCCGCTCGGGATCGGGTGGAACAACTACGCCCTCGTGGTGAATCCCCCCTATCGTTACGCGGAAATCTACTACGACTGGAGCCGGGACCGGGGGATGCGCGTGGACGAGACGAAGGCGAACTCGGTGGTTGAGAGCCACTACTACCTGCTGCTGGCGGAGAATGGCTATGCGGGCCTGGCGGGGTGGTTGCTGGTCATCAGCCTGGGCCTTTGGCGCAACCTGCGGGCCTTCATTGCTTTTCGCCATTCGTTCCTGCGCTGCCTCAGCCTGGGCATCGCCGCCGGATGCGCCCTCAACTACCTGCAGAGCACCCTCGAGCGGGTCCTGACCCAACCGCGCAACCTCATGCTCTGGCTGATTCTCATGGGCGTCGTGGGCCGCATCGAAATCCTGCGTCGCTCGCGTCGCCGTGCTTCCAAGACCGAACCCTCCATTCCTGCCGAGCCCCATGACTCCCTTGCCGCTGCTTCGTCGTAAACGCGTCCTGTTCCCCGTGCTTTCCCTTCTGCTGCTGGGGCTCGCCACCGCTGTTGCCGTGCTGCGTTCCGACATTTCAAGCATCGTTGTCTACAATGAAACGGGGGCCCCCGTCGACACGCTGCGCATCAGCGCGTGCAGCCAGACAGCGACCTTCTACAACCTGGCGGAGGAGGGCTCGATCAGGTGGAAACTGGGTGCGGAGGGAGTCCCGGGGCCGATCGGGCTTGAAACCGCGACCGAGCCGCCCTGGACCTGGCGGGGAGGCTACGCCGAACCCCGGGGGGGCTACCGGGTATTCCTGCGTCTCTGGCCCGATGGCGTGGTGGAGTCCCATGTTCAATTGTCCTTCTGGCACCGCCTCGTCGGGAACCGCGCGGCAGTCGATGAGGAGGATTTCACCCTCCCCCAATCAGTGCCTGGCGAATGACGTCGAAACTCAGGCCGGCGCGTTCCCGCACTTCAGGCAACCGCTGTTGCAGCCCCGCGGCGATCTCTTCCCGCCGGTCCCACGCACGCGAGATTCGCTGCAGCGCGGGGTCCACCCCCAGGAAGTCCGGCAGGGGAATGAGCACCGAATCCTGTACCACCGCCGGGTCGAACAGGTCGCCCAGAATCCCCTCGCTCTTCACGGAATAACCGATCACCACCGTCGGGACGCCGCTGGAAAGGCCGGCGATGGCCGCGTGCATCCGCTCGGCAATCACCAGGTCGCACCGGCTGATGATCCCCTTGAAATCACCCGCGCCGAAATCGCCACCGGCCAGCTGGAGATGCGGATCGAAGGCGAAGTCCCGCATCAGGGCCGTGGCGAGAATGCGGTCGTCGTTCCGGCTCGACAGTTCCTGCACGTGGGGGATCAGGATCACCCGCGCATCGAGTTGCTCGCGCAACCACCGAATGGTCCGGCGCCATGCCTTGAAGTGGGCGTCATAGTCGGAGTCCATCCAGGTGCAGATGGCCTGGCTCGTGGACAGGGCCACCAGGGGCTTCTCCGGTGGCGCGTGGTAATGCTCCCGCCAGGGCGCCGCGCACGGCGTCAACAGGAACGCGGGATCGGCGGTCAGGGTCACCCGCTCTCCCGGGAGCCCGAGCTCCTCCGTCAAATAGCGATGGGTCATGCGCTCGCGCACGGTGATGTGCCGGACCTGCTGCGCCACCTCGACGAACACCCGGCGGTCGGGCTCGTTCTTGAACGGGCCGATGGACTGGGCGTGGATGAAGACCGGGACCTTCGCGCGCTGGGCGATTCGCAGCGGCCGCAGATGGGAGAGCAGCGATTGGTGTCCGTACTCCGAGCAGAAGACGTCCCCGCCCGAGGCCATGACGGCATCCGCCTGTTCCACGTCACGGATGCTCGCCTGGTACTGGCGGCCCAGTGCCTCCACATGATCTGAAAGTTGGAGCAGCGTGCGACGCAGTCGGCTGGCGTAAAGCGGCCGGATGGTTTCATCCAGCTTGAACTCGACGTCGGGTGCCGACATCCGGGAGGCGTCGTATTCCGGCATCCGGTCGAACACCAGGTAGCGTGTGTCGGGAAGCCGGGGGCGCAGTTGTTCAATGCTCGTGGTGACCAGGGCCTCGACGCCGCGATTGCGGAAACTCGTGATGCCGGTGATGACGATCTTCATGGCGGGCTGGGGGTGATTGTCGGGGAGGGTGAGGTTCGGATGCCGTTCGGATCAGTTGAAACGTTCCCACAGGCGTCGGTAGGCCTGCATCAGGGCCGGGAATCCCGGACCGGAACTGCGGAGGGCGCTCTGAACCGCGCGCTGCAGGGTGGGATCGGTGAGGGTTGAGGGTTCCCAGAGCAACAGGGCAAGGGCGTTCAGCAACCGTTCCCGCGGGTAGCGCGTGCCGCCGGCCGCCAATGCCGTTCCCACACCAAAGGTTCGGGCGTTGATCAGGCGGTTCTTCCATGCCGCCTTTTCAGGGCACTTGTTGACCGGGCTCAGTGCGTAGTCTCTCGCGGACGCGAAGGACCGCCCGAGCCGTCGTTGCTCGAGCCACAGCCAGAGTTGGCCCCCCAACGCACTCAGTGCGGCGTGTGCCTCCTCCAAATTCGGGCGGGATTCGGTGGAACAAACCGGTTTCAGTTTGAACTCCACCCCGTCCGCATGCAGTTGGACCAACGGGGCGGCCCAGGCCAGGTCGCCGGTCAACGGCAGGCCGCCCAAGCGCCGGTGCCGTTCGCGGCAGCTCCAGTGGTAGAGCCCGTTGGCGGCCAGCAGCACGTCGCCGAAGGCCAGCCGGGCCTTGGCCAGGTTGCGTCCCACGAAATCCGCGTCGGCCGCCTCGAATCCCTCCGCTCGATCCAGTCGTTCCCGGGCGAACAGCAGGCCCGAGCAACGGTTCATCAGCAGCCGCGTCGCCTCGTGCAACGGAATCCGGGTGGCGTCCCGGTGATGTTCGCACCCTGCAAGCAGCGCTTCCCCGCCCGCCAACCGACGGTGCGCGCAGACGAGGTCGTAGTAGAACATCGACGTCGGGCTGCGCCGCAGATGCCCCGCGGTGAGCACCTTGAACTCGACCTCCAATCCCGCTTCCGGTGACAGCCGCTCGCCCAGTTCGTGGAGCGGGGGACCGAAACGCCGTTCGGCCAGGAACCGGTTTCCGCGGGCGAACACGTAGAATTCAAGATCGTTGTAGGGGCGGTCGCCCTCCGGAGTGCGGAGCACCCCGCCCTCGCCGCGGCCGTAGCCTCCTGCCAGCAGCAGTCCTTCCAGCCCGGTGGCCGGGATGATCGCGGAGACCCCCTCGCGGACCCGGTCGCAGGTGGCCTGCAGGGCGGCCTCGAGTTCCTCGCTGCCGTCCAGGGTGAATCGCTGGCTCGTCCCTGCCGCGGTGTCCGCCGTGCCGGTCATGCTTCACCGCCTTTCTCCCGGTAATCCGCCCAGCCCTGCCGGAACCCGGCCAGCCGGCCACGCCGTTGTCGCCACCGAATCCGTCCGGCATGGGCCAGTTCCCCCCAACGCCCCTCGCGGGCGCAGAAGCGCAGGTCCTTGCGGAAGTCCTGCAGCCAGCCGACGAGGACGGTTTTGAGGAAGTTGAAGTCGCCGCGCTGGCCGGACCACGACGCGGCCAGGGCCCGGGCGTCGCCAAAGGCCCGCTTGAATGCCTGGTCCGGGGTGTAGTTGTGTGAATGCATGGCGACGGAGTCCGGTACATAGACCACCTCAAAGCCCCGGGCCCGGCACCAGCGGGTGTATTCGTCGTCCTCGGCGTACTGCAAATCCTCACGGAAACCCCGCTGCTCCCAGACATCCCGGCGGAGGCCGCTGCTGACCATGCTGAAGAAGTGATCCCAGTGGGCGGATTCCCGGTTCGGTCCAAAACATCGGTCGTAGTCGCAGGCAAACACCGCCTGGCAGTCCGGCCGGGGAATCTGGCGACCGAAGCAGGCGGCGACCCGGGGGGATTGCAGTGCGTCGACGAGTGGGCCCAGCCAGTCGGGTCCCTGTGGCGTGGCATCGGCGTTGAGGAAGATGCCAAACGGGGTCGCGGCCAGGCGCATGCCCCGGTTCATCACCCGGCTGGGGTTGTACTCGGCGGGGGTGATCTGGATGAAGTGCGCCGGTTGCGCCGCCCGCAACAACTCCTGCGAACCGTCCGTCGAGCCGGAATCGATGACGATCAATTCCCAGCGGTGGGAGGCCTGTGCCGCCAGCGCCGGCAGGGTTTCCTTCAGAGCCCAACCCTCGTTGTACGAGCGCATGATGATGCTGACCTCGGGGGGCTTCGCCTTCACGCGGCACCTCCCTGGTGTTGTGAGGTGACGAATTCAGTGAGGTCGGCCGCCATCCGGTCTCCCACCGTTCCGGGGGAATAACGGCCGGCGCAACGCGTCAGTAATTGGCTTCCCAGGCGGTCGGCAAGGCCGGGATCGGCAAGCAAGTCCCGCACCGCCGCCGCCAGTTCCTCCGGGGTATCGTGCACCCGGGCGCCGTCGCCGACCTCGATCCCCTCGGCGCCGATGGAGGTGGTGACCACCCCCCGTTCCTGCGCGGCCGCCTCAAGGATGCGGGTGCGGGTCCCGGAGGCGACGCGCAGGGGCAGGAGGACGAACCGGGATTCGGCAATGGCACGCTCCATGGAATCGACGGCACCGACGATTTCGATCCGGTCGGTGGCGGCGTCTCGCACCCGTTCGGCAAACCAGGCCGGGGGATTCTTTCCCACCACGTGGATTCTTACGCCGTGCCGTTGGAGATCCGGTTCGAGCCGCGGCAGGAGGCTGTCCATGAGGAAGCGGAAGCCGTCCAGGTTGGCGGAGGAGTTCATGCTGCCGAAGAACAGGATGACCGGGGCGCGGGCCACGTCCCGGAGCGGGGCGCCTGGGGGCATGACATTCGGCAACTCGGCGACGCGGGCCCCGAGGCGGTGGGGGGGCAACCGGCGGCGACAATCCTCCATTTCAGCGGGGTTGCTGAACCAGACGAGCCAGGGCTGTTCCAGCAATCGTCGCTCGAGCCTCTCGAGTTTCACCTTTTCGAACAGGAACCAGCGCCGGCGGAAGGAGCGTTGCTGCCGCCAGGTGAGGGCGACGAGGCGCGAGGAGACCATGTCGAGATCCACCGCCACCGCGGGCCGGGCGGGATGCCGGGCTGCCAGATGACAAAGTTCCCAGGGGGCGTGAAAGCGGGCGAGGACGAGGTCGTAGCGACGGTTCGCCAGGAGGTCGTTGAAGGCCTTGCGCGCCTCCCGGTCGAAGGCGAAGACGGACTGGGATTGGAGTCCGCGACCGGGGCCGGCGGCGAGATCCACCACGGGGACGACCCGGGCGTCTTCCCGCGCCACCCACGGCCCGGTCCCGGGAGGACGGAGGCGGGCCCAGTCGACCTCGCAGTGTTCCCGCAATGCCGTCCAGAGAAAGCGGCTGCGGTTCTTGTCCCCGCCGGCCTCGTGCTCGAAGGGCGTGTCGAGTTGGAGGACGCGTAGTCGGCTCATGCTGGGTCCCCTTTCCTGGGGGCACCGAAGCGGCGGCCCAATTTGGCGGTGAAGCGGGCGCGGTCGGCGGCGGAGAAGGCGAGGAACCAGATCCCGGCCAGCCCGATGGCGCCCACGAAGGCACCTTCGCCGAGTACACGCCAACTGGTGGATCCACTGGCCCACCAAGGCTGCAGGCGAAAGGCCGCGGCAACGGCGATCATGGGGAGGCAGCCCACCCAGGCGGGGAGGACCACCCGGCGGAACAAGGCCCATCGTCCGAGGCCCGCCTCGTGGGCCGCCCAGCCCCAGATCAGGGTCCAACCAAAGAGGAAGGTGGGGATCACCGAACCGAGTGCCACCCCGATGATGCTGTGGAGCACCAGGGTCAGGACGATGCTCAGGGTCAGGTTCACCGCCGCCTCGGTGACCCCCTGCCACATCATCCGCTTCTCCTGTCCGGCCATCATGAACATCCGCTTGAAGACCCAGTGGGTGAGCACGAGCGAGTAGTACCAGAAGAGCAGCAACTGGCCGGTCCACAACATCTCGGGGTCCGGGTTGCGCAAACCGGTCAGCAACCGGACCACGCCCTCCATGTAGACCGCCGTGACGATGTAGAGCGGCGTGGCGGCGAGCACGCTGAAGCGCATGCCGTTCACCAGCATGTCCCGCAGGGCGTCGCGATCGCCCCGGGCGTGCAGGTGCGCCGCGGTGGGTGAGAGCACGTCGGCGATTTGCCGGGTGAGGTGGCCGAACATTTCGCCCACCTTGCTGCCCGCCTGGAAGGGGGCCACGGCCGCCACCCCGAGCACGGAGCCGATCACCGGTTGGTCCGTCTTGTTGCGCAGCACGTTGCTCAGGGTGTTGGCATAGGCGAACAGGCTGAAGCGACCGGTGTCAAACATGGCCCGACGCGAGAACAGGCCGGGCCGCAGGCGCACCCCGGGCATTCGCTGGAACGCGAGCACGGCCGCCCACACGTAGGGGATCAGCATGCAGAGCAGCGACAGGATGACCAGCAGCAGGAATCCCAGCTTGAACCAGACCACCAGCCCGACACAGACGAAGTTGGCCACGGTCGAAACCACCTGCAGGTTGTTGGCGGTCATGATGCGTTGCTGGCCCTGAAGGATCTCGGGGAAGATCCCCAGGGGAAAGGCCAGTCCGATGCCGATGAGGAAGACCACCAGCACCTGGCGGAAGGTCTCGCGGGATTCCGCGCTCACCTTGAACAGCGCCACCAGGGGATTCGAAAATGCGATCCCCACCAGCACCGCCACCAGCGCGATGCCGGCGTAGAAGAAGAAGATGGTGCTCAACACGCGGCTGAGTTGGTCCCAGTCCTCCCGCACGGTGAACTCAGCCACCCGTTTCTGGGCGGCGTAGCCGAACCCGAAGTCGAGCAGGATCCCGTAGCCGAAGATCGCCCACAACAGCGACCAGAACCCGAACTGCTCCTCGGTGAGCCCCTGGTACAACAGCCGGAATGTGACCAGTCCCAATCCCATCCGGACCACCAGCCGCACGTAACCGGAAAGGGTGCTGCGGACGACGTTGCGGCGGACCTCCTCGCGATTCATGTCCTCCCTCCTTCCGTGGGGTGCACCTGCCCATACCGTCGTCGGGCGTGTTCCTCCGCCCGGAGGTAGAGCGACTCCAGTTGTTCGTGGATGCGGGCCCAGTCGTAATGCTGACGGGCCTCGTGACGGCCGGCCTCCCCCAGACGCCGTCGCGTTTCGGGTTCCGCCGCCAGTCTTCCCACCCGGGCGGCGAGTTGCTCCACGGCATCCGGTGCGTTCGGATCGAAGAACAGGCCGGTTTCGCCGTCGCGGACGAGTGCCTGGAGGCCTCCCACGCGGCTGGCAACCACTGGCAGGCCCGCGCTCCAGGCTTCAAGCACGACGATTCCAAACGGTTCGTGCATCGACGGCAGCACGAAAAGGTCCGCGGCGCCGTAGGCGTTCACCAGGTCCGGGCTGTCGTTGCGCAGGCCGGGCAGCAACCGGACCCGGTCACCGAGTCCCTGGTCGGCGATGAACTGCCGCAAGCGGGCGGCATACCCGGGTTGGGTTTCGGGGCCGATCAGCATCAGACACGCCGCGGTGCCGGCCTGGCCCAGACGGGCGAATGCCTCAAGCAACATCAGTTGGTTCTTCTGGGCATCGATGCGGCTCAGGGTGAGCACGAGAAAGGCCCCGGGAGGGATCCCGTGTTTCGCCCGGAAGGCGGCGCCGTCGGGTTCGGCGAACTTCGCGCAGTCCACGCCATTGGGCAGGTAGGCCACGCGGTCGTGTCCCAGTTCGCTGCGGGCCTTTTCGAGTTCGCTTTGCCCGACACAGATCACCTGGTCGGCGTCCTCCAGCACGCGGCGGGAACCGAACAGGGCTCCGAAGGGGCGCCCCCATTCGAACTTGTTCTCGATGGGTTTGAGCATGGTGCCCAGTTCCGCGGTGGGCACATCAAAGACGCCCCCGTGAAGCGAGACCACGAACGGCTTCCGGCGCCAGCGCGCGGCAGTGCGCACCTCCCCGCCCAGACGCTTGAGCACGTGGGCGTGAAACAGGCGTACGTCGGGCTCACGCCACAGGGACCAGAACAGGCCGAGCGACAGGAGATTTCCCCCTTTCTTGTCGAGGGCGGCCCGGTCCGCGGCGCTCAGTCCGAGGAAGGGATAGCAGTAGGGATGCCGCCGCACCGGCACACCGCCGATTTCCTCCTCCCGCCGGGTGGCGAGGGCCATCGACGTCACAATCAGCGGGCTCCCGCCGGCGCGGCGCTGCTGGCGCGAGATCTCGAGGACCACGGTCTCGGTGCCACCCCATTCCTCCGCCACGAACCGGCGTGGCACATGCACGACCTTGCCTGGCAGCCGGTGGCTCATGAGGCCGGGGTTTCGCAGGCGGGTGCCCCACCGGGCGGGGTGGCGCGAACCGCCTGTTCCATCAGACGGTGGATATGCGGGATGTGCGTCACGTCGTCCGGGATGGCGGGTTGGTTGGTGAGCAGGGTGGCGTAGCTCTGGGGATCTGTGGGATGGTAGCCGTGCATGGCGCGGATCGGGCGTTCGCCCATGTGGCTTGGGACGATCAGGACGCCTTCCTTCACGAGGAAGATCAGTTCGCCGAAATAGCGGTCCTCAAAGAACGCGTGCATCCGCTCCAACTCGTCATCCGGAACCACGCGTCCCTGCGGCACACCGGCAAGAGCGCGGGTGATGAGGTCGCGCGCGCGGTCGTTGAAGAACCAGAACCGGGCCATCGTGGAGTCGTAAACCACCGCGTAATCCTGTTCCATGCGGACCGGCAGCGCCTCGATAACCGCCTTCAAGTCGAGCAACTCATCGCAGTTCGCCATGCCGTGGTCGCTGAAGATGTACAGCGGCACGTTTTCGTAATGGCCCCGGGCGGCGGCGAGCACGCGGTTGATCCAGTCCTCGTAGACGCGCAGCCGGGCCGGCACCTCGGGCGACCGGTTTCCCACGCTGTGCAGCAGACCGTCCAGCCCCGCCCAGTACTGAAATGCGAAGTCGATGCGCTCCGCCTCGATGGCGGCGATCAGGTCGTCCCGGTTCCGTTCCTCGGGCTGCGCGGTGTCGGTGACGAAGTAGGGGATGCGCCGTTCGGTGAGGAGGTCGAAGATGTTCGGCCCGCGGTTCATGCCGCCCGGTTGCAGGGGACTCTTCTTCTCGGTGAAGTCGAAGAGGTGGATGTAGCGGAACGGGATGTTGTAGAGGTCGAAGTATCCCCGGAACTTCAACTGCACCTTGACGAAGCGGGTCAACCATCGGCGGAAGATTCGCCGGCTGGTGATGGCGGGAGGCAGCCAGCGGAGCGGGCGCAGGGAGCGGAAGGGGGAGTTCGGCGGGTCGTAGACGAAATAACACCAGTTGCGGTGTTCGACCGGCCAACGTCCGCTGAGGATCGAGGGCACGCAGGTCGAGCTGTAGCCGAAGACCGACTCGAGCCGCTTGCGCACCGGGGCGAAGCCGGCGCCAAAGGGATCGTCCCGCAGGATTTCCCAGCCCATGGCGTCGATCATGATGAACAGGGGAAGCGTGGACTTCATGGCAGTCAGGCGGATGCGGGGCGGGGCCCGGGCATGCGGTTCGGGATACGCGCGGGCTGATGCCAGCGCGCGGTTGGCGAAAGGGCGGAGGACAGGCTTTCGGGACGGGGGATCATGCCGGGGAACCTCCGCTTCCGGCCGGGGCCGTGGAGGGATGTCCCTCCGTGGTTAGTAATCTTCGGACGGTCTCGAGCAACTGGGTTGGGCTGAAGGGTTTGGTGAGGAACAGGGCCGCCCCCGACTGCACGGCTTCGACCTCGGTCAGGGCCTGGCCCTTGGCGGACAGCACGATGACCGGAATATGCCGGGTGCGCGGCGATTCCTTGAGTTGCCGGATGGCGGCCAGTCCGTCGAGGCCGGGCATCATGACGTCCATGACGATCAGTTGGGGGGAGGCCTGGTCGGCGGCGGTGAGGGCTTCGGCGCCGTTGCGGCATTGGATCACGTCGTAGCCCCCCTTGCGAAAGGTGGCCTCGAGCAGGCGGAGCATGAACAGCTCGTCGTCCGCGATCAGGATTCGGGTCTTGGCATTGGGGTTCATGGGCGATGGCAAACCAGGATGAAGGTCTCATCATCCGAGAGGGGGGTGCCCTCCCGGTAATCGGCCAGCGTGCGGAGCAGGTCCTTGCGCCGGGCGGGGGCGGGTTGCTTCAGTTGGTCGGGTTGGGCCAGCCAGGCCGCCAGTCGGTCCTCCCCGAAGAGCGTGCCGTCAGGTGCCCGGGCCTCCGTCAGGCCGTCGGTGTAGAGCAGCGCCCAGGCCCCCGGGGAGAGCGGCAGCCGGGTTTCCTCATAGACCGTGTCCGGTTCGATCCCCAGGGGCAGACCCGCATTGCTGACCAGCTCGGCCCGTCCCTCCGCCGAGCAGACGATCAACGGCGAATGTCCGGCGCTGGCAGTGATCACCGTGGCCCGGCGCGCATCCAGGTAGGCCACCTGCACCGTCGCGAACATGTCCACCCGCGAGAGGTCGTCGCACAGGCCGGTGTTGAGCTTGGTCAACAGGCGACCCGGATGTTCGTAGAGCGATTGCAGACAGCGAACCGCGTTGCGCAGCATGGAGGCGAAGAACGCAGCCGGGACGCCCTTGCCCATGACGTCGGCAATCACGAGGAACAATCCCCCGTCGCCGGCGGGGCGGGCGTCGTAGAAGTCGCCCCCGACCTGGCGGGCCGCTTCAGCGGAGGCGGCGAGTACGAAGGGCGGACAACGGGGGAGGGCGTCGGGGAGCAGGGCCCGTTGGATTTCGGAGGCGATCTGGAGTTCGCGCTCGACGAGCAGGGCCTGGGTGCGTTCCTCCAGCAGCCTCGCGTTGGTGATCTGGATGCCGAGGAAGTCGACGAACGTGTGCAGCAGACTGATCTGGGCCGCGGTAAACGGTTGCTCCTCGGCATCGCGGACGAGGCTGACGGTGCCGACCGGCTTGTCTCCCACAAAGAAGGGGTGGCAGATGCCGGCCAGACTCGCCGTGGTTCCCGGGGCGGGTTCACCCTCTCCTTCGGGATGTCCCGGCTTGAACCAGATGTCCTGGCGCGTGGCAAGGGCCAGGCATTCAGTGCAGACGTTTTTGTGCGGCACCAGCACCTCCGGAGGAACGGCGTCGCCCGGGGGCGCCGTCAGGAACAATTCCAAACGTTGCGGCTCCTGGCGGAACAGGCGCACCACCGCGTGGTCGGCCCCCGTCACGAGCAGCAGATCACCCACCAGGCGGCCGGCGAAGTCCTTGAGATCCCCGCCGGTTCCCAGTTCCGCGGAGTAGCGGAAGAGGGCCGTCAGGCTCTCGTAGCTCGACGCCAGTTCGCTGGTCATGTTTGTCAACGCCGCGTCGCATTCCTCAAGTTGGGCTGCCAACTCCTCCCGGGAGGCCGGAGCGCACTCCTCGACGGGCGTTTCCCGGGCCCGACGCAGCACCAGGAGGTTCGCGCTGTCATGGCGGAAATAGCGGCTCTCGTCCACGAGGGTCCGGATCAGGAACAGACCGCGCCCACTCTCGGCATCGGGCTCCGGCAGGGTCGGGTCCTCCGGCCAGTCAAAGCCCGGGGTGTGGTCGACGATGCGGACCTCCACGGAACGGGGGTCGCACAGCACCTCGAATTCGATGGGCAGTTTGCGTCCGGCTTCCGTGGCGTGCTGGACGGCATTGTTGCCGGCTTCCGTGAGGGCCAGTTCCCAAGCGGCGCCCTCCGTCTCGGAGAGACCGCAGGCTTCCATGAAGGCGCGGGCGGAGCGGGTGGCGGACCGGACCGGACCGAAGTCGCAGCCAGGGGAGGCGCGCCAGCCATTCAGGTGGATTGTGGGACCGGGGTCGGGCGCGGGTTCTGAGGCGTTCGCGTTCACGTGGGCTTGGGCGCCCGCTGCCGGAAGCATCTGCCGGCAGGCGACGGCGGGTTGGGGTTCATTTCTCCACGATCTCGAACAGTCGGTGCAGGCGGGTGAGTTCGAGCAGTTGGGCGACCGCCGGTGTGGGGTGGAGGATCTGCAGGACTCCGTCCTGCTGGCGCAGGGTCTTGTGCAGTCCCACCAGGGCTCCCAACCCGCTGCTGTCAAGGAAGGCGGTCTGGGAGAGGTCCATTTGCAGAATCCGGCACGTGGGGGTGATGGCGGCGCGCACGCCATCGCGCACTTCAGTGGCGTTCGCTGCGGTGACTTCGGGCAACTCGGTGACCCTTACGGTTTGAGCGTCGAGATTTTGCGTTTTCATGAAGGTTCGGGGGATGTTCCGGGATTTGAGGATTTGCGGAAAAGTTGACGCAGAAACCAACGGAGGATCTGCCGGTTCAGCCGGGCCTCCCGCCGGGCCGCGTAGAAACTGCTGTGGGCCCGCGTTTCCAGGTCGGCCGGATCACTGCACCCGTGGGTGTCGGCAAGCCCCACGAGTCCGATGGGGACGGTGAGCCAGAGTTGCTCGAATTCCGTCTCCAATTGCGTCGCCTCGGCCCGGGTCAACGGGCGGTTGCCCACCCAGGCGAAGTCGCCGCGTGCGATGCTCCACAGCTGGGGCCAGCGCCGCCACAAACCCGGCAGGCCGTTCAGTTCGCAGTACCCCACTTCCCGCTGGGGCACGGTGCAACCGGCCTCGGAGGGCGCCACCGCCGAGCGGCGCAGGAAGAGGGGTTCGCCACGGCTGCGGTTGCGCAGTGCCGCCAGCAGCACCACGGGGCTGCTGAGGCAGGCGGCCAGCATCGCGGCCAGCCGGCCGGGCAGGGGACTCGAATACCGCTCGCCGGACCTTCGCTCAAGGTCGCCCAGCAGGAAGGCGTCGGCGACCCGGGTCAGCGAATCGCGCTTCCAATCGTAGAGGCGGTTCCCCCACGCAAGGGAGCGGTTCACGTGGGTCATGGCGCCGACGTACGTGCGCGGGCCGATCCAACTGTCGCGAATCTCCGCATCCTCATCGACAATCGCGCCGTCCTCCACCACGACGTTGGGACCCACCTCCGCCCGGGCGCGTATCCACGTCCGTTCCCCGATCCAGCATGGTCCGTGGAGCCGGGCCCCCGGGTCGACCCGGCTGCGCAATCCCGTCCAGACTCCCGGGGTGAGTTCCCGGGCGCCGACCCGATGGGTGCCGGCCTCGGCTATCCGTTGGATCAGGGCGGCGTGGAACTGTTCCCCGCCGGAGAAGAGCGGGGGTTCCGGTGGGTCTGCGCTCCGCCCCAGGAGGACGACGTCATCCGGTTCCGGCAGCCAGTCGCCATCGGTGCCGGTCCGCAACCGGTGGCGGGTTTCCTCCACGGTGCATTCGCGTGGTTCGACGGAGACGGTGAGGCTCACGCCCCAACGTTCCCCACGGCCCACGGCGCGGCGGATGAGATCCGGGCGGTCGGCGGTGAGGATGCGGATGTCCCGGGCTCCACGATCCGCGAGTCGGGCCAGTTCCCGTTCCAGGAGCGATCCGCCGAGGCAGGGGACGAGGGCGAGCGGCATCCGGCCTGAGAGGAGCCGGACCGGCGGGCTGGGATCGGGGCAAATGACGGCGGCTTTCATGCTCCCTTTCCGAACAGGATGGCGGGGATGGTCTTGAGGAGCAGCCAGACGTCCTTGGTGAACGACTGGCTTTCGATGTAGCGGACGTCGAGCCCGACCTGTTCCTCGAAGTCGATGGTGTTGCGGTCGCCGATTTCCAGCCAGCCGCCGTGTCGTTCCCCGACCTGCCAGAGGCAGGTGATGCCGGGTTTGACGTTGAACCGGCGACGGTGACGCTGCTCGTAGAGTTCCACCTCCCGTCGCACCGGCGGGCGGGGTCCGACGATGGACATCTCGCCCTTGAGCACGTTCCAGAACTGCGGGAGCTCGTCCAACGAGGTCTTGCGCAGGATCCGGCCCACCCGCGTGATTCGGGGGTCATCCTTCATCTTGAAGGTGATTCCCTCGGCCTTTTCGTTGTGGGCCAGGAGATCCTTCAGGCGAGCCTCGGCATCGACCACCATCGACCGGTATTTGAGCATCTGGAACTCCCGGCCGTGGAGGCCGTAGCGGCTTTGGCGGAAGAAGACCGGTCCTCCGTCCAGCTTCACCAGCGCCGCGATCATTAGGTAGACCGGGGCGAGGAGGATGAGGGCGGCCACGCTCACGCCGATGTCAAACAGGCGCTTGATGAAATAGGCCAGCCCGGTGACGAGATTCCAGCTCCAGCGCTTCCAGTGGACCTGCAGTCGGAGCCGGGTCCGACCCCAGCGCGATTGCGCCGCCAGCAGGCGTTCCCCCATCTGTTCGCGGATTTGCACCTCGGTGAGCATGGGGACTCCTCAGGTTCGGGACCGCCGCGTGGCGATCACGCGTTGAAACATCTCCGCCAGGTCCCGGATGTAGGTCGCGAAATCATACCGTTCGCTGACCAGCCGGAGCCCGACCTCGCCCATCTTCCGGGCGAGGGCCTTGTCCTGCAGCAGGGTGTCGATCCGCGCCGCATACGTCGCACGATCCATCCAGGGCACGAGAAAGCCGTTCTGGCCGTCGAGCAGCCAGTCCTTGATGCCGCCGGCGTCGAAGGCCACCACCGGCAGGGCATAGCGCATCACTTCCAGCCCGATGGTGGCAATGGGCTCCGGCCACACCGAACTCAGGGCCACCACGGAGCACTCGCGGTAATAGGTCTTCAGTTCCTCCTGGGGGACGAAGCCCTTGAACGTCACCCGGTCGTCCAGACCGAGCCGGCGGCTCAGCGCTTCACAGGCCGGGCGGTGGTTGCCATCACCGAGAATAATGCACTCGAATTTCGAGCCCACCCGGGCCAGGGCCTCCAGCAGCACGTCCACCCCCTTGCCGCGAATGATCTGGCCCGCGTAGAGAATCAGGTTGCGGTCGCTGAAACTGCTGCGCAACGACGGATCCCCCGGGCGCGGGACCGGCGCGTGAATCTCGATCCGGGCGGGGTCGAATCCATTGCGCTTGAGTTCGTCACGCATGTAGGTGGTGACCACCACCATCCGGTCGAAGCGGCGGTTCAGGGCGATTTCGCGTTGCTTGGCCCGGTAGCTCACCCAGCGGAGCGGGAAACCGCCCCCGGGATTCCGGACCAGGCAGGCGAGGCAGGGGAAGATGCAGTAGGGCGAGGCGGCCCGGGTGCAGATGCGGCGGCTGAAGTAGGCGTACTTGTAGCTGCGCATGCAGTAGATGTCATGGTCATGGACCATGCGCACGAGTGGCCGGCCGCTGTTCACCAGGGCCTCCAACACCGCCATGTCCGCCATCTTGTGGACGTAGACGGCGTCGGGCTGGAAGGACTCAAGGGCCTCCCGGACCGCGGTTCCGGCGTGACCCTCTGTCACCGCACAACGGTAGGGAAAAGCCTGGTTCCAGGTCTGCTCCCCCTTGCCTGTTGGCGGGCCGTGAAGAATGCCGAGGTCGTGGCCATGCCGGCCCAGTTCCGTGGCCGTGATGAGGGCGTTGGCCTCGGCGCCGGCGAGCGAACCGTATCGTTCGTGAACGTAGAGCAGTTTCATGTCACGGGGGGGGGAGTGACGGTCTTCTTCTCCAGCCAGCGTTGCAGGACCGCGGCGGTGTGCTGCGCCTGGATGAGCACGTCCGCCAGGGCGGTGCCGCAGGCCGTCCCGTCGGTCTGACGCGCGGCCTGTTCGACCTGCCGGCACGAGGTCCGGAGTCCCTCCATCCCGATCGACGCGCTCACGCCGACGAGGCTGTGGGCTTCCCGTTCCAGGTCGCTCCAGGCGGCGTCGGAATGGTATCGGCGCATCCTGGCGATGCGATCGGGAAGGTCGCGCCGGAAATCCGAAATCAGCTCCCGGACGGTGGCGACATCCACCTGGGCGGCGAGTTGTTCGAGTCGGTTGAAGGCGGCGGAGGCGTCACGGTCGAGGGCGGCCTGGAAGGGTTCACTGCGGCGCTGAAGCCGGGTGGGGGAGCGGTCGAGCAGGGCCTCGCGGAGCTGTTGAGCCGTGAACGGTTTGGCGAGATACCCGTCCATCCCCGCGGCAAGGCACTTTTCGCGGTCTCCCACCAGCGCGTTCGCGGTCAGGGCGATGATCCGCATTGGGGGCCGGTTGCTCGGGTCTTCGGACTCCCAGGCCCGGATGGCCCGGGTGGCTTCATAGCCGTCCATGTTCGGCATGTTGCAGTCCATGAGGATCACGTCGTAGTTCCCCTGGCGGGCCCGTTCGACCGCTTCCGTGCCGTTGGTGGCGATGTCGGCACGGCCGCCCAGACCGCCGAGGACCAGTTCGCAGAGCCGGCGGTTGATGGGGTGATCCTCGGCGAGCAGAATGCGCAATCGGGCGACCGCGGGTTCCTCGATGAGAGGGCCCTCATCGGGGAGCAATTCCACCGTCGCGGTGGGGGCGCCGCTGCCGGTCCGGCCCTCGACGGCGAAGACCAGGAAGTTGAACAACGAGGAACACTTGGCCGGCTTGAGGATGACCTCCCCGAAATTCTCCAGGTCGTCTTCCTCGAGGCCGGGGTGGGTGCTGGCGCCGGCGAGCAGGGCACACGGGAAGCGTTCGCGCCGGGCCACCAAGCCGTGCAGGAAATCGTGGCCTCCCGTGGTCACGAGATCCTCGTCCACCACGGCCGCCGCCACCTCGTCGCCGGGAGTGGTGACATCGGCCAGTTCCAGGAACTGGGCCGGGGAGTTGGTGGCGACGCAGGTGATCCCCCAACCCAGCAGCAGCTGGTCGAGGCCCTCGATCATGCTGGCGTGTGGCGAGCCCACCAGGACACGGGCGGCCTGCAGACGCGGATGGCTGTGGCCGTGTTCCGGTTGCTCGGGTGCCGGCAGGGAGAGTTCAAACCAGAAGGTGGAGCCCCGGTCCGGTTCGCTGGTCACGCCTATCCGGCCATGCATCAGATCCACCAGCCGCTGGCTGATCGCCAGTCCCAACCCGGTTCCCGGATACCGGCGGGCCGCGGAGGAATCAATCTGCACAAAGGGCTGAAAGAGCGAGTCGATCTGCTCCGGGGTCAGTCCCACACCCGTGTCATGCACCTCGAACCGCAGGCGACTCCGGTCGGCCGGATCCCCTGTAAAACCAACCCGGACCACCACCTCGCCCTGTTCCGTGAACTTGACGGCGTTGCCGACAAGGTTCACCAGGACCTGGCGCAGTCTGACGGGATCCCCCGCCACCAGGTGGGGCACGTCGTGCTGGACGATGCCCGCCAGGGTCAGGCGCTTTTCCGCCACGCGAAGGGCCACCAGTTCCAGGACGCCGTCCAGCAACTGGCGGAGCGAGAACTGCTCGATGCTCACCTGGAGCTTGCCGGCTTCGATCTTGGACAAGTCGAGCACGTCATTCACCACCTGCAGCAGGGCTTCGGCGCTCTGGGCAACCCCCAGCGCCAGTTCCCGCTGGCGCACTTGCAGCGGCGTCTGCAGGAGCAGGTCGGTCATCCCCACGATGCCGTTCATCGGGGTGCGAATCTCGTGACTCATCGTGGCGAGGAATTCGCTCTTCGCCCGGTTGGCCTGTTCGGCCGATTCCTTGGCCTCGCGCATCCGCTGTTCCGCCTGCGTGCGCTCGACAGCCATTCCCACCTGATCCCCGATGATGCCAAAGACGCGCAGCAAGTCCCCGTCGGGCTCTTCGATGTGCCGGCTGAAGAACTGCATGACCCCCCACACCTGGTCTTGCACAAACAACGGGAAGGCCAGTGCCCCGTGCAGGCCCGCCTCTTTCGCCGGCCGCGCGCAGGGCAGTCCGGGGTCCTCCACGACGTCCCGGATCCAGATTGGCTTGCGCAACATCCAGGCTCGTCCGGCCACGCACTCGCCCTTCTTGAGTGTGCCGCCACAAAAGGAGCCGCCGGGGAAGTCCGGTGAGGCGAACTCGCTGGCGAGGGTCAGGACCGATCCGTCGGGCGCCGGCTTCCAGAGCATGCCCGCCTGCCAGCCCAGCGCGGTGCAGACATGGTCCAGCGTCAGGTTGACCGCCTCTTCCAGGTTCCGGGCCTCGACCAGTCCACGGGAGGCCCGCGACTGAACCTCCAGCCGACGCTCCGCCATTCTGCGGGCGGTGATGTCCGTCTGGATGGCCATGAAGTTCGTCAACCGTCCCTCGTCGTCGTGAAACGGCTGAACCTCCATCGCGAGCCAGTACTCGCGGCCGCTCTTGGCGTAATTCAGCACCTCGACACTGAATCCTTCGCCGGCCTGGAGCCGGTCGTGCATCAGGCGAACCGTCGCGGGATCCGTGCCCGGTCCCTGGAGCAGGGACCCCGGTTTTTGTCCGCGCACCTCCTCCAAGGGGTACCCCGTGAGACGCGTGAATCCCTCGTTCACCCACTCAATGTGACCGGCGGCATCGGTCAGAACCACCGCCGTGTCGGTGCGGGCGGCTATCAGGGCAAGCTTCCGGGTCTCCGCCTCCTGTTGTCGCAGTTTCGCGTTGGCCTCACGCAACTGCTTCCGCTGATCGGTCAACCGTCCCGCCAGGTTCCGCAGATCCCCGACCGACGCCTCCTGCGCCTGCATGACATGTAATAAGTCGACAGCGGGATCGTGAATAGCGAAATCCTGCAAACGCAGGCCAAGGGCGTTTATTTCTCCGATATGTAGCAACCATGGAGAGCAAAGGAATACAATGAGGTCTTGTTTATCTTGATAGATCATCTGACCTCGCAACAGAGCGCCGCGGGAGTTTTCACGAACGAGGTACAGTGTACGTTGCGCCCCCGCCATGTCATCGAACTGGAACGGGCATTCCGGACGCTTTGGAACAAACGCTTCGTCAAACCGGGTGCCCAACTGAACCGCCGGAAAGGCGCGGCTCAGCGACGCGCCGCATTGGACGATGTGCCAGTCGCGGCCGAACACGAGGTGAAAGGGGAACGCCCGCCCGAGGGCGGCGGCATCCAGGCCAGTGCCTGCGGTTGGCTGAGTGCTCACCATTCCACCAGAAAGATGTCGTGATCCGCTCCGGCATCCCGGGATTGGTCCAGGTGCACCCGCACCGGAGTGGAAAAGCGTTGCCCCAGCCCCTGCAAAAGGCCGACCACGAAAGGTGTGAGCCCGGGGCGATGGGTTCGGTAGTGGAGTCGGAGCGACCGGGTGCCCACGCTCTCCACCGTGAAGTGAGGCGGTTCCAGCCCCGGATGGATCAGGGTGATTCGGGAGTGCAGGTTCGGCAGGTTGGCCAGAAACTCAGGGAGGGTGCTCCCACCCGCTTCCATCAAAGCGCCATAGCCATCGGCCGCGGTCCGGTTCAGCCAGTGTTCCCCAAAAGCCTGGAGAATCTCCTCCTGCGACGAATTGCTCAACTCGGCGAGGGCCGCGATGAGTTGGTAGGTGAGGTTATCCGGGTAAGCTTCATTGCTGATGAACACATCCACGTCCACCCCGGCGCGCAGCTTGACCTGCTCCCACATGGGTTTGCCATGGGTCAGGCAGATCATCTCTTCCACTGCCTTGTTCACCATCCCATACACAAGACCATCCATAGTTGTCTCAAGGCAGTTATGTAAAGAGTAATCTCGCGGCCTGCTGGCGGCTCAGTGTGCTTGCCGACTTCTCCGAGCGGGTACGCCCCCGCCGGTTCGGACTCCCATTCTTGGGCGCCAAGGCACCCGGATCCCCGGAGGTTGGAATCCCAAACGTCGCGCTGTTTTGTCCGGATGCCCTTTCGAACGTGCCTCCAAGCAGGCTGTCAAAAGCTGTCGGACGGGATCGCCCCCGCACCCGGCACGGCCTCGCTTCAACCCTCGGTGCAAGCTTGTGTCGGCCGACCCATTACTTCAGACTCCCGTCCATGAGTTCCTCTGCATCTTCTGACACTCCCAGCGGCGCATGTGAGACTCGCAAACTCACGGGAGCCTTCTTCCGCGGGCGTCAACCTACCGAACTGCGTTTCGGGACAAGCGGTTTGCGCGGACTGGTGGTGGATATCACGGACCTTGAAGTCTATGTCAATACCCGGGGATTTGTGGATTACATCATACATATGAATGAGTCGTGCGTCACCCGGCCGGTTTCGGTGGCCGCCGACCTGCGCCCCAGTTCAGATGGAAGCGACCGGAGCATCGTGCGCGCCGTGCTTGCTGCCTTGAATGATGCCGGCCTTGACTCCGAGTATCTGGGACGTATCCCCACTCCCGCGTTAACCCTGCATGGTCTCAGTCGCGAGCGGCTCAGCATCATGGTCACGGGCAGCCATATTCCTTTTGACCGGAACGGCATCAAATTCAACAAGGCATCCGGTGAGGTGCTCAAGTCCGACGAGGCGGGGATTCTCTCGGCTGTTCAGCAGGTGCGTGAGCGCCTCTACGCGCAGCCCGCAAGTGAGTCTCCATTCTCGGATGATGGGATGTTTCGGCTTTCGCCGCCGGCGGCGGATCCCCGCGGCCATGCCACCGCCGTTCAGGAGTATGGCCGACGATATCGGGACTTCTTTGGTGAGGATGCCCTGGGCGGCTTGCGCGTGGCCTTTTACCAGCACTCCGCCGTGGGGCGTGACCTCGTGGTGGACCTGCTGCGAATGCTGGGTGCGGAGGTTGTTCCGATGGGGCGCAGCGAGTCGTTTGTGGCCATCGATACCGAGGCGCTTTCCGCGGACACCCTCGCCGCGCTGCAGACGATGGCGGATGCGGTGCGGGGGTCGCATGGACCGGTGGATGCCGTGGTTTCCACGGATGGTGACAGCGACCGGCCGTTGGTGGCCGGTGTCACCCCCGAGGGGCGGGTGCAGTTCATTCCGGGGGACCAGCTGGGGATGTTGGTCGCGGCGCAGCTGGGCGTTGACGGCGTGGCGGTCCCGGTGAGTGCGAACGACGGTCTCGATGCCTGGGTGGCAAAGGCGGGAGTCAGGCTCAAGAAGACGCGGATCGGCTCACCTCACGTGATCGCAGCGATGGCGGATCTGGTGGGGTCGGGATGCCGACGGGTGGTGGGGTGGGAGGCGAATGGCGGCTTTCTCACCGGCTCGGTTCTTGAGCGGGCGGGACGGACGCTGGCGTCGCTGCCGACGCGGGATGCCGTGCTGCCCATCGTGACGGCCCTGGCCGCCGTGCGGACGTTGGGTCGCCCGCTGTGTGTGCTGCAGGACGAACTGCCGAAACGGTACGGACGGGCGGGACTGCTGGACCAGTTTCCCGTGGAAATCAGCCGCCGAATGGTCCGGGGGCTTTCACCCGGGGCGGGGGACATTGAGGAGGCGGACTTGGAGGGTTCGGCCATCCGGGTCCGTAAGGCGGAGGGGGACTGGCTCGCCGCCGAACCGTCGCTTGGGTCGAACCTTACTGAAATCGGGCGGCGACTGGCGGGGTTCTTCGCGGAGGGAGATGGCCTGGGGAGCGTGGTCCGCCTGAACTACCTCGACGGGGTCCGGGCCACGTTTGCCAGTGGTGAAGTGATCCATGTGCGGCCCTCCGGGAACGCCCCACAGTTGCGGTGCTACACGGTGGCGGATACGCCGGAACGGGCGACCCGGTTGCTGGAACTGGCCTTGCAGGAGCCCCACGGCGTTCTGCGCCGCATGGAGGCGGCCTTCTCGACCGGGAACTGAGAGTCCGGTCTAGTTGCCATCCGGTTTGCGGAGGTCGATGGTGGGACTCGGCGGGACTTGAAATTCCTCCGGCGACAGCGGGTGCTCCGGGGAGAAGGGGCCGCGATCGGGAGCCAGGTGGGTGGCCAAATCCGGCACTGCCGCCCGGACGCCCTCGACCACGCAGCAGGCCAGCAGGTAGCTGCCGTAGTTGTTGTGGTGGGTGCCGTCCTGAAAGGCGTCGTCGAGCCGGTTTCCGAGGGCGGCGTAGAGCCGCTTGCTCATTGCGTGGAGATCGATGAGGGGCGCCTGTTCCGCGGCGGCCACCTCCCGCACCACGCGCGGGTATTCGCCCAGCGTGTCGTGATTCACACCAGCCTTGCGCTCCATTGAGGTGATGAGCACGGGCGTGCCACCCTGCAAGCGTGTGCGACGCACGAGGGCGGTCAGATTCCGCTGGTAGGTTCCGAGCGCGTCGGGAGCGCGGTCCTTCATGTCGTTGTGGCCAAACTGAAGGAACAGGTAATCCCCGGCGCGCAGGGTGCTGAAGATCTTCTCGAACCGGCCGGCCCCGAGGGAGCTGCGAAGGGACTCGCCGGATTCGGCGTGATTGGCCACGGCCACGTCGGCCTGAAGGAAGCGCGGCAGCATCTGGCCCCAACTGTTCCAGGGTTCGTTGGGTTGATCCGTGACGGTGGAATCGCCCGCCAGATAGACCGTGGTGACGTCCGGGGCCGGTTCGATGACTACCTCGGCAATCGCCGGGTGGCTGCCGTTGAATTCCAGGGTCAGCTTGTCGTCCCAGTGGAGATACGGGCTTTCGCGATCCTTGAGGCGAACCTGTTTGCCGCCCGGCAGTGCGGGCGTACGCACGTTGACCGTGAAACTCCGGTTCAGTCGTTCGCCTTTGGCGATGTGAATGTTCTCCAGCATCAACCGACGCGATTCGGCCTTCACAGTCGTGCATGAGTCTGCCGTGGGATCCCCGAGCGTCACAGTCACCCGGTAATTGCCTTCCGGCACCCGGACAGAGAAGAGGAACGGCCCGTCGGCGGTGAGGCAACTTTGTGCGGCGCCGCCGGGCGTGCCGTGGGCCAGCAGCGTACTCCCCGTGGCCGGCAGCCAGCCGTAACCGCGTTCTTCGGAGTAGGCACTGTCGGGTGCGACGGCCAGGAATCCGGGGGCGGGTTCCTCGTTGCCGAAGTCGAATTTCCCGGACGCGCCAGGATCCGAGCCAGGGGTGGCCTCAGACGGTTGGTCTAGAAACTCGCGCAGGTCACATCCGGCGAGCTGTCGGATGCCCTCCACCACACAGGTGGCATTCGCCTGCGCACCCGCTTTCGTGGTATGGGTGTGGTCCGTCGCAGTGAAGAACTCCCCGGCCACGCGTTCCTCGCCTTCCGCCTCGTAGCGTCGGGCGACCCGATCGTTCAGATCGATGAAGTCGGCGTGCCCCGCTGCGGCCGCCTCCTTCGCCCAGCAACCGTAATCCTCCGCGGCGCGGGCGATCCGTCCGTCGCGCCAGATGTTTCGTGGCACCGGCGACAGCACAATCGGCGTCGCGCCCCGCGTCTGCGTTTCTGCGAGGTACTGCCGCAAATACCAGCCGTAGGTGTGCACCACTTCCGGCCGGCCGGTCTGTTCGACGACGCCCTCACGGGTTTCCTCGCCGTTGCCCTTGAGGGACGCCCGTGGACGTGATCCCTCGAAGAGTTGCCCGCCGTCGTTGTGCCCGAATTGCATCAGCACGAAGTCGCCTGGCTGCAGTTCGTCACGGACACGCTCCCACAATCCCTCGGTGCGATAGGTCCGACTGCTGCGGCCGCCCAGAGCGCGGTTGACCACGCGGATTTGGGAAAGGTCGAAGTGCCCGTCGATGACCTGACCCCAACCCCAGAGTCCCCCGGCGCCGTCGCCCCGACCGTTCTTCACCGTGGAATCCCCGATGAGCCAGAGGGTGGGTGTGGGGCGCAGGGCCGGTTGTTCGGCGGAAAAGCCAATCCCGCATGACCAGGCCGCCAAGGCCACGGCGCTTGCCAGACGTAGAGCCGTTGCGAGGACCGTCGAGCGGTTTCGGGTTCGCGGGTGCGGTCGCATTCGCGCAGGATGCGGCACCTGCCGATTCCTGCCAATCGGAATGGAACGTGGTGTGGAGGCGAGGAGGGGGCCGGCAACGCGACGCGCGGCGAGCCTTTTGCGCGGGACGCACCGACCGGCGGCAGGACTTGTCGGGCACTTTGTCAGCCGCGCGGACTCGGCGGTCCGCGCTCCTGTCCGAGAAGCGGCGGCGACAGCACCCGTCTCACGGCTGGCTCAGTCGGTAGAACCGGGGTCCCTGCGGCGTTGTGACGAACGGGCTCTCCACCAGCCCAAGACCCTCCCAGGGGCCATTCGGGTTTGGGGCGGCTTCCAGTCCGGCGGATGCGTCGAACCAGTAGAGGATGAGTTCGGAACCGCTCAGCGCCCAGTTCAGCCGGGGGCGCAGTCGACCGGTCAGTTCCAGATCAAAGCTGACGTCGGAAGAGGTCGGCCCGGCCTGGTGCACTTCGACCGCGAGGACGTTTCTGCCGGCGCGAAGCGCATCGGGATTGACCGTCGTGGCGTAGAAGGTGGATTCCGAACTGGTCGTGGTCCCGGTGTAAGTGTCGAAGGCCACGTCGCCGTCCGGCACGTTCGTCCGAAACACCTCCTCGCCGTTGAGCCAGACGATGGCCCCATCGTCCCGTTGCACGCCGAGGTCCAGCGTGGTGAAGGAAGTGGGGTTCGCCACATCGAACGCGAGCCGGAAGTAGGTGGTGGCGAAGTGCGCTCCCGACGGGCCACTGGCGACGACGGTGGCCTCATCATCGTCGCCGTAACCCAGTTGGGCCGGGCCCCGCTGCCAGGCTGAGTCGTCGAAACCCGGTTCGCGCCACGCCGTGCCCTGATCGGACCCGTCGTCGAGATAGCTCCAGGTCGCCCCTTGCGGGACCAGGGTCCCGGCACCGCCGGTGAACGGCAGGAGCAGCAGGGAAGCGGCGCCGGTCACCTCGGCGGATTCCGTCCCGTTCAGCTGGAGCAGATGGATGGAGGTGCTCTCCCCGGCATCCGGCAGTGGAACGAACTTCTGTATCTCGCCGGGAGCGAATTCCAAAGTCCCGGTGGTGCGGGAACCGGCTTCACCGAGCCAGGTCCAGTTGACGGTGACGGGCTGGTCCGCCCAGCGGCTGAGCCGGACGGGCACGCCGTTGGGAGCGTCTGCGAAACTGGCCTGCCTGCTTCGCCAGGCGATGCCAGCCCCCACGCGTGAAGCGGGTGGAAGAAAGGCGCGCAGGAGCGCGGCATCCGCCTCCGGCTCGAAAAGCGTGTTGGCCGGATGATGGGGGTTGGTCTGCGTTAGGAGGTTGTCGTGGATGTCCATCTGGCCGGCGTGATAGGTCCAGTTGTCCCAGGCCATCCCCCAGACGTCGCGGTAGTTGTTCAGGGCAAACGAATCCTTCACCTGCAGCAGTCCGTAGTAGTCCCAGTCGTAATTGTCCCCGAAGCGAATGCCAATACTGTTGCCCAGCATCAGGCAGCGCTCCGCCGTCACATCGGGGGATCCGTCGGAACTGCTCCAGCCTGCCTCGAGTCCCTGGCCGCAATCGAGCAGGACGGTGTCGTACGTCTGCGTCACACGGTTGGCGCCGGACCACGCCAGCGCCTCGTGATAGCACGCCTCGATCCAGCAGCGCTCCACGAGCACCGAACCGCCGCTGCCCGAGCCCGAGTCGATCGCATCGTCCTTGGCCCAGCCGACCAGGGAATCGGTCACCCGATGCGTTCCGTCCGTGAGATAGAGCGCATCGTTGTCGTCGTCTTGGAACACGTCGTCGTCGATCGGAAACTCGATCAGCGCGCTGCGGTGGACGGTGACCTCGCCGCCGTTGAATTGTCCCACCGAAATGCAGCGTTGGATCAGGCAGTCGTTCAGCGTGAGGATTGCGTCCTCGCCGTGGGCGGCCTGACCCCGGTTGTCGATGAAACAGCAGCCTTCGAGATCAGCCCGGGCACCGGCACCCAGATAGAGGGCCGGTTGTTCATGCCGATGACTGCTTCCGCTCCCGGAGTTGTTGTCGAACCAGTTTGGGTCGGCGCCGCTGCCGGTCAGGATGGTTTGTCGCATGGTGATCCGCGACGTGGCGGCGCGACAGGTAATGCCGCCCCAAGGTGCGCTGGGGGACGTCGGGGTGAGAACCACAGGTGCTTCGGCGGTGCCATTGATGGTAAGAACACCGTTGATGTGCCACTCCACATCCGCAGCCACGCGCACCACCGATCCGGCGCCGATAATCAACGAGCCGTCGGCCGGAACGGTCAGGTCACCGGTGACGTCGATTCGCGAGTTCGGCGGCCATTCGGTGTCCGATGCCAGGACGCCCGCGACCGGGGTCCAGATCGTTTCGGCCTCGATGTCGATCGTTCGCGAGCCGGTGAGGTCGTGGAGCCGGGGAGCCCACGTCCGGGTTCCGGGTTCTGCGAGAGCGGGTGAAATTACCGAGCCCACCCCGCGACGAACCTGCAGGGTGGCGAATCCGTCGGCCACCAACCGGCCGTTGGCCCGGACGGCATCTCCGGATTCAGTCTCAACCCAGGCCACCAGTGGCAGATCAAGGCCCACCGGCCAGGCCGCCGGCGCCAGCAACCGCAGGTGTGCACCGGCGAATTCCTCCGCCGCACCGGCGATCACCGGTCCCGGCGTCCAGGGGCGAAGGCCCCATTCGGAATCGCCACGGGCCGGATCCCGCACGATGAATTGGACGGTCAATTCCTCGCTGGCGCCGCCTTCGGACGGAGCCCGAGCCACCGTGAGTTCGTAGTAGTCCGGCACGTCGACTGTGATCCATTCGCCCGTGGCGACCTCGTGGCCGCTGAGCGTGGCAAGATCGGTGTAGCCGGTCGCCGGAACAATTTCGAAGCGGACCTGGCTGGTGTAGACGGTCCGGGTGGTCAGGCCGGAGACTTCGATGGCGGCCTGGAGTTGAAGCGCGCCCAACCAGCCGACCAACGCCAAAACCGGGGATGATGAAAAGAGAGAGTTACGCATCGAATCAGTGCGCAGAGACTGGCATGAACAAAAGGCCGGTGACAATCGCGAACGGGTTCGGGCGCGCGGCCGCTCCCAGGCCGCTGACAACGGCGTGGCGCAGACCCCCGAGCCTGCTGTATCGCGGGTTTCCAAACGCGCAGACCACGCGAGGGTTCAGATGCCCTGCCGATCGGATGTCGGCAATACGGCAGATCAGATATCTGCGCTATGGGGCGGGCTGCGCAACCTCCGGCTGGGGCCCTCGTCAATCGCCACCCACCAGGCTGCCCGCCTGTCCGATCACCTTCCGGATCGCCGTGATGGCGCTCTGAATCTTCGGTTCCTCAGCCAGCAGCACCGGGTGCGGAATCCACACCGCATCCCGACAGACCTGTTCACAGACCGGGCAATTCGCCTCGCGGTAATCCACGCCTTTCGCGGCCAGTGGCGACTTGATGCCGTGCTGGGGGCCGACGTGGGCGTTGGCGAACACGCCGTTCCGGTAAAGCGGCCGATACCAGCCTTCCGACACCGGCAGCCCTTCCGCCTGCAAGGCCTTGATGAACCGGGCACGGCTCAGGCCGAGCGCGGCAGCATCCACGCGGAAGATGAACATGTGGTAACTGCGCCGGGTCATGTCGGGCGCGGGCGCCAGCAACCGAATCCCCGGTAGATCGCGCATTCCCTCGTCAAGCAGGCGCGCGTTCTGCTCGCGCCGGGCCAACTGTTCCGGCAACCGTTCCAACTGCGCCAACAGCACCGCCGCCTGGAACTCGGTCATCCGGAGGTTGCTGCCGAGATAATCATGATCGTACCACGCCGATCCCTTGCGCCGCCCGCAATGCGTGAAGCTGCGACAGAGGTCCGCCAACTCCTCGTCGTCGGTGACCATGATGCCGCCTTCGCCGGCGGTGAGGTTCTTGGAAACCTGGAAGCTGAAGGTGCCGCACCGGCCGAGGGTGCCGGCCCCGCGGCCGCGCCATTGACTGCCCCACGCATGGGCGGCGTCCTCGGTCACCACCAGTCTATGTTCGGTCGCGAGCGCGTTGATGGCTTCCATGTCCGCCATCCGGCCGGCCACGTGAACGGGGATGATCGCCTTCGTCCGCGGGGTGATCTTGCGGGCGACATCCGCCGGGTCCAGGCACAGGGTGTCCGGTTGGATGTCCGCAAAGACCGGAATGGCGCCCACGGTAACCGCAGCGCTGGCGGTCGCGATGAAGGTGTAGGGCGGAACGATGACCTCGTCGTCCTCGACCACGCCCAACCCGCGCAGTGCCATTTCAATGGCCGTGGTGCCGTTGGTGCAGGTGACGGCGAAGCGGCTTCCCTGAAACGCAGCGTAGGCGGCCTCGAATTCCCGGACTCGTTCGCCAAACCACCATTGCCCGGATTCGAGCACGGCCAGCAGGCGACTCCGTTCCGCATCACCATGAACCGGCCACCGCGGCCACTCAAAATCACACGCCTTGGCACCGCCGACCAGCGCGGGTTTCGTCAGCTCACTCATATCTCCCCCATCTCCCATTCCCTAGCTCCCATCTCCCATTTCCTATTTCCGATACCAATCGAGCAACCGCACGTCCACCCCCCCATCCGTGCCGACCCGTTCCTTGAACTTCTCGAGATCGCTGCCGCGGTAGTGGTAGGGATAGACCCGCTTGGGCCGGAACGCCCGGACTGCGGCCGCCGCCTGCTCCACCGTCATGGTGTATGGCAGGTTCATGCAGAGGAAGGCGACGTCGATGTTCTTGAGTGAGCGCATCTCGGGGATGTCCTCGGTGTCGCCGCTCACGTAGATGTGTTGACCGGCGAGTGTGAGCACATAGCCGACGTCCCCCCGGTCTTTCGGATGATAGCCCAGTCGCTCGGGGGTCGTGTTGTAAGCCGGGATGGCTTCGAGGAGAACGCCGGTCACGGTGGCCTGCTCGCCGGCACTCAGGGGGGTCGTGTGCACTTTGAGGGAGTCCGGCAGTTTTTCAACCACCGAGGGGGGGGCGACAATCGGGGTTCGTTCGCCGGAAACCGCCTGCAGGGTCCCGATGTTGAGGTGATCCCCGTGGATGTGGGTGATGAGGATCAAGGTTGCGTCCGGCAGATCCTGAAAACGCGCTGCGCCCCCCACCGGATCGACGTAGACGGTGTGGTCGCCCGCCTGTAGCACGAGCGTGGCGTGTTCGATGGGGTAGAGCGTCACATTGCCTTCCTTGCCGGGAAGAATCTCGCGAACTGCTTCGGCGGCCAGGAGACGAGGCGTTGCCATCATCCCGAGGCTGCCACCGGACACCAGGGTGAGGAAATGACGTCGTTTTAGCATGGCGGCACAGTGAACCGGTCCGGCCGGTTTTTCAACCCGGAGATGGCTGGGAGGGGGACGGCGAAGAACGGCCGCCGCAGGGGGGCGCGATCGGTGCTGGTGCTCTTCGAACCACGATCTCGAAATCAGCCTCGGAGGCAACGACCACGGCCTCCCCTTGGTAGGATTGACGCGTCGTGCGCCAGAGCCACAGCGCCACCAGCAGGTAAACAGCCAGCGTTGTCGCGTAGCGACTCACTTCCGCTCGAGCAGGAAGCCCTTCGAGTCGCCTTCCGCTTCGAGTTTGGTGGGCCGTTCCGGTTTGCCCGGTTCGCTGAGGACCACGGCGAGGCGGTCGTCCATCCGGCGACACAAGCCCTTCACGGTCTTGCCTCGATACTCCGTCAGGTCGTCCGAGGTTTCTTCCACCTGGAGGTCGCATTCCTCGCCCCGGATCTTGACCTGGCCGGCCAGTCGGTGGGTGGCGTCCTCGATCACAAAGCGGCCTTCATCCCCTCGCAGGTCGAGCACGAGATGCAGTTCCTCATCGCCGTCGCGACTGGTCCCGGCCCAGCGCGCGGTTTCGCTTCGGGCCTGTTGCGCGGCCTCGGCCTGGGCCTTCGCCTCGCGCAGGATCAGGGCGCGGATGCGCTCCTCGAGTTCGGCACTGGTGCGTTGGAGCACCTCCCTGCGGCCTGAGCGCATCGATCTCTCCTCCGGGCTCAGTCCGCCGCCGCCTGCCCCGGCTTTCACCTCGGCCAAGCGGTCGTCCAGTTCCGCCTGGAGCAACTGGGTCCGGACCTGGCGGTAATGTTCGACCGTGGTGCCGAGCTGGACTTCACGGATCACGTTTGCCGCATGCTGACGGGCCTCGGCTTCCTGGGGATTCCGGTCGGCGGCGCCGGCGCCGAGGACAGGCACCAGGACGCTCAGCAGGCAGATGGGGAACAGGGTGGTTTTCATGTCATGAATCGAATCGGATCGAATCGTGTTGTCGCGGTAATGCCCACACGGTTGCCTCCTTCGAGCCGGCGGTCAAGTCCGGCGGGACGTTGTGCGCCGGCAAAGCGACGCGGCGACGGCGCTTTTCGGGAGGGGGCGGGTCGTGCAGATTCCCCGTGACTTGAGGTGCGCGAAAGCGGTGTCGCGCTTCGCTTGCCACCGCAGTCCACAGCGGTCAGGTCAGGGGCTCACGGAATCCCGTAGGGCGTCGATGGCCTGGATCAACACGCCGGCCGAACCGCGGAACATTCCCGAGCCCTTCGGTTGATTGTCCACGCTCCACCACTCATGGAAGCCGCGATGTTTGAGCACGCGATCGAGCATCGGCGTGAGTTCGCGGTAGGCTGCCTCCGGGTAGCCGCGTTCGGCGAGTTGCCGCACCATGCGGGCGCCGAACCAGGTCCAGTCGCCGCCGTTCTGGTAGGAATACGGTCCCATGCCGGGGTTCTTGTAGAAGCCTTCCGGATAGGCCGGGTAAAGCGTCAACCCGATCGTGGCGGCGCCGCTCAGGCGGCAGTTCGCCCGCATCTGTCCGTAGACGGTGAGGATCTCAGCGGGGCTCAGCACGCCGGCCTCGATGGCGACCGCGGTGCCGCCGTGGTAGAAGATGCGTTGTTCATCGAAATCCTTCGGCCAGGGGGAACCTTCGAGATAGACGTGGGGAATGAACTGCTGGCGGGCCTCGTCCCAGAGGTGGCGGCGTACATTCTTAACCAGTTGGTCGCGCGTCTGCCGCCACGTCGCCGACGTCGTGGCATCGTCCCTTACCACGAGATCCAGGAACTCGTTGATCGCCACCACCAGCAGGGCGTTGTCGTAGATGTCGATGGCGCGGTGGCTGTTCTCGTCGAGTTCGACGCCCCAGGCATGTTCCGGTTGCACATCGCCCCAGTCGGCCGTGGTGGCACCCCAGACCAGGCCATGCGCCTCGGAGAATCGATGTTTCAGCGGGTATTCCAGCGCGCGGGCCAGCCGTTCCCGCACGGTTTGACCCGCGACCTTCTCATCAAGGAAGGCGGTGTCGCCGGTCTTGCGGACATACCGGCAGACCGCCTGGACCAGCGAGCTTTCCTGGTCGGTTTCCACCGTGTTCTTGTGGGCCCGGAACTGCGGTTGGGTCGGGCTGATCCGGTATTTGTAGTCGACGCTGGCACGGTCGGCGGGCACGTAACCATCGACGATATTCCCGTCCTCTCCCTGGAAATGGAAGAAGACCAGCAGGGCCTGGCGGAGTGTGTCGCGCGGGGCCACCTCCAACGCGGGAACGATGAAGGTGTTGAGGTCGCGGATCCAGACCTCGGCATAGCCACTGCCGGCGTTGAGACCGGAACGCAGGAGTTCAAGTCCCATGCGCCGGACCTCCTCCAGGCGCGGATCGTCCCTTACCTGGTGGATGAGGGCAGGGGAGGGAGTCGGGGCCATGCGTTCGGCCGGGGCGGCGTTTGCGAAAGCGGCCAGCGCGGTGGCCGCAGCCAGCGCGGAAAACGGCAGATGGCGGAACCCGGGCCCGGGGTGGCGGGTGAATTGCATGGGGACGATTCTAGGACCTGCCGGTTGGTCTGGCAAAAGCCGTTTTGGGTTCCCGGGGCACAATTCGCCCTGACCTGGCGGGAGGCGTCAGGGCTGATCGCCGCGGCCCACCCCAGCCCGGGCCAGGACGGTCGTCGCCCGGTGTCTCCCCCAGTTCCAGGCCCGCCAGTCACTCGTTCGGTGTGACTGCCATTTCACCAGCCTTGCCTCGACCTCGCTTCGCATTGCCGGGGGCAGGTCGGGCAGGGCTTCCACCAGCACGGGAAAGGCGTCGGCCCCGAGTTGGCCGAGGTATTCGGTGTCGCACGAAGCGACGTCGCCGGTGCGCAGCGCGAGCTGCAGATTGCGTCGCGCGATCCAGGCGTCCGGATTGATGAGGTTCAAAGCCAGGACAAAGGCCAGCCCCGCCGCGATCCCGCCTCCGGCAAACAGATCCCGCCGGTCTCGCAGCACGGTGAAGGCGAACCCGCCCAACGTGACCGCCAACCACAAGAGGAAAGCGGTCACATAGAAGCGCTGTTCCGTCCAGCCATAGGCTTGTTGATACAGCCGCATGCGCCAACCGGCGGAAACCAGGACCACCCCCAGCATCACGACGAGCAGCGCCGCCTGGGCGCGAAAGGCTCTTCGCCTGCTTTCTGCCAGGAGCCAGTCACCCACCAGCAGCATGGGCAAAGCAATGGCCACCACCACGACGAGTTGAAAGAAGCCATGACGGGCGTATTCGGCATAGGTCAGACCCGGCGTGAGGCGGACGAGGTCGGCGTTCCCGAACAGGTAGCGGACCTGGACGAGGATAAAGCCGAGGAACAACAGGTTGACGAGGGCGAGCGCGACCCCGATTTCCACCGGGCCAAGCCGGACGAACTGGGCGAGCGTCAACGGCCCGCGGTCCCCCGGCCGGCTCAGCAACAGGAACACCAGCGCGCCGCTGGTCAGCCACGTCAGCCACAGCGTGAAGACCACATGCTGGACGATCAGCGCCAGGTCGATGTCCAGAAGTCGCTCCACGATCGAGCGGAATGCGAGATCGGCCTCCATGAACAACCCGCCGAACACCAGCAACAGCGGCAGTGCGATCACAACCCCGGCGACGGCACGAACGGCGACCCGACCCTTGCCCGGCGTGGCGGGGGGAGGGAGTTGGATTCCCGCCCGGACGAATGCCAGAACGCCGGCCACCGCATGGAGCCCGGGTCGGACCAGGCGGGCCCATTGTTCTGCCAGACCGGCCCGCCAAAAGGAGTGTCCGTGCGCGCGCGCCGCGGCGCAGGCGGCGAGCAGAGCAGCGGAGAGGAAGTTCAGCACTTCCAGGGTGGGGGAGGCCCGCCAGGAAAGGGCCCCTGCGAAACCGAATGCAACCACCGCCAGGCCAAGCGCGGGGCGGTCCGGCTTTTCCTCCATCAACGTGGCCAGCGCCGCGGCTGCCAGCAATCCGGTGGAAAGCCAGAGGGTCAGGTTGAGACCGTGTTCGTCGGTGCGGAGCAGTAGATCGCCGAGTATGCCGAGACTCAGGCTGATCGCGAGGATGGCGAGGGCGAGACGGGTTCGAGGGTTCATGAGGGTCTTCTTGACCGGTGGTTTCTCAGCGGCAGGCGCACGAGGTGGACTGGGAAAGGGGGTTTTCGGAAGCTGCGCTCCGTGATCTCCGGAGCAGCGTCAGCACGGGGATCGACATGAGCGCGCATGCCAGGAGGAACAGCGGCCAGTTGAACTGCGTGGGCAGCATTTGCCGCAACGCCTGCTCGCCCTGCGGCGCGACGTGGATGGCATCTGCCATGAACACATAGAGCGCCAGGAGGATTCCCAGGCCGGTCGGGAGCAGGACCCGCGCCCCACCGAAGCCGCCCGTGCGAAGCCGCGGCACCTGTGTCACCAGTGTGCCCCAGGCGATCATCAGGGTCGCGATCAGCGTCGGCGCAAGGACCGGCCCCCACCACGGGAGCGGGATCAGAAACAGGATGTCCCAGTCCAGCAGGGAATGCGGCCAGCCGGTCATTGGAATCAGGAAGAGGTAATAGCAGATGTCCCAGACCCCGAACGCGATCATCGCGTAGCCCCAGCGGGAAACGCGGTCCCGACCCGCGAGGAAGCCCACGGTTGCCAGCATGAACATCGTGGCCGCTTCGCGGATCACCTCGACGCCGGCGAGCCCTGCGAACAACGGGAGGGGATTTGCCTGGTACGGTTCGAGTCGGTCCACCATGGTACGGAGATAAAACACGATGGCGGATTCGACCCAGGCAAAGGCGGTGGCGAAGAGGACAACCGCCACCCAAGGCGGGCGATCCGGGTTGGTCGCGGAAGCCGGCGCGCGGTTGGAGTCCTGAGGTGGCGCGGCAGCTGAGCCGTGGTGGTCAGGTGTTGACGTAGATGATGAATGCATAGAGGATCCCGTCCCGACCTGTTAGATGGCATGGATGGCGGCATGCGACTCCTCTTGGCGACAAGCACGCTTCAGTTCCCCGGCGTGATGGGCCCACCCTCGCAAGGTGCCTTCAACCTTGCCAATCACATCGTCCGGGGTCGAGGTCCCGGCGGTGATCCCGACGAGGTCGTTCGAGCGGAACCAGGCGGGGCGCAGTTCCTCGGCGGATTCGATCTGATGCACGCGCCGGCAGAACCGGGCGCAGGACGTCGCCAACTCCCGGGTGTTGTTGCTGTTCGCCCCGCCGATCACCACCATCACCGTGCTCCGACGCGCCAGGTCGATTGCCGCCTGTTGCCGGTCCTTCGTCGGCCGGCAGACGGTGTCACTGAAACGCACCTCCGAGTGGGGGAAGCGGTGGCGCAGGGCCTCGACCAACCGCAGGACGCGATCCACGGGTTGGGTGGTTTGAGCCACCACACCGTACCGGGGACGCTCGCGCAGGGCGTGAACCTCCTCCCGGCTCAGGATGATGTCATACTCCGGAAGATCCTCCGTCAACCCGCGCACCTCGACGTGACCCCGCTTGCCGACAACGACCGGGTGGAAACCGTCGGCGACGAGTTTCGCCAGCGCGCGATGGGCGTGGTGGACGAGGGGACAGGTGGTTTCGAGGACCGGGCGGCCGGATTGGCGGAGGCGCTCGCGCGTGATGTCCGAAGCTCCATGGGCACTGATCACCACCGGGCCGGGCCGCGCGTCAGCGAGGGATTCGGCGGTGAAGACGTGGTGGCGGCGGAGGTGATCGATGACGGCCGGGTTGTGGACCAGTTGGCCCAGCACCGTGACCGGGCCGTGACGGGCTTCGCGGGTGGCGAGGGCAATGGCGTCGCGCACGCCGAAACACATGCCGAGATGGGTGGCTTTCTGGATTCTCATGGGAGGAGGTGGAGTTGGGCTCCCAAGGGAGCGGGAGTTGTGGCTTTGTGATGCAAAGTATTCATGGGCGCGGGCTTGTGGGGGAGGTTTTAGAGGTCAGAGGTCAGAGGTGAGGAGGTCCGAGGTCAGGTTTCCCGGTTCAGGCGGACGATTTGTTCCAGCAGATCGATGTAGGCGCTGAAGGCGTCGCGGCCGGCCTGGGTCATTGAGCAGGTGGTGAGTGGACGCCGGTTCTGCAAGGTCTTGGTCAACCCGACGTAGCCCGCCTGCTGCAGCGTCCGCAGATGGGCCGTGAGATTGCCGTCGGTCATCTTCAGTGTGTCGCGCAACTCGGTGAACGAAAGCTCCGCCGTGGCCGCGAGCAGCGACATGATCGGCAGGCGCCCCTTCTCGTGGATCACCCGGTCGAGTTGGAGAAACGGTTCGGGGTTCACGCGGCCGGTTCACGGGGTTCGGTGTAACGGAGGTAGATGCCATAGGCCAGATGTAGTCCGCCAAAGCAGGTTCCCATGACGAGATCCTCGAAGTGGGCCACCGGCCCGCGGATCCAGGAGAAGGCCAGGAAGGCGCAACCGGCACTGACCAGGATGACTCCGAAGAGGCGCATGCCCCGGGGCATGAAGAAGCCGGCGGAGTGCAGGGCACAACCGTACAGGATGACCCAGAGGGGAGTGATGAAGCGGTTGACCACCGCCAGATTGGCACCGGGATAGACGGACATCCCCAGCAGACCCAGGAAGAGGCCGACCGCGAGCGGAGGCGTGGCTGCCGAGGCAACCCGCCGGGTCGGCGGTGACCAGAACGGTTCACCTGCCTTCAACGCCTGGCGGCGGATGAGCAGCAGGGCACCGCTGCCCGTCACCAGGGCCACGATGAGCCAATAGGTGAGGAAGGCGGCCACGGTGGATGTCCCGATCGCCACGTCGACCAGGGCGGCCAGGGTTCCGAGAGCGCCCGCCAGCAGGGTGGTGGGGGCGAGCGCGCGGCGATACACGGCGGAACGCTCCATCAGCGTGCGGATGACCTCCAAATGCTCGCGAGCCCGGTCGGATTGCATGCGCCTACTTTGCAGTGCAAAGTGCGGTTGTCAAGCCACCTTTTTCCCCGCAGCGACGGGTTGGTATCCGGCGGGCGGCGCGCCCGCGAGCCACGGTCTCCGGCGAACGCCGGTTCGCCGCCGCAGGAAGAAGACTTTACAGCCTGGCCCGCAGGCTGGTTGCGGCCCGTTTGCCGGGTTCAAGACCGCCGGCGGACCAGCCGTCCGGTTTGTCGCGGCCAACCTTTACCGTGTACTTGCCAGGGGCGAAAACCTTGGGCCGAAAGGCGTCACCGACGATCCGCCCTGTGTAGAGGATCTCGCCGTCCGCCTCGCTGACCACCTGCACGACCGCGTCGCTTTGCCCCTCGATGCGGACTTCCGGCAGATAACCAAACACCTCCCGCCCGTCGTTCTCCTCCATCCGGAAGGTGATCGGCCAACCGGGGTATTGGGCGGCGTCGCCGTCCGCGAGGTCGGCGTAGCGGGGCCAGCATTCGAAGGTGGTCTGGCGCGTGCGTTTGTTGAACTTCACCAACCCGTAGCCGTCGCCCAGCAACGCCTCGGGATTCCGTTGGTTTTGCTTCATCTCGCCGATCTTGTCGAAGGCCGGATTGGCGTAGGCGATCATGGTGATCCGGTTGTAGAGGCCATCCAGGTAGTCGCCGGTCCAGGGCAGCGGACTGCCGGGAACCGGGTGGGCGCCGGGTTGCTCATCCTCCGGCCACCACCAACGGCCGTAGTAGCTGTTGATCATGGCGGGATTCGTGAAGGCGTAGGGGCCGTCGCGGAACGCGTCGATGCCGTGCTGGACGACCACGGTCAGATGTTGATCGCCGCAGAGGTGGCAGGCCAGGGCGCGGCGAATCGCCGCCAGGGCCTTGTTGCGACCGGTCTGCGGCCAGCCGTTGCAGTCCAGATCGGCGAGCAGGCGGTTCTCCGTTGAGCCATGCAGATGAACGGCACCGCAAAAGGCGGTCTGGGAAAGCACGGCTTTCATGCGGGTACCGGTCCAGTCCTGTCCCCACTCGTTGAGGAAGGCGAGTTGCCGGTCGCCCAGCAGCCTCAATTCCGGCAGGTCCACCTGCTTGGGATCGTAACCCGGTTGGCGGATGTGGTCGGGGCGCGGGCCCATCTGCGGGATCTTGCCTCTCGGGCCGCTCTTGAACTGGCGGTCCGAAAGCACGGCGAAATCCACCCCGCCCACGCGCAATCGGGTGAAATAGACCGGGATGTTCTGCTCGCACGGCGTCGGGTCCGTCGGGTCCGGCAGGTGCCAGGTCTGGGCCGTGAACACCATCCGGATGTACTCCGGCGGATAGTAATAGCCACCGGAATCACCCGCGCTGGAATCCGCCACGATCCCGTTCTCGCCCCAGACATTCCCCTGGCCGATGTCGTGATCGTCCGGGATGGTGACCACGGGGCGATCCTTGATGACGTCGCGGAACTGATGACCCCAGAGCAGCCAGGCGGCGGTGTGTTCCGTGTGATCGTAGCTCTGGTCGCCGGCGAAGAACAGGAGGTCGGGGTCCTGCTTCTTCAGGTTGTTGACGATGGAATCGCGGTCGCCGCGGTCGGCGTTGGAATCGCATGACAATGAGCCGACGACGATCACGTCCTTGTCCACCGGATCCTTCCGGATCAATCCTTCAAACATGGCCTTCTCGCCGTGGCGGACCCGGTAGCGCACGTCTTGCGTGTTGTCCCAGTTCTCCAACCGGAAATGAGCGTACCAACCGGGGTAGACCACCGGGGCCTGGGCGACCCCTTGCCAGGCGCCGTTCCGCCGGAGTTCGAGCCGGACCTCCCGGGGTTCGTCAGGCATCAACGGGTAAAGCTGGGCCGACATCTTCAGCACACCGTGATCGTGGGTGTACACCGCGAAGGCAACGACCTCATCGCGTGGGACCTTCACGAACTCGCGAAGGAAACCCTTGGAATCCGTGGACCAGATGTCCTCGCGGGCGGCGAGGTCGAGCTTCTCGCCCCGGGGACCCGGGAAGGGGGAGTCCGCTGCCCGCAGCATGGGCAGGCAGGCGAGCGTGAGGGCGGCGGCGGCGATGTGTTTCGGGTTGAGCTTCATGCGTGTTCGTCAGGGCCATCGGCGCGCGGCTTGCGCGACGGGGTAGAGTGACGCGACCGAGCTTACGGCGGCGGGGGGAAGCATCAAGGGGATTGTGGCAGCGGAGATGCGTGCGTGGCGACGGATTGGCATCCGGCGGAGCAGATCCGTTTGGCTGTGACAGGCTTTGCCCATCCTGACTTGGATTGGGCGCCCTGATCAAAAAGAGACACGTCCAACGACGTGTCCAGATGGCTGATCCGATTTTGTTAAGCGTTGTTGAACAGCGTGTTGCTGCTTGAATCGCCGATCGATGGAGGTTGGTTGGCAAGCTGGTTGCTTCATTGCGGCGCGCCTAAGGCACAGTGTGATTGTGTCAGGCTTGGACATCGACCACGACCGTGGTGATTTGCCGCGTTCCGGGAAGAATTTGCGTTGGTAACCATCGGCAATGAAGAAGATTGAAGCAGTGATCAAGCCCTTCCGGTTGGAAGAGGTGAAAGAAGCGCTGGCAGAAGTTGGCGTGGAGGGGATGACCGTGACGGAAGTCAAGGGATTTGGCCGCCAGCGGGGCCATACGGAAATCTACCGGGGCAGCGAATACACGGTGGATTTTGTGCCCAAGATCAAGGTCGAGATGGTGTTGTCGGATGAGCGGTGTGAACCCGCGGTGGCGGCGATTGTGAAGGCGGCCCGGACCGGGAAGATCGGGGATGGCAAGGTGTTCGTGTCGGCCGTGGAGACAGCGGTGCGGATCCGGACCGGAGACCGGGAGGAAGCGGCGCTGTGAGAGGCTTTTCCCTGACATCCCGAACGGCCGGGAAGCTGGCCTTGATCGGATTGCTGTTGGGCGGGCTGGCCCCGGTGGCGCAGGCTGCCGACGAGGCGACGATCAGCAGTGGCGACACGGCCTGGTTGATCACCGCGAGCGCGCTTGTGCTGTTCATGACCCTGCCGGGGCTGGCGTTGTTCTATGGCGGGTTGGTCCGTGCCAAGAACGTGCTCTCGGTGCTGATGCAGTGCTTCGCCATCGCGAGCGTCATGACGCTTTTGTGGGTGGTTTACGGATACAGTGTGGCGTTCAGCACGGGGGGCATGGAGCAGGGGGTGTTCAACCTCAACTCACTGGTGGGAGGGGTTGGGGGCATGTTCCTGCGGGGGATCGGACCGGATTCCGTCTCGGGCACAATTCCGGAGGCGGTGTTCGTGATGTTCCAGATGACCTTCGCCATCATCACGCCGGCGTTGATTGTGGGGGCCTTTGCGGAACGCATGAAGTTCAAGGCGATGATGTTGTTCAGCGTGATCTGGTTCACCTTTTCCTATCTGCCCGTCTGCCACATGGCTTGGGCGGGTGACGGTTCGCTGTTCGGCGATCTCTGGGGAGTGCTTGATTTTGCGGGGGGCACGGTGGTCCACATCAACGCCGGCATCGCGGGTCTGGTCGCCTGCATCATGGTGGGGAAGCGGCTCGGCTACGGCCGGGAACCGATCCCGCCGCACAGTGTTCCTTTCACTCTCATTGGCGCCTCGATGCTCTGGGTTGGCTGGTTTGGGTTCAACGCCGGCAGCGCGCTGAAGGCTGATGGTTCGGCCGGTATGGCCATGTTGGTCACCCAGATTGCCACCGGCACCGCCGCCGTGACCTGGATGTTCATGGAATGGACCTTCCGCGGACTGCCGACGGCTGTCGGTATTGCCACCGGCGCGGTGGCGGGCCTGGTGGCGATCACTCCGGCCTCCGGAACGGCTGGTCCCGTTGGGGCGATCCTCATCGGCTTCGCCTCGGCGCTGATCTGCTACATCGCCGCCACCAAGCTGAAGGCCCGGTTCGGATATGATGACAGCCTGGACGTCTTCGGCGTGCACGGGGTCGGGGGGATCGTCGGCGCCGTGCTGACGGGGGTATGTGCCAGCACCGCCCTGCAGGGGGTGGGATACGCCGAGGGAGTGGGCATGGGCGCCCAGGTCTTCGCCCAGATCAAGAGCGTTTTGGTGACCGTGCTCTGGAGCGGTGGGGTGTCCGTTGTCGGCCTGTTCCTGGTGGACAAGCTGGTGGGACTCCGGGCGAACGAGGAAATGGAGACAATCGGTCTGGACCTGACGGAACACGGGGAGGAGGGTTATCACCTGGCTTGAATTGAAATGGCCGTGCCGCGGATCAGATGAGAGCCTGACGCGACACGGCCCACGCGACCACCTTCGGAAAGGATGCCCGCGCGGCGGATTCTCTAACGAACACTGAAACGAAGCACAACAACTAAGAAATGAGCACACCCAAGCAAGTCATTGAAATGGCGAAAAAGGCTGGGGCCAAGATGGTGGACATCAAGTTCGTGGACACCTTCGGAACCTGGCAACACTTCAGCGTCCCCATCGGCGAACTCAGCGAGGACGTCTTCAAGGAAGGATTCGGTTTTGACGGGTCCTCGATCCGGGGCTGGAAATCGATCGAGGCCTCGGACATGCTGGCCATGCCGGACCCGGGAACGGCCTTCATCGATCCTTTCTGCGCGGTCCCGACACTGAGCCTCACCTGCACCATCGCGGAGACCGGCACCCTGGAGCCCTACAGCCGCGACCCACGGGGCATTGCCATGAAGGCTGAAAAGTACCTTGCCTCCACCGGCCTCGCGGACATGGCGGTTTTCGGGCCGGAGGCGGAGTTCTTCGTCTTTGACAACATCCAGTTCGACACACGCAGCAACGGCAGCTTCTACTCCGTGGACAGCACGGAGGCGATCTGGAACACCGGCACCGACGAGATGCCGAACCTGGGTTACAAGATCCGTCACAAGGAGGGCTATCTGCCGGTCGCCCCGTCGGACCAACAGCAGGATCTCCGCACCGAGATGTGCCTCCTGATGATGGAACTGGGCATCGATATCGAGCGCCAGCACCACGAGGTGGCCACTGCCGGCCAGGCCGAAATCGATTTCCGGTTCGGCCCGCTGCTGAAGACCGCGGACTCGATGATGCTCTACAAGTACATCGTCAAGAACGTGGCCCGGAAGCATGGGAAGTACGCCTGCTTCATGCCCAAGCCCCTGTTTGGCGACAACGGCAGCGGCATGCACACCCACGTCAGCCTGTGGAAGAAGAACAAGCCGCTGTTCGCCGGCAACGGCTATGCCGGTCTCAGTGAGATGGCGCTGCACTTCGCCGGCGGCATTCTGAAACATGCCCGGGCGCTCTGCGCACTGTGCAACCCGACGACGAACTCCTACAAGCGGCTTGTCCCCGGGTACGAGGCACCGGTGAACCTGGCCTATTCGGCCCGCAACCGCTCCGCGGCGCTGCGTATCCCGACCTACAGCAACAGCCCGAAGGCCAAGCGCCTCGAGTACCGTCCGCCCGATCCTTCCGCCAACCCCTACCTGGCCTACACCGCCATCCTCATGGCCGGTCTGGACGGGGTGCTCAACAAGATCGACCCGGGTGAACCGATGGACAAGAACCTCTACGAACTGCCGCCCGAGGAACTCGCCAAGGTGCCGCAGGTGCCGGGCAGCCTCGATGCCGCCCTGACCGCGCTGGAGCAGGATCATGAGTTTCTCTGCAAGGGCGACGTGTTCACCACGGACTTCGTGGAGAACTACATCGCCAAGAAGCGCGCCGAGGCCGACGGGATCCGGCTGCGGCCGCATCCGTACGAGTTCTTCCTGTATTCGGACGTGTAATCGCGCAAGAGACCGGGAGCGAGCCGCCCCGGACAAGTCGATGGCGGCGCGGGAATCCCCGCGCCGCCTTCTCGTTGTTCCGGGGAGCGTCGCGTCGGCGGATTGGTTCCCCCGAGGCACGAGGCGGTCCGCGCTCCCGGTGGGTGCCCCGCCTTGACTTGCCGGCTTGGTGCGCCATCCTCGGCGCGCATTCGGAGCATGAAAAAGTGGCTTAAGATCCTGGCGGTCATGCTGGTGCTGTTGGTCGTTCTTGCCGGGTTGGCGTTCGCCTTCTTCGGACGCCTCGTCAAGGCGGGGATTCAGACCATCGGGCCGGCAGTGGCGCACGTCCCTGTGGGGGTTCGGGAGGCGGACATCTCGCTGTTGTCAGGCGCCGGTGCGCTCCGGGGGCTTCTGGTGGGCAATCCGGAGGGCTACACCACGTCCTTTGCGGTCAGCGCTGGGGAGATCCGTGTGGAATTGGATCCCAGGACCCTGCTTTCCGACAAGCTGCATGTGCGGCTCATCCGGTTCCAGACTCCCGAAATCACGTATGAAGGGGTGCCCGGCGAGAACAATCTCAGCCGGATTCTCAGCAATATCCGGGAGTTCACCGACCGCACGTCAGGCGGGGCCGGAGGGGACTCCCCGGTGGAACCTCCCCCGCGCGGTCGGAAACTCCAGGTGGACGAGTTTCTGATCAGCGACGCCATGCTTCACGTGAGCACGCCGTTTACCCCGGCGGAACCGGTCTCCCTGCATGTGGAGGATCTGCGCCTGACCCACTTGGGCACCGGCCCCGACGGGATCACCGGACCGGAACTCGCGCAACGCGTGCTCACCGAGTTGCTTGGTTCCACAACGAACCTGGTGGAGGAGGCGTTCCTGCAGATCGGGGAGCACTTGGAAAAGACCGTCCCTGCGGCGACCGACCCGCTTCCCGGGGCGGCCGATTCCCTGCTTCGTGGGCTCCCAGGACTTCCGCCAGCGGGTGCCCGCTAGCGCCTTCTGTGTGCCATGCCCGTGCGTTTGGAACCAGGGAGCGAACTCGGGTTGACCCCCGCCAGCCTGCGTCGCGCGAACGAGCGCACCCTCATCGATCTGCTCACCCGGATGCGGCGCGCCAGTCGGGCCGATCTGGCGAAGGCCTCGGGCCTGAGTCAGCCCACCACGGGCAAGATCGTGCAACGCCTGGTGCGGAGGGGGGCGATTCGTGAGGTGCAGCCGGCACTGTCGAACGGTTTTCGGTTCGGCGACCCGGGCGAAGGCGTTGCCGTTCCAGGGCGGCCGGGTCGACTCGTGGAGTTCGATCCGCAGACGCCGCGTTTTCTGGCGGTACATCTGGACGTTACCGACACCTCCCTGGCCCTGCTGCCGTTCCATCCGCATTGTCCCGAGCAATGGCCCGTGCGTTTTCCCACGGGAAAGGGACTCGAACGCTGGCTCAGGGAATTGAGCCGGCACCGCCCGGTAACCGATCCCGGATCGCTCTGGCGGGTGGTGGTTTCCGTGCCGGGCATCGTGGACGAGCGGGAAGGCCGGGTGATCTTCTCGCCCAACGTGCACTGGACCGAGCGCACCCGGTTGGTCCAGGCGCTGGAGTCGCTCTGGCAACTGCCGGTGGAGGTGGTGCAGGAAATCGGCGCCCTGGCGCTGGGGCATCTGATGCACGAACCGGACCACCGGGATTTCCTGCTGGTGGACGTGGGCGAGGGGTTGGGCGGGGCGATCGTGATCCACGGGAGGCCATTCGCCAATCCACTGCCCCTGCATGGGGAACTCGGGCACACGCCGATTCCCGGTAATCCCCGTCGCTGCGGTTGTGGTGGTGTGGGGTGCCTCGAGACGCTGCTCTCCCGGCGCAGCCTGCTCGACAGCTTTTCCGCTTCGGGTGCTCCCGGTCCCCACGGCTGGAAGGACCTGGCGGTGCGCATTCGGACGGAGGGCCTTCCGCCGTGGCTGGACGGCACGCTCGCGGCAGCCGGCGCGGTGATCGCGGGCGCGCTGAACATCCTCGGGCTCCGCCGGGTGGTGGTGACGGGATTGCTCGGGGACCTGCCAACCGCAGCCACGGAACGATTGTTCCAAGCCATTCGCCGAGGCGGGCTCTGGGCGCGGTTCGGAGAAATCGACTGCCTGGCCGCGCCGCGACGGCGGGCCGCCGGCTTGGTGGCCGCCGGGATTGACTTGTTCTCCTCCGCGTCCTCGCCGGGGCAGGGCGCCTGACCGCGGCTTATTTGCTTGCCGGGAAGGAACCTGCTTTTCACTCTCCGCTCGTTTATGGCAGGCCAGGCCAAGACGAAATCCTCCAAGGGCGGTCGCAAGCGCGCTACGACGCGCACGGCCGCCGCCAAGCCTTCCGCCCGGGCCTCGAACGAATCGAGCCTGGCGGGCAATGCCGGGGACCCGATGGCAGATACCGTTCAGGGCCGTGAACCCACCCCGGTCCGTCGCCGGGGGCGACCCCGCCGGATCCCCGCGGAGACGGTTCATTCGCATGCCGTGGATCGGGCCCGTCGACAGGAGCCGGTTGCGGACTCCGGTCAGGAGGGAGCCTCCCCACCCGCAGCGAGGGAACAGGATGGGGGGGGCGCAGAGGCCGCCGAGGATGAGGAAGAGTCGACCGGGGATGACTCGGAACCCAGCGCCGAGGATCTGGCGGAAACGGAACAGGAGATCGGCCCCGACGCCGCCAAGGGCCTGGAGGTGCCGCGGGATGAGGACACGGATTTCCTGCGGAAGCGCGTGCGGACCGGCTACGACGCCGATTCCGCGATCAAGCTTTACCTTCGCGAGATCGGCAAGGTGAAGCTCCTCACGCCGCAGCAGGAGATCGAGCTCGCCGCCCTCATCAAGAACGGGAGCGAGGAGGCGCGCGAGCACATGATCAAGGCCAATCTCCGCCTCGTGGTGAAGATTGCCCACGACTACGACGGCCTCGGAGTGCCCCTGTTGGACCTGATCAACGAGGGGAACATCGGCCTCATGAAGGCGGTCGAGCGGTTCGATCCGGCCAAGGGAGGGAAGCTCTCCACCTACGCGGCCTGGTGGATCAAGCAATCGATCAAGCGCGCGCTCGCCAACCAGTCGAAGACCATCCGCCTGCCGGTGCATCTGGTGGACAAGATCTCCCGGATGCGGCGCATCGCGATGCGGATGCATGAAGCGCTGGGGCGGGAACCCACCGAGGAGGAACTCGGCGAGGAACTGGGCATGACCGCCACGCGTGTGGCCCAGCTGCGCCAGGCCGCCATCCGGCCCACCTCCCTGGACGCCCCCATCGGGGAGGACGACTCCAATACCTACGCCGAGATTGTCCAGGACGAGCGGGCCGAGGATCCCTACGAGAGCCTTGAGGAAAAGACCATCAACGATCTCCTCGGCGACCTCGTGGAGAGACTCGACGAACGCGAGCGGACCATCCTGTTCTATCGCTTCGGACTCGACGGCGGCAGCGAGAAGACGCTTGAAGAGGTGGGGGTGAAATTCGGCGTCACCCGCGAACGCATCCGGCAGATCCAGAATCTCGCGCTGACCAAACTCCGGCGCATGATCGAAAAAATCGAAGGCCAGAAACGCTGACCCATCCCCATGAGTTCCGCCATTCCCACCGTGGATGACCTCCGCGCTGCCATTCGCAACGTCCCCGACTTCCCGAAGCCCGGCATCCAGTTCAAGGACATCACGCCGGTGCTGGGGGATCCGCGCCTCTTCTCCGCCGCCATCGATCTGCTCACCGCCAACTGGTCCGCCGGTTCGGTGGATGCGGTGGCCGGCGTCGATGCCCGCGGCTTCATCTTCGCCGCGGCGGCAGCCCTGAAACTCAACGCCGCCTTCGTCCCCATCCGCAAGCAGGGCAAGCTTCCCTGGAAGACCCTGGAGGAAAGCTACGAGCTCGAATACGGCAGCAGCACTCTCGCCATTCACGCCGATGCCGTGAAGCCGGGCGACCGCGTCCTCCTCGTGGACGATCTGCTCGCGACGGGCGGGACCGCACTGGCCGCGGCACGACTGATCCAGCGGTTGGAAGCCACGGTGGTCGAGGCCGCCTTCCTGATCGAACTGGAGTTTCTCAAGGGCCGGGAGAAACTGACGGGGTTGCCCTTGCACAGCGTGGTGACCTACTGACGGCGTCCCGCCGGCGGTGACCATGAACCCGCTCCTGCACCTGGACGAGGCGGTCTTTCGCTGGATCAACCAGGCGCTGGTTTGCCGGCCGCTGGACGGGCTTATGCCGTGGGTGAGCCGAAGTCCGGTTCTCGCATCGTTGATCCTCCTGCTGGCTTTGGGGCTCCTGCTGAAGGGGGGGCCGCGGGGCCGGATTTGCCTGGCGCTGGCAGTCCTCCTCGTGGGGGTCGTGAATCACGAACTGATCGGCTGGCTCAAGGCGTGGATCGGTCGCGCACGTCCCTTTGAGACCCTGGAGGAAGTGCGGTTGGTAGCCGGTCCGGCCAACGGCAACAGCATGCCCTCGGGGCACACCGCCAACTGGTTTGCCGCCCTCGCGGTGATCTTCTGGTACTACCGCCGGACGGCAATCGCGCTCCTGCCGCTTGCAGCAGCCGTGGGTTTCTCGCGCATCTACCTCGGCGTGCATTACCCCTCGGACGTGCTGGCGGGCGCCCTCCTCGGCGTAATCGTGGGCGGGGGCGGTGTGCGGGTGCTCGAATGGCTGTGGTCCTTGGTGGGGCCCCGTGCGTTCCCGCTCTGGTGGCGGGCCATGCCTTCGTTGATTCGCGCGGAAATCCGGCGTGACCCCCTGGCACCTGTGCCCGGTCAGAAGCCCGTCCGTGATCCCGATGCCGCACGCGAACATCAGTGGCTGCGGTTGGGATACCTGTTTATTGCCGGGATGCTCCTGCTGCGGTTGGCCTACATCGCCTCGGGGGTCATCGAACTGAGCGAGGACGAGGCCTATCAGTGGGTCTGGTCGAAACACCTGGCGCTTTCCTACTACAGCAAGCCGCCGATGATCGCCTGGTTGCAGTGGGCCGGGACGCATCTTTGGGGCGACACCGAACTGGGAGTGCGTTTCTTTTCGCCCGTGATCACCGCGGCGTTGAGCCTGGCCCTGTTGCGCTTCTTCGCCCGCGAGGTCAGCGCCCGGGCGGGGTTCTTCCTGCTCCTCTGCGTTTCCACGGCGCCCATCATTTCCGTGGGATCGGTGCTGATGACCATTGATCCGCCGCTGGTCCTTTGCTGGACGCTTGCCATGCTCCACGGTTGGAAGGCCGTGCAGACGCACGGTCGCACCCGCGACTGGTTGTGGGTGGGAGTCTGGAGCGGGCTTGGCTTTCTCAGCAAGTACTCCGCGATGCTGCAGTGGGTCTCGTTCTTCCTGTTCCTCGGCCTCTGGCCCAACGCCCGGCGTCATCTCCGCCGGCCGGGGCCCTGGCTGGCGGTGCTCATTTCCCTCGTCGCCGCCGTGCCGGTGGTCGTCTGGAATGCGCAGCACGACTGGATCACGGTCACCCATCTGCAGGACCGGGCGGGCTTGACCCATGCCTGGGAGGCCCGGGATGTCTTTCGCTATTTCAGCGAGTTCACCGGCGCCACCCTGTTCCTGATGAATCCGGTGTTCGCCATCGCCATCGGTTGGGCCTGCGTCCAGGTCTGGCGACATCGCCGCCATGACGCACTGCTCATGTATTTCCTTGCCATGGGCGCGCCGCTCTTTCTGGGCTACTGGCTCTACACGGTTCGGGCGCGGGTACATCCCAACTGGATCGCCCCCGCCATCATCCCGCTGTTCTGTGTGCTGGTCGCCTACGCCGATTCCCGCTGGCGGGAGATCGGGTCCCGCCTGCGCCCCTGGTTGGTGGCCGGCCTCATCTTCGGCGGGTTCATGGTGGGCGTGCTCCATGAAACCAGGTGGGTGGCACTGTTCGCGGGCCGACCATTGCCGGCCAAACTGGATCCCCTGCGGCGGGTCCGCCAGTGGTCGGACGCCGCACGGGTGGTGGACGCCGAGCGGAGGAAACTGGCCCAGTCCGACGGCAAACCCGTCTTCATCATCGCCGATCACTACGGTCTCACCGGCGAGTTGAGCTTCTACCTGCCCGGCCACCGGGACCGCACCCGGGACGATCCGTTCGTCTACTACCAGATCATGGAACATCCCGTGAACCAGTTCTGGTTCTACCCGGACTACCGCGATCGGGTGGGGCAAAACGCCCTTTACGTCGTGGAAAACAAGACCGCAATCGACGCCCCGCAGAACATTCTCGCGGAGTTCAACTCCGTCACCGACCTCGGGATGTTCGACATCCAGGATGGCGACCGTGTCATGCACCGGATCCAGATCTTCGTCTGCCGTGACCTGCGTTGAGGTAAAGGAGATTCCTGCCCGCCGCACCAGGCGGGGCCTGCAACTTTCTGTTGCACCTGCAACAAAAGGTCGTCCGGAGAGCGGTTGGGTGGAGCCGACGAATTCAGCATCATCGACCCACCGTGCCGCCACCACCTGGCATTGGCCGGTCCGGGATTACTCGCTGGACCACACGCTTGGTTGCGGGCAGGCCTTCCGCTGGACGCGTGTCAGCGATGCCTGGGAAGGGGTCGTCGGCACCCGTTGGGTGCGACTCCGGGAGGGCGATGGAGCCATCGTGGCGGAGACCGCCGAGGCACAGCAGGATTGGGACTGGCTGAATGAGGCGCTGCAACTGCGGGTGGACCTGCAGGCGATCCTCGCGACGTTTCCGGACGACCCCGCACTTGCGGAGGCGGTGGCGGCCTGTGGCGGGTTGCGCGTGCTGCGACAGGAACCATGGGAGTGCCTGGCCTCGTTCATGCTCTCCGCGACCAAGCAGATCGTTCAAATCCGGCAAATTGTCGCGACGCTTTGCGAGCGGTTTGGTGATGCGGTGGCAGTGCCCGCGGGACATCCGCCCGCGTATGCCTTTCCACGCCCCGGGCAACTGGCGGAACTCACGGAGGCCCAACTGCGCGAGTGCAAGGCCGGCTTTCGGGCACCGCGACTGCTGGCGGCGGCCCGGGCGGTGGCGGAAGGTCGGTTGGACCTGGACACGCTTGGGCAGTTGCCGCTGGACGACACTCGCGCGCGTTTGATGGCGCTCGACGGAGTGGGGCGCAAGATCGCCGATTGTGTACTGCTTTTTGCGGGCGGATTCGATCAGGTGTTTCCCATCGACGTCTGGGTGTTGCGCGCCCTGCACGAACTCTACTTCCCGCGACGCCGACCGAGGCCATCCGTCCTCCGGCACTTCAGCGAAACCCATTTCGGCCCGTACGGCGGGCACGCCCAGCAATACCTGTTCCACTATCTGCGAATGCGGACCCGGGGAAACCGGAGTCGCACGATGATCCCGGCTGCCTGAACCCGATGACTCACGAACGCACTCTCGACGTCCTTTTCACCCCGGCCGATTTCGAGCGCCTGCCCGACCGGGATTTGAGCGAGCACACCTGCGTGGTGTTCGATGTGCTCCGGGCCACCAGCAGCATGATCGTGGCCCTGGCGAACGGGGCGAAGGCAATCCATCCGGTGGCGGATATTCCCGAGGCGCTCGCCCTGCGCCGGGCCCGGCCGGAGGTCCTGCTTGCCGGCGAGCGCCACGGCGTCCGCATTCGGGGGGAGCAAACCGGGGGAGTGGATTTCGACCTCGGCAACTCACCGCGCGAGTTCACGCCGGAAGCCGTGTCGGGTCGGGAACTGGTCATGACCACCACGAACGGGACCCGGGCGTTACGGGCCTGCTCCGGCGCCGGCAGGGTCTTTGTCGGTGCGCTCCTCAACCTGGAGACGCTCGCGACCCGGATCGCCGCAATCCCGTCCCGGCACCTGCTGATCGTCTGCAGCGGGACGTTCGAGGAATCGGCGCTCGAAGACGTGCTCGCGGCGGGAGCCCTGGTGGATCGTCTTGGCGCCGATTGGCGACGCGGCCATTTCTCGGACGGTGCCCGGATCGCGCGCGATCTGTTCCGCTCGTGTGCCGATGATCTGGAGGCGGCCCTGGCCGCGTCGCTCAACGGCAGACGTCTGCTCCAGAAGCCCATGTTGCACGACGACGTTGCCTTCTGTGCCCGCCGCGATTCGGTTTCTTTGATCGCCGTGCAGGAACGGAATCAGGTGGTCCGTGCCCTGCCGGAAGCCCCGTAGCCGACGTCAGTCGGCGCAGGTTTCCCCGCTTCCACCGTCACCTTCGTTTTGACGGAGTTGGCGATGAAGCACTGTTCGTGTGCCTGATGATGGAGAAGTGCCTCATCCGGCGGGCTGGGAAGCCGATCTCCGCTCCACTTGATCTGGGGGTGGAGCGTGATCGCACTCACCCAGGGCACGCCAAGTTCGTTCCGGGTCATCACCCCCACCGCCTCGTCCCGGTAGCGGTCGATCTGAAACCCTGCCCGGGATGCCAAGTGCAGGAAGGTGAGCATGTGGCAGCTCGAAACCGCTGCGACGAACGCCTCCTCCGGGTCAACGCACGCCGGATTCGACAACGGCGGGCGGACCACGGACGGCGAAGGCGAGGCCGACACCGTCAGTCCGCCATCGAAATGCCAGGTGTGCTCGCGCGAATAACGTCCCTCCAGGAAGTTGGGATCCGTGCGCGTCCAGTCAATCGTTGCCGTGTGTTCGGACATGCCGGGTCGGTTGACCTCAGTCCGCTTCGCCCTCACTACCGGTGCGCCTCGGACTCGTAATGCTCCTTCAACAGGTCCGCACCGAAGTCGTTGTGCCAGTCCCGCCAGCTGGAGTGGATGTGGTTCGCCTGGTTCTGGGTGTTGTCGAACTCAACGATAAAGGTCGGTCCCTGGACCCGGTAGTAGTGGCCCTCGCCCGGGCGGGTGCCGCCGACCCAGGCGAAGTGGATGCGGGCAATCCCCACGTCCTCGATGCGACCGAACTCCGATTCCGCGATCTCCGAACGATGGCGCTCCAGAAACACCTTCACGAGCGCGGTCAACCGCTCCCGTTGGGCGGGTGTCATGGCGTAGGCCCCCAACCCCGGCGGTTCGAGGATTTCGACTTCGCGCCCGGGGCCGAGGATCACGTCGCTCGGCGCCCGGCCTTCCAGAATCGCCGCCCGGAGTTGCTCCTCGGTGAGCGATTCCAGCAGCGCGCGCCCCAGATCCTCTTCCCGGGCCAGCACGCGGGTACCGGTCAGCGGCCCTTCCCGAACCTCCGCCGGGTTGCTCCCGAACATCGACGGCGTGGCGCTGATCCCGTCGATCCCGTTCAGCGTGAGGTTGATCGACAGGTGATGTCCCTCCACGCGCCAGCCCCAGACCCGGTCCAGTGCGGGCTGACCGAAAATGCTCACGTAGTAGCGGGACGGATCGCGCAGGGGGCCGCTGCCCTTCTCGATGTCGCGGAGCACCGTTTCCAGCGTCATGATGGTACTGGCTTGGAGGAAGCCGCCGTGACTCAGCCCGCTCTCCAGGAGGGCCTTCGCAAGGTGCTGCTGCTCGGGCGCCATTTCGCCGAGTGGAAGCCCCCTGCGTTCGCGCGGGATGAAGTGCCAGTTCAACCGCTCGGCGTCGGTGAACTCAAACGTCGCCTGCGCCCGCTGTCCCGGGGTCAACGTCCGGAGGAACCGATCGGCTGCGGTAACCATGTGGTCGGCAACCTCGATAAGGTCGTGCGCCACCGCGTTTCCAGTCAGGAGGAGAGCGAGTCCCAACAATCCGACTGGGGAGTAACGGTGCCAATGGGTGCGATCAGAACGACTCATTGAGGAGACAATGAGCCAACCGGACCGGGCCGGCAATGTGAAACCGTGCAAAAACCAGGGGGAGCAACCGTCAGTAGAATCAGCGGTCTCCCGCGCGCTCCCGAACGAACTCCAGAATGCGCCGGTCGTTGTTCTCCGCAGTCCAGACCAGTCGCAGAAACTCGACGGGGTCGATGCGCACCTGCCGCAGGAAGTTCCGGTCCCCACCGCAGCCATACATCAGGTCGGGCGGCAACTGTCCCCGCAGCTTGGCCCGGGCTTTCGCGATGATTCGCGGCAGCCAGCGGAATCCACCCAGTTCCGCATCCCGAGCCGGGAAGTCGGTCTCGGGAATTGGTGCGCCGTTGGGCTGCCCGTGCTGCTCGGTGAGGAAGTAGTTCCGGCGGATGGCGGCGAGTCTGACCGCGATGTCGGGCGATGGTTCCCTGAATTCGCACCAGTCCTCGACGAAGTCGTACAGCTCCCGGGCGGTGCACCCGATGGATTTCAGGAACGCCGTCTCCTCCGGGCCAAACAACACGTCGGCCCCGCGCACCTTGGCGCGGTAGTTCATCACGGCGAGATCGAAGATCCTTCGAAAACGCGGTTCCCAATCAACCGTCAGCATGGCGGTGAGGGTAGCATCGAGCGGCGCCGGGTCAATGGGGGGTGGGCCTCCCAACCGGTCGGAAGGACCGCGTGATGCGTGGACAAGGCTGTCGGTGCTCCTGGGGAGCTCCTTTCGCGAACGCGCAGGCAATGCGACCTGGAACCCTCCTTGGAGGGACGGGCTCCGCGAGTCCCTGGAGTCAAGTCAGGGCCTCGTGGAACTCGGCCCTCCATTGGTGAGGGACGGTTCATGGGGAGGGGGGGGAGGAGGCTGCGTCCGCTTGCGGGGCATTGAACCCCATCTGGGATTTCGTCACTCTCGGGCGCATGAGATCACGTCGGTTTGTTCTGGTGCTGCTCCTTGGCTCCGGACTGTCAGCTGCGGGTTGGTTCATCCACGCCGGTGAAAGCACGGCTTCCGAGCCGTCGACCCCTCCCAGCATCGAGCGTTGGTGGGAACGGATTCCGGCGGCGCAGCGTCAGGTATTCGGGTTCGAGGACGCCACCCCCGGCAGGCTGCCCTCAGCCTGGCAACAGGGATGCGTCGGGGAAGGGCGGACCGAATGGAAGGTTCTTGCGACGGATGCCGGACAGGTGCTGGCACAAGTGCAGGCCACGAATCCGAACCGGCATTTCAATGTGGCTTGGACCACGGCCGTCGAGTTGCAGGACGGTCTCCTTTCCGTCCGGTTGCGGCCGACATCCGGCAAACACGATCAAGGCGGCGGGTTGGTGTGGCGATTGAAGGACGCGGCAAACTACTACGTCGTCCGGGCCAATCCGCTGGAGGACAACGTGGTGCTCTACAAGATGGAGAAGGGGGTGCGGACCGACCTGCCTTTGGTCGAGCAGGGGCGGACTTATGGCATGAACGTGCCGAAGCTGGGCAAGGGCTGGCACACCCTGGCGGTCGACGTGAAGGGAGACCTGTTCACGGTGTTGCTCGACGGCAAGCCGCTTTACCGGGTGCGCGACACGACCTTTCCGGAGGCCGGACACGCGGGGCTTTGGACAAAGGCCGACGCCGCAACGGGGTTTGATGATTTCACGATCATCCGGCGGCAATGAGCTTGAGGGCGATGTGGGATGACACGGATTTCACGGAAACAGTCCTTGTTGACGTGAATGGTCACCCCTCAGTTTTCCGCCGAATGCAATCCGCCCGAGCCGGCGCGGAAGCGGACGTTCATCCGGTCCACGTTCTCCGGGTTGGCACTGGCGCAGTTCCAGAGGCAGGCGCCGCAGTGGATGCACTTCTCGCGGTCGAATGCCGGCACTCCGCCATCGCCCGGAGTGATGGCCTGGCCGGAACAGACTTCCACGCAGACCTTCGTTCCGCACCGCTCGCAAAGGTTCGGGTAGGCGAAAGTGACATGGTCCGCGAAACCGGGATTGGCCTGCACCTTCCCGCCGAGCAACAGGGCGTCCTGCTGCGATATCAGAAGCTGACCGTCATACGGAATCTCGGGCCACCCGGCACGTTCCATGAGGGCCGCGTGGGCTGAAACGCCCTTGGCGTAGCACTCGTCTCGAATGCGCCGGATCTCCCCGGCCGGGATGCGTCCCCGGTAGTAGTCCTCCAGCGCCGGGATCCGTTCGTAGGGGCGCAGGGGACGTCCGGGCACGGCGAGCCGGCCACCGCTCAGACCGGTCAGTGCCATCCCCAGCATGCCGGTGACCACGCCGCGCTGGAATCCGTCCCGCGACTTCTCAGCGACGCGGCCTTCCTGCTCGACCCAGCCTTCGCGTCGGCGCTTCACGTAGGTGGCTTCCAGGTTCTCCCTGGTAAAGGGCTTCTTGTCGTCGAGCAGTTCGAGGACCGCCTCGGCAAGTTGGGTGCCGGTGGCCCACGCTTCATCCACGCCCGAACCGGTCAGCACGTTGGTGCTGCCAGAGCCCTCGCCAATGCGCGCAAAGCCATCGCCGACGAGGTGTGGCTCCCCGCGACGCCCGGATTCCTGAAGCGTCTTGGCGCCCCAGGACCGGAGGCGACCGCCCTTCACGTAGCGCCAGAGATACGGATGCATCATCCAGTGCTGGAGATAGCGGTAGCTGGTGCGGATCGGGCTGTCGAACCAGGACGGTACGAAGATGCCCAACGAGGCAACCCGGTCCGGATGCACATAGAAGAAGCCGAAGATCTCGGGCTCCGGGAAACCGAAGGTGTGAAGCACGGTTCCGGGCTTCAGCGGGGTGTCCTCGGGCAGGTCGATGACGAATTTCATGCCCACCGCCCAATCCCGCGCGTGGTTTCCCTCGGGCAGGCCAAGTTCGGTGTCGAGTTGCTGGCCGATCGCCCCTACCGGTCCGTCGCTGATGACCGTCAACGCGGCGCGGACTTCCATGCCCGGCATGAAGGCGGCGTCAGGGGTGCCCTGCTTGTCCACTCCCTGGTCGAGCAGCTGCACCCCTTCCACGCGGCCTTCGCGCACCAGCGCCTTTTCCACCGGGGTTCCCGGCCAGATTTGCACGGTGCCGGTGCCCATGACCTGCGCCCCCACCCATTGGTTGAACTGGCCGAGCGACATGACCAAGCCGTGTTTCTTGTGCAGGAAATCCGGCGTCCAGGGCAGCTCCAGCGCATGGTTCTCAAAGGGCAGCGCCCACTGGGTCGCCTTGATCAAACCATCCGCCGCGCGCAGGGCGAAGGAGCGTCGGCTCGCCCCGACCGGGTCCAGGAGGTAGAGCACCTTCTCCTCGCCGACCGGGGCGCACATGGGGATTTGGGCGGGGTCGAGATCGGGGAAGCTGGCTTTGATTCCGCGGCCCTTGGTGACGACGCCGGAGACGCCAAAGCCGAGGTCATCCGCTCGTTCGTAGCAGAGGACCTGCAGCGGCATGCCGGGCATGGACGGGCTTTCGTGGCGTGGCGATCCGTCGTCGTTGAGCAACCGGCGGGAGAGGGTCGTGAGAAACCCCCCGGCGGCCGGGCCGAAACCGACGCAGACAATGTCCACGTCCATGCTCGGACGCTCGATCCCGGCAGGGGAGGAACTGTTTTCGCTTTCAGGCATAAGGATCAGCAGCGGCTCCGCCGGGAACTGGCCCCCCCCGGCAAACGCGCTTGCCGACCCTATCGACAAGCAGCCCCGGCTGACGACCCCAAATGCATGGCCCGCTCACTTGGGACCGGATGGCGGGATGACGGGATGACCGGCACGGCCCGTTCTGAGGACAGGATTAACAGGATTAACAGGATGATCTCGGGAATGAGCCTTCCCTCTTCGGGGCCGTCCTGTTAGTCCTGTTAATCCTGTCCAAGGTTCGTCCGTGGACGGGGGCGATAGGTGCGGTGCTTTCGTTTGAATTGGAGCTTTCCGCCACCGAAGTTCAGCAGCAAGCCGAGTTCGATTCCGGTAGCGGTCAGGTAGTTCACCAGTTGCACCTCATGCATCGTCGTCAGCGCCAACACCGCCTTGTTTTCCAGCATCACCAAGTTCTCAACCAGCATGTCGGCGGAGAAACTGCCCACCAGGACCTCGTCGTAATGGACTTGGATGGGCTTTCCACATTCGACGCCCAGGCCGGCCTTGCGCAGTTCATGTGCCAGGGACTTCTGATAGACGGACTCCAGAAAGCCGGGGCCAAGAGTGGAGTGCACGCGCATCGCGCAGCCAATGATCGTCTCCGGAAGTTGTTCGTGTTGCATGGAAGACAGGATTACAGGATGTACAGGAACCTACAACACACAACGAGTGTTAGAAGTTGGTAGTATCCTGAAAATCCTGTTAATCCTGTCCTCAGGCCCGAAACTCCTGTCTAGACCACCGGTTTCCAGCCGGGTTCGTAGTCGCGGGTCCACATGGCGGCGGCTTCGGGGTCGTTGAGAATGTGGCCGTTGAGCGGATCACAATCCAGGGTGCGGCCCAGGCGCCAGGCGATGTTGCCCAGCAGGCAGAGCAGGGTGCTCCGATAGCCCTCCTCCACATCCGCGGTGGGCCGACCGCCATTGCGCAGGCAATCAACGAAGTTCTCGAAGTGCGGTGCATCCCCGGCCGGGCCCGACACTTCGCCGGCCGGCCTGTCCGCCTTGTCGTAGAGCCGGTAGCCGCCGCCATCGATGATCATCGTGGCTTCGTCGCCATAGAATGCCGCACCGAAGCCGGAGCCTTCGTAGCCGTGCCGGCGGCAGCTCTGGCTTTCGAAGGCGATGAAGCGGTCGCCGAAATCGAAGGTGACGATCTGGGTATCGGGCGTCTGTTGATCGTCGGGAAACATGTACCGTCCGCCCCCGGAGGTGACGCGCCGGGGGAACGTGACGTCGAGGCCCCAGCGACAGAGGTCCAGCGCGTGGATGCCGTTGTTGCCCAGTTCGCCGTTGCCCCAGTGCCAGAACCAATGCCAGTTGTAGTGAACCACATTGTCCCGAAATGGCCGGACCGGGGCGGGTCCCTGCCACAGTTCCCAGTTCAACCACTCCGGCACCGGTGCCTGTCGGCCCCGCCCAATCGAGCCGCGGGTGGCGTTGTACCAGCAACGGGCATAACGAACCTCGCCCAATTCACCGGCCTGCACCTTTGCCATCGCCTCGATCAATCGCGGCATGCTGCGTCGCTGGGTGCCGACCTGCACCACGCGACCATATTTCCGCGCCGCCGCGACCATCCATTCGCCTTCGGCCGGATCATGGCAGGCGGGCTTCTCCACATAAACGTGTTTGCCGGCCGAACAACCGAGGATGGTGGCGGGGGCGTGCCAGTGATTTGGCGCCGCAACGACCAGGACGTCCACCGTCGGATCTTCCAAGGCGTGCCGGAAATCCTCGATACCCTGGGGCGGGGAGGGTTGGTCCTTCGCCATGCCGGCGGCGCGGGCCCAGGTCCGTTGGTCGGGATCGCAGACGTAGGCGATCTCCACGTCAGGCAGCGAGGAGAAGCCCCGGGTGAGGGCCGAGCCCCGGCCGTTAACGCCCATGACAGCCAGGCGCAGCCGGTTGTTCGCCCCCAGGACGTTGAGGCTGACGGGCAATGCGCCGACGAGGGCGCCGGCGGTGGCGGTTCGGCTGAGGAAACGACGACGGGACAGGGCGGTTTTCATGGGCGGCAGCATGGCGTGCGGGGCGGTGCAGGTCAAATCAACCATCCGCAACCGGGAGACAGTCGAGGCTTCCGCCGGGTTGGTGGCCGATGGGTGATCGAGGACCTCTCGGAGCGTCGTGGAGTGCGGCGATCTGAATCGCCGCTTTGGTTTGACGAGGGAGCGGAAAGGGAGCGTTCGGGGTGAGAGGGGTGAAGGCTGTCAAAGCGGTGAAGGCTGGACTTGACGAAGGCGAGTCCGTACACCGGCGCGGTGCTTGAGCCGGAGCGCATCGTGATCGCGATCATCGCGGCGTTGTTCATCGGCGTGTCCAAGGCGGGCTTCGGGGGCGGCCTGGGCATGCTGACCACGCCGCTGTGCGTGCTTGCCTTTGGCCCGCACCAGGCCATCGGGATTCTCCTGCCGCTGTTGTGCGTGGGGGACGCCTTCTCGATGGTCCACTACTGGGGCAAGTGGAGGAAGGAGAACCTCAGGTTCCTGCTGCCGGGTGTTGTGATCGGGGTGCTGATCGGCGTGCAGTTGATTGGCCGGTTCGACAAGCGCCAACTGAATCTCGCGATCGGCCTGCTGGCCGTGCTGTTTGTCCTGTTCCAGCTCCTGAAGCAGGTGATCTTCCGGGCGGAAGGCGAGTTCCAGCCGAACTTCAAACTGGGCACAGGATTTGGCATCGGCACCGGGATCACTTCGACCTTCGCTCACGGGGCCGGTCCGGTGGTGAGCATGTTCCTCATCCCGCAGAACCTGCCCAAGACGCTGTTCGTCGGGACGAACGTTCTCATCTTCACCTGGGTGAACTGGATCAAGATGCCGTTCTTCTGTCTGGGCCAGGACGTGGTGAGTCTTCCCTGGCTGCCCAAGGTGTCCCTGATCAACTGGGAGACCCTCAAGATCAGCGCTCTGCTGACACCGCTGGTACCGCTGGGAGTCTGGATTGGTGTGGTGCTGAACCGGCGGTTTTCGGAGAAGTGGTTCACCCGGGCGATCTACACCTTCCTGCTCCTGGCCGGGATTCAGCTCATCTTCAACTTCGATATTGCCGGTTGGTTTGGAGCTAGTTGAAGAACAAGTTGGGCAGCCACAGGACCGTCGCCGGCCAGAATGTCACGATCAGCAGTGCCACCACCAGCGCCAGCAGGAACGGGATCAACGGCGCGGCGACCTCCCCCATCCGCGCCTTTGCCACACTGCACGCGACGAAGAGCGAGATGCCAACCGGCGGTGTGCTTTGGCCGATGGCCAGCGCGAGGATCAGCATCACGCCAAAGTGGATCTTGTCCATGCCGATACCGGTCGCGATCGGCATCAGGATCGGGACCAGCAGAATCATGGCGGGTGTCAGGTCAATCACCGTGCCGACCAGCAGGAGAATTGCCAGCATCATCAGCTTGATCATCACCGCGCTCGAAGTGGCGTGGAGCATCCACTCCGCCAGGTGCTGCGGCACCAGTTCCACCGTGAGCAGCCAGGCGAAGGGCTTGGTGGCGCCAATGCAGAGGACGACAATGGCCGTGACCTTCACGGTATCAACCAGGGCCTCGTAGAATGCCCGGCGACTCAACTCGCGATAGACCAACCCGCTCACAATCAGGGCCCAGAGCACCGCCACCATCGCCGCCTCCGTGGGCGTGACGAAACCCCCGATGATGCCGCCCAGGACGAAGAAGACCGTCAGTAACGGCAGGATGGCTCGTGCCGAGGCACGCGCAATGTTCCGCAGATTCGGTCGCGTGGACGACGGCTCATGCCGTTGCACCAGCGCCACGATGAAGGCGGTTGCCATCAGGGTCATGCCCATCAGCACTCCAGGGATCACCCCGCCAATGAACAGCCGACCGATGGACATCCCGCCCACCACGCCCAGCAGCACGAACGGGATGCTCGGCGGAATGATGATGCCCATCGAACCGGCGGTGGCCTGCAATCCCGTCGCCGCACCCAGCGAGAAACCGCTCTTCCGCATCGCGGGGATCAGCACCATGCCGATGGCCGCGGTCGTGGCTGCGCTCGATCCCGACACCGCCGCAAAGAACATGCAGGCCAGCACGCTGACCATCGCAATGCCGCCCGGGACCCGGCCCACCAGCGAACGGGCAAGATCGATCAACCGGGCCGACATGCCGCCCCGGCTCATGATGCTGCCGGCCAGGACAAAGAACGGAATCGCCAGCAACGGGAAGCTGTTGGCGGTCTCGCAGAGTTGCAGCGGAATCTGCGAGAGGTCCAGCGCGACCGGAGATGCCGCCACCATGGCACCCGCCGCCGCCAGGATCAGAGCGACGGAGATTGGTACCCCGAGCACGAGCAGCACGAAGAAGCCGGCGAGCAGGAGTTGAACGGTCATGCTCACGGCTGTGCCTCCGGTTTGCGGTCTTCGGGATGGAGCGACTCAGTGTCGGCCCTGATGGGAGCCAGGCGTTCCCAGGCCCGGAGCAGAAGCAACAGACCCCCCACCGGCGCCGACAGGTAAAGCCAGGCTTTGGAGATGCCCAGAATGGCGGTCTTCACATACGCACTTCCCAGCACCAGTTTCATGCCGAACAGGATCAGGATCAGCGCGGCGACCATCACCAACCCCATCGCCAGCAACCGGACGATCCGGCGGGCCCGCGGTGGCAGCAGGTCGACCCCCACCTCGATCACGAAATGTTCGTTCTGCTTGAGGGCCAGCGAAGCACCGATGAACACCAACCAGCCGAACACCAGCGTCGCCACCTCCTCCGTCCAGGAAAACGGCGAGGCCAGCACGTAGCGGCTGACGACCTGGAGCGTGGTGACCCCGCACAACACCAGCAACAGAGCCGCGCCGACGATCTCCTCGAAGTGCTGCCAGAAGCGTCGCATCAGAGTGTTTCCTCCTTCGTGCGAAGCGACTGGATGAGTTCGAGAATCCTTGCGAACCGGGGTCCATGTTGCTCGATGTAGGGCTGGTAGAAGTCCCTGACCCGTTCGGCGAAGGCGGCGCCGTCCACGTCATGGAACTTCATCCCCTTCGCCGTCAGTTCCTCGATCGCGGTCTGCTCCCGTTCCTGCCAGAGCCTGCGCTGGGCGGTTTGGGTCTCGGCAGCAGCCTGGACGACGGCGTGGCGCACCTCCGGATCCAGTGCCGCCAGCCAACGTTGGCTGATCATCAACACGTCCGGAATGGCCACATGCCGGGTCCAGGAGAAGTGGATGCAACCGGTCTCATACATGGAATAGGCGAGGCACGTGGCCGGATTGTTTTCCCAGCCGTCGATAACCTGGGTCTGCAGCGCGCTGTAGACCTCGCCCATGCTCATCGGCTGGGCGGAGGCACCGAGTTCCGAGATCGCGGATTGCAGTGCGGCCGACGGCATCACGCGGATCTTCAGGCCTTTCAGATCGTCCGGGGTCAGGACGGCCCGGGGCCGGGTCATGATGTTGCGGGTGCCGGCATCGAAGAAGGCCCCGGCCACCAGGCCGCGCTCCGACATGGCCTCGCGCATGAGTTGACCGGGTTCGCCATCCATGGCGGCATATTGATGGGCCGGGCTCTGAAAGACGAAGGGCAGGGTGGTGACGATCAGTTCCGGGACGTAATCGGAGAGGGCGGCGGTGGCGACGATGCCGGCTTCGACATTGCCCATCCGACAAAGCTCGATGACCTCGACAGCGTTGCCCACCTGGCCGTTGGGGAAAAGCCGGACTTCGAGCCGCCCGCCGGCGAGTTCCTCGGCCCGCGTTTTGAATCCGCGCATCGCCTCGGTGGTGGGATGACTGTCCGGAAGCAACTGGGCCACCTTCATGACGATGCCGGGGGAGTCGGGGCTGCCCTCGCTCGCGGGATGGTTGCCGCATCCGGCGCCCAGCAGGCTCGCCAGGCACAAGCCTGTGCCCAGCGCGTGTAGCGAACGGCGGAAAGCGGCGATCACGCACGGAGAGTAACAGTCCTTGGAGTCACGGAAAGTCCGTTCCTCAAAGCCCCATCGCAGCATGCGCGGAGGCAGCCGGGGGGGGGCGGAGGTCGCGAAGCGCCGTGGACTGCGGCGATCTCAATCGCCGCTTTGGCTCCGATGCAAGGCCGGCATCCCACCGTTGGGACCGGGACTGGCCGGGAAAAGCGGGGAAGGCTGACGCTTTTCCCCGCACTCCAAGACCTGCGGAGAAAGGAAGGTCCGATCGCGTTATCGGAATTCCAGCTTCCACCCGCCGTCGACGGGACGGGCGATCATGTGCGCTTGGGACGTGGGGTCGTTGCCGCTGCCGGGGGTGACGGCCAGTTTGATGGCCACCGAGCCGTCCGGTTGGGGCGTCTTCTCGACCGGCTGAAATCCCGGCAACTTGCCGACTTCGTCCCAGAAACCCTGAATCCTTGCCTGCCCTTCGGGGCCTGAGAAGAGATCCGGCGGATTCCACAGCACGGTGTCGCGAAGGGCCTTTTCATCCCGGTGTTCGCACGCCCAGAGGAAGGTCTCCAAGGCGGCCTCCGGGGTCGCCTGGCCGACGTTGCGCGCTTTCGTGCGCAGGATGTAGCCCTCGGGAACAACCGCCTCCACGCTCTTGGGATTGACGCGGGCCTTGTCGAGTTGCGCCTGCAACGCGTCGTGCCGCTGCTCGACGGAAGCCAGTTCCCCCAGACGCTGGTTGAGGGTGGTGACCTCGCCACGAAGCTGAAGCAACTCCGTACGTTCCTCGTCCGTCAGGGGTTCGGAAGTGTTCGCCGCAGGGGGCGGGGACGAGGCGGGAGGCGTGGCTGAGCCGGCGGCTGCCGGACGTTCCGACTCGATGGAGGTCTGCAGCACGAGCTCGCGCGTGCGCAGGCCGGAGAGTGTCTGTTGCTGCATCAATAGCAATGTGGCGACCGCCAGCACAACCAACGTGCTGACGGCGACGGTGAGATTGCGGGCGCGGGGATTCATGGCTGCTCCTCCTCCGCCGGCGGATTGGGTTCCGGGGGCAGGAGCCCATAGCGTCGCATCATGAGCTCATCCATTTGGGGTGGGGGATTCCACGGTTCTTCGACCTCAACAATTTTGCCCAACGCCTGCTGTTGCCTTGCTCGTTCGTCCCCTGGTTGGGTGCTCCCTTGCTGTTGCTGGATCATCTCCGGGGTGAGCCCATAGCGGCGCATCATGAGTTCATCCATTTGCGGGGCCTGACCTGTCGTCGCTGGACGTGGTTGGGATTCGTATTTGAACCACAGCTTTCCTCCGCGCCACTGCAGATCGCGGGCCTGTTGTTCGGGAGTGAGTTGCTGCACGCTGCCGTCGCAGAGACAAACGGCACCGTGAACCCGGCACTTCGCCAGGACCCGGAAGGGCTCCGTTTCCGGGGCGGAGGCGGCGTAGTATTCGTAGCTGCAGTTGGCCATGGTGAACGCATCCCACGACTCGGCGAGTTGGCGGTTCTCGTCCCCGGGGCAATGCAGGATCTTCGGCGTGGAGAGCTCGTTGGCCATGCTGGCAAAGTCCGGGGGTAGGATGTCCTGATGGTCCGTGGCCCAAATCCGCGCCGCCAGGCCGATTTGTTTCAGGTTGTTGACGCACTGGATTCGCCTGGCCTTTTCGCGGGCTTCCTCCATGGCGGCGAACTCCTCCGGCATGACCTGCCGGGCCATTTGAGCGAGTTGCTGCTGCATGCTCTGGGTCTCACCCTCAAGCGATTCCAACCGGGTGATCTCGGCCTTTAGCCCGGCGGCCTGGGTCCGGAGTGCTTCGAGTTCCTCCCGGCCCTTCGGCTGGGGGGCTTCCGCGGCGCGATGCAGCGTGCCGGGTCGCGACATGAACGAGGCCCGGCCCGCCGGCGCGGCCTTCAGTTCGTCCAGCTGTTGCCGGAGCGAGTCGACCTCGCCTTGCAGACTGTGGATCCGGACCTGCTGGACAACGACCGTGCCCAGGCCGGCAAGGGCCACGCCGGCCGCGGCGAGGGCAGGTCCCCAGAAGCGCCAGAAGCGCGGGGTCTCCTTCGTGAGGGACAGAGGGCGACTTTCGTCAGGGCTGGGTGTGGAGTTCTTCATGGCAGTCTTCGCGTCTTGGTGAAGGGTTTGACGGAGGTCGGCGGGGGGGCGGGGGCTCGGCGCCGACCGCAGCCGGGTTTCCAGGTCGTGTTCGTCAGGGTTCATGGGAGTGGGTGGGGAGTGAAGTGGCCGGGCAATGGCGAATCAATGGAACCACGAAATGCACGAAATACGCGAAAAGACCGCGGAGAAGAGCTGTGCCTCGGTTGTTGGTCCGGAAAGGTGGTGTGCTTGCCGGTCGGTGACACCGACGACGGTGCCATGGCGCAACGCTCGCCCCTTCCTTTCGTGTGATTCGTGTGTTTCGTGGTTCCCATCATCGCAGGACTGTGGCTGAGGGGGTGGGATCGGCGAGCGCCGTCCGGAGGTGCCCGATGGCGGTCCGGAGCCGGTGTTTCACGGTGCTGGTGGCGATCTCCAGCGAATCCGCGGTATCCTGGAGGGTCAACCCCTGGTAGTAATGCAAATGGACCGTGGTGCGGAGTTCCTCCGGCAGATCATCCACGGCCGCGTAGAGGGTCGTCGAAAGATCGGACCGGCTGGCGGTTTCGTCCGGGGCGGGAGCGGAATCGGCCAGATCGTTCCACCAGGTCTCGGCGACGGCGACCTCGCGATGGTTCTGTCGGAGCCAATCCAGCCAGACGTGCCGGGCGATGCCGTGCAGCCACGATTTCAAGGTGCTGCGACCGCCGAAACGGGCAATGGCGGTCCATACGCGGCTGAAGGTGCGTTGGGTGAGGTCGGCGGCTTCGGCATCGGTGCCCGACAACCGACGGAGGAAGGCGTAGATCGCGGCGTAATGCCGATCCACGAGTTCCGTGGCGGCATCGGGATCGCCTGCCTGCACCGCCGGCACGAGTTGTTCGTCGCTGCCCTGCATAAGCATGGTTCTGTTGAGTTAGTCGTCCAACACCGCCCGGTTGGACAACCGAAATCGCAAAAAGTCACGTTTGGTCCAAACCCCGTATCGGCGAACCGGCGTTCGCCGGGGGGAGAGAGCAGGTGTCGGGTGTCAGGTTTCAGAAGATCGGCAAGCAAGCCCTGGTTCCCGTATCGGCGAACCGGCGTTCGCCGAAGGGGTGACGGTGCAGCGGGAAGTCCGGTGGATGCCAATCCGCCGCCGACCCGGATATTGCACCGTCCTTCGTAGCGCGGATATCCGATCTGCTGTATCGCGGGTATCCGACCCGCAGACCGTGGGAACGTCCGGACGCTCTGCCGAACGGGATTCGGCGATCCAGCAGATCAGATGTCTGCATTGCCAGCGGTTGCGCGTTCAGTGCGCATCGGGCGTGAAATATCCGGGCTGCGGATTGGAAACCTGCGATGCGGCGGGTAAGATGGGGGCACTACGAAACGCACCGCAAAATCAGAGGCCGCCCCAGGTGAGGTCACCGTTGTACCCTCCGGTCACCCGCCCGGGTCCCGTTACGATGCCCTGCTGGAATTGCTCCGCACCGCGGAATTGATCTGGGAGGGCAGCCGCGTGTTGTTCGCCCGCTGGAACCTCAGCCCCAGCCAGTTCAACGTTCTGAACCTGCTCCGCGATGAGGGGCTATCCCGCACGCAAACCGAACTCGGCCGCGAGTTGATCATGCATCGGTCGAATGTGACCGGCCTGGTGAGTCGACTCGAAAAGCGACGTCTGGTTTCCCGGCGGGCGGATGTCCATGACCGTCGGGCCTGGCACGTGGTGCTGACCCCGTCGGGCCGGAAGCTGATCCAGGAGATCCTGCCGCATTACCACGCGGCAGCCGCAGCGGTCTGGGAGGGAATTCCCCCCGAGCAGGTGGATCGAATGCGCCGCGAACTCCGACGCCTGGCGACGAATGCAGGTCAGTTAACCGCGGAACTGTTGCCGTCAGGGCGGTGACGCGCCCTGTTTCGCCGCTGTGGGGGAAGAACCGGCGGTCGGCTTGGATTGCGTCTGCTGCCCCTGCTTCGTCCGGCTTTTCGCCAACGATTTTCCGCTGTTCCCGCCGGGCAGGCGGATGGAGAAGAGGACAACCCCCTCCGCGCGTCCGGTGTAGGGATCCTGCCGCAGGTAACGGGTGCCGTCGCCGTAGGAAGCGGGGGCGAACGGGTTGAAGAACTGCCAGGGCTTGGGACTGGCGAGGGCATCCCCAAACGTGCCGCCGTAGCGCCGGTGTTCAAAGTCGATCCAGCCGGCCTCACCGGGTCCCGCCATCCGACCCGGCCCGGGCGATAGCGTGATGGGCTGGAGGAGCACCGCGGTGTTGGTGGGACCGGGGGTCGACCGGTCGATCTCGCTGGGCGCCAGGGAGGAGGACGGCACGGTCTTTGCGACCGCGTCGATCCCGTCGGACTTCGCGGCAGAAACGGGCGGCGGGGCCTCCCCCTGCGCGCGGGCGGCGGTGGTCCCCAGCAGGACGAGGATGGGTAGGACGGGGAGTCTCATGTGATCGCTTCGGGGCTGGACTGTGGTTGTTGGGATTCAGGGTGGGGCCGCGCGACTTGGCTGTCAACGCGCTCCCTCTCGACATGGACAACTTTATGTTGCACCTGCAACACGAAGTTGTCCGTGGCACGGGGGTTTGCCGGACGGTGAGCGGGCACACAGGGAGGGCGAGATTCCCGCCGAGCCAATGCGTCGAGCAACCTGGTACCGGGGCGCAACGGGATCTCCGCCCTTCCGTTGCGGAACTCAGTCAACACGCTTTCCGAATTGACCTTCCGGCGTGGCTGGGGTGCCATGGGCCCCATGCTTGACCACACTTCCGACCGCATCCGGCGAAGTCATCGTCTGCCGACCGTCGTGGCCCTGAGCCTGGGCTTGGGAATCGCCTCCCTGGCGGCCAGGGCCGAGGTCCGTTTGCACCCGTTGTTCGCCGACAACATGGTGCTGCAACAGGGCAAACCCGTCCCGGTGTGGGGCTGGGCGGACGCGGGCGAGGAGGTCACCGTCAGTTTCCTGAAGCAATCGGCCGCCACCCGGGCCGGTGCCGACGGAAAATGGAGGGTCCACCTCAAGTCGCTCAAGGCGGGCGGGCCCTTCACCTTCAAGGTGACCGGGGAGAACGAGATCGTGCTGACCAACGTGCTTGTGGGCGAGGTGTGGATTTGCAGCGGCCAATCGAACATGGAATGGCCCCTGAGCCGTTCCTACGAGTCCGCCGATGACATCGCCAACTCCACCAACCCGCAACTGCGCCTCTTCCAGGTGCCCAAGCTCAAGGCGGACGAACCGGTGGCCGAGGTCAAGGCCACCTGGCAACTGAGCGGGCCGGACACCGTGCCCGGCTTTTCGGCCGTGGGCTACTACTTTGGCCGCGCCCTGCAGGCGGCCCGGCAGGTGCCGGTGGGGATGATCCACACGTCGTGGGGCGGTTCCCCGGCGGAGGTCTGGATGAGCCAGCAGGCCCTGGAAGCCAGCGCCGAGTATCGCAGCGACATCGTCGGCAAATACGAGACCGACAAGGCACGCTACGAAGAGGCGGTGGCGAAATGGACGGACGCGAAGGCGAAGGCGGAGGCCGAAGGGCAGACTTTCAACCAACGACGTCCGGGCGCTCCCTGGAAACCCACCGAACTCTACAATGGCATGATTGCGCCGTTGCTGCCCTGCGCGATCAAGGGCGCCATCTGGTATCAGGGAGAGTCCAATGCCGGACGGGCCTGGCAGTACCGACGCTTGTTCGCCGACATGATCCAGAACTGGCGGCGCGACTTCGGCCAGGGCAACTTCCCGTTCCTCGCCGTCCAACTCGCGCCCTGGGACAAGAACCGCAAGCGCAGCCTCGAGGAAATCACCGCGGAACCGGTTGACAGCGACTGGCCGGAACTGCGCGAGGCCCAGGACATTGCCGCCCGCACCCTTCCCAACGTGGGCATCGCCGTGATCACCGACGTGGGGGACAAGGACGACATCCACCCGACCCGGAAGATCCCGGTGGGTGAACGGTTGGCGAAGGCCGCGTGCGCCATCGCCTACGGCGGCAAGGAAACCGGCCTGAGTCCGACCTATCGGAAAGTGGCGTTCGAGGACGGGAAGGCGGAAGTCTCCTTCAACCACGTGAAAGGTGCGCTGAAGTGCGAGGGGGACAAGTTGACTGGCTTTGCGATTGCGGGCGCGGACCGGAAGTTCGTCTGGGCCAACGCGAAGATCGACGGCAAGGAGGTTGAGGTCTGGAGCGACGCCGTGCCGGAACCGGTGGCGGTGCGTTTCGGCTGGGCGGATTACCCGGTGGTGAATCTCTTCAGTGCCCAGGGATTGCCGGTTTCGCCCTTCCGCACCGATGACTGGCCGATGGTCACGAACCCCAACGACTGAGCCGCCTGAGCGAGCGGAGAGAGGTGGATTCTTGCGGCGGTTCTGTTAGGGTCGCGCCATGAAGAACGGAGCACGTCCGATCAAAGCGATATGCAGTGTGGTTGCCGGGGTCCTGCTTGGTGGGACACGGCTGCTGGCTGCAGATGGAACGGAGGCGATCATGGATTCGGAGTTCATCTCCGAGACGCCGCTGGTGAAGTCCGTCCATGCCTCCACCATTGCGGAGACCAGGAACGGGCTGGTGGCGGCCTGGTTTGGCGGCACGCGGGAGGGGGCCATCGATGTCAGCATCTGGTTGACCCGGCAGGAAGGAGGCGTGTGGTCCGGTCCGGCCGAGGTGGCCAACGGCTATGAACCGAAGGAGAAACGGCGCTATCCCTGCTGGAACCCGGTGCTGTTCGCCGCGAGCAACGGGGATCTGTGGTTGTTCTACCGGGTGGGGCCAAGCCCGAGCCGGTGGTGGAGCTACGTGCGGCGCTCGATCGACGGGGGCGAAAGCTGGATCGAAATGAACCGGCTGCCCGCCGGCTATCTGGGTCCGATCAAGAACCCGCCGGTCGAACTCCCCGGGGGGACGTTGTTGTGTGGGTCCAGCACCGAGGATACCGGTTGGCGGGTACAGATGGAGTGGACCACCGCGCCGCTGAAACGCTGGTTCAAAACGACGCCGCTGAACAGCGCCTTCGCCATGCCCGCCATCCAGCCGGCGATCCTCATGCACAACACGAATGATCTGCAGGTGGTGTGTCGCACCAAGCTCGGTTACATCGCGGAAGCCTGGTCGCACGACGGCGGAACCACCTGGAGCCGTCTCGAACGCACCGCGATGCCGAATCCCAACAGCGGGCTGGACGCCACCCAACTCGCCGATGGCCGGTCGTTGCTCGTCTACAACCACACGGAACGGGGTCGGCACGTGCTCAACCTGGCGATCAGCGACGACGGCGAAGCGTGGCGGGCCGCCGCGGTCCTGGAAAACGAGCCCGGGAAGGAGTTCTCCTACCCCACAGTCATCCAGACCCAGGACGGCCTGGTGCATATTACCTACACGTGGAAGCGCGAGAAGGTGAAGCATGTCGTGGTGGATCCCGCCCAGTTGGGTGGTCCCCAAATCCTGAACGGTGTCTGGCCCGAGTAACGCGCGTCGCGTGGACACCCGCGGAACGGCTGCCATGCACGCCCCCCAACGTAGCGGCGAACTGGCGTTCGCGGAACGCCCCGGCCTGAGGCGCCTTCTGAATCACCTTCGGTGGTCCAGCGCACTGGCAGCGCTCCTGGTCCTGCCCGCTGTCCGGGCGCAACTCGCCGGTTCCCGCGCCGGCTTGGAGGGCGGAACCGCGGCGGTTCCCGATCTGCCCAAACTCGAACCGGCGGTCGTCGAATCCCACATCACCGTCGAAGGGCGGGCCGAAGTCCGCCTGGCGCCGACCGAGATCCGCATCGTCCTCGCGGTGACGGGCGAGGGCCAAACCGCGCAGGAATGCCGCAACGCGGTGAACGGAACCCTGCAGCGGCTCAGGGCGGCGTGGGTGAAATCGGGGGTGGCTCCTGCGGACATCGTGGAGGATTTCATTGCCATCCTGCCCCGTTACGAGTGGCAGATCGAAAAGCAGGCGGACACCGAGGTCGGCGTGGAACGGAAGGCAGGGTATCGCATGCAGACGAACCTGCACGTGAAAGTACCCGACGATGCGCGGGCACAGCAGGCGTTGGACCAGGCCTTCGAGCAGGGCATCACCGATATCATCGCGTTCGACTACGGTTCCAAGGAACTCGCCGACGCCAAAGCCCGGGCGCGTGAGCAGGCGTTGCAGGCCGCTTCACGCAAGGCGGACGTGCTGTTCGGGACGCTCTTCCCGACGCGACCGCCGGCGATCAACGTCCAGGAACAGACGACGGTGCGCCATCCGGAATCGCTGTATCACTCCTTCTCGAACAGTTACGAGGAACAGGTCACCCCGACCTGGCGCCGCGACGTGCCGCTCATCCGCGCGCCCCGCCCGCGGAATACCTACTACCGCGGGCTTTCCATGGACAGCGATGTCCAACCGGACGACCTGCCGATGAAGCCGGAGATCTCGGTGGTCTCGACCGTGCGGGTCTACTACCGCTCGCCTGCTGCCAGGTGACGGCTCGCATCCTCATCGCGGCGGCGTACGTGGCCGTGGGCGTTGCGTGGCCTGAGTTGTTCATTGGGTTGCTGGCGTTTGGCGCGTTGTCCTGGCGATTACGACAGGAGCCCGGGACGGGTATTCCAGCACCTGGAAATGGCGACCAGTCGTGACCGCACATCAATCTGAGCGGGGATTGAATTGCGCGGACTGACGTCCGCGGCTACGGATCTCAGGGAACCAGCGGCCCCAACCGCGCCAGGCTCAGCACCGGCTCCCCTTTCTCCCGCGACGCCGACAGATCCACCACGAACTCGGCGACCCAATCGTTCAATCCCGGCGGGTCGATGAGCATCTGCTGGACGCGCCAGGTTCGCTGGTCTTCCGAAGGAACGACGTGCGTGTGGCGGAGGTTTCGGGCTTCCGGGTCCAACCGGAGGCACTCGTGCTCTTCGGCGTGCCGGTCGAGGCAAGTCTCCAGACGCTCGACCGTCCACTGCTCGCCGTCGGCATCGGCAAGCGAATCGAGTTGTTCCAGCGCCGCCTCCGGTTGCCCGGTGTCCCACGCGCGGAGGAAGGCGAAGATGCGATTGCGGATGGCGGCGACGAAGGTCTTGCGGTTGCGGGTGATGTCCCCGGCGGCTTCCTCGGCGCCGGGCGGACGCACTTCCTCGCCGGTGATGTCGGCGCGTTCGGCGGCGATCTTCGCCTGATACTCGGCGTCGGGGTCGCGCATCTTCTCCCACTCATCCAGCAGGCTGGAATCGACCTGCCGGATCATGGTTCGCAGATAGAGTTCCATCTCCCAGACCTCCTCGGTCTTCACAGGATCGGGCACGGTCTGGGCCAGGACCTTGTAGACGCTGTTCAGATGCCGCAGCAGCAGGCCCTCGGCGCGCTGGAGTTCGTAGTCGCGGACGTAATCCGAGAACGACCGGAACGTCTCGAACATCTCCCGGGCGATGGATTTGGGCCGGATGTTCTCCTCGCCCACCCACGGGTGTTTGTTGGAGAACGCGTTGAAGGTGGAATAGACGAAGTCGCGGTTGGGTTTCGGGTGTTCGAGCTTCTCGAGTTCGAGCATGCGCTGGTCGTAGTCCATGCCCTCGGCTTTCATCTCCGCAATGGCCTCGCCCTTCACACGGTCGAGTTGCCTGCGCAGGATGATCTCGGGATTCTCGAGAATCGACTCCACAAGCGTCAGGACGTCGAGGGCGTAATTCGGATTGGCGGAGTCGAGCAACGGCAGCGTTTCCAGCAGGTAAAGCGACAGGGTCTGGTCCATCGAGAAGTCGTCCTGCAACTCGACGTTGACGCGGAGCTTTCGCCCGGTCTCTTCGTCCGGTTCGACGAACTCGACGATCTTCCGATCCACCAGGGAGCGGAACAACTGCCACGCGCGGCGCGTGTGCTGCTTCTTCTGCTTCGGGCTTTCGTGGCAGTCGCGGATGAGCTGGCGCATGGCCTGGCAGCCGTCGTCCTCGCGGCTCAGTACGTTGAGCAGCATTCCGTGCGACACGTGGAAACGGGATTCCAACCGTTCCGGCGTCGCGGCGATGAGTCGCTGGAACGTCTTTTCGTCCCAGTTGACGAAGTTGCGTTCCGGCGGTTTGCGGCGGACGAACTTCTTGCCCTTCTCGGCGGCCTTGCGTGCGAGTTGCAGGTTTTCGATGACGTGTTCCGGCGCCTGGGCCACCACCCAGCCTTTGTCATCGAACCCCTTGCGACCGGCCCGGCCGACGACCTGATGGAAATCGCGCGCGCTGAGGATCGCGGTCTTCTCGCCGTCGTACTTACAGAGGCGAGACAGGAGCACCGTGCGGATGGGGACGTTGATGCCCACGCCGAGGGTGTCGGTGCCGCAGATGATCTTGAGCAGGCCCTGCTGGGCGAGGGTTTCCACGAGGACCCGATACTTGGGCAGCAGGCCGGCGTGGTGGAGTCCGATCCCGTGCTTGAGCCAGCCGCGCAGGCTTGGTCCGTAGGGACTGGAGAACTTGAAGCCCTCGAGTTCCTTCGCGATGGCCGCCTTCTCCTCGCGGGAGCAGACGTTGATGCTGGTGAAGTCCTGCGCGCTTTGGGCGGCATCCGCCTGGGTGAAATGCACGACATACACCGGTGCCCGGCCACGGGCCACCAAGTCCTCCAGGGTGGCGGCCAGCGGGGTTTCGGCATAGGTGAATTCCAGCGGTACCGGGCGGTCCGCCGAACTCACCGTGATCGTGGGGACTTCCGTGAGCCGGGTGAGTTCCTCCTCGAAGAACGTCGTTTCCCCGAGGGTGGCGGACATCAGCAGAAAACGCGCCTGGGGCAGGGTGAGCAGGGGAGTCTGCCAGGCCACGCCGCGTTCACGGTCGGCGTACCAGTGGAACTCGTCCATCACCACGTCATCCACATCGGCGTCGTCGCCGTCGCGCAGGGCGATGTTGGCCAGGATCTCGGCGGTGCAGCAGAGGATGGGCGCATCGCGATTCACCGAGGCATCGCCGGTTGAAAGCCCGACGTTGTCGGGACCGAACTCGCGGCAGAGATCGCGCCATTTCTCGTTCACCAGGGCTTTGATCGGGCAGGTGTAGATGGCGCGTCGGCCCTGGGCGAGCGACCGGAACTGAAGCGCCGTGGCGACGAGCGATTTGCCCGACCCGGTGGGGGTGTGGAGAATGACGTTGCGATCCTCGTAGAGTTCGAGAATGGCCTCCTCCTGGGCCGGATAGAGTTCGAGCCCGCGGGCGGTGACGTAATCGAGAAAGCGCTCCAACAGCAGCTCGTTCGAGGGCCGCTCGTCGCGGGGGAGGAAATCGTAGAGGGTCTTGCCCACAGCGCGAGGAGGCTAGCCGCAGTGCCCCGGGGTGAGAAGGACGAAGGGTCGGAGTCGGTGGGAGGTTGGAGTGATCATTCGGTCAACCGACCCTGCCAATAGTCCGGGTGCCGGCTGTGATGTTTGACGACGAGGATGCGCACCTCCTCTCCGAAAACCTTGTAGAGAATGCCGTACGGAAAGCGGCGCATGAGGAATCGGCGAAGGTCGTGTTCCAGAAACCGCCAACGGTCGGGGGTTTCCAGAATGAGTGCCACCGCCCGATTGAACTCCGCGAGAAACTCCGCTCCCAAGCCGGGGACCTTGCCCTCGTAGAACCGGGCGGCCTCCACCACCTCCTTGCGGGCCTCCGGGTGATAGCTCAGGCGCATTGGATGGCCCGGCGAGCCTCGCTCATCACTTGTTCATGCGTGCACGGGACGACGGCGCCGGCGGCCAACTCAGCGTCTCGGCGCTGCGCCATGGCGATCACTTCTTGTGGGTCCTCGGAGGGGGACGTTGGCTCATCCTTCGTGATGCTATCCCACAGCTCCTGAGCCAAGGATACCCGCTCGGTGAGCGGCATCGCCAGGGCCGCTTCCAGCAATTGCTCGTTCGACATGACCTGACCGTAGGTTCCGGGTTCCCCGCCGTCAACCAGCCCTCGAATCCGACGCCGCTTTCACAGCAGAGTCCGACTTGCCGGGTCCCGTCAATCGAAGCACCAGCGGTTTCAGCGTCAGTCCCTGGACCAGGATCGAGAAGACCACCAGGACATAGGTGATACAGAGCACCAACTCGCGTTCCGCTCCGGCAGGCAGCGACAACGCCAGAGCCACGGAAATCCCGCCCCGCAGGCCGCCCCAGGTCATGATCGTAACCGCCCCGGGGGTGAACCGCCGCCAGTACCGCATGATCGCCACGGGCAATCCCACGCTGATCCATCGCGCGATCAACAACGCCGGAATGGCAAGGAGGCCGGCCAGGAAACGTTCGTGCGTGAACGACAGGATCAGCATTTCCAGGCCGATGACCACGAAGAGCAGCGCGTTGAGCACCTCGTCGATCAACTCCCAGAACGTGTCCAGGTGGAGGCGGGTGCGCTCGCTCATCGCAAACGCCCGGCCGTGATTGCCGATCAAGAGCCCGGCGACGACGATGGCAATCGGCCCGGACAGGTGCAGCGCCGAGGCCAGCGCGTAGCCACCCATGACCAGGGCGAGGGTCAGCAGCACTTCCACCTGGTAGTTGTCCACGCTGCGCAACATGCGGTAGGTGACATAGCCCGCCACAAGGCCAAAGATCGCCCCGCCGACCGCCTCCTCCAGCAGCAACAGACCGATGTGGCTGAACGAGACGGCGTGTTCTCCGGTCGCGATCCCGAGGATGACGAGGAACAGCACCACGCCCACGCCGTCGTTGAACAGGGATTCGCCGGCGATCTTGGTTTCCAGGCTCTTCGGTGCCCCGGCGCTCTTGAGGATGCCCATGACTGCGATGGGATCCGTCGGTGAAATAAGGGCGCCGAACAGCAGGCACCAAGCATAACTCAGCGTCAACCCGAGCCATCCGAGCAACCACCAAATCGCCGTGCCGAAGAGGAAGGTCGACAGCGCCACGCCGCCCAGGGCCAGGGCGGTGATCACCCCTTTCTGCTTCGCGAGATCCTCCAGGTTGATGTGCAGTGCGCCGGCGAACAGCAGGAAGCTCAGCATGCCCTGGAGCAGGGCGTCATCGAACTCGAACCGCTGGAGCCAGGTCGTCGCGGTGGTGGCGAGTTCGGGACGGAACCGACCCACGCCGAGGAGGACCAGGGAGAACACCAGCGCCATCAGCATGACTCCGATGGTGGTGGGCAGCTTGATGAACCGGAAGTTCAGGTAACTGAACAGCGCGGCCAGCGTGATCAACAGGGCAACGATTTCGAGCAGGGTCATGAGTCGACGAGTTGTCCGAGGTGCGCCGCGGCGCGGCGGCTGGCCCCCGGTCCCCCCAGGCCTTGCGCGAGCTGCCGCAGCGCGCGACGAACGGTGCGACGGCGGGTGTCATCGGTCAGCAGTTCCAACGCCGCATTCGCGAGGTTTTCGGGGGTGGCAGCATCCTGGATGAACTCCGGGAAGACCCGGCTCCCGGCGAGGATGTTGGGCATGGCCATGCAATCGACCGTGACCAGGCGTTTCGCGATCTGGTAGGTGAGCCGGGACGTCTTGTAGAGCGCGACCGTCGGGACGCCGAAGAGTGCGCATTCGAGCGTGACGGTGCCGGTGGAGGCGATGGCGACCCGGGCTTCGCCGAGGGATTGGGCGAGTTCCCCGACGCGCACGTCGACGGTCAGGTTGTTTCCCCGCCCGCCGAGTGGCAGGGACAGGCGGCTGGGAGTGGTCTCGTCCCGCGAGTGCGCCGGGGTGCGTGCCCCGACGGTCCCGGCGATCCGGAGTGCCAACGCCTTCAGGTGTTCACCGGGCAGGACGATGCGGGCGCGCAACGGCTTTCGCCCCCCCAGTTGCCGGGCGGCCTCGAGCATCACCGGGAGGTGCCGTTGCAGTTCGGATCGGCGACTCCCGGGAAGCAGCAGGAGCAGGGGAGGGCGATCGCCGCCGGAGTCCGAAGCGTCATCCCCGGTCAGGGCCTGCCACTGCGCCGGGTGGCGGTCACAGATCGGGTGGCCCACCCACTCAACCTGAAGGTCCGGCACGCGGCGCGCATACCAATCCTGCTCAAACGAAAACAGGCAGAGCAGCAGGTCGATGTCCGCCGCCAGCTTCCGTCCACGACCCGGGCGCGAAGCCCAGACCTGCGGCGAGACGTATTGCACGATACGCGGCTGCCAGTTGCCGAACACGGGGCTTTGGCGGGCGATTCGTTCCCGCAGGGCATGGGCGAAACGGCGGTTGAAACCGGTGAAATCCACCAGCACCACCAGTTCCGGTTGACGCCGGCAAACCATGTCGAGCAGGTGGTGGAAGATGCGCCGGTAACGGGCGAAGCTGCGGACCACGTCCCCGATTCCAACGACTGCGTGCCGGGTCATTTCCTCGACAATCTCCACGCCGGCGGCCTCCATCTCCCCGCCCCCCGCGCCGAAGAACCTCGGGGGAAAACACTGCCCGGCGAAGTGCGGGCGCAGCGCGCGCACGAGTTCGGCAGCCAGCAGGTCGCCGCTGGTTTCGCCTGCGATGAGCATGACGGAACGGACGTTCATCAGTCTGCCGCGGCGGAGTCGGCCAGCGTTCCGGAACCGGGCTGCTCCCGGATTTGACGGGTGATTTCGAGTGCCAGATCGAGCGCCTGTGTGGCCGCCTCGCCGGTGACCACCGGGGCGCGCTTCTGCCGCACGCATTCCACGAAACTGGCCAGTTCCAGCTTGAGCGGCTCGTCCTTGGCGATGGGCACCGGCTCGCGCACGATGCGGCGTCCGGCGAATTCGCTCACGATGCTGCTGGTCTTCGCGGCGAGCAGTTTCTTCAGCAGCGAGGATTCGCTTTCGCCCTCGCGGGCGAGTCGATAGAGGAACCCCTCCTGGGCGCGGTAATCGAGCGACACGTAGCAGGGCAGGTCGCCGCCACTGAAGACGCGGATCTTGCGCATTTGTTCCGGGCTGATCCGACTGGCGGTGAGATTCGCCACGCAACCGTTGGCGAACCGCAGGCGGACATTCGCAATGTCCTCGCTGGAACTCAGCACGGGAATCCCCACCGCATCGAACCCGGTCACCGCCGACTTCACGAAGGCCAGCACGGCGTCGAGGTCGTGGATCATCAGATCCAGCACGACGCCGATGTCGGTGCTGCGCTTGGGGAAGGGGGACAGCCGGTGCCCCTCGATGAACCGGGGCAGGGTGGCGACCTGCTGCAGATAGCTGAACACCGGGTTGAACCGTTCGACGTGGCCCACCTGAAGCACGCATCCCCGGGCCTGGGCCAGGCGGACGAGTTCCTCCGCCTGCGCCGTGGCATTGGTGATGGGTTTCTCGACGAGGACATGTTTGCCGGCCTCCAGCAGGGCCTTCGCCAGGTCGAAGTGGGTGACGGTCGGGGTCACCACGCTGGCGGCATCGCAGTGGGCGATGAGTTCCTCGAGCGTCGAAAAGGCCTGGCAGCCGTGGCGCAGGGCGACGTCGCGGGCGCGGGCGGCGTCCGCATCATGGACGCCCATGAACCGCACCAACCCGCTGCCGGCCAGGGCGGCATAAAGACGCGCGTGATGGGAGCCCAGGGCTCCGGTTCCCAGCACAGCCACCCGCATCGGTTCAGACATGCGCGGAGTATGGAGTCCCCGCGCCGACCGGGAAAGCCCGGAGCGGTTGAAAGCGCATCGTTTGACGCTGTGTCCGGTTTCTGACAGGGTGACCCGGTCTTCGCGACGCGTGTCGTGGTCGTGGGACGAACAACTCACACATTCCATGTTTGGCGACTCAGAGAAGCAGAAACCGACGGATGCCGGCCCGTCCCCGCGGGGACCGGAAGGCAAGACCCCGGCCCGGGGCGGTCTTTGGCAGAATGCCCTGTTGCTGGTTGGCATCGTCTGCCTGGTGATTGCGGGCTACCAGTACTTCATGCGGCCTCCCAAGCTGCCGGTGCCCGAACCGGCCGACTGGTCGCAGGTCGAGCCGCAGGCCCGCGCCTACCTGCAGGGGTTGGTCAAGGAAACCCGGGCCAATCCCCGGGATGCCACGCACCATGCCCAATTGGGGCTCGCCTTCGCCGCCAACGGGCTCTGGCCACAGGCGGCCGCCTGCTTTGCGAACACGGTCCGCCTGGCGCCCAAGGAGCCGCTGGCCCGCTACTATCTGGTTGTGTCGCTGACACAATCCGGTGATGCGGAGAAGGCCAGGAGCACGCTGGCGGAGTTGCGCCAACAGTTTCCCGACTTTCCGCAGGGCATCTACCGCGAAGCCGAGGTGGCGCTGGCCGCCGGCGACCTGGATATGGCGGCCGCGGATTACTCCCGATTGATGGAACTGGCACCGGACGAGTGGCGTGGTTACGCCGGCCTGGGTGAGGTTCGGTTGAAACAGGGGAAGTCTGCGGAAGCCGTCCCCCTGCTGGAGCAGGCGGTGCAGAAGGATGCCTCCGCCGCGCTGGCGCAGCACCTGCTGGGACAGGCCTACCTCCAGGTCGGCCGCACCAACGAGGCGGCCCCGCGCCTGCAGGGCCCGATTCCACCGCGCTATCCCATGCCCGACCCGTGGGGGGCCACCCTGCCCGGACACATGCGCCTGCAGCGCGACGTCGCCACGCTCGCCCAGAGCTTCCTGCTCCGCGGAAAACCCGATGAAGCCGTCAAGATGCTCTCCGAGGCGGTCCAGTACGACAGCAACAGCGTGACCTTGCTGGGAAGTCTCGGAGTGGCCCGACAGCAGGCCGGTGATCCGCAGGGGGCGTGGAAGGACCTGGAGCACGTGCTTCAGATCGATTCGAACAATGTCCCGGCGCTGGTGGCCCTGTCCGGAGTGGCGATTGCCCTGGGGGATGCCGCGACGGCAAACCGGACTGCAGACCGGGCCATGCAACTCGCACCGAAGCTCCCGCAGACGTTTGTGGCAAAAGCCAACGCGGAACTGGCCGCCACCAACAGTGCCGGGGCGATCACCGCCCTGCGCCAGGCCCTGGAAGTGGCTCCCGCCAGCGGGAACCTCCACTTCGACATTGGCAACATTCTCCTGCTGAACCAGAACAAGCCTGAGGAAGCCCTGGCGGAATACGAACTCGCGGTCGCCCGGGAACCCAGGCTGATCCCGGCCCATGTCCGCATCGCGCAGATTCGGCTCGGGCAGCAACGCACCAACGAGGCGCTCGTCGCCATTCGCGCCGCCCGCCAGTTCGCGCCCAACGACAAAACGCTCGAATCCTTCGAACAGGCCATCCTCTCCCCTCCGCCACCGCCCGGCACCACCAACACCGCCCAGCCAACGCCGTAACCACGAACGTCAGTCCGCGCCCTTGCATTCCCGATCCAGGGCTCTCGGGCGACTGAGACCGGCAGTGGCGGATGTTCCGGAAAGAGGCCGGCTCAGGTCCGGACGGGTCCGCGTCCGGACTCAGCCGCCGGCGGTCGAGGGCATGGCCGGCGGCTGGTTGGTGGGGAACGCCTCCGCCGCGGTCTTCAGCCCCAGCTTCACCGCCAACCGACCCGCGGCGAGGAGGAAATCTGCCGGCGTCCGCAGGCCGGGGAACAGCTCGTCGTGCAGGTGGAAGTCGAGGGTGCGAACCTCGTTGGGTGCGGACATCCGGTAGCGTTTGACGGTTCCGATGCTCAGGTTGAGCATGTCGATGCCCCCGAAGTCCAGCGGTTCCGTGCGCCCGGCGGCGAGTTGGTTGATCTGGTCTCCCACAACCTCGTAGTTCCACCGGCCCGAAGTGTCCTCGACCAGGGTGAGTTCCTCCAGATCCAGGCGCAGCAACCGGAAGGTGAGCCGACCACGGGCCAGCGCCGTCCGGTCATACTCCATGTGGAACTCGCGCAAGTGAACGAACGGCGCGCCGCCAAACTCGGCGGGATTGTAGAACCGCAGTCCTTCCATCGTCAGGGTGGGTTTGAGGATGCCGGCCTCCAATCGATCCATGCTTACCCGGAGCCCCGTCGCCGCCGCCAGTTCCCCCTCCACCACCTCCTCGAGAATGGTGTTCTTCAACAGCAGCAGCCCCATCACCAACAAGGTGATGAGCACGACCAACCGGAAGATCCACCGGAAGAGGAACTTCATCGGCGCGAGCATGACACGGCCCACCCGCCGGGAGCAACGCACGAAGCACGCAGGGGAGGGCGGGCAGAGGGCGGAGGTCAGAGGTCAGGGCACGCAGGGAGGGAGGAACGGGCTGAGGTCTGAAACCTGAAACCCGAAACCTGGATGCTCCCACGTGGCGTTTCGGCAAAAAGCTTTGACTTGGACCCATTGCCGTCCCAGCCTTCCGTCGTAACCTGACTGCAAATATCATGAGACTCGGCATCAACACCTTCCTTTTCACCTGCCCGTTCACCAACGAGAGCACCGCCTGGTTCAAGACCTTCAAGAAATGGGGCTTCGACAGTGTCGAAATCGCCATCAACGATCCGGCTGATTTCTGCCCCGAACACGTGAAGGCGGAACTCGACAAGGCCGGCCTGGTCTGCGGCTCGGTCTGCGGTGCCTTCGGTCCCGATCGCGACCTCCGCGGGAACGCCGCCGCGCAGAAGAACTCGATCGCCTACATCAAGGCCTGCATCGATCACATGGTGGCGCTCGATTGTCCGTCGTTCATCGGTCCCGTCTATTCCGCGGTGGGCCGCATCGGCGGCAACGAACCGAAGGAATACGCCCGCCAGTGGAAACTGGTGGTGAAGAACCTCAAGACGGTCTGCAAATACGCGGAGAAGCAGGGCAAGCAGATCTGCATGGAACCGCTGAACCGCTTTGAGACCGACTTCATCAACACCTGCGACCAGGCGTTGCAGATGGTCAAGGACGTCGGCAGCCCGGCGCTGAAGCTGCACCTCGACACGTTCCACATGAACATCGAGGAGAAGAACCAGGCCAAGGCCATCCGCAAGGCCGGCAAGCTCCTGGCCCACTTCCACGCGTGCGGCAGCGATCGCGGCACGCCGGGCAAGGATCACATCGCCTGGCCCGAAATCGCGAAGGCGCTCAAGGCGGTGAAGTACCAGGGCGACGTGGTGATCGAGTCCTTCACCCAGGACGTGAAGATCATCGCCAAGGCGGCCGCCATCTGGCGTCAGATCGAGCCCAGCCGCGAAGGCATCGCCAAGGGTGGCCTGAAGTTCCTGCGCAAGACGCTGGCGTAGGTTCCGCCCACAAGCAGTTGGTTCGGGACGTGCGACCCGGCTTCGGCCGGGGAATGAACAAGACCGGCAGGGCCACCTTCAGACGCAGCTTCGTCATGGGTTCACTCGGGTTTCGGAGGCCGGGCCGGCCAGCGGGTTGTCCCAGTCCTTTCCGTTCCACCGCGCCAGTCCGCGTACTGCGACAGTGCCGGCGCGATCCAAACGTCCGATCGCGTACAGGGCGTCCTCGTCCGAAGGAAGGAGGGCCGGGTAATGATCCTCGAAGTAGAGTGGCCCCTGCTTTCCGTCCAGGTGCCACATGCTCGTGCCGCCAAGGCCTTCGCCTAAATTTGTCCAGGAGTGCCCGTCCCAAAGAGCGATCAGGTTCGCGGTGACCTCACCCGACTGGCGAAATCCACCGCCGACGACCAACTGGTTTCTCCAAGTTCCCAAAGCGCTCACCTCGATGCTTACCGAACTGCCCGGTTCCGGCCCGCCCGGGTGGGTGAGACGTCCCGCCAGTTCGTGCCAGCGCTTCCCATCCCATCGCGCGATCAAACAATGGGTGCTGACCAGCGGCGGAAAGAAACGGCCGGCCACATACAACTCGCCGTCAGAGGTCACGGCCAGGTGATTCTTCTGCTGACCTCCCGGGAGTGCCCGCCACCCCACCGTTTCCGCCCAATGCCACAGGACCCATCGGCGGGTGGGGTGGAATTCCTCGACCAGCAGGTAGGTCATCCCGTTCGGCGCAACCACCAGGGACTTCAAGCTCGCGTCGGTTCGAACCGGTGGTCCCTGGCCCAGGGCCTTCCACGCGCGCCCGTTCCACCGGGCCACGCGAATCGGCTTTCCTGGGCCAATGCGGAGGCCCTTGCCCGCCACCGTCAGATCGTCGTGGTCCGTCCCTGCCATCAATTCGATGCGTCCGTCAAGTCGCGCTGCTTCATCCAGACCGAACGCCGCCTCCCAGGCATCGCCGTTCCAGACCCGCAGGGCACGTTCCCGATCGTCATGAGTGGACCCGGTCGCACCTCCCACGAGCAGCTGTCCTCGCCAGGAGTGAAGGCAGGTCACCCCTCCCTTGAGCGCTTCCGGTAGCCACAACCACCTCCCGTCCTCGAGGCGGGCGATCATGCCCCATTCTGTCCAGCGATGCCCCCTTTGGGGAGCGAGCACATGGAGTTTCCCTTCGTGCAAAGTCGCGATCCGACACTGTTCGAGGTCGAGGTCGATTTCCGGATCGACGGCGCGAAGGCAAGGGAGACAGGTCGTGAGGCAAACGAGACCGACCAGTGTCCACTTCACCGCCTTGCCGGTCGCGGCTGAGGATGCCGGCGTGATGTTCCCAGCCTGCCTGAGGTGGCGACGAAAGAGAGCGGCATGGGGTTCCGTGTTCATCTGTCGGCCAAGTGTTTTGCGATTCAACCGCATCGGAGCCCGGCGGTAAAGGGCGGGTTTGTTCGGCGGATGCCAATTCGCCGCTACAGTGGGGGGCGGACTCCGCGATTGCGGTGGGGGGAACCCGCCGTTACAGTCCGGGCCGGGTTCCGGGTGTCGACGGATTGGGCGTGAGATGAAGCATTACCTCGATTTCGAAAAGCCGATTGCTGAACTCCAGCGCAAGCTGGATGAGTTGCGCGCTCATTCGGAGAGCGTGTCGCTCGGGTTGAATCTGGAAACGGAGGTTGCCCTCATGGAGAAGAAACTCGACGAGACCCGCCGGTCCATCTACTCGAACCTTTCGCCGTGGCAACGGGTCCAGTTGGCCCGTCACCCCAAACGCCCCTACACCCTCGATTACCTGGGCAGCGTCTTCACGGATTTCCAGGAACTCCACGGCGACCGCCTGTTCGCCGATGACCGGGCGATGGTGGGCGGGTTTGCCCGGCTCGATGGTCGGAATGTCATGGTCATCGGCACCCAGAAGGGGCGCGATACCAAGGAGAACATCCTGCGCAACTTCGGTTCCGCTCATCCCGAGGGCTATCGCAAGGCGCTGCGGTTGATGCGTCTGGCGGATCGGTTTCAGCTTCCCATCATCACCCTGATCGACACCGCCGGCGCGTATCCGGGAGTGGGTGCCGAGGAACGCCACATCGCCGAGGCCATCGCGGTGAACCTGCGTGAAATGGCGGTGATGCGGGTGCCGATGGTGGCCATGGTGATCGGGGAGGGCGGTTCGGGCGGAGCGCTTGGCATCGGGGTCACCGACCGTGTGCTGATCCTCGAGAACGCCTATTACTCGGTGATCAGCCCGGAAGGTTGCGCGGCGATTCTGTGGAAGGACCGGGCGGCGGCTCCCAAGGCGGCGGGTGCATTGAAAATAACGGCCCGGGACCTGCTGGAATTGAAACTCGTCGACGAGGTGGTCCCGGAACCGCTGGGAGGCGCCCACACGGATCTGGAAGCCACTTCCCAGGCCGTACGACAGGCCCTGTCGCGGCACCTCGCGGAAGTGGAAGCCCTGCCGGAGGAGGACCGCCTCAGCCGGCGCTACGAGAAGTATCGTCGGATGGGGCATTTCGTGGAGGACCCTGTCACTCCCCATGCCGATGCTGTATCCCCTGACGTTTGACCCCGTCCTGAAAGCCCGGGTCTGGGGCGGTCGCGCCCTGGAAACCGTGTTGGGTCGAAACCTGCCACCCAACGAGCGGGTGGGGGAGTCCTGGGAAATCACGGATCGCCCGGAAGGCGTGAGCGTCATCCGGAACGGTCCCCTGGCCGGCCGGACCCTGCGGTGGCTGATGGAGAACCATCGCGATGCGCTTCTGGGTGACGCCACCCATTCCCAGGAACGCTTTCCCCTCCTGGTCAAACTGTTGGACGCGCAGCAGGCGTTGTCGGTCCAGGTGCACCCGCCGGTGGCACAGGCGGCCGCCCTGGGAGGCGAACCGAAGACCGAAGTCTGGTATGTCGCCCACGCCGAGCCGGGCGCCGAACTCATGGCGGGAATCAGCCCGGGCACGACCCGGGAGGGCTTTGCGCGAATGGTCCGGGAAGGGACGGCGGCGGAAGCCGTTTTGCGACTGCCGGTGGCCACCGGCGACTCGCTGTTCCTGCCGAGCGGCCGGTTGCACGCCCTCGGCGCCGGCCTGATCATCTTCGAGATCCAGCAGAACTCGGACACCACCTACCGGGTGTTTGACTGGAACCGGGTGGGACCGGATGGGAAACCCCGGGAACTGCATCTGGACCAGGCCCTGGCGAGCATCGACTTCACCGACACCGCCCCGGCGCTGGCGTCACGGGACTTTCAGGCGGCGGGCGCGGTGGAGAAACGCGTGCTGGCGGATTGTCCGTGGTTCCGAGTGGAGCAATGGCGGTTGGTGGAGGATTCAGTGTCCCTTCAGGGCGCCCGGTTGCCGCTCGTTGTGGCGGGGATTAAAGGCCGGTTTGAACTGGCGTTGCCGGGCTTCGGCGAGCCGCTCGTGCTGAAAACCGGTGATTTCGCTCTCGTGCCGGCGGCAATCCGGGACGCGACCTCGCTGCAGGGAAGCACGGGCGGCACCTGTCTGGTGGCAGAACCCGGTCTCAGGTCCGACGCCTGATCACGCCGGCCCGGGGTTCATCTGCCAGGCGACCAGATCCTCCGATGTCCCGGGGGCAATCCCAATCGTCATGGGGTCATGGGGAGATTTGCTGGAACTCGGTTGACTCCCGATGGCCGGGAGGCCAGAATCCCTACTGAACAGCACAAGCGTAACCCCAATCAATCGAACGTGCTTAGCATTATGAAGAAGACTGAGACCAACCGAGTCGAAGGGCACCGTGGTGCCCGTGCCGGTTTCACGTTGATCGAACTGCTGGTGGTGATTGCGATCATCGCGATCCTTGCCGGCATGTTGCTGCCGGCCCTTTCCAAGGCGAAAGCCAAGGCGACGGGCATTCTCTGCATGAGCAACACGAAGCAGTTGATGCTCGCCAACCATATGTACACCGGGGACAACAACGAGTTCTTCCCGATGGCCTTTCACGGGGGGTTTGTCCCCGGAGTGAACGCTCGGGAAAGACCGTGGGTGACCGGTTGGCTGGATTGGAGCACCTCGCCCGACAACACCAACGTCGCCTACCTCATCGACCCGCGGTACGCCGTGCTCGCCACCTACTTCGCCCAGGCCAAGAACATCTACAAGTGCCCGGCGGACAAGATCATCAGTTCCGCACAACGCGGGGCGGGGTGGACCGAACGGGTCCGGAGCGTCTCTGGCAACATCTACGTCGGTGAAGGCAACGGATGGGGGCCGAACCGCCTGTATTCCTCGGGCAGCGGGCCGCTGAACATGACGATCTACCAGGGGGCGGCCAAGACCGGCGACCTCAATATTCCCGGTCCGACCGAGACCTGGGTTTACGTCGACGAGCATCCGGACAGCATCAACGACGCCGGTTGCTTCCCGCCGAACACCGCCACGAACATCCCGGACGCGCCCGCCACCTACCACAACGGTGCGTGCGGCTTCGCTTTTGCCGATGGCCATTCCGAGATCCACAAGTGGACTGGCCCAACCATGACGAAACCGCGGTCTGCCGGAGGCTTGGTGGGCGTCCAATTCACCGCCCAGAACAACTTTGGGACGGTCGCTGGAGACCCCGATCTGCGCTGGTACAGCTACAAGTCACCCCGCAAGACCACCCGGACTGTGGCCGACTAGGCGATTTGCCATGATGCATCCGACGGCCCGTGATTTTATCGCGGGCCGTTGTGCATTTCGGGCTTGTCTCGCCGGCACCCACGTCTTGGGCGTCGGACTTGGATCGATTCGGCCTCCAGGGGTGCAACGTGCCCGAGAAAAACGTCCGGTGGACCATTTCCTTCTTGCGGGCCGGAGTGGCCTTGGGTAGAAACACCGCTCCTGTGTCCGGCAACGCCGGATGGGTTCGCGCGCGTGGCGGAATTGGCAGACGCGCTAGATTCAGGTTCTAGTCCTTTTACGAGGGTGCAGGTTCAAGTCCTGCCGCGCGCACCACGACTCCAGGGCTTCTTCCTTCCTCCCTATCCCGATCCTGTCCGATAGCACGCCGGCGGGGTGAGGGGGCAGCAGGTTTATCCATGAACCGTCCCCCGCCAATGGAGGGCCGAGTTACACGAGCCCCTGACTTGATTCGAGGGACTCGCGGAGCTCGTCCCTCCAAGGAGGATTCAAGGGCACAGTGCGCGCGAGCAGGTTGCTGGGCCGTCTCATTCTGGCCCCGGAGCGCCGGCGTCCCGCCGGCATTGGGCGTGAGGCCCAGGAAAACGTTCGAGCTTCCGTTTGAGGCAAGCCGATCCGAAATCGGCCCTCCGCCACAACGCGAATTGCTGGAGAAGGGTGGGAAGGGGTTGACGATACGGGCCATAGCGGACAGTTTTGCGGCGGTTGATCGGAGGTGGCATACCCCATCCCGTCAGGCTTTGGCTGGCGAGAGAGCGTCATTCCCCAGGCGATGCCGCCGATCGGCCGACGTTCAAGCCATGGAAAAACAAACTTACTTCCGCCTGAGCGGGTGTCTGGGCCTCATGGCCGGCCTGCTGCTTGTTGTCCCCGCATGGTCAGTCCGACTCGCCGCGGCAGAGGAACCGGTACCGAGTCCGCTCACGACCGGGGACCCCAACATCCCGTTGCTGGAGCTGCGCTGGTTGCTCAAGCCCCTGCCGCAGTCGCAACTGAAGGTCGAGGCCGATGCCTGGCAGGGTTTGCTGCAGGAAAAGGTGCAGCAGATCAGTGATGCGGAGGTCACCGTCCTGCGGCAGAAGGAGCAGATCAAGCAGACGAAGGAGGCGGCCGAGGCAGCCAAGGACGCCAAGGAGGCCGCAGCCAAGGCGGAGGCGGCAAGCACCAACGCCACGTCCGGTGCCCAGGCCACGAAAGCGGCGGAGGAAGCAAAGAAGAAGGCGGAGGAAGCCCGCCGCGCGGTCGCCAAGGCCCAGGAACTCGATGCCAAGGCCGCCGCGGATACCAACAGCCAGGCCGCCCTCGCCGTCGCCCAGAAGGTCAGTGACGAGCAACAGGCCAAGGCGGCGGAGGAGGGCGACACCAACGCCCCGGCCGTGGCGGTTGCCGAGGTGGCGAGCCCGGCGCTCCAGAACGTCTCCACCAACGCCGTCACCGAATCCACCGCCCAACTGGAGAATGTGGCCTCGGCCGTCGAGGCCGCGGCGGACAAGCAGGCCGCGAAGAAGGAGGTCCTGCTGGACACCCTTACCGAACTGCGCACCCAGCGGGCGGACCTCATCGAGCGACTTGACCTGGTCCTCGCCGAACTCAAGGCCAAGGGTGGGGAAGTGGCCACGTATGAGAATTACGCGACCTCCGCGGCCCAGAACCTCATGGATGTCTCGGACAGCTCGGCGGTGTGGAAGTTCGCGGTGGGCTGGTTGAAGTCCGAGCAGGGCGGAATGAAGTGGCTGCTCAACATCAGCAAGTTCGTCGCGATCTTCGTGGTGTTCTGGCTGCTGGCATTGCTGGTCGGGAAGGCAACGAGCAAGGCGACCTCCCGGGCCAGGGGGATGTCGGAACTCCTCCGCCAGTTCGTCAACACGGTCTCCCGACGGGCGGTGCTGGTGCTGGGATTGCTCTTTGCCCTGAGCGCGATCGGGATCCCAATTGCGCCGGTCGTAGGGGTGCTGACCGCCGCCGGCTTCGTCATCGGCTTCGCGTTGCAGGGCACTCTGAGCAACTTCGCCAGCGGTCTGCTCATGTTGATCTATCGCCCATTTGACGTGGGTGACGCCGTGGAGGCAGGCGGCGCATCCGGATCCATCGCGGCCATGAACCTCATGACCACCCGGTTCAACACCTGGGACAACAAGGTCGTGATCGTGCCGAACAACCAGATCTGGGGCAGCGTCATCACCAACATCAGCCGCACCAGCAGGCGACGCGTCGACATGGTGTTCGGGATCGGATACGGCGACTCGATGGACAAGGCGCAGACGATCTTGGAACGGATCATCGCGGAACATCCCAAGGTGCTGAAGGACCCCGCTCCGGTCATTCGCGTGAATGCCCTGGGCGAGTCCTCGGTGGACTTCATCGTCCGTCCGTGGGTGCTGCCGGCTGATTACTGGGCGGTCTACTGGGATGTGACCCGCAAGGTGAAGGAGGAATTCGACCGCGAAGGCGTCAGCATTCCCTTCCCGCAACGGGACGTGCACTTGTATCAGGAAAAGGACTGAGCCCCCGGGTAGCCGCGGACGTCAGTCCGCGCTCGAATTCCTGTTGTGCGGACGGGCCTTCGGTGGGCCGGGGGCGAGGGATTTGCGCCGACTGCACGTCGGCGGCTACGCTGGCGGGTAGCCGCGGACGTCAGTCCGCGCTCGAATTCCCGGTGTGCGGACGGGTTTTCGGTGGGCTGCGGGTGAGGGATTTGCGCCGACTGCACGTCGGCGGCCACGCTGGCGGGTAGCCGCGGACGTCAGTCCGCGCTCGAATTCCCGGTGACAACCCGCTTCCGGTCCCGGCGTGAAGCCCAGAGCGACCAGGCGAGGAACGCCACCACGGCGATATTGACGACCAGGATGCCGGCCATCGCGGGGCTGCCCTTGCGGATCAAACCGTAGATTTCATACGGGATGTAGATCGCACCGGAGACCGCCCCCAGCCACTTGGCCCAAGCCCGGTCATGCCACAGGCCGTAAGCCTCGGCAAGGCGGATGCCGGCGTAAGTCAGGGCCCCAATCGCCAGCCACCAGAGTTGCGCGTTCGAGGTCTGCGCGGCGAGGTCCAGGAACACCCGGGGATAACCGCTGGAAGGGTTCAGGCGGAAGGACTCGAGGATCGTTACCACCGCGGCCTCGACCTCCTGGGGCGTGAGACTCAACAGGCCTGCTCCCGCCAGCAGCACCATGAGTCCCTTGGCCGCCTCCACGAGGGCGACGCTTCGCAGGGTGCGGGCACCATGGGGCCGTCCGGACCGTCCGGGGTCGGAACGCTTCCCCGAGGCGACCGCCGGCCCGGAGGCCGCAGTCACTTCGATCTCAGGCACTTTCCTCCTGGGTCCGGGCCAGGGCGGCCGCGATGAAACCGCGGAACAACGGATGGGGGGCGTCCGGTTTGCTGCGGAATTCCGGATGGAACTGGCTCGCCATGAAGAAGGGGTGTTTCTCGATCTCGATCAACTCCACCAGTTCGCCGTCGGGCGACAGTCCGCAGAGGTGAAAACCCGCCTGTTCGTATTGCTCGCGATACCGGTTGTTGAACTCAAACCGGTGGCGGTGTCGCTCGTGTGAGACGAACTCCCCATACAACCGGCCGGCTCGTGAACCGACCTGCAACTGCACTTCCTGCGCACCGAGCCGCATGGTGCCGCCCAGGCGTTTCACGTTCTCCTGTTCCTCCAACAAGGCGATGACCGGGTGGGGGGACGCCTTGTCGAATTCCGTGGAATGCGCGCCCTCCAGGCCTAGCACGTGCCGCCCGAACTCAATCGTCGCGATCTGCATCCCAAGGCATAGCCCGAGATAGGGCACACCGCTCTCCCGGGCGTATTGCGCGGCGAGGATCTTGCCGTCGATCCCACGGTCGCCAAAACCGCCCGGGACCAGGATCCCGGCGAGGCCCTTGAGTTGCTGGGCGCAGTTCTCGGGCGTGAGATCCTGGGCCTCGATCTTCTCGATCGCCACCCCGCAATCGTTCGCGATGCCCCCGTGCCCGATGGCTTCATCCACCGACTTGTAGGCGTCCTTCAGCCCGGTGTACTTCCCCACCATGCCGATGCGCACCCGGTGCTTGGGGGCGATGATCTTCCGCAGGATATCCTGCCAGTGCGACATGTCGGCCGGCGGAGCATCCAGGTGGAGCAGACGGCAGATCAGTTCATCCATGCGCTCCCGCTGCAGCATCAACGGCACCTCGTAGATCGTGTGGTCCACGTCCTTCTCCTCGATGACACCCTCCACGGGCACGTTGCAGAAGAGGGAGATCTTCTGGCGCAGTTCCTTGGAGAGGGGACGTTCCGTGCGGCAGACGAGGATGTGCGGGGTGATGCCGATTTCCCGCAGCTTGGCGACCGATTGCTGGGTGGGCTTGGTCTTCAATTCACCCGCGGCCCGGATGAACGGCACGTAGGTGACGTGAATGAACAACGAGTTCGAGTAACCGACTTCCAGGGCAAACTCGCGGATGGCCTCGAGGAAGGGCAGCCCCTCGATGTCCCCGGTGGTTCCCCCGATCTCGGTGATCACCACGTCGGCGTCCGAGATTCGCGCTATCTCCCGAATGCGCGCCTTGATTTCGTCGGTGACATGCGGGATGACCTGCACGGTCTTGCCGAGGTACTTGCCCTCGCGCTCGTTCTCGAGCACCCGCTGATAGACCTGGCCGCTGGTGAGATTGTTGACCCGGGTGAGGCTGGTGCGGGTGAACCGCTCGTAGTGGCCCAGGTCGAGGTCGGTTTCGGCGCCGTCATCGAGCACGTAGACCTCGCCGTGCTGGAACGGGTTCATCGTGCCGGGATCGACATTCAGGTAGGGATCGAACTTCTGCAGGGTGACCTTGAGCTTGCGGTTCTCCAGCAGCGTACCCAACGCCGCCGCGGTCAGGCCCTTGCCCAGCGAACTCACCACGCCGCCCGTGACGAAGATGTATTTCGTGCTCATAAGTATCAGTTCCTCCCTGGCTGTCTCCACGCCGCGGAGCAAACCACGAAAGACACGAAACCAACGGGATCGAGCCGCCTCCTGTCACCAACCGGCAACTCAGTGACTTGGGACCGTCCGGACCTCCCGTGTCGGCCGGTATTCCCCCAGGATCTGGCCCGGAGTTCCCTTCGTGTATTTCGTGTATTTCGTGGTTCCACTAAGTCCTTTCGGCCTGGAGATCTTCACCCGCATTGGCGTGCCGCCAGCAGGGCCTCCACCCGGGCCACATCCCCGGGCACGTCCACCCCCACGCTTTCGTGCTCCACCCGCACCACCGCGATCCGCACCCCATGCTCCAGCGCCCGCAGTTGTTCCAGCCGCTCCGCCTGTTCCAGGGGCGACTGCGGCAGGCCGACCAACCGGTCCAGCGTCCGCCGGTGATACCCGTAGATTCCCAGGTGATGCAGAAATGGAAACGCCGCCAACTGCTCCGGCACCGGACGGCTGACGGCATCGCGCAGATACGGAATCGTACGCCGGGAGAAGTATAGGGCGTGACCGGAGGTGCTGACAACGACTTTGACCAGGTTCGGATTCTCGTAGTCCTCAACCCGCCGGAGTGGCGTGGCGGCGGTGGACATCTCCGCCCCGGCCAGGGCGGCGGCAACCGCGTCCACCACGGATGGATCAATCAACGGCTCATCACCCTGGACATTCACCACCGCGTCGCACTCCAGCCTTTCGACCGCTTCGGCGACTCGGTCGGTGCCGGACGGGTGATCCGGGCGGGTCATCTCGACCTGGCAGAAGGTGCGGGCCACGGCGGCGATGCGTTCGTCGTCGGTGGCCACCACCACGTCCGCGAGCGAAGCGGCCCGGCGGCATTGATCCACCACATGCTGAAGCAGCGTCCTGCCGGCGATGGCCACCAGGGGTTTGCCGGGGAACCGGGTCGAGGCGTATCGGGCCGGGATGATCCCGAGGATTCTCATGGCCTGTGGGTGGGTTCCCGTCGAAGCATGGGCAAGGCTAGCAACCCGGCGGGGCGGCGGGCAAGCGGGATGAGGCAAAGGAAAAGGCCGGCGTGAAGCCGGCCTGATGGTTGATCCGAAGAGGGTTTGTGCCCGCCGCACCGCACTAATTTCCGCCAGTCGGGCTGGCCGGATCGCACCAAAGTTCGTTGGGGCGCACCGCCGGAGTGAACTCGCTGCCAACAGGCCCGCCGGCGAGATCGTAGTACTGCTTGAACGTCACCTTGGTAACGCTGCCGTCAAATTGTCCCACGGCTGCCGTGCCCTTGGTGTCTGTGGCGACAGTGGTCGTCCGGCCCCCGCCATGGCGCTGGGAGATCCCTTCATGCGGTTGGTTGCCGGCATCGTTGAAATAGAACGCATTGTTCTCCTCGGTCTCCCACTGTAGCCAGGCGTTGGGTTTGAACGCACTCAGCTTGTGGGTTTTTCCACCGTTGCTGTCGAGACGGGCGCTGCCGTAGCTGTGGACGGCGCCGTTCCACGTGTAGCTGGTCAGCTTGACCTGGCGCTGGCGGTAGAGGTCTTTCTTCGCTCCGCGAGAGTCGATGACGTCCCTCGGGCAGAACAGGACATTGACGGTTTCGAGGTAGTTCCCCAACTGGGCAGCCTTGAAGTAGGGGAGTTGGTTGGTGTAGTCCATGCTGTTGGCGGCGTTGGGGATCTGCACGCCATTGATCCGGGTGGCGTAAACCCAGCCGTCCGGGCCAGGGTTGCCGTCCAGACTGCCCCAGGTCGGATGGGGCAGGTGGTCCTGGGAGTCCCCAGCGTACATGTGAGTGGCCAGCAGGATCTGTTTGTTGTTCGCCAGGTCGATGGTGGCTTGCGCGCGGTCCTTGGCGCGACTGAGGGCGGGCAGGAGCATGCCGGCGAGGATCGCGATGATGGCGATCACCACCAGCAGCTCGATCAGCGTAAAGCCAGCCGCCCAACGGGGGGTCTGTTTGGTCTGTTGCATGTCGTTGCTCTGTCGGTTCAGGGTCTCGATTTCGACCACTGGTCTAGCAGCCCTTGCCCCCCCCGGGCAAGTGTGCTTTTTGTGGCACAGCAGCCAAACTGATCCGGGATGCCTCCCCCATACACGTAGCCGCCGACGTCCAGTCGGCGCAGATTCCCCAGGTGAACCGGCCCCCCCCGCGCGCCTCACGGCAACCGCGCACCGGCCGCCTCCTCTCCCTCGACCCCTCAATTCGAGCGCGGACTGACGTCCGCGGCTACCCGGCACCGTAGCCGCCGACGTCCAGTCGGCGCATATTCCCCAGGTGAACCGGCCCCCCCCGCGCGCCTCACGGCAACCGCGCACCGGCCGGCGCCTCTCCCCTCGACCCCTCAATTCGAGCGCGGACTGACGTCCGCGGCTACCCCCTCCCAGCGCTCCAGGGGAAACCGGGCTACCCCTGTGATCCGGGTTCTGGCAGGCTCCGTGCATGTTGCGGCGCGCAGAACCATGCCGATGGCTGCTTGCGGGGTTCTCGGTTTTCCTCGTGACAGCGGGGACCGCAGGCGAAACCGCCCGCGAACTCCTCAACGATCCGTCGTTTGCCCGCGGTTTCAACCTCCTGTCGGCCACCCCTGGCCATCGGGTGGTGGTGGGACGGTTCCAATTCGCCACGGCCGAGCCTCCTCCGGTTTGGGATCTCGCCCAATGGAACAGCCGGCGTCCGTTGACCGGAAACGAGGTCGTCAGCGGGATTGATGCCACCCATGGCCTGTCGAACGCCGTCAAGTCGGTCACGGTGCGCAACCCCGGCACGGCGTCGGCGGAATTGAGCCTTGGGATCGACTCGCGGGGCGAATACGACCGCCCGCGACGGGACGGCGAACCCTGGCCGCACCTGCTGGTTCAGCAGGCGGTTGCGGACTGTCCACCGCTCGTCTCCCTGGCCCGGTTGGACCTGGCCATCGAGGCCCGGCTCGACCGCAACGAGGTTTTTCGCGGACCGGAGTATCGGCGGGATCGGCATTGTGCCCAGTGCCCCCTGGTGTTGATCGTGCAGAACCGGAACGCGGACTCGGCCGGGCACGGGGATTTCTTCTGGTTTTCGGTGCCGTTGTTTGACGATCGCTGGCCGGCCCCGCCACCCCATGTTGCGCAGGACACCGCCGACCCTTCCGCGAAACTGATCTACAACCCGGGCCTGCGCGCCTACACCGACCAGACGCTGACCGAGGGCGAATGGGTGAAGCTCGAGATCGATCTCCTGCCGCACCTCCTGGACGGCCTCCGGGTGGCAGGGGAGAAGGGTTACCTGCGCGACTCGCACGAACCGGCGGATTTCCGGATTACGAGTTTCATCCTGGGCTGGGAAGTGCCGGGAATGAACCGCGCGGAAATCACCTTCCGGGACCTTCACCTGACCGCGATCCCGATGACGGATGAACGCAGATAAGCAGGTCGATCGGATCGATGCCCGTTACCGGCCGGTCTGGGACGGCGTGTCGCCGGAGCACCAACGCGCGCTCTCCCGGTACTTTCTTCCCGCCCGATCCCAGCGAACGCTGCTGTCGCCGACCCGGCCCCGCGTCGTGAAGTGGTATTGTCCGTTCGCTCACCAGGAGGACTTTCCCTCGGGGCATCGCTACTGCATCAACGTCTACACCGGGTGCACGCATGGCTGTCTCTACTGCTATGCGGCGGGTTACTGGCCCAAGGTGGCCGCCCGAAAACAGAGGTTCGCCCAACAGTTGGCGAAGGACCTGGCCGACCTGGATGCCTTCGACGTGCCACCGGCCGCGGTTCACCTGTCGAACAGCACCGACCCGTTCCAGCCGATGGAACTTCGCCATCGCGACACGTTGTGTGCGTTGGAGGGCGTGTTGGCCACGCGGCATCGGTTCACCACCGTCACGGTGCTGACCCGCAACCCGCTGCTGGCGGCCCGGCCGGAATATGCGCGTTTGCTGGCGGCACTCGCCCGGCCGGCGTCGGACCATCCGGGATGGCCGTCTTGGAACGAGTCGGGGTTTCCGCCCGCGGTGGTCGAGGTGAGCCTCCCTTTCTGGCGCGAGGAGGCGGCGCGATTCTGGGATCCGAGGGCTCCGGGGGTGAAGACGCGGGTGGCGGGGATCCGACGTCTCGCCGAGGCGGGCGTGCCGGTGGTATTGCGAATCGATCCGTTGTTTCCCCGGGAGCCAGCCAATGGAATCGGAGTCAGCCTGGCGGCATTCGGCCTGGAACAACCGCAAACGCTGGAGGATCTGCGTGCATTGGTCTCACTCGCGCAGGAGGTGGGTGCGCATCACGTGGTCTATTCGGCCGCGAAGGTGGTGAGACCGCGCTTCGGCGGATTGCCGCCGGCGATGGTTGCTCTCCGGGATCTCTACGCCCGACTGGCGGAACCGAAGCGGTTGGAGTGGAGTGGGGGAAGCTGGCGGCTGCCGCGGGAGACGATCGAGCGCGAAATCACCGGGCCGTTCAAGAACCTCTGCGGCGAGGCTGGGGTCCGGGCGATGTTCTGCATGGAAAGCCTGCTGGCGGCGCGATGACTCATGGCGGTGCTGCAGAACCGGGGACCGCACGCGGCTCGCGTGCCGTGGCCGGCGGCCCGCCGGGCACACCGTGAGCGTTTCGAGGCCACCATCCAGGGATGCTCCATTCTCCCCCGGGGGATCCGTCGGCGAGCCGCCGACTGGAGCAGCCGGGGCGGCTGCGCTCCCCACTGCGGGGCTGAGCCCGCTTGCGCTTCGGACCGCCCTGCAGTTCAATCCCGCCATGAACCCGTGCTTGGTCCGTTCCGCGATTTTCCTCACCGCACTGCTCGCCGCGTGCTCGCCGACCCGTGCCGCCACCGACTCTACGCCAGGAACCACGGTGGCCATTGCCAACGGCCAATGGCGGATCAACGCTCGGCCGACGTATGCCGGAACGCCCGCCGAAGGCCTGCTGATGAACGTCCGCATGGTCAATGCGACGTTCGAGGATCGCCACCGGCAGGACTTCGACCCGGAACAGAATACGCGGCAGTTTCTGGAGCACCTCGGCGAGTACGTCGAGGCGGGCGCCCGGGCCTTCACCCTGAACCTCCAGGGCGGCATGCCGGGTTACGAAGGGGCACTCAACTCCGCCTTTGCCCCGGACGGTTCGCTGCGTGCGGAATACCTGGATCGCGTGGGTCGCGTGATCGAGGCCTGTGATCGCGCCGGGGCCGTGGTCATCCTGGGCTGTTTCTACCAGCGCCAGGATCAGGTCCTGCGCGACGAGGCAGCGGTGCGGGCGGCCCTGGTGAACACGGTTCACTGGATTCACGAGCGCGGGTTTCGCAACATCGTTCTGGAGGTGTCCAACGAATACGACCACGGCGGATTCGACCACGCCTTCCTGAAGACCGCCGCGGGGCAGGTGGAGTTGATCCGGTTGGCTCAAGCGACTCTGCCGGGGTTGCTCGTCTCCACCAGCGGTCTCGGGAACGGGCGCAGCGATGCGGCCATCGCCGAGGCGGCGGACTTCATCCTGATTCACTTCAACGGCACGCCGGTGCGCGACATTCCCGCCCGCATCGAGGTGCTGAAGAGGTTCGGCAAGCCGATTGTGTGCAACGAGGACGACAAGGTGGGGGAGGAGGCCGTTGGCGCGCTGCAGGCCTGCGTCACGTCGGGAGGTTCCTGGGGGTTCATGCACAAGGAGGTCAACCAGTTTCAGCCGTTCGAGTTCAACGGCGTCGCCGATGATCCGCGGGTCTACGCCGCGTTCAGGGAAGTGACTTCGAAGCCTGTCAGGAGTCGCCGCACCGCGGGTCCGCTGCGGGTGAATCCGGCCAACCGACGTTACTTCATGGACGCCGCCGGCCACACGGTGCTGCTCACGGGCAGTCACACTTGGAACAATCTGGTGGACATGCTCCCCGGGACCGGCGGGAGGCCATTCGACTACGCGGCCTGGCTGGACTTCATGGAGGCGCACGACCACAACTTCATGCGACTCTGGCGTTGGGAGTTGACCCACTGGAACACCGCCGCCAACCGCCAGGAGAAACCTCAGATGCTCCGGGTAGCCCTCCATCCGTGGGCGCGAACCGGTCCCGGCACCGCGCTCGACGGGTTGCCCAAGTTTGATCTGGGGCGCTGGAACGACGCGTATTTCGACCGGTTGCGCGCCCGCGTCGAGCAGGCCGGCGAACATGGGGTTTACGCGGCGGTCATGCTGTTCGAGGGCTGGGGCCTGCAGTTTATTGAGGACGCCTGGAAGGCCCACCCGTTTCATCCCGCCAACAACATCAACGGTCTCGACCCCGATCGGAACGGCGACGGCAAGGGCCTGGAGATCCACGAGTTGGGCGACCCCGCCGTGCTCGCCCTCGAGGAGGCCTACGTGCGCCAGGTCATCGACACCGTCAACGACCTCGACAACGTGCTGTACGAAATCTCCAACGAGAATCATCCGCCTTCGACGGAGTGGCAGTATCACATGATCCGATTCATTCACGACCATGAACGCCAGAAGCCGCAGCAACATCCGGTGGGCATGACCTTCCAATACAAGGGCGGAAAGAACAGCGACCTGTTCGCCAGCCCGGCCGACTGGGTGTCGCCCAACCCCGACGCTCCCGACGGCTTCAGCTACCGGGACAATCCTCCTCGCGCAGACGGCAGCAAGGTCGTCATCAGCGACACGGATCATCTTTGGGGAATCGGCGGCAATGTGGCCTGGGTATGGAAGACCTTCCTGCGCGGCCACAATCCGATCTTCATGGATCCCTACGACGGGAGCGTCCTGCGCCGTGGCGACGAGGCGCAATGGGAGCAGGTTCGGCAGGCGATGGGCGTGGTGCGAAGCGTTTCGCAGCGAGTCGATCTGGCGGGCATGACCCCGCGACCGGATCTGGCGGGCGGCGGCTTCTGTCTCGCGGAATCAAACCGAACCTACCTGGTCTGGGCGCCCAAGGGCGAAACCGTGACCGTGGAAGGCGTGCCTGCGGGAACCCCGTTCAAGGCCACCCGCGTCGATCCCATCGAGGGTCCCGAAGAGACCGAACGGCTCGTGGCGCAAGATCGCGGACTCGTCGTGGGCTCGACGAAGGCCGACAGCGCGTGGTTGCTGGAGATGGACGCCCGCGTCCCGTAGCGCCGATATCCGATCTGCGGTATCGCCGAAATCCGTTCGGCAGACCGTCCGGGCCATCCAGCGCTTGCGGGTTGGAAATCCGCGATACCGCAGATTGAAAACCTGCGCTACCCGGCGAACACTCTCCGCATGGCCAGCTTGAGCGACGCAGACCTGCAGATTCACCCGCCCATGCCGCTTCGACGCGACTGGCGGATCGGCATCGTGGGCAGCGGTTTCATTGTCAACGACTGCCATCTTGTGGCGTATCGGAAGGCGGGGTTCAACCCGGTCGCGATCGCCTCACGAACGCGGGACCGTGCGGGGGAGGTGGCAGCGCGTCACGCGATCCCGAAGGTGCACGACTCCGTGACGGCGTTGTTGCACGACGAGTCGATCGAGGTGCTCGACGTCGCGGTGCCGCCGCAGGCGCAACTCGGCGTGATCGAGGCCGCCTGTCGGGTGCGTCACCTGCGGGGCATCCTGGCGCAGAAGCCGCTGGGAGTGAATCTGGACCAGGCCCGGCAGATCGTTTGCCTCTGCGAAGACGCGGGCATCACGCTCGCCGTGAACCAGAACATGCGGTTCGACCAGTCGGTCCGTGCCGGCAAGGCCCTGCTGGATCATGGCCGGATCGGCGAGCCGGTGCTGGCGACCATCGACATGCGGGGCATTCCGCATTGGATGCCGTGGCAGCGGGATCTGGGCTGGGTCACACTGCGGATCATGTCGATTCATCACCTCGACTGTTTCCGCCTTTGGTTCGGCGACCCGGAACGCATCTTCTGCAGCGTCCGATCCGACCCGCGCACGCCGTTTCCGCACGAGGACGGGATTGCCACCTACATCCTCGAATACACCTCCGGCCTGCGTTGCGTGGGACTCGACGACACCTGGACCGGACCGGCGCGCGAGGGTTGCCCCGGGGACATCCGAATCGAGTGGCGCATCGAAGGGTTGGACGGACTTGCCATGGGTGAGATCGGTTGGTGCCGCGATCCCTACACGACACCGTCCCGCATCCGCTACGCGAGCCAGGGTGACACGGAGTTCCACACGCCGACCTGGACCGAAAGCTGGTTTCCCGACGCCTTTGTCGGGCCAATGGCGGATCTCCTGGTTGGGCTGGAAACCGACGCCCCCCCGGCCATCAACGGTCGTGACAACCTGCGCACGATGGCCTTGGTGGAGGCGGCGTATCGGAGTGTGAAGGAGCGGCGCTCCGTGGAGTTGAACGAATTTCCGTTGGAACCTTGAAGGGCGTCGATCCGGTTCCGGCCAGGAGCGCGGACAGCCTTGTCCGCGAGGGAGCGACTTGGGGCCGGCCGGAGCTGCGTCGATGCTGGCGCCAGGACCTCCCGGATGCCTGGCGGGAAGGCGAGAATCCCCCCAACCACCAAAGCGGCCGCTACACCAGGTTGCATTGCCCTCCGGCTTCGCGCAGAATCCCCCCATGAAACAATCCCTCGTGCCTTCGTTTTCAATCGTGATCGTGGCTTGCATGCTGGCCGGTGTGGCGACCCAGGCGGCGGACCTCGTCTTCGCGAAGGACGGTTCCGGCGTTTACGGCTACAAGGACACCCCGCGGCTGCCCTGGTGTGGTTACCTCGTCCACGATCCGGATCGACCGGCCCCCGCCAAACTTGATCCCGGCGCGGATCCCGGTCCGGCTGCGCGTCCGGCGGATGCGGTGGTGCTGTTCGCCGAAGGCGGGGACATGTCCGGTTGGGAACCCGGCGAGTGGAAGGTGGAAGGCGGTCAGTTGGTGGCGGGCGAGGGGGCGTTGCGTAGCAAGGCAGAGTTCGGCGACATGCAACTCCACGTCGAGTTCATGGGCCCGGCGAACTTCGAGGGGCCGTGGTACAACCAGGGCAACAATGGCGTGATGCTCATGGGCCAGTATGAGATCCAGATCTTCGATTCGTGGAACGAGAAGCTCTATCCCGACGGTCAATGCGCGGCGATCTACGGTCAGACGCCACCGCTGGTGAATGTCACCCGGCCGCCCGGCCAGTGGCAAAGCTTCGACATTCTCTTCAAGGCACCGGTGTTCGACGGCGACAAACTGGTGGCCCCGGCGCGGGTGACCCTGTTGCACAACGGGGTGCTGGTTCACTGGGACGCGGAAATCCACGGCGGCACCGGCCACCGCATCCTGCCCAAGTACCAACCGGGGGTATGCACCGGCCCGGTCGTGCTCGGCGGTCATGGCTGCCCGGTCCGCTTCCGCAACATCTGGGCCCGGCGACTTTAACCGGAGCTTTGGGAGGGTAGATCGAGGAATCGTCCTGGCCGGAACCGTGCGTGCCCGACGAGGACTTCTTCGTGATTGTGGGCGATGAGGATTCGAAAGTGGAGATTTGGGTGCCGCAGGTTAGCGAAGGGTTGACTCCTGCTGTGCAACTTCGTGTTGCACCTGCAACACGAAGTTGCTTGCAAGATGGCTAGTCATATGTATTCCTTTCGTCATGCAATCCAAGACCGAGGAACTCTTGTACTTCCTGCTCTGGTCGACCGAACACCTCATGAGGCCCACCTTCCGCAACCTGACGGACTCCTACGAAAGCTGGGCGTATCGCGCGGGGCTGTTGTCCCAGGTTGCCAGGCTGGAGCGGCGACAACTTCTGGAACGGGCGCCGAACAATGGCAGCGATCGGCTTTATCGGCTTACCGAACAAGGACGCCTTCAGGCCTTGGGAGGACGGGATCCCAAGGTCCAATGGGCACGCCGTTGGGACGGGCGCTGGCGGTTGGTCGTATTCGACGTCCCTTTGGGACAGAACGCCCGACGAGAACGATTGCGGCGTTACCTGCGCGGGCGGGGCTTCGGCTGCCTGCAAGGCAGCGTTTGGATTACCCCGGACCCGCTCGATGCCGAGCGTGAAGTTCTGACCGGTGGCAAGGTCAACGTGGAGCGCTTGTTGCTGCTCGAAGCGCAGCCCGCAGCGGGCGAGACCGGGGAGGACATCGTCCACGGCGCTTGGGATTTCGAGCGTATCAACCAACGTTACGCGCGCCATCTGGAAGTGTTGGAGCGTTGTCCGGAGGGGGAAGTGCAGGACGAGCAGGCTGCGAGCGAACTGCGACGCTGGGCCGGGGAGGAACGGCTGGCCTCCTTGAGAGCGGTGGAAATCGATCCCCTGCTGCCGGGTGGATTGCTGCCTGCAGGATACCTCGGGCAGCAGGCCTGGGATCGGCGAAAAGCCGTCCTCCAACAGGCAGGCGAACGCTTGCGGGCGTTTGTGCCATAGGCCGGGCAGTGCAACTTCGTGTTGCAGGTGCAACACGAAGTTGCTGGGACGCTTGAGAGTGGTGGTGGTGCTCGTGCCGGTCCGGGACGGCTTGGGCGTGGCTTGGGATTGCCTGTTCCGCGCCTCCCGGGCAAACTCGGGGGCATGTCGAACACTTCGATCCCCGATCGCCTGGCGGTCTGCAGTTGGTCGCTGCAGCCGACCTCTGCTGACGACCTGTTCAGCAAACTCGCGGAAACCGGCGTGAACCGCGTCCAGATTGCGCTCGACCCGATTCGCGAGAACGCCGACGGTGCCTGGACGGACTTCATCAGTCGGGCGCAAGGGGCGGGGGTGGCCTGCGTTTCCGGCATGTTTGTCACGGCGGGGGAGGACTACTCGACGCTGGAGAGCATTCGGGAGACCGGTGGGGTGGTGCCGGATGCCACTTGGGAGCAGAACTGGGAGAACATCCAGGCGAACGCGGACCTCGCGACCGTGATGGGGCTGAAGTTCGTGAGCTTTCATGCCGGGTTCCTGCCGCATGAGGAAACCGATCCCGGATTCGTGAAGCTCAAGGAGCGCATCACCCGCATCGCCGGATTGTTTGCCGAGCGCGACATCACCCTGGGTTTTGAGACCGGACAGGAAACCGCCGATACTCTGGCGTTGTTCCTGCAGAAGCTCGAGTGCCCGAATGTGGGGGTGAACTTCGATCCCGCCAACATGCTGCTCTACGCGAAGGGCGATCCAATCGAAGCGTTGCGCACCCTGGCCCCGTGGCTGAAACAGGTCCATCTCAAGGATGCCGTGCAGACCAGGGTCCCCGGCACTTGGGGGGAGGAGGTCGTGCTGGGAACGGGGCAGGTGGACTGGCCCGCGTTCTTTGCCGCGCTGCAGGAACTCGGGTACGCGGGGGACTGCTGCATCGAACGCGAAGCCGGCGAACAACGCGTGGCGGACATCGTCGCCGCCCGGCAATTCGTCGAGAAGCTGCACTCGCGGACGGTCTGAAGAAGCCGCCCCTGTGGAGTGCGGTGGCACGCGAAGCACGACACCGCTTTGGGGCTTTGACCCCGCAGAGAGTAACCGTTCCGCCCGGTGAACCTCCAAAGCGCCGTCGCCGCGTGGCTCTGCCGGCGCAGTCCAGGCGCGTGCGGTTCACCGCGCGCCGCGACACGCCGTCATCGAACCTGGAAACCGCAGATGAACGGGGATGAACGCAGATAAGTCCCTCGACGTGAGCCCCCCACGTCCGCCGGATGTCTTCACCCATTGGGTGTGACGCGAAAATCGCGCAAGTCCTTGGGTATCTGCGTCTATCTGTGTCGATCTGCGGTTCAACTGCTTTTTCTAGGTTGAAGCGTTGCTTCCGGGTCGACGGGGCGGTTTACTGGCGGTTGCGCATCACTCGCACTTCCACTGGTGTCACGAGAAATCGCATTGGATGAGAAATGGTTGGGCCGCCTGCCCGTGGTCGCGGGGGGCGCGGCGGCGCTGGTGCTGGTGGGATGGCTCTGGTTGAGTCGGCCGCCGGCGATGACCCTGCGGGTGCCGGGCACGGACCGGCCGCCGGGCATGGAGGTGGTTCCCTCGGAGAAGCCGTTCCTGGCAGGCAAGGTGATTCCGGGTGCAGGTGTTGCAGCGGATCTTCCGGGCGCCTGGCCGGGATTCCGGGGAGCCGCCTTGGATGGCATTGTCGGACCAGGCAGCCCGCTTGTAGCCGACTGGCAGGCGTCGCCGCCGAAACCGCTCTGGTCGGTGGATCTCGGCGAAGGCTATGCGGGCGCCGCGGTGCGGGACGGCCGGGTTTACGTCTTCGATTACGATCAGGAGAAGAAGCAGGACGCGCTGCGCTGCCTTTCGTTGGGGGACGGCCGGGAGATCTGGCGATTTGCCTATCCGGTGAGTGTGAAGCGCAATCACGGGATGTCACGAACCGTACCCACGCTTGGCGGCGGTTACGTCGTGGGGATGGGGCCGAAGTGCCATGTGATCTGCCTGGATGCCACCCGCGGCGATCTCAAGTGGGGCCTGGATCTGGTGTCGGATTTCGGCGCGACGGTGCCGCAGTGGTACGCGGGGCAATGTCCGTTGATCGAGGGCGACCGGGTGCTCCTCGCACCCGGTGGGCCGGACGCCCTGGTGATGGCGGTTTCGCTGGAGACCGGGGAGGTGATCTGGAAGACACCAAACCCGGACGAATGGAAGATGACTCACGCTTCACTGGTGCCGGTGGAGTTTGGCGGGGTGCGGCAGTATGTCTGTTGCGCCAGCCGGGGGGTGGTGGGCGTGGCGGCGGATGATGGCCGGCGGCTCTGGTCGACGACGGACTGGAAGATCAGCATCGCCACCGTGCCGACCCCCGTGGTGGTCGGAAACGGTCGGATCTTCTTCTCGGGCGGCTACAATGCGGGCTGTCTGATGCTTCAACTCAAACAGCAGGGCGAAAGCATCGTGCCGGAAGTGCTTTGGAAGCTTGGGGCCCGGACTTTCGGTGCCACGCAACAGACCCCGATCCTCCACGGGGACCATCTCTACGGGGTCCGGCCTGACGGCGCGATGGTCTGTCTGGGCCTGGACGGAACCGTGGTTTGGGACAGTGGGCCGGACGTGAATCTCGGTCTGGGTCCGTATCTGATCACGGGGGATCAACTGCTGGCGATGGACGACGACGGGCTGCTACGACTGATGGCAGCGAGCCCGGCCGGGTACAGCCTCAAGGGGGAGTCGCGGGTGCTGGAGGGAAGGGAATCCTGGGCACCCCTCTGCCTGGTGGGGGATCGGTTGCTGGCCCGCGACCTGACCCGTATGGTGTGCCTCCAACTCGCGACGCAGACTCCATGAACCGCCGGAGCCATCCAGACAGGCGCCACAGCATCGCTGATGCCGGGGATGCACGGCGGTTGAGTCGGGCCTTGATGGCTACCATCCGGATCGTCCGCAGAGGGGACGCAGCATGATTCTCGCCGGACTCCATTGGTTTGACTGGCTGGTCCTGATGATCCTGCTCACCGGATTTCTGGTCGGTTGGCAACGGGGACTCCCAGGGGAATGGCCGCGGCTGGTGATGTGGCTCCTGATCGTGGGACTGGGGCGTCTGGCGGCGCCGCTGGGGGCGGAAGCGATGCAGTCGATCGGGCTGACGCGAATGGGGGGATCCTTGTGCGGGCTTTCCTGGACGGTGGTGATCCTCTATTGGGCCTTCGAGTCGGCGACCCGGGAACCTAAGGGCGAGGCCCAGGTTCCGCGCCGGGTCAAGCCGAGCCTCACCCGGCCGCTGGGAGGCGCGATATCGGGCGTCCTCCGCTCGGCGGCGGTTGTGTTGGTGGTCGTCACCATGCTCGCCATACTGCCCGGGGGCTTGACCCGTTTCACCGAGGTTCGGGCCTCGATCCTGCGAGAAGCGCGGGCCGGAGTGGTGTCGCGGTTCTACTGGGACTCCCTTTCCTTCGAGGAGGACCAGGCCCGGCGGCAGGACGGGTCGACGAAACCGCCGGTGGAACCGGCCGACTGACCGCCATGGCCGGTTTGATTCCGTCGCACAAGAAGGAGGAAATCCGGGCCGCCAGCGACATTGTCGAGGTGATCCGGGGTTATGTGCCGCTGCGCAAGCTGGGGGGCAACTTCGTGGCGCTCTGCCCGTTTCACCGGGAGAAGACCCCGAGTTTCCACGTCAATCCCACGCGCCAGACCTTCCACTGTTTCGGGTGCCACGCGGGCGGGGACGTGTTTGAGTTCGTGCAGCAGTATGAACGGCTGACGTTCGTGGAGGCGTTGCGACGGCTGGCGGAACGGGCGCACATCCCTTTGGAATTCGAGGAGGCCGGACCGGCGCGGGAGGAACGGAATCTTCGCGACCGGCTGCGCGAGGTCCATGAGCAACTGACCCGATGCTGGCAGGCCATCCTGCGCCACGAACCGGCCGGCCAGGCGGGCCGTGATTATCTGGCCCGGCGGGGGGTTCCGGAGGAGGCCGTGGTGCGGTTTCGACTGGGGTACGCGCCGCCGGGCTGGGCCGACACGGTGGACTGGGCCCACCAGCAAGGGTTTGATCCCGGGTTGATGGAGAAGGGGGGATTGATCCTGCGCAGCGAACGCGGCGACGGGTGGTATGGCCGGTTTCGGGGGCGGCTCATGTTTCCGATAGCCGACCCGCAGGGCCGGGTGATCGGGTTCAGCGGCCGGGTGATTGAAGGGGATGAGAAGACGGCGAAGTACGTGAACTCACCGGAAACCCCCCTCTTCACGAAGGGGCGGGTGATCTACGGTCTGGATCGGGCCCGTCGCGCCATGCTGGATGCCGGGATGGCGGTGATCTGCGAGGGGCAGTTGGACACCATCGCGTGTCATCTGGCGGGACTGGAGAACGCCGTCGCGCCGCAGGGCACCGCGCTGACCGCGGATCAATGCCGCATCCTGGGACGACATGTCGAAGAGGTGGTGCTCTGTTTCGATTCCGATCCCGCGGGACAGAAGGCAGCGGTGCGATCGGTGGATGATCTGCTGGCTTCGGGGCTGGCGATTCGCGTGGCCACGGTGCCGGCACCGCATGATCCGGACAGCTTCATCAAGGAACATGGCGGGGATGCGTTCCGAGCGCTGATCGACGGGGCGAAGGGGTTCTTCGAGTTTCTGCTGGATTACTTTGCGACCACGCATGACCCACGGACCGACCGTGGACGGTTGGCGGTGGTTCGCGGCATGGCGGAGTTCGTGGCGAAGACGGGAAACCCGGTGATGGCGGACACGGTCATCCGGCGCACCTCGGAACGGCTGGGGCTGAATCCCGAGGCGGTCCGGCGTGATTTCCGCCAGCACGCCCGATCCAAGGCAGCGTCCCGCGTGGAGGAGAATGAGGAGGCGGATGCCGTGGCGGCGGGAGAGGAGGCATCGCAATTGCCCCGGCCGAGCGGTCCGGAAATGTGGCTCCTGCGCATTCTGTTGAGCAGCGACGATCTGGTGCCCTGGGCCGAGGAGCACCTGGATCCGGAATGGGTTCAGCACCCGTTGGTACGCGAGGTGGTACGTCTGCGGATCAAGTCCGCGGCGGAAGATGACTGGCGGGGGGTCCCGGCCCTGCTGGACACCCTGGAGGATGTGGCCGCGCGGCGGCTCGTGACGGAGGCGGTCGCGCTGGAGCGGGAGATCCCGGATCGCGTGCGGCAGCTCATGGACATTGTGGCGGGACTGGAGCAGCGCGTGGTGGAGGCCGAAATGCGCGAGACCCGGCGGGCGTTGGACGAGGCCAATCCCGAGGACTGGGCGATGATCCGAACTCTGCAGGAACGCGGCCTGGCTTTGAAGAAGCGTAAGGAGGCTCTGCGCCAGCAGCGCGCCGGCATGGGTTGAGACCCAGCGAAAACGCCCCCGAAACGCAGCCTGAACCTGAACCTGAACTTGAACTTAGACTTGAACTCAAACTCGACCCCAGCCCCCAGTTGACCTCCTCGCCTCGCTTCTGCCTTCGATCGCTGGGAGGCGGAAGGGGGGGAGTCTACCTTTAAGTTCCGGTTCAGGTTTAAGTTCAGGGCTGCCGGGGGGGGTCAGGCTTGGTCCGGCTTGCGGGAGAGCAGCCAGGCGACTTTTTCCTTGAGGACGGCGAAATCGACGGGTTTCTCCACGAAATCGGTTACCGGCAGCCAGGTGGGGTCGATGTCCTTGGTGCTGAATCCGAGGGGAAACCGTTGGTTGACGGCGGTCAGCATGAGGATCGGCAGGTCGGGGAAGTCGTGACGGAGATCCCGGGCGACCTGGAAGCCGGCGCTCGAGTCCTCGGGGAACATCACGTCAAGCAGCACACCGTCGGGGCGGCGCTCGCGCACGGCGGGCAGGGCTTCACTGGCGGCGTGAACGATCTTCACCGTGTGTCCCTCGGCTTCACAGACCGTGCCGACGGACTCGGCGAACTCCACATCATCATCAACAATCAACAGGTAGGGCATGGTATTTCAGGTACTGACGGGCACTGTTGTTACTCCGGTTGCCGGTTGGTTGCAAGGCAGTGTCACGGTAAATCGTGTTCCCCATCCGGGGGCGCTTTCCACCTGGACCGTGGCGCCCGCGGCACGGGCGACCTGGCGCACCACGGCGAGCCCGAGACCGGTGCTGCTGTGATTGTGTGCCAACGCCTCGTCGGTCCGGTAGTAGTCCTCAAAGATGTGCGGCAGTTTCTTCCCGGGGATGCCGATGCCATGATCGCGCACCTCGATCTCCACGCGACCTCGACGGCACGGCCGACAGGTGACCTCGACGCGGCCGCCGTTCCGGGAATAGTTGACCGCATTGACGATGAGATTGTCGAACAGCATGGTGAGGTGATCCTCGACCCCGGTGATCGGGGCCGGGACGAGGTCGCGATGAAGCTCGATTTCGCGCTGGCGGGCGGAGGGTTCGACGCGGTTGAGCAGCGTGTCCAGCAGGGTGGCGAGGTCGAGGGACTTCACCCCGGGAGCCGTTTGCCCCTGCGAACGGAGGTTGGCCAACTGGAGCATCTCCTGGATCTGGCGGGAGAGGGCGAGGCAGCGGACGCTGATCTTGCCCACGGTATCGCGCGCCTTGCCGGGAAGATCGCCGCAGTAGCCGCCGAGGAGAAGCTGGGTCTGGGCATGGATGGCGGCGAACGGGGCCTTGAGTTGGTGCGTGGTCTGGAGCATGTGCGCCGTGCGTTCGTCGCAGCTGGCCTCGAGTCGGAGATTCGTGGCGGCGGCCTCGGTTTCCCGCTCGCGCAGCGTCCGGGCGAGCCGGGAGACCAACCGCCAGATCACCAGCCACACCATCAGCATGGCTCCCACGGTGTATGCGAGATAGGCGGGCGAAAGGCTTGCGGGGACCGGGGCGGACTCCCCCGTAAACACGGACATGGGGGACAGGATGGCCGTGGATTCCAACAACAGACAGCCGGCGTAGAGGGCTCCGGCGAACACCACCACCAGCAGACTGTGTCGGGCTTCCAGGACGATGCACGCCAGGACGATGTGGAACAGGTAGGTATAGGGCGCCCACGGCACGGTGCAGCCGAGCCAATGGATCACCCCCGTCAGGATCAACAGGTCGGCCACGATCTGGGTCCAAAGCAGGGCACGCACCTCGATCATCGTCGGCTTGTCGCCCATGCGGGACAACCGACGAAGGTAGGCGAGATTCAGGATGGCGAGCAGGGCGGCGGCCGCCAGCGCCACCGGGGGGCGCAGTTGGAGATGAACGCTGCGGAGCGGGCCTGCAAGCAGCATCCCGGCGAGACCCGCCACCCCCAGGAGGGCGGCTGCCACCCACCGCAGCCGGCAGAACCAGACTGCGTTCTGACGCTGCAGGTCGCGGCTGTGGTCAAACGCCACCTGCTCGATGGGATTGGCGGGCGGGGCCTCCGAGCCATCCAGCGGCAGATGGTAAACCGCCGGAGCGATGCTGGCAGACGCGGTTGCCGCGGAGTCGGCCATCGTCCGTTACCGGACTTCCCAGGTCGTACCGCTGTTCAGGAGGTCCTCGATCCTTCCCTTGCCCTGCTTGCTGATCGCGGCCTCCACCTGGCCCCGCAATTCCTGATCGTAAATGGGCCGTTCCACGTCGCGAAACACCCCCGTGGCGATGGGGAAGTTCGGGGGCACGAGCGCGGCGAGGAGTTCGCCCAGCGCGGGAGACACTGCCTTGGTGTTGTGAATGAGGGTGGATCCGGGAGGCGGTTCGCCGCCGGGGGGCAGGTCCACCACGACGGGTTCCATGTTTTCCACGAGGATCCCCTTGCAACCATCCTTGCCGAAGCGCACCGGTTTGCCGTCCTCAAGGAAGATCCGTTGCTCGTCCGTCTTCTTGCGGTCGGCCTCGTGGTCGAACGCGCCGTCGTTGAAGACATTGCAGTTCTGGAGGATTTCGACGAAGGCGGTGCCGCGATGGCGGGCGGCGGCTTCGAGGGTGGTCGCCATGTGGTTGGGATCGCTGTAAACGGTGCGGGCCACAAAGGTGGCCTGACCGGCCAGCGCGGTTCGCACGGGCCAGATGGGCCGCTCAATGGTGCCATCCGGCGAGGTCTTGGTGCGCTTGCCAAGTTCCGAGGTCGGGGAGTACTGCCCCTTGGTCAGGCCGTAGATCCGGTTGTTGAACAGCAGGATGTTGATGTCCAGATTACGGCGGATGGCATGGATCAGGTGGTTGGTGCCAATGGACAGCCCGTCGCCGTCGCCGGTCACCACCCAGACCTGGAGATCCGGGTTGGCGCACTTGACACCGGTGGCGATGGCGGGGGCGCGGCCGTGGATCGAGTGGAAGCCGTAGGTGTTGACGTAGTAGGGGAACCGGGAGGAGCAGCCAATGCCCGACACAAAGACGACCTTGTGGGGCGGGATGCCCTGGGCGGCGAGGACCCGCTGGGTGACGTTCAGAATGCCGTAGTCACCGCAGCCCGGGCACCAGCGCACTTCCTGCGGGGTCTGGAAGTCCTTGCGGGTCAGCGACGGGGCAGGCTCGGGCGCCTGAGTGGGGGGGCAGCAGGTGTCGTTCATTGGTTCAAAGCTTCTTCAATGGCGTTGCGGATTTCGCGAATCAGGAAGGGGCGTCCCTCCATGCTGGGAAGCGGTCGGGCATCCACGAGGAACTCGGAGCGAAGGACCGAGCACAATTGCCCGAGGTTGTTTTCCGGCACAAGCACCTTGCGGAAGCGCTTGAGGGCTTCTCCCAATCCCTGGGGCAGGGGATTCAGATGTCGGAGGTGAAGGTGCGATACGGAATGTCCCTCGGCGCGGGCCGAGCGGACCGCCGCCTTGATGGCGCCGCAGGTGCTGCCCCAACCGACCAGCAGCAGGTCGCCGGAATCGTCCCCCTCCACCCTGGCCGGGGGAATGTCGGCGGCGATGCCGGAGATCTTGCGATTGCGCTGTTCGATCATGCGCCGGTGGTTGGCGCCGTCGTAGCTGACCGCCCCCGTGAGTTCCTGTTTCTCGAGGCCCCCGATGCGATGCTGAAGTCCGGCCGTGCCGGGCATGGCCCAAGGTCGGGAAAGGGTCTTCGGATCGCGGCGGTAAGGTGCGAAATCCGCCTGATTCTCCGGAACCGAAGCCACGGCGATCTCCGGGAGATCCTTGACCTCGGGAATCGCGAAGGCCTCGGCGCTGTTGGCCAGGAATCCGTCGCTCAGCACCAGCACCGGGGTCATGTACTTGGTGGCGAGGCGAACGGCTTCATAGGCGACCCAGAAGCAGTCGCCCGGCGAGGACGGGGCGAGCACCACCGCCGGAGCTTCGCCGTGTCGGCCGTGCAGCGCCATCAGGAGGTCGGCCTGCTCGGTCTTGGTGGGCAACCCGGTGCTGGGGCCGGCGCGCTGGACATTGACGAGCACCAGGGGCAACTCGGTCATGACCGCGAGGCCGAGGGCTTCGGCCTTCAACGCCAGACCCGGACCGCTGGTGCCGGTGGCGCCGATGCAGCCGGCGAACGAGGCTCCCAGCGCCGCGCAGCAGGCTGCGATCTCGTCCTCGCACTGGATGGTGCGCACGTCGAAATTCTTGTGCCTCGAGAGTTCCTGGAGGATCTCGCTGGCCGGGGTAATCGGGTAACTGGCGTAGACCAGGGGCCGTTCCGCCCGGCAGGAGGCCACCACCAGTCCCATGGCGGCGGCTTCGTTGCCATTGACGCGGCGGTAGCGCCCCTTGGGCAGCTTGGCGGGAGCCACCCGATAGTGCACCCGCATCAGCTCCGTGGTATTGGCGAAGTTGTAGCCGGCCCGGAGGGAGCGCGCGTTGGCGGTCAGCACGGCGGTCTTCTTGCCGAACTTGTGCATCAACCACTCCAGCACCGGTTGCATCGGCCGGTCATACAGCCAGAGGGCGATCCCCAGCGCGAAGAAGTTCTTGCAGCGGGCGCGGTCCCGCCCCGGGAGTTCGGAGTCCTTGGTGGCCTCGTCGTTCAACCGGGTCATCGGCACCGGAATGACCTGGTAATCGCTGAGGGAATCGTCCTCCAGAGGATTCGATTCATAACGGGCCTTGGTGAGGTTGGCTTCGTTGAACTCATCCGTGTTCAGGATGATCACCCCCCCGGTCTGGACGTCCCTGAGGTTCACCTTGAGGGCCGCGGGGTTCATGGCCACCAGGACATACGGGGCATCGCCGGGGGTGGAGACCTCCTCGTCGGCGAAATTCAATTGATACCCGCTCACGCCACCCAGCGATCCCGCGGGGGCGCGGATCTCGGCGGGGTAATCGGGGATGGTGCGGATGGCGTTGCCGACCAGGGATGAGAGATCGGCGAACTGGGTGCCCACAAGTTGCATGCCATCGCCGGAATCACCGGCGAAGCGAACCGTGGCCTGACTTACCTCCCGGAGTTCCTTTCCGGCAGCGTCGTGTGTCTGCATAAGCGTCTCATTGGTTCACCATCAGCAAAGGCAAAAGGCAAGAGGAAACTGAAAATCCTGGTGAAATTCGCCGCTTCGGGGCCTTTGACAGCCGCTCCCCATGTACGTGGTCGCGGCCCTGACCTACGGTTTCGGCGACGCAGCTGGCCCACAGGCCCTCGTTCCTCCGGAATCCCTTTGAGTGGGATCGATGCCGACGTGACCGGGTGGCACGCCGGCCAGCGAATCGAAGTGAGATTGGGTTCACTTCACCAGTGACGGCGAAAGGCCGGCCGCGGTAAGCTTGATGGCAACACAGCTCTCTCGTTTGAGAATGCCGAGTGCATGACAGCAATGAATCCTCCCATGAACACACCATCGAACAGTTCCCATCGCAGAAAAGCGCCGTCCGTCCTTAACGGCATCCACCGTCGCCGTTTTCTCAGTGCCACCGTCAAGGCGGGGGGCCTGATGCTGATGCCGCAGATCGTTCCCGCCACGGTCCTGGGCAGCGGCGGGGTGGCTCCGAGCGAGCGCATCACGATGGGCGCCATCGGTATTGGCAACCGCGGGTGGTATGATCTCGGCGTCTTCCTCCAGGAACCGGACGCGCATTTCGTGGCAGTGGCCGATGTGAAACAGGCTCGGCGCGAGGCGGTGAAACGCCGGATCGACGAGAAGAACGGCGACAGCAATTGCGCGATGTATCGGGATCTCCGGGAGCTGCTGGCCCGGCGGGACATCGACGCCGTCTTGATCGCTACCGGCCCCAACTGGCACTGCACCGCGGCCTGCCTGACCGCGAATGCCGGCAAGGACATGTACTGCGAAAAGCCCTGCACCAAGAACATCGAGCAGAGCCTGATCCTCCGGGACACGATGCGCCGTACCGGGCGGGTCTTCCAGGCGGGCACCCAGCGGCGCAGCCTTCCAAATTTCGCGTTTGCCGCCCACCTCGCGCTGAGCGGCCGGCTCGGCAAACTGCACACCGTGCATGCCCAGCCCGCCGGTTTGCAGACGAAGACCAGCGGGTGGCTGCCCGCCGAACCGGAGCCCGACAAGGATTACATCGATTGGGACACCTACCTTGGCCCGGCGGCCTGGCGGCCGTTCAATCAGAAGCTGCTCGACGGTTTCAACTTCGAAAAGGGCGGGGGACTCGTCGGCGGCGGTGTGTTGGAATGGGGTTCGCACTGTGTGGACCTCGCCCAGTGGGGGGCCGGGATGGATCACACCTCCGCGGTCGAATATGAGCCGGTCAACAACCGGGTTCAGGCGCGCTACGCCAACGGGGTTCGCCTGGTGATTCGCGACGACGGCTGGCTGCCGCTGGGGTCCTGCCCGGTGCGGTACGAGGGGGACAAAGGCTGGGTGGAAACGGCGGACGGTGCCGACATCGCGGCGAGTTCGGACGAACTGCTGGTGGGACGGGGCAAGAAGATCGGTGGGTATCCGGCGGATTTCCACGTGCGCAACTTCCTCGACTGCGTGAAGACCCGGGGCAATACGCGGGCCAACGCCGAGGTGGCGTGCAATTCCCACATCACCTGCCACGCGGCGAACATCTCGCTGTTCCTTGGTCGAAAGGTCAATTATGACCCGGAGAAGCATGAGTTCATCGACGACGAGCGGGCCAACCGGCTGCGTTCGGAAGCCCTGCGCGAACCCTGGAGTCTCTGAACCCGCGACCGACCCACAAATGCCTCATACGAAGGAGAAACACATGATGAAGCGCGAAACACGAATCTGGAACGGTTGGCTGGGTGCTCTGGCAGCGTTGACCGTGGCGTTCACGGCGGTGGTACCGTCGACGCGCGCCGCGGATGCGGCCGACAAGGAGCGCGAGTTGCTTGCGGTGTTGAAATCGGACGCTCCCAAGGGTGAGAAAGGCGTGGCCTGCAAGCTGCTCACCGTCTGGGGGAGCGAGACTGCGGTGCCGGAACTGGCGCCGCTGCTGCTGGACCCGGAACTGGCGTCCTGGGCCCGCATCCCCCTGGAAGCCATCCCCGGTGATGCGGCTTCGGCAGCTCTTCGCGATGCCCTTCCAAAGCTCGAGGGCCGGCTGTTGGTCGGCACGATCAATTCCATCGGCGTGCGGCAGGATCGCGCAGCGGTTCCGGCCCTCGTGGAGTTGCTGAAATCCACGGACGTTGATGTGGCCTCGGCGGCCGGCCTGGCGTTGGGGCACACCGGGGGCCGCGGCGCGATGCGAGCCCTGCAAGCCGCGCTGGGGGATCGTCGAATGGAGGTTCGCTCCGCCGTCGCCCGCGGCGCGATGCTGCTGGCCGAGCGCATGCTCGCGGCCGGCAACGGCGCGAGGGCCGTGCGGGTATACGACACGGTTCGGGACACCGACGTGCCGGAACAACGCCTGCTGGAGGCCACGCGCGGGGCGATTCTGGCCCGCGGCGCCGAGGGACTCCCGCTGCTTCTCGAACAGTTGCGTTCCGCCGACAAGGCCTTCCTGGGAATCGGCCTGCGGACGGCGCGGGAGCTGCCCGGCGTGGAGATCACCAAGGCGCTTGCGGACGAGGTGGGGACGGCGGCCGCGGATCGCGCTCCGTACCTCCTGCTCGCAGTGGCGGACCGGCAGGACGCCGCCGTGTTGCCGGCGGTCACTGCGGCAGCGGAGAAGGGCAGCCCGCCGGTGCGGTTGGTGGCGGTGCAGGCGCTGGAGAACATTGGCAACGCCACGAGCATTCCCGTGCTGCTCGGGGCCGCGGCGGCACCGGACAAGGCCCTTTCCGCCGCCGCAGTTGAAACCCTGGTGCGACTGGCCGGCACGGACATCGACCCGACCTTGACCGGCCGCCTCCCGGCCTCCCGCGGTGGCGAGCGGGCCGCCCTGATCGAAGTGTGCGCGCTACGACAGATTCATGCAGCGGTCCCGGAGATCAACCTGAGTGCGACCGACAAGGATGCGGTGGTGCGCGATTCGGCGCTGACGGCCCTGGGCCTGTTGGGTGGGGAGAACGAGGTGAAGCTGCTGGTCAACCAGGTGGAGCAGACCACCGATGCCGGACTCCGGTCCGAGTACGAGGAGGCGCTGTTGTCGGTGGCCAGTCGGGCGGGCGCAGGCTGCGTGTCCCACCTGATGCCGTTGACCCGCCGGAGCGAGCCGGCGCTGCGGATCACTGCCATTCACGCACTGGCGAGTGTGGGCGGCGGCGAGGCCGTGGCGGCGGTGGTGGCTGCCCTGAAGGACGCGAACGGGGAGGTCCAGGACGAGGCGGTGCGCGCCCTTTCAACCTGGGCGGGCAACTGGCCTGACGACGTCGCCGTGGCCGAGCCGTTGCTGGCTCTGGCGCGTTCCGGCACGAAACGGTCCCACCAGGTGCTCGGTTTCCGCGGCTACCTGCAATACGTGCAGGCGGATTCGCAACTGAGCGATCCGAAGCGGGCGGAGATGGTGCTCGCCTTGATGGCCGAGTTCAAACAGCCCGAGGAACGGCAGTCGGCCATCTCGGTGCTCGGAGCCATTCCGGCCGCCGCCTCGCTGGACGCGCTGCGGGAACTCAGCCGCAGTTCAGACGATGCCGAGACCGCCTTGTCGGCGCTCGTCAGTCTGGCGGGGCGGGACATCCCCAACGTGTCGCGGGAAACCCGGCGGGCCGCATTGCAGGAGGCGATCTCCGAATCGAAGAACGAGGCCACCGTCAAGCGCGCCCAGGACCTGCTGCGCCGCTTGCGCTAGTGCATTCGCACGAAACTGACAACCACCAGGGCGACCTGTCGCAAGCCGGCGGGTCGCCCTGATTTGCGAACGAAGCCGCCGCGCGGCGATGGGGATCGGGCGCGCTGGGAAGGGATCGCGGCTTTGCGGTCAGTGGCACGGCGGGATCCTCCTACGGTGGCGCGGATGAAAACACCAACTCACGCCTCCGGGCGTCGCTCAAGCCGCAACCGCAACCGCAACTCCAACCCCACCGCCGTCCGCACGGTCGGGCGCGTCACGTGAACCCGGCCGACTTGCGCCATCGTGCGCGCCAACGGCGCAGCGAGTCTCCAGCCCATGGCGACGCCCTGGGAACCCGGGCCAAACCACGGGCAACGCCCTGAAGGGGCATAACTTCGGGGCCGGCTCGCGACATGCCGGGTATCGCCCTTTCAGGGCTTGTCAGGTGTGGAGGGCGCACGTTCCCAGGCGCTGCCCTGGGCTGATGGGTGGATGCGCCTTTCGCGCGTTGTTGTCGCCGCGCGCAGCTTGATCCCCTCAGGGCCGCCCTCCGGCGGCAATGCTCCCTCCATCGTTCGGCCTTAGCCGTCGTAATGGTAACGAAGCTGAGCCAGCAACAAGACATTCTCGTCCACGCGATACACCATTCGGTGCTCTTCGTTGATGCGCCTCGACCAGTATCCCTTCAGGACATGGCGAAGTGGCTCCGGCTTGCCAATGCCGTGAAAGTGATCCCGGCATGTGTCCCGTATCAGCAGGTTGATCCGCTTCACCAACTTCATGTCCGTAGCAAGCCAGTATTGGTAATCCTCCCAAGCCTGCTCTGAGAACAGGATCCTCATGCCTTACCAGGATCAACAAGTTCCCTTTCGAGTCCCTTGCCACCTTGCAAGGAAGCGATTGCGGCCTGCAGACGTTTGGCATTGGCGGGAACGCGAAGCAGGTATGCCGTCTCCTCAAGGGACTCGTAGTCCTCCAGGGACAGGAGAACCACGGCCTGGTCCCGCTTCCGGGTGATCACCACGGGACTACGATCGTTGCAGACCTCGTCCATGGTCGCGGCGAGATTCTCTCTCGCTGCCGTGTAGCTGATTGCTTTCATATGGACAGGATATTGTCCATGGACACTTTCCTGTCAAGCAGCGTTCACAACGGCACCAGCTTTCCAGCACAACGGTCACCTGACCGACGGCGGCCTACTGGGAGCATTTGAATTGTCCACCGGCGCTCTCCTCTGGTCGGGTCGAACGAAGCCGCTACGCGGCGATGGGGATCGGGCGCGCTGGGAACGGATCGCGGCTTTGCGGTCAGTGGCACGGCGGGATCCTCCTACGGTGGCGCGGATGAAAACAACACCTCACGCCTCCGGGCGTTTCTCAAACCGCAACCGCAACCGCAACTCCAACCCCACCGCCGTCCGCACGGTCGGGCGCGAGTACGTCAACCCGGTCGATTACCGGCATCCCTACAAGTCGATGGGTCGCTTTGCCGACCTGCTTGCCCTCCGCTACGACGCCAACCGCACCCGCCACGCCTACTACCGGCAGGTCCGCCTCATCCACGAGCATTTCGCCTCCGATCCCGCCTCCCTCTCCGAGGCCCGCCTCCGCGACTACTTCCTCCACGTCAAACTCCGGAAGCACTGGCTCCCCAAGACCATCCGCCAGGCCCGCGCCGCCGCCCGCATGTTCTTCGTCGATCTGCTCGAACACGCCGACTGGAAGGTCTTCGGCCAGATCCGCGCCAAGGATCATGACACCCTCCCGGCGGTCCTCACCCGCGACCAGGTCCGTGACCTCCTGCTCCACGTCCGCCTCCGTCGCTATCGCACGCCCCTCAAGCTCATCTACGCCTGCGGCCTCCGCTTGAGCGAGTGCCTCGGCCTCACGATCCACGACGTTCGCGGTTCGGAAAACAAGCTGCTCATCCGCCAGAGCAAGGGTCATCAGGACCGGGTCGTCCCGTTGCCCACCTGTCTGCTGGAGGAACTCCGCCGCTACTGGCTCTTCCACCGGCACCCGCTCCTGCTCTTCCCCAACGTGGGCCGCGGGGATCGCGATCCCAAATCGGTTGCCGCCCGCATGCACGCGGCCACCGGCCCCATGCCGCCCTCCTCTCTGCAACGGCTCGTCATCGTCGCCCGCAAGCAGTTGAACCTCCCCGACGCCTCGGTGCATTCGCTTCGTCACAGCTTCGCAACCCACCTCCTTGAGGCCGGCGCCCATCTCCACACCATCCAGCGGCTTCTGGGCCACAAGCAGATCACCTCCACCATGGTCTATCTGCATCTGACCCATCAGACCACCCAGGACACCCTGGCCCTCATGGACCAGCTCTGTCGCGGGCTGCCTCGCTGAGCGGCTCACGCTGCCTGAGCTTATCAGCGCGTGAGCGCCACCGTCACCGGGGCGCTGCGGCGGTTCTTCCCGGCCTTCCTGGCCACGGCTCCGCCGCTCTCGGCCGATCAACGCCGCGCCCTTTGGGCGATCACCCATTGCCGCACCCCGGCGTTGGGCGGGCGGGCCTTTGGTTGCGAGGACTGTCAGGGCGTCCACTTCGCCTGGCATTCCTGCAATCACAAGGCCTGCCCGCAATGTGGTCGCACTGCCACCGCCCAGTGGGTCAGCCGCGAGTTGACCAAGCTCCTGCCGGTTCCCTACTTCCTCGTCACCTTCACCCTCCCGGCCCAACTCCGGGCCGAGTTCTTCGGGCCCCATGCCCGCGAGGCTTACGACCTCCTCTTCCGCGGGGCCGCCGGCGCCTTGAGTGAGAAGCTCGCCGCCGACAAGGGACTGCGGGCGCAGGTCAACGGTTTCACCGCCGTGCTCCACACCTGGAACCAACGGCTCGAGTTCCATCCCCACATTCACTGCCTGGTCCCGGGGGCGGGCCTGGATGCCGACGGCAACTTCGTCCGGGTGAAGCACGCCGGTCGGTTGGTGCATCTCGATCACCTCAAGGCCGCCTTCCGCCAGCATTGTTACCGGCTCTTCAAGCAACAGGACTGGTCGGTCGATCCGGCGGTGTGGGGTCTGGAGTGGGGCGTCCACATCCAGCCGGCCGGCTCCGGGGCCGCCGCCCTCAAATACCTTGGCGCCTATGTCGCCCGGACCGCCATCAGCGACGCGCGCATCCTCCAGGTCACCGACGAGACGGTCTCCTTCCGCTGGCGGGATCGCCAGCACGACCGGGACGAGGTCCTCACCCTCCCGGGCGTCGAGTTCGTCCGGCGCTATCTGCGGCATGTCCTGCCGCGGGGCTTGCGCTCGGTGCGCTATTACGGCTTCTGCCATCCCGCGGCGAAGGCCGGGCGATTGCGCCTGCGCCTGCGCGCCGGCCTGCCTGTGCAACTGGGCGCTCCCGACGTAGCGCCGGTTCCGAAGCCATCGCCGCCAGCGTGTCCCTGCTGTGGCAAGCCGATGCGCCTGCTCAATCGGGTGGCAAGGGTGGCCGATCCCCGCGCTCCTCCGCTCTGGGTGCCGAACTCCTCACGACTGCAAGCCGCATGAACTCCGCCCGTCAAAACCTCACGACCCCGGGCCGATGGGGGAGTCTTGCCTTGTGCCCCGGAGTTACCGCGCCGCAGGGCTTAAGCAGCCCGGTGGGGAGCGCTTTCCGGTCGGATGGGTCCCTCCGAGGGTGGGGGATTTTCCGGAATCTCCGGCGGACGGCCCGTGGGGACGCTCTTCAGCCTCCCGTGATCCTCACTCCTCCTCCCGCCTCCCAAACACAAGCGCCATAGGGGAGCGCTCCTCTCCCTCGCCGGGCTTGTTCAACCAAGGGCGTATTTGCTGGCTCCGCTTCGCGCCGCAGCAATACACCCTTTATTGTTAGGCTGCGTCTTCATGTCTTCAGCGAATAATCTGACTGCTCGCCGACCCAGTAGATGGCGCGCACCTGCACACCGTCGCGGACGATAACGTATCCCTCGTCCTTCGCACCTTCCGGCCAACCGTTCGGATGTGAACTGAAGCGAAACAAGTCTCCGCCCTCCCTGAGCGTCCCGAGAAACGACTCCCACTCTCGATTCCACTCTGGTGGTGAAGGACACCACCAATCGTGCTTCTTGCGCCGTGCTGACCAGTCGCGACCAATCTCCTCGACTGTCGTCTTCTCTCGCATCCACTCTGGCGGAATAATCTGCATGCGCGTCCGAGCAGCCTAACGATTGATATCGGTTATCCGAAGTTATATCGGTTATCCGAAGTTATTCACGGACGGCGAGGACGGCTCCGCCATTTCATCGCCGCAGCCGGCGGTGAATAACTTCGTCGCCGCCGAAATCGTGTGACGCTTCCTGCCCATCATGCGCTACGTTTTACTCCGGATTTGCCGCCCCGGCGGGCCAGGTCTACTAACGACTGGTCGCCCCAACGACTTTGAGCTTTATCGACCGACCCGTCGGGAGCGGCTTGACTTTAAACGACTTCTCAGAGGCCGTCCTCTCAATCTGTGACGACTCTTCGATATTGCCGTCGCCCCGTCAAGCCCCGCGGCCCATCCCACGAAACACTCAACCGCATCAGCACCATGAACCAATCCCCGGCCCAGCCCCCCTTCGACCTCGTCATCGGCCTCGACCGTTCCGATGCCAAGGCCGACCTTTGCCTCATCGACGTTCTCTCCGGCAAGCGCCGGCACCAGACCATCGCCACCGCTCCCGAGGCTCTCGCCACCTGGATCGCCAAACTCTGCCAGGCCCATCCCAATGCCCGCATCGCCCTCGCCCTGGAGCAGCCTGCCGGCAACCTCATCCCCTTCTTCGAGGCCTACAGTTGGCTCACCCTCTACGCCCTCAATCCCATGACCCTCAAGAAGTATCGCGAGGCCTTCGTCACCAGCCGAGCCAAGGACGATCTGCGCGACGCCGATTTCCTCGCCGACCTCCTCCTCCGCCACCACGACAAACTCACCCCCTGGGCTCCCCAGGATGAGAAAACCCGTCTGATCCAGCAGTTGGTCTATCAGCGTCGCGCCGTCGTCGACCAGCGAACCGCCCTCACCAACGAGCTCCAAGCCATTCTCAAGCAATATTTTCCCCAGGCTCTCGACCTCTGCGGCGAGGATCTCTGGCGGCCCCTGGCCACCACCTTCCTCCTCAAGTGGCCCACCCTCCAAGCGGTGCGGAAGGCCCCCGCCGAAACCGTGCGCCGCTTCTACCACGCCCTGGGCTCCCGCAGCGACCGGCTCATTGCCAAACGGCTCGATCGCATCGCCCACGCCGTCGCCCTCACCGACGACGACGCCCTGCTCTCGAGCTTCTCCCTCCGGGTCCAGAGCCTCTGCCGGCAACTCCAGGTTGTCACCCGCACCATCGCGACCTACGACCAGCGGATCGAGCAGGCTTTCAAGGCGCATCCTGACGCCGTGTTCTTCGCCAACCTTCCCGGGGCCGGCCCGGCCCTGGCGCCCCGGTTGCTCGTCGCCTTCGGCAGCCAGCGGGACCGCTACCCCACGCGCGAGTCGATGCAGCGCTACAGCGGCATCGCGCCGGTCACCAAGCAGAGTGGCGGCAAGTGTCATATCCACCGTCGTTACTGCTGTCCCAAGTTCCTCCGCCAGAGCTTCCATGAGTTTGCCGGACAGAGCATCCTGCACTGCCGCTGGGCGGCCGCGTTCTATCTGCAGCTACGCGAGAAGGGGGCCAAGCACCATACCGCAGTCAGGGCGCTGGCGTATAAATGGCAGCGTATCATCTGGCGTTGCTGGCAGGACGAAACCGTCTATGAAGACCGCATCTACGAGCAGGCCCTCCGCCGCTCAAAAAGTCCTATCATATCTCTCTTCAAGCGTGTGGAAGTCGGCCATAACCCCGCAAAAGAACAACCCACCAAAACCTCTTGACGGATTACCTCAGAGATGAGCTCACCCACAGCCGCCGGATGAAGACGTCCGCTGCGAATCGGACGATTGAACTTCCGGTGATGTTCGCAACTGCGAAGGCGGGCGGCTGTTGGGTGTAGCGTCTGGTTGAACGAAGCCGCTGCGCGGCGATGGGGATCGGGCGCGCTGGGACCGGATCGCGGCTTTGCGGTCAGTGGCACGGGCGCAGCCTACTACGGTGGCGGGGATGAAAACAACAACTCACGCCTCCGGGCGTTCCTCAAACCGCAACCGCAACCGCAACTCCAACCCCACCGCCGTCCGCACGGTCGGGCGCGAGTACGTCAACCCGGTCGATTACCGGCATCCCTACAAGTCGATGGGTCGCTTTGCCGACCTGCTTGCCCTCCGCTACGACGCCAACCGCACCCGCCACGCCTACTACCGGCAGGTCCGCCTCATCCACGAGCATTTCGCCTCCGATCCCGCCTCCCTCTCCGAGGCCCGCCTCCGCGACTACTTCCTCCACGTCAAACTCCGGAAGCACTGGCTCCCCAAGACCATCCGCCAGGCCCGCGCCGCCGCCCGCATGTTCTTCGTCGATCTGCTCGAACACGCCGACTGGAAGGTCTTCGGCCAGATCCGCGCCAAGGATCATGACACCCTCCCGGCGGTCCTCACCCGCGACCAGGTCCGTGACCTCCTGCTCCACGTCCGCCTCCGTCGCTATCGCACGCCCCTCAAGCTCATCTACGCCTGCGGCCTCCGCTTGAGCGAGTGCCTCGGCCTCACGATCCACGACGTTCGCGGTTCGGAAAACAAGCTGCTCATCCGCCAGAGCAAGGGTCATCAGGACCGGGTCGTCCCGTTGCCCACCTGTCTGCTGGAGGAACTCCGCCGCTACTGGCTCTTCCACCGGCACCCGCTCCTGCTCTTCCCCAACGTGGGCCGCGGGGATCGCGATCCCAAATCGGTTGCCGCCCGCATGCACGCGGCCACCGGCCCCATGCCGCCCTCCTCTCTGCAACGGCTCGTCATCGTCGCCCGCAAGCAGTTGAACCTCCCCGACGCCTCGGTGCATTCGCTTCGTCACAGCTTCGCAACCCACCTCCTTGAGGCCGGCGCCCATCTCCACACCATCCAGCGGCTTCTGGGCCACAAGCAGATCACCTCCACCATGGTCTATCTGCATCTGACCCATCAGACCACCCAGGACACCCTGGCCCTCATGGACCAGCTCTGTCGCGGGCTGCCTCGCTGAGCGGCTCACGCTGCCTGAGCTTATCAGCGCGTGAGCGCCACCGTCACCGGGGCGCTGCGGCGGTTCTTCCCGGCCTTCCTGGCCACGGCTCCGCCGCTCTCGGCCGATCAACGCCGCGCCCTTTGGGCGATCACCCATTGCCGCACCCCGGCGTTGGGCGGGCGGGCCTTTGGTTGCGAGGACTGTCAGGGCGTCCACTTCGCCTGGCATTCCTGCAATCACAAGGCCTGCCCGCAATGTGGTCGCACTGCCACCGCCCAGTGGGTCAGCCGCGAGTTGACCAAGCTCCTGCCGGTTCCCTACTTCCTCGTCACCTTCACCCTCCCGGCCCAACTCCGGGCCGAGTTCTTCGGGCCCCATGCCCGCGAGGCTTACGACCTCCTCTTCCGCGGGGCCGCCGGCGCCTTGAGTGAGAAGCTCGCCGCCGACAAGGGACTGCGGGCGCAGGTCAACGGTTTCACCGCCGTGCTCCACACCTGGAACCAACGGCTCGAGTTCCATCCCCACATTCACTGCCTGGTCCCGGGGGCGGGCCTGGATGCCGACGGCAACTTCGTCCGGGTGAAGCACGCCGGTCGGTTGGTGCATCTCGATCACCTCAAGGCCGCCTTCCGCCAGCATTGTTACCGGCTCTTCAAGCAACAGGACTGGTCGGTTGATCCGGCGGTGTGGGGTCTGGAGTGGGGCGTTCACATCCAGCCGGCCGGCTCCGGGGCCGCCGCCCTCAAATACCTTGGCGCCTATGTCGCCCGCACCGCCATCAGCGACGCGCGCATCCTCCAGGTCACCGACGAGACGGTCTCCTTCCGCTGGCGGGATCGCCAGCACGACCGGGACGAGGTCCTCACCCTCCCGGGCGTCGAGTTCGTCCGGCGCTATCTGCGGCATGTCCTGCCCCGGGGCTTGCGCTCGGTGCGCTATTACGGCTTCTGCCATCCCGCGGCGAAGGCCGGGCGATTGCGCCTGCGTCTGCGCGCCGGCCTGCCTGTGCAACTGGGCGCTCCCGACGTAGCGCCGGTTCCGAAGCCATCGCCGCCAGCGTGTCCCTGCTGTGGCAAGCCGATGCGCCTGCTCAATCGGGTGGCAAGGGTGGCCGATCCCCGCGCTCCTCCGCTCTGGGTGCCGAACTCCTCACGACTGCAAGCCGCATGAACTCCGCCCGTCAAAACCTCACGACCCCGGGCCGATGGGGGAGTCTTGCCTTGTGCCCCGGAGTTACCGCGCCGCAGGGCTTAAGCCGCCCGGTGGGGAGCGCTTTCCGGTCGGATGGGTCCCTCCGAGGGTGGGGGATTTTCCGGGATCTCCGGCGGACGTCCCGTGGGGACGCTCTTCAGCCTCCCGTGATCCTCTCTCCTCCTCCCGCCTCCCAAACACAAGCGCCATAGGGGAGCGCTTCTCCCCCTCGCCGGGCTTGTTCAACCAAGGGCGTATTTGCTGGCTCCGCTTCGCGCCGCAGCAATACACCCTTTATTGTTAGCCCACGTTCGTGCCTGCGTACTCATCAAGCGCCTCCTCCACATCATCACCAGCACCGCAGAGAACCTCGTCCATCTCCTCAAATGGACTCTCGTGCGATTCCATCCCCGCCTCTTTGGCGACCCACTTCGGAATAACGGAGAAGCCCTGCGCGGACTGTGCCTCGGCGCCACCGCTCAGCGCTGCAAGTCGATCAGCTCTCTGCTCGCGCTCCCGCGGATACGGCTCACCTAGCAAAGCCATCGCCTTTTGGAGAGCCACCGCCAGCTCCGGCTTGCCGATGCGCTGAAAACCAAGCACGGCCTCGGGTGCGAGGATACCCGTACTGTTGCCGAAATACTGCTCCAGCCCACCGTTGGCGATCTCGCTCATCGTCCAGTGCACCGCCAAAATGTCTATCTTCCACTCCGGATACCCGCCGGCGCCTTGCTTGAAGACGTCGTAACTCTCGTATATGTCAACGGCTTCGAACGCCTCTTCAATCTGATCCCAGTAGTTGGTCTTGCTCATAGTATGATGTCGTGCGCGTGTGCTGCGGGGCTAACGAAAAGGATCAGAGCCCCCGCGCCAGTGACGACCGATTGCCAACCGCGGCGCTCTCGCGGGGTTCTCTGCATCCGGCTTGTTGGACTTCATTTCGTAATCCTCCCGGTGGTCACGTCAAACCGCATCACCTTGCCATCGCATCTCCTGACAACCGCCGCGCCATTGGTGATGGTGGTGATGCTGCCCCAATTGTAATGGGAAACCGTCTTTTGCAATATGCGGGCGTCCGGGAACAACTCGCCCACTGTCACGTCTCGAATCTTCTTGTCCCGTCGCCAGAAGGAAATCAATACCAAGTCTTTCGTATAGTCCTGGGGGATGAGATTCATCCCGTCGTAGCCGGTGACGAGGTGCTCACCATCATCTGCCAGAAAAGCAACTCGAAACCAATTCGTAGAGGTCCAGAGCGCCTGCGAAGAACCAGCCGCACTCACACGGACGCCCGACTTGGGGTCGATGGTGGCAACAAATTTATGCGATGAACTCTTTACCTCGTATCGTGACGGTGGCGCAAGCGGCTCGTCTGCACGTATCGCCGAAGCGCAGCACAGGAACATAAGAACGGTCGGAAACACTGAAATGCGCATACGCGTGCTAGGATGTCCAACGAAAAGGATCAGAGACCCCGCGCCAGTGACGACCGATTGCTAACCGTGACGCAATCGCGGGGTTCTCTGCATCCGGCTTGTTGGGCATTTGCATTGTCTTTCTCATCTCGTGCTCCTCGGTGGCACGAGGCCAGAGCCCCGAACATCACCAGAATCGTAAACCGACACGGTAATCTCGAAGTCCGGTGACCTCGGCAATAGAAGAAAGTCAAACCACCAGTAATCGTCCATCCTGCCAGCCCGCAGATCATATCCCCTGCTGAGGTCTTGCTTGTGATCTCGGAGGAATGTCAGTGCTTTCGTAAGCGCAGCGTCTGCCTGGATCGGTGGCGGGGAGCCCCACACTCGCGGAACAGAACCAATGTCACTGGCTGATCGGCACCCAACAAGTGCAGTCACGGCAAGAACTAGGATGGCGAGTGGTAAACGCATGGCAGCAACCAACGCCAAAGCATAGCGACCCCGACCAGAGGCGCGGGGCGTGCCCCGGAGCGCAGCGGAGGACGCACGCAACGTGCCGCCGGGAGAGGGTTCGCTACTGCGTCTTGTTCGGCTGGATTTTGGCGAGAACGGTGAGCGCCCGCGAGCCGAAGCTTCCATAAATCTCAGGATCGGCTTCGAACCACTCCTGGCAGCCTCGAAGATACAGTAGCGTAGCCGAAACCTCGTCGATCAACTCTTGAGCGGAACCACGTAGGTCGTCCGAGCGACCCTCAATGAGTCCAATAAATGCACTCGCCCCATCTGCATCTCCCCTGCTGGCGTTTGATCGCAGGTAGGTGATGTAAGCCTGGATGTAGTAACGAAGGCACGTCGCGGGCATGAACAGAAGATCCTCCTCGCGATCCATCGCGTGATCAACGAATAGCGCAAGTGCCTCCTCCAGGTTCTTGCCGTGGAACATCTCGTAAGCGTGCCTTACATCGAGGTCAGCAAAGCCCTCGGGGTCATCCCACCAGTCATCTTCCGTTGGTATCTGCATCCTTTTTCTTAGCCGAACAGTATGTATTGTCCGGGACTCAAGAGCCAATGGGCGACTGTGATCCCGGGCTTCAATTGCGGCGTATCCTGCCGCAAAGCAGGGAGTTTGGCAATCAGAATTGGGGCATTTTCGGCTTGCAGCCCAATTGGCAAAGGACAAACTGAGTTTGTCTTTTGCCAAACAATGCACAGGGGCGTCAATTCCGATGGCGGGTCCGGTTGCGGGGTGTTTCGGGGTGCGTCGACAGTCTCGTTTCCGAATTGGCCTGCCGCCCTTAGCGCTGACGAGTCGCTCTCAGCGGGCCTGCGTGAGGTCTATCGCCAGACCGTGGGGGATTTCGTGCGGTTCTGCCGGGAGCGGCGCGCCGTCGCCACCGTCGCGCTGGCTCGGGAGTTCGTCAATTTGGCGAATCTGGAGCGCGCGCCGGGGCCGCTTCGGCTGCAGGAATGGAAGGACGCGCTCAACTGGTACTTCCGGAAGGGGCGGGAGGCCGGGGGCGCGTCGCTCAAGGGGGTGCCGTCGCTGGGACGGGCGGACCTGGGTCGGACGGAATGGGAGCGGGAGCTCATCGTCCGCATCCGGAACAAACACCTGGCCTGGCGTACGGAGCAGTCCTACCGCGGCTGGTTGTGGCGTTTTGTCCGCTATCTGGGGGACCGGCCGCTGGCTGGGGCGGGGGCGGAGGAGATCCGGTCATTTCTCTCGATGCTGGCGGTGGAGGAGCGGTTGACGGCGGCGACGCAGAAACAGGCATTGAACGCGCTGGTCTTTCATTTTCGGGAGGTGCTGGGCCGCGAGCCGGGTGATTTGAGTGATTTCGTGCGGGCGCGTCGCCGGGTGCGGGTGCCGGTGGTACTGAACCGGGACGAGTGTGACCGGCTGTTTGCGGCGATGGAGGGGACGCCGAGGTTGATGGGGGAGTTGATGTTCGGCAGCGGGATTCGGCTCAAGGAACTCCTCCGGCTCCGGGTCAAGGACGTGGATCTGGAGCGGGGGTTGGTGGTGGTGCGGGCGGGGAAGGGGGACAAGGATCGGGTGACGGTGTTACCGGAGCGGTTGCAGGAACGGCTGCGGGCGCACCGGGAATGGCTGCGACGGTTGCACGCGTCCGACCGGCTGAAGGAGTTGCCCGGGGTGTGGATGCCGGAGGGGTTGGCGCGCAAATGGCCCCGGGCGGGGGAGCAGTGGGAGTGGCAATGGTTCTGGCCTTCAAGGGAAACCGCCACGGACCCGCGGTCGGGCCTGCAGCGCCGGCATCATGTGCAGGACGCGGTGCTCCAGCATCATATTCGGGAGGCGTCACGACGGGCGAAGTTGGACAAGCGCGTGACGCCGCATGTGTTGCGACACAGTTTTGCCACACAATTGCTGGAGCGGGGGACGGACATCCGGACGGTGCAGGAGTTGCTCGGGCACAAGGATGTCGCCACGACGCAGATCTACACGCACGTGATGCGGAAGCCGGGGCTGGGGGTGCGAAGTCCTTTGGATGGGGGATAGGGGAGGGGGGAGGGAAGAGGGAAGATGGGAGATAGGAGATGGGGGGGGACGGATTGCACGGATTATCACGGATTTCGGATTGTGCGGATTGGGGGGGGAGTTTGTGCCGGAGTGGCGGCGGATTGGCCGGATCATGAGCGCTTCGCCGCCTTCGTTTCCTTCGTTTCCTTCTGTGGTGTGGATCCGGCTTCCGGCTGTCCGTGCTTCCGCATGTCGATGGCCGGTTCTTGCACCAGATCGAGAAACAGCGTGGTCACCGACAGCAGTCGGCGCATATCAAAGTGCCGAAGGAAACAAATGCGCGGACTGACGTCCGCGGCTACGGAGTGATTTGAGTTGAAGTTGGAGTTCCGACTACAGGTCCTGGTCGAGTTTGCGGGTGGCCTTGCGTTTGGCGGCGAGGAGGCGGGAGGTGACGCTTTCCTCCGGGGCCGGCGGTTTGACCTTCGATTCGGGGGCGGCCTCGTTTCGGGACGGTTTGGGCGGCGCGGGTTTCTCGCCGGGGAGTGGGGCGGCCGTTTCCTCGTGCGGTTTGAAGAGTTCGGCGCGGGGTTGCTCGGCTCTTGGGGTGTGGCGGGAGCGGACCTGTTCGCGGCGCGACAGCAGAGAGGCCAGGGATTCGTCGGTCTTGGCGGTCGTCTTGGGTCGGTTCCAGAAAAAGACGAGCCGACGGAGCGTGGCGGTGGCCTTGAGCCATTCCTCGCGGTCGATGTCGATGCGGCGCACGCCAACGTCGAGGACGAAAGCGATGACGGCGAATTGCAGCAGCCATTCCCAGAGGTCGCGGGGTTGGAAGGTGCGGGAGCGGTCGTGGCGGAAGGGGTTGACCGGGGTGGGCTGACCGATGGGGGGAAGTTCCTTGCCGTTGCCGGTTTCGGCGATGCGGCGGAGGAGGCTGGTGTTGGGGGTGGAGGCGCTGAATTCCGGGGAGTAATTGACGCTGGCGCCGACGACCTGGGAGGCGGCGACCTGGCCGTCCTGGACTTCGGCGACGTTGATCAGGTAGGCGCCGACGTCGCGGGTATCGAACCGGGCCTCGTACCGGCCGGGGCCGGTTTGCTCGAGTCGGACGGTTTGTTTCTCGCCGTCGGGATTGACGACGACGGCCTGGAGGTCGAGGAAGTTGCGGTAATTCTGGTCGGGATCGAGGGCCTCGACACTGAGGATGCCTTCGCCGCCCTCGACGGAGACCTCGGTGTTGAAGTCAGCGAGGTCAACCCGGCGGAGGGCCCAGCGGGCGACCTGGGACCAGAACTGCCGGTATTTCGGCCAGCCGAGCCAGGCGAGAGCCCAGCGGGCGCGGGCGTCGGAGGTGAAGGCGACGGCGCGGCCGAGGCCGTATTGCCAGTGGGCGAGGAGGGGGTCGCCCTTGTCGGAGACGAGCGGCACTTCTGCCCGTGGCTTCGGGGTGGTGCAGACGTAGCCCTGGAGGACGGGCAGTTCGGCGCCGGAAATGCCGCGGAGGACTTCGCTGGGAGCGGTCATCACGGGTTGAAAGGGTTCCTCGAAGATGGCGGACTTGAGGATGACCATGGCTTCCTTGAGGAAGATCTGCGGCAGTTGGGAGGGATCCGTGACGTCGTAGAACCGGCCGCGGCCCTGGTCGGCGATCTTGATCATGGTGTCCGGACCGGCGTGCCCGGAGATCAGGACGGTGCTGACAGTGATCCGGGCATCGACGATGTTGTTCATCAACGCGTCGGAGGGCGGGCCGGGGTCGCCATCGCTGAACACGATCATGTGGCGGAGGTTGGCCTTGGAATCCTTGAGGCCGGGATTTTGGGTGTCGCCGGCGTAGGCCATGGACATGACGTTCTGGAAGTTCGGCAGGTCGCCCTGGTTCATGCCGGCGATGGCGCGGCCCTTTTCCTTCTTGTCGCCCACCTCGGAGAGGGGGAAGAGCCAGCGATCGTTGCCGTCCCAGAGGACGACGCCCATTTCGTCCTGGGGCCCGAGGGCATCGAGGACACCGAGGGCGCATTCGCGGGCGACCTGGTTGCCGTTGTTGAACTCCATGCCGTGCATGACGAGGACGACGGCGCCGCTGGGCAGGACCTTCTTGCTGCTCAACTCCATGTCCACCGGCAGGGTGGTTTCAAGCGGGGTACCGCGATAGCCCCCGGCCGCATAGGCCTGGTCGCCACCGACGCAAACGAGGCCGACGCCGAAGTCGCGAACGGCGCTTTCGAGCAGGCGCATGAGGTCGGTGCCGAGGTCGCCGGCGGCGATGTTCGAGAGGAAGATGGCATCGTAGCTCTGCATCTCGGCGAGGGTGGTGGGGAAGCCTTCGATGCCGGTGAGGGAGACCTTGAGTTCGGCGGACTGAAGGGCGGCGGCGAGCGGGGCGTCGGCGGCGGGATCGGAGGAGACGATGAGGATCTCGGTTTCGCCGCGGACGGTGGCGAAGCTGGAGGCGCGGTTGTTCTGGGGGACGAGATCGCCGGGGACCTCCACCTGCACGTCGTACCCGTAGAAGCCGGGTTCATCGAGTTTGAGCGGGATGCCGTAGAGGTTCTTGCCGGGCGAAAGGCGGACCTGCTGTTCACCCAGGAAGCGGTCGTTTTGATAGAGGCGCAGGGTGGCGTCCTGTTCGGCGTCGGCGTTGACGAACACGTTCACGTCGAACGGCTGGCCGGTGCGGAGCTTGGAGGGGACGGTGACCTTCTGCAGGGCGACATCGCCCTTGCGGATCACCCCCATGGGCAGGACATCGATGGAGACCTCCAGGGCTTTGGCGGCGGTGACGGCGCCGAGGGCGTCGCCGACGTTTTCGTTGCCGTCGGTGAGGAGCACGAGGCGTTTCTGGCCCATTTCGGGGAAGGCGGCGGTGCCGAGGCGGATGGCACCGGCGATGTCGGTCCGGCCGGCCCCGACGACGGCGTGGATCTTCTCGAGTTCGAGCCGTTGGTTGGGATTCATCTCAATCCCGGCACCGTCCCCGAAGACGATGACGCCCGCGCGATCGACGTCCTCCTTGTCGCGGGTCAGGTCGTTGACCGCCTGCAGGGCGGCTTCCTGCTGTTCCTCGGGGATGCTGTCGGAACGGTCGAGGAGGAAGAAGACGTTCATGCCCTCGAGGGGCTTGAGCCATTGGAGCCCGGCGAGGGCGAGACAGACGGCGAGGACCACGAGGGTGCGCACGGCGAGGGCCAGCCAGCGTCGCCAGGAAGCAACGGCGACCTCACTGCGCCAGGTCAACCAGACCGTCCAACCCAACGCGAGCGGGAGGAGCAGGAGCCAGAGGGGATGGGTGAACTGGAAGTTCATTTCATCGCGGCGCGGTGCGGGCGGTGAGGATGGGATCCGTCACGGCGGGGGTGTGGTTGCGGGCATGACGCACGTGGGTGTCCGGGCGACGGATGAGTTTCTGGACGCGATGATTGGCGGCGTCGGCGACGTAGAGGTTGCCGGCGGAATCCATGGCCAGGCTCCACGGGTTGTTGAACCGGCCGGGGGCGTCGCCGGGACCGCCAATGATCTCCAGGCTGTGGCCTTCGGCATCGAAGACCTGGAGGCGACTGTTGCCGAACTCGCAGACGAACTGGGTGCCGTCGTCGTCCACGCGGATGTCGTAGGGATAGCTCAGTTCGCCGGGGCCTTCACCGGGTTGTCCGTAGACCCGGAGCCCATCGCCCCCGGGAGAGAAGACCTGGATGCGGTGGTTGCAGGAGTCCGCAACATACAACCGGTCCTCACCATCCACGCAGAGTCCCTCGGCGCGATTGAACTCACCCGGGCCGGCGCCGGCGTGGCCGAGGGTGAACCGCCAGTGGGAACCGTCGGGGCTGAAGCGCTGGACGCGTTCGGCCTTCGAGTATTCGCTGACCCAGATTTCGCCGGCGGCGTTGACGGCGACGGCGCGGGGGAAGTTGATCTGGCCGTCCTCGATGCCGCGGATTCCCCATTGCCGGACCAGTCTGCCCTCCGGGGTGAAGTGGTTGATGCGGGCGTAGTGCGGTTCGACCAGGATGAGGTTGCCGTCGGCGTCGAACGCCATGCCTTTCGGGCGCCCGAGGTCGGTTTCCGGCATCTGCCATTCGAGGACGAAGTTGCCCTGGGGATCGAACTTTTGGACGCGCCCGGTCAGGTCACAGACGTAGAGGTTGTCCGCGGCATCGACGGCGAGGGATCGGGGTTTGTTGAATTCGCCCGGGCCGCGACCGCGGGTACCAACGATCTCGACGCGACTGAAGAACCGGCTGGCGAGTTCGGTCGCGGGTTTGCCGGAAGGGGGTTCGCCGCAACCGGTGGCCAAGCTGAGGAGGAGCAGGGAGGCGAGGGCGGGCACGGCAACCTCTGAGATACGCGGTCGATACGGAATTGGTGGGGAACCACGAAAGACACGAAAGACACGAAAGAGAAACCGGGTACGAAGAGCGGGGGGCGAGGAAGACGCGTTCGGCCCGTGGCAGACGGATTTCTGCGACGCAGTTGTGGTTTGGTCGTCCTCCCGGGTTTTCGTGTGGTTCGTGTATTTCGTGGTCCGTTCACTTCGAGGCCGGCGCCCCGGGGAGCGGAGTCCACGAATGCCGAGCCACAGGAGGACCGGGAGGGCGGCGAGGAGGAGGAGGCCGAGGCAGAGGGCGTTGACCTGGGCGTTGTGGCCGTAATGGAGGAGGTTGAAGATCACCATCGGCAACGTTTCCCCCCCGGGAGGCGCGAGCAGGACCAGCGTCTCGATATCCCAGAGGCAGAGCAGAAAGACGACATACCATGCGGCCAGCAAGGGCGACGCCATCTGGGGCCAGCGCGCGAGGCGCCAGACCTGCCAACGCGAGGCGCCCTCCATCCGCGCGGCATCGACGAGGCCGGGGTCACAGGCCTGATCCGCGAGACGCGCACCGGCCCATCCCAGCACGAGATAGCGCAGGGTCAACGCGAGAATCACGATGCCCGGACCGTGGGCGAAGCCCAGGAAGGGCGGGCGGTTGAGGGTCAACAGGAGGACCAGGCCGAGGAGGATGCCGGGGGTGAGCAGGGTGAGCCAGGTGGAGCGGGCGAGTCGCAGGTGGCGGGCCAGGGTGCCGGCCAGGATCACGAACGTGGCGGCCAGCAGGGAGTATTGGAGGGAAGCGATGGCGGCGGACTTGCCGGTGGCGAGGGCGGCGCCGAGGGACTTCCAGGTTTCCGGATCGACGAGCAGATGACCCAACGGCAGGAGCAGGGACAGTCCCAGAGTGAAACAGAGGGATCCAGAGGCCACGTGCCAGAGCGTGCCCAACCGGGTTCGGAGCAGGGAACCGGAGGCGGTGCCTTCGGTGCGCGGCCATTCCACCTCCCTTCGCCAGAGCCAGAGCAGGAGGCCCAGCGGGGCGAGGATCAGGGGAAGGCCGGCCAGGAAGGCGCCGGGGGCGTCCAGGTGGGTGTTGAAGCGCAGCCAGACCTCCGCGGGAAGCACGTGGACCTGAAGGAGCACCGGCACGCTGAACTGGTTCAGCGCGAGCACAAAGGTGAGGGCGCACGCGGGTGCCAGGACCGGCCGGGCGGCGGGAAGCAACAGGTGGCGGAACAATGCCAACCCGCCCAGAGCCGGTTCGGCCTCCAGCAGCGGAGCGTCGAGACGTTTCCAGGCGGCCAGGGTGGTGATGGCGACCACGGGCCAAAGCATCAGGGAAAGCAGCAGGACGGCACCGCCAAACGAGTAGAGCGAGAAGGGCACCCAGGGACGGAGGATGCCGGCGTGACCGAGCAGGGCCATCCAGCAATTCGTCACGAGAAACGGTGGCAGGGCAAGGACGGTGCCCGCCGCGATCAGGATCAGGAGCCGGCGGGGGGAGGACAGCCCGGCCGCTGCCAGCGCCACGCCCAGCCCGAGGAGGGTTGCCAACCCGGTGGTCAGCAGGCCCAGCCACAGACTGTTTTGGAGCAGCGTCCAGCTCATCGGGTCATCGGACGAACAACCCGCTCAGCCGGCGGGTGGTGTCTTCCAGGTTTGCCAGCAGTTCCGCCCAGTCGGGCTGCAAACCGCGGGCCGGGGCGTTGTCCAGGTCGGCACCTTCCAGGGCACCCGCCTCCACCAGAGCCCTCGCCACGTTGGGGCCGGACAAGTATTCCGCCAACCGCCGGGCGGCGTCCGGATGCGGGCCGTTGCGCACGATGCCGACGGTGTTGGGGATGAGCAGGGATTCGTCGTTCAAGGGAAGTTCCGCGACCGTTGCGTGTTCGCCGGCGACAACCTGGAAATCGTCGGAGTCCGTCAGGCCGATCCAGGCTTCCCCCCGCGCCACCATGCGGGCGACGACGGAATTGCCATCCACGATGAACGCGTCGTTGGCGCGCAGGCCGCGGCACCAGGCGGTCCATGGCTCGTCGCCCCAATGCTGGCGAAGCGCGGCGAAGTGGGTCGCGGTGGTGCCGAACAGGGGATAGGCGAGGGCGACGTGGCCGCGCCAGACGGCGTTGGTCAGTTCGAGCAGGGATTTCGGGGCGTCGGCGAGATCGACCTGGTTGGTGTTGATCATGACGCGCCGGCTGCGCCACCCGAAGGCGAACCAACCGTTGGTGGGAAGAAAGACCTGCTGGGCCGCCAGCTGCCGGGTGCGGAATTCCTCGTTGCCCCAGAAGACGTCGGCGACCGGATGTTCGCGTTCGGCCAGCAGCCGGTTGGCGAGCCCGACGGTCTTGACGGCTTCGCTGTCGTAGAGGGCGGCGACTTTGAGGCCGGTGTCGGTTTCGAACTGACGGAGCAGCGGTTCGGCATAGACGCGGTCCTGGGCGGCGTAGACGACGACGTCCGGCCTGGAGCCGCCGGTGCAGCCGACGAGGCACATGGCGAGCAGCAACACGGGCGCCAGGACAACCGGCATTCGTGCAGCGAGCTGACCCGCGAAACAACACGCCAACGACGCCAAGAGGGAGGGAAAGGGCCGGTTCTCGGCGCTGTCGGCGAGGTCACCGACGGGCGAGCCAGGCCGATCCTCAGGGCGAACCGCGTCCGCTCCGGGACCCGCCCTCCGCTGATCCAGCCCAATCCGTGTCATGCCTGAAATCCGTGTCATGTTCGTTTCCAACGACGCGTTACAGTCCGACCTTCATGCGGTGCGTTTGTGATACCACCACCACTCGAACATCAGGATGGCGAGGCCGATGGCGGCGATCCAGCGCCAGAGTTCGAGATTGGCGGCCTGGGCCAGGGTGGCCTCGGCGCGGGCGTACCGGCCGAGGGCAATTTCCGCCTGCGGGGTGATGTCGGTTTCGCGCGGGTCGAGGAGGTTGGCGCAGTAGAAGGTGGTGTTCGTGCCGGCCTGCAGTTGGTAGACGCCGCGGTGGGGGGTGTTGCCGAAGACGAACTCCCGGCTGCCGGCGGGCAGGGGAAGCGTTTCTGCCGCGGCCTCGGGCGGGGTCACCGTGACCGCGGTGATCCCGGGTGGAACCGTCAGGCGGAGGGGCGAACCGGGTTGAAACTTGAACTGTTCGGACTCGCGCGCCGCGGGATTCAACCACTCGATGGCGTTGGCGATGAAGATGGGGAAGGACACCCGCAACGGCCAGGTGCTCTGCAGCGGATCGAAAGCGACCCAGACGATGCGGCGCTGATCGAGTTCGCCGGCGAGCATGAGGGGACTCGAGGCGGATTCCACCAGGGGGATGGCCCAGGGGGCGGCGTGGACCTGGAGCGCCTCCCCGATGGCGACGTTGTCGAGGTTGATAAACCGGAGCAGGGGATGGGTGTTCTTCCAATCCACGATGCCGGGGCCCTCGAGGGTGCCGGCGACCTCCACCCAGTTGGTGGGCGCGCTGCGAAAGGCGAGGACATTGCCCGTGGGCCAGACCGCCGGGGCGACGTTGTCGAGGATGGTGATGTCGAAGGTCGTGGGATCTTCCGTCAGGGTGGCGGTGACACTGAGTTCGACGCGGGGCTGGGTGGCGATGGCCTTCTCGAGAAAGCGGTTGCCGCCGGTGACCAGCAGGACCCTGGCGGGTTGGGGCAGCCGGGCCATGACCCACGCGGCATTGTCGGCGGCCAGTTCGTCCTCGCTTGCGACCCGCAGTTCATAGACACCGTCCTGCTGCTGCTCCACGCCGAAGACCTGGGAAACGCTCTCGCGGGGGCCGAAACTGACTGTGCGGCTTTCGAGCATCCGGCCTGCGAAGAGCAGTTCCAGACGGGCGCTGGCGGCGTTCGTGGAGACGTTCATCACGGTGGCGAACACCGCCTGACGGGTCGGATCTTCCGGGTGCGAACGAACGTCCATCGCCACGATGCCACGGTTGTCCGCATCCTCGCCAACGCGGTGATAGACCAGGTTGAGGCCCTCGTTCTCGAATTCGTCCAGGCCGGTCAACGCGCCGTCGCTGAGCAGGTGAATGGAGGCGTCCGTCCGGTCGCGGGTGAGGGATTGGGCGAGGCGCAGGGCCTCAATCATCCGGCCCGGGGCATCGGTGACGGCACACGAACGCAGGGCCCGGCGCAGGGCGGTCTTGTTGCTGGTGGGGGATTGCTTGACCTCGGTGCCGGCGCCGGTCAGCAACACCGCCATCTGGTCGTGATCCCCCATGCCGTCCACGAGCGCCAGGGCCTCGGTGCGGGCCTGCTCGAAACGCGACGGTTTGATGTCGGTGCTCTGCATCGAGGCGGAGGCGTCGAGGATGACCACCTGCAATCCGCCGGTCTGGATTTCGCCGGTGAAATAGGGGCGGGAAAGGGCGAAGACGATGAACGCCAGGAGGAGCAGTTGCAGAATGAGCAGCCAGTTGTGGCGCAGCTTCTGGAAGGGTGCACTGGCCTGGGTTTCGGCGAGGAACTTCTGCCAGAGCAGGGTGCTCGGAACGAGTTTCACCACCCGCTTGCGTTTGAGCAGGTAAAACACCACCACCACCGGCAGGGCGGCGGCGAAGGCGAAGGCGGTTGGAGCGAGGAAGTTCAAGCTGCGAGGATGGAGGATGGCGTTAAGGACGCGAAGATGGAGGATGGTGGATGGACGATGGCGTTGAGGACGCGAAGATGGAGGATGGAGGATGGAGGATGGAAGGGGGCCGTTAATCCTCGGACTTTGGGCAGAAGGTGTCGGCGCGATCGATCATGCGCCGCAACCTCCCGCCCACGGATTGCCAACCGGCATCGAGTTCGCGGTGAGCAGTTTCGTTCAAGTAGCCTGCCTCCCTGGCGTGGTCCAGCCATGCTTGCGTCTCGTTCGCTTCGCCCAAGGCCTCGCTGAGTTTGTGCCGAAAAACCGCTGGGTAACCTCTTCGCGCCCATGCCTCGGCAATCATGGCGTTGACCGCGCGTGACGAGCGCCGGATTTGATCGGTGAGTGAAAAACGTTCCTCGGCTGGGAACCTCCTGCTGATCTCGAAGAGGTGCTTCGATTCCACCAGTACCTCCTGATACACCTTCAAATCCCGGAAGCTTCGAATGACCCCCATCCTCTATCCTCCATGCTCTATCTTCCATCTTTCTTGTCGCCGGTCTCAGCCAGCATTCCGCATGCCGGAATGTTGCGGGCACCGCACCCTCCATCTTCCATCCTCGATCTTCCATCCTCGTCTTCACGGCTAACCCCACACCTCCGCCTGGCGAAGCTGGCGCAGGAGCAGGTCCTCGATGGGCGTGCCGGAGCCGGCCAGGAAATGGGTGATGCCGCGTGCCGTGCAGAATTCCCGCAGGCGTTGACAGTAGTTGCGCACGGTGCGCTGGTAGGCGGCGAGGCGGAACCGGCCGAACGTCACCTCCTGCGTGCCGCCGGTCTCGGAATCCACCAACCGCAGGTCCCCGAAGGTCCTGGGCTCAAGCTCCTCCGGCGCCAGCACCTGGATGGCGGTGACCTGAAACCCGCGGCCCAGCAGCGAGCGCAGCCCCGGCTCATACCCGGCGGGATCGAGAAAATCGCTCAACACCACCGCCATGCCGGCCTGTCGCGCCTCCACGGCGCCGCGGCGCAAGGACTCGTTGAAATCGGCCGGACCGCCGGCGCGCAGTTCGGACAGGTGCTTGAAGAAGGTCATGGCCGATTGCCGGCCCCGGACCGAGCGAAGGGCCGCGCGGGCGGCGCTTTCGGACGGTTGATCCTGCGGATTCGGGAAAACCGTGACGGACACCCGATCAAAGCCGCACAGGGCCACGTAACCGATGGCGGCGGCGACCTGCACGGCGAACCCGAATTTCGCCGGTTCGCCGAAGGTCATCGACTCACTGGCGTCCAGGAACACGCGCACCGGCAGTTCGCGTTCCTCCTCATAGAGCTTGAGGAACAACCGGTCGAGGCGGCCGAACAGATTCCAGTCGAGATAACGAAGGTCATCGCCGGCGACGTAGTTTCGGTGGTCGGCGAACTCGACGGACAACCCGCGGGCGCGGCTCCGGCGTTCGCCCTTCAGGGAGCTGCGGGCGCGACGGGTGGCGAGCAGTTCGAACTGTTCGAGCCGGCGCAGGAGCTGGGGGCTGAGGAGGGCTTCAGGCATGGCGCGTCGGCCTTACGCCTCCACCTTCTCCGCCGTCTTCGGCACCCCTTCCAGGATCTTCTCGATGATGTGGTCGGTGGTGACCGCTTCGGCCTCCGCCTCGAAGTTGCGGATCAAGCGGTGACGCAACGCGGGCAGGGCGAGGGTCTGGACATCCTCGAAGCTGACGTTGACGCGGCCGTGCGCGAGCGCCCGCACCTTCGCGGCCAGGATCAATGTCTGGGCGCCGCGCGGGCTGCTGCCAAACCGCAGGAACTGGGTGGCGACGTCCGCGGCTGTCTCGGTGCCCGGATGCGTGGCCAGGATCAGCCGCACGACATAGTCCTGCACGTGGGAAGCCACCGGCACTTCGCGCACGAGTTTCTGAAGTTCCAGCAGCTTCTCACGGGTCACCACCTGGCCGGCCTTCGGGGTGGAGGTGGCGGTGGTGCGGTTGAGGACTTCCGACAACTCGGCGGCGTTCGGGTAGCCGACCACCAGCTTGAAGAAGAACCGGTCCAACTGCGCCTCGGGCAGGGGATAGGTGCCTTCCTGATCGATGGGGTTCTGGGTTGCCAGCACGAAAAACGGTTCCTCCAACCGGCGCATCTCGCCGCCCGCTGTGACGCTGTGTTCCTGCATCGCCTCGAGCATGGCGGACTGGGTCTTTGGCGTGGCCCGGTTGATTTCGTCCGCCAGGACGAGGTGGGCAAACACCGGGCCGTGCTGGAACTCGAAGGCGCGCCGGCCTTCGGGGGTTTCCATGACCAGGTTCGTGCCGACGATGTCCGCGGGCATCAGGTCCGGGGTGAACTGGATGCGGCTGAATGAGAGGTCGAACACCTCCCCCAGCGTGCGTACCAGCAGCGTCTTGCCGAGCCCGGGAACGCCTTCCAACAGGACGTGACCGCCGGCGAACAGGGCAATCAACGTCGCCTCGACGATGGGGTCGTGGCCGACAATCACCTTGCCGACCTCGGTCCGCAGGGCCGTGTAGCTGTCGCGGAAGGACTGGATTTGTTGCTCAGTGCTCATGGAAAAGTCGTTGTGCGGGTGAGACTGTCGTGGGGAGCCGGGCACGTCGAGCTTTCAGAACTCCTCTTTTGCGGAGCGCGGCTGGGTTCTCTGGGCCAGCCGTACTTCCGTGGGGAGGATCAGCAGTGACGACTCAGTAGAACCACGAAATACACGAAGCACACGAAAGAAAGGGCGGGCGATGGCCTGAGCAGGCGCCAGCCGTTTTGAGAAGGCGTCCCGATCACCGGGTGATGCTTTCGGAGACGAGGCTACGATAAGGCTCTCTCTCCGAGTGTTCGTGTGTTTCGTGTATTTCGTGGTGCCCTCCACTGCACGGGTCCGGCTGAGAACTGCTGCTGAGGCTTCAACGAGCCCACCTGACGGTCTGAAGGCGCCTGGCCGTTCACACCCCCGCTCCATTCCCGCTACTCCTTGAAATCGTCGAAGTAATCCCGGACGGCGCCCTGGTAGGCGCGGGGAATGACCTCCTCGCTGAGGGCGGCCTGGGCCTCGCTTTGGGCGGTGGCCATGGCCTCCTGTAGCGCGACCCGGCTCTGTCCCTTGATACTGACGCCCTTGAGCGTGATGCTGGGCATCGGGCCGCCGGGGTTGAACTGTCCCTTGAGACGGGTCGGGGACAGGTCCTCGCTGAGGTCGGTTTCGCGTTCGGTGTGGCCGCGCGGGTCCATGTCGGGCCGCTCAACGCCGGAGTTGTCCCAGAGACCGTTGTTCTGCGGGGCCATGGTCAGGGAATCGTCGCCCCAGGTGCCCACGCCGCGCGACGGTTTACGGCCGTTGGGGTTGAAGCCGATCTTGTTGCCCTGGCACGTGCCCCAGCCCTGGCAGTTGCCGACGCACATCTGGGCTTTCTGCAGGGCGGACATTGCCGCCTGCAGGCTCTGGGCATCCGCCATCTGCTGCATCATGTCCTCGAGCATCTTGGCGGCGTCCTTCATGGACTGGGCGGCGCCGGCGGATTGGCCGGACTGCATTTGCTCCAGTCCCTTCTGGAGCAGGTCTTTCACCTCGCCGTATTGACCGGCCGGACCGAGGGCTTCGGAGAGTTCCTGCATCATCTGCTGCAACTCCTCAGGGGTGCTCTGACCGGATTGCGCTTTGCGGGCCATGTCCCGGAGGCGCGCGGCGGCGGCGGCGGCCTGGCCGCGTTCGAGTTGTTCCTTGAGGTTCTTGCCCATGGCGGCCTGCTGTTGCTGCATCTGCTGGATGGCCTTTGCCATGTTCAGCGCCTGCTGCAGGTCCTCCGAGGCGAGGTCCAGGTTCTTGAGCATCTGGTCGATCTGGCCGGCCTGCAACGCTTCCAACGCCTGTTCCAGGTTGGGCACGGCGGCCCCGAGGTTGGCGGCCTGTTGCGCCATCTCCGCCAGGGACTTCGCCAATTCGGCCTTGGCCCCCTCCATGCCGTCGGAGTTCTGTCCCATTGCCGAGGCCGCCTTTTGCGCCTGGCGCAAGGCGTCCGCCAGCTTCTCCAGCGCATCCGGTTCGGGGGATTTGCCGTTCATCTGCTTCTGCAGCGCGTCGAGGCGTTTCTGGAGTTCATCGGCCGACGCGGGGGAATCGGAGGACCCGGATCGGGCGGTCTTCTCGAGCGAGCGCACCCCCGGTTTCCGGGCCATTTCCTGGAGGTCCTGGTCCACCTGCTCGGTGAGTTTCGCGAGGTCCCGGAGGGTCTCGTCGCGCGTGCGGGGGCGTTGCGCCATTTCCTTGCCGAGTTCCTCGACGGCTTCCAGCGACTTTCGGGTGGAGTCGAGTTCCGGCGTGCGCTTGTCCAGGGTGCGCCGCGCAATCTCGGCCAGGCGCTGCCCGGCTTCCTCCACCGCGGCCTGCTCGCGTTCCTGCTGCAGGTGCGCCTTGCTGCGGTATTCGGGGACGAATCCCAGACCGGCCCCGAGGACCAGGACCAGCAGAACGGGCTTCCAGATTTGCGGGACATGGAAGGGCAGGAGGGCGCGGACGTTGACTTCATCGAGCCGGCGGGCGGCGTCCTCCACCACCAACTCCGCCCACGGCCCGCCGTTCTTCCCGTTGTCCAACTCGACCGCGGTGCTCACCCGTTCCTGGAAGCCCTTTGCGAGGTCCAGCCAGCGTGCCGTGGCCAGGGGGCGTTCGGGTCGGCTCCATCCGTAGACGAACCCGATCAGCGGGGCGAGGGCGCAGGCGAGCCCGCCCCAGCCGAGCGTGGTACCCATCGGCAGGGGCAGCACCTTGAACAAACCGAGCACCAGGAGCCAGAGCCCGCCGCCCACCAGAAGTCCGTGCCAGAGCCCACGCCAGGCCCGTTGCCAGCGACGCCGGCGGCCCGCCCGGTGCAACACATCTTTGATCTTGTCCAAACCGGCCATGAGTGCAGTGAAAATGCTCCAAGAATCCCGATGCCGCCAGTCAAAAGGCAGGGCCTACTGCCGCTCGTATTCCCCCTTGCCCAGCCGTTTCAGCACGGTGAATCCCGCCTTCTTGGCGTCGCTGATGGACAGAGGCTTGCTGATGGTGGGCGTGTTGAAGGCCGAGAACACCTTGCGGACCGGCTTCCGACAGGCCGGGCAGTGGGTCAGCGGTTTGGCACTGAGGGGGCGGCGCAGGGTGAACTTCCCGCCACAAACCACGCAGTCCCCGTCGATCAGTTCATATTCGTAAAGCGGCATCGTCGTCGGAGATTTGATTCAAATGACGCGCCCACTATGCCACAGGTGAGGCGGCCCGGGCTGCATTTTTCGGCGGCGCCGAAGGGGTTGGACATTCCCGGCGGGATGGCCGGTTTTCGACGGTGAGAGGTTCACCCGGGATCCGTTTCACCCCGGCAGGGCGGGGCTTCGGCGGCTTGGGCATTGGCGCTTGGGCGGGGGCGTGGTAGAAGCCGGGCATGTCAGCTCGCATTGATCTGCGACGGTACCGTGGTGGCCTGGCGAGGTTCGCGGTGGTCCTTGCCACGGTGTTGCGTTTGTGCTGGATGGGTGCTGCCACGGCGGCCGCCTCCGAGCCGCGCCCACCCAACATCATCTTCATCATGGCCGACGATCTCGGGTATGGGGAACTTGGCTGTTACGGGCAGGAGAAGATCCGCACACCGCATCTTGACGAGCTGGCGCAGGCGGGGGTGCGCTTTACCCGACATTATGCCGGGAACGCGGTGTGTGCCCCCTCGCGCTGCGTTTTGATGACCGGCATGAATCCCGGCCACGCGTGGATTCGCGACAATTCCGAGGTCCAACCGGAGGGCCAGAAACCCATCCCGGCCGGGACGATCACCGTGGCGCGGGTGCTGCAGCAGCAGGGTTACGCCACGGCGGCAATGGGCAAGTGGGGGCTGGGTCCACCCGGTTCCGCGGGCGATCCGCTCAAACAGGGGTTCGACCATTTCTACGGCTACAACTGCCAGCGCCACGCCCACAACTTCTACCCGACCTACCTGTGGGACGATGATCGCCGGGTCGAGCTGAACAATCCGGCATTCTCCCCGTATCAGAAACTGCCCGACGATGCCGACCCGAATTCGCCGGAGAGCTATCGGGGGTTTCAGGGGACGGATTACGCCCCCGACCTGATCGGCCGGGAGGCCCGGCGCTTCGTGCGCGAACACCGGGATCAACCCTTCTACCTCTACCTGCCCACCACGGTCCCGCATCTGGCGTTGCAGGTGCCGGACGATTCCCTGCAGGAATACCTTGGCCAATGGCCGGACCCGCCTTATCCCGGCGGCCACGCCTACCTGCCGCACTTTGCCCCCCGGGCGGCGTATGCCGCGATGGTGACCCGGATGGACCGCGAAGTGGGCCGGTTGGTGGCGTTGGTCCGGGAATTGGGATTGGAGGAACAGACGATCTTCGTCTTTACCTCGGACAACGGCCCCACCTACGACCGTTTGGGGGGCTCGGATTCGGAGTTCTTCCACTCCGCCTCCGGCATGCGCGGCTTGAAGGGGTCGCTCTACGAGGGAGGCGTCCGCGTGCCGCTGATCGTTCGGTGGAAGGGGAGCATCGCAGGCGGCCGGGTCGAGGACCGGTTGTGCGGTTTCGAGGACTGGCTGCCCACGCTGCTCGACCTGGCGGGGTTCAAGGCGGCGATTCCCGCGACGGTCGATGGGATCAGTTTCGCCCCGTTGCTCCGGGGGGAGCGCCAGGTTGCGCGGCCGTTTCTGTATCGGGAATTCCCTGATTACGGCGGGCAACAGGCGCTCTGGCTGGGGGAGTGGAAGGGGATTCGGCAGAACCTCGTCCCCACCCAGGAAGGCCAGTCGCCCGACTATCACATCCAACTCTATGACCTGGCCCTGGACCGGTCCGAAACCCGCGATGTGTCGGCGGACCACCCGGATGTCGTGGCACGCATCGATGCGCTGATGCGTTCGGCCCGTCGGCCTTCAACGGAGTTCCCGTTCCCCGCCTTGGATCGTCTCGGACCGTAGCGGTTTCCCACCTCCTTCCACGCGCGAACTGCCGAGCGAACGCCCCGCGGGTCCTGCTCGTAATCGCAATCGAAATCAGAGCTCACAGAAGGAAACGAAGGGCACAAAGCCGGGACGGAAAGACACCACGGGAGATCAAGAGCCGGACCCCGTTGAGGGGAACGGTGGCGCGTCCGCCGGGGAGCTCCGAAGGCCTTGCCTCGCTTCGTTTTCTTCGTTCCCTTCTGTGGGAATTTGAATTGCGGCGGCTACGGGGAGGCGGAGTTTCGGCTTCTGTGGCGGGGTGCGGCGTCCTACTGTTGTTCCGTCGCGCCGGTCGGCTTTGACCGGAGCGCGCACTGACAACAAGCAAGCGACCATGAAATTGTCCGGAAAGAACGTGCTGGTAACCGGCGGCGGAAGCGGGATTGGGCTCGGCATCGCCCGCTGTCTGGCGGTGGAAGGGGCGAGCGTGGTGATCTGCGGTCGCCGCGAAGCCGTCCTCGCGGAGGCAGCCGCGTCCATTCCCGCCACTCCCCCGGTTCGTTGGCGAGCCTGTGATGTGTCCGATCGCCCCGCGGTGGTGGCGCTGTTTGAGTGGCTGACAACGGAGGGAGTGCAACCGGACGTCATCGTGCATTGCGCGGGGGCGAATGTGCTGAAGCGCACCCTGGCCGACATGGACCCGGCGGACTTTGACCGGATCGTGTCGATCAATGCCGGGGGGGCCTTCAACATCATGCACACCGCGCTGCCCGCCATGCGCGCGCGGGGCGATGGGTTGATCATCAACATCGTGTCCGTGGCGGGGCGCCGGCTGTTCCCGCTTTCGGGTGCCCCGTACTCGGCATCGAAGTTTGCGCAGGCGGCGCTCGGGTCGTTCGTCAATTTCGAGGCTGCGGCCGAGGGTGTGCGGGTAACCAACATCTATCCGGGGGAGGTGAACACCCCGATTCTCGAGAAACGACCGGTTGTGCCACCGCCGGAGCAGCGGGCGAAAATGCTGCAGCCGGAGGACTTCGGTGAACTGGTGGTGGCCCTGATTCGCCTGCCGGGCCGGGCGCTGGTGTCGGACGTGGTGATCACGCCGACCTACATGCCCCAGGCGTGAGGCGCGGTGGCGGTGGGCCTGATGAGGTGCATCGGATGGGCGGCGGCTATTATCAACCGGGCGAGAAACGGGCGGCCAGGGTGGGGGACCTGTTCGGAGCCATCGCCCCGCGGTATGACCTGCTGAACGACCTGCAGAGCTTCGGCCTGCACCGTTGGTGGAAGGGACGGCTGGTCCGGTGGTCGGGAGCCGGACCGGGGTGCCGGGTACTGGATGTCTGCTGTGGCACCGGGGATGTCAGTCTGGCCCTGGCCCGGCAGGGTGCGGAAGTGGTGGGGTTGGACTTCAGCGAACCGATGCTCGCGGTGGCGCGACGCCGGGTGACGGACGGTGGTAACGTGACCTTCGTCGCGGGCGATGCGCTGAACCTGCCGTTTCAGCCGGACGCATTCGACGCCGTGACGATCAGCTACGGCCTGCGGAACCTGGCGGGTATCCCGGCGGGACTGGCAGAGATGGTCCGGGTGCTTCGGCCCGGCGGGCGGCTCTTGATTCTGGATTTCGGCAAGCCGTCGAACGGCTTCTGGCGGGCCGTATACTTCGCTTACCTGCAGGGAGTTGTGCCGTTGCTCGGGCGTTTCGTCAGTGGCAACCGGGCGGCCTACGCCTACATCCTCGAGTCCTTGAAACACTACCCCGCGCAGGCCGGCATCAGCGGGATGTTGCACTCCTTGCCGATCCGTTCGGTTGAGGTACGAAACCTGCTGGGCGGGATCATGAGCATTCACTGCGCCACCAAGGCGGGTGGGGCGGAGTGAGTTTGCCGGCCGACCGGGAAAGCCTCGGAGTCGGACACGAAGCACGCGGATCACACAGAATCAACGATGAATGCGGTGAGCAGAGTATTTGGGAACCTGTCCGGGAGCCGGGGCCGGCGGACGGACGGAGCGTGTCGTCGCCGCGGCTGCGGTCTTCCTGGGTTTCGTCCGTATCCTGTCTTTCGTGGGTCCTCTGGTTTGCCCCGCAGGGCGGGGGGAGTGTTGTTGGGGCTCGTGCTGGGATTGGGGGTTTCGGGGCGGGCCACGGTGTTTGACCATTCACCACCGTTGCAGGATCCGGAGGCCAGCTATTCGGTGGGCCTGGTTTCCTACTCGATCTTCGATCCGGCCCAGGGCGACACCATCCGGGGCGCGGCGCTCACGGCGGCGCCGGGCCTGATCAGCACCAACCAGGGCGTGGTGGCCTGGAGCGCGGGCGGCATCGTTTATGGCCGGGTCTACGATCCCGGCCGGACGAACTGGGCGGAGTTCAACGCCACCACCGGCGGCGGGCTCGACTTTCGCAACGACCGGGGAATCGTGGCCTGGAGCAGCGGTGTGGGGGTTCATGGGCGGGTTTATGAGGCGGACACCGGGCAATGGATGGGATTTGATCAGGCCTCGGCGGCCACCTACAACCTGCGCGTCGAACAGGGGGTGGTGTCCTGGAGCACGGCAGGCGGGGTCTACTACGCCGCCTATGATCCGTCACGCCACGTCTGGGTCGGGGAGGCGGTGGCGGGAAGCACGCTCGACTTGAACAACACCGACGGCGTGGTGTCCTGGAGCAGTGGTGGGGTTGTCTACTACACGGTGTATGACCCGCTGTTGGGGCGCTGGGCGGGCGACCGGGGGGTGACCGGCTCCACCGCGTCCCTGCGCAGCGGAGGAGGCGTGGTGGCGTGGGGTGTGGGCAACACGGTGTTCTGTCGCGTCTATGACCCACGATCCCAGGCGTGGATGCCGGAGGCGGCTCTCCTCGGCTACCCGAGCAACCTGGCGATCACCAACGGCGTGGTGACCTGGTCGGTGGTCGGAGGCACCGTCACGCGGGGATACAACCCGGTTTCCAGCGCCTGGACAAACAGCCCCACCCCGCCCATCGCCTTCTTCACGGTGTCCACCAACCGTGCCGCCGCACCGCATCGCGTGCGGTTCATGGACATGTCCGTGGGCGGGGCGGCGTGGTTGTGGAATTACGGCGACGGCGGCGTCAGCCTGCTGCGGACGGCGGGCCACACGTACGCCAGCCTGGGCAATTTCACTGCGGGCCTGGTGGTCTCGAATCCCCGTGGCAGTGCCAGCTTCGCCACCAACATCATGACCGATGTGGAACCGCCGGTGGGTACTGTGGTGATCAATGGAGGGGACACCCTGGCGACGAACCGCGTCGTCCTGCTGACCCTGACCGCGTCGGACAACAGCGGTTCGGTGGCGCAGATGCGCCTGCGCAACGAGGCTGAAGAGTGGAGCGACTGGACCGCCTTCGCGCCGGAGTATTCCTGGTCTCTCAGCCAGGGAATCGGCCCGAAGACCGTCGGGGCGCAGTTCCGCGACGCGATGTTCAACGAATCGGCGATTGCCAGCGATGGCATCGAACTCGATGACACCCCGCCGCCGTTGGCGGACTTCGAGTTCAATGCCACCAATGTGCTGGAGTCGGTCGGCACGCTGAAGGTCCCCGTCTGGCTGAGCACCCCCTTCGGCCGCAAGGCGACCCTGCGTTGCGCCACCACGGGGGGCACGGCGCAACCGTCGGTGCACTACGTGCCGGTCAACCAGGTGCTGGAGTACCCCAAGGGGTTCACGAAGGCGGAGTTCGATCTCACCATTCTGGCGAACACCGTGGCGGAACCGAACCGCACCCTCATCCTGACACTCAGCGATGCCACCAACTGCGTTGCCGGGGCACCGCTCGTCGTCACCATTCTCGACGACGATCCGGCGCTGGTCCGGTTTCAGCAGGCGGAACAACGCGTCAACGAAGGGGCGGGCAACGCGGTGATTCCCGTGGTTCTGGAGTCACCCTCGGGGCAACCGGTTTCGGTGGGCTATCACACCACGGACGGCACCGCCTCGGCCGGGGTGGATTACACCCCGGTACAGGGTCGCCTGGACTTCGCGCCGAACCAGACCCTTGCCAGCTTCAGTGTGCCGTTGATCGACAATGGCCTGGATCAGGGGGACCGTTCAGTGCTCCTCCACCTCACCGCGCCCACCAACGCGGTGCTGATTACTCCCCAGGAATCGGTGCTGATCATCGAGGACAACGATCCCCCCACGGTGAACCTGAGCGCCGCGGAATACGTCTTCCGCGCGGGGGCCGGGGCTGCGGAGATCCACGTGACGCTCTCGAAGCCGGGCCAGGAGACCATTCTGGTGAACCACGCCACGCTCGAAGGCGGTACCGCGGTTCCGGGGGTGGATTACATCGCGGTCAGCGACACCCTGGTCTTCGCCCCCGGCCAGACCAGCCGGCCCTTTGTGGTCACGGTGCTCGCGAACCCGCAACGGACCGGTCCGCGGACGGTCTGGCTGAAGCTGAACAGTGCGCTGAACGCGTCGATGGGACCGCTCACCTCGGGAGTGTTGCGCATCGACGACGCCGGACCGCCGGTCCTGGGCAACGCCCGCATTGGGAGCGACGGGCGATTTCACATGGACATCCAGTCCGATCCCGGCGCGCTGCTGCAGATTCAGACGGCCACCGGCATGGGTGGCTTGTGGCAGATCCGGGAAACGGTCACCAACCACACCGGCTTCATGGACTATCCGGGGCTGCCCGTGACGGAAGCCGACGGGGTGTTCTACCGGGTGCGACTGCTGCAGTAGGCACCCGACGGCTCGCCGTGCCTCCCCGCCTGGCCCCCCCCAGGTGTCTGCGTTTCCGGCCGGGCGCCACCAGGGGCGACGTCAGAAGGTGTAGGCCACCTTGGCGAACAAACTGCGGCCGCTGGCTTCGGTGGTGTCCTCCACGTCGTTGAAGGCAAGGTAGAACCAGGCGCGATGCCGGAATTCCCAGCCGTAGATGATGCTGTAGTTGTGGAGGCTTTCCGACCGCATCTGGATCGAGCTCTTCACCCACATGTTCGAGCGCAGATAGAGGTCGAACACCACCCGATTCAGCCAGACGGTCTCCCGGTCGCCCGCCGGGCGGTCCTCGAAGCGGACAACGAGTTCCTCGCGGATCGGCAGTTTCTCCCAGAACTTGATCCGCTTGCCGAACGCCGCCTCGTGGTAGTCGGTCTCCTCGAACTCGCCGAGGGCGTAGTCGAGGTTGACCGCCTTGAAGTAGTCGGAGGCCCACAGGTCCACGCCGAAGGCGGTGCGGTGGTTGTGATAGGGCCGATGGTAGTCCCGGGCATGACGGACGCCGAGGCCGAGGTCGTTTCTCAGAATCGTCCCGAGGGAGACGGCGTGGTCGTGGAGGTTGTTGGCCGCCGCGTGATCCACGTAGTAGGCGACGTCGTAGCCGACCGTCAGATCCTTGTACCAGCGGTCGCCCGAGGTGTGATGATAATCCGCCTCGAAGGTGGGGCCGAAAATGTCCTGCCGCGGAATGTATCCCAGCAACGGGTTGAACTCCTCGGTGATGGCGTTGCCGGAAAGGGCGAAGGACCAGGGATACAGGTCGTAGATCAGGGCGGCGTGGCCGAGGAAGTCGGTGGAATCCTTGGTATTGAGCGCGGCAGGCGACCATTGCTCATCCGCCACCGATCCCTGAAACCGCATCCGCCAGGCGTCGCTGAGGAAGAAGTAGCCGTCCGCGCTGCCCACGACCGAGTGCCCTTCATCGAGGGCGGAGAAGGCGCCGTAGTAACCGACGTAGGAACGTTCCCGGACGTTCTGGTTGACGTGGATCACGGTGGAGTTGCCGTGAAACGTGCCGTCGTGGGCCAGGTCACTTTGCAGGTTTTGAAAGAAGAAGGAGTAGCCCGGCAGGAGGCCGCTGGACTTCAACCCGGCGTCGATGTCCGTGAATCGCCGGCTGTAGTAGAGTCGGTGGGGCATGCGGACGAGTTCCTCGCCTTCACGAAAGAACAGGCGTTTCTCCGGCAGGAACCGCTCGGTGTCGCGGAGCTCGATGGTGTCATCATCGGCCTCGATCTGGCCGAAGTCCGGGTTGATGGTCAGGGCGGCCGTGATGGCCGGGGTGATGCGGGTGCTGACGTCGATTCCGGCGCTGGGCTCGTATTCCGTTTCGCCGTTGAAGTCCGCGCGGCCACTGACATACGGTGTGACCTCCCAGTTCCGGTCAAATTCCGCCTCCGCAAGGTTCATCCCGGTGAGATGCCCGAAATGGCGGGGCTTGTACATGTCGGTGGGGCTGTAGCTCCAGAAGCTGGTGACGTCGTTGCGCCGCTGGACGCGGGTGATGTTCATGCCCCAGGTCTGGCCGTCCTTGCGGAAGTAATTCAGCACCTTCAGCGGGATCCGCATCTCGAAGGTCCAACGATCCGGCCCCAGGGTTGCGGCGCAGTCCCAATCCGCCGACCAACCGTAGTTGAACTGGCCGGAGGGTCCCTCATTGGCGTCGGCCCGGGTGCCCAGCGGGTTGCTGAAGAACGCGTACTTGCCGCGATGGCTGTGCGGCGGGTCCAGGTGCACCTCCACGAAGTCGTCGCCGACGAAGGACCGGTCCTCCCGCTGTTCGGTGGCGTGGATCTGCGACATGTCGCTGTCGAGGCACTCCACCGCCACGTAGAGAAACTTCTTCGTCAGGGCATAGCGAATCCGGGTCTGGTCGGCGGCGGGTTGGTGGGTCCGCGTGTCAATCAGTCCGGCGCCGACCTCGCATCGTTGCCAGAAGGGTTCGTCCAGAACGCCGTCGACGGTCAAGGGTTCATCGACCTGCAGGACCTGCATGGAGGGGACCCCGGCGTTCTCGTTGGAATGGGGCCAGGCCAGCACGGCCCCCTGCAGTGCCGCGAGCAACGTGAATACCCGCATCCCGGGAAGCGAAGCAGGCTTCCCTGGGCCGGTGACCATGGATGGATCGGGGGACATCCGGGTGATTCGCAGCCTGCGGATATCGCGGGCGACCCCGGCTGCACCGCCCATGCTACCCGGGGAGGAAAGCCGGCGTCCACCCGGAACCCGGCAGCGTCCGGGGCTTTTTCCTGTCGGGTCGGGGTCAATCGGTTATAGTGGCCGCCGACGTGGTTGGTGCAGTCCGCCGGCCGCAGCGCAACGAACCGCATGAGGATTCACCTATACAGCCTGCACGGCCTGTTCCGGGGAAGGGACCTTGAGATCGGGCGCGACGCCGACAACGGGGGGCAGATCATCTACGTGATGGAACTTGCCCGGGCGTTAAGCGAACGCCCCGAAGTGACCCAGGTTCATCTCTTCACCCGGCGCATGGACGACCCTGCCACGGGTCCTGATTACGCCCGGCCGGTGGAAACGGTCACGGACAAGTTCGACATCCGCCGGGTCTGGTGCGGGGGCAAGAAGTACCTGCCGAAGGAGCAGCTCTGGCCGCATCTCGACGAATTCGTCACCCATGCGGTCCATCACAGCAAGACCCACGGCATTCTGCCCGACTGGATTCACTCGCACTACGGTGACGCCGCCTATGTGGCCACGGAACTGTCGTCGTTCCTGAACGTGCCCTTCGCCCATACCGGTCACAGTCTGGGCCGGCAGAAGCTCGAGAAACTGCTCGATTCCGGAATGGCCCGGGAGGAGGCGATGCGGCGGTTCGCATTTGAACAGCGGTTTGCCGCCGAGAACAGCGCCCTGGCCAATGCGGAGTTCATCGTGACCTCCACGGACCTCGAGGTGCGCAGCTACGGCGGTTACCCCAGTCATTCCCTGGCGGAGTTCCACGTGATCCCGCCCGGCCTGAATTTCGATCGTTACTTTCCCTATTACGACGACCTGGTGCCCGGCGCGGACATGAGCATCGCGCAGCGGCAGGCCCTCTACGAGGTGGGCGAGAACCTCGAGAAGTTTCTCACCCATCCCGATCGTCCCCCGATCCTGGCGATCTGCCGGCCTGATCGGAAGAAGAACATCGACGGGCTCATCCGGGCCTACGGCACCGACCCGGAATTGCAGCATCTGGCAAACCTGATTGTGTTCGCGGGCATTCGCAGTGACATCAGCACGATGCCGCCGGGGGAGAAGGAGGTGCTTACGGACATCCTTCTGCAAATGGACCGCTACAACCTCTACGGCCGCATTGCGATTCCGAAGAAGCATGACACGGCGACGGATGTGCCGGCGATGTACCGCTTGTGTGCGCAGAAGAAGGGGGTGTTTGTGAACATCGCCCTGACGGAACCGTTCGGCCTGACGATTCTGGAGGCCAGTGCCTGCGGGTGTCCGGTGGTGGCCACCAACGAGGGGGGCCCCCCGGAGATCGTGCGCAACTGCGACAATGGACTGTTGGTGGATCCGCGCGACACGGCGGCGATTCAGGCTTCACTGAAGCGGCTGTTGATCGAGGAGGACACCTGGCGGCGAATGTCCAAGAAAGGCATCCAGCGGGTGCGCGAGCATTACAGTTGGGAAACCCACGTGGAGACCTACATGAAATTGGTGGAAGAAAACCGGGCGGTGTCCGCGGGACAGGGTCGCAAGAACCTGGCCAAGAACCCGAAACTGCACGGGCGCCTCAAGGCGGCGAAACGGATGATCATCTCCGACATCGACGGCACGTTGATCAGCGAGAAAGGCGACTACGCCGGGTTGGAGGAACTCAAGGGCCTGCTTCGCAACCGCAGCGAGGAACTGGCCTTCGGCATTGCCTCGGGTCGCTCCCTGGACAAGATCCAGGCCGTGCTGGAGAAGTTCGAAGTCCCGACCCCGGACGTGGTCATCTCCTCGGTGGGCACCTACATTCACTACGGGTATGACGCGCGGTACGTCGACAAGGGCTGGTCCCGACACGTGGATCATCTCTGGGATGCGGATCGGGTGCGGGAAAGCCTGGCCAGTGTGGAAGGCTTGGAACTGCAGGAACCGGAGAACCAGAATCCGTTCAAGATCTCGTACTACGTGGACGAGGAGTGCGGCCCCGACATCGCGGCGGTCCGGGAGGCGTTGGGTCGTCAGGCACGCAACGTCAACGTGGTCCTGACCCAGGGGGCGTATCTCGACATCCTCGCCAAGCGGGCTTCCAAGGGGCGGGCGGTGCGTTACCTGGGGAACAAATGGTCGATCCCGCTCGATCAGGTGGTGGTCTGCGGCGATGCCGGGAACGACCTCGACATGCTGACCGGTGCCACCCGGGGAATCGTGGTGGGGAATCACGCCCCCGAACTGGAGGAACTGCGCGGGTTGAAACGGGTCTATTTCGCCCGGAGGGTCAGCGCGGCCGGAATCCTCGAGGGCCTCGATCACTTCGGTTTCCGCCCGACCGCGGGAGCCTGATCGATCATTCCAGCACCGCCGGTTCTCCGCCATGCACGATTCCCCCAACACCGCGTGGTTCACCCGCCACAGCGCGACGTCCTATGAACGCATCGTGCCGCGTCTGAGGGCGCGCTTTCGCACGGTGCCCGACCCGGAGTGGGAGGCTTTTGCCGCCCGGATGGAAAAGCACTTCGGCCGGCTTTTCAGCATTCTTCATGGCTTGTACGGCCGGCAATACGACTTCTTCTTCCACCTTGAAAGCATCCTCGCCACGGCGGTGGAGCGTTGGGTGGAACGGTCGGATGAGCTGAAGGCCCTGGATGCCCTGCGCGAGGCGGACCGCTCCTGGTACCAATCCAACCGAATGCAGGGCTACATCCTCTACGTGGACCTTTTCGGGGGCGACCTGGCGGGCGTGCGCGAGCGGATTCCTTATCTCAAGGAGATGGGGGTAACCTACCTTCATCTCATGCCGCTGTTCCGAAGTCCGGAGGGTGACAACGACGGGGGTTACGCAATCAGCAGTTATCGGGAGGTCGAACCGGCACTGGGCACGATGGAGGAACTGGCGGAGCTGGCCCGGGACCTGCGCATCCACGGCATCAGCCTCTGCCTGGATTTCGTGTTCAACCACACCGCTGACGAGCACGAATGGGCGCAGGCAGCCATGGCGGGCAGCGTTGTGCATCAGGAGTATTACCGGATGTTCGATGACCGGACGTTGCCGGATCAGTTCGAGCGGACCATCCGGTCGGTCTTCCCGGAGGAACACCCGGGTTGCTTCACCTACCGCAGCCGCATTCGCAAGTGGATCTGGACCACGTTCAAGAACTACCAGTGGGACCTCAACTACGAGAACCCGGCCGTCTTCAACCGGATGGCGGATGAAATGCTCTTCCTCGCCAATCAGGGCGTGGAAATCCTCCGGTTGGACGCCGTGGCGTTTCTCTGGAAACGGCTCGGGACGGACTGCGAAAACCTGCCCGAGGCCCATCAGCTCATCCAGGCGTTCAATGCATTGCTGCACATTGCCGCCCCGGCCATGGTGTTCAAGTCCGAGGCGATCGTGCACCCGGACGAGGTCGCGAAGTACATTTCCGAGCAGGAGTGCCAACTCTCCTACAACCCGAACTTGATGGTCCTGCTGTGGGAGGCGCTGGCCACCCGCAAGGTGGAACTCCTCCGGCATTCCCTCCGGAAACGTTTTTCCCTGCCTCCCAACACGGCCTGGGCGAACTACGTCCGCTGCCACGATGACATCGGCTGGGCCTTCTCGGATGAGGACGCTGCCGGGGTCGGGGTGAACGCCCGGGATCACCGGCGTTTTCTGAACGACTTCTACACCGGCCGGCACGAGGCGAGCTTCGCCGTCGGCCTGCCCTTTCAGGAGAACCCGGTCACCGGCGATGCCCGGGTGTCCGGCTCCTGCGCCTCACTCGCCGGCCTGGAACGCGCCCTTGAGCGGGGGAACGAAACTGAAATCGACCTCGCCATCCGGCGGATCCTGCTGATCCACGGCATCCTGTTCACCATCGGCGGCGTTCCCCTGGTCTATGCCGGGGACGAACTCGGCACGCTGAACGATCACGAGTTCGAGAAGGATCCCGAAAAGGCCGGCGACAGCCGCTGGGTGCATCGCCCCGCATTCGATTGGGAACGGGCGGCCCGACGAACCTCGCTCGAAACCCCGGAAGGCCGGATCTTCAGCGGCCTGCTCCGGCTTTCCCAGCTGCGCCAGAACAACCTCTCCTTCACCCGGTCCGAAACCGAGATCGTGGACACCGGCAACCTCCATGTCCTCGGCTTCTTTCGGCAGCACCTCGAGCAAAGCACGCTCGTCCTGGCGAACTTCACGGAGCGCCGCCAGGAACTGCCCGCCACGCGACTCCGCCAGCTCGGTCTGCGACGCATCCTGACCGATCTGCTCGCCGGGCAGTTGGTCACGGCCAGCGAATCGCTGACGCTTGAACCCTACCAGATGGTCGTCCTGGCGGCGGCGAGGGTGCGCCCCGTAGCCGCGGACGTCAGTCCGCGCTGAATTCCGTGGGCCTGGCAAAGGATGGCGGGGTGACGTGGGGAGGGAAGATTTGCGCCGACTGGACGTCGGCGGCTACGGTGGATTGAAACGCTTCGCCCTTACGGGCGGTCAGCCCACCGGCAGGCCGGCATCGCGCAGGTGCTGGAGGGATTCGTCGGGGGTTCGGTGGACGAACGCCCGCCAGCCGCGCTCCCACCCGGCCACCACGTTTTCCTCCCGATCATCGAGATACAGCAGGTCCGAGCCCTTCAGTGACAGCGTTCTTTCCACGACTTCATACAGGGCCGGGTCCGGCTTCATGGCCTTGTGTTCGAACGACAGGACGTGGTCGTCGAAGGCGGCGTAGAACGGGTAACGGGCGGTGACGTGGCGAATCGCCATCTCGTTGGTGTTCGAGAAGACGCAGCAACGAATGCCCAGGCGCTGCAACTGCGGCAGGAGCGCGGTCATGGGGGTGATCTCGGTGAAGATGTCGCCGAAGATCTCCTCGAAGGTGGTCAACCCCGCACTGAAACCCGTGGCCTCACGGATGCGTTCGTAGAACTGCTCCGTGGTGAGCCGGCCGGTCTCGTAGTCGAACAGCAGCGTTGAGTCGACGAGCAAGCGCTTCACCACGGCAAGCTCCACGTTGATCAGCGGCAGGAGTTGCCCTACCGCGCGGCCGTAATCGAAGTCGAGCAGCACTTTGCCCAAGTCGAAGACCACGGCCCGGGGTGGGGTGGCGTTGGAGATTCTGGATTCCATCATGCAGATCAGAGCACGCTGGAGCGGCCTTCCAGCGCCCGGGTCAGGGTGAGTTCGTCCGCGTACTCCAGCCCGCTGCCAGCCGGCAGGCCATGGGCCAACCGCGTCACCTGGATTCCCACCTCCCGGAGCCGCTGGGCAAGGTAATGGCAGGTGGCGTCGCCCTCGACGTCGGTCGGCAATGCCAGGATCACCTCGCGGATTCCTTCGGGTCCCACGCGACGCTCGAGTTCAGCGATGCGCAGGTCTTCAGGTTCCACCCCGTTCAACGGCGACAGCTTGCCGCCCAGCACGTGGAACCGGCCCCGGAACACTCCGGCCTTCTCCACGAGCAGGATGTCCACCGGACGCTCGACCACACAGATCAGGGCTCTGTCACGACGGTCATCGCGGCAAAGCTCGCACGGGTCGGTTTCGGTGAGCGCTCCGCAGGTCGAGCAATTCCTCACCGTTTCCCGCGCTTCCACGATGGCCCGGGCGAGTTCCTTGACCCCGCCGGGTTCGCCCTGGACAAGGTGCAGGGCCAGCCGTTCGGCGGAACGCGGTCCCACGCCGGGCAGATGGCTCAGCGCGGCAATCAGACGGGTGAGGGATGGCGGCAGGGAGGCCACGCAGGGGCGGAGTTCGGGCGGCGTTACATTACATCAAGCCGGGAATGCTCATCCCACCGGTCACGCGGCCCATTTCCCGCTCGGTGGTTTCGCGCACCTTCGCCGCCGCCTGGTTCATCGCGGACATCACGACATCCTCCAGCAGTTTCGGATCATTGGAAGCCACCAGGTCGGGGCTGATCGTCAGCGAGACCACTTCGTTCGCGCAGCTCATCACCACCTTGACCGCACCTCCGCCGGCTTCAGCCTCGACGCTGGTTTGCGCGAGCTTCTCCTGCGCTTCCTGCATGCCGCGCTGCATTTGCGCGGCCTGTTTCATCAGTTTCGCAATGTTTGCCATGAGAGGGTCATTCTAGCGTCGGTCCAACCACGAATAAACACCAATGGACACCCAGCCGGACTTCAGGGACTGCCGGTGCCCGCAATGTGATTCCGGATTCAAGCGGGCGCCGCGTGCAGCAATTTGGTCACGATTGCCTGCAAGCGATCTTCCTCAATCCCGAGGCGTTGGTCAACGGCCAGCGGATGGTCGGTAGGTTCCAACTCGACGAACGCCCGCTTCGCTTCCCGCACCGGGATTTCGAGACAGGCACAAACGTAGAAGTGGCGCCCCTCAGAGTCGTCGACCTCACATTGCTCATTACCCAGCAAGGAGCGCTTCCGTTCTGCCTCAGTGAGCGCATCCCACTGGAGCGGGGCATGTGCGCCAAACGAGAGGTCGTCAAGCTCGTGCTGCTTCCCGCAGGTGGTGCAGACGAAAGTCATGGAGCAGGACGCCGGGTTGGGGCGGAGCCGTGACCCTCACGGCTTGTCCTCGGCCCTCTTGCTTGGCGGAATCACCTGCACGATCCGGGCCTTGAACACCGCCAGCGCCTCCTTGATCTCGGGATCGTCCTTGAACTTCGCCGGATCGAAGTTGGCGAGCGGATCGGCGGAAGCCTGCTCGGAAGGGGCGGCGGGAACGTTTCCGGCATCCGTTTCGGCAACGGGAGCGGTCTCCGCGCGTGCCGGAGTCGAGTTGCCGGTCGGAGTCGGTGCCTGCGCGGAGGGGCGACGGGCCTGCGTGAAGGCAACCCGACACCCCGCGTGCCCTTGCTCGGCCAGCAGGTTGGTCACGACCCCGTGGGTCTTGGCACTGTCCACCAGCGGAATGTACTCGGCGGACTTCTCGTCGAAACCAATGGTCAAGACTCCGTCCTCCAGCGACACCGGGAAAGCCTTCGCCAGGTAGCGATGCGCAAACGCCCGGGCGGTCTTCATCGAGGCCAGCAGTTGGGTCCAGGTCGCTTCCAGTTCCGGGCCATGAAGGCTGACCGTGCCCTCGTTCGAGGAGGGGCCTTGGTCGGCGGGTTCAGCGGCTGGCGGGGAGGATGCGAGTTCCGGGGCTTCCGGGACGACGACGGACGGAGCTGCCGGAGATGAGGAGGGCCTGGCGGACGGAATCGGGACAGCCGGGGGCGCAGGGGATGCGGGGACGTGGGATCGGGTCGTTGAACCCGCGGTGGCAGGCACGCCGGAGCCGCCGCGCAGGGCGTTGAGTTCGCGCAACACCGTGTCGAGGCTCATGGCATTGCGGGCTTCGCTGGCCTTCAACAACGTGACCTCCAGCAGGATCTTCCGCGAGAGCGCCTCCTTCAGCCGGCCTTCGCTTTCAGTCAGGATCTCGAGCATCCGGCCCAGTGCCGGGGTGTCCACACCATCCGATTGCGCCCGCAGCGAATCGGTTTCCGCCTCGGTGGTCTCCAGCCAGTCTGCCTTGCCTTGGGAAACCTTGAAAATGAGCAGGTTGCGAAAATGCTCCAGCAGGTCCGACAGCAACCGGCCCAGGTCCTTGCCGTTGCGGGCGAGTTCGTCGATCCCGCGGAGGATCGCGGTTTGGTCGCCGGTTAGAATGGCTCCGGCGAGGTCGTTGATTTGTCCCCGCGCCGTGAGGCCGAACATCGACAGCACATCCGCCTCGACAATCTTCTCGCCGCAAAAGCTGATCAGTTGTTCGAGAGTCGATTCCGCATCGCGCATGCAGCCGTCGGCGCCGCGGGCGATGGCGTGCAGGGCGGCGGGTTCCACCGAAACCCCCTCCTGCTTGGCGATGGAAGCGAGGTGTTTGATGATGAGCGTGGCGGGGATGCGACGAAGATCGAACCGCTGGCAGCGGGACAGGATGGTGGGGATGACCTTCTCCGGATCCGTGGTGGCGAACATGAACTTCACGTGCGCCGGCGGTTCCTCGAGCGTTTTCAACAAGGCGTTGAAAGCCGCCGTGGAAAGCATGTGAACCTCGTCGATGATATAGATCTTAAACTTCGAGGAGGCGGGGGCGAACTTCACGGTCTCCCGCAGTTCGCGCACCTGTTCCACGCCGTTGTTGCTGGCGCCGTCGATTTCGAGCACGTCCATCGAGCGGCCCTCGGCGATTTCCTGCGCTTTCGGGTCGTCCTCGGGAAAGGTCACGCTCGGTCCATCGGTGCAGTTCAGGCACTTGGCGAAGATCCGGGCGATGGTGGTCTTGCCCGTGCCGCGCGGGCCGCAAAAGATGTAGGCGTGGGCGATGCGCTGCTGGCGGATGGCGTTGCCGAGCGTCTGCGTGACGTGGTCCTGTCCCACCACGTCCTCGAAACGCTGGGGCCGGTATTTTCGGGCGATGACCTGATAACTCACGCGCGCAAGACTCTGGGTTTGCGTCGGCCGCCACCGGACGAAGCCGGGGGATCGACGGCCAGGAAAACAAAAAAAGACGGAAAAGCCAGGGTGACCACGGCAGATGCCGATCACGCTACCGTTGCTGCCTTCCGGCCCTGGCGGGGTTTGCACGTCTGCATTCCGTGGGCCCTGGCAAATCCGTGGGGCCGATTAAGAACGACCCGCCCCGGTCGCAGCAAGCAGAAAGCCGGCTGGCTGGTAATGACGCTGTTGCGGTAATGGTGCGGAATGTAGTAATCTGGGCGCATGGTAACTTCGACCGTAACCGATAAGGGGCAGACAACGGTTCCTCAGGAAGTGCGCGAAGCACTGGGCGTTGCGCCCCGCCGACGCCTGCAGTGGGAAGTTCGCAACGACGGTTCCGCAGTCGTACGGCCAGTGCCAAGCGTCATGGAGTTGGCCGGCTGCCTCAAATCCGAAGTGCCCTTCTCGAGCGTTCACGAAGAGACGGAAGCGGCAACGACCGCTTGGGTCGATGAATCCCTGAAGCCGAACGGCCGATGAGCGTTCCCCGGTATCACGTTGACTCAAACATCCTGCTTCGCTTCCTGACCGGAGAGCCACCCGGGATGTTCGCCGCCGCCGCCGGGCTGATGGAAAGCGCTGAACGCGGTGAGGTCGTGCTCGAGCTTTCACCACTCGTGCTGGCAGAAACCGCCTTCACGTTGGAATCGTTCTACCGGCGGCCCCGAAAGGAAGTCGCCGCGACGTTGGCGCAATTGGTGACTCGCCTCGGGGTGCGTCTTGCGGAGAAAGCGCGAATGCTCGACGCGCTGGGACGAGTCGAGGCAACCGGTGTTCATCTGGTCGATGCGTATCTCGTGGCTACCGCGGTGGAAACGAAGCTGCCCGTGGCCTCCTTCGACCGTGACTTCGACAAGGTCCCCGACGTTGATCGCTTCGAGCCGGGGCGTTAGCGACTTGGCACGAAGCCCTTGCTATGATCACGGCCATGAAGGCGTCCTTCCGAAGCCCCTGGAGACTGCTCCTGCTGCCCCTCCTGGCCGCCCCGGCCCCGGGCACGGCGTCCGCCGAGCCCGTCGCCCCCTCGGCTGACTCGGTATACGCGTGGTACCGCAGCGATGACGGTCTTCAAACGAATGCCACGGGCCGGGTCACGGCCTGGCAGAACCGGGCGACCACCGGAACCCCCGCTGCACGACACCTCGATCGCATCAGCGGCGCACCGGAACTGGTCCGTTTCAACACGGCCGGAGGCGTGCGGAATGTACTGCGTTGCGATGGGGCGGACGGGGTTTGGGCGGCCGTTGCGAATTTCGGCACGCTGAGTGCCGACCGGACGTTTATTGCCTACTGCCAGTTGACCACTGCGGGAGACGGTTTTCTGTTCGACGGCTCCGCCAACGCGCCGGGCCTCACCCGCGCCCAGGTACGCGGCGGTTCGTGGCAGGTCGGTCTGCAACCCAGCGGCGGCGGGAACAACCCCGATCCGAGCACCCTGCCGGCCGCGACCAATGTCTGGCAGGCTCACGCCTTTACCTTTGAAGCCCTGGCCGGCGCGACGCGGGTCACTCATCGAATTGGAGGAGGCGACAGCCTGAGCTACACCAACAGCCTCACCAGTGGCCTCGGCGGCTTGATCCTCGGCCAGAACGTCGCCGCCGGCCGTGGATTGGCGGTGGATCTGGCCGAGTTTCTCGTCTATGACCGGGCGCTGGACGAAGGCGAATGCCAGGAGGTCAGTGATTACCTCGTCGCCAAGTGGGGTTCACCGGAGGAATTCCTGCCGGCGTCGTGTGTGGCGGCGCAGACCAGCCGGGTGGTGCCGGATTTTGGCCTGCACGCACTGCTCGAGGTCGATGTGCTCGGACCCGGCGTGGTTACCAACCTGACGTTCACGCTCGATGGCACGACCGACCTGAACGACCTCGCGTCGGTCGGGGTTTACTTCACTGGCAGCGGCGCACAGTTCCGCCCGTTGACCCGGTTCGGCGCCCACACGGGTCCATTGACCGGCGCCCTGTCGGTTTCCGGTGAACAGGAACTGGGTGCGGGGGTGAATCGCTTCTGGATTGCGGTCGAGCCTCGCCGCGGGGCGAAGTGGGGAAATGTCCTGGATGCCAGCCTGCTGAGTGTCGGTCTGAACCACGAGGTGCGTACGCCCCCAGTGGAAGCACCTCCGGAGTTTCTGACGGTTGGCAACACCTTCTTCAGCACGATCGTCCGCAAGGCGGGCGACGACGGCGTGCACACGTACCGCATCCCCGGTCTGGCCACGACCCTTCGAGGCACGCTCGTTGCGGTGTTCGATCTGCGCTGGAACAGCTCTGCGGATTTGCCGGCGGGCGTGGACGTGGGTTGCCTGCGCAGCACGAACAACGGCAGCACCTGGGATTGGGCCACCAACGCCAGGGCGATTCTCGACTACGACGAGACCGTCCCCGGCTCGATCGGCAACGGCGTGGGGGATCCGGCGATCCTTGTGGACCGTCAGACCGGCACGATCTGGGTTGCCGCCTTGTGGTCCCAAGGCAACCACGGTTACGTCGGCTCGGGCGCCGGCCTCGGCCCCGACCAGACCGGCCAGTACGTTCTGACCCGCAGCGATGATGACGGCTTGTCCTGGTCCGCGCCGATCAACATCACGGCGGAGGCCAAGGTGAACCCAAACTGGGGGGTCTGTTTCCAGGCTCCCGGCCACGGGCTCCAGCTTCGCGACGGCACGCTGCTCTTCCCCTCGCAACACACGGATCCCGGCGGCGTCAACGCCCGGGCCTTCTTCCTCTACAGCACGGACCACGGCTTGAGCTGGCGGGTGAGCCCGGACGTGAATTCCCAGATTCCCCCGCAACTCAACGAGAACCAGATGGTCGAACTCAACACCGGCGAAATCATGGTCTCCGCGCGGGCGCCGAGCGGGGGTGGCGGCCGGCGCGTCTGGTCCACCTACACCCGCGGCACGACGCCAGGCAACGGTTCCTGGTCGCCCCTCCGGTATGCGCTTCCTGATCCCGTTTGCCAGGCCAGCTTCATCCGCCACAGCTCCACCCTCGACGGCGCGCCCCGCGATCGCTTGCTCTTTGCCAACCCGGCCTCCAGCAGTTCCCGAGCCAACATGACCGTCCGGTTGTCGGAAGACGAAGGCCTGACTTGGAGCGTGGAACGTCGCATCGACACCCGGCCGGCCGCCTACTCGGACCTGACCATCCTGGCCGATGGCACCGTGGGCCTGCTTTACGAAACCGGCGACAGCAGTGCCTACGAGACACTGACCTTCGTCCGGTTCCACCTCGATTGGCTGACCCAAGCCGATGTGGACGGCGACGGCGACGGAATGAGCGACTATTACGAGGACATCAACGGCCTGGACAAGACGGTCAACGACGCCGATGGCGACCTGGACGGCGATCAGGCCAGCAACCGGGCGGAGTTCGAGGCTTCGACCATGGCCAACGACCCCCAGTCCGTTCTCCGACTGCAATCCGCGTCCCTTGTGGCCGAGGGGCTGCGGCTGGTGTGGTCGACGGTTCCCGGTGTGCTTTACACGGTCCAGGGTGCGGGCAAGGTGTCGGGCCAATGGAGCCCGGAACCGGGGGCGGCGAATCTCCTGGCCGTCGGTCCCTGGCTTTCCCACACCGCAGCCATTGAAGTGGCTTCGCAGCGCCTGCTGCGCGTGGCCACGCCCACCCGCCGGTGAGCCCGGGTTGGCGGGGATGGGGCCGCAAACCGCGATCCAGCGGGGTGCCATGGTTTGTCCGAGAGATGATGGAGGTTGGCTCCACAGGTAGGACTTGGTTTTCTCGAGGTCCCTACGACCTTGGCCAAGGCCGGAGCTTCCCAAGCCCAGGCGTTCTGCTATCGTTCGGATGTGAAGCGGGTTGGTAAACGCCGGACGAACGATGACCTGAGCCCGGTCTCTCCCGAGGAGGCGCTGGCGAGAGCCACGGTGTTGCAACGGCAATTGGAGTTGCTCAATCCCTACCCCCGTCCACGCGGGTTTGTATTCAAGGCGAAGACCCGCGAGGACTACGAACGCTGGCGCCGCGAGCAGCCCAATCCCCGCCTTTGGTGAGTGGAGCCGATGGAAGCCGAATGGCCATTACTGCGGGTGTGCCGCCTGCTCAATGAGGCTGGGGCTCGTTACCTCGTCTGCGGCGCGCAGGCGTGCATCCTTCATGGCTTGGTCCGCACGACCGAGGACGTGGACATCCTCGTGGAGGCAACGGAAGACAACTGCCGGCGGGTAATCGAGGGCTTGGCGCGGATGGAGGATGGCGCGGCGGCCGAGCTCTCCCCGTCGGACATCTTGGAGAACGTGGTCGTCAAGGTGGCGGATGAGGTCGAGGTCGATGTGAGCACGCACGCTTGGAAAATGACTTACGCCGAGGCAGTGGCCGATGCGCAGGCCGTCACAATAGAGGGGGTGGAAGTCCGTTTTCTGGGCTTGGATTCCCTCATTGCCAGCAAGGAAACCTACCGCGAGCGCGATGCCTCCGACCGGGCGCAGTTGCTGGCTCTGAAGGCGGCGGGCCAGGCCAGGCAGGCGTGAGCGCCCCAAGAATAAGCCTCCTCATGTAGGCTGCCACGATCTCTCAGACACGCTGTCAGTAAGGGATTGCGGCGTCGTTGGCCGGCCTGGCGCGGCCCAGTGGCGCCAGGAGTTGTTGGGCGCCGGCGGCCATGAGATTCAGTTCCGTGCCGGTTTGGAGGAATCGGAATCCCCGGTCGATCGCGCGCTGAAGTTCGTCCGCTCCGGACACGTAGCGGCCGGCGAACTTGCCGTGAGCCCGGGCGGCGGCGAGGACCCGGGACATGGCTTCGTCCACCCGCGGGTGGCTCATGTCGCCGCGAAGGCCCATGGAAAACGACAGGTCGCTGGGCCCCACGAACAACACATCGAGACCCGGGATCGCGGCGATCTCGTCGATTTGCGCGAGTGCGGATTCCTCCTCGATCATGGCCACCACGAGGACGTTCCGGTCGGCGAAGTCGTGATAACCTTCGGCCGCCGGCCAACGGAAGGTGGCGAGCCCGGCGCCGGACCCGCGCTTCCCGGCCGGCGGATAGCGGCAGGCGTCCACGGCTTGACGGGCCAACTCGACCGTGCTGGTGAAGGGGAAGATCACGCCCAGCGCGCCGGCGTCCAATACCCGTTTCGCAGTCCAAAGCGCATTCACCGGCACGCGGGCAAAGGGCAGGGCGGGGAGACCACGCGTGGCGAGAACGATTGCCCGGAGGGCGTCGAGACTCACCGGCGAGTGCTCCATTTCCATCCACAGGAAATCGAAACCCAGGGCAGCCGCCTGTGCCGCGGTTTCCACGTGGTTGACGCTGATCGTGACGCCGATGACGGGTTGGTCCTGCTGCAATCGGTCCTTGACCGGGTTGCGCCAGGCGGGGGAAGGGGAGGTGGGATTAGTCATAAAACGGGGGCCGGGGATGCGTTATTGCCGGAGCAACCAGATCTCGGCGACCTGACATCCGCGACCGTTGCGGCCCAGGCCGGGCTCCAGGGTCCAGGTCAGGAGCAGTTCGCCGTTCCGGATGCTTTCGGGTGGGATGTCGTATTCCTGCGGGCGATAGGGAAAGGGCTTCGGTTGAAGCGGGTGGATCTCAACTTCCCCGCCGGCCACCAACCGGACGCGGCGCTTCGGACTGTCACCGCCGTAGAGGATGCGGACCCGGTAGCGGGCCGACGGATCAAGGCCTTCATAGCGAAGTTGCAGCGGTTGGTCGTAAAGGGTCTCGGCATGGTCGATCCAGGAGAGTCGCAGCGCGCCCTCGGGCTTTTCGTCCGGTTCGTCCACGACATCGCCTTCCTCGAAACCGGTCTTCGAGGACACGTAGCTGGCGGGGTCAGCGGGGAACGGGAGATTGCGCAGCAAGTGGAGTTGGCGCGTGGGGTTCCCCAGATCGTCGTAGAAGCCGCCCGGTCCCGGGTTGGTCCAATCGGTGAGTGCGTGGATCGCGCGGAGCCGGTCGGTTTCGGTGGGCAACCCGCGGATCTCGGCAAACCGTTCCAACAGCCAGCGCCGGTTGTTCAGCGGATAATCCACGGTGTCGAGACTGGCGCCGCGGTCCACGGCGATGGCCCCATACCTTGGGACGCTCAGCTGCATCCGAATGCTCTGGAACAGGCCCTCGGCGAGTTCGAAGATCCGCGCCCGCCAGGCCGGCGCCACCGGCTGTGTCAGCGCCCGATTCAAGGCGGACCCGGCCTGCTGAAGCGCGAGGCTCGTTCCGAGAGTCACGGCCTGGCGCAGCGTATCCATCGCCTCATTCTCAAGCGCGGTTTCGTACGCCAGGCGACGTTGAACATAGGCATCGTAGTAGGCGCGAAACAGCGCTTCCTGAAACCGCCAGTTGGCCTTTCGGGCGGGTGGGGCTTCCCGCTCCATCTGCTGGAACTGCTGCAGGGTGGTCTCGATCCCACCGTTCGCCGCCAAGGGGCCCCGCCAGTTTCGCTCCAACGCGAGGAGGCCTTGGGCGAATCCATCGGCCGCGTCCGGCCCAATGAAGTAGCGGCTGTACTCGCGCAGGATCGCGTCCAGGGGTTGGTCCGGATCCCAGCCCAAGGCGCTCCAGACCGCCTTGTTGACGTCGTCGTTGCACCCTTCGGAATAGGTAAGGAAGCCGATGGTGTGCGGCTGCAGCAACCGGAAGATGGCCGCCTGATCCGCGGGCCGCGGGTTGATGCATTCGCGCCCTTCCGTGATCGCGAAGGCCACATCCCAGTCGGGGACCGGGTACTGGCACTGGCGGGTGTGGGTGATGTCGGGGTAATGCCGGATCGGATAGCGCGGCGGCACGGCGGCACGCAGTTCGGGCAGGCTCATCCGCACCTGGGGCCCGAAGACCACCCCCGACAGCCAGTCCGGATTCTCGTGGCGCAGGATCCCGATGAACTCGTCCAGCCAGGCGCGGTCAAAGCTCTGAGGCGACACCCACATCTGCGCCTCGGGATGCACTTCCCGCAACGACGCCGCCTGAAGTTTCAGCAACGCCATCAGGGTTCGGGGAGCGGTGTGTCCGGGATCCCCGCCCGGCACAAACACCGCGTCGAGGCGTGGCAACTGTTCGAACACCTGCCGCCATTCACGCAGGGCAAAGGCCACCGTCGCCGGATCGGCATAATCCGGATCCATCGCCGGATACCAGATCCAGACATCCAGATCGTAGTCGTCCGCCAGTTGCGACATGCCCACCAACATGTCGAGCGGCGGCAAAGGGAAATGCGGACTGTCGGCATCGTCATCCGTACGGGGGGGCATCAACTCGACGGCATTCGCGCCGAAGACGATGAGATCCCGGTAGTACTGTTCCCATTGCGCCAGGTTCCAGGCATCATAGGAATGGGTCTTGGGCCGGTATCCGAGTTGGTGGCCCCGAAGCGGATATCGGGGAGCGGTGGTGACCGCGAAGTTGTCCGGCAACGCCACGTGGCCCGGGCTCATGTCCAAATGTCGGAGCAGGTGGCCCACGCCAAACAAAACCCCGCGGGTGTCGTGACTGACCAGCAGCACGCCGGAGGCCGTCGCTGTCACCGCCGCGCTCAGATGGAATCCCTCCGGTTTGAGGTGGTGGATGGGGACCGCGGTTCCGGTGGTTCCGGCAAAGGGCCCTGCGAAGCCCGGCCAGGCCGAGGTCTGCCCCAGCGCGATCACCGGGCGGCCATCCTCCGGCCAATCGGATTCCTCGGGCCAGCGCAAGTGCGCCCGTTTCTCGACCTCATCGAGCAACAGCGCCACGGCCTTCCTTTCCGGTCTGGAAAGCGTGGGGGAATGCACCACAACGGCCTTCGTGAGATCGAGTGCGAGCCCGGGCAACGGGCTGGCGTACAGGATCCCCAGCAGCAGGACGACCCGCCACTGTCCGTGAGCGGGGCGGTGTGGCGATCGCCGAAGCGCGAGCCAGGTTTCCCGCCTCGGTTGTTGGTGGCTTGCAAGCATGATGGCGGCCACGCTAACAGCGATTCCGTCCGCGTGTCAGCCAATTCAGCAAGTCTCCCCATGCACCGTCAACCGCCCACGGAGGGCCGGGTTGCACGAGGCCCTGATTTGATTCCAGGGACTCGTGGAACTCGTCCCTCCGAGGAGGGTTCAGGGTCCCATTGCATGCGCGATCGCAAAAGGGGGCTCCCCATGAACCGTCAACCGCCAACGGAGGGCTGAGTTCCACGAGGCCCTGATTTGATTCCAGGGACTCGCGGAACTCGTCCCTCCGAGGAGGGTTCCAGGTCCTATTTCACTGGGGCATTACGCGCGAGCCGGTTGCTGGGCAGTCTCATTGTGGCGGAGTGCCGGTGTTCTTCGCGACCGGCGACAACCGGATCCGGTGATGCGCGGACTCGGCGGTCCGCGCTCCTGGGGGGGACAGCCCTCCCGGATTTGCGCCGGGCGGTCGACAGGGCACTTTGTGGGCGGGCGGTTCGGTCCGCCGGTAACCATGAAGATCCACGAGTACGCATCCGAACTCAGGCTGCAGCGATCGCCGGAGGAGGTCTTTCCCTTCTTTGCCGACGCGGCCAATCTCGAACTCATCACGCCGCCCTGGCTCCACTTTCGCATCCTGACACCGCAACCGATTGCGCTCCGACCGGGCGCCTTGATTGACTACCGCCTCCGGGTGCATGGGGTCCCGGTGCGCTGGCGCACGGAAATCACCGTTTGGGAGCCGCCGCACCGCTTCGTGGACCGGCAGTTGCGCGGTCCCTACCGGCTTTGGGAACACGAACACACCTTCGCGGAGACGCCGGAGGGAACCCTGTGCGGGGACCGTGTCCGGTACGCCGTGCCGGGCGGTGCGTTCGTGCATTGGTTGCTGGTGAAGCGGGATGTGGCCCGGATCTTCGCCCACCGCCGCAAGGTGCTGGAGCAGCGTTTTGCGTGAAGGGTGCTTGTGTCGACCGCGTTCCGGGGTAAGTTCGACGCCGAATCGAAGTCCCGTTCGCGATGCAACAAGCCATGCGCCATTCCCTGTTCCTGCGGCTCCGGCCAGTAATCCCCGTCGCTCTGACCCTGGGGTTGCTTGTCTCGACCATCCGGCCCGCTCTCGCGGCCACCTCGCAGGCCAGGCCCAACATCCTCTTCATCTTCGCCGACGACCTGTCGCACGAGATGATCCACACCATGGGGAACGACCGGATCATCACGCCGAATCTGGATCGGCTCGCCGAGAGTGGCATGGCGTTCACCCACGCCTACAACATGGGGTCGTGGAGCGGGGCGGTGTGTGTGGCCAGTCGGACCATGCTCAACACCGGGCGCTTCGTCTGGCACGCCCAGGCGGTCTACAACCAGGCCGAGCAGGAACGCCAGGACGGGCGGTTGTGGTCCGAGTATCTGAAGGCCGCCGGCTATGACACCTACATGACCGGCAAATGGCATGTGCCGGCAAACGCCGAGAAGGCGTTTGATCACACGGCGCACATTCGTGGCGGCATGCCGAAAGACACGCCGGAGGCCTACAACCGTCCCATCGAAGGCCAGCCCGATCCGTGGTCGCCGTCGGATCCGAAGTTCGGCGGGTTCTGGGAAGGGGGACGGCATTGGAGCGAGGTGCTCGGGGATGACGCCATCGGGTTTCTGCATGAGGCGGCGCGTTCGGAGAAACCGTTCTTCATGTATCTGGCGTTCAACGCGTCTCACGATCCCCGGCAATCCCCGCAGGAGTTCGTTGATCTTTACCCGCCGGAGACCATGCCGGTGCCGGCGGATTTCCTGGCGAAATACCCCTACGAAGACGACATCGGCTGCGGCCCGGGTTTGCGCGATGAGAAACTGGCGCCGTTCCCGCGGACACGGTATGCCGTCCAGGTGCATCGGCAGGAGTATCACGCCATCACGACCCACATGGATCTCCAGGTGGGACGCATCCTGGCGGCGCTGCGGGCCTCGGGAAAGGCGGACAACACCTGGATCTTCTTCACGGCCGATCACGGGTTGGCGGTCGGGCATCACGGGTTGATGGGGAAACAGAACCAATACGATGACAGCGTGCGCGTCCCGTTCTTTGTGGTGGGACCGGGGGTGCCGAAAGGCAAGCGGCTGGATGCCGCGGTCTATCTGCAGGACATCATGCCCACGACACTGGAACTGGCGGGTGTGGCCAAGCCGGGTCACGTGGAGTTTCAATCGGTCCTGCCGTTCGTGCGTGGGCAGCGGGTGGAGTCGTTTTACCCGGCGGTGTACGGGGGATACCTGAAGCTGCAGCGGATGGTGACCTACGACGGATGGAAACTGATCTTGTATCCAAAGATCGGCAGGGCGCGGTTGTATGACTTGCACAATGATCCCGCTGAAATGAAGGACCTGAGCGAGGATCCCGCTCAGTTGCCGCGGATGAAGCGCTTGTTCGCGGAGTTCCGGAAGCTGCAGAAAACCACCGGGGACACGCTGGATTGCGTGAAGGCGTTTCCGGCGTTGGCGCATTGAATTGAACCAGCAAACCGCGGATGGACGCGGATGAACGCAGATGGGTTCCTCGGAGTCAGAGGGGGCGAATATCCGCCGGAGGTCCTGACGCGATGAGGGCAACCGAGGTGGTTGCCGCCGCTTAATCGTCACCACACTCGCCGTAATCCCATGAAGACCGGCCCTGACAATGATGATTCGTTAACGATACCTGTGACGCGATTGCAAGGCTTCACCCTCATCGAGTTGCTGGTGGTGATCGCGATCATCGCCATCCTGGCGTCGATGCTATTGCCGGCATTGAGTCGGACCAAGGAACTCGCCGCCGAGAAGGTCTGTGCCTCCAACCTGCGTCAGGTGCATTTGCTGTTGGCGATGTATGCCGACGAAAACGAGGGGCGCTATCCGTTGGAACCGACGGAACACAATTCGCATCCGGCCTTGTGCGGCATGCTCGAACGGTATCAGGCGGGCACGCTGACCTCCTGTTACTGTCCGCGTTCCCGGTTCCTGGAGCAGTTTGCGACGGACCCGCAATACACCCCGGTGGGCGCCACCGATTCCGTGATCGACACGCCGGAGAATCGGGAGGCGGGGAACATCTCTTACGTCTACTGGAGTTTCCTGACGAACAAGTACTGTCCGGAGGCGACGGGTCCCGAGAGCAAGAAGTGCTGGCGCAACCCCGCGTTCTTCATCCCCCGTGATCTACGGACCACCGGCGTGCGGTGGATTGATCCTGACGGCCCCAAGCCTGCGGCCTCGCTGGGAGAACGCTGGGTGATGAGCGATTTCTTCCGTCAGGGAGCGCCGTTCCCGCACCTGCGCCAGCATGCCCGCGGGTTGAACGTCGTGACTTTGGACAGTCACGTGGAGTTGATCCAAGGACGGCCTCGGGACAATTACCGGTGAGGTGGGGTCATTGGGGACGGGAGATCGGGCAACGTCTTACTTCCGCCCGCTTGGACTGCTTCCTCCCTCGCGGACTCGGCGGTCGGCGCTCCTGTGGTGGCTCAACCGGGCGGGGGTTGGCCGCCCATCTGCCAGATCTTGATGGCCTCGATCGGATGGATCAGCATGATGATGTTCAGTGTCAGGTTGTCCCTCACCCAGAAAAGGCAGCCGATCTCCATGGCCGCCAGCAGCGCCACGCTCATCCACGGTCTCAGTTTCCAGGCGATGAGGAATCCGGTCGCCATCATGAACAGGTCGCTGCAGGAGTTGAGGATGCTGTCCCCCGTGTAGCCCAGGGCAATGGTGGCTTCGCGGTAGCGGTTGATGATGATCGGCGAGTTCTCCAACACCTCCCAGCACGCCTCGATCAGGGCGGCGATGAGGAACCGGTACCGCACTGGCAATTTCCGTGCCACCAGCCACAGGGCGGCGTAGAACAGAATACCATGGGCGATGTGGGAGAAGGAATAGGCGTCCGCCACCCGCTGCGAGTTCGTGCTGCTCCAGATATCCCCCGACCACCAGCCGAACTGTCCGTCGGGCCCGAACCAGGACCGGCCCATGGCGAGTTCGACGCCGGCCAGGGTCACCACCAATGCCGCAAAGCCGACGATGACCCAGCGCAATGGGTGGAGACGGTCGAGTGCCCCGGGGGCATGGTTGGTGACGGGGTCAGGCGCCGCGGGGTTGGCGGGAGGTTCTGGTTGCTCGACAGTCATCGGACGGGAATGTGACTGGTGGTGGCGCCGCTGCCAAGGGTGACGCAGCGTTTCTGTCGCAGCGTTTCCCGAAAGCCTTTGACAGCGGGAGGCCGGCTCGATATCCCATCCGCCATGCATCAGCTTACCGGTCTCAGAATCGCCTTCGGAAGCGCCCCGCGCCATCGCAGGGCTGTCACCTTGCCGTGCAGCTTGGGCCTGGTCGCCTTGATTGGCACCGCACTCGTCGGGCAGGCAGAGGATTGGCCGCACTGGCGGGGTCCCGCCTATGACGGCATTTCGCAGGAGAGCGACTGGCAGGCAAACTGGCCCGCGAACGGGCCGAAGCAACTCTGGCGGGCCCCTGTGGGCGTGGGCTATTCGTCGATGTCGGTCAGCAACGGGCGTGTGTTCACGATGGGCAACAAGGACGACGTGGACCTGGTGAGCGCCTTCGATGCCGTGACCGGCAAGCCGCTCTGGGTCCACAAGTATGATTGCGAGGCCAAGGACCCGAATGGCTACCACGGCACGCGGGTCACCCCCACCGCCGACGGATCGCGGGTCTACACGCTGAGCCGGCACGGCCATCTGTTCTGCCTGGATGCCGCTTCGGGGAAAGTGGTGTGGTCGAAGCACTTCATGTCCGACTACGGTGCCGAAGATCCGCGTTGGGGGTTCTCCGGGTCGCCACTCGTGTTCGGCGATCTCCTGATCACCGAGGTTGGCGGGGCCGGTTCGACCGTGGTGGCGTTCGACAAGTCGACGGGGCGCGAAGTGTGGAAGGCGGGCCAGGACAAGGTGGCCTATTCCTCGATTGTTCCCTACGGCCCGACGGGTGCGGAATCCCTGGCCGAGTTCAGCGCCGCCGGCATTGTCGGGCGGTCGCCGAAGGACGGGGCGGAACTCTGGCGGGCCGAGTGGAAGACGAGTTACGACGTGAACGCCGCCACGCCGATCATTACGGACGGCAAGGTGTTTGTCTCCTCCGGCTACGGCAAGGGCTGCGCGCTCATCGACTTTTCGGGGGGGGCGACGAAGACGCTGTGGGAAAACAAGAAGATGCGAAACCACGTGGGGACGTGCATTCTGGTGGACGGGCATCTGTACGGGTTTGATGAGAAGGAGCTCAAGTGTCTGGACCTCGCGACGGGGGAGGAGAAGTGGGCGGAACGCAAGTATGGCAAGGGTTCCCTGTTGCTGGCCGGCAAGCACTGGATCCTCTACGGGGACCGGGGCTATCTGGCGGTCGCGGACCTGACGCCGTCGGGCTGTCAGGAGCTGGCCGGATTCCAGGCGATGGAGGGGAAGGACACCTGGGCGGTTCCGGTGCTGGCGAACGGCCTGCTTTACTGTCGCAATCTGGACGAGCTGGCCTGCTTCGATGTGCGGCCCTAGACCTCCGGTTCCAATCCCAGGTCACGAATCATCTGGAGGTCCTCCTCGACCGACCGGTTCACCGTGGTGAGATAGTTCCCCACCATCAGCGCGCTGGCCCCGGCCATGAAGATCAACCCCTGCAGGTCCCGCAGGTTGATCGCCCGTCCGCCCGCCACCAGAATCTCCTGTCGGGGCAGCAGCAGCCGGAACACCGCAATGGTCTTCAGCGCCTCGAGCGGGGCCAGGGGTCGGAGCTGCGCATAGGGCGTTCCCTCGATCGGGTTCAGGATGTTGACGGGGACCACGTCGACCTCCAGTTCGCGCAACGCCAGAGCGAGATCGCAACGGTCCTCCCGGCTTTCCCCCAGTCCGAGGATGCCGCCTGAACAGACCCGGATGCCGGCGGCCTTCAGGTGCCGGATGGTTTGCACCCGGTCGTCATACCCGTGCGTGCTGCACTGCTCGGGAAAGAAGCGGCGGGAGGTTTCAAGATTGTGGTTGTAGCACTTCAGCCCGGCCTCCGCCAAACGCTCCGCCACGCGTCGATCCGCGATGAGGCCCAGAGAGGCATCCGGAGCGACCTTGCCCTGGGCCTTCAACGCCTGGAGGCGGTCGCACACGGCGTCCAGCATCGGTCCCTCATTGAGGCCCTTCCACGCCGCCACGATTCCCAGGGAGGCCACGCCGTTCGCCGCCGCCTCCTCCGCGGCCTGCAGAACGGGCGCGGTATCGATGAACCCGTAGCGGGGGGAGGCGGTCTGGTAAGAGGCTGATTGCGCGCAGAACTTGCAGTCCTCGGCGCATCCACCGGCCTTGACGTTCACGATGGAACAGAGCCGGATGCGATTGCCGTGATGCGCCTCGCGAATCCGGTTCGACCACGTCAACAAGTCGAAGATGTCGGTCCGCTCCTCCAATCCCAGCAGCCAAAGCGCCTCGTCACGCGACAGGGCATTGCCGTCCCTGGCTTTACGGCCAATCCGGTCAATTTCCTCGCGGTGGGTCATGTCAACCAACGGCATGATCATTGTTGACAGCCTACCAAGCGCCGCCGCGTGGGCAAGCTCTTCCAAATCGGGAAGCCGGTCTTTGCCGGAACCCGGGTGCCGCTGCAAGCGTTCTCCCAGCTTCGGCTCACGCTTCTGCTTGTTGTCCAGGCCCTCGGAGGGACGAGTTCCACGAGTCCCACTTTTCCCTTCGGACTTCGGAGTTGAGGTTTGGGACTCGTGAAACTCGTCCCTCCAGGGCAGGGGGGGCAACGAGATCGGCAGTCTTCCCGGGGAATTCGTTGTGAATAACTCACCCCCTGGTCCCGCTCGCAATTCGTCGCGCCCGGGTGAGTTTGGTGGGCTACGGGCCGTCCGGGGGCGTTTTGCCGGGATTTCTACGGGTTCTGGGGGGCGATGCCTGCCGACACGCGTTCGCACAGCTTGTGGGTCAGAAGGTTACACGCCACAGGATATTGTGGTTTGGCCTTTACAGCGGTCCATTTTGGGCGCTTACTCTGGGGCAGCGATGCATCTCAAGAACCTGACCGTTTTCGGCTTCAAATCCTTTGCCGACAAGACCGGGCTGGACTTCCAGCCGGGGATCACCGCGATTGTCGGTCCGAACGGCTGTGGAAAGTCGAACATCGCCGATGCCATTCGTTGGGTTTTGGGGGAACAATCCGCCAAGGCGCTGCGGGGTGGTGAGATGGCGGATGTCATCTTCAATGGGGCGGATTCGCGGAAGCAACTGAACCTGGCGGAGGTTTCGTTGACCATCGGCGGGGTGGACGTGGAGGAACTCAAGGCTGGCGGCGTCCCGTTGGAATACGATGAGATCACGCTCACCCGGCGGGTTTCCCGGGATGGTGGCAGCAACTACTACCTGAACAAGACGCCGTGCCGGCTCAAGGATATCCAGCAGCTCTTCGCGGGGACGGGCATGGGGCGCTCGAGCTACAGCATCATGGCCCAGGGCAACATCACGCAAATCCTGTCAAGTCGCCCTGAGGATCGGCGCATGGTCTTCGAGGAGGCGGCGGGGATTACGCGGTTCAAGGTCCAGAAGAAAGAGGCGTTGCGGAAGCTCGAGCATACCGAGCAGAACCTCCTGCGCGTGGCGGACTTGGTGCGGGAGGTCAAGCGCCAGATCATTTCCCTGCAACGGCAGGCCGGCAAGGCTCGGCGTTACCAGAAGCTGATGGGCGAGTTGCAGCATCTCGAGACCCAGTTGGCGCGCCACCAGTACGACGTCCTCATGGGCGAAATCCAGGAGCGCCAGGAGCGAATCGAGCAGTTGCGCAAGGACATCGAGACCGGCAGCGAGGTGGTCCTGAAGGCCGAGGGCGAACTCGGCGAGTTGCGTCACCGCCTCTCGGAACTCGAGCACGAGATCAGCGCCCGTCAGCAGCGCAGCCTGGAACTCAAGGCGGACATCGAACGTCACGAGAATCGCATCCAGTTCAACGAGCGCCGGCTGGAGGAACTCGAATCCCGCAACGCCGAAGCGCTGGCCGAGATCGAGCAGAGTGAGGCCCGCCGGGTTGATGCCGAGCAGGAACTCACCGCCCTCGCCGGGCAGCTTGAGACGGCGGAGTCCGAACTCCAGGCCCGTCAGGAGGAACAGGCGGCGAAGCGCACCGTGGTGCAATCCATCGAAGCGGAGCTGCGGTCGGCCCAGGACACCTTGCGACAGCTGAACAACGACGTGTTCCGCACCGCCCAGGATGTGTCCCGCCTGCGGAACCAGGTCAGTGCCCTCGACCTCCAGAAACAGTCGAACCTGACCCGGCTGGACAAGTTGTCGGCGGAGAAGGTCCAACTCGAGGAGGAACGCCGCCAGACCGAACAGCGCCTCGCGGAGTTTGCCCGGGATTCCGAGGCGCAGGCGGCCTCGGTGCGGGATCGGCGGTTGACCCTGGAGGAGCGGCAGCGGCAGTTGCGCGCCGTGCAACTGCGGCTGGAGGAACTCGGCACGCAACTGGAGCAGGTGCAGCGCGAGCAGGCTTCCCATCAGTCGCGTCTCTCCGTGTTGGAGCAATTGGAATCGGGGCTGGAGGGTTTTGGTGCCGGAGCCCAGGCGGCGTTGAAGACCGGGGTGGAGGTGCTCGGCACCCTGGCGCAGCGGATTCAGGTGCCCGACGGCGATGTGACGGCGATCGAAGCCGCGCTGGGGCATCATCTGCAGCTCGTGCTGGCCGAACATCCGCACGCCGCCCGCGAGATCCTCGGGAATCTGGCATCACAGAAGAAAGGTCGGGCGAGTATCGCGGCGCTTTCCTTCTGGCACGGCAACGGCGCCCCGAACGGGACCCGGGAGCTGACCGCTGAACACCAGGCGGTCCTGGCGCAGCAGGAATGCCGTTCCGCCCTGGCGGTTTTGCGGGCGGACGAAACCGTGACCCCGCTGGTCACCGCGCTGCTGCGGCACACGCAGATTGCCCCGGATCTGGCGAGGGCGACCGCGGCTTGGGAGGCGACGCATGGCGAATTCGAGTTCGTGACCCCACAGGGGGAGTTGCTCAGTCGCCATGGGGTGTTCACCGGCGGCGCCAGCAATGGGACCAACGGCAAGGCAACCTCCATTCTGGGCCGCAAGAACGAAATCGCCGCGCTGCGGGCCAGGTTGGCCGCACTCAGCGAGCAGGCGGGGGACCTCGGCCGGGAACGGGGGGGCGCGCAGGCGGAGGTAACGGCCCTGCAAGCGGGCCTGCAGCAGGATCGCAGTGAACTGCAGGCCCAGGAGGTCGCACTGGCCGGTCGGCAGGGCGAGCAGAACGCCCTGCAGAACGCCGGACGCGTGCTGGGCCAGAAGATCGAGACCGTGCTTTACGAGATCGGCAGCCTGCGCGACCAGCAGCAGGAGGGGGAGATGAAACGGGCGGAAGCCGCCGGGCGGTTGGAGGCAATGGAAGATCGCGAGGCCGCGATCAATCGCGACGTTCAGGAACGCACCGCGGCCATCGAAAACGCCCGCGAACAGCGTGACGAGGCGGTGACAGCGTTGACCGCGGCTTCCGTCGAGGTGGCCAAGAGGGAGGAAAGCCGGGCGGCGCTCGCGCAGCGAAAGCAGCCGCTCGAACGCCGCATCGTCGAGTTGCGCGAGTTGGTGACCCAGCGGCGGCAACAGATCGAAACCGTTCTACAACGTCGTTCCGAGTCCACGGCCGAGATGGAGGAATCCCGGGGGCGCATCGGGGCGCTGCGTCACGAACGGGAGCAGGTCATGGCCACCGTGAACGGCCTCGACGCGGAACGGCAGCAGGCGGAGGAGGACATCCAGGAACGCGAACAGACGCTGCGGGATGAACGCGGGCGCCTGACCCGCGTCCAGGAACAACGTGGCACCCTCGACGTCGAGGTCGCCCAGAAACAGGTGTCGCTCCAGAACCTGGTGGAGCGCATCCAGCAAAAGTACCACCTCGACCTGTCCGAAATCCCGGGGGAGACCCTCCGCATCATCTACGCCGACGAGGGACCGACGCGAATCGAGACGGTCTCGGCGGAGGAACTGGAGACCGCCGGGGTCAGCACGGACTGGGGGGCCGTGGCCGAACAGGTGGCGGCCCTGCAGAAGCGGATCGAGGAGATGGGCCCGGTCAATCTGGTTGCCATCGAGGAGTACGAGGAGACCGAACAGCGTCACAAGTTCCTGAGCGAGCAGCACGACGATCTGGTCGAGGCCAAACGCCAGCTCTCCGACCTCATCACCCGCATCAACCAGCAGACGCGCGAGATGTTTGCGGAGACTTTCGAGAAGATTCGCGCCAATTTCCGCGAGTTGTTCGCCGAGATTTTCGGCGGCGGCAAGGCCGATCTGCAGCTGGTGGACCAGGAGAACATTCTGGAAAGCGGCATCGACATCGTGGCGCGTCCTCCGGGCAAGCAGCTTCAGAGCATCCGCCTGCTGTCCGGCGGTGAGCAGACCATGACTGCGGTCGCGCTGCTCTTCGCCATCTACCAGGTGCGTCCCAGCCCGTTCTGCGTGCTGGACGAGCTGGATGCGCCGCTCGACGAGGCAAACATCAACCGCTTCATCCGCGTCCTGCAACGGTTTCTGGAGAAGTCGCAGTTCATCATCGTCACCCACAACAAACGGACCATCGGCATGGCGGACGCCATCTACGGCGTTACCATGCAGGAACGCGGCGTGAGCAAGGTGATGAGCATGAAGTTTCAGCAGGTCGGAGCCAATGGCACCAACGGCAACGGCAACGGCAATGGGAATGGCCCCGGCAATGGCAGCGGAGGCAACGGCGCGGAAGGGTCCAATGGATCCAACGGCGATTCCCGGTCCGCCGCAGGCAACGGAAACGGCAATGGCAATGGCAATGGCAACGGTGACTCGGGCGGAAGACATGGCCGCCAACGTTCCGCCAAGCCAGCCCCTGAGACCCCGGCCCTGGCGGCCAACTGAGTCCGCCCGCCGCACGGATCCGGGCGGCTCAAATGGTGGCGGTCGACCCGGCAGCCTTGCCCCACTGAGATGAGCGGGCGGCAGCGACTGGATCAACTCCTGGTGGAACGTGGCTTGTGCGAAAGCCGCGAACAGGCGCAACGCGCGATCCTGGCGGGCAAGGTCACGGTGGACGGACATGCCGGCGTCAAGGCCGGCACGCGCGTCCCCGTCGGGGCGCAACTGGAACTTGCGGCCCCCGAGCGGTTCGTCAGTCGCGGCGGCCACAAGCTCGAACACGCCCTGGAATCCTTCGGGCTGGATGCCACCGGGCTGCGGGCCGTGGACGTGGGGGCTTCGACTGGCGGCTTCACGGATTGCCTCCTGCAGCGCGGTGTCGCCCGGGTGTTCGCGGTCGACGTGGGGCAGGGATTGCTGGCCTGGAAGCTTCGGGAGGACGCGCGGGTGGTGGTGATGGAGCGGGTGAATGCGCGACACCTCACCCCCACCGCCTTTCCCCCACCGTTCCGCCCGCTTGACCTTGCGGTCGTGGATTGTTCCTTCATTTCGCTGCGACTGGTCCTCCCGCCGATTCCGCCGTTGCTCGCCCCGACGGGTCGCATCGTCGCGCTGATCAAACCGCAGTTTGAGGCGGGCAAGGCGGAGGCGGATCGGGGCCGCGGCGTCATTCGTGATCCCGCCGTGCACGAGCGTGTCCTGACCGATCTGCGGGACTTCGTGAACACGCTGGGTGGTTTGCGCTGGCGGCAGGTGGTGGAGTCGCCCATTCTGGGCGGGTCGGGCAACAAGGAATACCTGGTGCTGCTTGAAAAGACTGACGGACCAGATCAAGCGGGTGGGCGTGGTGGCCAACCCGGAGAAGGCTGACGCAGCGGGGACGTTGCGCGAGGTGGTGTCCGTGCTGCGCGGACGCGGGCTCACGGTCGGGGCGGATGCCGCCACCCAGCGACTGGGGGAACTCGACCTCGAACCCAGGGGCAGCATCACCGCGCTGGCGGCATCGACGGATCTCATCGTGGCCCTGGGGGGAGATGGCACCATGCTGCGCGTGGCGCGGAACGCGGCGACCACCGGGACGCCGATTCTCGGAATCAACTTGGGGACGCTGGGTTTTCTGACGACCTGCACGGCGCAGGAGTTCGGGTCCACGCTGGATCTGGCGTTGTCCGGCCAATGCCTGGTCGAGGCGCGGAGCCTCATTCAGGCGCAACGTTCCGCGGCGGTTTCCCGCCGCACGGAACTGGCCCTCAACGATTTCGTCATCAGTCGCGGCCCCACCCCGCGCTTGATTGAACTGGCGGTCAGCGTCGATGGCGAGGAACTGACCCGTTATCGCGGCGATGGCTTGATCATCAGTTCCCCCACAGGTTCCACCGCGTATTCGCTGGCCGCGGGCGGGGCGGTGGTCAGTCCGCAGGCGGAGGTGTTTGCCCTGACGCCGATCTGCCCGCACACGCTGTCGAATCGTTCCGTCATCATCAGCCTGCGGTCTTTCGTGGAAGTACGGTTGCTCACGGAGGAGGTTTCGACGTTTGTCTCCGCCGACGGCCAGGAAGGCAGCGGATTGGCCGTGGGGGAGGTCCTCACGGTACGCCGGAGTCGCCACGCGGCCTGTCTTCTGCGCCGTCCGGATGCCTCGTTCTTCCACACCCTCCGCCAAAAGATGAATTGGAGCGGATCCCCGGTTTGAGCGGGGCGCCGACGCAGTCAGAGCCGGTCGGTTTCTCCCCGGCGTTCGTGTCCACGCTCGACAGCCGGAGCTCTGTGACCGACACTGCTGCCACGAACCATGATGAAGAACCACAGTAGAAACCGTCTCACCCGCCGCCGCTTCCTCGGTCGTACGGCCGCCCTGGCATCCGCCGGCTTCGCGCTCCCGAGCATTGTTCCCACCGGTGTGCTGGGAGCCGCCGGCCGTCCGGGCCCCAATGACCAGATCGCCATCGGTGGCATCGGGATCGGTCGTCAGGGTGGAGGGGATGTCAACTACACGGCGAAGCTGCCCGGCGTCCGCATGGTGGCGATGGCGGATGTCAACCTGCCGCGCGCCCGACAGATCGCCAAGCCGTTCGATGCGGCGGTCCATCAGGACTATCGGCAATTGCTGGATCGCAAGGACGTCGACGCGATCATCACTGCCACGCCGGAGCAATGGCGCGGGATCATCTGCATTCACGCGTGCCAGGCCGGCAAGGACCTCTACGTGGAGAAGCCCATGAGCCTGACGATCCATGAGGGTCGCCAGATCGTGAAGGCGGTTCGCAAGTATGGCCGCGTCTTCCAAACCGGCAGCCAGCAGCGGTCCATGTCGGAGAACCATCACGGTTGCGAATTGGTCCGCAATGGTGTCATCGGCCGGGTGAAGCGGGTCATCGCCCACAACTACCCCACGCCATGGCTCTGCAACCTCCCGGCGGAGAGGCTGCCGGATGAGCTGGACTGGGAGATGTGGTGCGGGCCGGCGCCGCTGGTGCCCTATCACTCGCAGCTCCAGGTGCCGCGCGGCAATCCGGGCTGGCTTTCGTTCCGCCACTTCTCCGGCGGTGAAATGACCGGCTGGGGCAGCCACGGCTTTGACCAGGTGCAATGGGCGTTGGGCACCGACTTGACCGGTCCGGTTGAACTCTGGACTGAAGGCCCGGCGCTCGAATTGCCGACCTATTCGGATGCCGAATCCAAGAACCGCGGTGACCAGATCTGCAGTGCCCCCAAAGTGTTCATGCGCTACGCCAACGGGGTTGAAATGGAACTTGGCAACGGCCCGATGGGCGGCGCGATCTTCATCGGCGAAAAGGGCACCATCACGATCGACCGCGCCAAGGTGGAATCGGATCCGGAGGATCTCGCCTACACCAAGCTGGATAACCCGGAGATCCCGCTCGAACGCAGCCGCAATCATCAGCAGAACTGGCTCGATTGCATCCGGTCACGCAAGAAGCCCATCGCCGATGTGGAGATCGGTCATCGCTCCGCGACCATCTGCCACTTGGGAAACATCGCCCGCATGCTCGGTCGCAAACTGCAGTGGGATCCGATTGCCGAGGTGTTCGTCAGTGATGACGAGGCGAACGCCCTCCTGACCCGGCCGCACCGCAAGGGCTACGAATTGCCGGAGGTGTAGGCCGCCGGTAGCCGCCGACGTCAGTCGGCGCACTTGTTTCCGGCACGGCGAACCACCCTGCCACCCGTGCTTTTGCGTACTGCGGCGTGGCGATTGCCGGGTTCGGCGAACACCCGTTCGCCGCGCCGCTACGGACGGGACCTATTCGGCTTGTTCCAGCAGTCGGACGCGTGCATAGCGGATGACACTGCCGCCCCCGGCCGGTTGTCCGAGCATTTCCAGGGTTTTCGATGGCGGCGAACCGGCCCGGACTGTCGCGGTGAAGAACTGCGAGAACGGCTTCTCCAGTGGGAGAACGCGGGCCTGGCCGATGTCGCCCCCGGACCGTATCTCGGCGACCCGGTTCTCCGAGAGCACGTTTCCCGCCGCGTCCCTTCCCGAGACGTAGTACACGACAAACAGCCGTCCTTCCGGGGTGGCTTGGAACCGTGGCCCGCCCGGGATTTCGTTCGAGCCGCCTTCCTCCGCCCTCGCCACCGTACGGCGCAATCGCACCTCGCCCTTGCGGACCAGGGCGTAGTTGATCGCGTGGCTCTGTTTGGCGTCGGGGAAGAAGCGTTCGCGCAGTCGTTCATCAACGGCCCGTTCGGACCATACGAGATGGATGTCACCCCTCCCGTCAATCCACAGATCACCCGGCATGATCCAACCACAGGTGGCCTCGCGACTCGCGATTTCCACCCATGGCTTGAATGCCTCTTGGGTGAGGTCCGGGGTCCAGGTGTAGAACAGTCGGCGGAAGTCGTAGTCCCATTCGCGTCCGGTGAGTTCCTTCTTGAAAGCCCGCCATTCCGGCTTCGGTTCGATGATGTCGCTGACACCGCAGAAGTGCACCGCGCGGTTCTTCAGTGCCACGTTGGGGTAGCACACGCGGATGGGTTCGGGTTTGGCGTACTCCGCACCCCACGGCCATTTCAGTTGTCCGGCCGCGGCCCATTTCCCCTCCCGGTCGCGAAACGTCCATTCGGCGTGCGTGTAGCCGATGTTCTGAAACAACACCAGTTCGCCAAGTTCACCGTCCGCGGCGAGGCTGCGATAGGAATGCTCCGTGAACTTCGGTTCGCCCTGCCACTTCGGCAACAGCGTGGCGACCGGACTCCCGGGATGCGCGACATCAAACTGCAGGATCTCCGGTCGGGCCGGACCGCTGTATGCGTCCGGAACCAACGTGGGATTCGCTGACAGAAAGAAACCTCCGTCACGAAAAGCGGCCAGTGGGGCTGGCTCGCGGGTGCGTCCCGCAGGATCCGTGAGCAGCCTCTCCCAGCCCTGCGGTCCCAGAGCGAACAGCATCCAGCGGCAGTTGTGCAGCGGCTTGGCATCGGGAATCGTCTCCAATCCGGAGGCGAACGTGTGGCTCCCCACGCGCACCAGACAGGTGGAACCGGCGCACCACAGCGGCCCGGCACCGTTGTCGGCAGGCTGATACGAATAGACGTCGCCCTCGTACTCGACCACCGGGTGCAGGGGCACCACGTCACTGCCAAGAACGCCGCAGGCCAGGGCCAACGGCAGGACGACGAAGGACCGAATGCCCGGTCGACGGAATCGATGGATCGGAATTCGCATGAGATTCATCCGGTTCGCAGTGCGTTCGTATGATTCGTGAGGGTATTTCGTGGTTGTCCTGAATCTCCTCGTCGGGCAGGGAGGCCGCCGGACTATTCATACTCCCACTTGATGATCCACGGATCATCCATCTCCCGTTGGAACCGCTTGAGTTTCTCCTGATACTCCCTCAGGACATCCGTGTATGCCGGGTCCGCCGCGAGGTTGTGCGCCTCGTCCGGATCCTCCGCGAGGTTGAACAGCTCGAATGGCGCGCGGTGGATGTACCCGCCGACGGTCTTGCGCCCATAAGGGGCGTCCATTCCTCTCCGATACTGCGCCTGCCAGCTCGATGCGGCCCAGAGGTCGGAGGCGAACGGGTAGGGCAGGGGTGAGGCGATGTTCCAGATCAGCTTGTAACGAAGATCCCGCACCACGCGCATGGGGTAATACATCTGGATTTCATGGAACGTGTGGGAGGCGAAGATCGTGTTCCAATGCGTCGCGTCAGGTTCCCCGAGGATGGAAAGCCACGACTTGCCGTGGTAGCTGCGGAACTTGTTGCCGCCACTCCGGTTCTCCGTCAACGCCTCACCCCGTGCCTTCCAGAACTCGTCCGGGTTCTGCCAGTTCTTCGGGCCGTTGATGACGGGATCAAGCCCGCCGGCGAAGTCGAGCAGCGACGGGGTGATGTCGATGTGACTGATCATTGCCGTCGAACGCACGCCCCGGTGCGGTTCGTAGGGATTGCGCACGATGAACGGCACCTGCAGGCCGGGTTCATAGACGGTGGTCTTGGCGCCGGAGAACGCCATGCCATGATCCGAGGTGAAGACGATCAGCGTTTTGTCATACAGGCCTGCGTCCTTGAGAATGGCGATGAGCCGCCCGACCCCCTGATCGATGCGGGCACAGGACTGGTAATACTGCGCCAGTTCCTCGCGCGTCTCCGGGGTATCCGGCAACCACGCCGGCACGGGCACCTTCGCGGGATCGAAGAACACCTCCTCCACTCCGGGATACGCGGCGTGATTGGGTTTGTTCCCGAACAGGTCCGGCTTGAGTTCGCGCGCCGAGGTCGGGTCGGTGCCGCCGCCGCGATGCGGGTCGGTGGTCCCGACGTAGAGGAAGAACGGACGCGAATCGGACTTGTCCGTGATGAAGCCACGACAGGCCTCAGCCAGTTGCACCGTGCTGCGGGCATTGCCCTTCAAGTAGGTCTCGAAGTGGTAGACCGGCTCGGGTGCCACGTGGTACTTGCCGATCTGCGCGGTGCGATAACCGGCGTTCGCCAGCACGCGGGGCAGCGCCAGGCTCACCACGTTGTGGAAGGACGAGAACTTGTGATACGCGTGCTGATGTCCGTACTGGCCGTTCAGATGGTTGTGCAGCCCCGACAGCACCACCGACCGGCTGGCGCTGCAGCTCGCGGTGGTGGCAAACGCGTTCAGGAACAGCGTGCCATCCGCGGCCAGCCGGTCGACGTTCGGCGTGACGGCCACCGGGTCACCATAGCAGCCCAGCGTTTTCCCCTCGTCGTCGGTGATGAAGAAGATGATGTTGCGCTCCGCCGCCCGGAGCGGCAGGCAGGCCAGGCAGGCAAAGGCACAAAGCAGCAGGGTCCGTCGTGGTTTCATGCTGCCACCAAGCCAAGCATCATCGTGGACGGCTGGCAATCACTGACCACAGGCGAAGACAAGGCCGAAACGCGAAAAGCGGGTTGCCTTTCCGGATGCCTTGGCCGATGAATCCCCGGAAGACGAATGAACAAGCCGAATCCACTCTGTCTCGCCCTGTCGCTACTGATGGGCGCCGGTGTTGCGAGCGCCGCCGATTCCCCCCGACCGGATCTCAATCGCCAGTTCCTCAGCCCCGCCCTGGACGCCGGACAATGGGTCGAGCGCTTTGAGAACGAAGGGCGTGAGATCTACCATCAACGGGAGGATATCGTGCGGGTCGCCGGCATCGAGCCCGGCATGACCGTGGCCGACGTGGGGGCCGGCAGCGGCCTGTTCGAGCCGTTGTTCGCCCGGGAGGTCGGTCCCGAAGGTGGCGTCATCGCCGTGGATATCGCGCCGAAGTTCCTGGAGCTGATTTCCAGCCGAATGAAGGAACAGGGACTGGCGAACGTCTCCACCGTCCTTTGTACCGAGCGGTCGGTGGAACTCCCGGCGGAATCCGTGGACTTCGTCTTCATCTGCGACACCTACCACCACTTCGCCCATCCCGAGGAGTCGTTAGGGTCGATTCATTCCGCGCTGAAGCCGGGGGGCGTGTTGATGTTGGTGGAGTTCAAGCGGATTCCCGGGGTGAGTTCGGACTGGACGTTCAACCACGTGCGCGCCGGGCAGGAAGTGTTCTCGAAGGAGATCGAGGCTGCCGGCTTCGAGCCATTCGAAACCCACGACTTCCTGCAGCAGAACTACATCGTGAAGTTCCGGAAGGTCGCGAAACCGTAGTCGGTTCAGGGAGTCCGGCTCCGTCCGATCGATCGGAATCCCCCCTTTCACCTCCTGCGCAACGCGGGGGTCGGGGAATGGGGTGGACAAAGAACGACGCCGCTGCAATACCGTTTTGCCCGGGCAACTCCTCGTCGGTCGGCCTCGGCGAGTAGGCAGGCTCATTGCAGTCATTTTTGGCTTGCCAGACGCGATCCTTCCTGATAGCAGCTGGACTAACCCAGTTCACCGCTGTGCCTCATAAGCGACGCGAAGCGTTTCGGCCCTTGGCGTACTGGCCAGACCAAATTCAAACCCTGCCCAAGTAAACCATGACAGCATCCCTGCCTGATCCCGTTCTGGCGTTCCTCCTGCCCGGGGGCATGGAGTTGACCTTCATCCTGGCAACCGGCGCCGGCCTGCTCGCGTTGGCCCTGGTGGTGGTCTATTCGGTCGTCAAGTCCAAGCCGGAATCAACGGACGACCGGTCCCCACACTCGAACGCCGGCACCACCAACGCACATCCGTCCGGAAAGTCCTGAGCCGCAGTGATTCAGTACAGAACCACGAACCAACACCCATCGATACGAATCGCCGGGCCTTCCGCCTGAAAATGGCTCATTCGGCGATCTCAATCCCCACCGGGCAGTGATCGGAGCCGGTCACCTCGCGGCGGATGAAGGCGTTTTGCAGGCGGCAGCGCAACCGGGCACTGATCAGGAAGTAATCGATCCGCCAACCGACGTTGCGCTGCCGGGCCCCGGCCATCGGGCTCCACCACGTGTAATGCCCGCCGCCGGTTTCGAACTCCCGAAAGGTGTCCAGAAACCCGACCTTCACCAGCGCCGTGAAACCCGACCGTTCCTCCGGAGTGAAACCGTGGTTCTTCACGTTCGCCTTCGGATTGGCGAGGTCGATCTCCGTGTGCGCCACATTGAGGTCGCCGCAGAAGATGACCGGCTTGCGCTCATCGAGGGCGCGGAGATAGCGGCGAAAGGCGCGGTCCCATTTCTGGCGGTAGGGCAGGCGGGTCAGTTCGCGTTGGGCATTGGGGACGTAGACGTTCACGAGGAAGAAGTCGGGGTATTCGGCGGTGAGCACCCGGCCTTCGCGATCATGCTCCGTGCGCCCGATGCCGTGCGTGACGGCCAGCGGACGGGTGCGGGTGAACAGGGCCGTGCCGGAGTAGCCCCTGCGTTCGGCACAATTCCAATAGGTCGTGTAGTCGGTCGGCCACAGTTGTTCCACGTCGTCCGGGGTGCAGCGGGTTTCCTGCAGACACAGCATGTCCGGCGCTTCCTCCGCCAGGTAATCCAGGAAGTTCCGTCGCAGCACCGCGCGCAACCCGTTGACGTTCCAGGAGATCAACTTCATCGGGGCGCAGAGTAGGGAACGGGCTCCGGTGGAGCCATCCAAGAAGCGCAGTCGCCATTTCCGCCTTCCCCGCGACCCATCCGGCGTGTATCTGTCCCCGCATGCGTGACAAGTCGCTTGAGTTTCTTCGCACCCTCGTCAACACCCCGAGTCCCACCAGCCACGAGGCCCGCGGCCAGCGCGTCTGGCTCGATTACGTCAAGCCGTATGCCGACGAGACCTTCTCGGACGCCTACGGCAATTGCGTTGCCGTCGTGAACAAGGGCGGTTCGCCACGGCTCATGCTGGCGGCACACGCGGACGAAATCGCGATGACGGTCTGTCACATTGACAAGGAGGGCTTCCTCTGGGTGCGACGGATGGGCGGGGTGGATCCGATGATCAGCAAGGCGCAGCGGGTGACGATTCACTCCCGCCAGGGACCGGTGAAGGGGGTCGTGGGAAACGTGGCGTTCCACCTGGTCAAGGGCCAGAAGGAACGTAAGGCACCCGAGTGGGGCGAGTTGTTCGTGGACATCGGAGCGGGCAGCCACAAGGAAGCGGCGAAGTTGGTGCAGATTGGCGACCCGCTGACGTTGGTGGACGAGTTCGACATGTTGCGTGGTGATCTGGCGGTGGCGCGCGCCTTTGACAACCGGATCGGGACGTTCGCCGTGGCCGAGACGCTGAGGTTGCTGAAGGACAGCCGGAAGAAGCTCGCGCCGGAGATTTGTGCGGTGTCGAACATCATGGAGGAGACCGGCCTCTGGGGGGCGCGTCAGATTGCCTACTCGCTGCAACCTGATGTGGCGATCGTGGTGGACGTGACCCATGCGACCGACTACCCGACGGTAAGCCAGCAGTTGCACGGGGACATCAAGCTGGGCAAGGGGCCCACGGTGACTCATGGCTTCGCCAATCATCCGGAGGTGGTGGCGCGGCTCGAGACGGTGGCCGCCAAGGCGAAGATCCCGCTGCAGCACGAGGCGCCGTCGACCACCGGCGGCACGGACACCGACGCAATCTTCTGGACCCGCGGCGGGATCCCCAGCGCCCTGGTCAGTCTGCCAAACCGCTACATGCACTCGCCGGTCGAAGTGGTGAACCTGAAGGACCTGGCGCAGATTCCGGAGCTGCTTGCCGCGTTCGCCCTGTCCGTGAAACCGGGCGAGCAGTTCAAGGTGAAGATCTGACGCGCCAGGGATGAGCGGGCCGTGAGCGCGTCGCGTGAGGAAACCCAACTTGTTACAGAAGGAAACGAAGAGAGGCGGGCCCTCGATGGCTCATTGTCGGTCGCGGCGCCATGCCACTGAATGATGACCGGGTCTTGACCGTCCGTGGCGGGTCTTTCGCTTCGTTTCTTTCTGTGGGCTCTGAACCTAGAAAAGACACGGCTCAGGGACTTTCGCCCTCCTGCGGTTGCCCTGTCGCATTCGAGACGTTGTGGGTATGTTTGCCGGCCATGCGTGAAGAGTTGCAGAACACCGCGAGCACCCCGCCAACCCGGCTCAAGATCGGCGGTATGAACTGTCAGGGCTGCGTGGCGAATGTCACCCAGGCGGCCTTGAAGGTGCCGTCCGTGGCGCGGGCGGAAGTGTCCCTTGAACAAGGCAGTGCCGTCGTTTACTGGAAACCGGGCGCCGATCCAAATCCGGCCGAGGTGGCCCAGAGCATCCGGTCGGCCGGGCATCCGGCGGAGATCATTCCGGCCGGCCCCGCCGGGGAACTGCGATTCCAGGTTGCAGGGATGACGTGCGGCAACTGCGCCGCGAAGGTCCGGGTGGCGGCTGTGGGCGTCCGGGGCGTTGCCTCCGCGGAACCTGACGTTGAAACCGGCACGGTCCGGGTGCGTTGGGAATCCGGGGAGGAACCGAACCCGGACGCGGTCGTCGCGGCCCTCAAGTCGGCCGGTTACCCGGCACGCGCAGCGGTCCCATTGGCAGATGGCTCGTCCCGGAGCACGCCTTCATGGCGACAGGGTTGGGGATTCAACGTCCGGTTCGGTGGCATCACGCTGCTGATTCTGTTGCTCTGCGAGTGGGGATTCGGACTCGGGATGGAGCCTGGATATCGATGGCTGGCCTTCGGGCTTGGCCTCGCGGTGCAGGTATTCTGTGGGGGGCGGTTCTATCGCGGCGCCTGGCAGCAGCTCCGCGTCGGCAAATCGAACATGGACACCCTGGTGTCGCTGGGATCGACCGCTGCCTTCGGATACAGCGCCTGGGGCCTGTTCGCCGGCTTCACCGGCCATCTCTACTTCATGGAAGCGGTCGGGATCCTCACCCTGATCAGCATCGGTCACTGGATGGAAGGCCGGGTGTCGGCGCGCGCGGCGGACGCATTGAGGGCGTTGATGCATCTCGCACCGGACACCGCCCGCTGGCTCAGCGCGGCCGGCGTGGAAACGGAGGTTCCCGTGGCAAAACTCGGGGTTGGCGACCGCGTCCTGCTCAAGCCCGGCGATCGGGTGCCGGTGGACGGGGAAGTGGAGGAAGGCGCTTCCGCCGTCAACGAGGCAATGCTCACCGGGGAGTCGCTGCCCGTGGAGAAGTCGGCCGGCGCGAGACTCTACGGCGGCACGCTGAACCAGACCGGCCGGTTGATCATGCGCGTCACCGCCACCGGTGAAGCCACCGCCTTGTCCCAGATCATCGCGGTGGTTCAGCGGGCCCAAAGCAGTCGGGCGGACATCCAGCGGTTGGCGGATCGGGTCAGCAGCGTGTTCGTGCCCGTGGTGGTGCTCATTGCGCTGGGGACGGCGGCCTGGTGGGGGTTCAACTTCCCCGGGGCAACCGCGCTCTCCGAGGCAGCGGCCCGCTGGTTGTGGCCGCTGAGCCTGCCCGCATCGGCGTTGACCGCCGCGGTCATCCATGCCACGGCAGTGTTGATCGTGGCGTGCCCCTGCGCCATGGGATTGGCCACCCCTGCGGCGATCATGGCGGGGGCGAACGCCGCCGCACGACGGGGCATCCTCATCCGCGACGGGGCGGCACTCGAGAAGAGCGGCCGCATCAGCGCGGTGCTGTTCGACAAGACGGGGACCCTGACCTCAGGGAGACTCACCGTGGCCGCGTGGCAGGAGATCGCATCGGGCGGCCGCGGAGCCGACGCGGCCTTGCGACCCCTGGCGGCCGCCCTCGCCGGGCCGTCCAATCATCCGCTCAGCCGGGCCGTCGTACAGGCGGTTGGAAAGGTCGGCGAACTTCCCGGCGTGGAACACTGGCGTGAACTGCGGGGCTCCGGTGTGGAGGCGCGCATCGATGGCCGTCCGGCCCGACTGGGTTCGCTGCCGTGGCTGGAAGCAGAGGGTGTCCAGCTGGAATCCATGGCGGGTTTTTCCCGCGACTGGCAGTCCCAAGGGGCCACCGTGCTGGGGGTGACACTGGGTAACGAGTTGGTGGGCGGCCTGGCGCTGCGGGATGAATTGAAACCGGCGGCGCGGGACGTCGTCGAACGCCTGCGTCGGTCCGGAAACGAGGTCCACCTGATCACGGGTGACAACCGGCTGACCGCCGCTGCGATTGCGCGCCAGGCAGGGATTGAACCTGACTGCGTGTTCGCCGAGGTCCGCCCCGAGGCGAAGGCCGGCATTGTGGAGCGGTTGCAGGAACGGGGCTTGAAGGTGGCGTTTGTCGGCGACGGCATCAACGATGCGCCCGCCCTGGAACAGGCCGATCTCGGGGTGGCGGTCAGCCAGGCCAGTGACGTGGCGCGGGAAGCGGCGGACATCATCCTGTTGCGCTCGGACATCGAGGCGGTACCGCAGGCGATTGGTCTGGCGCGGGCGGCGTTGCGCACGATCAAGCAGAACCTCTTTTGGGCGTTCTTCTACAATGCCGCCGCCGTGCCGCTGGCGGCGTTGGGTTTCCTGAGTCCCTTGCTTTGCGCGGCGGCCATGGGCTTTTCCGACCTCATGGTGATTGGGAACGCCCTGCGACTGTTGCGCTGGCGCCCGTGAAGAGCGGGGACCAGCGCAGGAGGTGTGACCGTTGATTCCAATGATGGGACTTGGCGGACGGCCTGGGAACGGCGTAATCTCCACGTCGATGAAACTGAAACGCACTTTGATCACACTGTCGGCGATTTCCCTGCTGGGCGGCATGGCCCTGGCGGCGGATTCGGAGGAAGGTTTTGTTTCCCTGATGGACGGCAAGTCCTTTGACGGTTGGAAGAAGGCCGTGGAAAGCCCGGAGACCTGGACGGTTCAGAACGGCGAGTTCGTCGCGCACGGGAACCGTTGCCACCTCTTCTATGTGGGGGACGAAAAACCCTTCAAGAATTTCCACCTGAAAGCCGAAGTGATGACCAAGCCCGGCTCGAACGGGGGGATCTACATCTGCACCAAGTACCAGGAGCGCGACTGGCCCCGGCAGGGGTTTGAGTCGCAGGTCAACTGCACCCAGGGCGACTGGATCAAGACCGGCAGCCTCTACGGCATCGTGAACGTCGGACACGCCTTCTCGAAGGACAACCAGTGGTGGACGCAGGAGATCATCGTCGAAGGCAAGACCATCACCGTGAAGGTGGACGGCACGACCGTCCTGCAGTACACCGAGCCGGAAGGGGCACAGCCGGGCCGGCCGTTCACGCGGGTGATCTCCGAAGGCACCTTCGCGTTGCAGGGGCACGATCCGGGAAGCGAGATTCACTACCGCAACATCCGGGTGAAACGGCTGCCCTGACGGACGCCCGATTCACTGAGGAATCTCCAAGTCTCAACCGCCCCATGCCAGCCTGGCTGGCGGGGCGGTTTTTTACGACGATCCGGGCTTCCGATGCCTCAGCACCTTCCGGGCAGGCCCGTGCTTCCCCGATCGGCGTTGTTATGGGTGCGCATTTCCAGAGAGAGGAGGGGTATCTTCGGATGGTGAACGGTTCCGATCATTCCCTCCCTGGGCCTGTCTTTTCCTCATGGCAAACGTCTCATCCCCCCAGGCGCTCCAACGCTGTTTCCCATCGCGTCTCCAATCCGAGTATCCCGACAGGTAGGCCCCGTAATCAGTAAACGCCAGCCGGGTCGCTTCCTCCAATTCGAGATCCCGCAGCAAGTGCCGGATGTATGCTCCGTCTAGGACGCCGTCGCTGGCATGGTCCTCCACGGCTTGCTCAGGATGCTCAAAGTAGTCGTCCAACAGATCATCCACTTCGGGTCGTGCACTCCACGCCAGTCCGCGGAAAGAGTGGTAGGCCAGGTTGCTCTCCGTTGTTCCAGGGGACAGGAACACGCCGTTCGGCTGTACTTCCCACAGAGTGCAAGATTCCCAAAACAAGGGATCCCTGCCCTGCTGGAGGAAAAGGAATGCCTCAGTGCTCTTCCTCGCCAGAAAGCCGAGCAGCTCGGGGATCATGCCCATGGTTCCCTCATCCCGACGGGCAATCGGCCTGCCAGCATACTCGTGACACACCATGTTCGTCAGGAACGCCACCGACTGCTCCCCCCCACGGTAAGCAAGCAGGCAGATCAGCCCCAGGCGCTGGGAAGGAGCAGGCAACTGGCGACACCGGTCGATGAGGGTCGCCTCAGTTGTCGCGTCCAGCGTCGGCGCGTCGCTCATCATCAGGTCAAGCGAGGGCTCCTTGACGAGCCATTCTACCAGCGCCATCACATTCGTCTCGGCCGGTCTCACAGCCGGTGTGTGCCAGTCGAAATACCGTGGGAATTCTGATTCCACCGCTGTCGCCGGTGTCGGGATGGCCGTTCCCGGCAGGTGTCCGGTGGATGCCTCCAGTCTTCGCAACTGCAGCCGCTCCGTCAGGTCCACCTCCTCGCGCATCTGCCGGACCATGCGACCGCTGCCCATCAACAGGATCGCCACAATGGCCAGGATGGCGATCACCAGCACGCTGGCCATGCCCCGGCGGTGGGCGGTACGCTGCGGTTGCTGCAGTGGCTGACGGGTTTTCATGGCGCGGCGGGCACGGCTTGAAAGGTGAAGGCCAGGGGCGCGCGGGGGCGTGCTTTGCGATCCGGAAAGCGGAGTTCCCAACGCCAGGAACGCACCCCGCCTCGGCTCCCCTCGATGAAGTCCGCGCCGCTCACCGGACCGAGGATGTGTTGCCAGAATTCGTTGGTCCGCGAACGGCGGAAGATCTCGCCGTCCTGGGCCAGGTACCCGACCTCATGGGTGCCGTGTGGAATCCTCAGCAGGGTGAGGTTGTTCGTGATCACGCATTGCACGGGCGCCGTGGCCCGACGGATGTCATCGCGCCAGCGCTCACCCGCAACCAGGGCCGTGGTGACCTGCTCCGTCTCGTAACGCACGCCGCGCACGTGTTCGAGCACGGCAAAGAACGCCATGACCGCCATGTTCGCGATCAGCAGGAACGCCCCCAGGTAGACGAGGGTTGCGACCAGGGTGATCCCCGATTCGCCGCGGGCTGATGGCCGGGCTGGGTGAACGATGTTCATGGCAGGGTCACCTCCCGCAGCACCGGGCCGCCGCGATGATGTTGTTGCGGAATCCACTCGAGCCGCAGCACGCCGTTGGTGAGCGTTGTGGTAAACGCGCCCTTGGGAAGGGTTCCGGCGGAAGCCGCTTGCGGGACGTAGCTGTGGGTGCCGGGTTCGAGTTCGCGCCACGCCCCGGCCTTGAGCACCTCCATCTCCCCGTCCACAATCGTCATTGCCACCGCCCGGCAGCGTTCGGACAGCAGCAAACGCTGCTCGATCATGACCGAGAGCGACAGCGGCAACAGAACGATTGCCACGATGCTCAAGGCCACAACCAGTTCGGTCATCAGAAATCCGGCGTTCCGGCAGGGTCGGTGACGGGAAGAAGAACCACGAAACCCACGAAATGAGGGGCGGGTGAGGCGCTCCCGTCGCCTGACCATCCTCCATCCTCCAGGATTGATCCTCGCGGGAGGCGGTCCCGGGGGCGTTGTGGTTGGCGTCCTCATGCGGTTCCGGCAGCGTTGATGAGTTCGACGAACATCTGAAACAGGGTGAAGGCGAGCAGAGCGACGAACACTCCGTTCAACACCACCAGGCCCGAGGTGAGCAACTGCGCGGCCACCTGTTCGCCCCGGAAGGCGCCGGCGTCGAGGGATTCGTGCCAGCCGGCCAATGCGCGCTCGAAACCGCCGCGAGTGTGGGCGGCATTGTCGAGGCGCCAGCGGAACTGACCGGTGAAATCGAATCGCCGCAGGGCTTCGGGCAACGTCATGCCGGCGGCGAGATCGGCTCTTGCCTTCGCGGCGGCACCTTGGAGCACCGCGTTGTGGGTCGCCAGGGCGGCGAGTTCCACGGCCCGGGCTTCCGGCAGGCCGCCGTCAAGCAGGGTGGCCAGCACGGCGGAGAAGTCACGCTGCAAACGGGCGCGCTGCCACGGAAAGAGCAGGGCCAACCGGTCCCACGGCAGCGGCCAGCCACGACGCCAGCGGCGGCGGATGGCGGGTCCGACGATGTAGAGCAGGGTGGCCAGCCAGAGTCCGGCGAGGATGAAGGCCTGGATCCCGACGAGCCAGGGAAACCAGTGGGCAATTCCCAGGAAAGCGGTGCCGGCGTGAGGAACGCCCATGTCCTCAGCGATCATCACCAGCTTCGGCAGGACGAAGATGGCGACCATGGTAAGCACCAGAATCCAGGCCGGGGAAACCCCGCAGACCAGAAGGACCAGGTAGTGGTAGGCCTTGAGCGTCTGGGCCGGGGCATCGGGCATGAGGCGGCGGCAGGCGGGCAGGACCCGCGGCAACTCCCCCGCGTCCAGGCCGGCCTGCAGCATGGCCGTCATCTGGGGCGACAGCAGCCCCGGCGTTTCCTTCAATGCGGCATTGAGCGGTGCCTCCGCGGCGGCGAGTTGGCACAGGGTGCGGAGCTTGCGGTTCAGCGTGGGTCCGGCTGTCTTTCCCAACGAGGCCAGCATGCGCTCGGGGGATTCGCCGTGATCAAAGGCGGTCTGCAGCAGGTCCAACGTGAGCCGGGCCCGCTCGCGTCGGCGCAACGGCAGGCTGAAAAGGAAGTAGATCAGCCAGGCGAGGGCGGTCCACAGGGCCAGGCCGCCGATGAAGAGCACGACAACCAGCAGGTAATGCCCGATCAACTCCGAAGCGCTGGACGGTGGCGGGGAGTAACCCAATCCCGCGATGAGCAGGGAGGTCTGCATCGGTCACATGGGGTTGGCCAGGGCGTTCATGAACTGGATCAACGGACGGAACGCGCAGACCACCTCGACGGCGATCAGCATGCCCACCGCGAGAATCGAAACGGGCAGGGCCGCGTAGAGCATCATCTCCACCCGGTAACGCGCCCGGCGATCGAAAATCTCCGCCGCCCGTCGGAAGCCGGCCTTCAAGTCCTCGCCCCCCTGGGCCACCAGCCAGCGAAACAACGGAGGGAAGACCCGTCCGCCTTCCGAGAACTCGGTAAACCGCCCCTTGCCTTCGCCCAGTCGCCGCCGCCACAGTGCCAGTTCGCGCCCCGCGGGCGAGGCTTTCTCCATGTCGGCCATGAGCGCCAGGGCATCATCCAGCGTGCTCCCGCCGGTGAGCAGCAGTCGCATGGAATCGGCGAAGCGGGCCAGGCTGGCCTCGCGAAAGCCGGGGGCCTGCCAGCCCAGGCGACGCCGGCTGAAGGGCAGCAGCAGGGCCACACTCAACACCCCCAGCCCGAGCACGCACACGGCCGGCAGTATCCAGAGTTGGATCGTGGAAGTGCTGGAGATGCCCATCCATCCCCATTCGTCCACGACCGAGCCCCAGATCTCGACGAAGATCGTGCGCTGCAGCCAGAGCATCAGGCCGGACAGGCACAGCGCCATGATCAACAGGATGAACGGATAGGTCAGCAGGCCGGTCAGGCGGGTCCAGAGGGCATGTCGACGCTGATAATGGTCGGCGAGCAGGGTAAGGATCTCCGGCAGGTTCTGGCCCGCGGCGCCGGCCCGGACCATGTGGCGGTAAAACTCCGGCAACCGGCGACGTTCCATGGCTGCAGGGAGCGGTTCGCCCGCCGCGAGGTCCTTTTCCAATGCGGTGATCTCATTCCGCAACGGTCCGGAACGCATGCCCGCGACCAGTTGGCGCAGCGATCCTTCCAAGGGCAGCCCATCGCGGAGCATGCCGGCCAACTGCTGGTTGAAGAAGGCGAACTCGTCGGATTTCATTGCACGCAGCGGGTGAGGAACTCTACACGGATTGACACGGGCTGACACGGAGCCCCGCCCGGACAGCCGGCGGCTTTGTCGAAACAGCCCGGGAGTTTCGTTGTGGGCGCGGCTGGGGGAACGCTGCCGGCCCCATCCCCGGAGGGGCACCCCCTTGTTGAGGCGTGTCTATTCGTGTTCATTCGTGGTCGGACTTGCTTCGTTACCCGGCGGCCATTCGCCGAACACACGGGTGGCTTCCTTCTCGTCTGACCAGCCTGCCGCGAGTACGTCACGCACGGATTTCACGAGGTTCCTCGCGGGGACGATTTCGTCCGGCCCGGCCGCGCGGACCTGACGGCGGAGGACATCGCTGAACCGCAGCCATTCCACCACCGGTAACCGTCCGTGATAACCACTGTTCAGGCACGATTTGCAGCCCTGGCCGGCGCAATCCGGACAAAGGCGACGGATGAGACGCTGGTTCAATACCAGTTCCGCGGCGGTCAGGACCGCGTGGGGTTCCCGGCACAGACCGAGCAACCGCTCGATGACTCCCCGGCAGGAACCCGCGTGCAGGGTGCTGATGACCTGATGTCCGGTCAGGGCCGCTCGCACGGCAATCAGCGCCGTCTCTTCATCCCGGATCTCGCCGATCACCAGCACCTGCGGGTCCTGTCGAAGCAAATGCCGGGCGGCCACGGCGAACGTCAGGCCGCGGCCCTCGTGGATTTCGGTCTGCATCACACCGTCGATCACGCGCTCGACCGGGTCTTCCACGGTGATGACGTGGCGTCCGCCGGCAGTGGCAAGATGCTGCAGGCAGGCGTAGATCGTCGTCGTCTTGCCGCTGCCGGCCGGGCCGGTCAGGAGCAGCAGGCCCGAGGGTTGGGCCAGGAATCGTTCCAGCTCCCCGACCGCTTCCTCGGGGAAACCGAGTTTCGCCAGTTCCGGGGCGTTGCCGGTGAGAAAGAGGCGGAGAACGATCTTCTCGCCGGTGATTGTCGGATACGTGGCCACGCGAACGTCCCCGGCGGTGCCGGCATCCGCGCGGTCGATACGGCCGTCCTGCGGCAATGACTCCTGGTAGGTCTTGAGTCGGGCGAGGAACTTGGTTCGTCCGAACAGGCGATCCGCCACTGCCGCCGGAAGCGTCCGGACCGCGGTCAGCACGCCATCAAGCCGGAAGGCCACCGCGGCATCCTCCTGGCGTCGGTGCAGGTGGATGTCGCTGGCGCCGGCGTGGCCCGCTTGTTGGAGCAGTTCCAGCAACAGTTCGGCGGCTGGCGAATCTGGATTCACGGGTTGTACCACCGGGGATTCTGACCGCGCCACCCGGCGAACGTCACGGAGAAGTTGCTCCCTTCAGCGGAGGGTTGGCACCGCCGGGGTCCTTCATATCGCCGTAGCGGCGGATTGGCATCCGCCGAGGGCTGTCGCTGAGGCGGAGGGGTCACCGGGTTTGGCGGCGAACGCCGGTTCGCCGCTACGGGGGGGCAAAACGCTGTAGCCGCGCGCCATCCGGCTCGTCTATAACCGCATCGTGAACACGCCATTGGCCGCGCCGCGCCGGGAGCTTTCGCTGGTTGATTCCACCTGCCTGATCGTCGGGATCATCATTGGGGTGGGGATCTTCCAGATGGCCCCGGACGTGGCGAAGGGCGGCGGCAACTGGTGGGGGGCGCTGTTGCTTTGGACAGCGGGTGGATTGGTGTCGCTCTGCGGGGCCCTGGGTTACGCCGAGTTGGCGACGGCCTATCCGCAGCAGGGCGGGGACTACGTTTACCTGAGCAAGGCATACGGCCGTCCGGCGGGCTTTCTGTTCGCGTGGATGCAACTGGTCGTGGTACGGCCCGGAGACATCGCGGTGATGGCTTTTGCCTTTGCCACCTATGGCCGCGCCATCTTTGGGTGGGAATCGAAGGCGGCGGAGCTGTCACTGGCGGTTTCGGCGGTGCTGCTGGTGACAGCGATCAACGTTCTGGGGGTGCGACAGGGGAAGTGGACGCAAAACCTTCTCACATTGGCGAAGGCGGCCGGACTGCTGGCGATTTTCGCCGTGGCCTTCGTCGCGCCGCCCGCCAAACCGGCGGTTGCCCCGGCGGCGGGATTTCCCCTGAGCGTGGCGTTGATCCTGGTGCTGTTCACTTATGGCGGGTGGAACGAGATGGCCTATGTCGCCGCCGAGGTCCGGGACCCGCGACGCAACATCACCCGGGCACTGGTACTGGGAACGGTGGCGGTGACCGTGCTGTATCTGCTGGCGAACACGGCATTTCTGAGTGCGCTGGGATATCCCGGGATGGCCGGTTCGGAGGCCGTGGCGGCGGATACGGTCGCCCGGGCGTTTCCGCGTTACGGCGCGCAGTTCATCAGTGCGCTGGTGTGTGTGTCAGCCCTGGGGGCGGTCAACGGCCTGGTCTTCACCGGAGCCCGGATTTCCTACGCGGTGGGGCGCGATCATCGTGTGTTCGACGGCCTGGGCCGATGGGAGGAGCACCGCAGCACCCCCGTGCCGGCCCTGTTGGTGCAGGCAGCCATCGCGTGCAGCCTGATCCTGGTCCTGCGGGACTTGATCAAAGCCCTCGTCTACACCGCTCCCGCGGTCTATTCGTTCTACCTGGCAACCACGGTCTCCGTGGCGGTGTTACGCCGGAAGGACCCGACGACTCCCCGACCGTTCCGGGTGACCTTCTACCCGTTGCCCAACCTGGTTTTCGGCCTCGTCTGCGGATGGCTGGTCTATGAGGCGATTCGGTACAAGCCACTCGTCGCCCTGGGTGCCCTGGGGGTGTTTGCCCTGGGCATCCCGGTCTACCTCAGGTCCGAGGCGATGGGAAGAGCGGCAGGGAACGGCAGGGGCGAGTCCCGGCTGTGAGTCGGGATCGCGGCTTCCCCGGCGCGAGTTCGATCGCCGGGTGCTGGGTCGAGAGGTGGGCCGACTGACGTCGGCTACCGGCGGAACACCGGTTGGCGGGGATCGCCGCCGGACTGGATGTAGGCCAGGAGGTCCAACACCTCGTCCGGATTTAGCGCGTTGAGCAAACCGGCCGGCATGAAGGAGACCGGGTAAGGGAGGCGTTCCTTCACGTCGCTCAGCGGGGCGGTCTCCTTGTCGTCCGGATTGCGGGGGTCATAGACCACGTAGAGCTGGTCACCCTCCTCATAGGCCCGGCCGATCAGAGTGCTGCCGTCCTTCAACCTGACCTGCTCGCTCCCATATTGGTCGGAAATGACCTTCGACGGGTTGATGATATTATCCGCCAGATCCCGCAGGCTGAAGCGCCCACTGGCGGTGGTGAGGTCCGGCCCGATGCTGCCGCCCGCGCCATCGAAGCGGTGACACGAGGCGCAGGCCATCGCGTGGAAGAGGTTTCGGCCGTCGGCGAAATCGCGGTCGTGCCAGCCATCGGCGGCCAGGGCCACCACCTCGTCGACGCTGTAGTCCCGCCCCGGTCCCTTGGGGGGCGCGTACTCGGCGAAAGGCAGCTGAGCGACCCGGGTTGACAACTCCTCCAGCGCCTGGCGTTCGGCTGGATCGGCGACATTGGCGAGCGCCTCCTTGCGGAAGATCTCGAGGTAACCGCGGAAGCTGTTGCCTCCCTGCCAGGCAGCCGTGGTCGGGAACCAGGCGAAGAAGGCACGACGCAGTGCCGGGGTCCAACCCGCCTTTGCCACACGCAACGCGTAGGCGTAGGCGATCTGCTGCTGGTTGGGACGGCTCTTGGCGGCCTTGTTGAACGCGTCCGCATAACCGCTGTTGCGGTTCAACAAGGCGTCGCTGGCATAGGTGACGTCCTCGTCCCGGGCCGTGAGAAACAACTGGAGCGTCTTCGGAACCGCACTGGGCGAGCCCAGGGCGATGAGGGTCTTCGCCAGTTCCAGATTCAGATCGGCGGTCTTCGCCGGAAACACCGCGTCAAGCCGGGCCACGGTTTGATCGCGAGATTCGCCCTCCGGCGCCCCCAACCGGATCACGGCAAGCTCGTAAGCCCGGATCAGGGCGAGTTGTCCGGCCTCGTCGAGGGCGGCGAAATCGAGGCCATTGAGGCGTTCAAGCAACGGCGCCCGATGGCTGGCATTGCCGTTTCGGGCGAGGGCCACGGCGGCCTCGATCAAAGCGCGGGGGCGTGGTTCCGCCAGCGCCTTCGAGGCCCAGAGGTTGACGGGTTGCCGCTCGACGGCGATCCGCGCGGCGAAACGGATCCAGCGATCCGGATTGTCCAGTTGCGGCCAGGCCAGGTCGATGGCCTCGGGGCCGGTGCCGGCGCGATGCAGGTATTCCATGCGATAACGGAGGATCTGCGCGGGCGTGGGCCGGCGCAACGGGGCCGGGGCGGTGCTTTGCGCGCCGGCATAACTGACCCGGTAGACCGCCGACTGGGTCCGGCGCCCGCCGATGGCGAAGTAGAGCGCGCCGTCGTGCGGGTTGACCACGAGGTCGGTGAGGGGCAGGGGTTTGGCGCTGAGAAACTCCTCCCGTTCGGCGTGGTAGGCGGCGCCCTGCGGTGTCAGGTGGATGGCGTACATCGTGCCGTAGGTCCAGTCGTTCGCGAAGATGGCATCCTGATACTTCGCCGGGAACCTGGCGCCATGACCGGACGCGAGACCCGTGGGGCTGCCGGGGCCGATGTCGACCAGGGCCGGCAGACTGTCGGGGTAGTACGAGGGCCATTTGCCGGAACCGGAACGCCAGCCAAACTCACTTCCGCTGGTGGCCAGGCAGATGCGCGTGGGACGATACCATGGCAGACCGGCGTCCCATTCCATGTCCGAATCGTAGGTAATGATCTCCCCGTTGTAGTTGAACGCGAAATCGTAGGCGTTGCGATAGCCGTTGCTGATAAGTTCGAAGGTCCTGCCGTCAGCATCCGTCCGGCAGATGTAACCGCCCGGAGCGAGGACCCCTCGAGCGTGGCCATTGGCATCCCAGAGACGGGGGATGATCTGGTCCTCATCCCAGTTGCGCGGAGCCCGGGAGAGTTCCAGCCCCTGGGGGAGCTTCGTGTGGTTCCCGCAAACGATGTAAAGGGCGCTGTCCGGCCCGAGAACCACCGCGTGCGGGCCGTGCTCGCCGCCGCCGTCGATGCGACGAAGCAACTTCTCCTCATCGAACTGGCCGTCCCCATCCGTATCCCGCAACCGCCACAGCCCCTGCCGGCCGCCCTGTTCGTTCACCATCACGTAGAGACTGTCGAAGGCGTAAAGCAGACCGTGGGCCCCGCCGACCTTGGACGACAACCGCTCGACTTTCCCCGGTTCATTCGAACCGACCGGCGACGGCGTCATCCGAAACAGACCGCCGTTCTGGTCGCAGGCGATCAGGCGTCCCTGCGGATCGACGGTCAGGCTGACCCAGGAGCCCTCTTCGAGCTTGGGCACCACATGCTGCAGTTCCACCTGGAACCCGGGCAACACCTCGATGTCCTGCGGTTGGACCACCAGCGGCCGGCCCACACCGAGACCAAACGGATCACCCCAGGGATCATCGCCATAGTGGCCCACCTCTTTCGCCGGCTGCCATTCGGTCTGGCCGGGCAGGCGCGCGGACCAGGTGTCATCCGTCTCGAGAGTGAACTCACCGGAGGAGGTGCGAACCTGGAGGCGCGCCACAAAGCCGGCAACGCCACCCTGGTTGCGGGCCTCGGCTTGCAGAACGTTGGTGCCGGTGCGGAGACGCGTTGTGACATCGGCCTTGCTGGGGGAACCCCAGTCCGGGTTGACCAGGACTTCCACCCCGTTGAGGGTCACTCGAGCCCCGTTGTCACAGGTGACGAGCAGGTTGGCCTGCCGGATTTCACCGGCCACCTCGAAGCTCCGACGCAGGCTGACCGAGTCGGCATCGGTCGTTGGCGACCAGATCCAGGACCAGTCCGCGTGGACTCGGGAGCAGAGCAGGGCGGTAACGGCCAGACCGACACGGACTAACTGAGCAATTCGCATGGGGATCATTAGCGCAAATGCGCCCGGGAGGGAAGGCAACTTTGGCCTGGAAGCGGGCTTGACACTGCTGGCCGCGCGGCGTTCGGATGGCCGTCATGGAACCAACGGAACCGATGTCCCACGAGGTGACCCGACGCGAGGCGTTACGACGGATTCCCCTGGCCACGCTGCTGGGGCTGGGGTTGTGGCCCGGGGCCAGGTCGGCCCGGGCGGCCGCCGGCGGAGAAGGATTCACTTTCATCGTGGCGAATGACCTGCATCACCTGAACGCCGAGTGTGATCCGTGGTTTGAGGCGTTGGTGGGCCAGATGAACCGCCATGAAGACGCGGCGTTTGCCCTGCTCGTGGGGGATTTGGCGGAGACCGGTCAGCGGGGGAATCTGGTGGCGGTTCGGGACCACTTTGCCCGGCTGCGGGCGCCGGTTTACGTGCAGATTGGCAATCACGATTACCGGACAGCGAGCGATCGCACCGCCTACGAGGAACTGTTTCCGGACCGGATCAACTATGTGTTTCGGCATGCGGGATGGCAGTTCGTGGGGATTGACTCCACCCAGGGCACGGAATGGCAGAACACCGAGGTGCAACCGGCGACACTGAAGTGGCTGGACGGGACGCTCCCCACGCTGGATGCGAGCCGGCCAACCGTCCTGTTCACGCACTTTCCGATGGCGTCCGACGTGTCGATGGCCCCGCGGAATGCGGACCGGGTGTTGGAACGTTTCCTGGCGTTCAACCTGCAGGGGGTCTTCTGCGGGCACTGGCACGGACTGACGGAACACCGGTTTCATGACGCGGACGTGGTGACCAACGTGTGTTGCGCCCGTTCCCGGGACAACCACGACGGGTCAAAGCGGAAGGGCTACTGGCTGGTTCAGGCCGAGGCCGGGAGGCTGCGGCGCGAGTTCGTGGAGTTCCGAGGGCCGGCGCCTGTGGATGCAATCACGAAGTGACCGCCCACGGCCATCGCCATCGGGCCGCCGGGCGTTCGGTCGGATCGCCGGCAACGTACGCCAGGGTGCTATCGTACGGGCCTTTCGAAGATCAATTCTCTTCCTCGGACGCCGTCCACCGGTCGACCAGGCAGGCGGTGACCAGGTCCGCCCCCACGTTCAGCACGGTTCGGGCCATGTCCAGAATCCGGTCGACCCCCAGGATCAAGAGGATGCCATCGGGGGGGACCTGAAAACTGGCGAGCAGGCCGACCATCACCGGGATGGAGGCGCCCGGGATTCCCGCCACGGCCACGGCACTGAGGACCGTGATCACCAGCAGCGTGACCTGGTTGAAGAAGGAGAGGTCCACGCCGAAGGCCTGCGCAATGAAGAGAATCACGCAGCCCTCGTAGAGTGCGGTGCCGCTCATGTTCATGGTGGCGCCCAAAGGAAGGACAAACCCGGCGGTGCTGGCGGACACCCCCAGATTCTGCCGGGCCACGGCGATCGTGGTGGGGAGGGTGGCGCTGCTGGAACTGGTCGAGAACGCCGTGACCAGCACCGTCCGGATGGCCTTGAAGAAGGTGGCGGGCGGGCGCCGACCGAGATACTTGATCCAGAGGGTCATCGTCCCGAAGAGATGGATGGCGATCCCGCCCAGCACGCACAGGACGAAGAGGCTGAGCGCGCCGAGGATGTCGAGCCCCATCTTGACCACGAGACTGGCCATCATGGCGGCGACGGCGAAAGGGGCCAGCAGCATGGCGAAACGCACGATCCGGGTCGACAGATCCACCATGATCGCCAGACTTTCACGGACCACACCCTGGCGCTGGTCATCCAGTTGAGTGCCGGCGGCCCCGACCAGCAGGGCGAAGACGATCAGGGGGAGAATCTGGAAGTCGACGACAGCCTGAAGCAGGTTCCGCGGCATGAACATCTCCACCAGGTTGCGAAAGGTAAGTTTGGGGCGCTGCTCCGCCGCCTGCACCGCCTGTTCCGCCTCGCCCGAGTAACGGGTCACCAGCTCCTGGCGGGTCTGTTCGTCCAACCGGTGGCCCGGTTTGACCGTGTTCATGATGAACAGGCCGAGCGCGACCCCGACCGCCATGTTGAGTCCGAACACCAGAAAGGTCTTGCCCGCGAGCGGACCGAGTTTGTCGAGTTGTCCCAGTTGAACGACTCCCAGGGTCAGCGAGGCGAACACCAGCGGGACCACGATGAAGAACAGGGTGCGGAGGAAGATCTGGCCGAAGGGGTCCAAGACCTGCTCCGCAACCAGTTGCGCTCCCGGTTGGAGGTCGGGGAATCCCCAGAGAACCAGCCGACAGGCGACTCCGGCAACGAGGCCGATCACCATGCCCCACATGATGCGGGCGGCGAGACGGTCGGCGGGTTGCGTATGCTGCGTCATGCTGGCGAGGTTAGGGGACAGGCCGCGGGAGGTCCACGTTGAATGTCACGGGGGGGCACCCTCACAGGCGTGACAACGAGGTATGGACGCCAATCCACCCGGGCATTCGCGAAGGGTCGGGCCGTTCCAGGGGGGCCAGCCGGCCGGGACGGAGGCCGGGACCGGCTTCCCGCCGGGACCACCCCTGTTTGGGGCGATTCAGGGTTCTCCTCTGAATCGTGACGGCTGAGGGGTTGGATGGGTGGTGAAGGTCGGATTCCCCCAGCCTCCCCCCCCCGGGTTCATTCGTTGGGCAAGAAACGGTCGGCAATGGCCAAAAGCTGGAAAGTCGGTTTAATGGCCACCGCTAATAATCACCTCACGAGAAGTGATCGCTGAGACATCCTTCTCCTGCAATAGGGGAGCAGGAGGCGGAGTTGAGGTTGCGATCGTGCAAGATGACCATGAAATCGAACTCTGAATCCCCGACCAAACGGCGGCCGAGCACGTTCCAGAACTGGATCAGTCTGTCTGGAATGGTGATCGTGATCGCCGCGTTTTTCGCCTTTGTCCTGTTGTGGCTGATGGAACTGCTGGGCGGTTCCTCCAACCCGTACATGGGCATTCTGGCCTTCCTGGTGGCGCCGGGCTTTCTGATTCTCGGGCTCGTCATCATGTTCGCGGGAGCCTGGATGGAGCGACGCCGGCTCAATCGCACCCACGAACCCCGGCCGCTGATGGTGGACCTCTCCCATCCCAAGCACCGGAAACGGCTCCTGATCTTCGCCTCCGGGACCATTGGCTTCCTGTTCCTGACAGCGTTTGGGAGCTACCAGACCTTTCACCTGACGGAGTCCACCACGTTTTGCGGCCAGGTCTGCCATACCGTCATGGAGCCGGAGATGACCACCTACCAGCACGGTCCGCATGCCCGGGTCTCCTGCGTGGAATGCCACATTGGCTCGGGAGCGACCTGGTTTGTTCGTTCCAAGCTCTCCGGCACCTACCAGGTCTACGCCACCTTGTTTAACAAGTATCCGAAACCCGTGCCCACGCCGGTGAAGAACCTGCGCCCCGCGCAGGACACCTGTGAACACTGTCACTGGCCCAAGTCCTTTGTCGGTGACACGGTCCGAAGCTACCCCTCCTTTCTTGGCGACGAGGAAAACACGGAATACACGGTCAAACTCGAGTTGAAGGTGGGGGGCGCCGATCCCAATCGTGGACCCACGGGCGGGATCCACTGGCACATGAACGTCGCCAACAAGGTGGAATACTATGCCGAGGACGAAACCCGGCAGACTATCCCGTGGGTGCGGGTGACCCATCCCGACGGCCAGGTGGTCGTCTACCGGGCAGACGGTTTCGAAGACCAGGTCGACGAGACCAAGGTCAGGCGGATGGACTGCATGGACTGCCACAACCGGCCCGCGCACAATTACCAGTCGCCCAACAAGGCGGTCAACGTCGCCATGAGCCTGGGTCGGTTGGACCGGTCCCTGCCGGGGATCAAGGCCCAGGCGGTGACAGCGTTGGTGGCGGAATACGCCACCAAGGATGAGGCGCTGGCCGGGATCGCGGAGGCGCTGCGGTCGGAGTATTCCGGGCAACCGGAGGAGAAGGTGACGCAGGCAGTCCAGGAGGTTCAGACCATCTACGCGCGCTCCTTCTTCCCCGCCATGAAGGCCGATTGGCGGAGTTACCCGAACAACATCGGCCACAAGGAGTGGCCCGGCTGTTTCCGTTGCCACGACAACAACCACCAGAGCGAGGACGGGGAAAAGGCCCTCGAGTCGAGCCGGTGTGACACCTGTCACATCATTCTGGCGCAAGGCAGTGGAGAGGAATTGGATCAACTCGATGCGAAGGGACAGGAATTCAAACATCCGGGTGAGGAATATGACACGGCGTTCTTGTGCAGCGACTGCCATGATGGCGGCATCTAAACGAGCGGGGTTCTTCCGGGCCGCGGCGGTGGCCTGCTGTTTTGCCCTGGCCGGGCCGGGTCCTCTGCTGCTCCAGGGCCAGGAGGATTCGGACGCCGCGACCGATCCCGACATCATCGCCAGTTCGGACTGCCTCGATTGTCACTCGGACAATGAGTTGACCATGGAGTGGCCCGATGGTTCGGAACACTCGATCTTCGTGGATGCCGAGAAATTCGATGCCTCGGTCCATGGCGGGCTGCTCGACTGTGTGGACTGCCACGGCGACCTGACGCGCGAACATCCGGACAACGAGGTCCGGGCCAAACCGGTGGATTGCTCCTCCTGCCACGAGGATGCCGCGGAGCAGTATGCCACGAGCATCCACGGTGTCAGCCAGAAGATGGGGGCGAGTGCGGCGGCGAAGTGTTCCGACTGCCACGGCCACCACGACATCCTGCCGGTGAAGGATCCCAACTCGCCGGTGTTCAAGCTCAACCTCCCGGCCACCTGCGCGAAGTGCCACAGCAACGAGAAACTGGTGGCGGAGTATCAGATCGGTGGCAACGAGCCGACCCACTACCTCGACAGCATTCACGGGCAGGCGCTGTTGAAGATGGGGCTCATCGTGGCGCCCTCCTGCAACGACTGCCATGGCGTCCACGACATCAAGCGGAGCGTTGACCGGGAGTCCCCGATCAATCATCTCAACATCGCGAAAACCTGTGGCACCTGCCACGTCAAGATCGAGGAGGTCTACGAAAAGAGCGTCCATGGCCGGCTCAACCTGGGCAAGGACAACCGGGCGCCGGTCTGCACGGACTGCCACACCGCCCACGAAATCGAGACCCCGGTCAACGGCCACTTCAAGGCCGTGAGCGACCAGCGCTGCGGCAAATGTCACGAGGAAAGCCTCCTCCACTACCGCGACACCTACCACGGAAAGGCGATGGCACTGGGCCGGGCCGATGAGGCCCCGGAGGTGGCGGCCTGCTATGACTGCCATGGACACCACGACGTGCTGCCGCCTTCGGACCCGGAATCACGGCTATCCGACAAGAACATCCTGGCGACGTGTTCGCAATGTCATCCCGACGCGAACGCGGGCTTCGTGAAATACCAACCGCACGCCAACCCGCTGGATCACGATCGTTACCCGGTGCTCAATGTCACCTTCCTGCTGATGACCGGGCTGTTGATCGGCGTGTTCGCATTCTTCGGCGGTCACACGCTCCTCTGGCTGGGGCGGGCAATCTACCTCTACCGGCACGACTCCAAGACTTTCCGGGAGGCCAAGGTCCAGACGCAGCGGGACGATGAGTGGTTCACCCGGTTCCAGCCGTTCGACCGGTTCCTGCATTTCCTGGTGGTGACCAGCTTCCTGCTGCTGGTGATCACGGGCATGCCGCTCAAGTTCTACTACACCGACTGGGCACGGACCCTGTTCAGCGTGATGGGCGGGGCGCAGGTGGCCCGCTGGCTGCACCATTTCGGGGCGATCATCACGTTCCTCTACTTCCTGCTCCACACGGTGGCCCTGGCGAAGAACGCCTGGAGAAACCGTCGCGAGATGCGGGATCCCAAGACGGGCCGGATCAGCGTGGCCCGGATCAAGGACGCTTTGTTCGGTCCCGATTCGATGGTGCCCACGATGCAGGACTGGCGGGACTTCGTCGCGCACAACAAGTGGTTCTTCGGCAAGGGTCCCAAGCCGCAGTTCGATCGCTGGACCTACTGGGAGAAATTCGACTATTTCGCGGTGTTCTGGGGTGTCTTTGCCATCGGCCTCTCCGGCCTGGTGATGTGGTTCCCCGAGTTCTTCACCCGGTTCCTGCCCGGATGGGTGATCAACGTGGCCCTCATCGTTCACTCTGACGAGGCGCTGCTCGCCGCCGGATTCATCTTCACCATCCATTTCTTCAACACGCACTTCCGGTTGGAGAAGTTCCCGATGGACACCGTCATCTTCTCCGGCCGGATCTCCAAGGCGGAGATGCTGCACGAACGCAAGCGTTGGTACGACCGCCTGGTCTCCACCGGACGGCTGGATTCCTTCCGCGTGCAGGACGAATGGGAGCGGTGGAAGAGCATTGCCCGTTCCTTCGGCTACCTCTTCTTCGGCATCGGAGTGGTGTTGTTGATCCTGATCATCTACGCGATGACCTCACGGCTCGTGCACTGACGCAATCCGCCACCCGGGGGCGCCGGCAGCGCCGGCGCCCCCGGTGGGCACCTGACCCCCAGAAGCGAATTGACCATGGAACCTAGGTACCTCCCCGCTCGATGCACGCAGTTCGGGTTCTGTTTTTTTGTTTTGGTGTTAACGCTAGCAGCGTTTCCACCGCGGCTGCTGGGCGCCGAAACCGTCGAGCCCATGACCGATGAGGACTGTCTTCTCTGTCATGACGACACCGAGTTGACCCGGACGGATGCCAATGGCGACGAGGTCTCGGTCTACGTGGATCCGGCGATGCTCGCGGCTTCGGCGCACGCCACCAATAGCTGCAGCAGTTGCCACGAGGACATCACTTGGGATCATCCGGACGACGAAGTCACCCCGAAGCCCGTGTCATGCGCTCGCTGTCACGAGGACGCGGCCGACACTTACCAGGGGAGCGTGCATGGTCTCGCCATCGCTGATGGCGATGATTCGGCCCCAACGTGCGTGGATTGCCATGGCACTCACGACGTTTCCCACCCCACCTCGGCCGACTCCCCGTTGCACTGGTCGCATCTGGCGGACACGTGCGGCGGATGCCATCCCGACGCCGCGGCCGATGTGGAGTCCAGCGTCCACGGCCAGGCGGTGGGCGAGGGACGCCGCGAGGCAGCCACGTGCACGGACTGTCATTCCGAGCATCGGATCGAGGCATTGAAAGGCGTTTCCTCGATCAAACTGGCGACGGTGATCTGTGCCAAGTGTCATGAGTCCGAGCGCATCAACACCAAGTTCCGCATGCCCACCCAGCGGTTGGAGAGCTTCTTCGAGAGCTATCACGGCCTGGCGGTTCGACGCGGGGACACCCATGCGGCCAACTGTGCCAGTTGTCACGGCTACCACCGCATCCTCGCGTCCAGCGACCCCGACTCGACCATCAACCCGAAGCATCTCGTCGAGACCTGCGGGGAGTGTCACCCGGGCGCCAGCGAGAACTTCACCCTCGGCAAGGTGCACCAGAGTGCCGACGACGACGGGGTGGGTCCCCTGGTCAACCGTTGGGTCCGCCAGGTCTATCTCGTGCTCATCTTCGTGGTGGTCGGATTGATGGTGCTCCACAACGGCGCGGCCTGGTTGCGGTCCGTGATGAAGAGCCTGCGATCCTCCCGCCGCCAGATCACGCGCATGGAGCGATCGGAGCGGATTCAGCATTTCGTGCTGCTCTCCAGCTTCATCCTGCTGGCGGTCACCGGTTTTGCCCTGAAATTTCCGGATTCCTGGTTGGGAGTGGTCTTCGGCGCGGACGACTTGGTCCGGCGCTGGTTGCATCGCATCGCAGGCGTGGTCTTGTTGGGAGCGGGCTTCTACCACGTCCTGTACGTCACCCTGACCCGGCGCGGCCGGCAGTTGGTACGGGATTTCGCCCCTTCAACCAAGGATCTGAAGGACATCGGGGAGAATGTCCACCACATGCTTGACCATTCGCGCAAGGCACCTCGGTTTGGCCGCTTCGGCTACGTGGAGAAGATGGAGTATTGGGCGGTGGTCTGGGGCACCATCATCATGGGAGTCAGTGGTTTGATGATCTGGTTCAAGATCCCGGTCACCGAATGGCTCCCGCGCTGGGCGGTCGACGTGGCCACAACGGTGCATTACTACGAGGCAATCCTCGCCTGTCTATCGATCATCGTCTGGCATTTCTACCACGTGATCTTCGCGCCGGGGGTCTACCCGATCAACTGGGCCTGGTGGGACGGCAAGGTCACCCGCAAATGGTACGAACACGAGCATCCCGACGACCCCGCGATTGCCCAGTTCGACGAGGAACAGCGGCAGAAGGAAGAAGCCCCGTAGCCGCCGACGTCAGTCGGCGCAAACCTCCGGCTTCCGAACAGCCTCGCCAAGGATCCCGGCGGACTCCCGACGGGTTGTACCGCTTTCCGTCGCGCTACCCCGGCGTAGCCGCCGAACGTCAGTCGGCCCAAGTCTCAGCTCCGGATTCCGGGGTAGTTTGCGCGCACTGACGTGCGCGGCTACGGCCGGGGTTGCGTTGCGCTACCGCACGTCCAGCTTCAGACTCTGGCTGTGACTGTTGAACTCCGGGGCGTACATGCTCTGGATGCTGGCGAAGCCGGTTTCATAGCCCCCCCGCAACTGCACCCGTACGGAGGTCTCAAACACGTAGGTCCCCTTCGGCAGGTAGTCGATGAAACAGTGGGTCGCGGTGTCCCGCGTCGATTCGTAATACCCCAGGCCATCCTGGAACCGGTAGCGGGACAGGACGTTCACCGGTTCGGTACCACTGCCGCGTGGCAGCTTCAGGTGCACGTATTCCATGTCGCGATCCACCCGGAGTTCCAATCGCGTGACGAGTTCATCCCCGACCGCGACCGGCCCGCGCACTTCGCGCAGCTCGGGACCGTTCGGGGTGTTGTGCTTGGTGAACAGTCGGAGGTTCAACTTGAGCGGGGTCCCCTCGTAGGGCGTGACCTTGGAGACCTCCTCAAAGTACTGCCAGTGCAGGCCACCCCAGGCCACCCCTTCATCCAGCTTCTTCACCGTGATCTGTCCGAAGTCCGGTTTCACCTCTGAACCCGCGAACCGCACTTCGTACATTCCCGTGCCCGGCTCAACCGCCGAAGTGCTTCCAACCGCCGGGGAACTGCCAGGTGTGACATCCATGCCACCAAGGCTGACCTCGACCAGTTTGTCGCCGGCCAGCACGTTCCGGCCCTGGAGCAGCAGCGCATAGACCGCGTCCGCCGTGGCCTTCGTGGTCTTCCAGTCCTGGGTTTGTTTCTGCTTCAACAGCCAGGTCTGGCATTCGTCCACCGCTTCCTTGTCGCCGGCCACCTCGGCAAACACCTCGATCATCAACGCCTGCGTCTCGATTGGCGCGCGGAACCACCACCAGCTCAACTCGCTGTCGCGCCAGAACCGGCCCATCTCATCGTCGGTCACGGAACGCTCCTTGAGCGACTTCACGATGGCCGACGGGGTTTCCTTGTCGCCGAAGCGCAACAACGCCAGCGCCAAATGCCCCTGCGACTGACGATTTCCCAGTTCGACCCAGTACTGGCGCGCCTGACCCAGGAAGTAATCCAGCGCCTCGCGATGGGGTTCGGCCACCGGGAGGTCCTTCAGGAAGAAGCTGCGCCCATAGAGCTGGAGGGCGATGCGGGGGGAGAGGTTATTCCGATCCAGGTGTTTGTCGTAACGGATCCGCTCGTAGGTCTCCTTCAACCATTCGTCGAGGCTGGCCAGCGCCTTCGTGGCGAGGCTCATGTCGATGTCCGCTCCGAGGTGGCGCAACCGGCCGAAGCCCGTGACGATGTAGAGCGTCATGTAATCGTTGCGCGGACCGCCGGGGAACCACGACCACACGCCGTCGGCGTACTGCGCCTCGCGCAGCTTCTGCAACGTGCGAGCGGTTTCGTCGTTCAGGCGGTTGTCGTCGAAGAGAATCCCCACGTTGCGGCGGGCCTGGGACTCGTCCTGGGCCTGGCGCCACCACGGGGATTCCTCCAGCAACGCGGACTTCAGCTCCGGGTTCTTCTCCAGCGGACTGTCGAGGGCCCGCGTGTTCTTCCATTGATCGAAGATACGGCGAATCTTGGGATCGCCGCTCGCGATGAACCGGGCGAGGACGTTCGCGTAGAGCCGGTTGAAGGTCTGCTCGGTGCACTCGTGCGGGTATTCCATCAGATAGGGCAGGGCGAGGACCGCGTACCACGCCGGGTTGGACACCATCTGCAGCGTCAGGCTCTGTTGGGTCAGCGTGTCGGAGGACCCCGATCTCAGCAACCGGTCGAAGGAGAACTGCTTCGTCGCCGGCCCGCGGAGGGGCAGGGGAAGGGACTCGGTCACCAGCACGCGCCGGGCCACGACTGGGAACATGCCTTCCTCCCCGTCCGAGAGATTGGCGGAGGCCGCAACCGTCCGGTACACCAGTGCCGGCAAGCCGTCCGGCACCTTGAGTCGCCACGAGTAGGTGCGGGACTCCTTCGCGGGCACGGCGAAATCCTGTTCCGGTTGGGTGTTCGCCAGCAGGTTGTCCACGGGCGCGTCACTGATGGCGTGGCGGAAGTTCAGTGCGATCCGGCCGGTCTGTGGTTTGTCCGCCTGGTTCGACACCTTGACCGTGAACTCCACCTCGTCGCCTTCGCGCAGGAACCGCGGTGGATTTGGTTGCACCATCAGGTCCTTGGCGGTGACGGTGGTTCCCTCGATCAGGCCGGAGCGCAATTCGCGATCGTGGGCGAACCCGAGGAAATGCCATTCGGTCAACGCCTCCGGCATGGTGAAGGTCATCCGCACCACGCCATCTTGATCGGACGTGAGATGGGGAAAGAAGAAGGCCGTTTCGCTGAGGTTGCTGCGGGCAGCGACCTTGGAGAGATCGGGCCCCGGGGCTTCGCCGGCGATCTCCCCCGCACCGCCCAAGCCGCCCGGCGCCGCCTGGGACATGCGGGTCACTCCGGCGGACTTCTCCAGGGTCACGCCGAGTGCCATGCTTTCCGCTGGGGCTGGGGCGGCAGCGAACATGACCGCATTATCAGCCACCGCCGTCATGGGCATCGCCCGCCCGCGGACGAGTCCGTACCGTCGCATCATCAGGACGTCCATCTCCCCGGCTATCTCGAGTTCCGGAGGAAAGTGACGGTAGGTCAGGTCTACCGCCACCCACTTCGGCAACCGCCAGCCATTGACCCGTGCTTGGAAGCCCTGGGCCTCGTTGGAAAAATGGTCCTGGACCCAGGAACCCCACTTCGGAAAAAAGCCGCCGAAGTCGAACCAGCGGTGAGGTTGGAAAGCATCGAGCGAGGCGTCGTAGAGCGTCGCGACCATCTCGGCCACCCGCTTGGTGGCGTCCTTGCCGGAAACGACGAGGGTCCAGGTTTCCTCCTGGCCGGGCTTGAGCTTCGAGGTGAAATGTTCCCAGCTCAGTTCGAGCATCTTGTTGGTCCAGGGCACCGACACGTCCCGGCTCTCGGTATAGGCGCGGTTCTCGTGGACAAAGGTCAGACGCACCGTGAAGCCGCCTCGCTCGCTCTCCACCGCCCGGTGCCAGATCCGTGCCTGGGTGTCGGTAGCCGGTGTCCAGTAGCTCTCCAGCGTACGATCCCGATGCAGGATCTCCACGAAGGCGCGCCCCTGGTCATAGCCCGTTCCCCAAACCGCACTGAACGTCTCGCCCGGTTCCACACTCCAAGTCGGCGCCGCGAGCAAGTGCGGCACCTTGATGGCCAACCGCTTCGCGTCGGGATCGATCACCCGCAGGTTCAACTGGCCCTTCAGTGGCTTGCCAAAGCGATCCTGTGTCTCAATGACTGCCCGGTAAACACCCACCGGCAGGCTGGCGGCGAGGGTGGCGTTCCCTTCCGGGTCGGTGGTGAAGCCCAGTTCCTTGACGGCATCACCGAGTGGCCACTCTGACGGGTCGGACAAGTCCGACGCGTCCGACCGATCCCGGAATAACGAAGCGCGCTGCACCCTTTCCGGCGCCTTCAACCGATGCACGCGCACCACCCCTTCCGCCACTTGAGGCCCGCCATCCAGAGTTGTGGTCCGGACCTTCAGTTCCACCGGCTTCGCGGCGGTGAGCCAATCGTCGGCGATCAACCGGGCTTCGAGGGCGACGTAACCCACCAGCACGGTGCGTTCGTCCGAACGCGTTTCACCGGCGGTGTCCGTGACGTCGGCGTGGACGCGATAGGCAAAGGTCGGTTGGTCGCTTTCCAGCACACTCCGGTCCGGTTTCGCCAGGAACCCGATCTCAAAGCGGCCGTCCACACCCGTGCGTGCCGTGCCGTGCGCGATCTCGGCCGAGCTTCCGCCGGCCCCGCCTCCCCCGCGCCCGAAACCCCACCACCACCAGGGCATTCGCACTTCGCGAGTCACCCGCCATTGGACTTGAGCGCCGTCCACCGGCACGCCGGTGTAGCCCATCGCCTCGCCCGTGACCGTGACCTGTTCATTGAGCTTCGGCGCGGTTTCCGGGGCCTCGACGGTGACCTGGAACTTCGGTCGCTTGTATTCCTCGACCTGGACCCAGGCATCGCCGTGGGTTCGACCGTTGGTGACGCTCAGGCGCATCCGTCCCAACACGCGGTCCGTGGGCGCGGTGAAGCTCCCGCTGAACGAGCCGTAGCTGTTGGCTTGATGCGTCTGTTTCGCGATCTCCTTGTTGTTCCGATCAAAGAAGGTCACTTCCACGCGCTCGTCCGACAGCACCCCGTAGTCGTCACGCCCGGGGACCAACGCGAGGCAGATGCCCTTGTAACGAACGATCTGACCGGGGCGGTAGATGGCGCGGTCCGTGAAGAAGATGGTTCTCAGGTCCTCGGACTCGTGGGCCGCCCTCTGATTCCACCAGGTGCCACCGGCAGAACCGATGGAATAGGCCCCGTAGCGGGCGCGAAACCAGTACTCACCCTGCTGGGTCCGGGAAAACTCAAACCGGCCGTTGGCGTCGGTCTCGACCGTTTTCACACGGGTCAATCGCCATTGGCGGTTGTCCCGGTTTGCCGTCCAGGCCTCCACCTTCGCACCCGGGAGCGGATTGCCGGTCTCGGCGTCGAGCACGAAGCCGTCGCACTGACCTGAACCTACCCGGCTGATGAAGGCCAGTTTGCTGACCCACACCTCAGTCAGGGAAAGCTGGTTGTCGTCGTTGCTGAACGCGGCGTTGTGGCTGGCGATGATGGCATACTGGCCGGGTTCCAGGGTGGCTGGAGCCGGGGAATCCTCATGGCGCTCGCGGTAATCCGCCGTGGGCGGCAGATCGCGGGACCATTCCAGGTCGGGCTTGCGCTTCAGCAACGCTTCGAAGTCCGGCCCGCCGACACTCGAGATCGGGCGCAGTCTTCCGGCCGCCATTTCCTCCCAATCCCAGCGGACCGCGCGGAACCACACCTTGGTCGTGTTCTTGTAGGTGACCCGGATGTCCGGCCAGGGGGCGTTCCAGACCCGTTCGGTCTGAATGTTCGCCATCGGTGCCTCGATCGTGGCAATCAGGTTCGCACAACTCCGGCCCCCGGGGCTGTCCGGGTGAATCGTGCGCCCGCGCTCCGCAATCGCGTGGGCCTCCGCCGGTTCATCCCGACCGCTCACACTCAGCGCCAGCTTGTACAACGCCATGCTGGCGATCTCATGATCCGCGTGCTCGTCCGCGAAACGTCCCAGCGCCACCTCATAGCGCCCGTTTGTGTCCTCCCCAAACGCGACATTGCTGCCCCAGACCAGGCGGGCGAGGTCAGCGTCCAGAAGCGCGCTCTTGTCCGCGTCGTCGTGATGGAACCGGAGCACCTCCTGATAGAGCCGGATGGCCTTCAGAGCTGGGGCGTTGGTTTCCGTGGTGGCGGGTTCCCACGTCAGAAACTCCGGTACCGGTGCAAAGATCGGATCGGCGGCGTTGATCTCGAACGCATCCTCGGGTCGTGCGCCGGCCTGTTCCCCGGAGGTGTAGAAACCCAGAGCCTCTTGGGCGATGAAGTCATACAGCGTCGGCCGGTAACGGTCCGGCAGCGCGCCCTGGATCAGGAGGGCATCGTAGCCCTCGATGGGGATGGTACGGAGTTGGTCCCGGGCGGCGAGTGCCTCGGTGAACCGGAGATCGATTTCGGCGAAGAGCCGTTTGAGGTCCCAGGTCGTGAAGTCGTTTCCCGGCGCTTCGGCGGTGGCGGTTCGACGCATGAACCGCCAGCGGTTCTGCTGGAAATACTGCCAATACCAATGGGCCTGGACCGCGGTCAGGATCGGGACGATCTCCGGCGGGGCCTTGCTGATCTCGTCGGCCATCCGGGTGATCTTCTCCTCCGGCTTGTTGCCCTCGACCTGGCCTTCGTAGGTGAGCCGGAGGGCGATGGCCTTCACCGCCTCGGCCCACGCCTTTTCGGCGAGGCACTGGTCGATGATGGGTTGCAGACGCTCGACCGCCGTGCGCGGGAGACCCTTTTCAGCGGCCTCCGTCACGGCCTTCCAGTCGGCGTCGCGGGAAGCGCCGTGGGTGTTCATGATGGCGAGGGAGCAAATCAACGCGAACAGGATTCGTTTCATGGTGTTCGTTCGTGGCGGCAAAATGCGTCAGTTCCGGGTTCCGGGCAACCGCGGCCTTTCCATGAACGACGTGCGACCCACCCGTTTTCTTAGGCGGGAAGAGCCCTCTGGTAGCGGCGAACCGGCGTTCGCCGGATCCCCCGGGTTCCGGGAACGGCTCCGGCGGATGCCAATCCGCCGCTACGGTTATGGGAACAAAGCGGCAAATCGTTGCAACTTCCGCTTTTCCAGCCGTGTTCTCCGCCTGAAGATGAACTCGAATTGATGCGGGACCCGCCCGTGCGAAGCAGCGATGACCGAGCCCCACCAGTTCGAGGCGTTTATGCGAGACTACCAGAACATGGTGTATTCGACGGCCTACCGTCTGCTGGGCAACGCCACGGACGCAGAGGACATCGCGCAGGAAGCGTTCCTGAAGGCCTATACGCACTTCGGAGAGCTTCGCGAGAACCCGGCGGCCGGGGGTTGGCTCAAGACGGTGACGCGAAACCTCGCGTTGAACCATCTCACGCGCTACCGGGCCCGCTGGCGGTTCTTCTCCGAGTTCAACCGGGACGAGGAGGATGGCCCCGGTTATGAAGCCCGGCTCGCCGGGGAGGACGCCACGGAGCAGGAAGCCGAGACCGCCGACCAACGGGCCATGCTGGAACGGGCCTTGAACCGCCTGCCTGAAGCCCAGCGCGTGCCGCTGGTGCTGTATCATTTCGAGCACCTTTCCTACGACGAGATCGCCCGCCGACTGAAAGTGTCGTTGGGCAAGGTGAAAACGGACATCCACCGGGGGCGTGAGGCCTTGCGGCGCCGGCTCACCCTGGACCCGGCTGTCGAATTGAGCGCCACATGAAGACGGATTTCAACAACACCGACGCGAACTGGGATCGCGAGCTGGACCGGCGGTTGTCGGAGTTGCCGGATCTTGAGGCGCCGCCCTCGCTGATCACCCGGGTCAACGCCGCGCTGGCGAAGGAGGCGGCCACTCCCTGGTGGCAACGACCGTGGTGGTTCTGGCCGGTCCCGGCCCGCATTGGCTCGTTCCTGTTGCTGGCAGCCGCGATTGGCCTGCTGGGGGTCGTGTATCTGGAGGTCCGCCAGGCGGTGCTGGCTTCCTATTGGGAAACGGCACTGGCGGAGTGGCGCCTGGCCTTCGACCCGCTGATCGAGGTGCTCAACACCCTGGAACGGGCGGGCGAGATCGTGGCGCGCCACGTTTGCGGCCGGGTCTGCATGGCCTTCGCCGGGGTCTTGTTGCTGCTGTATCTGCTGACCGTGGGCCTGGCCACGGCACTTTACCGGACGCTGCGCTTCGTCCGGATCAACCCTTGATTCCTCACTGTCGTATGAAGCGATTCCACAAGCTGTGTTTGGGGACGATCCTGATCCTGGCGCTGGGGGTAATGCCCCTGCTGGCCGCGACCGGACGGCATGATCCTGATCCTGACGTGCGCGCGAGTCTCGGGAATGTCGTGCTGGAACTCGCGCAGGGAGCCGGCGGTGAACCCTTGCTGGAATCCCCGGAGGGACCGCCCCGGGGGCCGCGGCCGCCCCGCCCCCCGAACATGAACCCGCCGCGCCGGATGGAGCGCGAAATGGTGCGCATCTTCGAGAACGCGGTGGTCGAAGCCGACAAGTCCGTGCCCGAACTGGTGACCGTGTTCGGTGATGCCCGGGTCGAAGGGGAGGTCCGCGGCGACATGGTGGTGGTGATGGGATCGGCCGACATCGATGGCCCGGTGAACGGCAACTTGATCGTGGTGATGGGGGGCGTCACCCTGCGGGAGGGTGCGCGGGTCAGCGGTGACCTGGTCGTGGTGGGGGGAGCGCTTACGCAGGCCGCTGGAGCCCGGATCAACGGGGAGCGGATTGTCGTGAGCCTGGCAAATGTCGGGGTGCGGGTAAACCAGTGGTTTCGCTCCGGCCTGTTCATGCTGCGACCGCTGCCCCCCGGAGCCGGGCTGGCCTGGATGCTGGTCCTGCTGCATTTCCTGGCCTACCTGGTGCTGGTGGTGCTGATTCCACGGCCGGTGGCGGCGTGCGTTTCCGAGCTTCGGCTGCGCCTGGGTCCCGCCTTCCTGGTGGGGTTGCTGGCGTTGGTGCTCTCAGTCCCGCTGACCTTTGTGCTGATCGCCACAGGCGTGGGGGTGATCCTTCTGCCCTTCCTGGTGCTGATCCTCACCGGGGCGGTCTTTCTCGGCAAGGCAGCCACGCTCCAGCACATCGGGGAGCAGGCGACCCTCCGCCTTGGAGCCACCCGCCCGCCCGCACCCTTCGCTGCCCTCTGTTTCGGTTCGTTGTTGATCGCCCTCGTCTACATGGTTCCGTTGCTCGGCCTGGTGGCGTGGGGGGTGCTGCTGCCGCTCGCCGTCGGCGCGGTGTTGCTCGCCCTGGCGGAGAGCTTTCGTCACTCCGGACAGAAGACGGCAGCGATCCCGCAGGCGACTCCGCCGGGGTTGGACGAACCACCGGAAATCGATCCCACCACTTCCACCGCCACCGCCACCACCACCTCCGCCGTGCCGCTGGTGGCCCCCGAACCGCAAACCCGGAGCAGCACCCGCCCGGGAAGGAAGTCCAGCAAGACCACTTCACCGCCTCCGAAAGAGGACGAATCCGGCATCGACTGGACGCCCGGCGCCTGCTGTCCCGGGGCCAGCAATGCCTCTTCATTTTCACCAGCCGAACTGGCCGTGATGCCGCGCGTTGGCTTCTGGCTGCGCCTGGTGGCGAGTTTCCTCGATTTCGTCCTGTTGCTCTGGGTCCTGCCGGTGGCGCACCGCTGGTTCGTGCCCATCTGGCTGACTTACCACATCGCCATGTGGCTGTGGAAGGGAACGACCGTCGGCGGAATCGTCTGCGGCCTCAAACTGGTGCGATTGGACGGCCGACCGGTTGACTTTGGCGTGGCACTGGTACGCGCGCTGGCCTCGGTCTTCTCGTTAATGGCGCTGGGCATCGGTTTCTTCTGGGCCGGCTGGATGCCGGAACGCCAGTCCTGGCACGACCGCATCGCCGGCACGGCCATCGTGAAGCTGCCCAAGGGAGTGTCACTGATCTGACGCCACGGGGATAACCGAAGCCTGCTGCCCGTCCGGCGTTTCCTCCAGGGCAGTCAGAAGCGCGCGAACGCACAGCGCTTGTCCGGGAAGCACCAACCCCGGGGCAATTTCCTCCAGCGGCGCGAGCACAAAGCGGCGCAGCTGAGCGCGGGGGTGGGGAAGCGCAAGGGCAGGGGACTGGCGGGTCTCGCACCGGAAGACGATCAGGTCCAGGTCGAGCGGACGGGCTTCATTCAGGACCTTCTTGGGCTGACGACCTGCTTCCAGTTCCAACCGCTGCAGTTCACCCAGCAACAGTTCCGGGGTCATCGCAGCCGGCGGCACGATCGCAGCGACCGCATTGATGAAGGGCGGCGAGCCGGGCGGGCAATCCACGGGATCGCTCCGCCAGAGCGAAGAGGCGACGACCGGCTCGGTCGAGAAACGCTGCAGCAAGTGGAAGGCGGTCTGGACCGTGGCCACGGGATCGCCGAGGTTCGCTCCGATCGCGATGATGGCGTGGCGATCCAGTGAGATCACTTCAACCCCAGCACGTCTTGCATGTCGTACAATCCGGGTGGCTGCTTGCGCAACCACAACGCCGCCCGCAACGCTCCATTCGCAAAGGTCTCGCGGCTCGAGGCCTTGTGGGTCAGTTCCACGCGTTCGCCGGTATTGGCGAAGATGACCGTGTGATCGCCGACGACATCCCCCCCGCGGATGGCGTGCACTCCGATTTCCTGCGGCGTGCGTTCTCCCACCACACCCTGGCGACCGTGGCGCGCCACCTCGGCGAGCTGGGTTCCGCGCACTTCGGCGAGAATCTCGGCCAGGGTAGTGGCCGTTCCGCTGGGCGCATCCTTCTTGAGCCGGTGATGCATCTCCACCACTTCGAGATCGAACGCGGGGCCCAGCACTTCCGCCGCCTTGCGGGTCAGCCAGAACAGTGTGTTCACGCCGGTGGAGAAGTTGCTGGCCCAAACCACGGGCACAACCCGGGCGGCCGCCTTCAGCGCCTCCGTTCCGGCCGCGTCCACGCCCGTGGTGCCGGAGACCAGCCCCTTGCCGTAGCGGGAACACAGTTCCGCCACCGACGGCAGGACATGATGCAGCGTGAAATCGATCACCACGTCCGCGCGGTCGATCACCGCCTCCAGGCTGTCGCCCTGATCGATTCCGGCGATCACTTCGAGCTCCGGCAAACGGGCGGCACAGCTCAGGAGGGCGTGGCCCATGCGGCCCTTGGATCCGTGGATGATGACACGTGTCATGAGGGGAGAGGGGAGAGTTGCTACTTCAACAAGCCACAGCCCTTCAATGCGCTCTTCAAACGGTCGCGGCTCGCGGTGCTCACCGGCACCAGCGGCAGGCGGATTTCGTCCTCAATCTGGCCGAGCAAGGCCAGGGCCGCCTTGACGGGTGCCGGGTTGGTCTCGATGAAGAGCGTCTTGAACAGCTCATGGAATCGGTCGTGCAGCTTCAGCGCGAGGGCCGCCTTGCCCTGGGCAAAGGTGTGGACCATGCGGGCGACATCCCGGGGGATGATGTTGGAGGCCACGCTGATGACGCCATGCGCCCCGACCGCCATGAACGGCAGGGTCAACGCATCGTCCCCGCTGAGGATGGTGAAGTTGTGGCCCAACGCGGCGCGGAGCTGGCTGACGCGATCGGGATTCCCCCCGGCCTCCTTGATCCCCACGATGTTGACGCTGTCGTGGGCCAACCGGCTTACGGTATCCACGCCGATGTCCACGCCACAGCGACCCGGGATGTTGTAGAGCAGCACCGGCAACTTCGTGGCGCGGGCCACGGCATGGAAATGCTGGAACAACCCCTCCTGGCTGGGCTTGTTGTAGTAGGGGGCGACCTGCAGATGGGCGTCCGCACCGACGTGTTCGGCGGCCTTGGTCAGGTGGATGGCCTCGTCCGTGGCATTCGACCCCGTGCCGGCGATGACCTTGAGTTTGCCCTTGGCAAACTTGACGCAGAGTTCGATGACGTGGATGTGCTCGTCGGTGCTGAGCGTCGGGGATTCCCCGGTGGTTCCCACCGCCACCACGCCATCGATGCCCCCCCGGATTTGCGCCTGCATGAGACGTTCCAGGGCCGGTTCGTCAACCCGTCCCTCGCGGAGGGGGGTGACGATGGCGGTGTAGGCGCCGGCAAACTGCAGTTTGCGTGTGTTCATGAGTGGATTCCGAAACTAGATGTCGATACTGCCGGTGAAGACGAATTCCGCCGGCCCGGTCAATTGGACGTTGGCGAAAGCGCCGGCCCGTTCCTCGAAGCCGACCTTCAGGATGTCGCCGCCCTGGACACGGACCTCCACGGGCGAGGGCCACCCCTGCAACCGGGCACAAACCAGGGCCGAGGCGGTGACGCCGGTGCCGCAGGCGAGCGTCTCACTCTCGACACCGCGCTCGTAGGTGCGAACGCGAATGCTGCCCGGACCGAGCACTTGCACGAAATTCACATTCGTCCCGGCCGGCTGAAATGCGGGGTGAAACCTCAGTTCCCGCCCCAAGTCCCCCACCATTGCCTGGTCGGCGTCCGGCACCAGGACCACGGCGTGCGGGACCCCGGTATTCAGGCTGTGAACCTGCAGATCGCCCTTGCCCGTCGTCACCGCCCGGCCCAAGTGCAGACCGTGGGGCGCCGTGAGGTTGACGGTCACCCGTGGACCGTCGAAGCGGGCCCGGATGATCCCGGCGGCGGTCTCGATGCTCAGGCCCCCTTCCGCCCCCGTGATCCGCTGGGCGAACCGGGCGAAACAACGTGCCCCGTTGCCGCACATCTCGGCATCGCTGCCGTCACTGTTGAAGAACGTCCACGCCCAATCGGCGTCCTCCGACCTGGCCGGCACCAGCAGCATCAGACCATCCGCCCCGATTCCGAACTGGCGATGGCACAGCCGCGCCACCTGTTCGCGCGTCAGGCGGATTTCCCCGGAACGGTTGTCCGCGAGAATAAAGTCATTCCCGGCGCCGCTCATCTTGGTGAACTCCAGAGTCACAGACGCGAGGCTAATTGGCCCGGCCGCGGCGGGCAAAGGCGAAAGTGGAGCTGCGAGGGTGAAACGCGCACTTGACCGGGACGACAAGGTGGGGTAGCGAGAGTGTATTCCAACCTAAAGTTGCATGGACCCACGAGCGACAACCCCCGCCCCCGCCCGGCCGCGTCCCGGTTCCCCGATGACCCCGCGCGCCTTCACCCTCATCGAACTCCTGGTCGTGATCGCCATCATCGCGATCCTGGCGGGGATGCTCCTGCCGGCGCTCGGCAAGGCCAAGGCCAAGGCGCTGCGCACGCTTTGCGTGAGCAATCAGCACCAGTGGGGCGTGGCGCTCCAGATGTATGCCGGCGATTTCGAGGACCGGTTCCCGGACAATCACGACGGCTACGATCTCAGTTGGGTCGGGACGAACATGGCACGATTCTGGTCCGATTACCTCATCAAGTCGGAGAAGTCCACCCAGGAGAAGGACCGGGGGCACGTCGCGTTCTGTCCGACGGACAAGTGGCATCGGTTCGCCGATCTCTGGCGGAACGACGATCCCAATTCCGAGTCGAAACCGATTCTGACCGGCTATTTCTACCTGCCCGGGCGCGTCGCTGGAGGGTGGAACTACAACGCCAACGGCATCGGCGAATGGCATTTTCGGAAGAAGTTCAACACGGAATACCGCAACGCGCCCGTCCTGATTGACCGCCTGCAGGGCATCGGGTCGTGGAACCTCTCCGGGAACAGTGGTTCGCTCGAGTGGACCACCGTGTCGGACGGGAAGACCGTTCCCACCGCCAACCATCGCGGCTCCGGCAACGTCCCGGAGGGCGGCAACTTCCTCTTCGAGGACGGGCACTCGGAATGGCGGAACTTCAACCTGCAGAATGCGCGCGGCACCATTGACGTGGGGTCCATGACCGGCACGTGGATTCTCTTCTACAAGATCCCGATCAACTGACCGCGGGTGAGCCATGGCCGCAACGGGGTGCGGGAATACCTCGTGCTCAAGACAGCTCAGCTCTTGCGGGCGGCGCCGGCAACTGATACCCCCGGGGAATGGCTGAAGCGCTGCCCTGGATGCCGCTGGTGGGAGGTTTGCTCGCACTGCTCTGCCTTTGGGCGGCAATGCGGGCCAATCGCCACCGGCGTCTCATCGACAATCTCCCCACCTCGAAGACCACCGGGATCTTCATCGGCCTGGTCGAGGTCAAGGGGACTGCGGAGGCGGAACAGCCTCTGCGCAGTCACCTGGCGGAAACGAGTTGTGTGCTCTACGAATGGACGGTCGAAGAGCACTGGTCCCGCACGGTGACCGAGACCTACACCGACAGCAAGGGGAAGACCCGGACCCGGACCCGGCACGAGAGTGGCTGGCGAACGGTCGACCAGGGCGGGGAGGCGATCCCTTTCTATCTGCAGGACGACGAGGGCGTGGTGCGCGTCATCCCGGAGGGGGCGAAGATTGAGCCCACCGTGGTCTTCCAGGAAACCTGCGGCCGCATGGACCCGCTCTACTACGGGAAAGGACCCGTCCGATCGATCCTGCATTCGGATCACCGCCGGCGTTTCGTGGAGAAGGCGCTTCCGTTGCACGCGCCGCTGTATGTGATGGGGCGGGCCCGGGAACGGGAGGACGTGGTGGCGGCGGAGATTGCGGCGCACGAGGAGGCTCCGATGTTCCTGATCTCCACGCGGGACGAGCAGACCATCAGTTCGGGGTTGGGGGTGCAGTTCTGGGTGTGGCTGGTCGTGGGGTTCTTGCTCGCGCTCGCGGGCGTGCTGGGCGCCGATCTCGCGACGGAACGGGATCCCGTCCAGGGTTGGTGGCGCTACGCCCTCGCGGCGGCGGGCTACTGGGTTGCCCTGGCGTGCGGTTGGGTTTGGACGGTCTACAACAGCCTGATCGACCTGCGCCAACGGGTGCGACGCGCCTGGTCGCACATCGATGTGCAGTTGAAACGCCGGCATGACCTGATCCCGAACCTGATCCAGGCGGTGGAAGGCCTGCGGACGCACGAACAGGAAACCCAGACTGCGCTGGTCCTGATGCGCACCCAACTGCAGGCCACCGCCCCGGGAACGGGCGGCCCGGACTTCCAGGGCTGCGCCGGCCGCCTCATCGCCCTGCGGGAAAACCACCCGGAATTGACGGCGGATGACGCATTTCAGCGGTTGCATCACGGGTTGGTGGAGACCGAACAGCGCATTGCCCTGGCGCGCGGCTATTTCAATGAGATCGCCACCGCCTGGAACACGCGAATGGAGCGGGTGCCCGACCGGTTCGTGGCCAGACCGGCGGGCATGAAGCCCGAACCCCTGATGGCGGCCGCAGGATTTGAGCGCGCGGCGGTGAAAGTGAACCTGGTGGGTTGAGGTGAAGACCGGGGTCAGCTGCCGGGGGGCGCAAGCGTTCCGGCCGATTCCAGCGCTCGCAGCGCGTGATGCAGGTCGCGTTCACCATCGCGGCGACCGGCCGGACTGATTCCAGCGCTTCGGAGTCGGTGCGAGACAAACTGATCAATCGCCTCACGGCAGGCCCGCAGTTGATCAAGCAGTCGTTCCAGTCGTTCCAGCGGGACGTCCCGTCCCGCCGTGAGAATGGCGAACGCGTCGAAGTAAAACGCGATGCCCGCAAGGTTTGAGCCATTCCCGCCAATGTGGGACGGAGAGACCCCCGTAAGCCGGCAGAAACGTTCCAAGACAACCGGGGAAACGGCGGAACCCGGGGCATGCCGAACGGCGCCGTCGCACCCATCGAGGGCGGATGCTCCGTCTGCCACAGGGACCGGGGCAGAAGGGGAAACACCGGCATCCTTCACCGCAGGGGACGAAGGAGGGGTGGGTTGCAGCACCCCCAGCCTGGCCCGCAACAGCGCGTCCGCGTACACCCGGATCTCGCCCGCCAGCGCCTCCCGGCGGTCCACCGACTGCACCCGCACGGCATCCGCCAGCACTGCCGCCCATTGCCTTCCCAGACGTTCCAGCGCGGACGCCGGACGCGGTCGGGCGGTCGCGAGTGTCTTGGAGCGGTGTCGGGTCACGCAACGCAAAGACTAAACCGGGAGCCGGGGGCGGGGGGAGTCTGGTCTTTGCAACGACCCTGGCACGTTTCTCGCTGGGAGCCGGAGTCGCGGCAATGACGGATCGAACCGCGCGTTCCTACATCGCGCCTTCCCCAGCGACAATGCCTGCCAATGCCTCCGGCAACTGCCCGTACGGCAACAAACGGTGGTATTCAAGCAGACCGGACAGGGCGGACGAGGCGACCGGATACCCCGCCTCCACGAGAACCGCCATCGGGTTCAAGCCACCCACCACCACCGCCCCGACGCGCCCTTCGCCCACGGGCCATTCCAGCACGGGTTGCCCGGGCGCCCCGATGCGCATGAAAGCTCCGAGGCCCACAGCGGCAAGGCGTTTGGCCAGATGTTCCACCACGTCGCGGCTGTCATCGGGAACCTCCCGAAAGCTCGCCCCGATAAGCCCGCAACCATCCTTGATGGCGCCGTGGTAATCGGTCATGCCACTGCGGATGAACACCTCCAAAGGGTCGATGCTGGTACCGTCGTAACGAATGATCTCCACGAACCGGACCGGCCGGCCGGACTGCAGTTCGATGAGTCCACCAAACCGGGAACGGACGGGCACCCCGTGCTTCAACAACACGCCGTTGAGCGTGATGGAGCAAACCGTGCAAAACCCAACGTGGCCCGGCGGAACTTCCACCCCGCCGACGCGCTCCCCCGGCCTGAGCATGCAGGCCAGGGTCCCCATGGCGTAACCCAGTTCGAAGACCCGGCAGACGCGTTCGAGGCAGCGCTGCAGATGGTCAACCCGGACGACGCTGGTGTTGACCACCACGGAGCCCGTGCGGGTCTGTAAGTCGAAGGACATGCGGTAGGTCATCTGGTCGATCTTTGCGGACAGGTAACCCACCCGTTCCTGCGTGCGGGCTGCCTGCACCTCGGTCAGACCACGTTCGTTGAGGGTGTGACCGCGCCGGCCGTGGGAGTCCACGAGGCCTTCCTGCTGCAGGGCGCTCAGGTAAAGGCGAACCGTGCGTTCGCTCAACAGGACGCCCGAGTCCGCCAAACACCCGGCGATCTGCCTGGACGTGGTCAGGTTCTTGGTGCGTCGCAGCACATTCAGAATGGCGACCCGGTTGCGTGCGGTCTTGTCCATGTGGATGCCGAGACGGTGCGCCCGGTCATCGGGCCGGAAATGACCCGTCACCGAGCGAACACCGCGAGACAGAGATAACGGCAGACATGCCGTCATACGCCAGAACAAACGGCAGGATAGGGGGTATGTACGGCAATTATACCGTTATTATCCAAACCCTCGGAGCGCATGTGAAGACTCCTGAAGTCATTTGCTTGACGCATGTTACGCTCTTTGCTACAAGCGGACTGTGCTCCAATTGGCAAGATAACTCCGCAATGTATCGGCATCATGATGCCATTATTGAGCGAGTGAGAATCCGTTATCGAAAGGAACCAAGCGATCATGATTGAGTGGCCAAAACAGAATGACGCCCTCGGGACCGCGAACCGGGGGAACCCCTGTGAATCCGGCTTGTGCACCCTGTGCCTCGCCAGTTGCAAGGGACGTTGTGAGACGTGGGTGAGCAGCCTGGTGGGGCGGAAGTTGCTTTACCCGAGGGAATTTGGCGGCAGCACCTCGGGTTCAGCCAATGTCTGTGCCGTGGGGACCGGGTACCACGCGCTGCGCATCCAGGGCTACGCCTATGGCGCCCGGGGCCTCAAGGCGGATGACACGGTGGCGCCGGCCGACAGCAGTTTTCCGCAGGTCGACGTGCGGACCGAGTTCGGCGGGGAGATCAAGACAAAGTGCCGGGTTCCGATCATGACCGGCGCGCTCGGCTCGACCTTCATCGCCGCCAAATACTGGGACTCGTTCGCCATCGGGGCCGCCCTCTGCGGCTTTCCAATTGTGATCGGGGAGAACGTTGTGGGAGTGGATCGGGAGTCCATTCTCGATCAGGGCGGCATCCGGTCCTCACCGGAACTGGATCGTCGGATCGATACCTACCTGCGCTACTTCGACGGCCACGGGGCGATCATCGTGCAGATGAACGTGGAAGACACCCGGAACGGCGTGGCGCGGTACATTCTGGACAAGTATGGGGACAAGGTGGTTCTGGAACTGAAGTGGGGCCAGGGGGCGAAGGACATTGGCGGGGAGATTCAGGTGACGGACCTCGAGTATGCCCGGTTCCTGAAAGACCGCGGATACATTGTGGATCCGGACCCGTATGACGCGACGGCGGTGGCGGCGTTCAACGCCGGGGCGCTCAAGTCCTTTGCCCGGCACAGCCGCCTGGGCGGGGTGGACCTCGGATCGGCCCGGGCGGTGGCGGAGGATTTTGCCGCCGCCATCGCCGGTCTCCGCCGGATGGGTTTCAAACGCATCAGCCTCAAGACCGGCGCCTACGGGATGGAGGCACTGGCCTTGTCGATCCGCTGCTCGGCCGATGCCGGACTCGACCTGCTCACCCTCGACGGGGCGGGGGGCGGGACGGGCATGAGTCCGTGGAACATGATGGACCATTGGGGCGTGCCATCGCTGCCCCTGCACGCCAGGGCCTACGACTACTGCAAGGTGCTGGCGGATCGCGGGGTGAAGGTGCCCGACATCTCCTTCGCCGGCGGGCTGGCGCGGGAGGATCACCTGTTCAAGGCGATCGCCCTCGGCGCGCCCTTCGTGAAGCTGGTTTGCCTGGGGCGGGCCCCCATGATTGCCGGCTTCGTCGGTTCGAACGTCGAAGGGGTGTTGCGGCCCGAGCGCCGCGCGGCGGTCAACGGCAACTGGGACGAACTGCCGGCCTTCATCAAGGAACTGGGCTCCACCCCCGAGCAGATCTTCGCGGGTTGGGAAATCGTCAAGCAGAAGGTGGGAGCCGACGAGATGAAGCACATCCCGTTCGGCGCCGTGGCCATGCAGGGCTACGCGGACAAACTGGCCTGCGGACTGCAGCAGTTCATGGCCGGCGCGCGCAAGTTCCGTCTGTGCGAGATCGACCGTGGCGATCTCATGTCGGCGAATCCCGAGACCGCCCGTCTGACCGGGATTCCCGAACTGACGGAGGCCGGACACGAGACTGCCCTCGCGATCCTCACCGCCTGATCCGACAATCGTCCGGGTAAACCGACCGACACGGTCCCGTTGGTCGACGGTGGGACCGCGCCGTCCATATCGTCCGCGGCCGGTGCAGGGCAGGGCAGGGGACGCCGCACGGGAACCGCCCTCCGCGCGGCTGGGTGGGAGGCAGTCGATTCCCCACCTCCGATCCCGTTCCGCGCTGCGGGTCCGTCGCACTTTGCACTTTTCTGCGCGGGCGGGGCGACTATCGTGGGCGTCGGCAGTTCCGACCGTGAGCGCCCATCCGTTGCCGGAACCGGTTTCGGCGGTGGGAAAGGTGAAATGAAATGCGAGGGAGGCGCGGCCGGCATTTGCGGCGATGGACAGAGCAAGAATCAGGAACTTCAGCATCATTGCGCACATCGATCACGGCAAGACCACCTTGTCGGACCGATTGCTGCATCGCACCGGGACGATCTCGGATCGCGACATGCAGAATCAACTGCTCGACTCGATGGATCTCGAACGCGAGCGGGGCATCACCATCAAGGCACATCCGGTGACGATGTATTACACCGCCCTGGATGGGGAGCGCTACGAACTGAACCTGATCGACACTCCCGGACATGTGGACTTCGCGTATGAAGTGTCCCGGAGCCTGAGCGCGTGCGAAGGCGCTCTCCTGATCGTGGACGCGGCGCAGGGGGTGGAGGCGCAGACGGTGGCGAACGTCCACCTGGCGATGAAGCAGGATCTGGCCATCATTCCGCTCATCAACAAGATCGACCTGCCCCACGCGAATGTGGACCTGGTCCGTCGCCAACTGGAGGACATCCTGGCCATTCCGGGCGAGGACGCGATTGCGTGCAGCGCGAAGGAGGGAATCGGCATCGAGGAGATCCTCGAGGCGATCGTGCACCGGGTGCCCGCACCGAAAGAGACGGGAGCAAACAGCCTTCAGGCCCTGGTGGTGGACTCGGTCTACAACACCTTCAAGGGAGTCGTGAACTACATCCGCGTCTTCACCGGCGAACTTCGGGCGGGCATGAACGCCAGGCTGTATCACTCGGGTCGCACGGTGGAGATCAAGGAGGTGGGCAGCTTCAATCCGAAGCCCTACACGCGGGATTGCCTGACGGCGGGTGAAACCGGCTACTTCACGGCCAATATCAAGAGCCCGAGCGATGTCAAGATGGGCGACTCGCTCCTGGATGCCCGGAATCCTGCGCCCCCGCTGTCGGGCTTCCACGAAGTGCATCCGATGGTGTTCAGCGGCATCTATCCAATCGATGCCTCGGACTACGAACATCTCAAGGTCAACCTCGCCAAGCTGCAACTCAACGACGCGGCGTTCCAGTACCAGGCGGAAAGCTCCGTCGCCCTGGGGTTCGGGTTCCGGTGCGGTTTCCTGGGCCTGCTCCACATGGAGATCGTGCAGGAACGCCTTCGGCGCGAGTACGACATGGACATCATCGCCACGTACCCCAGCGTGATTTACCGGGTGCAACTGACCGATGGCGAATGGCACGAGATTGACAATCCGGTCTTTCTGCCGGAGCCGACCTTCATCGAACAAATCGAGGAACCGATGGTCAAAGCCTTCATCATGTGTCCGAACGACAACATCGGTGACATGCTGGCCCTGGTTTCCGAGAAACGGGGTCTGCTGGACCACACCGAGACCCTGGACTCCACCCGGGTGATGATGATTTGCCGGCTGCCCCTCAACGAGATCCTCATCGACTTCCACGACCGCATCAAGAGCATCACCCGCGGCTACGGTTCCATGGATTACGAGCACGACGGCTACGAGGCGTCGGACATGGTGAAGCTGGACATGCTGGTGAACACCGACAGCGTGGATGCGTTCTCGTCCATCGTGCACCGGACCAAGGCCGAGGGCAGGGGACGGGCCCTTGCGGCAAAACTGAAGGAGGTCATTCCGCGGCAGCAGTTCGCGGTCGCCATTCAGGCGGCAATCGGCGGCAAGATCGTGGCGCGGGAAACCGTTCGAGCCTTTCGCAAGGACGTCACGGCGAAGTGCTATGGCGGCGATATCACCCGCAAGCGCAAGCTGTTGGAGAAGCAGAAGGAAGGCAAGAAACGGATGAAATCCATCGGCAGCGTCAACATTCCCCAGGAGGCCTTCATCGCGGTGCTCAAGGCCTGACCCCGATTCTTCACTCCGAACCCTCATGATGTGCACCAAGAACTGGCGCTGGCTGATCTCCCGGAAGTTCCGTCAGGCCGCCGACGTCAGGAAGCAGGCGTGGTTCATCCTGAACTCGCAACGCGACCAGCTTCAGCCCCACGCCCTCGATGAGGTCGAGGGCGGCCTCACCGCCTTTGACCAGGCCTTCCGGGCGGCGGGGAAGCCGGCCGAGGCCGTCGCCGCCGCGGACCGTCTCGAGGAGGTGGCCGCCAAGTGGCTCAAGCCCTACGCGAACGCGAGTGCCCGCGAGAACATCAAGGAGTTCCTCGTCAGCGGCGTGTTCATCCTCTCCGTGTTCACGTTCTTCATCCAGCCGATGAAGATTCCCTCCGGCTCGGCCCAGCCAACGCTCTATGGGAATGTCGTGTACGATCTCAAGGAGACCGGCGAGGCGGTGCCGGGCCTGGCCGGGCGGTTCGTCGACTGGTTCAAGGGATTCGGCTACCACGAATGGGTGGCCGCGGAGGATGGCACGCTGGAGATTCTCGGGGAACAGCGGTCACTCGGGTTCATCCGCTCGCAAACCTTCCGCATCGGCAAGGACACGCACACGTTCTGGTGGCCGCCGGATCATCTGGAACGGGGTTGCGGTGTGCATTCAGGCCAGCAGTTTCACAAGGGGGACACCGTGTTCCGGCTCAAGCTGCGGAGCGGCGACCGCCTTTTCGTGGACCGCTTCACATACCATTTTCGCCGACCCCACCGCGGGGAGATCATTGTGTTCTCCTCGGTGGACATCCAACCGACGCTGCAACCCTACAATGGCCCGCCGCTGATCGCGAACACCCATTACATCAAGCGCCTCGTCGCCATCGGGGAGGACAAGGTCCGAATCGGCGACGACCGGCACTTGGTGCTGAACGGTACCCGGCTCGACAAGACGACGCCGGGCTTCCAGAAGGTTCTCGATTTCAAGGGGCCGCCCGAGGATAGCGTTTACTCGGGTTACGTGAACGAAGTGGTCGGTCAGGCCTACGGCCGACGGGGACTGGCCCAGTTCTTTCTCAATGGGAACACGCAGTTCACCGTCCGACCGAAGCACTACCTGGCATTCGGTGACAACACAATGAACAGCTACGACGGGCGCTCGTGGGGGGATTTTCCACGCACGCAGGTGGTCGGGAAGGCGTTGTTCACTTTCTGGCCGTTCAGCGGGCGGTTTGGCCCGATTGAATGGTGGTAGGGCGTGCGAAACTGCTGCTGGCCTGGCTGACCTCCGCACCGCACCGGAGCGCATCGGAGACCTTGCGCCAAACCCGGCGCCGGTTTCGCCTGGCCCGGGATCGTCTGACGGAGGAAGGAACCCGGGAAATGGGTGTCACGCTTGCCGGGCTGCGCGCGACCTTGCTGGAAGCCGCCAACCTTGAGGAAGTCCGGGCAGCCGACCAAGCGGTTCGCGAGGCCGCCCGGCAATGGTTGCCAAGCCCCCGGCAACGCCGGCTGGTCGAGGCAATCGAGACATTGTTCATCATCTGTCTGCTGGTGACGTCGCTGCGGACGTTCTTCCTGTTTCCCAGCCAGATACCGACCGGTTCGATGCAACCCACGCTCTACGGGGTCACGATCGAGAACCACCAGGGAGAACCGGGTTTTCGCCCCCCAGGCGGGCTGCGGGAAGTCGTCGAACGCGCCGTCCTGGGGCGCATCTACTACCAAGTGGTGGCCCGGGCCCCAGGAAAGCTGGAGGAGATGCTGGCTCCGGAACCCCGTTTTTCATGGCTGGGGTTTCCGCAACTCACCCAGCAGCGATTCCGGGTCGGCCAGGAGTGGTATACGATTCCGTCGCCGCCGGTGATGCCGGCCAGTCCCTTCAGCAACCTGCCCGACCACCAGGCGTTCCTGCTGCTCGCAGGCGTCCATCCGCAGCATGAGTATCAGCCGGGTCAACCCATCCTGCAGGCGGTTTACCAGGCGGGCGACCGGTTGCTGGTGGACCGGTTCAGCTACCATTGGCGGCGACCGACCCGGGGCGAGATCGTGGTCTTCCAGCCGGATGGGATTTCCGGGCTGGATTCCGACACCTATTACCTGAAGCGCCTGGTGGGATTGTCGGGAGAACGAATCCGGATCGGCGACGACCGGCACGTCTGGATCGATGGCGAACGGATCGGCCGGGAGCAGGCGGGGTTTGGAAAGCTCTACGACTTCGCGGGGCCACCGGAGGAGGATGTCTACTCAGGCCACGTGAACGGCCGGGTCGCACGGCGATATCGGGGTGGCGGTGACGGACTGGCGCCGTACTTCGAGACCGGGATGGTGGAACGGATCATTCCCGAGCATGAGTTGGTGTTGTTGGGTGACAACACGCTGGAGAGTCTCGACAGCCGCAGGTTCGGCCCGGTACCACGGGATCAGTTGGTGGGACGGGCGTGGCTGGTGTATTGGCCGTGGAGCGCCCGGATTGGATTTGGATTCGAGTGACCTTGGCCAGCCATGTTTCGCACAATGATTGTTATATTTACTTTATTATCCCGGGGTCGTAAAGGGCAACGCCCGTGGGCGCCTGGTTTCGTTCCACTTTCTTTTCCTTCCCCACCCGGCTGGCAGGCTCCCTGCTGCGATCCCACCTGCGGTCCGGTCCGATAAGCCACCTCGACCACCATGCAGAGCCAGAGTAACGCCCTGATCATCGTGCCCACCTACAACGAGCGCGAGAACCTCCGCCCGCTCGTGGCGCGCGTCCTGGCACTGCCCGGCCCGGTCGACCTGCTCGTTGTGGATGACAATTCACCCGATGGCACCGGCGCCCTGGCTGACGAACTGGCCGACGCCAATCCGCGCCTGGCGGTGCTGCATCGTTGTGACAAGGACGGACTCGGCCGTGCCTACTGCGCCGGCTTCTCCTGGGCCCTTCGGCGTCACTACGACTTCATCCTGGAGATGGACGGCGACTTCTCCCACAACCCCGACGACATCCCGCGCTTCCTCAAGGCGGCCAACGACGCCGACCTGGTGTTGGGTTCCCGCTACGTCAATGGCATCCGCGTCATCAACTGGCCGTTGGGCCGTCTGATGCTGAGCCTGGGCGCCGCACGCTACGTCCGGATGGTTACGGGAATGCCCTTCAGCGATCCGACCAGCGGGTTCAAGTGCTTCCGGCGGGAGGCGCTTGCCACCATCGACCTCGATGCGGTCCGCTCGAATGGCTACAGCTTTCAGATTGAGATGACGCACAAACTCTGGCGGACCGGTTTCCGAGTGACCGAGATCCCCATCACGTTCACCGACCGGTTTCAGGGTACTTCAAAGATGTCTCATGGCATTGTGCGTGAAGCACTTATGATGGTGTGGAGGCTCTGGATCCAAAATGGCCTCCGCCGCCGACCGACCAGCCGACGGCCCTAACCCGGTTATTTCGCACCGTCTTTGAGTTGGTGGAAGACGGAGCAGCTACCGGCGGCCAACCCGCGGCGGTGCCTCGCCAGGTTTGGCAGCACGGGGTTCCGCGCCGCTCAGCAGCCTCAAGGAGGCGGCCAGGCGAGACACTGCGGTCCTCGAGAGCGGTGCCGGGTGCAATGCTCCGGCAGACCAGTCGGCGAGGTTGCTGAATCGAAACGGGCTTGCGGGATTTTCGGACGGCCCGGGCGGCAACAGGCTCAGCGCCTGGTCCGGATCGTGCAGCGGAACGAACTGGGTGTAGGACTGTCCCGGTTGGGCCTGGATCGTCCCGCCATCCAGCACGCGGAGCAGGGGACGCTGGATGCTCCAATCATCGTCCAGGGCGGGGTAACCTGACAGGCTCTCCATATAGCCGAGCCGGCTCCCCTGCCCTGCCCTGCTTGCAGCCTCGACCCAGCGTGCCGGGTCAGGACCGTAATTGGCGAGGCAGGCCTGCCACGCTTGTGCCAGAGTTCGGTCGATAAAGGCGCTTTCCTGCTCGCCGAACGGTGCGGCCGGCTCCGACTCGACTCGCTGCGTCAGCGTCTTCATCGCGAATACGAGTCCCGACACGCCGCCACCGTAGGTCGCCGCGAGGGGTTCCGCCATGACCCGGAAAAGGACGTTCATTTGATTCGCCACCTCGGTCCCTCGCACTCCGGTTTCCGATCCCGCCCCCGCCGCGTACCAGTCTTCCAGGTATTCCAGTGCCCGGGCCGCGGACGCACTGAAGACGTACCCCTGCCGATCTCGCAAATGGTAGCCCACCTTGAGAATCGCGCGTTTCACCGCGTTGACGGCGTCCGATTGCATGGCCAGTACGTCCTCCGGTTTGAGCCTGTCTCCCTCCGCCAGGGCGGCCTGAATCCGCTGCTTGATCCGCCACCCGCGGTCGGTGTCGCCGGCCGAACCCGTGCTGTTACCGAGCGTCAGGCGGTAGAACGACTGGATGCTGCGATGGTTCGCGGTTACCAGGTAGCCCCGTTTGGGATTCAGCACCTGGGGCAACAGATCCCCGGGAACGAAGCCCTGCCAGTCGTTTGCCGAGAGCGAGCCGTCGTGGGCCGTGTTCAACTTCGGTGAACCGGCAGCCCTCACGGGAATCGCCCCCACCGTTGAGTAACCGATGTCCCCGGCCCGGTCGCCGAAGACGCAGTTGGCGGAAGGAAAACGCCAGTCTGCCAGTGCCGACAGGAACTCCCTGGCCGAACCGGCCCGCATCATGGCGAATCCGGCCTCGTGCGTTTCGGTGGCGTCCTCGCACAGCGGCACCCGTTTCACGGAGACCTCCTCATCCCGACGGCCCAGTGCAAACTCGCTGACCACGGGACCGAACGCCGTCTCGCGAACCCGCAACCGTCGGGGTTCGTCGTTTGCCACCAGCAGGGTCTCCTCCCGCACGTCCATGTCCCGCCAATTCCCATCGATCTGGTACTGGTCCGGCCTGCCGGGATCGGTCTTGAGCAGGAACAGGTCCGCCTGGTCCGCGCCGAGCGCGGTCACACCCCAGGCGACGTGTTGGTTGAAACCGATCAGCACGAACGGGCTTCCCGGCACCCCCATGCCGCGAACATTGAAGCTGGCGCCCACCACGTGAAACTCGTGGAAAAGCGACGGATTCCAGACCGGCGTTTGAGGGTCGCTTACCAACACCGCGGCCCCGGTGGTGGTGTACCTTCCACCGATCACCCACGCATGACTGAACTTGGGTCCCGGCGCCTCCCGATCCGTCGCGGCATCGGGAGCCAGACCGTGGACGCGCATGAACTCCAGGGTGCGGTCAATCCACTCCTGCGACACGTCCTCGCGTCGGACCACGGCCGCTTCGTCGTCGATCACGAGATCTCGCTGCGGAAGCATCGCCCGGGTCGGGACGTTTTCCTGTTTCAACGACCAGAGATCGCGCAGCCCATCGCTGGAAAAGAACCGGGCGACCTGCCACCACGAAAGCAGGCAGTCCGCCTCCTTCCACGGCTCCGGAGCCCAGCCCTGCCGGCCGAACAGCGGATGGAGGTGATCCCGGTTCGCGGCCACGAAGTCATTCACGCCGCTGGCATAAGCCCGAAGCAAAGTGCGGCTGGCTGGGGACAACCGCTCCACGGCGCGCTCCGCCTGCCGCGCGAAGCCCAGGGTGCGCATCAACCGGTCTTCCTCCACGGCGGAGTTCGGACCGTAGGACCGCTGTTGACGTTTGGGGAGGTCCCCCACCGCCTCCGCCAGCCGACCCTGCATCAACCGCAGGTTGAAGTTCATCTGGTACAGGCGATCCTCCGCGACGGCGTAGGCGAGTCCGTACATGGCGCCTTCGTCTGTATCCGAGAACACGTGTGGCGTTCCCCAACGGTCACGGATCAGCTCGACCCGTCCCCAGCCAGTCGCCGGGTCAGCCATGGCGTTCGCCGCCAGAACCATCCCCAGGGCGAAACACCCCATCGTTCGTGTCAGGTGATCAGGCGGACTCATGCGGGGACAATGCGGGAACGAGACGGGCAGTCCAGTCGATTTCCATTCCCCGCAACCCACCTGCGTGATTGCCTGCCCTGCCCTGGCCTGCTTTGCTTTCGCCCGCCGCCGGCCATGATGCAATCTGCCAGCACTCAACCGGGTGCTCTGAGCACCTTTGCCCGACTCGGCCGCGTGTCGAACCTGCCGACCGTCTGGTCCAACTGTCTCGCGGGCTGGTTGCTGGGTGGCGGCGGACCGTTCGGAGCGTTCCTTGCCCTGTGTCTGGGTAGCACGGCGGTGTATCTGGGAGGCATGTTCCTGAATGACGCGATGGACGTGGACTTCGACCGGGCCACGCGGGCCGGGCGCCCGATACCGGCAGGGGAAATCAGCGAGCCACGGGTGTGGCAGTGGGGTTACGGTCTGCTGGCGTTCGGCACGACCACCCTCGCGCTGCTGGGATGGACCTCCTTCGTGTTCGCGGTGTTGCTGGCACTCGCCGCGCTGGCCTACAACCTGATCCACAAGCGCACGCCGCTCGGAGTGTTGCTCATTGCCGGCTGCCGTTTTCTGCTTTATCTCGTGGCGGCCTCGGCCGCCACCGAAGGGATTCGCGGCATGGCGGTGTGGTGCGGCCTGGTCCTGGCGCTCTACGTGGCGGGACTCAGCTTTGTTGCCCGGAATGAAACGCTGGAAAGTCCGGCGCCCTGGTGGCCCGTCCTGTTCCTGGCCGCCCCCGTGCTGCTGGCCTGGGTGGCCAATGACGGGATTGCCCGGGAACGTGCCTTCTCGGTGAGCCTGGTGCTGACAGTCTGGGTGCTCCCGTTCGTCCACCACCTCCTGCGGCGACCACCCGCCAGCCCGGCGTTCACGGTGTCCGGTCTCCTGGCGGGCATCATCATCGTGGATTTCCTCGCCGTGGCGGGAATGACCCTCGCGTTCCTGCCCCCGTTCGGGGCGCTGTTCTGCCTGGCGTTGTTTGCGCAACGCCACGTGCCGGCCACCTGAGCCGCGGATTCAGCCCCCCGCCACGATCCGGACGATTTCCAACCGGTCGCCGGCCGCGAGCGGACGGGTGCTGAACTCGGAGGGGGCCACCGCCTCGCCGTTATGCTCCACCACCACGCTTCGGGGCAATTGGTTCTGCGCCACCAGAAACTCCTCGATCGTGCAGGGCAGCGCGGCCGCCACCTCCTGACCGTTCGCAATGATTGTCGCTTGTGTCATGATCGTCCTCTAAGCACTCAGCGCCGCGTCCCAGTCCTTCCACACCGGTTCATAGCCGAGATCCCGGATGCGTTCCGCCACCTGCCCCGCGGACCGCTCGTCGGCAATGTTGAACTGTCCGGTCGCCGTGGGGCCGGCGCCCTCGATCCCCGCCCATTCGCTCGCCCCGAGTTCCACGATCCGTCCCCGCTCCGTCCGATGCACCTGCCCGGCACCGGCGCCGGTATAGCCGCCCGGCTCGGTGTGGCTGCCGGCACTCACCAGCGTGATGCCAAGCGGCAACAGTCCGTCGCGCAAGCGGGCCGGTTCCCGCGTGGAAAGCACCAACCCCACGTCGGGGAACATCAACCGATAAGCGCAGATCAACTGGACCATTTCGCGGTCGGTGAGCTGCGTCAGTGGCTGGAACGAACCCGCGCAGGGCCGCAGCCGGGGCACGGAAATCGTGACCTGCGCCTTCCAGCAATGCCGAAGCAGATGCGCCGCATGCGCCGCCACGCAAATGGCTTCGGACCGCCAGTCGGCGAGACCATACAACGCCCCGATGCCAAGCCGGCGAAACCCGGCGGCATGCGCTCTTTCCGGAGTTTCGAGCCGCCAGTCGAAGTTGCGTTTGGGACCGGCCGTATGCATCGCGGAATAGACCTCGCGGTCGTAGGTCTCCTGATACACCACCAATCCCTCCGCCCCGGCCTCCACCAAGGGCCGGTAGTCCTCCGTCTCCATGGGGCCGACCTCCAGCGAAACCCCGGGGGTTTGCTCGTGGAGCGCGGCCACACAGTCGCGGAGATAGCCGTTGGAGACGAATCGGGGGTGTTCCCCGGCCACCAGCAGGAGATTACGGAAGCCCTGTTCCATCAGGGCGCTTGCCTCTGCCCGGATCTCCTCCACCGACAACGTGACGCGCAGGATCGGGTTGTCACGGGAGAACCCGCAGTAGCGGCAGTTGTTGATGCACTCGTTGGACAAATACAGCGGCGCGAACAGGCGGATGACCCGCCCGAACCGCTGCCGGGTCAAGGCCTGGGCCCGGCGCCCCATCTTCTCAAGTCGCCCGGCCGCTTCCGGTGAGAGCAACGTGGCGAAGTCCGCGAGCGTACGATCACTCCGCCGGAGGCTCTCCGAAACCGACGGGGCATCCGCCGAACGCGCCCGGTCAAGCAAGCGTGCGAGAGGCAGGGCGTTGAACTCGCTGACAAAACTCATCGCCGCCACCCTACCAGCACCGGCCTCGAAGTCGAGCTGCCGGAAATATCCAGGGTCCCAAAACGGGGCTCGAAAAGGCCCTGACACGTCGCTAGCCTGCCGGCATGCAAAACTGCGTTTCGGGTTCCCCCCTCCGGGCGGGCGGCAAAAGCAGAGGCCCTCGACGGGTGGCGGCGTTCGCGGCCTTGTTGGTCGGAATGACCCTCTGTGTCGCTTCCCACGCCCAGGTCTCCCTCCGTGAGCAACTGGCGGCGTCCCGCTTCAAGATCGCCTGGGAATGCTACGTCGACGGGAACTGGGAGATCTACGTGATGAACGCCGACGGTTCCCAGCCCACCAACCTGACCCGCACCCCGCTCCAGCATGAGCATTACCCGCAGGTTTCGCCCGATGGAACCCGTTTGTGTTTCTCGGTGGACGACGGGGAGGGCCGCGATGCGGTCCGCAGTCTTTGGATCATGAATCTTGACGGTACCGGCCGGATCCAGGTGGCGGACCACGCGCGGGAGCCGTTTTGGGGGCCGAGCGGGAAGATCCTGGGATTCCTGCCGCAGGAGTATCCCAAGTTCAACGTGATCGATTACTACACGAAGGGCATAAGCTTCTACGATCTCGCGACCCGGCGGATCACCCCGCATCCGAACAGCGCGAACCTGCATCACCTTTACAATCCCAGCTTTGCTCCGAACGGGAAATGGATCGTCTCCACCGTGCATGCGGGGATGGGGTATGACCACGCGATTCTCGCCATTCAGGCGGACGGCGACCGGATTGTGAACCTGAACATTCCCGGCTGCCGACCGTGCCTGAGCCCCGACGGCACCCAGATCGCCTGGGGACCGGGCGACCACGAAGTGGCGCTCGCCCCCATCGATCTGGAGTCTGACACGCCGACCGTGGGACCGCGCCGCCGGCGGATTCAGCATTCCACCCATGAGACCTACCACGTGGACTGGTCCCCCGACAGCCGCTATGTGAGTCTGAGTCTGGGCCCGGCCAGCAAGGGGGATCCGACCAAGCCGGGGACCTTTCAGTCCGCCTGCGAGATCGTCGGCGTGTATGCCGCCGGCTGGGACATTTGGGCGGTTTCGGCGGAAGGCGAGGGTGTGGTGGACCTGGAACGTCCCGGAGCGACCACCGTGCTGCAACTCACGGAAAATGGGCTGAGCAACAAGGAATCCGACTGGTTCGTGCCCGGCGGGCCGCAGGGGGGCCAGCCTTGATGCGCGCGTCGCATGGACCTGCGCTGCTGGTCGGGGGCCTGCTGCTGGCGGCACTTGGCGGCTGCACACCGGGTGCGCCGGACCAGGCAACCTCCGAACCGTCCAGCAACGGGCCCGGTTCGCGGGCGAAGCCTTTCGAGGTCACCACGAAATCCGGAATCGCCATGATCTCCCTCCCGGACGGCGAGTTTCTCATGGGCAGCGACCGGGGGAATGCGGATGAGGCTCCCGTCCATCGCGTCAAGGTCACTGGATTCCTCGTTGACAAGTTTGAAGTGACCCAGGCGATGTTCGTCCAGGCCCAGCTTCCCAATCCCTCCCATTGGCAGGGCGATTCCGCGCTGCCCGTTGAACGCCTCCGTTGGCAGGACGCCAAACGATACTGCAACGAGCGCTCCCTGCTCGAGGACCTGACGCCCTGCTACGACGAGAAGACGGCGGATTGGGACTGCGATTACACGGCCAACGGCTATCGCCTGCCAACCGAGGCGGAATGGGAATTTGCCTGCCGTGCCGGGAGTCCCGGGCCCTACGACTTCGGGGCTCCGGACCGGTTGCGTCAGTATGCCTGGTTCGCCGACAACGCCGGGGAACAGACCCATCCGGTGGGTGGGAAGAAGCCCAACTCCTGGGGCATTCACGACCTGTACGGGAACGTCTCCGAGTGGTGTGAAGATGTCTACAGCCCGACGTATTATGCCGGAAGCCCGGAAACAGACCCCACCGGACCGCCCAACACGGGCAGGGACGTGAAACGCGTGCTGCGGGGTGGTTCGTGGAAGTCGAGTGTCGACATGTGCCGGGCGGGCTTTCGACAGGGCGAGCGCACCGGGGATAGTGACGCCTGTTTCTACACGGACTATTGTGGCTTCCGCTGCGTGCGTCGGGCGACGCCGGAGGAACTGGCGGGCCTGAAGGAGGACAAGACGCGCTGACCACCATGGCCCGGTCCCCTCGCCCCACCAGAGAATCAGCGGCGTTCCTCAGGCAACGCCGGCCGGGACCGCTTCCCCGCCCCCGCCCGGGCGCCTGAGGGCAGCCGTTCATGCTCTTCCACACCTGGACATTCGCGATCTTCTTTCTGCTGGTCCTCGCCGGCTTCCTGGCGCTGCGGCGGACCCGGTTCTGGGTGACCTGGTTGATGGTGGCGTCGTACTGCTTCTATGGCTGGTGGAATCCGTACTATCTCATCCTCATCCTCTATTCCACGGTGCTGGACTTCGTCCTGGTGGCGTTGATGGACCATTGCCCACCGGAGGGACGACCTTTCCGCGTGGGAGCCCGACTCACCCGGTTGGAGTTCGAGGATCCGGTTCTCAAACTGGGGTTCCTGGTTTCCGGAGCCGCCGCTCTGGGAGCTGTCGGCGGGGTCGTCCTCGGACCGCCCACGCTGCAACCGACCCTCTGCGCCCTTTCGGGGATCCTCGGCTTGATGGCGGTCGGCGCCTTCTTCGGAAGCCGGCGGACCTGGCTCGTGGTCAGTCTGCTGAACAACCTCGCCATCCTCGTCTTCTTCAAATACGCCCGGTTCTTCGTGGAGAACGCGAACGCCGTCCTCGCCGGAATGCACTGGACGCTGCGACTGCCGGATCCCTCCACCCTCATGCCCTTCGGCGCCGCCTACGTTCTGCCCGTCGGCATCTCCTTCTTCACCTTCCAGTCGTTGAGCTATTCCATCGACTTCTACCGCGGCCAGGTTCATCGCGAGCGCAACTTCATCCGGTTTGCCACCTTCGTGGCGTTCTTCCCGCAGCTCGTCGCCGGTCCCATTGAGCGGGCAAAGAACCTGCTGCCCCAGTTCTGCCAGTTCCCCCGGATCCGCAGCCGCGATGTGGCCGACGGGCTCTCGCTCTTCCTGGTCGGTCTGTTCAAGAAGCTGGCGCTCGCCAACTACCTGTCGTTCTACGTCGAGCGGGTCTACGACAATCCGGAGGCATGCGATGCACCGACCCTGATCCTGGCAACATTCGCCTTTGCCTGGCAGATCTTCTTCGATTTCAGCGGTTACACCGACATGGCCCGGGGGGTGGCCCGGATCATGGGATTCGACCTGATGTTGAACTTCAACAATCCCTATCTCGCCACCGGTCTGGGGGATTTCTGGTCCCGGTGGCACATCAGTCTCTCCACCTGGTTTCGGGACTATGTCTATATCCCGCTCGGGGGGAACCGCCGTGGGTCGCTGCTCACTTATCGCAACCTGCTGGTGACCTTTCTCATTTCCGGGGTCTGGCACGGGGCGGCGTGGACCTTCGCGATCTGGGGTGCCCTGCACGCCATTGGCACGCTGCTCACCCGGGAACTGGAGCGCTCCGTGTTCTACCGCGACCGCGTCCCCCGTCCGCTGAAGCAACTGGCCACTTTCGCGTTCGTCTGTTTCGCCTGGATCTTCTTCCGGGCGGAATCGCTCCCGGAGGCGTGGCTGATCATCTCACGTATTGCCACCGGTTCCTGGCACGCCCCGGGCATGCCGGCCCTGATGTTGCTGCTGGTCGGGTTGGTGTGGCTTTACCAGTTCACCTTCGAGTCACGGTTCAAGCCGGTGCTGGAAACGGGTTTCGCTCGGGTCCTTCTCGCCGCCGCCATGACCCTCTACCTCTGCCTCTTCGCCACCGAGGGCGGGGCGTTCATCTACTTCCAGTTCTGAGATGGAGCGTCGATCCCCATCCCCCACCCCGCCTCCCGCCCCGGTGCTTGTTGCCGGTGAGCCGCGGTTCGTCAACGCCATGCGGCTCAGCCTGCGCCAGTGGACGCTCGTTGCCTCCTTCTTGGCCGCGGTGCTGCTGGCAACCCCGTGGGTGTGGCAGAGGATCGAGCGATTCGACACCGGGCTCGACTACCGGATTCCCTACGCCCTCAGCAAGGACTACTGGCTGTATGAACGCCGGCTGCACCGCATCACTCCATCCCAGATCGCGGTCGTGGGTGACTCAGTGGTGTGGGGGGAATATGTCCGACCCGACGGCACGCTGTCTCATTTTCTCAACGAGCAGTCCGAAACCCCCGGGCGGTTTCTCAACGCCGGAGTCAACGGGCTGTTCCCCCTCGCGCTCGAGGGGTTGGTCCGCTACTACGGCGGTTCCCTGCACGGGGGTCGGGTGCTGTTGCACTGCAACGTGCTGTGGATGAGCAGTCCCAAGGCCGATCTGCATACCGAGAAGGAACAGCGCTTCAATCACGCCGATCTCGTCCCCCAGTTCCTTCCCCGCATCCCCTGCTATCGCGCCTCTGCCGATCAACGGCTGGCCGCCGTGGTGGATCGCCATTTCACCTTTGCCCAGTGGGTAAATCACCTGCAGAACGCATACTTCCAACAACAGAACTTCCTGCAGTGGACCCTCGATGAAACCAGCGGCAATCCGCCGTCCCACCCGAACGCCTTCAAGAACCCTTTCGCCCAGATTACTCTGACCGTTCCCGCGGAGCGCACCGACGATCCCGACCGCGGCCCCGACAGCCCAAGACACAAACCGTGGTCAACCACCGGCCGGGGGACCACCCGGTTCGACTGGGTGCCGCTGGAGGACTCCCTGCAATGGGCGGCATTTCAACGCTTGGTAACGCTGCTGCAAGCGCGCAACAACGACGTGCTCGTGGTGGTGGGCCCTTTCAACGAACACATCATGGCGGAGGAGAACCTCCCGGCATTCCGGCGCCTGCGGGAGGGCATCGTGACCTGGTTGGTGGAGCACCACGTGAAACACATCGTCCCCGCCGTCCTCCCATCCGAACTGTACGCGGATGCCAGCCATCCGCTGACCGAAGGCTACCGACTCCTTGCAGAAGGCCTTCTGAGTGAGTCTGTGACCAGGGCTTGGTTGGGGAACGATCGAACCGCGGTCCGGTGAGTCCTTGAAGCCTGTCGCTGAGGGCCGCCCGGCTGTTGCGTCCTCTCAGTCAAGCTCCTACGGGGCAGCGGCGTCCTGTGAAACCCGGCGAACGCAGCGGAACCCGTAGATGTCGTAACCGAAGCAGACGTCGGCCTGTCCGGGATCCTCGTTGTAACGATAGCCCGACCGGCAGTTGTCGGCGCTGAACCGCCACGCCCCGCCCCGCAGGACCCTGGTCGTTCCCTCCGCAGGCCCCCTGGGGTCCTTTCTCGGCGCCGCCTGGTAATAGTCCACCGCATAGACATCGTGGCACCATTCCCAGACGTTCCCAACGATGTCATAAAGACCCCAGGGATTCGGTTGCTTTTGGCCGACCGGACGCGGGTGTCCTCCGGAGTTTCCTTCGTACCACGCGTAGTCCCCAAGCTGCGACGCGTTGTCGCCAAAGAAGTAAGCGGTGGTGGTGCCGGCACGACACGCGCATTCCCATTCCGCCTCGGTGGGCAAGCGGTAACCGTCCGCCTCAAAGTCACATTGCAGGGTCTCCAAGTCATAGCACGGCGTCAGACCGTCGGTTTCCGAGCGCTTGTTGCAATACCGGACGGCATCCGACCATCGCAACTGTTCCACTGGTTGCTCTTCCGCCTTCCAGCGCGATGGATTGACGCCCATCAATTGCTCATAACGGGCCTGCGTGACGAGTCGGCGATCCATGAGGAACGGGCTGACCTCCACTTCGTGCGGCGGGGCGTCCACCTCATCTTCATCCCCCATTGTAAACACGCCACCGGGAATCCGAACCATTTCTCCTGCATCCTTGCCAGCAGCCTCGCCATCAGTCCCCTGCCCCTTCCCGGACCCGGACGGTTCGCCGGGCAACTCCCTGGGTTCGACATCGGCCGGGGAGGAATCACGACGGCATCCCGACAGCATCGCGATGGCAGCGAGCAACAATGCCGTCGCGGGGAAAAGGCGGTGAGTGTAGGCAGGCATTCGCTACGGTCGAGGGTTTGGCCGGGTGTATTGGGGTCAATAGTTGTCCCAGATCTCGTAACCATCCGGATGCCTGAGAACCTCGCGGCAACGCGCTCTCACGCTTCGGGCCATGTCCCCGGCTCGGGGGTCCCGGATCGAGGCGGAACCCGCCTCCTGGTAAAGTTGACGGACGATCATGTGACAGCGGGCCAGCACGTAGTCCTGGGCGCCTCCCATGGCCCGCCATTCATCCAGCAGCTTCATGTAGGCCTGGAGGTTATCCGGAGACGGTTGCGCGGTCAGCGCCAGTGTGCGCCGCGTCAGGTCGGCGGCATGATCGAGCGACTTCATGTTGTCCCGTTGCACCCGGCATTCCTCGGGGATTTGTTGCGCGATGGCGTCAAGACGTTCGCAGTACATCCGGAGCGGTTCCGAACCCGCGGTCGACTGCAGGACCCGGATCAGGTCCGAAGCAAACTGCTGATACTGCTCAATCCGTTCCACATGACGCTGGACGAAGAAGTTCATGTCCTCCAGCGCGCCCCGCACTTCCTCCTGCTTCGCCACTTCCTCCCTCGTTTCAAAGATGGCCTGGATCGCTTCGGTGCAGCCGCACGTGCAGGCCCGGTGCACACCCGCCGCCCCACGTCGATGGTGAGTGCGCAGCTTCCGTCCGGGAAAGTCCAGCATGGCATCGGCGACCGACCGACCCAGCGTCGCCCGCAGAAAATCCACGGGAGTCAGGACTGACTGGGGTGTGTCGTGCCCCTCCAGGAAATAGACGAGCGATTCGCCTTTGGGAGGTACTTTCTTGCTCAAGTGATAGCAGGCCGCACCATCCTGGAACCAAACCGGGTACTGATAGGACCCGGCCACCCCGCGCCAGATCTGGCCTTTCTCCTCCCGGAAATGAAACGTCGTGAGCAGGCCGGCCTCGATCAACTGCGTCTTCCAGCGCGCGGCGAAAGGGGGCTTCCACTCGATTGCCACATCCTTTTCAAGGAACGCCGCCGTCAGCGGTTCGCGATGCCAGACGCCCGGCGCAGTCACCGCTCCCAGATAGAATCCTCCGTCTCCGGAGATCTCCAATTCCAAGGTTCGCGGATCATTCCCGTCACCGTTCCGGCCGGCCGTTCTCAGTACCAGCGGTTGGGACGAATCACCCGGCAGGGTCAACAGCAACTCGCAGTCCTCCCCTCGCAAGAGTCCCAGGAAGGCCTTCTCCACCGGGGGGCATAAGTCGCCTCCAGGGCCGAAATCGTCCGGTCCCAGGACCAGATCGTCCCCAATGAATGCCGGGATGACGCCGTATTCAATGGGACTCCGAACCCGGATGCGTGACACCGTTGCTCGGGGACGCACCGCCACAATTGCGTCCCGGCCACAGGAGAAATCGAGGGCCACTTCGGGGGATCCCGCCACTCCATAGCCCACTTCCAACATCACCTCGTCCCCGATGTTGCTCAGGACTTCAACGCGACGGATCCGCCCGGCTTCAGCATTCCCGACGACCGGGGCGATCTCCGCGATCACCGCACCGAGAGTCCCGGCCTCGCCGGCGCTCCCATCCGGCGGCAACGGGTGGGTCTTCGAGTAGAGCAGCACACGGTTGGACGTGGGCGAGATCACCAGGGCCAGATGCTCAGTCTCGACCACCGCATCCCCTTTGAAGGAGTAATCCCGACCGTAATATCCGGGATCAGACGCGGCCTTCAACGGGTCTGTTTCGAAAACAAACAGCTCCGAAGGAACCGCCCTCCACGCCCCTCGCTGAGCCGGCGATGGCCCTTCCGTCAGTGCGCTGCCCGTGTCCCAGAGGACCACTCCGAAGGCCGGTGCGGCCGCCATGAGGACCACCGACCCGATCAGGACGAGTGGATACAGGCATCGCCGGAGTGTCTGCAGGAACATGGCAATCACGGTTTCGAAGGAAGACACAGTCATCACGGGTTCGTTCCGGGGAGTTTCTCCCCACAGGGGTTCGCACACGACTCACGACGCCCTCCTCCCTTCCGTCGTCCAAGTGCGCTCACCAAGACAGGGGGGGCTCCGCTCGGACCACCGGGAGACGGAAAAACTCCGGTCCCGGTGATCCGTGACTCCCCGGGGAGTGAGGGAGGTGACGACGCGGGACGTCAGGCAGTCCAGGCATAGGTGCCCGGGCGAATCCGCTTGATCTCCTTCACGTTCTTGCCGGTGGCGTTGAACCAGACGTGGATGCGATCCGGCTTATCCCCAAGCTTGGCCGCGATCTCCTTGACGGTGACGCCCGTCTTGCCCCCGGCCTTCACCAACCCGATGATCTGCTCCTTGAGTTGACCGCGCTTTCGGGGTTGCGCACCAACCGCCTTGACGGCCTTCGCCCCCTTGGCCGGTTTGGTCGCCTTCGCCCTCTTGGGCGCCTTGGGAGGCTTGACCGCTGCGGCGGCAACTGCGCTTCCCCTGGCCTTGGCCCACCGCTTGCGCGCCGCCTCGGCGATCCTGGCACGGCCCTCCTCGGACAGTTTGCGCTTGGCCGGGCTTCGGCTCGCGCGCTTCTTCGCAGGAGCCGGAGCGACTTCTCGAACCGTTGTCGTGGTATCGAATGCAGCCAACCGGATGTCAATCTCAGCGATCTGCGCCTGCAACGCCTCCTTCTGTTCGAGGAGCTTCACGATGTTCTTCAGGTCGCCGGACTTCAATTGTGTTAGTCTCATCACCGGCCACCATAAAGCATCTTGTCTGTCATGGGCAAGTGTAACATGACCGGGGCGATATGACATCCCTGGCTCTGACCCGTCGTGTTCGGCGGGCAAGCCTCGAAATGGCGCTTGTTCAGAGCCTCCCCCGGGCGTAGGAAGAGGCATGACCAATCATCCGAACTCTCAATCCCAGCCGTCTCGGCGCAATCGTCGTCACTTCCTGCAACGCCTGGCGTTCGCCTCGTCCGCCTGCCTCTCCTGCCCCACCCTGCTCCGAGGACAGGGACTGAACAACAAACTCAACATCGGCATCATCGGGGCCGGCGGCCGCGGCGCGGCCAACACCGGGGCGGTGAGCGGCGAGAACATCGTCGCCCTCTGTGATGTCTTCGAGGATCGGCTCAATCAGGCCGGGAGCCAATACCCCGGAGCCAGACGATACGTGGACTTTCGTCGACTGCTCGATGCGGCCGACGACCTGGACGCGGTGGTCGTCAGCACCGCCGAACATACCCATGCACTGGCCACGCTGCCCGCCCTCAAACTGGGCAAACACGTCTACTGCGAGAAGCCGCTCACCCATTCCATCGAGGAATCCCGCCTCATTGCCCAGGCCGCCGCCCAAGCCCGGGTGGCCACCCAGATGGGCACCCAGATCCATGCGAGCGACAACTACCGTCGCGTGATCGAACTGGTCCGCGGCGGCGCGATCGGTCCCGTCCGCGAGGTTCACACCTGGGTGGACCGCGCCTGGGGATGGCAGACTCCCGAAGAAGCCGCGGCCAACCACGATATTGTGAGTGTTCAGGATCGGCCCACCGATGCCTCCCCGATCCCAGCCGGCCTGCACTGGGACCTCTTCCTGGGACCCGCCCCCGAGCGACCGTTCAACGAGGTCTATTATCCGGGTCCGAAATGGTATCGCTGGTGGGACTTCGGCAGCGGCACAATGTCGGACATGGGGAGCCACATCAACGACCTGCCGTTCTGGGCCCTCAAGCTGCAGGCACCGCATACCATCGAGGCGGAGGGCCCCGAACCGCATCCTGAGATCGCCCCCGCTTCCATGCTCGCGCGCTACCACTACGGTCCGCGGGGAGACATGCCCGCCGTCACCATGACCTGGCACCAGGGCACCATGAAACCCCGGCAGTACACCGAGGGCATGATCCCCAAATGGGGCCTGGGAATTCTGTTTGTCGGTGACCAGGGCATGTTGCTCTCCGACTACGGAAAGCATGTCCTGCTCCCGGAGGAGAAGTTCCGGGACTTCGTCCGCCCCGATCCCAGCATTCCCTCATCGCCCGGCCATCACGCCGAATGGATCGAGGCCTGCAAGACCGGGAAGCCCACGGGGTCGAACTTCGCCTACGCCGCGGCTCTCACGGAGGCCAACCACCTGGGCAACGTGGCCTATCGTCTCGGTCGGAAACTGGAGTGGGATGCGACCGCCATGAAAGCCACGAACTGCCCGGAGGCCGACCGCCTCATCCGCAAGACCTATCGGCAAGGCTGGAGGATCCTCTGATCTGACGGGGCAGTGCTTCCCTTTATGTATCATGGCTGACGACACAGCTGAACCGACCGGCTTTGAAGCCTGGGTGGGCACTTCGGCTTTGACCCCGCCATTCGTGGAGCCCATGCTGCCGTCGTGCGCCGCCTTGGTCCTCGGCCGCCTGTTTATCCTGTGGGCGGTTGAGGGGTGAACCACAGTAAAGGCACGAGTGAACCACCAAGGCGGGCACACCTTTCATCCGTCTTCCCCCGGCGTGCCTGCCGGTGTAGGGTTCGTGGCGTGGCTGAGTCACCCGCCGAATCCGACGCCAGACCCACGACAGGTCCCGGGTCGTTCCTGACCACCCGGTGGCATCTGGTCTTGCAGGCGACCGCCGATTCCACCTCCGCCGGCGCAGAAGCCGGCGAGGCACTGGAGGCACTTTGCCGGGCCTACTGGCAGCCCCTCTACACCTACGTCCGGCGACTGGGTTTCACCCCGACGGACGCGCAGGATCTGACTCAGGCATTCTTCGCCCGATTATTGGAGAGGAACTACCTGCAGCAGGCGGACCAAAGGCGCGGGCGGTTCCGTTCCTTTCTCCTGGGCGCCCTGCGACATTTCATCTCGGATGAGCAGGACCGTGTGCGTGCCTGGAAACGGGGTGGACGGCACGTGCATGTTCCGCTCGATCCCGGGGGCGTGGCGGATGGCCTGCAGCCCGAACTCGCCGCGGCGGCCCCGCCGGAAACGGCGTTCGACCGGGCCTGGGCGCAGGCGGTGATGGCACGGGTGCAGGGACGATTGCGCGAGGAATGCACCGAGGGACCCCGGGCCGGCCTCCACGCCGCGCTGTTCCCGGTCGACCCCACCCCCGGCGCGCCCGCAACCCACGCTGAGATTGGTGCCCGGTTGGGGATGACCGAGGGCGCCGTGAAGCTCGCCGCCTTCCGTCTGCGCCAGCGCTACCGCGACCTGATCCGGGAGGAGGTCGCCCAGACCCTTGCCGATCCCGCGGAACTGGAGGACGAAATCCGCCACCTGTTGAACGTGTTGAGCCATGGCTGATCGCGCATTCCGACCGGCTGGTGGTGTCCCGTTGCGGAACCCCGCGGCGCGGTTTCCTCATTACCAGAGGATGGAAGCTGGATCCCACGGGTGGCAACCGGCCCGGCCAACCGGAGGCGGTGCGTGAGCGGCGAACGTTGCTCCGTCTGTGATGCGCCCCTGCCGCCCGGGGTGCGGGAGGAGTTCTGCCCCCTCTGTCTGTTGCGCGAGGCGGCGGCTCCCGGAACGACCCAGCCCGCGCTGCCCGCCGGGGTACGCTCGATCGGAGACTACGATCTGCTGGGAGAGATCGCGCGCGGGGGAATGGGGGTCGTGTTCAAGGCGCGGCAACGCAGCCTCGGCCGTATCGTTGCTGTGAAGCTCCTGCTGGGGGGGCCTCACGCCGGCCCTGAAGCCCGGGCGAGGTTCAACGCGGAAGCCACCGTCGCCGCCGGCTTGCAGCATCCCAACATCGTGGCCATCCACGAGATCGGCGACTTTGACGGCCAGCCTTACTTCTCGATGGAATACATCGAGGGCAGCACGCTGGCGGAAATCCTGCGCGACGGCCCCCTCCCCGCCCGTCGGGCGGCCCGTTATGTCGCGCTGGTGGCACGGGCGGTCGCTTTTGCCCATTCCAAGGGGATTCTGCATCGTGATCTCAAACCGTCCAACGTGCTGATCGACCTCTTCGACCAGCCGCGCACGACGGATTTCGGCCTTGCCAAATTCCTCGACGCCCGCCCGGACAGCACCCTGGCGCAACTCACCGCCAGCGGTCAGGTCATGGGCTCCCCGGCTTACGTGCCGCCGGAAGTGGTCCGGGGAGACCGGCCGACCGGGCCGCTCGGGGACGTGTATTCGTTGGGCGCCCTGCTCTATCATCTGGTTGCCGGACGGGCACCCTTTCAGGGGGAAACCCTGGCATCGGTTCTGCGCCAGGTACTGGACACGGAACCGGTCCCGCCGCGGCGGCAAAACCCGTCGCTGCCGCGCGATCTGGAGACCATTTGTCTGAAGTGCCTGGAGAAGGATCCCACGCGTCGCTATGAATCCGCGTCGCTGCTGGCCGTGGACCTGGAACGCTTCCTGGCGGGCCAACCGGTGCTGGCCCGGCCCGTGGGGTGGCCGGGGCGGGGCTGGCGCTGGGCCCGACGGCACCCTTTCACCGCCGGCTTGGGGGTTGCCCTGCACCTCGCGCTGGCCGGCCTGGTAGCAGGTGGGGTTCTGGCCGGCCTGCGCATTCTGAAGGCCGAACGTGCCGCCACCGCGAACCTCCGGGAGGCCCGCCTGGAGCAGGCCCGGGTCATGTTGTTGAGTGAGGAAATGGGACACCGGCTGGTCAGCCAGGAGTTGATTCGCCAGGGACTGTCCCTGGGGGCCACCGCGGACTACCGCGCCCGGGCGCGCGACCTCTTCATCGCCACGCTGCCGTTCGAGGACGGCCGGTTTGTGCCAGCCGCCACACTTCCGGCCGGGGCAAACGCGGCCCTGCCCCTCCTGGATCCCGGCCTGCGGTACCTCGCCCGGGTCACCTCCCCCACCCAACTCACCGTAACCCGGCTGGCGGATGGACAAGTTACGCGCCGGCTCGAGATCACGCCGGGCCCCATTGTCGCCCTCGATGAATTCAGTCCGGACTCCCGCTTCCTCGTTGTGCGCCTGCCAAGGGAGATCACCGTCTGGGATCTGGAGACCGGCCTGATGGTCGAGCATTCCCCCGGCACCCGGGTGGTCATGGCTTTCAGTCCCGACAGTCGTCGGTTGGTCATCGAGGAGAAGGACGTGCTGTCCCGCGTGGTGTCACTGCCGGAAGGCGAAGTGGTCTCCCGGTTTGAGCCCTCCCCCGACCCCCCCGATGCCCCCAGCCGCGGCTGGCTGGCCTTTGCGTTCTCGCCCGACTCACAACGGCTCGCCGGTGCCCGGGTGCAGTCGAACCTCGTTCAGGTGATGGACCTCGCGACCAGCCGTGTGCTTCACGAATGGGGCAGCGCCGAGGCCGTCACCGCCCTCGCCTGGGATCCCACCGGGCGCGTTGTGGTCACCGGCAACCGCGTGGGACAGGTCGTCGGAACGGAACTTCCCGGACTGACGCACGCCTTCGATCTCAGTGTCACCCGGGGCGGTGTCCGGGATCTGGCCGTCAGTCCGGACGGGAAGTTCCTGGCGGTTTCCGGGGAGGATCGGGTCATCCGCTGCCTCAGTCTCGACCGGTTGCAGGCGGCTTTCGTGACCCACGGGGATGCCGCCAAGCTGGCCTTCACCGCGGACGGACGCCGCCTCGGCGCGATCATCAAGCATGACGAAGCCGGGTGGATCGAACTCGTCGAATCAGAATCTTACGCCGCCCGGCGCGTGGGGCAGACCAGCGGGGCGGTGACGGACTTCTGCCTGACGGAACCAGGCCCGCTGATCGCATGCGCCTCCCCCACCGGGCTGCGCCTGCTGCGGGCCGGTGACCTCATGCCGGTCGGAACCTCCCGTGTGGGTCCCGTCCGGGGGATCGCCTTTCAACCCTCGGTCGCGAGTCTGTGGATGGCGGCCGACGAGGGGATCCTCCGATGGCGGGTGAAGGACGTGATCGAGGGAATCCAAGCCTTCACCGCCCCGGTGCAACGAGTCCTCGAAGGCCGACATTGGGCCGATGTGGCCCTGAATTCGGACGGGAGGCTCATGGCGTTGACCCTGGATGTTCCCGGCGAGATCCGCCTCTGTGACCCGGCCTCGCCCGCCAAGCCCGCGTTGGTCCTGCGACATGCCGGGGCGGACTTTGTCACCTTCAGCCCGGACACCCGCTGGCTGGCCACCGGTAGCTCCGCCGAGCGACGCATCCGCGTGTGGTCGCTGCCGGACGGAACGCCGGAACTGGAAGTGATCGCCGGCCTGCATCCGATGGCGGCTTTCAGCCCGGACGGACGGTGGCTGGCCACCTACGGTGAGAACTTCACCCTCCGCGACACCCATAGGTGGCAAGTGATACCGCTTCCGGATTTCGGTCGGGAACGCCCCACTCCCGGCCTGGTCGCCTTCTCGCCGGACAACCGCGTGCTCGCCCTCCTGCTGGACCAACAGGTGATTCAACTGCTGCGCCTCCCCGATCTCCAACCGCTCGCCGCCCTCCGCATGCCGCGGCTGGCCCGGGCCCATCAGATGGCCTTCAGCGCGGACGCCCGGCTGCTGCTCGTCTCGGGCAGTGACGCCACCCTCCTCTGCTGGCGCCTGCCGGAGGTTCGCGCCCGGCTCGCCGGGGCAGGCCTCGACTGGGAAAACTGAACCCTCAAACCGCAATCCCAGCATGGCGACGGTCCGTCGTCTCTCCGCCGGACACAACCGAGCCGGCTCCACACAGCCCAGCCACGAATGGACGCCAGTCCACACGAATGAGAATGCGCCTTTCAGGAATCGCAGGGGCGCTGCATGGGGGCTACCCGGTGACGACCGTGGCCGGAACCAGCCTTGCGGTGAAATGCCCTCCGATTCGGGTCGATTCCGGTTCATCCGCAGTTCCCTACTGAACCGTTACGGCTGAGGCACTACTCGCCCCCGACGCTTTTCCCCGTAACCCGGATTGCCGGATTCCTCAGTAACCTCGTGGCGACCTATGAGGCACCTTATGGCATTCATTACAGGTAATACTAGCAGCCGGACACCGGCACGCGGGCTCTGGACCGTGACCAGCCTCCTGATGCTCACCGGCACCCCGGCATTGGCGGCGGTGGTTCCCGGACCGGGAGGCATCATTGTCACCAACCCCGGCATTCCCGGGTTGGTGGTTACGGGGCTTACGCCCAGCACCACGGGTCCCCTTTATGAGCATGTGCTGGAAAAGAACCGCCTGCTGGGGGGAATTGTTTTCAAGAACGACTCCGGCGGCCCGGTGACCTTCTCCCACGGCACGGCCTTCTACCTGAACGCCGACGGGCAGTTGATGGGCACCTCCGCCATCTCGAAGGACGAATTCGGCGCGCGGGTCTCCGTGGGTTCCGGGGTGGGCTTCGATTCCGGGGCGTTTGCCATGCACGTGATGGACGCCGACGAGGCCAACGAGACCCCGGCAGCGGTGTTCTTCGACGGCAACGACCGGATACTCACCGCCGGACGCGCCGTATCCAACGGCGTGGACCAGGTCTACCTGAGCCGCCTGAATCCGGACGGCCGACTCGACACCACCTTCTCCGGCGACGGCCGGGTGCTGGGTCCCCTCGGGACTTGCACCGGCGGGTTTCTTTGGTTCAACCAGCCACACTTGGTCGGCGAATCGGGAGAGCCGGGGAATCCGACCACCTTCGTAAGTCGCTTCACGGAGTCGGGCAGTTTGAACGCCGGCTACGGCAATGGTGGCGTGGCCTCGGTCCCGCCTGAGATCGGCAAGGTGTTTCATCCCCGGGCGGCCCGCGCCGATCTGTTCGGCCGGGTGGCGGTGGCCGGCATTCGGCACAGCGTGCTCGGCGATCGACTGGGATTGATGCGACTGGCCTCCTCGGGCGACACCCTCGACAGCGAGTTCGGCAACGCCGGGCGCGTGGAGGTGATCCTGCCAAACATGGAACTGGTCAGCGTGGCGGGCCTCGCCCTGGATTCCCAGGGGCGCATTTTGATCGCCGGCACGGGGCGCGGCACCTTCATCTTCCACAACCTGAACGCGTTCGTGGTTCGACTTGAAGGCGACGGATCCCTGGACACCACCTACGGCAAGGACGGCGTCGCCACCGTGTACGATCCGCAACTCGGCCAGGACCTTCAATTGCATGCCTTCCACGTGTTGCCGAATGGCGACGTGGTGGCCGGAGGACAGAGCGGGCACGCCGAGACGGTGGTGTCCCGATTCGCGCTGTTTCGACTGTCTCCCGAGGGACAACTCGACGCCTCTTTCGGTGCCGGCGGTCTGGTGATCACCGACTTCGTGTCGACCTTTGACGAAAGCATCCGGGCACTGGACGTGGGACCCGCGGGAAGCATCGTGGTCGCGGGCCCGGCGAAGGACGGGGAATACACGGCGTTTGCGCTGGCCCGGTACACGTCCGGAGGAGTGCTGGACCCGACCTTCGGCGGTGACGGCAAGGTGTTGACACGGCATTTCGCCATCGGCGATGCGCTCGCCGCGCTGGAGGAAAGCACCCCCATTGGGGTGCATGTCATGGCGGATGGCAGTGTGCTGGCAGGCGGTCGGGCGGAAGGCGATTCCAACCGCCGAAAACCCTGCTATGCGCGCTACCAACCGGACGGCTCCCTGGCGGTGCTGTTTCGCGACGGCACCAGCGCAACGCTGAACCTGACCGATTTCCCCTACTTCTGGGACATCGAATCGCAGTCCTTCGACGCGTTTCCCGCCAAGCAGACGCCGGCACAGATCAACTTCCAGATCTTCTTCGAGGAATACGCCAGCCCGTTCTACATCACGGGCCTCCGGCCGAGCGCGCGCGCGACCCGACGCGCCTACCGCTGGCCACTGCCGCTGCTGACCGATGGTTCCAAGTGGCAATCCGGCTCGCACGTCGCCGGTGAAGCCCACACCGGAGTTCGCAACCAGACCTTCGCCCTGGACATCACCGCGGCCTACACCACACCGGAAGTCACCACGCTGCGGACCGACATCACCGAGGCCATGCTGAACTCCTGGTCGAACAAGTGGCGGCTGCATCCGGACTTCGACACCAACCGCACATACGTGGCGAAGGACTACAACGAAAGCCGCCTCTGCTACGGGAAACCCGTGCTCGCCGCCGCGGCCGGCACGATTGTCTACGCGCGGAGCAACGTCGTGGAAAACTTCCCGGCAGGAACCAAATTGAGCGGCGCTCCGGGCGGCGGCAACTCGGTGGTGATCGATCACGGCAACGGCGAACTGACCTTCTACGCCCACATGATCGAGGGTTCGGTCACTCCGAAGGTCGGGGATGCGATCGAGCAGGGACAGCAGATCGGGTTGCTCGGCAACAGCGGCAGCTCCACCGGCCCTCACCTGCACTTCCACCTCATGGACAACTTCTTCCCGGCCCTCACCGGAACCGCCAGCCACGGCAACGGCCTGCCCATCTACTTCACGAACATCCGCTTCGACAGCGGCAACGGTCTGGGCAACATCCGTCAACTCCAGTATGGCATTCGCACCGGCCAGTTCTTCAACTCCGTCGAGGACGCTGTGCTGCCGCCACCCGCAGTCGGATCCACGCATGGTCCCGGCCCGGTGGACGAAGCGGATCCGCACTATGATTTCAACTTCGCCCAACGCCTGGTCCCCCCGGTGATCGTTGACGGGACCCTCAACCCGGGCGATGTCACACTCTTTGCCGATGCCGGTGACGCCATGGAGGATGTCTATCGGATCAGTGTCAGCGGCTCCAAGATCCTGACGGTTCGTCTGGGAGGCACGGCCGGCACTGACCTGGATATTGGGGTGTATGACGCCCAGTTCCAACCCGTGCGGGCGGATCTGGGTCGTGGGGCCGGCCCGACGGAGTTCTGGCAGGGGATCGTCGGGCCCGGCGCCCTCTTCATCGCCGTTTCGCAGTACGACCATGCACCCGCCCCCACGCGGGCCGGGTACCAGTTGAAGGTCGACCTCGATCCGCCGTTTCCCTTGGGGATCAAGACCACTCCGGATGGTACCGGTGAGGGAATCCAGTTGGAGATCAGCTGGCCGGTGGATCCCGAGGACCAGGGTTACGTGCTGGAGGAGACCGGTGCCTTCGAACCCGGCGCCGCGGGCGGTGGACCGGTGTGGACCCCGGTCACCACGCCGGTGGAACGGGGCGAAGCGGGTTATGTCGTGAGGATCCCTGCCGGGTCCGACGCCCGGTTCTATCGCCTGGTCCGCCGGCTTTGACCGGATTCCACCGAACCGCTGCAACGGCTTGGCTCCGCCGGGCCGTAGCGGCTGTTTGGCATCCGCCGGGCTCCTGCATGCCTCCTCCCGATCCGGCGAACGCCAGTTCGCCGCTACGACGGATTCCAAGGGAACGGCATGCGCCAGGGTGGTGCGGTTTGACACCGGGCGTGCCTCGTTCGCACAATGTCCCCCGAAATGCGCCCGCGACACCTTGCTTGGACCGCCGCTGCCTTCGGACTGATGGCCAATGGCCTGCTGCCGCTTCAGGCCGCCACACCGCCCGCCGTCAAGGACCACCTGCTTGCCGGCCCGATGCGGGACGTGCAGGAAGTGGTTTTCGCCGTCCGCAGGATTGGGTCCGACGGCCACTGGTACGCGAACATCGGTTATTACTCGGACTGGCAGTTCGAGCCCCCCAATCAGCAGGTCCACCGCGACGGCGAAAAGCGGGTGACGTACCTCCCGGGAGGTCGGCTGGGGGTGCTGGACGTGGCGAGCGGGGTGGTCCGCTGGTTGATCGACGATACCGAGGGCGGGGTGCGCGATCCCGCCGTGCATTACGACGGCCACACCATCCTCTTCAGCTACCGCAGGGGGGGGAGTGAACATTACCACCTCCACACGATCCAGCCGGACGGCTCAGGACTCCGTCAACTGACCGATGGCGATTACGACGATTTCGAGCCGTGCTGGCTTCCCGACGGCGACATCGTGTTCGTCTCCACGCGGGCGAAACGTTGGGTGAACTGTTGGATCACCCAGGTGGCCACACTGCATCGCTGTGCCGCCGACGGCTCAAATCTCCGGGCGATCTCGGCAAACAACGAGCACGACAACACCCCGTGGGTGCTCCCGGATGGACGCGTCATCTACCAGCGCTGGGAGTACGTGGACCGTTCGCAGGTGGACTACCATCACCTCTGGGCCGCGAATCCCGACGGCACGGGGCAAATGGTGTTTTATGGCAACCAACATCCCGGCACGGTGATGATCGATGCGAAACCCGTGCCCGGGTCGTCCAAGGTCGTTTCCATCTTCTCCCCCGGCCACGGGCAGCGTGAGCACGCCGGGGCCGTGGCGTTGGTGGATGTGACCGACGGCCCGGACGACCAGGGTTCCGCCGCGTTCGTCACCCGGGCCACCGGCTTCCGCGATCCCTGGGCCTTCAGCGAAGACGCCTTCATGGTGGCCCACGACAGTGAGATCCTGTTGATGGATGGTTCCGGTCTGACCGAACCGCTCTATCGACTGCCGGAAGGCGACGTGCACGCCGGGTTAACCCTCCACGAACCGCGACCGTTGGTTCCGCACCAACCCGAACGCATCATTCCCAGCAGCGTGACTCCCAAGGAAACGACCGGGCGCGTGATCCTTGCGAACGTCTACGAGGGACGCAACATGACCGGGGTCGAACCCGGCGACATCCGGAAGCTGCTCGTCCTTGAGACGCTGCCCAAACCGGTCAACTTCACCGGCGGCATGGACCCGCTCACCTACGGCGGGTCGTTCACGTTGGAACGGGTCGTGGGCACCGTGCCGGTCGAGGAGGATGGCTCGGCTTACGTGGAACTTCCAGCCATGCGAGGTCTCTTCTTCGTGGCGCTCGACCGGGACGACCTGGCGGTGAAGCGAATGCAGAGTTTCTTGACCGTGCAACCGGGCGAAGTGGTGAGTTGCGTGGGCTGCCATGAACAACGCACCCGGAGCTACATCCCGCCACAAAACCTCCTTGCCCTGCGCCGCCCACCCAGCCGGCCCGAGCCCATCCAGGATTGTCCCGATGTTTTCGATTACCCCCGCGACATCCAGCCGATCCTCGACCGCCTTTGTGTCGACTGCCACGACTACACGCCGGGAAAGGACGGCGGTCCCATCGCCGGCGGCGTCATTCTCACGGGTGATCACGGCCCGATGTTCTCCCACAGTTACTTCACCATGACGGTCGAACGGCTGTTCCGTGACGGCCGCAACCAACCCGTCAGCAACTACGCCCCGCACGAACTCGGCTCCGCCGCCAGCCGCATCCTCGCGATGCTGGACGGCGCCCACTACGACGTCCAGGCGACGGATCACGAGAAGCGAATGCTGCGGTTGTGGATCGAGGTGGGCGCCCCCTACCCCGGCACCTACGGCGCACTGGGCTCCGGTTCCATCGGGGGCTACTCGGAGAACAACCTCGTTCACACCGACTTCGACTGGCCGACCACAGAAGCCGGGGCCGAGGTGATCGACCGTCGCTGCGCCGGGTGCCATCAAGGCAACCGCGTTCTGCCCAAGGCCCTCTCCGACGAGATCGGCCTTTCCTTCTGGCGGTTCGACATGAACGACCCGCGCCTCGCCCGGAGCCGCCACATCGTCTTCAACCTGAGCCGTCCGGAGAAATCGCTGTTGCTGCTCGCGCCGCTGGCAAAGGAGGCCGGTGGCCTGGGCCTCTGCCAGAAAACGCAGGACGCGCCGGGAGTCTTCAGCACCCGCGAGGACCCGGATTACCGGCGTCTTCTGGCGATGGTCACGGCAGGGCGGGATTACCTCGCGCAGATCAAACGCTTCGACATGCCCGGCTTCCAACCCCGCGCCGCCTACGTCCGCGAAATGCGCCGCTACGGGGTGCTGGCGCCAGGTTCAGCTACCGCCCAGGTCGATCCCTACGAACTGGACCAGAATTACTGGCGCTCACTGTGGGTGCAGCCCTGACCCGCGGACAATGGACGCTCACAGGCCATCTCCGCACCGCCTGCGGCTGAAATTTGTCGGATGTGTCGGACGCCAGAGCGTCAGACTAATTGCGAGCGGCAGCCCCCGTCCCCTGCCCTTGTCCCCGGCCCGCACCCTGCCGGCGGTTCGCCACGTAATCGATGACGAACACGTCGTCCAGCACGGGACCGACAATCCCGCCAAACGCCTTGTGGGCCGGGTGCACCAGGTAGGCATCGCGGGCCTTGGCATCCTGGAAGGTGAGGGTGAAGCAGTGGGTGAAGCCCTTGTTGAGGTTCTCGGGGCTGATGTTCGTCCCCCACTCGAACGTGCCGATTTCCTCGATCTTCTCCGGCAACGCCGCGAAGGCATCCACCACCTCCTTGATTTGGGCCTCGGTAGCCTCGGCCTTGAACTTGAAGCTCACCACGTGAACGACATTTCCGCGTCGTCCCCGTCGCGGCTGGGTCTGAGTCTGACCCTCGGCGGCCTCGGTGGTGGCTGAAAACAGGCCGGCGCAAAACACGGCCACGATCAGGGAAAGCACAATGCGTTTCATGGGATTCATCATTGATTGATTCTGTGACACGCCCGGGAGCGTAGGCAACCCCCTGACCCTCGGCAAGCCCGGGACAGCCCGGGCCCCGTCCAGGCAGCCCACAGACGGAAACGAAGGAAACCACGGCGGGGCCGAAGCCAAGACATGCCATGGGGAATCATGAACCGGTCTTCATTCAGCAGTATCCCGTCGCCTCCGATAATGCGTCCCGGAGGACCTGCCTCGCTTCGTCTTCTTCGTTGCCTTCTGTAGGAAGTTCAACTGCCACGGGTGAGAAAGCGGGCCAAAATCACCCTTTCGGGCGATGGACGATCCACCTCGTTCGCGGGAGTGGTAAGGGCAGACGAATGCAAACCATTCCGCTGACAAGTACAATGCGGGACCCGGCGACCAGCGACCATCCCATCCACAGCCTCGAGTTTACGGCCTCTAACCCGGGCATCCTGATCATTGACAAGTCCTGTGATCTGGGGGATTGGTCCCGCGTCCATGAGGAACGGGTTGGGGGGCAAAGCACCTACACCGACGATCGGATCAACCAGGCAGCCCAGGGCTACTATCGCTGCCAGTGGCTGAGCGCGCCTCAGCCGTGACCATTCGGCAGCCAATGGAAGCGTGGCCGGCTCGGCTGCCCCAGTCAGTGGTTCGCCGACCGGTTGCATCGAACCGTGACCTCAGGCGGTTTCAAGTGGGTCCGACAGGCTGCCGGACATGGCACGCGAACCGCCTGAGATCCCCTGTGGGACGGCATTGTTGCGGCCCGGCTTCTTTTTGTCTCAAGGGGCTTCTGAACGGAGCGGCGCAGGGCTCGGAACGACTCGGTCGTGAGGATTGAGCTCAAGCACGACATACATGAAAGCCAACAAAAGCGCCACGGCGCACACGCGGAAGCCGTGTCGTGGACCAGATATTGCGACAGTTCCCGTGGGTTCGCGTCGTTAGCCGCGATGGGTTCGACGAACCATAGCCCTCACGTTGAATCCTGCCGCAAGAAACCGACCCGGTGGTTGCCGGCGGTAATGGCAGGCTGGCTCTCAGTGGTGACACGCGGATTCTGCCTCGCCTCGGACCCTGCAATCGCTCCGGGCACCTATCCGGGGGTTTGGGGAACCCTTGGCGACCAGCTGGCAGAATACCGTTTCCAGTCGCTGACCCAGGGCACCTGGTCGGGAGAGATCGACCTGAGCACCGGCCGAAAGGGCGCGCCCGTGCCGTTCTCAATGGAGCGGACGGAGTCCGGCACCTGGACCATTTCCTGGGAACGCAGCGCCCTGGGTGCGGGTCGGCAGATCCCCCTCAGAGAGGTGGAGACCCCTCATGGCCGGGCATTGATCGGCGATTTTGGCGTCAATTACCGGGTTGGTGGCACGTGGGCACTGGTCCTGATCTATCTCAACCCTGATCTCCCGGCCAACCCGGCAGGACTGGAGGGGCAACCCCCCAAGATTGTCGAGGAAGGGGCCGGACATTATCGCGTGTGGACCTCGGAGGACGGCCTCGTAAGCAATGTCACCCGAGTGGGTCTACAGACCTCGGATGGCTTGATCTGGATCGGCACCACCGGCGGGCTCAGCCGCTTCGACGGCCATGGACGAGGAACGCTCCCGCATCGCGCGCGACATGCACGACGAGATCGGCAGCAGCCTCGGGCAAATCCGCTTGCTGGGTGAGTTGGCTCACAAGTTCGAGCGCCGCCATTCCGATTCCGAGGGGCTCGCCCGCCAGATCGCCAACCTGGCCCACGCTTCCTCGCAATCCCTCCGCCAGATCATCTGGTCGCTGAACCCCAACCGCAGCAGCTACGATGATCTCCTCGACTATTTGCCCGCCGTGGCTTCCGATTCCCTCGCCGGGACACCGGTCGAACTGACCGTCTTGAAGGTGAGCGACAACGGCCGCGGCTTCGAGCCGGCGGAGATTCCGGAAGCGTCCTTCGGACTCCAGTCGCTGAAGGATCGGGTCGAAGGAAGGCACGGTTCTCTTCAGGTCGAATCGTCACCCGGCAAAGGCACAAGGATAACGATCCAGCTACCGCTAACCTGAAGCCCCCTATGGACTGCGCCGGCAAAGCAAAGCGTCGACGGCGCTCTCGACGGCACGAGAAACAGATCCACGCGTCCCCACCCCGAAAAGCGGTGTCGCACTCCGCTTCGCCCCCGCACTCCATATTGCGATTCCCTCCGTCGGGCGATTCTGGCACAAACCCGGCAGGACAATGGCCGACGGTTCCGATGTAATCCGAATCACGGTGGTGACGGTCGAGGATGACACTTCGTACACGGCCGTGCTTCGTCGCGTGCTGGAAGGCGTGGGCGATTTCACGTGGGGTGGCTCCTTCATCAACCCCGTCCGATTCCTTACCGCCCTGCCTGATCTGCGGGCCGACGTGTTCCTGTTGGACATCCACATGCCGCGACTTTCCGGACTGGAGTGCATTCGCGAAATCAAGCAATGCCTGCCGGACGCCCGCGTTCTGATGATCTCCGTCCACGACGACGACGACTACGTCCTCAAGGCCTTCCTTGACGGCGCCGACGGCTATCTGCTCAAGGACTCCAGCCCTGATCAAATCGTCGAGGCCATCCACGACGCCCGACGCGGCGGAGCACCCATGTCACCGTCCATTGCCCGCAAGGTGGTGGGCATCCTCGGTCGGCTCCAAGCCGGAGAGCCCACGGCAAAGGCTCCCGCTTCCGCGAAGGCCGCGCTGGAAGCCCTCAGCCTCCGTGAGACCGAGGTGCTGGATCTGCTCGCCAAGGGCCGACGCTACACGGAGATCGCCTCGGAGATCAGTGTCTCACTCGACACCGTGAAGACCCACATCCGGAACATCTACCGGAAACTCGAGGTTCGTAACAAGGCCGAGGCCATCTCCCTCCTCCTCGGCTGACCCCGCCGGTCCCACTCACAGTTTTCGCTCGAAAATCATCCTTTCGGGCGATTGAGGGATCCTGCCTCTCACCGGAATGTCTGGTCGGAACGATAACCGATCAGGCTGATGAACATAACGAAGACTATTCTGTGTGCCTCGCTGTTGAGCGGCACGACGCAGGCCGCCACAGTCACGTGGATCAACACCGACGGCGGCCTCTGGACCGACGACGCCAACTGGAGCCCCGCCCAAGTCCCCGGTTCTGCGGACACCGCGGTGATCACCGAACCGGGCGGCTACACCGTGGAAGTGCGGGGAACGATCGCCGTCGGAACCCTCACGCTCGGAACCGAGACGGAGCACCCGACGCTTCGGATCGTCGGGGAGGAGGGCCAGTCGGCCGGGCTCGAGATCAACGCCGACTTCGAGAACCGTGGGCTTGTGCTCCTCGACGCCGACTCGGGAACCCCATTGGTCAGCCTTCAGGTCAACACTCCCGGTTGGCAGATCACCAATCTCGATGGCGGCCAGATCCGGAGCTTGGAAGGCACCGGCGGCACCCGCAGCATCCCGGATTACCTGGTTAATGAGGGTCTAATAGACGTTCAGTTCAACTTGGAGATAACACAGGTTGTCAATACCGGTATGCTTGAGGTTGCCGAGGGTAGTACCGTTACGATTGACTATTTCCGACACCAAGGTGGGGCCTTGGCGGGACAAGGCTCGATCAACGTGAAGTTGGTCCAATTGGATACGGATTTGACCCTGGGTACGGATCAGCCCGAATTCCCCCCCGTGCTTAACGTGCGCGGTGATGACACGCTGATCAATGACACGGGCAATCATGTGATCCTGAGGTACGGGTACTGTGACGCCCCCGCGCTCAACAAGGGAGACATCACGGTGAAAGACGGTGCCTACCAGTTCAATCACCGCGAGGGTGCCACTAACGCCCCGGGGGCGACACTCACATTGCTCTCCGAGTACGAGGGAGGCGTGCAAGCTGCCCTCCATCTCGCTCGAGGCGACCTGCTGAACGGCGGTCTGATCGATCTTGTGGGCACGGATGAGTACTCATCTGTCAGCCTGCACGTGCGTGACGGCCACGGGCTGTTGACCAACCTCGAGGGAGCGGAGATTCGCGTCAGTGAAGGGGCCGGGAAAGCACGCGAGATCAAGGGGACCATCGACAACCGGGGACTGCTGGATGTCCGGTTCGACCTGAATTCCGTACAGGGCATCACGAACTCCGGTGTGATCCATGTGGGAACCGGTGCCACACTGCTGACCGCAGGGTCGATTGAGGTCACTTCGGACGGCCGAACCACCGGCACCGGCGTGATCGCCGCCACTTCGTTCCTCAATCATGGCACGGTCGCGCCGGGCGATTCTGCCGGTTTGCTCGTTCTTGACAGTGAGTATGTCGAGGGACCGACCGCGTCCCTGGACATCGAAATCCTCGGCTCGGCTCCCGACGGTCATGACCGGTTCGAGGTCACCGGCAAAGCCACGCTGCAGGGAACCCTCAACGCCCATCTGCCCGGCGAATACCGACCCGTGTTGAACGATGTGTTCCCGGTCATGGGCTTCGGTTCACGGGAAGGCATGTTCACGGTGGTCAACCCGCCGCTCACCAACCTTTTCGGCTGGGCCACCGACTACAGCAACACCGAAGTGGTTCTCCGCGTCGTGAACACCGCGCCCCACTTCGAACCGATGGCGGACCTCGTGGTCGATGAGGAAACCACCCTGAACACGGTGATCGCCGCCATCGACACGGACGAACCGGCGCAGCAGTTGTTCTACCTGCTCCTCGATGGCCCCGAAGGCGCTGAAGTGGACGCGACGACCGGCGCGTTGACCTGGACTCCAGGCGAGGCCGATGGCCCGGGCACCTTCCCGGTCGCGATCTGGGTGGTGGACGATAGCAGCCCGGCCCTGGGCGCAACGGTTCATTTCAACATCGAGGTGCTTGAAGTGAACGAGCCGCCGATGCTGGTGGTGCCCGCCAACGACGTGGTTGAAGAGGAGGCATTGCACAAGTGGACCATCCAAGCTACCGACGACGACGAACCAGCCAACCCGATCACGCTGGAGTTGGTGACCGGTCCGGAAGGGATGACGATCGACCCGGCCACGGGCCAGATCAGCTGGACGCCGTCGGAAGCGCAGGGACCGGGAATCTTCACGGTCACGGTTAAAGCCACCGACGAAAATCCCGCCGACTCAAAAGCCCCGACCTTAAGCAACACAGCCAGTTTCGAGGTCGCGGTGCAGGAGCTAAACATGGTTCCTTGGTTGGTGCTACCGGCAAACGCCAACGGTAACGAACTCGAATCCCTGAGTTGGACGATCACCGCAAGAGATCCGGATCTGCCGCCGAACAAGCTCACCATGGGATTGGTTCTAGGCCCGGAAGGCGCAAGCTTCGATCCGGAAACCGGTGAGTTGATCTGGACTCCAGGCGAGGCAGATGGTCCCGGCGTGTTTCGCTTCACCTTCTGGGTATCCGACGAGAATCCGGACGCCGTCGACGAGACTTCGTGGGAGGAGTGGTACGAGTTCACGGTTGAGGTTGACGAGGTCAACACGCCGCCGACATTGCTTCCGCTCGCCACTCAATACGGCCATTCCGGCGGTTGGCTCACGTTCAGCGTGGTGGCGGAGGACGCGGACGAGCCGGCGAACACCCTCACCTTCGAACTCATCTCCGGTCCGGAAGGCTCGGGGATCGATCCGACGTCCGGAGCAGTCTCTTGGGACCTCCGCGGGATCGAGCCGGGCACGGCCACGACGCTCGAAGTGCATGTCGGCGATGATGGCGACGAACCTCTGCGCCGGCAGAGCGAAGCGGCGACGGCGCTTTTCGCTTGACCACTAACTATACACCCGTAATTCATTATGCATGCCCCACCACAGATTCCCCTGGCCCCATGCCCCGGAACATCGCCTCTCGGAGCGGGGAACGTACTTCGTCACGGCAGGAACCTACCTGCGACAGCACTTCTTCGCGGGAGAGGCCCGACTTGCCGTCCTTCACCGGGGTCTCCTCAAGCTCACCGCGGAAACCGGCTGGGAACTCGAAGCCTGGGCGGTCTTCTCCAATCACTACCATTTCGTGGCCCGGTCGCCCCGCACAGAGGGCAGCGCGGAGAGCCTCTCGCACGTGCTCGGGAAGCTCCACGAGAAGACCGCAAAGTGGATCAACCGCATGGACACCGTCGCCGGACGCAAGGTCTGGCACAACTTCCGGGACACCCGACTGACCTACGAGCGCTCCTACCTGGCACGGCTGAACTATGTGCATCAGAACGCCGTGAAACACCGACTGGTCCCTGTCGCCAACCAGTATCCCTGGTGCTCTGCTCGTTGGTTCGAGCACATTGCCTCAGCCGCCACCGTCAAGACGATCTACGGCTTCCCCGTCGACCGAATCCACGTGCCGGACGATTACCCGGTCAGCCCAAACTGGTGACGCCCCATGGACTGCGCCGGCAAAGCAACGCGACGACGGCGCTTTCGACTGCACTGGAAACAGTTCCACACCTCCACTCCCCGAAAAGCGGTGTCGCGCTCCGCTTGCCCCCGCAGTCCATATTGCGATTCCCTCCTTCGGGCGATTCTCTCACAAAGCCGGCGGGACAATGGCCGACGCCGAGGTGCTGAATATCGCCGCGGGATCCACACTGCGTATCAGCTTCACGTTCAGCCATCAACCGGGCGGCAGCTTGACCGGTGAGGGTTTGCTGCGGCCGAAGCACCTCGTTATCGGGAGCGATCTGACTCTGGGACCGACGCGGATCGACCCGTCTCTCTATATCCGGGGAACCGGTGCTCTCATCAATCCTGGCGGCCACGAACTCACGCTCGACGACATCAGCGTCGACACTTCCTTTGAGAACCAAGGAGATCTCACGATCCTGAACAGGGTCACACTCAACGGCACCGTCACCAACGGGCCCGAGGCCACCATCCGGATCCTGGCCACCGAGACCAACGAAACGGGTGACCTGCGCCTCGGCAACGACTTCGAAAACGCCGGACTGATCGAGATCCTGAGCGAACGCGAGGACTCGGAGAATCTCTACCTCAGAGTCAACAACGGCAACGGAACCCTGACCAATCTGGACACCGGGACCATCCGCGTGGCACCCGGTCTCGTGGACTGGGTTACGCTGATGGCCACCATCACGAACGAGGGCATCTTCGACGTCGGCTCCGAGCCGCTTCAAACCAAGCCCTTCACGAACAACGGGCTCCTTGCCATCGGAGCCGGGGCCACCCTGACCACTTCTCAACGGATTAAGAACCTCGACGGCGGTGTGCTTGCGGGCAACCGGACCCTCGAGGCAAGCCGGTTCACCAACCATGGCTCCATCGCGCCTGGGGCCTCGGCGGGCCTGCTGTCTCTTGCCGGGGACTACCCGGAGGACGCAAGCGCGTCCCTGGACATCGAAATCCTCGGCCCGGCTCCCGATGGCCATGACGTGGGATGCGGTGCCCGGTGGTCGCTACGGGGTCCAGTCCGCCCCGGCGCTGGGCGATGGCGAATGGACTGACGTCGTGGCCACCGTCACCGCGGACGACTTCATGCAAGAACACTCCGTCGCCCTTGAACCGGACCGCCCATTCGCCGTCTATCGGGTGGTGGTCCAGCCACCACAAGAGGAGTGATCCAAGGGCCGCTGGAGCCATCCGCCCCCTGTGGACTGCGTCGACAGAGCGACGCGGCGACGGCGCTCTCGAGGTGACGAACGGATCCCTCATCGCCCTCCGCGCCCCTCCCGAAGCGGTGTCGTGCTCCGCGTGCCCCCGCACTCCATACGCCCGTCTTCGAGCGTGTTGATGGAGATGGCGAAAGGGCGAACTCGATGGATGCCGGGGACAAACAGGATTTGCTTCGGCTATTGTTCGAACGGCTCTTCAGGAGACTTGTGGACGTGCGGTGAGCGGTCTGTCCCCGCGCCGCGGTCCCCGCAAACAACCGGAAAGACAACCGGCCCCGCGTGGTGCGGGGCCGGTTTGGGCTGTGGTTGTTCCGGGTTGGGCGGCACCACGCGCCTACTGTGCGTAGCGCTTCTTGAACTCGGCGGCGCGGTCCTGGCGTTCCTTGAGTTCCTCCGCACTCAACTGGTTCAGGTACCAGCGGTGATTGTCGGAGGTGAGGACCTCGTCCAGCTTCTTCTGCAGGGCTTCGGCGGCGGCCACTTTCTTGGCGTCATTCGAGGTGCTGCCCTGCCGGACCAATTCCTCCAGTTCCGGCACCATCTTCGAGTAGAAGTGCTTGGCCACCTCGTAGGTGCCGTGCCAGTGGGTGTAATCCGGCCCCATCATCGCCGCGCCGTGCCGCGCCCGACGGCCTTCGTGATGCCAGATCTCAAACCAGGTCCACGCGAGGTCGTTGGCGAATTCCGCCGGTCGCATCAGCGGTTTGGCCAGGCTGTAGAGTTCCAATCCGGGTTTGGCGAACTTCTCGTGATAGAGATCAATCAGGCCGTCGTACTGCACGTAGAAGTTGTCCACCCACTGTTGCTCATGGCAATTGATGCAGACGGTCTTCATGTTCGTCCGACGGGTTTCCCAGTTCACATCAGCCCCGGGCAGACCCATCTTCTTGTCGCTGACCTCCGGACGCACCGAGACTGCCGGACGGTTGTTCCAACTGATCCGCATGCCAACGTCGTGCGTGATCGGCATGGCCGCGATGGCGGGCCGGCTCTTGGTGGCGGGGCGCGAAGGGGTTGCGCTCATGTGACAGGTCGCACAGGTGGGCGCGAGGTTGTAGTCCTCGCCGACGACCCACTTGGAGGAGTCCATGTTGAGCTTGTCCTTGAAGGCGCGATAGGCCACGCCGTGCTTGGATTCATAGAAGATCTCGATCTGCGGATGGTCGGGACCCATGTGGCATTTGCCGCAGTTGTCGGGATTGCGGGCCTGTTCGGAGGAGAACGAGTGCCGGCTGTGGCAGGCGGAACACGAGCCTTCCGAGCCGTCGGGATTGATGCGGCCGATGCCGGTATTGGGCCAGGTGGCGGGATCGAGTTTGCCGCCGGGCAGGACCTTGACCTCGGATCCGTGGCACTGCCAGCAACCGTTGACGGCCGCCGCGCTGTTCCCCTTCTGGAAGGCCGGGCTGATCATGCCCCGGTTCCCCTCGACCACCTCGGCGAGAACGTTGTCCAGCGACCCCATGATGCGCCCGCCCTTCGAGTGATGTGAACTCGCGAACTCTTCGGCCTCGCGCGAGTGACAACGCGCGCAGTCCTTGGGCGACACAATGGTCGCGATCCACTGGCCTTCGTGCTGGAAGGCATCCGGTTCGCCCTCCGCGGCCCCATGACATTCGTAGCAACCGACACTGGCACGGTAGTGCTTGCTGCTGCCCCACTGCTGGTAGACGCCGGTGTTGTCGACCTTGTGGCAGTCGATGCAGGCGCGGGTTTGTTCAGACATGGTGGGCAAACCCCAGGCCTGGGCCCGGATTTCGGGCGCGAGGACCAGGGCCCCGGCAACTCCGAGGGCAGCGGACAGAACGATGGCGGCTTGGCTTTTCATGATGTTTTCAGGTGGTTTTCAAAGCGTCGGACGAGTGGGAATCGGGAGCGCCGGGGGCCGGTCGCCCCCAGCGTCGGGCAAAGGTGATTTCGCCGGCCAGGACCGGGACGGAAACGCGCACCAGGATCGTGTAGACCAGGAGGCCGAAGGCCCAGATGCCCAGGCAGACCATGGTCTCGTGCAGGGTGGGCAGGTATTCGACCATCTCTCCCAGCGGCGTCGGGACGAAGGCCGGCACGATCAGGCCCATGCCCTTCTCAATCCAGATGCCGATGATGGCCATGACACAGGCGGCGTTGAGAGTGGGCAGGGCGCGCGAGGCGGGGAGCATGAACAACGCGGTGGCCAGCAGATTCAGCACAATGGCCGTCCAGATCCAGGGCACCAGGGCATTGTGACCATGCAACCCCAGGAAGAGGTAATGCGCCGAGGCGCCGTGGGCCGTGTCCGCGTAGAACTCGGTGAACAACTCGCACACCAGCAGGAACAGGTTGATGATCATGGCCACCTGCACGATGCGCCGCAGCGTGAACAGGGCCTCGTCACTCACTTGGTGCCGGGTGAAGCGGCGCACAATCTGCAGGGTCAGGATGATGAACGCCGGTCCGGCGGCAAAGGCGCTGGCCAGGAAGCGGGGAGCGATGATGGCCGAGTTCCAAAAGGGTCGTCCGCCCAGCCCCACGTACAGGAACGCCGTGACCGTGTGGATGCTGATCGCCCAGGCGATCGCCACGAAGACGAACGGGATGTAGAAGGCCTTCGATGGCTTGCGTCCGCAGTAGGCGCAGTAGATCAGGTAACCACAGATGTGCAGGTTCAGCAGGAGATAGCCGTTCAAGGCAATCACGTCCCAGGTCAGCATCGACATCGGGAAGTTGAACCGCAGGAGGAGGTGCAGGAAGCGATCCGGCCGGCCCAGGTCCACCGTCACGAACAGCAGGCACATGAGGATGACCGAGACCGCCAGCAACTCGCCGAAGATGACGACGTCGTGCAGGTGGAGGTTGCGATAGACGTAGACGGGGATCACCAGCATGGCGGCCGCCGCCGCCAACCCGACCAGATAGGTGAAGTTCGCAATGTAGAGCCCCCAGGACACCTGATCGGTCATGCCGGTGGTGATCAACCCGTTCACGAGTTGCTGACTGTAGGCGTAGACCCCGCCCAGCGAGATCAACGTCAACACCGTCATCCAGAGGTGATACCGCCAGTCGCCCGTGAAACTCAGGCGGAAGCAGTCCCAGAGAAAGGTGAGATAGCGCTTCATGCGGCCTCCTTCGGATCAGCGGGTCCCGGTTCGACGCCCTCGTGATAGCGGCTGCCGCGCTCATCGAAGTAGTAGAAGAACCGCGGCAACGTGCCCACATCCTCCTTCAGCACATACACCCGCTTGTGCTTCAGGATGTAATGGACATCGGATTCGGGGTCGAGGACGTTGCCGAACTTGCGGGAACCGGTCGGACATACTTCCAGGCAGGCCGGCAGGCGCCCTTCCCGGGTGCGGTGCAGGCAGAACGTGCATTTCTCCATGACGCCCTTCGGGCGGGGCCGATTGGAGAGGTAGCTCATGTTGGGGTTCACCTCATCCGCCGGCAGCCCCGGTTCGGTGAAATTGAATCGGCGTGCCCAATACGGACAGGCGGCCTCGCAATAGCGGCAGCCGATGCACCAGTCGTAGTCGATCACGGTGATCCCGTCCGGCTCCTGCCAGGTGGCTTCGACCGGACAGACCTTCACGCACGGTGGCTTCGCGCACTGGTGGCATTGAACGGGCATGTACCACTTGTCCGGGCGCGGAACCTCCTCGGGGTTGTAGTGATGATTCGCCGTCTCGACGTCGATGCTCCCCTTCTGCATCTCCAGCACGCGGATGTATTGAATCTCCGGCGAGCGTGACTGGTTGTTCTCCGCAACACAGGCGTGGACGCATTTCCGGCAACCGATGCAACGGCTGATGTTCAAACCGTAAACGAACTCCACCCCGTCCATCGGCGCCGGATCGGCGACCTTCGCCGCCACCCCAAACCGTTGCTTCACCTCCGCCGTAATGCGCGCCAGAACGCGTTCCTTGTCGGCCGGAGTCATCTCTTTGTAGTGCTTCTGGAGGAACTCCTCGGCGCTGGGGAGGTCATCCGGGTTCAGGTGGCGGAGCGGCGACATGGCCGCGGCGAGGGCCGAAAGGCCGGCCGCGGCGGCGGCACCCTTGGTCAGGAAGTCACGCCGGTTCATGCCGGCGGAACCAGAACCGGATGGACGTGCGGAGGGGGGCGGAACCTGAGGCATGATCAGGGATGGGGAGTTGGGTTATCCGCGGAGGGCCAGAGCCGGAGCGGGTTGCCGGTGGTGGGAGGGTGGGATTCGGTTTGAACCCCCATACGCAGTGTGTTCGGGGCCGGCGCGGGGCTCAGCGAGTGGAATGGCGGATTGTGAGGATCATGACATTCGACGCAACGCCGCTTGGTTTGGGGCCCCAGGGCCGTGTCCCAGTAGCCGTTGACGCGCCCGTGGGAACCGGCTTCCCAGTCCCGGTAAACCGGACCGTGACACCGGGCGCAAAGCAACTGAGGTTCGTCCCACGCAATCTCCCCGCCGAACTCGTCCACGAACGCATCGCGGTTGGTGCGGTGATGGCAGTTGAAGCAGCGCGTGTTGAGCCCGTGGCGGAGTTGGATTTCCTTGTGCTGCCCGAGTGTGCGAAGCGTTTCCGCGGGTGAAGGCAGGATGCGGTGACACTCGCTGCATCGGTAGGTGTAGCCCGCCACGACATACTGCGGTTCCAACGAGGGATGCCGGACCGGGGAGGGGTCGATGACTGAAGGCGCCACCGGCACGCGGGGCGGAACGACGTCGCGATACGGCAGTGGGTTGAGTGCGAACAGCAGGGCGGAACCCAGCAAGAGCAGCGGAACCCAGTAGATTCGTTTCGTGTTCATTCGGTTCGCTGGCGTGCGGCGTTGGAGTGGGGTTACGGACACCGGCGCCGCCGTCCGGCAGCACTCGATGACCTAGTAATTGAACTCGGTTTGCAGCCAGAACACCAGCTTGTCCGGGTAGACCCCGCTGCCGTCGTACCACGCCACCTTGGCCAGCGAAGTGAAGAACCGGCCGAACTTGTGCGAAATTACCGCGTCGTATTCCTGGCCGAAATCGACATCGCCGTTGTCCGACCAGAAGTGGTGGTAGACAAACTGCAATGGAGTCTCATACGGCAGGGTCACTCCCACCCGCCCGTTCAGGTCACGCAACCCGGCGGTCGGGGTGACCAGGAACACGTCAGCCCATCCGTTGAACTTGTGCAGCGTGGCCAGCGGCGTTTGGAAGCCGAACTTGCCGTCATCGCTGCCCAGCGTCTCATAACCGACCCCAAACAGGACCGGTTTACGATTGGCCTGCAGGTCGACACGATAGAACGGCGCATCGTAGTCCACCGGGTTGTTCCCGGCACCGCTTTGCCAGGCGAACTCACCCCGGTACGCCAACGTCCAGTCCTCGTGCGGGTGCCATTTCCCGGTCAACCGGCCACCGAAGGTCTGCGACGAATTCGCCGGGGAATTGTCAAAATCCAGCAGGTAGGCATACGCACCCAGTTGAGCGGCCTCGCACGCCTGGTAGTTCAGGTCCACCAAGTGCGAGTCCGAGTTGAAATGTCCCATCGGATGATCGTCGCCGAAGACTTTGTTGACCCGGTCGATGTAGCCGTAGAACACCGTCAGATCCCGGACAAACTGGCTGCTCAGGACGGCGCCGTCGAAGGTCTGTTGGTTCTGGCGCCACGCCACATCTCCCACGAACCGGGCGTCATCCAGAACGATCCGCTGCCGACCGCCTCGAACCATCGAGTCCCAGCGGGAATAGCTCAGCCACGCCTGATTGATCTCGGTCGTTTCCGGATCCGCAATGACCGTGCGGCCCAGTTCACTTGGGTCCAATCCCGCGGGGTTGTACGGGGCGCCAAGGCTGGTGATGTTCTCCGCCTCCAGCATGCCTTGGAACCCGAACAACGGGGCGGTGGTGAAACCGAGACGGGGACGGACGGTCACCGCGTCCGACGCATCCAATCCGTCCTGGTCGGCATGCTCCCAGCGCAGCCGGACATTCAGGTTGAACTTGCCGTTCTTGAACGTGTCCAGCAGATGATCGTCAATGCCCTTCGCCGGTTCCTCAGCCGCCACCCCATCGACCGGTTCAGCGCTTGCCGCCGTCACGGGTTCGGCACCGCGAGCGGGGCATGCCGCGCACAGGAGGAGCACGCCAGCTCTGGCAACAATACGCAGGCGACGGGTTGAATGGGTTTGTCGGTTCACGTTCACGGAGGTGAGTTGAACACGTTTCGGCCCCCACATCCTTGACCTGGGTCAAGAGCCCGTCTGAAACCCCCGCACGGTGGCTGTCCGGTCCGCCCCTGCCGCTGTCATTCGTTCCTGCGGTTGGCGGTCTGCGATCCCTTGACGGGGCGGCGCCGCCCGTGCGACGGTCGAGCCATGACCGCAACCAACTCGTTCCAAGCCTCGCGCCGAAGTTGCGCCGCGTTCACCCTGATCGAACTGCTCGTGGTGATCGCCATCATCGCGATCCTGGCAGGAATGCTCCTGCCGGCCTTGAGCAAGGCCAAGGCCAAGGCACATGGCATCGCGTGCGTCAGCAACGGCAAACAACTCACGCTTGCCGCGGTCCTGTATTCCGGCGACTACAACGATTACGTGCTTTCCAGTCGCTGGTGGGTGGCCGGCGGACTCGACTACAGTTCCCATCTGGACAACACCAACACGACGCTGCTCATGGACCCGAAGCAGTCCGTCCTCGCCCCCTACACGGAATCACCCGGCATCTACAAATGTCCCGCAGATCACTCCTACGTGAAGATCTCGGGCGTGGCTCACGAACGGGTTCGAAGCTATTCCATGAACAGTTGGATGGAGGGGGACGCGCGCATGCCCTATGTCTCGGGATCCAACAGCAGCAACAGCGGCGATGGGAAGCCGTACTACAGCTTTCACCGGACCACGGATATCCGCAATCCGTCGCCCACCATGGCGTGGATGATGGTGGATGAACATCCTGACGGCATCAACGACGGCTGGTTGGCGGTGCGCATGTATACGGATGGCCGGGCGTATTGGCGGGATCTGCCGGCAAGCTACCACAACGGCGCCTGTGGCTTCTCCTTTGCGGATGGGCACGCGGAAATCAAGAAGTGGGTGGAACCCTCCACCTTGGTGCCGATCAGTCGGGTCTACAACGCATTCAACTTCTTCACCGACGAACTTCACGACTACCAGTGGTTCAGCGAGCGTTCGACCGCCGTCCGCGGGGGATAGTCGATCGCCCCCCCGCTCAACGCCAACCCCGGGACCACCGCCTACGGACGGTCCAATCACCGGGTTGCAGAACAGAGCGAATGCCTGGCACGCGCAGGAAGATCATGATAGCGGTCCCCGCAATCGGCATGGCCTTTCTGGCCCTGGTCGGCTGGCGCCTATCCGTTCTGAGCCGGGATTACGTCGGGATGCAGCTGACGCATCCATGGCAGCCGCCGGAGAGGATCGTCCCGCTGACCGATGCTCCCGGACAGAGATTCGACCTCGGGTACGCGACGGCCAGCCTGCCAACGACGCACATCGACAGCGTCCAGGTGTTCGGCGGAGGGTACGCCGTCAAGGCATCATTTGGCGGCATGGAGATGCTCGCGATACGGCCGCTTCGACACGACCCTGACGTTTTCGACCAATACTTCCCGAAAGGGGAAGGCGCCACCCTGCAGAACTCGGACTTCGTCTACATTGCCCTCAACGCTCTGAAAGCGCAGCCGAATGCCGATCGCCTGATGGGGGAAGTGATTTTCGACTACCGATGGATGGCCGCCGCCTTGAATACCCGACCACGAAGCAAGCTCGAATTCCTCTTGTCCTCGGAGGCTGACCGGACGGTGTATGTCACCAAGACGGCCACCTCCTTAAACCAGTATGCTGAGCGTGGTGTGGGGCTCCTGGAGACGGATTACGTAAGAGCCATCGTGTATCGAGGAGACCATGCGCACCCCGGCAAGGTTCCCGCCATGGTGTGGTCGCGCAATGGACGAATCGGGCAGGCGATCGAAGTCACCTCAACGTCCTGGGAGACGAGCACGGATGCGATGGTCCGGATCCTGTCCGGTCTCAGCTACAGCATGGACGAGATCCCGGAGGAACCAGCCGTCAAGGAGTTGGTGCTGAGAACGGCCCAGTCACACGAGAGGTATGTACCCAACGAGGAAACAGGTTTAAGGGAAGCAGGCCGTTGACTCGCTGAGTGCTCAAACGCGATCTCCCGAAGCGGGAGTGTCAAGAGTCAGACCCGCCCCCGTTGCGACCCCTCTGCGGCCTATTCCACCCGGCACACGCCGGTTCCACGAACGATCTCCCCGACCAGCCAGGCCTGCGTGCCATTGCGTTGAACCGCCTTCAACACGGCCCCGGCACTGGCTGCCTCCACCACCACGGTCATGCCGATGCCCATGTTGAACACCTGGTACATCTCGGCTTCGTCGATCTTTCCGCCCTCCTGGATCATGGTGAAGACCGGCTGCAGGTCCCAGGTTCCCTTGCGGAGCACGGCGTCACAGCGCTTGGGCAGGACGCGCGGCACGTTGTCCACGAACCCGCCCCCCGTGATGTGGGCAAGCCCTTTCAGGACGGGCGGCTTCCCTGCCCGATTGAATCGCTTCAGCAACTTCTGAAGCAGGGGGCCATAGCTCACATGCACGCGCAGCAGTTCCTCCGCCAGCGTGCTCCCCAAGGCCGCCACGCGACGGCCGGGCTTCAACCCCATCTGCTCCAACAGCACTTTGCGCGCCAGCGAATAGCCGTTGGTGTGCAGCCCGTTCGAGGCCAGACCGAGAATCGCGTCCCCCGGCCTGATCGATTTGCCATCCAGCATCCGGTCGCGCTCCACCACGCCGACGATGGTTCCGCTGACATCGTATTCCCCCGGCGCATAGAAACCCGGCATCTGGGCGGTTTCCCCGCCGATCAGGGCACAACCGTTCTCGGCGCAGGCCTTCGCGAAACCCTTGATGATATCCGTGAAAACCGCGGGATCGAGTCTGCCGGCGCCCAGGTAGTCGAGGAAGAAGAGCGGTTCGGCACCCAGCACGGCAATGTCGTTGACGCAATGGTTCACCAGGTCCTGCCCGATGGTGTCGTGACAACCGGTGGCGAAGGCGATCTTGAGTTTGGTGCCGACCCCATCGACGCTGCTGACCAGAACCGGTTGGCGGTATTTGCGCGGGTTCAGGGCAAACAGGCCACCGAACCCGCCCACCTTCCCCAGCACCTCGGGACGTTTCGTCGCCGCCAGGAGCGACGGCAGATCCTCCTTCACCCGGTTGCCGAGATCGATGTCCACCCCGGCCGCTGCGTATGCCTTCTTCTTCATCGTGCGTGATGCTCGCAAAGCCCGCACTATCCCGGGCGGCCGGGAAACGTGTCGAGTGCGATTTCCGAACGAGAGCTTCCCGGCTCAACGGGAGCTTCGCCCTCCATCGGCAGGTATCGTTCGGTTTTCAGACTTCGGATTTGCCTCGCCTGCTGTGCTACTCGTCCTTCCATCGTCCGAGGATAAGCCGGAGGCTGTTCATCACCACCACTACGGTGCTGCCCTCATGCCCGAGGACCCCAATGGTCAACGGGACCGCCCCGAACAGGGCGAAGCCCACCAACACGACGACTGTGCCAAGGGAGATCACCAGGTTCTGGCGGATCACCCTCCGCGCCCGCTGGCTGAGCCGGAAGGCCGCGAGGAAGTTCTCCAGACGGTCGTGCATCAGCACGATGTCCGCCTGTTCCATCGCCGCATCGGATCCCCGGGCGCCCATCGCCACGCCCACGTGCGCCGCGGCCAGGCTGGGGGCGTCGTTGACCCCGTCGCCGACCATTGCCACCTTGTGGCCCTGCTCCCCGAGTTCCACCACGGCCCGGACCTTCTGCTCGGGCTTCAAGCCGGACCGCACCTCATCCAGTTCGAGGGCGCGTTGCAGTCCCTGCGCGGCTTCCGCCCGGTCGCCGGTAAGCACCAGGGTCCGCAATCCAAGCTGGCGAAGATCCCGCACCACCCCGGCGGACTGCTCGCGGATCTCGTCCTCCAGCACCACCCGCCCGAGCAACTCCCCGCAACTGACCCAGACCTCGGAATGCACCGAGTCCATCCCGTCCCCCCCGCGGAGGACCGACCCTACCGACGTGGTACCCGGGTCTTCCGCGAGCATCTCCGCCAGCCACTCACGGCGACCCAGCAGAACGGTCTTGCCTTCATGAACCGCCCGCAACCCCAGGCCGGTCACCGACTCGAACTGCTCCACCTCGAACGGCTTCCAACCCGCGTGCTTGCCGTGCAATGTGATCGCGCGGGCCAATGGGTGATCGGACAGCCGCTCCAGGGCGAAGGCGAGTTGGGCGACTTCTTCTTCGCGTCCCGGCGGAAAGCTCTCCACGCCCGCCACCCGCAGTTCGCCCGTGGTCAAGGTCCCGGTCTTGTCCAGGGCCACCACGCCCGTCTCAGCCAGGTTCTCCACCGCCGCCCCGCCGCGGAAAAGGATGCCGCGCCTGGCCCCCCAGGCGATCGCCGCCAGCACCGCGGAAGGAATGGACAGTACCAGGGCGCACGGTGACGCCACCACCAGCAACGTCATCGCCCGGTAGAACGCGCTGGAGACGGCTTCCGTCGAGGCCAGGGCCGGCAGACCGAATCCCTGCCACCAGACGAGGAACATCACCAGGGTCAGCAGGAGGATGCCGTAGGTGTAGCGACTCCCGAACCGGTCCGTCAACCGCTGGGACGGCGCCTTCATGTGCTGGGCCTCGCGGATGAGCTTCACGATCTTCTGCAGCGCGCTCTCCTGTGCCGGGCGCAACACCGTCGCCTCCACGCTCCCCCACAGGTTGATCGTCCCGGCAAGGAGGCTGTCCCCGACCGTCTTTTCCACCGGCGTCGCTTCGCCCGTCAGGTTCGACTCGTCCGCCGCCGTGCGTCCCCGCGCCAGCTCGGCATCGACCGGAAACTGCGATCCCGGGCGAATCAACAACCGCTGTCCCGGGCGCAATGCCTCCACCGCCACGGTGGTTTCCCCAAGATCCGGGTCGAGCACCACCGCCTCCTTGGGCGCCGCCCGGAAAAGCGCCCGAATCTCACGCTGGGTGCGTCCCAGGGCGTAATGCTCCAGCGCCCCGCTGAGCGAGAACAGGAACAGCAATACGACGCCCTCGTTCCACTGACCGATGGCCGCGCTGCCCGCCGCCACCGCCAACATGAGGAAATGGACGTCCAACACCCGTTCGCGCAGTCGTTCCCAGACTTCCTCCACCACGAACCAGGCCCCCGCAACGTACGCCGCCACATGCATGGCGTGCGCCAGACTCCGTTCCCCGAGGGCCCAGCCTCCAATTCCGAACAACCCGCAAAGCGCTGCCGCCGCCAACTGCCATTTCCACTCGTCCGGGGAATGCTCCTCGTCCGGCAACTCCACTTCGCGCGGTTCGATCCGCGGCCAGGGAATGTCACGCCACTTCCAGAATCCGCGCGCGGTTGGACAGGTGGGGCGCGAGATGGTCAACCGATCTGCCTCACAGGCAATATTAAGGCCGGAACCGCTCAGCGACGACGCGGAGCCGCAGCAGTCGCAGTTGGGATGCCCCGCGAGCAGTCCGCATGGTTCCTCACCGCCCCGGGTCTCGGTGGAGGCTTCAGCGTCCGCAAGCACCCCCTTCAGCCGGGATTCCACCGCCTGGGCATCCTCCTGGCCAAGGGTCGCCACCGAAATGCGCCGTCCGCCGCGATCGATGTCCACCGCCTCGATCCGGCGATCCGCCACCAACGCGTCCGCCACCGCCCGCGCGAGGCAGCGATGCGGGATCGACGACGAAGACGTCCGGGGATCGGATGCAGAACTCATGGGCGCCAACAACTACCGGCGCCAATCTCCCGGGTTCCCCCGCGGAAGACAAGGCGCGTTTGTTTTGCCGAGGGGTCAGTTCTTGATATTGGTATATGTCAATATCAAGAACTGACCCCGTTTTTCCGCACCAGTACCACCCAGTCCGCGCCGGAATCTGTGGGCGGTGTGCCCAGCGACACCGTCTGTCCGCCTTCCACCGATCGGACCCCGCCCTCCTGGAGTCGGCCCCCGTTGCGCGGATCGAACCACTTTACCTCAAAACGCCCCGACGACGCGGTCAGGTCCAGTTTCCCGGGACCCCCGTTCGCCAGAAACACCACATAGACCTCGCCCGCCTTTGCCAGGCAGTACCCGCGGTTGTCGTGGGCCGGGTTGCCAGTCAGTTCGTCCGCATTGGTCATCTCCCAGAACGGAACCCGGTTCTCATGAAAGAACTGCAGCGCGATGCGCGCGTGGTCCCAGGACCGGTCGCGACTGCGGAAGTCCTCGCAGGCAAGGTCGTTTTGCGGCAACTGGTAGCCAAAGTAATACTCCACCCCGGCGCCACCCGCCATGAGGTTGCCCCACAACGTGGCCTTCCGAATATCGTCGATGCCCGGCGCCGGTGTGCCGTCCGGTTTGCGACCGTCGTAACCCTGATAGCCGGGGTCCGGCGGCACCCCCGTGTCGGCTCCCCCCTGCTCGTCGTTCGCCACCACCCAGGGGCGACCTGCCGCGGCTGACGCAGCCACCCACTGCAATGTCCGGCGGTGCGTCTGGTTCCACGCGTTCTGCAGGGAAGCCCCGCTCAGTTGGGACCGGTTGCCCAGCAGCGCCCCATACACCTTGTCCTGCTGATCCGGAAACGTGTGGATGACGATGTTGTGCGGGTGGGGATCAATCCGGCGAAGATAGTCGATCATGGCGTTGACCTCCTCGGTGGACTGTGTGTTCTCCTCGCCGATGTTCCAGTTCAAGGCCAGGTTGTGGCCGAACCGCGCCACCAACTCCCGGCAGTACAGCTTCCGCTCCGGACCGAGCCTGCCACCATCCAGCGACTCCGGAACCCGACCCGGTCGGGAGTCGTGCCCCAACCGGTCGTCGTCCATTTCGTTCTCCTGCAGCTTGAAATGCAGGTGCAGGCCGAGCCGGGTTGCGTGATCGAACACCAGGCCCCATTGCGCGAGCTTCGAGACGTCGTAGTGGAGCTTGTCGTTCCGGGCAACGAACGGCCAGACGTTGTCGCCGTCGCCCCCCGCGTTGTAGGGCAGGAAGGAGAAGGAATTGAGGCCCTTGCCGGCCAGGTAGTTCAGGGCACCGATCAATCCCCTGCCCTTGTCGCCCTGCCAGGTGGGGTCACCGGGACGCCAGTCCCGCAGGTGCGGCTCGTATCGGTGCAAGACCTTGCGCGGTTTGGCCTCCCCGGGTCGCTGAACATCGGTCGGACTTGGCGATGTACCATCGAAGTCCGCATACGCCAGCAGCGTCTCCGGGGCATCCGGACCGGCCTTCAGGAAATAGTCACCCGTCCCGGCGAACCGCAGAAAGTGCCCGCCAACATAGTCCAACCGCCCTTTCGCCCGGAAGTCCCGCCCGGTCTTGTCGGTAACCTCGATGTTGAAGCTGCCGGCCTTGCCGTCAAACGGCGTCACCGGCACTCCGCTCCCATCCAACGCCGCGTTCTCACCCCGCCGGAAGGAAACCGCGTAGGACCATCGCCCGGCCTTGTCCGGCGCCAGATGAGCCCGCCATTTCGTCCCCGCCGAAACCGAGGTATTCGCCGCGTCGCCATCCGCGGCAAAATACCCGGGCACCGGATAACGGGGCGTTCCTGACTCGTGCGTGAAGGTCACGGTCAAGGCGTAGTCCGTGAACGGGTTCGGGTCGTCGTCCAGTTCCTGCGCGTAGGGCCCGTCCAGGGTGAGAACCACGTTATGCCACTGCTTCAGTTCCCCAGTGATCGTCACACCGCCGTCGCCGTCGCCTTGACGAGGCGGAACCGGAGAGGCCGGCGATTGCGCCGTGAGGATGCCGGGACTGATCGCTGCGACGGCCGCGAAAAGCTGGAGGAATCCACATTGGGGTCGCCGGCACTCGGCGCGGCGCGGTTCGAGCCGAATGCGAATCAAGCGAGCGAGGGTCTTCATCATGGTGCTTCGTGGGTCATTCGTGGTCGTCTCCCGTTGAGCCGCATATCCCGGCCGCACGGCGGAGCCATCTCAGTTTTCGGCAACCCCCTTCACCGGCGGCACCCGTTCGTGCATCGCCCATAACACCCCGTTCAGAAGCAACCGACGGAAACCCGCTTCCTTGAAGTCGTCCGGATGCCCCAGCGAGGTGTAGAACACCCGGGCCTGCTTCGGTCCATACAGCCGCGTCCACGCCACCGGCTCGGCGGGTTCGCCCTCAATCGCCCCCGAGATCAGCGCCGTGGTGTCCGCTTTCAGTGGACTGACCCGGTAGAGCGAACCGTGCCCGGGGAACCCCGCGGGATCGACGCCGGTCAGCATTGGATTCCCGGCCGCGCCGGGCGCGACGCTCAGCGTCGTCTCGAGTCCGTTGCTGTGATGCCCGGTGTAGTTCCCGCCCAGAACCTCCGGATCGAAGTCCGCCCACTCCGTCAGGCCGGCGTCGGCTTCCAGTTTCTGCCGCGCACCACCGCGCACCGCAAACGCGTGACACGCCGTACGAATGCCCACCAACCCCACTCCCTCCGCCAGTTTCGCCCGAATCAACGCCATCATCGGCTTCGGCGTCGCCCGTCGACGCGCGCTGACCACCATCAGATCGGCCGCCTTCAGTGCCTCCCAGTTTTGCCAGGTGAAATCACCGGGATCGGTCGAGGACGTGATCATCTCAACCCGGTATCCCCGCCAAGCCAGCTCCGACTCCGCGAATGCCGGCAACGTCTCCCACGTGTGATACTCGTTCTCGCCGATGAGGAACGCCACGGTCTTCCGCCGGTCCGCCCGGAACCGGAAGGGTTCGCCCCCAAGAAAATCGACGCTGGTTGTCGTGGGGCACCAATGTTCCTCAACGTGTCGAATCATCAGGTCGGTGCCGACGAAATGGCTGACGTACGGCGCCATGCGCGAGTTGTACATCGTGTCGGTCATGTCCCGCATGAGGACCACGTTCAAGTCCTGCGCCACGAGCTGCCGGATCGCAAACGGCCGGCCCAGCACGCACATGTTCAAGTGGACCCCCATCACGATCACGTTGCGGATGCCGCGCTGTCGCATCAGGTAATACGCCTCCGCGGAATCGGTGATCGCATCCCCCTCGGCGATTTCCAGAGTGGCTATCTGCCGGGACCACGGAGAACCCTGCCGGCATTGCGGCCAGTCGTCGCAACCGCCGTCCGAATCGTCTATGGGCAGGTTGCCCTCGTGATCGCGATCCAGGCTGCACCAGCCCTGCAACGGCACCTTCGGCTCGACCTTCGAAGCGGACTGCGCCAACCGGCGCTGGGGGGTGTCGCGGTAGAAGTCCAGGGTGCCACTGGGACAGTGGATGATGAGCACCCCCTGGGCGCGGGCGGCCTTGAGCACCTCGTTCATGCGCGGCGCCATTTCGGCCACGCGCGCGGTCGCCCCCTGGCACCAGTGCTGGTTCCACATGTCGCAGACCACGATGGCGGTCTGGGTGGCATCCCAGGTGGCCTCCCGGACCTGTGGTTCGTTCGGATGAGCCGCGGGCCGGTCGCGCAGATGCAGTTTCAAGGGATCCCCGGCCCGAACCGGCACCGCAGCAACCAGCACCAGACCGGCAAGCAGCCTGACAAAACGCGTGGTGATCATCATGGGCAGGAGGGTCCCGCCCCGGTGACGAAAGGTCAATCTTCCCGAGGGGCAACGCCATGCTCACAAATCCGTCCGCGTGGGGGGCCGAAACACAAGGGCCTCATCAAGCGGACCGGACATGGCGCGCCGCATCCTCTGCTTCTTCAATCTGCCGAACCTCGTCCGCGGTCAGGTCGGGAAGCGGAACACCGGTACGGGGCACGATCACCGGAAGTGGCCGCTTCGCCCGGCGAAGCGCTTCCTCCGGCAAATCAACCGTCGCTTTCACCCGGGCAGGTTTGCCCTATGACAAGCTCGCCGTCAATTCCATCGGCCGGCAGCTTCCAGGCCAAAACGCCGCCATCCTGGAGAAAGAACCCTTCCCCTGTAACACCTCCCCGCAAACGGTGTCCCAATCCCTGTAATGCGAGCCAGTGAACGAGGCGGGCGCAGGTCCGGCGATGAGGCATGAGCCTCCCCGGGGATCCAGCGGACGCGCAAGTGCCAGGCTGGATTGCGGGCGTCCGCGCTGGCGACCCCAAGGCTGCCGAAGCACTCGTGATGCATCTGTACCCGGCCGTCATCCAGGTGGTCCGACGACGCCTGCCAGATCGGTTGGACGAGGAAGACGCGGCGCAGGAGGTCTTTCTGCGACTGTTCCGCAAGCTGGACCAATTCCGCGGCGGCCCCGACAGCCTGGTTCGCTGGACCCGGCGACTGGCATTCACGACGTGCCTGAACCTCATCCGGCATGAGCGGCGTCGCCCGGAAGTCCGCTGGAGCGATCTGGGAGAGGCGGAAACGGCGGTGCTGGCGCGGGTGGTCACTCCGGATTGGGAATCCGCGGCTTCCGCCGAACGGGAATCGGCGCGGGAACTCGTGGGACGGCTGCTGGCCGGGCTGCCGGCAGCGGATCGGTGGTTGATCGAGATGCTGGAGATTGAGGAACGCAGCGTGGACGAAGTGCGGGAATTGACCGGTTGGTCGGGCGTCGGGGTCAGGGTCCGGGCGCACCGGGCCCGACGAAAACTGCAGCAGGCGATGCGGCGCCTGATGAATCACCAGGAAGAACCATGAACGACAAGGCGGAAACAACCCGGCGGCTGCTGCAGCTTGCCCGCGACCGCGGCGCGGCCCGGCAGATGGAACGTGATTGCGGTGCGGGTCTCGAGGCACCGGGCGGCTTTCCCCGGAGGGTGACTCGCGCCTGGCTGGCGGAAACCGAACCGCCGGCGCCCGGCTGGAGCCTGTCCTGGCGCCCCGTGGTCGCCGCCCTGGCCCTCGTGGTGCTCAGTCTCGGACTCAACTGGCACGCGCTGCACGTTCGTTTCACCCCGAGGGATCTCGTCACCCACTCCATGCGACAGAGCTTCTACCAGCCATGAAACGACCCTCCAACTGGCGAAACCTGCTCCTGGCCACGCTCATCTTCCTGGCCGGGGCGGCCGTGGGCAGCATCAACACGATCGGAGTGCACCGCCGACTCGAAGACCAACGCGTCCAGGCCGGAGGACTGCAGGACAGCTTGATGGACCTGCTGCGTACCGAGCTCGAGTTGACCCCGGACCAGATCACCCGGATCGAACCCATCATCGCCGCCGCCTGCGAGGAATACCGTCAGGAAACCCTCCACGCCATGGAACAGGTCGACGCCATCGTGCGCCGCACCAATGAACGCGTCGCGGGCGAACTTGATCCCGCTCAGATCGATCGGCTCAACGCTCTCGAAGCCTCGCGCCGCGAGAGCGAGAAGTCGTTGAAGGAACGGTTCTTCAACGAATGATGCCGCCCCCCCTTTCCGTCCCGGTACCCGGGGCGGGAACCCAAAACGAAGAACACAACATCACGACAAGATAAGACAGGACAACAGCACCCACGCTAAACAAGACCATGAAGAAACACCTCATCCTCGCCCTCACCCTCCTGAGTGTCTCCTGCTTCGCCGCCGACAAGGGCGATCTCGACGGCCGCTGGAAAGCCACGGTCAAGACCGATTACAACGGCACGGAGGTCCGGTTGCTCAGTGTCGAAGGGGAGACCTTCACCTACGAGGTGCAATCCGAAGCCGGTGAGACCCGGATCTTTGCGAAGGGCGCCCTCAAATACGACCAGTGCGGCCCGCTCAAGCTCGTGAAGTTGACCCGCATCCGTGGGGGCACGAGCAAGGAGGAATTGGAACCGGTCAACGACGACCGGGTGGTGGTCTATTTCAAGGGCTACCGCAGCGTGAACCTGGCGGTAAACTTCGACGGGTGGCACGACGATGGCGCCCCCGAGGCCGTCCTGTTCCGTCAGCAGCAGGAGACAAGGTAGAAACAACCAGCCGCTTGAACTTCGAGCCCGATCCGTTTCCTGGAAGCGGCCGGGCGTTTTCCTCCACCCTGACCAAACACCGGCGATCAGGGGAACCGGGCGGGAAAGGGGGAAGACGGAGCGCACGTGGTCCGCCCGCAACAAATGCGGGATCTCCGGCCGCCGGACCATGTCCGGAGGCTGCTCCGGGCGGCATGCGCCTGCACTCCTGCTGTTGGATTCCCACCCACTTGCAAGCCGGCGTGATCAAGGCTCCACCAACCGGAAGAACCTGCCGGTCAGGGCAGCCGGCAACACACACGAGCCGGCTTCGGATGCCCCATCAACAGTCTCCCAGACAGGGTCCGCGAAGTTGGTCGTGCTCTCGATTTGGGTCCCCGGGGCACCTTCCCACGAGAGGTGGAGGTTTCCGTTCTCAGCCATGATGGAGCGAAAGAACGGCCTGGTTTCCATCACCACCAAGCCCTCATCCCCGGCGCCCACCAACACCTTGCTGCCGGCCAGATTCACACAGGTGGACACCCACTCCGCCGAATACCCGCCCATCGCCCGCAGATCGTCGGGATTCGCGAGGTCGAGCAACCAGATCCCACTGCCGTTGGACACATAACCGGTGCTGCCCTCGATCACCATGCCAAACCACCAGCCCCGAAGTCCGTAGCCGGCAATACGCACGGGATGGGCCGGATCAGCGAGATCAAGCAGGTGCAGACCTTCCTGCCAGTCAGCCACCAACGCGTGCCGCTCCGAGACCGCCACCCCCATCACGCATCCTCCGGGTTCGAACGAGTCCACCTCAACCGGCGCGGCCGGATCGCTGATGTCGACCACGCGAAGCGCCGAACACGCCGCCACGTACGCGTGGTCACCGACCACGGCCAGGCTGCTTGGACCATCCGCGCGCGACAGGCTCATCTCGAGACTTCCGACCCGACGCGGGTTTGTCGGGTCAGAGACATCAACCACAACAAGTCCCTCACCGGCGATCTTCTGCGACCCGCTGTAACGATTGGCATCGGTCAAGAAGACCAACTGCCCCCGCACAACCACGTCGTCCGCGTCGCCGGCAGTGCCATGGGAACCCAGGAACCGGGGCTCCGTCGGATTTGCGACGTCCAGGATCAACAAGCCATCCCCGCCCTCTCCCTGGCTGGTCAGGTAGATCCGATCTCCTTCAACCGCCACCCCCACCGCCTTGCCCGCAGTCTCGTAGCCCCCCAAGCGGACGGGCCGGGTCGGATTCGACACGTCAACCACATGCAAGCCGGACGTGCCGGCCGCCACGTAGGCGGTACTGCCGTTCGACGCGATGTCAAAGACCGCCTTGGTGCCGGCAAGAACCCCGGGCGTGCCCCCCCCTTCCGGTTCGTGAAGCCGCAGTCTGCCGGCCTGGGGAGGGGTCGCAGGCCGGGACACATCCAGGATCACCAAGCCGTTGTCTCTGTCGGCAAGAAACACGTGGTCGCCCGACACCGCCACGTCGCGGATGAAGCCGAAGTAGCCGCCAATCCGGCGGGGGCTCGTGGGATCGGAAACGTCGAGAATCGCCAGGCTGCTGGAAGAGTACTTCGCCAGAAAGGCCATATCCCCCTGAGCCGCGATCGATATCGTGTCGTAGCCCGGGTCCCCGGCCTGACCCAGCAATGCGGGCGCGGTGGGATTCGAGAGGTCATAGACCCAAGCGCCGATGGACTTCGCGACATACGCCCGGTTGCCCGATACGGCGATGTCGACCTGCCGCATTCCCTCTGCGCCCTCGACCACGTGCGGATTGGTGGGGTCCGAGACGTCAATGATCAGGTCGTCGAGATACGCCTGGCCGCCCGAGACGGCCAGCGATCCACCGACATTCCCCGGATTGAAACCACCGACACGCGTCGGCCGAGTGGGATCGGAGACGTCAAGAATCACGAAGTCCCCGCCCGAAACCCAACCGGCCCCGTCATACTGCTTGCTGATGACCGCATAGGCATGCGTTCCGGCGATCGCCAGAGTCGAGATGGCCACTCCGGCGCCAGGGCTGTAGTTGCCCAGGAACGTCGGCACCGAAGGATCGGAGATGTCCAACACCACCAAACCGTCACCCGGCCCCGGGTCGTCCGCAGACTGCCGCTGTCCCTCCCCAAGGAACAGCCGGTCTCCGACCACGACGATCTCGGAGATCGATCCCGACGCGGGATAGCCGCCAGCCTCCTCCGGTTGAGCCGGATCCGAGACATCAATGACCCGCAGACCACCCTCCTTCAGGGCCACATAGGCGTGGTCCCCGGAAACCGCCACTTTCGTGAGACTTCCCGGCCAGTGCGATTTCAGGATCGGCTGCAGGTCACTTCCGGCCGCAACACCGCCCAGTGCGATGCCAAGCAAACACGCCGGCATCAGCCACAGATCAGCCCGTATCGATTTCATAGCGCGATTACATCAGGGATTCTGGAAAAAGTAAGTGGCTGCCGGCAGGCCTTTCCAAAGCACTTTGCGTGCCACTCCCCCTGGGGAATCGACCCTTCGACCATCAGGTGTCCGGGCCGATGGGAGACGCAGGTGAATAGCCGCCCTCCGGACGCACCACCCGGCTTCGGCGGGGCGACGCAGAATGGCGGGCACCGGGACCGGCATGTCACCTCAACCCTCCTGGGAGTCGCAAATGTAGAGTCCGGGTTCCGGCGCAGGCTCGCAGGGACTGATCCGATCCGTTCCGGACGGAGAAATCCGGCGGACCGACGACCTCCCAGACGTGCCCTTCGCTCGCCCTACTTCGGCAGTTGCAGATAGGCGAGCAGGTCCGCCACATCCTGCAGCGACAGACCGGCTTCCAACCCCTCCGGCATCAGCGAAAGGCCGCTCGAACTCAGATCCAGGATTCGCCCACGAGCAATCGAGTAGTCCACCCCGCCCGACGCGCGCAACACCACCAATGCCTCCGTCTCGCTGATGATGATCCCGGAATACACCTCATCGTCGTCGTCCTCGATGGTGTAGTTCAGATACTCGGTGTTCACCGCTGCGTTCGGATCGAACACGTCGGAAAGCAGCGTCTCCGCCCCTTTGCGAGAGATCTCGGTCAGGTCCGGGCCTACCGCGTGTCCCAGCGTCCCCATGGTGTGACAGGTGGCGCAGAGGTTCTCGTAATGCCCCCGGCCCTTCTCCGGGTTCCCCGTGAGCGCAATCGCCGGTTTCAACTGCTTCAAGACCTCGGCCCGGGTCACGATCCCGGCATCGCTGAAAAGCGCCTCGGCCCGCCGGCGCACGGTCGCATCGTCCGACCACAACAACCGGCGCCGCCGTTCGAGATCGAGGTTGAGTTGCCCCATCTGCAGGCGCCCCTCCTCCAGTGCCGTCAGCAGCAGATCGTGATTCCATGAACGGTAGATGAGATGGTCGCTTACTTTCCCCCGCAACTCGCGGCTCAGGGTCTTCCAGACGGCAATCAACCGATCGGCAACCGCCGGGTCCCGTTCCTGCACCAACTGCTCCATCGCCGCCCGCTGCAAGGACGCCGGCTGGCGGAAGTCCAGCAAGTCGAACAGCATCTCGCGCCGTAGCTCAAAGGGGGCAAAGTGCAGCAACCCCAGGGCTCCCAGCCGATCCGCTTCCGTCGCCGCCCGGTCGGCGACCGTCGTGGCCGCCCGCGTCAGGAACGCCTGCTGTCCCGATCCCGGCGGCAACCCAAGCTGACGTCGGGTTTCCCAGATTTCCGTCAACAACCGTACGGCGGACGTTTCCTCAAGCGCGCTCAGCCCGGTCTCAATCCGACGCAGCGGTTCGCCCGCCACGCGCACGTCCCGCTCCCGACCAATTCCCGCGTTGAGCCCACCCAGCAAGGCCACGGCCTCCAGTTCATCGCGCCGCGCGACTCCGGACAGAAGCCCCACCAAGCCCGCCAGCTCCCCGGACTCGTGCCGGGCTCCGATCAACTCGCTCAGCTCGGTGATGAACGCCAGTCGCGCCGAGGCATCCCCGGTCTCCGAACGCATCAGGTCCACCTCGACAAGGACGGTTTCCAGCATCGCCATGGGGGCGCGCGCCGCGCAGGTCAGCACGGCAAACCGGCTCCATTCGTTGGCGCCATCCCGACGTAGGACGGTTTCCAGCGCCGCAAGCACGCGAGACCTCAGCCCCGCATTCCCGGACCAATCCAAAGTGCCCAGGGACAACACCGCCTGCATCCGGACCCTGGCCACCGGGTCCTCCGCCATGGCCAGTGTCGCATCGATCCGGCGCGGGGAATCCGCCAGTCCGGGCTCGGCAAGCACGAGTGCGTTCTCCCGCAAGCCGGGGTTGGCATCGCTCAGGGCCATCAGGATCAGATCCTCCGTGAGACAACCCGCCTCCCCTCCGGAACGATCCGCAGGCCGCAGCCCCCGCAGGGTCCACAGCGCGTGCAGTCGTGTCTTGGGATTGTCGGTTTCCCGGGCCAGTTTCTGGAGCAACGGCACCGACCTTGGGTCGTTCCACCACACCAGCAACCGCTGCGCCGTGTCCCGCCACCACTTGTTCGGATCGCCAAGGTGACGCACCACACCGGTCAGGTCGTCCCGCCGGAAATCCGGCTGGCGCCATGCCAGGCCGCCCTTCGGAGCAACCCGGTAAACCCGCCCCTGGTTCGTCCCGGCATACAGATCCATGTCTTTCTCCAGTTCGTCCGGAATCCACTCCGGGTGCTCGATGACCGGACGATACATGTCCACGACGTAGAGCGCGCCATCCGGCCCGACCCGCAGGTTGACCGGCCGGCTGTGCCGATCTTCCGAAGCCAGAAACTCCACCTTTTCCCGCGCCCGCCCCGCCAGGAAGCCCGGCCCGTCCGGACGAGGCACATCCCGGTGAATCAGGTTCATCACGGAATCCGCCACGAAAAGGTTGTTGTCGAACTCCGGTGGGAACGCCCCACCCGTGTAACACGTGATGCCGCAGGAACAGGAGAAGTAACCGGACTGCTCCGGATGATTCAACCGGGCCTCCTGTTTGCCGATGGGATAGGCACGATCGAGGTTGCCGGTCTTGTGATCCGAGATGTCCGGGTTCGTCCGGGGACTCAACTGCGGGTGCGGGTCCAAATAGCGGTTGGGAAAGACCAGATGATTCACGTGCCGGATGTTGTGCGTCGTGAAGATATGCCCCCAGTCATCCATGGCGATGGCAAAGCCTGTCGTCGTGCGACCGAAGAATTCCATCCGGCGCCCCTCGAGATCGAACTTCATGTCCCGGTGCAGCAGCGGGAACTTCTCCCCCGGGCGCTCCGGCCAGTAGATCTCACCCGAATTGCCCCCGTTCCCCGCATACACCATGTTGTCCAGGCCGTGGATCAGACCGTTGAAATTGTGCTGCGCGTTCCCCACCGAGAACCCGGAGACCAGCCGCCGCCGCACGTCGGCACGATCGTCCCCGTCGGTGTCCTGCACGAACAACAGGTCCGGCGGCGACGCCACCAGCCAGCCGCCGCGATAGGGCAGGATCGAGTTCGCATAGCGGAACCGGTCGGCGAAGACCACGCGCCGGTCGTATACCCCGTCCTGGTCGGTGTCCTCGATCAGCACGAGTTTGCCCGGATACTCGGCTTCAACCTCGGAGGCAAACGGGTAGCCGCCCATCTCGATCACAAAGGCGCGTCCCCGCTCGTCAAACTGAAGGTCGACCGGGTCCCGGACAACCGGTTCCATCGCCACCCGTCGCACCTCAAAGGCGGGGTGCAATTCGATCCCGCCCACGCCCGCCGGGATATTCCCGAGGGACGCCCCCCCGGCCGCGACCCCCACGCGGACGACCCCGACGAAGACCAGGATGGCAATGAGACAGATGCGCTTGATCATGAATGGTTACGTTGGCTGCCGGTTGACGAGCGGATTAAACCCGCCCCGACAGAAAGCACAAGCGCAGAGCAGCCGGGGATGCGGCCGGGGGCGACCCGCACTCCGTTCCTCCGTTCCGGATCAATAACGACGCGGCCACACGCTTCCTTGTGCCGTGCGCAATGGGTAAAGGAACCCCCGACGCGAGGCTGATCCAGACGAGGCGGGCGCCGTGGAAGGGCCGGTCAGATCAGGCCCAACTCCTCCGCCTTCGCTCGCACCCGGTTGCGTTCGGTGGCGCGAAAGCGATGGAACGGCTCGGCCATGTAGTCGTCACAAATGCCCATCAGCGAGAGCACGCACTTGATCCCCTTGATCACGGCCGAGGTGTGTCGGCCCACCTGGTAGATGTCCCGCGCAATGGCCTGCACCTGCTGGTTGAGATCGAGCATCCGATCCACGTCGTGGTCCTTCGCCGCCTCGTAAAGATCCACATAGAGGCGCGGCTTGAAGTTTGCGCCGCCGTTGATGCCGCCGTGGCCCCCGAGCAGGACGGACTCGGCGAGCAGTTGCTCGGGCCCGACCAGGATCGACCAATCGCTCCGGGCCCGCGCGATCTCCACCAGGTCGTGGAAGTAGAGCATGTCCCCGGAACTGTCCTTGACCCCGATGACCCCCGGTTGATCCGTCGCCCAGCGCACCGTTTCCCGCGAGAAGCTGACTTTGGTGAGGCTCGGCATGTTGTAGAGCAACAGCGGTAAGGGCAGATCGGCGAGCAGGTGTTGCAGGTGCTCCACAAGTTCCGGTTGGCCGGAGGGGAAGTAGTAAGGCGTGGCGGTGACGGCCGCAGCGGCGCCCTGTTCGGCGGCGACCCGGGCAAGGTTGACGGATTCCACGAAGGCCGTGTCCGTGATCCCCACCATGACCGGCACTCGGCCGTTGACCAGCCGGCACACCCGCTCAACCAGTTCGCGACGGAGGCGGTAGCTCAGGCTGGGTGCCTCGCCGCTGGTCCCGAGAATGAACAGTCCGGACACGCCCCCGGCCAGGATGTGATCCACCAGACGTTCCAACCCGGGAACGTCCAGTTCATCCCGACCCCGCAGCGGGGTGATCATGGGTGGCACAATACCGCGAAGAAGCAGACTCATAACGGGTTCACCTCCAATCCTTCCACCGCCGCCAAGCGGCGCTGATTGGCATCAAATGACAGCAGTTCCCTGGCGCCAAGCTGTTTGCCTGTGGCGACGTGAAGGACGTCGAGAGTGCGATGTCCGCCGGTGATAGTGCGCCGCGCTGACATGTCCTCTGCCAGTTGCAGGACCTTCCCCCAATCGGCGTCAACAACCACCAGCGCGCCACTTCCGAGATTCGGGTTCAAGTCGGCGAGAGCCGTCGCACCTTGTTCGCGGGCAATACCCACGCTGGAATCCCGGAGATGCCGCCACACCTGAAACCGCATGGACTGACGAAACTCGAAAAGGAGGAGTCGCGAGACATGCAGTAGTTCGCTCAGGCCTTGGTAATATGAACGGGCTGCCGCTGAGTTGCCCTGAGGTCGATACAGCGCGCAAAGGAACGAGGTGTCGGGAAACGCGTTCACTATTCCTCCGCGAAAAGCTCCGACTCCCGCATCGCCTCCACTTCCTCCGCTGCGAACGACAGGTCCCCCCAAGTCGCCTTGATCTGGGAGAGAAAATCCACTTTTACCAAAGGGCGATCAGACTCTCGGGAAGGTGGAACCAGGCGCGCCACGGGCAGGCCGCGACGCGTGATCTGCACTTCCTCCCCTTCCTGCAACCAAGCCTCCAGCCTTGGAAAGGCAGTTTGGAGTTCACGAATGGATGCCGTCTTCATCTCGTCCGAGAAGATGTTTCAGCGGCGCGAACCTGTCAACGCGAGCCTTCTCCATCCGCGTCCGGTCGCTGCCCCGCACCGATGACCAGCGTCAGGAGGAACCCGGTCAACAGGATCGTGCAGGTGCCCACCACCGTGATCATCAGGTCGTGAAACGGGCTTCTCCAGCCGGCCCACGCCTCCGGCCAGATCGATTTAGTCGAGATCGTCATCCAGATGATGACCAGGATGCCCGCCACCACCGCGGTCCCCGCCGCGGCATTTCGCACCCGGCGCGCGATCAACCCCAGGAGGAACAGTCCCAGCATGCCACCGCTCGCAACCCCGGCCCAGGCCCACCAGGCATCAAGGGCCGATTTCATCGAGATCATCGCCAGGGCCGCCAACGTGCCCAACACCCCCACCACCAGGGTCGAACCGCGCAGAACCCGCATCATCGAAGACTCGGCGGCATCGGGCCGGATGTAGCGTCGGTAAATGTCGCAACCAATCAGGGTCGCGGCACAATTCACGGAACTCGAGATCGTCGATTGCGCGGCGGCAAAGATGGCTGCAATCACCAACCCGGTCAGCCCGACGGGCAGTTCCGCCACAATGAAGTGCGGGAACACCTTGTCCGACGTATCCGCCAGGCTGAGTTCCGCGGGAAGCCGCTCCGGCTGCGCCGTGTAATACGCGTACAACGCCGTCCCGATGAAGAGGAAGAACGCCGACACCGGCAGGTAAAGCAACGTCCCGGTCCAGACGCTGCGCCGGGCCGCCGCATCACTGCACGCCGTGTGGTACCGCTGGACGTAGCTCTGATCGATGCCGAAGTTCTGCAGGTTCATGAACACGCCGTATAACAGCACCACCCAGAAGGTCGAGGTGGAGAACTTGAAGGCGTAACTGCCGAGGCTGAACTTTCCATGTTCCCGGGCAATCGCAAAAAGCTGCCCCGGTCCCTCGGGCATCCCCACAAGCAACACCACCACGCACGCCACCGCGCCGCCGATCAACACGATGCTCTGCACCACCTCCGTCCAGATGACCGCCGTGATCCCGCCGAACATCGCATAGAAAACCACGATCACCCCGGTCACCAGGATCAGGCTCTGCACGCTCCAACCGGTCAACGGCGCCAGCGCCAGCGCCACGAGGTACATGATGGTTCCCATGCGGCCCAGCTGCGTCAGCAGATAACACGCCACCGCATAGAGCCGGGCCCACGGACCGAAGCGGTGTTCCAGATGTTCATACGCCGAGATCCCCCCCGATCGACGATAAAACGGCACGAAGACCCGCACCGCAATCCACGCCGCCAGTGGAATCGTCAGGCTGAAGACAAACGGATTCCAGTCGCCCGCCACCGCTTTCCCGGGCAATGCCAGGAAGCTGATGCTGCTGACAAAGGTGCCAAAGATGGAAAGCCCCACCGCCCAAGCGGGCAGACTGCCTCCCGCCGCCATGAAATGTTCCGGCGTGCCGCTGCGTCGCCCCATCCACAAACCGAAGGCGACTGTGCCGGCCAGATACACCACGAGCACGAGCAGATCGAAGACAGGAAGCGAATGGGTCATCGGCTGAATCTGGTTGGCATGGCCTGGCTGAATAATACCACCGTCTGGAGTCGCGCATGCATCCGCAGCCACGCAGACATCAGGGGGACCGCAACCGGCCCGGCTGCCCCGGTCGGCGGCTCGCCGACTGGTCCTCGCGGAAATGTCACCTCGCCCAACCGCGAGTTCCGGACGGGGCAAACGTGTCCGGCGGGCCGCCGGCAACGACACGCGAGCCGCGGGCACTCCCCTTGTTCGACCAGATCGTTGCGGCTCCGGATCACGCGGCGGCTTCCTCTCATGAACCGGGGGCTTTGTCCAGCGTCACCACGAAGATCTGGTTGTGCCGCGCTCCGGCATCGGGCACCTGCCGCACGTAGGCAATTCTCCTCCCGTCCGGCGAGAACACGCAGGCCTCGGGACGCGGACGGTCGGCCTCGGCTTTCGCCCGCGGCGTCAATCGACGGCCCACCCCGCTCACGGCGTCCGTCACAAAGACACTGCCGTCCATGACGTGCGCGATCCATCGCCCGTCCGGGCTCCACGTGAAACCCGAGGCAATGGACCAGGGATTTCGCGTGACTTGCCGGGGCGCACCGCCGTGGGGGGGAACGGTCCACAACTGCACCACCCCGTCATGGTCCTTCGCCAGGTACGCGATCTGCGAACCATCCGGCGAACAGCGCAACCAGTGGCGCGGTCCCTGAATCCCCGGGTGCTTTCGGTCAGTGGTGAAGGTCAGCCGCCGTTGCACCACACCGCCTGGCGGCCACGGCATCCGTGTTTCGGTCCCGGCCAACGCGCCGTCGCCCGGCCGGGTGAGGTCGTCGGGCAAATCCACCAGGAACACCTCCGCCACGTCACGGCCGTCCTGCGTCAACACCGTTCCTTGGAACGCCAGGGCCCGCTGTTGCCGGGTGCCGTCCGGCCGCACATACCCGTTCGTGCCCACCCAGCCCTCTTCACAGGCCCGAATGATGTCGTCCGAACCCGGCCTCGGCTGACTCGTCGTGCGGGTAACGAGGACCGTAAACCACTCGCCACTGTGGTTGCGCGGATGGTCGGGGCTGACCCGCACCGGCCCGCACGGCACGGACACGCCGACATTGCGCTGATTCAAGTCGTGATCCGGCCCCGCCTCCGCGAAGCGGCCCAACACATCATCCTCGTACGTGAAGCTCAACATGCCGCCGTCCGGACTGTAGACATGCACGTGCGACCCGCCCCGCAAGGCCCCCGGCGTGAACGGCGACGTCAGGTCGCGCGCATCCAGGTTCACGGCGACGCCGGCATTCCCCACGTCCACCCAAACCCCGCGCCGATGCGCGGCTGCGTAACTCCAGTCGGCCGTGGGATGTTCGGGACCGTGGATGAACACCACCCGATCCCGCAACGGATGATACGTCGCCACCCCGCAGCACGCCCCGTCCCGCGACTCATAAAGCACCTCCACCTCGCGGGTGCGGACGTTCACCCGTTCGATCCGGGTCCCGTCGAACACGCTCCCGGCGGGGTCCGACCGCACATCGTAAACAATCCAATCCCCGTCAGGCGACCACACACCCGTGTTGGTGAGGATGCGGCCGCTGGGACCGGAGGTGACTTGGGTTTCAACCGCCATCGCCTGCTCGGGCCCGAACGCTTCGACCTCCCCCACCCCGCCGTCCGCCATCAACCCCGCAAGTCCGACCCCAATCACGAGACACGTTCGCACCGGTACCCGTCGGAAGCCGGTGTGGCCCGTGGGATATCGGCCTTTCGTGACCATGTTCACTCGGCACGGGAAGGAACGTCGGCTACTTGACGGTCCCGGTTGCCGCCCATTCCGTCCCCCGCACGATCAGTTCCCGGATCTCGGGAGCCTGCAACGCTTTCACATCGTGGCCGAACGTGTGGTGAAACACGCGTCCGTCACCGTACGGCAGCACGAATGCCATCGGCTCGGTCCGGTGACTCCAGTCCGACGCGGCGGTCAGCAGCACCTGGATCGGCGCGGTCCCCTGCAGCTTCGCATAGAGCTCGTCGTCCGCCGTGAACTCCTTCATCCCCTTCGTGATGGGATGGATCCCACTCGCCACCTCCACCTTGAACGGACTGCGCGGACCGTGTCCCGACGTCCCCATCACCCAGCGCCGACCGCACAGATTGCCAAACTCGTCCCACTCCTTGAACGACGCGCTGGCCAGATGCGAGACCACGAACCCCTTCCCCCCCTTGACGAACTCCAGCAGGTTCGCCTTGGCCCCGTCAGAAATCGTGGGCGTCTTCGCGTTGTACATCGCGAACATGACGACATCGTACCGCGCCAGGCTCCGGGTGGAATCCAGGATGCCGGGATCCTCCGAGATCACCACGTTGAAGCGACCGGAATCCTGCAGGATCCTGCGAGTCTCGGGGGCGACCGTGGTCCAGTCGTGGGCCGGGGTAACATCGTCGCCCGTGATGAGAAGGACGTTGAGCTTGGCGGTGTCGGCGGCCTGAGGGGCGGTGATCCCGACCAGCAGGCTGAAGGCGGCGAGGACGGAGGGGATGAAGCGGGTGCGGTTCATTTCGGGGCAGGTTTATCTGATTTCAGGTGCATCAAGTGATGGCGCAAAGGATGGGCCGCCCCGCGCGATGGGTCAATCCTGGAGGACAACCTGGGGAACACGGCGCACGGCGTGCGGGGCATGCCGGCCGGGGCCTGCCGGGCGGACAGGGATTCGGTGCCGGAATTCGGTCTTGCGCGGGGCTGGCAGGTCGGCTAGATAAGGAGGCGTCACGGCGCGGGTGTGGTTCAATGGTAGAACGCAAGCTTCCCAAGCTCGAAACGAGGGTTCGATTCCCTTCACCCGCTCCAATTCCCTAACATCCCTGGACTTGAACACCACAGGTTGCGGAATTGCCTCCTTTTGACCTGTCTGCTCGATGAACGGAGTTTTCCACACCCGCTCGACTCCGTCGGTCAGTCGATCCTGACCCTGTGAGAACCTCGGTCGGGGACGCCGTTTTCCAGTGCCTTCGGTACCGTCGGGGAATACCATCAAGGAATGAGAATTCCGAGAACACGGGCGGCCCGGGCGGCCGGCGGGGGATGTACGCTGCTGATGGTTGGCGTGCTGACTGCAGGCACCCCGGATCCTCTGTCCTCGCTCCCCCAACTGCGATGGGAAGAAACCGACCTGTCCACGCGCCTGATGGATGGGGCGCATCGGTTCGTGGAGCGCAAGATAGCCGAGTCGGTGACGAAGCGGGAGGCGTTCTGGAATCGCGATTTCTCCTCCCCCGAGGCGTATGAGAAGTCGGTCCAGGCAAATCGTGACCGGTTTCGTGAAATCGTCGGTGTCGTGGACGCCCGACTGCCGGTGGTGATGGAACGATTCGGAGATGACCGCTGGCCGGCATTGGTCGCGGAGACATCGCAGTATCGGGTGTATCAAGTGCGCTGGCCGGTGTTGGAAGGGATATGGGGTACCGGTCTGTGGGTGCGGCCAAGGGATGCCTGCCGGGCCCGCGTGGTGGTCGTCCCCGATGCGGATCAGACCCCTGAGCAGACCTTGGGATTGTCGCCCGGAATCCCGCCGTCATCCCAGGTGGCACGCCGGCTGGCGGAGAATGGGTGTGAAGTCATCGTACCCGTGACGATCAGCCGGGAGAAGCTGCCCACGGAGGACGCAGCGCTCCGAAACTCCGACCAGACCTGCCGCGAGTGGATCTACCGGCAGGCGTTTCACATGGGCCGGCACGTGATCGGTTACGAGATTCAGACCGTGCTGGCCGTGGTGGACTGGTTCGTGGAGCAACCCGGCACATTGCGGGTGGGAGTCGCCGGGCACGTGGAGGGGGGCCTCGTCGCCTTTCACGCCGCGGCGCTCGATCCCCGCATCGACGCGGTCCTGGTGAGCGGCCATTTCGACTCCAGACAGCAGGTATGGGCCGAGCCGATTTACCGGAACGTCTGGAGCCGGCTGCGCGAGTTCGGCGACGCGGAGCTGGCTTCGCTGGTCCTGCCACGTGCCCTAATCATCGAGCACAGTCCGGTACCGCTGGTGACAGGGCATAAAGGTGAATTGCACACGCCGGCGTTTGCCAGCGTAAACGCCGAGTTCCGGCGGATCCGAGTGGTGCCGGAATCCCCGGTACCGAGGGTTGTATACGGTGTGAACGAGGTGCCAGTGGGGCCATTCTCGGAGGCGGCCCTCACGGAGTTCGCCGGGGCACTGGGACTGCAAACCCTCGCACCGATGCCTGCCCAAGCGCCCACGGATCGGCGGCGGAGTTTTGACCCTGCCTCGCGCCATCAGCGGTATCTGCGGGAGATGGAGGACCAGGTTCAGAGGCTGGTGCGGCGGGCGGAAGCGGTCCGCGAGGAATTCTTCCTGTATCAGGTGATGCCCGAACTGGCCGACAACAGTTGGAGCACCCGAAAGGAACTCCCGACGCATTCGCCGGAGCGGTTTCTGGCCGGAGCGAGAGCTTACCGGGAACGCTTCCGGGAGGAGGGCATGGGCCGGTTTGATGAACCCCTGCGCCCCTTCAACGCGCGCATCCGCAAGGTGGCGGAAAGCCCCCACTGGACGGCGCACGACGTGGTACTGGACGTGTATCCCGAGCTGTTCGCGTGGGGACTGCTGGTGGTGCCGGGGGATCTCCGGCCGGGGGAGCGTCGGCCGGTGGTGGTTTGTCAGCACGGCCGCAACGGCCTCCCGCGGGATCTGCTGGACGGCGACAGCAGCGCTTACAGCAACGTCGCCGCCGCCCTCGCCGAACAGGGATTCATCACCTTCGCTCCGCACAATCTCTATCGGGGCGAGGACCGCTACCGCTGGCTGGACCGCAAGGCGAACTCGGTGAAGGCGACCCTCTTTTCCTTCATCCTGGCCCAGCACGACCAACTGTTGCGCTGGCTTCAAACGCTGCCCTTCGTGGACGCGGACCGGATCGCGTTTTATGGGTTGAGCTACGGCGGTGAGACTGCCGTCCGGGTACCGGCGATTCTGGAGGGGTATTGCCTTTCCATCTGTTCAGGCGACTTCAACCAATGGACCCGCAAGGTTGCGGCGACAGATCAGCCCTTCAGCTTCATGCGCACCATCGAGTGGGAGATGCCATATTGGAATCTGGGTCAGACCTTCGACTACGCGGAGATGACGTACCTGATGGTACCGCGGCCGTTCATGGTCGAGAGGGGTCATCTCGACCGTGTGGGGCGCGATTCATGGGTGGCCCATGAATATGCCAAGGTGCGTTGGCTGTATGCCCAACTCGGGCTCGCCGGCCGCACGGAAATCGAGTTCTTCCAGGGTGGCCACAGCATGCGGGGGGTGGGGACGTTCGAGTTTCTGCGCAAGCATCTACACTGGCCTGACGAGTGAGGTTCGGTTGCCGGACCTTCCCCCAGCAGTGGCAGGGCGGTTCCCGAGTTCCGGGTCGGCAGAGTGAAGAAGGGGAAAGCCGGCTTGGGTTCCGCGGTGTCCGGTCGGACTCGCCGCCAGGTGCTTCATGGTCTCGGCTCCCCCGGGCCCTGGTCCGGGGCCGTGACCGTGTCGGCGCGCTCCTCCCTCCGGCGGCGGTTGACGGCCTGTCGCAAGAGGAACTCGATCTGGCCGTTGACACTGCGCAAATCCTGCTGCGCCCAGGCCTCGATCTCCCGCCAGAGGTCGGGGTCGATCCGCATCAGGAATGCCTTGCGCCCGGCCATCAGCACCCCGCTTTCTCCGTGGGTTCAGGGAGATCCAACACCCGGACGAACGCCGCCGGATCGTCCGGGCTTACCACGAGTTTGAAGTTCGCGAATTCCAAAACCACCGACCGGGCCGGATCCGTGACAAGCGCCCGGAAGTTTCCCAATCGCTTGTTCCGGAAATAGCCGATCCAGCCGAAGAAGCCGCCGTTCCCCATGGTCTTCCAGGCGCGTTTCAGGGCGTCCGGGTCAACCCGTCCCGCCCGTAGATCCCCAAGTTCGAATCGGGTCTGCCAGAGCAGTCGCTGCACGATCAGTTCCTTCCGGGTGACCTCATAACCCCGCACCACAAAGAGGCTCGTGATCAGGGGAATCAGCAGGCAGGTCAGCGAGGTGAAGGCAATCGCCGGCCACGCGCTCCGGGGAAGAGAAAACGGGATTCCGATCGCCAACCCGAGCAGCAAGACCGTGACGGCGATTCCCCCGGCCCAGGCCCCCGTCGACAACGGCGCCGCGAACGATCGGGGCGACCGATTGGAGGGGCGGCGCATGGTCGGGGGATGTTCGTTCACCCGGGGATCGCGATGATGTTGTCGGGAACGCCTCACGAATAGAGGGTGCCGGTGTTCACCACGGGCGTGACTTCCGCCTCGCCGCAAAGGACGACCAGCAGGTTGCTCACCATCGACGCCTTGCGCTCCTCGTCGAGCTTCACGACATCCTTCTCCGCGAGGTCGGTCAGGGCCATCTCGACCATGCTGACGGCACCGTGCACGATCTTCTTGCGGGCAGCGATGATGGCCTCGGCCTGCTGGCGTCGAAGCATGGCCTGGGCGATTTCGGGTGCGTAGGCCAGATGCGTCAAACGGGCTTCCTCGACGATGACGCCGGCCTTGGCGAGGCGATCCTGCAACTCCTGCTTCAGAGTGCCTGCCACCTCGTCGGCGTCGCTGCGCAAGGTGATTTCATCCTCTTCACCCTGATCGTAGGCGTAGGAACCGGCGAGATGCCGCACCGCCGACTCGCTCTGGACGTCGACGTATTCCTGGTAGTCCTCGACGTCGAAGGTGGCCTGGGCGGTGTCCTTGACCCGCCAGACCACCACGGCGGCGATTTCGATGGGGTTACCGCGCTTGTCGTTCACCTTGAGTTTCTCGGTGTTGAAGTTGTGGGCTCTCAGCGAGACCTTGCTCTTCTGGGCGTAGAAGGGATTGGCCCAGTGGAAGCCACTTTCGCGCACGCTGCCGTGATAGGCGCCGAACAGGATCAGGACGCGCGCCTGGTTGGGCTGCAGGGTGAAGTGGCCGACGAACAGGATGATGGTACCGACCAGGATTAGCAGGGAGATGACGAACCGCGCGACAGGCAACTGATTCGTTTGCGCCGCCTGAACGATGCTGGTGACCAGCAGATAGATCGCCGTGCCCAGCAGGGCGATGTTGACGACCAGCATCAGCCAGCCGTTGAGGGCGGAGACGGTCTTTTCGGAACTCAGTTTGAAGTGTTCGTGATCACTCATGGTGTGTTGCATCTGCGAACCCGCGATCATCCGCGAATTCGATAACAATGTGATATCACATTGAAATCAATTGTCAAGACGAGTTTGGTGGGCTACGTCGGGTGGGTCAGGGAGAAACCCGGGCTTGTGCGGGGTCGACGCTGCCAAGCAGTATCTCCTTCACCTGCCGGGGGGATTGTGCGTCACCCGGTGGGGTAGCACCGGACATGTCCTCTGCCTGTCAAAGTCATCACACGGAAGGCGGTTCCACGCCGACCGACACCGGCCGGCAGCGCCTGCGTCTGGTGGTGCGGGGAGCGGTACAGGGCGTGGGGTTCCGGCCGTTTGTCTTTCGCCTGGCAACGGAGCTGGGGCTGCCCGGGTGGGTCAGCAACAGCGCGCAGGGCGTGTTTGTCGAAGTCGAGGGCAGCCCTGCGGTGCTGCGTGAATTCGGCCTGCGGCTGGAGCGGGAACGTCCGCCGCGGAGCTTCATCCACAGTCTCGAGTCCACCTGGATGGAACCGGAGGGGTATCGGAAGTTCGAGATTCGCCGGAGCACGACCGGGGGAGCGCAAACCGCCCTGGTGCTGCCGGATATCGCCACCTGCCCGGCCTGTCTTGAGGAGATCCTCGATCCGGCCAACCGGCGTCATCGCTATCCCTTCACCAACTGCACCCACTGCGGCCCCCGCTTCAGCATCATCGAGTCGGTACCGTACGACCGGCCGCACACGTCGATGAGGCGGTTTCCGATGTGTGGCCGCTGCCGGGAGGAGTATGAGAACCCTGCCGACCGGCGTTTCCATGCGCAACCGAACGCGTGTCCCGACTGCGGCCCCCAGCTCGCCTGGTGGGATGCGGCGGGTCAGGTTTTGTACCGGGGCGATGAGGCGTTACAGGCGACCGTGAGGGCATTGCGGAACGGAGCGATTGTTGCGGTCAAGGGCCTGGGGGGATTCCACCTGATGGTGCGGGCGGCGGACGAAGCGGCGGTCCGGAGGCTCCGGGATCGCAAGCGACGCGGGGCCAAACCGTTTGCGTTGATGGCGCCCTCGCTCGCAGCCGTGAAGGAGATTTGCGTGGTGGGGGAACTCGAACAGCGTGCGCTCGGCTCGCCCGAGGCTCCCATCGTGCTGCTGCGTTCGCGCGGAGAAGCCACGGAGGGGGTGGTGGCGCGGGCCACCGCACCGGGAAACCCCTGGCTGGGAGTGATGCTGCCCTCCAATCCGCTGCACCATCTGCTCATGGTGGACCTCGGCGAGTGGGTGGTGGCGACCAGCGGCAATCTTTCGGACGAACCGATTTGCACCGACGAGCGCGAGGCATGTTCCCGGCTGTCGGGCATCGCGGATCACTATCTGGTCCATGATCGTCCGATTGTCCGGCACGTGGATGATTCCATCGTGCGCGTGGGGCTTGGTCGCGAGATGGTTCTGCGGCGTGCCCGGGGCTTTGCGCCCTTGCCGATCAGAGTGCGGGATCCGTTGCCGCCGCTGATTGCGATGGGGGCTCATCTCAAGAGCACGGTGGCCGTGGCCCGTGGTCACGACGTTTTTCTCAGTCAGCATCTGGGTGATCTTGCGAACATCCCGGCGTTGACCGCGTTCCAGCAGTCGGCGCATGATTTGTCGCGTCTGATGCACATTGAACCCGAACTGGCGGCTCACGATGCCCACCCGGATTACGCCTCCTCCCAGGCGGCGGTGCAATCCGGCCTGCCCACCGTGTGCGTCCAGCACCATTACGCGCACGTGCTGGCCTGCATGGCGGAGAACGATGCCCCCGCCCCAGCCCTCGGGGTCTCGTGGGACGGCACGGGGCTGGGCACGGACGGTGACATCTGGGGCGGGGAATTCCTGCTGATCCAGCCGGATGCCGTGCGGCGCATTGGGTGCCTGCGCCCCTTCCGGCTGCCGGGCGGCGACGCCGCGGTGAAGGAACCGCGGCGCGTGGCAGTGGGGCTGCTCTACGAGCAACTGGGGGAACAGGTATTCAGTCAGGAGCTGCTCGGCCCGATCAAGGCCTTTTCGCGCAAGGAACTGAATCTGTTGCACGCGGCGTTGAAGCACGGCATCAATGCCCCCAAGACCACCAGTGCCGGTCGCCTCTTCGATGCCATCGCGTCCATCCTGGAACTCCGGCATTCGTCCCAGTTTGAGGGGCAGGCCGCCATGGATCTCGAGTTCGCGATGGAACCGGACGATTCCGATGAGGTGTATCCTTTCGAACTGATTTCGAAACCGACCTCCGGCCCCGGCGCCAACGGGGTGCCGGTTCCGTGTCCGGTGCATCACGACTGCCATGCCTTTGAGGTGGCGCCCGAGACCATCCTCTACGACTGGGGCCCCACGGTGGATGCCATCCTGAATGATCTCAAGCGCGGGGAACGCGTGTGGAGCATCTCCGCCCGGTTTCACAACACCCTGGCCGAGGTGATCCTGGCCATCGCCCGGCTCGTGGGCGAACAGCGCGTCTGTCTGACCGGCGGGTGTTTCCAGAATCACTACCTGCTGGAACGTACGGTGCACCGGCTGCGCAGTGACGGTTTCCATCCCTGCTGGCACCAGCGTGTCCCTCCCAACGACGGGGGTATCGCTTTGGGACAAGCGGTGGCGGCAGGCATTGAGGCCCGGCGCAAGCGGGCGGAGGAATCCTCCCCGGAATAAACGATCATGTGTCTCGCGGTTCCAGGTCAGATTCTCAGCATTCAGGAAGCGGACGAGTTCCGCCGAAACGGCCGGGTAAGCTTCGGCGGCGTGGTGAAGGAAGTGAACCTCGCCTACGTGCCCGAAGCCGGAGTCGGCGACTACGTCGTGGTACACGTAGGGTTTGCCCTGAGCGTGGTGGACGAGGAGGAGGCGCGGCAGACACTCGATTACCTGCGGCAGATGGACGAGTTGCAGGAACTCGGGGATTCGGAGGCCCCCGCAACCGGGGAGGTCCTTTCGCCTGGAGCCTCGCCCGGGACGGCCGGCTGACCACCGGACTGGCATTCGGCCGCGCCCGTTACCCAGGCCACAACTCCGCGCTCAGGCCTGCCGCAGACAATTCCGCACCCATTCGAGCGCTTCCTCTTTGGCGGTGAGTTCCTCCCCCAACTGCCGGTCCCGCACCTCCGCCAGCAGGCGTCCCATTTCCGGACCGGGTGCCACCCCCAGGGTCATCAGGTCGTGACCGGTCAGCAACGGGGGAAGAACCTCCGGTTTCGCCGCCAGTTCCCGGGCCGCAGCTCGAACGAAGTTCCACGTTTCCAACTGCCCGTGCGATCCCAGGCAGTCAAGCCGGTGCAGCTCCAGCTCCAGCGGAAAGGTCGGCCGCAAGAGCATGCGCCGCAGGGTGGCTTTCCGCATCCTCGGGGCGTCCTTGAACTGCATGTGATGCCGCACCGCCGTGGTCACCTGTTCCAGCTCGCGCACCGGAAATCGAAGCCTTCGCAGGATGGTCTCCGCCATGTCAGCACCGATGCGTTCGTGTCCGAAGAAACGGATGCGCCCGGTTCCGGGTTCGTGCTGTGCGGTGGGTGGCTTGCCGACGTCATGCAGCAGGACCGCCCACGGCAGCAATGCCGGACTGTCGGCGGGCAACTGATCGAGCATGAGGCAGACGTGCTCGAACACGTCGCCCTCGGGGTGGTATTCCGCTCCCTGTTCACAGCCCCGGAACACCTCGACTTCGGGGAGGATCACTCGCAAAAGTCCACTGTCGTGCAACAAACGCAGACCGCGTGCGGCACCGGGGGGACGCAGCAACCTCAGGAGTTCCTCGCGAATGCGCTCGGCACTGATGCCGCGAATCGTGGCCGCCGTGCCCTGGATTGCCTCCCAGGTGCGCGGCTCAACGGCGAAACCAAGTTGCGTGGCAAACCGGACCGCCCGCAGCATCCTCAGTCGATCCTCTCCAAACCGTTCCCCCGGCACCCCGATTGCGCGGATGATCCCGGAGTCCAGATCCCGCCGGCCCTCCACCCAGTCATGCAGGACGCCGTCGATCGGGTCGTAGAACATGCCGTTGATGGTAAAATCACGCCGCATGGCATCAGCCCGGGCATCGACAAATTCCACGCGGTCCGGTCGCCGTCCGTCGGAATACCCCGTTTCCGCCCGGAAGGTGGCGACTTCAATGGAGAAGCCACGATGCAGGACCAGGATCACCCCGAACTGGCGCCCCACCGGTACCGTCCGGGCAAAGAGCCGTTCAATGACCTCCGGGCGCGCCGAGGTGCCGACGTCAATGTCGCCGGGCGTTCGGCCGAGGAGGAAATCGCGCACGCAGCCGCCCACCCAGAAGGCCTCGTGGCCATGGTCGCGGAGGCGGCGGACCACGTCGATGGCCGCGCCGGCAAGGGGAAGATCGCGGGGCACTTTCACACCAGTCCGGGTGGAGACGGGGCAGAAGTCTCCTCCGGCCCACTCTCGCTCGCCTGCGCCACCTCGAGCAGGTGGTGTTTGCGGCGAAACCCAAGGTAGACCACGCCCCCGACGAGGCTCCACAACAGGCTGCCGGCGAAGGCGAGCAGCGACAGGCTGAGGGCAGTGGTGGCCGGCATGCCGATTTCCGGGACGGTCAACATCCAGACATAGAGGTTTTCGCGGACGCCCAGTCCGTTCGGAGTGATTGGGATCGACGAGAGAAAGACAACCACGGGAATGATGACCAGCAGCCAGCGCACCGGGACGTGGACCCCGAGACCCCGGGTGAGCGCCCACACCTGGAGGACGCAGGCGGTGTTGAGCACCATCGACCACCCCAAGGCGGCAAGCAGCGTACCGGGATGCCGACCGTACCCCCGCGCTGCCATCAGCGAACGCTCGATCAGGGCGCCTTGGGGAAGCCGCGCGAGGAGATTCCGCCCGTTGGACCACAACCGGCTCAGCCCCCCCCAGAAAGACAGCACCGCCACCACCGTAACCAGGGCGAGGCTTCCGAGCACGACCCCCGAGACCGCGGTCAACCGGCCGTGCGCCCGCAGCAGATCCACGTTGGCGATCATCATCACCGCGGCGAAGAACAGGGTCGCGAACAACCCCACCAACCGATCCACCACCACCGTCATCACCGACTCCGCCTTGAGGTGGTGCGTCTCACGCGCCGCATAAAGCGCCTTCATCAGATCGCCCCCCGCGGATCCCAGGAGCACGGAGTTGAAGAAGTGGGCCACGAAGGAAATCTCCGCGGTCCGGCCAAGCGAAAGGCCAAGGCCCTGCGCCGTGAGAAACAGATGCCAGCGGAAGAGCCCCGCCACAATGGTCGCCCCCATGAAGGCCAACGACAGCGCGGCGTCCATGGGACGCAACATCAGGATGGTCTTCCAAAGGCTTCCCGGCCCCAGGGTCCAGGCTTCCAGCCACTGCCGGGAACGGCTGAGTTGAGCCCAATCGCGGCCCGCCTCCTCCCAGGCCACCCGGCCTTCGTGCATGAAGATCCCGTGGAAGGCGAACGCGAGCAGGACCAAGCAGACGGCCAACCGGGCCAACAGCTTCCAGGCTGGCCGACGGGGCTTCACTCCTCTCCCCAGAGCGACTTCATGTGGGCAAAGCTCTCCCGGACCTCCTCCGGTTCAACCGCGGGATGGAGTTCCAGGACCTTGATGTGTTCGGGCCGTACGGCAGGCGCCAGCGACGTATAATCGATCATGCCCTTCCCCGGCGGCACGTGGTCGCGCCCGGGGAACACCACGTCATGAATGTGAAACCCCGCGAGGTGCTCCGCCAGACCCATGACATGCTCGGCGTGGCGGATGAAACCGATGTTCTCCTTGATCTGACCGTGCCCGCAATCGTGCCAATAGCGCACGGCGCCCGAGTTGAACTGCATGAAGAGGAAGCCGAAGTCGGTTTCGAACGGGATCTCCTCGAGCGACTCACGGTTCTCGATGCCCAGCATCAACCCGCGCTTGACCGCCTCACGCTCCAGGAAGCTCAGGATCTCGTAGGCGTGCGCCTCGTGGACCTCGCGGCGCTCCTGGCGGCGCTCCTCCACCTCATAGCAGAGGCGTTCATAGCGGGAGGTGTTCCCCTGCCCCTTGCCCACCATTTCGACCAGCTTGTCCGTGTAATCCCGCATCTCGATGCTCCCCATGTGAAGCACGATCAGCCGCGCCTTGACGCGTTCCGCCAGTTCCATCGTCTGGATGGTCTGCCGGTAGGCCCGTTCGCGCTCCCGTCGATCCGTGGAGGTGAAGCGAAAGATATTGGGTGCGGCATGGTTCACCCCCATTGGAAGGGGGCAGAAGTTGTGCAGGGTGGAGATCTTGACCACCCCGGTGTCCACGGCATCCAGGATGCCCGGAACCAAGCTCAACCGGATGCCGTGACTCAACTCGGCGTATTCGAACCCCAGATCCCGGATTTCTTCCAGCATCGCCCGGCCATCCGTGTGCCGGCGCGAGTTCCAACATGTTGAAAGGGAATACATAATTCAAAAGGCCGGGGCTGTGAGCATCATCACAGCGCCCGGCCCTCGAGAGTTTGTGTCTTCAACCGACCGCTACATGTTCGCGTAACGCGCACTCAGCATCGCAGAGAATTTCGCGACCTTCATCTTGCGCCGGCGCCGTTCGCTTGGCTTCTCAAAATGCCGATGGTTGCGCACTTCCCGCAGCGTGCCTTCCCGATCGAGTCTCTTCTTCAGGCGCCGCAGCGCTTTCTCCACCGGTTCACCCTTCTTAAGTCTGATCTCAGTCAAAGTTGTCTCACCTCTTTCCGTTATCCCGTCCCAATTTGGCCTGCCTTTCCGGACTGGGACGCAGACTTTACGAGCCCCCCGGCCCGCTGTCAATGGCGCTCTGCAGCGGAATGTCGCCGGCCGCCCTGGACCAGCTCAACTCATTGCGGCCAGGTTGGTTGCGTTGATTACCCCCACTCTCCGTCACCGGCGCAGGGCGCCGAGATCCCGTCCTGGCACCGTCCATGCGACGCCCCACGCTCTTCCCCACCCGCAACGGGGAGCCAAACCAACAAACCCCCTCAGGATTTGAACGTGACGTTCGCAACTCCATCAAACAGTGGCAGATTCGAGATGCACAAATGAAACGAAGCGAAAACTGGATTCGAGGGATCGGCGGCTTGGGCCTGTCAACGTTGTTGCTCTGCGCGAGCACCGCGGCCACGCAGGCGGCAGATCCGATGGAAGTGGCCCGGCAGCTCAACCAGGCGTTCATCCAGGTGGCGGAAAAGGTGTCCGCCGCAGTTGTGGTGATCGAGGTGGAGAAGCGGATGGACCCCACGGAGTTGGGTGGCAACAACGATGACTCCCTCTGGGAAATGCTCCCTCCGAGGTTCCGCCGCCAGTTCGAGCAACCGGACGGATCCCGCAACCTGCCCCGGGTTGCCGGCCAGGGCTCGGGTGTGGTGGTGCGCGAGGACGGGTACATCGTCACCAACAGCCACGTGGTGGACGGCGCGGAGCGGATCAAGGTCCGGTTCAAGAACGGCAAGGTCTTCAATGGAGTCGTACGGGGCGTGGACGACCAGTCCGATGTGGCCGTCGTCAAGATCGAGGCGGACGACCTGCCCGCGGTGGATTTCGCGGATTCTCAGAACGTGCGGGTCGGGGAGTTCGCCATCGCCATCGGCGCCCCCTTTGAACTGGATTACAGCGTCACTTTCGGCCACGTGAGTGCCAAGGCCCGATCGGTGCTCAACGCCCCCGAGATGGACCAGGACTTCATCCAAACGGACGCGAACATCAATCCGGGAAACAGCGGCGGGCCCCTGGTCAACATTGACGGCGAGGTCATCGGCATAAACACCCTGATCAAGGGACTGAACACCGGTATCGGTTTCGCCATCCCGAGTAATCTCGTCAGGGAGGTCGCCTGGCAACTCATTGAGAACGGCCGCTTCACCCGGGCCTGGCTCGGGGTGGAAATCATGGCCCTGAAGGACTTCCCCGCCTTCCGCTCCAGGGCACGCGGGGTCGAGGACGGAGTCGTCGTACGCGGCATTGTCGAGACCGGGCCCGCTTCCAAGTCGGATCTCCAACTCGGCGATGTCATCACTTCGGTGGAGGATCATCCCGTCAGCACGGCGCAGGACCTCAAGAACGAGATCCGGTCCAAGACCATCGGCAAACCCGTGGAACTGCGCGTGGTCCGCAACAATCGGGAAACAACGGTCAAGGTCACCCCCGAGGCCTGGCCTGAGGGTGGTGGGACCCTCGCATCCGTCCGTCCCCGTCAGGCCTTGGAGAGCCTCGCCACCCTGGGTTTCACCGTTCGCCCGCTGACCGACGAACTGGCCCAGCGCTACCACCTCGAGTCATCGGACGGTGTCGTCGTAACCGAAGTGGAGCCGGGAACTCCTGCCGAACGGGCAGGGCTCGAATCAGGGGACGTGGTGACCGACGTCAACGGCCACACCGTCCGGACCCTGCGCGAATTCATCGATGCCGCCGGCAACGCGGATCAGAAGCAGGGAGTAACGATCAACTTCACGCGGGACGGCGTGCATCGCTTTGTGCTTGTCAAGGAGGCCGACGAATAGCCTCCCTGTCGGCTCCTTGACCGGGTGCGCCGGCCCTCGGGTGGGTGCACTTCGGTGATCAGGGCTACCGACCGGCCCCCGCCTCCCCTTGGAGTTCGTGTGCGATGATGGAAAGCCCGTAAATGGCGGCGGTTTCGCTGCGGAGCACCCGTGGTCCGAAGGACATGGAGACGGCTCCACTGGCCCGGATCGCCTCGTATTCCTGCGGGGCAAAGTCCCCTTCGGGACCGATCCAGAGCCGGATCAGCCGGGGAGGCCATTCCGGGGATCGCCGTTGCCTGGCAAACATCTCGCGTCCCGACTCGGTTCCGGGGGCGAGATCCCCCAGCAAGGCCAGTCCATCCGGTTGACGCCCAACCTCCGCCAGCACCGTCCGCAGCGACATCGGAGGGTGGACGACCGGGAGCCAGGCGGTGCCGCACTGCTTCATTGCCTCAACCGTCACCGCCTGCCACTTGGCACGCTTTCGCTCCGCCTCCCTTGGGGTAAAGTCCGGCACGCATCGTTCCGCCAGCACCGGGACGATCCCGGTGGCTCCCAGTTCGGTGGCTTTCTGCAGAATCACGTCCATGCTGCGCGCCTTGGTCACGGCCTGGAGCAGCATCACCGCAGTGAACGGTCGCTCGTGCGTGCGACGCTCCACCGCCGTCAGCGACACCGCTCCGCGGGAGAGGTTCTCGATGTTGCAGACCACTTCCGTCCCCGCGCCATCGAGCACGGTCACCACGTCGCCGACGGATAGTCTGAGCACCCGCAAGGCATGTGCCGCCTCGTCGGCTGTCAGGGTCAACCGGTCTCCCAGGCAGGCGGTGGGCGGCAGGTGGAAACGATGCACGGCCCAGCCCTTACCGGAATAGATCCCGCGCTTTCTCGAAGAAGCTGCGCGACCGGGGATTCACATTCTCATCGCACAGGGCGGCAAATTCCTCGAGCTTGCCGCGCTGCTCGCTGCTCAACCGGGTCGGCACCTCCACCACCACGCGCACATGCAGGTCGCCCTGCCCGTAGCCCTGGACGTTCTTCACCCCGCGACCGCGCAGGCGGAACACCGAACCCGATTGCGTCCCCGCGGGTACCTTGATATGGGCCGAGCCATCGAGGGTGGGCACCTCGATGTTCGCACCCAGGGCCGCCTGCACAAAGCTGATCGGGACCTCGCAGATCAGGTCATCGCCGTCGCGCTGGAAGATCTCGTGTGCCCGCACATGCAGGACCACGTAGAGATCTCCCGACGGGCCGCCGCGGGCGCCGCTCTCGCCGTTGCCCGAGGAACGCAACCTCGTTCCGGTGTCCACCCCGGGAGGAATCCGGATGGTCACGGTGCCGTGCTGGTCGGTGCGCCCGGTCCCGTTGCAGCGTCGGCACGGCTTCTCGATGACCTGCCCGGCCCCCTCGCAACGGGGGCAGGTCTGCCGCACCCGCATGAATCCCCCCAGCACCTGTTCCACCTGTCCGCGGCCGCCGCAGGTGTGGCATGGCTTTCGCCCGGACCCCTTCTCGGCGCCCGAACCCTGACACGATTCGCAGGGCCCCGCCTTCGTCAGCTTGATCTGCTTTTCGCACCCCAGCGCGGCTTCCTGGAAGGTGATCTCCAGGTCGTAACGGAGATCCGCCCCGCGTTGCGCCCCGGAGGGATCACGCCGCCCGCCGCCGCCAAACAGTTCATCGAAGATGCTGCCCCCACCGCCGCCGCCCCCACCGCCGAAAACCTCGCGGAAGATGTCGAACGGGTCATGAAAACCGCCGAAGCCGCCGCCCGCCCCGCGCTGTGCCCGCGCCCGCGGATCAAACGCCGCGTGGCCATACTGGTCGTAGGCGGCCCGCTGCTGGGGATCGCTCAGGATCTCGTACGCATGCCCGATCTCCTTGAACTTCTCCTCGGCGTCCTTGTCCCCGGGATTGCGATCCGGATGATACTTGAGCGCCAGTTTCCGGTAGGCCTTCTTGATCTCCTCCGCCGAGGCCTCCTTCGACACCCCGAGCAGTTCGTAGAAATCCTGTTTTGCCATGATGCGTGCGTAACCGGTCAGGCCGACGGAGTCGACGGTGCGCGCGCCACAACCACGGTCGCGGGCCGCATCAATCGGTCGTTCAGCCGGTATCCCTTGCGCAACTGCTGGACCACGTGACCGTCCGGCGTCTCGGCGGTCTCCAGCATCGAAACCGCCTCATGAAGCGCCGGGTCGAAAGCCTGACCGGCGGCGTCCACCTCCTGCAAACCGGCCTCCGTCAGCGCGCCGCGGAGTTGGTCGAAAATCATCTTCACCCCGTCCCGAACCGCCTCGTGCGCGCTGTCCGTGGCTGCCAGTGCCAACTCGAAGCTGTCCAGCACCGGAATGATCCGGTTAAGCAGGGATTCGTTCGCATACTTCACTGCGTCCTGCCGCTCTCGCGCGGCGCGCTTCCGGAAGTTGTCCAGATCGGCCATCGCCCGGATGTACAGGTCACGGTTCTCCTCCGCCTTCGCCGCTTGGTCGCGCAGGGCGACCAGTTCCTCCGGTGACGCCGAAGCCCCGGCTTCCCCGGTGCCAGGCGTTCGCTCCGTGGACTCGCCGGCTTCCTGGACCACTTCGATCACCTCAGCCATCCCGGCCGCCGGATCGTTCTCGTTGTGTTTCTTGCTCATCGTCTCCAACAAAAGAGTGCGAAAAATACACAATGCGGGCACGGGAGGCAACCGGCGCGAACGCCCGGGCGAAACACCCGGCCTCTTTCCGCCTTTTCGTCCGGGGCCGCTTCTGGCCAAATACCCCGGTAACCACCCGGACCTGGGAAGCGGTCCGACCGTCAGCACCATCGCCATGAACAGCCACGAGCGTCTTGCCTCCGCCCTGAACCATCGCCAACCGGACCGTGTGCCGGTGGATTTCGGCGCCACCTTCGTCACCGGCATCCACGTTTCCGTTGTGCATCGCCTTCGGCAACGGGTCCTTGGGGAATCCAACCACCTCGTGAAAGTGATCGAACCCTACCAGATGCTGGGGGAAATTGACGACGCCCTCCGCGAGGCGCTGGGTATCGACGTGATCGGCAGTCTCGGAAGGAAATCGATTTTCGGGACCGAAGCAAAGGACTGGAAGGAGTTCACGACGTTCGACGGGGTGACCTGCCTGGTCCCGGGCGCCCTGAACCTCACCCCGGCCCCCGACGGCGGGTGGTACATGCATCCGGAAGGCGACACCACCCTCGGGCCCAGCGGTCACATGCCCGAGAGCGGCTACTTCTTCGACGCTGTGATCCGCCAGGATCCCATCGACGACGACCACCTCGACCCGGCGGACAACACTGAGGAGTTCGCCCTGCTGGGCGAGGAGGACCTGGCCTTCTACCGCGCGAAGAAGGCCTGGTTCGAGGCGCGAGCGGACAAGGGCTCGATCCTGGTGATTCCGGGGACCGCCTTCGGCGACATCGCGCTGGTGCCGGCGCCGTGGCTGAAGCACCCCCGGGGCATCCGGGACGTCAGTGAATGGTACATCTCCACGAAGCTCCGTCGCGACCACGTCTGGAAGATCTTCGAGCGGCAATGCGAACTCGCACTGGAGAATGTCCGGACCCTGATCGACCTGTTCGGCGACACCATCCAAGTGGGGCTGATCACCGGCACGGACTTCGGCACCCAACGCGGCCCGTTTATCTCCGTCGACGCCTACCGCGACCTCTACCAACCGTTTCACCGGCAGATCAACGACCTGATTCACCGGCGCTCCAACTGGAAGACCTTCATCCACTCGTGCGGCTCGGTCTACGCACTCATCCCGGATTTCATCGAAGCCGGGTTCGATGTGCTGAATCCGGTCCAATGTTCCGCCGCCGACATGGACCCCGCCCGTCTCAAGCAGGAGTTCGGACGCGACCTCACCTTCTGGGGCGGCGGAGTCGACACCCAGCAGACGATGGCATTCGGCACCCCGGACGCGGTCTACCGCGAGGTACGGGAACGCATCGACATCTTCAACCGCGACGGCGGCCACGTATTCGACGCAATCCACAACGTCCAGGGCAACACGCCCATCGAGAACGTTGAGTCCATGTTCAAGGCCGTGCGCGAGAGCGCAAGCGGGTAGCCCCGGGGGAAATCCGAAACCCGAAATCCGAAACCCGAAGCAAGGCCGAAGCATGAAGGCCGAAGCTCAACGTTCGGGTTGCGCGTTGCGTATCGCCCACTGCACATCTCACGGAGAAGCCTGGCCAATGAACACCCTCGAGAGCCCGTCGCAAAGGGGCCACCTCGGATGATCCTAAACCCACTTTGCCCGCTCACTGACGCAACGGAACTGGAATTCGGGCTCGCTTCGATCTTCGGATTTCGGATTTCGGACTTCACGCCCTCCTACCTCACAAACGACTTCGTGAAATCCTCGCCCTTCACCTCCACCACCTTCTTCTCGAACTTCGATTCGGCAATGAGTTGCTGGAGCTTGGATTCATAGGCCGCTCCATCCAACGGCAGGTCGATGGTCTGCCCGACCAGCGAGGAGTACAGGGCACTGTTGGCCAGTTCGATTGAGTTCATGCCATCCGCACCGGGCGCCACGAGGTCGGTGCCATCGAGGATCGCGTCGACGAAATTCTGCATCAGCGTCGCGTGCTGGGCCGGCACGTCGGCAAAGGGGATCTCAGCGTTCCACACCTCGGGCTTGGCAAACCCGACCTTGGACTCCCGGCTGAAGGTCAGCATGTCGGTGTCATTCCGGGTGAAATGGAGCCGGTTGTGCTCCAGCAGCAGCTTGCCGCGCGTGCCGCAAATCTCGAAGCGATTCGTGCCGGGGGCCTCGCCGGTGGAGGTGATGAACACGCCGGTCGCGCCGTTGCTCCATTCGAGATACGCGGTCACATTGTCCTCGACCTCGATGTTGTGGTAGCGGCCGATCTGGCAGAACCCGCGGACCCTTGACGGCATCCCGCAAAGCCACTGGAGAATGTCGAGATTGTGCGGACACTGGTTGAGCAACACGCCGCCGCCCTCGCCCTTCCAGGTCGCCCGCCAGCCGCCGCTGGCATAGTAGATCTCCGTGCGGAACCAGTCCGTGTTGATCCAGTTCACCCGGACGATGTCACCCAGTTCCCCGCTCTCGATGACCCGCTTCATCCGCATGTAGCGCGGCTCGGTGCGAAGTTGGAACATAGCCCCGAACACCCTCCCGTCTTGCTGTGCGTGGGCGGCGATGAGTCGTTCGGCATCCGCCTTGTGCACCGAGATCGGCTTCTCGACCATGACATGCAAGCCGGCTTCAAACGCCGCGATCCCCAACGTGGTGTGCTGGTAGTGCGGCGTGGCAATGATCACCGCGTCGATCTCGCCCGACCTCATCATGGTCTCGCCGTCCGAAAACGTCTTCAACCCCTTCTGTTCCCAGGGCGCCAGCGGAGCAAAGGGATCCGCGACCGCCGTGAGCGCGCAACGAGACACCCTGCCCTCCTGCAGGTAGCCCGCGTGGTATTTGCCGATGTTGCCAAGGCCGATGATGCCAATTCTAACGCTGTCCATGGTGTCCGTTTCGTATCCGTGGTTGTCGTTGTCGTCAGGAAATGCTGCAGTCCCACGGGCAGGTGGGCAATGCGTTTCTTGGCGGCGCCCCGGGGGGAACCCCGGGCCAGTGACAAAGTCCGCGCAAGTCGTTGGTTCGTAGCGCAGATACCTGATCTGCTGTATCGCCGAGTTCAATTCGACAGACCGTCCGAACCTGCGAACGCTTGCGGATTTGGAAACCTGCGCTCCGACTTTGTCACTGGCCCTGCGGGGGAACCAACCCGGAGAACCGACTCTCCTTCGGCGCGTTCAGGGCGGATCACCGGCAGCCCTGCAGTTCGAGCCGAGCATCGCGTTTCCGGAACCGGTCCCCGCAGTTTTTCCTTTCGTGGCCGGCCGCCCCCCGCTTTGCTACGCGGCTGCGATGGACACCACCACGCCAGTCAGTCAATTCGTCGCCGACCACGTGCGCGCCCTGCCGCGGTCGGGCATCCGGGAGTTTTTCGACATCGTGCAGGGCATGCCCGGCGTCATTTCCCTCGGCGTGGGCGAACCCGATTTCGTCACGCCCTGGAACATCCGGGAGGCGGCGATCTACGCCCTGGAACGCGGGCGAACCACGTACACCTCAAACTTCGGGCTGCTGAAACTCCGCGAGGCCATCGCCCGACGGGTGGCCGAGGGTTTCGGGGCCGCCTACAACCCGGTCAACGAGGTCCTCGTCACCGTGGGAGTCAGCGAGGCACTGGACATCGCCATGCGCGCCCTGCTCAACCCTGGGGATGAAGTGATCTACCACGAGCCCTGCTACGTCAGCTACATGCCCGGCATCGCCCTCGCCCACGGTGTCGCCCGGCCGGTGGTGTGTCGCGCCGAGGACGGTTTTGCCGTCCGACCGGAGGCCATCGCCGCCATGATCACGCCCCGCACCAAGGTGCTGGTGCTCAACTTCCCCACCAACCCCACCGGCGGCACGATGACCCAGCCGGATCTCCAGGCCATCGCGGATCTGGCGGTGAAGCACAACCTCATCGTGATCACCGATGAGATCTATTCCGAACTCACCTACGAAGGCCACCACGCCAGCTTCGTTGCGCTGCCCGGAATGCGGGAACGGACGATCTTCCTGCATGGCTTCTCGAAGGCCTACGCCATGACCGGTTTCCGCATCGGCTACGCGTGTGGCCCGGTGGACCTCATCGAGGCCATGATGAAGGTGCACCAATACTCCATGCTCTGTGCCAGCATCATCAGCCAGGAAGCCGCCATCGAGGCCCTGCGCAACGGTCAGTCCGCAACCGAGGAAATGCGCGAATCTTACCGGCTCCGGCGTGATTTCATCGTCCGCTCCTTCAATGAGATCGGACTGCCCTGTCACCTGCCCCGCGGCGCCTTCTACGCGTTTCCGTCGGTACAACCCACCGGCCTGACCTCCAAGGAGTTCGCCGTGCGGTTGCTGAAGGAGAAGTCGGTGGCGTGCGTCCCGGGCACCGCCTTCGGTGAGTGCGGTGAGGGCTTCCTGCGCTGCTGCTACGCCACCGCCATGGACCGCATCGAGGAGGCGGTGGAACGGATGGCACAATTCGTGCGCTCGCTCTGAATCAAGCGCCGGGGTCAGTCCCGAGTATCGTGCCTTCCCGAAACACACAATCTCACGGCCCCGTGACCGAGTTATGAATACTCGGGACTGACCCCGGAGCGTCGGGGAACAGCCGGCGAAGCAGATCGCGCGCCACGGGTCGTTCCGGGCGAACCTGATCCAGCCGGCGGAGTAACTCCTCCGCCTCGGCCGGACGTTCCCCAACCCAGGCCGCGGCCAACGAGAGGCACCTGGCGTAACCGGTCGTGAAATCCGGACTCTCGGCGGCGCTATCGAGCCAGCGGGCGATCGCTTCTTCGGGTTTGCGTTCCGCCTCCGCAATCTCGCCGTTCAGGTAGAGGTTCCTTGCCTCCCACGCCTGCACGATTCGGGAGCTCAAGGCCTCGCCCCCGGCGCTCTTGAGGTCGAGCAAAACCGAGTCCGGCGACGGCACGGGCAGGGCCAGCAGTTCGCGCACCGGGGCGAAAGGCTCCAGGTTCGTTCGGACGGTCAGACGGGGTGCCAGGAAGGTCAGCACCGGCATGGCATCCGTGTTCAGCGGAGCATCCCCGGTCCACCGCCGAAGGGTGGCCGCGTCGGCCGCGAGCCGGAACAGGACCGACCGGGCGTGCGGCAAGCCCGCCTCCGCCGACGCGATCCGGGTGACCTCGGCAAGCGACGGATCCTCCTCCAGCCAGGTGACGGGAGTCTGATGCCCTTCCCTGCCGCCCAGTAACCCAAGCACGGGCACCTCGACATCCCAGTCCAGCCACCAGGCCTGCGCTTCCGGGAAGACCTCCTGAAAGGTCCGCACAACCGATTTCAAGGCCCTGCCCTGAAGCTGGTGCAATGGCAGCCATTGCAGAAAGAACCCCTTCTCCGCGAGACGCGCGCGCACGGCGGCAAAGTGCTCCCGGGTGAACAGGCCCGCCGCTCCGTCACGCCCCGGATGAAAGAGATCCCCGACGATCACGTCATACTGGCCCGGCGCGATCTGCACAAACCGTCGGGCATCCGCCGTGGCCAACCGGATCCTGGGCGGCCAGGACTTGAAGCTGCTTGCCGCGTCGAACCAACCCGCCAGACCGGCCACTTCCGGGAGCAGTTCGACACCGGTGGCATCGAGGTCCGGGTAACTCAGGCAACAGCCGAGGGTAATCCCGGTGCCGGCACCCAGGAACAGCGCGTGGCGTGGCGCGGGATGGAGCAACAGCGGGATGTGGGCCTGTAGTCGCTCCCAACGGGCGGCTCCGGTGCCCCCCATGTTCAGATGCAGTCCCACCCGCAGGGTCCGCTGGCCGGAAGAGTCCTCGATCACTCGCGCCGTTTCCGCCACGCCCCGGCATTCCGCGACCACGCGACTCCCGGCGGGGAGATCCTGGAGTCGGCCGGGTTCGGACTTCGCAACGACCGCCCCTACCAGCAAGACAGCCAGGAGGAGCCACTCGCGAGGCGGGAATCGCGACGATTCACCGGACAGCCTCCCAATCCGGGGTCGGACCTCGAGTGCGGCCAGCAGCAGGTATCCCCCCACCACCGTGACGCCACTCCAGCCAAATCCGATCACGGGCCCCAGCCAGAGTCCAAAGGCGAGCGGGCTCGATGCCGCGGCGAGCATGTTTACCGCCACCCCCAACCCCAGGCGACCGGTCAAGTTGCGCACGCTCTGCGCCAACTCGGCAAAGGTCCACCCCATGAAGAACGCCGGCAGCAACAGGACTCCAGACGCCGCCAGCCCCTCCGCGGTCACCGTGGCAACCATCGCATCGCCCAAACACGCGCGGGTCGCAGAATAAAGTCCCGGGGACCATCGTGCCATCCACCAACTCCCCCAGCAGGCCACGGCCAGCGCGCCGAACAGCATCCGCAAGGGAGCCTTCACCCTCGCCTGCACCATGGCACCCGCGGCACCACCGGTCAGATAGACCGCGAGGATCACCGCGTAGGTATAGACGGTGCCCTCCAGGACTTCGCGAAGAACGCGTACCGCCAGAACCTCGTACCCCAGTCCAAGCAATCCGGTGGCCGCCAGCAGGGTGAGCAGCCTTCGCGCGCCGGGAGAACTCGACTGCGGTGGAACCGCCTGGCAGCCGACCTTGCCCAGTATGTCATCGGTCGCCCCCCGCCCCAGCCACAACGCCCCAACCGCACAAAGGCCGTTCGCTGCCGCAAAAACACCCAGCGCCAACGGTGCGCCCCCGACCGCCTCCAATCCCAGTCCGCCGCCCAGCACCCCGAGAACCGCCCCCAGCGTCTGGCATCCGTAGAGTGACCCCACCCACCCCCCCGACGGGAGCCTCCGTTGGAGCACTGCTTCCATTGCGGGAAAGGTCGTGCCCAAAGCCAGGGACGCCGGCGACAGTGCGAGGAGTGGCACGAAGAAGGAAACCGCCCACTGCCAACCCGAAGAAGGCTCCAGTCCGATCCACTGCCGCGCCCAGGATGCCGCCACCGGTAACGTCCACAGCGACAGCGCCCCCCATCCTCCCACCATCGCTTCGGCCAGGGCGTAGGTTCGCAAGGGCCGGGCTCGCAGCCAGGCACTCCGGTCAAACAACCATGCCCCCGCGGCCAGGCCGGTCAGCACGGCGCAGGCCACCGCCAGCACCGCCACCATTTCCTGCCCCAGGCCGAGCCCCAACTGCCGCGACCAGACAATCTGATAGCCCAAGGAGCCCGCACCGGAGAGGAACAGGATTGCGTGAAAGCCGATGATGACCGGGGCATGCGGGGCAGTTCTTGATATTGTCATATTCGAGGCTTTCCGGATCGGAGGTATGCTGGCGTCGCCGATTCCGGCGGCAATACCCGGGGACAGGTCATTATCAAGAACTGCCTGTCTTCCCGTTGGCAAGCGGTGCATAGATGCCCTTGCCGATGAAGCGCGCCCGGTTTCCAAGCTGGCGTTCGATACGGATGACCTCGTTCCATTTCACCATGCGTTCGCTGCGGGCGAAGGAACCGACCTTGAGTTGGCCCGCGTTGGTGGCCACCGCCAGATGCGAGATGAAGGCGTCCTCCGTCTCCCCACTGCGCGCCGAGATCACCGGCAGCCACCCTGCCGCCTGCGTGAGCCGGATGGCATCGAGGGTTTCGGTGACCGTTCCAATCTGGTTGAGCTTGATCAGGACGGCATTGGCAAGCCGGTGGGCGATGCCTTCGCGGATGCGGGCGGGATTCGTTGTGAACAAATCGTCGCCCACCACCTGTACGCGGTGCCCCAGCGCCGCCTGAAAGCGCTGCCATCCCGCCACATCAGTGTCCGCGGCGGGATCTTCAATCGAGATGACCGGGTACCGCTCGCACCAGTCGATCATGCGATCGACGAACTCGTGCGAGTTCAGCTCGCACTGGTCCAACTCCAACCGGTACCTGCCGGTGCTCGGGTCAAAGAGATCGCTCGCAGCGATGTCGAGGGCGATCGACGCCTCCACGCCCGGGGTATAGCCGGCCCGGTTGATCGCCTCAACCAGCAGCGTGAGCGCCTCCTCGTTGGAATCGAACTCAGGCCAGTAGCCCCCTTCGTCCGCCAGACCGTAATAGCGCCGGCGCTGCTTCAGGAGGTCGCCGCAAGCGTGATAGACATTGAACGTGATCTCCATCACCTCCGCGAACGACTGTGCGCCGGTGGCGATCAGCAGGAAGTCCTGGATGTCCGTCCGCCAGTTGGCGTGGGCGCCACCGCCGATGATTTGGATCTCCGGCAGCGGCAGTAACGTACCCCGACCTTCGCCCAGGGATTGATGGAGCGGCTGTCGCCGATGGTTCGCGGCCGCCGCCGCCACCGCCATTGAGACCGCGAGGATGGCGTTGGCGCCGAGGGCGCTCTTGTTCGGTGTGCCGTCCACTTGAATCATCCGTAGGTCCACGGCGCGTTGGTCCTCGACATCCATCCCGACCACTGCCGGCGCCAACCGCGTTTGGATGTTCTCAATGGCTTGGAACACCGACCTGCCACGAAAACGTCTCGGGTCGTTGTCCCGGAGTTCAAGCGCCTCGTATTGTCCGGTGGAGGCACCGGACGGGACCACCCCCAGACCGCGCGTGCCGTCGGCCAGCGTGGCTTCGCACTCGATGGTGGGGTTGCCCCGGGAGTCGAACACCGGGTATGCGTCAAGGGAGTGGATCTTCATGCCGGAGAAACCGAAACAACAAGGCGGGTGAGCGCGCTGAGCCAGCGACGGGTCAAAGACTCCAGAGTCGCCGTTGCCCCACCAATCTCCCCGCGCGTGAATTCGCGAACGAACTGCTGTTTGGCCGGCTGCGTGAGGTATTCGGCCGGCGACTTGCCGTCCACGCGGGCGAGCATAAGCATGGGCAGCAGACGAACGGTGCGCATCTCAAGGGTAGGATCGTCGTCCTCCACACGCGCCTCGAGATAGGCCTGCCAGAACGCGGTGACCAAACCGGCCAGATCGCATGGGGTCGGGTGATGATGCAGCGATTTCAGGAAGAAGTGGTTGAGCAGGAAGGCGGTGTCGAAAACCGCATCACTGAAACAGGCCACCTCGCAGTCCAACACCACCAACCGGTCGTCCGAGAGCAGGATGTTCTTCGGGCTGTAATCGCCATGCACCAGGCACTCGCAGGTGGCGGCCAACCGATCCGCCTCGACCCGCAGGTGCGCTGCCAGGTCCGGGTGCCGGTCCGCGGTGCGAAGGAGATAGGGATCGAGCCGAAGCTGGCGGAAGTTCTCCACCGGATTGAACTCCCCGGCGACCATGGTTTGCCGAAACGAGCGGTGATGAATCTCGCCGAGGACCTGACCCGCTCGGCGGGCGTGGAACCCTCGCGTCTCCCCGGCGAGCAGAAGCTGCTTCCAGTTCACGAATCCTTCACCCAGATACTCCATCGTGAAGAACCCGTGCTCGGGATGGCAGTCCAGCACCCGGGGCACGGCGGCCGGGAGGAACGTGGCGACGTGCCGAAGAAAGGCTTGTTCAGCCCGGTTGCGGGATACGTCTGCGAACCACGGCTCCGCGACGCGGAGCCTTGCAAGAGCCCGCTTGAGAACGAAGGTCCGACCGTCATCCTCGACGCGGTAGATTTCGCTGGAAACGCCGCCGGACAAGGGCGTCAGGCGCGGGGCGGACCCGGTGATCACTCCGGTCCTTCGCAGCAGCGCGACAAATTCGTTGTGGTCAGACATGATGCGGGTCAACGATGGGCCGGATCGCCGGCCGCCTGGCTTCCCGCCATGGCACCATCGCACCCACTTCCCGCATGAGCGGCCGGCCAGGGTAGGAGGAGCCCCGCGACTTATGGCGCCAGGAGGCGTCAGTGTCAGCCCGAAGGGCGTCCCCCTGTCAACCTGATACGACTCGGTCCTGATCCCCAGCACCGCGCCGCCGCGCGCGCCGAACACAAACGCCGTCGGACCGACCAGATCCAGCGGCATGAGATTCGATTGCTGCCGCATTTTGACGCGCTCCTGTTGGTGGCCGAACCAGCCTGGAGCGCCACCGTGGCCGTGACCCGCCACAGCCAGACCCAGTCCACCACCGCTCTCCTAATCCCCCGCTCCCGTCGCAGGGCGTAGGTGGGACCGAATACACGAGTACGTTCCTGTCGTCGTAAAGCGGCAGAGGACTGCCGCACTCCAGGACGCTTCGCGAGGCCGCAGGCCCGTCCGGAATCCGCCAGGTTTTGGACTGCGCGCGATCTCAATCGCCGATTTCCGTTCAGACGGGGAGCGGCGTACGCCGGTCAGCACCCTCGCGAGACCAAAGCGGTGAAGGTTGGCGCTTTTCACCCCACTCCCAAGACCTGGCGGAGCCCGACGATGGCCGCCAGAAACCGCCTTTCATGGCTGCTTGACCCCTACATCCCGCAAACTCCGAATGCGCGCCCCGGTCGTGTCTGCAAGGTCAGCCTGCAACAAGCAGTCCCTTGGCTCAGACGGGAAGACCACGTCGAACGTCACGATCTCGCGGCCCAACCCGGCCACCTCCACAAACTGGCTTTGTGAGGCGATCACGGTCTCCCCCGCTTTGATCCGAACCCGCACCTCGCCGGCCCACGGTTCGTAGCGGTCGTTGATCACATAAACCGGGATCGACCGGCGCGAGCCAACCGGCACGTCCTCATCCCAGAAGTCCACCATCAACCCGACCGGGTTGAACGCCTCCCGAACGTGTTCCTCGAACAGCGGCTCGAATTCCAGCTTCGCGACATCGAGCCAGTGATCGCTGGTGGCCCCGCCTTCCGGCCGGGGCACATCGCCGGGCCGGGAATAGCCGAGGCCGCAGAAGTGCAACACGCCGGCGCATTCGCGATGGCAACGCCAGAACTCCGTCAAGGCCGCGAGATACCGGGCATAGAGCCGACGACGCTGGTCCACGGTGGAATTCTCACCGAGCAACCCGGCATAGACCTTGTCGGTCAGGCAGGTGGGGTTGCCGTCGCGGGTCAGCCAGAGCCAGGCGTATTCGTTGATAAGGATGGGCACCGGCAACGCCTGTTGCTCCCGCCGCAGGCCGGGTCGACCGGACGTTTGCGCCAGGTCCTTCAGCCGGAAAGGTGCCTGATTCATCCACTGCTTGATGAACAGGTAGGGATGCGCCTCCACGCAGTCGGCCAGGCTTTGCGGCTCCGCCCAACCGTTGTCCCACGGCCGATTCGAGTAGTCCAGATGGCGCACGGCCTGGATGGCCTTGCCGGTTTCCGGCGTGACGCTTTCGTTCTGTCCATCCCAGATGACCACGCTCGGGTGGTTCCACCGTTCCCGCATCCACTCGACGTATTCCGGCGCAATCTGCTCCGCCACCGGTTTCTCCGGAGCCTCGCCCAGCAACCAGATGGGAAACTCGTCCTGGATCAGGATTCCCTCCTCGTCTGCAATGTCGTACCAGAAGTCGGGCGGAAATCCGATGCAATACCGGAGCGCATTCCAGTTCATCCCCTTGAACTTCCGGTGCAACTGTCGGACCCAATCGCGATCCCACGGCAACCCGCCCCGTGCTGCGTCCTCGAAGAAGCGGTACAGGGTCACATTCGACCCGCGCAAGAAATACGGCCGACCATTGAGCATCGCCCGGCCGCTCAGAGGATCGAACGCGAACGACCGCATGCCGAAGCGGGTCTTCGCCTCGTCACCCGCCGTCTTGAGCGTCAACTCGTAGAGGAAGGGATCTTCGGGCGACCAGAGCCGGCAATCGGTGATCGGGATTGTCAGGTCGAAAACCCCGACCCCATCCGCGGCAGTGGTGAGGCTGTTCAGACCTGCCACTCCGACCTGTGCCCCGCTCTTGACCTCACGCACCTCAGCCTGCAACACCACCGGCGCCCCATCCTGTCCGGCATCGATCTCGGCCAGGACACGTACCCGCGTTGCGGCAAGGTCCGGGACGGTCTGGAGGTTCACGATCCGTGGGCCGCCCGACATGATCAGTTCGACGGAATCGTAGATGCCAGGCAGGTAGAGATACTTCTCGAAGTCCCAACCGTTGGGCTGGCCGGCGGGAAGCACGTCACGGTCGGCGCCCACGCGAATGACCAGTTCGTTGCTCTCGTTCGCCGTATGCAGGCGGTTGCGAACGTCGAACTCCGCGGCCGTAAAGCAAGGCAGGTGTTCTCCCACCACCTCACCGTTGAGCCAGACCTTGGTGCCGTATTTGGCCTTATGCAGCTTGAGCCGGATCTGTTCGGATGGCGCGTCCGGCAGGATGAATGTTCGGCGGTACCAGAAGTAGCGCCGCAGTTCGCTGCGTTTGCCCACTTCGGCAAAGGCGGGCTCAGCCATGTCCACCAGGCCCGGCACCGGAGCCCGGCCCTCGAACGTCACCGGCATTTCCTCCGCCGCAACGCTCTGACCGATGTCCCAACTGCCATCCAGCGAAATCACCTGGCGGCCGGCACAGCGGACGTCGGACAGCGAGAGAGCGGCGACACAGACCGCCGCCGCCAAGCCGGGCGGAACGCCAAGCCAGCGAAAACCCCGACGGACAACTGACCGACCGTGGAGCGGAGCGAAGTGGGTGGTGATCATGAGGAGCCCCCTTTCGTGAACGCGCATGCAATGGGACCAGGAACCCTCCTTGGAGGGACGAGCGCCGCGGGGCCCTGGTATCAAGTCAGGGCCTCGTGTAACTCGGCCCTCCATTGGCGGGGGACGGTTCAGGGAAAGGTACATTGCTCTTTTGCGGCCCGCTGACAACCCGAACCCCAGGGTCCGGCGGCGGACGGTTACTCTGTCTTGGGAAGCACCGTTTCGAGCCACTTTGCGGGATTGGTGACCCCCGATTCGCGCACGAGGGTGATCCGGGTCCACGGTTTCGCCGGATCGCCCTCAGTCCAGCGGAGCCATTGCGCGCCAAACTCCGCCTTGGATTCGGGCAGCGGCCAACTGCCGTTGGCCTCGTGACATTGATCCCGAAGCTTGTCCCAGAGGCTGAGCCACACGTAGCCGAGCCAGATGCGACCGGAATGGACGCGTTCAGCAACTTCCGGTTGATCGGCCACGGCCGCCTCCGCCTTGCGCCAGAGCGCCTCCGATTGGGCCAGCACCCCGAAGTTGAAGAACGGCGTGTCGGTCTTGGAGAAGCAGCTCAGTTTCCAGCCTGCCGACGCCTCATGCATCACCGCCATGTACTCCCGGATGAAAGGCGCTGCCTTGCCGTAATAGCCGGTCAGGAATTCGTCAATCAGCGCGCGGTCGTCCTGGGTCGGATCCCAAAGCAACTGGGCGAGCACCCAGGCCCGAAGTTCGGTGAATTCGGAACCGTAGCTCTGATAGGCCCCCTGCTCGAACAACCCGCGCACGTGGTTGGCCGCGAAGAACCGCACGTTCGGCCCCAGCACAAACCAGTTCGGGTGCGGTTGGAGGTAGTGCGCGAAATCGGTCGTGTAATCCCAGATGTAAAGGCGATCGCAGATCTCGGCCCAGCCGCGGATGTCGTCGGCGAAGGCGGCGTTCACCGGGGCCTCGAGCGGTTCGCGGAAGTTGCACTCGATGGAGCACAGCCGGATGATGACGTTCGGTCTCGGGCGGATCGTGCGCGGCGGCTTGCGGGTGTACTGGTAGGCAAGCGTGTCCACCGCCACCAGCGGGAACTCCGATTCGATCTGTTCCGCCACGAAGTTGACGAAGTCCAGCATTGACCCCGCGTGGCTGCCTTCGCGATCGTCGAGGGCCTTGCAGGCATCGCATTCGCAGGGACGGTACCAGTCGTTTTGGGAGACGGACACGATTCGTGCCTCGGGCGATTCGCGCAGCCACTGTTTGACTCGTTCCACCACGAAGGCACGCAACCCGGGATTCGTCAGGCAAAGCTGGGCGCGGTCCACCGTCCGTTCGCCATTGATCAGGCTGTACCATTCCGGATGGTCCGCGAAATGTTCCTGGGGCGGCACGAGCGGGTAGAAGGTGTGCACAAAGCCCTTGTATCGGATGCAGCCGCCCCACTCCGCCGGGATATGCGCGGACTGGCTGTTGGAGAAGTTCCGAACGGCCCATCGGGTGTCGTAGGCGGGATACCAGAAGGGATCGCGCGACTCGAACGGCGGGGCGTAGCGGACCTCCAGATCGGGAAGCACCAACTCCTGCCGCCTCGGCACCTCGCTGGCCCACGAGGTCCACCAACGGACCCCGCAGTAGCGCTGCAGAAAATGCGATACCGCATACACCGTGCCCCGGGGGCGACCACCGGCAAGCAGCAACCGGCCGTCCCGGCTGCAAACCACGATCTCCTCCAACCCCAGATCGTCGTAGGGAACGTCGGGAAACGCCGCCCGGGCGGCGGGGCCGTTGCCGACAATGATGGCATTGGGCGGAGTCTGCACGCCGACGTCGACCACGGGGATGGGTTGGCCCGCGATTTCGCCCAAGGTGGCCGCCAGTTCCTGCAGGGCGCTTTCCTCCGGGGCGCTCAGCCCGATCTGGCGGACGATGACCGTGGCCGGTTGCCCGGCGTGGATGAGGACGGGTCCAGCCTGGAGGGGCATGGCGAAGGTCGTCGCGAGAGCCAGCAGGCAATGTGTCTTGTTCATGATTGCACCAGGGTGTTTTTGTGACAGGGAGTATTGAGCGAAAGAGCACGTCGGGTCCAGCCTGCGCTGCGGCAAGGACCGCACCGCCGCATCGCGCGTGATGGGAACCGTGTGAGGCCGACGGAAGCCGATCAGCCCCCCTCCCCCGGGTTGGCGAATGTGTGCAGCTTGTCCTGGGGCAACCGCGGGCATAGGATGTCATCCCGAACTCGGCCCCACGCAAACGTGTCTGGCAACCCGCACATGCTCCTGCTCAGGTCGGCCTGCTTCATCGCCACGGTGGTCTTCGCCTTCGTCGGGCTGTCCGTGCTCTTCATGCGAGAGAAGGTCAAACAGGAACTGCGGGCACAGGGGCTCCGGCCAGTGCGGGTGAGGTGGGTGCCGTGCGCGTGGTGGAAATGGGGACCGAGGTCAGCCGCCTTTCGCGTGGTCGCGACGGATGCCAATGGCAACGCAGTGCAGGGCCGGTGCTCGGTCTACTCCCTGAACCGCCGGATCACCTGGATTCCCGAGAATCAACCCTACCTGCCCCGCCCCATGCCTTTCCCCCTGCAAGTCCTTTTCGCTGTGGCGGGGGTACTGCTGGTCGGCTGGGGAATGCGCGGGTTGTTCACGCAGTCCCTGCCCGTGCCGAGAGCGGCCCGCCATTCAGGGGGCGAGACCGTCCGTGGATGGACGGCCGCGTATGCCTCTCTGGCCATGATCTGCACCGCCGGATGGTGTTGGACGGCGGTGGCCTGGCAATACGCGCGCGTGGGGCGGGAGAAGCTCTTTGCGTTCGCAGCCCGGCGGTTCAGCCTCGCCGCCTGGTTGTTCGTGTGGCTGGCGGTGCTGACTGCCGCCGTTCTGGCATTCCAGGCCGTCCCGCAAAGCTGAACCGTCCTCCCGCACGGGCGTGCGTTCGGCGCCGCGCAAAACCTCCCCTTGCGCGCCCCGGGTTTTCATGCAGACTACGCCGCCCTGCGGGTCTGCAGACCCGTCGGGCAGGCAGATTCCCGCCTGTCAGCACAGCGACACCGATGCAACACATCCGCAATATTGCCATCATCGCGCACGTGGACCATGGCAAGACCACGCTCGTGGACTGTCTCCTGAAACAGTCCGGCACGTTCCGCGCCAACCAGGCCGAACAATCCGGCGAGCGCCTCATGGACTCCATGGACCTCGAGCGTGAGAAGGGCATCACGATCAAGGCCAAGAACGCCGCGTTCAAATACAAGAACTTCCACATCAACATCGTCGACACACCGGGCCACGCCGATTTTGGCGGCGAGGTGGAACGGATCATGAACATGATCGACGGGGTGCTGCTGGTGGTGGACGCCGCCGAGGGTCCGCAGGCCCAGACCCGTTTCGTGCTGCGCAAGGCCCTCGAATCCGGGGCCAAACCCATTGTGGTGATCAACAAGATCGACCGCGAAAACGCCAATCCGAAGAAGGTCTTGGACGAGGTGTTCGAGTTGTTCGTGTCACTGCATGCCACCGACGAACAACTGGACTTCCCGTTCGTCTACACCAGCGCGAAGGACGGTTACGCGAAGACGGAGTTGGAGCATGTGACGGGCACGATGGAACCGCTCTACGACATGATCGTGCAGCACATCCCGCCCCCGCGGGCCCATGCCGGCGAGGGCTTTCAACTGCTGGTCGCCAACCTGGACTACAGCGACTACCTCGGGCGGATCGCGTTGGGCAAGATCCAGAGCGGCGTGGTTCATGTGGGGGAGTCCGCCATCTGCCACCACGGGGACGGCCAGGTCTCCAGGGGCAAGATCACCGCCATCTTCCACTTCGAGGGACTGAAGCGGGTGAACATCGAGGAGGCGCATGCGGGCGACATCGTCGGGTTGACCGGCTTCGACGACGTCTACATCGGTGAGACGGTCGCCGACAGCGAGGAACGCCCCGCCCTGCCCTACATCCCGGTGGATCCGCCGACGATCCAGATGGAGTTCGCGGTCAACGACGGTCCGCTCGCGGGGCAGGATGGCAAACTCGTCACCGCCCGCCACATCCTTGAGCGCCTGGTCAAGGAAACCCGCACGAACGTGGCGTTGAAAGTCGCCCAGACCGACGACCCCAAGGTCTTTGCAGTCAGTGCCCGGGGCGAGATGCAGATTGCCATCCTGGTCGAGCAGATGCGGCGGGAGGGGTATGAGGTGCTGGTCTCCCGGCCGGAAGTGCTCTGGCGCAAGGATGGCGAGGGACGCCTCCAGGAACCGATCGAGCGGCTCTTTCTCGAAACGCCTCAGGAACACATGGGCGGGGTCATGGAGAACCTTGCCTGGCGCAAGGGGGAAATCACCCACATGGACCACCATGGGAACGAGGTCACCATCGAGGCACTGATTCCCATGCGCGGGCTGATCGGGTTCGAGACGGACCTGGTCAACCTCACCCGCGGGATGGGTGTCATGAGCCACTTGTTCCACGAATACGGCCCGGATCGCGGTGAGATTCCAGCCCGCAAGAACGGGTCCCTCGTCAGCATGGAGGACGGGATCGCGAGTTCGTATGCCTTGAACCAAATCCAGGAACGGGGCCGCCTCATGCTCGAACCGGGTGAAAAAGTCTATCGCGGCATGATTGTCGGCGAGAACGCCCGGGACAATGATCTGCCGGTCAACCCCACCAAGACCAAGCACCTCACCAACATGCGCAGCAAGGGCGAAGGCGTGGGCATCTTGCTCGAACCGCCGCTGCGTCTCACCCTGGAACGGGCACTGGAGTACATCGGGTCGGATGAATACGTCGAAGCCACGCCCAAGAACCTGCGGTTGCGGAAGAAGGTCCTGGACGAGAACGAACGCAAACGGATCGAGAAGAATCGGGCCCAACGGGCGATGGCGGCCAGTTGAAGCCTCACTTCCGGGGATTGCCTGACGGGCCGGCCCGGCCTAGACTTCAGCCATGATCCATATGGGCATTGGATATGACGTGCACCGGCTCGTGGAGGGCCGAAAGCTCGTTTTGGGTGGCGTGCCAATACCGTACGAGCGCGGCCTGGACGGGCACTCCGATGCCGACGTGTTGATTCACGCCATCTGCGACGCCCTGTTCGGGGCCATGGGCGAGGGCGACATCGGTCAGTTCTTCCCGAACACCGATCCCCGCTGGAAGGACAAGCCCAGCAGCGTGTTCCTCCATGAGGCAGTCCGGATGATCCAGCTCCGTGGCGGTCGCATCATCAACGTGGACTCCACCGTCATTGCCGAGGCACCGAAGCTCGGACCCCATGTGAAGCGGATGAAGCAGGTGCTCTCCGAGGCGCTTGAGGTCCATCCGAACCGCGTTGCCGTCAAGGCGACCACGAACGAATTGCTGGGGTTCATCGGCCGCGGGGAAGGCATCGCCGCGATGGCGGTCGCCAGCGTGGATCTGCCGCTGTGAAGAGAGTCAACCGCGGATAAACGCAGATGCACGCAGATAAGGCAGAGACCACGGGTAAAGCGGTGGAGCTCGGCGAACCCCGCCAGGAAGAGCATCTCCCGATCCCCACCCGGACCTCCATATCTGTGTTCATCCGTGTCCATCTGCGGTTGGACTCCGTTTGAGCCAAGCATGTCTGGTCGGGGCGTCATTTCCTGGAAGACCCGGACTCCCGAAGGAGAACGACGGGAGGTCTACGCCAAGAAGATCGGGCCGGTCTGGAACTTCCACGAGCGGGTGGGCCGGTTCGAGGAATGGCGGACCGTCCCGGAACCCTCCCTCGAGGATTGGCAGGAACTCCTGGATGGGGTGGAACGTCGCGTCCCGAGGCGGTTGATGCCCCCTGACGAGCCGAAGCGCGTCCGGCAGTTGATCCAACGGCACTATCCCGACGCCGACGTGTAGCCCCTGCGTAGCCGCGGACGTCAGTCCGCGCAGTCCGCGCAAACCCCAGCGTCAATTCGCCGCCAGGCAACGGGACCCCCGACCCTCCCGGGCTACGCGGTTCCGCCTACTCCACCCTTGCCCGGTAGAACCTCGGTCCCTGATCGGCGGCGACGTCGGTGTAGTTGATCTCGCCGGTGGTACTCTTGCGACTCATGAGCCGGTTCCAGTGACGCAGATCGCGGCTCCATTCCACCACATAGGTACGGCCGGCTTCACCCAGGAGCCGGATGTTCCACGCCCCCGGAGTGGCCTGCGTCAGTTCCAGGACGGGTTCAACCGGCGGCAACGCCACATCGCCGAAGCTCACACTGCCGGCCGCACCGGGCGCCAGCGTGATGCTTCTCTGATTCGGCGTGGTGCTGGTGAACAGCGCGGGATCGCTCTCACGGACGGTGTACTCCCCCGGTGTCAGCCCGCTGAAAACGTACGATCCGTCGCCCGATGTCCTGAACACGCGGATGGTTCCCGAGGCGTTCGACAGGCTCAACGTGACCAGCGACAGCCCCGGTTCACCCGGATCCTGCCGGCCATCGGCGTTCTCATCGTGGAACACCTTGCCACCAATCGAACCCTCGCGGTAATTCGCGAAGCTCACCGTGGCCGCACTGCTGCCGGTGATGGTGATCGACCGGGTGGTTTGCGGCGAGTAGTAGCCCGACAGCGTCTGCTGGCTGACCTCGTAGTCCGCGGCGCCCAGGTTCGGGAAGACAAACGTGCCCCCCGCTGTGGTGAACGTGGAGAGCGCCACCTCGGGATTCCCGGCGAGGCGCAGTTCCACCAGCACGCCGGCAAGTCCCTGCTCTCCCGTGCTGAACTGACCATCGCCGTTGCCGTCCTCGAACACCGTGCCGGTGATCGAGCCGATGACCAGCGTCGGGAACGTCGCGCTGCCCACCCCGCCTTCGTCGAGCGTCAGGAACTGCTCCGCCACAGCCCCGCTTCCCGCGCCAGCAAGGCCAATTCCGGTGCCACCCCCAGCGACGTAGGCCAGCGTGTAGCCCTCGGGCACCACCTGGCGAACGGTGTAATCGCCGGGTATCAGATCCTCGAATCGGAACACGCCGGCAGCCGAGGTCACCGTGGTTTCCAGCACCAAATCGGTGTTCGAATCCACGAGCGCCACCTCGACATCCGCAATGCCGGGTTCCGCGCCATCCTGGACGCCGTTGCCGTTCTGATCCTCGAAGACGCTTCCCACAATCGTCTGCATGGGCTGGTCGCCGAAGTTCACCGAGGCCGCGCCCCCGGCGGGCAGGTTGACAGTGCGTTCATTCAGCGTCGTGCTGGCATAGCCCGGAGGATCGGTCTCGGTCACCGTGTAAAGGCCCGTGGTGACCCCGGAGAAGGTGTAGCTGCCGTCGCCGGTGGTCACGGTGCTGACGGTACCCGAACCGCCGTGCAACGAGACCGCCACACCGGCGAGACCCACCTCGGAAGCGTCCGGCAGACCGTTGCCGTTGGCGTCATCGAACACACGTCCGGAAATGGTGCCGACAGGTTGATCCCCGAAGCTGGCGTTGGCCGAGTTCCCCGGCGTAAGGACAATCTGGCGCTGATTCGGCGTGGTGCTGGTGAATCCCGGCGGATCGTATTCCAGCACCTGATAGGTTCCGGCAAGCACTTGCACAAAGGTATAGGCACCGTCCCCGGACGTCAGGGCCGTGAGCGTTTCAAGACCCCCCATCAAACGGACCACCACGCCCCCGATGCCGGCCTCTCCCTTGTCCTGCAACCCGTTGCCATTGGTGTCGCTGAACACGGCGCCGGCCACCCGGCCCACGCCCTGGTCTCCGAAGTTCGCCACCGCCGGGGCACCGCCCCGCACATTGACCTGCTGTACGTTCGGCGTCGTGCTGACGAAGCCGGCAGGGTCAACCTCCCAGACGCCATGCACGCCGACCAGCGACGGTTCGAAGGCAAAGCTGCCATCAGCCCCGGTTCGCAGCATCTGGGTCTGGTCGTCCGGCGGCACCACGAACAGCACCACCCCGGCCAACCCTTCCTCCGCGGCATCGCGCACACCGTTCGCATTGGTGTCGTTGAACACCACGCCGGTGATTCGCCCGAGCGGCTGTAATCCGAAGTCCGCCGTGCCGGCACTGCTCTCGCCAATTGTAATCAACCGTTCACTTGGCGTGGTATCCGCGTAGCCGGGCGGAAGCTCCCGCGACACGGTGTAGCTTCCGGGAGCCAGTTGTTCGAAAGCGAACCGCCCGTCACCACCGGTGGTCATTTCCAGACTGTCCGCCGCCCCCTCCAGGCGGATGATCACGCCCCCCAGACCCACCTCGGCGCCGTCCTTGGAACCGTCGCCACTCACGTCCACAAAGGCGGTGCCGCTAATGATGCCCGCCAGGCGGTCCCCGAAGTTCGCCGTGGCACCCCAAGCCCGGACATTGACCGTGCGCACATTCGGTGTCGTGCTGGTGTAACCCGCCGGATCGGTCTCCCGAACCTCATATGAATAGAGCCGCAATCCGCTGAAGGAATAGGCGCCGTACTCGTCGGTCAGCGTTGTGACCGGCTCGAGTCCACTGCCGGAGATCGCTATCTCAACCCCCGGCAACCCCGCTTCATCGGGATCCGCCAGGCCATTGCCGTTGGTGTCGGCAAACACCATCCCCGAAAGCGTGCCCACCTGCTGATCGCCGAAATCCACCCGTGGCCGACTGATGTCCTGCACGATGGTCGAGCGGCGGTTGGGCGTGGTGCTGACATAACCTTCCGGGTCGGTCTCCTCGACGACGTAGGTTCCGAACGCAAGGCCCGCAAACGCATACGCGCCGAAATCATCCGTCTCCACCTCGCCCAGGAGGTTCTCACCCTCCGCGTCGTAAAGCCGAATGCTGACCCCCGGCAGCCCCACCTCCGTGGCCGCCTTCGCGCCGTTGCCATCCAGGTCCACGTAGACAAAGCCCTCGAGCATGGCGAGAACCGTCAGGGTTCCCGTGGCGCTCCCCTCGTAATTCGCGTCCACCACCGTGGCAACCACCTCGTAGACTCCCGCTTCGACCGGCGCATCCGACGCTCCGTTGTAGGTCACCGAACAAGCCAGTCCCGTCGGCGTGGTTTGCACCGTCACCGGCTTTGGCAGGCCATCGTAAACCTGTTCCAACCCCGCCAGCGCAATCGTCGCCGGCGCTTTCGCAATCGTGAAACCTGCCGTCGCTTCCGCGGGCTCGTGATTGGCATCCCCGGCCTGACTCGCCCGCAGCATCACCGGCCCCGCCCCGTCCAACGTCAACTCCCCACCCACCAACGTCGCCGGACCGGACATGACTGCCAACACCACCGCCAGACCACTGTCCGCCGTGGCCGACACCGGAACCGGTCCTTCTCCAAACACCCGATCGGGCAGCGGCCCGAACGTGATCAACTGCGCGGCCTTCGCCACCTGCAGCGTTCCTTCCGCGGTGCCCGAGTAGTTCGCCTCCACGATCGTCGCGGCAATCGCATACGCCCCGGCGTTCACCGGCGGCGTCGCCAACCCGTCATACGTCAACTCAACCGCCAGGCCGACCGGATCGGTCGTCGCGAGGACCACCCGCTCCGTGCCATCGTAAACCTGTTCCAAGCCCGCGAGCGCAATCGTCGCCGGCGCTTTCGCAATCGTGAAACCTGCCGTCGCTTCCGCGGGCTCGTGATTGGCATCCCCGGCCTGACTCGCCCGCAGCATCACCGGTCCCGCCCCGTCCAACGTCAACTCCCCACCCACCAGCGTCGCCGGACCGGACATGACTGCCAACACCACCGCCAGACCGCTGTCCGCCGCGGCCGACACCGGAACCGGTCCTTCTCCAAACACCCGATCGGGCAGCGGCCCGAACGTGATCAGCTGCGCGGCCATCGCCACCTGCAGCGTTCCTTCCGCGGTGCCCGAGTAGTTCGCCTCCACGATCGTCGCGGCAATCGCATACGCCCCGGCATTCACCGGCGGCGTCGCCAACCCGTCATACGTCAACTCAACCGCCAGGCCGACCGGTTCGGTCGTCGCGAGGACCACCCGTTCCGTGCCGTCATACACCTGTTCCAATCCCGCCAGCGCAATCGTCGCCGGCGCTTTCGCAATTGTGAAACCTGCCGTCGCTTCCGCGGCCTCGTGATTGGCATCCCCGGCTTGACTCGCACGCAGCATCACCGGTCCCGCCCCGTCCAACGTCAACTCCCCACCCACCAGTGTCGCGGGACCGGACATGACTTCCAACACCACCGCCAGACCGCTGTCTGCCGTGGCCGACACCGGAACCGGTCCTTCTCCAAACACCCGATCGGGCAGCGGCCCGAACGTGATCAGCTGCGCGGCCTTCGCCACCTGCAGCGTTCCTTCCGCGGTGCCCGAGTAGTTCGCCTCCACGATCGTCGCGGCAATCGCATACGCCCCGGCATTCACCGGCGGCGTCGCCAACCCGTCATACGTCAACTCAACCGCCAGGCCGGCCGGTTCGGTCGTCGCGAGGACCACCCGCTCCGTGCCATCGTAAACCTGTTCCAAGCCCGCGAGCGCAATCGTCGCCGGTGCCTTGGCCACGAGGAAGTTCCGCTCCACGGGCGGGGCTGGAGCGTACTCGGGATTGCCGGGCTGTTCCGCCAGCACCGACACCGGACCGGCTCCGAGGATGACCAGATGATCGTCCTCGAGCGCCGCAGGGCCTGTCACCGTCAGGAGCACCGGCAAGCCGGAGCTTGCGGCGACCTGAAGGGGGACCGGCGGCACACCAAACGTCACGTCAGCCAGCGGGTCAAAGGTGATGAATTGCGGGTGGCGCGTGATCACCGGGCTGATCGTCGCGCTGTCAATGCTCCCCGCCTCGTTGCTCACCCGCACCCAGGCCCGCACCGGCGCGGTGACACTGGCCAGCAGGAGTGCGGGGCTGTCGTCGCCCACCGACTGGCTCGTGTCCCCCGACAGGCCAAGATACCAGGCATAGGAGAGCGGCATCGTTCCCGAGGCTTCCACCGTCAGGGTAAGCGGGGATCCGTAGAGCACCTCTGGGTTCAGTTCGAGAGCGACAATCGCGGGCGGCACCAGCACCTCCAGGGTGGCGGTCGCGCTTGTGTCGCTCCCCCAAGGATTGGACACCGTCGCATAATACTCCCCGGCATCCTCCAGGGTCACCGATGAAATTGTCAACGCGGCCTCCGTGGCACCTGCCACGACCGCGCCGTCCTTGAACCACTGCACATCGAGCGGTGGCGTGCCGGCGATTTCGATGGCAAGAGTCGCCGGCGTCCCCAGAATCACCCGCTGATTCTCCGGTGACTCGACGATTTGAGCCGGCACCCCGCGGGTCAGCGCAAAGGACTCCAGTCCCACCAGGTCCGCCGGCACCGCCGGCGGCGATCCCCCGCCCCCGGTCACGATCGCCAGCACCACCGATTTCCCCGCCCGCGCTCCCACCGCCAGCGCCTCCTCATAACTCTCCCCCTTCGTCCGATCCCACGCCCGCATCTGCACATACGCCAACCCTCCCGGCAACACCGGCGGCACCGCCCGGATCAAACTCCTCTCCGACGTGATATACCCCGCCGCAACCCCCGTCCGAAAACTCACCACCGGTCCCACCGGCGCCAGCGTCTCCGCCGTCGCTCCCCCATACAACTGTGCCCCATATTCTTCCCCTTCCAGCTTCGTCACCCCATCCTCGTCATACACCGGCGCATCCACCCCCGACGCCAACGCCCGATTGTTGAACCACACCGTCCCGTTCACCGGCCAGAACCCAGCCTCCACCGTCAAATGCCCGTTCACACTCATCACCAGCGGATCCGCCGTCCCCTCCGCATCCCCCGACCAACCCACAAAAATGAATCCCTCATCCGCCAACGGCCGGATCTCCACCACGCTCCCCGGCGCATACGACGCCAGGTCCGGCGTCAACCCAGCCCATCCCCCGGCCCCAGCCAGAATCGTCACCGTGTAGTGCACCGCCACCAACACCGGGTCGCTCCGAACCGAGCCCAACGCATTGCCCACCTCTACCTGATACGACCCCGCCTGCGCCAAGCCCGCCCCGACAACGTGCAGCGTGGACCCAACCGCCCCCGGAATCGGTCCGTCATTGAAATACCACTGATACTGCAGCGCCGTCCCCGTCGCCGTCACCATCAGGTCGAAATCCTCTCCCTCAAGCACCACCGAAGGCCCCGTCACCGACCCCGACAACGCAGGCGCCTCCAGCACCTGCACCGCCACCTCCGGCGTCCGCACACTGCTGTAGGGATTGCTCACTTCCACCGCATACATCCCGGCGTCCCCCAACGTCGCCGCCGCGATCTCCAGCGTCGCCCCCGTCTCACCCGCCAACGCCTCATCGTCCTTGTACCACTGGTAGCTGATCGGGGCATCCCCGGTCGCCACCACCGCCAGTTCCACCGCCGCTCCCACCGGCACCACCTGTCCCTCCGGCGCCTCCACGATCTGCACCGGCACCCCGCGGGTCAGCGCAAAGGACTCCAGTCCCACCAGGTCCGCCGGCACCGCCGGCGGCGATCCCCCGCCCCCGGTCACGATCGCCAGCACCACCGATTTCCCCGCCCGCGCTCCCACCGCCAGCGCCTCCTCATAACTCTCCCCCTTCGTCCGATCCCACGCCCGCATCTGCACATACGCCAACCCTCCCGGCAACACCGGCGGCACCGCCCGGATCAAACTCCTCTCCGACGTGATATACCCCGCCGCAACCCCCGTCCGAAAACTCACCACCGGTCCCACCGGCGCCAACGTCTCCGCCGTCGCTCCCCCATACAACTGTGCCCCATATTCTTCCCCTTCCAGCTTCGTCACCCCATCCTCGTCATACACCGGCGCATCCACCCCCGACGCCAACGCCCGATTGTTGAACCACACCGTCCCGTTCACCGGCCAGAACCCAGCCTCCACCGTCAAATGCCCGTTCACACTCATCACCAGCGGATCCGCCGTCCCCTCCGCATCCCCCGACCAACCCACAAAAATGAATCCCTCATCCGCCAACGGCCGGATCTCCACCACGCTCCCCGGCGCATACGACGCCAGGTCCGGCGTCAACCCAGCCCATCCCCCGGCCCCAGCCAGAATCGTCACCGTGTAGTGCACCGCCACCAACACCGGGTCGCTCCGAACCGAGCCCAACGCATTGCCCACCTCTACCTGATACGACCCCGCCTGCGCCAAGCCCGCCCCGACAACGTGCAGCGTGGACCCAACCGCCCCCGGAATCGGTCCGTCATTGAAATACCACTGATACTGCAGCGCCGTCCCCGTCGCCGTCACCATCAGGTCGAAATCCTCTCCCTCAAGCACCACCGAAGGCCCCGTCACCGACCCCGACAACGCAGGCGCCTCCAGCACCTGCACCGCCACCTCCGGCGTCCGCACACTGCTGTAGGGATTGCTCACTTCCACCGCATACATCCCGGCGTCCCCCAACGTCGCCGCCGCGATCTCCAGCGTCGCCCCCGTCTCACCCGCCAACGCCTCATCGTCCTTGTACCACTGGTAGCTGATCGGGGCATCCCCGGTCGCCACCACCGCCAGTTCCACCGCCGCTCCCACCGGCACCACCTGTCCCTCCGGCGCCTCCACGATCTGCACCGGCACCCCGCGGGTCAGCGCAAAGGACTCCAGTCCCACCAGGTCCGCCGGCACCGCCGGCGGCGATCCCCCGCCCCCGGTCACGATCGCCAGCACCACCGATTTCCCCGCCCGCGCTCCCACCGCCAGCGCCTCCTCATAACTCTCCCCCTTCGTCCGATCCCACGCCCGCATCTGCACATACGCCAACCCTCCCGGCAACACCGGCGGCACCGCCCGGATCAAACTCCTCTCCGACGTGATATACCCCGCCGCAACCCCCGTCCGAAAACTCACCACCGGTCCCACCGGCGCCAACGTCTCCGCCGTCGCTCCCCCATACAACTGTGCCCCATATTCTTCCCCTTCCAGCTTCGTCACCCCATCCTCGTCATACACCGGCGCATCCACCCCCGACGCCAACGCCCGATTGTTGAACCACACCGTCCCGTTCACCGGCCAGAACCCAGCCTCCACCGTCAAATGCCCGTTCACACTCATCACCAGCGGATCCGCCGTCCCCTCCGCATCCCCCGACCAACCCACAAAAATGAATCCCTCATCCGCCAACGGCCGGATCTCCACCACGCTCCCCGGCGCATACGACGCCAGGTCCGGCGTCAACCCAGCCCATCCCCCGGCCCCAGCCAGAATCGTCACCGTGTAGTGCACCGCCACCAACACCGGGTCGCTCCGAACCGAGCCCAACGCATTGCTCACCTCTACCTGATACGACCCCGCCTGCGCCGGCCCCACCGCCCCCAGTTGCAGGGTCGGCTGACTGGCTCCGGGGATCACCGCTCCATTGAACAACCATTGATAACTGAGACCGCTGCCGCTGGCAGAGACGCTCAACACCAGTTCGCCTCCCGCAATCACGGTCTGCGGCAGGGGCGCCGTCACAATCGCCGGCGGCTGCAGCACCACCACTGGAACCGGCGTGGTCCGAACGCTGCCGAGCGGGTTGCTTACCTCCACCGCGTAGGCGCCGGAATCCGCGGGTGTGGCGGACGGTATCCGAAGCACGGCGCCGGTCGCGCCCAGCAACGGCCAGCCGTCCTTGAGCCACTGGTAGCCAATCGGCGCATCGCCTCCGGCCACGACCGAGAGTTCCACGGGGGCGCCCACCGCCACAGTCTGCCCAACCGGTGCCTGGAGGATCTCGATTGGCGAGCCCCGCGTCAGGGCAAAGGACTGCAGCCCCACCAGATCCGGCGGCACGGCGGGAGGTTCCGTCACCACCACCGAAAGCACCGCGGACTTGCCTGTCGGTCCGCCCGCCGCGAGGGCGGTCTCATACGACGCGCCGTAGGCCAGTTCCCAGGCCCGGACCTGCACGTAAACACGAGTGCCATGAGGGGCCCCCGGTACCGAAACGACCACGGGCAGAATGTAACCCGCATACTTGCCGGACCCGAACGCCTCCACGGAACCGACGGGAGCCAACGCATCAACGGTGCGCCCCGCGTAAAGCCTGGCCACGTGGGCCGGGCCCTCGAGCTTGGTCACTCCGTCCTCCGCATAAACGGGCGCGTTGATCCCGGAGCCCGACATCTTGGTGGCAAAGACCACCGAGCCCTGCGAATGGGCCGGAATGGCGGACAGCGCGGCAAGCCCAAGGGTACAGACCAGAAGTGTAAGCAGACGTTTCATGGGTTCCTCAAAATTGCTCCGGTGCCAATCGTCCATCGCCTCCCCCCAACGATGCCCGGACATCGACGGCATAGCACCGCAAATGACCCTTTGGGCAGGATGGCCAAGGCTTCGCCGGGAACTGTCTCACCACCACCCCGGGGACGACAAGACAGAATTCACCCCTACCGGCCACAAGCAGGCCATCTAACCACCCATGCGCTATCCTAATTCATTATCCAACCGGCTCGCGTTTATGGCTTCAGAAACCGGTCGACGTTGTCCCGGGTCACCAACTGGAACGGGATGTAATTTTCGCGCTCCACAGCTTCTCCCCGGGCAAGGGCAACAGCTGTCTCAAGCGCGGCGCCGGCCTGCCCCCGCGCGTCCTGGAACACGGTGGCATCCAACCTTCCCGCCTTGACGGCCTGCAACGCATCGGCGATGGCATCCACCCCGGCCACCCGCACCTTGTCCTTCATCCCCGCCTGTTCCAGTGCGATGAGCGCGCCCATGGCCATCTCGTCGTTCTGGGCGAACACGGCCTGGATGCGATCGCCGTGGGACTGAATCCAGTTTTCCATGAGGCTCATGGCCTTGGCGCGGTCCCACTCCGCCGTCTGCTCCGCCAGCAACGTCAACCCAGAGTGCGCGGCCAGCACTTCGCGCGCGCCCTGGTCGCGTTTCAGTTGGGCGGCTTGTCCCATATAGCCCTGGATCATCACGAGGTTCCCCTTTCCGCCAAGCCGGTCGGCCAGGTACCCCATTGCCAGGCGGGCGGACTCCTCGTCGCGGGATCCGACAAAGGCGTCCGGGGTACTGCGGGTCTCGGAATTCACGTTGACGATGGGGATTCCCGCCTCCTTCGCCCGGTCCACCGCCGGTGAACTGGCCTCCACCTCGCAGGGGTTCAGGATGATGGCATCGACCTTGCGGGCAACGAAGCTCTCGACCTGCTGGATCTGTCGTTCCGGGCTGCGCTGGGCATCGTTGACGATGAGTTCGACCCCAAGTTCCTTCGCCTTCGCCTGGAGGGCGTCGTCCAGCATGACGATGAACTCGGAGGAGAGGTTCAGCAGGGTGACCCCGATGACGGGGCGGTCGGCGGCGCCTCCAACCTGCTCCCCCGTGGATTCCGCCGGCCGACAACCGGCGAGCCCGAGGGCGAGGACTGCCGTTACCATGAGTCCGAGCCAGCATTGACGAGTCATTGCGTTCATGATTTGCATGGCGCCAGCCTACTTCTTCCCGCGGCTGTCGAGCCAGACCGCAGCGACGATGATCAGGCCCTTGATGATTTGCTGGTAGTAGGCGGAGACGTTCAACTGATCCAGGCCACTGCTGATCACCCCCATGAGCAGCGCACCCAGCACGGTGCCCTTCACCCCACCCACCCCTCCGGACAGGCTGGTACCACCGATCACCACGGCCGCAATGGCGTCCAACTCGTAGCCCACACCGGCGTTGGGCTGACCCGTCGTGGTGCGGGCCGCCAGCACGATCCCGGCCAACCCCGCCATCGCCCCGCAAACCATGTAGGACAGTAGCTTCACCCCGTGAACGTTGATGCCGGAAGCCCGCGCCGCCTCGGCATTCCCCCCCACGGCATAGATGTAGCGACCGGGGCGAAAGTGGTTCAGGAAGACCGCCGACAGGGCAGCCACCGCCGAGAAAACCAGGACGGGAACGGGAATCCCCACCACGCTCGCACTGCCGATGGCCGTAAACTCCGGGCTGAGGTTCGACACCGGCCGGCCTCCGCTCAATACCAGGGCCAGACCGCGCGCCGCGGTCATCATGCCCAGCGTGACGATGAACGGCGCCACCCGTCCCCGCGTGACCAGCAGGCCATTGGCAGCACCACACAGGGTCCCGGCCAAAAGACCCATCGCCACAGGCACCACCAGCGGCCAATCCCCCGGATGGGCGAAACCCGCCGCCACCACACCGGCGAGGGCCACCACCGATCCCAGCGACAGATCGACCCCACCCGTCAACAGCACGAATGTCACGCCCACCGCCAGAATCCCGTTGATGGAAATCTGGCGCGCCACAATGAGGAGGTTGGTGCCGGTGAAAAAAGTGGGCAGGCGAATGGCCAGCGCCCCGCCGAGAATCAACAGGGCGATCACGAGGCCGTACCGCGCCGCCCAGGACCGTTGACCGCCCTGGAGGACCGGACAGGGTTGGGTGGGGTTGCTCATGGAGACGGTGTGGGGGCGGAGTCCGGGTCGACCGGCATCGCAAGCCGGAGGATCTCTTCCGGGGAGGCGTCCCGGGGATTGAGTTCACCGCTGACCGTCCCCTCGCGCAGCACGAGCAACCGGTCACACAGGCGCAGCAGTTCGGGGAGTTCGGAAGAGACCAGCAGAATCGCGAGCCCCTCGCCGGCAAGGCGGGTGATCAGTTCATGCACCTCCGCCTTGGCCGCGACATCGATGCCGCGCGTCGGTTCATCCAGCAGCAGGATCCGGGGCCGCGTCAACAGGGCCTTTGCGAGCACCACCTTCTGCTGGTTGCCGCCACTCAGGCCCTCCACGGGTTGATGCCGGTCCGCGGTCCGAATTCTGAAACGCGCAATCTGCTCCTCGGCGACCGCCGCCTCGCGCCGCGCGCTGATGATCCCCGCCCGGCAGCACCGGCGCAGACTGGCCAGAGTCAGATTCGCCGCCACGGACATCCGCGGCACCAGGCCCGACGCCCTTCGGTCCTCGGTCACCAGGGCAATGCCGTGTCGCTGCGCGTCCGCCGGCCGCCGGATTCGCACCGGTCTGCCGAGCAGATGAATCTCCCCCGAGCCGGCGGGGACCAACCCGGCAATCGCGTCCAGAACCTGCGTGCGCCCGGCCCCCATGAGCCCCGCCAATCCCAGCACCTCCCCGCGCCGCAGCGTGAAACCGACTCCGGCAAATGCCGGTAATCGCGTGAGGCCGTTGACCCGCAGCACTTCCTGGCCGCCTCCACACCCCGATCGGGGCCGGGCACCGGGCAATTCACGCCCCACCATCAACCGGATCAGGGCCGCCTCGTTGACCCGGGCAATCGGATCCGTGCCGGCCACACGCCCATCCCGCAGCACGGTCACCCGGTCGGCCAGACGGAACACCTCCGCCATGCGATGGGAGATGTAGAGGATTGCCAGCCCCTGCCCACGCAGTTCCGAGATCGCCCGGAACAACGCCTCCGCCTCATGATCGGAGAGCGCGGACGTGGGCTCGTCCATGATCAGGACCCGCGCCGCCCGCGCCAGTGCCCGGGCGATTTCCACCGTCTGCATTTGCGCCACCGTCAGGTCACCCATGCGGGCGCCGGGATCCAGACGGGTCCCGAGGCGACCGAGGGCGCCGGCGGCGGCGGACTTCAGCCGGGTCCGATCCACCCAGCCGGGAAACCGGGCGATGGGCTCCGCCCCCATCAGCAGGTTTTCGGCCACGGTGAGATCGGGAAACGCCATGAGTTCCTGATGGATCATGCCGATGCCCAGTTGCGCCGCGGCGTGGGGATTCGGAATCGTCACTTCGCGGCCGGCAAAACGAAGCGTCCCGGAATCGGGCGCGCACAGGCCCGCGAGAACCTTCATCAGGGTGGACTTGCCGGCGCCGTTCTCCCCCATCAGGGCATGAACCTCGCCGGGAAACACGTCCAGGTCCACCCCGTCCAGCGCCTGCACTCCCGGGAACGACTTCGACAGTCTCCGGGCCTGCAACACGGGCGGCGGCGGTGCGGCGTCAGGCATGGCGGGGAGAGGGTGCCGCGGGAGCCCCCCGCCCGACAATCCCCTTTGCGGTTGAACCCAACTTGCCATTGCCGCGTCCAAACCGCTGCGGCATCCTCAGGCGTCGTGGCGAAGGCGAACACAACGGGGTGGGATTTTGAGCGGGCGACCGGTTCGGTCGCGCGCGCGTTCCTGCTTTCCGTGCTGCTTCACGCGCTGGGCTTCGGCGTGGGGGAAACCGGCAGCCGCCTGGGTTGGTGGGATTCCAGTCCCCTGGCCTGGCTCGGCCGCCTGCTCGATGTGCCCGCCGCGGTCTACTCCCGGGAGGCCCGGTTGCAGGAACTGGAACAGCTGCGGGAGGAACGGGAACGGACCCTGCCGGTGATGTTCGTGGACGTCGACCCCTCGCAGGCCAGCCCGGACACCCCACCCGACACCCCCTACTATTCCGCGGTGAGTTCCCAGGCCGCGAACCCGGACCCGCAACGCGACACCGCCGATCCCAAACTCGAAGGCGAGCAGGACCGGGTGCTCAAAACCGCAGACAGCGAGCGGGCCAGCGCCGCCCAGCCACTCCAAACTGCCCCGGAGGAACCGGCCCCCCAGGACCTTCAGCCGCCCCCCGAGCCGGCACCTGAATCGCCCTCCCCCCGGGAGTTCGAGCCGGCCCCCGCGATGGAACCGGCCCCGGAACCCGATTCCCCCCCGGAAGTTGCCGCCGACCCGCCGTCCGAACCAGAGCCCGCTCCGGGCGACCTCGCGATGGCGCAACCCAGACCCGTGCTGAGCACCCAGATGACCCCCGGCCTGCCCCATCGGCAGACCCCGGAACCCCGACCGCGACCCCGTACGCTGGCGGAAGCCTATGCGCGCCTGGGATTGAACCCCGACAGCGCGATGGTGGGTCGGAAGTTGAAGCAGGACGGCGGCGTGAAACGGTTTTCCATCGAATCCTCGCTCGCGGTGCAGGCCAGCCCCTTGGGGGATTACGACCGGGTCTTTGTCGCGGCCGTCCAGGAATGTTGGTACCAGTTGCTGAACGAACAGCGTTACAGCCTGGACCGGGTGGGCCGCGTGATCCTGAAGTTCCGTCTGACCCGGGAGGGTCGGATCACCAACCTGACGGTGGAGGACAGCGACGTGGGCGAGATCTACACGACGATCTGCCAGTATGCCCTGACCAAGCCGTCGCCCTATGCCGAGTGGCCGCCGGACTTGGTGCGGTTGGTGGGGGCGGATTACCGGGACATCCGGTTTACTTTCTACTATTGAGCGATGCGAGTGGTCCGAGAGATGGAGATGGAGACTTAAGATGTGGGAATTCTTGCTGGCCGGTGGGCCTTTCATGTTGCTGCTGTTGCTGACCTCGTTGGTCAGCGTGACATTCATCATCGAACGCGGACTGGCGTTGCGCCGGCAAAAGGTGGTGCCGGCCGAGCTCGAAACGCTGCTGGCTGAATGCCGGGGTCGCGAGGATCTGCCCCTTGTCCAGAGCACCTGTGAAAAGGGGCCGTCGACATTGAGCCGTCTGGTCAGCACCGCGATGTCCCATCTGGCCTGGCCCAAGAACGACAACGCCAACGCCCTCCAGACCCGCGCCCGTCAGGAAATCGTGTCCCTGGAACGGGGGCTCGTGGTGCTGGAAGTGGTGGTGGGCATCGCCCCGTTGCTGGGTCTGCTGGGCACGATTCACGGTTTGATGACCCTCTTCGGGGACCTGGGCGCCGCCGGCGTCAGCGACAATGCGGTCCTGGCCCGCGGCATCGCAATCGCCCTCAACACCACCATGATGGGGTTGCTCATTGCCATCCCCTCTTTGGTGGCCTGGAGCTACTTCACAAAGAAGGTGGAAACGCTGGCTGTGGAACTGGAAAACCTGCTGGACGACCTGTTGCGGCGCCTCTATCGGCAGGCCGGGACCGACGGACGACGCAGGTCCACGCGCGGGGGACACGACTCCCGCCATGACGCGGAGGAGGCAGGCTGAGACCATGCGTTTCTACGAGCGCAAACGCCGCCAACCGCCCGCGGTCATCATCGTCCCCTTGATCGACATTCTGCTGGTGTTGCTCGTGTTCATGATGGCCACCAGCACGTTCAAGACCCAGCCCACCATCAAGCTGACCCTGCCGGAATCCCGACAGGGACGGGCAGGCGCGGCGGCGGAGGAAACGGTTGTCATCACCGTCGCCCCCACCGAACCCCATTTCTTCTACCAGGACGCCGCGGTGACGCTGGAGGAACTCGGAAACCGCCTGCAGGCACTCGCGGGTTCGCGTCCCGAGGCGGACATCTCCCTGCGCGCGGACACGGACGCACCGTGGGGCAAGGTGGTTGGCGCCATGGATGCCGTGAAGGCAGCGGGCTTCAAGAAACCCATCGCCGCGTTCACCCGCCAGCCGGGGGGCTGACTAGAACAGCCGCTGTTGGCGGGTGTCCTCCGCCAACCCCTCGCCCAGGGTCTGCACCCGCGCCCGCCGCGACTCCATGATGTGCTTGTCCAGTGAGGCGTCATACGGCACCGGGTAATCGCCGTCGTAACACGCCATGCAGAAGGAATCGGGCGACAGTCCGGTGGCCTCCACCATTCCTTCCTGGGAGAGATACGCCAGGGAATCCGCGTTGAGATAATCCCGGATTTGGTCCAGCGAGTACCGGGCGGCCATCAGCTTGTCCCGTTCGGGAAAATCGATGCCGTAGACACACGGATGTTGGTGCGGAGGGCAGCTCACCATGACATGCACTTCCCGCGCACCGGCCTCCTTCAGGTTGTTCACGCGCGTCTGGCAGGTGGTGCCGCGAACGATGGAGTCATCCACGATGATCACCCGTTTGCCCCGGACCAGGTCGCCGATCAGGTTCAGCTTCACCCGCACATTGAAATCCCGAATCAGTTGCGTCGGCTGCAGGAAGCTCCGACCCACGTAGTGATTCCGAACGAACGCCATCTCGAAGGGGATGCCCGACTGCAGGGAGTAGCCCAACGCGGCACAGTTGCCACTGTCCGGCACCGGCACGACAAGGTCGGCCTCCCGTGGCTGTTCCTTCGCCAGTTGACGCCCCATGGCAACCCGCACCTGGTGCACATTTCGACCCGAAATCGCACTGTCCGGCCGGGCGAAATAGACATACTCGAAGATGCAGAAAGCCCGGCGCCGATGCTCCGGAAAGATCTGAATGCTCCGGACACCGTCCCGGTCGATGATCACCGCCTCGCCGGGATCGACGTCACGGACGAAGTCGGCCTGGATGAGGTCGAAGGCGCACGTTTCACTGGCCAGCACCCAGCCATCCTTCAGCCGTCCGAGGGAGAGCGGGCGGAATCCGTGGGGATCGCGCACCCCGATCAACTCGTTCGTGGTCATGAGGAGCAGCGAATAGGCCCCCTCGATCCGGCGGATGCTCTGGACCAGCGTGGAATCGCCGGGAGGACCCGGCTGGGCCAGCAAATGCACGATGATCTCGCTGTCCACCGTGGTCTGGAAGATCGAACCCCGTTCCTCCAACTCGGCGCGAAGCTGGGCGGCGTTTGTGAGATTGCCATTGTGGGCGATGGCGATCTGGCCGCGGGAGCAATCCACCGTGAGGGGCTGCGCGTTCCGGAGATGGGAGGAACCGGTGGTGGAGTAGCGGGTGTGCCCGATTGCCATCCGCCCGTTCAACCCCTTCAGCCGCTCCTCGGAGAAGACCTGCGGCACCAGTCCCATGCCCCGGTGCACTCGAAACTGGCCGTCGTCGTCACACGCGACAATGCCGGCGCTCTCCTGCCCACGATGCTGCAGGGCATAGAGGCCGTAGTAGGTGAGTTCCGGGGCCTGCTCGTGGTTGAACACCCCGAACAGACCACAGTAATGGCGGGGATGACCGGGATTCGGCGCCCCGCAACACAGGTGGCCGACGGTTGAGGGGGGGACGGACTCGCTCATGAAAGGGCCACCAGGGGAGAGTGATCTATGGGTTGCCGCGCCTTTGAAGCTCTTCGATGAAACCGGTGGAGTAGGTTCCCCGGCGGAAATCCGGATCCTGCATGATGGTTTGCAGGAAGGGAATGGTGGTCTTGATTCCCGTGATCATGAACTCCCCCAAGGCCCGGCTCATACGGTTCATCGCGGCCGTGCGATCCCGGCCCGTCGCGATCAACTTGCCGATCATCGAATCGTAGGTCGGCGGGATCACATACCCCGAGTAAATGTGGCTTTCCACCCGCACCCCGCGTCCGCCCGGCGGATAATACATCTCCACCCGGCCCGGGCAGGGGCGGAAGTTGTCATACGGATCCTCCGCATTGATGCGGCACTCGATGGAGTGCCCACGGAACCGGATGCCGCCCTGGGAAAGTTTTGGACTCTCACCGGCCGCCACGAGAATCTGCAACCGGATGAGATCGGTCGCGGTCACCTCCTCAGTCACCGGATGCTCCACCTGGATGCGCTTGTTGACCTCCAGGAAATAGAAGGATCCGGCATCGTCCACGATGAACTCCACCGTGCCGGCGTTGGTATAGCCGGCCGTGTGGGCGATGCGGATGGCCGCCTTCCCCATCTTCCGTCGCAGATCCTTGAAGCGATTGTCGATGAGCGGCGAGGGCGTCTCCTCCACCAACTTCTGGTGCCGGCGCTGGATCGAGCAGTCCCGTTCACCCAGGTGGATGATGTTGCCCCGGCCGTCCCCCATGATCTGGAACTCAATGTGATGGGGGTTCTCGAAGTATTTCTCCAGGTAGACGCCCGCATTGCCAAACGCCTTCTCGGCCTCCGCCCGGGCCATGTGGAAGCCCTTCTTCAGCGAAATGTCGTTGTGCACCACCCGCATCCCCCGCCCACCCCCGCCGGCCACCGCCTTCAGCAGCACCGGATAGCCGATCTTCTTGGCGACGGCGACCGCGTCCGTCTCGTTCTCGAGGATGCCGTCCGAACCGGGAGGAATCGGCACGCCGGCTTTCTTCGCCAGTTCGCGGCTTGCCGCCTTGTCATGCAACGCGTTCATCGCCTTGGCGCTGGGGCCGATGAACTTGATGTTGCAGCTCTCGCAGATGTCGGCGAATTGGGCATTCTCCGACAGAAAGCCGTAGCCCGGGTGAATGGCGTCGACATCGGTGATCTCCGCCGCGCTGATCAACCGGTCCACGCGCAGGTAGCTTTCGGAACTTGAGGCCGGACCAATGCAAACCGCCTCGTCAGCCATCTGCACGTGCATGGAGTTCGCGTCGGCCTCCGAGTAGACCGCCACGGTCTTGATGCCCATCTCCTTGCACGTGCGGATCACCCGCACGGCAATCTCCCCCCGGTTGGCAATCAGGATCTTCTCAAACATCGTGGCGGGGGCGGGGCGCTTCCGGGAACACCCGGACCGCGCTGGGGTTTTGACGAGCGGGATGGACGTGCATCAAGCCGGGCGGATCTTGAAGAGCGGCTGACCGAATTCGACCGGCTTGCCGTTTTCGGCGATGACTTCGACGATCACACCGGGGGCCTCCGCCTTGATCTCGTTCATCACCTTCATGGCTTCGATGATGCAGACCACCGACTCGGGATTGACCTCCGCGCCGACCTCCACGTAGGCCGAGGCATCCGGGGCCGGAGCCCGGTAGAAGGTCCCGATCATCGGCGACTTGATCAACTCCTCGTCCGTCGGCTTCGGGGCCGGGACCGGAACGGCGGGCGCCGGTGCTGCCGGCACGGCCACCGCCGGCGGGGCCGCCGGCACCACCGGCCAGTCGACGGGCACACCCGCCGACACGACGGAGGCACCTCCGCGCTTGAGCTTGATCTTGAAGCCTTCCTTCTCGAGTTCGAACTCGGAAAGGGAGTTCTTCTTCATCAGGTCGATGATGACCTTGATATCCTTCAAATCCACGGCGTGATGCGGGTTGGGAAATTCACCGATTGCATCGGCGGCCCATGCCGCCGCGTTCAAGCAAAAGAGCAGCAGCCGCACCGGACCCTGCTCTTGCACTCATCTCGACGGACAGAAGCGTAACAACCACGTTACGGACCGTCAAGCTGCAGGAGGCATTTCCAACGTGCCCAAACCGGGCGTGGAACCTCGCTAACGCATTTGAACGGAGTCGGTTGCCGAGATGAACGGGCGGGCAACCTGCCAGCCAGCCTGCAGTTGCCGGGATAGCCCCTGCAGCAATGGGCGGCTTTCCGGACGAACCCCGAGATTGTGGTTCTCCGCCGCGTCACTGCGGTGGTCATAGAGCATCCGGGCTACAATCGCCCCGTTCCGATCCCGCCACTCCGTGAAAAGGTGGGTGTCGGTCCTGATGGAATCGCCGGCACCCCATCGACTGAAGACGGCCGTCTTCCAAGGTCGTGTGGGATCGTCCAACAACGGTCTGAAACTCGTGCCCTCAAGATGCCGGGGCCAGGGCAGCCCGGCCAGTTCGCAAAGCGACGGGTAAATGTCCACAAACTCCACCAGCGCCCGGGTCCGGCGACCACCCGGAACTCCCGGCGCCCGCAGAATCAGCGGGACGTGCAGGGCGTTGTCGAAATTGCAGTGTTTGCACCAGAGCGTGTGCTCCCCCAGGTTCCAGCCGTGATCCCCCCACAGGACAACAATCGTGTTTTCGCTCAGACCAAGCCGCTCCACCGCGTCCAACACCTTCCCGATCTGTGCGTCGGTGTAGCTCACACAGGCGTGATAGCCATGGATCAAGGTACGCGCCATCTCGTCCGACACCGCCCCCCTGGCGGGCACCGTCGCGTAGCCCCGCAATTCGCCCCAGTTGTGCATCGCCTGCGCGGGAACATCGTCCGGCGGATGGTAATTGGCAGGCAGCCGCATCGTCCGCGCATCGTAGAGATCCCAGTAGCGCTTCGGGGCGTTGAACGGCAGGTGTGGCTTGAGAAAGCCGGCAGCGAGGAAGAAAGGGGTTCCCGACTGCTTCAACCGCTCCAACTCCGCAACCGCCCGCGCGGCGATCCTGCCGTCGGCATAGGTCTCGTCCGGCACATCGGCGTTCTCGAAAGGCGGCCCCTTCCCGTCGTTCTCCCGGGCCGCGACCCGATTCGCCTCGCCGGCGTAATCCCGCCAGTTGCCATCGATCACCTTCGGCCGCCAGGCCGGCTCGCTCCAGCTTTCCGGCGCATCGTTCCGGTGGTGGAACACCTTCCCCAGGGACAAGGTCGTGTAGCCGTGATCGCGGAAATACGCAGGCAGGGTCGTCACTCCCGGCGCATCCTGGTCCGCCCGGGTGTCGAAAGTGACAAACCGGGTCCGCGTGGGACGCATGCCGGTCAACAGGCTGGCGCGCGACGCCCCGCAGACCGGCACCTGGCAGTAGGCCCGCTCGAAGACCATCCCCGACGCCGCCAGGCGATCGATGTTCGGCGACTTCACCAATTGATTGCCATAGCAGCCGAGCTGCGGCCGGAGATCATCCACCGCGAGGAACAGGATGTTCGGACGAGCGGCGGCTTCAAGCGCCCACCCCGCCGCGAGCGCCAGGCAACCCGACCACAACGGGGCAAACCGTCGGGGCAATGCGGTGGCGGAAACGCGATTCGGGGGAGTTTTCATGACGGATCGAGAAGATGGCTCTCCCCCGCTGAAAGTCCAGCCAATCCCCTCCCTGCCCTGCGCCCCTCCAGGCAACCGGGGCCTCGCACACCGGGGCCTCGCACGCTTGTCGCAGTGGGGCGATGGGCGATAGTCTGCCTCCATGATCACGAACCCGAGTTGGCCACGACAGCGACGGCGGCCGCACGCCCCGAGCCTCCCTCCCTCCGTCGTGTCGGGACCCGCATTCACCCTGATCGAACTGCTCGTCGTGGTGGCAATCATCGCCATTCTGGCCGGCATGCTGCTGCCGGCGCTCGCGAAGGCCAAGCAGGCCAGCTACAAAGCCGCGTGCCTGAACAACCTCCGCCAGTTCTCCATGGCCAACAGCCTCTATGCCGGCGACTACGAGGACAACGCGGTCCCCCTGATCCAGCTCAACCGTGACGGCACCACCACGCTCTGGATGGCCAACGTGCCGTTTCGCGAAACCATCGGCTACTCGGACAACGCCAATTCCACGGTCCAGACGCCAATTGAATACCGGTGTCCCGCCGACAAAGCCATCTGGGATCCGCGCAACTTCGCCTACGCCAACGACCCCACCAGGCCCAACAGCGAGAACCGCGGCACCCTCACCAGTTACAGCTACAATTTCGAGGACTGGTATCCCTCCGACGGACGGAGCTGGGCGCTCGCCAGTGCCGACCATGCCGGGCACAAGCTCTCCGCCATTCGCTCCCCTTCAGAGAGCCTCGTCTTTCATGACGGTCACGACTGGTGGTCCCAGTGGAAGGGCGCCAACCACACCAAGGGTTGGGACAAACTCGGCATGACCGGCAGCGTCCAGGACTACAAGAACGCCGGTTGCGGCGGGCCGGTGCTCTACCGCCACGCCGAAGGCGCAGGCCTGGCCTTCTACGACGGTCACGCGCAGGTGTTGAACAAAAGGCAGGTCTGGGTCCAGGCTGACTATGACGCCAACCCGAAACGCCCGGGAATGTGGGTGGCCGTCCCGGAAGTCTGGAACAGCTTCCGGTAGTGAGCGGCAGACCGCCGAGGTCGCGCGTGAAAGGACAGCCGGGAACACGCCGGCCTCCTCCGAGGCCCAAACGGTGGCCCAAACGGTGCTGGCGCCGCCGTCCCCACCCAGTCTAGTCTGCGCGCCGCCATAAGATGAAAGACGACACCACACCCTCGGTGGAACCCGCGGCGAAGTCCGGTTTGCGCCTCATGTCGCTTGATGCCCTGCGCGGCTTCGACATGCTCTGGATCATGGGCGGCGACTCCATCGGGCACGCCCTTTCCCAGATGGAACCAAAGGGAGTCGTGGGCGTTCTCGGCACCCAACTCAACCACGTGGACTGGCAGGGCTTTCGCTTCTACGACCTCATCTTCCCGATGTTCGTCTTCATCGTCGGGGTTTCGCTGGTGTTTTCGCTCACCAAACTCCAGGAACGGGAAGGGCGGACCGCCGCGGTCGGCCGGGTGATTCGGCGCACTGTCATCCTCTATCTCCTGGGCATCTTCTACTATCACGGCTGGGAGAACGGTTGGGAAAGCATCCGGCTGCTTGGGGTGCTCCAGCGAATCGCCCTTTGCTACGGGGCCGCGAGTCTGTTGTTCCTGTTCTTCAAACCGCGCGGTCTGGTGATCTGGTGCGTGGGTCTTCTGCTTGGTTACTGGGCGCTGATGGCCTTGGTGCCGGTGCCCGGGGTCGGTGCGGGTCATTTCGAGGAAGGGAAGAATCTCGCCAACTGGATCGACGCCCACTATCTGCCGTGGCGCAAATGGGACGGCGACCACGATCCCGAGGGGCTGTTGAGCACGTTGCCAGCCATCTGCACCTGCTTGTTGGGGGTGTTTGCCGGGCTGCTGCTCCAGGATCCGAAGGGTACCCCGGGCCGCAAGGCCGCCTGGCTGGCCGGAGCCGGGCTCGCGGGTGTGGCTCTCGGCGCGTTGTGGGGACTCCAGTTCCCCATCATCAAGAAGCTCTGGACCAGCTCCTACGTCCTCGTCGCCGGCGGTTGCAGCGCGATGTTCCTCGCCACGTTCTACTGGATCATCGATGTGCGCGGATGGAAGTTGTGGGCCCAACCGTTCGTCTGGATCGGACTGAATCCCATCACCATCTACATGCTCGGCAACCTGCTGAAGTTCGACGACATCGCCGCGCGTGTCCTCGGCGGGCCGGTCGAGGAGTGGTTCAACCACCAGGCCACCGGCCTGGGGGAGGTGGTCCTGTCCGTCGCCGGAATCCTGCTCGCAATCAGCCTCTGCTGGTGGCTCGACCGCCGCAAGATCTACGTGCGGGTTTGACAGTACGGAGACTCTCGGCGCAGCTTCCAGACCATGAACGCACCCTGCCCTCCCACGGCTGGATCCGGAACCGTCTGTTCCCGCCGAAGCGCCCTGTCCCGTTTGCTCGCCAGTGCCGCCGCTGCGGTCGTCGCTCCCCTCGCCCGGCCGGACTCCACCCGCAATCCGCTCTGGAAAACCGCCGTCGGTCTGAACGGTTTCGAGTCCGCCGGCCGCAAGTACGGCAGGACCTACCCGATCTGGGAGGTACTCGATTTCGCCCGCCACGAGGAGTTCGACGGCATCGAACTGGTCCAGGGCTGGCCGATGGGCGACTACCCGGCAGCCGAAGAAGCGGCCCGCATTCGCGCGTTGAAGCGGTTGTACGACGGTTTCGGCCTGCGGGTGTTCTCCCTCCAACTCGGTGCCGGTGGCGCCTTCGCCCCGGAGTCCGAAGCCCGCCAACAATGGCTGGACGAGTTTCGTGACCGCGTGCAACTGGCACGTCAACTCGGCTGCGACTGCATCGGGCTTTGGCCGGGCGGCGGGTTGCGCGGGCAATCCCTCGACGAAGCCCTCGACCGCCTGGCGGGGTCCTTTCGCGAGGCAGGAAGGATCGCGGCGGATCACGGCCTGATTGCCGCGTTTGAGATCGAGCCGCCGTTTGTCTTCAACACGGCCGAACACCTCCTTCGCATCCATCGCGAGGCCGATCACCCGGCACTCAAGGTGATCTACGATCCGAGCCACTACGACCTGATGAACGGTTCCACCGGCCGCCCCCACGAACTGCTTCAACGCGTCGGCCTGGAAAACATCGGTTATCTGCATTTTACCGACACCGACGGCACGTTGCGCGACGGCGGAACCTCGAAGCACCTCCCCGCGGGTGATGGCCACGCGCACCTCACCGAATCGCTGCGCATCCTGCGCGAAGGCGGCTGGCGGGGCTGGGCCATGGTGGACGCCTGGGAAATCCCCGATCCCTATGACGCCTGCACCAAGGCCAAACGCATGTTCGACGCGGCGGCACTCGAGCCGCGTCACCCCCGGGACGGCGGCAAGCCGGCGAACTGACGTTCGCGGCCCCATCGCAGCCGCCTCCTATCGGCGTGCGACGAACGGGTGTTCGCCGGAAGCAGGCTGATCGCTACCCGCCTGCGTCGAATGGTCGGCGAATGCCGGTTCGCCGCTGCGGCGCCGGGGGAGATTTGCGTGGACTAACGTCCGCGGCTACGGCCATCAGGGGCGTTCGCCGGCGGCCAGGCGGTTGTTGATGTCGTCCAGCACCGGCACGAGGTCGGCAATGCCGTCGATGACATAGTGGGCGCCCACCTGCGCCATGCGGCGTCGCGCACGCCCGATCCGGCGCTGGTAGTCCTCCGGGGCCAGGGCATTGATCTCCTGGTCATTCAACCCAATCTCATTGCCGGTCCGTGCGAGTCCCACCGACCACATCCCGGCGTTCAGGCCTTCCTCGATGCCGGGCAGGGTGTCGTCCACCTTCACGAGTGCCTCCATGGGATGGATGCCGAGCCGCTTGGCGTTTTCCAGGCACATCCAGGGTTCCGGACGACCCGCCGGCACCTCGCTTGCGCACACGGTACTGTCGGGTTCGTAACCGCGCTTCCTGGCCTCGGCCTGCAGGATGGCCATCATCTCGGAAGTGTAACCGGTCGTGGAACCGATCTTCATTCCGCGGGCGCGGATGGTCTCACAGGTCTCGAGCGTGCCGGGGATCAGGTCTGCGTAGTCCGCCAGACAGGCCAGTTGCAGCGGCACGAAGTCCTGGAACATGGCTTCGACATCCTCCTCGGAACACGGTTTTCCGTGCACCTCCTGCCACTTCTTTGCAACGGCGGGAATCTGGGAGATCTGACGGATGTGCACCTTCTTGTGGGCGCCCATCGGTTCCCGGGCCTGCTCGACCGAGATCTCCACACCCTTGCGATGGAACACCTCGATGAAGACCACCGCGGGCGCGTAGCAGCCATAGTCCATGGTGGTACCGGCCCAGTCGAGCAGCACGGCTTGAAGGGGTCCGGTATAGCGGCGTTGGTATCGGAAACTCATCGTATGGGTTTGTTGACTGTTTCGTTTTCGGATTAACTCAAGGACTGATTCAATGATTCCTGTGGTTTCGTTGAATCGACGCGGCTGAGAAAGCCGCCGGGAAAGTGCATAACCTCGTCCCGGCAGGCAAATGGATTCTCAGTCCGATACGCCGGCTTGGAGGCATTCCTGCAGGCGGTCGGCAAACTCGTCGATATCGGCCTCCTGATGGGCGAGTGACAGGTAGAGCTTCGTACCCATCGGATTCAGAAACACCCCCCGTCTCACCAGGTCAAGCATGAGGGCCCGACCCCGGACCTGGTTGGCCGCCTTCCAACCCTGATAATCGCAGATGGGCCGGTGCGAGAAAGCGAACTGGGCGAGGGGTCCGTCCCCCAGGACCTGCGCCGGCTCGGGGGCAGCATGCAGCACTTCCCGCATCCGGACCCGCAGTCGTTCTCCCAGGTCCCGCAGCCGCGGGTAGACCCCCGGTTCAGCGAGCACCTCCAACGCCGCCAGGGCCGCGGCACACGAGACCGGGTTGCCGCCGGTGGTGCTGGCGCTCCACACATAGTCCGGCTCCGCCATGCGATGCTCGCTGACCACTTCCATCAGGTCGGCCGACCCCGCATAAGCCCCGATGGGAAAGCCGCCCCCCAAGGCCTTGCCGTACGCAGCGAGATCGGGGGTGACCCCGTACCGTTCCTGCGCCCCGGCCGGGGCCAGCCGGAATCCGGTCACCACCTCGTCGAAGATCAAAACGATCCCGTGCCGCCGCGTGCCTTCGCGCAACCCCTGCAGGAAGCCCGGAGCCGGGGGCAGACAGCGGTGGAGCGGTTCCACGATCACGGCGGCCAGACTGCCGGCATGATCGGCGAGGATGCGTTCCGTGGTTGCGAGGTCGTTGAAAGGGGCCACCAGCACGTCGCGCTCGATACCCGGCGCCCCGGCGCCGTGGGGATCCACCGTCGGGAGTTCCCCGTTGCGCCCCGCCAGCATACCGGCCACGCCAATCGGGTGCTGGCCGTGATAGGCGCCCTCGAAGCGCAGGACCTTCGCGCGGCCGGTGGCGTTTCTCGCGACCCGCAGGCAAAGCAGGGTCGCCTCCGTGCCCGAGGCCACGAACCGGACCTTCTCCGCGCAGGGAATGAGCGCGCAGAGGCGTTCCGCCAACTCCAGCGAACGTTCGTTGATCGCGGCGAAATTCGCCCCCAAGGCGGCCTGGCGGGTGGCGGCTTCGATCACCCGCGGATTCGCATGTCCCACCAAGGCGGAACCCCACGCCATGCTCATGTCCAGGTATTCCCGCCCGTCGGTGTCGCGTACCCGGCAGCCCCGACCCTCCCGCAACACGGGAACCAGATCCGCCGGAAGGCGAAACTCACCATTCGAGCCACCGGGAAAGTGCCGGAGCACGCGGTTCCCCGGGTCTACGCTGGTCAAGCGGCCGTCGGACGCGCTCATGCCAACCCCCTTTCACGTTCCACCTCGGTCAGGCTCGCCTCGAGGATGTCGAGACCGAGGTCCAGATCCTCCGCCGAAATGGTCAGTGCCGGAGTCAGGGTCAGCAGGTTTCCCATGGTGGTCTTGAAGTTCAATCCGCGCCGCAGCGCCGCGTACATCACGGCGTCCGCCTCGTCCGTCGCCGGCTTGGTGGGATCGCCGTCACGGAGCAGTTCCACCCCAAGCAGCAGGCCAAGCCCGCGCACTTCCCCCACCAGCGGATGCCGGGGCCGCAATTCCTCGAGGCGGGCGAGCGCCCTTTCCCCCTCACGGGCCGCGTGCCCCACCAGGTCCTCGTCCCGAATGACATCCAGCGTCGCCAGTCCCGCCGCCGCTCCCACCGGGCTTTTCTCGTGGGTGTAGTGGCCGAGAGCCCGCGCGGCCGCCACGTTCAACTCCTCGCGGGCGATCATGGCCGCCATTGGGAACACGCCCCCGCCGAGGCCCTTGCCCAGCACCACAATGTCCGGAACGATGTCGTAGTGTTCAAAGGCGAAGAAACGACCGGTCCGGCCGAGGCCCATGGGAATCTCGTCGAGAATCAGCAACGCCCCGTGCCGGTCGCACGCCGACCGGATCCGCCGCCAGTAGTCCTTCGGCGGGATGAAGGGCGTGCAGCGCACGGTCTCCGCGATCACCGCACCCACGTCGCCCTCGCGCTCAAGCACGTATTCGACGTAATCGGCACAGGCGAGGTTGCACGCGTGGCCGCAGCGAAACGGGCAGCGCCGATGATCCGGCGGGGGCACATGCTCGCACCCGGGCAGCAAGGGGCCGATGCCCTCGCGGAACATCGCTTCCCCGCCGACGGAAATGGCATCCAGCGAGGCACCGTGGAACGACTCCCACATTGAGAGGGTCTTGAACCGGCCTGTGGCCATGCGGGCCAGTTTGAGGGCCATGCCGATGGCGGCGGTCCCCCCAGGAGCGAACAGGACCCGGCTCAGTGGATCGGGCGCGAGCGCCACCAATCGACGCGCCAGGGCCATGGTGGGTTCGTTGGTGTAACGGCGGGTGCAAAAGGACAGCTGGTCCAGCTGCGCCTTGACGGCCGCCACGACGCGGGGATGGCCAAAGCCAACCTGATGAACGTTGTTCCCGTGAAAGTCGAGCAATCGACGGCCCTGCAGATCGGTGACCCAGGCCCCGGCGCAACCGCTGAGGGCGTTCAGGCAGGGCGTGGAAAGCGCCTGATGGAGAAAGACCCCGGCGTCGTCCGCCAACAACGCCCGGGTGGTCTCATCAAGGTGCTCGTCGCGCCAACGCTGTCTTCGCGGGGAGAGGTTAACGTCCCCCTCGGACAGCAGCGAGGCGGCTCCCGGGGAGGGAGGTCCCTTCATGCCATGGCTCCCGTGCAAGCGGAGGGCTTCGGCTACTTGTTGGCGCCGTAGACCTGTCGAGCCTGGGTGGCCCGTTGGTCCCCGGATTCCGCCGCGCGCGTGACGGCCTCGCTTGCCGCGGTCATGGCCCGTGCGGCGAAGTTGCGCTGATCGTCACTCAGGCCTGCCGTCCCCGCGAGCTGGTTGTAAAGGCCCCACGCGGAAGTCGGATCGTTCTGGCCCAGCGCGAAGGCTGCCTTGTAGGCCAGGTCACGGCCGGGGGATGTGGCCTCGGCGAAGAGGTTCGTGGTCATGGAGGGAATCTCCGCGAGTGAGAGCGGCTCCAGAGGCTCACTCCGCTTGCTGCAGCCGATGGGCAGGGTGGCGAGCAGGAGCGCGGCGGTGCCGGCAAGTAGAATTCGTTTCATACCGGGTTGGGTGATGAATCAAGGAAAGACCCCGGAGGGCGCTGAAGCCCCCCGGGGTGTATTCGGTTTCAGTGCCAGTGGATCACTGTCGCAGGTCTACCGCTTGACGCGGAAGAAGCCGGCGGAACCACTGTTGGTTGCGGCGTGGGGACTGGTCGCCCCAGTCACCTCGCTCCACGGGCCGGTCACCGCGGGAGCACTCTCGAGGGTGCCTCCACCGGTCCACTCAAGCGTGATGGTGGCACCGTCACGGGTGATGCCGGTGAACTCCGGCTGCGGCTCGGCCACCACGCTGACGGTGCTCAGATCCTCGCCCGCCAATCCGGCCGTGTGAATGCCCGCCACTTCCTGCGGGGTCAGCAGACGCCGCCAGATGCCGACGTCGTCCATGGCGAGATCGGTGAAGGACGACCCGTAGGTGCCGGTGCCGTCCTGGCCGATGTTCGTGGCCTGCCCGCCCGGCGTGCTGACGTCATTCTCATTCGCCGTCATCGGTCGGGTGTCCACGGCCACGCCGTCCACGTAGGTGGTGGCCGGACCGGTGCGGTCGTAGGTCACCACGACGTGGTGCCACGCGCCGTCACTGAAGGTGCCGGCAGGCCCGTCGTAGTCCTTGCGGCTGCCGGGAGGCCCCGCGAAGTTCCACTGGAAATGCCCATCCCCGTCGGTGGCCAGGACGTAACCCTGATTGCCGCCACTGTTCCAGTCCTTGTTGCCGATGAAGGAGGGATCGCCGTCCCACGCCACCGCCTTCGCCCAGAAGGCGATGGAGAAGTCCGTGGTGGTTGAGAAGTCCAGATCAGCCGGTTTGCCGAGGCTGACATAGTCGCCCGCGGCGCCCATGTGGACAGCCTGCGCGCCGACCTGGCCGGTCACGAAGGTGGGGCTTCCGGTTGCGGTGCCGTCGTTCCCACGGCCGCTGGCGTCGGCGTAATCCCCATCGAACTTCAGGTGGGCGACGAGGTCTTCGTCAATCGCCCCGCCAAACACATCCACCTGGGCGGTGCCACTCACGGCGGATCCCGCGATGTTGGTCACGCGCACCGAGTAGCTGCCGGCCTTGTCCGCTTGGATGTTGGCGATCGTCAGCGTGGTACCGGTCTCTCCCGGCAATTCCATGCCCTCATAGAGCCACTGGAAATCCAACGGTTCCGTTCCCGTCGCGCTCGCTTCGAGCACGAGGGTGCTGCCGGCCGAAACCACCTGGGACTCGGGCGACTGCGTGATCTCCGGCGGCAACTGGGTAATGCTGTAGAGCCCGAAGTTGTCGATGCCGAAGTACCAACTGGCGGTGCCGGTCTGCAGGAAGCGCACCCGCACCTTGGCCTGGTTGTCGGCCCCGACGAGGCGCAGCACCTCCACCCGCTTGGATTCCAGATTGTCGTCGTTGACCCGGGCGCTGATGAAGGGGGCGAGGTCCTGCGTCACCGGGGCACCGATGAAGTCCCCGTAGGCCAGCCCACCTGCCTGGTCACCACGGGCCGTCCCGAGCGTCGCCACGGCGTCCACGTTCCCCTCACCGTCAGTGAGGTAGTCCGGTTCCTCCACCATGTAGAGCGCCGGCAGCCAGGTGCTGCCGCTGTCGACCGAGTATTCCACCGCGCCCAGGCTGTCCTGGTTCTGCTCGTACGTGCTGTAGAAAGCGACGTAGATGTCGGTCTTGCCGCTGCAGTTGATGTCCGGGGAGGTCAGGTACTGCACCTGCTTGCCACTGCGATGGTCGGACTCCGCATAGACGAAGTTGCCGGAGACCAAGCCGTCCAGCACTTCGCCATTAACCACCACGGGAATGAAGTCCAGTCGACGTTGGCCTCCGCCGAGGGTGAGCAACCGGTCGCGGCTAAGCACGGTCCAGTTCAGATAGGAATCCGAGTTCCAGTCATCCAGTCCCCCCGTGCCACCCGCCGGGTCCGTCTGGTTCATAACGGTCCAACCCGCCGGCACGCTTCCCTCTGCCGTGCTGTCGAAATCCTCGAAAGCAATCGGCTCGGGCAGGAAGACGTTCTTGTAGAGGGCGACCTTGAACGCCCAGTCATGGCTCTGCGCCCCGTTAAGGCTGTCCGTATACTCCACACGTGCGGTGTGCTCGGACTCGGGGGCCAGCAACGCCGGCAGGAGATAGCTCGCAGTGACCTGGGTTCCAGCGGTGCTCACGTCGGCTTCCACCTCGGCGCCGTCCAGGTACAGCTTCACGGAGCTCTCCTGAACCGTCGTGCCTCCCTTCTCGATCACCGCCTGCAGGGTCGGCTTCGGCAGGGCGTTTTGATCCCCATCGGCGGGATTCGTCGAAGCGACGAATGACGGAATCGCCGGAATCGTGGCAGGGATGCCCGATGCGGTCGGACCGCCCAAGGCCACCATCTGAGCCTGGGTCAGGGCTTCATCCCGCATCTGGATGCTGTTCACGTAACCCATCGCAACCTCGCCGTCATTGTCAGCGAACAGGTCCAGTTGATAATACGTGGTGGCGCCCCAGCGGCCGTCCACCCCACCGGCGGTCTGCACGCCCACCTGAACGCCATCGATGTACTTGCGCAGTTGGTTCACCCCTACGCTCTGGTCCACCACGAGGCCGATGCGATGCCAGGTATTGGCCTGGATCTGACCGTCATACTGGCCGATGCCAATCCCGTTGGCCCCGTTAACGAAAAAGTCCGCATCTGTGTTCTCAAACTCCCGGCCCATGTCCACATCCACCAGAGCGCGGTACTTGCCCATGGATTCGGTGGGGAAAAGGACGTCCATGATCAAGGTCCATTGGTTGACCTGGGCCCCGCCGCCGTTCGCATTCATGTAAGTCGGCGCCGCGTACCCGCCGCTGTCCGGGGCGGTGGCGGGGAACTTCATCACTTTCGCCACCGCGCCGTCCACGTCAGGAATGCCGAGTGCGGTCGTGGTGCCAAACTGCGTCCCGGTCTGCGTCGCGGCGTCGAGATAGCTCATGTCCGCGCCGCCCACGCTGCCGGCCAGCGTACCGTTGTCGAAATCCCATTGCCCGGTGACCGCGGCCTGCAATGAGACCGCGCCCATCAGCGCACAGGTGAACACCCCGGCCGCAGCCGGGGCCAATCGTCGCATGCGTTTTCTAACCATGTTTTGTCTGTTTTGAGGTTGAGTGAATCACCAAACCAAACGTTGCCCCCCCCGCTTACGGTTGCTTGAGCGGAGTTTCACCAGTGTACCAGCGGTAGTCCACACCGACATCGAAGGAGTTGAACCGGACCGAGGAGGCGTGTCCGCCCACCCAGAGGATGTTGCAGCTCTTGTTGTGGCGGTACCATTCCCACTCGAAGCGCACTCCGGGATAGAGTGGCGGCAGCCCGCCGCTGCGCCACTGGGTCAGAATCTCCCCCCTCCCTGGGAACAGGCCGATGCTGTCATCCGGTCCTTCCATGCGTTGCTCCGCGGAGTCCTGGGCAAAGATCGTCGTCTGCGGGCTGGGAATGCCCGAAATCTTGCGGGGCCCGGTCATCTTGCTGTTCGGATCTCCCGGCATGGGGGCCTGGGTGAGGTAGGAGTTGATCCCGTAGGTCGAGTTCAACCAGAACTCCGCAGGATAGCGTTTCCCCTCCTCGCGCCATTCATCCACCGTACGCGCTGTCGGACAGCGGTACACCTGGGGCGAGCCGCTGAAATATTCCACATAGGCGATCCCCCAATAGGCCAGCCCGCTGTAGGGCTGCAACCGGACATCAGAGCCGGGGTCGGAGGTCCACTGCCCATGGTTGGGAATGGAGCCGCCGATGTTGTGGTAATAGTCGTTGAAATCATCCGCATACATCGCGGTACCCAGACCGATTTGCTTCAGGTTGTTCAGGCACGCGATCTGTCGCCCCTTCTCCTTCGCCTTGGACAAAGCTGGAAGCAGCATCCCCGCCAAAATCGCGATGATCGCGATAACAACCAGGAGTTCGATGAGGGTAAAGGCCCTGGAACGCGACAACCCAAGCCTTGAATCCCGGCGTGCCGCTAAGGTGACATTAGTGGTCATGTTTTCTAGTTTTTGTTCAGGCGATGCTTAGGTTGCGCCAACCAGGCTGAATGCGCAAGTCCCAAACCGGCCCTCCGGGCGTGCTGAAAGGGACCCGCCGGGGCTGTCCCCTGGGGAGCCTGGGGCGAGCGTTCCCCGCCTACCGCCACGCCAAACGTGGTCGAGAGGACGGAACCAATGCCATTCTTGCTGCGTTTCACGCTCCTGCAACCGAATCCCCTACCAGGGGAGGACGCCGGCGTCTTGCCAGCGTTGCCGGTGTGGAGAATACGGCAGACCCCGGCCCCCACCAGCGACGGTTCCGCAACGACTTACCGCAGTTGTGTGTCAGGTAGGTTACAGCCGTGTGAACCTGACAGCGATCGTCGGCCCCCTGACTGGGTCAAGTCGACGCAGATCCCCATGGACTTGCGCGATCCTTGCGTCGCACCCAATGGGTGAAGACATCCGGCGGACGTGGGGGGCTCACGCCGAGGGACGTATCGGCGTTCATCTGCGGTTTCCAGGTTCATCAGCAGTTTCCGGGGACAACCAAGACCCCGTACCATGAAGGGAGGGACTCGCGCCGCCACCGTCTCGACAGTTTCGGCTCCGCCGGCTATGATGACGCGCATGAACAGGGTCAAGATCGTCGTCGCCGCCGTGCTTGTGGTGCTGTTGATCGTGCTGATGGTGCAGAACCGCAGTGAGGTGGTCACCCGGTTGCTGTTCGCCGAGGTCAAGATGGCGCAGTCGATCCTCCTCCTGCTCACGGCCACCCTGGGTTTCGGCGCGGGCTCACTGGTCACCTGGTTCCTGCTTCGACGCAACCAGAAGAAGAAGGCCCTCCAACCGTAGTCGCGGACGTGCAGTCCGCGCGAATCTCCCCGGGGCCTCCCACCCTCCGGCCGTGACTCGCCGCCCGATCACCGGCCCCCACCGGTCGCAGGGGATTCCGGGGGAATGCGATTGGCGCCGACTGCCGTCGACGGTTACGAGGGGGGTCAGAATTCCGCGCTGCCGGGGGTCCGGGCGAAAGGGATCACATCGCGGATGTTCCCCACCCCGGTCAGGAACATGAGCACCCGTTCGAAGCCCAGGCCAAACCCGGCATGGGGGACGGAACCGAACCGGCGCAGGTCCACATACCACCAGTAATCGGCGGGACGCAAACCCTGCCGCGCAAGGTTCTGCTCCAACTGGTCGAGGCGCTCCTCGCGCTGAGAACCGCCGATGACCTCGCCGATGCCCGGCACCAGGACGTCCATGGCGGCGACGGTTTCCTGATCGTCATTCACCCGCATGTAGAACGGCTTGATCGCCCGCGGATAGTCGAAGACCGTGACCGGAGCCTTGAAGTGTTCCTCGGTCAGGTAGCGTTCATGTTCGGACTGGAGGTTCCTGCCATGCTCGACGGGGTAGGCGAACTCACGTCCAGAACCGAGCAGGATCTGCAGGGCCTCCGCGTACGGCACCCGTTGGAACGGCCGTTCGATGACGAAGTCGAGGCGACGACGGACTTCCTTGTCCACGAAGCGTTCGAAGAACCCGAGTTCATCGGCGCATTCCTCCCGCATGGCCAGGGCCAGGGCCTTGATGAACTCCTCCGCCAGGGCCATGTCCCCCGCGAGATCGCAGAAGGCCATCTCGGGTTCGATCATCCAGAACTCGGCCGCATGGCGGGAGGTATTCGAGTCCTCCGCCCGAAACGTCGGGCCGAAGGTGTAGACCCGGCTCAAACCACAGGCAAACGTCTCGGCCTCGAGTTGGCCGCTGACGGTGAGATACGCCGGTTTCCCGAAGAAATCCGCCGCCGGATTGGCGTCGAGATCGCCCTTCAACGTGGTGACCCGGAACATCTCCCCCGCCCCTTCGCAGTCGCTCGTGGTGATGATGGGGGTATGCACATGAACGAAGTCCCGTTCCTGAAAGAAGCGGTGGACGGCATGCGCCAGACGGCTGCGGGTGCGGAACACGGCACCGAAGAGGTTTGAGCGGGGGCGGAGGTGGGCGATTTCGCGCAGGAACTCCAGGGAATGCCCCTTTTTTTGCAGCGGATAATCCGGTCCCGCATGACCGATCAGCGCGATCCGGGTGGCCCGCAGTTCCCATGACTGGCCCTTGGCGGGCGACGCCACGAGTTCGCCCTCAACCTCCGCGGAGGCCCCGGTGGTGAGATCGGGCAGGCATTCGCTCCCGGGCGTGCCTTCATCCACGACCACCTGGAGGCTGGCGAAACAGGAGCCGTCATTGAGTTCGAGGAAGGAGAAACCCCGCGCATCACGGCGGGTCCGGACCCAGCCACGGGCGGTGACAGCGCCCTGCGGACTGCCGGCGCGGAGCAGATGACGAATGAGTGCGTGCATGGCAACAGTACCGTCGACGAGCCTACCGACGATCCCCCCGGAAGCAATCACGGAGCGGCGGCGGCGGCAGCGTACGCGAAACCTGCCCGAAACGAGGTTTCGGGCAGGTTCTGCGACCGGCGTTGAATCGTTTACTGGCGCACGCGATAGAACTCACCGGCTCCGGAGGGGGCCAGGCTGTGTTCCGGCGCCGACGCCCCGGGAACCGCGGACCACGGCCCCTTGACGGTGGGAGCCGACTCCAACACCCCACTGTTCCAGTGCAGGATCAATCCGCCCGTCCCGGGCGCGATGTCCAATCCGGGATCGAATGCCTCGGTGGTCAGCAACCGCAGGAACCGATGACCGCTGGCAGGCGGCGTGATCTCGAACTCGTCATAGTCCTCGGTCATGGACAGCAGTCCCAGATTGGTCCAGCCGCCGCTGCCATCAACGGTCGCGGATCCCTGAAGCAGGTACTGCTCCCCGGCATGACCGTGGACACCGATGCTTGGGGGAGGCCCATCCGATGCCAGCCAGGGCGTCACCACCGGCATGGTATCCACAATGAACAGGTTCCCGCCGATGCCCCGGCCGTTCTCGATCAAGGCCCCGTCGAAGGTCAGGCCGCGAAGCGATCGCACCGCCAGCGGCACCCACGCCGAAACCGGATCACCCGTGGCGCGCACCGCCAGGTTGGCCACATCGAGGTCGCCCTGCAGACCGGCATCCTCCGGGGTGCTGACGCTCACGTCCCAACCCGTCTGGGCCGAAGGCGCCACCGTGACACTCGCCCCGGCGACCAACGGCGTCCCCTGAATGTCCGCCACGAGCCCGGTCTTCCACTGGCGTTCGACCACCTGGAAGGTCACCTCCACGAGTTCCTGGCCAGACTTGAGGCGTACCGGGATCTGTCCTTCCTCACCCGGCGCCACGCGATCCGATCCGAGTCGGACTTCAAAGTCCGCCTTGGTGTCGCGGACGAGGATGGTGAAGGTGGCCTCGGCCGTCATGGGGGGATCCCCGTTGTCGATGGCCTGCACCGTGATCTCGTAAGACAGGCCGCCCTGGGTCTCGCTGGGCCGCCAACTGACCAGGCCGCTGACCGGATCGATGGTCATTCCCGCCGGTGCTCCCTCGGTCAGGGCGTAGCGAATCTGTTGCGCCGGAACGTCGAAGTCTTCCGCGACCAGGGCGAGCGTCCAGGCTTTGCCCTCGGGAATCATGACGTCCGCCGGTGTCTCGAGGATCGGCGCGTTGTTGAAGTCGCGCACCGTGACCTTGAAACTGCGCGTCACCCCGAGGCGCGGGGTGCCGCTGTCCAGGACGCTGACCGTGATGTTGTAGACCTGACCACCCAAACCTTCGCCGGTGGTCCAGCGCAGTTCGCCGTTCTGGCCGTTGACCGTCATCCCAGGCGGCGGCGTACCCTCCAGCGCATAGGTCAGGGTGTCCCCGTCGAGGTCCGCTCCGCTGAGGTAAAGCACCAGTTGATCGCCCTCCATGATCACCTGATCCGCAATCGGATCCAGGACCGGCGGGTTGTTCAGGATGGTGACCTTGGTTTGAGCGTCGGCGGACGAAGGCGCATCCTCGAGGTTGCCGGCGGCGTCCATGGCCCGGCTGTAGAACGCATAGGTGTAGTCCGGTTGACCGAGGAAACTGCCCGCGGTGCCCGGCGTGTTCCAGAGCCAGCGCCGGAAAGCGCCGCCGTTCTCGGAAACGTAGATGTCGTAGGCGGCTATGCCACTGCCGCCCGCGTTGTCGGTGCCACCCCAGGTCAATGGGATCAGCACCCGGCTGTCGGACGGCAGGGCGTTCACCGCACTGACCGGCGGCACGAGATCCAGCTCCGGCGGCCGGACATAGGTCAGGGTGTAGGCGCCGGTGCTGTCGTAGTCCAGCAGGTGCAGGATGTTCTCCCGCCGCGGTTTCTTGCCCAGCCCGACGAAAGTCCGGTCGGTGACCCAGACATTGACGTCGACGGGAATTTCGGTGCCATCGGAGCGTTCGACGCGCTCCAACCGGAACAGTCCGTTGGCCGGATCGGGAATGCGCAGGTACGTCCATCCCCCGGGCATATCGGCGGAGAGTTCCACCACGAGATCGGACTCGGAGGGCGGACTGTCCACGGTGCCGACCTCGACGAGCTCGACCCGGTTGGTCTCGCCGCTGCTAAGGTAGAGGGTGTCCCCGAAATCGAGGGCGTCGGGCAACTCGTTGACGAAGAAGTCCGGAAGACCGTCCTCGAACTCGCCGCCCGCCTGAACCAGTTTGATCATCTCGTGGATGCTGAGGTCCTGAATGAGGGAGAGCCGCGGGTTGCCGAGGCCGTCCACGTGTTCGAAGCTGGCCTCATAGCTGGTGAACAGTCCCTGCAGGGTCGATGTCATCAGCCATCGACCGACCACGCTGGTGCCGGGATCGATGTCGCCGAACTCTGCGGTGAGCGATGGGACCATGTTTTTCCCGGCGACCTCGGTGGCGATGATCTTGAAGTCGATGAGCAGGCCCTTCTCGTTCTCCACAATCTCCGGCTGGGCGGAGGTGATGCGGAAGTCCTTGGCGAGTCCGTACCCGCGGTTCTCCACCATCACGGCAAGGTTGAACGGAATGCTCGGTTCGATCTGAGGCGTGAAGGGATCGTCGCTATAGACGTCCCGCTGGTGGAAGTACTTCAGGTAGAGCAGCGGGGTGGGCAGGACAGTGATGCTGACCGGTTCGAGCGGCACGGTGATCTTGGTGCCTTCCAGCACGTAGCTGAACTCACCGGCCACGAAGAACTCGAGCGGCGTCTCCGGGGCCGCGTCGACGGTGGGGATGATGAGCCATTTGGCCGTCCCGGAACCGCCGGCCGAGATCCGGCCGGTACCCGACACATCGGTAAGCCCGGTGAGTTCCGGATCGCGCACCCCGAACAGATCCGAGACGTCCCGACCTCCGGTGTCATACACCTTCACATCAACCTTGATGTTCTCGAGGGTGGTGGAGTCGTCGTTGCTGATCTCCAGGGTGGCCTGGAAGGCATCCCGCGTGATGACCGCCTCCTGCTCAAGCCGCAGCTTGACCTTGGCGCAGGTGCCGGAATCGCCATCCTTGAGTTCCTGGACAATGTCCATCATGGCGGTGACCGAAGTCTCGTAACCCGCATCGCGGGCCTTGCGGTTCTCCTCCTGCACGACCTCCATTTGCGGCAGGATCAGGTCGTAGTCCACGAAGTCCCCGCTGTCCCCGTTGGCCAGGGCCACCTGGGGGGTGAGGACGCCGGAGGCCCAGTTCTGGACGGTGCGGTTCAGCCGCGCAAGGACCCGCTGCACCTCGGCGGCAGGCACTCCCGGGGGCTGCACGCCCGCATTGATTTCATCCAGTTCGGCGGCGGTGATCTCACGGCCACCATCGGAATCCTCAGCCAGCGCGTCCCGGACCTTGAGGAACCACTCCCCGGTGTCGGGGCCGGCCTCGTTGACCCAGGTGGCGAGGTCGCCACCGATGAGCGTCTCCACCAGGGCCAGGTTCGCTCTGACCCCGGGCTCGAATGCCTCCAGGGCGTCTCCCACGCCCGAGGTGGCAACCGCCCGCGGATCGCCGCCCAGCACGGTGGCAACCTCCGCCAGCGCCAGGGCACTGCTGCCCGGGCCGATGAAGCAGCGGGCCAGGGCGTAGAGACACGTCGGCAGGGCAGCGGGCGGGAATGTGCAACCCAGAATGCCCATCGCACAGTCAAAGAAGGTGAGCGCATTGAACCCGCCGGAGGCCCAGCCGTAGGCGCATCCCGCAAGCGCCGGCACGCAGTTCACGCCGGGAATACAGCCCCAGAGGGCGATGGCGACGCACAGCGGATCGCACTGGATTGCGATGCTGACCGAGGGGCCACTATAGCCGCTGGAAGGACCGCCGCCGGGGCCACCGCAACATCCACCGCCACCAGGGCCGTAGCCGATCCAAACCCCGCCGCCCGGGCCCACCGGCCCCGTTCCACCGCAACCGCTGCCGGCGTTGGGAATGGAAATGGTGGTCGAATAGGTGTTGTTGAACGGCCCGCACTTGACCTCCCAGGTCACCGTGGCCGAGGTATGACAGGGTCCCGCCTTCAGGGAGGCCCGGTTGAGCAGTTGCCTGGCGCCCTCCGAGAGTTCACTGGTGGGTGCACGGGGTTGCGGCAGGGAGGCCAGTCCGACCGCACCCTTCACCCGCCGGATTGTCATGGGGATTGAGAGCGAACTGCGGGCAGGCAGGATGCCGATTTCCTCAATCAACGGTTCGAACAGCCAGTCGGGATGAGTCGGCACATTGAGCCGGGCCGCGTCGGCGGCGATCAAGCCGTGGTTCGTGATGGTGATGTTGACCTGGGTGATGTCCGTGGTGACCTTGGCCAGGTCGATCACGGAGGGTTCCACGGTGATCACCGGGGTTGGCACGACGGTCTCGAACTCCGTCTCGATGACGATCTTGTAGTGGTCCTCGACTTCGACCGGTTCGACCTTCCACGTGTAGGTGACCGTCTGGCGCGAAATGAACACGGTTTCCTCGAGCGTGTTCCCCGGTTCGATCAGGATGGAATACCGTGTCGTGGTGTGCTTGGGCGCCGTCACCTCCAGGTTGTAGTAGCCCTCCATCAGATCGATGGTCTGGAACGTCCCATCGGCACCGGTCTGGCCCTGGGCAGCGACAGCGTAGGTGAACGGATCACGCAGAGTGACAGTTGCTCCCTCCACCTTCGGCGCGCCCTCGGCGTAGTACGTGTATTCGTCCACGACCGTGATCAGGGCGTTGCCCACCCCGTCGGAGAGTGCCCGGAAGTTGTAGGGCACGCTCAGGAAGGTGGTGTCACTGGCGATGGCGAGGTTTCCCGTGTAAAGGCCGAGCGGAAGGTCCGCGGACGGGGTGAGTTGCAGGGTGACGATATTGGACTGTCCCGGCTGCAGGGAAGGGATCGGATTGACCGAGGCGAGCGACATCCAGGGAACGTCAGGTAGCGCAACATTCAAAGTGCCGCTTTCGCGTCCGCCCTCATTGGAGACGGAGAATTCGAGTGCACGGGACTTGCCGCGCAGGACGCCGGCCTGGAGCGAGGATGGCCGGGCGACCAGCTTGGGACGCAGGGCCTCGACCGTGACACCGAAGAGGACTTCCCCCCCGGCGCCCTCGTTGCTGCTGATCCGGAGTCGGACCAACCCACCGTGAATGGTGGCGTCGAGTGCCGACACGGTGTAGTTCAGCGCCACCTCTCCCACGCCAGGAAGCGTGGTGGACCCCAGCGTGGTTTCCACGGTCATGTTGTCCGGTTTCTCCACCACCTCGACCGCAAGGCCGGTAATGGGAATTGGACTGAGGTTCATGACCCGGATGGACCCGCTGCTACTGCCCTCCTCGATCACCGTGAAGCTTCGTTGCGTGGGATCGAGCCGCATGCCGATGAGGGTGAAGCTGTCCTGCACGTCGGCCACATCCACGCCGGGATGGGCGGCCCCCACCTCGTAGAAGCCAGCCTCCGTGGGCAGCGGCGTCCAGATGGTGCTAAAGGAGCCGTCGGCCTTCGTGAGGGCGGAAATCAGGCGCGTGGTCCCCCGGAGTTTGATGTGAATGTTCACCAGCACCGAGGGGGTTGGATTCCCCAGACCGTTCCGGGCCATGCCGTGGAACTCCACCGGCGTACCGGCGAGGGCCTGCTCCAGGTCCGTGGCCACCGTCACGTTGTAGGATGGGCGCACGGTCATCGGCACGGCGGAGACGCGCGCGTTGTTGCTTTCGAGCCCTTCGTTGATCTGCTGCGCCACGTCGGTCACCACCACGATCCAGTAGTTGCCGGCCTTGATGGGGGATTGGGCTGCGATGGTCTGCTCGAATTGCTGGTTCACCGGGAGGTTCCCGGTGAAGCTGTATTGTCGCAGCAACTGGTCATCGCCCACCACCGGGTCGGTCGAGAGGTAGATGCGCGTGAGCCAGTTCGTTCCGGCGGTCGTCAACCCCTGGTTCACCACGCTGTAAGTGATGTTGAACAGGGTGTCGGTATTGACAAACTCCGGGGCGGAAACCCGGCCCACCACAAGATCCGGAAGGTCGCGGTCGCTGACCACCAGAGTGTCCTCACCGCTGGAAAAACCCGCTGCACTGGCGATCACTGTCACCGTCTGATCCCCATCCGCCTCCTCGTCGAAAACGCTGTTGATCGGGAAGGTTGCGGAGTCCAGCCCCTGCGGAATGACCACGCTCGGAGGCACCGTGGCTTCGGTCTCATCGCTGCTGCTGAGCTGCACCGTCAAGGCCTGGTCCGGCGGGGTGTTCCGGGTGACCCGGGCCGTGGTAGCCGGCGTCAAGCCCTCCGCCACCAGTTTGCGGTCCACCACCACGGCCAGCGCCGGACCGTCATTGTCCTGGACCCGAATCTGGGTCGAACTCCCCTCACCCAGTCGCACCCGGGAGGTGGTCGCCAACGGAAAGGCGCGCACGACCACGGTCTTGTCACCGTCCACCACCTCGTCCTCCACCGCCGCCACGGGAGCGCTCGCGGAGGTCTTGTTGGCGGAAATCACCACCCGCGCCGGGGTTTCCAGTTCCGTGATGTCAGAGCTCTCCAGCTCCACCTCAAGGTCCTGAGGCCCGGTCGGGTTACGGGTCACCGTCACGTTGGCCGCCTGAGGCCCGTCCCCTTCGCTGATGCTGGCCCGGTCCAGGGTGACCGTGATGGTGGGAATGTCGTTGTCCACCACGCTCAGGCTGGCGGTTCCAACCTGATAACCGGTCGCCATCGCCCGCACTTCGTAGGACTGGGTGGCTTCGAGCAGGACGTCCTCCACCGGGATCACCTCGGTCACGGCGGAGGCCTGATTGGCCGGAATGACCAGTGCCCCGGGAGCCACGATCTGATTGGGGGTGGGAGTTTCGAAGACCACCGTCAACGGCTGGGCGGTCACGATCTCGCGGGTCACCGTCAACCGGGCCCGCTGATCCTCCCGGACCTGCGGCTGCTCGAAGGCGAGGATCAACCGCGGGATGTCCACGTCGAGCACGGTCAGACTGGCCTGGGAATCCAGGTGTCCCGGGGCCGAGGCGGTCAGGGTCACCACCTGCGGGCCGTCGACCATGCCGTCACCCAACACGCGCAGGGTGAAGGTGGTTTCGCTGCGACCCGCGGGAATGTCCACGGCGGTGGGCGCAACAAGTTCCGAGGCATCGCTGTTGGCGATGTTCACCGTCAGCGCACTGGTGCGATCCCCGCTCCGGGCAAGGGTGGCCAGGAAGGTCGGCGGTGCCGCGTCCTCGCGGATCTGGGTCAACGGCAGGCGCAGAGTCAGCACCTTCGAGACCGTGGTCGCCGAACCGGATTCACGGCGGTTGTTGTTCTCGTTCTGCTCCACGAGATCGTCGCGGGCATCGGTTTGCACGGCCAGGAACAGGTCGCCGGTCGGGCAGTTGTCCGGCAGGGTGATGCTGGCCTGACGGGTGATCTTGGAACCGGCGGCAAGTCCGGCAGTCACATTCACGAGGGCCAGGGAGCGTTCGCCCGTGCTGGGATGAACGAAGCTGATCGCCTCCACCCACGGCGCCGCAGCCGGGGCGTTCCCGCGATTCTCGACCTCCCAACTCAGGTTAAACGGCACGCCCGGGCGCGCGGTGGCGGGGGCCGTGACCGAGTTGACGGTCAGGTCCGGCAGGGGCGGGGTGGTGAGTTCGAACGGCTGCGAAGCCTGGTTGTTTCCTTCATCCAGCTCCGCCTGGGCATTGCCATAATCCGTGACCGCCACCAGGCGGTAGGCACCCGGCGGCCACGAGTGGCTCAGTGGCAGGGGGACACTGACGCTCTGGTGGTACTGTCCCCCGTCGGGCAACGGGTGGGTCACCGGCGAAAGGGTCGCCAGTTCCAGGCCGTCCACCAGGGTTCCCAGGGCGGGCACCAACACCAGACGGTCCAGCCAGTCAGCGGTCGTCGGTGCGGAACCGTCGTTGCGCACGTCCCACGCGACGTTGATGGTCGCCCCCTGAAGCGCGCTGCCGGGCGCTGCGAGATTGGCCGCTACCAAGTCCGGCGCTCGCAACGTGATGGTACCGGCGCTCGGAGCGCGGTTGTTCGTCTCGATTCGCTCGGCAATGGAGTTCTGCACGTCGACCTCGACGATGAGGTAATTCACGCCGGCGGCCGCGGGCGGTAGCACGAGCGTCTGGCTGCGCTGGATTTCCGTATCCGGCGGCAGATCTTCGGAGGCCGTGATCTGAGCGATCAGCTTGCGATCGGCGCCGTCAGGGGTGGGGGCGACGTAGAGCGCCTCCCGCCAGGGAGCCACTGCGGGCTGCCGCCCTTCGTTTCGCACGCGCCACTGAATCAGGATCGGCTGCCCCATCTGGCTCGAAGCCGGAGCGGTCAAGGCAAGCGGCAACAGATCAGGAAGTTGCTCGACGTCGATCGGCCGAACGCTGGTGGTCAGACTGCCGTCCATGATCTCGGTCGGCAGCGGCTCGGCCAGGGCATCGGTCACCTCGATTGCCACCGGGGAGTTCTCCAGCGTGAGCGGAACAGCCTCCACGGGGATCTCCGTGCGAAGCGCCAGCCGGGCGATCTCGTGCCACCCTTGGGCGAAGCTCCCACCGGCAGGCAGGGCAACACCAATGCCAACGTGGCCGGGTTCGGATTCGTTGGACAGGAGCGTGGCCCCCGGGACATCGCCTCCCGCCACCACTTCGAGCAGTTCCACCCGGTCCACGTCCAGCCAGACACTGGCGCCCACCGAGTTTTCTCCGCCAAGGGCGAAGAGCATCAGTGGCACCTCGACCCGCTCCGCCGAGAAGCCGCGGACGGAGTCCACGCGCAGCAGGCGGCCGATCACCAACCGGGCGCCCTCGCTCACGGCAGAACCGACGCGATTCTGTACGGACACGGAGTAGAGGCCGGCATCCTCGGGTTGCAGGTCTTCAAGAAGCAGGGTGGGAGTGGTCGCACCCGAGACTCCCTCGCCATCCGAGAGATTCGTCCCATTGAAGCGCCAGCGGTAGGTCATGGGCTCCGTCCCGGTCACCTCGACACTGAACGCCACCGAGCCGCCGGCCGCCCCGGCGGTACTTTCGGGCTGCGACGTGATCCTTGGCACGGACAGGATGTCCACCTGCCCAGCCGCCGGTGTGATCGCCCGCGCGTTTCCGGCGTTGTCGACGAAATCGACCGGTAATGGGGCGGCCCCCACAGTGACAGCGGCTGCGACCGCCTCGCCGATGGCGACGAACCGGAGATTCGCAAGCGTGCGGGTCCCGGCGGCGAGCGCCTGACCGGGGGGCAAGGAATACAACACCCCTACCCTGCCCTCCCCAACTTGGGAGGTGTTGGCAAAGACCGACGCACCGCCAACCCCCAAAACCTGGACGAACCGCAAAAGCTCGGGGTCGTATTCCACCGACCAGGAGCCACCGGCCTCTCCCCCCAGGGCGGCAAGCGTCACGGGCAAGTCAACAGTCCGGCCCTGCAGGATTTCCACGGTGCCGACCTGCAGCACGCGTTCGGTGTCGCTGAGGGCGACCGTCGCAGGCGCGCTGGTGATGGAACCTAGCGCGTTCGCCACCGTCACCCGGTAGGCTCCCACCGTGGACTCGCCGACCGCCGGCAACTGCAGCCTCGGTGAAGCCGCCCCCGGCACCGGCGTATCGTCAAGGGTCCAGGAATAGGTCAGCGGAGGCGTCCCTCGAGCCACCGCCGTGAGAGTGACGGCCTCCCCGTCGTGCACCGTCTGCCCGGCGGGCTGCACGAGCAACGTGGGCCGCAACTGATCCAGCTCGCCCTTCGGCAGTCCTTCGGCAACCGGTTGACCCAGTTCCTGAATCTGGTTGTCGGTCAGCACCCGGCGATAGATCTGCACGCTGTTGACGAAACCGGCCCGGGTCTCGCTGTTGTTTTCCGTGAACAAGAGTGATTCCGGTCCAAGCGAAAACGCGTTGTCTATGGTCCCGGAAATACTGTGGCGATGGACCAGAACCCCATCGACGAACTTGCCCACCGTGCCGGCGTTCACGTTGACCACGAACGCCAGGCGGTGCCAGACACCCGGAGTCACCGAGCCATTTCCGTGTTCCCCCTCGCCGGTCATCCAGAGACCGTTCTGCGTTCCCACGTAGAACTCCGCATCCTGGGCGTTGTTCGGGTCGGTCTGCAGCAATGCCCGCCATTGGCGATCCGACGCCGCTGGGAACATCACGTCCGCAATAAAGGTGTACTGGTTCAACCGGGCGCCGCCCCCGTTGCCCCCCGCATCCTGGAACAAGCGATACCCCTGGGATTGTGCTGCCCGGGGAAATCCCATGGTTTGGGCCGGAGCCCCCGCCATGTCCTGGGTCTGGTAGGTGGTCACCTCCGCGGTGTTCCCCCGGTAGAGGAGATCCCGCCCCACGCTCGCCACCAGGTCGCCGCCATCGAAGTCCCATTGGCCGATCAGGTCCCCCCGCAACCCGGGGGCCACCGTCAACGCCGCGCCGCGGCTCGTCACGCTGCCGGCGCCGTTGGCCACCACCACGCTGTAGGTGCCCTCATCCCCCGCCGAGGCCCCCCTCACCACCAGAACCGCCCCCTGCTCACCGGGCAGGTTCACGCTGTTCTTGCGCCACTGGTAACTTTCCGGCGCATCACTGGCGACCGCCACTCGGAAGACCGCATTGGCGCCAGCATAGACCGCCTGGTCCGCCGGTTCCTGCGTGATCGTCGGGGCAAACAGCGTCGCGATCTGAACCGCACCGTTCTCATAGCTGGTGGTGATGCCGGCGCCGTTGACGTCGGCGGTCGACCGCGGCACGGGCGTGTCCGTGAACACCAGGGGCACGTTGCCGGCCCCGCCCCGGGCCAGGAAACGCAGCTCCAGCACGGTGTGCTCGCCCGCGTCAAAGGACTCCCCTGGCGGCAGGGAGAGGAGCACCCCGAGTTGACCGACGTCAGCGGCCGACCCGTTCAGGAACAGGATGGCACCGGTGGCGCCCTCGCCGAGCAGGGACTGCTGGTAGAGCAGACGTTCGGGATCGAAGGACACACTCCACCCGAGGGAGTTTTCGCCGCCCTCCGCGGTGAGTGTGACCGGCACGGTGACCGGTTGGGTGTCCACGGCCGGCACCGTGGGCAGCCCCAGCGCGGGTGCCGCCCGGCCCTGGGCCAGGAGGAGAATGCTCGCGACACACCCCAGCGTCGCGACCCGTAAGCAGCAGGTTCGTTTCATGGCTCAACCTCCGGGTTGATCAGTTCCGCGGCCCGGCCGCCCTCAGTCCACCTTGCGGATGCGGAAGAAGCGGTGGGAACCACCGGCCTCCTGCGCGAACTGGATGGTCCCGCTGTCGTCCACCACGGTCTCACTGCCCACCGGGGCCCAACTGGCGAGATCCGCCGAGGCTTCGAGCACCACCCGGTCCCCCGGTTGCCCCGTGAATTCGAGCAGGACACCCCCGGCCTCGACGCCGGAACTTACCTGGAGCACCCCCGCGCCGACATCCCGGATGGAATAAGCTGCCGCGGAAGCCTCCAAGGCCAGCGGCTCCGCCAGGGCGCTGGCTGCCTCGATGGCAACCGGCGTACCCCTGAGCCGCAGTTCCACGTCGCCCGGCAGGCGGCGCTTGAACTCCACCACGGCAACCTCGATATCCCCGGTGCGCAGGCGCCCGCCGGCGGGCAAAGCCAGCGCCACGCCGACCCCGCCTTCGGAGGCACGAGTGCTGTTGTTCATCACCAGCGCTCCAGCAGCCCCGCTCCCCGCGACCACGGCGGAATACTCCAGGGCGGAAGCGTCGAACCCGAGGCTGAAGCCCACCGAGTTCTCGTTCCCCAGCGCCAGCAAACGGACCGCCACGCGGACGGTGTCGGCCGGCGAAGGTAACGCAGTGAGGGCGATCTGCCGGGCGGCGGTGGGAACTCCTGCCAAACCCCCTTCACCGAGCGGCGAGATTCCGTTTGGTCCGCCGGCAGCGGTCTTGGGATCCAGCCCGGCGGCATAGCGCCCGGCCTGGACCCAATCGGCAATGCCGATCACCCCATTCCCCAGCGTGCTGCGCGGCGCACAATCCGCCCGGGCAAACTCGCTGGCGTTGGCGGGATCCTCGAGTCCCACCGCCATCCTCCCCACCATGGTCCAGTCGCTCACCGTCAACGTGCCGTCCCCGCTGTTTCGCGGCATGAGATCAGCCTCGAAGCCCGCCCCGGGATCGGAGGTGTCGACCACCACCGTGGCGGTGCGACTGGTCACCGAACCGATGCTGTTTTGGGCGATGACGTAATACTCGCCTCCCTGGGCTGGCTGGATGCCGGCCAGTTCGAGGGCGTTCCCGGTGGCACCCGGCAACACGGCGTCATTGAAATACCACTGGTAAGTCAGTGTCCCGACCCCCCGGGCCTCAGCGACGAGCCGGGCGGTCTGGTTTCGGAACACCGTCTGGCTCTCCGGTTGCCGCACGAAGGACGGCGAGTAGTCGCCCCAGTCGGTGATGTTCGCGTAAGCGTTGTTGCTCAGGCTGCCGTCCTCCGAAGCCAGGAAGAAGCCCACCAGTGTTTCATCCGGAAGGTCAAATGTGGTCTCGGCCCGTGCGACCCAGTTCTCGCCATCCGTGCTGCTGTAGGCTCGAAAAGTGTTGCCCACGCGCTGCAGCCGAAGCCAGGCATTCGGGTAAGGCACGCCGCCGACCTCGCCGGCCCAGTTGTCGTAGCTCGCCCCCTGGGTCAGCCTCCGGTAGAAGGCGTAGTTGTTGCGTTGGTTCGACTGGTAAACCACGGTGTTCAGGTTGCGGCTGTTGCTGCCGGAATACTCCCGGACTTCCAGACCGACCCGGGCCCAATACGAGGCACCGGTCAGACTCCGGACCCGCATCTTGACGTCGAAGTCCCCCTGTCGCGGCTCGCAGAAGAACTGGATGCTGTCCGTGCCGCCGCCCAGGGCACTGTACTGCGCCCGCACCCGGAAGGTGGCCCCGTCCAACGTGAAGGCCTCATGGACCCCGGTGGGTCCCCCAATCTTGACACTGCTCAGGGGGAGCACCGTGCCGGTGGTGTGCTGAGGAATGCTCACCACGTTCCCCAGCAGATCCTCCAGGTTGACCGTGTCCAGTACGAACGAGTCGCCCGTCACCGGTGTGAAGTAGAGCGCCGCGTAGTCCACCTCCGAAAGATCATCCCCCGGATACCCGGAGGGGCTCGCCACGACCGGATCCGGCTGCACGCCGCCAATGGCATAGTTCGCGGGATCCACCAGGCTGCCCCCCTCGACCTTCTCGTCGAAGCGCACGCCCACGAGACCGCCATCCCGCATGACCACCGCCGAAACCACCGCCGGCCCCCGGATATCCACCAGGAAGCGGCCTTCGAACACGTCCCCCGGCTCCCCGTAGACACCGTTGCCGTTCTGGTCCATCTGCGTCAGCAACCCGGTGATATCCTGAATGTTCGGGCCGACGCGCACAGTGACATAGCCATGATCACTCTGGCCGGGGAAGCTGATCCGGTAGTCGGGACCGGCGATCTGACTCACCGAACTCACAGGGATTGCCCCGCTGGGTCCCGTGATCTGCACGTCCGCGGTGGTGAAGGTCGCCGGGTTGATCGGCGTGTCGAAGGTGATGTCGACGTGGTCCACCACTGGAAGCGTCGGCACATCCGGGTTCATCGCGATCACCGCCGGACCTCCAAACCGCCCGATCACACCCCCCCCGTAGCTGATGGTGTCACCCCCCGCGAGGAGCGCGTTCAAGTGCACCATCGTTCCCCCGTGAAGCACGTAGACATTGAGGTCCCCGATCACCAGTTTAGAACCGCTGTGCAGGACCAATCCCTCGGTATCGACCCCATACAGGTAAAGCGCCTCGGATCCGTCACCCCGGTTGCCGTTGTCCACCAGATCCACGAGTTTGAGCGTCGCGGGCTGCCCCGGCGCGCCCACTTCGAGGCGGCCGATGCCAAAGTTCCCACTCGTGAACCCGGCCGGGCCGGAGTCCGTGCCCCCGACTTCCAGCGTTTTCTCGCCGACGCCCGTGAACTTCACGATGCCGTTGTGCGTGGAGATCTGGCTTTCGTCGGTGTTGTTGAAGCTCAATCCCCGGGTCAGCTCAAGCGTTCCGAAATCGGTCACCTCAAGCCGCGCCGGCGCCTGGAAGGTCAGCGAACTCCCCTGAATCGACGCCGAGGAATCCACGATTTGCACCCGGGACACTCGCGACAGGGTCAGGTCGCCCAAGGTCATCCGACCCCCGAGTTCCGTGCGCAGCGACACCCAGTCGTCGGCACTGTAGGTATCCGTGCGCCCGCCCACGACGGTCTCCAGGCCGGACAGATCCACGAAGGCGCTGTTCTTGGCCGTGAACGGGTAGTTCCAAGCTCCGCTCCAACCGCCCCGAACCAGGACTGATTTCAACGAACTCAGGTCCAGAACGACCCCGCCCCCCTCGGCATGGAACAGCGTCCGGCTTGCCCGGTAATCCTCGGGCAGTTCGTACGAGGTTGCCGAGAATGTGAAGGCCGGCGTCTGATACGCCACCAGGCTGAGGCCGTCGAACACGCTGATGTCGCCGAGGAGACACTCCTCACCGGCGTTGATTTCAATGGCACTCCAGGTCAGGTCGCTCACCTGCGGTGCATCCAGTCGGCCACCCGGAGCCACCGTGATGCTCGTGGAGCGAATAGCGGTGGCGAAGGGCGCATTGACGGTGGTGCTGAAGGGCACGTCCATCACTCCCGCGCCGAGGGTAACCAATGCCGGCAGGTTCAGCGTGGTCCCGGACCCAGGATAGAAATACGCCCGGTTCGCGGTTTCCAAACTGGGCAGCGTCCAGTCCTCCTCCGTGGTGAAGCGGACCCGCTGGTCGGTCGTCGCCAAAGACGACAGATCGATTTGCCCGCCGCTCCTCAGATGGAAGCTGAGATAGTCGTCGTTGTCGTACGCATCGGTCCGGGGCCCGGTCGCGTGGGTCAGGCCCGAGAGGTCAACCACCCCGCCGTTCTCGGCGAGGATGGAGTAGTCCCACCCGCCACCCCAGCCCCCCGGGGTGGAAATGGTCTGGATGGAGGCGAGGTTGAGCACGGCGCCGGCACCGGACGCATGGAAGATCTGCCGGGAAGCACGGTAATCCTCCCAGATGGAATAGCTGGTGGCCGTGAATGTCAGGGGCGACGGGCCCGTCATGACGAAGGTCGCACCGTCAATCATGCTGAGCGGCCCGAGGGTCACACTGCCCCCGCCACCCAGCGGCAGCGAGCTGGCATAAACATCCGCCAACGCAGGGGCGTTGAACGTGCCCCCGGGCTGGACATTGAGCGAGGTCCCGCGCATCTCCGTCATCGCCGGGGCACTGATCGATCCGGCGAAGTCCACGTCGAAACGGGCGTTGTTGGCCCGAATCAGGGACGGGGCACTCAACGTCGACCCGCTCAGGATGTTGAAGTACGCACCGTCAACATCCTCCAGCGCAGGCAGGGTGACCGACTGGCCGGAGTCCGGCAGAAAGCGGACCTTGCGTGAAACGCTCGCCAGGGAGGACAGGTCAATCTGCCCCCCGTTCTGGAAGTAGAAGCTCAACCAATCGTCGTTGCTGTAGTTGTCGGTCCGAGGCCCGATGGCGCTGGTCAGCCCGGAAAGGCCCAGCGTGGCCCCATTGTTGGCGCGGACGGAATAATCCCAGGCTCCGCTCCACCCGCCTCCAACGGTCAAGGTGTTCAGGCTGTCGATGTGGAGCGCCACCCCGGCTCCATCCGCCTCGAACAACTTCCGGCTCGCACGCCAGTCCTCTGGCAGGGTGTAACTCGTCGCGCTGAAGCCGAAGGTCGGCGTCGCCTTGGCGACAAAGCTCATCTGGTCGATGACATCCACCGTCCCCAACTGCAACGTCTCGCCCGGGTCCAGCGTCACCACACTGCCGCTGATATCCGACACGAGCCCCGCATTCAGCTGTCCCCCGGCCGCGACATCGATGGTGGATCCACGGATCGCGGTCAGCTTGGGGGCGTTGATGATCGCGGTATCCGGCACGCTCAGGGTGCCGGACTCCATCCGGAAGAACTCAGGCAGATCGTAGGTCACCGCCGGGCCGGGCTGGAAATAGCCCATCTCCACCACCTCCAGCGCAGGCATGGTCCAGTTGGCGTCGGAGATGAACCGCGTCCGACGCTGCACCTTGAAGAGGCTGCCCAGGTCAATGGTCCCCCCGGTCTCCTGCCGGAAGGAAAGCCAGTCGTCGTTCGAAAAGTCGTCGGTGCGCGGTCCCGTGGCGGTGGTCAGGTCCCCGAGGTCGATGACGCCCCCGTTGCTCGCCGTCACCCGGTAGTCCCAGGCACCACTGTGACCGCCATAGACCGTCAGTGACTTCAACGTCGCCAGGTCAATTTCCGAACCGGCCCCGTCGGCGATCAACAACGACCGACTCGCGCGCCAGTCGGACGGGAGTTCGAATCCCGGCGCGGTTACGCTGATTCTGCCGCCAGCGGAGGCATTCAGGGTGGCATAACCGCTAAGGGTGGCCGGGGAGAGCACCGATTCGAAGACCGCGCCGGCGCCGGTGGCGGTGACCGGCCCGTTGATGATCGAGATGCCCTGCACGGCGAATTCCCTCGTGCCATCGAGGGTGAACGTCGCCGCCTGGGCCAACCGGAAGGAGTCCACCTGCCCCGTGCCGCTGACGTCGTAACTCACCTGGGCATTGGCGGGAATCTCCACCACGTAGGTGTTGCCGCCTCCGTTGAGCGGCACCACGGCCGGCGACCAGTTCGCGGGTTCGTTGTAGGTGCCGGGGGTGGTGCCCTTGTTCCAGTTGGCAATGGCGGCGCCATGCGCGATGGGGAACGCCACCAGGACCAGGCCCACCATCGCCAGGCAGGCCGGGCCACAGCGACCGGAGGAGACGCCCATCCGGGCGAGGGAACGAATCGAGTTTCTTTGAACGAACGATGACATGGAGGTGGTCATAATCCGGAGGGTATTGGGTTCAGAAAATCAAACGGCCCCGCACATTCGCACGACGATACAACAAGACTCGGGGCACGAGGGTCCGCACAGGCCTTAACCTACGTCGGAAGTCGCTGTACTCAAGTAGTTTTTTGTTACGAGATGCGTCCCGTGCGCCTCAGCTTCTTCAATCTCGGCCTCGTAATCGTCATCCTCCTCGATCCTGGAGTCTCGACAGTTCGCCCCGGACCAGGAGCATCAGCGGCCGGAGGTCCGCCGGCTCGAAGCAAAGCCGGGCCCCCGCCGCGGCAAACAGGTCTGGCAGAGGTCTGGACCCGCCCAACGCCAGCGCCGCCTTGTAGTCGCCCAACGCTCCGGACCGATCCCGGCGGTAGTTCGCCCAGACTTGAAGCGCCCCCAACTGGGCCAGGCCGTACTCGATGTAGTAGAACGGGTGCAGGAAGATATGAAGCTGTCGGTGCCAGAGGCTGGCCCGCGCCGCCTCGTGCCCGCTCCAGTCCACGGTTCCCCCAAACCGCTTCATCAACTCTGACCAGGCGTCCCGACGCTCCTCCGTTCCGTGTCCCGGATGCGTGTACAACCAGTGTTGAAACGCATCCACCGTCGCAATCCAGGGCAGCACGTCGATCACCCCCTCGAGGTGTTTCCGCTTCGCCCTCCGCGCCTCCTCGTCGCCATAGAACGCGCCAAGAAAGTCGTTGCCGAGCAATTCCATGCTCATGGAGGCCACCTCGCAGAACTCAATCGGCGCGTGGCGATAGGCGTGCAGTGGTTGATCCTGCGCCGCCAGCGCATGAAACGCATGCCCGGCCTCGTGGAAAAGCGTTTCGACATCCCGCTGCAACCCCACGGCATTCATGAAGATGAACGGCAGACGCGCCTCCGCCAGGCTGTACTGATACCCCCCGGGGGCCTTGCCCTTCCGGTTGTCCAAGTCCAGCAGACGCAAGTCATCCATCCGACGGAAACCGGCGGCGAGTTCCGGGTCGAGCTGCTCAAACACGCGTGCGGTACGGTCGGTCAATTCCGCCCCGCCCTGGAAGGGTTTCAACGCCGGCCGGCCCAGCGGGTCGACTCCCAGGTCCCACGGTCGCAGAGTCTCCACCCCCATTTGCCGCCGCCGGGTCTCCTGCAATTCCCGCACCAGCGGCATCACCTCCGCCTCCACCGCGGCATGGAAGCCGAGACAGTCTTCCGGTGTGTAGTCGAACCGCTGCAGCCGACGGAACGCGTACCCCAGGTAGCTGTCGAAACCGGCGTTCTTCGCGATCCGTCCCCGCAAGTCCGCGAGTTGGTCAAACAATCCATCGAACACTTCCCGTTCCTTTAACCGTCGGGCGACCACCGTCTCCCAGGCCTGCTGGCGTAACGCGCGGTCCGGGTCCTCCTGGTAGCGTCCCATCTGCACGAGGGTCTGCTCCTTTCCGTCGAACTCAACGGTCATGCCCCCCGTCACTTTCTGATACTGCTGCCCCAACCTCGCCTCCTCGGTCTCGAGGGGGACGTTCTCCTCCCGGAACAGGCCCACGCTCACCCGCACCCCGCGATTGAAGACTTCATAGGTCTCCTCCGGAAGATCCCCCACTGCGGGGTGTCGGAGGTAAAGCCGCTCCAATCGGAACTGCCGCGGCTTGGTCCTCGGCTCCACCTGCTCCACGAACTCCAGATACCCCTTCTCCGCCTCCGGATCGTCCGTGTGACAGGTCATCGCGATGTAACGCCGCGCCATTTCCTCGTCGAGGGCGGCCGAAAGCTCGCTCCAATCCTCCAACCAGGTTGCCAGTGCCGCACCGTCCCGGGCCGCGTCCAGGCGTTGTTCGAGTTGGTCAAACAACGGCTCGACCTCGGCCCAGTCCCCCATCCGCGCCCGCGCAGGCACGAACCTCCTCGCCTCATACGGCGTCAACTCTCCGAAAGGCAGCAAACTCATCGCCGTCAGCATGACGAAACCAACCCCGCGGCCGAAAGGCAAAATTCCCCTCGCCAGCGGTTCGTCCCTTTCTCAACCTTGCGCTTCATGGGCTCCGCTCCGGATTCAGTCATCGCCAACCATCTGGCACACGTCCCGGTGGTGCCGGAATTCAACCTGCCATCGAGCCTCGACGCCTGGGTGCGCCAGCGACGCGAAACCCAATCCACCCTCTGGCGGTTGCTGGGGAACCTGCCGCCCCGGCCCAAACGTCCGCAGGTCACCTGCCACGGTCGGTTTGAGGCGGAGCACTTCGTGACGGAGAAGTTCAGCATCGACAACGGCGCCGGCGAGACCCTCCCCGGCGTGCTGTTGCTGCCGCTCCAACGCCGGGCTCGCGTGCCCGCCCTGCTTTACTGTCACTGGCACGGCGGCGAGTACGGCAAGGGCAAGGTGGAGGTGTTCGAGTCCACCCACACCCCGGAGGCCCCGGCCGCCGCCCTGGCCCGACGCGGCTTCGCCGTGCTGGCGATCGATGCCCCCTGCTTCGGATCCCGCCAGGGAAAGGGGCCCGGTGGTCCCCGGCAGAACGGCGAAGCCGGGGAGGCCGCGGCCAGCAAGTTCCACCTTTGGTTCGGCCGCACCCTCTGGGGCATGCTCCTGCGCGACGATCTCATTGCGCTGGACTACCTCGCAACCCGCCCGGAGATCGACCCGCGCCGTATTGGCGTGACCGGCATCAGCATGGGCGCCACGAGGGCCTGGTGGTTGATGGCCCTGGATGAACGTCTCCGGGCCGGGGTGGCGGTGGCCTGCCTGACGCGCTACCAGGATCTCATTGCCGGCGGCGGATTGAACGAGCACGGCATCTACTACTACGTTCCCGGCTTTCTGAACCACTTCGACACGGAAGCCGTGCTGTCCCTCGTGGCCCCGCGCCCCCTGCTCCTCATGAACGGCGACCGCGACCCGGGCTCGCCGGTGGCCGGCATCCGCCAGATCGAGCAGAAGGTCCGCAAAGTCTATGGACTCCACGGACTCGCGGAAGCCTTCGACTGCCAGGTGCATCCGGGCGTGGGACACGAGTACACCCGGCCAATGTGGCAATCCATGCTGGCCTGGTTCGAGCAGCACCTGCCGGTGACCTGATCGCAGGCGGAGGGCCTGGGACGGACGGCGAACGCCGGCTCGCCGCCGCGAAGAGTGGGGACAAGCGCGCGCTCACCGGGCCAGGACCCCCGCCAACCAGGACCGCAAAGCCCGCCGGGCCGGCGTGTCCCGCAAGATCCAGGCGTCGTTGTGATTACGGAACGGCACGGCCTGGAACGTGAACGGCGCCGTCACCCCGCTGGCTTCGATGAACTGCCGCGTCCTCTCCACGCTGCCCTCGTGGCAGATGAATGAAGGCCGGCCATTCAGACGCTGCATGCGTTCGATGGCCGAAGCGGCATCCGACCCCGGATACGGCCAGGAAATCACCCCGTCGTAATGGCTGTAGGGGATGAACGCCCGCCATAACCCCGCCGTTTCGTCGTCATGCAAACCCAGGAAACCACAGGCGATCGCCCCCCGGGAGAATCCCGTCAGAATCACCTCCGAGGCATCGCCCCCATAGTTCCGGCAAACCTCGCCAACAGCCTCGCGGCAGTAATCCAGCGTCGCCTCCACGTCGCCCCACCAGCGCGTGCAGAGGTTCGTGCGCCCCACGTCGACGTAGGGCAGGCAAAGCCAGATGAACCCCTGCCCCGCCGAGATGCCGTAGCCGAGCTTGCTCCCCTCCGGCAGGCCCAGGGACACATCACCGTACTGATTGGTGTATCCGCCGTTGCCCGCATACTCGACCAGAACGGGCAGGCGGGTGTCGGGTCGCCAGTCGGTCGGCAGATATAACACGTGATACACCTCCGTGCCCGCATAGCCGGGCAGCGTCTGCTTCACTCGCACCCCGGGCTGCGGGGCGTCAATGACCAACGGCGGCACAACGAGATCCGCCGGCACGCTGCGAAGATCCGGGAATTCCCCCGCCGCCAGGCTCAGGATGAATGCCAGACCAAACCCGCCAAGGCACAGGCAAGGGAGGCGACGAAGCACTTTGAGCCGCCTGCCTTTCCCGCCCGCCTGCGAATGCCAGGATGGCGAACGCCGGTTCGCCGCTACGCTCAGGTCAATCAAGGCGGTCATGGAGCTGCTTGAGCAATCGCGCCGTCAACTCGGGCTCCGAGGCTGCCAGATTCCGGGTTTCCGCCTCGACGGTGCGATGGTCATAGAGTTCGAGTTGCCCGTTGTTGTGCGCAACCAACCGGTGCGTCGCGGTCCGAATCGTCCGGGCGTTGCCTTGATAGGAAAAGGCCGCGTGCCCCGCTTGGTCCGGGGTCTCCAGCCACGGGCGTAGGGACACACCCTGTGCGAAGTCCGGGGCCGGCAACCCCGCCAGGTCCGTCAGCGTGGGAAACACGTCCAGGGTCTCCACCACCGCATCGGTCATCACCCCGGGATGCGGAATGCCGGGATACCGGACGATCAGCGGCGAGCGCAGCGACTCCTCGAACAGGGAGTGTTTGCCCCAGATGGCGTGCTCCCCCAGGTGCCAGCCGTGGTCGCCCCAAAGCACCACAATGGTGGAATCACGCAGGCCGAGGCTGTCGAGGCGCTTGAGGATCGCCCCCACCTGGGCGTCCGCAAAGCTCACACACGCCGCGTAGTGGCGTCGGACTTCCAGCGCAAAAGCGGCATCCTCCCTGGGATCGCGACCCCGGCGATCGTATTGCATGAACTCGCCCGAGCCATGCCAGGTGCTGATTCCCTCGGGCTTCTGCGGGTGCGGGATCGCCGGCAATTCCAGGTCGCGATAGGGTTCGAGGTAACGGGCGGGCGCGCCGAAGGGGAGATGCGGTCGCAGAATGCCAAACGCGAGGAAGAACGGCTTTCCGCCATCGCCGGAACCCAGTTCCTCCAACTGCTGCAGCGCCTCCGCCGTGTTCGGTCCATCCGGATAGATCGTGTCCGGGCCTTCCACGCTTTGGTAAACCGCCATCTCCTTCGCGTTCACCCGAATCTCGCCATTGGCCAACCCGTGCATCCAGCCCCGTGGATGCTGCCAGAGGTCCGCCGGCAACAGGTGCCGGTCCCAGGAACCCGGCATCTCCGGCATCGCCTCGTCGTCCCAATCCGGCCCCCCGCGACCGCCCGGATGATGGGAGATCTTGCCCACCGACACGGTCACATAGCCGTGCTGACGAAACCAGGCAGGCATGCTTGGCGGCACCTTGTCGGGTTGTCTCGCGATCTGTTTCGCCCGATCAAACAGGGCCCCGTTGCCCGCCCCGCCATACCGTCCGGTCAACAGGGTGTAACGCGACGCGCCACAAGTGGGCGCCTGGACATACTGGTGTCGAAACCCCCGCCCCTCCGCCGCCAGGGAGTCGATGTTCGGCGTCCGGATGTAGTCCACGCCATAGCAGTGAAGCTCGGGACGCAGGTCATCCACGCAGATCAACAGGACGTTGGGCGGCTGCGCGGCCACCAGCGCCCACGAGGTGCCCGCCAGCAGCAGCAGCAGGGCACTCAGCCGCAACCACACACCGGGGGGAGCCGCGCACCCCGGCCGCCCGGCAATTCGTGCAATCCGTTTCATCTCGGGTTCACGTAAATCGATGGGCGAACGACAGGGTCGGTCCTGCAGTTGTTGGCGGCGCTCCCTCCACCAACCGTGAGGACTGATCCGCGGCCGACAGGGCCACGTCCTTCTCCAGACTGAGCTTCCGCAGATCCAGCAACTGACCAATCGTGCGCTGCAGGTTCTGGGAACTGTCCCGGGCAATCCCCTGTTCCTCCTGCAGCGACTTGAGTTTCCGCTGCGTCTCCGCCAACCGGGCCGCCCGTTCCTCCTGCTGCTTCGGCAGGGCGGGATCGATGTGCTTCCGCTTCAAGGCCTCGTAATCCGGCCCCGGGATGGACTTGATGTCCTGCACGAAGAAGCCCAGCAGCCAGAAGATCAAGACGCCGAGCAGCAGCGTGAAGAAGCGGATGGCAAATCGATTGCCCCACGGACTCTTCGGTTTCGGCTTGGGTGGCGTGATCATGAGCCAGTCAACGAGTGGTTATTCCCCCAGCAAACCGTCCACCGGCGCATAGTCGTCGGTCAGCACCGGACATTGGGGCAAATTCGGCGGAGGCAGGGCTCGGAACGCCCGCACCCTTTGGGTCAGAGTCGGCAGTGCGACTGCTCCGGACTCGGAGACGGCCCGGGCACGATCGAGCAGCCACGCCATCGTGACCGGATACTCCGCCACGGTGCCCACCATCACCACGTTGATGCTGTCCGGTGCGGGGAAAACGTACACGTGGGGAAACACAGTCTGCATCGTGCGGTAGATCGACCCCACGATCTCGGCCCGATACCCCCCCACACTGCCGATCACGTTGTAGGCCAGCACTCCGTCATCAGTCAGATGTTCCCGGGCCAGCTTGAAGAACTCCTGCGTGGCCAGATGAGCCGGAATGCCGGATCCGTAGCGCCCCTTCCGGTAGGCGTCCATCACGATCGCACCATAGCGCGTCGTGCTCCGGCGCAGGAACACCCGGCCGTCCTCCACGAACACCCGCTGCCGGGGACCCGGCTCATACCGGAAATACTTCTCCGCCACCTCCCTCACCGTCGGGTCGATCTCCGCGGTATCGATGCTGACATTCGGACAGTGGGCCGCATACAACCGCTGAACGCTGCCGCCGCCAAGCCCCACCATGAGAACGTTGGTCAGGTTCGTGTTCCAGCACCAGGGCATGAAGAAGTATTCGATGTATTGGAAATGGCCCTGCAAGGGGTTGGCCAGGGACATGCGGGTCTCCTCGGTCCCATTGAAACTAAGGGTCCGCAGTCCCCGTTGATCAACGACCTGTATCCGGTGGTAGGCGGAGGTCGTTTCGTAAATCACGCCGCCCGTGACGCGCGCGACCGGCAGGAGCAACAGTCCGCCCAGGATCAGCAGGATTCCGGCGGGGGCGATTCGTCGACCCCAGATCGGTGCGCACCGCAGGGAACCGACCCGCGGCGTGAAGCGGACATTCGCAGCAGCGACAACAGAACGGGGCGTGTGCATTTCAGGGCTCATCATCCACCGGAACGGGTCCGGATGCAAAGGCGCGATCCAGTGGGAGGCACAACAGGCCCAGCCCCACCATCGCCAGCCCCGTGAGCCGGAAGATCGTCGAGAGCCGCAGCAGATCGATGAGCACATACCCCGCCACGAACACCCCGGCGATGCTCCCCAGCGTGCTCCAGGCGATGATGCGACCGCTGAGCCGACCCAGGTGGGCCACACCGCGGGCGCTCAGACGAATCAGATAGGGCGTCAGCATCGCCAGCACCAGGCAGGGCAGCAGGAAAACCACGGCGCTGCCCAGCGCGGGATCGAGTTTCTTCCACAGCAATGGCACAGGCAACTCGGCCGGATGCCGGAGCACGATCCGCTCCAGGATCGGCGGGGCGTAACCGGGAACTCCCATCACCAGCAGGCCTGCGGGCACCAGCAGCCAGGCCAGCCGCCGCAGGCATTGCCAGCGATCGGCGAGCGCGCCACCGAGGTAGTAACCGGCCGCCAGCGCAATCATGACCACACCGATCTGGCTCACCCAGACGTAGAAGGAACCCCCGAATTCTCCCGACAAATACCGCGCCCCGACAATCTCCAGGATCATCACGATGAACCCGCCGGTGAACACAAGAAGCGTCGCCGCCATGCCAGCCGTCATGGCCTATTCATGCCCGCACCGCCCCCCGGCGGCAACCCAGGACTGGCGTTGATGGATCGCAGTGAGCCCATCGTCCACAGGCTTCGAGACCGCGGGCCGAGCGGAGCCCGTCAGTTCCATGATTGTGTTGTTCAGGCGCCGGGCCTGCTCCGGCTGACGCTCCAGCACGAAGACAACACCAGGAGAACAGGAGCGCGGACCGCCGAGTCCGCGTGCGGACAGCAAGGCATTCGGCGAGCACCGGTTCGTCGCGACAACGGCAGCTTTCTTCGAACGTGGGAACCACCGGTTGCCGAATGTCCCCTTTACCGGCGGTACTTCGATGCCTTGGGCATGGTTTTGAACCGCTGAAGCGCGTCGCTGTTCCAGACGGGTGGGGCCTCCTTCTTCCCAATCACCTCGCGTGGAGGGGGCGGGGGCGGCGAAGCCGGCCTGACAACCCTCACCGGTTCCGGCGTCGGCCCGGTCCGGGGTGCCGGCGGCTCGGAGGAAGCCGGGGAGGGCGGCTCATCCTCAGCCACGGCTTCACGGCTCGTGAACCCATCCGTGGCGGGCGGGTTCTCACCGAAGAACGAGGGCCGGTCCGGGGCTTCCGAAGGGCTCGCCGGAACGGTCGACGCAGTCGCCAGCACGCTGGCGTTGGCGCCCTGCGCCAGGGATGGCGCAGGCCGCCAGCAAAGGCGCACCGTGGGGGCGGGGCCAATGTGAATCACCAGCGTGTGGTAGGAGAGATCGGTTATGTGCACGCTGTCGGCCGTTTCCTCGGCCCGGACCAGGGAAGTCAACAGGGCATGCACGGTCGGCCGGGCACTCGACGCGTCGCGCAAGGATTCCAGCACGGCGGTCCGCACATCCTCGCGTCGCTGCAGGTGAACGATCAGGCGCTGGACCGGGCTGAGCTCGAAATCAATCCCGCCAAGCTCGAAGCCCGCCTGCCGGATGATGCCCGCGCTGTCGTTGACCTCCCTCAGGGCGTTGAGAAGATCGTCCTCTCGATCCGCCTTGAGCCCGGCAATGCTGTTCTGCACCTGGACGCCCAGTTCCCTGAGTTGCCCGCCGGTGAGGACCACGGCGTTCCGGATACCGGCGACCTTGGGCGGCACGCGTTGGACGGCCTCCTTCAGCTCGGTGGCTCGCTGCCCCAGTCTTTGGATCTTCTGAATGAACTTCTTCATGTTGTGCACGATCTGACGACTCCTGCCGTGACCACGAATCCACACGAATGGACACGAATGGGAGCGAGGGGTTCAAGGTCAACGCCACAGCAACCCGGGCTTCCGATGCCGGCGAGGTCCTTCAAGGCCGCCCTTCGAAGCCTCCTCCGTTCGGATTGGTGTCCATTCGTGTTCATTCGTGGTCCCTCTGCAGCGTCCTCAAGTCGCCGCCGGTGGTGGCGGCGCTTCCCTTTCGCCGAGCATCTCATGGAACTTGTCCAGGAACGCCTGTTCGTTCGTCAGCATCTCCTGGGTCAACTCAAATTCAACCGCCCCCTTCCGGGCCTGCTCGACCAGCATGGCCTCGACGTTCCGAAGATAATCGCGCTGCCGGGCCGCGACGTCCTTCAAAGTGGCCAGCGTGCTGTGCAACATCTCCATTTCGTGCGACAGGCTGGTGACTTTCTCCGCCATCGCGCCCGTGTGAACCTCGGTGATCGCGCGGCTGAGGTCGGAACGTAAGGCGTGGAGTCCCTCGCTCAACTGGCGTGCCAGTTCCCCGGGATCAGGACGAACCTCCGGCTGCGTGGCCTGGTTGACGCCGGCAAGTTGCTGCTCGACGACCGCACGAATGCCGGCAAGCCCTTCCGCCACCGGCCCCAGATCCAGGGTCACCGGCGGGCGCGTCTCCGTAAGGCGTTGCGCCAATGTGTTCTGAATTGACTCGAGACCGTCCTGGAAACCGGCCAACTGCGCCACCACGCGACCGACCGAATCCGACGGGTCCACGCGTCCCGTACGTTGGTTTCGATTGAACGTGCGCTTGATCTCCTGCCAACGCGAGGCCTCGGATTCGGTCTGCGCACCCACGAGTTCCCTGAACTTCAGAAGATTCGCCTCGGCCCCGGTCGTGAGCGTCTGCGCCTCGCCCCGGTAGTGTTCCAGAACCAGCGCGCTCACTTCCTCGTCGGTCATGACCGGCACCACCTTCTCCGCAAGCCGGTTCATGTTCCGATAGGATCCCTGGAGCTTGAACGGCGGTTCGGTGCGGAACTCGTCGGCCTGGGCGGCGGAGGCGATATACTCCTGGTTGACCCGCAGGATGACTTCGCGGAGCTGCACCAGTTTCTTCATCACGGACAGGATCTCGTCGACCTCCTGCGCCGAGTAGCTCCCGTCAAAGCCGCTGAGATCGCGCTCGCCGGTCTCGGCCAGTCGAATGAAATGCCGGACGTCGTTCTGGCTCTTGTTGGCCAGTGGTGCAAGGAGCGCGTTCGACGTGACGGCGTTCTCGAGGTAACTGGCTTTGAACCAGGCCGGATTGCCGCCGATGATGTCGCCGAGGTTGTAGGTATCGGCGCGGTTCGCCAGCATGTCCGGAATGCGGAATTTCTGTCCGCTTTCGGTGTAGGGATTCCCGGCCATGACCACGACCACCTTCCGGCCGCGCAAATCGTAGGTGCGCGAACGCCCCCGCCACACGCCCTCGATCTTCCGCTGCGCATCGCACAGCGAGATGAACTTCTGGAGAAACTCCGGACTGCAATGCTGGATGTCGTCGACGTAGAGCATCGCATTGTCCCCCATCTCCAGGGCAAGGTTGAGTTTCTCGATCTCCTCGCGGGCCGCGGCGTTGGGCGCGTCGGCCGGATCCAGTGAAGTCACCCGATCGCCCAGGGCCGGTCCGTTCACCTTGACAAAGATGATGCCCAGCCGGTTGGCGATGTATTCCATCAACGTGGTCTTGCCGTAGCCCGGCGGGGAGATCAGCAGGAGCAGGCCCATCAGGTCGGTGCGTTTCCGATCGCCCGCGGCACCGACCTGTTTGGCCAGGTTGTCGCCGATGAGCGGCAGGTAGACCTCGTCGATCAGCTGGTTCCGGACGAAGGAAGTGAGGACGCGCGGCGAGAATTCCTCGAGCCGCAGCCGTTCGCGTTCGCGTTGCAGGAGCTGTTGCTTGAGTGCATGGAACCGCTCGAACTCCGGCTGGACGGTCGATGCGAAATGCTCGAGGCGATCCCTAAAGTCGAGGTAATCGAAATGGTAGCGCCCGTCCTGAATCCGGCGATGGCTCCCCTTCAGCCCCTCGATCTCGCACGCGCTGTCGGCTTCCACCGGCCGGCCCTCGAACGCCTCGCCGCAAAACAGCACGCCGACCACCTCATCCAGGTGGCGCTGGGTTTCCGGCCGGTTGAGGAGAAAACCGCGCACCCAGTCCCGGACCAGTTCGAGTTCGCTCTCCGGATGATCGGCGAGGCGTTGGCGCGATTCCGTGAATGCCGTCTCGCGATCCTGCTGTACCAAGTGCTGGCGGAACCCGGCCAGCAACCGGTCCCCTTCCCGGCTGACCACAAACGGCCCGCCGGCGGTGAGCTGCTGAAAAAGATAACCGCCCGCCTCGTCCGCGAGCGCAGTCGGAAAGAGCCCGGTGCCCTCGGCGAATCCCTTGAGCAGTCTCGCCAGTGCCATGACGTAGTCGCGTTGGGTGGGGTCGCCGGGGAACAACCGGTTACGCTCCGCGAAGGCGGCAAGCTTGTGCGTCCAAAGGGTCTTCACGTTCTCCGGACAGAAACGGTGCCAGAAGACGGCGGCGCAGCCCCGGGCAGCGGGACGGTAACGGGCAAGTCCCAAGGCGGCATGGGTCGACAGCAACGCGCGGGAAATCAGCGCGGCGTCCAGATCGTGCACCCCCTTGGTGTAACCCTCCTGATACCGGGTGGCGGCGAATGCCTGTACCTGAGCGAGATGTGACTCCTCCGGGAGCACAGGCGGCCCGCCTGTCCCGTCGGGCGGCCCGCCCGACGGTCCCCTGGAACGCTGCAGCATCTCCCTCCCCGTGCGCCTGTCCGGCGGTTCCGCCGACTTCGTGCCAAACGGCTCCCCGGCTGCTGCGGCCGGGCCGCCCGCGCTCCCATCGGTTTGCTTCAGCAATTGCCAGGCGAGGTACTCCGCTCGATAGACGTCGGCGTTTTCCGAAACCAGTTCCTGGTCCCAGACCGCCCACGTGGCATTGAACCCGGGATCGTTGATCGCTTCGAAATACTTGGTGCTCGTCAGGTGCAGGTGCTGGACGCCGTCGCGCTGGACGATGGTGAGGTCGAGGGGCTGGGTGTTCCGGTTGAAATGGTGGCGCCCGAGCTTGATGACGTCTTGCCCGCCGACGAACAACTCCTGGCGATCCTTCAACTGCCGGACCGCCTCCTGCTGGGCGCTCTTCAGCCGGCCCTGCAAATCGTCCGCCTTGACCGAATCCTCAAGAGCGAGCAGCTGGTCGATGGTCTCCCGGACCCGGGCGATCATCAGGTCCGACGCCATGTAGGCGTTGATCGCGTCGAGCGTCTGGAAGCCGGCCAACCGGTTGCGAATGACCTTCAACACCCGCTCGGCGGCGGTCATGAGGGCGTTGGCCCGTTTGTTGCGTTGCTCGACGAGGGCGACTTTGCGTTGCTCGAACGCCTCGTAAAGCTCGGTGCGCCGTTCGGCCAGCTGGACGGTGTATTCCTCGAAATCCGCGAATGCACCTTCAAGTTCCTCGATCTGGACGGAGATCCGGTTGAGGTACTCGTCGCAACGGGCGGGGGTGTCGCACAGGTCGAGGTAACTGGCCGCCGACTGCCCCAGCAGCTTCATCTGGGCATCGAACTGGGCCGCGCCTTCGGCGGCCGCCAGGCTCTTGAGTCGCTGCTTCAGCGCCGCCCGAACCTGGTTCAACGTCGCAAAGACCGCCGTGATGCTGTCGATGATCCGCGTCGTTTCGGTGGCATCCTCGATCTTCAACCCGTTGACGATTTCGATGAGCATCTCGAGTTCGCCACCGGTCTTCGCCACGGTCTTCTCGAGGTCGCGTCCCTCGGCGACCTTGGTCACCGAATCGACCGCCGCCAACTGCGAGGCCGCCTCCTTCCGATACGGTTCGAGCGCTTCCGGACGCAACAGGAACTTCACGCAGGCCGCCGAGAGGTGTTCGCCCTGTTTCGTGACCGTCTCCTCGACGGCGTCAAGCGCCGCGACATCGATGTACCGCACCTCGCGCAGCGTGATCAACTCGCCCCGCAACTGCCGGAGTGCGGTCAGGTGCTGGACAAAGTCGTTGAGGCTCTTGAAATCGGCGCGCCGGATCAGGTCAAACCGGTCCTGACAACGCGTGCGGATTTCCTTCACCTGCCGCGCCGCTTCCGCCCGAAGTCGCCGCACCTTGTCGAATTCGGCAACCGCCTTGTCCGCCGCGCCCCGGACCGCCCGCAGGGCCTCATCGACTCCGAACCCATCCGGCGACGCGAGCCACGGGTAGGAATCGAGCACCGCTTCACAGCGTTTGACGAGGTCGGTGTAGAGCGCGGCGTAAGGATCGGGCTTGCGCAGGAGGGTCAGGATTTCGGTGCCATCCGAAAGGGCGCGCACCACGTCCTTGTTGCCCACTTGGTAAAGGAACGCCTCCTTCTGGCCGGGCGGCTCGTGACCGGCTTGGTGGAACGGGGTCTGGCGAAGCTGGATGAGATGGTGTTTCTGTGCCTCCGGTTCCGCGCGAAAGGAGAGCAAATGACCGTTGGGAAACAGGGAAAAGCCCTGGCAGGTCAGCCGCTCCTCGATCCGTTGTTGGATCAACCGGTAGGGCATCAACACGTATTCGCCGCTCGTCCGGTTGTAGAACACGAACAACGTGTCCTCGCCGTTCGGTGCCGGGATCACGCGCTCGATGAGCATCCCAACGGTTCGCCCTTCGAACCGTTTCAGTTCACCCGTCGACAGGTAGTAGCCGTCCGGGAACACCAACCCTTGATCCTCCGGCAACCGCACGCAGGATTCGCCGATTGAATCCACCCGCACCACCTGCCGCAGCTTCTCGTTGAAGATGAAGTAGCGGGTGACCGTTTCCTTGTAGGGACGAATCTTCAGCAGGATCAGATGGTCCAACGCCGCGTAGGCCACTTCCGCGTCATCCACCTTCTGGTATCGGTCCTCGACCGGTTCCTCGTAAATGCCCTCACCGCTCGCCGTGTTGTCCTCCACCTTGATCGTCAGGTCGCCCCCGATGCACTCCACGAAGACCCGGTCCTCGATCGAGAGATGCGGGTGGTCGCCGTAACGGAAGGACTCGCGATCCGGAATCTGCCACCGAAAGGCGTGCGCCGCCGGAAACCCGACCCGCCGAAAGTCCGCCTCCGCCCGACCATCGACATAACGCGGTTCGCCGTCGTTGTAAGCCCACTTGAAGACGGCGATGTCTTCCACGCCGGCGCCCACGCCGAACACCAGGTAAAGCTGACCGTCGATCACCGAGAACTTCCGGAAAACAGTCTTCGCATAGACGTTGTACAGACGCTTGAAATCGCGGAGGAACGCGGCGTCCTGCAGCGGGTCCAACCCGGCCTCCTTCCAGGCGCCGGTGGTTTCGTCGCGGTGGTAGATCGCGAACACGTCGGCCAAATCGATCTCCTGTTTGAGCCCGAAACGCACGTTGAAACCAAACAGGAAGCGCCCGCCCGCCAGCGGCACCATGTCGCGGGGCACACAGTTGTTGGCCGTGACGATACGATCGGCCTGCAGCAGCTTGTATTCGATGGCGCCAAAGACCTCCTGCCGCCGCGCATCCAACCGACTCAGCCGTTCGCGCAACGTGGCCGCGTGGGTGTCCAACCGTTGCCGGATGATCTCGTAGGTCGCGTCGCCGAGAGCCGGTGCCGCTTGAGTCGCCGTCTTTCCGGGGACGGGAGCGACGGAGGTTTCCTGCTCGGGGAGATTCGGTTGTCCAGGGACTTCGGCCATAACTTACGTGGACTCCGGTGACTACCTACTGTCGCCTCTTCTCAGCCTCGGCGTCTTGAATCCGCTTCTGCGCCTTGTGCAACAACTCCCCGAGGTCCTCCGAGTCAACAAGATCGGCGCCTCTTTCGAACACCTCCTCAAAGAAGTCGTCCATCGCGGACAGTTGCTCCTCATACAGCTCAACCACCCTCGTTCCGGCCGGACGCACTGTCCCGTCCGGCCGGCGAACAAACACCTCAACAACATTGGTCTGTGGAAGCCAGGCAACCAACCTCTCGAAGACGCCGTCCCCATCCTCGTCCGCCTCCGTGAAGACGCTGTTTCCACCCACCAAGTAGGACCTCGTCCGAACGATCATACCCCCCTTTTGATCGGGCTTGCTGGTGAGCACCAAGACCTTTCGCCCCCCTCGGAGGAAGGTCTCCATGCGAAAGTCAGGCTTGCCATCCCCGTCCGTGTCCCGCTCGAAAACCTTGGTCGTAAGGTCGCTTTCAGTCGCCTCAGTGGTCTTCGACATGTCGGCGGCGTCCTCGCCACCCGATCCCGAACACCCCACCACGACAACGGCCAAACCCAACAGGGCTCCGAAGGTTGCGCCGAACCTCCCTGGCCCCCCGTGCCGAAGCCGGGACTTCAGCCACCGAACCACTGATCCCGCCTGGGTGGGCACAACCACAAGCAATCAGGCCTTCGCCGGTTTCTTGTCCTCCAACAGGACGGAAGCCTTGAGATCCGCCAACCCGGCCTCCTGCACCATTCCCCGGGCAGACTCCAGCAGCGACTTCAAGACGTTGTCGTCGGTCGATGCCATGAACTTCGCCAGCAACGCCGCCACCGTGAGGTTCTTGATGTCCTCGGAACCGACGTTGAAATCCCGGGCCCACTGCTGCAACTGCGACTTGAGCTGTTCCCGGTCGCCGGTGAAGAACGTGTTCTTGACGTCGCGCAGCGCCCGGCTGTTTTCGAGCAGCCGGTCCACGGATTTCCCGTTGCCGACCGAGCGGACGATCTTCTCGAAGAAGTCGTTCTCGCCGCCGACGATGTCGATGTTGGCGTGCTTGAGGGCCTCGCCCACCACGGTGGAATGCGCCTTGGCGATCTCCCGTTGCACGTTGAGCGCGGCCAGATCCACGTCGCGTTCCTTCGCCAGCTTGAGGCGGAACTCCTCGTGCTGCTGGCTGGCGGCCTGGAGCAACTTCATCGCCTTCGCCTTTTCCTCGATGCCCCTGGCTTCGGCCAGGCCCTTGGCCTCGATGCCGGCAGCGGTCGCCAGTTCCTTGTCCTTCACCCCCTCGGCCTCGGCCTCGGCCTGCTGCTCCGTGATTTCGGCCGTCGAAGTGCCCTTCGCCTTGATGACGTCGGCCTCCGCCAGTCCCAGTTCGCGCACGCCTTCCGCGTCCGCCTTCTTGGCGCCCGCCTTGGCGGTGATCACGCGGGCCTCCGCCAAACCCGGTGCCGCCTCCTGCGCGGCCAACCCCTCGGCTTCCTGTTCCATCGCGTGGCGCTTCTTGTCCGAGGCCTTCGCCTCCGCATCGGCCAGGGTCTGGATGCGCTCGGATTCGCGTAGCGCGGCTTCCCGACCGGCCTCGGCGGCCACGACCGCCTTGATCTTTTCGGCCTCGGCCAGGTGCCGGTCCGCATCCTTCTGCGCCTCGGCGGCCACGACCTTCTCGACCTGGGCCTTCTTGGCGTTCATGTCGGCCTCGATCAACGTGACCTCGCGAACGCGGTTCGCCGTCATCTCCGCCTCGATGTTCAGCTTCTCCTCCTCCTGCTGGACCACGGCCTTCTGCTCGGCCACCACAATCGCGCGCTTCCGTTCCACCTCGACCGCGGCCTCGGCCACCTTGACCTCCTTGTCCATGTCCGCCAGTGAGACGGTGCGTTCGCGACGGACGCGGGCCTCCTCCCCTTCCTGGACCGCCTCCTGCTCCAACCGCTCCTTCTCCTTGCGAACGGTGTATTCGCGTTCCTGGACGGCGCGGTTCATGTCCTCGGTACGGAGGCGGATGGATTCGTCGGTCTCGATGCGCTTGCCCTCCACCTCCATGCGACGGACCTCAATCACCTTGCGCGCCTCGGCCTCCTCGTTGGCCTGAACCTCGGTGATGGCGCGCTGCTGCTTGGCGGAGTCCTCCTCGTTCCGGCGCTTTTGCTCGCGCTTGGCGATCTCGGCGTCGGCGTTCTCCTTCTCGATCTGGACGGCGGCGCGCTGGGTGTGTTCGTTGGCAATGACCCGTTCGCGCTGCGTGATCTGCGTGATCTTCTTGATGCCCTCGGCATCGAGCACGTTGCTGGGATCATGCTCCTCGAGCGGGGACTGCTCCAGATAATCGATGGCGACGTCCTGCAACAGGAAGCCGTCGAGATCCTTGCCAATGGTGTCCTGGATCCGGTCGCGGAACTTGATGCGCTCCGTGAACAACTCGTGGAACTCCATCTGTTTGCCCGCGGTCTTGAGCGCCTCCGAGAACTTGGCCTCGAACAACTCGCGCAGCTTGTCCATGTCGGACACCCGTTCGGGCGTCAGCATCTGGGCGACCTTCCGGACGCTCTCCTCCGTGGCCTCCACCCGGATGTAGAAGGCGACCGTGATGTCGGCGCGGATGTTGTCCTTGCAGACCAGACCGTCCTTTCCCTTGCGCGAGATCTCGAGTTTCTTCACCGAGATGTCGACGATGTGATAGGTCTGCAGCAGGGGCAGGCGGATCATGTAGTCGAAGGACACCTTGATGCCGCCCCAACCGGTCTTCACGCCGGCCCGACCGGGCTGGATCTTGCGAATGCAGACCAGGAAGACGGAGACGAACAGGACCGCCACAATGCCTCCGACGACGTAAAGGAAGATTTCCAACATAAGCCTGTGCCTGTGCTTCGATGCCCAACGGGTTCCAGCCCTCCCCAACCTTCCGGATCGGAGCGACGGGCTCCCGGGGCGGCCGAAGGGCTGATAACTTGTCGCCCTCCTGTTACCAAATGGCGAAGAACCGCACCAATACAAAATGCGGGGAGTCGTGGAGCCGGGGAGAGCCCCGGATCGGATCCCTGAGTCCGAGAGCCTACAGCCCGTTGCCCCCCGCTCCGCCAAGCCCCATGCCGGGGACGAGCCGTCCCCGCTCCATCTTCAGGGCTTCCGCGAATCCACCGTTGCGTGGGGTTCACCGCAGCCAACCGAGACCGAAGCTCGCGAAGGTGATGGTCTCGTACGGTTGGGTGTCGCCGCGTTCGTAGAGACAGGCAGCCCGACCACCGCCGAGATCGGCCAGGTCGGAGTACGCGGCCGGTCCGGCCCACAGGGCGCGTGCCGCCTGCCAGGTCAGGCCTTCGTCGTCGCTCAGCCGCACGGTCAGGTTCACGCGGCTCTTCTCGCTGGCCGGGTTGGAAAAGAGAATGACGTCGCCACAACGGCGGATGCTCGCCTGACAGATCGGTTCGACCAGCGCAACATCGAAACGCTGACTCTTCCAAGTCAGCCCGCCGTCCTCACTGAACGCAACCTGACGTTGATGCTTCGAGCGATCGTAATTGCGCATGTTGAGCAGGAGGCGCCCGTCCTTGAGTTCGACCACCTCGCACTCGTTGACCTGGTCCTGCGGCGTGGTGCCCCCCAGTTTCCAGGTCCGACCGTGGTCGTCGGAATAGATGACGTGCGAGAAGTAGCGCTTCGTCCCCGCCTCGATGTGATCGCAGGGAATCACCAACCGACCGCGCGCGTCGCTGTTCCGCAGTTGGATTCCCGCGCCCGGCCCGGTGGCATACCAGGTCCAGTTCGGAAGTTTCGCCGATCCGGTGATCTCTTCGGGCGCAGCCCAGGTCCGCCCATCATCAACGGATCGCGTTACGAAAACGCGGCGCGTGTCCCGGCTCGTTTGCGCAATGATCTGGCTTTCGTGATCGTCGCCACGATTCCACGTCATGAGGAGCCAGATCGTCCCGGTCGACTCGTCCACTACCGGCGACGGATTGCCACAGGTGTTGCCGGCGTCGTCCCAGATCACCTGGTGCGGGCTCCAGGTCCGACCTCCGTCAGTGGAACGCTTCACCAGCAGGTCGATGTTTCCACTGTCGCCCCGACCGCCCTGCCGCCCTTCGCAAAAGGCGAGCAGCGTCCGGTTCGTGGTCACCGCCAGCGCCGGAATGCGGTAGGTGTGATAACCGTCCTGACCGCTGACGAACAACGGCTGTTGAAGACTCTCATCCTCCCAGATCTGCTTGAGCAGATCGTGTAGCGCCGCATCGTGTTCCTTGAGTTCCGCTCGAACGAAGGGGTAGAAGTCGTTTCGATAGAAGTAGGCCTCCGTGCCCTCCGCGAAATACTCCTTGTGATCGGTCAGGCCGTAATGCCGCACCCGCTCTCCGGTGTAGAGCAGAACGTTCTCGTAGCTGCCGGCGGCCTTGGCCCGCTCGTAGGCCGCGAGAATCTCCGGATTGTCAAAGCCCAGGACCTGATCGTGATAGGCGTGGGCCAGCTCATGGAGAATCACGGCCGGATGCTTCAGCATCTGCTCACGCGACAGCAACTCCCGCGCGTGGGTGATGTGCACCTTCCTGGCAAGGCGCGGATCGTGTCCATGCTCCACCAGCCACTCCTTGCTGGGATGATACTGCATCGCCTTCAGACGGGGATGGCTGCGCTCGATCCAAATCCCGATCTGTTTGAGGCGGGCAAGCGCTTCCTCCGGCACGAGGATGCTGATCCGCTGAAGGTGGTTCGCCAGCATCGTGAGTGCGCGTCGCCCCTCCTCCGCATGTTCCCCCTCGAGCAATGCCGGATCCACCTCCACGGTCCATCCCTCGATGTCCCGAATCACGGGATCGAACCGGACGGCGTCGGCCCCGACCGAGGAGGTCCCTCCCATCATCGCGCCGGCGATGAGGGCGAGTGTGCCTTGCAGAAATCGCGAGTGCATGAGCTCTGAATACCATCCCGATGACGACTCCACAATCCTCGTGCCCGGAGACTCCGTCACGCACAGCGCCCACATGGTACCGGCTCAAGGCACTGTCGCGCCAGGTCCCGGCTGCCAGCCCGCGCTCCACGCCAACATGCGAATTGCCGGAAACAAATCCTTGGACAATGCGATCCGAGCGCTATCATTGATAGCAGATCGAACGATTGAAGAACCATGCCGCAACTCCTGGTCAGAAAACTCGATGAGAACGTGGTGAAGAAGTTGAAACAACTTGCCGGTCAGCACGGGGTCTCGATGGAGGAAGAGCATCGGCGCATCCTGCGTGAGGCGTTGCTGGGACCGGGCGGCGGAAGGCAATCCTTCAGGGACTTCCTGCTCTCGATGCCTGATGTGGGCGAAGATGCTGATTTCCAGCGCGCCCCCCAGATTCCCCGCCCGGTCGAGTTATGAACGGCCATCTGCTTGACACCAACATCCTGAGCGAACTTCGAAAAGCGGCCCGCTGCAACCCGGGAGTACGGACTTGGATCGAATCGGCGGACCCTGACGGCCTGTTCGTGAGCGTGCTGGTGCTGGGGGAAATCCGTCAGGGCATCGAACGCATCAAGCAGCGTGACGCCCGCCAAGCCACGACGTTGGAACGATGGCTGCAGCGCCTGAGCACGCAGTTCGAGGATCGCATCCTCGGCGTGGACAAACGGGTGGCCAACCAATGGGGCCGGATGGGGCTGCGGCAACCCGTGCCGACCCTGAACGCTCTGATCGCTGCGACGGCGATGGTTCACGATCTCATCGTGGTCAGCCGTGACGAATCGGGATACCGCAACACCGGCGCCCGGCTGCTGAACCCGTTTTCCACGCTCAGATCCGAGGACGGGTAATCCGCCTCCCGGACGCAGCTCCCACTCCTTGGCACGGGGAAACGACCCGCCTTTCGTGTGGATTCGTGTTCATCCTAGAAAAAGCAGTTGAACCGCAGATCGACACAGATAGACGCAGATACCCAAGGACTTGCGCGATTTTCGCGTCACACCCAATGGGTGAAGACATCCGGCGGACGTGGGGGGCTCACGTCGAGGGACTTATCTGCGTTCATCCCCGTTCATCTGCGGTTTCCAGGTTCATTCGTGGTTTCCTTCACTGCACGGATACACCTCAAAAAGCAGTGGTGTCGCCGCCGGGTCCTCGTTAGGTTCTCCCGAGAATTGCCATGTCCACGAGCCCCCAACTCCCGCAAGCCAACCGCCGTCAGTTCCTGAAGAAATCCCTGCTGACCGCGACCGCCCTGGTCAGCGCCCCGGCCTTCGCCCCGCCGGGCATTCTGGGGCAAAACGCCCCGAACAGCCGGATCGGGGTGGCCTTCCTTGGCCTGGGCCGACAGGCGTACCATGCGAACCTGCTGCCGTTTCTGGCCTCACCGGAGACGCAGGTCGTGGCGCTCTGCGACGTGGACCAGTGGCGCCTCCAGCAAGGGCTGCAGCGGGTTGAGAACCACTACTCCGCGAACCGGCCGAGCGGCTACCGCGGCTGCCTGACCACCGGGGACTTCCGCGATGTGCTGGCTCGAAGTGATGTGGACGCGGTCATGATCTCAAGCCCCGATCATTGGCATGCCGTGATGGCCGTCGCCGCCGCGAAAGCGGGCAAGCACGTCGCGTTGGAAAAGCCCATTTCGTTGTCGATCCGGCAAGGCCGTGCCATCGCCGACGCCGTTCAAGCGAACCGCTGCGTCTTCCGGACGGACACCGAGGTGCGCAGTTCGAAGGATTTCCGGCAACTGCGACAGATCGTCCGCACGGGGAGAATCGGCCAAGTCCAGACTGTCATCGCCGGCGTGCCCGAGGAGCAGGCTCCGGTCCCTGTGCAAGCCCCCACACCGGTTCCGGACGAACTCGACTACCCGATGTGGCTGGGGCCCGCACCGAAGGCTCCCTACACTGAGAAACGGGTGCATACCCCCAAGAACCACGGCGCGCGTCCCGGCTGGATGCTCATCCGCGATTACTGCGACGGCATGATCTGCAACTGGGGGACGCACCTGCTCGACATCGTCCAGTGGACACTGGGGACCGAACGCACCGGGCCGATTCAGGTGGAAGGCAAAGGGACCTTCCATCCCGCGAGCGGCTTGTCCGGCGTCTTGAGTGCGTTTGAAGTCGACTATGCCTACGCCGACGGCATCCGACTGCACTACCGCATGGCGGGTCGGCCATTCATCCGGTTCGAGGGCACGGCCGGCTGGGTGGAAGCGGAGTGGTGGAAGGGAGTTACGGCCAGCCATCCGGACATCACCCAGGCTCCGCTCGAACCGGATGGTTTCACGTCACGGCAAGTGAATGAGAAACTGGATTTCATCGACGGCATCGCAAAGGGCCGGCCGACCCTGATCCCCGCGGAGACCGGCCATCGCACCAACAGCCTGTGTCAACTCGGCTTGATCGCCATTGAGACCGGCGAGAAACTCCAGTGGGCCCCCGGGAAAGAGCGCTTTGCCAACAGTGAGGAGGCGAACCGTCGTTTGGAACGTCTCCTCCGGGAACCGTGGAGCGTTGGCTGATGGAAGGGTCACCCGATCGTCGAGCGCCATTCCTTATCGAAACCGCGCCGGTGAATCTCCGCCCGGTCCAACTGTGATCGGGACACGGCCATCATCGCTCGGAGATCCCGCAGGTGCTTCCCGGATCCCCCCTGACGGTGGTACTCAAGCTTGCGGACGATAACGTATTCGGGTGTCGCTACGATCACCAACTCCCCCGGGGTGCTCCAAGCGACGCACCCGGCGGAACGCCTCGTAACCCTTCGCATTGCGACTATTCGCCAAGGGCTTCGCGATTCGCACGTTCGATGCGTTCGCGTTGGTTGCGCCAGAGGCCCTGGGAGAAGTACTCCTCCGGTTTGAGGAAGAGGTCGGTCTGCTTCATCCGGGGATCGTCCCAGTCGCGGCTCAGGTCGCAGTCGAACCGGGCCAGGATGCTGTAGCGCTTGTCCGGGGGGCCGACGGCGGTGATGTGGCAGAGGCCCCAGGTGATGCCGCGGCCGTCCTTGGTGTCAGTGAACGCGTCGGGCACATAGGGGCCGGCCGCCACGGGCATCAGGCTGGAAACGGCGGCGATCCGGAAGTTCACGCCGTCGGGGGCGTATTGTATGGTGTTATGCTCAAGCCCGTTGTGGATCGCGAAGGCGGCAATCCCCTGCCGGAACGGGAACAACGTGGTCTCGTGGCCCGAGTTCATGATCGGGTTCAGCGGGTGTTTCGTGAACGGGCCGAGCGGATCGTCCGCAATTGCCAACCCGTGCCCCCGCACGTGGGGCGACGCATTGTTGAAGTCCGACTTGTAATAGAGGTAGATGCGCCCCTGGTACACGAGCGGATACGGATCGTGGATGGAGTGCTGATCCCACTCCCCCGGCGCACCGTTGGGGATCACGATCCGGTTCATCGCCTCCCAGGGTCCGTCGGGCGAATCCGCCACGGATACCGCCACCGGACAGTCATCGCCCCGCCGGCCCGACATTTCCAGGAAGCCCTGGTAGTACAGGTAGTACTTTCCCTTCCAGATCAGGATGTCGGTGGTCGAAACGGAACGCCAACCCGGATGGGGCTTGGGCGGGCGAGGAACCGCCACCCCCTGCTCCTCCCAGTGGAATCCGTCCTCGCTGGTGGCGTACCAGATTTCCGCCAGGTCCCAATCGGTGGACGGCACGGTGTCCGTGCCGAGTTCAGCTCCACGCGGCGGCGTTGATGTCTGGCGATGCGTGTACCAGACATAATACCTGCCGTTGGCACGAATGACCTTGGAGGGGTCGCGGCGGGAGATGGTCCCGTCGCCATCGTGGTAGTCGAGCCCTTCCAAGGGCGTGAATTTGAAGGTGGAGTAGAGTTCGTTCGATTCCGGAGTCGGGGCGGAATAGTCGTCGTAAAGCCGCTCCATCGCCGCACTCAGCGGGCGGGCGGGCTTGGACATCGGCAGGATGTAGGGAAAGCCGCCTTCGTCGGCTGCCTGCCCCGTGACCGGCAGCAACGCAACGGTTGCCAGGAGCACCCCCCGGACCAGGTGTGCGCCTCGCCCTCGTGGGCTGTTGAGACCTTGTCGCGCTGAGTTTCCAGCCGGCACCCCACAGGGAGAGCCGGCACCACGGTTCAGCCTGAAGAGAGGGAGGGGCATTCGCATGACTTGACAAATGTAATCAGCGATGTCGGTGGAATCCCAACCCCGGCTTGTTACTGCGACGCCCTGGGTCCCTGGTCCTGCTGCTGTTCGGGCGAAATCAAGCCGTCATCCGGCTGATCCCAGAGGCGGTAGGGATCGTCCACGCGCCGCATCTCGGCGAGCAACAGGGCCTCCATCTCGGCGAGTTTGTCCGCGTAGCGAGGGTCCCGGGCGAGGTTCACCTGCCCGAGAGTCGGCGTGATACCGGTCAAGCGGATGACGTTCGGATCCTGATGTTGCAGCAGCAGTTCGTTGGGGTTCTCCGCGAGATTGAACAACTGCGTCTGTCTCACCTTGCCGTCGAGCACGTCGTACTTGATGAGTTTCCAGTCGCCCTGTTTCACGCATCGCATCCCGGGTTTGGTGCCGCCGTTGTAGACGCCGTAAAGCACATCGCGCACGGTCTCCTGTCGCCCAAAGAGCACCGGCTTGAAGCTCAGTCCCTCGTTGGTGTCCGGAGCCCGGATGCCGGCGAGATCGCAAAGTGTGGCCAGGGTGTCGAGCAGGTAGATGTTCCCCGGGACACGCGAACCGGCCTTGATGCCCGGCCCCCAGGCAATGAAAGGAACCCGCCAGGTGTGCTGATAGAGGTTCTGCTTGCCCTGCAAGCCGTGTCGGCCAATCGCAATCCCATGGTCGGCCGTGTAGAAGATGTAGGTGTTTTCCAACTCCCCCATCGCCTTCAGTTTGCCCAGCACCCGTGCGATCTGAATATCGATGTTCTCGCTGCAGGCAAACTCCCGCCCCAGTTCGTTGCGGATGGTCTGCTCGTCGCGGTTTCGCCACACGCCGCTGACGTTGACCTCGTCGCGCAGGCCGGGATGGCCGTGATGAAACGGATGCGCCGGGAGGTAGTTGGGGGGAAGTTTCGGCTGCTTCGGATTCGCCGGCGGGAACGAGTCGCGGTCGCGATGATTCACGGCGCCATATTTCGCCAGCAGCTCCGGTTTGCCGTCTCGAGTGTCATGCGGATGGGAGAACCCGAAGTAGATCAGGAACGGCGTCTTGTCCCCCCCGGCCTCGCGGTCATTGAGGTAGTTTAACACCTGCTCGGCGTGCCAGGCACTGCCGCTCTCGTCCGTCCCCCCTCGCTTGTCCGCGTCATGTCGCACGGTGAACTGCTGGTTGGCGGCCTGGTACGAGTTCCCCTTCTTGCAGGTGCGCATGGTGGCGTAGCCGGCCCGGTTGAAGACGGCGGCCAACGTGTTCGTTTCGAGATTGGGCGGACAATGCTCCGCACGGGTGGGGCCGATCGGCAGGTGCCACACCGTGCGCCCGCTCATGATCATGTGCCGGGACGGCGTGCAAACAGCGCCACTGAACGACCCCATGTGGTAGGCCCCGTCAAAGACCATGCCCTCCGCGGCCAACCGGTCCAAGGTGGGGGTCTGCAAGGCGGAGTTCGGATCGTAGACTCTCAGGTCGAACGGCGATTGGTCGTCGACGACGATGAAGAGGAGGTTCGGTCGATCGGCAGCCAAAGCACCCAGGGTCAGAACGCCGCAGAGTGAGAAGAGAAGTGCTGGAATTCGCATGATGGTTTCGAGAGGGAGTTTAAGAAACCGTGGCTGCTGACGTGAGGAGGCTCAAGACCATGGACCACCCGTGGTCTGAGCGGTGTGAATCAGCCTCCTCACGTCGGCTACGTGGTTCTGGGAGTTTTCGGACAATCTTCGAGGCATCGATTCAATGGAACCACGAAACACACGAATTACACGAAAGGAAACGCGAGTCGCTGCCGATGGTCTCGTGGCTCAGCCCCGATCACCGAACGGTGATTCCGCAGACCATGACGCGGACCGCAGCTTCCCGCTGCTTTCGTGCAATTGGTGGATTTCGTGGTTCCCTCCCCTGTAAGGATGTGAGTTAGTCCTTGCGGTTGATATCGATATAGAAGGCGCCGCGCGATTTGCCGGCCTCTTCATCCGTGAACGACGTTTCGAGACGCGCGGAACCGGGCTGCAGGTCGAGGGTCAGAGTCACGCTGGTTGCGCCCGCAGGCACGCTCGCAGCGGTCTCCGCTTCCCCCACCCTGACCCGCGCCTGCGTGGCCTGGATGGGAAACGCGGCTTCCGCCGGTTGTTGCCGCAGCGTGAACTCGTACGTTCCCGGCCGGGCGACCTCGATCGCCCACCAGCCATTCGCCCACGGAGCCGACCGGATCGCGCCCTGGTTCCAGGGCACCTGGTCCGAATGCCAGTCGTGGCAGGTCAGGCTCGTGGGGTTTGCCTCCGGAGCACCCACCACGATTCTTGCGTAGCGCGCCATCGCCGGCTGCATGTCTGACCACCAATCCTCGTAGGCAGCGCGCAGAGAGGCCACGACCTCGGGATGCTTCGCGGCGACATCCGCCTGCTGACCGGGATCGGCCGGCAGGTCGTAAAGCTCTTCCCCGTTGACCAGCCGCCAGCGATCCGTCATCGCGGCGCTGCGAACCCATTTCGGCGGGAGCTCCTGGCGCTGGACGCTGACGAATAGCGTTCGGTCCGGCCAGCCCGCTTCCTGCCCCTTGAGCAACGGCGCCAGGCTGCGGCCATCGAAGTGCACGCCCGGCGGTTTGCTCAGCCCGCACAACTCGATCAGCGTCGGCAACAGATCGAAATGGGCCGCCAACCGCCCCACGTCCTTGCCTCCCCCAATCCCACCCGCCGGCCAGCGCCAGAAACACGGCACCCGGTGGCCGCCTTCGTATTGGGATCCCTTCTGACCGCGCATTCCCGCGTTGAACCCGGTCCACGTTGGGGCGTTGCCCCCGGCCGTTTGCTGCCGGTTCGGATTGGCCACCCCCGCGGCGGTGCCGTTGTCGGTCATGAAGATGAGGATGGTGTTCTCCGCCAAACCGACTTGTTCAAGATGCGTCAACAACCGCCCCACGTTCTCGTCGAGGTTGTCGATCATGCCGTAGAAGTTCGCCATGGTAGCGGGAACGCCCCGGTCGCGATAGGGCTTGCTGTAGCTATCTGCGACGTTGAACGGCCCATGGGCGACGTTGGTGGGCAGGTAGAGAAAGAACGGACGGTCCCGGCGGTTGTCGATGAACTTCAGCGCATGATCGAAGAACACGTCCGTGCAATAACCCATTTCCTTCTCCAACCGGCCGTTGTGCCAATACGTGTCGTCGAAGTAGTCGTTACCCCAGTAATCCGGGGTCTGTCCGATCCCGCCCCCGCCCAGAACCAGGACTTCCTGAAAACCCCGGTCCTGCGGGCGCATCGGATAGTTGTCACCCAGGTGCCACTTGCCGAAGACGCCGGTCGCATAGCCCGCCGCGGCAAAGACGTCGGCCATCGTCACTTCATCGGCGTAGAGCAGCGAACGGCCGGCAATGGTGTGCCACACTCCGGCACGCGTGGAGTAATGCCCCGTCATCAACGCGGATCGCGTCGGCGAACAGGTCGGGTCCACGTGGAAGTTCGTCAGCCGCACGCTTTGCCCGTGTAACCGGTCCAGGTTTGGCGTGTGGATCATCGTGTTGCCAAGACACGCCACGTCGCCATAGCCCTGGTCATCACTCATCACGAGAATGACATTCGGGCGGGCCGCACCTTGAAGAAGTCCGGCGGCCAGACAGGTACCAACGAGACGGGACAGTAAGCGTTTCATTGCGGGCGTAAGGTCCGGTTCAGGGCCGGAAAGTCAACTGGAGTTGCCAGACGTTCACGGCGCGCCAGCCGGCTGGATTCGCGGCGAGAACCAGATGCTGGACCCCGGCTTGATCGAAGGTGAGTTCCCCCACCCCGGCCTTCAGAGTCCTCCCGAAGTCCCCGGTATTGGGCGCCTTGAACGCGATCGCTTGATCGCCGCAACGGAGGATCAGGCGGCTGTTGCCGGACGTCGCCGCGAACTCGCCCTCCACCGCGTAGGTGCCGGGTTCGGGGATCTTGACGAGCCAGTGGGCACTCTCGGACGGGTTGTCCCAGAAGCCAATGTTCGGCCGGCCGTTCTTCTGCTCAACCGCGATCGCGGCGCCGTCCAATACGGCTTGATCAGCCGACAGCACCACGGGCGGCACGTGCCGGATCGGCCGGGCCGCCTCGATGTCAAACCCGGTCAACTCGAAGCCAAAGGCATGGCGCGCCGGCCGATTCGCTTCCGGCAGGTCCGGCAGATGAACCACCAGCCTTCCCTGATCGTTCAACGAATACTTCAGGTCTTCCTGACCACCCAACATCCGAACTCTGGCCATCGGCCCGGCCGACCTGATCTTGACGGCGGAAAACACGATCTCGCCCCCGGGCCACCCCAGCGTGAACGCGTACAGCGTGCGACCGTCCTTGCTCTGCGTGTAACGGATGTCCTCCGCCGAATACTCCAGTCGCAGGAATTTACCACTCGCCGAGAAGCCGCCTTCGGGCTCCACGGTCGGACCTTCGCCGAACACCTTCCACGGGCGCGTCGCGTAGATCCCCTCGCCGTTCACCCGCAGCCAGTCGCCGAGTTCCTCCAGCACGCCGCGCTGATCATCCGGGATGGTGCCATCGGCCATCGGGGAGATGTTCAGCAGAACGACCCCGTTCTTCGCCACGGTGTCGATGAGGGCGTGGATCACCTTCGAGGCCGGTTTGATCTTGAGGTCCTGGGTGTAACACCAACTGCCCGTGCTGATGGTGTCGTCGGTCATCCAAACCCGTGGTGATGATTTGCTCTCCCGCGATTTCTCGTGGTCGTTGACGGTGAACTCGATGGGCAGGTCATTTTGTTTGCGGACGATCACGACCTCCCTGCCCCACTGGGCCGCTGAGTTCAGGTAATAGGCGCAGAACCGCTGCCGATAGTCCTCCGGAATCTGGTCGAGCCAACTGTCGAACCACATGATGTCGGGCTGATACTGGTCGATGACCTCCTTGAGCTTGGCCAACCAGAATTCGTGGAACTTGGGGGTGGGCATCTGCCCGTAGAGGATCGCCACCTCGGGATCGGCCATCGCCTGCGGGTAGTCCTTCACCATCCCGTCGAAGTGGCCGTAGTGATTGCGGGCGTGGTGGAAGGTGGTGATGAACTTCAGGCCCTGCGCGCGCATGGCCGCCCCGAGTTCCCCGACAATGTCCCGATGCGGTCCCTTGTTCACGGCGTTCCAGGGAGTCACGGCACTGTTCCAAAGGGAGAAGCCGTCATGATGCTCCGCCACCGGGCCGGCGAAGCGCGCCCCCGCCCGCTGGAACAACGCCGCCCATTCCGCGGCATCGAACTTCGGCGTCTTCCACTGCTCCGCGAACTTGTCGTAGCCGTATTCCGCCGGGTCCCCGTAAGTGGCGATGTGGTGGAGGTTCACCCGGTCGCCCTTGAGGAACATCATCCGCGGATACCACTCGCTGGCAAACGCGGGCACCGAATAGACGCCCCAATGAAAGTAGATGCCCAGCTTGGCGTCGCGAAACCACTCGGGCGCGTCCGGGTGTTGCTTGAGCGAATCCCAATTCGGTTCGTAAGGCTGCGCGCGGCCGACCAGCCAGCCGGAGGCGAGAACGGAAATGGTCAGGAAGTGAAGATGTCGTTTGATCATCGTCGTCATCTCATGGGTTCTGCGGGGCGCCATCGGGTCCAGGGGAAGCCGCTTCCACCTTGAGCAATGGCGCTTTCTTGTGGGGTTCGGTCTCGAACAGGGGAATCTTCTGCCACGAAGCGGTCACCTTGACTTGGTACGCCAGTTCCGGATCCAGCTCGAACGGCGGGAAACCCGTCAAGGTCGTCTCCTGAAGCGGCGTCAGTGAAGGAGCCGGAAGACTGAAAGCGTGATCCACGTTCCCGGCTTGGAACCGGACAATCAGTTCTCCGGCCCGGGAAGCGGTCAGACCGACGTTCTTGATGTCCAGGCGGACTTGGAGCCGGCCGTTTTCGAGGTGCACGCGCGGCAGGTCCGCCGACAAGAAGGCATCTCCGTAGGTCACACCGGGCAATCGGGAGTAACCGAAAAGCAGCTTCCCGGTGGGAGTCCGGCCGAGCAACTTGCCCGCAAAGTGGTCCGCCGTGAAGCCGTTGCCCCGGCCGTCGAAGGTAAGGATGAGGTCGTCCCCGTCGGCCCTCGATCCGGTGACCCGGCAGCCGCGTCCGAAGTTCACCTCGTCGGGGGTTCCGAAACGGAGCGAGCCCAGGTCCATGTCCTTCCCCGGATCAAACCCCGCCTCCGCCATGACCTTGAGCCGGATGGCCCGGGTGTCCTGACGAATGGGGTCCGCGTCGAGCACGGCAATGAGGCGTTCAACCGTCAGCGGAATGGTGATGTTCTTCGACGAGTGAATGTCGTTCGGCTTGTCCTCCCATTTCGAGTAGTCGATGACAGCGAAATTGGCCTGGTAGGGGCGCCCGTGGTCATCCTGGAGGAGCTTGAGCCGCTCATACTTGTACCAGTCCACGTTCGTGCCGTCCTCGTAACGGTCGATGCCGGGCATGTAGGCCTCCCCGGGGTCGACCTTCCATTCGAAACCGTCCTTGGAACGAAGGTACCAGGCGATGCGGCCGCGCCAGTCATTGACGATCATGTGGTATTGGACCCCGGTCCGCCAGATGACGGGATCCTCGAAGGCGCCTTCCACGTCGGGATAGACGCGCCGGTTCGACACCTGTTGCCAGGGGCCGAGACCGTCCTCGCTGACCCAGATGCCGCCGCCCCGGCAGACCATGAGCACCGAGCCGTCTTCCCGGGGGGCGAAACTGAGGTTGCTGAGACCCTCGATGATCCGACGACCGCGGGGGTTGAAGCTGAATGTCTTTCTCGTCCAAGGGCCGGCAATTGCCGGCGCGTGGTAGTAGCCACCGATCACGTACAGGACGTAACTGCCGTCCCTGGCCCGATAGATTTCCGGATTGTGCCCCGGGCCGATCACCTGGACCGCCTTGAACGGACCCCATGAATGGGGCGCAACAGCGTGAACGACTTCGGATTCCGGCCACGCCATGTGGCCTTTGGGGTGCCCCTCCGGCCAGCGACACACAAAGAGGTGATAGGCATCGCCGACCTGCTTGATGTTGCCCCCCCAATACGACCAGTCCGGTTCCTCGATCCCGATCAGCACATCGCGCGGCTTGACCGCATCCACCCCCCAGGTACCGGACGTGAGCGGGTTCCTCACGGGGCTCGGCAGGAAGCGGTCCATGAACCGACCGCCGTAGACCAGCGCCCTCCATGCCTCCGGCCTCTCCCGCTGGGTATCCTGGGCCATGCCTGAAACGGAAATCAGGCCCCAAGCAGCCAGAAAGGACGTCCAGACAGTCAATTGCAGGGGTTTCACGGTTCGCCCTTCAGTGTTGGGACACCACCGGCGTGACCCCCTTCTTGAGGAGGATGTTGCCGTACTTCGCGGTCTCGCCGGTCATCACCACGGCGAACGCCTGCCGGGCACGGTCATAGAAGGCGAAGCGATCGATGCGCACGGGCGGTCCGGCTTGCGGCACATGCCGTTGGACGGCGGCCAGGTACCTCGCCTCCACCGCAGGGTCCAGTTGGTCGCCCTCAACCGCCGCCATCATCACCAGCGGGTCGGCGTAACTGTCCAACTCGAACAACGGGAGGATCCCGTCGAGCAGTGTCGCGATGCCGAGGCCGTCGGCCCGCAGGACGCGGGGGTTCATGGTGTGGCCGGGAAAGTGTGCGTCAGCCAGGATCAGTTCGTCGACGTGGCCCATCTCGGCGAGCACTTTCAAGAGTTCGGGGCTGATGCAGGGTGCGATTCCTTTGAGCATTTCGTGGAAGGAGGGTTAACCACGAATGAACACGAATTCACACGAATCCCCAAGGGCCTGCGCGGTGGTGCTCTCGAGTCGTAGCCACGTTGCCCTTCGCAAGGGCTGAGCCACCTCCCGAAGACGCTCGGCGTCCGTGGTAGATTCGTGTGAATTCGTGTTCATTCGTGGTGAGTTGTTCGGAGCTACACTTTCAGTTCTTCGTCAAAGCAGACCGCGACCTTGCCGCATTTGCCGGAGGCCATCAGCGAGTAGGCATCGGCCACGTGGTCCAAGGCGAAACGGTGAGTGATCAGGTCGGCCGGGTGCAGGTTCCATCGCACCAGGCGCTCCACGAGTTCCTCCATCTTCCAGATCGAGGTCACCCAGGAACCGTAAAGCGTCTTCTGATCGTGGATCATGTCGGGCGACGGATTGAACTCCACGCTGTTCCCCTCGCCCAGCAGCACGATGCGACCCCACTTGCGAGTGGCACGAATGGCCGTGGCGCGGGCAACGGGATGGGCCGAGCAATCCACGGCGCGCTCGACTCCGTGGCCCCCGGTCAGATCAAGGACTTGCGACACATTGTCCGTTCCTGAAGCCAGCACTGCGTCGCAGAGGCCCAACCGTTTGGCCAGTTCCATTCGTTCGGATACCACATCGATCCCGATGATCCGGCGGGCTCCCATCGCGCGGCAGAGCATCCCGGTCGCCAATCCCACGGGACCGAGCCCGGTGATCAGGACCGCGTCATTGCCGCTCACGCCGACCTTCTCAAGTCCCTCGTACACCGTGCCAAACCCGCACGCCACCTGGGCACCGTCGGCAAAGGTCAATTCATCCGGCAGCAGGACCAGGTCCTTTTCCTCGGCCAGCAGGTAATCCGCCATGCCACCGTCGCGTTGCCAGCCGTAGGCCCGACGGTACTTCGGGTTGGTGCAGGAGATCATGTAGCCGCGGCGACAGTCATTGCACACGCCGCAACCCGAGATGTGGTAGACGATGACGCGGTCCCCCTCCTGAAACCGCCGGCAGCCGGGACCGGTCCTGACGATCTGGCCGGCGGGTTCATGACCGGCGATGACCCCCTGATATCCCTCGGGTCCCTTCCCGAGGTGCTCGTGATAGATGCAACGGATGTCGGACCCGCAGATCGTCGAGGCTTTCATCCGGAGCAACACCTCTCCGTAACCCGGTTCGGGAACGGAGGCTTCCTTCAGGACGGTGGTGCTGTCGCCGGGCAGGTAGGCGGCTTTCATGGGGCTCATGGCATTGACGGTGGGTTCAGTTGAAAAGGGGGAGAACGGAACCGGCTCAGGGCGGCGTGATCACACCATCCGTATCCCACAGATCCTCCCAGGACTGGCCTTCCTTCCAGAGAAAGACCTGGCCCTTGATGAGCCGGCAGTTGCGATCGATGCCGGCGATGGCCTGCATTTCCCCGTCGCTCAAGGGGTCTCCTGACACTGCCTTGAGATTGGCCAGGTAGTTGGCGGGATTGGTCGAGAACGGGATCGGCGTCTGGCCGCGCTGCGCCCCCCACTTGATGCAAATGCTCGCGGGATGAACCCGGTGCGCCCGGGCCATGGCAACGATCACCGGGTCCTCCAGCGGATTCGTGTCCTCGGGGGTGCGATCCCGCTCCGGCCGGTTGGGCGATCCGAGGGGGCAAAAGCCGATCGGTTCGATGCCCTCATCCCGCACGAACTGGAACAACCCCGGTTGCTGGAAGTGCGGGTGCAGTTCCATCTCGTTCACCGCAGGTCGAACCACGGCGTCGCGCAACAGCAGACGCAGCTTGGGAATCGTCATGTTCGAGGTGCCGATGTGCTTCACCAACCCCAACTCAACAAGTTTCTCCATCTGCCGCCACGTCCGAAGGTAGTTCTCGTGGATGTAGGGCTGCGCATCGGCACTGCGAGACTCCACCGTGCAACCGGGCGGATGGAAGTTCGGGAACGGCCAATGAACCAGATACGTGTCCAGGTAATCGAGCCCAAGATCCGCGAGGGACTGCCGGCATTGGGGAATGACGTCCGCCTCACCGTGTTTGTCGTTCCAGAGTTTGGACGTGATCCACAGCTGCTCGCGCGGGATGCCGCCGGCGACGATCTCGCGCAAGGCACCGCCGACCTCCCGTTCGTTACCGTAGACCGACGCGCAATCGAAGTGCCGGTAACCGACGGCGGCCGCCCCTTTCACCGCCGCCGCCACGGCCTTGGGGGTCACATGGTCCGAACCGAAGGTGCCGAGGCCAATGGCGGGCATGCGGGCTCCCGAAGCCAGGACGCGATGGGGCACATCGGCGGGATCGAGTCCGTCGCTCATCGCGGCCGCGCCCGGAACAGGAATGCTGGAAATCGTCATTGCTTGCTTCACAGAGTACCAGAAGCCGGAGGTGGATTGAAATGTCGCCTTTTGACCATCGGATGGACATTCTTGACCTCATGGGAACGATCCCCGCCGCGCCCACCCCCGCCTTCATCTCGACGCAGGTCCGTCGGGGACGTTATGCGTTTGTCGATCTTCAGCCACCGGCGGCGGTGCCGCTTTCCCTGGTGTGTGCCGGGTGGGAGGAGTGTGCCCCGGATTACCACATCGCCCGCCACGGGTTTCGCTACCACGCGGTGGAATACATCGTGAGCGGGCAGTGGCACCTTGAGATCGTCGGGCGCTCCCTCCCGGTCGGGCCGGGAACCGTCTTTGCCTACGGCCCGCAGACCCGCTACCGGCTCCGGTCGACGGCGGGCCGACAACCCGGGAAGTTCTTCGTCGACTTTGCCGGCAGGGAGGCCGGTGCCCTGCTGAAAGCCTCCCGACTGCTGCAGGACGGTCCCCGCCGGATTCTCCACAGCCGGTGGATTCACGACATCTTTGATCAACTGCTCGACTGCGCGAACCTCTCCCGGACCGCGTCGCGTCGCATCGGCACCAAGCTGACCGAACTGCTGCTCGCCCGGCTTCGCGAGGATCTTCATTCCACGGGGGAACGACATTCCGAAGCCCATCGGACCTTCCTGCGAGCCCGCCAGCATGTTCAGGAGCACTACCTGGACCTCCGGACGGTGGATGAAGTGGCCCATCGCTGCCACCTGGCGCCGGCATACCTGTCCCGCCTGTTCCGCCGTTTCACCGACGAGACCCCACTGCAGTACCTCACCCGACTCAAGATGGACCACGCGGCGGAGTTGCTGCTGCAGGGAGACCATTCCGTGAAGTGGACCGCCGCCGCCGTGGGCTTCCAGGATCCCTACCACTTCTCCCGTGTGTTCAAGCGGGTTCATGGGGTTGCCCCGGGACAGTTCCGCCGATGAGCCGATGACGAAAACTCCTGGGTCCGCTTGACTCGCCCCCCAGGAATGCACCTACTCTCCCCCAACTCTGACCGGCGTGGTGCCCCGGGTATCGCGGCCGGCCGATGACAATCACTGACAACGACTCGACACGAGAGACAAGCAGACATCATGAACCTCAAACGCAGACCTGCCGGACGCGCTCGAATGACCCGCGACCTGGCGATGCTCGCCACCGCGTGCGTCGCCGTGAACGCCGCCGAGGACGCGGCCGCCCCCGAGGGAGCGGAAGCCCCGAAGCCGGCGTCCAGTTGGAAGACCAGCGCCGCCATCGGTGCCACCCTGACCCGCGGTAACAGCGACACCCTGACCGTCAACGGCACCATCGACACCATCAAGAAGTGGGGCAAGAACGAGGCCGGGGCCGGGTTCAGCGTCACCTACGGGGAGACCGACAACAAGGAGACCGCCAACAACATGGCCGCCTACGGCCAGTACAACCGCCTGGTGAGCGAGCGGCTCTTCGTTTACGGCCGGGTCGATTTCTCCCGGGACAAACTCGCCGACGTCAACTACCGCATCGGACTCAGCCCGGGCGCCGGCTATTACTTCATCAAGAACGACAAGTTCACCCTGAGCGGCGAACTCGGTCCCGGGTACATCTGGGAAGAGGTTGGCGGCGTGAGTGACGACTACTTCAGCCTGCATGTCGGTGAGAAGTTCACCTGGGAGATCAATGACCGTGCCCGGCTCTGGCAGTCCCTGAGCTACGATCCGGAGGTGGAGGACTTCGAGAACTACCTGTTGCGGGCGGAGATTGGGTTCGAGACCGACATCATGAAGAACCTCTCCCTGCGCGTGGTGGGCATCGACACCTACCGCAACATGCCGGCAGCCGGACGCAACAAGAACGACTTCCAGCTCATCACGGGCATCGCCTACAAGTTCTAACCCGCCCGCCGACCCCGGGGTCCCGACGCAGGTCGGCGGGACCCACGGACGGACGGCGTGCCACGGGGTGGTTCCTTGGAACACTCCACGAAACCGGGCGGCCTTCGGGCCGCCCTGCTTCATTCTGAGCCCGTCCAGGAAGGCGGATCGGACCGGCCCCGGTTCCGGAGTCGCGCCATCGCCATCAGGCGGTCGGGACGGCATGCCGTCTGAGATCGGGATTCCAAACGGGCTGTGTCGGGCAGCCGCCCCGGCCCGACTACGCCGGCAAACCGCCGAGCAACGGACGAAGCTGGCCTGCCCGCTTCAACGGGCTCACGAGCGCCAGGCTGGCCCGTCCGGCGCGGAAGAACTCCCGCGCCACCTGCCGGACATCCGCGGGGCGCACCTCCGCCATCCGGCGCTTCAACACCGCCGGCGCCACCAGACGGCCATGACCCAGGTATTGCTCACCCAGCCAGTTCATCCGGCTTTCCGTGCTCTCCAGGCCGAGGTCAATCTGACCCAGCGAATAGTCGAGCGCCCGCTGGAATTCCACCCGGCCCGGAGCTCTCTCGGTCAGGCGCCGCATCTCCGCGGTGATCAACCTCAGCGCCTCGGGGAGGTTCCTCGTCTCCAACCCCAGCGACACCACCAGGTCGCCCGCGTCCTCAAAAAAGCTGATGGAGCTGCCAACCGAATACGCCAGTCCGCGATCCTCGCGCAGTGAAACGAAGAGGCGCGAACTCATGTTCTCCCCCAGCACCGCGTTCAGCAGTCGGAGCGCATACCGCCGCGGGTCATGCCGGGCGCAGGTCCTCACCCCCAGCGCCGCCTGCGTCTGCTCGGTGTCGCGCGTGATCAACCGGACGCCCGGACGCCTGGGAACCGGCGGGGCGGCTTCATACGGCCGGGCCGTTCCCTGAGGCATGCCCGCGGCCACCGGGCGCAACGCGGCAAGGAGGCGGCGTTCGCTGAGGTTCCCCGCCACGGAAATGGTCAGGTTCGCGCCGGTGTAGTGCGTCCGATGAAAGCCTTTCAACTCCGTGCGGCCAAGGCGGTCCAGTCCCTCCGGCGTCCCCGTCAACGAGCGCCCCAACGGATGCTCCGGCCATAAGGCTGCGTTCAGCACCTCCTGCACATAGTGGTGGGGCTGATCGAGGTACATGGCGATCTCCTCCTTGATCACGCTCCGTTCCTTGTCGATTTCGCTGCTCTCGAACAGCGGGTTGCGCACCATGTCCGCCAGCACGTCCACCAGCAGTTCGAACTGTTTCTGCGGCGCCCGCGCGTAGTAGCACGTGTGTTCCTCGCTGGTGAAGGCGTTCACGTAGCCGCCCACCCCCTCCACCGCCTCGGAAATCTGCCGTGCGCTGCGACGCCGCGTGCCCTTGAAGAGCATGTGCTCGATGAAGTGCGACACGCCGTTCAATTCCACGCTCTCATGCCGCCCCCCCACCGCCATCCAAAAACCCACGCTCACGCTGGCCATGTGCGGCATCGGCGCGAAAACCAAATTGACGCCGTTGGCCAGGGAGTGAACCCGGTGGGCGGGAGCCGTGAAGTGTCTGCTCACGCCCCGCAGCATAAGGACACCCCGCCGCGTGTGGCAATGGTGCACAAACCCCACCCCACTAGGCCTCGAGCACCCGCGCGATCAGGTCGGCCGGAACCGGTTGGCCCCAGACCACCCGGCCGATGGCTTCCGCCAGCACGAACCGCACCTCCCCCCCGCTGACCTTCTTGTCCAGTTTCATCGCCGCCAGCAGGCGTTCCCGCTGGGGGGGATTCAACCGGATGGAGACCGGCAACCCGGCTTGCTCGAAACTCGCCCGGATGCGGTTGACATCCCGCGGCGGCAACCCCTTCAACGCCGCGGACAACTCCGCCGCGGCCACCTGCCCGATCGAGATCGCCTCGCCATGCAGGTACTTGCCGTAGCCGGAAATCGCCTCGATGGCATGACCAATCGTGTGGCCGAAGTTCAGGATTGCCCGCAAACCGCCCTCCCGCTCGTCCTGGGCCACGACCTCGGCCTTGATCCGGCAACACCGGGCCACCACGGCCGCCAGTGTCTTCGCGTCGAGGGCCAGCAGTTTCTGCAGGTCCCGTTCCAACCGACGGAAGAAAGGCGCGTCGTGGATGATCCCGTACTTGATCACCTCGGCGAGGCCGGCCCGGAGTTCCCGCTCCGGCAACGTGCCCAGGGTGTCCAGGTCGCAGAGCACGAGCCGCGGTTGATGAAAGGCACCCACCAGGTTCTTGCCTGCTTTGAGGTTCACCCCCACCTTGCCGCCCACCGAGCTGTCGACCTGCGCGAGCAGGGACGTGGGCACCTGCACGAACGCAATGCCCCGCAGATAGGTCGCCGCCACGAACCCGGCCAGATCCCCAACCACTCCCCCGCCCAACGCCACCACGAAGGAACGTCGCTCCAGGCGCTGGACCGCCAGTTGATCGTAGCACGCCTGCACGTGCCGCAGGTGTTTCGCCGGCTCACCGGAGGGCAAGGTGATCAGGATCGGATCGAAACCGGCCCCGCGCAGCGAGTTCAGGGCGCTTTCGGCGTAGAGCGGACCCACGTTCGAGTCCGTGATCACGGCACAGCGTCTTCCGAGCTTCAGCCGCGCGCATTCCGGCCCCAACCGGGGCAGGAGACTGTCGCCGATCAGAATCCGATAGCTGCGGTCACCGAGCGAAACGGGTACGATCTTCATGGCGCGAATCCTAGCCGGGAAGCCGCCAGGAAAACCACGAAATTGAAAACGTGCTGGAACTCCTCAGCCGTATCCATGCCGTTGAGCAAACCACGAAATACACGAATCACACGAAAACGCATGGCAACAACCGCTCGGCAAGCCTGTCGTCAAGCTTACCCCGTGGTGACAGGGGGCGGATCGTACCGGCGCAAGGCACTCGGCCAACCCGTACCTCGCTCCTCCCTTCGTGTATTTCGTGTATTTCGTGGTTACTGCCGCATGAATCGAGCTCAGACGGGGCGTTCGTAGAGGCGGTAGGTCTTGTAGACGCGGCCGCCCATGGTCTCGATCACCCGGCACATGGCCACGTTATCCTCCAGCACCCAGGACGCCTCCGCCGCCTGGAAGCCGAGGTCGAAACCGACCTTGAACCCCTCGCTGAGCATGACCGCCTCGAGTCCCTTGCCCCGCCAACCCTTCACCGCGCCGAGGGTGATCACCCGGCAGAGCCGCGTGCTGCGCCAGCCAAAGACGTAGGTGAGGAAGCGTGGCAGCGCAGGCGACATCAGCCGGCCCCGCAACGGCTGAAGCGCCTCGTTGAAATCCGGGGCCGCCAGCATGAACGCCACGGGACGGCCTTCATGCTCCATCAGGCAGACCAACCCGGGCACCAGCAAGGGTTTGAGCCGGGCAGCCAGGAAGTCGATCTCCGCGTCCGTCATCGGGACAAACCCCCAGTTGTCCTCCCACGCCGCGTTGTAGACCTCCTTGATCCGCGCCAGGTCGGCTTTCAACGTCTGCTTCTTCACCGGCCGCCAGCGCAGGCCCGGATTCCGCTTGAGACAGAGGGCCGCCAACCGGTTCAAGCGATCGTGGGGGCTGCCCGCAATGTCGATGTGAAAAGCCAGCAGGTCCTTCGCCTTCGTGAAGCCCTCGGATTCGAACTGGTCCACGTAGTAGCGGGGGTTGTACGGCATCATGAACAACGGCGGCGAGTCGAAGCCGTCCACCACCAGGCCGCACTCGTCGTTCGTGGTGGGGTTCGTGGGACCGAGCAACCGGGTCAGGCCGCGGGCTTTGGCCCAGTCCCGCACGGCTTCGAACAGCAATCCCGCCACCCCGGGATCGTCCACGCTTTCGTAGAAGCCAAAGAACGCCGTACGCTCCCCGTGGACCTCGTTGTGTGACCGCTCCTCGAGCCCCATGATCCGCCCCACATCCCGCCCGTCCCGCTCGGCGACCCAGAGTTGCATCTCGGCGTGGTCGAACAGCGGATTGCGCGGCTGAAACACCAACTGCAGGTCCATCACCAGCGGCGCCACCCAGTTCGGATCGCCGTCATAGATGCCATAGGGCACCCGCAGAAAACGCGCAATTCCCCGGCGGTCGCACGCGACCGGGGTCACGCGAATGCCGTGGCGTTCAAGGATCGACGGGGGTTGCTCACGCGTCGGTTGCACGCACGCATTCTCCAGAAGGGGACGGCCGCGGTCAATGGGAGGGAGCAGGGTGATCACGGCAGCAGGTCGGCACGACATCCACGCTTGTCGCGCCCGCCCGTTCCGTGGAGTAATCGCACGTCCGCACACCGCAAGCGCCCATGAAAGCCATCCGTCGTTGCCCGGGACATACCCGGTCGAGCCCTGCCCGCCAGGGGATCGCCGCGTGCTGTCTGCTCCTCGCAATCGCCCGTCCCTCGCTCGCCGCTGCCCGTCAGGAGGTCACGCCGCCGAACCTCCTGATCATTCAGACGGACGAGCACAACTTCCGCACCCTCGGCTGTTACCGGGCACTGCTTCCGGAGGATCAGACCTTTGTGTGGGGCAAGGGGGTGGTCGTGGAGACGCCGAACATCGACTGGCTGGCGACCCAGGGCGCGGTGGCCGACCGGTTCTACGCCACTTCCCCCGTTTGCACGCCGTCACGGGCAGCCTTCGCCACCGGGCGTTACCCGCAGAACACCGGGGCGATTCGAAACAACCTGCCGCTGCGGGATGAAATGGTGACGTTTGCCGAGGTGCTGCGTCGCCACGGCTACGCCACCGGTTACGCCGGCAAGTGGCATCTGGACGGTCCGGGTCGACCCCAGTTTGCGCCCGACCGACACTTTGGCTGGAGCGACAACCGGTACCTCTTCAACCGCGGACACTGGAAGATCCTGGTGGAGGACACCAACGGACCGCGCGTGGGCCCCACAAACGCCCAAGGCGCCCCGACCTATTCCGTGGCGGGCGCCGACGAGCGGAGCTTCACCACGGACTTCCTGACCGACCGCGCCATCGCGTTCATCCGGCAACATCGCTCCGGGCCGTTCTGTTTCCAGCTCAGCATCCCGGACCCGCACGGGCCCAACTCGGTCCGCCCACCGTACGACACCATGTTCAACGACCTGCACTTTGAACGACCCGTGTCGGCCCTGAGCCCGGGGGAGGGACTGCCGGGATACGCAGCCACGCTAAAAGGCCCGTTCAACCAGCGGCAAATGGCCCTCTACTTCGGGATGGTCAAGTGCATCGACGACAATGTCGGGCGGTTGCTCAGCGCCTTGCGTGAAACCGGCTTGCTGGAGCGGACCATTGTGATCTTCACGTCGGACCACGGGGACCTGTGTGGCGAGCACGGCCGGCACAACAAGAGCGTTCCGATGGAAGGCTCGGCCCGCATCCCCTTTGTGATCCACGCTCCCGGACTGATTCAACCCGGCACCGTGGTGCGACAGGCGTTGGGCACCGTCGATTTCAAGCCCACCCTGCTGTCCTTGATGGGCGTGTCGGACCCGACGGCGGACGAGGGGCGCGATGCCTCGGGCCTGTTCACCGGCAAGACCGATCCGGCGGGCTGGAACGATGTCACGTTCGTGCGGATCGGTGGACCCACGCCCGCCGGAGCCGGTGCGGCCGACGCGGAGGATCAGGAAGAAGGCAACGGTTGGATGGGGGCCTTCACGCGGCGGTTCAAACTGATCGTGGCACCGGCGGAACCGCCGGCCTTGTTCGATCTCGAAACCGATCCGCACGAACTGCGGAATGTGATCGGCCGCCCGGAACACGCCGAAGTCGTCAGGCGGCTGGCCGGTGAACTGCTGGACTACGCGCGGACGCACCACGAACCGCACCTGGAACTGGCTTCGCTACGGGAGGAACTGATCCGGTTGACCGGCCAGTAGACCGCGGCACCCAACCACCCCCCGTAGCCGCGGACGTCAGTCCGCGCATTTCTTCCTCCCGCACCCCAAGCCCCCCCCACCGCGGTCGGCGGCTGCGAATCGTTCGCTGACAGCCCTACCGATTCCCCTCCTCCGGATGCAGGTAGCGATCAAACCAGTCGGCGAACTTGCGGATGTCAAAGGGCATGGAAAGCCACCCGTGCTTTCCGCCGGGGTGCACCACCAACTCCACCGTCTGACCCAGTTCCCGCGCCTTGTCGCGATACCACTCCGACTGCTCCAACGGCACCAGCGTGTCGGCGTCCCCGTGGTAGATCAACGTGGGCGGCAGATTCGTGGACATCAGGCGCAGCGGCGAACATTCGCGACCGACCACCTTCCAGACCGCAACGTTCGTGGCGCCGGGGCCGAACGAGTTCCGAAAGCTCTTCGGCGGTCCGCCATCGTGGAGGTTCTCGGTGGACTTGCCCAAGTCGATCAGGTCGGTCACCGGGTAGAAGATGGCCACCGCCTGGACGGCACTGCTTTCGTGATCCACCGGGTCTTCCGCATCCGCCGGGCCCGGACCACCGGTGGTGGCGAGCATCAGGCTCAGGTGCCCCCCGGCACTGCCGCCGGTGACGCCGAGCCGGTCGGGATCGACACCGTATTCCTTGGCGTGATGACGAATGAACCGGACCGCCCGATGCATGTCCTGGATGATCTCCGGCACACTGGCCCGCGGCTGCGACACATGATAGACGGGGAACACCGTGTAGCCACGACGCGTCACTGCCGAGGTGAGCCAGGCACCAAAGGTCCCCGGTTCGCCGGACTTCCACCCGCCGCTCACCATCACCAGAATGCCCAGCCCGTTGGGATGCGCCGGGCGCAGCACGTCGAAGCACAGTTCCTGGTCGCCGCGGTGACCGTAGACGATGCCGTCAGTGCGCTCGATTCTCGGGTGGAAGTACCACCAGAGGCCGCCCGCGATGAGGGCAAGCACGAGGAGCAGGGCCAGCAGGCCCAGAAGTAGGCGGGAGAGGATTCGTCGCAGAGTCATGCCGCGAACGGTAGCGACAGTCAGCGCGATTGGCCAGCCAGACGAGCAGTCGGAGAAGGTGCCCCGTCGCGGCACTTGAGAATCGGGCTCGTTCCCGCTCGTGCGACCGACTCGCAAACCCGCGGCATCGGGAATCGAGAAAGCGGGACTGCAGGACAGCTTGCCCTCCGCCAGAGGGAATGACATCGTGCCCAGCCTCTCCCGCGGGCTCTGGAACACGACAGACCCAGAATACGGTCTTGCCTCAACCCGTAGCGTCTTCCAGACTCACAATGACACCGAAACGAGGAACGGCCCATGAAGAACTACCTCACCAGGTTGAATCCCATTACGAAGCCGCACGCGCCTCAAGTCCGCCCAAGTCAAAATGCGTCAGACAACACGTTTGTGCGGCGAGGAGCTTTGCTCAACATCGTGGTGTCGATGGCCACAGTCGTCGCCCTGCATACCTCACAACCCGCACGCAGTGCGGTCGTAAGTGACTTCGAACAGAGTGATGACGGCTGGACTGTGGCGCCCGACGGGGATCTGACCTGGGTGTCGTCAGGCGGGAATCCCGGCGGCTTCTTGCGGGTGGACGACCAAAACGCCGGTGGCCACAATTGGATCTACGCGCCGCCAAAATTCCTGGGGAACTGGCGGTCCTTCGTGAATCAGACTCTGGCGGTGGAGTCCAGGGCGATCGTGGGGACGCCAGACTCACCACCAAACATGCATGTCGTGATTACCGGCCCCGGAGGCAGCGCCACAGTGGCAATGGCCCGAGCAATGACTTTCTCGTGGCAGTCCTTTTCCGTGAGCATTGATCCGGCAACCTGGACTGTTTCAGCCGGATCGTGGGGAAATCTGATCACGAACATCACCGAGCTGAGAATTGAGGCTGAATACTATACAGGGGAGGACTCTGTCGGCTTTGACAACATCCGTTTGGGAAGCTCGTTCGGCCTCCGCCAGGTAACGGAACGGGCTGGTGGCGGTCCTTGCCCCACCTGCTGCCAGATCATCCATCGCCAGCCCATCCTTTCCCCCTCGGGAGACCAATTCGTCTTCGCCTCCACTTGGAACGTGGATGACGCGGCGGACAATCCCAACCCGACGCGCAACACGGAGATCTTCCGGTATGACATTCCTCCCGACGTCTTCCATCAGTTCACGGCCACGGATGCCGGTATCTCAGTTCCTTTCGACTTCACGGACTCGACAGTCGCAGTTCTCTCCTCAAGCCCTGAGTTGCCGGGGAACGCGGACGCCAACGGGGATCTCTTTGCCTATCCCTGGACAACCGTGGGGAATATCCAGGCCCTCACGGACACCTTGGGCCCGCCGTGGGAGAATCCACCGCCTCCCCCGGTGGATCCGTTCACAAGCTGGGCCACGGAGGTCCTGGACTTCAGCAGCGAATACTCCGCGGGCAGCTGGTCGGCCTCACGGGTTCTGGGTGAACCGGATGTCTATCCGCAGGCCGGCGACAACGCCAACGCCTGGGCCAGCGCCACGGCGGACGGGCAGCGCGAGTTTCTCGTACTCGGCTACGAGGAGCCACGCCCCATCAATACGGTCATCATCTACGAAACGGATCATCCGGGCGCTGTGGACCGCGTCGCCGTGCGCAGCGCCGATGACGGCACCTGGGCGACGGTGTGGACCGCAGAGGCGGTTGCCACGTCCGAAGGCGCTCGCGCCTTGGAGGCGGCCTTTTCGCTCACGGCTTACCCGGTGGATGCCGTTCGAATTGAAATCAACTCGCCCGCCGTGGCCGGATGGAACGAGATCGACGCCGTGGCGATCCGGGCTGGCGGATGTCCGGCCGCGTGGTTCGGTGAGGAGGACTGGCCCACTATGGCCAACCTGCACGCGGACCTCTCCTCCGATGGAGGTTCCTGCGTGTGGGCCAGCAATCGGAACATCCCCACCGTTGGCAACCCGGAAGGAGCCAACGCCGACGAGAACTACGAGATTTACCTGCAAGACCTGAACACCGGAGCCACCCGGCAACTCACCCGGACCTTGGACGGGGATGCCGAGACACCTGCAGCCGGAGCGAACCTGTGGCCGCGAGTCAGCACGGACGGCAGCCGGGTGGTGTTCGTCTCCAACCGCGATCTGGACGAAGGCTCCCTCCCCTCAGGCCGCCACGGGCTGTTTTGGATCGAAGGACAGGACGCTCCCAAGCGACTGACCTCGGCGGAATTGGTGGTGGAGCGCGAGTTTCCAGCCTTCGGAATGGACGACGCGGGAAGACGCGTGGTCTTCGCCTCTGAGGGGGATCTGACCGGCGGGAATGCGGACGGAAACGCCGAGATCTTCACCGTGGCACTGCCCTCCGGGAGGGTGACGCAAATCACCGACACCACGGGAGACTCCGTCAACTCCCGGCCCATCCTGAGCGGGGACGGCTTGAAGATCGCGTTCCTGTCCAATGCGGACCTTGGCGGCTCTGGACAGAATCTCGATGGGTCCGTGGAGCTCTGGGTTTCCCATGACGAGAACCAGAACGACCTGGACCCGTTTGTCCAAGTGACGAACCTGCCGGGGACCCCGGGAGCGACGGAGGATCGCACGCACTGGATGGACTGGTATTCGATGGATCGGGACGGCTCGCACCTGGTGATGTGCACCAATGCCGATCTAACCGGCCAGAACTCGGCGCACGACTATGAGATATTCCTGACCACTTTCGACTGGGGGCCGGCCGGGTTGAGGATCACGAGGATCAACCGAACAGCCGAAGGCCAAGTCGAACTGCAATGGGACGCCAGCATGCCCGGCCTTCGATTCACCGTGGAGTGGTCTGGGAACCTGCTGCCGGCTTCCTGGGAGCCAGTGCCACCCGCGGACCAGTGGCCCCTCGACTCCACGACGTGGACGAGCAAAGCGCCGGCTTCGGAGGACCAGAGGTATTATAGAGTCAGGGCAGACTGAGAAAGACCAACACGACTGCCTTGAGATTCCGACGACAATGCTCCAACCTGAAGTCCGTGATGACCCATTCCAAGAGGTTCATCGGCACGGTCACCCGAACCCTGGTGGTTTTCGTTGGCCTTCAGTTCGCCCCCGGTCCGAGCGCCCAAGAGCCGCAAGCACGGGTGGAACGTGGGCCGACGACGCAAGCAGACAGCACCGGCACCTCCCAGCCCCTGCCCCGCTCGCGCACCTTTCGCACCCCGCCGGAGGGTGGTCGGTCTGCCCCGACACCACAGCGGGTGAACATGCGCTCGCCCGCGTCGGTCTTGAGTCCGCCGACCAAAATCGCGCCCGCCCGCTTCGAAACAACCGTCTATGAGGTGCGGCTGCCCAGGGCGCGGATTTCTCAACTCGAGGCCCCGGCGCTGGAGTCAAAGGCCGCCACGGCAGGAAGTCTGGCCAAGGCCCTGGGTGAGTTCGGTGACACCCAAGTCCTATACAAGGTCGATCAGACCGTGAACCTCTGCGGGGAGACGATCCGACTGGGCACTCAGAAACCGGTTATTGCCGGCACGCGAGTGATGCCAACCGGCCAGGCGATCAATACGGTCACCTACCAGGAGGTCGGCCTCATCGTGAAGCTGGCCGCCAATCCACCTCCTGTGCATGCCGACCGAGGCAGTTTCCCGGTGCAACTGGAGTTCGAGCTCTCCGTCCTCGAAGAGAGCGGAATCGAGATCGCTCCCTCGGTGCCCGCCTTCCAGACCAAACAGCTCCAGCTCAGTCACGGGGCCGCGCCGCACTTCGGCAAGGCGGTGGTCCTGCTAAGCGTCAGTGCCGGAACCGGCAGCGACCAGGTGTTCCCCACGGCCTACGTCATCCGCTACGTCTTCCACAAAGTCACAGACTGATTCAAATCCCTTCCCAGACCGGCGTTCAGGGCGTATGCAGAAGTCATGCGATTCACCCGGTGCAACGCCCTGTGGCAGTCCCTGACACGCTCGCTGCCGCTGGCTGTCCTCACGGTCAGCGCCTCGGCCGTCGGGGCCGCGGAAACACCGAGACCCAATTTCGTGATCCTCCTGGCGGACGACCTCGGCTACGGCGACCTCGGCTGTTACGGCAACGACCAAATCCCCACCCCAAGACTGGACGAACTCGCCGCGCAAGGCCTGCGTTTCACCGACTTCCACGCCAGCGGTCCGGTCTGTTCCCCGACCCGCGCCGGACTGCTGACCGGGCGTTACCAGCAACGCGCCGGCATCCCCGGCGTGATCCTCGCCGGGTTCGACCAGAACCGGCATCACGGTCTGCAACCCACGGAGGTCACATTCGCCGAACTGCTGCACGGAGCCGGTTATGCCACCGGCGTCATGGGAAAATGGCACCTCGGCTACGAACGCGCCTACAACCCCACCCGCCAGGGTTTCGACGAATTCCACGGCTACGTCAGCGGCAATATCGACTACCACTCGCACTTCGACCGGATGGGCGTGCTGGACTGGTGGGAGGGCACCGAGGTGGCCGACGAGCCGGGTTACTCCACGCACCGGATCACCCGTCATGCGGTCGAGTTCATCGACGCGAATGCGGCCAGGCCGTTCTGTCTCTACGTCGCCTACGAAGCACCGCACGATCCCTATCAAGGTCCCAACGACCCGGCCCAGCGTGTCGCCGGTGAAGTCACGCCGCTGAATTACGCCGCCGGGCAGGTGGAACGGGCCTATCGCGAGATGGTTGAGGAGATGGACAAGGGCATCGGCGAAATCATCGCCAGGCTGCGGCGGCACGGACTGGAGACCAACACCTTCGTGTTTTTCTTCTCCGACAACGGCGCCACCCGGCGCGGCAGCAACGGCCCGTTGCGCGGGTTCAAGGGATCGCTTTGGGAAGGCGGGCACCGCGAGCCCGCGATCGCGTGGTGGCCGGGCCGGATCGTTCCCGGCCAGACGTCCGCCGAAACCGCCATCAGCCTCGATGTCATGCCCACGCTGCTGGAACTTGCTGGAGTGCCGGCACCGAAGGAACGTCCGCTCGATGGCCGGAGTCTGGTTCCCCTGCTCTTGCGGAACGAACACCTGCCGGACCGTCCCCTGTTCTGGGAATACGGCAACCAGCAGGCCATGCGCGAAGGGCCGTGGAAACTGCTCGTTCAAGGGAGTGGGACGTCAGGACAGGAGGACGCCCGCGAACAGGTTCACTTGTTCAACCTGGAGGACGACCTCGGCGAAACCCGCGACCTGGCTGCCGGTTCGCCCCAACGTACCCAGGCCATGCGCGAGGCACTTCAGGACTGGCGAACGGAGGTCCACAAAGGAGCCACCCTGCAGCCGGAGCATGCCTCCGGCACTCAGAGCGTGGATGGCTACCGGGGGATCTGGTTCACGCTTGGGCAACGTTCCGAATACGGCGACAAGTACTCCGGCGGTCTTGGTACCTACACCGCGAAGCACGTCCCGACAGCCATCTACTCGCCACAAGCCGGCCACACTTTCTTCGTCTATGGCGGGGCGAAAGATGACCAGCGGCATCTCCTGGCAATGATCGGCAAGTACGACAGCATTATTACTGGCCTGGAGAGCCAGCCTACGATCGTCCACGACAAGCTGGGCGTGAACGATCCCCACGACAACCCGAGCCTCTCGATGGACGACAGCGGCCGGTTGTGGGTGTTCGTCAGCGGGCGCGGGCGGCACCGGCCAGGGTTCATTTACCGAGGCGAGCAACCGTACGAAATCAACCGGTTTGAACGGGTGCTCGAATGGGAGATGACCTATCCGCAACCGTGGCCGCAACCGGACAGCGGGTTCCTCCTGTTGTTCACTCGCTACACCAAAGGCCGCGAACTCTACTGGAGCCGCAGCCGGAACGGCTTCGACTGGCCGGAGCCGCAGAAACTCGCGGGCATGGGCGGGCATTACCAGGTCAGCAACCGCCGCGGCGACCGGGTCATCACCGCCTTCAACCGCCACCCCGGCGGCAATGTGGACCAACGCACCGACCTCTTCTTCGCCCAGACCTGGGATGGTGGCGCCACCTGGGGCAGCGTCGATGGCCAACTGCTCCAGACTCCCCTCACCAACCCCGACACCCCCGCCCTGGTGCGCGCGTTTTCCGCCGAAAACCGGCTCGTCTACCTCAAGGACATCAACTTCGACGCGCACGGACGGCCGATGATCCTGGTCATCACCTCGGCCGACCATCGCCCCGGGCCGGTCGGCGATCCCCGGATCTGGACGGTCGCGCACTGGGACGACCGGGCCTGGCGATTCAGCGAGGTCACCCGATCCACCCACAACTACGACATGGGCTCGCTCTACGTCGAACCGGACGGCGCCTGGCGGATCATCGGCCCGACGGAACCGGGTCCGCAGCATTGGGGTGCCGGCGGTGAAATGGCGCTGTGGGAAAGCCGTGATGAAGGCGACTCCTGGCGCAAGCTCCGCAACATCACCCACGACAGCCAGTTCAACCACAACTACGCCCGCCGTCCCGTGAATGCGTCCCCCGAGTTCTATGCCTTTTGGGCCGACGGCAACCCGGACTCGTTCTCGAACTCGCGCCTCTACTACTACAATCTCAGCAGCGACCGGGGTACGCAGATGCTCGCGCGGTTCGGACTGCCGACCGAGACACGGGTCCTCTGCCTCGGTGACTCGATCACGGCAAACGGGGGATGGGTGGATGAACTCGACGAGTCGGATCAGTTCGAAATCATCAACGCCGGGCTCGGCGGTCGGCGCGCCTCGCAAGCCGCGGAAGCCCTGACGAAAGCCATCGCCGACCATCCCGAGGCGGAACGGTTGGTCCTCTTCCTCGGCGTGAACGACCTGCCCGCCCGTGATCCGCGCCCCGGCGAGGTCAAGGTCGCCGAGGTGGTCCGGAACATGGAATCGACGTTGGACCTCGCGCTCACCCGGTTCCGGCGCGAGGACATCCTGCTGATCGCACCCTGTAACGTGAATCCCGACACGTTGAGCGAGGTGAACCTGGCGAAGGGGTATCAGGTCACCCCGCCGCTGCTCGCCGATCTGGAGCGGGAATACCGTCTCCTCGCCCTCACGAAGGGAGTCTGGTTTCTCAGCCTGCTGCACGTGGTGAGTCCCGAGAACTACCGGGATGGGCTGCATCCGAACGCCGCCGGCGACACCCAGATTGCGGACGCCATCGGGGACTTCCTGGCCGACCACTGACCCGTGACGATGCCGTCCCCCTGGGGACCGCACGCGGCCCGCGTGCCGTGGCCGGTGGCCCGCCGGACACATCCGAACGGTCCGCACTGACGTGTCAGTGACGGCACACTGTTCGGTGACGGCACCTCGCGAGGAAACCAGTCGGCGAGCCGCCGACTGCTGAAGTCTGAACATCCCCCGATTGACTCGCAGCCAGTCGGCGAGCCGCCGACTGGAGCAGCCGGGCCGGCCGCGCTCCCCATGGCGGCCGCATCGATGGCTCAGCGGCGCCGACTTTGGAGTTGCCTCCGCCCGCGGAGCAGCTACCGTGCTGGGTAGCAACCACTGCAACCAACCAAGCCTATGTATTTTGGCGCTGACTACCATCCCGAACACTGGGTTCACCCCTACGACGGCACCGCCGAGAAGCCGGAATCGCGCTGGGTTCGCGACGCCCAGTTGATGCTGGCCGCCGGCATCAACGTGGTCCGGATGGGTGAATTCTGCTGGGGCCTCTACGAACCGCGCGAGGGGGAATACGACTTCGAGTGGATGCGCCGCGCCATGGACGTGTTCCAGGAAGCGGGAATCCAGGTTGTCCTGGGCACCCCGACCGCTGCGCCGCCCTTGTGGCTGGCCCGGAAACACCCGGAAATCCTGCCGCTGGACGCCAACGGCCAGACACTTCATCCAGGCACCCGCCATGCCTACAGCATGAACAGCGACGTCTACTGGGACCACGCCCGGCGGATCGTCACCGAACTGGCCCGCGCCCTAGGCAAACACCCGCAGTTGATCGGCTGGCAGGTCGACAATGGCATCGGCGGGCATGGCACCGAGTTTTCCTTCAACGAAGAGACCCAGGCGGACTGGCAGGCGTGGTTGCGGGCCAAGTACGAGACCGTGGACCGCCTCAATGACTGCCTCGGACTGCGTTTCTGGGGCCAGGTCGTCAGCGATTTCTCGGAGGTCCCCATGCCCCGACGGGCGCCGACGGTCCACAACCCCGCGCTGCTGCTCGACTGGATGCGGTTCGCCAGTGACACCTGCGTGGCCTTCGTACGGATGCAGGCGGACCTGCTCCGGGAACTGACCCCCAACGTCCCGGTCAGCACGAACTTCCGCGCGCTCACGCGGCACTACGACCATTTTGACATGGCCGAGGCGCTGGACTTCGCGGCGCTCGACAGCTACGCCACGCTCAAGCACAAACCCTCCGAGAACGCGGTGGAATTCGACATGATCCGCTCGTTGAAGAAGGCGGACGTCCGTCTTCCGGGCGGCGACACCGAGGGGTTCTGGGTCATCGAGCAAAAGGCCGGTCAGGTCAACTGGCAGGAGGTAAACTCGCTGCTTCGCCCGGGCGTCGTGCGCCTGTTCACCTACCAACTCGTCTCCCGCGGCGCCAATGGGGTCTGCTACTTCTTCTGGCGCTCACCCCGGATCGGGTCGGAGAAGTTCTACGGTGGCGTGCTGAGCCACGACGGGCGCGGCGACAACCGCGTCTACCGGGAGGTCAGCCAGATCGGCGACGAGATGAAGCTCCTCGCGCCGATTCTCAAGGGCACCACGGTCAAGGCGGAAGTCGCCATCCTGTTCACCCACGACAACGTCTGGGCGCTGCAATTCCCCATGCAGCCGAACAAGCACTTTCGCCAGCGCGATCACATGATGCTCTTCTACCACGCGCTGCATGACCGCGACATCCCGGTGGACTTCGCGAGGCCCACGGACGATCTCTCGCGTTACAAGGTCGTCATCGCCCCCGCCCTGCACCTGCTGGCCGGTGGGGAAGCCGACCTCCTGAAGCTCTATGTCCAAAACGGCGGCACCCTGGTGGCCACGTGCAACACCGGCCTGGTGGACGAACACAACATGGCCCCCATTTCCGGTTATCCCCACGACATGACCGACCTCTTCGGCATGCAGGTCGAGGAGTTCGATCCCGTGGCGGAGGGCGAGGAAAACCACATCGTGTTCAAGGGGGATTTCCCGGTCACCCACCTGCACTCGGGCCGGATGTGGTGCGACGTCATCGAACCGCGCGAATGCCAGGTCGTCGGCACCTTCTCAAAGGACTTCTACGCCGGCCGGCCCGCCATGACGATCAACGAGTTCGGCCTCGGCAAGGCGATCTACATCGGCTTCGTCAGTCAGCAGGCCTTCTACTTCGACCTCGTGGACTGGCTGCGGAAGAAGTGCGAACTGGTACCGCTCCTAAAGGTGCCGGAATCCGTCGAGGTCAGCATGCGCCAGAAGGACGGCACCCGGATTTACTTCGTGCTGAATCACAACAACAGCCCGGTGCGCCTGCACTTCTACAAGCCGGTCCACGACTATCTCACCGGTGCCACCTTCACCGGCAACTACGACCTGGCCCCGCTGGGCGTGCTGGTGATCGACGAGAAGGTCACAACCACAGGGGAGCCTCCGCCCGCCTGACCCGCCAACCGTGACACCGCTCCAACCAACTTGCGAGGAGCCCGGTCCCGACCAGGGGGCGGGACCGGCTGTCGCGCCGGTTCCCACCGTTGCCCGATTGCGGTCAGTGCCGGAAATGCCGACACCCCGTGAAGGCCATGGCCACCCCGCGCTCGTTCGCCGCGGCAATCACCTCCTCGTCCCGCACCGATCCGCCCGGTTGAATCGCCGCGGTCGCCCCCGCTTCCGCCGCCGCGATCAACCCGTCGGCAAACGGAAAGAACGCGTCGCTGCAAACCACGCTGCCCTTCAGCGACAGTCCCGCTTCACCGGCCTTCCACACGGCGATCCGGCTCGCATCCACCCGGCTCATTTGTCCCGCACCGATCCCCAGGGTCCGATCCGCCGCCACATAGACGATCGCATTGCTCTTCACGTGCTTCACGATGCGCCACCCAAACAGCATGGCCTGCAGTTCCGCCTCAGTTGGCGGCCGGCCGGTCACCAGCTTCAACTCGTCGGCGGTCACGCTCTTCCCGTCGTGCTCCTGTACCAGATAGGACCCTGCCCCCACGCTGCGCACGTCCACGGGCGTGGCGGTCGCGGGGTCCTTCAACACCTTCACCAGGCGCAGGTTCTTCTTCTTCTGGAGCGTGGCCAGCGCCGCCTTGCTGAAGTCCGGCGCCACAATCACTTCACTGAAGATTTCCGAGATCGCCGCCGCACAGTCGCCGTCCAGCGGTTCGTTCACCGCGATGATCCCGCCGAAGGGAGCCTGTCGGTCGGTGGCAAACGCCTTTTCCCACGCCTCCCGCAAATTGCTCCCCTGCCCGACCCCGCACGGGTTCATGTGCTTGAGAATCGCCAGTGTCGGGGATTCCCCAGCGAATTCGGCAATCAACTGCGCCGCCGCCGTCAGGTCGAGAATGTTGTTGTACGACAGCGCCTTGCCATGCAGTTGCTGGAAATACTCGGGAAAGGCGCCGTAAAGGGCGGCCGCCTGGTGCGGGTTCTCGCCGTAACGCAGCTCCTGCACCTTCGCTTCCGCAAGGTGCAGACGGGCCGGAGTCTTCGCCGGTTCCTCCCCCGCCTCCACCTGGAAGAGCCTCGGCAGATGCGTCGCAATGAGGCCGTCGTAGGCCGCGGTCCGCGCATAGACCTTCGCTGCCAGCCGCCGTCGCGTGTCCAACGTCGTCCCGCCCGATTCGCCGATCTGGCGGGCCACTTCCGCGTAGTCGGCGGGATCGGTCACCACGGTCACGAAGGCGTGGTTTTTCGCCGCGCTCCGGAGCATTGACGGTCCGCCGATGTCGATGTTCTCAATCGCCTCGTCCAGCGTGACCCCGGGCCGCGCCACGGTGGCCTCGAACGGGTAGAGGTTCACCACTACAAGGTCAATCGGCTTCAAGGAATGGGCCGCAACCGCCTGTTCATGCTCGGCATTTCCCCGGATGTAGAGCAACCCCCCGTGGACCCGCGGGTGCAGCGTCTTGACGCGGCCGTCGAGCATCTCGGGAAAACCGGTGAAGTCACCCAACTCGATCACTCCCAGGCCGGCTTCGCGCAGCGCCCGGGCGGTACCGCCGGTGGAGATCAACTCGACGCCCTTGGCCGCCAGTGCCTGTGCGAGGGGAACCAGACCGGTCTTGTCGTAAACGGAGAGGAGTGCGCGTTGGATTGTCGCCATGAGGCCCCGAGGATTCGCCGCCGCCCAGCGGGAGGTCAACCGGCAAATCAGCCCCCCGTAGCCCCGTAGCCGCCGACATACAGTCGGCGCACTCTCCCCCCACTCTACCGCAAACAACCCCCACCCATCACCAGAAGCTCCGGTCGCATCCCGAATCTCAGCGCACCCCCGTGGCCGAGCGCACCGTCCCATCGAAAGCCACATCGATTTCCTTCGCGCCCGCCGGGACGTTCACCCGGCTTTCCGCGCCTCCCGGCCAGCGGATCCGCAGCACCGTGAGCGGTTCCGCAGAGGTCACGACCGGCACACTGCTGTCCTGCGACCAATACCCGCCTCCACCGTGCACTTCCACCGCCGGGCCAACCCCGTCCTTCCCGCTCACCCCCCGCAGAACCGTCCCCAGCCCGGTGGGATTGCCCGGGCCGGCGTCGAGCCGGACCCGTAACCCCGGACGGGCACCCAGATTGTGGAACAACCTCGTTTCCGCGCCGTTTTGGGCCACCGCCAGATCCAGCCGCCCGTCGCGATCGAAATCCGCCGTCGCCGCCCCGCGTTGCTCCCCGTAGATTTCGATCCCCGATTCCGGTCCCGACACCGGGGCAAACGTGCCATCGCCATTGCCGCGCAGGAGCAATCCCCGGCCCGCGTCCAACCGGGGTGTGGTCGGTTCCGTCTCGAAAAAGTTCTGCGCCAGGAAAAGGTCCTGCCGCGCGTCCCCGTCAAAGTCACCGACCGCCAGACCGAAGACCGGTGCAAACTGCGCCTCGACCGGCAACGCCGCGACGGCGAAATGATCGTCGCGATTCAGCAGGACGATGTGCTGCAGCCACGTCGCTTGAGCCATCCGAGGCGGGTTCGCGGCGCCGGCGAGCACCTCGTCGATGGAGGCGGTGCTGAAGGATCGATGAGTGGGGAAGCTGCCGCGCAGAAACGGCAACGACGCGGCAAGTACGTCGAGTTGCCGTTCCGGCACCCATTTCCCCAGGCTCAGGTCATAGTGCGCCTCCACCAGGTCCACGGTGCCAATGCCGCCAAGATCGCCGTAATACAATCGCAGCGGGTGGGCCAGATAACCCTGCCGCGTCGTGTTGCGCCCCCAGTTGCCGGCCACCAGATCCATCCGGCCGTCGCCATCGAAATCACCCGCCGCCACGCTGTTCCACCATCCGGTCAACCCGCTCAACACCATCGCGGATCCGGCGCCTTCCCCGGCCCACTGCAGCGGCACCTCCCAGTCGGTGAAGCGTCCGCCCTCGTTGCGAAACACCCGAATCGCCCCCCAGTCGCACGCCAGCACAAGTTCCGGAAACCCATCCCCCGTCAGGTCGGTGAAGGCGGCCCCGCTGACCATCCCAACCTCCCTGAACAGTGCCTCGTTCGCGGTGTCCGGGGTGAACTGGGCTTGGGACCGGTGGTTTCGAAACAGCCGCGAAGTCGCCGGTTCCGGATAATGCCCGGGTATCACGCGCCCACCAACAAAGAGGTCCACATCCCCGTCCCCATCCACATCCGCCATCGCGAGTGGCCCCGGACTGGAGGGGGTGGATGGCAGCCAGTCCTTTGGCGCCGTCGACCACGGCGACGCCGTCCGCACCGCCGCCCCGTCAACCCCACCCTCCTCGTAGTTCGATTCCCCGATGAGCAGTGCGCCTTCCCCCCCGGCACCCGGCACCCCCAGCACGGTGGTCTGATCGCGCGCCGTCACGCCGCCCGCGCCCGAAAACTCCGCCGGCGAAAAGCCGCCCTGCGTGTTGTTGGTCAGAATCCCCAGCCGCCCGCCTTTGCCCGACGGAATCAGCAAGTCCTCCCAGCCATCGTGGTTCACGTCGAACCATGTCACGCCCGGCCCGAGCTGGCTGAGCTTGATCGGCAGCAACGGCTGACGCTCGAAGTCGTTGAAATCCTCTTCGTGATGCCGGTGGTTCAGCCGGTCCGAGACATCCCCAAACCAGGGGGCGGACACCATCTCCACCGCCACCGCGGGCGCCGTCGACGCCAGCGCTTCGTCGAATTCATAGATGCGGTTCGCGACCGCATCCGACAGAACGGACCGCGCACCTCCCGGCCAGAGCACCTCGATCTCGAGACGGTTGGTGGCCGCGCCCGCGGCAAACGCCCGAATAGCGTCGTCGCCGCCCAGATAACGTCCGCCGGCAATGATCTCCTGGCTCTGCTCCGGCAGCCCCGGCGCCCGCACCCATATCCGGCCGCCAATCCCGCGGGTGTTTGGCGGCACCCCCTTCAGGCGCACCCCGACCCGCGCCGCCGGTGTGTCATTCCGCAGCAGGAAAGGCGGCGCATTCAGATTGTTGATGACCACATCGAGATCGCCGTCGTTGTCCAGGTCGCCAAGGGCCATCGACTGCGAAACCCCGGCGCCGTCGAAACCCCATTGGGCCCCGGCCTCGGCGAACGTCAGATCGCCCCGGTTGCGAAACGCCAGGTTGGCGGTGGCCAGCCGGGGAAACGCGCGACGAGCCCGGAAGATGTCGGCGTCGGAAAGCCGCCGCGTGGTCCGGAGCCGCTTCAGGTATTCCGCCACGTCTTTGTCCCGGGCCGCCCGTTCCATGCCGTTCGCCACCAGCAGGTCCTCCCAGCCGTCGAGGTCCACGTCCAGGAAGATGCAGGACCACGCCCACTCGACCGCCTCCAGGCCCGCCAGGTGCGCGATCTCCGCAAAGGTGTCGTCGCCCCGGTTCAGGAACAGGACGTCCCGACCGTACTGCGGCCGGTCCGCATACACGCCCGGGATTGCGGGGGTGGGATTCGGATCGTCCACATACCGCATGCGCTGCGCATGCTCGCGGCTCATCATGTCCAGCGTGAAGAAATCCAGGTATCCGTCCCGATTGAAGTCGGCGAAATCCGCCGCCATGGAAAAAAGCGCATTCTTGCGGATGGCAAGCCTGGGGATCAGTTGGAAACGCCCCCCACCCTGATTCAGCCAAAGCCGATCAGGGGTCTGAAAATCGTTGCAGACGTAAAGATCCGGCCGACCGTCCCGGTTCACGTCGCGAAAGGTAGCGGTCAACCCCCACTCAAACGGACTCGCTTCGAGTGCCTTCCCCGCCTCATCCAGGAACCGGCCTCCGTCGAATGGGACTGCCTCGAAAACCCCGCCACCCGTGTTCCGGTAGAATCCGTCCGCCTCCCCGTTCTCGGTCAGCCGCCCCTCGGCATCCAGTGTGTAACGATTGGTCATCCCCGGCGACGTCAGCGACACGCCGTCGATGGCGTCGATCACCATCTTGTTCCCCACCTGCTTGAACGTGGCGCGGGCGTTGGGATTGTCCATGAGCGCCGACAACCGGTAGTTGCAGGCGTAGAGATCCAGCAGGCCGTCCCCATCCGTGTCAGCGAGGGCAACGGTCATTCCCGCCCGCCCCGGGTTCAACACCTGCGCGGAGCGGGTGAACACCCCGTGACCATCGTTCAGGAGCAGGTGCGTCCCGTCGCCGAACGTGTTCACCACCAGGTCCACGTCCGAGTCCCCGTCCAGGTCCGCCGCCGCCACCCCGGTGGTGGTGAATTCCGCGAGGCCCGTTCCCGACGCCGCGGTGATGTCCTCAAACCGCCAGTTGCCGAGGTTGCGGTAGAGACCGTTCGCCCCGGTCGAGCAGCCCAGGTAGACATCGGTCCGACCGTCCCCATCCACGTCAGCCAACGTGACCCCGGCGCCGTTCAGCAACATCTGGTTGGTCAGATGCCGCGTCTCGGGCAGGAGGTTCACAAAGTTCACTCCGGTCGCCGTTGGCGCCAGACTGGTGAATCCCGGTCTCCCGGCACCCACCGGTTCCACTGCCAGGCAACGGCCTCCGGCACAGGACTCCCATTGGAGGCCCCCGGACACGCCACCGGCCACCACGGGAATCCCCGTGGCGATAAGCACGCCGGCGATGATGAAGGGCCGCCTCATGGATCGTCGGCGCGGATCATGGAAAACGCTCCCCCACCCGTGCAAGGTCTTCCTCCCAACGATCCGGGAAAGGGCAGAATGGAATCTGTTGGCACTGCCGATGCCCGGGTACCCTCCCGGTGGACCGCCTCGATGCGGCCCCCATCAGAGCGTTCTGAGCAACTTCGTGTTGCACCTGCAACACGGAGTTGCTCGCCGGACGGCGGTGTTCGCCGGTGGGCAGGCGGAGACGCACCACCACCACCCCGCACGCCCCAGATTCCAACTTCCCGCGGGGGACCGGTTTGCTAACCTCGTCGCGGTGAAGCGCAAGAAGAAGCATGCCCGGGACCGAAAGCCCGCGAGAGTCGAGCCGGCGGAATCCGTCGCGCATCCGGTCCCCAACCTGACAGCGCGTCGGCGGTTCTGGTTCCGCGTGGCGGCGCTGGTGGGGGTGCCACTCTGCCTGCTGCTGCTGTCCGAGGCCGGGCTGCGCGTGGCGGGCTACGGTTACCGGACCAGTTTCTTCAAGCCGTTGGAAATCGATGGGCGTCGGATGCTCGTGGAGAACGACAAGTTCGGCTGGCGCTTTTTCCCCCGAAACGTCGCCCGCGCCCCGGCCCCGGTGGTGCTCCCGGTGCTCAAGGAACCGGGCACCTTTCGCATCTTCGTGTTCGGTGAATCCGCCGCGCTCGGCGATCCACGGCCCGCCTACGGGTTCAGCCGTTATCTCGAGGTGCTCCTCCGCGAGCGCTATCCCGCAACCCGTTTCGAGGTGGTCAACGTCGCCATGACCGCCATCAGTTCGCATGTCATCCGGGAAATCGCCCGCGAATGCGCCACGCTGGAGGGCGACCTCTGGATTCTCTACGCCGGCAACAACGAGTACTACGGTCCGTTCGGCGCCGGGACCGTCTTCGGCGCCGCCGCCCCACCGCTGCCCCTGGTCCGGGCCCAACTCACCCTCCAACGCACCCGCGTGGGCCAACTCCTGGCGGAAATCGTCGGCAACCTCCGCGGCCGGGGGGACACCGGGGCATCGGACTGGACCGGATTGCGCATGTTCATCGGGCATGAACTGGCCCCCTCAGACCCGCGCCGGACAGCGGTTCAGAGGAATTTCGCCCGCAATGTCGCCGCAATCCTCGATGAGGGCACCCGTTCAGGCGCCAAGGTCCTGTTCGTGGACATGGCGGTGAACCTCCGGGATTGCCCGCCGTTCGCCTCGTCGGACAGCCCGGGGATGTCGGCCAGCGATCGGGAGGAATGGGCGAAGCTCTACGCCTCGGCCGAGGCCCTGTTGGACACCGGAATCCGGCAGGGCGTCGTGCCAGTGCTCAATGTCGCCATGAAAGAGAATCCGGAACACGCGGAAGCCTGCTTCCAACTCGCGGAAGCCCAACTGACAGCCGGCGATGCGCCCACTGCGGCGGGGCTCTTTGCCCAGGCCCGCGACCTCGATGCCCTGCCGTTTCGGGCGGACAGCGGGTTGAATGCGGTCGCGCGCGCGATGGCGGAGGACCGCGCACCGCACGGTGTGACCGCACTGGACCCGGCCCCCGCGCTTGCGCAAGGGACCAAAGCCGGCGTTCCGGGGCGGGAGACCTTCTATGAGCACGTGCACCTGACGTTCAACGGCAACTATCGACTGGCCCGGACAGTGGCTGAACGACTGCCGCCGCTGCTTCCCACCACCATCACCCGGACCAACGAAGCCGCCGCCGACTGGGCCTCGCAGGCGACCTGCGAACAGCGCCTCGGTCTCACCGACTGGAACCGCTCGGAGGTCATTGAAGGCATGGTGGCGCGCCTGCTGGATGCTCCCTACACCAATCAGCTTCACGCCGCCGAACGCGTGCAACGGCTCTGGAGCGAACTCAACCACCTCCGCGAACGCATGGACCCCATCTCCGAACTGGAAGCCGCATCGGTCTACGAGACCGCCATCCAGCAGAACCCCGGGGACCATCGCCTGTACGAGAACCAGGCGGAGTTTCGGGAACTGACCGGCGACCTCGCCGGCGCCGCCGCGGATTGGGAACAGGTCGAGAAACTGCTGCCTCACCATTTCAGCGGGTGGTACCACCGGGGTCGGTTGCTCCGCCGCCTCGGTCAGGCGGAGGAATCACGCAGGTCCTTGGAGAAGTCGCTCAGCCTTCGCCCCGACCTCGCGGAGGCTCATCTGGAACTCGCCTCCCTGGACATCACCGCCAGCCGCCTGGACGACGCCCTCGAGGAATGTCACACCGCGCGGGAACAGCGACCGAACGAGGCGCGCCCCCTGGTTCTGCAGGCGGATGTCCTGGCCCGACTGCAGCGGCGCGACGAGGCCCTCGACAGCCTGCGGGAAGCCATTCGCGTGCAACCCTCAGATTGGGAGGCTCACTACCTGCTGGGGGTCGAAATGGCGGTCGAACAGAAGCTGCCGGAGGCTCAGGCCCTCTTCGCCGAAGCGGTCCGGCTGAAGCCCGGGCATGTCCTCTCCCACCTCAACCTCGGGATCGCCCTCGCGAAACAGGCGAAACTGAACGAGGCCCTGACACAGTTCCAGGAAGTCCTCCGACTGGACCCCGTCAACCAGAAGGCGCTGGAAGCCGTGAAGACGATCGACGCCCTGCGGATGCGAGCCCAACCGCCCAGGGACACGCCGTAAGATGGATACCCGGGGGTTCGCGCTCCCGACCGCGCCCCGCCCGCAGGAGCAGCTCGTCAAGTTCCGGAGCCGCGGACGTCCGTCAGCACATGGGGATTTCCGCTCGATCGGATCTGCGCCGACTCATGTCGGCGGCTACGGCTCCTCTGAACCTAGAAAAAGCAGTTGAACCGCAGATCGACACAGATAGACGCAGATACCCAAGGACTTGCGCGATTTTCGCGTCACACCCAATGGGTGAAGACATCCGGCGGACGTGGGGGGCTCACGTCGAGGGACTTATCTGCGTTCATCCCCGTTCATCTGCGGTTTCCAGGCTGAAAACGCCGCCTTCGCGCGGTTCACCGTCTCCTCAATGTCCGCCGCCGTGATGTGCAGGTGGGTCACCGCCCGCAACCGCTGCGCCCCGATGGCCAGCAGGCGTACCCCGGCCTTCTCCAACCCGGCCGCAAAGTCGGCCGCGGTCACGCCATGGACGTCGAAGATCACGATGTTGGTCTCGACCGTGGCAAGGTCCAGTTTCACGGCGGGCAGGGTCGCCAATCCCTCGGCCAACCGCCGCGCGTTTGCGTGATCCTCGGCCAACCGCTCGCGATGATGCTCCACCGCGTGAAGTGCGGCGGCCGCCAGGACCCCCGCCTGCCGCATCCCGCCGCCGAACATCTTTCGGAACCGATGCGCCCGCTGGATGAATTCCCGCGACCCGGCGAGGGCGGAACCCACCGGTGCCCCAAGTCCCTTGGAGAAGCAGACGCTCACGGAATCGAACAGCGACGCGTAATCCCGTTCCGGCACGCCGGCAGCCACCGCCGCATTCCACAGGCGGGCGCCGTCCAGGTGCAGCTTGAATCCGTGCTCGCGCGCCGCGGCCGCCACCGACTTCACCGGGTCCAACCGCCAGACACTACCGCCGCCGCGGTTGCTGGTGTTTTCCAGGCAGACCAGTTTGGTGGGGGGAAAGTGCGAGTTCCGCGGCCGAACCGCCGCATGCACGTGTTCGGCGGTGAAGCGCCCCCGTTCACCCGGCAGATACTGGCACATCACACCCGACAATGCCGCCGGCGCCCCGGCCTCGTAGACGGAAACGTGGGCCGAGACATCCAGCAGGATCTCATCGCCCGGCTCCGTGTGGCTGCGAATCGCCACCTGGTTGCTCATCGTGCCCGAAGGCATGAACAACGCCGCCTCCAACCCGAGCAACTCGGCCACACGCTCCTGCAAACGGTTCACCGTGGGGTCCTCGGCAAACACGTCGTCCCCCACCTCCGCCTCCGCCATCGCCTGGCGCATGGCCGGAGTGGGCTGCGTCAGGGTGTCACTGCGCAGGTCGATAACCGGCCGGCCCGCGAAAAGACTGAAGTCCGCACTCATTTCGCACGGGATTGAAACCTGCCCGCGATCCGCTGGCGAGTTCAGAGAACGGCCTTCACCAACGCAGCCAGGACCAGACCTGCTTCAGCCCAACGACGAACACCCCGCCGATGAAGAAGACGAAGAGACCGCAACCGAACAACGCCAGGGTGTCGGCGAAACGTCCCCGTCTCGCGTGATGGCCGTCCCGTGAGTCATGCTCAACCACCCGGACCCCGTTGAATTCCACTCCGGCCTCCTCGATGAAGCACGTTCCCTGCCCCAGGGCCTCGTCGATCTTGCGCTGCAGCAATTCCAACCCCTCACGATTCCCGATGAGGAAATCCTCGTCGGGTGATGAACAATCGCCGAAAGTCACCCAAGGCCTCGGCTCCGACGTGCTGGAATTGTCCGCAGGCATCGCTCAGTCACGGCTGGCCCGGAATCAAACCGTTTGGCCCGCCAGGATGGGACTCCATCGGGTGCTCATTGGCCGGGAGGCTAGGCTCGGAACTCGATACTGAAAAGTCGTTTCACGCGCCTTTCACGCGCCTTTCACCCGCCTACTTCCCCCTCAACCGTGGGCAGGATCGGAACGAGCGACCCACTTCGTGTTGCACCTGCAACCAGCAATCGATGGTTCCTCCGCTCACCCAAAGCGACGGGAACCTGAACACTAAAACCTCCGGTTCATCTCCAAAGCGGCGAAGAATCGCCGCAGTCCAAGGCGCTTCGCGCTTTCCAAACGTGGCGGTTCGGGCATCCTCAGCCCAAGTGAATCCCATGGCTGCAAACGCGCTTCAGGCCGGCCGTCGCCGGCCATTCAGAGTTCGGGGCCAACGGCTTCTCGCCGCCTTGATTGCGCTCCTTGCCCCCGTACTGCACGCGGAGGTCGAGGAGGTCGTGGTCGTGTTCAAGACGCACTTCGACATCGGCTACACCGACATGGCCAGCAACGTGGTGCAACGCTACCGCACCACCATGATCGACGACGCCCTGAAGGTGGTGGACCAGAACCGCGACCTGCCGCCGGCGCAGCAGTTCGCCTGGACCATCCCCGGCTGGCCGGCCGTGAAGATTCTCGAGGATTGGCCCGGGCAATCGCCCGACCGCCAGGCCCGCATCCGACAGGCCTTTCAGGACGGGCGTTTTGTCACCCACGCCCTCCCCTTCACCACTCACACGGAATTGCTGGAACCGGAGGACCTGGTCCGCGGACTCGGCTTTGCGACGCGGCTGGCCCACAGCCTGGATCTCAAACTGCCGCGTGACGCCAAGATGACCGACGTTCCCAGCCATTCGTGGATTCTGCCCACGTTATTGCGCCGTGCCGGCGTGGATTTTCTGCATTTGGGGTGCAACGCCGCCAGCAGTTCACCGAAGGTTCCCCGCCTGTTCTGGTGGGAGGGCCCGGACGGCTCGCGGTTGCTCACGATGTACACCGCCGAGAGTTACGGCACCGGGTTGGTGGCGCCCGCCGATTGGCCCTGCAAAACCTGGCTGGCCTTGATCCACACCGGCGACAACCACGGTCCGCCGCGACCTGACGAGGTGAAGCAACTGCTCGACGAGGCGAAGGCCAAGCTGCCGGGCGTGAAGGTCCGGATCGGCCGGCTGTCCGATTTCGCCGACGGCATTCTCGCCGAGCAACCGGACCTGCCGGTGATCCGGGGGGACATGCCCGACACGTGGATTCACGGCCCGATGAGCGATCCGCAGGGCGCCAGTCTCGCGCGACAAGTGCGACCGAAGATCGCCATGGCCGAGATGCTGGACACCCTGCTGCCGCTGTGGGGCGTCACGCCGCCGCCGGCGAACGACACCATCGCCAAGGCCTACGAACAAAGCCTGCTCTACGGCGAACACACCTGGGGCGGCGCCTACTGGTGGATCTACGGCAACTACACCGCCCATTACGGCGAGGCCTGGCAAGCGGAGCGGAAGGCGGGGCGCTTTGACCGGATCGAATCCTCCTGGGCCGAACACACCGCCTACATCGAGAAGGCGGAACGACTGGTCGAACCGCTCTTGAAGAACCAGCTCACAGCGCTGGCGAAGGCGGTCCAGCAGGACGGCGACCGCGTGGTCGTTTTCAACTCCTTGCCGTGGCCACGGGAGGGGGAAGTCGTACGGGCTGACCTGGACGGGACTGGCTTCGAGCACGCGGTGCCGGGCTTGCTCCGCCCCCCCGAGCACGTCCTGGCTAAGCTGCCTTCCGTCGCCAGCCCCCCTGCGCTGAGCGGCTTCTACGAAGTGCGGAACCATCGGCTGTCGTGCCTGGCGCCGGCGGTCCCCCCCTCCGGTTACGTGGTCCTGCGGAATGTAGGAGCCATGATCAACCCCATGTACGCACCAGGAATAAACCGCGAAAAGGCGACTTTGGAGAGCGGTCGCTTTGCGGCTCGACTCAACCTGGAGCGTGGCGGGATAGACTCGCTACGCGTTCCTGAGTTCACGACCAGCTACCTTCGCTTGGTCGAAGTTCCCGAGTGCGTCGATAGATCGTCTCCCTATGGCTTTGGCCAGGTTCTCTACGAACGGTTCGACTCGAACCAAGTCCACCGCTTCGTCGATGCTTACGTGAAGATCAATAGCGACTGGGCTACCAACGAACTCGGCAAACCCATGCTGCCTCCTGCATCGATGGCACCCCACCGTGCTTCGTCGCCTGGCGGCTTCACTGTGGAGTATCCCCCCTCGATCCATGCTGAGGCCGAGTTGCGCGCTACCGCCAGTGCCGACCTGCCCTTCGGCGTCACGACGCGTTACCTCTTCTACAACGGCCTGCCCTACTTCGACATCGAGGTGACCATCCACGACAAGCCGGCCGATCCCTGGCCCGAGGCCGCTTGGCTGTGCCTGCCCTTCAACGTCGATTCGCCCCGGTTCCGCCTCGGCCGACTCGGTTCCATCGTCGATCCGGAGAAGGACCTGGTCCCGGGCTCGAACAACCAGCTGTTCGCCCTGGACACCGGCGTGGCGGTCTTTGACTCGTCCGGCACGGGCTTTGGCGTGTGCCCGCTCGACAGCCCGTTGGTCAGCCTTGGCGAACCGGGGTGCTGGAAGTACTCCACCGACTTCAAAACCGGCAAGGCGACGGTGTTTGTGAACCTGTTCAACAACCAGTGGACCACGAACTTCCGGTTGTGGAACGAAGGGACCTGGACAAGCCGGGTGAGAATCTGGGCATTTCATCGCTACGACCCGCAGGAAAGCCTGATCCGGCCGTCGCTCGAGGCGCGGTATCCGTTGCAGGCGGTTTGTGTCAGTGGTCCGGGAGGTTCGCTGCCCTGTTGGGGTTCGAGTCTTACAACCGGGCGTTCGAGGAATGCGCTCGTGACGGCCTTCGGTCCGAATCCCGATGGGCCGGGCACGGTGCTTCGATTCTGGGAGATGGCCGGAAAGACCGGGAATCTCCCCATCCAGCTGCCGCCGGGCATGGGCGCGTTCCAAGCCCAACCGGTCGATTTGCGCGGCCGACCGACGGGGGCACCCCTTCCCGTGGAAAACGGACAGTTCACCGTTCCGATTCACGCCTTCGCGCCGGCGTCGTTCGTCTTGCGGTAGGCGGGGTCAAGGCCGTTCCGGGAGAGGAGGTCTTCGCCCGCATCCGGCGACGCATGGCAGTGGGAGATGGACCCGGACGAGTGGACCCTCTTCAGAACCGAATTCGAGCGGATTCCCGGGCCCCCAACGGATCGATGAGCACCGGCAGCGCGGTCTTCATGGTGCACCTTTCCGAGCAGTCGGCCTGTTGCCTCCAACAATTGGAGCTTCTGTAACCGCCCTGCCCCTCGCAGCGTCACAGCAGGGGAACTCCCGCGCCGACTCGGGGCCCGCCGGTGGACCGTCGTTTCGTACCCCGGTCGCGCGGGTCCAACACACTTGAAGCCCATGAAAACACGACTCCACAGAATCGCCCCGCTGCTCCTCCTCACAACCCTTGTGACCAGCCCCGTCCGGTGCCAGAACTGGCCCCAATGGCTCGGCCCGGATCGCGATGGCCGGGCCCCCGGTTTCACCGCGCCGGCGGAATGGCCGGCAGAACTGAAGAAGGCCTGGCAGGTCACGGTCGGCCAGGCTGACGCCACCCCGGCCCTGATGAACGGCAAGTTGTATGTGTTTGCGCGGCAGGAAGGAGATGAAGTGACCCTGGCGCTCGATGCCGCCACGGGAAAGGAACTCTGGCGGGACGCGTACGCGGCCGAGGGAGCCACCGGCCCGGCCTCGCGACACGCGGGACCCCGCAGTTCCCCGGTCGTCATGGACGGGAAGGTGATCACGTTCGGCGTGCGCGGGACGTTGTCCTGTCTGGATGCGACGAGCGGCAAGGTGCTCTGGCGCAAGAATGACTTTCCGGACGCCTTCCCCCGGTTCTTTACTTCCGCCTCGCCCGTGGTGGCAAACGGCCTGGTGATCGCCCAGGTGGGAGGCGGTGACAAAGGCGGGATCGCCGCCTATGACCTGGGCTCCGGGGATCGGAAATGGCTCTGTGACTGCGGCGAGCCGGCCTATGCCTCGCCCACCCTCGCGACCCTGGGAGGCATGACCCTCGTGGTGGCGTTGACCGGCAGCGAGATCGTCGTGGTGGATCTGGCGGGTGGCGCGGTCCGCTGGCGGATGGCCTTCACCCCGCAGCGGCGGGCCTACAACGCCGCCACCCCCATCGTGGATGGCGCCACTGTGTATGTCTCCGGGGCCGGCCGCGGCACCAAGGCGATCGGACTGTCCGTCAGCGGCACGGAAGTGACCGGGAAGGAATTGTGGGCCAATGCCGACGTCGCGGTGCAGTTCAGCACTCCACTGCTGAAAGACGGCCTGCTTTATGGCCTGACGGACCGCGGCAGCTTCTTCTGCCTGAACGCGGAGAACGGCCAGACGCTTTGGACGGATCCGGACCGGCGGGGCAACGGCTACGGCTGCCTGGTCGACGGCGGGAAAGTGCTGCTGGCCACCAGCCCGGATTCCGAGTTGATCGTTCTCGCACCCGGCGGCGACAAATACACCGTGCTCGCCAAATACAAGGTCGCGGAGGGCCCGGTCTACGCCTTCCCCGTGCCATCCGGCAACCACCTCTACATTCAGGACAACAGCAGCCTCACCCTGTGGGCCGCGGAATAGCGTCGCCGGTTCCGACCGCGCCCTCTGCTCTTCATCGGGACGCCGTGCCTCCCAGGGCCCGGCGCCCCTCCTTCCCCCGCCCTCCCCGCATCGCATGAGATCCCCCCTCACCACACCCGGCCTGTTCGGTCTCCTCGCCGCCCTGCAGGCCGCGGACCCCGCGCCTCCGGTCCGGTTGGACACCGTGGGCTACCTCCCGGACGCACCCAAAGTGGCGACCCTGGCCGGGCCCGCCAGGGAATTCAAAGTGCTCCGTGTCACGGATGGTTCCACCGCCTTTGCCGGTCTGCCCGCCGGTCCGCGCGAAAACCCCGACACCAGGGAATCGCTCTGGGTCGCGGACTTCACCGGTTTGCAGGACCCGGGCCGCTACCGACTGGACGCCCCCGGTTTGGGGGAGTCCGCGCCTTTCGAGATCAAGGCCGACCTCTACCCGGAACCGTTCCGCCTCGTCACCCGGGCCATGTACCTCTGGCGCTGCGGGACGGCGGTGTGCACCGAGCATCATGGCGTCGCATTCGCCCATGGCATCTGTCATACCAACGACGCGCTGCTGGATTTCGTCGGGCAACCGGGTAAACACAGGCCCTCCACCGGCGGCTGGCACGATGCCGGTGATTACAACAAGTACGTGGTCAACGCCGGTATCACGGTGGGTTGCCTGTTGCGGGCCTGGGAGGACTTCGGACCGGCGATCCGAAAGGTCCCCCTCGGTTTGCCCGAAGCCAACGGGGAACTGCCGGAATTCCTCGCGGAAGTGAAGTGGGAACTCGACTGGTTGCTGACCATGCAGGCCGACGACGGCCGCGTCCATCACAAGGTCAGCACACCCGATTTCGGCCCCATGATCTCCCCGGACCGCGAGAAGACGCCCCGCTATTTCGCGCCCTGGAGCACCGCCGCCACGGCGGATTTCGTCGCCATGATGGCGCAGGCTTCGCGCGTCTTTCGGCCCTTCGACGCGGCCTACGCGGATCGCTGCCTTGCGGCGGCGCGCCGGAGTTTCGCCGTACTGGAGGAGCACTCCGTCAATGTGCGCGCCGACTTGGCCGGCTTCACCACCGGAGCGTACCAGACCCGCGACGAGGACGACCGCCTCTGGGCCGCCGCGGAGTTGTGGGAAAGCACGGGTGACGCGGCGGCGCTGGCCGACCTGGAGGCCCGGTTGCGCGCCAACGACACCCGGGTGGACCAGGACTTCGACTGGGGATCGGTGGCCAATCTCGGTTGTTTCACGTATCTCGCCTCCCACCGCGACGGACGCGACGCCGACCTGCTCGAGGAACTGCGGGGCAGCTTGCTGCGGATCGCGGACGGCATCGTGCGAACCCGCAGCGAACACGGCTACGGCCGCCCTCTGGGAAACCGTTATTACTGGGGCTGCAACGGCAGCGTCGCCCGGCAAAGTCTGATCCTCCACGCCGCGTTTCGCGTGTCCGCTGTGAAGGTCTACCGCGAGACCGCGCTCGACGCCCTGCACCACTTGTTCGGCCGGAACCCGTATGGACGCTCGTTCGTCACCGGCCTGGGGTTCCGGCCGCCCATGCATCCGCACGATCGCGAGTCCGAGGGCGACACGGTCGAACCTCCCTGGCCCGGCTACCTCGTGGGTGGGGCAAACCCCCGCGCAACCGATTGGAAGGATGACGCCGCCGACTACCGCACCAATGAGATCGCCATCAACTGGAACGGCGCGTTGATCTACGCGCTCGCCGCCTTCCTCCCGGGGGCCGATGCCGGACTGCGCGATCCCGCCAGTCCACCCCGTCGACCCGACATCGTCTTCGTCCCCACGCCGCAGGTGGTGGTCGATCGCATGCTCGAGATGGCGGACCTGCATGTCGACGATGTGTTATATGAACTGGGTTGTGGCGACGGTCGGATCATGGTCACGGCGGCGAAGCGCTACGGCGTGCGGGCGGTGGGGTTCGACATCGATCCCAGACGGGTCGCGGAAGCGATCGAGAACGTGCGCACCAATCACCTCGAACACCTGGTCACGGTCCGGCAGGCGGACGTGTTCACCCTGGACCTGCGCGAGGCCAGCGTGGTGACGCTCTACCTGCTGCCGCAGTTGAACGTCCGGCTCATGCCGCAACTTGCGCAACTCAAGCCAGGCAGCCGGATCCTGTCACACGACTTTGACATGCGCGGGGCCAGGCCGGTCCAGGTGGAACGAATGGAGGTCGAGGACCCCGAACTGGCGGCGATCGGCTACGAGGTCACCGAACACACGATCTACAAGTGGATCGTGCCCTGGCAGGCTGAACCGGCCATTCCACCCCCATGACCCTGTGCGGACTGACGTCCGCCGCTTCCCGCCGTAGCCGCCGACGTCCAGTCGGCGCATCCTTCCCTCCCCCATCATCCCGTCGGGATTCCAGCGCGGACTGACGTCCGCGGCTACCGGTTCATTGGTAGATCAGGAACGGCTCACGCCGGCGCAGAAAGTCCTGCAGGCCGGCCTGCCACAACGACTTGATCGCCACCAGCGATTTCCCGTCCCGAATCGCCTCCAGCGTGGGAAGGTGGCGCAGCAATCGGTCGAACCGGTCGAACTTGAATTCCTCCGGATGATCGCGTTGCAGCAGCGTCGCGATGGTGAGTCCGGCGCCCAGCACATCCGCGTGATCGCGATCGAGCACGATGATTCGCACCCCGCCGCATTCCTTGCCGGCGAACACGCTGGCGGAGGGCGTGAACCGCGTGGGCACGAACCGCAGTCCTTCGAGATGCCTCTGGTTCAACTCCGCCGCCAGCTTCACGTCGTCGATGTACGGCGCCCCCACCACCTCGAAGGGCGTGTCCGTCCCCCGGCCCACGGACAGCACGGTGGTTTCCAGCAGCCCAATGCCGGGATACAGCGTGGCCTCGGTGAGACTGCGCATGTTCGGCGAGGGATTGACCCACGGCAGCCCGGTCTGATCAAACCACAGATCCCGACTCCAGCCTTCAAGCGTCACCACCGTCAACTGGCAGTTCCACCCGCGCTCGGCGTTGAACATCCGCGCCAGCTCACCCACGGTCATCCCGTGTCGTACCGGAATCGCATGAAAGGCGGTGAACCCGGCTTCCCCGCGATACACCGGTCCTTCCACGATCCGCCCCGTGATCGGGTTGACCCGATCCAGGACAAAGAACCGCAAGCCGGCCTTTGCCGCCGCCTCCATGCACATCCCCATCGTTGAGATATAGGTGTAGAACCGGGCCCCGATGTCCTGGATGTCGAAGACCAGGGCGTCCAGGCCGTCGAGTTCCTTCGCCTGCGGCGCGCGCGTGTCGTCGTAGAGACTGTAGATCGGCAGCCCCGTCGCCGCATCCGTCCCGTCCGCCACATGGGCATCGACCTCTCCGCGGATGCCATGCTCCGGACTGAAGAGCACCTTGAGGACCACATTGGTGGCCGCATGCAACAGGTCGATGGTGGCCCTCCGCCGGCGATCAATGCCGGTGTGGTTGGTGATGAGCCCCACTTTCAGCCCCTTGAGGGGGGCAAAGCCCGCCTCCTCAAGCACGTCGATACCATTGAGCACCGTCCGGTTCTCCTCGTCCCGGGCGGCGGAGGAATCCGGTGCCGCCACCGGCGGCAGGGCCCCGGGGACATTGTGGAAATTGAATCCGCGAACGGCCTCGGCGGCCAGGGTCGCCAGACGCCGACGCAACCCAATCACATTGCCGCCCGAAGGGTGATTCCGGTTGGAAAGGAACAGCAGGAAGGTCCGCGAGAACGGATCGATCCAAATCGACGTGCCGGTCCACCCCGTGTGACCGTAGCCCCCCAGCGGGAAGATGTCGCCGCGCTCGCCGGCGTATGGCGAATCAATGTCCCAACCGAGCCCGCGGCGATGCGGCACATTCGGCGGCGTCTGCACCGAGGTCATGAGCTGGATCGTTTCCGGGCGGAATATCCGGACGCCGTCCAACTCGCCGAGGTTCAACATCATGCGGGCGTAACGCGCGAGATCCTCCGCGGTCGAGAACAGCCCGGCATGTCCGGCCACCCCTTCCATGCGCCGGGCGCGGGGATCGTGAACGATCCCGCGAATGACGGTTCCGTTCTCCACGGAAGTGGGGGCGATCCGGCCGCGCCATTCGGCCGGCGGGTTGTAGCAGGTGTGCCGCATCCCCAGGGGCTCATACACCCGCTGCTTGACGAACACATCCAACGATTCCCCACTGATCCGTCGGACCACCTCCCCCAGCACGATCGGCCCGGTATCGCTGTAGATGAATCGTTCGCCAGGTTGAGCCCGCAATTGCTCCGCGCAGGCCAGCTTCAACATCGCCTCGGTGCCCGACCAGTCCGGGTTCAGGCTGACGTCCGGCCGGAGACCCGAGGTATGGGTGAGCAACTGCCGAATGGTGATGGCGTCCTTCCCGTTGGCGGCAAACTCGGGAATGTAGCGGGCCACCGGGTCGTCCAACCCGATCTTCCCCTGTTCCACCAACAGCATCACCGCCGGCGTGCAGGCCACCACCTTTGTGAGCGAGGCCAGGTCAAAGATGGTGTCCAGGCTCATGGGCTCGGATTCCGGGACCTTGGCCCGCTCGCCGTAAGCCTTGCTGTAGACCGCACCGTCGTGTTCCAGCCAGAGCACCCCCCCCGGACATTTCCCCTCCGCAATGGCCCCCGCAACGGCTTCGTCCATGGCCGCCAGCTTGTCCGGAAAGAAGGCGTCCTTGGGCGCCAGCGGCGTGACCCGTCGCCCCCCCGGCCGCGGCGCACAGGCCGCCAGGAACACCAACACGGCCAACACCCCGTGCGGACGAAGCCAACCCAGCGAGGACATCTTCATGGCACCGAAGTAACATCCCACCCACGCCACGCCAAGCCACAAGTCGAATCCCACCACCAAATGCCGGTCGCCCGTTTCGGATGGCCCGCAAAATTCCGTGTGAAAACCGGTGGACAACGGCTCTCAAGCGGCTAGGTTCGGCCCGAGTTCGAGAACAACACATCACCATGAAACTGCCATTCACCATGAACCGGCGCCGTTGGTCGGCCGGTATCGTTGCCATTCTTCTTGGGATCTCATCCGCCGGCGCCGCCACGGTCGTCCTGAATGAGGACTTTGAGGCGTTCGCCGAAGCCGCCACCGGCATCGAGGACATGACCAGCGCCAATCCCACGGGACCGGGGTTCACCGTCACGGATGACAATCCGGTCGACGGTGCGGGCGACGCCGGATCGGGCGTCCAGATCGTCGATTGGTCCACCCACGGCGGGACCCGGGCTCTCCTCGTACGCAGCGGCTCGGAGGTGATCGTCAACCTTCCCAACGCCCACAGCGGCCCCACCGCCACGCTCGATTTCTGGATGCTCACCGCCAAGGGTGAAGGGGACAGGAATTTCTACGTCATCGTCCGCTCCATGGGGTCCGACACCAACGGCGAGGATTTCCTGGCCTACCGGTCCGACCGGGGCGCCACCCCCGGCATCTTCTTCTACGACGGCATCGGTGCCGGTCCCAACTGGATCGCCGTCGGTGCGGACCATATGGATGGCGTCTGGCAGCATCACCGCATGGTGTTCGACATGGCGACACAGACCTTCAACCTCTACATCGACGACATGAACACAGCCGTCGTGGAGGGTGGGGAGATCTCCCGTAGCGGCGCCTCGGTCATCACCAGCATCATTGTGCGCCATGAGGGCAATTCCGCCGACGACGGCTATTTCGTCATGGATGACCTGAGCCTGACCGTGGAGGGTGCGACGGATCTTGCCGCAACCTTCACGGACGGATTCGAGGCCTACACCGCCAGGAGCAGTGCCGAAGACGACGCCGATCCGGCCGGCCCCTGGATCACCACCGAGGCCGCCGGCACGGGGAACGGCCAGGAACTCGCCCCCACCAAGGTGCAGGTCGTGGATTCGACGGTGGTGCCCCCGCACTCCGGGGAGAAATGCCTGAAGATCGAGGGTGGCCAGCGCGCCGGCATCTCCCTGGCGTGGGGCGTCCCCCCCGAAGCTGACGTGCAAATCACCTGGTGGGCCCGCGTGCCCGCCTCCATCGCCGGGGTCGGCGAATACAACTACCTGCGCATGTCCCTCTACGGGGCCGAGGATGATCGCACCGACCAGGGGGATTCCGCCCTGCTGGGCTACGGCGCGCGCAACGCCACCACCGGCGACGAAACTTCGCTGACCTTCTACACCACCCAGTGGTACGACACCGCGGCCGATTACGTTCCGGACACCTGGGAGCAATACCGCCTCACGACCCATAATGCCCAGGGCCGCTACAGCATCATCAAGAATCCCGCCAGCGACAGTCCCACCTTGGTGGTCGACCGGGCCGGCTACATCGGGGGCGCCGTCAACTGGGGTCCCATGATCCTCGCCGCCTGGAGCTCCTCGAACGGCTCGGGTCATCCCCCGGTGTACATCGACGACATTGAGATCAAGTCGCTGGTCAGCAACCCGGAACCCCTGCCGGAACCCTACACCGTGGCCGTGCCGGGTCATCGCTTCAGCGAGCAGACCATCCTGACCCCCGGCGGGCCCATCGGCACCGTGGCGGTCGACCCGCGTGACAACCAGACGATTCTGTTCACTGTGGATGCCGTCGCGGGCGGCATCTACCGGGCGACCCACTCCGCCAGCGGCCGTTGGACCATTGACGAGACGCCGGTGGCCAGCGGCCTCGACCGGCCCTCTGGCCTGGCCGTGGCCCCGGATGGCACGCTCTGGTGGACCCACGACTACACCCAGGCCGTCATGCGGTTGAAGGCGCCGTGGGAAAGCAACACACCCGAAGTGATGATCTCGAGTTTTGGCGATGCCGGCATCGACGATGACCCGATTGACCTGACCTTCGTTCCAACGGGTTTCAACGGCTTCCTCGGCAGCCCGGGCATGCTGGCCGTCGCGGACCGCGGTTCCGATGGCGACAGCGACAATGCGATCTACCTCATCGATCCCGCCACCCTGGAACCGGGCCAGGTGGGATACGCCAACTACCTCATCACGCCCGACGCCGCCATCCTCGGAACCGGCAACCTGAACGGCATCACGGCGTTGCCCGCCTCGGATGAGGTTCTGACCGTGAGCCAGGACGGCTACCTGACCGCCGTGGATGGTAACGGGTATGTGCGTTACATCTGGCCCATGACCCTGTGGGCGGACGTCTTCGGTCCGACGCCCTCCGGTGCCGCCGTGGCCGCCGATCCGACCTCCGGCAAACTGTGGGTGGCGGACGATTTGCTCGACGAGATCTGGTCGGTGGACGCCACGCCGTTCGGCACGCCGACCGACCAACTCGAAGTCAGCTTCCCGCTCAGCAATCCAGACCGGCCGGACCTGCAGATTGACCTGCACGATCCGACCCTGGCCTTCGCGCCGAACGGCGCGCTCCTGGTCCTGAGTGACACCAGCACCGCCAACGGAGGCGGGCGACTGATCATCCTGCACAACGAACCGATCGCGCCACTGGAGCCGTGTGAGATCACCAACGTTGTCCGCGTGGAAGCCGGCGTCCAACTGGAATGGACCGAGGCCGCACCCGGCGCCGTCTACCGGGTCCTGCGCAGCGGCGAACTGGGCCCGGGTGCCAGCTTCGAGGACATCTCCGGAGCGCTCACCACGCGAACCTATGTTGACACCGCTGCGCCGGCGGGGCATGGGTTCTATCTGATCGAAGTGGCGGAATAGCCGTCCGGGACCGCCTCTGAAGGCCGTCGCCGGTTCCGGCCGGCGACGGCATTCTGTTTTGGAAACCATGAAAACGAGACCTTTGCAGCACCGGGGATTCACCCTGATCGAACTCCTGGTTGTCATCGCCATCATTGCCATCCTGGCCGGCATGCTCCTGCCCGCCCTTGGCAAGGCCAAATCCAAGGCCCAGGGCATCCAGTGCATGAACAACCATCGCCAGTTGCTGCTCGCCTGGAAGATGTACGTGGACGACAGCAATGACGTGCTGCCCTACGTCAAACACGGCCCCTCCCAGTGGGTGGGCGGCTGGCTCGATTTCGATGGCAACAACCGGGAGAACTGGGATCCCACCGTCAACATCGAAACCAGCATCCTCTGGCCCTACTGCGGCCAGGCCCATCAGATCTTCAAGTGCCCCGCCGACCGCAGCCAGGTCAACGTCCGCGGCAAACTCATGCCCCGCGTGCGCACCATGTCCATGCTCAACTACGTCGGCGGCCGCGGCGAGGGACTCGCCATGGGATGGAACAGCGACGGCTGGCGCATCTACCGGAAATCGACCGACTTCGTCGACCCGGGCCCGACCCAGACCTTTGTCTTCCTCGACGAACGCGAGGACAGCATCAACGACGGCATGTTCGTCGTGGACATGTCCGGTTATCCGAACTCCCCCGTCTGGCTGGTCGACAGCCCGGCCAGTTACCACGGCAGTTCGGGCGGGTTGTCGTTCGCCGACGGCCATTCGGAAACCCATCGCTGGCAGAGCGAGTTCGTGCTGCAGATGCCCCTCAAGGGCGAGGTCCGTCCCTACCCCACGTCCGCGCCGGGCAATGTCGATGTCGCCTGGATGCAGGAACGCACCACCCGCCGCTATCGCTGAGCCGTAACGAAGCAGCAGCGATGGGGAGCACGGCCGGCCCGGCTGCCCCAGTCGGCGGCTCGCCGACTGGTTCCCGGGCAACTGCACCGTCATTGAGGGGTGACTTCAGGTCGTTGCACGCGTGGCGGTCGGGCCGACGGCCACTGCACGCGAGCCGCGTGCGCTCCCCGTTCCAAATGAGTTGTTGCGGGTAAGCGGTGGCGAAGCGGGCCGCCGCGGTCCAAACTGGTCGCCAACCGCCGGTCGGGGGTGTTTCAATGCGGCCATGACACCGGTCGCACCGCTGGCGGATGAAACACCGGCCCCGAGGGCCCGGTGGTCATTCGCTTTCCGGATGCCGCGCAAACAAGGGCCGCCGGTCCTTTGGAATCTCGTCCGGCAACTATTCCTTGGCCTGGCGTGCCTGCTCCTCCCCACGAACGCCTCGGTCCTCACCCCGGACGCATTTGCCCACCACGTCCAACGGTTCAACACCATGGAACCGGAAACGGTGGTCAACGCGATTCCCAACCAGGACGCGTGGGCGTGGATGGAGAAGGAAATCCCGCTTTTCGAATGTCCCGACCGCGAGGTCGAGGAGATGTACTACTTCCGGTGGTGGAGTTTCCGGAAGCACCTGGTCGAGACCCCGGTCGGTTACGTGATCACGGAGTTCCTCACACCAGTCGGCCACGCCGGAGCCTTCAACACCATCAGTTGCGCGGTCGGCCATCATCTCGCCGAGGGACGCTGGTTGCGAAGCGATCGTTACCTCGACGACACCATCACCTTTTGGTTGCGGGGGAATGACGGCAAACCGCAGCCCCATTTCCACAAATACAGCAACTGGTTCGCCGCCGCGGTGTGGGATCGCTTCCTGGTCAACGGCGACCGCGCGTTCGTCGTGGACCTGTTGCCGGACCTGGTTGCGGATTACCGGGCTTGGGTCGCCGAAAGGCGATCCGAGGAAGGGTTGTTCTGGCAGTACGATGTCCGCGACGGCATGGAGGAATCGATCTCGGGTTCGCGCCGGCAACGGAACCTCCGCCCCACCATCAACAGCTACCTGTTCGCCAACGCCCGGGCGATTGCCGACATCGCGGGACTGGCCGGTAAGGCGGACATCGCGAGAGAATTCACTGAAGAGGCGGAACGGCTGAAGACACTGGTTCGGCAAAGCCTCTGGGATCCGGAGGCGCAGTTCTTCAAGGTGCGCCTGGAGGACGGCGGGCTTTCCAACGCTCGCGAGGAGATCGGCTTCATCCCCTGGATGTTCCACCTGCCCGATCCCTGCGCCGGCGAGGAAGACGCGTGGGCCCAACTCACCGATCCCGATGGCTTCGCCGCGCCTTTCGGCATCACCACTGCCGAACGGCGTCATCCCCAGTTCCGGTCGCACGGGTACGGCACCTGCGAATGGGACGGGGCGGTCTGGCCGTTCGCCACCTCGCAAACCCTCACGGCAATGGCCAACGTCCTGTGCGGCTATCTGGCGATCCCACCGGTGACCCGGCGGGACTACTTCTCCGCCTTCCTCACCTACACCCACAGCCAGCATGCCGAAGACCGGCCCTACATCGGAGAATACCTGGATGAAATCACCGGCGAATGGATCACCGGCCGCGACGATCGCAGTCGGTATTACAATCACTCGACGTACGCCGACCTGTTGATCAGCGGCCTGGTTGGATTGCGCCCGTGCGATTGGAACACCGTGGAAATTGCTCCGTCGCTTCCGCCGGATGCCTGGGACTGGTTCTGCCTGGACGGCCTCCGCTATCACGGCCGGTTGCTCACCGTGGTCTGGGATCGCGACGGAAGCCGCTATCACGTCGGTGCCGGCCTGAGCGTAATGGCGGATGGAGAAATGATCGGCCGGAACGCCACTCTCGAACGCCTCACCACCCCCCTGCCATGAGGCCCCCCCCGCGCCGGAAGCTCGCCGTGGCCGTGATCCTCATGGGCTTTGCTGCCGTATCCCCCGGCTGTTCGATCCGGGCTGCCGCCGTACCGCCGTGGGTAGCCCGGAGCCCCGAAGGGCGCCTGGTATATCAGGCCGATGCCCAAGGTAACCGAGTTCCCGATTTCTCCGCGTGCGGGTACGCCGGCGGCGACCGCCCCATTCCTGACGCCCCCGTTCGGATCGTGGTCCCCGCTTCGCCCGGCGACGCCACGGAACGCATCCAGCACGCCATCGATTACGTGTCCGCGCTGTCCCCTGAGCCAAACGGCCTTCGCGGCGCCGTCCTCCTGCTGAGCGGACGGCATGAAACCCACGGCAGCCTCCGGATCGCCAATTCGGGAGTGGTCCTTCGCGGCCAGGGGATGAACGCCGGCGGGACGACCCTCCGCGCAACCGGCCTCGATCGACGAACCTTGATCCGGGTGGTGGGACATGAGGATCGCCGGGGCGATGAGGAGGACGCTGTTGCGATCACCGAAGACCACGTGCCGGTCGGAGCGACGAGTTTCCACCTGGAGACAACCACCGGCCTGCAGACCGGAGACCTCGTCCGCATCACGCGTCCCAGCACCCAGGAGTGGATCGAGTTCCTGGGCGCCACCGATCTGGGCGGAGGGGTGGCCGGATGGCGTCCGGGCACCCGCGACATCATCTGGCACCGCACCGTGCGGGCGGTTGCCGGGAACGAGATCACAGTGGACGCGCCGCTGACCACCGCCTTGGAGAGACGATTCGGCGGCGGCTTGCTGGAACGTTGCCGATTGCCCGGCCGGCTGGCGAATGTCGGGGTCGAGAACCTCTGCCTGGAATCCGCCTTCGACCCCAGCCGGCCCAAGGACGAGGACCATGCCTGGTACGCCATCACGTTTGAGAATGCCGCTGATTCCTGGGCACGTCAGATCACCTTCGCGCATTTCGCCGGTTCCGCAGTGGCCGTCTTCGAAAATGCCGCCAGGATCACGGTGCAGGATTGCCTGTCGCTGTCCCCCGTTTCCGAGAACGGAGGACACCGACGCCGCACCTTCTTCACCCAGGGACAACAGACGCTGTTCCTTCGCTGTTTCTCGGAAAACGGCCGGGGCGATTTTGGCGTGGGTCACTGCGCGGCCGGCCCCAACGCGTTCGTCCAGTGCGAGGCCGCGGAGGCTCTGGCGGACAGCGGTCCCCTGGAAAGCTGGGCCGGCGGCGTGCTCTACGACGATGTCCGCATTGACGGGAACGCCCTGACGCTCGGCTTCCGTCCCGGCAACAATGCCGCCATCGGCTGGTCGGGTGTAAACTCCGTGCTCTGGAACTGCAGCGCCTCCGTGATCCGATGCTGGCGACCACCCGGGGCGCACAACTGGGCCTTCGGCGCCTGGGGCAGCTTCGAGGGGGACGGCGTCTGGCAGGCATCAAACGACTTCGTACGGCCGGACAGTCTGTTCGCAGCCCAGGTGCAGGATCGTCTGGGCAAGGCCGCTGCCGACCGGCTCCAACTCATGACGCGATCCCATGAAGGCACCACGAATCCCACACTCCAGCGCGCCCAGGAACTCGCCGCCATCGCCCATACCCCGCCGCCACAATTGCGTGACTACATCGCCAATGCCTTTGCCCGCGATCCGATTCCCGACGCCCCCGGCAACGCCCCGTCGGTCGACGATCTGGCCGACCCGGCAACACCGCCGCCCACGGCACCGGTACGTTCCCGGCTCGTCCTGACCAATGGCTGGCTCACCGTGAACAGCCGGTTGCTCATCGGCGGAACCAGTGGCGTCGCCTGGTGGCGGGGATCGACCCGACCCGCGGAAGCACCGGAAAACGGCATCGCCATCACCCGGTTCGTCCCGGGCCGCATCGGTCGCGGTCTGACCGACGACCTGCTGCAACTCGCCGACGGGCTTCGGGCAAACGGCACGGCAGCGTTGGATCACAATTACGGTCTTTGGTATGACCGGCGCCGGGACGATCACGAACGCACCCGGCGCATTGACGGCGAGGTGCAGCCCCCCTTCTTCGAACAGCCGTTCGCCCGCAGCGGAGAAGGCATCGCCTGGGATGGTTTGAGCCGGTATGACCTGACCCGATTCAATCCATGGTACTGGTCGCGTCTGAGGGAGTTCGCTGACCTGTGTGACGAACGCGGTCTGCTCCTGTTTCACCAGCAGTATTTCCAACACAACATTCTCGAGGCCGGCGCCCACTGGGCGGATTTCCCATGGCGTTCGGCCAACAACATCAATGCCACCGGATTTCCCGAACCTCCCCCCTACGCCGGCGACAAGCGGATCTTTCAGGCCGACCTCTTCTACGACGTGACTCATCCGGTCCGTCGCCGGCTCCACGAAAGCTACATCCGCCAGTGCCTCGACAACTTCGCCGGCAACGACAACGTGATTCAGTTCACCGGCGCCGAGTTCACCGGTCCCCTCCACTTCATGGAGTTCTGGTTGGATACGATTTCCGCCTGGGAACGGACCCAGTTGCTCACGGCAAGAGACGGGAACCCGCCCGCTGTTGCCCACCACGACATCAGCGCCGACTCACGTCGGCTACCCGTCATCGCCCTCTCCGCCACCAAGGACGTTCAGGACGCCATCCTGGCCGATCCCGTACGCAGCCCGCTGGTGGACGTGATCGACTTCCGCTACTGGTGGCGCACCGACCGCGGCGAACTCGCGCCGCCCGGTGGGAAGAACCTCGCCCCCCGCCAATTCGAACGCCAATGGCGCGGCGGACGTCCGCAGGACGGGGATCTCGCCACGATGGCGGCGGAATACCGGGCGCGTTTCCCCGAGAAACCCGTGATCTGCAACTTCGACACTGCCGCCTGGGCCTGGGTGTGCGCCGGCGGTTCCCTGCCGCGCCTCCCGAAAACCACGGACCGGGAACTCCTCGCCGCGATTCCGCGAATGCAGCCGTGGAGCGACGCCACCACACACGGGCGTTGGGCGCTGCATGAAACCGGCCGGCAGATGCTCATCTGCGGCGGCACGGAACTCGATCTCTCGGGTGAAACCGGCACCTTTCGCATCAACTGGATCGATCCAGGCACCGGCAAAGTGACCCCGGGCAAGACCGCAACTGCCGGAGGCAGGCTGAACCTGCAGAGTCAAGCCGTAGCCTGGCTGAGGAGGGAATGAAGCGATGACTCCGAGCCGAACACACAAAGCCGCCGCCGTGTGGATCGGGCTGGCCTTGATCTGCTGCGAGGCTGGAGCGGGGATGGCGGGCGAGCCAATCGCGGCGGCAAAGGAAGCGGCCCACGGGCCCGTTGCCCCGCATCACCGCGTCCTCGTCTCCACCGACATCGGCGGTTCCGATCCGGATGACTTCCAGTCCATGGTGCATCTGCTGGTTTATGCCGATGCCTTTGACCTGGAAGGCCTGATCTCGTCGCCCTTTGACGCCGGCGCCGGCCGGACCCGGCACATTCTGGAGGTCATCAATTGTTACGAGCGGGACTACGCTAACCTGAGGACCCATTCCCCCCGGTATCCAACCCCCGATGCCCTGCGCGCGATCACCAAGCAGGGCGAAACGGAGGTGGTCCCTTACGCCGGCGTGCGACAGGCGACGGAAGGGTCGAACTGGATCGTGGAATGCGCCCGGCGCAACGATCCGCGCCCGCTCCACATCCTGGTTTGGGGCGGAATTCAGGACCTCGCGCAAGCCCTGCACGATGCGCCAGACATCCTGCCCAAGCTGCGGGTGTACTACATCGGCGGCCCCAACAAGAAATGGGGGCCCCACGCCTTTCAATACCTCGCGGAACACCATCCTTCGCTCTGGATCATCGAGAACAACTCGAGCTATCGCGGTTGGTTCACGGGCGGTAATCAGGAAGGCGACTTGGGCAACGAGAGATTCGTTGCGCGGCACGTCGCGGAACACGGGGCGCTCGGCGACTTCTTCGTTAGCAAGAAGGCCGACATCAAGATGGGAGACACCCCCTCCGTCGCGTGGCTGCTCAGTGGCACGCCGAGCGATCCGTCGCAACCCGGTTGGGGTGGGCGGTTTGTACGTGCCTGGAAACGCCCCTACTCGCGCTTCGACAGACTGACCACCACGGAGTATCGGATGGAGGTCTTCGGCATTCTCGAACTGATACTGCCGCTGGGCGATAGCGCACCCGCTGATCCGCAGGCGCAACTCCTGGTTGAGAACCAGTCGCTCGCGGGCCAGGTGGCCGACGATGGCACGATTCGATTCCGCTTCTGCCCGAAGACGGCTCAGACCTACGGTTTCACCCTCCAAAGCAATGTGCCTTCGCTCGACGGGAAGGGCGGTGGAATCACGGCAATACTCCCCGCCCCCGACCTCGCGCATCATCCGTCGGCGAACTTGCCCAACTGGTGGACCGATGACCCGTCCCCGGAATACGCCGAAGGCCCCCACGCCGGCGCGAAGACCGTCAGTCGCTGGCGCGAGGAGTTCCTGCGTGATTTCGCCGCGCGCATGGACCGATGCCGGACGCCGGCTGTCACAGATGCGGGGTCAGGACCGAGAGCCGGCGTTCCCGGGGCCAAAGGGCCGCCCGCGGCCAACGTCCAACCGCTGAAGCTTGACGCCGTCCGCTGGACCCGCGGTTTCTGGGCCGATCGCTTTGCCGTGTGTGCCGGGCAAACCGTTCCGGGAATGTGGCGGTTGATGTCAGGCACCAACTACTCCCAATATCTGGAGAACTTCCGGATCGCCGCCGGAATGAAGGAAGGCCGTTACCGCGGCGCACCGTTCAACGACGGCGATTTCTACAAGTGGATCGAGGCAGCCTGCCTGGTCTTCGGTACCACCGGCGATGCGCCCCTGCGTTCCGCCATCGATGAGTCGGTGACAACCATCGCGCAGGCGCAACGATCCGACGGCTACCTGCACACTCCCGTGCTCGTGCATGCGCTTCGCGGTGAGCCCGGTGGGACGCCGTTTGAAGACCGGAACAATTTCGAACTCTACAATCTCGGGCACCTGATGACGGCCGCCTGCGTCCATCATCAGGTCACCGGCGAAAGCCGACTCCTCGACGTCGCCTGCAGGGCCGCGGACTTTCTTGAAACGACCTTCCGCTCCAGCCCGCCTGATGCTGCGCGAAGTTCGGTCTGCCCATCGCACTTCATGGGTTTGGTGGACCTTCATCGCGAGACCGGGGAACCCCGTTATCTCGCCCTGGCGAACCAGCTCTTCGCCATGCGCTCGGAGATCAGCGACGGCGGCGACGACAACCAGGACCGCATTCCGTTCGGGGAGCAGACCGAGGCGGTGGGCCACGCCGTGCGCGGCAACTACCTATATGCCGGAGCAACCGACCTCTTCATGGAGACCGGCGACACCTCCCTGTGGAGCCCGATCGAATCCGTCTGGCGAAACCTCACGGAACGGAAACTGCATCTGACGGGCGGCTGCGGTGCGCTCTACGACGGCGCTTCCCCGGATGCCTCACGGCAACAACGCTCGATCACCCGCGTGCATCAGGCCTATGGACGCAACTATCAACTGCCCAACGTCACCGCCCACAACGAAACCTGCGCCAACATCGGCAATGTCCTCTGGAACTGGCGGATGTTCCTCGCCACCGGGGAATCGCGGTTCATCGACGTGCTCGAACTCGCCCTCTACAACAGCGTGCTTTCGGGAGTCAGCCTGGGCGGCACGAACTTCTTCTACACCAACCCCCTCCGGGTCACCGATCCCCTGCCCACCGAGTTGCGCTGGTCCCGAACCCGCGTGCCCTACGTCAGCGCCTTCTGCTGCCCGCCCAATCTCGCCCGCACCATCGCCGGGTCCAGTCGCTACGCCTATGCCCGTTCGCCCGGGACGCTCTGGGTAAACCTCTACGGCGCCAGCACGGTTTCGACCACCCTCGACGGCGTCGGACACGTGCGGCTCTCCCAAGTGACAGAGTATCCCTGGAACGGCCGCGTGCGGTTGAAGGTGGAGGAAAGCCAGGGCGCGGAATTCGCCATCAGATTGCGCATCCCCGGTTGGGCCAAGAGTGCCGCCTTGCGCGTCAACCTCCGCCCTGTCGAACTCGATCCAGGCCCCGACGGCTACGTGACCCTTCGACGCCGCTGGCTACCGGGCGACCTGATCGATCTGGACCTTCCGATGGAGCCGCGCCTGTTGGAATCCCATCCCTTGGTCGAGGAGACCTTCAACCAGTTGGCGGTCAAACACGGTCCCCTCGTCTATTGCCTCGAGTCTGCTGATCTCCCGACAGGCACGAGGATCCTTGACGTCGCCCTGCCGCCGGGAACGCGGCTCACCGCGCGTTACGACGGGCGATTGCTGCAGGGCGTCGTCGTGCTTGAAGGCGATGGTCAACTGCGTCCCAGCGGTGACTGGAGCGGACAGCTCTACCGTGAAGTCGCTCCGACACCAGCCAAGCCAATCCCGATTCTCCTCGTGCCCTACTACGCCTGGGCCAACCGCGCCCCGGGCGAAATGACCGTCTGGATGCCACGCGCACGTTGAGCAATCGAACCGGAAAGTGACAGGATGAAGAATCGAACGAACCGCCATCGGTCCCTGGGACTCATGCTGCTGCTGGGCCTGGGATACTGCTGCCCCGCCTTCGCCCAATACCCGCGGATCAGCAGCGAAATCGCCACCGAATCCAACCACCGGATGAAGGCCGCCGATGCCCGCTCCGACGAGGCATGGGCCCGTGCCCAGGCCGCGATCCGCGAATGGGCCGCCCGGGGCAAACCCTATATCCCCGATGCCGACGAACCAGACGATCTGCCCCAGGCCGCAATCCCCGCCTTCCCCGGAGCGCAGGGGGGCGGGATGTACTCGCACGGCGGCCGCGGTGGAAAAGTCTTCGTCGTCACCAACCTGAACGACGCCGGACCGGGCAGCTTCCGCGAGGCCTGTGAAGCCGGCGGTCCGCGCTTCGTCGTCTTCAACATCGCCGGCATCATCAAGCTCACGGACCGCATCCGCATCCGCGCCCCCTGCATCACGATTTCGGGCGCCACAGCCCCCGGCGACGGTGTCTGCATCGCGGGCAACACGGTTGAGATCGAAACCCACGACGTCATCATCCGGCATCTGCGCTTCCGACGGGGCACCCGCTGGGTCGGCGACCGGAATGACTCGCTCGGCGGGAATGCCATCGGCAACATCATCATTGATCACGTCTCCGCGAGTTGGGGCCTGGACGAGAACATGTCGCTCTACCGCCACATGTATCAACCTCCCGACGGCGGCAAGGAACTGAAGCTGCCCACCGTCAACATCACCATCCAGAACTCGATCTTCAGCGAGGCCCTGAACACCTACCACCACGCCTTCGGCAGCACGATCGGCGGCTACAACGCCACCTTCCACCACAACCTCTGGGCCTGTAACACCGGACGCAATCCGAGCGTCGGCATGATCTACGACTTCACCTTCGCCAACAACGTGCTCTTCAACTGGCGGCATCGAACCGTGGATGGCGGCGACCACCGCAGCTTCTACACGGTCCTCAACAACTACTTCAAACCGGGCCCCGTCACGCCTCGTGATGCCGAAATCCGCTTCCGCCTGCTGAAGCCGGAATCCCGCCGCGCCAAACCGCCGGTGGACGACTACGGCCTGGCGTATGTGAAGGGCAACATCGTCGAAGGCAACGACCGCGTAACGGCGGACAACTGGGACGGCGGCGTGCAACCCGAACCCCTCGGCGACCGCGCCGCCGTGGTGGCAGGGGTGAAAGCCGCTCACCCTTACCCCCACGCCTACCTGGCGCTCCAACCGGCCTCCGATGCCTACGAATACGTCCTCGCCAACGCCGGTGCCACGCTGCCCCGGCGCGACGCCGTGGACCGCCGCATCATCGACATGGTCCGCACGGGCACAGTCACGGCCAAGGCGGCACCGGACACGGCTGCGAGTCTCGGTGGCGTCGGTTTCAGCGATGAGCTGATCAATGAACTCGTCCACGAGGTCTCGCTCGGCATCATCACCGATCCGGATCAGGTTGGCGGCTATCCGGATTACCGGGGCACCCCTTATCCCGACGCCGACCAGGACGGCATGCCGGACGACTGGGAAACCCGCCACGGCCTGAATCCCAATGATCCAACGGACACCGCCGGCGACCAGAACCACGACAGCTACACACACATCGAGGAATTCCTCTGCGGCCTCGACCCGACAGCGCACAGGCAGGAATGGCCAGCCCCGCAGACCTATGTGGATTTGTGGAAGATCAACGCAGACTTGCGCGAACGCCTGGCCCGCTAATCCCGCGCTCCGGCCTCCGGGCCAGGGAGCCGCGGTTTCCGACGAGAGGTTTCACCGCGTGCCCGTCAACCAGGCCCCTGCCGTGTGCTCCCAACCACCTGGGTCGCTGGCTCGGATGGCGGCGGAGTGTCCAGGGTCCCATTGGAAAGCGCCGCGTCCAACCGGCGAAGCGGAGGAGCGGCGAGATGGGCACTCCTCACTTTCAACTTGCCCGCCACAACCGGGTCGAGTTCCATTTCACGACGCGACGGCAACCAGCCGGCCAGCGCCGGGTAGAATGGTTAGATTGAACTGCACTGAATCGCTCCGTCTGACGGTGCAGCATCCCTTGAGCATGCGACAAGATCCGGCCCAGCACCTGCCACGATGAATCCCAATGAGCGAATCTTCTTGCGCGAGTTCTTCCAGCAACTGATCGACCAACCGCTGGATCAGAATGACCCGCGTTACGTGCCATTGTACCAGAACCGCCGATTGGACACGGATGACCCTGTCGAGTTGCTCGCCCGCGGGGTCGAATGGACTCCGGGACAAAGCGTCCAGCTCCTTTCAGGATTCCGAGGAACCGGGAAGAGCACCGAGTTGCGGCGGCTCCGCGAACGCCTCCAAGGGGCGGGTTACCTGGTGGTGTTGTGCGATGTGGAGGACTACATCAACCTCTCGACTCCGGTGGACGTCAGCGATTTCCTCCTCGCTTTGGCCGGTGCGATCAGCGATGGGTTGCATGAGCAGGGGTTGCTCCCGAGCGATCCTGGGACGGAAGGCTACTGGGAACGCTTCGTCAACTACCTGACTCGAACCAAGGTCGACATCTCGGAGTTGGGCGGAGAGGCCGCCGGCGTCAGCCTCAAGATGACGCTCAAGAGCGACCCCACTTTCAGGCAACGACTCCAGGAAAGGCTCGCGGGGCACCTCGGATCGTTCGTTGCCGACGTTCGTGAGTTCCTCAAGCAATGCGTTACGCGGATCAAGCAAACGCATGGCCCTGGCAAGGAACTGGTTGTCCTGGTGGATTCCGTCGAGCACATTCGTGGCACCTCCGTCAATGCCGAGGCGGTTCATACCTCGGTCGAGACACTCTTCGCGGGGCACGCCGACAAGCTCTATTTCCCCTCGCTTCACCTCGTCTACACGGTGCCACCCTTCGTGAAGGTGAAGTATCCAAACCTCGGATCCCTCTACGAGCCCGGGGGCATCCAGATCCTGCCAGCCATCAAACTGCGGGGTGACGATGACAAGAATCGCAACGAAGCAGGCTATGCGGCGTTGAGGGAGGCGGTTCAGAAACGAGGTGACTGGCAGAAGCTCCTGAGCACTCCCGAACGGCTCGACCGCATCATCACCGTTTCCGGTGGGCACTTCCGCGATTTGCTACGGATTCTGGCAGAGATCGCACGCCGGGCGACCGCACTGCCGGTTGACGACCGCACCGTCGAAGATGCCGTCAACCAGATCCGTAACGAGTTCCTCCCGATTGCCGATGACGATGCCCAGTGGCTGGCGACAATCGCGAGGACCCATTCGGCTTCCTTGACAGATGTCAAACGACTGCCGGACTTTGCAAGGTTCCTGGACACGCATCTGGTGCTCTGCTACCGGAACGGACACGAGTGGTACGACACCCACCCCCTGATTGGGCAGCACGTTATCTCGCAGGCCAATGCACTGCCGAAGACCACGCGCAAACGGACGAAGAAGTGAACCGCGAGACGCCAGAGCCCCAGGATCGCCCTTCCGAGCAGTTTCTCGGCGCCCAGGCCGAGGCGGAATGGCAGCGGCTGCGTCGCCAGGTCGACCTCAATACCGGCTTCTGGCTCGGGTTCTTGTTCTCGAACGCACGACAGGCCAAACGCGTCTTTGTCGCGCGGTTGGCTGCGGTCTTTCGCGGCCACGCCCGCCAACTCGTCACCCTTGAGGCTACTGAACCCGACGATGTCCTCCGGTTCTTGGATCGCCTCCTTGCTGAGGACGTCCGATCCGCGGACGCGGTCTGGGTCCGGGCGGCGCGTGAACCAGGCCCCAGCGAGCGACCGCCGTGGAACGTGGCATGGCAGAACCTCTTCCTCCGGCTTAATGAACATCGTGAGCGTATCCGGCGCGAGGTGGCTGGCGCCCTGATCCTCGAGGTTCCTCCCGAACTCAAGGCCGACCTGCGAAATGCAGCACCCGATCTCTGGTCCATCCGATCGCTGGTGGTGGAACCCGACGCTTCGCCGACGCCCCTTCGATCCGCAGGCGTCTCGCGTCTCGAAGAGGATGCCGCCCCCCCCCCTCGTCCGGCCGAAGAACCTCCGGGCCCCGATTACCCTGCCAGACAAAGCCAACATGAATCCCCGGCAGTTGTTCCCCCGCTGAAAACTCCTCCCTTCGAAAACCGTCCAGCGCCTTCCCCCAGGCCCCGGATCATCAGGCCTTCATGGTCGCCATACTTCCTTCGCAGCCAGTTGAGAAGCGTTCCCCCACCTGACGCCGGATCGTCGCGCTTCTTTGAGCGGTTGCATCGAGGTGTAGAAGAAGATGCTCTGCTCGTTGATGATCTCGGATTTGGCGCAAAACCGCCGCCCTGGGCGTAGGTGAGGCCGGTGTGGGATTGCGATGTTGGAGCAGGTTGACCATTCAAGTGATGTGCAGGTTCTGCAGCCCGGCGAATAGAAGAAGGCGCTGTGCGGCGCATTGACGCGGCCAGCCGTTGAACTCCCTGAACTCGGCGAGAAAACGGACGTCGCGAACATCGGCAGGACCCAGCTTGATCGTGCTGAAATGGGCCGGACAAGGCCGATGTAGATCCCGGCGTCCTTGAACTTCGCCACTGGTAATCCATCCGCTCCAGGCCGGTCGGATCATATTCTCAAAAGGCTTCTTGGACTGGATCCCCGCCCAACCGGTGCCATCGGCGAACTTGTGGTAAATCGCACGCTGTTGATGCTATACTTGGCGTAGAACGCTGCCCGGCGATCCGCGAGTTCGTGTTCGGCGAACAGGCGCCATAGCAAAGGTTGAGCCTCAGAGCTTGATCGGTTCGCCGCTACAGATCAGCGCATCGTCCACGCGTCGGATCCGCCCCAGCTTCCGGCAGGCTGCTGCAGCCACTTCTGCCATCCTGATGGCGCCCGGTTCTCTGTGTTTTCCGGGATGAACGGATACCATTCCGCAATCCCCGGTTCGTCGGGCATTCCCGGCCACGCTGGGAAACCACTCCGCCGGGCAGGTCCACGGTGATCTCCAGGCGTCGCGTCGTCCCCGCTGAAAGACGCCCTTCGCCAGGACAACCGTGCGCCCTGTCGGCCGTGACTTCACAGGGTGGATCGAACAGCACCCGTGCCCTCGCCGCCCCGGTGTCACCATGCCAGGCGAAGCTCGCGAACCGATCGTGCCGATGACGCGCCGGCTAAACGGACAAGGCACGGTCTTTCCTGCGCCACCGACGCGACAAGCGGTGTCGTGCCTTTAAAACATCCCCTGCCTGGACGCAGTTCCACGATGAACAAGGTCAACTGGCGTCCTTTTCCGAGCTGAGTTCGTAGGTCAACTCCATCCGGTTGGGAGCCGGCCGGGAAGCCCGGAAATCCAGTCGCAACGGGACTCCTCCCACCGTTGCAGCGAAGCGACCGGCCGCCGCGCCATCCCGGCTTTCCGTCTGCCCGTTGACGCCGGTCCAGGCCCAGTTCGGTCCCCAGGCCACCGTGGTGAAACGCAGGCAGTCGCCCGTACTTCCGGTCACAACCACCTCCGCGCCGCCCGGACAGAAGGCGGAGAACCTCGGGGCATCCGATGGATGCGCAACCAGGAAGGCCCCGGTGGTAGCGGCGACCAAGGCCAGCAGCAGAAGGCAGGCACCTCGACCGGTGGATGGGTGTGTTGCGCTCATGGATTTCCTGGCTCAGTGTGCCGGCAAGCTGTAATCCGTGTCATCCCCGATCCCACTGAATTCTCACGGCTGAAAACCCGGCAGGAAAGCAGCTGAGGACTGCCGCACTCCAGTAACTGGCGGAGTCATCTGGCTGCGTGTCAGGATCAACCGGTACCGTTCGCCACCATCCTGATCCACAATCCGCAGCGTGACGGTTGGATCGTCCACGGTGGTGTCTAGCGCGAGCGTGCCGAAGAGTGATTTCCCGGTCAGACCGAAAGGTTGTTGCGCCGGTTCCTTCCCCATCGCCGCCGGCCCTGGATGCGCCCCCAGGCTGCCCAACTCGAACTCATGAAACACAAACCCCGAAGGACGCGGAATGCGCAGGACCCGCGCCCCATGGCGGTCGCCGGACAGCAGCAACACACCGCCGATTCGCCGCTCTTCGATCAGCGACAGAATGCGTTCGCGACCTGCCGGATCCCACACCCCCCAGGAGTCCTTGCCCGCCGACACATAGTCGCTCCACATCGTGGCGCTCGTGAGGATGATGAACGACCCCGTGCAGGCGGCGAGTTCCTCCTCCAACCACCGCATCTGGTCCGCGCCGAGAAAGCAATCCGGCTCGCGCGGCTTGGTTCGAAAGAACCGCGTGTCGAGCATGATGACGTCGCAGGGACCGATCCGCGTGTGGCAAAAGATTCCTTCGCCACGACCCTCGAAACCATACGAAGGATTGTTCCAGGATTGGGTCCAGACCTTCCGGACCGCCGCCCGGTCCGCCGCCGTGAACCGGGGTGGAATGCCGGAGAGGTCGTTGTTGAAGTAGTCGTGGTCATCCCACGTGGCATAGACCGGCACGCTCCCCACCAACTCACGCCAACCCGGCGAGAGGTCCCGCAGCAGATAATCGCACCGATGCAGTCCGACCTGGTTGTCGCGATCATCCACCGCGTTGTCACCCAGGAGCAGGAGTGCGGCGGGGTTGACCGCACGAATCTGATCCAGCAGCGCGCGGTTCCAGAGTCCGGTCTTGTGGAAATCCGCGCCGAACGCGATGGTCATCCGGGTTGCTGCCGCCGCCGCAGGAGCGGTGGTGATCGCGGCTCCCGTGGGGATGGGGACCGGGTTCCCGTCCACAAGAACCCGGTAGGGATGGCGGCCGGCAGGCTTGAGTCCGGTCACGGAAACCACGGCGGTCAGATCGCTTTCAACCGTGGTGGCGACCGGCCCAAAGGTGTGCTCGCCCTCCCCCACCTGCACGACCACCGTAACCTTTGCCGGCTTCACCGTCCGGACCCACACCCGCGCCCCATCCGAGGACAAAGCCCCCAGCAACGGGCCACCAAGGAGCACGATGCCGTGTCGTTCGGCCGCTTCGCGAACCGCGGGCAGTTCCGCCAGGGTGGCCTTGGGCTGGGCGGCAAACGTCTCCCGCGCCTCCGCAAAGAAGGCCCGGACCGAATCGGACGGGCTCGACGACTCCAGCAGCGCCTGATCGATCTCCGGCGTCCCGAGATGGGCGGCCTTCAGGTCGAGCACCGGCGCCGTCTGCCCGGCAGAGGGTTGGGCTGCGTTCACCCCGCAGGGAAGCAACAGTCCCACCGTGAGCAGCAAGGAGGCGCTGTGGGCTCGGAGGAAATGCGACGGCGAGAGACCCGTGGTGTTCGTCTTGATGACCTGATTCATAGCGATGGGAAGCCGGGTGTGCGAGCCGGATAACGCAGCCAGGGTTGCCTCGGTTGCGACGCAATTCCGCGACGAAGCCTCCCAAGCCCCACGGCCATTCCCGCCAGATCGAGAATCGTCGCCGGCAGATCGATGTTCAGTACGAGTTGCGACAACACCAGATGCGGAACGCCCGGACCCGATACCATCATGGGCACCCGCATCGATTCCTCGTACGGCAGCACCTTGCTGGTCATGGCGTGTTCGCCCAGAAACCAGCCGTTGTCCTGCAAGCCAGCATGACCGTGGAACTCTCCGTGCGCCCTTCAAGACTCAAGGGGGGTTTTCATTCGTCGGATTCTCCGGTGCCCGGCCGTCCCGCGGTTTCACTCCAGGGTCGGTTGGACGACCTTCCCGGCGAGTTGCTGCCTGCCGCCTTCCGGTTCGTAGACCCCGTAGAACATCGAACAGGAGTCCAACCACAGGACCAGACGCTCCAGGTCGGCCGACCCAAGCTCGACGTCGTGGTGTCCTTCAGCAAGCATCTGGTAAAGCCGGGAAGCACGGGCGCCAAACTCCCCCGGGGTGGTTCGATACCACTTCGGATCGGCGAAGTCCTTGCCGCCATAGCTGAAGAAACCGTATTCCGGCGCCAGGCTGAGGTAGGAGGCGTAGAAATCGGTCGAGGGATTCATGGCGCCCCGGCCCTCGTGTCGCACGATCTCCGCATCCAACCGCGGGGCCTGGTCGGGATGTTCGGTATGACACGGCACACAGTGCCGTTCCAGCACCGGCTGGACCAGTCGCGGGTAGCTGAAGGGATGGGTGCCATCGGGACCCGGCTGAATCCGTGAGGGCGCCCTGCGAAACGCGAGTGGCGGCATGCCGGCAGCGGCGGGCGTGGCCTGTTGCGGGGATTCATGGCAGCCGGCGCACGTCCGGTTCTCCCCCGGTTGAAAGTGCGTCCCGGAACGCATCGAGGTCACCGCCAGGCCATCCTCATCCAGGGCCTGGAAGAACAGTTCCTTGCGCGCCGGAGCCAGGAAAAAGGCGCTGCCGTCCGCCTCCACCGGCACCGTCCCCAGCACCGCACGCACGATGTTCACCGAGTCGAACCCCTGCGGGATCTGGAGTCCCGTGGCATGCTGCACCGCCGCGGAAGCCACCGACAGCGGCATGACCTGAAAGATGCGCAGCGCCGAGATCGTGGTTCCTTCCGGCCAACCGGCCGCCGTGTCGTAGACGTTCACCACCCCCACCGTGGCCTCGGCGGATGCCGCCGCCGCCAGCCGCGCCGTTTGTTCCGCGACCACCGGCGGCATGGGCCGCGCCCGAACTGGTATCGGATTGTGCGAAGCAATCCCGGGGTCGGCATAAATCAGTTCCTGGTTTCCGAAGCTGTCCAGCAGGTAGATGCCATGCGGGGAGGCCGGTTGAAGCCCGGATACATCCTCCGGAGAATAGACGCAGAGGAAGAAGTCCTCGCTCAATGGCCACGCCTGACCGTAGGCGGCGATCTTGGCATCCCCCTCGTTCTCGGGAAAAGGCGTGCGGGGGGTCAGGCGACGGACCGGCCCCATGGCATCGTCGTCATGGACCCGGGGATCCACGATGATCAGACTGCCGAAGGCCTGGCCATGATGCGGTGCGCCGGTCGCGACGAACCGGTGCGACCCCGGGATGGCACGGACATCGAGTTCCATGTCCGCCCGTTGCCGGCGGAACGAGTAGTTCCCATGGACCGGCCGAGGGTTGCACCCGTCCGGGGTCGTCAGCCAGGGCTCGTGCGCGGTGGTTCCGTGCCGGTCGATGTAGTCCCAACGCGTCCAGACAATCATCCCGTCATGGGTCACGCTGGGCTGCCACTCGTTCGTTTCATGGTACGAAAGGCAACGGATGTCGCTGCCATCCGGCGCCAGGTCGAACAGCGTGTAGGTCGGACACACCCGACCGCACCGCAGGTAACCGCCACGACGCTCGGTGATGAAGGCGATCCGGCCATTCGGCATGAAACAGGGGTCGAAATCATTGAACTCCCCGTCGGTCAGCATGCGCAGGTTCGCGCCGTCCACGTTCACCGTGAACAGGTGGTAGGACCGCCCCGTGTCCCAATGGCCGCGCTCGTGTTCCGTGTGGTGGAAATGTTCCGTGCGCCCCTGACATTCCACGTACGCAAACGCCACGGTCCGCCCGTCAAAGGACAGATCGGGCGACAGGAACGATCCCCCTTCGAGTTTCCGTCCCCATAGCCGGCCGTTCCCCACGCTCGATTCGGCAAGCAGGTCCCGCACCGTCGGGGAGCGGCCAAACGCGTCCTCAAGGACGTACAGACCGCCACCCGGTTGCTGCGTGATCCCGTAATACTGATCACAACAATGGTCGCCGTAGAAAACCTCATAACAGTGTGGGATCGCGAGGTGCCGCTTGATGAACAGCAACTGGTCAAAGTCCAGCAGCGGGTTGCTGAAGGCGATCTCGCGCCGGATCCGACACGCCCCGGCATAAAGAACGTGACGGGCCTCCAAACGTTCCACCGGGATCTCCCCGGCAGCGGCCAACAGCGCCGAGAGTCGCCGACCGACCCCCACCGGGTCCCTGTCGCCGGCATCGGAAACACTCAGTCGCTCCCAGAGTACCCGGGTGCGACGCAAAACCACGTCGGCCGGATCCCGGTCCTCCGCCGTCACCAGAGCCTCAGGTCGCCAGGTCTGGGGCGCGACGCGATCGAACAGCTTCCGATCCCCGAGGTCCTGTTGGAGCATCATGAACTGCCGCTCCCAATCCGTCTCCAAGTCGACCCCGACAGGCCGGTCCAGGTACTCCCGCATGCCCGGCACCACCCGCAACAGCTCACGAGAGAACTCCCGCACGTCCTGCGCGATAGCCGGGAGTTGTCCAAGCACGTCCCCATCGCCCGACCGCACCCCTTCCAGGACCTCCGACCAGTGCCGTTGGCGTTGATCCAGTTCGCCCAGCTGCGCCGTCGAGCCTGGCAGCCCGCCCGGAAACGACCGGGCCAGAACCTCGATGGAGGGCGCCCAATCGGTAATCGTCAACTCGCGTCCGGGCGGCAGGGATTCCGCCGCCCGTTGAATGGCGGAACCAAGCTCCTCCCAGGACGCCGGCGAGGCTTTCTGCACAACCGCCACTCCGCAACGCTCAACCAGCGCGTCGCGCATTTCCTTCACGCGAACCCGCCGCAACGCCGGCATCACGCTGCGGAACCGGCAGGCCTGAAGATAGAGCTGCAGCCAGCGCGAATCATCCGGCGAAACTACTCCGGATTCCAGCGACTCCATCCGCTCCCGGACCACCCGCCCCCAACTTCCCAGACTCTTCGCCGGTTTGGCGGGCAGGCCATCGAGGGCGCCCGATTTGACGTACCTCCCGAGCCACTCGGGTCCCTTTCCCTGATCCTGGCGGATCCAGCCGGTCACCGTCGGGAAATCCGTTGCGAGTCGCTCCCAGGCGGCCGCGACCCGGGCCGGCTCAATGTCCGGTCGGTCCCGTTGATCGACCTTTTCGCCCTGCGAGCCGACGGAGGCCGATTCCCCACCCTCTCCCGCTGGTTGGGACAGCAGCGCGGCTCGCGCGCCCAGCAACGCGCCAACAAACGCATCCTCCGTTTCAGGAGGCGGCGTTACTGTAGCCAGGGTGGTCAGGCCCCCGGAAACCATCGCCCCCACCAACACCCCGGCGGCGATCAGGGCAGGCACGGCCGGGTTCCCGGTCCACCAGGAACCCTGACGGCCGACACGAGCAGGAGTAAAATCGCGGGCTTTGTCGCTCCCGGTTGTGGACAGATGAGTTTGCATGGCTGAGATGCACCGAGCGTAGGCGAATGGGTCAAGGGCTACAAGCCCTTCGGCTGGCTCGACATCCCGCCCCGGCTGCCCCTAGCCTCTCGCCGTGGCTGCTCCGTTGACAACCCACACCTGTTCGTTGACCCCCAACCAGGCCGCCGCGCTGGAACGCTGGCTGCGCGGGCACGGTTTCCTTTTTCGCGAGGTGCCTTACACCCGGTTTGCCGCGCAGAAGGACAAGCTCAGCGTCGCCTGCTACACCAGCGGGAAGCTGGTCGTGCAGGGCAAGGAAACCCGCGAGTTCATCGAATTCACCCTGGAACCTGAGATCCTGAAAGAAGTCCGCCTGGGCTATGAGGACGTGCTCGACCCCACGCTGCGCCAGCCCCGTTTCGGTGTGGATGAGAGCGGCAAGGGCGATTTCTTCGGGCCGCTGTGCGTGGCGGGCGTCTACGTCAACGCCGCCGTGGTGGACGCCTTCCGGGAAGCCGGCGTGCAGGACTCCAAGAAGATCGGCAGCGAGAAACGGATTGCCGAGCTGGCAGAGGTCATCCGCAACACGCCGGGCTGCGTTTACACCGTGGTCCCGATTGGTAATGAGGCCTACAACCGGCTCTATCGCACGATGGGGAGCGTGAACCGCCTGCTCGCCTGGGGCCACGCGCGGGTGATCGAGAATCTCATGCTTCAACGCCATCGCATGAAGCCGCTCCCGGAACGCGCCATCAGCGATCAATTCGCCGCTGACAAGGCCACGGTGGCCAAATCACTCATGAGCCTCGGCCGGGAGATCGAGCTGGTGCAGCGTCACAAGGCGGAATCCGATCTCGCCGTCGCCGCCGCCTCAATCCTCGCCCGGGACGAGTTTGTCACCCGACTGCGCAAGCTGGGGGCAGACGCCGGCCTCACGCTGCCCAAGGGCGCGTCGAAGCAGGTGGACGAGGCGGCCCGGGCGTTCTTCAAGCAGCACGGTGTGGAGGCGCTGGGGCGGATTGCGAAGATGCACTTCCGCACGGCACTGCGGGCCCAGGGGCTGCCCGAACCTCCGAAGCAGGAATGGCGAAAACCCACCAGGAAACACGCGGCATGAATCCGGATCCCCCGCCCCGTCGCCCTCCGATCCCGACCCTCATCATCGGAGCCATCGCCCTGCTGCTGCTGAGCTGGGTGGTCTTCATGGGCTATTACATCGCCCGCGAACGCTACAAACAGCGAATCCACCAACCTCCCCCCATCACCATCGACACGAACCACACCACCACGGGGCCATAGGGTGCTTGCGTCGCGCGCGGCAGGGCGGCCCCGACCCTCATCCAAACCGCCGCTTCAGGCGGTCCTCATCGTAGGCCTGGCGATCGGCACTGCTCATGTTCGCGAAGTCCGGTGAACCGTCCGACTTCACCGGCCAGGCCACCTTGGTCGCAGCGGCCTGAGGTTCGCCCGCATCGATTGCCGTCGCAGCTCGCGGGGCGGCAGGTTTGGATAAGGGGTTGTCGCGGACCCTCACCGAAGTCCGGGGGCTTTCCCCACCGTAGCTCATGGCTTGATCGGTAAGCTGCAGGTCCTGTTGCAGCGGCCGCTTTGGCGTGATCTTCAGCTTGCCCAGAACATCGTGATAGGCCCGGACCGCCTCCTCCGGCGAAATCCGCCCCTCCGTAATCAGCCGCAGCATTTCGATGAAGGCCAGTTGATGCTCGGCGTTGTTGATCTTGCGACCAAACAAAGCAACGCGCGCGCCATGCTTCTGGGCGTCGTGGATCAACCGGAACGCGTCATAGGTCGTGCCCGCACTGCCGCCCAGCACGCCCACCACGAGGTTGGGATCATATTGCACCAACTCCTCCATCAGGCGCGGGCCGTGATACACGATCTTGAGAAAGAGCGGCCGCCCCGCCTCGGTCACGCCGGCCAGGCTTCGGAGGATGTTGTCGTTGATAAACTCGCCCAGTTTCTCCGGCGGAATGCCGCTGTCCACGTTCGGATCGAAGACTTCGAGAAAGTAGCGGAACCGCTTCCGCTCCGCCTCCAACCGGAACTCCTTGAACGCCTGCAGGGTTGCCAGGTCCTGCTCGAGATCGTTGACGAACGTGACAGAGTAAAGGCCAAGATTGGCCCCGGGAAACTGCTCCGAACTGCGATCGCACTCGGACTTGCCGCACTGAATGTGATCAATCGTCGCGCTGCGGAAAGGCTGGGCCGGTTCCTTGAGATAGCCACCATGCCGGACCGCCCAGACGTCGGTCGTGTCATTCGCCCGGGCTGCCGGGGTGACGTGACTGTCGCGGAACAGTCCCTCGCGGATGGTGAGTTGTTCGTTCACGCTGGCGGACATCAGCATGATGTCCACCAAACCCTGCCGGGTCACCTCGCGGATGATGTCTAGGAACTCGGGAAGATTGCGATGCGCGAACTCTTCCCGCGTCCAGACCTCGGGTGAAAACTGTGCGGCCCTCGCGCCCCGCGTGGCCAGGTAATCCCGCGGTCCCGGGGCCCGCACGCCAAACGCCATGTCCGCATCCTTCGCATCCGCAATGATGAAGGCGCGCGAGGAGGGATGAGCTCGGATTTCAGCGAGTTTGGCGTCGAGGGATCTCATCGCGACCTACTTGCTCCCCGCCATGATCTGGTCGGTGATGGCACGCACGAGTTCCTCGGCTTCCGGGTCCGTTCCGGCGGTTTCACCGTTCGCGGGTTTTGCCGGCACCGCACAACTGACCCCGGGTCGCCATTCGGCGTTGTCGCAGAGCTCGCATTCCTTCAAGCCATGCCGGGGGTCCGGAATCCCGAGGCTTTCCTTGATCTTGAGCAGGTCCTGCAATTGCGTGCCAGTCATGGTGTTCGGCGCCTTGCCGAGTTGCGTGGTGACCATCACCGTGCGGCAGTAGGCCTCGAGGATCTCCATCTTGAAGTAGGCGTCCTCGACGTTGTTGTGGCTCCAGGCCACCACCCCGTGGTTCGCCATCAGGATGGTGTTGTGCTTGTCCACCAGATCCGCCACCAACTGGCCCATCTCCGGCGTGCCGGGCGTGCGATAGGGCGCAATCGCCACCGAGGCGAACACCTCGTACTCGGGAATCATGCAGGTCGGCGGCGTCACCCCCGCGACGGCAAAGGCGGTGGCGTAAGGCGGATGACAATGCACTGTGGCCACGGCCCGCGGCTGGCGCTTCATCATCTGGAGGTGCATCAGGATCTCACTCGTCCGCTTCTTGACCCCGGCGAGCTGGTTTCCTTCGAAATCGACCAACGCCATGTCCGCCGGCTTCATGAAGCCCTTGCTAACGAGCGTCGGCGTGCAGAGCGCAATGTCCTCCCCCACCCGGATGGCAATGTTGCCGCCGTTGCCGTCGACATACGCCCGTTGCCACAGGCGGCGGCCCATCTCGCACATCTGCTCCTTCAGCTGTTCGCAATAGGCCGAGTTGAAGAAGGCGTCCAAGTCAGTCTTGGAACTTCGCGAATTCAATGGCTTGGCCGGTGGGGCGACCTCGACCGAAGCCTTGGGCTTCGCGGCGGGGGCGTCCATGCGTCGGCCCGGCTGCAAGTCAAGATCCCGCAGCAGGTCGCGGGCCGAGGGGGTCAGGATGGCATCCGCGGGCAGGGCCGAGAGGTCCTGGCCCAGGCGCTGCATTTCTTCCACATCGCGGGCTGAGATTACCTTCTTCATGTCAGATCAAGTCATCGGGGAATAAAAGACGTCGTCGATCAGCGCCACGCAGGTGGCGTCCACGGGCGTGGGTTCGTCAAAGGGCATGGCCGCCTCACGACCTTCCACATAGCCAATAGTGTCCCCGACGCCGCCGCCCAGACTGTCATAGACCACCGGCGAAGGGTCCTTGCTGAGGCCGGGCGGCACCTCGTGGCGATGCTGGTAGTGGTCCCGGGTGAACGGGGTGACAATCAGGAACCGGCCACCCTCATACTGCGGGATGGTGCGACTCAAGGTCACGCGACCAATGACCTGGCCGAGCCTCATACCGGCACCCCCGGCTCCTTTTCGTCCACCACCCCCAGCACCATCCAGCGGGCGGGGCTTTTCGGATCCCCGACGGCGTTGCGCGTGGCGATGCCGTCGGAGGAGAGAATGACGCGCTGATGCATGCCCGCGCCGTGGGCATCGATGGCGATCTGGGGGGCTCCTTCCGGATCTCCGGCGCCGCCGATGGGCTGGCAGATGAGGAGTCGCCAACCCTCGTAACTCGGATGTTTCCGGGTGGCGATCACACTGCCTTCGACGCGGGCCAATAACATGGGAGTCAGGAGCTAGAAGATCCTGAGCTTGTCCACCATCACACAGCGTCGGACCCGCGTGAAGGTGCGGGGATTGCTGATGCCTTCACCGGTCGTGGTGGCAATGGAGAAGTTCGAATAGCCTTCCCCGCCGCTGCCGAGGCCGGCCAGGCACGAACCGTTCTTGATGAAGATCGTGGTCTCCAGCGCCTTTGCCATCGCGGTCATGTGGGCGACGTCGTGCGAGTGGATCATCGCCGAGTGCTTGTAGCCGCGCTCCGACTTCTTCGCCTTCGCGATGCCCTCCTCGACGGACTTCACCCGCACGATGGGCAGAAACGGCATCATCTGTTCCTCGTCCACGAACAGATCATCCGACCGGGTCTCCGCGAACAACAACTGCGTGCCGTTGGGAATCAGGGCCCCGGCCAGACGGGCAAGCACCTCCGGGTCGCGACCGACCAGGTCCCGGTTGACGGCGGCGTGTCCGCACCCGGCCCCCTTGCCCTCGGGAAACACGAAGGCAGCCTCGCGCAGCTTGTCCACCTGCCCTTCGTTCAGCCGGAATCCCCCGCTCTTCTCCAGGGCGCTCATGAACTTGTCGAAGACCTTCTCCAGCACGAACACCTGCTTTTCGCCGATGCACAGCAGGTTGTTGTCGTAAGCCGCACCGTAGACCACGCATTGGGCCGCCCGGTCCACGCAACTGGTCCCGTCCACCAACACCGGCGGATTGCCCGGTCCGGCGCAAATGGCGCGCTTGCCACTCTTCATGGCGGCCGCCACGACGCCCGGTCCCCCGGTCACGCACAGGATGCGGACCCGTTCGTTCTTCGCAATGGCGCCGAATGATTCCAGCGTGGGCGGATCGATGATGCAGGCCAGATTCTCGATCCCGAGTTCGTGATAAACCGCCTCATTGAAGATGCGGGCGGCCATCACCGCGCACTTGTAAGCACCGGGATGTGCATTGAACACGACTGCATTCCCGGCGGATACCATGCTGATGATGTTGCAGGCCATCGTCGGGATGGAGTGGGTCGAGGGCGTCACCGCACCGATGACACCAAAGGGGGCAAATTCCTCCAGCGTGATCCCATGATCACCGCTCAGGCCGTAGGGATGGAGGAACTCGACCCCGGGAATGCCGCGTTGGCCGATGAGTTTCTCGATCTTGTGGTCGAGCCGGCCAATCTTCGTCTCCTCGAGCTCTATCCGACCCCATTCCTGGGCGTTCTTGAAACAGAGTTCCTTGACGATCTCGACGACCTTGACCCGGCCGGCAACGCCCTTGGCGGACAGTTGTTCGTAGGCTTTCTGGGCGGCTTCGCAGGCGGCGTCGGCGTCCTGGAAAACGCCAAATCGCCGGCCACCGGAGATCGGTGATGGCGGGGTCAGGGAGCGGGCAGCCGTCGCTGCGGGAAGCGAGGGGGCCGGGGTCGCCGCCGGCGCTTGCCCCAGGCGGCCGAGCACTTCGGCCACCACATCGCGGATCAGGGTTTCATTCAAAGTCCGGTTCGGCGTCATAAGTCAATCATCCAACGGCGGCCTTTGCCTCAGGTTGAACCATCATGCCGGCACGCGCCGCCATGGCGCGCTGGCGTTTGTCGAAACTCAGAAACTCGGTGCATCGTAGAACCAGTGCCGACGCTACGTGGAGCAGGTCCAGAGCTCTCACACCGACCGTGGCCGTGAACAAGTCGGCCAACCGTTCCGCCTCACGTGTGACAACCTCGATGTCCAACACTGCCGGTAACAGGCGACCTTCCTCCAAATCGTGCTTGAACGAGCCCGCGGCAGCGGCCCGCTCCTGCTCCGTCAGCCAGTTCCTAAACCGTCCCAGCCAAAGCGCATTTCGGAACTCCAAGCTCACCAGCCACGTGAGCGGGAGCGGCTCTTCCACCTTCTCCATGACTCGGGCCGCCGCAGCGGAGGTGGTCTCGTGCAGGTGCAACGACAGGAGGAAGCCGGTGTCCGCGTAGAAGGTCATCGCTCGCCTCGATTCAGGTCTCGAAGGTCTTCCGAGGCTTGTGAGTCAAGCACCCGATTCCCGTAGGTCGCCCTCAACCGGGCCAGGTAATCCGGGTGAGCGACTTTCCGTCGCAGCGGCGAGATCACGGCGACCGGGGTGCCTTCCTGGACCAATTCAACTTCCTCGCCAGCCTCCACCCAGTTGAGCACCTTGGCAACGTCGTTCCTGAGACTCTCGATGGTCGCGGTCTTCATGGCCTGCGTAGCTTGCTCAGTTCGGCGCAGAGTGGAGAGACTATTCACTCCCCTTTGCGCTGTAGATCTGCTTCCCGAACACATCCACGGAATCGACGATGCCGATCACCACGGCGTCCACGGGAGCTTCCTTGAGGTTCGGTGCCAACCGGGCCGAGCTGCCCTGGCAGAACATCACCAACTCCCCCTCCCCGGCACCCACGCTGTCCACGGCAACGATGGTGTTCGTCCCGGGCCGAAACTTTGTGGGATCCTTGTCGTCCACCAGCATCGGCCGCACGAGCAGCAGTTTCCGGCCACTCATGTTCGGGTCCTTCTTGGTGGCGACCACCGCACCTTCGACTTTGGCGAGGAACATCCGGGGGGAGGAGTTAGGAGCTAGGAGTTGGAAGCTGGGAGTCCGGACGTCGGCTTGCGGGCTGAACGCGGCACGTTGGTTTGGCCTTCTGACTCCTGAATTCCGACTCCTGACTCCTTCACGCTACTTCTTCTTCGGCAGCACGGCTTCCACGTCCTGATGGGGACGCGGGATGACATGCACGCTGACAAGGTCACCGCCAATCGACTTCACGGCCTGGGCACCGGCATCGGTGGCGGCCTTCACCGCCGCGACATCACCGACCACCACGGCCGTGACGAGGGCGCTGCCGACCTGTTGCATCGGCCCGGCCAGTTCCACGTTGGCGGCCTTGAGCATGGCGTCGGTGCCTTCGACGAGGGCAACCAGTCCGCGGGTTTCGAGCATTCCAATGGCTTGAGGCATAACTGAGTTTGTTTGTTGTTCGCTGAGATTCGTTAGTCGTTCAGAGTCGGCTGGCCGCGGTCCAGCAGGCGTTTAACCTCCCGCGCGACCACGAGTTCCTCGTTGGTGGGAATCACCATGACCTTCACCGGGGAATCGTCCGAGCTGATGACGGCTTCCACGGCCCGGGTGCCGGCGTTCCGGTCGGGATCAAGTCGGAGCCCCAGGTGTTCCAGGTCGCGACAGATCGCTTCCCGGAGTTCCGCCCGGTTCTCGCCGATTCCCGCGGTGAAAACCAGGGCATCCAGGCCGTTCAATTCCACCAGGTAAGCGCCGATCCAGCGCCGGGCCTCGTGGACGAAAACGTCGAGGGCAAGTTGCGCCGCCGCGTTCCCCTGCCCGGCCGCCGCCTGCACGTCGCGGATGTCGTTGGACACGCCGCTGACGCCGAAGAGCCCGGACTCCTTGCAGAGCTGGCGTTCGCAATCCTCCAGGCTCAAACCGAGCGATCGCATCGCGAAGGGCACAGCCATCGCGTCGAGGTCGCCGACACGATTGTTGTGCGGCAGTCCGGATTGCGGGCTCAAACCGAGGCTGTTCCCAATCGCCACTCCGTCGCGGATGCCGGTAATGCTGGAGCTCCCACCCAGATGACAGGAGATGACGCGCAACGCCGGTTCGCGGACGGGGCTGCTGCCACCGTCCACATAAAGCTGCCGGGCCCGTTCCGCCACGTCCTCGCGACCCAGGAGTTCCGCGGAACGCTCGGCAATGTACTTGTGACTGGCCCCGTGGAAGCCCCAACGGCGGATGCCCGCTTCGTGCCACTTCTGCGGAACGGCATAACGCATCGCCGCCTCGGGCGCCCACTGGTAAAAGGCGGTTTCGAACAGACCCACGAGCGGCGTGCCCGGCATCCGGCGGGCAAACTGCCGGACACCGCTTACGTACGCGGGGTTGTGCGCCGGCGCCACGGCGTTCATGGCCTCCATCGACGCCACCGCCACCTCGTCCAACCGGACGCATCCGGACAAGCCCTTCGCCAGCACGGTCTTGAAACCGACCGCCGAAATGTCCGCGTCCGCCGCAATGGCCCCCTGCTCCTTCAGGGTCGCCAGGCACTCTTCAATGGCCGCTCCGTGATCCGTGACACGCTCCAGACCGCCCTTGTGCAGGACGGTCTCCCGGCCACCGGCGAAGTCAAACAGCCGCCACTTGAGCGACGTCGAACCGAGGTTGGCGATGAGGATCTTCACGGGGATAACAGGATCCTGCTCCTGCTCTTCATCTTCATCGTAATCGTGATCTTCATCCTGCTCTTTATCTCAGCCTGGTTGGTGAAGAGATCGATTGAGATTGGGATTACGATCAGGAGTAAGATTACGATCAGGGCAAGGGCTCTATTGCAGCCACTTGCCCAGACCGCTGAGACCCTCGTGGGGGCGCGGGATCACCTGGACGCTGACCACCTGACCCACTTGGGCGGCGGCGGCCGCACCGGCATCCGTCGCCGCCTTCACTGCCGCGACGTCGCCGCGGAAGAAGGAGGTGACAAAGCCACCGCCGACCTTTTCCCAGCCGACGAGGGTGACGTGGGCCGCCTTGAGGGCGGCATCGCTTGCTTCCAGCAGGGCGCACAGTCCCTTGCACTCGATCATTCCAATCGCTTGTTGAGCCATACGATTCAAAACAGTTGAAGGTTCGCGTTCCGGTCCGTCACTTGCCGCCCTTGCCTGCCGCAGTCTGTCCCATGAAGGCCTTGAGCAGATCCTCATGGGGTCGCGCGATGATGTGCGAACTGATCAGTTCGCCCACCCTTCCGGCAGCCTTGGCGCCGGCATCCACGGCAGCCTTGACGCTGCCCACGTCCCCCTGGGCCAGGACGGTGATGAAACCGCCGCCGATGGGGATGGTTTTAACCAGGCTCACGTTCGCCGCCTTGACCATCGCATCGCTGGCCTCGACGGAACCCACGTAGCCCTTCGTTTCGATCATTCCGAGTGCTTCGCTCATTGTCTTGCTTCTTGCTTGAGTGAGAATTCAACCACGAATGGACACGAATTAACACGAATCAGAGCACCATTCGCTCCCATTCCAGTTTTGCGTTCTTGAAATTCAAGATCACCCCGACCCGCTTACCTGTGACTCTCAGATAGTTCAGCATTTGACCACGCTCGTGGTCTCCAATCCGATCAATCACTTTCGTGTCCACCACAACGGCGTCGAAAGCGATCAAGTCCGGCACGAACTCTCCCACCATCACTCCCTTGTAGGTCACTTCGAACCGAACCTGTTGCCGGCACGGGATTCCCCGCAGGCCAAACTCCACCACCAACGCGTTCTCGTACGGTTCTTCCGCCAAGCCGTGCCCCAACCCGTTGAGCACCTCCATCGCGGCTCCAACGATCTCGAACACCTCTCCCTTGAGCAGAAGCATGGCGTCGTCCCCGATCATTCGTGTGCATTGGTGTCCGTTCGTGGTTCACTTCAGCAGTTCGCAGGGGGTGCCGGGTTGGAGATTGCAGGCGTTGCCTTCGTCGGTGTCGATATGCACCTCCAACTTGACCGCGGGATCCTCCCGCACCAGCAGGCGGTCGAAGACCATGCCACATTCGCCGCCGACCCGCAGCTTCATCGGGTCGCCGTTCTGGACGCCGTAAAACGCCGCGTCCTCCGGGTGCATGTGCACATGGCGGGCCGCCCGGATCACGCCCTCCCTCATCTCGAAGAAACCCGCGGGCCCCATCAACATGCACCCCGGCGTCCCTGCAACGTTGCCGGACATGCGCAACGGAATGGAGAACCCGAGCGCCACCGCGTCCGTGTACGCCAGTTCCACCTGGTTCATCTTCCGACACGGCCCCAGAATGCGGAGGTTCGAGATCACACGGCTGCGCGGCCCCACCAGGGTCACTGTTTCCCTCGCCGCGAAATGCCCCTCCTGATAGAGCCACTTGTGCACCTGCAACCGGTAACCCTTCCCGAACAACGCATCCACGGCTTCCTGCGTCAGGTGGCAATGCCGGGCGCTCACGTTCACCAGCAAGGGATTGGGAGCGGTGGCCAGGCGCGGAACCGGTCGGCCCATGCGCTCATAAACGACCTGGCGAACCAAGTGCTCAACCACCGCGCGATGAATGGGAGGTTTCGTCGTGCCCATGAAACACGTCCAGCATGCGCGATTTCGAGGGAAGGTCAATAATAATCTTGCAATTTCTTCCAAAACTTACCAAGACTCTACCAACATGCAGGCCGAGGAACGGCAGAAGCGGATCGAGGAATACCTTCAACAGGTGGAGTTCGCCTCACTGGAGGAACTGGCGGAGCAGGTTGAAGCGTCGGTTTCCACGGTGCGCCGCGATGTCGGCCTGCTCGAAACCGGTGGGTCCGTTCGCCGCACGCATGGAGGCGCCCGACTGGTCAATCCCCGCACGGACGAATTCGTGTTCAACGCCCGGGACACCCATCAACTGGCGGAGAAGGAGGTAATCGGCAGACTTTGCGCCGATCTGGTCCTGCCCGGGCAAACGGTGATCATCGATGCGGGAACCACCGCCTTCCACGTGGCCCGCTACCTGGAACCCAAGAAGCCCCAGATCATCACCAACTCCCTTCCCGTCGCCAACCTGTTCGCCTCCGCCATGATGGTGGAGACGATTGTGACCGGCGGGGTGCTGTATCCCCGACTGGGCGTGTTGGTGGGCCCGGTGGCGGTGGAGACCCTTGGTCAGATGCATGCGGACGTGGCGATCATGGGCGCCGGAGGCATCACGGGAGACGGCGTCTTCAACTCCCACGCCCTCCTCATTGACATCCAGCGCGCCATGATGCGTGCCGCCCGTAAGGTGATCCTCTGCCTCGACCACACCAAGTTCGGCCGGCGGACCGTCGCCCGGTTATGTGACCTCGCGGAGATCGATGTTCTCGTCACGGACGCCCCGGTCGGCCCTGAGATCGCCCCCGCCTTGGACGCGGCAGGCATTGAGGTCACGCACCCGAGGCCCGATCCGTCAGAGTCACCGTTGCCGGAGACGCGCTGAGCGGGATCGCGGAGGGGGGCGCGGTCGTGCGAAAAAAGCTTGTCCGGCGCTTGCATCCTCCCATCCTTGGGGTATCTGATCTAAGTTACGTAAGATTGACAGGATTAAGCCATGGGACGCGTTTACAACAGCATCGTCGACACCGTCGGGCACACTCCGCTCGTCCGTTTGAACCGGGTCACCGAGGGACTCGAGGCCTCCATTCTCCTGAAATGCGAGTTCTTCAATCCGCTGGGGAGCGTGAAGGACCGCATCGGCCGGGCGATGATCGAGGCGGCGGAAGCATCCGGTGTGTTGAAGCCGGGAACGGTCATCGTTGAGCCGACGAGCGGAAACACGGGGATCGCGCTGGCCTTTGTGGCGGCGGCGAAGGGATATCAGCTCATTCTGACCATGCCGGAGACGATGTCACTGGAACGACGGACATTGCTGGCAATGCTCGGGGCGAAGCTGGTGTTGACCCCGGGGGCGGACGGGATGAAGGGGGCCATCGCCAAGGCGGAGGAAATCGCGCGGGAAACGGAAAACTCCTGGATTCCGCAGCAATTTGACAATCCGGCGAACCCGGAGATTCACCGGCAGACCACCGCGAAGGAGATTTGGGACGACACCGGCGGGGCGGTGGACATCCTGGTGGCGGCCGTGGGGACGGGAGGCACGCTGACCGGATGCACCGAGGCGTTGCAGGTGCTGAAGCCGGCCTTGCAGGCGATCGCGGTGGAGCCCAAGGACTCCCCGGTGATTTCGCAGACGTTGGCGGGCGAACCGTTGCAGCCGGGGCCGCACAAGATCCAGGGCACCGGGGCGGGCTTCATTCCCGGGAACCTTCACCTGCAGGACGCCTCGGGCAGGGCGCAGATCGCGGAATGCGTGCAGGTGGAGAACGACGACGCGTTTGCGATGGCCCGGCGACTGGCAAAGGAGGAGGGCCTCCTGGTGGGGATCTCCACGGGGGCGAACGTCTGGGCCGCGATCCAGGTGGCGAAACGGCCGGAGAACAAGGGCAAGACCATCGTGACCGTGGCCTGCTCCACCGGAGAGCGCTACCTGAGCACGCCGCTGGCCGAGGAGGCCCGGGCCCAGGTGGCGTCTTGAGCGTCATAGGCCGGCGCGCATGAGCGATCCCCAACCGGGCTTCACCACACGGTCCGTCCACGAAGGCCGTGGCTTCTCCGGCCCCACCGGGGCGGTGATGCCACCGCTCTACCTGACCTCGACGTTCGAGCACGGCAATCCGGAGGGGTTTGACTATACCCGCTCCGGCAATCCGAATTTCCGGCTGCTCGAACGGAGCGTTGCCTCGTTGGAAGGGGCGACTTTTGCCACCTGCTTCGCCAGCGGGGTCTCCGCCATCACCGCCGTCGTTTCCACCCTGCAGGCCGGTGACACCGTGCTGGCGGAGGAGAACGTCTACGGCTGCACCTATCGGCTGTTCGACCGGGTGTTCGCCAAGTTCGGCGTACGGGTTGTGTACGCGGACCTCACCGATCCCGGAAACTGGGACTTGATCCACCGGCACCGTCCGGCCCTGGTCTGGCTTGAAAGCCCCACCAATCCCCTCCTGAAGGTGCTCGACCTCCAAGGCATCGCGCGGGTCGCCCGGGAGGAGAAGGTGCCGGTGGTGGTGGACAACACCTTCGCGTCACCCTACCTCCAGCGTCCCCTTCAGTTGGGCGCCACCCTCTCGCTCTCCTCCACGACGAAATACATCAACGGGCACAGCGATTGTCTGGGGGGAATAGTGGCGACGAACGAACCCGATTGGCAGGACCGGATGCTTTTTGCCCAGAAGGCGTTGGGACTGCAACCCTCGCCTTTTGATACCTGGCTGACGGTTCGCGGACAACGCACGCTCGCGCTGCGGATGGAACGACACTGTGCCAATGCCCTCTTCCTCGCGCAGTGGCTGGAGGGGCGGGAGGAGGTCCGCCAGGTAAGCTACCCGTTCCTCCCCAGCCATCCCCAGCACGCGTTGGCCCGCCGGCAAATGCGGGGCGGTTCGGGCATCCTCACGCTCGAACTGGATGGCAGCGCGGACCAGGCGCTGCAGTTCGCCCGGTCACTGAAGTACTTCACGCTGGCGGAAAGTCTGGGCGGCGTTGAAAGCCTGGTGTGTCATCCCCCCAGCATGACTCACGCCGCGGTGCCGGCGGAAGTGCGGCGGCAAGTCGGGATCGCGGACGGCCTGATCCGACTGTCGGTGGGAATCGAGGATCCGGAGGACCTGCGAACGGACCTGGAGCGAGCCCTCACCAAGGTGCGGGGATGACCGAACACGGCTTGTTTCGTGACCCCTTGTGGCAGCCCGACAGCCTGGGGCGGGCACTGCCCGATTCGCCGCACGCGGTCTCCGTGTCGTTGCCGCGCTGGAAGGACGTGGTCGGCTACGAGGAAAAGCGTCCCGATGTGCTCAAGCGACTGGAGGTGGGCTATCCCCGGTTCGTCATTCACCCGCTCGTTCGCGAGGTCGCCCTTCGACTCTCGCCGGGAAACCCCTGTCTCCCCTTCCCTTCCCTGGCGGTGGCCGAAGCGGCGGCCCGTTTCCTCCGGACTCATGGAAGGCCTCCCGCCGCGATTATCTCCGAACGAGGCCTGTGGGCGGTCCGAACGGACGCGGAAGGTGCGGCACCCTTGAACTCCTTCTGGCAGCATGCGGGATGGATTGTCTCCAGCCGGCAGGCGGAAGCTTGGCTGGCAGGGCGCCGCGAAGCCCCGGATGCCGGGGACATCCGGCAGTCCCTGCGGCGGCATTTGGCGGGATTCTACGACTGCGGTCCGGAGGACGTCTTCCTCATGCCGACGGGCATGGCGGCGCACGCCGCGGCGCTCCGGGCCGTGCTGGAACGTCGGCCCGGCGGGGCAACCGTTCAGTTGGGATTTCCTTACGTCGACACGTTGAAGCTGCAACAGAAGTTCGGGCATCAGACCCACCTGCTGCACGACCTCCCGCGCGCCCCGGAAGACCTGCAACGGTTGCTGGAACCCGGCGGAGTGGCGGCGTGTTTCGGCGAGATTCCGGGGAATCCCCTCCTGGGCTCCGCCGATTTGGGGCAGATCACCCCCCAACTCCGCCGGGCCGGCGTCCCGTTCGTGGCGGACGACGTGGTCGCCACCCCGGTGAACATCGACCTCAGGAATCACGCCGACCTCATTGCCACGAGCCTCACGAAGTTCGTTGCCGGCAGCGGCGCCGTCATGGGGGGCGCGCTGGTCTGCCTCCCGGGATCGCCCTACCACTCCGAGCTCAAGGCAATCATCCGCCGGCATCACGAGGAACTCCTCTGGGAAACGGACGCCGCCGAGATTGAGTCCGGCGCCCGATCGTTCCCGGAACGCATGCGGCAACACAACACCAACGGGCTGGCCATCGCGGAAAGGTTGCAGGCCCACCCCGCGGTCGAGCGGGTCTACTACCCCAAGTACGAAGACCCCGGAGCGTATGATCAGGTCCGACGCCCCGGAGGCGGCTGGGGGGCGTTGATCACCTTCCTTCCGCGCGACGCGGCGCGAACCTCCCCGGGGGTGTATTCCCGCATGGAGGTGTGCAAGGGACCGAGCCTCGGCACGGTGTTCACCCTCGCATGCCCGTTCACCCTGCTGGCGCACTATCACGAACTCGAGTGGGCCGAGTCCTGTGGGGTCTCCCGCCACCTGATCCGTTTGTCCATCGGACTCGAACCGCTGGAGGACCTCTGGCCCCGGATCGAACGCGGTCTGGCAAACGAGGGCCCCGCCCCGGCCACAACCTGAGCCGCCCGCCAGCCCGGGGCCGGCTTTTGCATCGCCTCCCGAGCCGGCCGTCGCTTAAATGCGCCGATGCTTGAGACGGACTTGGTACCGGCACGGGACCCGGAATCCAAACGCGTGCTCGTGGTCCTTCACGGGTTGGGCGACAGCATGGAGGGGTATCGATGGATGCCCCAGGAACTCGGCCTGCCCTGGCTGAACCACCTGCTGGTGAACGCGCCGGACGAGTACTTCGGCGGGTATTCCTGGTATGACATCTACGGTGACGCCGAGCCCGGCGTGACGCGCAGTCGACGCCTGTTATTCGACTTGCTGGATGACCTGCCCCGCCGCGGCTTCGAGCCCCGGAACACCGCGGTCTTTGGTTTTTCCCAGGGATGCCTGATGACCTTTGAGATCGGGGCCCGCTACGCCCGGAAGTTGGCCGGCCTGGTGGGCGTCAGCGGCTACGTGCACGCGGCCGAACGCCTGCTGACGGAGCTTTCGCCCGTGGCCCGGAATCAGTCATTCCTCCAGACCCACGGCACCCGTGACCCGCTGATCCCAATCGAACCGGTCCGGGAGCAGGTGACGCTGTTGCGCGGTGCCGGGCTGCAGATTGAGTGGCACGAGTTTGCCAAGGAGCACACCATCGCCGGCCAAGCCGAACTCGGGCTGATCCGCCGCTTCCTAGGTTCCCGACTGCATCCCGACGCCCCGGACGGGAGTGCGGCGTAGCACGCTCCACGCAGCCAATCTCACGTCCCCACCTCACCGCCCCACCGGCAGGTCGCGCACTCGTTATCCCCCCTGACTCCGCCTGCCCGTGGGTGGATACAAAGAGGAGTGAGACGTCGTCTGATATGAGAGCGAAGCCTGCAGTGTTGTCATACAAACGAATGATAGTTCTCCATTGATGCGCGTTCTGTGCATACAAACCTAGTGTTTTGAAGGAAATTTCCTCTCTTTTCCACTTGCGGCATCTCGCCACTCGCGCATTCTATACATGACTTAATTGTCAGCAGATAGTTGTAAACAAGCGAGGCAAGTCATGTTAGCCATTTCCATCCAGCTCCCCAATGTCGAGATCGAACCGGGACTGATGCCGGAGGCCGACTATGCCGGGAACCATGGCGGGTACCGCTCACCCCGCCTCGAAACGCACCGTCCTGTGGAGGTGGTCCGACCACGTCCGGCCGGTCGCGTCGCAATGAAGGTCGAGGGAACCGAACATCGAAAGTCCGGGGCATCGCTGAACCCGGCGTCGGAGCAGTTGGCCCGCCAGCCGATGCCACGCCGCCACCGACCGTCTGCCTATTTCACGCGAAGAGCCTTCCTGCTCCGGCAGGTGCCCTGGATTCTGTTCCTCCTGGTGGCCTTCCAGGTGTTGCCGACCGACTGGATTCTGGAACACCTCCCGAAGCCAACCCAGACCCTGGTCCTCGCGTTCTTTGGCTTGTTCGTCCTCGTGGACACTTGGATCACAGTATGGAACGTGGCTTTTCGCCCGATTGATCGACGACCCACTTGACGCCGCTACGGCACTCCACCGCTTCACGAAAGGAAAACGCAGATGCACGCCTTGGCAGAAAAGACCACGACCCTTGACCTTGGGGAACGTTTGATGAATGTCGGGCTCCTGACCCGGCCCCAACTCGATCTGGCCCGGCGGGAGCAGCGGCTGCGGAGTCACCAGCTCAGCAAGGTGGTGGTGGATTTGGGACTGGTGGATCCCGAGAACGTGGCCGATTTCCTCGCCAACCAGGCGGCCACCGAGCGGGTTCATCTGAGTAAACTGGTGCTGGATCCAGCCGTGGTGGACGTGGTCCCCCGCGGGTTGTCCCGTGAGCACCGCCTCCTCCCCATCGATCGGAACAACGGCAGTCTCACCCTCGCCATGTCGGATCCCTGCGACATCCGGGCCATCGACCGGGTGCGCCAGATCACGGGCCTCGAGCTGCACATCGTCGCCGCCACGGAACAGGAGATTCTCGACCAACTCGACCGGCTGGACGCCCACACCGAGGACATCCAGGAGTCCATCGACCAGATTCTCGCCAACCGGCAAGAGGAGGCGCGGCTCTTTGGAGTGGAGGGGCCGGGAGACGTTGAGGCGGAGGAACCCGAAGAAAGCGACGCGCCAACGGTGGCGTTGGTGGGTCAGATCATCAAGCGCGCGGTGGAACGGGGTGCCAGCGACGTTCATTTCGAGCCGGAAGCGCGCATGATGCGAATCCGGTTCCGCATCGACGGCGTGCTCCAGCCCGACATGCTGATTCCCAAATCCGTGACGCCGCTGGTGTCCGCCCGCCTGAAGGTGATGGCGGACCTGAATGTGTCGGAGAACCGGGTGCCGCAGGACGGACGGGCGTCGGTGACGGTGGGACGGCGGACGTATCATCTGCGGGTGTCGTCGCTGCCCACGGCCTACGGGAGAGCGTGGTGCTGCGGATTCTCTCGACCAACAGCCAATTCCTGCAACTCTCCAAGCTGGGGATGGCCGCCGAAGCCGAAGGGGCGATCCGGGACGCATTGAACCGGCCCCACGGGGTGCTGGTGGTGACGGGGCCAACGGGGAGCGGGAAGTCGACGACCCTGTACGCGGCGTTGCAGGAGGTGTGCACGGGGGAGCGGAGCGTGTTTACGCTGGAGGATCCGATTGAGTATCGGATGCAGGGGGTGAGGCAGACGCAGATTCGGGAGGAGGTTGGGCTGACGTTCAGCGCGGGGCTGAGGTCGTTGCTGCGGCAGGATCCGGACGTGATGCTGATTGGGGAGACGCGGGACACGGAGACGGCACAGTTGATGGTGAGGGCGGCGCTGACGGGGCATTTGGTGTTCACGACGCTGCACACAAACAGCGCGTCGGGGGCGATTCCGCGGTTACTGGACATGGAGGTGGAGCCGTATTTGCTGCCGGACAGCCTGATCGGGGTGCTGGCTCAGCGGTTGGTGAGGCGGTTGTGTCCGGAGTGCCAGGAGGAGGTGGCGGATGCGGAGCGGGTGTTTGAGGAGTTGCAGTTGCCACGGCCGAGGGAGGGGAACGGGCAGCCGTTGAGGTTGTGGCAGACGGGGGGCTGCGCCAAGTGTGGGGAGCGGTTATCACGGGCGGCAGGGATCTTCGAGCTGATGATGCTGGACGGACGGTTTCACAAGCCGATCGTGCAGCGGGCTGGGGCGCCGGAGTATGCGCGGTTGGCGCGGGAGGGGGGGATGCGGACGATGTTCGAGGACGGCATCCGGCAATCGACCCTGGGCGTGACGACGGTGCAGGAGGTGCTCCGGGTCACCCGGTGTTCCAGCGAATAGCGCAACCCTGCCGCCGGGGAAACCTGACTTGGGAGGAGACCGGCTTCGGGCGGGTAATATGCCCTGCCTGAAGCCGGTTGACCCCCCTCGATCCCCCGGCACCGTGGGAATGCGCAAACGGCGGGCTTCCGCCAAGACCGCAGGATCAAACCCGCCAGCCCGGCCGATAGGCGCGCTCGACCCAGCGGTTGAGCTCGGGGATGTTCGTCACCTTCATGTTGGGGCCGTCCCACTCGACGGGCCTTCCCGGTCCGGCATGCTGAGCCAGGTTCGCCAGCAGGGTGAACTCGGTCAACCGGGCCCCATAGTCGAAGCTGGCAGCCGTCTTGGTGCTGCCCGCCCGGCATGCCTCCAGGAAATCCGTCACGATGTCCTTCGGCCGCGGCAGGGTCTTGGGAGGCTCCGGGGTCTCCTTCATCTGGGACCACGGCACGATGTGCATCCGCCCTCCGTAACACCCGGTGTAAATCACGCCCTTCTCACCGACATAGAGGCTGCCGCTGTTCTCGAACGCCTCGTCGTCATGTTCCGCCTCCAACTTCTTCAGCAGCGGCGGGAGGTTTCTCGCATCCCCCACGGCCGCGTGCAGCCCGCCCTTCGGTTCCTCCTTCGTGGTGGCGTTCAGCCCCTCATACCAATAAGCCTTGAAAGCGGGGCGATCGCCTCGAGCCGGACAATCCCAGCGAATCCGGCTGCCCGTTGGGTAACGTTCATCACTGCCGCCCCGCATCTGCTCCACCTCGACGCTCGTGGGATGCTCCACGCCCATCGCCCAATACACCCCGTCCAACACGTGGCAGCCCATGTTGCCGATCGACCCGTTGCCAAAGTCGTACCAACCGTGCCATTCGTGCGGGTGCAGATCGCTGTGAAAGTCGCGGTAGGGTGAGGGCCCGATCCACTCGTCCCAATGCAGCCCCGCCGGAACCGGCTCGGTCGGGGGGCGAGGTCCCACGCCACCGTTCGCCCGATCGGTCCAACTGTGCGTCTCCAGGATCCTCCCAATCGTGCCGGCCTGGAGGTACTCGCACAACCGGTGATACCCCTCCTCGCAGTGACCCTGGTTGCCCATCTGGGTGGGGGCCTTCGAATGGCGGGCCATCTCACGCAGCTTGCGCGCCTCCGCAATGTCCCGACAAAGCGGCTTCTCGCAGTACACCGCCTTGTCCAGGTTCATCGCCATCATCGCGACCAGGGCGTGATGGTGATTCGGGGTCGCGACGAACACCGCATCGATCTGTTTCGCCAACTGCTCGAACATCACACGGTAATCCGTGAAAACCTGCACCTTCTCCGGGTCCTGCCCCTTGTTCTTCAACCAGGACATCACGCTGGCCTGCCGCTTTTCGTCCGGTTCCACGATGGCGACCAACTGTTCCTTGTGCCGGTTGACGATCCAGTCCAGGTGGGCGGACGTGCCGCGCCCGCCACAGCCAACCTGCACGCAACGGATCCGGTCACCCGCCGCCGCGGCGGAGAGAATTCCCGGGGCCGGCAGCATCCCGGCGGCGGTGGCCGCGCCCGCGGCAGCAACCGAGCGCCGCAGGAAGGACCGTCGGTTCAGGTGACGGCCGGGAGCCCCGACGGCGCCGGATTGCGAGGAGGAATCAGCCGACCGACCGGTCGCTGAAACTGAGTTCTGTTTCAAGAGTTCCATGTTTCGTCTTATTGGCTTGTTGGCGGAAAGTGTAGCGGCTTCCCATCGGACCAACAACCCGGAAACAAGACCCGGAAACAAGATCCCCGGGAGGAACGGGCGCCGGGCTCCCCGGCAAGCCCTCCGCGCCGGCGGTTCAGTCGCGCACCACGAATGAACCTGAATCAACACGACTTCGGAGGGCGCGGCGCCGGAAGGCCGCTTCTGAACTGCCAGCACCGCCTGGTGGCTCCGCATGAGGAGGCTGCACCGTTCCCGAAAGCCGTAACCCGATTGGGTGGAGGGTGTCGATTCGTGGTCGGACTTTCTGGGGACGAATCAGGCCCATGTGGGTGAGGGCCAGTGACAAAGTCAACGCAGGTCGTTGGTTCTGTAGCGCAGATACCCGATCTGCTGTATCGCCGAATTCAATTCGGCAGACCGTCGAACCTTCGAGCGCCAGTGGATTGCGAAACCGCGATACAGCAGATTTGGAAACTCCCCGCGACGGCTTTGTCAATGGCGCCGCCTGCGGGCGACGGCACCCGTCTCTCCTTGCCACCGGCCCCGGCCCGCACTTCAATCACGCGCATGCACTACGCGACCGCCAGCCGGACGGAACCACGTCAAGGCGCCACGGATTCTCCGAGCGACGGCGCATCCGGTCGCCGGGTTGAACCGGCCCCCGTCTCCGCCCTCCTACGGACCTCCTGCTGTTCGCCTGCTGCGTCGCGTGCGGGGCCGGCCTCGCCGCCCAACCGAACCTCGTGGTCTTCCTCACCGATGATCAGAGCCAGCTCGACGTCACCGCTTACGCCCAGCGGGGATTCGCACCCGAACATGCAGCGCCTGGCCGATGCGGGAATCACCTTCGACCGCGCCTTTGTGGCCTCCCCAGTTGTGCCCCCAGCCGCGCGGCGCTGCTCACCGGCCTGATGCCCGCCTGAACGGGGCCGAACCCAACCACAGCAAACCGCGCGCCGAGATCAAGAAGTGGCCCGCGTATTTTCAGGAACTGGGTTATGAAGTGGTGGCGTTCGGCAAGGTCTCGCATTACCGCCACACGAAAGACTATGGATTTGATCACTTCGCCCACGACACCTTCCATGATCACGCCGCCATTCCGGCCGCGGTGGAGTGGCTGAAGAACCGCCCGCGCGAGGGCGCCAGGCCGCTCTGTCTCATGGTCGGCAGCAACTGGCCGCACGTGCCGTGGCCCGTCGCACATCCCGACTACGACCCCGCCTCCCTCACGCTGCCCGCCGGCAGCATCGATACCCCTGAGACGCGTGACTTTCGGGCCCGCTACGCCGCCGCAGTCGCGAACGCGGACGACGACCTCGGCAGGGTCATGGCCGCGGCCAGGGAGTGTCTCCCGGCGGACACCCTCTTCCTCTTCAGCGCGGATCATGGCGCCCAATGGCCGTTCGAAAAATGGAACCTCTACGAGTCCGGCGTTTGCGTCCCGCTCATCGTGGTCTGGCCCGGCGTGGTCCAACCGGGCACGCGAAGCCCTGCCATGGTCCAGTGGGTCGATTTCCTGCCCACACTGGTGGAGGCCGCCGGCGGCACGCCGCCAAAGGGCATCGATGGTCGGTCCTTCCTGCCGGTGCTCCGGGGCGGGGCGACCCAACATCGCGAGGTAATCTTCACCACGCACAGCGGCGACGCCGCGATGAATGTCTATCCCATGCGGGCGATCCGTACCGGGGACTGGAAACTCATCCTGAACCTGCACCCCGAGTTCGCCTTCACGACCCACATCGACAAGGCGCTGGCCCGCGATGGCGGCCGCTACTGGATTTCCTGGTATGAGGCGGCCCGGACGAACGCCGCCGCCGCCGCCATCGTGAAGCGTTACCACGAACGACCGGCGATCGAGCTGTACGACCTCCGCTCCGATCCGCACGAACAAAGGAACCTCGCGGCCGACCCCGATCTGGCATCGCGCATCGGGACCCTCCGCGGTCGTCTGGAAACCTGGATGCAACAGCAGGGCGACCAACAAACGGTCTACAACACGCCACGCCTGCTGTCCGACCCGGCATCCACGAAGCCCGGGGTGAACTCCGGAACCAACACCCCCTCCCGCCCGTGAATCCCCAGCTGATCGCAGCAAACGACACCCTGTAATCATGATCCGATCCATCCAGCTTCACATCACCTTGCTGATCCCGTTCCTCGCCTTCCTCGCGCCGTTGCCGGCCACCGCCGCGGAGGGGCATCCGAACATCCTGCTCCTTCTGGTCGATGACCTGAAACCGAACATCGGTTGCTATGGCGATCCGCTGGCGATCACGCCCAACCTCGACCGCCTCGCCGCCCGCGGCATGCGCTTCGACCGGGCCTACTGCAACCAGGCGGTCTGCGCGCCCTCGCGGAACACCCTCCTGCTGGGTTCCCGCTGCACCTCCACCGGCATCTACTCCCTCGGCCGCCATTTTCGCATCGACCTGCCCGACGCGGTCACCCTGCCCCAGCACTTCATGGCGCACGGCTACCGGGCGGAATCCATCGGCAAGGTCCTCCACACCGGCCATGGCAATCACGACGACCCCCATTCCTGGAGTGTCCCCAGTGTGATCGAGAAGGTCGTCGAGTATCTCGAACCGGAGAGCACCGAAGGCGGCCAGCTCACCCGCGAGGAGGCTTACTTCACGAACCAGCAGCTCGGGCGCATCGGCGCGCTGCCGCGCGGCATGGCCTGGGAGGACGCTGACGTCCCGGACAACGCCTATGCCGACGGGCGCATCGCCGACGAGGGCATTCGCCGGTTGCAGGCCGCCAAGGCCCGCCCGGACACCCCGTTCTTCCTGGCGCTGGGCTTCGTGAAGCCCCACCTCCCCTTCACCGCCCCCAGGAAGTACTGGGAACTCCACGACCCCAACAAGTTCGCGCTTGCCGCCTTCCAGCAGGATCCGGCCGGCGCCCCGCGCTACGCCGGCAAACGCGGGGGTGAAATCGTGAACTACGCACCGCTCAGCGTGGAGAACCTCCGCGAGGATCCCACCCAACGCCAGTTGATCCACGCCTACTACGCGTGCGTGAGTTTCATGGATGCCCAACTCGGTCGCGTCCTCGATGAACTCGACCGACTGCAACTCGCGGACAACACCCTCATCGTTCTCTGGGGCGATCACGGATGGCACCTCGGTGACCACGGCTATTGGACCAAGCATACCAACTACGAACAGGCGAACCGCATTCCCCTCGTCTTCGTTGCCCCCGGTATCGCCCGGCCCGGCTCCTCCACCAGGCAGCTCGCGGAAACCGTGGACATCTTCCCCACCCTCGCCGAACTCGCCGGCCTGCCGCCCCCCACCGGCCCGCAACCCATCGACGGCACCAGCCTGGTCCCCGTGCTGCGCGACCCGACCGCGCGCGTCCGCGATCACGCGTACCACGCCTATCCCCGGGGCAACCGCATGGGACGGGCCATCCGCACGGGACGTTATCGCATGGTGGAATGGAAACCCATCGGGGCGCCGGCCGATGCGGCGGAGTTCGAACTCTACGACTACCAGGACGACCCGCTGGAAACCCGCAATCTGGCCGACGCCCGGCCGGAGGTCCTGGCGGAACTCCGCACCATCCTCGCGCGGCATCCCGAAGCCCGACGCCCCGACAGCGGCCCGGCCAGGATTTCTTCCCCCGTCGGTCGCAATGTCAGTACCGGCACGGCACCCGTGCAGTGACCCTCACTGCGCCCTTCGGAAGGACCGTTTGGAAGGTGCCGCGCGAGGTTTGAACCCCCGCCTTCGGGCGGGGTGAATCCGGTTGGGACTGAAGGTCGGGATCGGAGGCATGGTCGCGGCTCACGGCCCCGACTCGCCCCCTGGCACCGGGTGAACCGCACTCCTCGCCTTCATTTCCGCGGATGCCCGCACCAGCTTGAACATCGGGCGGGTCTTCCACACCACCCCCTTCTCGAGATCAAACCACTCGCAGTCCGCCTCATACTTGTTCTGCAACACCAACGTATGACGCCAACGATCGCCTTCCGTGAATCGTAGTACCCGGTGGTCCGCCGAAAGGGAAACATCGTGCGCCTCGATGCGAGGCTGGCCGGATCGCACCACTCGGAAGGGCGCTTCGAAAGCGTCGATCACTATCCAATAACCCGTGTCATCCTCCCAGTGCCCCCCCCAGGTCTCTGCGGTGAAGACCGGGGCGTCCCACGCGGATCCCGCTGCGATTGGGACATCCCCGCGCATCCGTGAGGTCGCCTCCTCAACCAACTCATCGTAGTGGGCCCGGGTTTCATAGGTCGGGTGATACTGAAGCTGCAGCCCTCTCCAGATCTTAAGCACCCGTTCAAGGTGACCATCCTCGATCTGCTCAAGCGACGTGCCAATCAAATCGTCGGTGGCCGCCCCATACCAGGCGTTGTACTGGAAGCGGGCGAGCAGATTACTCAAGCCCCAGACACTCATGCCAACCAGTCCGATGGCAAGGAGACCTAAACCAATCCGCAGGGCACGACCCCCTCGAAACTCCGCAACCACCCAGCCCACCGGCAGGCACACGAGAAGCGCAAGCAACAGCAGACCGGGGAGGGGCATCGACATGGGACGATACGCGTCTGGAGTTTAAGCATGCACGAAACCAGGCTCACCCAAGCCGTCTGACCTCCCGTAAGCCCTCCCAGCAGGTGATGGCTCCGAACAGGAAGACGCTGAGCAACAGGAAAGCCGCCTTCTTCAGATCGTCCGGGTAGAGCATACCGGTCAGCGCAAAGAAGAGCAGAAACAGCGCCCGCCCCATCCCGCCGCCGAACACAAACACGGAAACCGCCCGACCGTGCCTGGCGATGAACCGGCGCCGCACCTCATCCCGCTGCTCGGAGGGCCTCGCCAGGAGCCCGGCCCAGGTGTGTCCCGCCTCCGGAACTGTCCACCGAAAGGTCTTCACCCCGCCCGCGCCACTTTCCTCGCCTTCAGCCGCGAATTCGCCGCGTCGTCGCCCACGAACCTCTCCTTCGCCGGGTCCCATTTCAACGGGCGCCCTTCCCGGCCCGCAATGTCCGGCAGATGACAGAGGATGTCCGCCTGCACGGAATCCTCAATCGGACAGACCGCCGGCTGCCGGCTGCGCACCGAATCCAGGAAGTTGTCCGCGTGGTTGGAACTCTTGATCAACCGGGCGTCGCCGTCGCCAAACTTCGTTTCCACCAGATTCTCCGGCGACGTCCGGATTTGCGTGCGGTCGACCATCACCCAGCCGTCGGTTCCCTCGAACGCGGTTCCGTGATCCACGATGTTGCCGTACTTCTGCTGCCACGCGGAGAGATCGTTCATCGGCATGGCGTCGGCACCGTTCCGCGTGCCGCGGTATTGCAGCGTCACGCCGTCGGCGAACTTGAAAAGCGCTTCCCAGGCCACCCAGGTGTCGCAGGCGCCGCCCGCAGGAATGACCCCCTGGCACGACACCTCCAGGATCCCCTTCATCATGCCGGGATGCCCCCAATACGCGATGTCCAGTGGATGCACCCCCCAGCCGGCGATGAACCCCAGAGCGTAGTCGTAGTTGAACCACCACGTCGTCCAGGCCCCGTCCTCGTCATAGGCCTTGCCCAGCGTGTAAGGCGTTTTCGGTGCCGGCCCGAGCCAGGTCGGATAGTCCAGATCCTTGGGGGGATCGATGGGATCGGTGGAACCGCCGGGACGGCTGGCAGAGCACCACACGTTGATGTTCTTCAGCCGGCCGATGCGCCCGTTGCGCACGAGTTCGCAGGCCAGCCGAAACTGCTGGGCAGACCGTTGCTGGGTACCGAACTGGAAGATGCGTTTGCCCTCCTGGCAGGCGGTTCGGAGTTGCTGATCCTCCTCGATCGACAACCCCATCGGTTTCTCGAGGTACATGTCCTTGCCCGCCTTCGCGGCGGCGAGCGCCACCGGCACATGCCAGTGATCCGGCGTGGCAATCAGCACGGCGTCGATGTCCCGCCGCTCCAGCAGGTCGTCAAAGTGATGGTAGACCGTCGGCCGATCGCCCGCGTAGGCCGCACTGACCTGCTTCACCGCCGCGTCCAGGTTCCGCGCCGAGACGTCGGAAAGCGCCACCACCCGGCACCCGGGGTTGCGGAGAAAGTTGCCCATGTCCCCGCGCCCCTGCGGCCCCAGTCCGATGCAACCGACGGCAATCCGGTTGCCGGGAGCGTTCTGGCCCAGAACGGACGCGGGTACCAAGGTGGGAAACGCGGCGGCGGCCACGGCGGTTCCTGCCTGAATCTTGAGGAATCTTCGACGGCTGATGCTCATGGTAAATGCGGGATAGGAGTTCGTCTGTGACCCGGCCTTTCTACCCGAAAGCAGGCCCGTTCGCCAAGCCTCGTGATGGCACCTTCAGGGTTGACCCGTCGGTGCGGTCGCGGCTCCATGACGGATATGACCGACGCGGAACCCCCGGAACCCGTGGACCTCCCGATCGACGGGGTGCTGGACCTGCACACGTTCCGGCCCCGGGACGTCAAGTCGGTGGTGTTGGACTACCTGGAACTTTGCCGGGAACGGGACATTCTGGAAGTGCGGGTCATCCACGGGAAGGGACGCGGCGTACTGCGGCAGACGGTGCGTTCGCTGCTCGAGCAACACCCGGAAGTCGTGAGCTTCTCGGAAGCCAGTCTGTCCCACGGCGGCTGGGGCGCCACCGTCGTCCATCTGCGCCCGTCCGGAGGGGCCGTTGCGAGGCCCCCCTCCGCACGGTGACACCGAGAGCCCGCCCCTCCCCCGGCTCAAAGCCGCTTCACCCGCGGGCCTTTTGGCGTGTCCTCGATGGTCCACCCCCTGGCCTTGAGTTCGTCCCGGACCGTATCCGCCCGCGCGAAGTCCTTCGCCTTGCGCGCCGCCTGCCGGGCCTCGGCCAGGGCCAGGATGTCAGCCGGCACCGCTTCCTCCGCCTCCCCGCCGATCCCGAGCACCGAGTCGATTCGTTCCCAGGCCGCCAGTTCCGCCGCGGCTTCGGCCGGCGTGATCGATTCCTCCGCGAACCGGCGGTTCTGGTCCCGAACCCAGTCGAACACCGCAGCCCAGGCCGCCGACACGTTCAGGTCATCATCCATCGCCGCCGTGAAACGGTCGACCAAAGCCGGCGCCGGCCCCGCCGCCGCACCGACGGCCACCGCGCGCAGCTTGCCGGTGCACTCGTCGATTCGCGCCAGGGCGGACCGGGCGCCGGTCAACCCGTCGAGCGTGAAGTTGAACGACTCCCGGTAATACGCGGTGAGCAGCAGATGGCGGATCTCGCGACCGGTGAAGCCCTTGTCCAGCAGGTCGCGCAGGGTGAAGAAGTTCCCCAGCGACTTGCTCATCTTCTTCCCCTCGACCAGCAGATGCGCCCCGTGGAGCCAGTACTTCACGAACGGACGATCCGCCGGATGACCGCACCCGCCCTCGCTCTGGGCAATCTCGTCCTCGTGATGCGGGAACACCAAATCCTCGCCGCCCAGGTGCAGATCGAAGCTCTCGCCCAGCAGCTTCATGCTCATGGCACTGCACTCGATATGCCAACCGGGACGGCCCTCGCCCCATGGACTTGGCCAGAACACCTCGCCATCCTCCGGCACCCGCGCCTTCCACAGGGCGAAATCCGCCACCGATTCCTTCGCGTACTCGTCGTTCGCGACGCGTTCGCCGGTCCGGAGTTCGTCGAGATTCAGGTTCAACAGCTTGCCATAGCGATTCCCGGCAGCCCGGTAGCGCTCGATGCTGAAGTAGACCGAGCCATCCGCCACGTAGGCGAAGCCGCGCTTTTCCAGCTTGCGGATCAACCCGATGATCGGCCCGATGTGTTCGGTGGCCCGCGGCCGGTGATGCGGCGCCCGCAGACCCAGCGTTTCCGAATCCTCCAGGAACGCCTGTTCGTAACGGCCGGTGTATTCCGCCAGGGTGGTCCCCGCCTCCCCCACGCGACGGATGATCTTGTCCTCCACGTCCGTGATGTTCATGACGTGGGTCACCTCGAACCCGCGAAACTCCAGGTAGCGACGGACGAGGTCCGCGAACACGAAGGTCCGAAAGTTCCCGATGTGCCCGAAGTCATAGACGGTCGGACCGCAGCAGTACAGACCAACCTTGCGGCCCTGAGGGTCGAGCGGCACGAACTCCTGCACGGATCGTGAAAGCGTGTTGAATAGTCTCAGCGCCATGGCATCACATCGTCTCTTTCCATCAAAGCGCCGAGCTTAGGCCGGCCACGGCCGCGCGGCAATGCCGCGGGTGTCCAGACCCGCACGCCACGCGAGGGCTCGGACGCCCTGGCGATTGGGAAATCGGCGATACGGCAGATTTGAACCTGGAAAGAGCAGTTCAACCGGTAGAGTAGAGAGGAGAGCACGGGATGAGAGGCAATGAAACCAATGACCGCCGCTCTCCTCTCCCTCGTCGAACCGGACGTGCGGATTTCCCGCATCCGGCTCTCGCCAGAGTCGTCTCTTCCAGAACGCATTCACAAGCGGACCAGTCCCAGATGTTCCAAGTGCGCATACAGACTGACTCCCGCACGGGCTCGCCAGCCCCGTTGACTGCGTCGTTGCAGATGCTTCCCCAACCGATACCGCACGAAGTGGTTCAGGTGGCGAAAGCTCGCCCGCGGATACCCCTGGCCAAAATAGTTGGCCCACCCCCGCAGGTGGCGATTCAACCGCCCGATCAACTCCGGCAGCGGCGTGTGGCTTTGTCGGTGATTGATCATCCCCCGCAGCGTTTCCCGTTCCCGTGCCATCGCCTTGCGCGAGGGCAGCAGGTTCCAGTATCGCTGCCCCCGGCCATACCGGTCCCGGTCCTGCCGGAAGGTGTAGCCCAAGAAGTCCAGGCTCTGGCCCGCTTGCCGCAAATCCAGCACTCGGGTCTTTTCCCGGTTGATTTCCAGCCCCAGCCAGCCTTCCAGCTTTTCCTCGATCCAGTCTTTCAGACGCGGACTCACGTACCGCGCCAGCACCACGAAGTCGTCCGCATACCGGACCAACTTCGCTTTGGCCCACTGCCCCGGTCCGTCTCCGCGTTGAAACAGATGGTCGAACCAGTGCAGATAGACGTTGGCCAGCAACGGACTCAAGACCCCGCCCTGCGGCGTGCCCCGGTCGTTCCGTCGCACCGTCGGTGGCTTCCCCCTTCCCTTGGGTCGGGGTTCCACCACCGGCGCCTTCAGCCATTGTCGGATCAATCCCAACACCCCGCCATCCACCACCCGCATCCGCAGACACGCCACGAGCTTGTCGTGCGGGATGCTGTCGAAGTAGCCGGCCAGGTCCGCATCATACACCCCCGCCCGGCCTTCTTTGAGATGCTGGTGGATGGCGCTCAGGGCGTCGTGCGCCGACCGTCCGGGCCGAAACCCGTAGGAGCAATCCTCAAAGTCAGCCTCGAAGATCGGCTCCAAGATCAGCAGCACCGCCGCCTGCACCACCCGGTCCCGCACCGTCGGAATGCCCAGCGGTCGCAGTTTCCCATTCGCCTTCGGAAGGTATACCCGCCGCACCGCCTGGGCACGGTAGGTCTTTTCCTTCAGGCTGCTCTCGATCTCTCCCAGAAAGGCCGCTTCGCTTTCCGGCGTCGCGCCCACCTGGTCGATGCTCACTTGGTCCACTCCCGGTGCTCCGTGGTTGCGCCGCACCGCCGCCCACGCGGCCCCCAGCACGTCGCCCCGGCACACCAGTCCGTAGAGACTGTAGAAGCGAAACCGCTTCTCTTGTTTGGCTTTCCGGCCCAGCTTCTGTCTCAGTTCCCGGAGGCTCGGCGGCAGAATGGCCTCCCGGAAGGAGGTTTCTTCCACCGCTTCTTCTGTCGTAGGAATCTTCATCCCAATCAGCTCCCGGTCCCTCTGACTCCGCTTGACTCTGGCCAGGGCTCCTTCGCTCCCCTCCGGCTTGACCGGCGGATCCTCACTACTATGAGCCCATCCGACGCCGCAGTCCGGCCCCTCAGACGGTTATGGCTTCCCGCCTGGGGTTGTCCGCCAGGGACACCGGACCGGGCCTCCCAAGTTCCTGATGGTTCTTTCCGCGCGCGCTGTCTCCTTCCACCCCGGGGAGTCCGGCGGGTGCACTTGATCGAGCCTTCCCCACCGATGTGGGCTTCATCCCATCTGGCGGACTGGCCACTCCCTCTCTTGCGTAACGAGGCCGTACCGAGTTCACGGGACGCTACGGCTCGCGCGTTCGCCTTCCCCGGCCTTAACGGGCTGGATCGCTCCCACCCGCTTCGGAGTCGGCTACCTGATTCTCGACCTTTTCTCAGGATTAACACCTTTCAGTTAACCAGAACCACCAAGCTTCGCTTGGCGCTTTCCAGATCGACGCAGATAAACGCAGATCCCCAAGGACTCACGTAATCTCCCCATCTCCCCCAAAGGGTGAAGAAATCCGGCGGACAGCGCGGGCTCACGCCGAAGCACCTATCTGCGTTCACCCGTTCATCTGCGGTTCCCAGGTTGAAAAGCTGCGCCACCACGGAACGACTTGCGCGGACTGACGTCCGCGGCTACGGCTGTGGGGTCGGCCCTCGATTTGCATCCTCCCTTGCGCTCACCTCGGGTGGGACACGCCTGCGTCCGCTGATGACCAAATCAAGGGCCGGCCCCGACGATCACGTCCGGAACTCCGCCCACAGGGGCAGGTGGTCCGACACTCGAAAAGACTTCTGCATGCGCGTCAACCCCAGGCCGTTCAGCACCAGCGGCTCGAAGTTGAACACGTTGGCGGCATGATTGTAGGTGAGGGAGGACAGTCCCGGCGTCCCCTCACCTCCCGGGAACCAGGCGATCTGGTCCGCGTGCCGGACCTCGCTGCCCGCCCCGAAGATCGTTCGGTCCTGGGTCTGCAGCTCGGGGGGAACCGCCAACCCGGTGGAGAACAGGGCGTTGGCAAGCTGCGATCCGAGCAGGTCGAGGTTGAAGTCCCCCAGCGTGATCAGATTCTGGTTGTAGGAATTGACCTCGCGCGCCCAACTGCGCAGCCACGCGGCAATGGCCTGAAGTTCCGGAATGCGCCCGGCGGCGTCGGCGCCGAACAGGACGTGCAATGTGACCAGGATGAACGTCCGGCCCCGGGCCTTGAAGGCCACCGCATACGGCGTCCGGGCAAACTGATTCTGGAACCCCGCCACGAGGTCCGCCTCCCCATCGGTGGGAACCACCAACTCCGCCGCCAACCCCGACAATCGCACCCGGCGCGTGTCAAACACGAACGCCAACCGCTCGTTGTTCCCGGCGTCGCCCCGCGTCTCATCCGTCAGGATCAGCGACCACACATCGTCGATCCGGTTGAGATATCTCAGCATGTGACGCAGGGCACGCAGGTTGCCCTTCACCTCCTGAATCGCGATCACGTCGAACCGCGAGACAATCTCACTGATGTAAAGCAGGGATCGCAGGTCGCGCTTCGGGGTGTCCCCGGGATCCGCGGTCCACTTCTTGGTGAGGTCCCCAAAACCGCGGATGTTCCAGCTCGCGATGACCAGGTTGTTGTCGACGTGCTTGGGCGGCAGACCGGCCGTGAGGGCCGCACTCAACGCCGCGTGCTCGGCGCGGATTTCCGGAGGAGGCGTGTCCGTGATCTCTGGCATGATACGATCCCACCACTACTCCCGGTCCCGCGCCCGATCAAGCGGATCGTTCAACGGCTTTCCAGGTTCAGGCAAGCTCGCCCTGGATCCGATAGCTCGCCCTGGATCCTACAACCTGTGGGACACCGACACCGGAGAACCGATGTTGAAGGCGTGGCACCCAACTCAAGGGCTGCCCTGGGTATCCAGCACCAACCCCCGCAGCAAATGCACCGGCGGAGAACCGTGCGCCAGGACCCGGTCGTGGAATCGGCGCAGTGTGAATTGATCGCCCCACGCCGCCTCGGCCTCCCGCCGCAGGTCCGTCACTTCCTGGAACCCGACGAAGTAGGTCGATAGCTGGGTCGAGGTCAGCTGGGCCCGCACCCATTTGCCGGCCGCCTCGCGTTCCTCCTGGAATCCACCCTCCAGCATCAGCTTCATCGCCTCCTCGCGCGTCATCCCGTCGCAATGAATCGCCTGATCCATCAGGGCATTCGTGATCCCCCGCAGATACCACTTCAGGTTGATCAAACGCGCCAGCGGATCCCCCTCCAGGTAGCCCGCCTCGAGCATCATCTTCTCCCCGTAGATCGCCCACCCCTCGATGAACGTCCCCGACCCGAGCAGTGCCCTTAGTTTCGACGGATACCGGTTCGCGTGCGCCAACTGCAGGTAGTGCCCGGGCATCGCCTCGTGCATGGTCAGGTCCTGCAACGAATACCAGTTGTATTCCCGCAAGAACGACGCGACCTGCTCCGAGGTCCAGTCGTCCGGAATCGGGGAAACCGCGTAGAAGGTCTTCTGCCCCGCGTCCAAAGGCCCCGGCGAATCGCAGTAGGCCACGGAAACCCCCCGCTGAAATTCCGGCATCAGGATGATCTCCACCGGGTCGTCGGGCAACTCCACCAAGCCCTTGCGCCGGATGAACTCCGTGGCCGCCGCCAATTGCTCGCGCGCCGTCTCCACCACCGCGTCCCGCGACGGCAACCGTCGATACGCCACTTCAAGCGCCGCGCGGATAATCGCCTGCCGGTATGCCCGCGACGGCCGCCGCGGGAACTCGGTCTCCGGGTACTCTTTCCGGTAGACCTCCCGCGCCACCCGGAACATCTCCAGCCGCACCCGCTCGTACTCCGACTCGGCCCGCTGCCGCACCTCCGCCCGCGTGAGCGATGTCTGAAGAGCAAAACGCAGCCGCTGATCGAAGAGTTCCGCACCGATCCGGAAATCGCCTTTCGCCGCCGGCAACAGCTCCCGCTCAAGCCACTCCTGATGCGCTTCCACCGCCGTCCTCGCCCGCTTGATCGCCGCCTCCAACTCACCGCGCTCCGACGGCTCCAAGGCACCCAGTTGCGGCAGGACCATCTCTTCAATGATCGATAGCACTCCGCGGTTCTGCTTGACCGCCGTCTCCGCATGCACCCGGGGCACCCGCGCCGGTTCCAGCGTCGACCGGACCTGTTCGAGAAACCGTGGGAACTGTTCCAGTCGCGCCCGCACCGACCGCAGCCGCTCGGGCAGCGGTGCGAACTCCCGCGCCATCAGGTTGTAGATCGAACCGCCGGCCAACCCGGTGTATTGCACCGGGTTCCAGGCCCATTCCTGGAACACGTCCAGATGCCAGAGGCCGGACTCCAGGTGTTCGCGCAGCAAGGCGGCATCCACCTGCCCGGCCCGGGGCAAGTCCGAAACCGCGACCCGGTCCAGGGCGTTCAGCATCTCCCGCAGAAACCCCCGCTCGCGCTCCCGGGCAGCCGGGCTGAGGTCATCGAGTTTCTGATCGAACCGGTGATCGCCCCACCCCGTGGCCTGAACCGGTGACAACCCCGGCGCCTGATCCAGATATCGTGCCGTCAACTCAGCAAACGCCGCCTCCGCGGAACCGGCCACGACCCCCGGCACGCACCCCGCCAACACCAGCGAAAGACCAATCCAACCCGCACATTTCCGCATCGCTCTCATGCCGCAGAGTGTCGGGAAGACCCGCCCCGCGCAGCAAGGCTCAAGTGAACCGGGTCAGCCCTGGATTCGGCGTTCGACGGACCCGCCAGGCGAGGAACCGGTCACCAACCGCCCCAATCCTGCGGGCCGGGCTCTCCATGAACCGTCAACCGCCAACGGAGGGTTCAACGTCCCATTGCCTGCGCATTCGGTGGATCAGGGGCGGCCCGCATCTTCCGGGCCCGGCTCCCGAAACGTCACGCCCGCAGCCCGCAGTCGATCAAGATGGGCCTGTTTCAGCCGCTCGAGAAACTCGCCGTAATCGCGGCCTGCCGGGCTGGACCAGCCCACCTCGGCCAGTGCACAGGCACGGGGCCACGTCTGATACAACATCTGCGGGTAACTGAACAACACCTCCCCCCACAGATTGCCCTGCAACCCCACGACGTTCCGCTGCAACTCCGGCGCCAGATAATCCGGGATCGGCTCGAAGCCATACACCTTCTCGAGTGAGACCACACTGTTCCCCAGACCCGGAGGGTCGTTGCTCAAGTCCTCGGCCTGCCGGTAATCGAGATAGCAATGGGTGGTCGGGGTCATGACCAGCAGTTGCCCCTGCTTCGCCGCCCGCTCCACCAGGCGCACGGCCTCCGGCGAATGCCCGCGCCAGAACATGCCGAGAATCCCCGGCTTGTTTCCCGTCTCGAAGATCTCGTCCCACCCGGCTGCGGTTCGCCCCTTGGACCGGAGATACGCCGACATTCGCTCCACGAAGTAGCCGTGCAGGGCGAGCGTATTCGTCACCCCGAGCTCACGCATCTTCGCCCGGCAATGAGTGCAGTGCTCCCAGTTCCCCCGCCAGCATTCGTCCGTCCCAAGATGGATGTAACGCCCCGGGAAGACCGCCATCACTTCATCCAGGATCGCCGACAGCACCTCATACGTTCGCTCCTGCCCCACACAGATGGAATTGCCCGGCTTGATCTCCCCGCTCCCCTGGCACAGCAACTCCGGGTAACTCCGCAACAACGCCCCGGTGTGTCCCGGCATCTCGATCTCGGGCACAATCGTCACGCCTCGATCCCCAGCATAAGCCACGAGGTCCTTCAACTCCGCCTGCGTGTAATAGTAACAGCCTCCCGGCTTGGATCCGGCTCGCGGATACACGCGCACATTCCCCGGTTGATTTCCGACACCGAGCGCCCCGGTGGTCATCAGGGCGGGGAACCCCTGGATTTCCATCCGCCAGCCCTGGCCATCCGTCAGGTGGATCTGGAGGGTGTTGAGCTTGTGCAACAGCATGATGTCCACATACCGCTTCATCTCCTCGAGGGAGACGTAAAATCGGGCGGGGTCAATCAGCAGGCCACGCCACGCAAAACGCGGGGCATCCTCGACCGACACGCATGGAATCGTGAACACCTTGATCGGTGCGGGCGGCGGAAACTGGACCCGATGCCACCGCGGGCCCTGCCGGTTCTCCTCCCCCGGATCGGCGCCCGGGATCGAGTCACACAACGCAAGGTTCCGAAACGCCTCCGCCGGCCCCAACTGCAGCAAGGTGACCGCCCCGTAAAGGGCTCCCCGGGGATCCCCCGCCGAAACGGTCGCTCCCTGCGGTGTCACCTCCAGGCGATAGCCCTCTGCCGGGGGAAGGTCGTGCCCGGTGGCGAGTTCCAGGAGAACCGAATCCCGGGCGGGTGCCGATTCGACCCGAACCGCCTCCATCTCCCGGTCAAACGCCCGCGAAAGCTGCCCCGCCAGCCAGGCCGCCCCGAACGCAAGGCGATCGTCGCGATAACAGATCGCCGTCACTTGCGGGTCGATCCGGAACTCCCCATCCCCGGCAACCACCTTTCGCGGGGCGGGAACCAGAGCGAACGAACCGGCAGGCAGCAACACCGGAGTCAGCACGCTTGCCAATAGCACGAGCAGCAACGGAAAGAGTCGTCTTGTCATGGCGCAATTGGACATTTAGCCCCCCGAACGGGCTTGGACAAGTTCCAAGCAAACGGGTGCTAAAGAATGACAGTGATGGGAGGAGAACCGGACCGGACCTCCGAACGTCGCCCCGGGTTTCCCTGCCCGGCCAGAAACTCCTCCGGCTTCAGGGCGCCGCGTGGAATTGGTAGAAGGACTGATCGCCGGCCGGTCGGTCGACGGCGTGGAAGGTACAGGGATCCACGGTGGAGAACGCCCGCTCGACAATGCCGCCGCGAAAGGGGATCGCACCGGCGCGCCGGAGTTCAAGGGACGTGGCAGCCGGTGGTTTCCCGCCGAAAACCCAGACCTTCTCCCCGGTCAGATTCACGATCTTCGCGCGGAAGGCATCGTGGCGGGCATCGCCGGTGTCGAAATGATCGTCGTACAGTCTTCCCGCCAACTGGGCGTGGACCTTGGTGGTGGGCGCGATCGATCCCCAGAAGAAGTAGTCCGCCCCCGGCCCTTCGAAGGACTTGTCAGCAAGCGCTGGCGGACTGCCATTGGGACCGCCGTCGACCACGGAATCGCTGATGTTGGAGAACCCAAACGAGGAGGGATCGGCCAGAATCTCGTCGAGGTAGGCATTGGGATCGACATCCGTCGTGCGCATGCCCGGAAACAGGCTGGGAAAGCGCTCCGTGACGTACGCCGCCATCTCGGCATTGCGCACCCTGACGTACGCCGAGAGCTTGTCTTTCAGCTCCTGGGTGGGCAGGTAGGGCGCCATCCCCGGGGCGACACCGATGTCCGCCGTGCCAATGGTCAACAGGTCACGGATGCCAAGCGCGTGCACCAGCTCCGCCGTGAGCAGGAAATCGTGGTCGATCAGGTTGATCCCACCCCCAATCGCTGCCTGCGCCGAAGGCGATCCATCGTCGAACACGATGGCGAAGATGCCCACCAGCAGGGAGGAGTTCGACCACGCGGTCGCCAGGCATTGATCGGTGGGAAGACGGGTGAGTTCCGCCGTGGGTGGCAGGATGAACCCGCCGAACCGCGAGAAATTGAGGTCCTCCCGGTAGGGAATGTCCATCAGCCAGGACAAATACTGCGTCCACACCGGGCCGTTGGAGTAGCCCCCGTCGAAGTAATCGGGATCCCCCGTGGTGGACTGGTCAGGGTCCTTCGATGCCGAAAGGCTGTCGCCAAAATCCATCATCAACCGGTAGCCGCCCGGGCGGACCGGGGCCGGCGGGGCCGCGGCCACGGTGATGGGACCCGACCGCACCCAACCGAAGCCGCTGATGTCGCTGCCCTGGTCGTCCGGGTTGCGGGATTTGATCGTGAAATCGATGCACCGGAACGCGGCAATGTCGAACGCCTGCGTGAGCGCCGTCGAAGGTGGTGGCGAACCGGTCTTCTGGAAAAACCGCACCTCAAGGCTGAGCAGTGAGTGCAGGGATTCGTCGGTGACCTCGAACTTGGCGACTACCGACGGCTCGTTCAGCCGCGCCTGCCGATCGATGATAAACTGGCCACCATTGAACGCGGTCCCGGCAACTGAGTATCCGGCGCTGGGCACGCTCACGGTGACCGCTCCCAGCGCATGGTTGTAGAGCGCGTAATCCGGGTTCCCCGGCGTGGGGTCGGACAGGGAGTCGTCCAGTTCAACGCTGACGGAGAACGCCGCACCCTCCGGGAAGTTCCCCGACCAGTCGTTCTTGTTCAGCAGGGTGCCCTCATAGCTCAGCTGCCGCGCCAACCCGGACAGGTCCGCCACCCCAAGGCAACCGACACCCAGGACAAGCCACTTCACCATCCCAGCCACGTGGTCAAGAGTCGTCATGTTTCGTTCACAAACCCACAGGAAACCGGTTTCAGGGCGATCGGGGAACCCGCCTCAGCGGGTTGAGTCGGAACACCGCATCACCCAAACCGACAGGTGAACAACGGCCCCTGCCATGATGCCAATCAGGCAATTCAGGATCTCGGCTGCGTCCGGTTCCCATTGTCTGGGGACCTTTTCAGGACGCCTTGTTTACGATCACTTCCCAAGCCAAAAGGATAGTGGAGCCAGGGACTCTTGTCAAAGTATGGCTTAATGGTTGCAGTAGTTGTACCCATGTCCACGCTGACGTGATCAGTCCTCCGGCAGCGGAAAACATCCAGCCTCTCCTGATCAAAGACGTGGTCCAAGTGATTACGATGAGGCTGACGATTACGAAGGCGAGATCGAACAATCCGCGCTGCAGACAAGCCATGCCGGCCCAGCGCGCAGCACTTGACAAAGCTGACGCGGTACCGACCCGGCACGAAAAGAGCTACCACGGTGCGCCGTTAGCGACCGACGCGAGGAACTGCGTGGACGAGACACCGGCGCGAGTTCATGATGTGGGTCGCAGTCACTGACACAAGCGAGACGCGGTGCAACCGGCCGAATCAGAGAGAATCGTTGCCTCGGGCAAGTCCGGAACGGTGGAGTTCAAGCAGTCCACCGCACAACTCCCGCGCTGCGGCGAGACGCCGTGTGCCTTTCCCAATGAGTGAATACCAGTATTACGAATTCGCGGCGATCGACGGGCCCATCTCCGACGAAGGCCTGAACTACGCCAAGGGCTGCTCCAGCCGCGCCGAGGTGTCCCGCCTGAGCTGGCGCAACGTCTACCATTTCGGCAGTTTCAAGGGCAGCGAAGCCACCCTGCTCAAGTACTACGACGCCCACTTCTTCATCGCGAACTGGGCGACGGCCCGCCTGGTGCTGGCCCTTCCGGAAGGCTGCCTGAGCGCGGAGGCCATCGAGCCCTATCTTCGTGGCGGTGACCAGTACGAGGACACCCTCACCACCAAACAACTCGGAAACCGGCGGCTCGTCTGGTTTGAACACAACGAGGACGGCGGCTGGTGGGACAAGCAAGGCGAGGGTGTTCTTGACCGGTTACTCCCGATCCGCGAGGACCTGATCCGCGGCGACCACCGCTCGTTGTTTCTCGCCTGGCTGGCTGACTTCGACCCGGACGAATGGACCGATCCCGCGGATGAAGGCGTCCTCATGCCGCCCATTCCCGCCGGATTGAACCGCCTCACCACCGCGTTGACGGTGTTCCTCAAACACTTCGCGGTCGATCCGGATGCGCTCACCGTGGCCGCCGAGTTCTCTCCGGGTCCTCCTCCCGAACCCATCCCCATCTCCGAGGTTCTCGAAGAGATGCCCGTCGCCCAGATGCGAACGCTGCTCGAACGCGTTGCCGACGGCGAGGGATCGAGCGTGATGGCGGAGTTGAATCGATTGACCTATACGCAGCCCGACCCCAGCTCCGGCCCGTCGTTGAGTTGCGTAGAATTCGCCAGCCGGATCCTTAAAGTCCGCCGGGCGCGGCTTGACCAGGAGGCCGAATCAGCAAGAGAAAGGCGACAGCGACAAGCCGAGGCACGGCGACAACATCTGGCCGCCGTCATGCAACGGGCGGACGCGATCTGGACCCGGGTGGAGGAACTCGTGGATCAGAGGACGTCCGCCGCCTACGACGAGGCAGCCACGAAACTGGAGGAACTCCGTGACGCCCACGTGCAGGAGGGCGCAACCCCCGGTTTTCAAGAGAGACTCGCCGCCTTCCGGGAACAGCATCGGCGTCGGCCCGGCGTGTTGGGTCGGATCAAGAACCTGTGAATGCCCCTGTGAAGTCTCGCCCCTCCATTCAGATCGACCGCGACAAGCTGCGCGCAGCGATTCGCAACCTGAGCAACGAATACATCTTCTACCTGCTGAGCGAAGCCATCGATCTTCTGCCCCCGGCCAAACTCTACAAGCTCGCGAAGGGCTACCTCGACCCGGAGCAGCTGCGCCCGGATGCGGAAAGCGCAACCGATTCGGGTCTGCTCGCCGACGTGAAGCGATTCGAGAAGGCCAGTCGGACGGGCGGCTACTACGAATCGTTCGACGTCAACGGGAAGAACTCCACGCAGAAATCCACTGGAACAAGCGCCTGGATCGCCGATTGTCTTCGGCTACTCAATCGCTGTGTGCGCGACGCTAGGAAGAGTGATCCAAGCGAGGTGCGCCTGGCCTTCGACATCCTCTTCGGCCTGCTGGACCACATTGATGAGTGCCTCGATGACGTCATCTTCTTCGCGGACGAAGGCGGTTCGTGGCAAGTCGGTGTCGATTGGGACAACGTGTTGCCGCCCTGGTTCAAGGTCCTCTCGGCCACCGCCACGCCGGAGGAATATGCCGAGCGCATCCTGGAGTTGCTTTCAAACCACTACCGCTACGGCCACGACAAGATGCTCGTCATCGCCCGCCGCCAAGCCACGCCCGCCCAGCGGCAGGCGATGGCCAAAGCTGAAGCCACCTGCACCCGGTAGCCGCCCCCGAGGCGGCCAGCCCCCGGCGGCGCAACAGGCCATGAAAACGAAGACAAGAAACCGATTGCAGGACGTGGGATTCATCGAATTGTTGACCCGCGACCCCATCCCGCCGCGCCGGCTTTGGGCCGCCACCTTGCTTCTGCGAATGCTGGAGCAGCACTCGAGCTTCGGGTACCGAACCCACGACCGGCTGGCCGGCGAGGATCACGCCGAGGCGGCCATTCGGAGCCTGCGGACGGCTCTGGCCGCGCTCCGGCCGAACGAGCAACCGCTCATGCTCCGGGCGACACTCCTGATCCCGTGGGAGGATGTGCGCCGAAGGACAGGGCTCACCCTCCGGGTGCCGGAGATTCTCACGGCGCTCATGCAGGAGGTGGGTGCCGAATGCATGGCGGCCGTCCAATCCGTGATCGGACAAGGCTTGGACGCGGTGCGTCGTTACCCGCTCGCCGGGCTGCTGCCGGAGGTGCGGTTGCCGGAGGAGGACCTGGTGATTGCGCTCGACGCCGACGACCGACGGCTCCTTCGCACCTCGCGTGTCGAACTCCGGATCGACCGCGTCACCGCGGCCGTGGAGAGCTTCCGAACCTCCCTTTGGGAGACCAATCTGCGCGCCTTGGTGCCCTGGTGGATTCAGCAGCTTGACGAGCCCGGGCGGGATGACAGGATCAGCATGTTCCTTTCAGCCCTTCCGAACGCCGCTGGTAACGATGCGGTGCGATGGCAATCGCTGGGCCTGCTGGACTGGCTGGTCATCCACCCGACTCACCCCCAGGCCGAAGCCGCGCTGAGGATTGCCCGCCAGGCAAGACGGGCCGATGTGCGCAAAGCCGCCGCGGCTCTGGCCCAAGCCCTGGGACGCCGGAGCGTGCTCGAAGCACTCGCCGAAGAAGATCCGGACAAGGGGGTCCGACAGCGCGCCGCCAAACTCCTCACCCAGCGCGACGGTACCACAAGTGCTCGCCATCGTGGACGCCCGCCCGCTGGTGGCCATCATGGTCGAACGCTCTAACCGTCTTGGTTGCCACGAGAACTCCAACGCGGTTCCGCCTTGGCTCCGGACCCCAGTACGCCCCAATCGCCAGCCCCTGCGGGCAAGGGCGTCAAGTTCAGGACACTGCGGTTGGGCTGGCGGAGTAGCGAGCAGTTGCCTCAGACCAACCAGATCCGCCTGATCGAAAACCGGACCTGTTACCAACGGACCTCGCCATCCCGGAGGGATTCAAGCGATTAGCCGGGGGTTGAGCATAGCGACACCCCCGGACCCCACACCCGCCCCCCCCGATCCCGACGGGATCGCAGCCTGGCCCAAGCTGGCATCCCTTCGGGATGCGGCGGCCATTCCGACCGGTTTCCGGTGGTATCGCTCGTCCCTCGCTCGACCACCGGCTAATGGCTTTGACGCCAACGGCTACTACGATTCCTCCGACCCGCTCTGTGATGCTCCCGGCTAACGCTGGGATCGAGGAATCCGGTTGATATGGTCCGCCATTGATGACAGTATGGCTACCCATATTATGAAGACGACCATTGAAATTGCCGACGATCTGTTCGAGCGGACCCAACGTCTTGCGCGCGAACAGAAGACGTCGTTCCGCGCGTTGACAGAGGCGGGTCTCCGCCTCGTCATTGCCGGCAAGCATCTCTCCAAGCCCGCCGCGCTACCGCCGCTGGTCACCTTCGATGGGAGCGGGCCGACGGACGAATTCAAGCAGTGGAACTGGGATCGGATCGGCGACGAGATCTACCGGGGGCGCGGCGCATGATTGCAGTCGACACCAATATCCTGGTCTATTCGCATCGTTCGGACAGCCCCTTCCACGTGGCAGCGAAGGAGTTGATCGAATCCCTGCGCACGCAGTCCGCGCCATGGGTGATTCCCTGGCCCTGCATCCACGAGTTCGTGGCGATCGTGACCCATCCTAGGATTTTCAAGGTGCCCACACCGCTGGCGACGAGTTTTGCGTGTGTGGACGCCTGGCTGGCCGGTGGCAATCTGCATCTGATCACCGAAAGCGACGGCTACTTCGCGAAGCTGCGAAGGCTCGCAACGGCGGCACAGCTGCAGGGTCCCCGCATCCACGACGCCCGCATCGCTGCCCTTTGCCTGCACCACGGCGTCCGCGAATTGTGGTCGGCCGATCGTGACTTCTCCGCCTTCCCGCAACTCAAGGTCCGCAACCCCTTGGTGAAGAGATGAACTCGGGAAGTGGGGGGCGAAACCCAGGGCCAGTGACAAAGTCGTCGCGCAGATTTCCAAAATCTGCCGTATCGCCGAATTCAATTCGGCAGACCGTCCGAACCTTCCAGCGCTGGCGGATTGGGAAATCCGCGATACAGCAGATTCGGAGATCTGCGCTACAATCTAACGGCTTACGCTGACTTTGTTCACTGGTCCTGATGGCCAGGGCGGACGTGTGTTCGTCGGCATCACACCGGATGGCCGGATTGTTGGGCAGCAAGTCAGTGATTCCATGTTGCGGGACATTGCCGCGATGCTCGCCCGGTTCGAGCCGCCCGCCTTGGTCTCCCAGGAGCGCGTTCGCGTGTCCGAAGGTCTGGAAGTGCTCGTGCTTTCCGTTCCTGCTGTGGCGGATACCGGCCCCTACGTCTTCGATGGTCGCCCGTATCAACGGGTGGGATCAACGGCGTCGGTGATGCCGCAGGCTCGCTATGAAACACTACTCCTGCAGCGTGCCCACGGCCGGTCTCGTTGGGAGAACACCCCCGCTTCCGATGTCAGCCTGAGGCACCTTGATCGCGAGGAGATCCTCAAGACGGTTCGGCTGGGCATCGAGGAAGGCCGACTGCCGGAATCTACGGGCCGGGACATTGGCGACATCCTGGACAAGCTGTCGCTGCGGAAGAACGGCCAGATTCTGAACTCCGCCGTGATCCTGTTCGGAAAACCGTCGGTGTTTGGCTAACCGACTGGTCGGAAAAGACCACGCCGAAGCGGCCATGGGGGGCCTGCGGACTGCTCTGGCCGCGCTCCGGCCCGCCGAGCAGCAACTCATGTTGCGGGCGGTGCTTCTCACCTCATGGGAGGCCCTGCGGCGGAGTAGCGAGCAGTTGCCTCAGACCAACCACATTCGCCTGATCGAAAACCGGACCGGTTGCCAACGGACCTCGCCATCCCGGAGGGATTCAAGCGATTAGCCGGGGGTTGAGCGAAGCGACACCCCCGGACCCCACACCCGCCCCCCCCGATCCCGACGGGATCGCACCCTGGCCCAAGCTGGCATCCCTTCGGGATGCGGCGGCCGTTCCGACCGGTTTCCGGTGGTATCGCTCGTCCCTCGCTCGACCACCGGCTAATGGCTTTGAACCCTCCGGGTTCGGCAAACCCCAAACCCGGCAGCGCGATCGCCGGTTGAATGCGGTATTGCCCGACACGGTGGCGGGTATTACCGTGACCGCATGACGACGATTTCGCTCAAGTTGCCAGAGCGACTTCTGGCCCGGCTCGAAAAGGAAAGCCGCGCCCGCCGGACCACAAAATCCTCCCTGGTGCGGGAATGTCTGGAAAAGCAACTGCCGGACCACACGCTCCCGCTGGATCTGCCCAAGCTGCCGCCCGGGGAATCGGCGTACGACGTGGCACTGCCGGTCTTGAAACGGGTCTGAGCGCGGCGTGGGCGTGGCAAGCGTGACCTCGCCACCAATCCCAAGTACTTGGAAGGCCTCGGGAGATGATCGCCATCGTGGACACCGGCCCGTTGGTGGCGCTCATCGATCCCGACACGCAGGAACACGAGTGGGTCTGCCGCCAGGCAAAGGCCCTCCCCAAGCCGCTGCTAATGCCTGAGCAGTGAGCCCATTGACCACGATCGCCCACTTATCGCAGCACCCGCCAATTGCGCTTGGCAGCGTCGCCGGCCCGTGCGATCACAATTGCCGGACGGTCTGCTCCCCAGATCGGCAACCCATCGGCAGGAAGGGTGGCTGAGTGGTTGAAGGCACCTGACTCGAAATTGAGAAACACTTGTTTGCCTGAGTCTTCCCAAGTCCTCTACAGTCTGCGCACCAACGCCTTCCACCTTTCCCCTCTCATCCTGAATTCGCCCGAATTGGCACCAAATCGGGCAAGTAGTATCAAATGGGAGTATCAGATTTCCCGCACGCCCACGCCGAGCGATTGCTCGCCTACATCCCCTCGCTCCGCCCCCTGATCGCAATCCTTGACGTCTTTACGTTCCTTTGCATGGGTTCCCCCGTTCCCTGCCTTCGGCCAGAAGGACGCCAGAGGCGAACGCTGTGGTCTGCTGTGCGGCACCCAAAGCGAAGCGGCGGGTGCTGCATCAGCAGCACTACTTTGTTGGCACCCCCTATCATGGACGATGCGCTCCAAAGCCTGTCACAAGAGGTACCTTTGGATTGGGACGCCCTTCACGAAGATCGTGATTGGGCCGTCCTGAGACACGACGAACGCGATCGCATCTGTTTCCTTCGTGATCTTCTGCGGGTGCAAGTGCCTTGAGCCGGTACCCTCAATCAGGCTTACTTCCGTGTCTTCTCTCGGAGCGAGAGCAGCACCGTAGGCTAGGACCATGCCCTTGCGACTAACGATCACTGAGTTGTCTCCCGCGACCGCATTGAGAAAGCTCTCATCAGATAGCCTGTCGAGCGGTGTGCCTTGCAGGACTGCAGCATCGGCAGCCTCCGAGACCATGGTCTTGCTGTGACAATGCTCAAGTACAGATCCCTCTCCTTCGATCAAGACAGAGAGACCTACATGCCGGTCCGATGCGAGCATGAGCTTACTCAAGAGACTCAGCATGACAGGCTCCGCAACGCTGGTGAGTCTGGCCATATGACAGAAATCCCTGCGCATCTCTTGATGATCCGCTCTACACCAGTTACTTCCTCGATACTCCGCTATCTGCCAGCCACCCGCGAAGACCCGCAGCCGCCCAGACGGATCCGGCTCGACCGCGATTGCGGGACCAAGCTGAGCCAGAGCGGACCACTCGCGATTCGCACCGACCACCTGTGGCTCGCCGGAGGTGCAGGCCTTCAGGTCGACCACATAGACCTCGTCACGACCATGATCTTCCTCCGCCGCTTGCGTCACGAGATACGCTCTCTCCTTCCCATCCACCTTGATCACCTTCTCCTTGACATCCTCAGCCTTCCTGGCCAGAAGACTGAGCCCATCGACCCGCGCGCCAACCGCGTCGGGGTACCTCTCTCGGAGCCCCGCAAGTCTCTCCTGGGACGCCAATGCCATCCCCGTTCCAATGAGGTGACCTTCGCGCCTTGCGTGGCAGAGACGCTTCGCTGTCTCAAGCACGCCCAGGAAGATCTCTGGATCGATCTGCCGATCTGAGAACTGGCGGAGCACTTGGAGAGCAAGAACGTTGCGGCTGTCGAAAAGCGCGAAGGCACGGAGTAGGAGCTCTGCGGGGATCTGCGGCAGTGCAGCGGCAGCCTGAGTGAGTGCTTGAAGCTCGCGCTCATACCTCTCAGCGAATGCCGCAGATATCTTGCTGTCGAAGAGACTGCTGTACTTGAAGAACTCGATGTCGCCTCTAACTGTCTCGCGCTTGACGGGCTGGCCCTTCACCCAAGCCCAAGAGTCCTGCCGCTGGAACAGCGCTAGACCGAACGCCTCTCTCGTCAAGTACCCGCCCATGAAGAGGTACCGCCGGACGTTCGTAACGCACTCCTCAACCGGGAGTTGGTCTCTAAGCAA